>NZ_CP109029.1:0-2743708 GCF_041430295.1 Kribbella sp. NBC_00662 | reverse complement strand
GGCGTACACCTCTGCGCGCCACGGCAGCGCGGCCTTCAGCTGGTCTACCGAGACCGGGCGCGTGGGATCGTCGTGGAGCGGGCGCCACTCGTCGTCGCCGTGGCGCTGGTGTGCCGGGCGGCTGTCCAGCAGGTTCAGCAGCGAGAACTCGTTCTCCAGCGCGAGTACGACGACCCCGTCCGGCGCCGCGAGCCGGGACAGCGCAGCCAACCGCTCCGTCCACGACAGATCGGCGCTGTCGTAGCCGAGCACCCGGTCGAGCCCATCGGTCGCGATGATCACGTCGTACGGCTCGCCCTCCAACCCGTCGAGCGCGCCCGCGATCACCCGCAGGCACGGGCCGAAGTCCTCGCCCAGCTGCTGCGCGTCGGCGACCGAGCGGACCAGGATCGTGACGTCGGCGGAGTGTGCCAGGACGGACTCGATCTGCTGCGGCGCGTGCGGCCCGAGGATCAGCGTCCGGCGATTGGCCGGGACGACGTCGGTCAGCAGCGCCGCGAGCGCCGGCCGCGGCGTCGTGTGATCGGTCCAGGGCTGCATCTCGCCCCGGACCACCTGCAGCTCAGACACGCTCTCTCCAATCGAACAGGCTGCGCAGTTCCGCGGCCGGCATCATCCAGGGCTTCCCGAGCTCGAGGTCGGTGGTGGCCCGCGCGGCCTCCAGATCGATCGACTTGCCGAGCATCTCCGGCCACAGCCGCTCGATCCGGCTCTGCCCGCCGAACAACGGGTTCTCGCCTTCCATCTCCATCGGGTCGCCGTACACCGCCGGTTCGCAGCCGGCCGCGATGCCGTAGAAGATCGCGGTCGACAGCCGGTTGGCCGCGACCCGCTTGTGCTTGCGCAACTCCGCGAGCTGCTTGAACAGGAAGCGCCGATCGGTCCCCTCGTAGGAGAACCCTCGCCGCCCGAACGACACCACCCGGAACCCGGCGTCCTCGTAGAACCCGCGCACCTCGGGCCGGTCGTACTCCGTGTAGTACAGGCTGAACGTCACCGGACCGGGCTCGGTCTCGCGGATCTCGTCGATCAGCCGCCGGTGGTCGCCGTGGATCTTGCCGCCTTCCCACCCGTGGAAGAGGAACCACAGCGTGCCCTCGCGCTCGACCGGCTCCTCCGGCTCCGGCTCGAGCTCCATCAGGTAGAGGAACGGCGCCCCGATGCTGTGGTAGTTCCGCCGGCCGAGCGCGTGCCCGCGGCGCCGCGGCGCATCGCTCCAGGTGAACCGCCACGCGCCGTCGTAGAACTCGTGCACCGGGTTCCAGCCGCAGCCGATGTTCCAGCCGTGCTGCAGGTATCCCCGCAGCCGCGGCGGATGGTCGAAGTCGAACCCGGCGTACCGCGACAGGATGTGCGTCTGTCCGTAGTAGTGGTTGTGGTGATGCATCAGCGCACCTCGACGTGCAGAGTGCCGGCATGGGGTCGGACGGCCAGCGCGTGCGTCCCATGCGTGATTGCCAGCGGCAACCGGCTGCACAGGAAGGGCTCGCACTGTACGGCGTGCGCCGCACCGTCGGGGGAGGTCGCGAACAGGATCCAGTCGGCCAACGCGGCCAGCGGGTCGACCGACACCTTCACCGCGGTCACCGGGATCAGCGCGTCGACGTCGACCGCGGCCGACCAGCCATCGGCCGACGCGGTACGACGGCACGCGACGTCCAGGTGATCGTCGGAGTCGGCCAGGTACCGCCGCCAGCTGAAGGTGACGTCGCCGCCCTCCGAACCGCGCACCACCAACTGATTGCCCTCAGCAACCGCATGGGCGGCGGTGGTCCGGATCGGCGACTCGTGCAGGTTCACGTACCCGCCGGTCGACCGCGTCAACGTGACGACCCGATCGTCCACGACGCGCGAGACGGCCGAGTCGCCCGCCGTCCACAGCAGCACCCGCTCCTGCCGATCCGGACCATGAACACGGAACGACCGGGTCGTCCGCTGCCCGAACGGATCGTCGTGGTTCGCCGCGGCGAGAATGTCCCGGATCGGCAGCCGGGCGGTGAAGTCACGCCCGTCGACCTCCAGCGGAATCTCTTCCGCACCGCCGACGACCGGCCGGCTGAGGTGCAACTCCGGCTCGTCGAACGACGCCCGCCCGTGCAGGACCAATTCGTCGGCAGTCTGCTCGACCGCGGTCAATCGGCACGGATCCGTCAGCCGCCGCAGCGAGAACCAGCCGTACTTCCCCGGACCGGGCTGGATCCAGTTCGTCTCGTCGATCCACGCCCCCGGCGCCCAGCCGGGGCTCCCCGGCCCTTGGCCGCCGAGCATGCCCTTCCGGTCCCGCCGGCCCGACCGCATCCGCACCTCGAAGTGAGCGGGCGCTCCGGTACACCGGCCGAGCACCTCAGGATCCAGCAGTACTTCGAACCCGACCAGCGACTTGTCCCCGTGCAGGTCCAACGCGGCGTACCGGCGTACCTCGAGGGGATGTGACGTGTCGTCGACCACCAGCGCGATCTGCAGGGTCGAGGACCGGTCCGTCTCGAGGTGGCGGATCTCGGCGGTGCCCTTGACCGACAGCTTGCCGTCGACCCAGACGACCTCGCGCACGCTCGTCGCGAGAGTCAGGTCCTGCTCGCGCAGCCCGTACAGCCGCCGCGGCACGACGGTCTCGCCCTGCCCCGGGTAGTTGTAGTCGAGCTGCCGCGACCGCCTGCCCCGCGGAACCGCGCGAGCCCCGCCGCGAAGCCCGCCGGAGTTGCGGAAGACCGCGAGCCGGCGGAGCAGCTCGACATCACCGGCACGAAGCGCGGCGTGCTGGATCCGGTCGTACCGGTGGGTGGCGGCAAGCACCTCGCTGTCGATCCGGCCGAGCAGCTCGCGCGACAGGTCGACGAGGTGCTGCTCCTCCTCGACCGGGACAGTGCCGAATGCGGACATCAGCGTCAGTACGTCGATCTGTGCCAGGTGCGCGTGCGTACGCCGACGCACCACCGGTACGGCGTCCTCGACCAGGTCGATCACCATCCCGGCCGAGGTGACGCGGTCCCGGATGTTGCCGAGCTGGAACTTCTGCTGCGTGATCGACTCGCCGGACTCGCGCTCGCGCCAGTAGTAGACGGCCTGCGTGATCGTGTCGACGGTGACGGCATCCAGGTGCGCTTTGAGCGCGACCGGGTAGTCCTCGTAGCGGATCGGAGGGAACTTGTAGCCGTACTCGGTCCAGAAGGAGCGGCGGTAGACCTTGTTCCAGAGCATCCGGTCCAGGACCAGGTCTGGGAACTCCGTCACGTGGGTGGCGTGCCGGACCCTGGCGAACGGCTGCTTGTGCAGCCAGGACGGCCGGACGCCGAAGCTGTTGTTGAACCGCCGCGCGTTGCCGCCGGCGAAGTCTGAACCGGTTCGGTCCAGGGTCCGGACCAACGCCGCGAACCCGTACCGCGAGACGAGGTCGTCGCCGTCGACGAAGGCGAGGTACTCACCCGTTGCCTCGCTGATCCCCCGGTCGCGAGCGGGACCAGGGCCGGCGTTGTCCTGCTGGATCAGCCGGAACCGCGGGTCCCGGGCGCAGAACTCCTTGGCGATGACGGCGCTGTCGTCCGGGGAGCCGTCGTCGACGAGGATCGCCTCGAAGTCGGCCCAGGCCTGCTGGGCGATCGAGTCCAGACAGTCGCCGAGGTACTCACCGACGCCGTAGAAGGGCACCACCACGCTCAGCCGCGGCGTCACTCCGGTGTTTCCTCCCTCGACAGCTACGTGCTGGCCCCCAGCGGATTCCTACGTAGCGGCAACGAGGTGAACGGTCAGGAGGTTATGCACGGGTTCGAACCCGTACCGGGCCCAGATCCGCTGGATGCCGGTCTGGTGGCCCTGGGTCGAGACGACCAGCCGCCGGGACGTGCAGGCGTCCTCGATCGCGGCCAGCAGGTGGCCGTACCGTCCGCGGCCCTGCTCGGCCGGTACGACACCGGAGAGCTGGATCTCGGTCCAGGAACGCTGTTGGTCGATCGCGGCCAGCGCGAGCACCCGCCGGTCGGGACCACGCAGTACGACGGCACCCGCGTCGGCGATGCGCCGCCGGGCCCAGTCCTGCCGGCCGGCCAGCGCAAGCGTCCGGTCGAAGACCGGGTTGGAGCAGTAGTGGTTGCCGGAGTCGCCGAAGACGTCCGCGACCAGGTCGTCGACCAGATCGTCGTCGGCCGCCGGCTCGAGCTGCGTGCTGAAGCCGGCCAGCGGCGCGGGGCGCCGGCCCTTGCCGGTCGGCAGCGACCAGTAGACGACGGTGTCCGCGAGCAGCGCCTGCCGCGGACCGCTGGCCAGCGCGGCGAACCAGGTGGTCTCGCGGGCCGGGTAGCGCAGCACGATCACCTCGGCGGTCGACCGCTCGACCGCACCCAGTACCTCGGCGAGCGGCGTACCGGCGGAGGCCGAGACGGACATCCGGTCGATCGAGATCCCGAACCGCTTCGCCGCGTCAACGGACGGCCGGACGGTCAGTTCACCGGCCTCGAGCGCGTCGTACCAACTCATAGGGCGTCGAGCTTAAGGCATGGCAGCGGCGACGTGGAGGTGACCACCCGTGAATCGCCGGGCACGCTCCGAGGCGAAATTCACATTAGTGTTACGACATGCGCGCGAGAGCGAGGCGGCGGGGGCCGCGTACTGCGGGGCCTTCCCTTTCCGGACTGGTCGCCGGTCTTGCTGTCGTGCTGCTGGCGGTCGTCCTGCTCGCGCTGCATGCGACGTTCTTCGAGGTCGTCCGGTTCGTGCTGTTCACCACGGTCGCGGTCCTGCTCCCCGGATTCGCGCTGTGGCGGCTCATCGGCGGGTACGGGCGGAACCTGGTCGAGGACCTGTCCGCGGGGTTCGCGGTCGGGACTGCCGGGCAGGTGCTGGTCTATCTGGCCAGTGCGTCGATCGGACTGCAGGCGTGGTCGTGGGTGTGGGCGCCGGTCGTGCTGGTGGTCGCGTTCGTCGACAGCGACGCCCGGGCGCGGGTCTGGCGGCGGGTCGAGACGCCCCTGCGACCGCTGCAGGCGTGGCTGCTCGCGACGTCGACCGCGGTGGTGCTGCTGATCGTGTACCGGCGTGGGCCGGGGCAGTTCCTCCCCGCGTACACCGATCCGCTGCGGGCGTACCCGGATCTGGCCTTCCAGCAGGCGCTGGCGGCGAGTGCGAAGTACGACGTGCCGATCTCGACGTTGTGGCTCGGCGGGGAGCCGATGAAGTACCACACGTTCTTCCACCAGGCGACGGCGGCGACGCAGTGGGGGACGCGGATCGATCTGACCGATCTGATCCATTCACTGAGCTGGCTGCCGTTGTTCCTGGCCGGCTGCGGGCTGGTGTTCGCGCTGACCACTCGGCTGGCTCCGACGGCGGAGTCCGGCGCCACCTGGGCCGGACCGCTCGCTGTGTTCATCGCTGGTCTCGGTGGGGCGGTGCAGCCGTTGGCCGGGGCCGGACTGGGCGGGGTCTCGACTGCGGTGGCGGCGTACCTGAGTCCGACGCAGAACCTCGGTGTCCTGATCGCACTGGCCGTTTGCCTGGTGGCCGTGGACCTGTTGCGGTCCGGCGGGAAGCCGCGCAGCCGATGGGTGTTGCTGGTGCTGCTAGCACTGGTCGCGGCCGGGGCGAAGTCGACGATCCTGCCGCTGGTGGGGGTCGGGTTCGCGTTCGCGTTCCTGCAGTCGGGGCTGGCGCGGCGGAGTACCCGGCCTGCGTTCTTCGGCGGACTGCTGTCGCTCGCGGTGTTCGTGGCGGCGTTGATCACGATCTTCGGCGGGAGCACGTGGGGGACGGAGATCAAGCCGTTCGAGACGTTCGTCCAGCTGGCGCCGTACCCGATGCTGGTGTCGAACCCGCACGCGCAGTTGCTGTCCGGGGCAACGACTCTATTGAGTTGGGCGCTGGCCGCGTCGGGGTTGTTCTTCCTCGGGCGGAGGTGGCGGGACACCGGCGCGGTCTTCCTGGCCGGCTTCGTGGTCGCTGGGCTGCTCGGGACGTTGCTGACCACACAGTCTGGCGTCAGTCAGCTCTACTTCCTCCGTACGGCGTTCCCCGTGGTCGCAGTACTGGCATCCGTCGGGCTGGCGAACCTGGTCGGTCGGCTCGGCGACCGGCGGGCCGTGGTGCTCGTCGGAGCCGCCGGACTGCTTGGACTGGTCGCGCTGGCGATCGCGCGATGGCAGTCCGCCGATCTGCCCGGCATCAAGGCTCCGTGGCTGTGGACGTTGGCTGCTGTGCTCGTGGTTGCCGTGCTGGTCGCAGTTGCGTGGAAGCTCGCGCGGCGTCCGGGCAGCTTCTTCGTGGCGTTGGTCGGCGCTGCGGTGGCAGCGTGCATGATCGGTGCGGCGTTGGTGCCGTTGCAGGCGTTCGTGTCGGACAAGGCGTCGAAGCTGGTCTTCGCGCATCCGTTCCGCGGCGGTGCGACGGCAGCTGAAGCAGGAGCTGCAGAGTGGCTCCAACGGAACAGCACACCGGGCGACCTGGTCGCGACCAACGCGCACTGCATCATCCAACGCAACGGCCTCTGCGACAGCCGGCACTTCTGGCTCGCAGCCCTGTCGGAGCGGCCTGTCCTGATCGAAGGCTGGTCGTACTCCAACCAGGCCAACCGGATCGCACTGACCACCGGAGGCAATCCGAGCCTCATCCCGTACTGGGACAGCAGCGAGCTGGCCGCCAACGACACCGCCTTCAAGTCACCGACCCCTGCGTCGATCGAGCGCCTGCGCCAGGCCGGAGTCCGGTGGCTGTACGCCGACAACCGCGCCGGCGGAGTGTCGCCCGCGCTCCGCAACTTCGTCCGTCTCCGTCACGCCACTCTGGACGCGACGGTCTACGAACTCAGATGAGCTGCAGGAGGGCGTCAGCCACCCGCTCCCGTCCTCTGCCGTCGACCAGCTCCCACCCGGCACTCGCCAACCGGCCACGCTCCGCCGAGTCAGTGAGCAGCCGCTTGAGCGTCGGGACCGCGGACGACATGTCGGTCTGCAGTGCGCTCAGCAGGCCGAGCCCAGCCGCCGCACCGGTGCCGACGGCGCGCTCGTAGCCCATGACCTGGTTGTCGACGACACAGACCAGCGCGGTTGTCGCCCCGAGACAGAGCAGCTCCCAGGTCGACGTACCCGACGCGCTGATGGTCAGATCGGCGGCACGCACCTCAGCGGCCAGCTGATTGGTCGGACCGATGATCTGGAGCTGCTGGTGCGGCTGCAGCTCGCCGGCGGCGATCTGTGCGGCGAGGTCGGGGCTCGGCGCGACCACGGTGGCCTCGAACGGCAGGCCGGTGGCCGCCAGTGCGCGGGCGACGTACGGGCCGGCGCCGAAGGCATCTGTGCCACCGAAAAACGCGAACACCTTCGGTACTGCGGCCGGCCGGGCCGTCGGCGGCTCCGCGGGACGGTGGTCGAGGACCTCGTCGCGGATCATCACGTACGGCAGACCGGCCAGCCGGACCGAGCCCCGCGGCAGCGTGGGGTGGTCGAGCTCCGCAGCCAGGTTCTGGTCGACCAGCACATCCGCCTCGGCGCCGCGGAAGTCGCCGTCGACGATCGCGAGCGTGGGAAGCGCCCGGGCAGCCGCGTAGACGGATGCGTCGAGGTCGTAGGAGTCGAAGACGACCGCGTCGAGCTCGAGCCGTCCGAAGAGCTCGACGTGTTCAGCAGGCGTCCACACTGCGGGATGTACGTCGATGCCGCGCCCCGCGATCTGGTCAGCCGCCCACGGAACGGTGTGCGCGTCGCAGATGAACAGCAGCTCGACGTCGCGGCGCCGTACCTCCTCGGCGAGCGCCAGGCACCGCATCACGTGCCCGATGCCCCGGGCCGGCCCCACATCACATCGCACCCCGACGCGTTTCACGGCCCACAGCGTACGTTTGATCACGCGGGGCTGAGACGGTGGATTGAAGGGCTGGTTCACGGGGCAGCTATTGTTTCGAGGTCCGTACCGCGTGTGTGCGGTTCGGAACTGTCCGTCAGAAGGGTCCCGCTCGCGTGTCAATCCTTACCGGCTCCGACATCCTCGTCACCGGGGGCACCGGGTCGTTCGGCCGGAGCTTCGTACGGCACGCGCTGGACCAGCTGAACCCGCGCCGGATCATCGTCTTCAGCCGCGACGAGCTGAAGCAGTGGGAGGTCCGCCAGCTGTTCGGCGACGACCCGCGGCTGCGGTTCTTCCTCGGCGACGTCCGCGACCGCTCGCGGTTGCTGCGGGCGATGCACCGGGTCGACTACGTCGTCCATGCCGCCGCGCTGAAGCAGGTGGACAGCGGTGAGTACAACCCGTGGGAGTTCGTCCAGACCAACGTGATCGGCTCGCAGAACGTCATCGAGGCGGCGATCGACTGCGGCGTGAAGCGGGTCGTGGCGCTGTCCACCGACAAGGCATCGAGCCCGATCAACCTGTACGGCGCGACCAAGCTGACCGCGGACAAGCTGTTCATCAACGGCAACCACTACGCGGCGGCGTACGACACCCGCTTCAGCGTCGTGCGGTACGGCAACGTGATGGGCAGCCGGGGCTCGATCATCCCGAAGTTCCGGGCGCTGCATGCGGCCGGGCAGTCGCTGCCGATCACCGATCTGCGCTGCACCCGGTTCCTGATCACGCTGCCGGAGGCGGTCGAGTTCGTCGTCGACTCGTTCGACCTGATGACCGGCGGCGAGCTGTACGTGCCGCGGATCCCGTCGATGAAGGTGACCGACCTGGCCGAGGCGATCGCGCCCGGCGCGACCATGCACGACGTCGGCCTGCGCCCGGGCGAGAAGCTGCACGAGGAGATGATCAGCCCGGAGGAGGGCCGCCGCGCGCTGTCCCTCGGCAACCGCTTCGTGCTGCAGCCCGACCTCGCGACCTGGGGCTACCAGCCGCCCACCGACGGCCGTCCGGTGGCGGGCGATTTCCACTACGCGTCGGACACCAACGACCAGTGGTACTCGATCGAGGAGATCCGCAAGATCCTCGAGAGCGACGTCTGACCGTGCTGCCGTACGGACGCCAGTCGATCTCCGAGGACGACATCGCGGCGGTCACCGCCGTGCTGCGCGGCGACTGGCTCACGACCGGACCGGCGGTCACGGCCTTCGAGCAAGCCGTGTCGGAACTCGCCGGCGGACACCGCGCAGTCAGCTGCACCTCGGGCACCGCGGCACTGCACATCGCGTACGCCGCCCTCGGCGTCGGCACCGGCGACGAGGTCATCACCACCCCGATGACGTTCGTAGCCACGGCTTCCTGCGCCGCCATGCTCGGCGCCCAGATCGTCTTCGCCGACATCGACTACGACACCGGCCTGATAGACCCGTCTGCCGTCGAAGCCTCGCTTTCTGAACGATCCAGGGTCATCGCGGCAGTCGACTATGCGGGCCAATCCGCTGACTACGCCGCACTGCAGCCGCTCGCGGACCGAGTCGGCGCCCACACCCTCGCCGACGCAGCTCACTCGGTCGGCGGTTCAGCCGGCGGCCGCCCGGTCGGCGACCTGGCCGACGTGACCACGATGTCGTTCTTCCCCACCAAGAACCTCACCACCGGCGAGGGCGGCGCGGTCGTCTGCAAGGATCCGGCCGTCGCGCAGCGCGCCCACGAGTTCCACTTCATCGGGCTCGTCCGCGACCCATCGCGCTTCGAGCTCACCGATGAGGGCCCCTGGCACCAGGAGGTCCACGAGTACGGCGTGAACTACCGCCTCACCGATCTCGGCGCCGCGCTCGGCATCTCCCAGCTCGCCCGGCTCGCCGAGTTCAAACGTCGTCGGACCGAGATCACCGCGCGTTACAACAAGGCGTTCGCCGGCATCGACGGTCTGCATACGCCGGTGCAGCGGGACGGTGTAGATCCGATGTGGCATCTCTATCCGATCCGGGTGCTCGGTGGGCGGCGGCGCGAGGTGTTCGAGCGGATGCGCGCCGCGGGGATCGGCGTACAGGTGAACTACATTCCGGTCTACTGGCATCCGGTGTTCGCGCGGCAGGGATACAAGCGCGGACTGTGCCCGAACGCGGAGCGGTACTACGCCGAGGAGCTGTCGCTGCCGCTCTTCCCGGCCCTCACCGACGGTGACGTGGACCGAGTCATCGAGACTCTCGTGGAGTTGGTTGGCTAACGTGACGGATGTGACCCGATCGAATCTGATCGGCGGAGAGATGCTCAACTGGTCGGACCTGCAGCCGGGCGACGCCCGTCCCGCGGCCGCCGGACCCGCAGCCACAGCACTCCTGGCCGCCACCCTGCACCCCGAGGACACCGTCCTGATCGCCGGCCCGCACGCCGCCGATCTCATCACCGCTGTCGCTTCCCGGGTCACCTCGGTGGACCTCCTGGTCCGCTCCGCCCCGGACGCCGAAGAACTCGCGGAACTCCTCTCCGAGGCCAAGGGCGAAGTCTTCTGCGGCTCCGTCGACCGTTTCCCGGTCGACGAGAAGAGCAGCGGGTACGACGTGGTTGTTGCGTTGGACGGGATGGACCGGCTTGTCGGGCCTGATACTGCTCGGTTCAGCTGGGCCGAGGGGCTTGGACGGCTGGTGAGGCAGCTGGCGCCGGGCGGGCGGTTGTTGCTGGGGGCGGAGAACTCGTTCGGCTTCCAGCGGCTGGTACAGCCGGATATCGCGGCGGCTCTCCCGCGCGACGAGGACTGGGGACGGAACGTCGGCGATCGCGCGCCCGCTGGTCTGAGGCCGCTCACAGCCGCCCTCGACGATGCCGGCGTGCAGGTGCGGCGCACGTATGCCGTCTTTCCGTCGCTTGTCCAGGCGGACGTTGCGGTGAGCTCGGTCGGAGGATTCACGGCTGTCGTCGGTGCGCGCGCTGTTGCCGCACGCAACGAAGGCCCGGTGTTGATGGATCCGTACCGCGTGGTTCTCGACGCGGCTGAGGCGGGGCTTGGGCTGGAGCTGGCACCTGCTTGGTACTTCGTGGTCGGGGCGGATGCGCCGGCTGTGTTGCCTGAAGGGGTTGCGCCGGAGGGCGAAGGTGTTCTGCTGGAGGAGCACCTGCTGATGGCCCTCCGCTCTGATGATCAAGCCGAGCTTCGGCGGGTGATTCCTGGGTACGTCGCCTGGCTGGGGTCGGGTGGTGCGGGGTCGCCGGACAACGTGATTCTCGACGGGGCGTCGTACCGGCTGTTCGGGGAGCCGCAGGAGCTGGATGTTGTCGAGCATCTGGCGCGGTTCGCAAAGCGGGCGTTGGAAAGTGGCTCCCGGCAACCATGGCCCGCGGCGGCCGACCCGCACGCCTTGACGGCGCGGCTGGCGTCGATGGCCGGGATCACCGTCCCGGAGCAGGAGTTCACCCCGGACGAGGTGATCCGCCCGCGCGGCAGCGCCGAACAGCTCGTGACGGTCGCCCGGCTCGCCGACGAGCTCGCCCACGCAAGCGCTCGCGCGATCCTGTTCGAGGGGACGGTCAGCGGCATCCGTCGTTCGCTGCCGTATCGCGTCGGCCACGCCGTACTGAACCCCGCTCGCGTGATCCGCCGCCGCCTCAAGCGCGTACTGCGGAAGGTTCGGCGCTGATGCACCACGCCAACCACTTCTACGGCCACGCCAACATCATGGCGGCGTACGCCGGGCTGTCGAAACCACCGCGGATCTGGGGTTACCTGCAGCACGGCTGGAACATCCTCGACGGGTTCGCGCACGGCACGAACTTCGCGCCGGGGATGCCGAAGTTCGTCTGGTCCGACAGCGTCCGCCGCCGCGGTCACGCGCTCGGCCTACGCAACTACTCGGTGATCGGCTCGGTCTGGCTGTACCTGCTCAAGGTGCATCCCGAGCTCGCCACCCCGGCGAAGCGGGCCAAAGGCACCATCTTCTACCCGTTCCACGGCTGGGAAGGCCAGCACGTGCTCGGCGACCACGGCCGGATCGTTGCCTCGATCAACGAGCACGAGACCGGTCCGGTCACCGTCTGCCTGTACTGGAACGAGTACGACAAGCCCGCGATCCGCAACGTCTACAAGGACGCCGGATTCCGGGTCATCACGCACGGCTACCGCGGCCTGCACTGGCGCCGTACCAACGCCAAGTTCCTGGTCAACCAGCTGCGCGAGCTCCGCCGGCACGAGCGGGTCGCGTCCAACCGGCTCAGCTCCGCCGTTCTGTACGGCGCCTCGCTCGGACTGCAGCCCGGGGTCTACGGTGATCCCATGGTGCTGGAGAACGAGCACCCGTCGTTCGGCGGCCAGGCGCGGATCAAACGGCTGTGGCCGGAGCTCGACCAGCCGTTCGTCCCGGCGGCGGTCGCGCGTGAGTTCACCGATACCGAGCTGGGCGTCGACCATGTCGCCGGTCCGGCCGAGATCCGGGAGATGTTCCGATGGAACCCCTGAAAGTAGGCATCGTCACGCAGGTGCGCGTGACCAGCACCCGGCTGCCGGCCAAGGTGCTGCTGAGCGTCGCGGGCCGTTCGTACCTCGAACACCATCTCGACCGGCTCAGCCGCACGGGCCTTCCGGTGATCGTCGCGACCACTACGAACGTCCACGACGACCTCGTGGTGCAGGTGTGCCAGGAGGACGGCATCCCGGTGTTCCGCGGCAGCGAGGACGACGTCCTCAGCCGGTTCGCCGGCGCCGCCCGCGAGCACGAGCTGGACGCGATCGTCCGGGTGACGTCCGACTGCCCGCTGATCGATCCCGAGATCGTTGCCGCGGGCGTCGATCGCTGGCGGGCCGAGAACGACCCCGATCTGTACATCTCGAACTGCCTGGAGCGGACCTACCCGCGCGGCATGGACTTCGAGATCTTCTCCACCGCCCGGTTGTACGACGCCGAGGCGAAGGCCACGCTCAAGGCCGACCGCGAGCACGTCACGCCGTACCTGCATCAGAACCGGTCCGGCGAGATGCGGTTGCTGAACCTGCCGTGGTCCGGCGGCGGGGCGCAGTACCGGCTGACCCTGGACACCGCGGACGACTGGAAGTTGCTCGACGCACTCATCGAGGACTTCGACGCGCCCCGGCTCAATTGCACCGAACTGGTCGCGATCCTGGACGCTCACCCGGAGCTGGCCGCGCTCAACGCGCACATCGAGCAGAAGAAGCTCGGCGAGTGACCGCACGCAGGCCGTCCACTACGGCATGATTTACGGTGATGACCACCGATGATCCAGCCGGGGACGCCGCGGACGGCCCGGCCAACGGCGCGCACGCGGCGCGGGCGAAGTCGTTCGGCGCCGTCGCGGCGGCGTACGACGTGGGTCGCCCGACGTTCCCGGTCGAGTCGCTGACCTGGATCCTGGGCCCGGGCCGCGGACTGCAGGTCCTCGATCTGGGGGCCGGCACCGGCAAGCTCGCCGCGGTCGCCGCCGGGCTCGGCCACGACGTGATCGCGGTCGACCCGTCGCAGGAGATGCTCGAGGTCTGCCGCCGGCGGTCCGGTATCGACACGATGGTCGGCGCCGCGGAGTCGATCCCGCTCGCGCACGCCTCGGTGGACGCGGTCATCGTCGGGCAGGCGTTCCATTGGTTCGACCACGCCCGGGCATTGCCGGAGATCGCCCGCGTACTGCGGCCGAACGGCGTACTGGGTCTGCTCTGGAACAACGCGGACACCGTGGTCCCGTGGGTCCGCCGGATCTTCCAGACCATCCAGGGCGACAGCGTCGGGGGCAGCGACCGGTTCGACCCGGTGCCGATCCTCGACCAGTCGAACCTGTTCACCCCGCCCGAGTTCGCCCGGTTCCGGCACTGGCACGACCTGAACCGCGAGGGTCTGCGGCAGCTGGCGCAGTCGCACTCGCGGGTCGCCGTACTCAAGGACACCCGGCGTGACCAGGTCCTGGACCAGATCGAGCTGATCTACGAGCACACCGCCCGGCCCCCGGAGGCGCTCCGGATGCCGTACTTCACCGATTGTTTCCGGGCACACCCCAGCGAGTTCGCGAATTACCGCCGTACTGTCGACGGGCCGGTCGCACCGCACCTTTGAGGATCTCTAGAAACGTTTTGGTTGCGGTAGGTCACAAAACGGAGACTTGCGGCTAACGTGCACCTGTTCGTGTCCGGGCAAAAGGGGATCTGATGGACGACCAGGCGGTGCGCGAGCGGGATGCCCGCGCATACGAGGCTGTGCACGAAGCGGCCGATTTCACCGAGCTGAAACGGCGCTACAGGAACTTCGTGGTGCCGTGGACCATCGCCTTCATGGCCTGGTACCTGGCGTACGTCGCCTGCAACAACTGGGCCCGCGGCTTCATGAGTCACCGGATCGGTGGCAGCCACATCAACGTCGCGCTGATCTTCGGGCTGCTGCAGTTCGTGTCGACATTCGTGATCGCTGCTTTGTACGGCCGGTTCGCCAACCGGAAGCTCGACCCGCTGGCCCACGGCCTGAACGCCAAGTACAAGAGGGAGCGCCGCCGGTGAACTCGCTTCTGATCCCGATGGCCACTGAGCCCGGTAACCGGGCGCTGACCATCTCACTGTTCACCGCGGTCGTTGCCGTGACGCTGTACATCACCTGGTGGGCGTCCCGGCAGAACAAGACCGCTGCCGACTACTACGCCGGCGGCCGCAACTTCAGCGGCGCGCAGAACGGCCTGGCCGTCGCGGGCGACTACATGTCCGCGGCGTCGTTCCTCGGCATCTCCGGCCAGATCGCCCTCTACGGGTACGACGGCTTCCTGTACTCGATCGGGTTCCTGGTCGCCTGGCTGGTCGCGCTGCTGCTGGTCGCCGAGCTGCTACGCAACTCGGGCCGGTTCACGATGGCCGACCAGCTCGCGTTCCGGATGAAGCAGCGGCCGGTCCGGACGGCGGCCGCGACCTCGACGATCGTGGTGTCGATCTTCTACCTGCTCGCCCAGATGGTCGGCGCGGGTTCGCTCGTCGGGCTGTTGCTCGGCGTGAAGAGCGAGGGTCTGAAGGCCGCCGTGATCATCCTGGTCGGCGCGCTGATGATCATCTACGTGACGATCGGTGGCATGAAGGGCACCACCTGGGTGCAGATCGTGAAGGCCGTGCTGCTGATGGCCGGCACCGTCGTGATCACGTTCCTGGTGCTGCTGAAGTTCCACTTCAACATCTCCGACCTGCTCGGCTCGGCGGCGACGAAGTCCGGCCACGGCGAGTCGTTCCTGCAGCCCGGTCTGTTGTACGGCAAGGACCTCACCGGCCAGATCGACTTCCTGTCCCTCGGCCTCGCGCTGGTCCTCGGTACTGCGGGTCTGCCGCACATCCTGATCCGCTTCTACACGGTGCCCGACTCGCGCTCGGCACGGCGCTCGGTGCAGTGGGCGATCGGCCTGATCGGCGCGTTCTACCTGATGACGCTGGCCCTCGGGTTCGGCGCGGCGGCACTGCTCGACACCGGCAAGGGGTCGGCGGTGGCGGAGTCGAAGGGCAATGTCGCGTCGCCGCTGCTGGCGGAATCCGTCGGTGGCGGGGCTGGATCGGTCGGCGGGGCGATCCTGCTGGCGCTGATCGCGGCGGTCGCGTTCGCGACGATCCTCGCGGTGGTCGCCGGGCTCACGCTGACGTCGGCGTCGTCGTTCGCGCATGACCTCTACGCGAACGTGATCGCGAAGGAGAAGCCGTCCGAGAAGAGCGAGCTGCGGGTGGCGCGGTTCGCGGCGATCGGCATCGGCGCGGTGGCGATCGCGCTGGCGATCCCGGCGCAGAAGCTGAACATCGCGTTCCTGGTCGCACTGGCGTTCGCGGTCGCGGCCTCGGCGAACCTGCCGGCACTGCTGTTCAACCTGTTCTGGAAGCGGTTCAACACCTCCGGCGCGGTGTGGAGCATCTACGGCGGCCTGATCTCCGCGGTCGTCCTGGTGGTGTTCTCGCCAGTCGTGTCCGGCAAGCCGACGTCGATGATCACCGGCGCCGACTTCGCCTGGTTCCCGCTGTCGAACCCGGGCATCGTGTCGATCCCGCTCGGCTTCCTGTTCGGTGTCCTCGGCACGTACCTCGGCCGGGACAAGGCCAGCGAGGAGCGCTACAAGGAACTCTCGGTCCGTGCGCTCACCGGCGCCGGCGCGGAGGGTCCCGCCAAGCACTGACCCAGCACTGACCCAGCACTGACCCAGCACTGACCCAGCACTGACGCTGTTCCCGAAGGCCCGGCTCGCTGTCTGCGAGCCGGGCCTTTCGTCGTTCACGAACCGTTGACGGCTGCGTAGCGGTGCCGTAACAATGAGCCATCGCCGCGCAAGAAATGAGCAAGTCAGCGAAAGTTTTGGACTCAAGCGCGGCAGCTCTTCCCTGACCCGCCCACCAGGAGAGGCCCATGCGTATTCCGAGATGGCGGTTGCTGACCGCCTTGCTGGCTGCGAGTCTCGCGGCGGCACCACTCGTCCGACCGGCGCCGGCCGCACAGGCCGCCGTACTCGCCGGACCCAACCTCGCGGCCGGTAAAGCCGCCTCGGCCAGTAGCAGCACCCAGAACTACGCCGCGTCGAACGTGACCGACGGCAACCAGAGCAGCTACTGGGAGAGCGCGAACAACGCGTTCCCGCAGTGGGTCCAGGTCGACCTCGGCTCCTCGGTCGCGACCAACCAGGTCGTGCTCAAGCTGCCGACCGCGAACTGGGGAGCCCGGGACGAGACCCTCGCGGTCCAGGGCAGCGTCGACGGGCAGAACTTCACCGATCTGTCCGCGTCCGCGGCGCGCACGTTCAGCCCGCCGAACAACACCGTGACGGTCGACTACGGTACGGCGACCACGCGGTACGTCCGGATCCGGATCACCGCGAACACCGGGTGGCCGGCCGGGCAGCTGTCCGAGCTCGAGGTCTACGGGCCGGCGACCGGTGACACCCAGGCTCCCACCGCCCCGGGCGGCCTGGCCTTCACCGAACCCGGCGCCGGACAGATCCGGCTCACCTGGAACGCATCGACCGACAACGTCGGCGTCACCGGGTACGACGTCTATGCCAACGGGCAGCTGCGAACCAGCGTGACCGGGCTGACGTACACAGACAACCAGCCGGCCAACGTGTCGGTGTCCTACTTCGTCCGAGCAAAGGATGCTGCGGGCAACCAATCGGCGAACAGCAACACGGTCACGCGCAACGGCAGCGGCGGACCGGGCAGCAACCTCGCGCTGCACAAGCCGATCACCGCGTCCGGGTACACGTTCACCTACGTGCCGGCGAACGCCAACGACGACAACGTGACGACGTACTGGGAGGGCAACGCCAACCCGGCGACGCTGACCACGCAGCTCGGTGCGAACGCCGATCTCAGCTCGATCGTGATCCGGCTCAACCCTGACTCGGCGTGGGGTCCGCGGACGCAGACGTTCTCGATCCTCGGTCGCGAGCAGAGTGCATCTGGATTTTCCACGATCGTTCCGAGCGCGGCGTACAACTTCAGCCCGTCGAGCGGTAACAGCGTGACGATCCCGGTCAGCGCGCGGGTGGCCGACGTACGGCTGAACTTCACCGGGAACACCGGCGCGCCGGCCGGGCAGGTCGCGGAGTTGCAGGTGCTCGGCGTGCCGGCTCCGAACCCGGATCTCACGCTGTCGGGGGTCAACTGGACGCCCACCTCACCGGTGGAGACCGACACGATCACGGTCCGCGCGACGGTGAACAACGGCGGTACGGCGGCGTCCGCGGCGACCGACGTGAACTTCTACCTCGGTGACACCAAGGTCGGTACGGCGGCGGTCGGCGCGCTCGCGGCCGGGGCGTCGACGACGGTCAGCGCGTCGATCGGGACGCGCGACGCGGGATCGTACTCGTTGAGCGCGAAGGTCGACGAGGCCAACTCGGTGATCGAGCAGAACGACGGGAACAACACCGCGGCCGCTTCCGGGCCGCTCGTGGTGACGCCGGTGGCGAGCTCCGACCTGGTCGCGTCTGCGGTCAACTGGACGCCGGGCAACCCGTCGGCGGGGAACTCCGTCGCCTTCTCGGTTGCTCTGCGCAACCAAGGCAGTGTCGCCTCTGCGTCTGGTGCGCATGGGATCACGCTGACGGTGCTGAACGGGTCGTCCGTGGTGACGACGTTGACCGGGTCGTACACCGGTGCGATCGCGGCGGGTGCGACCACCTCCGCTGTTGCGCTGGGCAACTGGACGGCGGCGAACGGGCGCTACACCGTGCGTGTGGTGGTCGCCGATGACGCGAACGAGTTGCCGGTGAAGCGGACGAACAACACCAGCGAACGGCCGCTGTTCGTCGGTCGCGGTGCGAACATGCCGTACGACCATCTGGAGGCGGAGGACGCCTCGGTCGGCGGCGGCGCGGCCGTCATCGGGCCGAACCGGACCATCGGCGATCTGGCCGGTGAAGCTTCGGGGAGGCGTGCGGTGACACTGAACTCGAACGGTTCGTACGTCGAGTTCACCACACGCGCGTCGACGAACACGCTGGTCACGCGGTTCTCGATGCCGGACTCGGCCGGTGGCGGTGGGCAGAGTTCGTCGATCAACGTGTACGTCAACGGCAGCTTCGCGAAGACGTTGCCGCTGACCTCGAAGTACGCGTGGCTGTACGGCGCGGAGGCGTCGCCGAACAACTCGCCCGGTTCGGGGCCGGCGCGGCACATCTACGACGAAGCCAACCTGATGCTCGACCAGACCTACCCGGCCGGGACGAAGATCCGGCTGCAGAAGGATCCGGCCAACAGCACGACGTACTCGATCGACTTCATCGACACCGAGGCCGTTACGGCGATCCCGAACCCGGGAGCGGGTTTCGTGACACCGGCCGGGTTCACCCAGCAGGACGTGCAGAGCGCGCTCGACCGGGTGCGGCAGGACACCACGTTGCAGGGTGTTTACCTGCCGGCGGGTGAGTACCAGACGTCGTCGAAGTTCAACGTCTACGGTCGTGCGATTCGCGTCGTCGGCGCGGGACCGTGGTTCACCCGCTTCGTGGCGCCGCAGAACCAGTCGAACACCGATGTCGGGTTCGACTCCCAGTCGTCGGCGAACGGGTCGACGTTCAGCGGATTCTCGTACTTCGGGAACTACGACAGCCGCAACGACGGCCCCGGGAAGGTGTTCAACTTCGCCGGTACGTCGAACATGACGATCGACAACATCTGGGTCGAGCACCAGATGTGCCTGTACTGGGGCGCGAACACCGACAACTCGGTGATCAAGAACTCGCGCATCCGGGACACGTTCGCCGACGGCATCAACATGACGAACGGATCGGCCGGGAACACCGTCAGCAACAACGACGCCCGCTCGACCGGCGACGACAGTTTCGCGCTCTTCAACGCCACCGACAACGGCGGCGGGGAGGTCCGGGACAACGTCTTCGAGAATCTGTCCGCGTCGCTGACGTGGCGGGCGGCCGGATTCGCGGTGTACGGCGGGACGAACAACATCTTCCGGAATCTGTACGCGGCGGACATGCTCACCTATCCCGGGATCACGATCAGTTCGCTGGACTTCGGCATTCCGATGAACGGCTTCGGCGCGACACCGCCGACCGTCTTCCAGAATGCCTCGGTGGTTCGGTCCGGTGGTCATTTCTGGGGCAATCAGGCGTTCCCTGCGGTCTGGATCTTCTCGGCGTCGAAGATCTTCCAGGGGATTCGCGTGAATGATCTCGATGTGGTCGATCCGACGTACAGCGGAATCATGTTCCAGACCAATTACGTCGGCGGACAACCACAGTTCCCGGTCGCCGACACCGTCTTCACCAACACCACAATCACCGGAGCCCGCAAATCCGGCGACGCCTTCGACGCCAAGTCCGGCTTCGGAATCTGGGCCAACGAACTCCCAGAACCAGGCCAAGGCCCAGCCGTAGGCACAGCCACCTTCACCAACCTAAGCCTGTCCAACAACGCCAAAGACATCCAAAACACAACCACCACCTTCACCCTCAACCGCAACTAATCCTGCAGGAGCCGCCGGAGGACTCACCCCTCCGGCGGCTCCCGCCTGCGCGGACCGGGCTCGTCCACCGTCCGGTGAGCTGCCCGGCCAACTTCCAAGGGATTCTTCTATCCCGAGGCAGCAGCACCATAACGCCTTGTTTTACGTGCGGCGGGCGCATTTCCCAATCTGCCCCAGGTTGCCCCGAGATGCCCCCGCGTCGCACCCGACAGCCTCTTCACCTGCTGGTCGACGTCTATGCCGTCGGGCAGAACACCTACGAGGCGCGTCGACAGTGCCTCGAGGCTATTGTCCGTGACAGTGCTGAGTCGGTCGAGGGGCTGGTGGTCGAGCGAGACGAATCGACCTACGAGCACGACCGCCGTTTGCCTCCGCGAAGCTGCACGGCGTTTCGGCTGTCACGAGTCGTTGCGGTGGGATGTGCTCGTCGCCAAGGCAGATCCGCTGCTCTGGATTCCTGACGCCGTCGCCTGGAGCTGGATCAGAGGAGGTGCTTGGAAGCAGGCGGTCACGCCGCTTGTCAGCTGAGGGAGCTCTGACAGCGCGAAACCCGGCTCGTCCACCGTCCGGAGGGCTGCCGGGTTCACTTCCGGGGGACTCCTGTCCCCCGGCAAGATCAACTGTAGCCGGAGTTTGTGGGGGTGGGCGGGGATTTGTGGATCTGCCCCTGCATGCCCCGGGAAACCCCGTTTACAGGTCTTTGGTTATTCGGGAGAGGGCTTCGCCGGCTTTGAGGACCAGGGCTCGGTCTGTGTCGTCCAGGCGGTTGAGGAGGTGGGAGAGTTCGTCGGCAGCCTGTTGGCCGGAGGCTTCGACGGTGGCGGCGCCGGCTTCGGTCAGGACGACGGCGGTTGCGCGGCCGTCGACGGGATCCGGTTCGCGGCGTACCAGGCCGGCTTGTTCCAGCGCTGCGACCGTGGTGGTCGCGGTGGGTTGGGAACACGGGACCCGGCTGGCGATCTCGCCGATCCGGATCGGTTGCTCATCGGCGATCAGCATCAGCGCCAGGAACTGCGTCGGGTGCATGACCGTGGTGGTCCTGCTCCGGCGCAGGTGTCTGACGATCCGGTGCATGCTCACCAGGAGTAGCAGAGTCTCCGCCGCCGCCATGTCGATCACCTCCGAGGGGAAGCGCCATCCTGGCACAGCCAGCCAAACAACTCCTACAACGAGAGCCTGATATCTGGCTGATAAAGGTCAATCCAGGTCGCCAGCGACAGCGTCTGCTCCAGCTGCCGCCGCCCCGCGCCCTCCGCCGACCGAGCCAGCTGATCGGCCCTCTCCCGGTCCACCAGCTCGAACACGGGATGCCGATCCGCCACCAGTTCGCGGACCTGACCGGCCAGCGCCTCGGCGTACGCCGGATCCTGGGTCTGCGGGTACGGCGACTTGCGCCGCTCGACCACCGACCGCGGCAGTACGTCGCTGGTCGCCGCCCGCAGCAGGCTCTTCTCGTGCCCGTCGAACGTCTTCATCGACCACGGGGTGTTGTACACGTACTCCACCAACCGGTGATCGCAGAACGGCACCCGCACCTCGAGCCCGACCGCCATGCTCATGCGGTCCTTCCGGTCGAGCAGGATCCGCACCATCCGGGTCAGATGCAGGTAGCAGACCTTCCGCATCGCCCACTCGTCGTCGGACTCCCCCTCGAGCCGCTCGATCTCGCCCACCGCCTCGGCGTACCGGTCGCGCAGATGACCCCCGAGATCGAGCTGCCTCAGCACGTCCTTCCGTACGACGTTGACCTGGCCGGCCTGCCGCCGCGACAGCGCATACGCGATCCACGGGAACATCGCCCGGTTCCGGACCTCGGGGTCGTGGAACCACAGGTACCCGCCGAACACCTCGTCGGCCGACTCACCCGACAGCGCGACCGTCGACTGCTCCCGGATCGCCGAGAACAGCAGGTACAGCGAGTTGAAGATGTCACCGCCGATCGGCGCGTCGTTCGCCCGGACCACCTTCCGCCGGATCTCCGGATCGGTCAGTGCGGCGTTGTCCAGCACGATGTCCGAGTGCTGCGAGTGCACCAGGTCCGCGACGTCGTGCACGTACGGCGTGTCCGGCGTACCGCGGAGCTCGGTCGGCCGGAAGTTCTCCTCCTGACCGACGAAGTCGACCGCGAAGCTGCGAACCTTCTTGCCCTCCTCCGCGAGCTGACCGGCCGCGAGCGCCGTGATCGCGCTCGAGTCGAGCCCGCCGGACAGCAGCACACACCGCGGTACGTCGGCCACCAGCTGCCGGCGGGTGATGTCGTCGAGCAGCTCCCGGATGTGCGCGACCGAGGTGTCCTGGTCGTCGGTGTGCTGCCTGGTCTCCAAGCGCCAGTACGTACTGCGGTGCACGCCGGCGCGGTCGACCGTGACCACCGTGCCCGGCTCGACCTCGAACATCCCGGCCCACAACGACTTGCCCGGCGTCTTCGACACCGTGAGCAGTTCGCGCAGACCGTCGACCTCGACGACGGCCGGTACGCCGGGGTTCGCCAGGATCGCCTTCGGCTCGGAACCGAACAGCACCCCGTCCACGGTCGGGTAGTAGAAGAACGGCTTGATGCCCATCCGGTCGCGGACCATCACCAGGGTCTCGGTCCGCGGGTCCCAGATGGCGAGGGCGTACATCCCGTTCAGCCGCTCGGCGAACGCAGTACCCCACTCGACGTACGCACGGAGCACGACCTCGGTGTCGGAGTCGGTCGTGAACGCGTGCCCGCGGCGGCGGAGCTCGTCGCGCAGCTCGGCGTAGTTGTAGACCTCACCGCTGTAGACCATCCCGAACGTGATCGTGCGCCCCTCGTGGACGACCTCGGTGGTCATCGGCTGCTCGCCGCCGGGGAGGTCGATGACCGCGAGTCTGCGGTGCCCGAGTGCGACGTGCGGCGCGTACCAGGTACCTCTCGCGTCCGGCCCACGACAGGACATCGTCTCGGTCATCGCGTCGACGACCTCCCGCTGCCCGCCGAGGTCCTGCCGGTACGCCACCCACCCGGTGATGCCACACATACGGTCGCTCCTCTTCGTCGCGAGATGCATTCCCTTCCAATGTATTTCTCGCAGGGAGTGACACAAGCGCTCGTTTGGGTGAGCAAGCTCTCAAAGGTGTACTGCGAGGACGCCGAGCGCGAAGGCGAGACCGGCCAGGCCGAGCATGGTGGTCGCGAGGATGATCAGCCGGCGCTGGAGCGCGGGGAGCTCGGCCGCGGTCGCGAACACGCGCTGCGGCCAGTGGCGCCAGGAGACGTACCAGAAGATGCCCGTCGCGATCAGCAGCAGCAGGCCCTTCAGGGCGTGGATCCACCAGTGGGCGTGGTCGATCGCGAGCATCGCCGCGCCGGTGAGCGCGATCGCGGCGATCAGGCCGATCACCTTCCAGCGGTTGCCCGAGGCAATCACCGCGGTCAGCTGCTCCCGGCCGTCCTGGTCCTTCCCGAAGTACCGCTTGAGCTTCGGCTGCACGACGAACAGCGAGTACGCCATCCCGCCGACCCACGCCGCTGCCAGTCCCGCGTGGATGATCGCCAACCCAGCCAACGCTCCGGAGCTCACGTGTTGACAGTAGACCTCCACCAGGTCTGTCACTGTGAAAGAGTCGCGCGATGGAGAACGCGCAGGTGTCCCACCGAAGCGGCCAGTGGTGCCCGGGCCGGCGGGTCGATGATGTCGTCGCGTACGACGTCCGGATCCTGCCCAAGTACCAGGTCGCCGGCCGCCCAACCGTCGACCGCAGCTACCTACTCCTGAACGAGGGCATCCAACTGACGAAGCCCGCCGTCTTCGAGGGCCCGGTCGAAGGTTGGTGGTACGTCGACCTCGTGGACATCTCACACACCAACGAGGGCCTGGTCGTCCACGACATGTACATCGACTTCCTCATCCCCCCGACGCTTGACCGCTACCAGGTCCTGGACCTGGACGAATTCGCCGACGCCCTCCAAGCCGGAAAGCTGACCCCCACCCGGTCCGCCACCGTCCTCACCCAAACCCAAACCTTCATCAACCACTACCTCCGCGGCCCGGAGGAGGGTCCCAACGGCCCTCAGCACGCTTTCCCGCCGACCGCCGTCACCACCCTCGAAGCCCTCCCAAGCTTCTTCGCCTGGACACCGCTTTGGTTGACTGCCTGTCAGGCTTCGAGTTTGAGCTTGCGCCGCATCCCTGGGTCGCTCAAGGCCCGTCCGCTAGGAGGAAACGGTTGGCTTGGTTAGTGCCGAGCTGCTGGTCCAGCGATCGCCTACTGACGCGTGCACCAGATAAGCCACGCGCGGAAGCGTCCGCTCGGCCGTAGGCTTCTGATCGATGAAGACGTGCTCGATCGACGGCTGCGACGGGCCGGCTAGGAAGCGGGGTTGGTGCGAGAAGCATTACTCGCGATTCAAGGCACATGGGGATCCGCTGAAAGGCGCACGTAGTGTGCTGCCCGACTGGTGCGACGTCGAAGGATGTGCCGAGGAGCCAGTGGCCAAGCGGCTCTGCAAGCGGCACTACTACGCCCAGCGTCGCGGCGCTCCGCTGCTTCCGCGGCGACCAACGACCTGCACAGTCGATGATTGCCAGGCCTCCGTGCACGGCCTAGGCCTGTGTAAGAAGCATTACCAGAGGCAGCGCGCACAACTACCTCCCACACGCATCTGCTCCGTCGAGCAGTGCGCCAACGGTGCCACGGTACGCGGCTGGTGCGGCATGCACTACCAGCGTTGGCGCCGATTCGGCGACCCCGAGTTCACGCCGCCAGAGTCGGTCCGCAAGTGCACGATCGAAGGATGCGTGAAGGTTACGAACGCGCGCGGTTTGTGCAACTCGCATTACTACCGATGGTTGAAGTACGGCGACCCGTTGATATCGAAGAACGCACCTCGGGTCCGTCAGCCGGTGTACATCTTCGCGGACCGGATCTGCCCTACCTGCGGAAGATCCTTTGATCCTGGCAACAGCTCGCGGCGCGTCTACTGCGGGAAGCGTTGCAAGCCGAGTGGTCGGATCGCAGGGAGTGTGAACAACCGACGCTGGGTCGAAAAACTCGGGGATGCGGACGGCTGGACATGCCAGATTTGTCGAGGCGCAATCGATCCTGAGCTGTACTGGCCGCACCGGTGGGCAGGCTCAGTCGATCACATCGTCCCTGTGTCGGACGGGGGCACCGACGAACGATCCAATCTCCGCCTCACCCACCTGACATGCAACGTCGCCCGCGGAAACTCACCGAGCCCACCGGGCGCTTGAGTCAGCGGCAGTGCGGCGAGGGCTCGCGGTTGGTCGTCCATAGTCGCCGGTGCGAGAGTCGACTCATCCAGGCAGCCACATAGCTGTCGAGAGCAGGCGGCACCCCACGGCGATATCCGGTAGACCACAGTAGCCGGAGGGTCCGACGACAGCCCGCGGGTCGCGCGACAGCCCGCGGATCCGGCGACAGCCAGAAAGTCCTGGCGGTAGCTGGGGCGGGTGCGATGGCGATAAGGCGGCGGGCAGATCGGAGCGCGAAGCAGGTGCGCTGAGGAGCGCAGCGACGAAGAAAGCGCCTGCGGGAGCACGCGGCAGACCGGGTGGTCACCCCGCGAGCGCCAGCGAGCGCACGCGGCGGCAGCCGCACACCCCGGCGATAGCCGGCAGGTCCGGCGATAAGCCGGGGGCGGGTGGGCAGCGGGCGGAGCGGACGCGCTGAGGAGCGGAGCGACGAAGGAAGCGGCTGCGGGAGCACGCGGGGGCGGACCGCAGTCAGCCAGATAGCAGCAGACCCCTGGCGAAAACGCCGGGGGTCTGCTGCGGAGTACCTGGGGTGCTCAGTCTTCGTCGGACTTGCCGGCGGCCAGGTTGGTTTTGATGAGGTCCATGACGGTGGAGTCGGCGAGGGTGGTTACGTCGCCTACCTCGCGGTTTTCGGCTACGTCGCGGAGGAGGCGGCGCATGATCTTGCCGGAGCGGGTCTTCGGGAGTTCCGAGACGACCATGATCTGGCGGGGCTTGGCGATCGGGCCGATTTCCTTGGCCACGTGGTTGCGGAGTTCCTGCACCACGTCAGGACCACCGTCGCCCGCCTCGGAGCGGAGGATGACGAACGCCGCGATCGCCTGACCCGTGGTCGGGTCCGACGCACCGACGACGGCCGCCTCGGCCACCTTCGGGTGCGAGACGAGTGCCGACTCGATCTCGGTCGTGGACAACCGGTGCCCTGACACGTTCATCACGTCGTCGACGCGGCCGAGCAGCCACAGGTCGCCGTCCTCGTCCTTCTTCGCGCCGTCGCCGGCGAAGTACACGCCCGGGAAGCGGGACCAGTACGTGTCGACGAACCGCTGGTCGTCGCCCCACAGCGTCCGGAGCATCGACGGCCACGGCTTGGTGATGACCAGGTAGCCGCCCGACCCGTCCGGCACCGAGTTGCCCGCGTCGTCGACGACATCCACGTTGACACCCGGGATCGCTCGCATCGCGGCGCCCGGCTTGCCGGCGGTCACGCCCGGCAGCGGCGAGATCATGTGCATACCGGTCTCGGTCTGCCACCAGGTGTCGACGACCGGCGCCTTGTTCCCGCCGATGTTCTCCCGGTACCAGATGTAGGCCTCCGGGTTGATCGGCTCGCCGACCGACCCGATCACCCGCAGCGTCGACAGGTCGAACTTCGCCGGGATGTCCGCGCCCCACTTCATGAAGGTCCGGATCGCGGTCGGAGCGCAATACAGGATCGACACCTTGTACTTCTGCACGATCTCCCACCAGCGGCCCTGGTGCGGCGTGTCCGGCGTGCCTTCGTACAGCACGGACGTGGTCGCGTTCGCGAGGGCGCCGTACACGATGTAGCTGTGGCCGGTGACCCACCCGATGTCGGCGGCGGTCCAGTACACGTCGGTGTCCGGCTTCAGGTCGAAGACGCCCCACTGCGTGTACGACGTACCGACCAGGTAGCCGCCCGTCGTGTGCAGGATGCCCTTCGGCTTGCCCGTGCTGCCGGACGTGTACATCACGTACAGCGGGTGCTCGGCGTCGAAAGCCTCGGGCGTGTGGTCCGCGGACTGCTTGCCGACGAAGTCCTCCCACCACAGGTCGCGGTCCTCGACCATCGCGGTCTCCTGGCCGGTGCGCTTCACCACGAGCACGTTGCGTACGTCGGGGCAGTCCACCAGCGCGGCGTCGACCGCGGGCTTCAGTGCCGCCGGCGCGCCCCGGCGGTAGCCGCCGTCCGAGGTGATCACGACGCGGGCGTCGCAGTCCAGGATCCGGTCCTTGAGCGCCTCGGAGGAGAAGCCGCCGAAGATGACCGTGTGCGGCGCGCCGATCCGGGCGCAGGCGAGCATCGCGACCACGGTCTCGGGGATCATCGGCATGTAGATCGCGACGATCTCGCCGGCCCGGACGTTCAGCTCGAGCAGCGCATTGGCCGCCTTGCTGACCTCGTCCTTGAGCTGCGCATAGGTGATCTCGCGGGTGTCACCGGGCTCACCCTCGAAGTAGTACGCGACCTTGTCGCCGAGACCGTTCTCCACGTGCCGGTCGACGCAGTTGTACGCCGCGTTCAGCTTGCCGTCGGCGTACCACTTGGCGAACGGTGGATTGCTCCAGTCCAGCGTCTCCGTCGGCTCGGTGGCCCAGGTGATGCGCTTGGCCTGCTCGGCCCAGAACCCCTCCAGGTCGGCCGCGGCCCGCTCGTACGCGTCGGCCTTGAGGTTCGCGTTCGCGGCGAGCTCGGCGGGCGGCTCGAAGCGGCGCTCCTCGTGCATCAGGTTCGACAGCGCCTCGGACTGGGCCTCGGGCTTGGGTGACTCTGCATTCGTCACGTCGACGACTCCTCATCGCTGGCTTCGGCGCGCCGGCGCGCCCGGCTACCTTTCTACCAACGCTCACCCTGCCACGGAACCGGGGTATCGCCGAGTCGTTTCGAATCTGCGCCGAACAGGACCGATTCCGGGCCGGGCGGAGCAGAAATTCCGGCGTACGGCGGAACCATCCCGCCGGACCGCGCATCGGACAGGATGTGAACGCGATCCAGACCAGCACCCAGCTGCCGACTCCGCTGACCGAGGAACGCCGGAAGATCTCACGCGCCGCCCGCCGCCGGGTTCACGCTCGCGAACTGCGCGTACGCCGTACCCAGCGGGCCGCTCGCGCCCAACTGCCGGAGATGTAGTCCTACAGCTCCTGGTGATAGCCCAGGAGCTTGGTGAGGATCGTGGTCAGCCGGGCACGGTCGGTGGCCGACAGCGGCGCGAAGATCTCCTCCTGCGCCTTGCCGACCAGGTTCGTCAGCCGCTTGTACTGCCGCTTGCCGGCCGTGGTGATCGTGATGATGTTGCGCCGGGCATCGGCCGGGTCCGGGCTGCGTTCGACGTACCCGTCGCCCTCCAGCTCGTTGAGCGCGGCAACTACGTCGCTGCGGTCGATACAACTGCGCCGCCCGAGCTCGGCCTGACTGGCCGGGCCGAACTCGACGAGGGTCGCGAGCAGCCGGAAGTGGTACGCCCGCGCACCCCCGGCAGCGAACGACTCGGTGACGATCCGGTGCGCCTGGGCCGCGCTCTGGGTCAGCAGCCAGCTCGGCAACTGAGTCAGGGCGGTCGGAGTCTGCTGCTCGTCCACCCGGGCAGTCTATGGGGAGAGAGGTCCGTCATCGGTGATCTCAGCGTTGGCCGCACCCACGATTCGCGCGCAGGCGTTGTTGCGGTGAGCAAGATTCCGGCCCCGGAGAATAGTGGTCTAGTCGGGGTGCTTTCGGGCCGAGGAGCGCGGGCGATAGGTTCGGCGTATGGCTGGGGCTGAGGAGTACTTCGGTAAGGCGTTGGCGATCGCGCACCAGGCGGCCGAGACGCAGCTCGGGGCGATCCGGGTGGCGGCCGGGCTGGTCGCGGACGCGCTCGCCGGCGGGAAGCGGTTCTGGGTGTTCGGGACGGGGCACAGTCACGCGCTGGCCGAGGAGCTGTACGGACGCGCCGGCGGGCTGGCCGACGTACGGGCGATCCTCGAGCCCGGGCTGATGCTGCACGAGGGGCTGGAGAAGAGCTCACTGCTCGAACGGCTGCCCGGTCTGGCCGCTGTTCTGCTAGAGATCAATCAGCTGGAGTCCGGCGATGTCGTACTGATCGCGTCGAACTCCGGACGGAACGCCGTACCCGTCGAGTTCGCTCTGGGTGCGCGAGAGCGGGGTGCGCAGGTGATCGCGCTGACGTCGATGGCGCACACCACCTCGACCGCGTCCAGGGCGCCGGGCGGTCAGCGGCTGTTCGAGACCGCCGACGTGGTGATCGACAACTGCGGCGTACCGGGCGACGCCCTGATCGAGGTCGCCGGCTCTCCCGAACGCACCGGCGCCACGTCGACCATGGTCGGCGCGATGCTCCTCCAGGCACTGACCGTGGAGATCGTCACCCGCCTGGCGGAACGCGGCGAGACCCCGAACGTTCTCCGAAGCTTGAACGTATGAAGCAGTTCCTTCTGCAGATGTCCGGCCTCCCGGGGACCGGCAAGTCGACCATCGCGCGGCATGTCGGCTCGCGGTACGGCGCGGTTGTCGTGGATCTCGACGTCATCCGGAGCGCAGTGCTGGACGGCGGCGTACTCGTCGCGGACAGCGGGCGTGTCGCGTATCCGGTCATGTACGCGCTCACACGACACCTGTTGGAACAGGGCGTCAGCGCGGTCATCGACAGCCCCTGCCAGTACGACGAAATCCTCGCGACGGGCCGGGAGATGGCTGAGGAGCGGGGTGTCGCGTACAAGTACGTCGAATGCCGCACCGACGATCTCGCGCTGATCGACAGTCGACTCCGGTCCCGACCCGCCCTACGAAGCCAACGCCGAGGGGTCGTCCTACCGCCGATCGATGCGGGTCACCTGGATGCGGACGGCGAGCAGATGTTCCGAATCGGGCTACAACAGACGCGACGCCCGGCGGACGGCTATCTCCAGGTAGACGCCACAAAGCCGATGGATCTGATCCTCGACGAGGTCGAGAAGTACCTGGAGGAGTAGTCCCCACGCGGGGGGTTGACCGCAGTACCCGGAGGAATCAGGTGGCGCGGTAGGCGACGGTGATGTCGTAGCGGTCCGAGCGGTAGACGGACCGGCCGAATTCGATGACCTGGTCGGTGGCGGTGCGGGGGGCCACGGTGATGATGAGGCACGGGGTGGAGTTGTCGATCTCCAGGAGTTCGGCGTCGCCGGGCTCCGGTGGGGCGGCGACGATCGAGGCGGAGACCATGCCGAGCGTCACGCCGTACCGGGTGGAGAGTTCGGTGTAGAGCGACTTCTCGGCGAAGTCGATCTCGTCGAGGCCGGGGTAGCGGTGCAGGGAGAGTGCGGTGCGCTCGATCGCCATCGGGTCGCCGTCGGCGGTGCGGAGGCGGACGAGGTGCAGGACGGGGGTGCCGATCGGCTCTTCGAGCTCGCGGGCGAGGTCCTCGTCGGCGGCGCCGACGCGGTGTTCGAGGACCTTGGCGCCGGGCTTGATACCGCGGTTGACCATGTCCTGCGTGAACGACGACGCGAGCATCCGCGACGGGCGCGGCTCGGCGACGAAGGTGCCGCCGCCGGGGCGACGGTTGGCCAGGCCCTCGGCCACGACCCGGTCCACTTCCTGCCGGACCGTCATCCGGGCCACGCCGAAGCGCTCGGCCAGGACGCGCTCGGACGGCAGCACGGTGCCGACGGCCAGCGAGCGGGTGAGGTTCTCCAGAATCTCGCGAATCTGGTCACCCTTCGGACGATCGGGCCGCAGCTCGGTAGGGAGCTCGGCGAGGTCGCCGGGGTTGTTCCGTGGGCGGGCCATGAGGTCTCAGCATCCCTGGGAATCTGGCCGGCAAACCGGTTGCCGGGGTACACGGGCCGCGGTGTTTTCTTACCGCGCAAGACGCCCGTGACCGCTTTGTCCCGGACGACCTTGTCAGCCCGACTGTAACGTCCAGTGCCGTCTCACGGCCAGTGACCATCCACAGCCTCAGCCAATTGCCAGAGGGGTAGTTTTACCGTTATGACCTCGGGACAGTTCGTGCAGGAGACGTCGTCGGCCGGCGAATGGAAGCGGCAGAGCAACAGATTCACCGGCCGGATCGCCCGGGACTCGACCTCGGCGCCGGGCGAGGGTCCGGACGACCAGGGTCGCTGGCCGGTAGAGCCGGGGCGGTACCGGCTGGTCGTCAGCCTGGCCTGCCCGTGGGCGCACCGCTCCGTCATCGTCCGCCGGCTGCTCGGCCTGGAGGACGCGATCAGCCTGGCGATCGTCGACCCGATCCGCGACGAGCGCGGCTGGCGGTTCACGCTCGACCCCGACGACACCGACCCGGTGCTCGGGATCAGGTTCCTCTCCGAGGCGTACCTGCGCACAGACCCGACGTACGACGGCCGCGTGACCGTGCCCGCGATCGTCGACACCAAAACCGGCGACGTGGTCACGAACGACTACCCGCAGATCACACTCGACCTCTCCACCGAGTGGACCGACTTCCACAAGCCCGGCGCACCGCAGCTGATCCCGCCGGATCGCGCCGAGATGGACGTGCTGATCGACGAGATCTACCGCGACGTGAACAACGGCGTCTACCGCTGCGGTTTCGCGACCGGTCAGGAGGCGTACGACGAGGCCTACGACGCCCTGTTCGCGCGCCTCGACGTACTCGAGGAACGGCTTGCGGACCGCGAGTACCTGCTCGGTGACACGCTGCGCGAGGTGGACATCCGGCTGTTCACGACGCTCGTCCGCTTCGACGCCGTGTACCACGGACACTTCAAGTGCAACCGGCAGAAGCTGACCGAGTTCCCCAACCTGTGGGCGTACGCGCGCCGGCTGTACCAACTCCCCGACTTCGGCGAGACGGTCGACTTCGACCAGATCAAGCGGCACTACTACGTCACCCACAACAACATCAACCCCACCGGCATCGTCCCGAAGGGCCCGGACCCGCGGGTCTGGATCGGTTAGCCCTCGTTGCTCTGAGCAACCGTCAACGCAGGGAAGACCTGAGGAGTCGTGATGATCGACGTTCTGGTGCTCGACGTCAACGAGACGCTGACGGATATGGAGCCGTTGCGGGACGGGTTCGAGGCGGTTGGACTGCCGCGGCACAGTCTCGACGCGTGGTTTGCGGCGACGTTGCGGGACGGGTTCGCGCTGACGGCGGTCGATTCGTACGCCGGCTTCCGTGAGCTCGGCGCCGAGCTCCTGGAAGCACAGCTCGTCGCAGCCGGGATCGAACCGAACGACGAGACCGTCGCGAGCGTGCTGTCGGGATTCACCCGCCTGCCGCTGCACCCCGACGTCGAACCGGGACTGCGCCGGATCCACGAGGCCGGCATCCGCATCGTCACGTTGACCAACGGATCGGCCGCGATGTCCAAACAGGTGTTCATCGACGGCGGCATCATGCCGTTCCTCGAGCACCGCCTCGATGTGTCGACGCCGCAGCGCTGGAAGCCCCACCCTGCCGCGTACCAGTACGCCGCGGAGGTGTGCGGAGTGCCCGTCGAGCGGATGGGACTCGCCGCGGTCCACCCGTGGGACATCGACGGCGCCCGCCGGGCCGGGCTCAGCGGGTTCTACCTCGACCGGCGGCAGACGCCGTACCCGAAGGCCTTTCTCGCGCCGGACCTCGTCGTCCCCGATTTCGAAGGGCTCGCCGCGGAGATCACCAGGTAGAATCGGTCACCGGGTGTGCCGGGAAGTCTGGTCGGCGTCCGTCCGACCGACCCCGAAATGAAGGGCCGACATGAGCCAGCACCCGCGGATCCGGCAGAAGAAGCGCGCATTCCCCCGCATCCTCGGGCGCGAACGGGCGTTCCTCGCCGACACGCTGCGTGCTGAGACGACCGGCGGCCTGTTGTTGCTCGCGGCCACTGTCGTCGCGCTGGTCTGGGCGAACTCGCCGTGGCAGGACGCGTATCACCACCTGCGCGATGCCCAGCTCGGCCCGCTGACGGTCGAGGCGTGGGCGTCGGACGGCGCGCTGGCGTTGTTCTTCTACCTGGCCGGGGTCGAGCTGAAGCGTGAGCTCGTCGTGGGCACACTCTCGAAGCTCAACGAGGCCGTCGTGCCGGTCGTCGCGGCGATCGCCGGAATGATGCTTCCGGCAATCATCTACCTGATCACCAACCTGGTCTCGGACGACGGCAAGCCGCACGGCTGGGCGGTGCCGACCGCGACCGACATCGCGTTCGCGCTGGCCGTCCTGGCGATCGTGGGTTCGTCGCTGCCGAGTGCGTTGCGTGCGTTCCTGCTCACGCTCGCGGTGGTGGACGACTTCGGCGCGATCCTCGTGATCGCGGTGTTCTTCTCGCACGGCTTCCACCTGCTCTCCCTGCTCGCGGCCGTCGCCCTGATCGCGCTCTGGTACCTCCTCCAGCGACGCCGCGTCCGTACGCCGTTCCTCTACATCCCGATCGCACTCGCGACCTGGTGGTTCATGCACGAGTCCGGGATCCACGCCACGATCGCGGGCGTCGCACTCGGGCTCGTCACCCGCGTCGTCGCGGATCCCGGTGAGGAGCACGCGCCGGCGGAGCGGATCGAGCACCGGCTGCGCCCGTGGTCCGCGGGTGTCGCCGTACCGGTGTTCGCACTCTTCGCCGCGGGCGTGACACTGAGCGGGACCGCCGTACGGCAGATGCTGACCGACCCGGTCGCGATCGGTGTGGTCGCCGGGCTGCTGATCGGCAAGTCCGTCGGGGTGTTCGGTGGGTCCTGGCTGACCGCGCGCTTCACCCGGGCAGAGCTCAACTCCGACCTGGCCTGGCGGGACGTCGCCGCGGTGTCCGTGCTGGCCGGGATCGGTTTCACCGTCGCGCTGCTGATCGCCCAGCTCGCGTTCGGATCCGATGCTGCCCAGGTCGAGCGCGCCAAGGCCGCCGTACTGGTCGCCTCGGTGCTGGCCGCGCTGATCGCCGCGCTCCTGCTGGCTCGCCGAAACCGCGCGTACGCCGATTGACGACGGGTACGGACTGTAGTGTCGGGGCACGGACGTGTGGGAAGGAGTTGCGATGTCGATGGGGCAGAACGGGGACGAGCCCACGGTCGGCCAGCTTGTCGCGAATGCCAGCAAGGAACTGTCCAGCCTGGTCCGCAGTGAGGTCGAGCTCGCCAAGACCGAACTGAAGAAGACCGCGGTCGCGGCCGGGACCGGCGCCGGCCTGTTCGCGGCGGCCGCGTTCCTGGCGCTGCTCGCGGTCATCCTGCTGAGCATCGCCGCGGCGTACGGACTGACCGCGGCCGGCCTGCACCCGGCCATCGCGTTCCTGATCGTGGCCGGTGCCTTCCTGCTGATCGGCGCGATCCTGGTGTTCATCGGGATGCGGGCGCTGAAGAGCGCAAAGGGCCCGGAGCGGACGATCGAGACCTCGAAGCAGTCGGTCGAGGCGCTCAAGGCGATCGGCAAGGGCGACGAGGAGCACGCGGCCCTGCCTGAGCCGGGCGTACGGCGCTGAGCCCGGCGGGAGTCGTCGACCTGCTCGTCGACGGCCCCTGGTCGCACTCGCTCGTCGCGGCCAACGGGGCCCGGTTCCACGTGGCGGAGTGCGGCGCGGCGGACGACCCGCTCGTCCTGTTCCTGCACGGCTTTCCCGAGTTCTGGTGGGCCTGGCGGCATCAGCTGCCGGTGGTCGCGGCCGCCGGCTACCGCGCGGTGGCGATGGACCTGCGCGGGTACGGCGCCAGCGACAAGACGCCCCGCGGCTATGACCCGTACACGGCGGCAGCTGACGTCTCCGGCGTGATCCGCTCGCTCGGTGCGACGGACGCGGTCGTGGTCGGTCACGGCTGGGGTGGCTTCATCGGCTGGTCGGCCGCAGTACTGGCCCCTCGGCAGGTCCGTGGGCTGGTGGCGGTGTCGGCGCCGCACCCGCTCGTGTTGGCTCGCGCGGGCCGGGCCAAGGCGTTGAGCCGGACGGCGTGGTTCCAGCTGCCGGTCTTTCCGGAGCGGCGGCTGCTGGCTCACGACGGCATCCACATCGAAGGCCTCCTCCGCGCCTGGGCCGCCCCGGGTGGCACCTTCCCCGACGCGGAGGCGTCACGCCGCTACCGCGCGGCACTCCAGGTCTGGCCGGCACCACACTGCGCCCTCGAATACCACCGCTGGTTTGCCCGCTCGCGAATACGCCCGGACGGCCGCAAGTACTCGAGCAGGATGCGTACGCCGGTCGCCGTACCCGTTCTGCAGGTCCACGGCGCCCAGGACTCCGCCATCTCCCCGACCGCGACCACTCCAGCCAAGCTGGTCACCGCGCCACTCCGTGACGAGCTGATCGCCCCCGCCGGCCACTTCCCCCACGAGGAAGCCCCCAACCTCTTCAACAGCTTGGTGATCGACTGGCTGAAGTCTCTGCCCTAGGTGCAGGACTGCGTCGAGACCTCTTGGGTGGCGGTGGTGCCGGTGCGGGCGTCGGTGGAGACCTGTTCGGCGGTGAGGACGTAGCCGGTGCGGTTGTCCTCGACCGAGGCGGCGAAGACCACGCCGTACACCGTGCCCTTGGCGGACAGCAGCGGGCCGCCGGAGTTGCCGGGGCGGACCGAGGCCCAGATCGAGAACGCGTCGCGGGTGACGGTCTTGTCGCCGTAGATGTCGGGGCCGCGGAGTCGTTCCTCGGAGCGGATCCGGGCCGGCTCGGAGTCGAACGGACCGTTCTCCGGGTAGCCGAGCACGACCGCCGGGTCGTCGGCCTTACCGGCGAAGTCGAAGGAGAGCGGCTGCTCTTTCAGGTTCGGCACGTACAGCACCGCGATGTCGGTCTCGGGGTCGAACACGACCACCCTGGCGTCGTACTTCTTCCCGTTCACCTCGACCGACGGCGAACTGACACCGGCCACGACGTGCGCGTTCGTCATCACCCGCTGCGGCGCGTACACGAACCCGCTGCCCTCGAGACCGCGTGAGCAGCTCGCGACCCCGGTCACCTTCGCGATCCGGCTGTACGCCGACCGCACCGGCTGCTGCCGAGCGATGGCGCTGTCCGGCGGCTGTGTCTCGCGGATCCGCTCCGGCACGAACGGGTCGAGGAACCGCGGGAACAGGTCGGTGTTGACCACGTCGTTGAACGACTGCAGCGCCCGGTCAGCGCTGTTCGGCAGGAACTCGTCGACCTTCGCGAGCACCTGCGACCCGCGGACCGCCGACGTCACGCTCGGGATCCGCGCGCCGCTCACCGCGACGCCGAGCACCCAGGCCACGATCAGCACCGATGCGGCCGCCAGCGCGGCGCCACCCAGCGCGTCGAGAAACCGGATCGGTTTCCAGGACAGCCGGTTGCGCACCCTGGTGCCGACCATCGCCCCGAGCATTCGCCCGAGCGCGGCCAGTCCCACCACCAGCACCAGCGCGGCGAACGAAACCGTGACGCTCGGTGAGAAGTGGTCCAGGATCCGCGGGACGCCCCAGACGCCGATCGCGGCGCCGCCGAGCAGGCCGAGCGTCGCGCACGCCCCGAGCACGAACCCTTCGACGTACCCCGAGATCGCCACCAGTGCCGCGGTGCCGAGCACCGCCCAGTCGAGCCAGCTCATTCCACGCCTTCCGACATGTCCCCGTGCCTCCGCCAGGCCGCCTCGACCAGTCGGTCGGGCAACGGTACGACGACCGAGGGGTCCCAGTCGCGGCGCCATCCGCCGAGCAGCAGCAATTTGTCCAGCAGCCCGGCGGTGAAACCCCAGATGTAGAGGTCGCCGACGACGAACGCCGGGCCGGTGAAACCGGACGGGTGCAGGCAGCTGATCCGGTTCGCCGGGTCGGCGAGCGCACTGATCGGCACCTCGTGCACCGAGGCGACCTCGGCCGGGTCGACCACCGCGACCGGCGACGGCTCCCGCCACCAGGCCAGCACCGGCGACACGCCGAAGTTGCTCACCGGCACCCAGAGCGCCGGCCAGATCGAGAACGGTACGACGCCCGCCGGGTCCAGCCCGGTCTCTTCCTCGGCCTCCCGCAGCGCGGTCCGGACCAGGCCCTCGTCGCCGGTCCCGTCCTCGGGATCGGCGCCACCGCCCGGGAACGCCATCTGACCGGCGTGGCTGCGCAACGTCCAGGCCCGCTCGGTCAGCAGCACCTCCGGCCCATCGTTGCCATCAGCAAGCAAGATGAGGACGGCGGACTTCCGCACCGACGGGTCGTCCGGCGGCAGGAACCGGGACAACTGGTTCGGGTCGACGTCGTCGGACGCCTTCGCCAACGGCTGCAACCAGTCCGGGATCTCCACGTCGAAGGTCATCGCGCGTGCTCCTCCACCAGCTGATCGAGCTGCTGCTGCGAGGTGAGTACGCCACGGTGCACGAAGGCGACAGTGCCGTCCTTGTCGATGAACGCGGTCAACGGCGGACCGCCGATCTTCAACCCGCGCTGGATCGCCTTGTCCCGATCGACGACATGCGGATACGTCAGCCCTTCGTCGGTCGCGAACTTCACCGCCAGCTCCGGCCGCGGATCGTCGTAGTCGATGCCTAGCATGCGCACCTTGCCGGACTTGGCCAAGGCAGCCAGGTACGGCGCTTCGTCGCGGCACGGACCGCACCACTGCGCCCACACGTTGATCACGAGCGGACCCCGGAGATCGGCGAGCCGGATGTCCGGACCGCTGCCCAGACACGGCAGGCTGACGTCCGGGAGGCCGTTGGTCGTCGGCGGTTTCGAGGGCGTCGACGGACAGGCGGTCAGCTTGTCGGCGCCCGCGACCGGAGTTGCTGTGGACGGGGCGCCTGCCTTCTCGGTGCCGCAGGCAGCCAGCAGGATCGCGAGCGCGACGCCCGTCGCGGCACAGACCAGTGGCCGGCGGCGGGACGTCGTACGCGATCGTGCTGCGAGCTTCACGCCGGGACCTTCACCAGCTTCGCGGCGACCTCGGGGTCGGTCGGACCGGTGCCGTACGACGGGCACCACTGGGCGATCGGGCAGGCGCCACAGGCCGGCTTCTTGGCGTGGCAGCGGCGGCGCCCGTGGAAGATCAGCCGGTGCGACAACATCGTCCAGTCCTTCTTCGGGAAGAGCTCGCCGATGATGTGCTCGACCTTGACCGGGTCCTCCTCGGTGGTCCAGCCGAACCGGCGGACCAGGCGGCCGAAGTGCGTATCGACCGTGATTCCGGGGATGCCGAAGGCGTTACCGAGGACCACGTTGGCCGTCTTCCGGCCGGTGCCCGGGAGCTTCACGAGCTCGGTGAGCTTGTTCGGCACGACGCCGTCGTAGTCGTCGACGAGGGCCTGGCCGAGCTTCATCACGCTGTTGGTCTTGGCCCGGAAGAAGCCGGTCGGCTTGAGGATGGCCTCCATCTCGTCCCGGTCGGCCTCGGCGTACGCCTGGGCGGTCGGATACTTCGCGAACAGCGTGGGGGTCACCTTGTTCACCATGACGTCGGTGGTCTGGGCCGACAGGATCGTGGCCACCAGCAACTCGAGCGGGGTCTTGAAGTCGAGCTCGCAGTGGGCGTCAGGGTAGGTGTCGGTGAGGACCTTGTGCATCTTGCGGGCCCGGCGGACCAGCTGCGTGGGGGTCTCGTCGACGAACACCGGGGCCTTGCGGGGGAGCTTGAGAACCACGTCCGGGAGGGCTCCCGGGAGTGGTTCCGCGACACGCGGGGATGGCATGGAGGCAAGCCTACGTGGCGGTGCCGACACCGGAGGGGCTACGGTTTTGTGGCGACCGGGTGTGAACGACCCGGTGCCGGACGGGGCAGATCCCCCGCTCGCAGTCGTGGTCGAAGGTCCTAGGAGGCCCAAAGTGGATGCCGCAGTGCTCCGACAGGCACCGCTGTTCAGTCAGCTCGACGACGAGGCGGCCGACGCCCTGGCCGCATCGATGTCCGAGAGCCGCCTGCGGCGCGGCCAGGTGCTGTTCCACGAGGGTGATTCCGGTGATCGGCTGTTCGTCGTGGTCGAGGGCAAGGTCAAGCTCGGCCGGACGTCGGCCGACGGCCGGGAGAACCTGATCGCGGTGCTCGGCCCGGGCCAGATGTTCGGTGAGCTGTCGCTCTTCGACCCGGGACCGCGGTCCGCGACCGTCACCGCGGTCACCGACGCGTCCCTGATGTCGCTGACGCACGACGAGCTGCTCCGCTGGCTGGACGGCCGCCCCGCGGTGGCCCGCGGCCTGCTGCTGCAGCTGGCCGGCCGGCTGCGCAAGGTCTCCGACGTGGTCGCCGACCTGGTCTTCTCCGACGTGCCCGGCCGGGTCGCCAAGGCCCTGCTCGACCTGGCCAGCCGCTTCGGCCGCACCGCCGACGACGGCGTACACGTCCACCACGACCTCACCCAGGAGGAGCTGGCCCAGCTGGTCGGCGCCTCCCGCGAGACCGTGAACAAGGCCCTGGCCGACTTCGCCTCCCGAGGCTGGGTCCGCCTGGAGCCGCGCTCCGTAGTACTCCTCGACGTCGACCGCCTCCAGCGCCGAGCCCGCTAACCCGCGCCCACCACCACCCCGGGGCCACCGCCCCGCGCCACCACCCCGGCGCGCCACCGCCCCGGCGCCACCGCCCCGCGCCACCGCCCCACCGACGACGCGAACGGATAACCCTTCGAGATGCCGGTTGTCGGCTGTTGTGACGGGATGAGAACCGGCATCCCGAAGGGATAACCCTCCCGGTTCGGCGGGGCGACGAGGCTTCACGCGGCGGGGTCAGGCGGCGGGGTCAAGCGGCGGGGTCAGGCGGCGCGGTGGCTGCGGGTGAAGGCGTCGCGGATGGTGGCGGCGAGGTGTGCCGGGCGGTTGAAGTCTGCCCAGGTGGATCGGACCACCTCGAGTCCGAGGGCACGTAGTCGGTCCTCGCGGCGCTTCTCGCGGACCAGGACCTCCGACGTACCGCCGGTGTATTTCAGCAGGCCGTCGAACTCGACCACGGTGTCGTACGCCGGGAAGAAGAAGTCGACTCGGGCGACGAAGCCGTCGGAGTCGGAGAATTCGGCTTGGAGCACCGGTTCGGGCAGGCCGGCCTGATGCATCAGCACCCGCAAGCGTGACTCCCCGACCGATTCGGACAGCGGGTCGGCGAACTGGAGGGCTGCCCGCACCGTCGGGCTGCCGGGCCAGAACTCGGTCACCGACAACAGGCGGCGCAACTCGTCCGAGTCGGCGAGCCCCTCACGCAGTACGACGTCGGCGCTGACGACTGCGGCCTCGAAGGACGCCGTACATGCGGTCTCGACCAGACTCCGGGGCACAGACGTGACCGACAGATTGTCGGTCCGGGTCAGATCGGCCGGCGTAAGACCTCCCACATGGTGCTGGACTCCCGCGATGAGACCGCCGGCCCGGCCGCCCACTCGTGTCACGTGTACCTGCGAGAGGTCGAGCCCCCAGAGCGGTAGGCCGTGGAGCGCGAGCGCGGACTGGTGACTCACAACCACGCTGCCGGACCGGAGCGAGTTCATCACTGCGTGGACAATGCGTAGATGCGCCGTACGCCGTTGCTCCCACGGCGGCAGTCCGGTGACGTCGAGCGTCTCGGCGTACTGCCCCCGTCGCAACTGCTCCCACCTGCGGTCGGCGAGACGCAGCACAATCTGGCGCGGGGTGTACCCGCTCGCCAAGGCCTGCCTGCGGCTGAACACCCCGCCTTGGCGTTCGGCGATCATTCTCAGCTTGACGTTCACTCACCCAGCATCACCGCCCAGCCCTTCCCCGCGCCCCGCCCGCGCCACATCTGTGGACAACGCTCCGAGGGTTATCCCCTGGAGTTGATCCTTCTCTGGTCGTGTGAAGAGGCGAGAACGGGCGACTGGCGGGGTTATCCGTTCAAGTAGTCGAGCTGGGCTCGGACCGAGCGTTCGGCGGCGGGCCAGAGGGAGCGGTCGACGTCGGCGTAGACGTGTTCGACGATCGCCTCGGGGGTCGTGTGGCCTTCGGCGATGGCTGCGCGGACCTGGTTGAGGCGTTCCTCGCGGTGGCCGAGGTAGTAGGTGAGTACGGCAGCGGGGTCGTCGATGACGGGGCCGTGGCCGGGGAGTAGGCGCGCCACGCCGGCCGGGGAGTTCGCGAAGGCGCGGAGCCGGTTCAGGGAGTCGAGGTAGGGGCCGAGGGCACCGTCCGGGTGCGCGACGACCGACGTACCGCGGCCGAGGACCGTGTCGCCGGTGAGCAGCGAACCGTCCTGCGGGAGCCAGAAGCAGACCGAGTCGAGCGTGTGGCCGGGCGTCGGCAGGACCTCGATGCGCAGGCCGTCGGCGGTGATCACGTCGCCCTCGCCCAGCCCGTGCGCGTGATCGGTGGGGATCCGGAAGGCGGGATCCACGGCGCGTACGCCGCAGCCGGCCCGGTTGGCGAACCAGGCAGCGCCCTCGGAGTGGTCCGGGTGTTTGTGGGTCAGCAGTACGACGGCGACCTTGCCGGCTGCTTCGAGCACCGCGGTCAGGTGGTCCTCGAGCATCGGGCCGGGGTCGACGACGACCGATCGCTCGCCGTCGGGCGCTTTCAGGATCCAGGTGTTCGTGCCGTCGAGCGTCATCGGGCCGGGGTTGTCGGCCCGGATCAGGGTCGCGTACTCAGTCATGTGGTCTCCAGATAGGCCTGGTCGCCGTCGATGCGCACAGTGGGCATGATCGTCCGGATCTCCCGGTCGCCGGCCCCGGCCAGGACCCCGGCAACGTCGTCGTACTGCGTGAGGTCGCGGCAGCAGAGGTACGTCGGCGGCAGCATGAGCGTCTCGCCCGCGTCGACGGCGGCGACCGCGTCCGCGGGGCGGATCCAGGTGACCTGGTCGGATTCGCTCGTCACGTCGCGGGTGACCTGCCCGGCCGGGAGCGCCGCGACGAAGAACGCGGTGTCGTACCGCTTGGGCTCGAACTCCGGCGTGATCCAGTGCGCCCAGGCGCCGAGGAGATCGGCTCGCAGCAGGAGACCGCGCCGATGGAGGAAGTCGGCGAACCGTAGCTCGCCGGATTCCAGCGCGACCCGGTCAGCTTCCCAGTCCGCGCCGGTGGTGTCGCCGACGACCGTCTCCGTGGACGGTCCGGCGAGCAGGACACCCGATTCCTCGAACGTCTCACGGACCGCGGCCGCGACGTACGCCGCAGCCAGCTCCGTAGAACACCCGAGCCGCTCGGCGAACACGCTCGGCGCCGGCCCCGACCACGAGTCCACAACCGCCGAGTCGGCCGGATCTACCCGCCCACCCGGAAACACCGTCATCCCGGCAGCAAAAGCCATCGTCCGCTGCCGCCGCAGCAGGTACACCTCGAGTGGTGCGTCACGGAGCAGGATGACTGTGGACGCCGGCCGGGGTTCGGCCGGCGTCCGTGACCCGCGGGCGTACTCGAGGGCTGTTTCGGCCATGCGGCCGGTCATCAGTTCGGAGTTCAGGTCCCGCACGGTCGGGTTAGCCGACCTCGACGATGAGTTCGACCTCGACCGGGGCGTCCAGTGGCAGGACCGGTACGCCGACCGCGCTGCGGGCGTGCTGTCCCGCCTCGCCGAAGACCTGGCCGAAGAGCTCGGAGGCGCCGTTGGCGACCTGCGGCTGGCCGGTGAAGTCCGGCGTGGACGCGATGAACGCGACCGCCTTGACGATGCGCTTCACGTTCGCCAGGTCGCCGATCTCGGCCTTGACCGCGGCCAGTGCGTTCAGCGCGCACTGCTGGGCGCACTCGCTGGCGACCTCGGCGCTGACCTCACCGCCGACCTTGCCGGTGGCGATCAGCGTGCCCTCGCGCAGCGGCAGCTGACCGGACGTGTAGACGAGGTCACCGGTCCGGACCGCCGGGACGTAGGCGGCGACCGGCTTCGCCACGTCGGGCAGCTTCAGCCCGAGCTCGGCGAGCTTCTCCTCGGGGTGGCTCATTTGTCCTCGATCTCCCGCTTGAAGTAGGCGACCAGGTTCTCCGGGTTCAGCCCCGGGACGACCTGGACCAGCTCCCAGCCGTCCTGACCGAAGTTGTCCAGGATCTCCTTGGTCGAGTGGACCAGCAGCGGCGCGGTGAAGTACTCGAACTTCTTCATGAAGGGGACTCTAACGGTGTGCTGTGGGACACGTCCTACCCTGGGACCTATGGCGCGACTGCACGTGGTCACCGGTAAGGGGGGCACCGGGAAGACAACCGTTGCGGCCGCTATGGCTCTGTCCCTGGCGGACGAGGGTAAGCGGGTTCTGCTCTGCGAGGTCGAGGGCCGGCAAGGGCTCGCCCAGCTCTTCGACGTGCCTCCGCTGCCGTACGTCGAACGCCGGATCGCCCAGGGCCCCGGTGGCGGTGAGGTGTTCGCGTTGGCCGTCGACGCCGAGGCCGCGCTGCTGGAGTACCTCGACATGTACTACCACCTCGGCCGGGCCGGCAAAGCGCTGGAGAAGGTCGGTGCGATCGACTTCGTCACCACGATCGCCCCCGGGCTCCGCGACGTACTGCTCACCGGCAAGGTCTACGAGGCGACCCGGCGCAAGGCGCACGGGCGGCTCGCGTACGACGCCGTCGTACTGGACGCGCCGCCGACCGGGCGGATCGGACGCTTCCTGAACGTGAACCACGAGGTCGCCGGCCTGGCCAAGGTCGGGCCGATCCGCAACCAGGCGGACGCGATCATGGGCATGCTGCGCTCGGACGTCACGCAGGTCCACCTGGTCACACTGCTCGAGGAGATGCCGGTCCAGGAAACGCTGGACGCGGTCGAGCAGCTGGAGAAGCTCGATCTCCGGATCGGGTCGATCGTGGTGAACATGGTCCGCAACAGCCCGCTCGACGACGACGCGCTTGCCCTTGCGGTGAAGGAGAAACTGCCCACCGCCGAGCTGACCAGGGGACTCAAGGCGGCCGGCATCACGATCGGCGACAACCTGGTCGAGACCCTCGCGGCCGAGGCGCACGACCACGCGATCCGGGTCGGACTCGAACGCGAGAACCGCGACCGGATAGATGCCCTGGGCAAGAAAGTCGTCGAGCTGGAGCTGCTGCCCGAGGGCATCGACCACGGCGCCCTGTTCGATCTCGCCGAGGAGCTGCGCGCATGACCGAGCTCGATCTGGACGCGCTGATCGACGACGCGGGGACGCGGATCATCGTCACCTGCGGCGCGGGTGGCGTGGGGAAGACGACGACCGCGGCGGCGCTCGGTCTGCGGGCGGCGGAGCGCGGGCGGAAGGTCGTCGTACTGACGATCGACCCCGCGCGGCGGCTGGCGCAGTCGCTCGGGCTGACCGAGCTGGACAACACCCCGCGGGCGGTCGCCGAGGTGGACGCCGCGAACGGCGGGCGGCTGGACGCGATGATGCTCGACATGAAGCGGACGTTCGACGACGTCGTACTGCAGCATGCGACGCCGGAGAAGGCGGAGCAGATCCTCGCGAACCCGTTCTACCAGGCGCTCTCCTCGTCGTTCGCGGGCACGCAGGAGTACATGGCGATGGAGAAGCTGGGCCAGCTGCACAAGCAGGCCGAGCAGACCGGCGACTGGGACCTGATCGTCGTCGACACCCCGCCGTCGCGATCCGCGCTGGACTTCCTGGACGCGCCGGAACGACTGGCCTCGCTGCTCGAGGGTCGCTTCCTCCGGTTGCTGCTGGCGCCGGCGCGCGGGCCGTTCAAGCTGATGTCGGCCGGCGTGAGCATGGCGATGTCGGTGCTGAACAAGGTGCTCGGCGCGCAGGTGCTGACCGACGTACAAACGTTCGTCGCGGCGTTCGACACGCTGTTCGGCGGGTTCCGGCAGCGGGCCGAGCAGACCGTCGCGTTGCTGCGCGAACCGCACACCTCGTTCCTCGTGGTGGCCGCCCCGCAGAACGACGCGCTGCGCGAGGCGTCGTACTTCGCCGAGCGGCTGCGGGCGGAGGGAATGCCGCTGGCCGGTGTCGTGCTGAACAGGGTGACGAACTCGCAGGCCACGGAATTGTCGGCGGAGCGGTCACTCGCCGCAGCCGAGAAGCTCGAGGAAGCGGACAAGTCACCGTTGACGGCCGCCGTACTGCGGTTGCACGCGGACAAGATGCAACAGGTCGTGGGCGACCACCGCCGCGCCGACCGCTTCCGCCGCGGCCACCGCGCCATCCGGACCGTCGAGGTGCCGGCGCTGGCGGACGACGTACACGACCTGACCGGTCTACGCCAGATCGGCGATCTGCTGACCGCGTGATTACTTGATTTCACCGTCAGCGAACGCCCAAGGCCTCGGGAATGACCTGGTGGCGCCATTGGTTGAGCCTGTCAGACTCAACTTGGAAAAGGGTGTGACAGCGTGACCGATACGTTGAATCTTCCGGTACTGCCGCTGGACGACGTCGTGGTCCTGCCGGGAATGGTCGTGCCGGTCCGACTCGCCGACAGCGAGGCCCGGGCGGCCATCGACGCCGCGCAGGCTGCGGGTCAGGACCAGGTGCTCCTGGTGCCGCGGCTCGACGGTAAATATGCCAAGGCCGGAACGCTCGGTGAGATCGAGCAGATCGGCCGGCTGCCGGGCGGTGCCCAGGCGGCCGTGATCCGCGGGACCCAGCGGGTCCGCATCGGCGCCGGGACGACCGGCCCGGGTGCGGCGCTGTGGGTGGGCGCGACGGTGATGCACGAGATCACCGACGACCGCTCCGTCGAGCTGGCCCGCGAGTACAAGACTCTGACCACCTCCGTGCTGCAGCGTCGCGGCGCGTACCAGGTGATCGACTCCATCAAGCAGGTGGACGACCCCTCCGAGCTGTCCGACCTGGCCGGCTACGCGTCGTACCTGAACAACGAGCAGAAGTCCTGGCTGGTCGAGAACGCGAACGTGTCCGAGCGGCTGGAGAAGCTGATCGGCTGGGTGAAGGACCACCTCGCCGAGCTCGAGGTCTCCGAGACGATCCAGAAGGACGTCCAGGAGGGTATGGAGAAGCAGCAGCGGGAGTTCCTGCTGCGCCAGCAGATGGCCGCGATCCGCAAGGAGCTGGCCGAGCTGGACGGCAAGGCCGAGTCCGAGGAAGAGGACTACCGGGCCCGCGTCGAGGCGGCCGACCTGCCGGAGCACGTCGCGAAGGCGGCGCTGGCCGAGGTCGACAAGCTGGAGCGGACCTCTGAGCAGTCCCCCGAGGTCGGCTGGATCCGGACCTGGCTGGACACAGTCCTCGAGGTGCCGTGGAACGAGCGCAGCGAGGACAGTTACGACCTGCGCGAGGCGCGGGCCGTGCTGGACGCGGACCACGCCGGTCTGGACGACGTGAAGCAGCGCATCACCGAGTACCTGGCCGTACGGCGTCGCCGCGCGGACCGTGGTCTCGGAGTGGTCGGCGGACGCCGCAGTGGCGCCGTACTGGCCCTGGTCGGTCCGCCTGGTGTGGGTAAGACCTCGCTGGGTGAGTCCGTTGCCCGTGCGATGGGACGGAAGTTCGTCCGGGTCGCTCTGGGTGGTGTGCGGGACGAGGCCGAGATCCGCGGTCACCGGCGTACGTACGTCGGTGCGCTGCCGGGCCGGATCGTCCGGGCGATCACCGAGGCGGGTTCGATGAACCCCGTCGTCCTGCTGGACGAGATCGACAAGGTGGGTGCGGACTACCGGGGCGACCCGACGGCCGCGCTGCTGGAGGTCCTGGACCCGGCGCAGAACCACACCTTCCGGGACCACTACCTGGAGGTCGAGCTGGACCTGTCCGACGTGGTCTTCCTGGCCACGGCGAACGTGCTGGACTCCATCCCGGCGCCGTTGCTGGACCGGATGGAACTCGTGCAGCTGGACGGGTACACCGAGGACGAGAAGGTCATCATCGCCCGTGACCACCTGCTCCCGCGTCAGCTGGAGCGGGCGGGCCTGACGGCGGACGAGGTGTCCATCGAGGACTCGGCCCTGCGGGTGCTCGCGGGTGAGTACACCCGGGAGGCCGGCGTGCGGCAGCTGGAGCGGTCGATCTCCCGCGTACTGCGGAAGGTGACGGCGAAGCTGGCCCTGGGCGAGGAGCTCGGCGCGCTGACCATCGGCGGCGACAACCTGAAGGAGTACCTGGGTTCGCCGAAGTTCACTCCGGAGTCGGCCGAGCGTACGGCGCTTCCGGGTGTGGCGACCGGACTGGCGGTGACCGGTGCGGGTGGTGACGTCCTCTTCATCGAGGCGTCGCTGGCCGACAAGGAGACCGGCCCGACCGGAGTCACGCTGACCGGACAGCTCGGTGACGTGATGAAGGAGTCGGCGCAGATCGCCCTGTCGTATCTGCGCTCGCACGGTGCGGAGCTGGGGCTGCCGGTAAGTGACCTGGCCGAGCGCAACACTCACATCCACGTACCGGCCGGTGCCGTCCCGAAGGACGGACCGTCGGCGGGTGTGACGATGACGACGGCGCTGGCGTCGCTGCTGTCCGGACGGCCGGTCCGTTCGGAGGTCGCGATGACCGGTGAGGTGTCGCTGACCGGACGGGTGCTCCCGATCGGTGGGGTGAAGCAGAAGCTGCTCGCCGCCCACCGGGCCGGGCTGACCACGATCCTGATCCCGAAGCGGAACGAGCCGGACCTAGAGGACGTGCCCGCGTCCGTGCTCGCGGAGCTGACCGTTCACCCGGTGAGCGACGTCCGCGAGGTGCTGGAGCTGGCCCTGGAGCCGGCCGAGGTACAGGCACACCAGTACGCCGCGTAACGCAATACACAGTGAGGGCCCGAGCGATCTGCTCGGGCCCTCATTCTTTGGATGAACTTTGTCCAGCAGGTGTGACGGAAGTCATAAGCGTCGCGGTAACCCGAACAGCGCATCCCGTAGTCTCTATAACCATGCGCGTGAGGGAGAAAGGTGACCGTGGAGTCGTCCAATCAGTGGTTCTGTTCCTGGGGGTGAGCGTGCTGTCGGGGGCTCTGGCCGCCGGTCTCGCGATCCCCTTCGCCGGGCTCGCCGGGTTCACCACAGAGAAGACATCCACCACCCTCCAAGACCTGCCGCAACAGTTCGACGAGGTGCCGCTCAAGCAGAAGAGCACCATCCTCGCTGCCGACGGATCCGTGATCGCGACGCTGGCCGAGCAGAACCGCGTGCCGGTCAAGCTCGCCCTGGTCGCGCCGATCATGCAGAAGGCGATCGTCGCGATCGAGGACGACCGGTTCTACGAGCACGGCGCGCTCGACCTGAAGGGCACGCTGCGCGCGCTGCTGCAGAACCAGTCCGCCGGATCGGTGCAGCAGGGTGGTTCGAGCATCACCCAGCAGTACGTGAAGATCAGCCTGGTCGAGAAGGCGAAGACGCCCGAGGAGGTCGCGGCCGCGACCGCCGACAACTACCAGCGCAAGGTCGCCGAGCTGCGGTACGCGATCGCGGTCGAGAAGCAGTACTCCAAGCAGGAGATCCTGGAGAAGTACCTGAACCTCGCCAACTTCGGCGACGGCGCCTGGGGTATCCAGGCCGCGGCCCAGCACTACTTCTCGGTGAACGCCTCCCAGCTGACGCTGCCGCAGGCCGCGATGCTGGCCGGCCTGGTGAAGAACCCGACCGGCTACGACCCGACCAACAACGCCAAGCGCGCCAAGGACCGCCGCGACGTGGTCATCAAGCGCATGCTCGAGCTGCACGTCATCTCGGTCGCCCAGGCCAACTCCGCGTTGAAGACCCCGGTCATCGACCCGAACAAGGTCCGCTCGAACAAGCTCGGCTGCGGCAACGGCCCGTACCCGTTCTACTGCGAGTACGTCGTCTCCGAGCTCGAGAACAACCCGGCGTTCGGCAAGACGAAGACCGACCGCGCCAACTACCTGAAGACCGCCGGCCTGACGATCCGGACGTCGCTCGACCCGAAGATCCAGGCGGACGCGCAGCGCTCGATCGACACCCACTCGAAGCCGACCGACCAGGCGATCGCCGCGATCACGATCGTCGAGCCGGGGACCGGGTTGGTGAAGGCGATGGCGCAGAGCCGCAAGTACGGGAGCAAGCGCGGGCAGACGGCGTACAACTACAACGCCCCGAAGACGTACCCGGGCGGGTACGGCGGCTTCCAGAACGGCTCGACGATGAAGGCCTTCACGATCGCCGCGGCGATCCAGAAGGGCATTCCGCTCACCTACAAGATCAACTCACCGAGCCCGCTGCCGCTGGGTGGCACGAAGTTCAGCACCTGCAACGGCACGGTGAAGACCCCTGACGACTACTCACCGAAGAACTCGACGCAGAACGTCGCGGATCCGACCATGATCCAGGCGGCGCAGAAGTCGACCAACACCTACTTCCTGCAGCTCTCGCAGCGCACCGGCCTGTGCCCGATCGCCAAGATCGCGGCCTCCCTCGGCATGTACAACGCTCAGTCGCTGGAGCCGCTGCAGCAGGTTCCGTCCATGACCCTGGGCGTCGACCTGGTGACCCCGCTGCAGCTGGCCGGCGCGTACGCCGCCTTCGCCGCGCGCGGCATGTACTGCAACCCGTGGGTGGTCACCTCGGTCAAGGATTCGGCCGGCAAGCCGGTCAGCACCCGCGGCGCGGACTGCAAGCAGGCTCTGGCCCCGGAGGTCGCCGACGGCGTCAACGCGGTGCTGCACCAGGTGATGGAGCCGAACGGCACCGGCGGCAAGCTCAAGTTCGGCAAGAGCGACCTGGCCGGTAAGACCGGAACCATCAACGACGCGAAGGCCGTGTGGTACGCCGGTTACTCGACCAAGCTGGCCGCGGCGGCCACGGTGGCCGACGCCTCGCTGCCGTACTCACCGCTCCAGGGCCAGACGCTCAACGGCCACGGCATCCACGACCCGACAGGTTCCGGCACCGCCGGGCCGATCTGGGAGGCCGCGATGAAGGCCGCCCTGCAGGGTTACCCGACCACGCACTTCGTCGCGCCGTCCGACAAGATCCAGCGCGGTGACGTGAAGAGCCTCCCGTTCGTCAACGGCATGAACCCCGACGACGCCGCCAACAAGCTCCGGCAGGCCGGCTTCGACGTCGCGATCGCCAGCGGCACGGTCAACTCCGAGGAGACCGCCGGCACCGTCGCCTACACCGACCCCCGCCAACGCGACGGCGCCCCCGAAGGCTCCCTGGTGACGATCTACGTCTCCAACGGCAACAACAAGAACCAGCCGAACAAGCCGCAGAACACCACCAAACCCCCGGGCGGCCCGACCACCATCAACCCCAACTGCCCACCCTGGAACCCCAAGTTCCCCAACTGCGGCGGCGGCGGTCGCGGCCACGGCTAAAACACAAAGGGCCTCGTCCAACGGACGAGGCCCTTCTTGTATGTCAGGCGCCGAGTTGGCGTTTTACTTCGGCGGAGACTACGGAGCCGTCGGCTTTGCCCTTGACCTTGGGCTGGAGGGCGCCCATGACCTTGCCGATGCCGCGGGGACCCAGGTCGGCGGCGCCGGTTGCGGCGATGGTTTCGGTGACGAGGACCTTGATCTCGTCCTCGGTCAACTGCTGGGGGAGGTACTCGGCCAGGATGTCCGCCTCGGCCTGTTCCTTGTCGGCGAGCTCGGCGCGGCCGGCGTCGCGGTAGGCGACGACGGATTCGCGGCGCTTCTTCGCCTCGGAGCTGAGCACGTCGACGATCTCTGTGTCGCTGAGCTCGCGGGCCTCCTTGCCGGCCACCTCCGCCTTGGTGATCGCGGTGAGCGCCATCCGCAGGGTCGACTTGCGGATCTCGTCGCGGGCCTTCAGGGCCGCGGTCATGTCGTCGTGCAGGCGCTGCTTCATTCCGGAGTTGGACATGACCACGATTGTGGCAGGCTGGTGAAATGAGCATCGCCAGGACCGCCCTGAAGACGACGGCCGCTGTCACCGCCGTAGGTGCCGCCTGCGTCGCCTACGCGGCAACCATCGAGGTGCGCTGGTACACCCTGCGCAGAGTCACCGTCCCGGTGCTCCCCGAAGGTACGGCGCCCCTCAAGGTGCTGCACCTGTCCGACCTGCACCTCTGGCCGACGCAAGAGCGCAAGATCCGCTGGGTCAACGAGCTCGCGGCCCTCGAGCCCGACCTGATCGTCAACACCGGCGACAACCTCTCGCACGAGGACTCGGTCCGGCCGCTGCTCCGTGCGTACGGCGATCTGCTCGACCTGCCCGGCGTGTTCGTGTTCGGCTCCAACGACTACTGGAAGCCGCACTTCAAGAACCCGGGCAAGTACTTGCTCCCGGCCCACAAGCAGCGCCACAAGCCGCACGGCCCCGACCTGCCGTACGAAGAGATGCGCCGCGCGTTCACCGGCGCCGGCTGGACCGACCTGAACAACGCCAAGGCCACGCTCAAGGTCAACGGTGCACGCCTGGACTTCGCGGGCACCGACGACCCGCACATCAAGCGCGACCGGTACGACGAGGTCGCGGGCGAGATCGACCCGACGGCCGACCTCTCGATCGGCGTCACCCACGCGCCGTACCAGCGGGTCCTGAACGGTTTCGTCGGCGACGGGTATCCGCTGGTCCTGGCCGGTCACACCCACGGCGGCCAGCTGGCAGTGCCGCTGTACGGCGCCCTGGTGACCAACTGCGACCTCGACACGTCCCGCGTGAAGGGCCTGTCCACCTGGGGGTACGACGGCCGCCAGGCTGCCCTGCACGTGTCCGCCGGCCTCGGTACTTCGCCGTACGCGCCGGTCCGGTTCGCGTGCCGGCCGGAGGCGACGCTGCTCACGCTCGTCCCACGGATTAACCCGATTTCGTTCGGACGCTGAGCACATGTAAGCTACTCGCGACTTCGGGCTGTGGCGCAGCTTGGTAGCGCGCTTCGTTCGGGACGAAGAGGTCGCAGGTTCAAATCCTGTCAGCCCGACCAACACTCAGGGCCAGTCACTTAGGTGGCTGGCCCTGAGTGCGCCTCAAGGCCTGTCGTGGAGGTGCGCTGGGGTGTCCAACCACTACGAGGTGCTGAACGTCGAGCGAACCGCCACCACGGCGGAGATCAAGTCGGCGTACCGGCGCCTGGTCCGCCAGGTCCACCCGGACCAGGGCGGCAACGCTGCGCTGTTCCGGATGGTGCAGGAGGCGTGGACGACGCTGGGCGATCCGGCCAAGCGCGCGGCGTACGACCGCACGCTCGACGCCCGGACGAGCGCCCCGACGTACGAGAAGCCGACGTACGAGGAGCCGAGGTACACCCGTCAGCCCGACCCGGAGCCCGAGCCGCAGCCCGCGCCCGAGCCGGATCCGTTCACCTGGACCCAGACCTCGGCCCAGGCCTCGCAACCGGTGCCGGAGCCGCTGTCCGGCGGTATCGACGTCGTCCCGGCGTTCGGACGCTGGCGCCTGCCGGCGCTGCTGTCGCTGACTGTCCTGACCGTGCTGGATATCGCGATCATCGCCATCGGCGGTCTCGACGGCGTGTCGGACATCGTCTTCGCCGTCGGCACGGTCGCGATGAGTGTGGTGGCCATGCCACCACACTGGAGCAGACGGATTCCGCTGCACCGGCTGCTGAAGGCGTTCGGCATCGTCACCGCCCTGCTCTACTTCCTGGTGCTGTTCCCCTTCTCGAAGAGCGGCGCGACCGCGCTCCAGCGGGTCGTGATCATCGCCCTGCTCCTAGGCCTGGTGCTCACCCGCTTCCTCACCGGACGCTGGTCGAAGGTGCACAAGTTGGACCGGACCATCGACGCCACAGCGGCGTACGACTTCAACCTGTGGGGCCGCCCCGGCGAGCCGCTGGTCGACGACGGCCGTACGGCGTGGCTCGCGCCGGCCGACGTACTGCGGCATCGGCGTACCGCCCGGATCCTGGACTCCGTCGTCAGCGCGCTCCCGGCGTCGAAGCTGGTCCATGGCGCGCGGATCGGCGACATGGCGGTCAGCCACCTACTTCTGAACGGCCACCGCGTCGCCCTGATCTCGTCCGTCGTCGGACCGCCCGGGCACTACGCCCTGGATGTCTACGGCCAACTCCAGCTGAACGGCGTACCGCTCGACAGCCCGATCTCAGGTCTGGACACCGCCGTCACCGCCTGGCGGAACCGGCTCGCCCCGGTCGAGGTTCGCGGCTTCCTGGTCGTGCACCCAGTGGTCGACGGCCAGGGCGGGATCACCGCCGCGCTGGGCTCGGATGCCGCGATCATCTGCCTGCCCGCACAGACCGCGGCCAGCCAGCTCCAGGCCTGGCTGCAGCCGGAGGGCCTCCTGCTCGACCGCCTGACGCTGTACGACATCCTGCACCGCGCGCCGTATGCCTAGGCTGACAGCATGCAGCGAGTTGAGCTGGGTGAGGTCGAGTACGACGTCGCGGCGAAGGACATGCGCGGCTGGGTCGAGGAGCGGATCGAGGGCAAGGCCGAGGACCGCCTGTTCCTGTTGAGTCATCCGCCCGTCATCACCTACGGTCCGCGGACGTCGCCCGACGATCTGCCCGCCGGTACTCCGGCCATCGCGGTGGATCGCGGCGGCTTCGCGACGTACCACGGACCGGGCCAGCTGGTCGGCTACCTGGTCATCGACCTGAAGCAGCGCGGCCCGGTCGACATCGTCCGCTGGGTCGAGAACGGCCTGATCGACGCACTCGGTTCGCTCGGCTTCCCGCTGGTACGCCGGGACACGCCGAAGGGCGCGAGCAGCCTGGTCGGGGTCTGGACCGAGGACGGCCGCAAGCTCTGCTCGATCGGGATGCGGATCCGGCGCGGCGTCACCAGTCACGGCTTCTCGGTCAACGTCGATCCCGACATGACCGTGTTTCACACGTTCACGAGTTGCGGGCTGCACGACGTCACGATGACCTCGCTGGCCGAGCTCGCGGCCGAACGCGGCGTACCCACGCCGACCGACGCCGCCGTACGTGACGCGATCGCGAACTCCCTGGGAGCCCGATAACCTTCGGGAATGAGTCAGGGACGGTACGACGCCCCGCCGCTGCCGCCGGCGCTGATCCTGGCCGTCGTCGGCCTGCTCTGCGGGTTCGCGACGATCGCCTTCGTCTGGCTGAGTGAGCGCAGCTGCGACCGGTTCCGCGACACGACGAACTGCGGTGCCCTCGGGCTCCCGCTGCTGGTGGTCATCGTGGCCGTCACGATGGTGCTCGGCGGCCTCACCCTCAGCCGGCTGGCGATGCCGCACCCGCGACTGGTCCCGTTCCTCGGGGTCGCGTTCATGGTGGCGCTCGTCGTGGCGTTCCTGACCGGTCACCTCGACTCGCCGTGGATCATCGCCGTCGTACCGGCGCTGACCGCGATCACCTTCCTGCTCGCCAATCTCGTCGCCCGACTGCTGGAGCGTGCCGATGCCTGACCTGCCCGTCTACGAGTGCCCGCGGACCGCGACCGCGCCGAACCTCGACGGCACCCTGACCGACCCCGCCTGGGAGGCCGCGCCCTGGACCACGGACTTCGTCCCGATCCACGACGGCCCGGCGCCGCGGTTCCGGACCCGGGCGAAGCTGATGTACGACGACCGGTACCTGTACGTCGGCGGCCTGCTCGAGGAGCCGCACATCTGGTCCACGATGACCGAGAAGAACAGCAAGCTCTTCCACGAGAACAACTTCGAGCTGTTCCTGGACCCGGACGGCGACGGGCTGAACTACTACGAGTTCGAGATCAACCCGCTCGGCACGATCTGGGAGCTGACGCTGCCCAAGCCGTACGTCGACGGGGGCCTGCCGATCGACCCGACGAACCTGCCCGGTCTGCGGACCGCGATCCACGTCGACGGCACGGTCAACGACCCGTCCGACACCGACACGGCGTGGTCCGTGGAGCTCGCAGTGCCGTGGGCGGACCTCGCGTCGTACAACGCGGGTCGCGCGACGCCGCCGAACCCGGGCGACGAGTGGCGGATGAACCTGATGCGCTGCGAGTGGCCGCACGAGGTGGTCGACGGCGCGTACGTGAAGGGTGAACAGATCGAGTTCTGGGTCTGGGCCCCGCAGGGCATCGAGGACATGCACCGGCCGGACCGCTGGGGCGTTCTCAGGTTCTGACTTGCGTGACCCCTGTGACCCCGGTGACCCCCGTGACATGGCGTTAACAGGGCCGCGCAACAATGAGGTACGTGAACTTGGGGGGCTCCGGAGAACCTGACGGTCTGGAGGCGGACCAGGTCGTCAGCGCGATCGAGCGCGCGTGTGAGAGCGACCTGCGGACCGCCCTCCGGCTCGTTGCGCGTTACTCGGCGTATTGGTGGTCGAACGGGCTCCAGGACGAGGCAGCAGCCGCCGCCGAGCGGGTGCTGAGCATGCTCGGCCGGACCGTCCCGGTCGGGCTGGACGAGGAGTACCTGCTCGCCGTCATCCACGGCGCCGGGTCGGCCGAGCAGGAGCAGCTGGAGCTCGCCCAGCAGATCGTCCTCACGAGCACCGGCCCCTTCCGGTACTCCGTGACGGTGCTGCTGTGGTCGCTGGTCTTCGGGCCGTTCGAGCCCGCCGATGTGGTCGAGGACGTGCTGGAGCGGAACGAGAGCGGCGACGCCTGGGCCCGGGCCGCTGTCGAGCTCTGCCGGGGCTATCCGGGGCTGACTGCGGCTGCGCCGGGCGAGGCGGCCCAGGCCTTGCGTACGGCGCTGGGCCGCTTCCGGATGCTCGAGGACCGCTGGGGCATGTTCCTGGCTCTCTGTGCGCTCCGCCAGGTCGTGGACGAGCCGCTGGACGTCACTACCGAGGCGCTGGAGCTCGCGGAGCAGCTGTGCCTGGCCGTTGAGACCGCGCTGCTTCTGTGTGAGCGCGCTGACCTCTACCGGCGGCTGGGGAAGCTGGAGGACGCCCACGCGGACTACAGCCGGGCGCTGTCCATCGGTGAGCACGCAGACCTCCCGGAAACCGTCGCGGCGGCCAGGCTGGGACTGGCCCGCACAGCCCGGCACTCCGGCAACGCGCCCGCCGCTCGCAGCCACCTCTCGGCCGTCCTCAGCCTCCCCAACCTCGAGGACGCCCACTTCGAGGCCCTGCACGAGCTCCGCGTGCTGAACGCGTCCGAAGCGTCCGCCTAGGTGTGCGCCTAGGTGTGGTGCCAGCCACATCGCGGTGGGCGGTGGCGCTGGTTAGAGTCGGGAGCAAATCGGCACCGACGACTGCAACGGAGCAGCTGATGGACAAGACGTACGGGTCGCCGCAGGAAGCGGTGGCGGACATCGGGGACGGGGCGAGCCTCGCGGTCGGTGGTTTCGGGTTGTGCGGCAACCCGATGCAGCTGATCAGCGCGCTGCACGACAAGGGGGTGAGCGGGCTCAGCGTGGTGTCGAACAACTGCGGTGTCGACGACTGGGGCCTGGGCATCCTGCTCGCCGACAGGCGCATCGCCAAGATGACCTCGTCGTACGTCGGGGAGAACAAGGAGTTCGCCCGTCAGTTCCTGTCCGGTGAGCTGGAGGTCGAGCTGACGCCGCAGGGCACGCTGGCCGAGAAACTGCGCGCCGGCGGCTGCGGGATTGCAGCGTTCTACACGCTGGCCGGTGTCGGCACCCAGGTCGCGGAGGGCGGGCTGCCGCAGAAGTACAACTCCGACGGCTCGGTCGCGAAGGCGTCGGAGCCGAAGGAGACGCGCGAGATCAACGGCACGACGTACGTGCTGGAGGACTCGATCACCACCGACTTCGGGCTGGTGCACGCGCTCAAGGGCGACACCCACGGCAACCTGGTCTTCGACCGCAGCGCGCGGAACTTCAACCCGCTGGCCGCGATGGCCGGCCGGGTGACGATCGCGCAGGTCGAGGAGCTGGTCCAGCCTGGTGAGCTGGACCCGGACTCGATCCACCTGCCCGGTGTGTACGTGCAGCGTGTTGTTGCTGTCGGCAAGGATATCGAGAAGCGGATCGAGAAGCTGACCGTCCAGAAGCAGGAGGCCTGAGCATGCCACTCACCCGTGAGCAGATGGCGGCGCGGGCGGCCGCGGAGCTGGACGACGGCTCGTACGTGAACCTCGGTATCGGCCTGCCGACGCTGGTCCCGAACTACATCCCGGACGGCGTCACCGTCGTACTGCAGTCCGAGAACGGGATCCTCGGCGTCGGGCCGTACCCGGTCGCCGGCGAGGAGGACCCGGACCTGATCAACGCCGGCAAGGAGACTGTCACGACGCTCCCCGGGGCGTCGTTCTTCGACTCGTCGCTGTCGTTCGGGATGATCCGTGGCGGCGCGATCGACGCGGCCATCCTCGGCGCCATGCAGGTGTCGGCCAAGGGCGACCTGTCGAACTGGATGATCCCCGGCAAGATGGTCAAGGGCATGGGCGGCGCGATGGACCTCGTGCACGGCGCCAAGCGGGTGATCGTGCTGATGGAGCACGTCGCCAAGGACGGTTCGCGCAAGATCCTCGAGGAGTGCGACCTGCCGTACACCGGGCGCGGCGTGGTGAACCGGATCATCACCGACCTCGCCGTCCTCGACATCACCGACGACGGGTTGCAGCTGGTCGAGCTCGCCGACGGCGTCACGTTCGACGAGCTCCAGGAGAAGACCGGCGCCCCGATCAAACAATGAGCTTCCGGCGATTGAACGCGGACTGACCGTGCGCAGATACGAATAGTGCGTTCAGCTTCCGAAAGACACCTGTGATCCCTGGCGAAAGTCGGGTATGACGGGTTCCGTGGAGTTGGATGTGCTGGTCATCGGTGGAGTCGGGATCGACACGATCGTGCGGGTGCCGAGCCTGCCGCTGGCGGATGTTGACTCGATCGCGGTCGATCCGATCGAGTCGTACCTGGCGCACACCGGGCACGGTGTCGCGCTCGGCTGCCACCTGCTCGGACTCAACGCCGGTCTGGTGGACGTGATCGGCGACGACCCCGAGGGCGCCCGCATCCGCCGTACGTACCAGGAGCTGGGCCTCCCGCTACGCGTCGCGCTGCACCCGAGCGGGACCCGGCGATCGGTCAACCTGGTCAGCCCGGACGGGCGCCGGCTCTCGATGTACGACGGCCGGCATCCGGCCGGGCTGCGTGTCGACCCGGGCCTGTGGCGACCGGTGATCCGCCAGGCGCAGCACGTCCACGTCTCGATCATGGACTTCGCCCGCGACGCCCTCGGCGACGCGATCGCCGCGGACCGCTCGATCTCCACCGACCTGCACGACTGGGACGGCCGCAACGACCACCACAAGGACTTCGCGACCGCGTCGGACATCGTCTTCGTCTCGACCAGCTCGCTGCCTCCCGACGGCGTCGAGTGGATCCTCGCCAACGGCCGCGCCGAGGTCGTCGTCGCAATGGCCGGCGCGCAGGGCAGTTTCCTGCACGTCCGCGGAGAACCCACCCAGCATTTCCCCGCGATCCAGTTCCCCGACCGTCCCGTCGTCGACACCAACGGCGCCGGCGACGCGTACGTCGCCGCTTTCCTCGCCCGCTACCTCGACGGCGCCCCCTGGCCCGACGCGGCCCAGGCCGGCACCATCGCCGGCGCCTGGGCCTGCGGCTCCCCCGGCACCCACACCAACCTCATCACGGCCGAGGAACTAGCTGTTCGAAGTAGAACGCACGGTTGAGGCAGTCGCGAGGCTGGGCGACGGCGAACAGGACGCAGTCGACCACGGCCTGAGCCGTGACAGGCAAGCAGCTCGAGCCGACTGGAGGTCAAGCCCGGGTCATGGGTGGGTGGAGGGTGGTGGCGGTGCCGCGGTGGAAGAGTTGGGCCGGGCGGCCGCCGTCGCGGGTGGTCGTGCCGCCGGTGGGGGTGACGAAGTCGGCGGTTTTGGTGACCTTGCGGTGGAAGTTGCGGGGGTCGAGGGGTGTGCCCCAGACCGCCTCGTAGACGCCGCGCAGTTCGGAGATCGTGAACTCCGGCGGGCAGAACGCCGTCGCGAGCGGTGAGTACTCGAGCTTGGCGCGCGCCCGCTCCACCCCGTCCGCCAGGATCTGGTGATGGTCGAACGCCAACCGGCCCGCGTCGACCTCGGCCACATCGACCCACTGCGCCGACGCCGCGTCCGACCCCGCGACCGGCGCCGGTAGGTCCGGGACCAGGGCCAGGTACGCGACACTGACCACCCGGCCGCGCGGGTCGCGATCAGGAGCGCCGTACGTCGCAACCTGTTCGAGGTGGATGCGCTCCGAGGACAGCCCGGTCTCCTCCGCGAGTTCGCGGCGGGCGGTCGTCTCCAGGTCCTCGTCCGGCCGCACGAATCCGCCGGGCAACGCCCAGCGGCCCTGGTACGGCGCGATGCCCCGGCGGATCAGCAGCACCTGGAGGCGACCGTCGCGCACGGTCAGGATGATCAGGTCCGTGGCCAGGCCGACCGGCTCGAAGTCCATGACCCCTACTCTAATCGTCACCTTGACGAGAAGCCGTCATGACCCTTATCGTCATATTGACGACAAGGAAGGCGAAGAGATGGCAGACATCACCCGGTTCCGCTTCATCAGCCACCTGCGGGCCAACCCCACCACCCACGTGCGGCACCTGCGCAACGGCAAGGTCGCGCACGACGGCGCCGGCCAGGCGTTCTGGTTCCGGGCACTGAACTCGTCGCTGAGCGAGGTCCCGATCGACGACCGCGAGCAGCCGCTGCTGTTCCACGGCCGGACGCAGGACTTCCAGGACGTCGCCGTGCAGGCGAGCGTGACGTACCGCGTGACCGACCCGGCCCTCGCCGCCAGCCGGCTCGACTTCGGGATCGACCCGGACACCGGCCTGTGGCACGCCACTCCGCTCGAACAGCTCGGCGGTCTGCTGACCGAGCTCGCACAGCAGACCGCACTCGACCTCCTGGCCCGCATGACGCTGACCGAGGCGCTGTCCGAGGGCATGACCTCGCTGCGCCAAGCAGTCGGCACCGGGCTGCGGGAGGACCACCGCCTGACCGGTCTGGGCATCGGCGTCGAGGACGTCCGCGTGGTCGCCGTACGGGCGGAGCGGGATGTCGAGAAGGCGCTGCAGACCCCCACCCGGGAGATGGTGCAGCAGGCCGCGGACAAGGCGACGTACGAGCGCCGCGCGATGGCCGTCGAGCGGGAACGCTCCATCGCGGAGAACGAGCTGCAGAACCAGATCGAGCTCGCCCGCCGTGAGGAGCAGCTGGTCAACCAGCGCGGTCAGAACGAACGGATGCGCGCGACCGAGGCCGCGGCGGCCGGGCAGATCGAGACGCAGGCCGCAGCCGGGCGGCAGCGGGCGCTGGCCGAGGCGGAGGCAGACGCCAAGCGGGTGATCGGCGCGGCCGAGGCCGTCACCGAGAAGGCGCTGCTCGAGGCGTACGCCGACCTGGACCAAGGCACGATCCTGGCGCTCGCGATCAAGCAGGGCGCCCTTCCGGACATCGGCACTCTCAACGTGACCCCGGACCTACTGACCCCGCTGCTGACCAAGCTGACCTCCGGGCAGACAGCATGATCCGGAGGCTGTGGCGTGGCGGGCCGCGCCGGGGGCGGCCCGCCACGGGAGGTCGACGATGAGCCTCCCACCCAGGGCGGTGATCGTGCATCGGGCGACCGAGTTGACCGAGTTGATCGCCCGGCACGGGACGCGGCAGCAGGCCGGGTTCTTCCTCGCCGGGCGCGGGCGGGACCTCGCCGAGCTCGATGCGCGGCACCAGGCCCAGCAGGACGCCCTCGCCACGGTATCGGCGGCGATCCCGCTGGACTGGCGCCGAGCCGTTGCCGAGCGCAACGACCTGGACCGGTTCGGGTTCGGCCCGGAGGACGTGGTGATCGCGGTCGGCCAGGACGGTTTGGTCGCCAACGTCGCGAAGTACCTCGATGGTCAGCCGGTGATCGGCATCAACCCCGAGCCGGCCCGGAACCCCGGCGTACTCGTGCCGCACGAACCGGACGCGATCGCGGACCTGCTCGTCACCCGCACGTTCGCCGAACGCACGATGGTTGCCGCGAGCACCGATGACGGGCAACAGCTGCTGGCGCTCAACGAGGTGTACGTCGGCCACCGCACGCACCAGTCCGCCCGCTACCGACTCAGCTCGCCCGACGGGCTGCCCGAGCGGCAGTCGTCGTCCGGGATCCTGGTCGGCACCGGCACCGGATCGACCGGCTGGTGCCGATCGGCCTGGCAGGAACGACGCAGTCCGCTCGGACTGCCGGCGCCGACCGATCCGACGCTGTGCTGGTTCGTCCGCGAGGCCTGGCCGTCACCGGCGACCGGAACCGACAACACCGAAGGGTTGCTGAAGGCACCGGATTCGCTGACGATCACGGCCGAGTCGGACCTGGTCGTGTTCGGCGACGGGATGGAGTCCGACACGCTCACCCTGAGCTGGGGTCAGCGCGTCGAGGTCGGCGTGGCCGCGGTGAAGTTGCACCTCGTGGTCTGAACACGAAGCCTGGGTGAACAGGTGCTAGATCTCCTTCGACGGCTGGATGATCAGGTGCGGCAGATTGACGTCGCGCGGGCGACCGACGACGTACGCGACGAGCTCGGCGACCTCGCTCACCGGGACGGCAGGGAGGGTGCGGCGCAGATCGTCCACCATTGAGCGCAGCTCGTCGGGGAAGCTGTCGGCGAGTTCGGTGCCGTCGATCATGCCGGGCTCGAGGTTGGTGACCCGGATGCCCTCACCGGCGAGTTCGGCCCGCAGCGTGCGCGTGAGATGGCTGACGCCTGCCTTCGAGGCGCCGTACGCCGCCATGCCCGGGTTGAACCTGTCCGCGGCCAGCGAGGAGACGTTGATCAGGTCGGTTGTCCGCGCTGCGGCCGACCGTTTGAGGGCCGGCAGGAACGCGTGCGTCACCGTGATGACGCCGGTCAGGTTGACCTCGACGGTACGACGCCAGTGGGCGAGAGGACCGTCCCCGAACGGGACCACCGACATCAGCCCGGCATTGTTGACGAGCAGGTCCAGGTCGCCGAAACGCTCCTGCACCCGGGCCGCGGCCTCGGCCACGGACTCCTCGGACGTGACATCGGCCGGTACGACGAACGCCGTACCGCCCGCCTCGGCGATCTGCGCGGCGACCTTCTCGAGGCGGTCGCGACGGCGGGCGAGCAGTGCGACAGATGCGCCGTCGGCGGCGAGACGGGTGGCGATGGCGGCACCGATTCCGCTGGCGGCGCCGGTGACGAGCGCGATACGTGAAGTACTCATGGCTCAACGCTCCGCCGGGCGACGGCGGCGCAGAAGATCCGCTTCGACCGTAGGTCCGGCAGTACCACCCAGTGCGTTGAACGTCCCGGGATACTGGACGGGTGAGTGCGCTGGGAGAGTTCTTGCAGACCAGACGGGCCAGGGTGGGTCCCGAGGACGTCGGGTTGCGGCCGGGGCCGGATCGCCGCGTCACGGGCCTCCGCCGGGAAGAGGTCGCGCTGCTGGCGAACGTGAGCGTCGACTACTACATCCGCCTCGAGCAAGGGCGCGCCGGCAATCCATCCGTCGCGGTGCTGACTGCGGTCGCCGACGCTCTGCGGATGGATCAGGCCGAGCGCGATCACCTCCGATCGCTGGCCTGCGCGGCGCCACCCGCCGTACCGCCGAAGGCGCCCGTTCGCCCGCAACTCAAGGCGATGCTGGACGCGATGCAGGACCTGCCCGCGATCGTCGTCGACCGCTTGAGCAACGTGCTCGCGTGGAACTCGGCCGCCACCGCCGTGATCGCCGACTTCGAGGATCCGGCGCAGCGAAACCTCGCCCGGCTGTACTTCCTGGATCCCTCGTCACGAACCTTCTACGCCGACTGGGAATCCGTCGCCGAGGACGCGGTCGCGCTACTCCGCCGAGCCTCGGCCGAGTACGCCGACGACGCGGAGCTGGCGGCCCTGGTAACCGAACTCCGCACCGCCAGCTCCGACTTCGAGCGCTTCTGGCTCTCCCAGAACGTCCAGAACCGCTCCCACTGCCCGAAGACCTTGAACCACCCCACCGCCGGGAGACTGACGTTCTCCCTCGAATCCCTCCAACTCCCCGGCGACGACGGCCAGTTCGTCCTCACCTACACCCCGGCCGACCCGGCCACCGAGGCCTGGATCTCTGCCGGCCGGGGTCAGTCGCCGTTGGCGGTGTCGTAGACGGGGATGGTTACCCAGCGGAAGTTGACCGGGTCGCTGAGGTCGCCGGCTACCTCGCCGCGGGATTGGATGACGGTGGACAGGCCGTTGGCGTGGCCAACGGCGTACAGGTAGTTCTTCTTGGTGTCCTTGTCGATGCCGAGCAGGAGCGTGCCGTACTGACCGCAGCCCATCGCCGACAGCGTCTCGAAGCCCTGCCAGGTACGCGTACGGACCTGCTTCACCACCGGCTTCATCGGGGACGCCGACGGGATCCGGATCGTGTAGAGCGCCCCGCCGCGGGTGTTCGCGAGGAACGTGTCGTACGTCGGGGTCTTCGCGATCAGCGTCATCGTCTTGACCGACGAGAAGCCCGGGTACGATCCGCTGGCCCGCCAACCCTTCTCGCCGAGGTTCCAGCGGTACAGCACGCCGTCGTTGCGCAGCGCGTACGCCGCCGACCGGTAGATCTTCTTCGTCCCGTTGTCGGGGCTCTCGTAGTCCGAGACCTCCAGGAACGTGAAGCTGCCCCAGCCGCCACCGACCCGGCTGAGCGAGCGGTTGTCGATGGTGCCGTCGGCGTACGCCTGGTAGTAGCTGTAGTAGAGCGCGTCGCCGATCACGACGTACCCGTAGCGATCGGTACCGGAGATGTCCGGCTCGATGGTCTGCCGGGCGCTCAGCCGGACCTGCCCGGGAGCGAATGCCCCGGCGGTGGTCCAGTTGTCCGGCACCTGCGGAGGCGTCGTCGCGGTCGGGTCCGCGAAGTGGTGCCCGCCGCTCGCGGTCACTCCGCCCTGCCAGACGAAGCAGGCGTTGGCCTGCGCCGCCGTGATCTTCTTGTTGGTGCCCGGCACTGTCGCCCCAGGCTTGGTGGGGTCAGGCTTCGCCGTCCCCTGTGCGTGTGCGGCCGCGGGCATCAATGCAGTCAGCGCCAGTGCGGCGCAGCCCGCCAAAGCAGTCAGTCGTCGATTCATGTCCACCCCTTTCACACACTCTGATACAGAGCGGGCACGAAAGGTTGCGGCGTTCAGTCGCCGTTGGCGCCGTCGAAGATCGAGATCGGCACCCAGCGGAAGTAGGCCGGGTCGTCGAACGTCCCCGGGACCAGGCCCCGGGACTGGATCACCGTCGCCGTGCCATTCGCGTGCCCGACGGCGTACAGGTAAGCGGTCTTGGCGTCCTTGTCGATCCCCAGCAGCAGCGTGCCGTTCTTGCCGCAGGCCGCCGCCGACAGCGTCTCGAAGCCCTGCCAGGTGCGCGTTCGGACCGGTGTCACGACCGGCCTCAGCGGCGAAGCCAAGGGGATCCGGATCGTGTACAACGCACCGCCGCGGGTGTTGGCCAGGAAGGTGTCGTACGTCGGCGTCTTCGCGATCAGCGCCATCGACTTGACCGACGCGAAGCCCGGGTACGAGCCGCTGGCCCGCAGTCCGCCGTTCAGCTGGTTCCAGCGGAACAGGACGCCGTCGTTGCGCAGACCGTAGAACGTGGTGTGGTGGATCGTGCCGTCCGGGTAGCTCGCGTAGTCGGCGAGCTCGATCGCGGTGAAGTTGGTCCAGCCGCCACCGATCCGGCCGAGGGACGGCGGGTTCGACGGGTCCAGGTCGCCGACCATGTCGGTCCGGTACCGGCTGTAGTAGAGCGCGTCGCCGATGACGACGTACCCGTAGCGGTCGTCGCCTCCCGGTCCAGGCTCGGAGGTCTGCCGAGCGCTGAGCCGCACCTGCCCGGACTGATAGACCGCGAGGGTCTTGCCTTGCTCGATCGTCGGCGGAACGTTCGCGGTCACAGTGAGGTTCCGCTGTCCACCGACCGCTGTCACCGACCCCAGCCAAACCTGGCACACCGCGTTGTCCACAGCTGCGTGTGCGTTCGTCGGCACTATCGCGGCGGCCACCAGCGCCGCACCCCCGGCCAAAGCCGTCATCCGTCGCTTCATGGCGACCCCCTCACCCAGCTTGATGCGGGGAAGGCCCAGAAAGTTCTTACAGTTCGGAGTAGGCAGTGACCAGGGTGGCTGCGTCGTGCTCCCAGTTGAGTTCTGCCGCGGCGGTGCGGACGCCATCGGTGTACGTGCTGTAGTTCTCGATCACCGAGCGGACCGCATCGGTCAACGACTGCGCGTTGCCCGGCTCGTACAACCCACCGAGCTTGTACTGCGTGACGACGGCGCGCAGTTCGGGGAGGTCGGCCGCGACGACAGGAACGCCGGCCCGGACCGCGTGGAAGAGCTTGTTGGGGAGAGCCAGCCGATGGTTCTCGCAGGTGTTGGTGAGAGTCACCAGCGAGATGCCGTACGTGCGCAGCGTGTCGTCGACCTCGTCGATCGAGCGTTCCGCGACGGTCTCGACCGGGCCCAGATCCAAACGATAGTTGGGATCCACCGACCCCATCAGCACGGTCCGGAACGGCAACAGTTGCCGTGCCGCCGCAACCACAGTCGGCAGATCCCGCCCCGCGCCCACGCGACCGGCGTACAACAAACCCTCCGGCCGGTCCGGCGCCGGCGGTACGTCGTCAGCACGCGGGAACGTGTTCCGTACGACGCGCACGTCCGACAACCCACGCGACCGCAACCGCTCCGCGATCCCGTCCGACACCGTGAACACAACCCGCGCCCGGGACGCGAGCGAAACTTCGTACCGCCGCCCACGCGCCCGCCACAACGGCGTCGGCCGCCCCGGCAAAGCCCGGTCGAACCACAGCTCGTGGCTGTCGTACACCAGCGCGGCGGACCACCGCGAGGCGTACTCCGCCGCCAGCTCCAACGTGTTGAAGTCATGCGCGTGCACGACATCAACCGGCCCTGCCGCAGCCACAACCGGCGCGGCAGCGGTACGCCAGTGCTTCTCGGTGCGGTTGCGGTGCTCGGGCAGCAACAACCACCGCCCGAACCGCTTCGCCAGCACCTTGGGCCCGGAATGCCCGTGCCCGACGGTCAGCCCGCCGTTCCCGGTCCGCAGACCGGAGGAGCGGGAGACCGACTCCACTGTGATCCCCGGGCCGACTTCGAAGCCGTCCGGGACGTCGCGGCCGATCACGTGCAGCGTGTGACCGGCCGCGGCCAGCGCCGTGGCCTCCCGCAGGATCCGCGAGTCCCCGGCGATCGGGGACTGCGCGATCATCAGAATCCGCACTTACTCGCCGCCGGCCTCGGTCTCGAGCCTGGGGCCGAGTTCGTTCTTCAGGAACGGCAGCAGCACCTCGACCGAGCGATGCCCGTCGTGCAGGTCCCGGACGTAGCCGGGGCCGGCGTCGGCGATCTTCCGGGCCGAGTCACGCTCGCTGACCAACCGCTCGATCACCTCGGACAGGTCGTCCGGCGTCGCCTCGGCGATCGGCAGATCGGTCGGCAGCAGGTCCCGGACCGGGTCCGCGATGTGGCCGACGGTGACCCGGCCGGCGGCCATCGCCTCACAGGCGAAGACGCCGTACGAGCCGAGCAGCATCTGGTCGACGACGATGTCGGCGTCCTTCACCATCTCGGCCAGCTCCGCGTGCGGCACGCCCTGCACCCGCTGGTACGTGATCAGGCCGCGCGCGTCCAGATCGGTCAGCACCGGGTCGACGTACGCCGAGCCCTTGAGCGCGCTGGCCGACGGCGCGTGCAGCACCACCGGAACCTCGCGCTCGAGCACCGGCCGGCTCGATGCGAAGCCCTCGACGTCGACCGCCAGCGGGATCCAGATGCCGTTCTCGACGAACTCCAGCAGGTCCGGCGTGGTCACGTAGACCGGGCCGTCGTACCCCTGCAGGTGCCGGCGCATGTTGTCGTTGCCGGACTGCAGCCGCTGGGTCAGCTCGTCCTCGGGGTTGCGGAACGGCGAGTACCGGTAGCGCGCCCGGTGCAGGGCCGGGTCGCGGATCTCCGAGCCGTGGAACAGCACGCCGTGCTTGATCCCGGCCTGCTCGAGGATCGGTACGTCGGTGGTCCACATCTGCCCGCGCAGCTGACCGAACATCGGCCGCCCCGCCTCGAACAGCACGTGGGTGACTTCACGCAACGCGTACGCCGTCAGCTCGAGCTGCCAGCGCAGATCGGTCCGGTACTGCTTGTAGGTCCCGGTGCGGTGCACCTTGAAGTCGAACGCGCCGCTGCCCGTGGTCAGCGACTCGACCTTGACGTCCGGCACCTCGCGCTCGACGGCGGTCGCCCACAGCCAGGCCTGGCCGGCACTGTTGACCGGACCGATCAGCAGGTGCGGCTGCTTCTTCACCATCGGGCCGCCCGGGCGGACGACCTCCAGCTGACGGCCGGTGAGCTCGCCGTACAGCGCGCGCAGGTTGGCCGCCTGGCCGGACCAGGACACCTCCTGCTGGTACGCCGGGTCCGCGACCCGCTCGCGGTAGCTGTCCAGATCCGCGAGCACCGTGCGTACCTTCGCCGCGAGGTCCGCGGTGTCCTCGGCCGTGAAGACCTCGCCGATCCGGGTCCGGTCGACGAACTCCTTCATGCTCGGCATGTCGCTGACGACCACCGGCAGTCCGGCGAAGGCGTACTCGAACAGCTTGTTCGGCAGCGCCATCTCGTGGCTCGGGTAGCGCAGGATCGGGATGAGGCCGACGTCAGCGGTGCGCAGGAACGCGACCACCTCGTCGGGCTTCACCGGCTCGACGCAGTGCAGCCGGTTGTCGACGCCGAGCTGGATCGCCTGCGCCTGCAGCGCACGGACCGCGTCGGTCGCGACACCCGGCACACAGACCACGGCCAGGTGCACGTCCGGCAGGTCGACCAGTGCCTGTACGGCGGTGTGGACGCCGCGCGCCCGCGTCACACCACCGCTGTAGACGAGCAGCGGTACGTCGGAGGCCAGACCGATCCGGCTGCGGATGTCCGGCACCTCGACCGACACGTCGGCCGGGTTCGGGGTGTTCATCACGACGACCGGCTCGTGCTTCAGCTTGTGCTCGCGTTTGAGCCGGGTCGCGATCGCCGGGCTGACGGTGACCACCCGGTCGACGTCGCCGATGTACTCCCGCTCGTGGTTGGCCCAGGCCGCAATCGAACGCCGGGTGCGCGCACCGTACTGCGACAGGCCTGCGACGTACTCGTGCGCGTCGTAGACGACCTTCAACGTGCGGCCACGCAACTTCGCCCGGCCGGCGGCGCGGGTGGCGACACCGATCACGTGCATGTCGTGCGCGTGCACCACATCCGGCTCGAGACGGTCGATCAGGTCGCCGAACGCGATCTCCAGGTCCAGCGCCTCCGGGTGCAGCTTGCGCCACGGCGCCGGCCACGGGAGGCGGTGCAGCACACCGTCGTACGCCCGCCAGCTGAACTTGAACGGCGCGTCGGCCTTGTTGCCCACGCCCTTGCGGACCCAGCTGACCCGCTCGGCGGCCTTCCAGCGCGCCCGGCGGAGCAGGCGGGTGCCGACGCCGGCCTTGAACTTGAGTGGATTCCCCTGGCCCGCCTTCGCCCGCGCGATCGCGTGCCCGGAGTCGGCCTTGAGCTCCTTGAGCTCGGCCTGGATCCGCTCACTGCGCGCCACGTAGGTCGAGCGGTGCTTGTAGCCCACCAGCGGCGGACGCCAGTCGCGTCGCGCCGTACGGCTTCGTTTCCGTTCCTCACGCAGTGCGAACGGCACTGCCACCCGGACGATCAGCGCACCGTCGAGCATCTCCCTCGACGGCAGACCGCTGGCCGAGACCCCGAACACAGTGACCTCTGCGCCGGTCTCGGCCAGTGCTGCGGCCTCCTTGCGGACCCTACTGTCGTTGGTGACGTCGTTCGCGACCATCATCACGACCCGCAGGTCGGCAGTTGTCACTGGCTGACCGACCTTCCGATCACAATCCGCCGCACGCCGGCCCAGCGGGCCGGGTCGGTGCGGTCACGACCGTCGACGAGTACCTGCACACCCGGCAGGTCGGCCGGGCTCAGCTGCGCGTAGTCCGCGTGGTCGGCCTGCAGCACCGCCGCGTCGACCGGAGTACCCAGCGTGTACGGCGTGAAGCCGAGGCCCTGGAGCTCCTCGTCGGTGTACAGCGGGTCGTGCACGGACACCTCGGCGCCGCGCGCCTTCAGCGCCTCGACGGCCGGGAAGACTCCGGAGAACGCCGTCTCCTTCACGCCACCACGGTACGCCGCGCCGAGCACGACCACCTTCGCCCCCTTCAGGTCGCCGAAGGCGCCCTCGAGCAGGCCGATGGTGTAGTCCGGCATACCGGCGTTCGCCTCGCGGGCGGCCCGGACAACGGTTGCCTCCGGGTCGGTCCACAGGTACAGCCGCGGGTAGACCGGGATGCAGTGGCCGCCGACCGCGATACCGGGCCGGTGGATGTGGCTGTAGGGCTGCGAGTTCGACGCCTCGATCACGGCGTGTACGTCGATGCCGTTCTGGCCGGCGAACCGGGCGAACTGGTTCGCCAGGCCGATGTTCACGTCGCGGTAGGTGGTCTCGGCCAGCTTCGCCAGCTCGGACGCCTCGGCCGAACCGAGGTCCCAGACGCCGTTCGCGCGCGGCAGGTCGGGACGCTCGTCGAAGTCCAGCACGGCCTCGTAGAAGGCGATGGCGCGCTTGGCGCCCTCCTCGGACAGACCGCCGACCAGCTTCGGGTACTTGCGCAGGTCCGCGAAGACCCGGCCGGTGAGCACCCGCTCCGGCGAGAACACCAGGTGGAAGTCGGTGCCCTCGGTCAGACCGGAGATCTCCTCGATCATCGGCTTCCACCGGTTGCGGGTGGTGCCGACCGGCAGCGTGGTCTCGTAGCTGACCAGGGTGCCGGGGCTGAGGTGCTCGGCCAGCGAACGGGTCGCGTTCTCCATCCAGCCGAACTCGGGCTCGCCGGTCTTCTCGTCGACGAACAGCGGCACGACCACGACGACCGCGTCACTGTTCGGGATGGCGTCCGCGTAGTCCGTGGTCGCCCGCAGACGGCCGTCGGCCACGGTCTCGGCGAGCAGCTCCTGCAGGTGGGCCTCACCCGGGAACGGCTCCTTGCCGGCGTTCACCATCTCGACGAACTTCTCGTTGATGTCGACGCCGACGACCTGATGGCCCTTGGCCGCGAACTGGACCGCCAACGGCAGTCCGATCTTGCCTAAGGCAACAACACTGACACGCACTGGTTCTCCACTAGGTAGTGATTCTTCATCGGGGGCCCCGGAGCTTCCGTTCCAGCGGGTGCTCGACGAACTTGTAGAGCAGCCACGAGGCAATGATCGAGAGGACGAGGACACCGGCGTACCACGTCAGGTTGGACCAGCCGATCGGGCCGGCCACACCGTGGTGCTCCTTGATCGCGTACAGGATCGTGGCGTGCACCAGGTAGAAGGCGTAGGACCATTGGCCGAGCGCGACCATCGGCTTGCTGCGCAGCAGCGACCGGCCGCCGCGGGTGTCGCGGGCCGCGACCGCGAAGATCAGGAAGCCGTACAGGAAGGTGAGGATCTCCTTCTGGCACAGGCCCATGGTGACCGCGCCCGGGAAGTTCGCCGGGTGCGCACCGGAGTACCAGAGGATGTACAGGCCGCCGCCGGTGACCAGGAACGCGAACCACACCGGGATCCGCGGCTTCCAGCCCGACCGCAGCGAGATCGCCAGGCCGATACCGAACAGGAACGCCACCGAGTGCAGCACCGGTTGCGGCAGGATCGGTACGACGTCCTTGTAGTGGAACAACGCCAGTCGATACGCGCCGCCCAGCACGATCACGCTGACGCACAGGATCAGGCCGCCGGCCACCTTCAGCCGCTGCGTGGCCCGCCAGACGAACGGGAAGTACGCGTAGAAGAACGCCTCCACCGACAACGTCCAGCCCGCCGGGTTCCCGCCGTACAGGATCGTGGGGTTGTTGGACCAGCCGTGCACCAGGAACAGCGACAGCACCAGCACGGTGACCGAGATCGGCTTGATCCAGGACATCCCGGCCGGCGGGTCGACCCGGTAGAAGACGAAGAACGCCGCGACCAGGGTGAGGAAGTACAGCGGGAAGATCCGGGCGAACCGGCGCCGGTAGAACGTCCGGATCTTCGTGCCCTTCTGGGCCGACCAGGTCAGCACGAATCCGGACAGCACGAAGAAGAACGTGACGCCGGAGGTGCCGTACTTCAGGAAGTCGAAGATCGGCAGCGGCGCCAGGTTGGTCATGTGGTGGCAGAACACGAAGAAGGCCGCCCACCAGCGAAGGCCGGTGAGCGACTCGACTCGTGGCAGCCGTCCGCTGCGGGAAGCCGGCGGGGTGCCGGACTCCCCGGGGAAGGCACTGACTGGCGCACCGGGCGGCGGGGTCCCCACATCTGTCGACCCAGGCAGCTCCTGGGTCGACGGCGTCTGGTTCTCTTCGGCGGCCTTCGTCATGTAGTTACTCCGCGAGAGTGGCTACGACACGCTCAGCAGCGTGGCCGTCGCCGTAGGGCATCGGGCGTTCCCCCGTGGGAGCCGGCCGTGCGGCCAACTCGGGCAGCTTACTCACGTCGGATGTCAACACGTTCCACCCGTCCTCCAGCGTCTCGACCCACTCGGTCTCGGTGCGCAGCGTGGTGCACACCCGGCCGAGCAGGAAGGCCTCCTTCTGGAGACCGCCGGAGTCCGTCACCACACCGGCCGAACCGAGGACGGCGGCAACCATCTCCGGGTACGCCAGCGGCTCGCGGACGTGCAGCGAACCGTCCGGACGCTCCAGCTTGATGCCGTGCTCCGCGCACTTGGCGACCAGGCGCGGGTGGGCCAGCAGCAGCACCGGCGAACCGGCCGCGGCCAGACCGTCGACGATACCGGCCAGTCGCGCCGGGTCGTCGGTGTTCTCGGCCCGGTGGATGGTCGAGACGACGTACTCACCCGGCTTGAACGGCAGGTCCAGCGGCTTGTCCTGGACCGCGTCGCGGACCCGGAAGCAGACGTCGGTCATGACGTCGCCGACCAGGCGGGACTTGTCCTTCAGACCTTCGCTCGCCAGGTGGTCCATCGCGACCTGGGTCGGCGCGAGCAGCAGGTCGGCCGCGTGGTCGGTCAGCACCCGGTTGTGCTCCTCCGGCATCAGCCGGTTGAACGAGCGCAGGCCGGCCTCGAGGTGCGCGACCGGCAGGTGCATCTTCACCGCTGACAGGGCGCCGGCGAGCGTCGAGTTCGTGTCGCCGTACACCAGCACCCAGTCCGGCTTGTGCTCGTCCAGTACGGCGTCCATCGCGGCCAGCATCGCGCCGGTCTGGACGCCGTGGCTGCCGGACCCGACGCCCAGGTGGACGTCCGGGTCCGGGATGCGCAGGTCGGCGAAGAACACGTCGGACATGTTCTTGTCGTAGTGCTGCCCGGTGTGCACGATCACGTGCTGGTGCTCGGTCGCGGCGAATGCCTCCGCAACCGGCGCCAGCTTCACGAACTGTGGGCGAGCCCCGACAACACTCAGAACCTTCATGCTAGGCAGACTCCCCAGCGACCTTGATGGTTCGATCCTCGGCGGCGGACTGGATCACGGCCTCGGCCACCGCGACGGTGGTCAGACCCTGCTGCAGCGTGACGATGTCGGCTTCCTTGCCCAGGACGGCGTCGCGGAAAGCCTCGTGCTCGGTCTTCAGCGGCTCGGGCTTGCTGATCGCGTACCGGATCATGTCGCCCTCGCTGACACCGCGGAAGTGCGCGACGTCGTCCCACGCGGTCTGTACAGTGCCGTTCGCGTGGAACGACAGGTCGGCCGTCAGGGTGTCGGCGATGAACGCGCCCTTCTCACCGGTGACGACGGTGAGCCGCTCCTTCATCGGGGACAGCCAGTTGACCAGGTGGCTGGTGACGGTGCCGTCGGCCAGCTTGCCGGTCACCGCGATCAGGTCCTCGTACTGCCGGCCCGACTTGTGGGCGCTCTGCGCGGACACCGTGACGAACGGCGACTGCGTTACCCAAGCGGTCAGGTCGATGTCGTGGGTGGCCAGGTCGAGCACCACGCCGACGTCGGCGATCCGGGCCGGGAACGGGCCCTGACGACGCGTGGTGATCTGGTAGGTCTCACCCAGCTCGCCGGCCTCCAGCCGCACCCGCAGCGCCTGCAGCGCCGGGTTGTACCGCTCGATGTGGCCGACCGCGCCGACCAGCCCGGCCGCCTCGAACGCCTTCGCGATCTCGGTCGCCTCGGCCGAGGAGCCGGCCAGCGGCTTCTCGATCATCGCGTGCACGCCGGCCTCGGCCAGCGCCTTCGCGATCTCGGCGTGGTACTGCGTCGGCACCGCGACCATGCAGTAGTCGAGCTTCTCGGCGATCAGCTGCTCGATGTTCTCGTGCACCGGACGACCGCCGGCCACGTTGAACTTGTCACCGCCCGGGTCGGCGACCGCGACCAGGTCGACGCCCTCGAGGGAGGCCAGCACCCGAGCGTGGTGCCGTCCCATCATGCCCAGGCCGATCAGGCCCGCACGCAGGTTCGCCATGGTCACGCACCCGCCTTCGCCACGGTGTTCACCGCGGCCACGATCCGGTTCAGGTCGTCCTCGGACAGCGAGGGGTGGACCGGCAGCGAGAGCACCTCGGCCGCGGCCTTCTCGGTCTCCGGCAGGTCCAGCTCACGCTGGAACGACGGGAGCCGGTGGTTCGGGATCGGGTAGTAGACGCCGCAGCCGACGCCGTACTCCGTCCGCAGCGCGTTCGCGAAGCCGTCGCGGTCCTCGGTCACCCGGATCGTGTACTGGTGGTACACGTGGCTGGCCTCGGCGGCCACGGCCGGGACGCCGACACCGGCGAGGTTCGCGTCCAGGAAGGCCGCGTTCTCCTGCCGCTGCTTGGTCCAGCCGCCGACCTTGGTCAGCTGCACCCGGCCGATGGCGGCGTGCAGGTCGGTCATCCGGTTGTTCAGGCCGACGACCTCGTTCTCGTACTGCTTGAGCATGCCCTGGTTGCGGTACAGCCGCATCCGGCGCTCGATGTCGGCGTTCGCGACCGAGTTCATACCGCCCTCACCGGACGTCATGTTCTTGGTCGGGTACAGGCTGAACATCGCGAACTCGCCGAAGGTGCCGACCGGCGCGCCGTTCCAGGTGGCGCCGTGGGCCTGCGCGGCGTCCTCGTAGATCTGGATGCCGTGCTTGTCCGCGATCTCCTGCAGGGCGGTCATGTTGGCCGGGTGACCGAACAGGTGCACCGGCATGACGGCCTTGGTCTTCTCGGTGATCGCTGCCTCGACCGCCTTCGGGTCCAGGCAGAAGTACGTCGGCTCGATGTCGACGAACACCGGGGTGGCGCCGGTCAGCGCGACGCTGTTCGCGGTCGCGGCGAAGGTGAACGACGGGACGATGACCTCGTCACCCGGTCCGACGCCCGCGGCCAGCAGGCCGAGGTGGAGACCCGACGTGCCCGAGTTCGTCGCGACGCACGCACGGCCGGAGACCAGCGCTGCGCCGAACTCCTGCTCGAACGCCGCTACCTCGGGGCCCTGGGCCAGCATGCCGGACTGCATGACACGGTCGACTGCCTCGCGCTCCTCCTTCCCGATGATCGGCTTCGCGGCCGGAATCGGCTGCACCATCAGTTCTCCTCCAGGTTTTCTTCGGCCGGCCGCAGCCGCCCGTCGGTTTCGATGTACATCTCGCCCGTGTTCGGGCACTTCCACTCGCCGTCACCGACGGAGAGCAGCGGAACTCCGGCCTTGCCGACCCACTTGAGCCGCCGAGCCGGAACCCCGGCGACCAGCGCGAAGTCTGGCACGTCCTTGGTCACCACCGCACCGGCGGCGACGGTGGCCCAGCGGCCGATGGTGACCGGGGCCACGCAGACGCTGCGCGCACCGAGCGAGCAGCCTTCCTTCATCGTCACCCCGACCGGTTCCCAGTCGTGCCCGCTCTTCGGCGAACCGTCCGGGTTCACCGCGCGCGGGAAGTAGTCGTTGGTGAGCACGACGGCCGGTCCGATGAACACACCGTCCTCGAGCGAGGCGGGCTCGTACACCAGCGCGTAGTTCTGGATCTTGCAGTTGTCGCCCATCCGGACCCCGGTCCCGACGTAGGCGCCGCGACCGACGATGCAGTTCTTGCCGAGGACGGCGTTCTCGCGGATCTGCGCGAGGTGCCAGACCGACGATCCGTCGCCGATCTGGGCGCTGTCGTCGACGTCGGCGGATGGCGCGATGCGGGACGTCACAGGGTCTCCTTCTGAGTCAGCCAGGGGGTAAGTGCTTCGGCCGAGCGGCGTCCGTCGTGCAGCTCCGTCACGAAGCCGGGACCGTCCGTCGCCCGCTCGGCGGCGGCGTCACGATCGGCGATCAGACCGGTGACGACATCACCCAGGGTGTCGGGATCAGCCTCCACGATCGGCACCTCTCGCCCGGCCAGACTACGCACCCGCCGGCGCACACCGTCACCGACGTACGAAACGACGATCCGCCCGGCGGCCAGGGCTTCCGCGGCCGCCACGCCGTACAGGCCGATCCGGAGTTGGTCGACAACGATGTCGGCGTCGCCGATCACGGCCGGCATGCCGCTGTGCGGTACGCCGGTGATGCGCCGGTACTCGATCTGTCCGCTCTCGTGCAGAGCGGTGAGGACGGCGTCGATCTCCTCGGTGCCCTTGAGCTTGGCGTTCGACGGAACGTGAGCAACGACGGGCTTGTCGTGGCCGAACAGCGGCCGCGCCGCCTGCTGCCAGGGCGCCGGGTCGATCGCGACCGGCAGCCACTGCGCGTTCGGTACGTCGTCCAGCAGGTCGACCGTGGAGACGAAGACCGGCAGGTTCAGCGACTCGACCAGCTCGGCGTGCCGGCGGGCCTGCGCCTCCAGCCGCTCGGTCAGCTCGTCACCCGGGGTGAACGGCGACCACTGCTCGCGCTTCGCGTGCCGGCTGGGCAGGCGGATGTCGGAGCCGTGGAAGAGCAGCGAGACGTTGATGCCCTTCGCGAGCATCGCCTCGATGTCGGGGGTTGCGTCCGGGTAGCCGCGGGAGCCGAAGACCGGCCGCAGCGACTCGACCATCACGTGTGTGTAGTTCGACAGGATGTGCTGCTGCTGGGCGCGCTGCCAGCGCGGCTGGCCGAACCAGGCCAGCGGTACGCCGTAGTCGACCGCGAACTGGAACTTCCCCTTGCGCTGCAGGACGAACGAGACGGCGTCCACGCCTTCGACGGTCCTGGCAGCCCGTGCCCAGGCGTTGCCCTGACCGGCGGAGTTGGTCGGCCCGACCCACATCCGCACCGGCGTCGTCGCTGCCGGCGGGAACGCCGGCAGCTGCGTGAACGAGTACCGCAAGCCCCGGAGGCGCCGCCGGACCGCTCCCGCGGTCCGGGCCAGCGGCGCCGGCAGGTGCTCGCGGATCGTCATCGTCGTCGTGTCACCCATTACCTGCTGGTGCCTTCAACTGGTCGAACTCACGGCGGGCGGCCGGCAGACCGAGCACCACCGGGGTGCTCGCCTTCCGCTGGCCGAGGTTCCAGCCGGCCCAGATCGCACCGGCGTCGAGCGCCACGACCACATCGGCCTTGTCGATGGTCGCCATCACGTCGCGACGGCTGAGCACGCGCTCCCAGTAGTTCTTACCGAGATCGTTGGTCGCCCGCTGCCCACGCAGGAACTTGACCGGTGCCGACGTCTTAATTGCCTTAGGCAACATCCGCCCGGCAACCTTGCGTGCCTTGCGCGCCCGCCACTCCACCGCCTTCACGACCCGCTTGGCCCCAGTAGGCCGCGGCTTCGCGGCTGGAGGGGGCGGGGCCGGCGTGGCGGACGGCGCCACCGGCTGGGTGACCGGGTTCTCGCCTGCGGCGGCTACCTCGGCTGCTGCCGGGGCGACCTTTGCCTCGTCGGCGACAACTGTCTCCGGATCGGCGACCGCCTCGGGGGCGATCACGGCGTCCGGGGCTTCGTCGGTTGCCTCGGCCTCGACCTCAGGCTCGGGTGCGGGCTGGGCCGGCATGCGCCCGGGGCCGATCAGCGTGAAGGTGTTGACCTTGTCGGCGACCCACGCGGACGGGGCCACCCAGCCGACGACGTCGATGGTGATGTTCTGGTCGCCGAGGTCCTCGCGGACCTGGTCGAAGTACGTCGGCGGAAGCCGACGCGTGGACAGCAGTACGACGGTGCTCATGCGGCAACCCCCTTCACAGACGCAGCCAGCGACTCGATCCGCGGATCCAGCTGCAGATCCCGCCGGTACGACGCACCGAACTCGCGCGCCTTCGCCCGGATCCCCTCGTCCGCGGTCCGCGCCGCGTGCGCCGCCTCGATCAGCGCCGCCGCGATCGCCTCCGGCGTCACGTCCGCCACCGGGAACCACAACGGATGACCCCGCAGTACGTCGGACGCCGCGTTCTCCGGGTCGTGCACCGACACCACCGGCAGCCCGGTGGCGAGGTACTCGAACACCTTGCCGCTGGTGACGTAACGGCCCTTGCCCAGCATCAGCAGCTGGACGTCGAACTCGTCGTACGCCTTGGCGATCTCGGCCTTGCCGACCGGGCCCTCGTAGCTGACCCCGGCCTCGGACGCGCTGTTGATCGTCGCGAGCATGTCCGCCCGCGGCTGCGCGTAGTACCCGAGGTAGCCGTGGATCTTGGCCTTCGCGCCGGCCAGCTCCTCGGACTGCTCCTTGGCGATCTTCCAGCCCTCGACGAACTCGGTCAGCGGCACCTTCGGCGACACCGTGCCGACGTACCCGAAGACCAGCGGGCGATCCGTGACCGCGCCGCGGTCGGCGGTGTCCGGCACCAGGTCGGGGTCGAAGCCGTTCGCGACCGTGTGCATCTTCGATGCGTGCGCCGGGTAGAGCTTCTCGTGCCACTCCTTGATCGGGTCGTTCACGAACCAGACCTCGCGAGCGGACTCGACCAGCTTCTTCTCCCACTTGGCCGCGCGGCTGTTCGGCTCGTGCAGCCGGTCACCGGTGAACACGTCCAGCAGCCACGCGTCGCGGTAGTCCATCACGTACGGCACCTGGAACTTCTTGTGCAGGTGGTACGCCGCGGTGAACGCGACATGCGGGTTCGCGGTCGCGACGGTCAGGTCGACCTTGCTGGTCTTGTGGATCTGCTCGGCGGCCTTCTCGATCACCGAACGCCACGGTCCGTACCCGGTCTCCGGGAACGGGATCTGGTCCTGCTTGGTGCGCCACTTGCTCCACAGCTTCGGGTTCTGCGCCCGGCGCTTGGACCACTTGCGCAGATCGGCTTCGAGGATCGGCCACTCGAACGGCACCCGGACAACCTCGACGGAGGGGTCGACCCGCTCCTCGAGAGTCAGGTCCGCACCGGTGAACCGGAAGAACGTGTCGCGGTCGGCCGTCAGCACGGTCACCTTCCAGCCGAGCGCGGCGAACCGGTTGGCCGTGGCCAGTGCCCGGTAGACACCGCCGCCCCGGCAGGGCGGGAAGCCCCAGGCGACGTACAACAGGTGAGGGCGGTCGGTCATGCACTTCCCTTTAGCAGTTTGAGAATCGCGTCGGCCAGGTCGTCGTACGGCGTATTGGTCGGCAGGTGCTCCGCTGCCCACTGCAGCGCGTGGTCGTGCAACTTCTCCAGCTCACCGGGGTCCGCGGACCAGCGCCGCAAGGTCTCGGCGGCTTCTGCCACCGAGTCCACCAGGACTCCGCCACCGGACTCCTCGATCACCCGGGTCTGCCGGGGCAGCCGGGTGGACAGCACGGGAAGACCGCTGGCGAGGTACTCGTAGATCTTGGACGGCATCGCTTCGATGAACGCCGGGGTCGGCTGCAGCATCGCCAGGCTGGCCCAGGCACCCTGCGCGATCCGCCACGCGTCCGCGGGTGGCTGGCGCCCGTGCAACCGGACGCGGCCGGCCAGCTCGGGCTCCTCGATCCGGGCCTCGAGCCGCTCCCGGTCCGACGGTGCGACCGGGCCGACCAGGTCGAGAGACCACTCCGGCGCCGCGGCGACGGTCTCGACCATGTCGAAGAGTCCACGGCTCTCCCGGAGGTCACCGACGTACACAGCGCGCGGAGCGCCGGTCGCCGGGGCCGGAGCCAGGAAGCCGTGGTCAGGAAGGTTCTGCACCACGAGGCGGTGCTTCGCCTGGTGCGGCGCCAGATGCGAGTCGGCAACCACGGTGAGGTCGGCGCCCGCGGCCAGCTTCGACCCGGCGCGCACGATCAGCCGGGCCGGCAGACCGGCAGGGCCTTTGGCCCAGGCGCGGTCGGCCAGCAGCCGCTCGTAGTCCTCGTGGACGTCGACGACCAGCTTGCGCCGGCGCAGGCCGGTGACGAGACGGGCGATCGGGATCATGTCCGGATCGACCGTCATCACCACCTTCGCCTTGGTCCGCCACGGCAGCACGGCGGTCCGGGCCAGCCGCTGCACCATCGTGCCGCGCGGTCCGGCGTGCACGATCGCGCCGGCCGGTCCGCCGCTCGCCTCACCGAGGCCCCAGAGCTCGACCGTGAGGTCGCGCTGCTGCAGGGCCGCGGTGATCTTGTGCAGGCGCGCGTCGGCCACGTCGTGACCGGTCGTGATGATCCCCACGTCCGGCGCCGTGCTGCGTGACATCGGTCAGAGGTCCTCGAGTGAGACGGCTTCTTCTTCCCCGACCTGCAGGAACTTGGTGTAGGCCTGGATGACCTCGTTGGGCTCGCCGCGCATCATCAGCTTGCCCTTGTGCAGCCAGATGCAGTCGTTGCACATCTCGCGGACGCTGCTCATCGCGTGGCTGACCAGGAACATCGTCCGGCTGTTCGAGACCAGCTCGCCCATCTTGGCCGCGGCCTTGGTCTTGAACGACGCGTCACCGGCGGACAGCGCCTCGTCGATCAGCAGGATGTCCGGGTCCATGTGCACCGCGACGGAGAACGCGAGCCGGCTGAACATGCCGGACGAGTACGTCCGCATCGGCATCTCCATGAAGTCACCGAGCTCGGCGAACTCGGCGATCTCCTCGTACCGCGCCTCGATCTCCTTGCGGCTCAGGCCGGCCGCCAGGCCACCCAGGACCACGTTCTCCTTGCCGGACAGGGCGGCGTTGAAGCCGACGCCCAGCGACAGCAGCGTGGAGACCCGGCCGTGCACCTCGATCCGGCCCGACGTCGGCGGCAGGATGCCGGCCACCGCGCGCATCAGCGTCGACTTACCGGCGCCGTTCGCGCCGATGATGCCGATCGTGGTGCCGTGGTTGACGTCGAAGGACACGTTCTGGACGGCCTTGACCTCGCGGACGGCGCGCTCGCCGCGGCCGAGCCGGATGATCGCGCTCTTGAAGGTCGGCACCCGCTCGAACGTGGTCCGGTAGGTGATCGACACGTCCTGCACCTTGACGGCGGGGATGTCCGAGGGGCTCTTCTGCATGGGCTTCTTCTCGGTCTCAGAGACGGACAACGAACTCACGCTCCCTCGACATGAAGAACAACGAGCCGATCACGAACGCGGCGCCCGCGAACACCACGGCACCCGCCCACATCTTCCACTCGGGAATGTGGCCCTTGACCAGCAGGTCGGTCCAGCCGCCCAGCAGCGAGTAGAGCGGGTTGTACTGGATGAAGCCCTTGAACTTGGCCGGTGCCTGCTCGGCGAACCAGAGCACCGGTGACATGTACAGCCAGATACGCACGAAGTACGGCAGGAAGCTGGTGGTGTCGCGGAAGTACACCTGCAGCGCGGCGAAGATCATCCCCATACCGGCCGCGAAGATCGTCAGCAGCACCAGGAACACCGGTGCGAGCAGCATCTGCCAGTGCAGCTTCAGCCCCACGATGACGTGGATCGCGACGTACACGACCAAGGTCGGCAGGAAGCGGAAGAACGCCGTCCGCACCGCGGACAGCGGGAGCAGCATCCGCGGGAACGACTGGTTCATCAGCAACTTGCCGCCGCCGACCACGCTGGCCGCACCGGCCGTCATCGCACCCGAGAAGTAGTAGAAGGCGAACAGGCCGCCGCACATGTGAGCGAACCGCAGACCGGCGTCCACCTTCGTGCTGCCACCGGCGATGATGTCGGTGAGCAGGTAATAGACCAAGGCGAGCAACAGCGGGTTCAGCACCAGCCACACCTGGCCGAAGAAGGTGTTCGTGTGCGCACCCCGGATGTTGGTCCGGGACATCTCCGCTGCGAACTCTCTCCGCTGCCACAGCGCCTTGAAGTACGGGCGCAGGGCCGGCAGGCCGACCTTGTGTGGTTCGTACACGTGCACCGACGGGTTGAACTCCTCGTCGACGCTAGTCGCGTTCATTCAGGCGACGCCTCTCTCTGCCGGAAAGTTGGATCCACGATGGCCGAGCACCTGGGTTTCGGCGACTGCCGCCCGGGGTACGGCGGCGTGCCACGCAGACCGGGAAGCAGAGTAGCGGATCGGCTTCAACGCCGACGACACAGCGGTCCTCCTTAGTGAGCAACGACGTACAGACGGCTACGAAACCCCGTACGACACTGCGTCAGCAACACCTGAGTCGTCCTTCGCCGATCGTTATCCGGAATATACATTTGACAGCCAGCGACGACCAAAACGCCTTCCAGCCAAGTCAAATCGCCGTCAATTCACAGGTACGACGCTACGCACCGATACGAAGTTGACGTGACCTGCCACACCGGTCCCGTGACGGCTGTTGTCACAGGGGACGCGTGTTATCGGCGGGACCCCGGAAGATGCTTCCTGGCCGGAGCGAACCGGACGGAGGACGTGACGCGCAACATCACATCCGCGCTCCCCATGGACAGCCTCACCATCCACGGAGCACCGGTCTGCACCTCCCGGGGTTCCACCGTCGATCCGGTGCAGCGTCCGCGCTGGGCGGAAGCGGACGCAAGCCGACCCGGACCGGCCGGCACGATGACCAGGGCGGCGGTCATCGCACCTCGAGTCCGTCCCCAGAAATGCTGCGGACGCCGGCAGGTGCGCGCAGCAGGTGTGGAGACGGACCGGAGGCCGGCGGAGGACAGCGCTAGCTGGAATCCCTGCAAAGATGCCAGCGCGCCGGGGACGGCAGCACCGACACGAGCGGCGGCGGCACACGGCGGAACCGGTCGCATCGGGCGCTCCTCCTCATCGGCCTCACGATTGGAGATGCCACAGTTTGTACACCCTCCAGCACAGCCGGTGATGGCACGGAAGTGCGAGGGCACCGATGCGCCGGGATCGAGACCCAACCGAAACAGGCTCCGCTGACGAGACAGCCAACTCGGGCCAGAATTGGAACAGCAGCCCGGCGGCGCTCAGGTGGTCCGTCGCCGGGCTGCTGGACCTCAATTCTCGCTCACAACTGCGCGGAAATGGTGGCCAGATGGTGACACGGCACAAGAATGTTGATCGAACAACAAATATCGCTACGCGCATACACGTCGACACGGACCGTGCCGACGGCATTGGACCGCCCCATCTACGCTTGAGGGACGGTAGCGGACGGTGACAGCACTGGGAAGGGAGGGGAGCGTTGTGAGCACAACGGACACGGAGCGTGCCGACCATTTGAAGGTGCTCGGGCTCAACGACGACGAGATCGTGGTCTACCAGCATCTGCTGCGGACCGGACCGTCGTCGATCACCGAACTGGATGAGGCGGTCCCGGACCGCGAACGCTCGATCGAATCGATCCTGAGCGGCCTCGTCCAGGCCGGCCTGGCCCGCCGCTCGGGCTCGGACCACTCCCGCTACCTGCCGGTGCCGCCGGACGCGGGCCTGGAGGCGATGACGCTGCGCCGGGAGTCAGAGCTGAAGCAGGCCCGGATCGAGGTCCTGAACGCGTACGACGAGTTCCGCCGGACCGTGCACAACGAGTCGACGACGCATCTGATCGAGGTCGTCACCGGCAGCGCGATCGTCGAGCGGATCCATCAGATCAAGGGCGGTGTGCAGCGCGAGATCCTCGCGATCGACTCCCCGCCGTACTACATCGGCGGCCCGAACCAGGAGGAGATCGACCACCTCCGCCGCGGCGTCTCGTACCGGGTCGTCTACTCGCCCGAATCGGTCGAGGTGCCCGGATACCTGACCGAGAACATCCTGCCGTGCGTCGAGGCCGGCGAGCAGGCGCGGGTGCTTCCCGACGTACCGGCGAAGCTGACGATCATCGACGGCTCGATCGCGTTCGTGTCGATGTCGGCCCGCGACACCGACGTGAACCGGTCGCTGCTGATCATCCGGCCGAGCAGCCTGCTGTCGGCGCTGATCGGGATGTTCGAGCTGTGCTGGCGCAACGCGCTGCCGCTGCACGCCTCGGTCGGCACCGAGGACGACCGCCTGGAGCCGATCGAGCGCCGCCTGCTCGCGCTGCTGGCGACCGGCGCCGCGGACGACACCATCGCGCGCACGCTCGGCATCAGCCGCCGCACGTTCTTCCGGTACCTCGAGCGCCTGATGAACCGCACCGGCGCCAGCACCCGCTTCCAGCTGGCCCTGCACGCAGCTCGGGAGAACTGGCTCTAGGAAGACGTCGAAGGCCCGCACAGCAGCGCTGTGCGGGCCTTCTGTCGGTCTCTACGCCTTCGCCGGCGCGAACTCCTTGGCGACGACCTCGGCGATCTGCGCGGTGTTCAGCGCCGCGCCCTTGCGCAGGTTGTCGCCGCAGACGAACAGTTCGAGCTCGTTCGGGTCGTCGAGAGACTTGCGGATCCGGCCGACCCAGGTCGGGTCGGTGCCGACGACATCGGCCGGCGTCGGGAACTCGCCCTCGGCCGGGTTGTCGAACAGCAGCACGCCCGGGGCGTCCCGTAGTACCTCGCGGGCGCCGTCGGCGTCGACCTCCTGGACGAACCGCGCGTGCACCGACAGCGAGTGCGTGGTGACGACCGGGACCCGTACGCAGGTCGCGGACACCTTCAGATCCGGCAGGCCGAGGATCTTGCGCGACTCGTTGCGGACCTTCAGCTCCTCGGACGACCAGCCGTCGTCCTTGAGCGAGCCGGCCCACGGCACGACGTTCAGCGCGAGCGGCGCCGGGAACGGACCGAGGTCGTTGCCGACAACCCGCCGTACGTCGCCCGGCGAGCTGCCGAGCTCGCGATTGCCGGACACCTTCGTCAGCTGGTCGTACAGCGCGTCGATACCGGCCTGCCCGGCGCCGGACGCGGCCTGGTACGACGCGACCACGAGCTGCTCGAGCTCGTAGCGGTGGTGCAGCGCGCCCATCGCCACGATCATCGACAGCGTCGTGCAGTTCGGGTTGGAGATGATGCCCTTCGGCCGGTTCCGGGCCGCTTCGGCGTTCACCTCCGGGACCACCAGCGGGACGTCCGGGTCCATCCGGAACGCGCCCGAGTTGTCGACCACGACCGCGCCCTTGGCGGCCGCGATCGGCGCCCAGTGCGCGGACACCTCGTCCGGTACGTCGAACATCGCCACGTCGATGCCGTCGAAGGCGTCCTCGCTGATCGCGACGACCTCGACCTCCTCGCCGCGGACCTTCAGCCGCTTACCCGCGGAGCGCTCGGACGCGATCAGCCGGATCTCTCCCCAGACGTTCTCCCGGGTCGAGAGCAGGGTCAGCATCACCGACCCGACGGCTCCGGTCGCACCGACCACCGCCAGCGATGGCAGACCCGCCCGGTCCTCGATCGTGTTCTCCACAGCGCTCACAGGGGTCACCGTCCAGTTCCTCCGTACACGACAGCCTGGGTGTGCTCGTCGTCCAGATCGAATGCGGTGTGCGCCGCGGTCACGGCAGCATCCACCAGGTTCTCGTCCACGACCACCGAGATCCGGATCTCCGAGGTGGAGATCATCTCGATGTTCACGCCGGCGTCGGCCAGCGCGGAGAAGAACTTCGCCGAAACGCCCGGGTGCGAGCGCATTCCGACACCGACGACCGAGACCTTGCCGATCTGGTCGTCGTACAGCAACTGCTCGTAGCCCACCTCGTCCTTCATCCGGGCCAGGGCGGACATCGCCCGGGCGCCGTCGACGCGGGGCAGCGTGAACGAGATGTCGGTGCGGTTGGTGGCGACCGCCGAGACGTTCTGCACGATCATGTCGATGTTGGTCTCGGCACCGGCGACCGTCTCGAAGATCCGGGCCGCCTCACCGGGCTTGTCCGGTACGCCGACGACCGTGATCTTGGCCTCGTTGCGGTCCTGGACCACGCCGGAGATTATCGCCTGTTCCATCTCATCCAGTTCCTTCGCATCGACGACCCAGGTGCCTTCCTTCTGCGAGAAGGAGGAACGCACATGGACGGGGACGTTGTAGCGCCGCGCGTACTCGACGCAGCGCAGGTGGAGCACCTTGGCGCCGCAGGCGGCCATCTCGAGCATCTCCTCGTAGGAGATCTTCGGGATGTGCTTGGCGGCCGGCACGATCCGCGGGTCCGCGGTGAAGATGCCGTCCACGTCGGTGTAGATCTCGCAGTAGTCGGCCTCGAGCGCGGCGGCCAGTGCCACCGCGGTGGTGTCGGACGCGCCGCGGCCCATCGTGGTGATGTCCTTGGTGTCCTGGGCGACGCCCTGGAACCCGGCCACGATCGCGATGTGGCCCTCACCGAGGGCGCCCTCGATCCGGCCCGGTGTGATGTCGATGATGCGCGCGTTGCCGTGCGCGGACGTCGTGATCACCCCGGCCTGCGAACCGGTGAAACTGCGTGCTTCGTACCCCAGGTTGGCGATCGCCATCGCCAGCAGCGCGGCGGAGATCCGCTCACCCGAGGTGAGCAGCATGTCCAGCTCGCGCGGCGGGGGCAGCGGAGAGACCTGCTGGGCCAGGTCCATCAGTTCGTCGGTGGTGTCGCCCATGGCGGAGATCACCACTACGACGTCGTTCCCGGCCTTCTTTGTCGCGACGATCCGTTGGGCCACGCGCTTGATGCAATCGGCGTCGGCGACCGAAGAACCGCCGTACTTGTGTACGACGCGTCCCACAGTGTTTCTCCTCAAACCACTGGTTGCGGTACGCCGTGCGGCGTTGCACCAGGCGTAGTCTCGCGGTCATTCTAGCCGTGACCTGACCGTTGCCTACCGGCTGACCATCACCCGAGCGGGCCCGTCCGGCAGATCACTGTCAGTACCGGAAGGCTCCCCGCGCCGGGTCGTCGCCAACCGCAAACCCTCCGGTGACTTGTTCATATAAGTCATCGCTGAAATAATTGTGCCGTGCACGCGTTCGACATCCTCGGCGATCCGGTCCGGCGCCGGATCCTTGAGCTGCTCGCCGACGGCGAGCTGCCGGCCGGCAGTATCGCCGGCACGATCGGCGCGGAGTTCGGCATCAGCCAGCCGGCCGTCTCGCAGCATCTGCGGGTGCTGCGGGACAACGGGTTCGCGACCGTGACCGTCGACGGCACCCGGCGGCTGTACGCCGTCGACCCCGGCCCGCTGCGCGAGATCGACAGCTGGCTGGACCGGTACCGCAAGTTCTGGATCAACCGGCTCGACGCCCTGGAGACCGAACTGCACCGCGGCCGCCGGAAGGACTGACAACCTTCGGGCCACAGCTTGCATCTGGCTTGGTATGCGGAACATCGTCGCCAGGCTGTGCATGTCCGAAGATGGCATCGTCGAACGGCCCGAACTGTGGCTGACCGACCCCCGGCCGGCCCTCGGAGAGCTGGTCGCCGGGGCCCGCACCGTGCTGCTCGGCCGCAAGACGTTCGAGCGGTACGCCGATTCGCTCGCCGGTCTCGATCACACCCGGAACCTCGTGATCGGATCCCGCCCGGTGGTCGCCCGCCCCGGCACCGAGATGCTGCAGGGCGACACCCGTCGCGTGCTCGCCGCCCTGAAGGCGGTGCCCGGCGACGACCTGTACGTGATCGGCAGTCTGTCGCTCGTCCGCTCGCTGCTGCGGTGGCGACTGATCGACGAGGTCTCGCTGCTCATCCACCCGATCGCTGCGGGTCGCGGCATGTTGCTGGACCGCCGTCCGCTGCGACTGATCTCGATGTGTGCGCGCGACGGCGGCGTACTCGAGGCGAACTACCGCGTGCGCTACGCGGCGACCGCCGTACCCTCCACTGCGCTTGTCTCGGCCGGGCGATGGGGCGGAACGCGGAGCAGGGACAGGGTCGCGAGTACGGCGAGGCCGGCCGTCAGGACCCACGCGTAGCGAACGCCGAACGCCTCGACGACCGCACCTGCGACAGCGGAGCCGATCGCGGATCCGACCATGCCGCCGCTCTGCGTCCAGCCGAAGATCTCGGTGTGCGCGGCCGTCGGCGTGAGTGCGCCGACGCGCTCGTAGAGGGCCGCAACCGTCGGCGCGATCATGCAGCCCGTCGCGAACATCGCCACCGCGAGCGCGAGGACGGACGAGGTGGCGAAGATGCAGACGGCGACCAGTGCGGTGAAGACCAGCATCCGGCGCCACACCGCCGACGTACGACCGCCTGGGAGTGCGCCGTTGATGATGCCGCCGGTGACGCTGCCCACCGCGGCCACGGTCTCGAGAATGCCGGCGATCAAACGGTTCCCGTGCTCATCGGCCACGGCGACCATACCGAGCGACATCGACGCGAACCCCATCACCAGACAGGCCCAGGCGAGCAGGATCGGCGTGCGGTGCGAGTGGAAGATCAGCTGCCAGGCAGTAGGACGCGGTCCGGCAGTCTCGTCGTGCGGTACGTCGGTCCGTTGGTTCATTCCGAACCACCAGATGGCCGCTGCGGCTGTCACCGCACACGCCAGCAGGCCGGCGCGCGGGCTGGCGAAGCTGACCATCACCGCACCGAGCATCGGGCCGAAGACGAACAGGAGCTCCTGCGCGGTGGCGTCCAGCGAGTAGACGGCTCGTAGGCGGGACCCGTGGACTATCCGCGGCCAGTTGGCGCGCAGGGCTGACGTGACCGGTGACACGAACACACCGGCCAGCACGGCGGCGATGGGGAGCAGCCGGTACCAGCTGTAGGGCATCAGGGCGAGCACTGCCATCCACAGCCCCCAGGCCATGCCTGTGCCGATGACGACCTTCCGTGCGCCCTTGCGGTCCGCCATGCGCGACCAGACGACGCTGGCGACCGCAGTACCGACCGAGTACGCGCCCGCGACCACGCCGGCCCAGCCGAAGTTGCCGGCGGCGTCCTTCGCCAGGAACGACAACGGGACCATCGTCGCCAGCACCGGCATCCGCGCGACCAGCGCCGAGGCCAGCAGCGCCACCACGCCGTGGGTCTTCCAGAGATCGCGGTACGCCGACAGGTCCATAAGCTGCATTCTTTCCTGACATCGTCGGTCACCGCTTCGGGAATTCTCCCTATCTCGTTCTGTCGGTGGTATATGCGAACATGTGTTCGTGTCCGTTGGCGGTGCGACCATCCTGCATGCCGACCTCGACGCGTTCTACGCGTCGGTCGAGCAGCGGGACGACCCGCGCCTGCGCGGCCGCCCGGTGATCGTCGGCGCGGGCGTGGTGCTCGCCTGCAGCTACGAGGCCAAGGCGTACGGCGTGCGCACCGCGATGAACGGTGGACAGGCGCTGCGCCGCTGCCCCGGCGCGATCGTCGTCGAGCCGCGGATGTCGGCGTACTCCGAGGCCAGCAAGGCGGTGTTCAAGGTCTTCGAGGACACGACGCCACTGGTCGAGGGGCTGTCGATCGACGAGGCCTTCCTCGACGTGGGCGGCTTGCGCAAGATCCGCGGTACGCCGGTGGAGATCGCGCGTCGCCTGCGGGCCGATGTGCTCGCCCGCGTCGGGCTGCCGATCACCGTCGGGGTGGCGCGGACGAAGTTCCTGGCGAAGGTGGCCAGTGGCGTTGCAAAGCCGGACGGGCTGCTCGAGGTCGCGCCGGACCGGGAGCTGGAATTCCTGCATCCGTTGGATGTTTCGCGGTTGTGGGGTGTCGGCGAGGTGACGGCGGAGAAGCTGCGTAGCCGTGGGCTGACGAAGGTCGGCGATGTGGCGATCCTGCCCGAGGCGGCGCTGATCGCGATGCTCGGGCGGGCATCGGGGCGGCATCTGCATGCGCTGGCGCACAACCGCGATCCGCGGCCGATCGAGGTCGGGCGGCGGCGCCGGTCGATCGGTTCGCAACGGGCGCTGGGCCGGTCGCCGAAGTCGCCGGCGACGCTCGATGCGGTGCTGGCGGGACTCGTCGACCGGGTTACTCGGCGGATGCGCAGTGCTGGGCGCTCCGGGCGGACGGTCACTTTGCGGCTGCGGTTCGACGACTTCACTCGGGCGACCCGCTCGCATACGTTGCCTCAGGCAACGGATCAGACGCGGGCGATCCTGGTCACGGCGCGGGCGTTGCTGCGTGGCGCGCATCCACTGATCGCGGCGCAGGGCATCACGATGATCGGCATCTCGGTCGGCAACCTGGAGAACGAGGCGGCCCTGCAGCTGGCGCTGCCGTTCGACAAGGCGGCGAACAACGAGCTCGATTCGGCGCTGGACCAGGTCAAGGACAAGTTCGGCACCGATGCCATCACACGCGGCATCCTGCTGGGCAAGCGTCAAGGGCTAGAGATGCCGATGCTGCCCGATTAGGAGCTCGAGGACGAGTTCGTCGTGCAGGGGGATGTCGTAGGCGCCGGTGGTTGGGATGGATGGTTTGAGCTTGCGGGACTCGTCGACGGCGCCGGGCCTGACGTCGACGATGCGCAGGCCGCGGCGTTGGTAGAAGCGGAGGGCGTCGAGGTTGTCGTTGGTGGTGATGAGCCAGAGGCGGTGTGCCCCGGCTTGGGCCGCGACCTCGGTCGCCGCCTCGAGAAGCGCAGTACCGACACCGCGGTGCTGTGCGGGGGCGTCGATCGTGATGATCTCCAGCTCGTGGTCCTGCAGGTTGTAGGTGAGCAGGCCGACGATCTGGTCGTCCTCTTCGGCGAGGATGGCCGGCAGGGTCGTGGCGTCGTACGCGACGCCGTGGGCGACAGCGATGTGGCTGCCCCAGGACTGCTGGAGCAGGTCACTGATGGCGGCTCTGTCGGCGGCGGTGGCTGGTCGGATGTTCATCAGTAGGAATTGTCGTGGATCCGGCCCGCGTACCAGTTGAGGGCGGCACGGAGCTCGTTGACCTGGGTCTGGCGGCGGGCCCGGGTGGCACCGTGGGCGATCGGATAGATCCGCAGACCACCGTGGTGGCGGCGGTGCGATACGGGCAGCTGGTTCTGGTACTGCGGTTCGAGCCATGCGATCAGCCAGGGCCGTTTGCTGTCACCCCCGACGTGGAGCCGCGTCACGCCGTACCAGGGGATGGTGGCTTCGCGGTAGGCGCGCTTGACCGTCAACCCCTGCGGAGACAGCTGAAGCAAAACCTTCGGCCTCAGCACCAGAATCCAGCTGCGAACCGCAAAGTACAGAAACACCAGCGAGACCAGCCCGGACAAGGTCGAAAGCACAGGATGCAACGCCTTCACCTGCGGATCAGCCGGCACAAACGCCAGCCAGAGCACCGTAAGAATCCCCGCAAACAAACCCGGCCGCGCCCGACTAGTCCCAAAGCTCGCCCCAACCCCTCCTACTCCCACCACACCACCCGGCGCCCCGACATCACCCTGCCAACCGGGGCCCACCGCACCACCCGACCCCAGCTCACCACCAGGTGGCAGTGGTGCGGGGGCGAACGTCGTCGTTGGCGGCAGGAGCTTTGTGGCGGGTGGCGTGGGGATTGTGGGTGGGTCGAGAAGGACTGTCGGAGCCGGCGGCCCCAGGCGCTGGAGGATTTCTGTTGGGGTGGGGCGCTGACCCGGATCCCGGGCAAGGCACCGGCGTACGACGTCATGCAGTGGACCCGGGAGCGGTGGGACATGCGGTTGTTCGTTGACGATCCGGTGCAGCATGGACGCCGGGTTCCCGGTTGCGAACGGACCCCGCCCCGACGCCGCGAACACCAGCACCGCGCCGAGCGCGAACAGATCGCTCGCCGGCCCGATCCCCGTCCCGGTGATCTGCTCCGGTGACAGGTATCCCGGCGTACCGATCACCATCCCGGTCGCCGTCAGGCTCGCCTCCTCCATCGCCCGTGCGATACCGAAGTCGATCACCCGCGGCCCGTTGTCGGTCAGCACGATGTTCGACGGCTTCAGATCGCGATGGACGACACCGCTCGCATGGATCGCCATCAACGCCTCGGCCAACCCACTCGCAAGCGACTGCACCTCAGCCGGCGGCAGGGGCCCGGACGTCTCGATCGCCTTCTGCAGCGTGGGTCCCGGCAGGTACTCCGTCGCGAGCCACGGACGATCCGCATCCGGATCCGCGTCGACGACCGCCGCCGTGAACGCACCGCTGACCTTCCGCGCAGCGTCGATCTCACGCGCGAACCGAGCCCGGAAGCCCGGATCGTCAGCGAGCTCGTCGCGCACCACCTTGACTGCGACCAACCGACCGCCCCGCGAACGAGCGAGGTACACCGCACCCATCGCCCCACGACCGAGCCGGCCCTGGATCGCGAACGACCCGACCACAGCCGGATCATGAGGATGCGTTGTCATCGGGCGACACGCTAACGCGCTTCAGGACCGCGGGTAACCGATCTCGGCGATCCCTTCGGAGAGATCGCTCAATCGTCGCTGCCTGTTCAGCGACGTGACGACGTACTCGGTCAACGGCATCAGCGCATAGACATGCCGGATCGCGTCGAGGTCGAGCGCCACCTCGTAGTACTCCTCGGCGAAGGTCAGGTACGCCTCCGGCCGGCCGTCGGCGACCAGCTCGAACATCCAGTCGGCGCCGTCGCGGTCCGCGTTCTCCACCGGTCCGGAGCGCCAGGCCGGCTCGTCCGTCGTACGCCAGAAGCACACGGTCGCCCGCGGCACGCCGTCATCGCTGAACGCCTTGTCGTCCCGCGCCGCGTGGAACACCTCCGGCACACCGTCGAGCAGGCCGGACCACGGCTTGTGCTCATTCGCATATGGCGAAATCGGCGACTCGTGGTCGAACCCGTACGCGAACGCCCCGTCCGGCGAGAACACGATCGAGTACTCGTTCCCCGATCCGTCCCGCATCAACGCGGCCTCTTCGGTCTCGGACCAGCGCGCGTCGAACTCGTAGTACCTGGTGCTCTCGTCCTCGTTGAGCACCAGGTCCAGCACCGCCAACGCCCGACTGACCCGTCGGACGGTGCCGATATCTGGCAGCCGCCGGATCACCTCATGAACAGACACTCCGTGTTCAGCGACGCTGGACGGCCTCTTCGGCAACCTCGACGAGTTCACGATCGGTCGCCTCGGTCTCCGCGTCGTGCGCCGGCTCGAGCCGGTCATGCGCGATCAGCGACTGGATGGCCCGCAGTACGGCGCTTGCCGCGGCGCCCCAGGTGGAGACGTACGAGAACTGCCACCACCACAGCGCCTCGACGACCCGGCCGTCCTCGTAGTGCGCAAGGCCGTGCACGAGATCGGTCGCGATCGCGGTGAGGTCGTCGGAGAGCCGGTTCACGGTGATCTCCGGCGGAGCGGCGTACGGATCGAACACCTCGGCGTACTCGTCGAGGCCCTCGAACAGCACCGCCAGCCGGTCGCGCATCGCGTCGAGGTCCGGGTCCGGGCCGGCGTCGCTCTCGAACCGCTCCTCCGGGACGAAGTCCTCGAACGCACCGAGCCGGCCGCCGGCGAGCAGCAGTTGGCTGACCTCCAGCAGCAGGTACGGCAGCGAGGCGAGGCCCTCGTCGACCCCGTCCTCGTCCGGCTGCGCGGCGATGTCGCGCACCGAGATCAGGAAGCTCCGGACCTGGTCGGCGATCTGTTCGGCGAACTCGGTGAGGTCCTCGGAGTCCGTGGTCAATGCGCGCTCTGCAATATCGGTTGGTTCAGTCATCGATTGATCGTCGCCCTTCAAACGCCCGTCCGAGTGTGACCTCGTCGGCGTACTCGAGGTCACCGCCTACAGGAAGTCCACTAGCCAAACGGGTGACGCGCAACCCCATGGGCCGCAGCAGGCGGCTCAGGTAGGTGGCCGTCGCCTCACCCTCCAGGTTCGGATCGGTGGCCAGGATGATCTCGGTCACCTCACCGCCGGCCAGCCGCTGGAGCAGTTCTTTGATCCGGAGCTCGTCCGGCCCGATGCCCTCGATCGGCGAGATCGCCCCGCCGAGCACGTGGTACCGGCCGCGGAATTCGCGGGTGCGCTCGATCGCGACCACGTCCTTGGCCTCTTCGACCACACAGATCAGACTCAGGTCCCGGCGCGGGTCACGGCAGATCCGGCACTGCACTTCCTCCGCGACATTGCCGCAGATCTCGCAGAACTTGACCCTCTCCTTGACCTGCACGAGCACGTGCGCAAGCCGCCGTACGTCGGTCTCGTCGGCCGCGAGCAGGTGGAACGCGATCCGCTGCGCGGACTTCGGACCCACTCCGGGCAACCGCCCCAGCTCGTCGATGAGATCCTGAACGGCCCCCTCGTACACGTCAGCCCGGGTTCTGACCGGATGCGCCGGCCCCGCTCCCCGGGTTCACGAACCCGACGCCGCCACGATTGCGGTCATCCGAGCCAGGAGCCCCGCCCGATGCCTGCGGACCACGCCCGTCGTCGCCTGCCGGGTCACTCGGCCCGGGCTCGCCCGACTCGGTTGCAGGATTGTCGTCGCCCGGTCCGACCGCGGGCGGCGTCGCACTCGGCAGGCCGAAGCCTGCCGGCGCGGACGGCGCCGGGGCACCACCGCCGAAGCCGGGGAACCCGCCGTCGCCGCCGAACGCGCCGCCCAGACCACCGGCGAGCGGACCCATCGCGGCGGCAGCAGCCTGCTTCGCGTTCTCAGAGGCGTCGCGCACCGCGGCGACGACCAGGTCGGCCAGCGTCTCGGTGTCGTCCGGGTCGACGGCCTCCTTCTTGATGTCCAGGCTAAGGAGCTCGCCCGTGCCGGACACCAGAGCAGTCACCAGACCACCACCGGCCGACCCCTCGATCTCCTGACCTTCGAGGTCTGCCTGCGCTTCCATCAGCTGGTTCTGCATCGCCTGCGCCTGCGCGAGCAGGTTGGACATGTCGAAGCCCCCAGCACCGCCACCGTCGAACACTGCGATCTCCTCGTCCGAACCGCTCTCCCGAGCCCCGAGCTTGCCTACCCGGCCCCTGACACGCGTCCGACGACCGGAGACTCCACACTAGCCGGTCGGTCGGACAACCCCACGAACACCCAGAAACCGACCAGTCTCCCCAAAGTTATCCACAGGCTTGTGGACATCTTTTCCCACAGGGTTGTGGATCGTGTGGACACTCACCGCGCCGATCTGGCCGCGGCTGTGGAAGAGCCTGTGCGAGTGACTTTCAGCTGAACTCAGTTGGGCTCTTCGGTGATGATCTGGGCACCGAGGGTCTCCCGCAGGAGATCCGTGTGCGACCGCGGATCGTCGTCCAGCACCACGTCGTCCTCGCCGATCGAGGCCGCTTCCTCCTCCGGCGTCAACGGCACCTCAGGCACCACCGGCGCCCGGGCCGCAGCCCGAGCCTGCTCAGCCGCCACCGCAGCCTCCGCCGCCCGCCGCTTGCTGGCCGCCTGCTCCCGCCGATCCACAGGCCCAGCCTGAGGCGTCACCGGAGCCCGCTGGTCGTCCCACGGATCCGACCCAGGAGGCACGTCGTACTCCGAATCAGGCGGCTCCCGCAACGCAACACTCCCCGCCGCGTCCGCCCACTCCCGACCCGCACCCGGTTCACCTGACCCACCGGCTGCCGCTCGTACCGCTCCAGCCGAACCGCGAGCGTCAGCGCCGACGCCCGATCCCCCGACGGCGGGACCAGCCGCTCCAACCTCGTCAGCAACGCCTCCAGCGGCTACGGGACCGCCTGCTCCGGCATCACCAGCCCCAGCGCCACGCAGACCAGGGCCATCAACAGCCTGGCCGCCCGTCCCATGGCCTGCGCCAACTGGACCTGCACCACCTACGTCAGACCCGTTCGCCTCCGGCCCACCGATGCCCACTCCAGCTGAGCCTGGACCGCCCACGTGCGATCCGCTTGCTCCGGCACCATCCATCCCAGGCGCCCCTGGCCCGTGTCCGCCATCCGCCGCATCACCACCGTGGCCTTCCGGCGCACCGCCGGATGCACCCTCGACGCCTCCGCCGAACCCGCCCCGACCGGACCCGCCCTGGGTACCACTGCCCTGACCGCCGGGCGCACCGCCCTGACCTGCAGGCATACCTCCGCCGGAGCCGCCTGGCGCGCCGCCACCCTGGCCGCCGCCCGGTCGGCCGCCAGGGCCTGCGGAGCCGCCGGCACCCGGGTCGGTGGAGGGGTCGACGACGGCTTCGACGCGGCGGTCGATGCCGATGGTGTCGTTCATCGCCTGGCGCAGGATCTCGTCGCTGCCGGAACGCGCGAAGCTCTCCCGCGCCCCCGCGTTCACCAGCCCGAGCGTCAACGTCTGATCGTCGATCGCGATGACCTGCGCGTTCTGGCTCAGCATGATCCAGGCGAACCGCCGCTTGCTCTTCACAGCCTCCAAAACCTCAGGCCACAACCGCCGAATATCCGCCAGCCCCACCGCGCCACCGGAACTACCCGCCGCAATCCCACCCCCAGCAGAACCCGCACCACCAACCGCAGCCCCGCTCCCAGCGGAGCTCCCACCACCAGGAGCTACCTCACTCACGTCTGCACCGCTAGCCGACGACTCAGCCCCATCACCCCAGGCCCCCGTACGCCCACCGCCAGCTCCAGCCGAGGAACCGCGCGCGCCGGCTGCCGGCCGCGAGCTCGCCGATCCTGCTGAAGGCGCCGCTGCGGGCATCGGCGCCGCAGAGCCGGCATCACCTGCACCAACTCGAGGAGCCGAACCGGCCGGAACACCGTCGGCAGACTCAGCCTGGGCCGGGCTCCCGCCGGTTGCAGCAGCTCTCGCGGCCGCTCTGCTTGATGCGGTGTCTGCGCCGGGTACGCCGGAGTCGTCCGACGCACCGCTCGGCGTGACAGCGGCCGGAGTACTGGCGCCCGACCCCGATGGCTGTCCCGCATTCGCGGTAGCGGATGCCGGCGGCTGCCCCGCAGGCGCAGCACCTGGCTGCATAGTGTCCGGCGTGCCGGCAGGAGCACCGATGGCCAGGCGGCGTTCCATGCGGTCCAGACGGGCTTGGATGCCGTTGGTCGAGTCGTCAGCGCCAGGGAGGAGGACCTTGGCGCAGATCAGTTCGAGTTGGAGGCGGGGCGCGGTCGCGCCGCGCATCTCCAGCAGCCCCGCAGCGACGATGTCCGCCGCGCGCGTCAGCTCCGCCGGACCGATCCCGGCGGCCTGCGTCTGCAGGCGCTCGCCCTGGTCCTCGGCAGCTTCGATCAGGCCGGAAGCGACAGCATTAGGTACGGCGGACAGCACGACCAGGTCACGCAACCGCCGCAGCAGATCCTCGGCGAACCGCTTCGGGTCCTGCCCGGTCTCGATGACCTTCTCGATCGTCTCGAACACCGCAGCGCTGTCATGTGCCGCGAACCCGTCCACGCACGCGTCAAGCAACGAATCCGGGGTGAACCCGAGCAGCGCGACCGCCAGCTCGTACGTCACCCCCTCCGGCCCGGCCCCACCGATCAACTGGTCCAGCACGCTCAGCGAGTCACGGACCGAACCCGCACCGGCCCGCACGACCAGCGGCAGCGCGGCCGACTCGATCGCCACGCCCTCCGACTCGCACAGCTTGGCCATGTAATCGGCCAGCACCTTCGGCGGCACCAGGCGGAACGGATAGTGGTGCGTCCGCGACCGGATCGTCCCGATCACCTTGTCGGGCTCGGTGGTGGCGAAGATGAACTTCAGGTGCGGCGGTGGCTCCTCGACCAGCTTCAGCAGGGCGTTGAAGCCCTGCGTGGTCACCATGTGCGCCTCGTCGATGATGTAGATCTTGTAGCGGCTCTCGACCGGCGCGAAGAACGCGCGCTCGCGCAGATCCCGGGCGTCGTCCACACCACCGTGCGACGCCGCGTCGATCTCGATCACGTCGATGCTGCCGGGACCGCCACGGGCCAGGTCGGTGCACGACTTGCACACCCCGCACGGCTCGGCGATCGGGCCCTTCTCACAGTTGATCGCGCGGGCGAGGATCCGGGCACTGGTGGTCTTTCCACACCCTCGCGGTCCGGAGAACAGGTAGGCGTGATTGACCCGGTTGTTGCTCAACGCGTTACGCAACGGCGCCGTGACATGTTCCTGCCCGATCACCTCCGCGAACGTCTCCGGGCGATACCGGCGATACAGCGCAAGGGGTGCTTCCACGCCCGCAACCCTAGCGCTGCCGCCCGACATTTCCGTCGCTCGCGCTGCCGGGCCGGATCGCCGGGTGGGACGGGTCGTCGTGGTCGATGACGATGGTGGCGGCCGCGGCCGGATCGTGCTGAGCCTGGTACGCGCGCCAGCCCGGGACGAACTGCGTCTCGAACACTCCCCGCGTAGCATCCTCACCGCCGTACCGGTCTCGATCGCGGAGCAGGCCCCTCCGCAGCATCTCGTCCTCGCCGATGTGCAGGCAGATACCGATATCCCAGTACGGGCGCAGTCCGGCCTGCAACAGGAACACTCCATCGACGAGCAGGACCGCGTCGTACGGCGCACTCCCGGTCGTGCCGTCCGCGGCCAGATAGGTGCGATCACCACCCGGCCCGAACGGAGTCAGGTACCCGGCGATCAGCGCAGCCAGGTCGAAATTGTCGTCGAAATAGCCCGCTGCGGGGACGCCTGGCGACTGCGGTCGCTGCTCGGCAGGGCGGATGTAGTCGTCGACGCTGACCCTGATCGCCGGACGGATGCCGGACAACGCGGCTGCCAGCTCGTCGGCCAGCGTCGTCTTGCCGGCCGTATCCGGCCCGTCCACCGCGACCCGCACCGGATGATCGCGGGAAATGCCGACGATCGACTCGATCAACCGTGTGAGAACGGCCTGCCGAGTCGTCACCCCTCGACCGTAGTCCCCTGGTCCCGGGAAACGCCACACGATCTAGCGTGGAGCGATGACTGGGGATGAGCGGCAGCAGGCGGTGATCGCGCGGGCGGCCGAGGTCCTGCCGCAGGACGAGCGGGTGCTCGGGGTGTACCTCATCGGGAGCTACGCGACCGGGGCAGCCGACCGGTTCAGCGATGTCGACGCACATCTCGTGGTGACGGACGACAGCGTCGAGTGGTTCGGAGAGCACTGGGACGACGTACTGCGGGAGCTGACCGGGCCGACCGTGTTGACGGATCGAGTCCCCGGGCTGACCGGTGGGCTGGGGATCACACCGGACTGGTTGCACGTGGATCTGTTCGTGCACCCGTTGGCGTCGTTCGAACGGGGCCAGTACGACGGGGTGCGGGTCCTGTTCGACCGGGACGGGACGCTGTTCCCGGAGGGCGACGTCGCGCCGAAGGGCGGTCGACCCGGAGAACCGTACTGGCCTGCGATCAACGTCAACCTCTTCTTCTACTTCCTCGGGAACCTGGTGACGGTCCTCGGACGCGACGAGCGGATCGTCGGCAACCAGGGCGTCGGCGCACTCCGCGATCTACTCGTCGCGCTCATGCTGGCCGAACGCGGCGTACGCCGAACCAGTGGAGCCAAGCGCCTCAACGCCCTCCTCTCCGACGAGCAACGCGCCGTGCTGGATGCCATCCCTGCCGTCGGCACCGAGCCGGCCGACATCATCGCGGCGAATCAGTACATCTGCCGCGAGTTCATCACCCGCGGCAGAGCGCTGGCCAAGCTCACCGACAACCCCTGGCCGACCGAGTTCGTCGACGCAACCCTCAGGCACCTCCGGAACCATTTCCACGTCGAGTTCTCCTGATGGTTGCCGGAGGCACGCACCTCGCGGTCTCACTCCAGGTGGTAGTTGGCGAAGCGGGTGCGAAGATCCTTCTTGGAGAACTTGCCGACTGAGGTCTTCGGAACCTCGTCGATGAACTCCACCGCATCCGGGACCCACCAGCTCGCGACCAGCGGACGCAGATACTCGAGGATGTCCTCGCCGGTCGCGGTCGCACCCTCCTGGAGCACGATGCAGGCCAGCGGCCGCTCGACCCACTTCGGGTGCGGTACGCCGATGACCGCAGCCTCTCGCACTGCCGGGTGGGCCATCAGCAGGTTCTCCAGCTCGACCGAGCTGATCCATTCGCCACCGGACTTCACCAGGTCCTTGGTCCGGTCGACGATCCGGACCGAACCGTACTGGTCGATCGCGGCGACGTCGCCCGTCTTCATCCAGCCGTCCTCGGTGTTCAGCTGGACGCCGTCGTCGGGACGGTAATACTCCGCCGCGATCCACGGGCCGCGGACCTGCAGCTCGCCGGTGGCCTCGTCGTCCCACGGCAGCGGCTCGATCGAACCGGGCTCGACGATGCGCACCTCGACGCCGGGCAGTGGCAGACCCGCCCGGGCGCGCAGGTGTGCCTGCTCCTCCTCGGGCAGGTCCGCACTCCGCGAGGGAACGTGGGACGCGGTCGCGACCGGACTCGTCTCGGTCATCCCCCACGCCTGCAGGATCGGCCGGCCGAGCTTCTCCCGGAATGCCTCCGACAGCGCCAACGGGACGGCCGAGCCGCCGCACGGGATCCGCCGCAGCTTCGGCAGATCGACACCGTCGAGCAACGGCAACAGCCCCTGCCAGATCGTCGGCACCCCGGCCGACAGCGTGACCTCCTGCTCCTGGAGCAGCTTGAGGATCCCCTTCGGGGTCATGTCCGGCCCGGGGAACACCAGCGACGCGCCGGCCATCGGGGCCGCGTGCGCCAGACCCCACGCGTTCGCATGGAACATCGGCACGACCGGCATCACCGTGTCCGTCTCGGTCAGCCCGATGCCGGCGTTCGTGAGCACGCCGATCGAGTGCAGCCAGGTGGACCGATGCGAATAGACGACGCCCTTCGGGTGCCCCGTCGTACCGCTCGTGTAGCACATCGCGGCCGCCTGGTTCTCGTCCTCGACGTGGAACTCGACCGGCTCGGCCGCGGCCAGCAGCTCCTCGTAGTCGTGGAACCGTGGGTCGTCCGGGACCTCCGCGCCCGGCGCCCCCGGCGGCAGATCGTCCATCACGACGACATGCCGGACCTGTGGGAGCCGCTCGAGCAGGGGCAGGAAGAGCCCCAGCAGCGAGCGGTCGACGAACACGACCTCGTCCTCGGCGTGATTCGCGATGTACACGATCTGGTCCGGGAAGAGTCTGATGTTGAGCGTGTGCAGCACCCGGCCGGTGCAGGGCGCGGCGAAGTACAGCTCGAGGTGGCGTCCTGAGTTCCACGCGAACGTCCCGACGCGGCCGTCCGGGCTGACCCCGAGCGTGTCCAGGACGCCGCCCAGACGTCTGGTCCGCCCCGCCCACTCGGCGTACGTCAGCTTGGTCGGCGCCGGACCGCCGGTGTAGACGGTCTTGTCCGGGTAGAACTGCTCGGCCCGGCGGAAGATCGTGTCCAGGGACAGTTGGTAGTTCTGCATCAGACCCTTCATGCAGACACTGTGCCAGTCGCGATGTCGCCTTGGCCATGACCTCAACCGGACTTTCTCCGGCACTCTTCCGGAACCCGTCGCCTCAGGCAACAGCTTCTCACCGATCGGAACACTCGCGCCGAATAGATGTCATGACACACGTGTCGTGTAACATATCGGTCATGAAGGTTGTCGAGGAGCTTCGCTACCTCGTGCTGGCGATCCAGCGCGAGGGCAACCGGCTGCTCGCCGCCGAGCTGCGCCCGCTGGGCATAACGCCTTCCCAGGCAGAGGTTCTGCGCGTCCTGCGGGACCACGGGCCGCTCACGCTCAACGCTCTCGGCGGACTGCTGGTCTGCGAGACCGGCAACAGTCCGAGCCGTCTCGTCGATCGCCTGGTCGCCCAAGGACTGGTGAAACGCGGCATCGACAAGGTCGACCGGCGCTACCTCACGCTCAGCCTCACCACGCAGGGCCGTGCCCTGCACCGCCGCATCGTCACCGCGGAAAACCGGCTGCACCGCACCATGCACGACCTCGTCGCCGGGCAGGCCCTCGACGAGACCATCACCACGCTCCGCACGCTCGCCGACGCCTTCCCGGCCGGCGCGGCCCTGGCCCGTCGCCGGGATCCCGAACTCGCCACTCAGGAGAACTAGTCATGGAACAGGCCACCGAAACCATCCACGCCGGCACGGCAGCGATCCGCCACGTCCTGCTCGACGCGCTCGCCCTCCCGGAGTGGAACGAGGCGTTCCTGGCCATCGACGGCCCCGCTGAGGCAGACCTCGGCAGCAGCTACGCGCTGCGCGTGCGGCCGGGGTTCGCCGGCGAGCTGCAGTACACAGTGGTCGAGCCCGACCGCATCGAGATCAGCTGGCAGGTCCCCGGGTTCCGCGAGGTCGGCACGTGGACCATCGGCCCGGACAGCCAGGTCACCCACACGTTCGAGCAGTCCGGCCCGCTGGCGACAGTCCTCCGCCCGGCGTACCGGAACATCGCCACCATCCGCCTGGCCTGCCTCGCCAACCGCGTCCGCCAGTTCAGCCACGCCGCCTGACTGCCGACGACCCGCACTCGCCGTACGCTCCCTGGCATGCTCATGGAGATCCGTGGCACCAGGCTGTACGTCGACCAGCGCGGCGCCGAGGACGCACCGCCGCTGCTGTTCATCCATGGCGGGCCCGGCGCGGGTTCGTACGACTTTCTGGCGTTCCAGGGCGATCGGATCAGCCAGAGCTTCCGGCTGATCGCGGTGGACCAGCGCGGCGTACAGCAGTCCGACCCGCTGACCGGACCGGTGAGCGAGCACGACCTGATCGCCGATTTCGAGGCGCTCCGGGAGGAGCTCGGGATAGAGCGGTGGTCGATTCTCGGCCACTCGTACGGCGGTCGCCTGGCGCTGCGGTACGCCGCCGCTCACCCGGACGCCGTGACCAAGGTCGTCTTCGAGAACCCGGGCTGGGACATGGTGCTCGCCAGCGACACCCTGCTTCGGGCGGCGCTCCCGCTGCTCCCCGGCGTGGAGGCCCCGCCGGCCCACACCGGTCCGGCGACGAAGGCCATGTGGGATGAGCGGATCGCAGTCATCGCCCAGCTCGGCGACCGTCGGATGGAGATCTACACGGGACCGGACTCGCGAGATCTCGAGCTGCCGGCGGACACCGCGATCTCCGACGAGCACCACTCGCGCTCAGGTCACTTCCATGACCAGATCACCAGGTCGACCAGCTTCGGCGAGCCAGTGCTGCAGTACCTCGGACAGCTCACTCAGCCGGCCCTGCTCATCAAGGGCGAGTACGACCCGGCCACCAGCGAGCAGGAGATCGAGCTCTTCCGCGCCGACGTACCGAACGGCACCTATTACTACTCAGCCGGCGTCGGCCACTTCCTCCACGCCGAGCAGCCCGACCTCTACGCCAAGCTGGTGACAGACTTCCTGCTCAGCTGAAGGCGAGCGGCACGGCGCGCTTGTGAGCCGTACGCCGGTGCGTGGCGATGATCGTGCTCGCGGCCTTCTCGTCGACGTCGAGGCCTTCGAGGAAATCGTCGATCTCGTCGTAGGTGACACCGAGAACGGCCTCATCGGGTACGCCGGGGTTGTTCGTCTCCAGGTCGGCCGTGGGGACCTTGCCGGTCGTCTCCGGGTCGGCGCCGAGGCGCTCGCCGACCGCGCGGACGCGGCGCTTGTTCAGTCCGGACAGCGGCGTCAGGTCGCAGGCGCCGTCGCCGTACTTGGTGAAGAAGCCCATCACCGCCTCCGCCGCGTGGTCCGTGCCGATCACCAGCGCGCCGCGGGCACCGGCCACGACGTACTGCGCGACCATGCGCTGGCGTGCCTTGATGTTGCCGACGTGGAAGTCCTCGCGATCGCCCAGCCCGGCGTGCCGGACCGACTCGACCATGGCGTCGGTGGCCGGCTTGATGTTCACGTCCAGCGTCTCGTCCGGCTTGATGAACTGCAGTGCGCGCTGGGCGTCCGCCTCGTCGGCCTGCACGCCGTACGGCAGCCGCATCGCGACGAAGGTCGCCTGACCGCCCTCGGACCTGATCCGCTCGACCGCGAGCTGCCCGAGCCGGCCTCCGACCGCGGAGTCGACCCCGCCGCTGATGGCGAGCACGTAGCCCGAGGCGCCGGTCTTCCGGAGCCGGTCGGCCAGGAATTCGACCCGCTGCTCGATCTCATTGTCCACGTCGAACGTCGCGGGCACGCCGAGCTCGGCGATGATCAGTTCCTGCAGGTAGCGGCTCTCGGGATTCATCGGACTCCTCACGACGCCAGGCCCCGGACATAAGGATTCCCCGCGCACCCGGAAGAGCTCACTTACCCTTGCTGCCTTCCGGCCCTGGGGGGGTTGGGCGAGATACCGCCACGCGGGGAACCAGCCACGAGTGTACGGGATCCCTCTCGCCAACCGGGAATCGGACTCCACCGCACACGCTCTGAGCGAACAGCCTGGCCGCCGGACCCGGTTCGGGCTCACTCTGGATGCGTGACGGATCATCAATTCGGCCCCTTCGGGATCACGACCGGGCTTGACAGCAGTGCTGAGTCGATTGCCGCGGCGCGGGCCGTGGAGGAGCTCGGGTATCCGGCGATCTGGCTGTCCGGCGGTCCGCTGCCCGGTCTGCAGACGATCGTCGATCTGGTCGGAGCGACGACCGCGATCAAGTTCGTCAGCGGGATCCTGGCGGTGTCGAAGTACAGCGCGGCGGACGTGAGCACGACGTACGCCGAGCTGGAGGCGACCGCGCCGGGGCGGTTCACCTCTGGACTCGGCGGAGCGCACGGGCCCAAGCCGATCGCCACGCTCAACTCGTTCTTGGACGAGCTGGACGTTCCCGTGGAGCGCCGGGTGCTCGCTGCGCTCGGTCCGAAGATGCTGGAGTTGGCTGCGGAGCGGACTGCCGGTGCCTACCCGTTCCTGACCGGTGCGGCGTACTCCGCCGAGGCGCGGAAGGTCCTAGGCCCGGACAAGCTCCTGGCGGTCGGCCACCTCGTCGTGGTCGAAACGGACGCCGAGCGGGCGCGGGCGATCGCGCGGGACACGATCAGCTTCTTCACGCGCATCCCGGGCTACATCGCGTCGTTCAAGCGGCAGGGGTTCGACGAGCGCGACCAGGCCGAGCTGCCTGACCACATGATCGACGCGTTGGCGGCGTGGGGCAGTCCGGCCGACATCAAGGCCAAGCTGACCGAGCACCTGGACGCCGGCGCCGACCACGTCGGGGTCAACGTGATCACTGGCGTGACCGGTCCCCAGCCGATAGAGCAGTGGCGGGCCCTAGCTCCGGCTCTGCTCGGGTAGCGGCTTCTCGTAGAGGCGGGCGACCGACTCCAGCTTGTCGTAGCGGTACGGGCGCTCCTCCCCGGTCGGCACGAACCCCTGCCGCACCCAGAACCCCGCGGCGACCTGTGCGTTGCTGTCCACGACGGCGAGGCGCAGCGTCCGGATCTCGGGCCAGTTGGTCGCCACGTACCGCTCGACGAGGCTGTACGTCGTACTGCCGTGGCCGAGGCCTTGGTGCTTGGCGTGGACCTCCAACAGGCCGACGAAGGCAGTGCGGTCGTTCGGGAAGCCTCTGAGCAGGTCAACGACCGCAACCAACTGGTCCGCTGCAAAGGCCCCCAGGACGACCTTCGACTCCTCCGGGAGGTCCTCCGGGCGCATCATCAGCAGACTCTGCGCGTCCGCCGGACCCGGCGGGTAGCCGGTGATCCGCTCGGTGTATCCGGGATCGGACTCGATCAGCTCCTGCAACGCGTCCACGTCCCCCGGCCCGACAGGCCGCAGTACCAGCTCGTCCATGCGCCTGACCCTAGACGAGCGGCTCCGAGGTCCACGCCCCGATTTCGGATTCCCCCATCCCCTTCGGTATCCTCTCCGCTTGGAGGATTCGCCTAGAGGCCTAGGGCGCACGCTTGGAAAGCGTGTTGGGGGCAACCCCTCACGAGTTCGAATCTCGTATCCTCCGCCACTCTTTGATGACGGACATGAGCTGAGGGCTGGTCGCGGAAGCGATCAGCCCTCAGCTGCGTAGTTGAGTGTTGAGGCGGGCGGCCTGGCGGGTCAGGTGTTCGCGTTCGGGGAGGTTGGGGGCGGCGCGGGCGGCTTCGGCGTACAGGCGGGCTGCTGTGGCTGGGTCGCCGGCGCGCTCGTGTAGATAGGCCGCCGCGGCGGTGTAGCGGGGCAGGGCGGGGTCCAACTCGGCCAAGGCGGTGAGGCCGGCCTGGGGACCGTCGGCTTCGCCTACTGCTACGGCGCGGTTGAGGCGGGCCACCGGGTTGTCGGTGAGGCGGACCAGTTCGTCGTACCACTCGACGATCTGGACCCAGTCGGTCTCCTCGGCCGTCTGGGCGTCGGCGTGGAGGGCGGCGATGGCGGCCTGGGCCTGGAACTCGCCCAGGCGGTCGCGGGCGAGGGCGGTCTGGAGTACGTCGACGCCCTCGGCGATCAGCTTGGTGTCCCACAGGCTGCGGTCCTGCTCTGCGAGGGGTACGAGGCTGCCGTCGGCGCGGGTGCGTGCCGGACGCCTGGCGTGGTGGAGCAGCATCAGTGCGAGCAGGCCGGCGACCTCCTCATGGTTCGTCCTGGCCGCCAACTGCCGGGTCAGCCGGATTGCCTCGGCGGCGAGGTCGATGTCGCCTGAGTACCCCTCGTTGAAGACCAGGTAGAGCACGCGTACCACCGTGGCGACGTCACCGGGTTGGTTGAACCGGACGCCGGAGACGATCCGCTTGGCGCGGCTGATCCGTTGGGCCATCGTTGCCTCGGGCACCAAGTAGGCCTGTGCGATCTGACGCGTGGTCAGGCCGCCGACCGCGCGCAGCGTCAGCGCCACGGACGATGCCGGAGTCAAAGACGGGTGTGCGCACAGGAAGTACAGCTGGAGCGTGTCGTCCAAGGCTTCGCCGGGCGCAGGTGTCGGCTCGGCCTCGACGCGTTCCTCGCGCTGGCGGCGGGAGTTCTCGGCGCGAGTCGCGTCGAGGAACTTGCGCCAGGCAACGGTCACCAGCCAGCCCTTGGGGTCCCGCGGCGGATCGTCCGGCCACACGCGGACGGCCTCGACCAGGGCGTCCTGTACGGCGTCCTCGGCCGGCGCGAAGTCGGCTCCGCGCCGTACGAGAACACCGATCACCGCGGGCACGAGGTCCCGCAGCAGTTGCTCGTTCACTCGGTGACCGTGGGCGGCTCGCCCCAGAACGGCCGTACCTCCAGCCATTCGTGCAGCGGCTTCCCGCCCGGCCCTGGGGCCGCCGACAGCTCGCTCGCCAGTTGTACGGCGCGGTCCCACGACTCCACGTCGATGACGTACCAGCCGGCGATCAGGTCCTTGGTCTCGGCGAACGGCCCGTCGGTCACGGGCGGCTGCCCCTCGCCGCCGTACCGTACGAACGCGCCCTCAGGAGTCAGCGCCTGCATGTCGACGAACTCGCCGCTCTCCTCGAGCCGAGTGCCGAAATCGCTCATGAACTGGATGTGCGCGCTGACCTCCTCCGGCGTCCACTGGTCCATCGGTCCGGCGTCGACGACGGGGGCCGGGCCGCCCTGGTAGTGCTTCAGCAATAGGTACTTGGCCATCAGATTCTCCCTGTCTCAGTTGAGCTGCTCGGCCAGGCCGATGATGACGCCCCCGAGGGCGCGCACGTAACAGAGCTTGTAGCTGTCGCCGTACTCGACGACTTCAGCGACCAGCTCGGCGCCGTGCTTGCGCAGCCGGGGCAGGAGCTCGTCGATGTCCTCGACCCGGTACATGACGCGGTGCATGCCGAGGATGTGGTACGGCGCGTTCTCCGGTACGGCGGGACTGGCCACAGGCTTCAGGTACTGCGACAACTCGAGCCGACCGTGCCCGTCCGGGACCCGCATCATCGCGATCTCGCACCGGATGCCCTCGATCCCGACCGTCTTGTCCGCCCACGGCCCCTCGACCTGAGTCCTCCCCTCCAACTCCAGCCCGAGCTCGGTGAAGAATGCGACGGCGGCATCCATGTCCTCCACGACAATGCCGACGTTGTCCATCTGGATCATGACGCTGGTTCTCCTAGCTCCTCGCGGCCTCTTACACACCCGGGACGAAGCCGCCACCCCGTTCTCGACATCCTCACCGAAGAATTTCTGGATGCCTTCGAAGAAACTCCAGATCGCGGAGATATCCGCTACCGTGGCGCCAGGGCTCGGCCTGCTCCCACTGGGCCCGCCATCCGGGCCGGTCCTCAGCGGCCCAGATCCGCATCGTGTCGTAGGCCGCCTCGATCCTGGCGGGAACGATCGCCAGTAGCTCCTCCCACTGAGCCGGGGTGCAGCCGTACCCGTCACGCAGAGCCGCCAGCCGCTCAGCCGCGAGCGGCCTGACTTCGGGCGGCCAACCCATCGGTCCGAGATTCTCGGGAGCGGCGAGAGGTACGAGCGTGTAGGCGAGATACGCCAGGTCCCACATCCGTGGACCGGGCGCAGCGGTGTCCCAATCGACGAACGCAACCACCGATCCGTCGTCAGTGATCATGTTCCAAGGAGCCGTGTCGTTGTGGCAGATGACCTCGGGCGGACCAGCCGGGACCGGTGACGCCTGCCAGCCGCCCGCCACGGGAGCCCATCCTTCAACGGCGTCGTGGTAGCGACGTAGGAGTCCTGCCGCGCTTACCACCAGTCGAACATCCGTGAGGTCTGTGCTCGCGGAGTCGCCGGGGATCAAAGAGAGGATCTCGCGCCCGTGCTCGTCGATGCCCAGAAACCTTGGCGCACCGTCGAATTCAGAGTCCTCGAGATGCCGTAACAACTCATGCACCGCCGGCGACCACGGACCGACCGGACGCCTCACGGTGGTACCTACGCGAAGGACCTCGTTCACCCCGCCTGGCAGCCGCTCCGGCTGGTCACTCTCGCTCGTCGCCATCGAGCGATGGTGTCACGTGTGCGCGGTCGCGGCCTGAGCGACGATGGCGTCTCGCCGCCGCAGAGGTTGCGGTGGAGCAACTCGACTTGACGGGCTGCTTCATCGGCGGGCTCGCCACGCGCCCAGACGAAGCCATTGACGATGGGCTGGTTGAACTCGTCGCCGCCGAGGGGGCGGAGCGCGGTACCTGTTCGGCGACCAGCCTGGTGACGGTCGACTTGCCGGCGGCGGGCATTCCGGTCACCAGGAAGCACGGTGGGCTAGTCATCTCGGCCTCCGGGTGAGACGAGGCCGGTTTCGTAGGCCAGGACTACGGCTTGGGCTCGGTCGCGGAGGGTTAGTTTGGCGAAGATGCGGGCTACGTGGGTTTTCACGGTTGCCTCGCTGAGGGCCAGTTCCGTGGCCAGCTCGGCGTTGGACAGGCCTTGGCCCATCAAGGTGAGGACCTCCAGTTCGCGCGGGGTCAGGCTGGTCAGGTCGCGGTGGATGGCGGGTTGGGGCGCGGATGGGACGGCGAAGCGTTCTACGAGGCGGCGGGTGATGGACGGGGCCAGGAGCGCGTCGCCGGTGGTGACCAGGCGTACTGCGGCCGCCAGGTGCTCCGGCGTCACATCCTTGAGCAAGAAGCCGCTGGCGCCGGCGGCGAGTGCGGCGTACACGTAGCGGTCGAGGTCGAAGGTTGTGAGGATCAGGACGCGGCAGTCGGTCGGACCGGCCAGGATCCGGCGGGTGGCCTCGAGGCCGTCCATGACGGGCATGCGGATGTCCATCAGGACGACGTCCGGCTGCAGGCGTCGTACGGCGTCAACCGCCTCGGCACCGTCCGCGGCCTCGCCGACCACTTCGATGCCGCGGGCTTTGAGGATCATCTGGAAGCCGGTACGCACCAGGGCCTGGTCGTCCGCGATCACCACTCGAGTCGTCATGGGCGCTCCAGCGGGAGCTTGGCGCGGACCCGGAAGCCGCCGCCCAGACGTCGGCGCGCATCCAGATCGCCGCCGTACACGCCCACCCGCTGCTTCAGCCCGAGCAGACCGCGTCCGTCGCCCCCAGGCGCCGGCGGCCGACCACCGGTCAGAATGCTCGGCCCGCTGTTGAGGATCTCCACCCGCAAAGCGTGCGGTGCGTATCGGACTGTCACCTCAGCCTTCACGCCGTCGCCGTGCTTGAGCGCGTTCGTCAGCGCCTCCTGGATGATCCGGTACGCCGTCACGTCGACGCCGGTCGGGAGCGGTCGGGGGTCTCCGGAGACCCGCACTTCGACTGGGAGTCCAGCAAAGGCGATCCGATCGATCAGCTCACTCAGGCGGCTGAGACTCGGCTGTGGCGACAAGGCCTCGTCGTCCTCACCTGACGCCTTCGGGGCGAGCAATCCGAGCAGATGGCGCAGTTCCGCCATAGTGTCGCGACCTGCGGCTTCTACAGCGAGTAGAGCTGCCTCCGCCTGCTCCGGCTCGGCGGCCAGGACCTGACGCGCTGCCCCGGCCTGGATGACCATGACGCTGACGTTGTGGCTCACGATGTCGTGCAGGTCGTGCGCTATCCGCGCCCGCTCGGCGTCGACCGCGCTGCGGGCGGCTGTCTCCCGTTCACGCTCCAGCAACCACCCACGTTCCTCCAGCGCTCGGGTATGGGCACGCCGCGCCCGGACGAGCGCGAACGCGAGCAGACAGGCCAGCACGGCCAGTACCACGACGAGCAGCCACAGGGTGATCACACTGCCCACTGTCCCAAAGCTGTTCGGCAAAACGCATCATCCGCCGGACCCACGCCGTACATCTGCAGGATGACGGGCCGCGGCGATTACCTCGGCAGGCTGACGCCGGCGGTGCTGGAACGGCCCTAGCGTGAGCAGCATGACGGAGGACGTAGGCAACGAACAGGCGGTCGTACGGCTCACTGGCGTACGCAAGGAGTACGGCGAATCGGTCGCGCTCGACGGAGTGTCGCTGGAGATCCACGCCGGCGAGGCAGTGGCGGTCATGGGACCGTCCGGCAGCGGCAAATCGACACTGCTCAGCATGGTGGCCGGCCTGGACCGGCCGACGTCAGGAGCCGTCGTGGTGCACGGCGACGATCTGGGGTCGCTGAACGAGAAGGGGCTGGCACTGTTCCGCCGCCGCCGGATCGGCATGATCTTCCAGTTCTTCAACCTGCTGGACGACCTGTCTGCTCTCGACAACGTCGCTCTGGCCGCACAGCTGACCGGTACGTCGGCCCCGCATGCACGGAAGCGTGCACTCGAGCTCTTCGAGGAGCTGGGCATCGGCGACCGCCGCAACACGTATCCGGCCCAGCTGAGCGGCGGTGAACGCCAGCGTGTCGCGGTAGCTCGCGCACTGATGAACCGTCCGGCGATTCTGCTCGCGGACGAGCCCACTGGTGCACTCGACACCCGCGCCGGCGAGCAGGTGATGGACCTCCTGCTGGACCTCAACCAGATCGGCCAGACGCTGCTGCTGGTGACACATGACCAGCAGCTCGCAACGCGGTGCGCCAGCCGGGTCATCGACTTCGTCGACGGGCAGATCGCCGGCGAGCGCAGTCTGGAGCGTACGTCGTGAGCGCCGTCTGGCCGGTGTCGCGCGCAGCGGTACGCCGGCGCCGTGTGCAGACCGTGGTGATCGGTGTCGTCGTACTGCTGTCCACCACGATGATCGTGGTCGCACTGGGCTTGCTGGCCGCGTCAAGCGGTCCGTTCGACCAGGCGTACTCGCGACAGAGCGGTGCACACCTGGTGGCGTCGTACGACCCGAGCAAGGTCAGCGACAGTCAGCTGACCAAGGCGGCGTCAGCCGCCAAGGCGTTCGCCGGTCCGTTCGCGATGGCGACGCCGGACCTCGGCTCCAGCGGGAAGTTCGGCGAGTCGGAGTCTCTGGTGACGGTCGGACGGGCAGATCCGGGTGGACCGGTCGACCGCCTCAACTTGTGGAAGGGGCGCTGGGTCGACAAGCCGGGTGAGATCGTGCTCAACCGGAATCCCACCGCGTCCGAGGGCCGCGGGTCACCGACTCTGGGATCGACGATCAGCATGGCGGGTCAGACGCTGACGATCGTCGGGTTCGCGTACAGCGTGAGTCAGTCGGCGGATGCCTGGGTCGTACCGGCGCAGATGGCGTCGCTGAAGCCGACAGCCACCCAGATGCTGTACCGCTTCGCTCAGGCCGCGACCAACGAGCAGGTGACCGCCGGTCAGACCGCAGTGACGTCCGGACTGCCGTCTGGCGCGTTGGTGGGCACTCAGTCGTACCTCGGCCTGCGTGCACTCGCCACAGGTGAGCCGAACACGTTTGTGCCGTTCTTGATGGTGTTCGGCTGGCTGGGGCTGGCGGTGGCTGTGCTGATCGTGGCGAACGTCGTCAGTGGTGCTGTGGTCGCCGGCTTCAAGCACATCGGCGTACTGAAGGCTCTGGGGTTCACGCCGACACAGGTGATGGCGGTCTACCTGACAATGATCTCCATCCCGGCGATCATCGGGTGTGCGGGCGGTGTTGTGTTGGGCAATGTGCTCGCAGAGTCCTTGCTCACAAAGGCTTTCGAGAACTATGGCGCCGAGGGCATGACGGTGCCGATCTGGGTCGACGTGGTCGTCGTGTTCGGCGTACCGGTGCTGGTGGCGCTGTCTGCTCTGCTGCCCTCGCTGCGCGCGCGGAGTCTGTCGGCAGCTGAGGCGATCAGCGCGGGCAGCGCACCGCGGGCCGGCCGTGGGCTGCGGGTGCAGCGGTGGCTCAGCGGTACCCGGTTGCCACGGTCGGTGTCTCTTGGGCTGGGGCTTCCGTTCGCACGGCCTGCCCGTACGGCGTTGACGCTGGCGGCCGTCGTACTCGGGGTGACCAGTGTGACGCTAGCGGTGGGGCTAGGGAAGTCGCTGACGGAGTACCAGACTGCAGCGAGTCGAGTGGATGCCGTGGACGTGTCGCTGTTCGCGCGGCCGGCTGAGGTTGGGCCGGGGCCGGCCCCGGACGATCCTGAGGCGCCGCCGGCTCCCAAGCTGAGCGATGCGGCGGACGAGGCGTTGGTGCGGTCGACGCCGGGCGCGGTGTCGGTGACGGCGAGTACGAATCTTCCGATGCGGCTGGCCGGGACCAGTACTGACCTGCAGGTGTCGTTCTATCGCGGGGACTTCCAGCAGCTCGGCTATCGGATCCTCGACGGGCGTTGGTTCGACGGTCCGGGGCAGGTGGTCGTCTCTGAGCGGTTCTTGCGGCAGCGTGGGCTGGCCGTCGGCGACACCATCACGCTTCAGTCGCAGGGGAAGACTGTCCGGGCGCAGATCGTCGGGAAGGCGATGTACAACTCAGGCGACGAGGTGCTGTCGAACTGGCAGACACTGGCGCTGGTAGCGCCGTCGCTGCGGGCGTCGCTGTACGAGGTCAACGTCAAGCCGGGCACCGATCTGGACGCCTTCGTGCAGGCCGTGCAGAAGGGCGACCCAGGTCTGATCGAGACCGACGGGCAAGAGGCGGGCACCTTCGTCGCGATCGTGCTGGCGACCGTCGTACTGCTCACTCTGATGCTCGGGACCGTGGCCGCGCTGGGTGTCTTCAACACCGTCATCCTCAACACCCGCGAACGCCGCCGCGACCTCGGCATGCTCAAGTCGATCGGCATGACCCCCGCCCAGGTCACCGTCATGGTCGTCACCTCGATGGCCGCGCTGGGCGCCGTCGGCGGTGTGCTGGGTATCCCGCTGGGCATCATCGCGCACCGCCTCGTCGTACCGGCGATGGCCAACGGCGCCCAGGTGGCGATCCCGGCGTTCATGCTCGACGTCTACCCGTGGTCCCTCCTGGCCCTCCTGATCCTCGCCGGCATCCTCATCGCCGCCGCCGGCGCCTACTTCCCCGCACGCTCAGCAGCCCACACCACCATCGCCAAGGTCCTCCACAACGAATGAGCACCCATGATGGGGGCATGGACGAGGTGCTCGCAGGTAATCGGGTGGTTTGGGAGCGGGCCTCGGAGAAGCATGTTCGGGAGTACGACGAGTTGCTCGATGAAGCACGGAGGGACGGGCTGCTGTTCTCGCGCGAGCTTGAGTTGCTCGGGCCGGTGCTCGCCGAGGAACCGGCGGTGGTGCATCTGCAGAGTGGGCACGGGTTGGACGACATCGGGCTGCTCAAAGCCGGCGCGCGAAGCGTCGTCGGGATCGACTACAGCTCGGTGGCCGCGGGGGCGGCGCACCGGCGGGCTCGGGAGTTGGGGATGGCTTGTCGGTACGTCGTGGCCGAGGTGCCCGGCGTACCGCTGCGGGATGGATGTGCGGATCTCGTCTACACCGGCAAGGGTGCGTTGATCTGGATGCGGGACCTCGACGCGTGGGCTCAGGACATCGCGCGGGTACTGCGGCCCGGCGGCCACCTGTTCATGTACGAAGCGCACCCGGCCGTGCCGTTGTGGACCTGGGACGAGGACCAGCCGCGGATCCGGCCGGACCGTAGCTACTTCGCCGAGTCGCACGTCAACGACACCTTCCCCGGCAACGGCGCCCGTGAATGGCAGTGGAACCTCGGCCAGATCGTCACCGCGATCACCGCAGCCGGCCTCCACCTCGAAACCCTCGAGGAGTACGCCGAACCGTTCTGGCGACCGCAGGACGACACGAACGCCGCCGCCTGGTCCGGCCGCCTCCCGAACTCCTACGCGCTACTGGCCCGCCGCTGACCCCGAATCACCAAGTACTCGGCCGGCAGGACCAAGCCGGATCCAGAAGAAGTGTTGTTCCGCTCGAAGAGCTCGACCAAGTCATCCCGAAGCGCCGGCCACCGAGAGCCGAGCGCCTCGCGAGCGAGCACCACCGGCCCGAACTGCGTCGCATAACAATCCACCGCCTCGACGATCGAGGGATGGCGGATCATCCCCGTCTCGCGACGGAACGACAGCTCGATCCCGTCGAGCAGCGATCGCACCGTGTCCTCCGATCCCCAGGCCAGCGGCGGATCGACGTACTCCGGAGCCGGCGGCAGATATCCACCCACCACGCGGAAGAACTCCCCGATCGTCCCTTCCGGCGTCCACGCGCACACCCCGAGGCGGCCGCCCGGTCGCAGTACGCGAACCATCTCGCCGGCCACGACCTCGTGACGCGGCGCGAACATGCACCCGAAGCTCGACAGCACCACGTCGAAGCTGTCGTCCGGGAACGGCAACTCCTCGGCATCGCCTTCGACCCAGTCGATCCCGAGCCCTTCCCCACGCTCACGAGCCTTCGCCAGCATCGCCGGCGTGAGATCAAGACCGGTCACGCGAGCACCGGTCCGCGCCGCTGGAATCGTGGCATTCCCCGTCCCACAAGCGACGTCCAGCACGTCCTCACCAGACCGCACGCCCAGCCCATCCACCAGCCGTTGACCGACCTCGTACAGCCCCTCCACGCGCATCATCGCGTCGTAGTCGCCGGTGGCCCACGTCGTCCGGACAGACTCCTTGTACTGCGCCAACCTCTCCACGCCACCACAATCAACCAAACGCAACCCCGGCCGCGTCGCCCAAACAGGCCATCTAGAGCAAACCCAGCCCCGCCGCACGCGACACCGCTGCCGCCCGGGTCGAGCAGTCGAGCCGGGCGAAGATGTTCGCCACATGCCTGTGCACGGTGTGCTCGCTGATCACCAGCTGCCCGGCGATCTCCCGGTCGCCGAGTCCGTCGGCGATCAACCGCAGTACGTCGAGCTGACGCGCGCTCAGGACCGGTGGACCGACCAGCCCGAGCGCCACCAACACCTCGACCTCGTCCGGCCGCGGCATGGGGATCGCCGTCATCGCAGTACGAGCCTCGCGGCGGGCAGCTTCGGTCCGACCGAGCGCTACCAGACTCCGAGCCAACTCCAACCGGGCGTGCGCGGCTTCGAACGGAGCCAGACCCTCATAGAGATCGACCGCCTCCTCAAGACAGGAGCACGCCTCCTCGTACTCGCCACGACCCGCGGCACAGATGCCCTGCGCGAACCGCGCCGCCGCGCGAAACGGCCGTGTCCGCAGCACATCCGCGATCGAGCAGAACTCGACAAGATGAACTGCCGCCGCCTCGTGATCCCCCAACGCCGCGTCGGCCCGGACCAGCAACTCCAATGGCCAGGCTCGACTGACCGAACCTGCCGGGATCCGCCGCAACATCCGTTCCAGTACGTCGCGCGCAGCCGCCGGATCGCCCCGGTCGAGGCTGAGCTCGGCCAACCCACGCTTCGCCAGCGGATGCCACGAGACCTCGTTGAACAACGCCTCCGCCTGCCCGACCTGCCCTTGCCGCCGCCGCAGCTCCCCAAGACGTACGACCGCCTCGGCCCGCCAGTACGGACGCTTCACCGTGAGGTCCTCGTGCGCCTCGATCAGCTCCCGCTCTGCCCCGACCCAGTCGCCATGCCAACCGAGAATCGCCGCGTAGTGCGCCCGGCACACGCCCGTGACGAACCGCGCTCCCATCCGCCGGCTGAACTCCTGCACCCGCAGGCACCACTGCGCCCCGCGCTCATAGTCCCGGATCTCCTCGCAGGCCGAGATCAACCGGCAACATGTCCAGGCCGCCGGCGCGAGGTTCTCGTATTCCCCGGCGAGCGCGGCCGCCGTCGCCTCGTCCAGACACCGCATGCCCTGCTCGACAGCGCCTTCCTCCACCAATGCAAGGCCTTTGGTGGCGAGACTGAACATCTCCAGATCAACCGCCCGATGCCGGCGACCCAGATCCTGCGCCTGTACGGCGAGCTCGCGTGCCCGAGCCGTGTCATGCCGACCAAGCGCAGCATGTGCCTCGAACACCCGGAGCCAACCGAGCTCCGGGCACGACCCGACCTCTTCGAGCAGCCGGGCGGCCCGGTTGAACCAGCCCTCGGCCACCGCCCCGGCACCGTGAAACTCGTTGTGATCGTCCCCAAGCCACAACGCCATCCTGGCCGCGGCCCGCGCGTCATCAGCCTTCCGGTACAGGCGATACGCCTGCTCCCGCGCCTCCAGACACGCCGGCACATCCTCCAGCCACCACGTCGCCCAGCTCAGTCCTTCGAGCGCCTCGGGCGTCTTCGTGGTCTCGAGCGCCAGCTCGAACTGACCGCGAGCGGCCGACCAGGCTCCGCGTGTCAACGCAGCCCGGCCGGCCGCCAGGAAGTCCTCGGTCATGATCCCGACCGTAGACCGGCGCAAGCCTCAGAGGTACGGCAGAAGCTCTGCCTCCTCGCGATCCAGATGTGCGTTGAGCTGGGCGATCAGCTCGTCGACCTGAGGCAGGATCTCCGCGGCCGGAGTCGTGGCCAATCGCTCCAGCTCCTCCAGCAGTACGGCGATCTTGTCGTGCTCGGCCTGCAGTACGGCGATCACGCCGGCCAGCTCCGGATGCTGCTGCAGCAGCGAGGGGAAGAGGCCGGTCGACTCGCCGGTGTGGTGATAGTGCAGGCCCTGGCACGCCGTCAGGCAGTTGATCCGGAGCTGCGCGCCCAGCGTGCCGGACTTCGCGACCTCGGCCCGGATCAGGGAAAGCTCACGCCGGAAGGCCGCGTGGATGATCTTCAGCGCGTCGGCGAACGATCCGCGCTCGGCACCGGGTGGTGGACCCGGTCGCTGCACCAGTGCGACGACCGGGATGGTCCGGGTGGTGCGGGCCTGGTACTCGCCCCACCCCGGATCAGCCTCGACGAGACGGGCGAAGACCTCGTCACGCTCGGCGCCACGCAGTACGACCGCTGTGGCGGGATAGGTGAACAGCCCGAGGTCGACACTGACCTCGGGATCGGCGAGCAGGTTGCGGTACCAGGCCGGGTGGTCGGGACTGCCGCCGGCGGAGCCGACGACGAGCACCCGGTCGCGATCCGGGTAGTACCCCAGGATCACGGTGCGCGGCTGCCCGGAGCGCGCGCCAGTTGTTGTCAGGAGCAACAACCTGGAGTTCTCGAAGGGACCGCCGACCTGGCCGGCGTTCGCCCGGAACTCGTCGATGAGCTGTGCGGTGAAATCGTTCAGGATTCGCTTCTCTCTGGTGTCGTGAAAGGAAAAACAGACGGGGAGAGAAACGCCCGGTGGTGCCCGCGCCGCGCTCAGAACGCAGCCGGGACCCCAACTCGTGAATGGCTGGAAGCAGCCGACCCGGCAGTCACGCCGCGATCGTACCCAACCCGGCGGGCCGACCCAAGCAGGAGACAATGTCTACGTGACACTGCCCGATCGGCTCGTTCAAGCCGGCGTCGAACTCCTCGAGGAGGAGGGCCTCGCCGATCTCACCCTGCGCGCGATCGCCCGCCGCGCCGGAGTCTCGCACGGCGCACCCCGGCGCTACTTCCCCACACACAACGCCCTGCTGGCAGCGATCGCGGCCACCGGCCTCGCCGATCTCGCCGCGCGACTCGAGCCCGCCGACGGGTCACCGCCCGAGGACCAACTGGTCGACGCCGCCCGCAGGTACCTCGACTTCGCCGCCGAGCGCCCCGGCATGTTCGACCTGATCTTCCGTCACGACCTGCTGGCCGGGGCCGGGGGCAACCTCCGCGCGACCTCGCTCCCGCTGTTCGCGACCTTCGTCGACCTCGTCGCCGAGCTTCACCCCGCCGAGGCCGAACTCCGCGCCACCGCCCTGTGGACAAACCTGCAGGGCCTGGCCACCCTCCGCGCCACCAACGCCCTCGAGTTGCTCGGCACAACCGACCTCGACCCGATGATCCGGTACGTCGTCCGCGCGCACACCGGCTGAATCCTCACCGAACGTCGCCGTGCGCATGCAAAACGTCGTACATCGCGCGGAGTTCGGCAAATCAATTCAGGAACTAGCGAAAAAACCTCATGAATGCTGTAACGGCGGGCACACTGCGCCGATAAACCGGACGAGTGACCCAGTGGGGGGACTACGTGGGAAGCTCCGGTGTTTCTTCGGGACCACCGCATGTGGAGGGGGCCTCGCAGGTGCTCACCCGGGGCGGGGTGAGCACCTGTTCGAGGATCCGGGCCGGTTTCAGCCCTTGATCCCGACGTTCGCCATACCTTCGACGAAGCGTTTCTGGGCGAACACGAACAGCACGATCATCGGCAGCGTCGCCAGCGCCGTACCGGCCATCAGGTACGGCCACTGAATCTCCGCCGGGTTCTGCGAGAAGATCGCCAGACCGAGCTGCAGCGGACGCATCTCGTCCGACGTCGTGATCATCAGCGGCCAGAGGAAGCCGTTCCAGGCCGCCTCGATCTGGAACACCGCGATCGTGATCAGGGCCGGCTTGATCAGCGGCGTCATGATCCGCAGGAAGATCCCGAACTCGCTGAGCCCGTCCACCCGGGCCGCCTGGGCCAGCTCGTCCGGCAGCGACACATAGAACTGCCGGGCCAGGAACGTGAACAGCGGCGCCGCGCCGAGCGGGATGATCAGACCCCACCACGAGTTCAGCCAGCCGATACCGCCGTGGCCGAGGATGTTGTTGCCGCCGAACAGCGGGATCGACTTCACGATCATGAACAGCGGCACCAGGATGATCTGGAACGGCACCAGCAGCAGGATGATGAAGTAGTTCAGCAGCGACTTGCCACCCCGGATCGGCGCCTTGGCCAGCGCGTACCCGGCCATCGTGCAGACGACGAGCGTGAACGCGGTCTCGCCGACCGCGATGAACAGGCTGTTGCGGAAGTACCGCAGGAACGGCGCGGTGTTCATCGCCTCGACGAAGTTGTGCCAGCGCAGCTCCCCGGGCAGCCAGTTGAACTGCTGCACCTCGAGGTCGCTCTTGAACGAGGTCAGCAGCATCCACAGGAACGGCGTGATCATCAGCAGCGCGCCGACGACGAGGACGACGTACAAGGCGATCCGTCCCGGCCGGATCGACGACGGCCGGCGGCTCACGGTGGTGCCGGCCGAGGGCAGCGCAGCGCTAGTCATTGGTGTCCGCCTTCTGGAGCAGGCGCCCGATTCCGATGAAGGCTGCGATCACGATCATCATGATCACGGTCTCCGCGGACGCGTAGCCGAGTTTCAGGTCCTGGAACGCGTTCTGGTAGATGTCGAGCACCAGCACGCGGGTGTCACTGCCGGGTCCGCCGCGCGTCATCACGTACACCAGGTCGAACACCTGGAAGGTGCCGACGATCGACGTGATCAGCACGAAGAACTGCACCGGGCCGAGCGACGGCCAGGTGACGTTGACGAAACGCTGCCAGCGGCTGGCGCCGTCCAGGTCGGCCGACTCGAGCAGGTCGCGGGAGACACCCTGCAGCGCGGCCAGGTAGATGATGATCTTGGTGCCGAGGCCCTGCCAGATACCGACCACCATCAGCGACGGCAGCGCGGTCGCCGGGTCGGCCAGCCAGCGGTTCGGGGCGAACCCGAACAGGCTGAGGAAGCCGTTCGCCAGGCCGGAGCCCGGGTTGTAGATCCACAGCCAGATGGTCGCGATGGCAACGGTCGCCGTCACCGTCGGGATGTAGAACGCGGTCCGGAAGAAGCCGAGGCCGCGGATCTTCTGGTTCAGCCCGACCGCGACCGCGAGGCTGATCGCCATCGAGAGCGGGATCACCACGATCGCGTACAGGACCGTGTGCCACAGCGAGGCCTGGAAGTCGACGTCGCGGGCGAGGTCCGCATAGTTGCCGAACCCGACCCAGGACCAGGTGTCACCGAAGCTGTAGTTGGTCAGGCTGAGGACCAGGACCGCGATCACCGGGATCACGATGAAGACGCCGGAGTGCAGCAGGGCCGGCGTGAGCAGGGCCCAACCGGTGCGCTTCTGACCCTTGAGCAGCGTGCCGGTGTCCTTGGCCGTGGGGACGTTGCGCGAGGTGTCCAGTGCTGGACGTTCAAGAGTTGTGCTCATCGGGACTGTCCTGCCAGGTTGTGCAGCACCTTGGCGGGATCCTTCTGACCGAGGACCGCCTGGGTGAGCTGGATGTCGAAGTTGCCGCGCATCTCGAGCCAGTTGGACGGCACCTCGTTCTCGTTCGCGGCGTACTGCAGGCCGTTCGCGGTGAAGTTGCTCAACGGGTTCGACTGCGCCTGCGGCGAGTTGCCGGCGTCCTTGTAGGCGGGGATCTTCTTGTTCAGCTTGGCGATCGCGTCGAGGGTCGGCTTGTTGACCATGGTCTGGATGAAGGCCCAGGCCGCGTCCTTGTGCCGGCTGCGGGACCCGATCGAGGCCAGGTCGCCACCGACGTACTCGATCTCCTTGCCGCTGTCGAAGCGGAAGAACTTCAGGTCGTCGCAGTTCTTCTTGCCGATGCCCTTGTCCGAGCAGTCGACGGCGCCGTTGACGATCCCCATCGCGGCCTCACCAGTCAGCACCAGAGGTTGCTGGGCAGCGTTGGTCTGTCCGTACGGCTGGACGTTGTTGATCATCGACTTGATCCACAGCAGCGTGTCCAGGCCGGCCTTGTTGTCGAAGTTCGGTTCGCCGCCGACGTACAGCGGCGTACCGGTCGAGGCCAGGAACGTCGTGAACGACTGCCGGAAACCGGTCGCGGAAGCGAGGTCGAAACCGCTGCGGGTGATGTTCCCGTCCTTGTCCCGCTTGGTCAGCTTCTCGGCCGCGACCTTGATCTCGGCCAGCGAGGTCGGCGGCTTGTTCGGGTCGAGACCGGCCTCGACGAACGCGCTCTTGCGGAGCGCGACCGCCCGGGCGTCGGCGAGCAGCGGGTAGGCGTACAGCTTCTTGTCGTACGTGACCGCCGGGATCAGCGCCGGGGTGCTCTTCTCCTTGATGAAGTCCGGTGTCACGCCGTACTTGCCCAGGTCCTCGAAGATGTTCTTCGACGCGAACGGCTGGACCCAGCCGACGCCGGTGACCATCACGTCGTACGGGATCCCGGCCGCGATCGAGGTGGCCAGCTTCTCGTTCAGGTTGTTGTACGTCGCGAAGTCCGGCTCGACCTTCATCTTCGGATAGGTCTTGTGGAACTCGTCGACGACGTTCTGGAACGCCTCCCGCCCCTTCGTGCTGGGCGGGAACGACGGGATCAGCACCCGCAACGTCCCGGTCGCCTCGGCCGGCGGTACGCCGTCCGTACTCTTGTCGATCACCCCGCTGCCACAACCGCTGACCACCACGCTGAGCGCAGCCGCCAACACGGTCAGTCCCACACCTCGTCTCACAGGGGAACTCCTTCGCTGCCTGTTCCAGCCGGGGGCCCGCGACCCCTCAAGTGCAGCGAAAGTATGGGAAAGGGCTTTCCTCGTCAATACCTCACCGCTCGAACGATCACATTCGATCAAGACCGGAACCTGAGCGATCAACGTTTCGGCGCTCGGCGGCCGACGGTTCGGGCTCGGGTTCAGCGTTGGGTTTCCGGCGCTTGCCGCTGGACCGCCGGAGCGGTCGCTCCCGCACCCCGCGCACCCTGCCGCTCCGCGCTCAACCGACTGGCCGACGCCAACGGCGGCCCGGACAGCCCGGCCCGAGCCGCAGCCGCAACATCAGGCGGCAAGGCCGGAGCTGCCGGGGATGCCGGAGTCGGTGCCGAGGGTGCGGGCGGCTGGGGTCCGTCGCCGCGTTCGAGGTAAGCGGTTCGCTGCTGTTCGGCGCCGCGCTGGACCTGCTGGTTCGGCGCCGGCATCTGCCACTGCTTCTTCAGCCGGCTGACCATCTTGGATCCCTCGGCGGCGGCCTGCATGCCGACCGTGCGGCGGCTCTCGGCATCCGCGCTCTCCGGAAGTTTCGCCACCTTCGCGAATCCGGCGTTCATCGCCGCCGCTATCCGCGCGACAGCTTGGTCCCGCTGGTCCGGCGGCATCAGCTCGGGCAGCCGGCTGGCGTCGTACATCGCCTCGGCAGCCACCTTGAACTTCTGATCGGCAGGTACGACGGCCAGCCGTCCGATCAGCTCGTCGCGCTGCACTCCGGTCTTCCGCTCCATGATCTCCGCGAAGCCTTCGACCGCGGGTGTGAACTCCTGGTAGACCTGAGCACTCTTGACGTCCTTGATGCCTGGCGCGATCTGATCGATCCCGAGCTCATCGAAGGTCGGCCTTGTCCTGAAGATGTACCCGCGTGTTCCGGAACATTTCCTGGAGCCGCTCGTCCACATGGCGCGGGTTGTACGAGATCGAGTGGTCGCAGTTCGCCGTACCACCGAGCTTGCTCTCGCGGCCGATCGGCGTCCCGTACCGACCGTTCCAGGACGAATGATGAGCACCCGAGATCCGCACGGCAGCCTTCGCCTGCTCGCGCATCAGCTCCCGGAAGCTGGTGACCTTCATCGCATGAGCCGCAACGCACCTATCAGCATCACGAGCGTGTGCTCCAACGAGCCGATCGCCTGTTCCTCCTCAGGCATGGCGGCCTCGAGTCGCTCCAGGGCCTGGACACCCTCCTCTGCGCGGGCCAGGCGCTCGGCCGTCGTGCCGTCGTCCCGGTCGGCCTCGGCGTAGATCCGGCGGGCCTCCATGATGACCTCGGACGGAGGTTCGCCGGGCCCCTGGGCGACGACGTACTCGATCCCCTCGATCTCCATCTGCGCGATGTCGCGGTCGTCCTCGTCGTCGATCTGTTCGGCGAGCGCTCGCAGTCGAGCGATGTCGGCGGTCAGGTCGACGCCGTTGCGGCCGTTGAGGATGACGTCGGCGACCTGTTTGTACTCGACCTCGAACTCGGCGTACTCCATCGCGCGCTCTCCCGGGTGCCGGTGTAGTCCTCTGGATTTTAACCGGGCACCAGGATGCCGGGGGCGCCGCACGAGGTGCGGATGTTGAGGGTTGGAAGGAGGCTGAGGTGCTGGGTCGGGGTGGTGGGCGACTGGAGTTTGCGGAGCAGGAGGTCGCAGGCGGTTTCGCCCAGCGCTCGGCGGGCCGGTGAGATCGCGGTCAGGGGTACGACGGCCAACGACGCGGTGACGTCGTTGTACGCGATGACGGCCAGGTCCTCGGGGACGCGGAGACCGAGTTCCATCGCGCGTTCGACCAGGCGGGCGCCGTGTTCGTCGGAGTGGACGAGGACGGCGCGGGTGCCGAATGACTCGCATTCGGCGAGAAAGGCGTCGAGTTGGGCGATGGCGCCGGGGTCGTCGCCGCGCATCGGGAGGTCGACGGGTGAGAGGAACACCTCGACGCCGAGCGCCTTCGCGGCCTTCTCGATGCCGCTGCGGAGCCAGTACGCCGTGACCGTGGCCTGCAGGTTGATCGCGATCCGGCGATGACCGAGCGCGACGAAATGGCGCAGCGCCAGCATCGCGCCGTACGCGTGATCGGTGCGGACGTGGTCGTACTCGCGGTTCACGTGCGGGAACCCGAACGCCCGCTCCATCAGCACCACGGGTACGTCGATCTCGTCCAGCCTCGAGTCGAGCCGGTCCGCGTCGCCGTCGCCGAGCGCGGTGCTGATCAGCAGGCCGGCCACGCCGATGCCGAGGACCTTGTCGATCCGGTCGCGCTCCATCGTCGCGTCGTACCCGGAGACGCCGAGGACCAGGCGTGCGCCGTACCGGTCGGCCATCGCCTCGGCGCCGCGGATCACGTCGGAGTAGTACGACGCCGCGCTCGGGACGATGATGCCGATCGTGAGCTGACTCCCGCGGGCGCCCTGGTCGGCCGTGCCGGTGCCGATCGCGCCGCCGTGCACGCGGCGGAGCAGGCCGGCGGAGTCCAGTTCGGCCAGATCCCGGCGTACTGTGATCGCGGAGACGCCCAGCTCGGCCACCAGATCGGCCACCCGGAGCCGGCCGTGCCGCCGCAGGCTCCGCAGGATCAGCTCGTGGCGCTCCTGTGCAAGCATGCGGTCCCCTGATCTTCGCGTGATTGTTCGTGATCATACGATCAAGGGACGCCCGGACGGAACGAGGAGGCGATCGGTGCAGAACGCCAACCGGACGAACACCGTGCTCAGCAAGTTGTCGGTGGTGGGCGACCTGCTCATGCTGCAACTGGTGTTCCTCGTGCTCAGCCTGGGCATCATCACGCTCTTCCCGGCCGCTTTCGCGCTGCAGCGGGTGCTGGCGGACGCGATCAGCCAGGACAAGCCGAAGCTGCTGCGACGGTACTTCGGGGAGTTCCGCTGGGCGATGAAGCACTTCTGGCTGTCTGGATTCGGTCTGTACGCCGGTGCGGTGCTGCTGGCCTTCGGCATCTCGTTCTGGGCGTTCGCGGCCGGGCCGATGCGGGTGTTCGCGCTGGTAGTGCTGATTCCGCTGACCGGGATGATCCTCGGGCTCTACCTGAGCGGTCTGGCGATGCTGCCGCAGGCGGGTGAGGACGCGACCATGAAGACGGTGTTCCGGTCCGCCAACCTGTTCCTGCTGCGTCGGCCGTTGCCTGTGGCCGGTGGGGTCGTCGTACTGCTCACCTGGTTCGCACTGGCGGCGACGGTTCCGACACTGCTCGTCGTCGGGTCCGGACTGGTCCCGGCGCTCACGGCGTACACGCTGTCTCGGCCGCGTCGCGAAAAAACTTCTGAAGACGTGTCAATCTGAGCTCCGCCAGTTCGACGTATGGGTGTAAGGCCCCTAAACGACGAACTGCAAGGAGACCTCGAGATGTACGCGACGACCGACACCCTGGCGACTACGCCGGCCACGCAGGGCGGCCGCTCGCGCTGGCTGGCTCTGTACACCCTCTGCGCGGGCATGTTGATGATCGTGCTCGACGTGACCGTGGTGAACGTGGCCCTGCCGGCCATCCAGGACGACCTCGGCTTCACCAGCTCCTCGCTGGCGTGGGTAGTGAACGCTTATCTGATCGCCTTCGGCGGCCTGCTCCTGCTGGCCGGCCGACTGGGCGACCTGCTCGGCCGGCGCAACATCTTCACCGCCGGACTGATCGTCTTCACCGCCGCCTCCGTGCTGTGCGGGCTGGCGCAGACGCAGGAGATGCTCGTCATCGCCCGGTTCATCCAGGGCGTCGGCGGTGCGCTGACCTCCGCGGTGATCCTCGGCATGATCGTGACGCTGTTCCCCGAACCGCGGGAGCAGGCCAAGGCGATCGGCGTGTACGCGTTCGTCGCGTCCGCCGGCGGCTCGATCGGTCTGCTGGCCGGTGGCGTCCTGACGCAGGCGATCAGCTGGCACTGGATCTTCTTCGTGAACCTTCCGCTCGGCGTCCTGACCGCAGTACTCGCAGTGAAGCTGATCGAGAAGGACAAGGGTCTGGGGATCGGCAAGGGCACCGACGTACCGGGTGCTGTGTTGATCACCGCGGCGCTGATGGTCGGTGTGTTCACCATCGTCAAGCCGGCTGCTGAGCTCGGCTGGACCGCTCCGCGGACCCTGGCGCTGGCTGCGGCGACCCTGGTACTGCTGGCCGGCTTCATCGTCCGTGAGGCGACTGCCGCCAACCCGCTGGTGCCGCTGCGGATCTTCCGCTCCAGGACGCTGACCGGTGCGAACCTGATCCAGGCGCTGTCGGCCTCCGGGATGTTCGGCATCTTCTTCCTCGGTTCGCTGTACCTGCAGCGGGTGCTCGGGTACGACGCTCTGGAGATCGGACTGGCGTTCCTGCCGACGACCGTGGTCATGGGACTGCTGTCGGTCAAGTACTCCGAGAAGCTGGTCATGCGCTTCGGCCCGCGCCGCCCGCTGATCGCCGGACTGTCCCTGATCGTCGTCGGACTGGCGCTCTTCACCCAGGCGCCGGTCGGTGGCAACTACTTCGTCCACGTACTCCCGGTGCTGGCGCTGCTGGGCCTCGGTGGGGGCATCTGCTTCCCGGCGCTGATGGGCCTGTCGATGGCGGACGTGAAGCCGGAGGACGCCGGCCTCGCATCCGGCCTGATCGGCACCATGGGCGAGGTAGGCGCCGCCCTGGGCCTGGCCATCCTGGCCACCCTCTCCGCCACCCGCACCGCCACCAGCACCAAGCCCGCCCTCCAGGCCCTGACCGACGGCTATCACTTCTCCTTCGCCGTAGCCGCCGCCATCGTCGCCGCCGCCGTAGCCATCGCCCTCACCGTAATGCGCCAGCCGAAGCCGCAGCCGAAGGCCGAGGAAACCCCCGACCCCATCCTCTGCGAAGCCGCCTGACCCCCACCCGAACTCCCCGGCGACCCCCACGGTCCCGGGGAGTTCGTCGTTCGCTTAGAGGTGTTGTGCCGGAGCGTCGGAGTACCACTGCCACCACGCAAGCCCACGGCGACGAGCTCCGACGGTCAGGAGGACCATGGCCGCCAGCACGAGGATCGAGCCGCCGGCGATCAGCCCGATGTTGATGCGCGGCGTCTCCTTGTCTGCGGTCCACTGCTCCGCGTCGACGACCGCCAGCACAACCGATGGGTCGGCAGGTCGATACACCAACTGCAGTGGCATCGCGTATCGGGTGCCGGGGGCTGGTGATTGCAGGCCCTCCGGCATGCCTTGGCGGTCGTCCTCCTCGTTGTCCAGAACAGCGTGGACCCGCTGACCGTCGGCGGCCGGGAAGTCGACCTGCACCTCCTCGATGAACGGGCTGCCCTTGCCGGGCAGGACGTCGACCTTCACCGACGTCGCGGTCGCCCGCGCACCTGAGTCGAGCAGCTCCTGACCAAGTCTTTCGCGGGAGGTGAACTCGGCCAGACCGAGCACCCCGACGAGCGCGAGCACAAGCGCCGGCACACCGAGCCAGGTCGGTCCACGCCCCGGCCAGTCGATACGGCCACTCATCCAGAAACGCCAGAGGTGCGCCGCCTACGGACAGCGGCACCGATGATCGAGAGGATGGCTGTCAGTGCGACTGCGAGCAGGATGCTGTGTGGGCGGTTGAAGAAGTACCTGAGCAGAACGAAGGCTCCTCCGGTCATCAGGACGAACATGACGGACTCGCTCAGGACGGGATGGGTGCGCTCCCACGTGTCGAGGCGCCGTCGGGTCGCGTCCGGGGCGATGCCGGACGGAAGCATCAGTGTGGCGAACCAGACTGCCCAGACGATGTTCTCGAGGTTGTGGTCGACGACTGCCCTCACGATGAGGATCAGCGAGACAACTATCTGGATCGCGCGCCGCAGTGGTGTCGGGTCGTAGGACTCGACGTACTGCTTGAACTGCCCCATGTGGTTCCTCCCCTGACTGGATGATCGCATGGGGTTGTCCACAGGTGGGGTGGGACGGGTTTCGGGGTGGGGGGTGGGATGGGGAAGGATATGGAGCCCGGCCGGGGCAGAATGTTCGGCGGGTTTGTCGGTAGAGGGGAATCGGACAGTGGTGGTGCAGTCGATCGAGCGGCGGATCGCGGACGAGCTCGAGGTGGGTGAGAACCAGGTGCGGGCGGCGGTGGCGTTGCTCGACGAGGGATCAACCGTCCCGTTCATCGCGCGGTACCGGAAAGAGGTCACCGGCGAGCTCGACGACGCGCAGCTGCGCACGCTCGAGGAGCGCCTGCGGTATCTGCGTGAGCTCGAGGAGCGCCGGCAGACCGTGCTCGAGTCGATCGAGAGCCAGGGCAAGCTCGACGACGCGCTGAAGGAGCAGATCCTCGCCGCGGACACCAAGTCCCGGCTCGAGGACATCTACCTGCCGTTCAAGCCGAAGCGCCGGACCAAGGCGATGATCGCCCGGGAGAACGGTCTGGAGCCGCTCGCCGACGGCCTGATGTCCGACCCGGACGTCGAGCCGTTCGCCGCGGCCGCGGTGTTCGTGAACGCGGAGGTGCCCGACCCGCAGGCCGCGCTCGACGGCGCCCGCGCGATCCTGGTCGAGCGGTTCGCCGAGGACGCCGACCTGATCGGCGAACTGCGCGAGCGCCTGTGGGAGCAGGGCCGGCTGGCCTCCACCGTGCGGGAAGGCAAGGAGACCGACGGCGCGAAGTTCTCCGACTACTTCGACTTCGACGAGCCGTTCACGAAGATGCCGTCGCACCGGATCCTCGCGCTGTTCCGCGGCGAGAAGGAGGACGTGCTGACGATCTCCGTCGAGCCGCTGCCGGCGGGCGTCGAAGTCGACGGACCGACGGAGTACGAGACGACCATCGCCCGCAAGGTCGGCGTCGAGAACCAGGGCCGCCCGGCCGACAAGTGGCTGGTCGAGACGGTCCGCTGGGCCTGGCGGACGAAGATCCTGGTGCACCTCGGCATCGACCTGCGGATGCGTCTGCGACAGGTCGCCGAGGACGAGGCGATCCGCGTGTTCGCGGCCAACCTGCGCGATCTCCTGCTGGCCGCCCCGGCCGGCACCCGCGCGACGATGGGCCTCGACCCGGGCTTCCGCACCGGCGTGAAGGTCGCGGTCGTCGATGCCACCGGCAAGGTCGTCAACACCGGCGTCATCTACCCGCACGTCCCGCAGAACCAGTGGGACAAGTCGATCGCCACCCTGGCAGCGCTCGCCGCCGCCCACAACGTCGAACTAATTGCCATCGGCAACGGTACGGCGTCGCGCGAGACCGACAAGCTCGCCGGTGAACTGATCGCCAAGCACCCCGAGCTGAAGCTCACCAAGGCCGTCGTCTCCGAGGCCGGCGCGTCGGTCTACTCGGCGTCCGCGTTCGCCTCCCAGGAGCTGCCCGGGATGGACGTGTCGCTGCGCGGCGCGGTCTCGATCGCGCGCCGGTTGCAGGACCCGCTGGCCGAGCTGGTGAAGATCGACCCGAAGTCGATCGGCGTCGGCCAGTACCAGCACGACCTCCCGGAGAACTCGCTGTCCCGCTCCCTCGACGCGGTCGTCGAGGACTGTGTGAACGCGGTCGGCGTCGACCTCAACACCGCGTCCGCGCCGCTGCTCACCCGGGTCTCCGGGATCACGCCGGGGCTGGCCGACAACATCGTCCAGCACCGCGACGTCAACGGGCCGTTCAAGTCACGTACGGCGCTGCGCGAGGTGCCGCGCCTCGGCCCGAAGGCGTTCGAGCAGGCGGCCGGGTTCCTCCGGATCCCCGACGGCGACGACCCGCTCGACCAGTCCAGCGTGCACCCGGAGGCCTACCCCGTCGTACGCCGGATCCTCGACGCGACCGGGTCGGACGTGAAGTCGCTGATCGGGTCGTCGGAGCTGAAGCGGCTGAAGGCGGCGGACTTCGTCGACGACATGTTCGGTCTGCCGACCGTCACGGACATCCTCGCCGAATTGGAGAAGCCGGGGCGTGACCCGCGGCCGGCGTTCAAGACCGCGGTGTTCGCCGAGGGTGTGGACAAGATCGCGGACCTGAAGCCGGGGATGCGGCTGGAGGGTCAGGTCACCAACGTGGCCGCGTTCGGTGCGTTCATCGACATCGGTGTGCACCAGGACGGGTTGGCGCACGTGTCCGCGCTGTCGAAGAACTTCGTGAAGGACCCGCGCGAGGTGGTCAAGCCCGGCGACATCGTCAAGGTCAAGGTGCTCGAGGTCGATATCCCGCGCCAGCGGATCTCCCTCACGCTGCGCCTCGACGACGAGCCAGGCGCCGGCGGCGGACGCCCCGGCGACCGCGGCGCCCGGTCTGGCGGAAACCAAGGCGGCCAAGGCGGTCGCGCCCAAGGCCGCCAGGGCGGTCAAGGCCGAGGCGCCTCCAATGAGCAGGGCCGTGGCCCAGGCGGATCAGGCGGTCGTGGTGGCCAGGGCGGCCGCGGCGGGAACCGCGGGCCCGGTGGTCAGGGCGGCCAGAGTCGTGGCGGCAAGCAGGCCGAGACCCCGATGGACGAGACGTCACTCGCCGAAGCCTTCCGGAACGCCGGATTCACCGTCCGCTGACGAGCCCGCCCGACACCGTCGGGCGGGCGTAGGGGCGGTGTGTCGAAGGGTGATGGTCGGTTCCGACGTAGCGGGTGAATCCAGCGAGGAGGAGCTTGATGCGCGACCTGATCGTCACCCAGAACATCACCGTTGACGGTGTCATCGAGGCGGGCGACTGGTTCGGACCTGCCGACGGTGGACCGGAGGTGCTCGAGGCGCTGCGCGAGCAGATGGCGCGGGCGGACGCGTTCCTCACCGGTCGCGTGACCTTCGAGCAGATGCGCGGCTTCTGGCCCGCACAGACCGACGATCCGACCGGCGTCGCGGCGTACCTCAACCAGGTGCAGAAGTACGTCGTGAGCTCGACGCTGCACGACCCCGGCTGGCAGCCGACCAGGATCCTCCGCGGCCTGGACGACGTACGCCGCCTCAAGGACACCACCGGCCGAGACATCGTCTGCACCGGCAGCATCAACCTCACCCACCAGCTGATCGCCGCCGACCTCGTCGACGAGTACCGCCTCTTCATCTACCCGACAGTGGTCGCCACCGGCCGCCGTCTCTTCCCCGACGGTTCTCCACAGAAGCTGACGCTGACTGACACCACGAGATTCCCCACCGGCGTTGTCCTGCTCACGTACCGCCCATAGTCACCGCAGGTCGGCGAGGTGGCCGCCGGGGTCGCCCAGGTGGACGGCGGTGGCTCGTGGGGCGTAGCCGAGGCGGCGGTAGATGCGGTCGGCGCCGTCGTCGCCGGGGGTCAGCCAGGCCAGGGTTGCGCCGCCCAAACCGAACGCGTTGAGGGTTGCGTAGGCGGTGGCGATCGCGCCCAGGCCGCGGCGGCGGTGGCTGTGGAGCGTGCCGACGCCGGCGACCTCCGAGACCTCGTCCGCAACAGCGGTCCACGCCGCGGTGGCTGCCGCGACACCGTCCACGTAGACGATCACCGCACCGCCGTCCGCAGGATCCGCCTTGTACGGCGAATCCGCAGAGTCCATCTCATACGCCTCCGCGGCGACCGCATTCGCCACGGTCTGCTCCTCGGCAGACGAGACGACCGCGACCGTCGTACCCTCCGGAAGATCAGGAACGAGCAGGCCGGCCGGCTCGACCACGAGCAACGGCAGGCGGCCGACAATCGTCATCCCCTGCTCCGCGAGCGCCTCGGCCAGGCCGGGATTCGCCTCTTCGACGAACTCCGCATGCACCCACCGTCCCTCGGCCGCGAACGCCTGCCGGACCGTCTCGATCGCCCACGGAACCTCGTCCGGATCGAACGGTTGCCCAGGCTCAGCCGCGAGTACGCCGGACAGGTACCACGCGTCGTCGTCGTGCAACATGCCGGCCAACGGCCCCGCGATCACCTGCCGCTTCGACCGCGCCGAGCCGGTCAACTGAGCCGCGGCGATCCGCGCACCAATCTCCATGACCCGGACCCTACGGCGCGCCGATCACCGCCCGCGACCGGGTTGCGCGAGCACCAGCAGGTCGAGCAGCCGACTCAGATCGGCCGGGGTCGGCGGCCGACCCAGCACCGCGGCAAGCGAGTCGAGCGTCGCGATCAGCTCGCGCCGGACAGCGGCGCGCGACCTGCCGTCGGCGAGCGCGGCAACAACTGAGTCGACCCGATCGGAGCCCGACACCAACTCGTCCCCGACCGACGTCGCAGGGGGCGGCTCCACCTCCCCGATCCGCACCTCGAGCTGCGCACCGAGCGCCGTCGCGAGCCGATCCAGCGCGGCGACGGTGGGATTGCCCCGGCCGTTCTCCAGGTTCGCGATGTACGGGACGGACAGACCGGCGTCGACGGCGACCGACGCGATGGTCCGCCCGGCCGCCTTGCGACGGTCGCGCAGTACTTCGCCCAACTCCATGAGCACTATCTTCACAGAACACTCTTGCTCATGTCTATTTCTAGAGGATAGTGTCCGGCGGCGTGAGAGACTTCCGGAGACTCTGGTTCAGCGGGGCGGTGTCGGGTATCGGGTCCTGGCTGCTGATCGTGGCGATCCCGTTCTACGTGTTCACGTTGACCGGGTCGGCGGTCGCGACAGGTCTGACCCTGGCCCTGGAAGCCCTGCCCGCGTTGGTGATCGGCCCCTGGGCCGGCGTACTGCTGGACCGCTGGGACCTGGCCCGGGCGATGTGGATCGCAGACCTCGCCAGCGCCGCCGCGGTCGCACTGATCCTGTTCGCCGACCGGGATCACGTCTGGCTGATCTACCTCGCGATCCTGCTCGAGAACACCGCGACCACGGTCTTCCGGCCCGCCGTACGCGCCCTGCTCCCGGCCGTCGTCGGCACCGGCAAGGAGCTCGCGACCGCCAACTCCGTCAACGCCGTCACCAGCAGCGCGATCCGGCTGGCCGCCCCGCCGCTCGGCGCGCTCCTCCTGGCCGGTCCCGGGATCGAGTTCGTGCTGATCGTCGACATCGTCAGCTACTTGTTGTCAGCGGCAACCATCGCGACCGTCCGTACCCGTCGCCACCCGACCACCGCCCCACCGCCGCGGCCGCTCGAAGGACTGAGCGCGGTCGTCAACCACAGGGCTCTTCGTGGCATCCTCGTCGGCCAGACCGTCTTCCTCACCGCGAACGCCGGCCTGACCGCGCTCCTCGTACCGTTCACCGTCGGCCGCCTGCATGCACCCGGGTACGTCGTCGGCTACCTGATCTCCGGCCTCGGCGCCGGGTACCTCATCGGCGCCACCCTCAGCACCCGGGCCGCCCGGCTCCTCGGCACCCGCGAACTGATCACCCTCACCCAGTTCGCCACCGCCCTGGCGTACTTCGCGCTGTTCAACGCCCCCAACGTCCCACTGGCCGTCGCCGCCGCCGTCCTGATCGGCCTGCCCGGCAGCATCCTGCTGATCACGGTCCAGACCACCATCCAGCGAACAGCCCCAACCGCCGTCCTGGCGAGCGTTGGCGCACTCTTCTTCGCCGCAGACTCACTGGCCCTGCTGATCGGGGCCCTCGGCGCCCCCGCGATGACAGCGGTCCTCCACCTGCCGCTCACCCTGAACCTCATCGCAGCGCTGGCGGTGTGCGCGGCGGCCCTCACGCTGATCGTCGTACCGCGTCATCCCGCAAGCTTCACGCGGACGAGCTGACTGCGTCGTACCGGGCTCGTGCCGTGGCGATCTCCGCCTGATGCGTCTCCGTCCAGCTGACGAGCGACTGGATCGTCGCGTGCAGGGTGACACCGAGCGGGGTGAGCTCGTAATCGACGCGTGGCGGTACGACGGGATGCACGGTCCGGCTGACCAGCCCGTCACGCTCCAACTGGCGCAGCGTGACCGTCAGCATCCGCTGACTGATGCCGTCGATGGTCTTCTTCAACTCGGTGAACCGCATGCAGCGGTTGTCCAGCAACGCGATCACCAGCAGCGACCACTTGTCGCCGATCCGGTCGAGGATCTGGCGGACGTCGCAGTCCTCCCGGGTGTCCCACTGGAACGCGTCCTCGGTGCAGCAGGAGTGACTCGGTTCCTTTGAAGTGCCTTCTTCCACAACTCCCGATGGTTCCTGATGATGGGGTCAGTTACAAGAGGTAACCATGAAAGGGAGTCCCCTGTGTCATCAACCGTCACCCCGGAGCGACTGACCGGCCGCGCCTGGGTTGTTCTGTTCGTCCTCTGCGGCGCGATCTTCCTCGAAGGCATCGACGTCTCGATGATGGGCGTCGCGCTGCCGTCGATCCGGGCCGAGCTCGGCCTGGCGACCGGCGAGCTGCAGTGGATCGTCAGCGCGTACGCGCTCAGCTACGGCGGCTTCGTGCTGCTCGGCGGCCGCGCCGCGGATCTGCTCGGCCGGCGCCGGATGTTCGTCACCTGGCTGGTCGTGTTCCTGCTGTTCAGCGGCCTCGGCGGATTCGCGACCGAGGGCTGGGTGCTGATCCTGGCCCGCTTCGTCACCGGTGTCGCCGCCGCCTTCATGACCCCGGCCGGCCTGTCCATCATCACCACGACCTACCCCGAGGGACCACAACGCAACAAAGCTCTCCTGGTGTACGCCGGGACCGCGGCCGGTGGGTTCTCGTTGGGAATGGTCACGGGCGGACTGCTCAGCGCGATCGACTGGCGCTGGGTGTTCTTCGCGCCGGTGATCGTCTCGGCGGTCATCCTGGTCGGAGCGATTCTGCTGATCCCACGGGACATCGCAGCAAAGCCAAGCGGTGGCTTCGACCTGGCCGGCGCACTCACGCTGACCGGATCGATGTTGTTGCTTGTAGCAACAGTAGTCCGGGCGCCCGATGTACCGCCGGCGCAGACGACGGCGACCGCAGCGGTGGGCGTGGTACTGCTGGCAGCTTTCGTGCTGATCGAGCAGCGGGTATCCAGTCCGTTGATCAGGCTCGCGCTGTTGCGGAACACCGCGCTCGTCCGGGCGAATCTCGGGGCGATTCTGCTGGTCGGATCATTCGTCGGATTCCAGTTCATCGCGGTGCTGTATTTGCAGGAGCTGCGCGGCTGGTCCGAGTTGGAGACCGGCCTCGCGTTGATGGTGATCGGCATCGACGCCGTACTGGCTCCGACGCTTACGCCCTGGCTGGTGAACAGATTCGGCAACGGACGCGTGGTGCTCGGCGGATTCGTCCTCGCGGCCCTCGCCTACACCGCGTTCCTGCCGCTGGGACAGACGTTCGCAGCGATGCTGCCGGCGTTCCTGCTGCTCGGGCTCGCGTTCGCGCTGACGTACGGACCGTTGACGATCGCGGCGACCGAGCGGGTGGCCGAGGACGAGCAAGGACTGGCGAGCGGCGTACTGACGACGTCGTTCCAGTTCGGGTCCGCACTCGGGTTGGCGGTGGTGGCCGCGGTGCTGGCCGCGGCCGGCGAACTCACCGCCGAAGGTTTCCGCACCGGACTCGCGGTACCGCTCGCGGCCGCAGTACTGGGAATTGTCATCGCGGCAGTTCCGGTGCGTGAGCGCGCCGGTGCAAACGGTTAGCAGGACGTCATAGATTTTAGTTCTGGTTGAATGCTCCGGCCCGTCTCCGAATCGTTATCGGCACATTGCTGCAAACATTCTTGACATGGTTTCCCGGCAGCCCGGGTACCGGTCGGACTGGCCGTTGACCTGCAGGTTCGTAGGGTTTCCCTACTCTGCGTTAGGCCTCTGTAAAGGTCCCTTCCAAACTGTTCCGAAGGGCCCGCCGATGTTGTGTTCTTTACTCAGCGCCGGACAAAGCCGTTCGGGGCCAACCACACACTGCTGAAGGAACCGCGATGACCGAGACGCTCGAGACCCCCGCAACGCACCGCAGGGTGCGGGTCTGGTTCGGCGCTCACCCGATCGCGGACCACACCACGAACGTGGAGCAGGCGGGGCAGTACGAGGAAGCCATGCGTCGGCGGTTCGCCTCCCTCCGGGTGACGAGCGAGCCGGTGCTGGTGGACACGGCAGAACGATGACCACCCGGCCGACGCTGCTCGGGTATGTACGGGCCGACGCGCTGAGCTGCGCGGAGGAGCTGGCCGCGGCGACCGATTCACTCGCCGCATTCGCCAGCGCCGAAGGATTCACCCTCGGCACCGTCTACACCGAACGCGACGCGGCCGAGTCTGCTGCCTTCCACGCTCTGCTCGACGAAGTGAAGCGGTCCGACGTACGGGCCATCGTAGTACCGACGATGAACCACCTCGGCGTCGAAAGCGGTGCTCCGGCAGCGCTGCGCCGGCACCTCGAGTTCCACCAGGCGCAGGTCTGGGCGGTCGACTCGGTAGTGACAACTCCATAGACAAGCGGAGCTGACGTCTTGACCCCTGCATCGGCGTCGGTTCCGCTCTCCACCTCCACAGCTGCACCGGGGATGCCCGGGCGGTAGTGGACCAACAAGGCCCCACCGGCTGCTACCGGTGGGGCCTTGCCCATGTCTGGACCACGTCACGCGACGATCGTGTACCCGTACCGCTTCATCACCGCGGCGACCGAGTTGTTGAAGATCCCGGTGACCTCGAGCTTGAAATGCAGCTGCACCTTCCGGATCACCCGCTGGAAGTGCAGGTGCCACGGCACGCCCGCGGCCGGGACGGTCTCGGCCTTGGTGATCGCGCCGACCCGCGGGTGGGCCGCCCAGGCAATCACCCGGGCCCGGTCCGCGCCCCACACGCCGGTCATCGCATCGTGGGTCCGCGCGTACGCCATCGCAGCCAGCGAGATCGTCGAGTCGGGCACCGGCTGCTTCGGCGGGTGTGCCTTGAGGTACAGCTCCCAGGTCATCCCGTAGTACCCGGGCGGACCGTCGTCCTTGCCCCGGTCGGCCAGCCCGTTGAGCTTGCGGTGGTACTCCGTCACCTGGACCGCCGCGCCGCGGGACAGATCCCTGTCGCCGACCGCGATCCCGTGCACGTGGTACGGCCAGTTGCCCTGCGCCGGCGTCCGCAGCCACGCGGCGAACCCGACCGCGCGCATCGCCTTGACCACCGCGACCCGCTGCGCGGCGCTCTTCGTCCGTACGTCGATGTCGACCGCGCCGCCACCGTCGTGGGTGCCGGCCGACGCCTCCACACCGCCCTTGTTGTACGACCCCTGCAGGATCGCGAACTTGGACTTGTACAGCTGCTCGGCGGCCTCGACCATCGCCACCGTCCGCCTGTTCATCGTGACGCCGCGCCAGGAAATCCTTGCCTCAGGCATCTTTATCCCCGGTCGCCGGGCCGAGGATCAGCTCCGCGTCCTCGGCGGCGCCGAGCGCCTCCAGCTGGTCCAGCTCGTCGTCGGTCAACTCGTCGTCGAACACTTCCGGCATTGCCCCGTTCCTTCCCCCTGGTCGATCGCGCGCCGACCCCCGGCGGGCGAAATCGTCATCCAGGGTAGGAGGCTGCCAGGTCAGGCAACCAGCGGCAAAGGTTTGAGGAACGTGAAGTTTTCCGTCCGGTCCGCGTGCCGGGGTGTGTGCGAAGCAGCCAGGTGGGGTACCTGTAGGTGGTCCCGCGGTTCGGTCAGTGCCATTCGGGCATGGGTGGTGTTCACCGAGCCGCGAGTTCTCCCACTGAGGGGCGGGAGAACGACCGGCCCGGCGGGTGTGTCTCTCCCAGGATGCACCCGCCGGGGTACGGGGTCTCACAGAGCGGACGCGACGAACAGATACCTGTTCAGGCTGAAGAAGTAGCTCGGCCCCAGACTCCGCAGATCGTCTGCCCAGGCACGCGCTTCGTCTTCCGTCACACCCGCATGACCGGGCACGAAGTCCGACACGATGTCGATCAGCCCGGCACTGTACGTGCGCGCGTCGTATGCCGTGTTGAGCAGCGGCACCACCTGCTCGTGAGTCGGCGTGAAACCGGTCTTCGCCAGTACGTCGGCCAGCGTCCGGGGCAGATGTGGATCGGCCAGATGGTCCTCGAATGCGGTCAGCACCCGGGCCATTCGCTCGTCGTCACTCGAGCGCCACACCACCGAACCCCAGTCGGTGTCGAGCAGTACGACGCGACCGGCCGGCCGGAGCACCCGGCGTACCTCTTCGAGCGCGCCGGCCACGTCGTCGACGTACTCGAAGACCTGGGTCGACACCACCACGTCGAAGCTCTCGGCCGGATGCGGGATGCGCGCGACCGTGGCCAGCTCCAACTCGATGCCGGGGCCGCCCGGAACGTCGGCGCGGGTGCTCGCGATCGCCAGCATGCTCTCGCTGATGTCGATCCCGCAGATCCGCCCGTCCGGCCCGACCTCACCGGCCATCTCCGCCGCCAGCAACCCCGGCCCGACACCGACGTCCAGCACCCGGTCCCCCGGCCGCAACGCCAAGGCTGCCCGCACCACCCGCCGCTGCTCGACGACATCCGGCGTCGTGTACACCGACTCGATCTGCCGGGAAACCTCGGGGTCGAACCGCAACCCGTCACCGTCTACCTCTCCGCCCATGTCCCACATCATGGTCCGCGATCCCGTTTCCGGGGAGGCCTTCCGGAAATCGGAAGCGCTGCCCCGGGTTGCCCCGCTACGGTTCCAGGGTGATCGAGCTGCCCGCGACGTTCCTCCGGATGCCTCGTTGGTGGACGGAAGGGCAGGCCTGGCTGGAGTCGTTGCCCCAGGCAGTGGACGAGCAGTGCCGCCGCTGGAACCTCGTCGTCGCAGGTCCGGTCGCGCACGGTTCGAACGCGATCGTCGTACCGGTCGTGCGCGACGGCATCGAGCTCGCACTGCGGATGTCGGAGCCCGGCGAGGAGGTCACGCGGCAGGTCTGGGCGCTGAAATGGTGGGACGGCCGCGGCATGGTCCTGTTGCTGGACGACGACGCCGAGGCCGGCGCGATGCTGCTCGAGCGGCTGTCGACGCCCTTGACGACGCGGCCGATCGACGAGGCGATCGCCGTACTCGGGCAGCTGATGCGCAGACTCGCCGTACCCGCACCGGAGGACGCGCTGTCGACCGCGGACATCGTGAAGACGCGGTCGGCCGAGCTGGAGCCGCAGTGGGAGCGGCTCGGCCGCCCGTTCGACGCCGCGATCCTGCGCGAGGCGCTCGACATTGCTCCGACCGAGACGACCTCGACAGCAGCGGTCAACGGCGACTTCCACTCCGGCCAGGTCCTCGCGGGACACCGGGAGACGTGGCTGACCGTCGATCCTGTGCTCTACCGCGGCGATATCGAGTTCGACCTCGGCCGCGTGCTGTGGTGGGACCTCGACAAGATGACCGAGATCGTCCCGTACTTCGATATCGCGGTCCGCGAAGCCGGTCTGGACCGGGACCGCGCCCGCGACTGGGTGATCTGGCGGACCGTCGACTACTGGCTGTGGGGACTGAACTCAGGGCTGACCGAGGATCCGGTCCGCTGTGCCCGACTGGTCAACGCCCTTTGTAGATGAAGCGGCTGCGCATCATCCGGGGCGTCTCGGCCGCATTGGGCGCAATCGAGTGCAGGATCCATGGATGGGTCAGGTACACGTCACCAGCCTGACCGGTGAGCTCGATGACGCGGACCGGTAGACCGTCGAGGTCCGCCGGCTCCATCGGGTCCACCGTGCGCTCCTCCGACGTCAGGTTGCGGAACCACGGGTCTGACCGCAGCACAGCGTCGCGCACCGCTTTGAACTCGCGCTCGTCGGTCGTCGTCAAGAACCGCTCGATCACCTTGTGCGAGCCCGCGACCTGCGGCGTCCCGCCGCCACCGGGCTCGAGGTCGCCGAGCAACGCCCAGATGTTCACGGCCTCGGGGGTTTCCTCGAAGCCCACATCCGTATGCCATTGGCGATGCGGCACGGCCCACGGCCCGCCCTCCGGCATGGTGACCAAGACCTGGCCCTGATGCTTCGGCTCGAGCCACTCGCCGAGCAGCCCGTCGAGCGCGGACCGGACCCGCGCGCCGAGAATCGCGTTGGCCGCGCGGGAGGACTTGCTGGTCTTGAGACCGGTCGGTCGCGTCGGGGTCCAGGTCGAACGGTCGTCGCGGTCCATCCCGTGCCGCGCGGACAGCTCCTCCCACAAACCGTCTCGCATCCGCGCGGCATCGTCGGCGGAGAACGCGGACGGGAGCTTCACGATCCCGTCGCGCTCGAAATCATCCAGCTCTTCGGCGGTGAGCATTCGCCCATGCTGCTCCGACCGCCGCCGGGCTTCCACCCAATTAACAGCTCAGTGCTCGGGCGCGAAGTCGTGGAACCCGATCAGCTTCTGGATCTTGCCGTCGCCGTCGAGGACGACGATGTCAGTACCGCCGGCCACCGGCTCCTGTCCCTCGGCCTGGAGGTGCCAGGTCCAGCGCAGGTAGGTGTGGTGCTCGTCGATGTCACCGGTGCGGACGAAGGACAGACCCGGGAACATCTGCTGCGCGGCGCCGACCAGCTTGTTCAGCTCGTCGTGGCCGGTGGTCTCGAAGCTCGGGTCCTGGAAGGTCGCGTCGTCGGTCCAGGTCCCGGCGATGAGCTCGGCCCGGCGATCGGCGTCGGCGGCGTTCCACATCGCGAAGTACTGGTCGGCGAGAGCGGTTGCGTTCATGGTGTTTCCTCCTCGGAAGGTTTCGATGACCAGAACCTTGCCGCCGTACCACGCAGACGGTCGATGACGTCAGAGGTAATGGCGATGTCTACGCCGACCGCTACGGTCGGGGTATGGCAGCAACGATCGAGGAGACGTTCCAGCGCCCCGTCGGCGAGCTTTTGCGCGGGTGGCGGGAGCGCCGCCGGCTCAGCCAGCTCGAGCTGGCGAACCGGGTCGAGGTGTCCACCCGGCATGTGAGTTTCGTCGAGACCGGGCGTTCCAAGCCGAGCCGGGACATGGTGCTGCGGCTGGCCGAGCACCTCGACGTACCGCTGCGCGACCGGAACCAACTGCTGCTCGCGGGCGGGTTCGCGCCGATCTACAGCGAAGCGTCGCTGCACTCGCCGGCGATGCTTGCCGTCCGTACGACGTTGCGCCGCCTGCTCAAGGCCCACGAGCCGTTCCCGGCGCTCGTCGTCGACCGCTGGTGGAACATCGTCGAGGCGAATGCCGGGATCCAGATCTTCACCGCCGGCGTCGACGAGAAGTTGCTCCAGGCACCGATCAACGCGCTCCGGCTGACCCTGCACCCGGACGGTCTGGCCCGGCGGATCGGCAACATCGCCGAGGTTCGCGCGAGCGCACTCGCCAGCCTGCAGCGTCAGGCGGCGAGCACCGCCGATCCCGAGCTCCAGGACCTGTACGACGAACTCCGCACTTATGCGGCCGACGACAGGCCGGCGCCACCCGGTCCGGCCGAGGTCGTCGTACCGTTCAACCTCACGCACGACGGGCGGGAACTGTCGCTGCTGACGATGATCGCGACCTTCGGCACCCCGCTCGACGTCACGGTGTCCGAGCTGATGATCGAGTCGTTCTATCCTGCCGACGATGCGACCGCGGAGTACTTGCGAGGTCTGTCGTGAAGCCGGCAAGGGACGTCGCCGACACGATCGAGCTGCATCTGCAGTACCTCGATCGCTATCGCGAGATCGTCGAGAAGAAGCTGGCCGGGCTGAGCGATGCCGAGTTGCGCGGCAGCCGGCTGCCGTCGGGGTGGTCGCCGCTCGAACTGCTGAAGCATCTGGTGTTCATGGAGCGACGATGGCTGCGCTGGGGTTTCACCGGTGAACAGGTCGAGCATCCATGGGGCGACTCGGGCGACGATCCCGACGGTCGCTGGGCGGTGACGGCGGACGACTCGTTGGAGAGCCTGCTGACTCAGTTACATGCCGGCGGTGAATTCACGCGGCGAGTGGTGAGCGGCGCGGACCCGGCTGCGGTTGCCGAGGCCGGCGGGCGGTTCGGGCCGGACGATCGGCCGACGCTGAACTGGATCCTGTTCCACGTCCTGCAGGAGTACGCACGGCACGCGGGCCACTTGGACGTGGCCCGCGAGCTCGTGGATGGGGCCACCGGCGAGTAGGTCTTGCAGGGAGGGCCTACTCGCCGGTGGCTGGGAGCCCTACCGGCCTGAGGAGGGGTGGCCGGTGGGGAACGTCGTCGGGATGGACGGCGTCGGGAAGCTGGGCTTCGAGGACGGCGTCGGCAGCGTCGGCGGCGTCGGCTTTGTCGTCGGGATCGACGGCTTGACCGGCAGCGTCGGCTTGCTCTGCGGCTTGACCGGGACCGTCACCTTCACCCCGGCGGAGACCGTCACGGTCGGCAGCGCCGGCTTCGGCGCGGTCGGCTTCGCGGTCGGGAGCTTGCCGGGCAGGTTCGGCTTGCTCGGCAGGGTGGGCTTGCCGGTCGGCACGCCGTGCACGCAGTCCGGCACGGCCGGCAGCGTCGGCTTGCCGGGCAGCGACGGCTTGGCGGTCGGGAGGGTGGGCTTCGCCGGGAGCGAAGGCTTGGCCGGCAGCGTGGGCTTGGCGGTCGGAAGCGACGGGAGGGTCGGCTTCGTCGTCGGCAGGCTCAGCTTGCCCGACGGCAGGGTCGGCAGGCTCGGCTTGGTCGTCGGGAGGGTCGGCTTGGCCGGCAGGCTGGGCTTGCCCGACGGCAGCGTTGGCTTCGTCGTCGGCCAGGTGGGCTTGGTGGTCGGGATGCCCGGGCGCGCCGGCAGGGTCGGCTTACCAGGCAACGAGGGCCGGGTGGTCGGCAGGCTCGGCTTGCTGGGCAGCGTCACCTTGCCGGTCGGCAGCGAGGGCAGGGTGGGCTTGGCCGGCAGCGTGGGCTTCGGCGGGTTGTTCGGGTCGATGGTCTTGTTCACGACCACCTTCGGCAGCTGCGGCTTGGCCGGCAGGCAGGTCGGGTCGACCGACGGCGCCGACGGCGTACCGGCCGGAATCACCGCCGGCACCGGAGGCTTTCCACCGGCCAGGATGTTCTTGACCGGAAGGGTCGGTCCGCCGACCGCGGCGGACACCGTCGCAACGGTCCCGGCCAGGGCGGTGACGCCGGCCGCGGCCAGTCCCCGGCGCAGCCAGGTCAGCCGCTTGCCGCGCCGCATCAGGTCACCGGCGTCCGGCTGCCACGGCTCCATCTCGTAGGTCAGTGCATCGCGCACTTGCTGCTCGTCACTCATCAGTTTCCTCCAACTCCGCTGTCGATCAGGTCGGGTGCCAGACGCAACTTGGCCAGCGCCCGGGAAGCCGTGCTCTTCACGGTCCCGGCCGCCATACCGAGGAGCTCGGCGGTCTCGGCCTCGGAGAGATCCTGCGAGTAGCGCAGCGCGACCACGGCTCTCTCCCGGACGGTCAGACCACCGAGGGCCGAGAGCACGGCCTCCCTGGTCTGGACCGCCCCGGCGAAGTCCGCCACCGCTCGCTGGTCCCAATCGTTTGCTACCGGGTCACTGGGTACTTCGTTGTTCCAGCGCCGGCGGGCCTGGGAGAGGAATCGGTTGACCAGCACCCGCCGGACGTACCGCAACGGGTCGCCCTCCAGCCGGTGCCATTTCGGATAGGACCGCATCAACGCCTGCTGCACGAGATCCTCGGCGGTGTGCCGATCGCCGCACAACATCTCCGCGAAGCGGAGCAAGGGGGTCGACTGCGCCACGACGAATCGCTCGAAGTCGGCGTCCGCGGTCCGGGTCATCGATTCTCCTCAGCCTCTGTCACACCGGTCCAAACCCGCTGAGTCACCGATCGGGTTCTGTTCGGTCAGGAGAAATTTATTCACGGTCTATACAGAAGCGGTGTTTGTTTGTCACATTGGGTGCACAAGCCTTCACCGCCCCGGAGGTTCCGCCCATGCGTACCAGTCGTCCTGCCGCACTCGCCGCCTGTTTGGCCGTGACCGCGGCGATCTTTACCGCAACCTTGCCGAGCGCCGCCGCCGTACCCGATCCCGTCGCCGCACCCACTGCCGTTGCCGTCTCCCCGCCTGTTGCCGAGTCCGGCAATGTCCGGATCGACGGCAGCCGTATCGTCCTCGGCGACGCGCCGGCCGCCATCGGCGCCACCGAGATCAAGCAACGCTCCGGCCTGGCCGAGTTCACCCCGGTCCACTTCGCCGCTGCCACCTCGGCCGTGGTGGTCGGCTACACGTCCAGCACGCCGGATGGCTCAGCTGCCGACGTTTCAGTCCGGTCCTGGGTCGACAACCGATGGTCGGAGTGGACCACCGCGGCTGCGGGTACGCCAACCGCTCTGCCCGGCGCCAGCGACCAGGTTCAACTGCGGGTGATCCTCACCGCGCCGCCGACCGGCGGTAGCCCGTCCGTCGCCGATCTGACCGTCCAGCCGACCGACAAGGTCGCCGCTCCGCAGATGAGCGTTCAGGCCGCGCCGCTCACGTCGCATGTTTTCGCGACCCGCGAAGGTCTGGTCGGCGGTACGACAGCCAACGGCCACGTGATCGTGAGCCGCGACCACTTCGTCGCGCTGCCCTCACGGCGCGGACTGTCCGGCAACGGATCAGGCACATACTCCGTGAAGGTCTGTACTGCTTCGCGGTGTGCGTTCGAGCCGGTCTGGGATGTCGGCCCGTGGAACACCAAGGACGACTACTGGAACCCGAGCGCAACCCGCGAGATGTGGAAGGACCTGCCGCAGGGCAAGCCCGAGGCGCAGGCGGCCTACCAGAACGGATACAACGGCGGGAAGGACCAGTTCGGCCGGACCGTCGCCAATCCCGCCGGGATCGACCTTGCCGACGGCGTCTTCTGGGATGCACTGAAGCTCGCCGACAACTCGTTCGTCGATGTCACGTATCTGTGGACGGGCGACGGCGGGCGCGGGACCGTGTCGATCTCGTCTGGCTACCTCAACGTCCGCAACGCCCCGAACTCGACCGGCGCCGTCGTCGGCATGGCCGGCAAGTCCGCCCAGGTAACCGTCGAATGCCAAACCACCGGCGAAACCGTCACCGGCTCCCAAGGCACCACCAACATCTGGCTCCGCGTCAACGCCGGCATGTACGTCGCCAAGGCCTGGGTCTCAGCCGGCACCTTCGGCGCCTGCTGAACCTGCGCCACTGACCAACGTCCGTCGGCGCCACGGCCGCGCGCTCACCGACCTGCTCTGTGAGCTCGCGGCCGACCTTTGGTCAGTGGCGGAGATTCGGGCTACTTGCCGACCCGTGTCGGCGTCGGGCGCACCGCCCGTGGCGGCTGGGTCGGTGTTGTCGTCGGGGCCGGGGTCGACCAGCGGGTCGGTGTTGCGCTCGGCGCAGGTGTCGCCCAGCGGGTCGGGGTGGATGTCGGCATCGGCCGCGGAGCTCGGGTCGGAGCTACCGTCGGCACTTGGCTCGGGATCGCCGTCGGCGGCAGGGTCGGTGCCGGGCGCGGACCGCGCGTCGGGGACACCGTCGGTGGGAGGGTCGGGACCGGGCGTGGGTCGCGGGTTGGGGAGGCAGTGGGGGGCAGGGTTGGGGTTCTTGGGGGGATGGGACTTGGGGAAACTGTGGGCTGGTCGGGGGTGCTTGGGGAGGCCGTTGGTTGGTCTGGAGCTGGGCTTGGGGTGGCGTGGACCGGCGTGCCGTCGCCGTCCGTCGAGCCGCTGCGCGCCATCGCGGTCCCCGCGACAGCGACCACCACCACGGCAGCGGCCGCGATCCCGCCCAGCACCAGCCGCGTGACGCGCCGGTTCGGTCCTACTTCTCTCATTGTTGCCCTCCGCAACCATTTGGTATTCGGTCGGGCTGAAGGACGCGAACCGCCCCGGAAAGGTTCTGCTCAGCGGGTCGGAGCAACAGTCGGCGTCGGCACAGTCGGCGGCCTCACCGGCACATTCGTCGGCATCCTCGACGGAGCAGTCGACGGCGGTGCAGACGGCGGTGCAGCAGTCGGCGGTGCAGCAGTCGGCGGTGTCGCGTTCGTCGGCGACGGGCTCATCCGCGTCGGGTACGTCGGAGTCGCCGTCGGCGGCGTCGCAGGCGAAGTCGTCGCAGGCGAGGTCGGCCCCGTCGGCGTCGGATGAGGCGTCTGGCGAGGCGTGGGGACGATCGCGGTAGGCGCGGGAGCCGGCCGGGCAGGCTCCGGAGGACCACCCCGCGAGCGGCTCCCGACCACCCCTCCCGCAACGACCGACACAACCGCGACCGAAGCGGCGACGGCACTCAGATTCCGGCGCGACCGCCGGCGCTTCGCCCCCGCGATCACCCGCGCCGGATCGAGCGGCGTACCCAAGTCGCCAGGCGCCAGCAGCGTCCGCAGTTCGTCCTCGTCGAGGATCTCGTTCATGCTCGCTCCCCCACCGGTACGCCGCTCAGCTCCGGAGCAGCGCGCAGCTTGTCCAGAGCCCGCGCGTTGGCGCTCTTCACCGTGCCGACCGCGACCCCGAGGACCTCCGCGGTCTGCCGCTCGGTCAGGTCCTCGACATACCGCAGTACGACGACCGCACGCTCCCGCCGGCTCAGCGTCTCGAGCGCGGCCCCCAGCCCCACTCGCCGATTGACCGCACCGGAAGGATCGTCGACGACCGGACCGAGGAACAGGTCGAGCTCGGTCGCTCCGCCGCTCGGACGCTCCCGCCACGGCCGCCGTCGTACCCAGGACAGGTGCTGGTTGACCACGGCCTGCCGGACGTACGCGAACGGGTCGGCCATCTCGATCCGGTCCCAGCGCAGATACGCCTTCTCGAGCGCGTTCTGCACCAGGTCCTCGGCGAGGCCGGCATCGCCGCACAGCATCCGCGCGAAGTGCACCAACCGCGCGGATCTGGCCAGCACGAAAGCCGTGAAGTCGTCGTCACGACTCCCCGTCGCCGCCATCTGCGCTCCGTCCTGCCGCCCTCACCTCACAGGACGCTGCGCCTGGGCCAAAGGTTCTGCTGGTTCGGAGAATTGTGTCGACGCGGTCAGCCGGGGCAGCGCGACGATGTCGGCGGCCAGGCGGACCCGGTCGCGGCCGGCGGCCTTGGCGGCGTACATCGCGCGGTCGGCGCGGAGCAGCAGGTCGTCGACGGTCGCCCCGTCGGTCGGGTACACCGCGACGCCGATGCTGACGGTCAGGTGGAAGGTGTCCGGATCCAGGTCCGGATCGTCGAGTACGCCGGCGCACATCGCGGCGAGCGGGCTGGCGGAGACCGCGTTGCGGAGCCGGTCCGCGGTCACCGTCGCCTCGTCGAGCCCGGTGTCCGGGAGCGCGATCACGAACTCCTCGCCGCCGAACCGCCCGATCACGTCCTTGACCCGGATCGCGCTGCGCAGGATGGTCGCGACCGCGCGCAGCGCCTCGTCGCCGACCAGGTGACCGTGCCGGTCGTTGACCTGTTTGAAGTGGTCGATGTCGATCAGCAGGACCGCCATCGGTTCCCGCTGGGTCCGCGAGGTCCGCAGCATCTCCTCGGTCCGGCGGCGCCACCAGTCGACCCTGGTCAGGCTCGTCTTCGGATCGGTCTGCGCCTCGGACTCCAACTGTCCGAGCAGCAGCGCGCGCTGCGCGGTCAGCGTGATCGGGATCGCCACGAACGCGAACCACGGGCTGATCAGGCAGGCGGCCGCGAGGAGACAGCCCAGCGTGGCGGCGGTCGCGTCGGTACCCAGGTCGTCGAGCCCGCCGACTGCCTCGCGGCGGCTGCTGCCCGGGATGATCAGCGAGATCGCCAGCCCGCAGAGCAGGGTGTCGGTCGCGACGTACGCCGCCGAGGCGCCGACCATCGAGACGACCAGGCCGAGGTCGCCGCCGACGACGTCGCGGAGCGAGACGAAGACCGCGTGCGCGGCGCCGACCGCGAGCACGTGCACCGCGGTCGAGAAGGCCCACCGGTACGGGATGCACTTGCCGGCCCGGATCCGCCACCAGATCCGGAGCAGTACCGCGACCAGGATCGCCAGCGCCGGATGCAGGATCACGGCCGCGGCGATCATCCAGGCCGGAGCGAGGTCCTTGTGCAGCGCGCCGCCGCGCCGCCGCCGGTTCTCCACCCGGCGGGCGCCCTCGACCGAGATCAGCGCCGAGACGGTCAGCGCGAACACGACATCCAGGCCCCGCCAGTCGGGACGGTCCGTGAACGCCTGCACGCCGTACCCGATCGCGGCCAGGTCGACGAGCACCACGACGGCGAACGCCGGAACCGTCAGGGTCCAGAGCGCCCAGGATCGTATCGCTCGCCTACTCTGTGCAACCATCACCTCACACGGTACGACGAGTGAGCGTCAGGTCCCAATCCGTGGCGGCGCGGCTGTGGATGACGATGTGGAAACGATCGACAATCCTTCACTGTCAGTCGTTTGATCAACAAGCAGACGCGGGTTCTCCCTTGCACGGAAGGAGAATCAGCGCCTTCGGGCCGCGCCGAAGAGCCCGCGGACGATCTCCCGGCCGGCCGAGCGGGCGAACTGCTTGAACGCCGACGAACCGATGACCTGCTCGACCACCGACTTCTCCTGCTTCTGCGCCCGCGGCCTCGACTCCGGCTGCTGCTTGGCCTGCTCCTGGGCCTGCTTCTCGGCCTCGGCCTGCGCCGCGCCGGCCTGCACCTTCGCCGCCAGCATCTCGTACGCCGACTCGCGGTCGACCGCCTGCGAGTACTTCGCGTTGTTCGGCGAGGCCTGCACCGACGCGGTCTGCTGCTCGGCCGACGCCGGCGCCATCAGCGACTGCGGCGCGCGCAACCGGGTCCACGCGACCGGCGTCGGGGCGCCCTTCTCGTTCATCACGGTCACGATCGCCTCGCCGATCCCGAGCTGGGTCAGCACCTCACCGAGGTCGTACGACGAGCTCGGGAACGTCGACACCGTCGCCTTCAGCGCCTTCGCGTCGTTCGGTGTGTGCGCCCGCAGCTGGTGCTGCACCCGCGAACCGAGCTGCGCCAGTACGTCGTCCGGCACGTCCTTCGGCGTCTGCGTCACGAAGAACACGCCGACACCCTTCGACCGGATCAGCCGGACGGTCTGCGCGATCGAGTCCAGGAACGCCTTCGACGCGTCGTTGAACAGCAGGTGCGCCTCGTCGAAGAAGAACACCAGCTTCGGCTTGTCCACGTCGCCGACCTCGGGCAGGTCGTGGAACAGGTCGGCGAGCAGCCACATCAGGAACGTCGAGAACAGCGCCGGCCGGTCCTGCAGGTTCGGCAGCTCGAGCAGCGAGATGAGCCCCTTGCCGTCGCGCTGCTGGAGCAGGTCGGCGGTGTCGAACTCCGGCTCGCCGAAGAACGCCTCCGCGCCCTGGTCCGCGAACCCGATCAGCGACCGCAGGATCACGCCCGCGGTCGCCGCGGACAGCCCGCCGAGCTCCTTCAGGTCGTCCTTGCCCTCGTCGGAGGTCAGGTGCTGGATCACCGCGCGCAGGTCCTTGAGGTCGAGCAGCGTCAGCCCGGCCTTGTCGGCGTAGTGGAAGATCAGCCCGAGCGACGACTCCTGTACGTCGTTCAGCCCGAGCACCTTCGACAGCAGCACCGGCCCGAACGACGTGATCGTGGCGCGGATCGGGATGCCGGTGCCCTGGCCGCCGAGCGCGTAGAACTCGGTCGGGTACCCGGTCGGGGTCCAGTCCTGGCCGATCGCCTTGGTCCGGGCCAGCAGCTTGTCGCTGCTCTCACCCGGCTGCGAGATCCCGGACAGGTCGCCCTTGATGTCGGCGGCGAACACCGCGACGCCGGCCGCGGACAGCTGCTCGGCCATCAACTGAAGTGTCTTCGTCTTTCCGGTACCGGTGGCGCCCGCGACCAGGCCGTGCCGGTTCATCATCCCGAGCGGGATCCGGACCGCCGCGTCCGGTTGCGGCTCGCCGTCGACCAGCAGCGCACCCAACTCGAGGGCCGGACCCTCGAACGCATACCCCTGTTTGACGGTCTCCACGACATCTGACTCGGCCATCTCAGCGTGCCTTCCCCGGTTGACGGAACTACCCGGTCGGCATGCTAGTCCTCACCATCCTTCTGGACGCCTCAACGGCACCAAAAGGTTGCTTCCAGCTCCGGACTATTCCGGTGACATTCATGACCTGCACCTGAGACCTGTTACCCCGCTAGACTTCGGGAGGTGATCTTCAAGCGCGTCGGGGAAGACCGGCCGTACCCGGACCATGGGCTGCGGCCGAAGGACTGGTCCTCGCTGCCGCCACGGCAGGTGCGGCTGGACGAGCTCGTCACGACGAAGGGCACCCTTGACCTGAACGCGCTGCTCGACGAGGACTCGACCTTCTACGGCGACCTGTTCGCGCACGTCGTGGAGTGGAAGGGCGACATGTACCTCGAGGACGGGCTGCACCGCGCGCTGCGCGCCGCGCTGCAGCAGCGTCAGGTTCTCCACGCTCGGGTCTTGGTAGTGGACTGACCCATGTCTGCTCACGGGGGGTTGAGCCGATGACAGCGATCCATCCGCAACCGCGGCCGCATTCGCACATCCGCTGGCGGACGCCGATCACGATGGTGATCCTGCTCGGCATCCTGGTCGGCGGCGGTTGGTGGGGCTGGAACTCCCTGATCAACAGCAGCGCCGAGCCGACCTGTGTCGAGCAGAAGCTGCCGAACAACCGCCTGGTCCCGAAGCAGGTCGTGCTGAACGTCTACAACGGCGGCGCGCGGGCGGGCTCCGCGCAGCGGGTCGCCGACGCGTTGAAACAGCGCGGCTTCAACATCGGCAAGGTCTCCAACGAGCCCAAGGGCAACAAGGTCGATGTGGCCGAGCTCCGTGGCGTCGCGGCGAACGCTCCGGAGCTGGCGCTGGTCGCCGGCCAGCTGAACCAGAAGGCCGTTGCGGTCGCCGACGGCCGCACCGACCACACGGTCGACCTGGTCATCGGCGCAGGCTTCGGCTCGGTCCGCCTCAAGGGCATCCCGTCGGTCCAGGTGGCGGCCGGCACCAGCGTCTGCCTCCCGGTCGTCCACACCCCGCAGCCGATCCCCTCCGGCCAGAACCCGAACTGACCTCAGTGCTGTTCGCGGCCGCGCTCACCGAACCAGCCGGCCAGGCGGCCGGCCCGGGAGACGGCTCGGAGGCGGCGGACGGTCTGTTCGCGGACCGGGCTGGGAGCAACGACCAGCAGCGCGTCGTCGGCGCGCAGGACGGTACGGCGGTCCGGGACGAAGGCCTGTTCGCCGCGGATGACGAGTGAGACCGAGACGCCGGCGGGCAGCCGGAGTTCGCCGATCTCGACGCCTGCCAGCCGGGACTCGCTCGGGACGTGGACCTGGAGCATGTCCGCGCCCAGCGACTCCAGCGGCGCCACGTCGATGTCCACCTCGTGGGCCGCGTTCTCGTCCAGCACCTTCAGGCGGCCCGCCAGCCACGGCAGCGACGGTCCTTGCAGCAGCGTGAACAGCAGGACCAGCACGAACACGACGTCGAAGATCCGGTCCGCCTGCGGAACCCCCTCGGCGAGCGGGATCGTCGCCAGGACGATCGGCACCGCGCCACGCAGCCCCGCCCACGAGATGAACGCCTGCTCCCGCCACGGCAGCCGGAACGGCGCTGCGGAGATCGCCACCGAGGCGAACCGCCCGACCACGGTCACCGCGATCCCGATCACCAGCGCGACGAGTACGTCGTTCAGCCGGAACCGCCCCGGCGAGGCCAGCAACCCGAGCATCACGAACAGCCCGATCTGCGCCAGCCAGGCGATCCCGTCCACGAACGACCGGGTCGCCATCCGGTGCGGCAGCTCCGCCCGCCCGAGCACCAGCGAGGTCACGTATACGGCCGCGAACCCGGACACGTGCAGCAGGACGGAGCCCCCGGCGTACGAGATGAAGGCGACCGACATGATCGCCAGCGGGTAGAGGCCCGCCGAGCTGAGCGCCATCCGCCGGATCAGGCCGACGCTCACCCAGCCGATCAGCAGACCGAACAGGGCGCCGACGACCAGCTCGTACAGCACCAGGCCGGTGAACGACAGCACGCCCTTCTCGCCGACCTCGCCAGTGCTCACCAGCGTGACCAGCAGTACGGTCGGCGCGTCGTTGAGACCGGACTCGGCCTCCAGCGCCCCACGCAGCCGCGGCCGGATCGGCACCCGTCTCAGCACCGAGAACACGGCTGCCGCGTCCGTCGGCGATGTCACCGCCCCTAGTAGTACAGACAGCTGCCAGCTGAGCCCGAGGACGAAATGCGCCACGCAGGCGACCACACCGACGCTGACCGCGACGCCGACCGTCGCGAGGACGAGCCCGAGCGGCATCACCGGACGTACTTCGTTCCACCGGGTGGTCAGGCCGCCTTCGATCAGGATCACGACCAGCGCGGCGAACCCCAGCGCATGCGCCAGCTGCGCGTCCTCGAAGTGGATGTGCCCCGGCCCCGACTCGCCCAGGAGCAGGCCCATCCCGAGATAGATCAGCAGCGACGGGAGCCCGAGCCGAGCGGTGAGCCGGACGGCCACGACCGCGACCAGCAGGACCACAGCCGCTGCCAGCAGAATCCGGTCGAGCTCCGATACATCCATGGGGCCCTCCCGTCGAACGTCAGGTCCCGAGAGACGAAAACCCTGACGCATCACACAGCATCAGGGTCTCCGGCCTATCTTCCGCCCCGGGGGGCGGTTGGCGGTGGCGGAGGGATTTGAACCCTCGGACGGGGGTTGCCCGTCACGCGCTTTCGAGGCGCGCTCCTTCGGCCGCTCGGACACGCCACCGCCGAGGACAATATCAAGGCCGGTGACGAATGAAGAAATCGCGCAGCCGCGCGCCCGCCTCGTCGGCCATCACGCCGCCGATCACCTCGGGCCGATGGTTGAGCCGACGATCCCGTACGACGTCCCACAGCGAGCCGACCGCGCCCGCCTTCTCGTCGTACGCCGCGAACACCAGCCGGTCCAGCCGGGACAGCACGATCGCCCCGGCGCACATCGTGCACGGCTCCAGCGTGACGACCAGCGTGCACCCGCTCAGCCGCCACTCGCCGACATGCCGCGCCGCCTCCCGGATCGCGAGAACTTCGGCGTGCGCGGTCGGATCGCCGGTCGTCTCCCGCTCGTTGTGCCCGCGCCCGATCATCTGACCGTCGGCGTCCACCACGATCGCCCCGATCGGTACGTCGGGCAGCGCCTTCTCGCCCTCCTCCAGTGCGAGGGTCATCAAGCGCGACCATTCGCGGCGCAGAATCGGGCTAGCCAACAGCTTCGATCGCGTCGTGGAACTGGTTGCCGAACCCAAGCGTCTCGGCGATCTCCTCGAGCATCTCCTCCGGGTACAGGTCGACGTCGTCGCAGAGCGCGCCGAGGTCCATCGCGCTCATCCCCAGGTCGGCGAGGATGGCCAGATCACCGGCCGGCACCTGTTCGTCGTCGTCATCGGCCAGCGGGATGTCGAGTTCGTCGACGACCTGCCGGGCGATCGGCCACTCGGTCGCGGCGGTCACGTCGGAGATCAGCAACCGGGCCCGGCCGCCGGCGACGCGGACCAGCACGAAGAAGTCCTCGTCGACCGAGACCATCCCCAGCACGCCGCCTTCGCCGGGGAACCGGCGGAGGGCGGAGACGAGCGCGGACAGATCCGGTTCACCACGGAGTACCAGCGGGGTGACGGTCCAGTTCCCGTCCTCGGTGTAAGCGGCGACCGCGAAATCGAGGTCGGTGGTCATCGGCCCAGCCATGGCATCGGACACCGGGTCATCGTCCCAGACTCTGCCTCTCCACGCGATCTCGGAGCGATATCAGATCCACCAACAACCGTCAACAGTCAGTGATGGTAGGTCGCTCTGCGCATCGCTTCGCGTAGTTGGCGGACCCGGGCGCGGCGGGGCGCGATCCGGTCGCGGAGGGCCTTGGCCTCCTCGAGTTCGCGGAGGAACTCGGCACGCCGGCGCAGCCGGTCGAGGTCGCGGCGGGGAGCCACCAGGCGCGGTCTGGGCTCGAGGGTCATCGGCGTACTCCCTGATGGGCGAGGCAGGGCAGATTCCAATGCACTTTCGAGTCTGACAGCGAGCGCGCTTCCCCGTCGCGAATCGCCGACGGTAGCGTTCCGGCTTATGCAGATCCTCGTCGTGGACCACCCGCTCGTCGCCCACAAGCTCACCGCGTTGCGCGACGAGCACACGGACTCACCCACGTTCCGTCGGCTGACCGAGGAGCTCGTCACGCTGCTCGCCTACGAGGCGACCCGGGACGTCCGTACCGGTCCGGTCACGGTCCAGACCCCCGTCGCCGAGGCGCAGGGTGTGAAGCTGACCGCGCCGAAGCCGCTGGTCGTGCCGATCCTGCGAGCCGGCCTCGGCATGCTCGAAGGCATGTCCCGGCTGCTCCCGACGGCGGAGGTCGGTTTCCTCGGCATGATCCGCAACGAGGAGACGCTGACGGCGTCGACGTACGCCGAACGCCTGCCGGAGGATCTGTCCGGACGCCAGTGCTATGTCCTCGACCCGATGCTGGCAACGGGCGGCACGCTGGCCGCGGCAATCCAGTTCCTCGTCGACCGCGGCGCCGACCACATCACCGCCATCTGCCTGCTCGCCGCCCCCGAAGGCGTGGAACGCGTCGAACGCGAACTGACCCACCTCGACGTCCCCTGCAACCTGGTCATCGCCGGCATGGACTCCCACCTCAACGACAAGGGCTACATAGTCCCCGGCCTAGGCGACGCCGGCGACCGCCTGTACGGCGTGGCGCAGTAGCGCTGACTAGACGAGGCTGTTGCGGTAGAAGAGGTTGGCTCGGCGGTCGCCCGTGATGCCGGAGGCGAAGCCGAAGCGCAGTTGTGGGCGGCCGAGCGGGTCGACGTAGACGCCGACTCCTTCGGCCTCGCGGTAGACCAGGTCGGCGCCGTCCACGATCTTCACGGACTCGACGATCTCGCCCTTGTTGATGTCGTAGGTCCAGAGCTTCGACGTCGCCGGTGCGGGGTCGGAGGTACCGGCGTACGCCTCGCCCTCCCAGAGGTAGACGTACGAGCCGTACAGCGCCCAGCCCTGGAAGTCGATGTCGGGTGTCATCGCGGGCTGCTTGAACGACGCGAGCACGCGGGAGAAGTTGCCCGCTCGCGCCGCCGCCAACGAGTACACGTTGATGTGGAACCCGTCCGCCAGCGTGTGCCTGATACCGATGCGTCCGTGGCGCTGATCGACGGACGGGGTGAAGACGGCGCCGTCCGCGACCGGCTTCCAGCTCCGCAGCCCCGGCGAGTCCTTCGTCAAGGTCGCGCCGTCCTGCCAGGGGAATCGAGCGATCTGCCGGCCGCGAGCGTTCGCCGTGTCGACGTCGGTCTCGGTCCACAGGTACGTCGTACGCCCGACCGCCTCGGCCCCGATCGAGACGGCGTGACCGAAGCCGCTCAGGTACATGTGCCCGACGACGTCACCGGCGAGCGTGAGCTGGGTCAGCGTGAGGTCGCCGCTGCCGGCCGGCGTACCCGCGCGCAACTGCCCGGCGAACAGCCGCTGGTTCGGATTGTCGAACGCGATCGACTGCATGACCGTGACATCGGCCAACGGCTTGCCGCGAAACACCTCGCCACCAGGCCCGTCCAACACGAACCGGCGCGACGGCAGCAACGTGAACGGCCGAGCAGAAGCAGGCGAACCGACAGCCCCGGCAACAACCATCGCACCGGCACCAGCAAGCAACCCGCGGCGGGAGAGTTTGTCCATAGCGCCCGACCGTAAGCGATCTACCGCGAACTGTCAGCACTTCGCACGAATATTTCTGTGAAAAACCCAGAGATCGATGTTAAAAACTGTCCGACAGGTCGGCGGCCGGGCCCAGGAACTTGCCCTCAGCAACCAAGGCGAGCTGGCTGATCCGAGCAAACCCTAGAAAGCGTAGGGGTACGGCGACCAGTCGGCCGGCCGCTTCTCCAGGAACGAGTCGCGGCCCTCGGCGGCCTCGTCGGTGCCGTAGGCGAGGCGGGTCGCTTCACCCGCGAACAGCTGCTGGCCGACCAGACCGTCGTCGATCAGGTTGAACGCGTACTTCAGCATCCGTTGCGCGGTAGGCGACTTCGAGCAGATCTTCTTGCCCCACTCGAGCGCGACCGCCTCGAGCTCCGCGTGCGGTACGACCTTGTTCACCATGCCCATCCGGTACGCGTCCTCGGCGGAGTACTCGTCGCCGAGGAAGAAGATCTCCCGCGCGAACTTCTGCCCGACCTGCCGCGCCAGGTACGCCGATCCGAACCCGCCGTCGAACGACGCCACGTCCGCATCCGTCTGCTTGAACCGCGCATGCTCCGCCGACGCCAAGGTCAGATCCGCGACCACGTGCAGGCTGTGCCCGCCACCCGCGGCCCAACCGGGAACGACACAGATCACGACCTTCGACATGAAGCGGATCAGCCGTTGTACTTCGAGAATGTGCAACCGCCCCGCACGAGCCGGGTCGATCGAGTCCGCCGTCGTGCCCTCGGCGTACTTGTAACCGTCCTTGCCGCGGATCCGCTGATCGCCGCCCGAGCAGAACGCCCATCCGCCGTCCTTCGGCGACGGGCCGTTCCCGGTGAGCAGCACGCAACCGACGTCGGTCGACATCCGGGCGTGGTCGAGTACGCGATACAGCTCGTCGACGGTCTGCGGCCGGAACGCGTTGCGTACTTCGGGCCGGTTGAACGCGATCCGCACCACGCCGGCATCGACTGCCCGGTGATAGGTGATGTCGGTCAGCTCGAAGCCGTCCACCTGCTTCCAGGCCGACGGGTCGAAGATCTCGGAGACAGTCACCCGGTGAGCATATTTCAGGCCTTCGCGGTGCTCTCCCGCAGTACTACTTCGGCCTTGAACGTCTCGGTCGTCACGTCGCCGCCCTCGATCGCCAGCTCGAGCGCACGCCGGCCCATCTGCTCCAGCGGCAGCCGCACGGTCGTCAGACCGGGCCACACGTCGCGCAGCGTTGCGATGTCGTCGAATCCGGCGACGCCGAGCCTGCCCGGTACGTCGACACCACGCGTCCGCAACGCGGACATCGCGCCGACCGCCATCACGTCGTTCACCGCGAACAGACAGTCCACGTCCGCCTGCCGATCGAGCAGTTGCCCGGCAGCGGCGTACCCGCCGTCGCGGGTGAAGTCACCGGCCTCGATCGCTACCGGCTGCAACCCCGCCTCGGCCAGTCCCTCGACGAACCCGGCCCGTCGGTCCCGTGCCGTCGCCAGCGTCTCCGGACCGCCCAGTACGGCGAACTTCCGCCACCCGAGTGCGACCAACTCGCGAGCCAGGTCGGCCGACCCGGTCCGGTTGTCCGGCTCGACCGTGTGCGCCGGCATCCCGGACTGACTGACCAGTGCGAGACCCGCGCCGGAGTTGAGGAAACTCTCCACCTCGGACGCCGTGCGGGCCAGGCTGTCGGCGTCGGTCCGCCGGCTGCCGATCATCACCGCGGCACGCGCCCGCTGGGCCCGCAACGACGACAGGTAAGCGATCTCGCGGTCGGAGTCCCGGAACGTGCTCGCCATCATCACCAGCAGATTGCGTTCGTCCGCGGCACGCATCACGCCGTTCGCGATCGCGGCGAAGTACGGGTCCTCGATGTCGTGCACCAGGATGCCGACGACGTTCGTCGACGACTTGGCCAGCGCCTGCGCCTGCGCGTTCGGCGTGTAGCCGAGCTCGTCGGCGGCCGCCTTGACGCGTTCCTGCAGTTCCGGCCGGGGCACGCGGTCCCCGCCGTTCAGCACACGGGAGGCGGTCGCGACCGACACACCCGCACGTTGTGCAACGTCCAGCAATGTCACCGGTGCTCGCAGATTCACTGGCCTACCCTTTCGTGCGTCCCCCCGGGGGCGGTGGCGGTCACCCTATCGAATCGCCCGTTCTCACGCTGAGTATCGGGCAGGTCGCTGCCAATCCCGTCAGAACCTGGCGTTGCGGCGCGGGAGTGACTAGCCTTCCCAGCCATGACGACCGTCCGCGCCAGGGTGACGATCCTGGTCTCGTCCGCCGTGCTCAGCATCACGACCATCACCGGTCCCGCCGTGGCAGCTCCTGTCCCGGACGGACCTCTTGCTGCCCCGGCAGCACCCAGTGTGCCGCAGCACGTCGACGCGCGCACCAAGAGCACGCAGCCGGTCTACGACTACGGTGCGGCGATCCGCGAATCGGTGTACGTCGACACCACGATGGACACCGATTCCGACGGTAAGGACGACGTGATCGCGGTCGACATCGTCCGCCCCAGCGAGCCCGCGCTCACCGGTGTGAAGATCCCGGTGATCATGGACGCCTCGCCGTACTACTCCTGCTGCGGACGCGGCAACGAGAGCGAGAAGAAGACGTACGACAGCGACGGCGTCATCCAGAAGATGCCGCTGTTCTACGACAACTACTTCGTCCCGCGCGGATACGCGATGGTCGGCGTCGACATCCTCGGCACCGGACGGTCCACCGGCTGCGGTGACGTCGGCGGCCGCGACGAGATCCAGTCCGTGGTCGACGTGATCGACTGGCTGAACGGACGCAACACCGCACACACTGCCGACGGGCAGGCGGTGAAGGCGACCTGGACCACCGGCGCGGTCGGCATGATCGGCAAGTCGTACGACGGCACCCTCGCGAACGGCGTCGCCGCGACCGGCGTGAAGGGCCTGAAGACGATCGTGCCGATCTCGGCGATCTCGTCGTGGTACGACTACACCCGCTCCGGCGGCGTCCCGTACTCGGACGACTACATGCCCTGGCTGGGCGGGTACGTCGGCCACGACAGCCCCGCCTGCGAAGACGTTCGCGGCGAGCTCGGCGACAACGACGACGATGACACCGGCAACTACACGGCGTTCTGGTCCGAGCGCGACTACACCAAGAACGCGTCGAAGGTGAAGGCCTCGGTCTTCATGACGCACGGCCTCAGCGACTACAACGTGCAGACCAACCACTTCTCGCAGTGGTGGTCGGCGCTGTCCCGCAACAACGTGCCGCGCAAGCTGTGGCTCGGGCTCGAGGACCACGTCGATCCGTTCGAGTTCCGCCGGGACCAGTGGGTGGACGAGCTGCACAAGTGGTTCGACTACTGGCTGCAGGGTCTGCAGAACGGCGTGATGAAGGAGCCGGCCGTCTCGATCGAGACGTCACCCGATGTCTGGCGCAACTACAAGACCTGGCCGGCCGTCAACCGCCCGGCGTCGGTACCGCTGTCCGCGGGCAAACTAGGTGCCGCAGGCAAGGGTTCGCTGATGATCACCGACGACCCCGACCTGACCGAGGACGACATCGTCGCGGATCCGACCGAGGTGATCGCCGGTCGGCAGATGTTCCTGTCCGCACCGCTGACCGCCCCGATGCGGATCAGCGGTACTCCGTCGGTCACGCTCCGGGTGAAGTCCGACTCCGCGACGACCCCGATCACCGCCCGCCTGATCGAGTACGGCGACGCGGAGCGGTACTCCGGGATCCGTACCACTGACGACAGCACCTGCGAGGGCTCGAGCACCGAGTACGACGACAGCTGCTACTTCACCGTCGACAAGCTCACCACCCAGAGCGATCACGGCATCGTCAGCCGCGGCTGGATCGACGCCGCCCACAGCAATTCATTGTCGAACCCGACGCCGCTGACGCCCGGCAAGTGGACGACCGTCAATGTCCCGCTCCGCGCTCAGGACCAGGTCATCCCCAAGGGCCGCGTGCTCGGCCTGGCCGTCACGCTCTCCGACACGGAGTGGACCAGCCCGAACGACACCGGCGCCAGCATCGACATCGACCTGGCCGGCAGCAAGCTCAACGTCCCGGTGACGTCCGGCAAGATCACCGCGCCGGCCCAGATCCACCCGATCGACGTCGACATCACCACGCCCAGCCAGCGCCCCAACCTGCACGACCCGAAGAACTAGTTGCCTTCGGCTACAAACTGCATCGGGTCGCCGAAGCCCAGGTCCTGGATGCCGGCGGTGTAGAACGCGCCGATCAGCAGGGAACGGCGGTGGGCGGCGAAGGTCAGGACGTGAGCCACCATGCCGCCGTACGTGAAGACGCGTGGTGGTTCGCAGGTGGTGTCGACGAAGCTCTCGTCGAAGCGCCCGTCCTCGTTCAGCTGGTTGACCAGGGCAACGAAGCGTGAGCCGGCGTCGGCGTGCCGGGTGCGGAGCTCCGAGATCGGGGTGGTGACGTCGCGCCCGCATTCGGGGACCTCGAACGGACGCTCCTCGACCGAGGCGAGCCACATCTCCTCCTGCCAGACCAGGCGGTCCAGCAGGTACCGGATCGAGATGTCGTCGTCGATCCCCTCGACGGACAGTTCGATCGGGCGGTCCAGTGTCGCTGCGTCCAGACGGGCGCCGCGTTCGATCATCTCGCCGGTCAACCAGACGTGATGTTCGACCATTCTGACAAGTACGTCCATGCCTCTCACCTTTCTACGTGCCGGCAGCCGTAGCCCGGCCGGCGGCTGGAAATGCACTCCACTCGGCGCCGTCAGGAAGAACACCCGCGACGCTTCCCGTCGCCAGTCCCGCGGCGACATCCCATAAGCCCTGGCGAACGCCCGGGTGAACGCCTCGTGCGAGCCGTACCCGGCCTCGACGGCAACCTCGAGTACGGCGACCGGCTCGGTCAGCAACCGGTACGCCGCCCGTTCCAGCAGCACCCGCCGCCGGAACGCGAACGGCGACTCGCCCGCCACCGCACCGATCACACGGTCGAAGTGGAAGCGGGACAGATGCACCCGCTCCGCGAGCCCGGTCCCGTGCACCGACTCGCACGGCCCGGTCATCCCGGCCGCCACCACCGCCACGAACTCCTCGAACACATCCGCCATGCCCACCACTGTGCCCCCATCCGCCCCCCGCCGACTTGATCGAAATTGCGGAACCTCAGGCTGGTTACCGCAGTACTCCGCAGTGTGTAGTACTGTTCTGCGCGGAACACCTGCTGGAGGAGACCTGATGGATACGAGCCAGCTGCTCAAGGGCGTCCTGGACCTCGCGGTGCTCGCCGTGCTGCGCGACGCCGACGGCTACGGGTACGACGTACTGCGCCGACTGCGCGCGGCCGGACTGGAGGACGTGGCGGACGCGTCCGTGTACGGAACGCTGCGCCGGCTGTTCGCGGCCGGGGCATTGACGTCGTACGTGCAGCCGAGCGAGGAAGGGCCGCACCGGAAGTACTACGGGCTGAACAAGACCGGCCGCGACCTGCTTGCCCAGTCCACCAAGACCTGGAACCACTTCGCCGACACGATGTCGGTGCTGCTGCTGGAGAAGGAGGCCGCGTGAACAGCACCCTGACCGGAGCGGTCGCGCTCTACCTGGCCCAGGTGCGGGCCCAGCTCAACGACCTGCCGCCCGGGGAGCTCGAGGACGTCCTGCAGGACGTCAGCGGCCACCTGACCGAGGTGGCGGCCGAGTTCGGCGCGGAGCCGACGCTCGCGGACCTGCAGCAGCGCCTCGGCACGCCGGCGCAGTACGCCGATGAGCTGCGGACCGCGGCCGGTTATCCCCCGCGGACCGCGCCGGTCAGCCAGGACGATCTGGACGCCGGCTGGAAGGCCTTGCGCTGGGGGCTGATCTCGGCGATCGCCGGCCCGTTCTTCATTGCCGTCGGCATCTTCGCCTGGGCGCGCGACGAGACCACGTTCTTCGGGCTGCTCGGGCTCGGGATCCTGTTCGTCGCGGCGTTCCTCGGCGTCCAGGCCTTGCGCGGTCACGATCCGCGGATCGTGCTCGACACGCCACGCGGTGCCCGCGGGGCGGCGGCGATCCGCGGCTGGATCGACCAGATCCCGCCGAACGTCCGGCACGAACTCGTGACGATCGGCCAGCCGGTCTGGTGGGTGGTCCGCGGCGTGATCGGCGCGGGTGGGTTCTTCGCGCTGTTCGGCGCCGCGTCGGTGACGGTGGTCGGGGCGGTCGCGGGCGCGGCGGTGTCGATCTGGATCGGGCGGAAGACGCAGCAGGACCGCCGCTGGCTGTGGTACGTCGTACCGCTCAACGTCGTCGCGGCGATCGTGGTGCCGTCGTTCCTGGCGGCGGCATACGTCGGGGCGTCGTTCGGATTCCTCAACAACTACAACGACTATCGCGGTAGCTCCTCGCATTACAACCCGCCGTCGAACGGGCTGATGCTGAACGGGAACACGATCACGAACATCTACCCGTTCGATGCCCAGGGCAAGCAGATTCCGGTCCGGCTGTACGACCAGGACGGGAACCCGATCAGCCTGGAGCAGCAGGACTGCGCGACGAACTACGGCACGCAGTCGCGCGACACGACCAGCAACCTGTTCCCGCAGGCCGTCGTCGTACCCGATGAGAACGGTGACGCCGGGCCGGACAACTGCAAGGACACCACGAAGGCGCCGTTCGTGCCGCCGCCGGCCCCGGCCACCCGCACGACCCCGCCTCCGACGGCAGCCCCGACCGCCACTCCGACGGTCAAGCCCTCGACTCCGGCGGCCTCCAAGCCCGGTGCAACTCTGACGGTCCAGCCGACGCGCTAGCGCATCCCGGCAGCGGCGACTCGGCGATAGGTGTAGCCGAGTCGCCGATAGACCGCGATCGCCGCCGGGTTGTCGCCGTCCACCATCAACGCGACCCGCCCGTGCCGCTTCACCAGCTCAGCCGTCACGAACCCGCACACCTGCCGCGACAACCCCTTGCCCCGCGCAACAGGATGCGTCGCCACCCCGGCCAGGAACCCGACCTCCGGCGCACTCCACGCATCCGCCGCGATACTCAGCAGCTCACCACGCTCCCCGGTGAGCGCGGCCCACCGCCGTACGCCGGGATGCCCGGGCCACGCATACGACTTGGGCGATGCCTCGGACAGCAACGCCTCGACCCCGGCGTCGCCGTCCAGCCAGGCTGCTGTCGTGGTGACAGCCGGCACCTCAGTCGCATCCATCCACCCGAACGACGCCGAGAACGTCAGCCCAGGCACGCGCTCCGACAGCCCGCGCACCAGCTCCTCGTCCCCGAACGGGCGGTACGACGGGCCTACCTCGCGCAGTACCTCGCGCACCAGCGGAGCTGCATCCTCCGCGGACCCGATCACCGCGAGCCGATCGTGCTTGGACACATCCGGCGAGGCGACCGCCACCGCGTCCCCAGCGGCCCACACCCGCACACCCGGCCTGAACCCCTGCGCAGCCCACTCGACGATCGAGTCGCGCCCACTCACCAGTGCCAGGTCGGCCGGCGTCTTGATCTCCCGCACATACCAAACCGTATGTCACGCCGCTGACGCGTAAGCAACCTGCCCGAGAGGCGGACCGGGCGCCGCTCGCCCGAGGCGGACCGCGCGACGCTCATCCGAGGCGGACTAGGCGCCGTCCGCCCGCTGGACGGCGTACGGGACCAGGTGGCGGTAGCCGCGGACCGAGACGCGGCGGAGGCGGTGGAGTTTGTAGGCGGCGTGGCCGTCAAGGGCGGCGGCGAGCTCGCGGTCGGCGAGGACGCGGCCGGGCTTGCATTCGGTGGTCAGTCGGGAGGCGAGGTTGACGACCTCGCCGTACACGTCGCCGAGCCGGATCAGGATCGTGCCGTACGCGAGCCCGATCCGCAGCTCGGGCAGCTCCTCGTCCGCGTTCACGGCGTCCTGGAGCGCCAGCGCGACCGCGGCGCCCTGCGCGGCAGTGTCGGCGACGAACAGCACCTCGTCACCCATCGACTTGATCACCCGCCCGCCGTTCAGCGCGACGACGTCGGCGGCAGTCCCCTCGAAACGCTCGATCAGTTCCCCGAGCTCGGCCTCGCTCAGCCGGCGGGTCAACCGCGTGTAGCTGACGATGTCCGCGAAGCCGACCGCCCGCACGCCACGCGCCAGCTCGTCGGAGCCGGCCACCGCCCGACCGGCAGCGGCGGCCAGGTGCCGGCGCCAGACGTACGTCTGCAACCGCTCCATTGCCGGCAGCAACAGTGCCGCGACCTCGATCGCCTCGTCGGCGGACAGCTTCGACCCGCCGAGGAACTCCAGGAACATCGCGGACTGCCAGGACGCCAGCCGGGACTGCGTCTGCCCCAACTTGCGTGCCAGCGACGACTCCATCTCCGGCTCGATGAACTTGTCGTCCTCGAGCGCCGCGACCAGCCGCAGCGCCTCGACATCGTCGTCGGTGAACGCCACCTCGTCGTCCGGGACGGTCGCGAACCCGAGCGCGTGCCACATCCGCTCGGCGCGCTGGATCGAGATCCCGGCCCGCTCCGACACCTGCACCCGGGTGAACTTCCGCTCCCCGCCCAGCAGCGTCCGCTCGAAGTCCTGAGCCAGCGCGGCCAGATCCGGCGTCCCAGGGTCAGTGGCCACCGCGGCGCTCTGCGATGGTGGCGTCGATGGCGTCCCGGAACGCCGGCAGCCGACGGGTCAGGTCGTCGAACTTCTCCCGGGTGAAGTGCAGCAGCTGCAACCGCGACTTCGCCGTGACGGTTGCCGTCCGCAACGTGTTCTTCCGGACCGCGACCTCGCCGGCGATGTCACCCGGACCGAGCTCGGCGATCTCCTGGCCCTTCTCCCGGACCGCCGCCGTGCCACTGAGGATCAGGTACGCCGCGTCCGGCGGCGTCTGCTCCAGGATCAGCGACCAGCCGGCCGGCACCGAGACCTCCTCACCGGCCCGGAAGATGTCCCTGATGTCCCGTCCGGACAGATCCGCGAACAGCGGGAGATCCCGCGGGGACGTCCTACCCAGTGCCACGTCGATCCTCCTCGTCGGCTCCGCCGATGTTTCCAGTCGGTAACTCTAACGCTTCGGCGACGCCACGGTCACCCAGAGATCCGAAACACCCGGAATCTCGGGTACTTCGGAGCCCGGATCATCGGTTGCCCAACGCACATACCCGTCCGGCCGGACCAGAATCCGCGCCGCCGGAAGCTCACCGCCCTCGAGCAGCACGTGTCGCCCGGCTCGCAGCCGCTCCGCGACCGTCGTACCGTCCGGCAACGGCAGGTCCGGCATCCGCCTGCCCACCAACGGATGCTCGCCGCCCGCGTACGCGAGTCCGATCCCGGAGATCGTTCCGGCCAGCCGCCGGTTCGCCTCCGGCACGCCAAGCAGGTCGATGAACGTCTCCCGCAGACAGGCGACGTCCTCGTCCGGCACCATCAGCACACCTTGCGCCCGCGTGTTCGCGAGTACGGCGGTCCCGGCCGGATGCCGCTCGTCGTGATAGCTGTCGAGCAGGTCGTCGCCTGCCTCGCCCCGCACGACCGAGCCGAGCTTCCAACCGAGGTTGAACGCGTCCTGCAGCCCGAGGTTCATCCCCTGACCACCCGTCGGCGAGTGGATGTGCGCGGCGTCGCCGGCCACGAAGACCCGGCCCGCGCGATACCGATCAGCCTGACGCGCCGCATCGGTGAACCGCGAGCCGTACCGCAGCTCTCGCAGCACGACGTCCTCGCCGTACCAGGCCCGCAGCGCGGCCGCGACCTCGCCATGCGTGACTGGCTGATCCTTCGGCAGTCCTTGCTGCTCCGGACCGGTGAAGAGGACCCGGTGCATGCCGTCCTCCAGCGGCACCATCGTCATCACAGCACCGTCCCGTGGCACCAGCGACGGCAGCGACCAGCCGGGCTCGATGCCGGAGATCACGACGTCGGCGACGACCGCGCTGAACCGTCCGTCACGTCCAGGGAAGTCGATTCCGGCCAGCGTCCGCACCGAGCTCCGCGCCCCGTCACAGCCGACGATCCACCCCGCCCGGATCGTCGTACCGTCCGCGAAGCCCGCCTCGACGCCGTTCGAGTCCTGCCGGAGGTCGGTCAGCTCGAGACCTCGCCGTACGACGACACCCTGCGCGCATAGGTGATCCTCCAGCAGCTGCTCGATCCGGCGCTGCGGAATCCCCAGCTGGTAAGGGAATCTGGTGTCCAGCGCGGTGTAGTCGAGCGGAACCGGCAGCCCCGCGAAGTGCCCTGCCGGCAACCGGGGCGCCCGATCGAGCACGGATCCGAGAAGCCCGCGCGAGTGCAGGATCTCCACGGACCGCGGCTGCAACGACAACGCCTTCGACTGCCCTGGCCGCTCAGCGGCCTTGTCCACGAGTACGACGTCCGCGCCGGCGAGGACCAGCTCCGATGCCAGCAGCAGCCCGGTCGGCCCCGCACCGACCACGAGAACCTCGTTCATGCGAGCAGATCGTTCTTACGCGAGTAGATCATCGTGAAGCCGTAGAGCAGGGCGAACAACACGATCCATTGGATCGTCGTCACGCCGGGGACGGCGTCGAGCGGCAGCACGTACGCGATCACGACACGGATCACCGCGTCGAAGACCAGCCCGACTCCCCAGACGATCGTGACCAGGCGGATGCCGTGCCGGAACCCCGCGTCGCGGTCCCAGCGACCCGCCCAGACCTCGCCGCCGCCCTTACTGCGCTTGGCCTCCGCGATTCCGCGGCCGATCGCCAGCAGCAGAGGCTTGCCGAGGGCAACGGTCCCGAGCATCCAGGCACCGCACATCGCGGTGATCACACCGTCCTTCGCGAGCAGCAGCCGCGGACTGTGCATCGCCAGCGAGGCGATCGTCCCGACCACGAGCGCGACGATCATGAACACCGCCATCCACTCGACCTTGCGGCCGCGGACGATCGAGTAGGCCGTACGCACGACCGGGATCACCGAGCCGGCCAGCGTCGCGCCGACGACCCCGACCCCGGCCCGGCGCAGGCCGTAGAAGATCAGCAGCGGCACGACCAGATCCACCAGGACCGGGGCGAGCACCGCTCCCCAGCGTGCTTTGGGCTTGACGTCCGTCACCACTGTCATCACCGCTCCACTCGGGTCGCTCGGTCGAAGGTCTCGATCAGTTCCCGCGCACAGTCCGCCGGTTCCGCGCCGCCGACGAGGCGGCCGGCCACGGCATCGATGGCAGCGCGCAGGATGACTGCCATCAGCGCGGAGTCGAAGCGCCGGAACACGCCGGCCTGCTGGCCCGCCTCGAACAGCGCGACCAACCGGGAGACCGCGCTGTCAGCCTCCTCGGACGGCACCTGGGCGCCGCCGAAGACGATCTGCTGGACAGCCCGGACACGATCCGGTCGCGCGGCGATGAACTCGACGTTCGACCGGATGTAGGCGGCAAGCTTCTCCGGCAGACCGTCGGCGGCCTCGATCGCCGGCCGCATCGTCTCGGCCGCGTCGGCGGTGACCCGGCGGAGCACCTCGGCGAGCAGCTCCTCCTTCGTCGTGAAGTGGTACGAGATCAGCCGCTTGCTGCTCAGCCCGGCGGCCTCGCAGATCGCGTCGTACGACGTCGCCGCATACCCGCGCTCGGCGAGCACGGTGATCGTCGCCGCGACGATCTGATCCCGCCGAGCCGCCGTACTCCGGGTCCGGTCCGTGCTCTGATTTATCCGCATGGATAAAAGTTACCCAGCTGGATAAATCACGTCAAGCGAGTAGCAGATCGAGGAGTTTTCGCCCCCGGTGCAAGGACGGCTAGCTACTGGTACGGCGTCGGCGGCGTGGTCGGGTCGTCCTCCGGCGGACGGGGCGGCGCGGGCCTACCAGGCGGGGACCCGCGAGCCTGTCTTCCAGTCGACGGGCCTCGCGGCGGATCGGCTGGGCGAGGTACTCGCCGAGGATCAGGCCGGACGCGAGCGCGACGCCGATGGCGACCGCGGTACCGAGGCTGACGATGCCGATCAGGTTGCCGAGACCCATCAGCTCGTAGAGGCCCTTGTAGATCGTGAGTCCCGGCAGCAGCGGGATCGATCCGGCGACAACCACGACCAGCGGCGGTACGCCGACGCGCCGGCCGATCGAGTAGCTGCCCAACCCGACGACACACGCCGCCGCGGCCGTGGACCACGCCGGCCCGAACGACGCCCGGATCATCAGCGTGAACACCAGCGATCCGAGCGCACCCATCACCGCGACCGGGAACAGCGCGCGGAGCGGGGCGTACGACGCGTAGGCGAACGCGACCGACATCACCGCACCGGAGACGACCATCACCGGCAGGTTCCCCAGCTGGATCGTCTCGGCCTCGATGCCGACGTGCAGGCCGAACTTCAGTCCCAGCGCGAGACCGAGCGAGACACCCGCGATGATCCCGCCGGTGAGCAGCATCGCTTCGAGACTTCGGGCCGCCGCGGTCACGTAGTACCCGGTGATCGCGTCCTGGACGGCACCGGTGAGCGCGATCCCGGCCAGCAGCATGATGATGCCTGCGGCAACTACCAGGGACGGTTTCACCGGCGCGTGGACGGCGTACAGGATCAGGGCGACCGCGGTCGCCACGAAGGCGCCGGCGACCTGTTGGTAGAACGCCGGCAGCCGTTGCCGGTTGAACCAGCGGTTGCTGACGTCGATCACGATTGCCGTGAGCACCGCCACCAACGTGATCAGCCAGCCGCCTCCGAGCAGCAGCGTTGCGCCACCCGCCATCACACCCCAGGCGAGTACAGCGCTCCACCGCGGGTACGGCGGGCCCGCCGACGTCAGCCGGGCCAGCTCGCGGGATGCGTCCTCGCGGGTCAGCTCACCGCGGGCGAACCGCCGTACCAGTTGGTCGACGTCGGTCAACCGGGAGAAGTCCTGGGACCGGTAACGGACCAGCCGGATGTGCGTCTCGGGGGCGACATCCGGCGCGGCCTGGTACGACACCGCCATCGAGGTGAACGTGATGTCGACCTCACACCCGCGCAGTCCGCCGGCCGCGGTGACACCGAGGATCGTCGCGGTCGCGTCCGCCGTACCGGCGCCGCTGGACAGCAGCACCTCACCGACCCGCAAGGCCAGGTCGATGGTGGCGTAGACCTCCCGCTGCTCGTCAGGCTCCATTGAGCAAACGATGGGCCATCGCGAGGTCGGTGATGAGGATGTTGACCCAGCCGCCGAGCATCGCGGCGCGGATCGCGGAGAACTTACGCTCACCGCCGGCCACCCCGATCCGCCGTGGCACCGCCAGCAGCTCCTTCGCGGTCACCCCGATGACGCGTTGGTCGAACGTCGAACGCACAAGCCTTCCTTCTTCGTCGAAGAACCGGAAACACACGTCCCCGACGGCACCGAGCCGGCGCAGCTCGTCCTGGTCGGCCTGCGCGACCGCGTTCCCACTGCGCTGCAGCAGCGGCGAGGGCTCGAGGCTGCCGATCCCGACCAGGGCGTCGGTGAGTTGTCCCCACGTGCCCAGAACGTCGCGAACCGACACGTCGTTCATCATCGCCCGGCGTACGGCGGGCGTGCCGACCAGACCGGGCGCGGGCAGGTAGACCGGCATCCCACCGGTCAGCTCGGCGAACCGCGCGGTCAGGCGGGTGGCCTGCATCTGCACCGCCGCGTCGCCGAGTCCGCCGACGATCTGGACGACCTTGTCCACCACCGGGACACTCTTGCGCGGCATCCGGTCGACGGCGCTGATCAGCGTCTCGCTCCAGGACGAGATCCCGACGACATGCCCGCCGGTGAGTGTCATGTCGAGGTACGCCGCCGCGCCGGAACCGAGCGCCGGCAGTACGTCGTCGCCCACGCCGAGCGTGTCGACGACCACCGCGTCGCGCAGCCCGTACCGGCCCTGCAGCTCGTCCTCGAGGTCGCTGTGCACGCCGCTGGGCATGGTCACCACGGTGTGCACGATGCCGACATCGACGGCCTGCTTGAGCATCCGCGACACCCGCGCCTGCGACAGGTTCAGCTCGGCGGCGATCTGCGGCTGGCGGATGCCCTTCTCGTGGTACATCCGCGCAACCTTCGCGAGCAGCCGCAGCTCGTCCAGCCCCGGCTGGCGCACTGCGCGGTTCGCGTTCACTCGACCCCCTCGAAACGTTCAGGAATACGGACTATAGGTCAGCCAGACAGAGGTACACGCGGGGCGCTCCACCGGCGTCGGGGATCGGGGCGTTCCACGCGTCCCGCTTGCCCGAGGCGACGATCGAGCCGTCGCGCGGATCGACGATCGTGTACGTCAGCGGGACCGTGTCGTCGAAGACCATCACCGGGCCGCCGTTCTCGCGGTAGACGATCAGCATCCCGTCCGCGCCGCTGAGCGCTCGCCCGGAGATGACCCGCGTCCAGTCCGGCACCATGTCGGTGGTCGGCAGTCCGGCCAGGATCTTCCCGAGCATGCCGACGTACGTCGAACCCTCGAAACCGACCGCCTCTCGCCAGCCGGCGCCCGGTGCCAGGAAGAACTCGGAGTGCCCCGGCTCCTCGGGATGCAGCCGCCACTGCCACAGGCTGCCGGCGCCGTAGACGACGCCCATCGTCCCGCCCGCGCAGAGATTGCTCCACGCTTCGTGGCCTTGCCACCAGCCCTCGGCGACACCGGTCCGGCCGGTGTGCTCGTACGTCGGTTCGCCGTTCGCGACTGCCTTGACCGGCTCATTGCGCCACATGTCCGCGACTCGTTCGGGCACGTGTTCGCCGGTGTGGCCGGTCTGGCACCACTGGAAGTCCAGCCAGTCGGCGTCCTGGTGAGCGTCGGCGCGGATGTGCGGGCGGTAGTGGATGCCGGTCGGCTGCCCGTAGCAGTCGACGGCGTGCACCTCGGCTCCACCCGCCGCAGTCTGCGGCTCGTCACCTGAGCCGTCTCCGCCGACCAGGTAAATGGCAGGTCTCGCTCCGTAGCGGGCAACGAGGTAGCGGCAGTACGCCGCGTACTCGTCCGGCGGGACGACCGTTCCCGCCACGTCCAGCCCCTTCCAGCCGAAGCCTTGGAAGACCGGTTGCAACACCGGAACCAGGCCGTGCTCGACGAGGATGTCGAGCAGCTCGTCGAGGTACTGGAAGTACTCGAGGTTGAACTGGTTGAGATGGCCGTCCGGCAGATCCTCGAAGCCGACACCGAAGCCTTCGTCCTGGGTGCGATCCCGCGGACCCACCGCCCGCATGTCCGGTTGGACCGACATCAGCAGCACAGCGTTGAAGCCCTTGGCCTGCCGGTCGGCGGCGTACTCACGCACCTGCTCAGGCGTGGCCCGCCACGGCAGCGCCCACGCGGTATCCGCAACCAGAATCGCCGGCGTCCCGTCGGCATGCACGAGGCTCCGCCCGCCGGGAGACATCTTCCAGAATCCGTGCCGGTAGAACGGGTTGAGCTCGTCCTCGCCCGCAGGTCGCACGTCGAACTCACCGCCGGCGGTGCCGCATATCCAGCGCCAACGGCCCGGCTCCGGCGGAGCGAAACGCACCTTGCCTTCCTCGTCGCCGTCCCGGAACGTCGGCCGCCGCAGCACGAGACCGCTCTCGTGCTCGAATTCGGCCCAGTCGCCGGTGGCCGGGAGTTCGACTTCCTGCCAGGTGGATGAGACGGACATGACACTCCTGGGGTGCTGGTTGCCGTTAAGCTGATGATGTAAGACACACGTGCTCTGGGGTCGGTGAAATTCCGAGCCGGCGGTGACAGTCCGCGACCCGTGACTTCGTGAGAAGGAGCGGTTGACCTGGTGGAACTCCAGGACCGACGGTGAAAGTCCGGATGGGAAGACGCACGTGGCAGCTGCACGTCCGCGCGGACCGGGGCGTGGGGTCTGTCGTTGCCCCCGGAGTGCTGTCGACAGCACTGCCGAGAGGACACCGACCGTGAACACCATCACCAGCCTCGACACCATCGAACGCGCCGTGGCCGAGATCGCCGCCGGACGGCCGGTCGTGGTCGTCGACGACGAGGACCGCGAGAACGAGGGCGACCTGACCTTCGCCGCGAGTCTCGCCACCCCCGAGCTGATGGCTCTGCTCGTCCGTCACACCAGTGGGTACGTCTGCGCGCCCGCGGCGCCCGAGCTCCTGGACCGACTCGAGCTCCCGCTGATGGTCCCCAACAACCAGGACAGCCTGCGGACGGCGTACACGATCTCCGTGGACGCGGCGACCGGCGTCGGCACCGGCATCTCCGCGGCCGACCGGGCCCGGACCGTCCGCGTACTGGCCGACCCGACGGCCCAGCCCGCGGACCTGATCCGGCCCGGTCACATCCTCCCGCTGCGCGCGGTCGACGGCGGAGTAAGGCAGCGCCCCGGTCACACCGAAGCCACCGTCGAGCTCGTCCGCCTGGCCGGCCTGTCCCCGGTCGGCGTGATCGGCGAACTCATGAACGACGACGGCACGCTGATGACCGGCACGGATCTCCGCGCATTCGCCGACGCTCATGACTTCGCGATGATCTCGATCGCCGACCTGGTCACTTACCTGTCGTGACGAGTTTGCGGGCCGCGTCGGCGATGCCGTCGGGGGACAGTCCGTACCGGTCCAGCAGGTAACCGGCCGACCCCGTGGGCGCGAACTCGGGGAACCCGAGGATCGACACCCGCGCCGGATGATGCTGTACGACGGTCTCCGCGACCGCACCACCGAGACCACCGCCGTTCACGGCCTCCTCGGCGGTCACGATGCCGGCCGTCTCCCGCGCGGCCGCGACCACGGCATCGACGTCCAGCGGCTTCACCGTCGGCATCGACAGCACCCGCGCCGAGATCCCTTCCTCGGCCAGCTGTTCAGCCGCGGCCAGCGCCCGCCACAGCACGGTCCCGTTGCTGATCACCGTCACGTCGTTGCCGTCCCGGACCGTGATCGCCTGACCGAGGTGGAACTCGTAGTCCTCCGGGTACACCTTCGGCACGCTCATCCGGCTGACCCGGATGAACACCGGTCCCTCCGACGCCGCCGCCCAGCGCAGCGCGGCCGCGGTCTCGATCGGATCGGCCGGCACGATCACGGTCATGTTGGCGATCGCCCGCAACCACGCGATGTCTTCGACCGAGTGGTGCGTCGGCCCGAGCTCGCCGTACGCGACGCCCGGGCTCATGCCGCAGAGCTTCACGTTGGTGTTCGAGTACGCGACGTCGGCCTTGATCTGCTCGAGGGCGCGACCGGTGAGGAAGCAGGACGCCGCCGAGACGAACGGGATCCGGCCGCCGTTGGCCAGCCCGGACGCGACGCCGACCATGTCCTGCTCGGCGATCCCGACATTGATCAGCCGGTCCGGGAACGCCTTGCGGAAGCTGTTCAGTTTGCTGGAGCCGACCGAGTCGTTGACCACGCCAACGATCCGGTGATCGGCCTCGGCGAGTTGCGCCAGCGTCTCGACGTACGCGTCCCGGCAGTCGTACCGCGGCTGGTCGGCGATCGAGGGCGTGTGGACGACGGTCATGGGGCCTCCCGGCCTGGACTGAGGAGCGGAGGGAGCGAAGCGACCGGAGCGACGAGGGAAGGCCGGGAGTTACAGCCCCATGACCCGCCGCGCCGGAGGCGTGGCATCAGCAGAGTCATGCCAGCTCCTTCAGGGCCTGCGCGAACTCGGCGTCGTCGGGGACACGGTGGTGCCAGGCGACGTTGTTGCTCATGAACGAGATCGGGTGGCCCTTGTGCGTGTGGGCGATCACGAACGTCGGCTTGCCCGGCCGGAACGGTACGGCGGACAGCACGTCGAGCAGCTCGCCGTGATCGTGACCGTTGACCTCCACCACCGCGAACCCGAACGCGGCCGCCTTCTCCGGCAACGGGTCGAGGTCGTTGGTCTCTTTGGTGGTCGCGCCCTGCTGCAGCCGGTTCCGGTCGACGATCACGGTCAGCCGGTCGAGCTGGTACTGCGAGGCCGCCATCATCGCCTCCCAGTTCGAACCCTCCTGCAACTCACCGTCCCCGACGAGCACATACGTACGGCGCATCGAGACGTCGAGCTTGGCCGAGAGCGCATGCCCGACCGCGACCGGCAGACCGTGCCCGAGAGGTCCGGTGTTCGCCTCGACGCCGGCGACCTTCGTCCGGTTCGGGTGGCCGTTCAGCGCGGACAACGGCTTGAGGAACGTCGCGAGCTCCTCGACCGGCAGGAACCCGAACGCCGCGAGCGTGGTGTAGAGCGCGCCCGCGACGTGTCCCTTGCTGAGGATGAACCGGTCCCGCTCGGCGTCGTTCACCGTCGCGGGCGAGATGTCGAGCACGGCGCCGTACAGCGTGGCCAGGATGTCGATCGCGGAGAAGTCGCCACCGATGTGGCCGGCTCCGGCGTAGTGGACCAGCTTGAGGTCCTGGATCCGGATCTGCTTCGCCGCCTCGGCGATGTGCGCGATCTGCTCGGTCCGGCTGCTGTGCGCCGGCAGCCGGCCGAGCACCGGCATGGTGGTGTGTTCGATGGTCAGCGTCATGCGATCTCTGCCATCGAACTCAGCAGCACCTTCTGGACCAGCTTCTGAGCGGCCAGGGCGTCGTGGGAGGCCTGGGCAGCGGCGAGCGCGTCGTCGTCGAGTACGTCGAGCGCGTGGTGCACCGCCTTCAGGAAGGTGATCGCGTGCTTCGCGGCCTGCACGCTGTCCTCGCGGAACGGGAACTGGTCCAGCTGCCAGACGCCCTCCCAGTTGTTCTTCCGCAGCGTGTGGAAGAACTCGAACGTCTCGACCAGGTGCACCGAGCCGACGACCATGTCGTCGTCCCAGCCCTTCATGTTGTCGTTGACGTCGATCGCGAAGAGCCGGTTGTAGTCGATCGCCAACTGCGCCGCGTCGGCCGGCGTCTCCTGGCCGTACAGCGAGTGGCCGAAGTCGAGCAGGATGCCCAGGTTGGGCAGGCCGATCTTCTCGATCCCGAGCAGCGTCCGGGCGACGTTCGGGAAGATGATCTTCACCCGTGGCTCACGGGGCTTGTACTCGATCACGAAGTTGATGTCCGGGTGCGCCGACACCAGCTCCTTCAGGCCGTCCAGGGCGAGGTTCCAGATGTCGTGGTAGTCGACCTGGAACGGGTAGTCCCACCCGTCCTGGCCCGGCCAGAGCTTCACGTACGAGCAGCCGAGGTCCTTCGCCAGCTCGGTTGCCTGGTGCAACAGTTCCATCGCCTGCTTGCGGACGCCCGGGTCCGGGTTCGTGAACGAGCCCTTGACGAAGTCGCGGGTGTAGATCTCCGGGGTGATCGCGATCGCCTTGAGGTTGTTGCGCTGCAGCGCGGCCTTCACCTCGTCGAGCGTCCCGTCGTACCCGGCGAACGGCCAGTTCAGGTCGACCACGGACAGGTCGCCGACCGCGCCGGCGCGGTCGATCTGCTCGAGCAGGGTGACGGGATCGCCGTACCCGTCCGTCGCGTAGCGGTCCTTGTACGTCGCGAAGTGCCAGATGCCTGCACCGAAAACGGGCAGATCAGTCATATTCGTTCCTAACCTTTGAGTGAGCCTGCGGTCAGACCGCCGACGATCCAGCGCTGGAGCAGGGTGTAGGCGATCAGGATCGGGACCACGGCGATCAGGATGCCCGCCGCGAGCCCGGTGTTGTTGTTGGCGAACTGGCCCTGGAAGTTCAGCAGCCCGACCGGGATCGTCTTGTGCGCGTCGGAGTTCAGCAGGATCAGCGCGAACAGGAACTCGTTCCAGGTCGCGACCGCGTCCAGGATCGCCACCGTCACCAGCGCGGGCACCGACAGCGGCAGGATCATCGTGAAGAACACCCGCCAGTCGCCCGCGCCGTCGACCTTCGCCGCCTCGATGATCTCGTCGGGGATCTGCCGGAAGAACGACTGCAGCACCAGCACCTCGAACGGGATGCCGAAGGCCAGGTACGGCCCGATCAGCCCGAAGATGCTGTCGGTCGCGCCGAGCGAACGCATCATGATGAAGACCGGCACGATCGTGATGTAGATCGGGATTGTCAGCCCGAGGAACACCGTGAACATCACCGTCCGCCGGAACCTCATCCGCAGCTTGGCCAGTGCGAACCCGAGCATCGCGGAGAACAGCACGCCGAGCGGCACCTTGATCGCGGCCAGGATCGCACTGTTCTTGTACGTCGTGGCGAAGTTGCCGATGTCCCAGGCGTCCTTGAAATTGCTCCATGTGAGCTGGTCCGGCCAGGACAGCGGCCCGTTGCCGATGAAGTCCGCCAACGGGCGTACCGCGGTGATCACCAGGAGGGCGAGCGGGGAGATCCAGAAGAGCGCGATGACGACGAGGACGAAGGTCATCACCAGCCCGCGGCGTCCCTTGGGCCCAGGACTGGTGGACTGGGTGGTGTCGACCGGGAGGTCGACCGGTGCCGGCGCTGTGATGGTCATCAGGCCTCCTTCGTCTGCGAGCGGACGTACGGGATGCCTACCGCTATCGCGACCAGCGTGATCACGACGGCGATCGCGGTGCCGTAGCCGGCCTGGTAGTACTGGAAGACGTTGAAGTACATCCACGTTCCCATCACCTGCGTCGACGTACCGGGACCGCCGTACGTCATCGCGTAGATCATGTCGAAGACCTTGAACGAGTCGATCAGCGACAACGCCAGCACGATGTAGTGCGCGGGCCGCAGGCTCGGCATCGTCACGTGCCAGAACTGTTGCCACTTGGTCGCGCCGTCGACGGTCGCGGCCTCGTAGAGCTCGTTCGGGATACCTTGCAGTGCGGCCAGGTACAGCAGCATCGGGAAGCCGGTCCGCAACCAGATCGCCGGGATCATCACGGCCCACAGCGCGGTGGAGTCCTGCCCGAGCCACGGCTGCGCCAGCCCGTCCAGCCCGATCAGGCGCAGGAACGAGTTGATCGCACCGTACTGCGGGTTGTAGAGCCAGCCCCAGATGCTCGCGATCGACACCAGCGGGAGGACCGCGGGCGTGTAGAAGATCAGCCGCAGGATCGGCTTCCCGTGCACCTTGCCGTTCAGCGCGATCGCCAGCAGCAGACCGATGACGGTCGGCACCGCGATCGTGACGACGGTCCAGATCAAATTGTTCCGGACCGCGGTGATCACGACCGGGTCGTGCGGCAGCTTGAAGTAGTTGTCCAGGCCAACGAACTTGTACGTCGCGCTCAGCCCGTCCCAGTTGGTCAGGCTGAACCACAGTGACGACACCGCCGGGTACACCAGGAACGCGACGTACACCACGAGTGCGGGCAGGGCGAACAACCACGGGGACCACCGGCCGCCGCGTTTGGGCTGCTTGGCGACAGCGACTGTCGTTGCCATCGGCTAGCTCTTCGCCCAGGCCGAGACGATTTCCTGCATCTTCTTCGCCGCCGCGTCCGGCTTGACCGAGCCCTGCAGCAGGTCGCTCTGCACGCTGAAGTACTGGTCGGCCTGCTTCTTCGGGAACGCCTGGTCCTGGATCGTGTAGAACGGGTTGTTCCCGTACTTCTGCGACCACTCCGCGGCCAGCGGCAGCGTCTTCGGGTCCGGCTCGGCGCCCTTGACGGTCGAGGCGGTGATGTTCATCGCCTTCTGGGTGGCGGGCTGGACGATGAAGTCGATCAGCGCCGCGGCCTTGTCGGCGTTCCCGCTCTTGGCGTTGATCATGTAGCCCTCGACGAAGCCCGAGTGCCGGGCCGGCGACTTGTCGGTCGGCAGCTCGAAGTTGCCGAACGCGGACGAGCTCTTCTTCGCCGCCAGGATCGCCGCCGCCTCGGTCCACGGTCCGGTGATCGTGTATGCGGTCTTGCCCTGGACGTACCACGGCTCGACATCGGCCGGGTCGAGCGCGAGCGCACCCTGCGGTAGCCACTTCTTGTCCTGCCACTTCTTGAACAGCGTGAACGCCTCGACCACCTCGGGCCGGTCCCAGCTCTCGGCGCCGGTCAGCAGTTTGTCGTGCAGGTCGGGACCGGCGGTGTGCTCGAGCAGGTACTCGAACAGTCGCATGATGTCCCAGCCGTACTTACCCCCGAGCCCGCACGGCGTGACACCGACAGCCACCAGTTTGTCGTTCACGCTCTCGAGCTCGGCGTACGTCGTGGGCGGTGCGCTGACACCGGCCTTGGCGAACAGCGACTTGTTGTACCAGGCACCGATGCCGAGCGAGAGGAACGGTACGCCGGACTTCACGCCGTCGAACGTCATCCCGCTGATCGCGGTCGTGTTGATCTTCGAGTCCCAGCCGTACTTGTCGTAGTACTTGCTCAGATCCAGTGACTGCTTGGCCTTCGCGAACGGGCTGCCGATCTGACCGCCCCAGATCCGCCAGACGTCCGGCCCCTTGCCTCCGAGCAGCTCGGTCCGCAGCTTGTCCGGGTACACGGCCGCGCCCGAACCGGGCAGGCTGTCGACGGTGGTCGTCGTACCGTTCTGCTCGTCGAACTTCTTGATCTGGGCCTTGAGCAGGCCGATCGTCGAGTCGTCCTCGTAGGTGAACAGGCGCAGGTTGTTCGACGCCCCCTGGGTGGCTCCCCCGCCCGTCGAAGTACCTCCGCCGGTGCAGGCGGACAGACCGGCACCGAGTGCGGCGGCGGACGTGAGACCGAGGAAACCCCGGCGGGTGTACGACGTGGTCATGAGGTGCTCCTTTGACGGGCAAAGCGGCGGATCTTGGCGAACATGTCCTCGAGCAGGAAGCGGACGTCGACCTGCTCGCAGACCTGGATGGGGTTGTCGGTGCCGGGCAGGTACCAGCCGTCGACACCGAAACGCGGCGCCGGACGGGTCCGGAAGTTGCCGCTGTGCGGGTAGAGCATGAGCGAGATCGCGGGCGAGTCTCCGAGTGAGCGGGACTCGATCGGCTCGCCGTGGTACGTCGCGTTCCACTCGACCAGCTGCTCGATCAGGTACTTGCCGAGCGGGCCGGCGTCGCCGATCTTCTCCTCGAGCTCCGCGTAGCTGACCGAGACCTTCGTGTAGACGTCGCTGGTGACCTGCCAGACGGTGATCCCGGAGCCGAACACGACGTTCGCGGCGTGGATGTCGTTCGACAGGTTGAACTCCATCCGGTGGTCGGCCGCGTAGCCGTTGTAGCCGCGGCCGCCGATCCAGACCACGATCACGTCCCGGTGCACGATCTCGGGATCGAGCAGGATCGCCGAGGCCATATCGGTCAGCGGGCCGAGGAACGACACGAACAGCGGGTCGCCCTTCGAGGCGAGCTTCGACTCCTCGATGATCAGCTGCGCGCCGGGCGAGTCGAGCGGGGTCTGCTCGTCCGGGATGCCGGTCGTCGCACCGTTCGCGACCGGGACCTTGCCGGTCAGGTCGAGCAGATCCAGCAGCAGGTCGATCTCCTCGCGGGACTCCTCCATGCTCCGATCGGACCGGTGGGTGCCGAAGTGGGCGGGAATCAGACCGCGGATGTCGAAGGTCGGCGACAACAGCCCGTGCACGATCGCGAACTGGTCATCGGCCTCGTTCTTGGCATCGGTGTTGATGATCACCCGGCGTCTACTCGGCTTCACACGCGCTCCTCGGACCTCGTTTGTGAATAGATATTCAGTAGTGCATAGCCTGTCGCCATGAGTGTCACCACGCGGCTAGAGTCACGTCAAGAGTTCAGTTGAAACTTGGAGGGCGGGATGGTCCAGGCGGTGCTCGCGATCGACCAGGGCACGACCAACTCCAAGGCTGTGCTGGTAGACGTCGACGCCCGGGTGCTCGGGACCGGCTCCGCCCCCGTCGCGCTGTCGACTCCGCGCCCGGGCTGGGTCGAGCAGGACGCCGAGGATCTCTGGCAAAGCGTGCTGCGGGCAACCTCCACCTGCCTCGCGACCGCATCCGTGGGGGTCGAGGTCGTGGGGATCGCCTTGTCCACGCAGCGTGAATCGGTGGTCGGCTGGAGCCGGTCGGGCGAACCGGTCGGCCCGGTCCTCGGCTGGCAGGACGTGCGCACCGCCGAGTGGTGCGCACGCCTCCCCGCCACGATCGACCAACTCGTACGGCGGACCGGCCTTCGCGTGGACGCGATGTTCTCGGCGCCGAAGATGCGCTGGCTCCTCGATCGCTCGGACGCGCTCGTCGGCACGGTCGACTCCTGGCTGATCCACAAGCTGACTGGTTGCCGTGAGCATCTGACCGAGGCCGGGAACGCCTCGCGGACCTTGCTCTTCGACGTTGTCCAGTTGGACTGGTCACCGGCTTTGCTCGACGCGTTCGGCGTACCCCGGTCGGCGCTGCCCGACGTACGACGGTCCGACGCGGGCTTCGGCGTGACCGCCGGCGTGCCGGATCTGCCGGACGGGATCCCGATCATCGCCGTCCTCGCGGATTCGCACGCGGCGATGTACGGGCAAGGCTGCACGCAGACCGGGATGGTGAAGGCGACGTACGGAACCGGGTCGTCGGTGATGACGCCGGTGGAGGACTTCGTCGAAACCGGCTGCACGCTGGCCTGGTTGACGGACCGCCCGGTCTACGCACTCGAAGGAAACATCGTGTCGTCAGGCGCAGCGCTCGCGTGGACGGCGGACCTGCTCGGCCTACCCGACGTCGGCTCCCTCGTAAGCCTGGCCGAAACCGTGCCGTCGGCCGAAGGCGTCGTACTTGTACCCGCGTTTGCCGGCCTGGGCGCGCCCCATTGGGACCGCCAGGCCCGCGCGGCGCTGACCGGGATGAACAGCTCGACCACCCGGGCAGAGATCGCCCGGGCCGCCGTCGACGCCGTCGCCCATCAGATCTGCGACATCGCCGACACGATCCCGGGTGCGGTGAAGAGTCTGCGCGCCGACGGCGGCGCGACCGTGTCCGGGCTCCTGATGCAGACCCAGGCGGATCTCCTCGGCCGCCCGGTCGAGGCTGCCGACGTACCGGAGGTTTCCGCCCTGGGTGCCGCCGAGCTGGCGTGGAAGACCTTGGGTGCGACGACCGGGTGGGCCGCGGGGCGGTCGTACAGAACGTTCGAGCCCAGGCTCGATGCCGCCGCGCGGTCCGAGCTGCGGGACCGGTGGGCCGGAGCGGTCGCATCCGTTCGGGGCCAGAGGGCCTGATCCCGCAGATCGCCAGCCCGGGCCGGCACGAGTAGGCGCGCTGCCTACGCGGACGGGCTCGGCGTATCTGCCTGTGACCGGGTGTGGTGGAGATCGCTTTCCGTGACAGGTTGACTCGGTCGGAGCGCCCACCTATGGTTACGGACACAGGCTGCGGAAAGCCCTTTCCCAGGCTCAGGAGGGAGGCGTGCATGTGTGAGTTCGAGAGCGGACCGGCCATGGCGCTGCCGGGTGGGGTCGGGATCTCGAAGCTGACGGTGTACGACGCCGAGGCCAGCGACGGCCTGGTCGGCGGTACGCCGCATGTGCACCTGGCCTGCTCCGAGGGGTACTACGTGCTCGCCGGCGACGGCGCCGTACACACGCTGTCGACGAAGGGGCACACCGAGACGCCGTTGCGGGCCGGCGCCGTGGTCTGGTTCAGCCCGGGCACGATCCACCGGCTCGTGAACCGCGGCGGACTCCAGATCCTCGCCCTCATGTCGAACTCCGGTCTCCCCGAGGCCGGTGACGCGGTGATGACACTGCCGCCGGAGTACCTCGCCGATCGCGAGACATATCTCAAGGCGACTGCGCTCACCGACGAGGCGCGGACACAGTCCGCGATGGCGCGGCGAGACCTCGCAGTACAGGGCTACGCCGTACTGCGGGAGCGCTGCGAGTCGGAGGGACCGTCTGCGCTGGACGAGTTCTACGCGGCTGCGATCCGGCTCGTGCAACCGCAGCTCGCGGACTGGCGGAAGCGCTGGGAGCAGGGCGCGCGCCGCCTCGCCGACGAGACCGGGGCCGCGCTCGACGCGCTGGAGGCCGGCACCGCGCCGCACCTGGAGTCAGCCGAGCTGCACCAACTTCCTGCACCTACTGAGTCCGGCCTGCACGGCATGTGCGGCCGCCTCGACGTTTATGACACTCGAGCGTGAGAGGTACGACTGTGAACGAGCGACGCATCGGCATCGTGATGAACGGCGTCACCGGCCGGATGGGCCTGCGCCAGCACCTCGAGCGTTCCATCGTGGCGATCCGCGAGCAGGGCGGACTGCCCGCCGCGGACGGCACGATGATCATCCCCGAGCCGATCCTGGTCGGGCGCAACGAGTTGAAGCTGCGCCGGATCGCGGAGCAGTACGGGCTGGAGCGGTGGACCACCGACCTGGCCGAGGCGCTGGCCCAGCCGGACGTCGAGATCTACTTCGACTCCCAGCTCACCCAGCTGCGTGAGAAGGGCGTCCGCGCCGCGGTCGAGGCCGGCAAGGCGATCTACTGCGAGAAGCCGATCGCCGAGAGCCTGGAGGCGGCGGTCGACCTCGCCCGTACGGTGCTCGACTCGGGCCTGAAGAACGGCGTTGTGATGGACAAGCTGTCGCTGCCCGGTCTGCGGAAGCTGAAGCGGTTGGTCGACGGCGGGTTCTTCGGCCGGATCCTGTCGGTGCGCGGCGAGTTCGGCTACTGGGTCTTCGAGGGCGACTGGCAGGAGGCACAGCGGCCGTCGTGGAACTACAAGTCCGAAGAGGGCGGCGGCATCATCCTCGACATGTTCTGCCACTGGCGGTACGTGCTCGACCAGACGTTCGGGCCGGTCAAGTCCGTGTACTGCCAGGGCGCGACGCATATCCCGACGCGGGTCGACGAGCAGGGCGACAAGTACGCGGCGACCGCGGACGACGCGGCGTACGGCGTGTTCGAACTCGAAGGCGGGATCGTCGCGCAGATGAACTCGTCGTGGGCAACGCGGGTGTTCCGGGACGAGCTGGTCGAATTTCACGTGGACGGGACCGAGGGGTCCGCGGTCGCCGGGCTGCGGCGGTGCCGGGCACAACACCGGTCGGCGACGCCGAAGCCGGTGTGGAACCCGGACCTGCCGGCCACGGAGAAGTTCCGTGAACAGTGGGCCGAGGTCCCGGACAACGAGCCGTTCGACAACGGCTTCAAGGTCCAGTGGGAGATGTTCCTGCACCACGTCGTCGACGACACCCCGTTCACCTGGGACTTCGTCGAGGCCGCCAAGGGCGTGCAGCTGGCCGAGCTGGGCCTCCAGTCGTGGCACGAGGGCCGAAAGCTAGCGGTGCCCAAGCTCGACCTCGAGGTCAAGTGATGGAGCTGAAACTTCCCGTTCCCGGCGGGCTGGAGACCTATCGGCTGATCGGACAGCCGGTTGCTCAGGGCACCTGTTCTCCGGCGCGGTCGCGGGTTGCGTTTGCGGCGGCTCATGTGGTGGCGGATCCGTTGGGGAACAACTCGCCGGGGGCTCCTGCGGTGGTGGATTGGGAGCATACGCTGGAGTTCCGGCGGTATTTGTGGTCGTTGGGGTTGTCGGTGGCCGAGGCTATGGATACGGCTCAGCGTGGGATGGGGTTGGACTGGACGGCTACGCAGGAGCTGATTCGGCGGTCGGCGACTGAGGCGCCGGACGGCCGGATCGCGGTCGGGGCTGGGACGGATCAGCTTGCTTCGGGCAAGCATTCGCTGGAAGACGTGATCGCCGCCTACGAAGAGCAGTTCGCGGTGGCGGAGGCGGCCGGAGCGCAGCCGATCATGATGGCCAGTCGGGCCTTGTGCGCGGCAGCAGAATCCCCCGACGACTACCGCAAGGTGTACGACCGCCTGCTCACCCAGTCGACCCGACCAGTCATCCTCCACTGGCTCGGCCCCATGTTCGACCCTGCCCTGGAAGGTTACTGGGGCAGCGAATCGTTCGAGTCCGCCATGGCGTTCGTCGTCGACCTGATCAACGACCACGTCGAGAAGGTCGACGGCATCAAGATCTCGTTGCTCGACGCATCGTATGAAGTTGCCCTGCGCAACCGTCTGCCGGAAGGCGTGCGCCTCTACACCGGAGACGACTTCAACTATCCCGAGCTGATCCGCGGCGACGAGAACAGACACAGCGACGCCCTCCTCGGGATCTTCGCCGCAATCGCTCCCGCCGCCGCGGCCGCGCTGAAGGCCCTGGACTCCGGCGACCTGGCGGGCTACGACCGGGTCTTCGCCCCGACCGTCCCGCTGGCGAGGCAGATCTTCTCCGCGCCCACCTACTACTACAAGACCGGAATCGCCTTCCTGGCGTGGCTCAACGGCCACCAGCCCGGCTTCACGATGGTCGGCGGGCTGCAGACGGGACGCTCGCTGCCGCATCTGGCCGACACGTTCCGCCTGGCCGACCAGGCCGGCGTACTCACCGATCCTGAGCTCGCCGTCGACCGCTTCCGACAACTGTTGCGCGTGAACGGTGTCGACGCATGAATCGCTACAGCCTCAACCAGGCAACCACGAAGTACTGGCCGCTCGAGAACGTCGTCGCCGCGAGCGCGGCCGTCGGCCTGGAATGGATCGGCCTGTGGCGCGAGCCCATCCAGGAGTACGGCGTCGACAAGGCCGCGAAGCTGGTCGCCGACGCCGGGCTGAAGGTTTCATCCCTCTGCCGCAGCGGCTTCTTCACCTCGACCGACCCGGCCGAGCGCAAGGCGAAGATCGAGGACAACCGTCGCGCGATCGACGAGGCAGCGACGATCGGCACGTCGGTCCTTGTCCTCGTCAGCGGCGGTCTGCCCGCGGGTTCACGTGATCTCGACGGTGCGCGCGCGATGGTGCGAGACGGCCTGGCCGAGCTTGCGCCGTACGCCGAGGAACGTGGCGTGAAGCTCGCCGTCGAGGCGTTGCACCCGATGTTCTGCTCGGACCGCTGCGTCGTGTCGTCGCTCGGCGGCGCGCTCGACCTGGCCGAGCAGTTCCCGGCCTCGCAGGTCGGCGTGATCGTGGACGCGTACCACTTGTGGTGGGACGCGGACGTGTACCGGCAGATCGAGCGGGCCGGTGAGCGGATCCTGTCGTACCAGGTCAGCGACTGGGTGGTCCCGCTGCCCGAGGACACGCTGCTCGGGCGCGGCATGATGGGCGACGGTTCGATCGAGCTGCGCCGGCTGCGCGAGGCCTGCGACGCGGCGGGGTACGACGGGCCGGTCGAGGTCGAGATCTTCAACCAGCAACTGTGGGACGCGCCTGGCCAGGAGGTCTTCGACCTGGCGCTGGCGCGGTACAAGGAACACGTCATCTAGTTGATCGAGGAGCTGTCTGTATGACTATTCCCGCCGGTGGTATCGGGATGCACCTCTACACGATGCGGGACGTCCTGGCCGAGGACTACCCGGGGACGCTGAAGCGCCTCGCCGGGATCGGCTACCAGACGGTCGGGGTGAGCGGCCGGTTCGACCACAGTGCCGAGGAGATCCGGTCGTACGCCGACGACGCCGGGCTGAAGATCGTGCTCGAGCACGTCGGGTACAAGCGGATGGCCGACGACTGGGCGGGCGCGCTCGCCGATGTGCAGACGCTCGGCGCGCAGTGGGCCGTCGTACCGTCGATCCCGTCCGAGCAGCACTCGATCGAGGGCTTCAAGGCTGCTGCGGCGGCGTTCACCGAGGCCGGGAAGGCCGCGCGCGACGCCGGGCTGAAGCTGCTGTTCCACAACCACGGGCGCGACTTCGACGAGGTCGACGGGCAGGTGCTGTACGACATCCTGCTGGGCGTGGATCCGGAGCTGCTCGGCTTCGAGCTGGACCTGTACTGGGCGGTGGACGGCGGGCATGACCCGGCGAAGCTGTTCCAGGAGCACCCCGGCCGGTTCCCCGCGCTGCACGTCAAGGACATGGCCGAGGACGGTTCGTGGGAGGACGTCGGCGCCGGGAAGCTGGACTTCGGCGCGATGTTCGAGCACGCCCAGGCGGGCGGCGTCGAGCAGTGGCTGGTCGAGCACGACAAGCCCACCGACGCCTGGAAGTCGGCCGAACGCAGCTACCGCGGCCTGACCGAAATCCGGTACTGAGCATCTCTCAGACCTGTGAGAACCAACGCTTAACCGGATCAATTCTGATTACGTCTGCTCACGGGTGGTGAGATCGGCCTATTCTCGACGGGTGCAGAACGATCCAACGGTGCGGCTGACCGCCGTCCGTCGCCTGTACGAGGTGAGCGCCCGGATGGGCGCTGGGCGAAGCCTGGCCGAAACCCTGCAGGCTGTCGTCGACGGCGTCGTGAACGGGCTCGGGTTCGGGATCGCCGTACTGAACCTGCGGCACGCGGACGGGAAGTTCGAGGTGATCGCGGTCGCAGGCTCACCCGAGGCGCGCGAGGCGCTGCTCGGGCGGGTCAGCGCGCCGGACATCTTCGACACCGAGTTCGCGATCGCGGACGCGTGGGGAAAGCTCCGGTTCGTGCCGCACGAGCGGCTGCCCGAGGGCGAGGTGGTCGGGTGGGTGCCCGACGTACCCGTGTCCGACGACCCGGGCGCGTGGCACCCACTCGATGCGCTGTTCGCGCCGCTGTACTCGCCCGACGGCGAGCTGGTCGGAATGCTCTCGGTCGACCTGCCCGAGGACCAGCGGCGGCCCGGGCCGGTCCACCGGGAGCTGCTGGAGATCTTCGCCACCCAGGCCGGCGTGGCGATCGACAAGGCCCGGCTGGCCGACCAGCTGCTCGCCGAGAAGACCCGGCTGGAGGCGAGCGAGGCGACGTTCCGCCTGGTCTTCGAGGGCGCCGGCAACGGCATGGCGACGGTCGGCTTCGACGGACCGGAGCGCGGCCGGATCCTCCGCGTGAACGACGCCTTCTGCCGGATCACCGGGTACGTCGCCAACGATCTGCTCGGGGCGCGGCTGGCTCAGTTCCTCCGCGACGAGGAGCCGGGGTCGACCCGCGCGGATCTCGAAGATGTTGCCGCTGGCAACGGAACGTACCGTTTCGAACGGGTCTTCACGCAGCCCAGCGGAAACGCGATCTGGCTCGGCGGTACGGCGGCCATCGTCGAACAGGGCGCCGATCGGCCACGGATCCTGCTGATCCAGATCGACGACGTGACCGCCCGCAAAGATGCCGAACGCGAACTGCGCCATCACGCCGCGCACGATCCGCTCACCGGCCTGCCGAACCGGCGGTTGCTGCAGCACCGGTTCACGAAGGTGCTGGAGCGGACGCGTGCGACAGGACGTCCGGGCGCCTTGCTCTTCTGCGACCTGAACCACTTCAAACTCGTCAACGACGGCTACGGCCACGAGGCCGGCGACCGCGCGCTCCGAGAGATCGCCAACCGGTTGACCACGGCCGTCCGCCACGGCGACACCGTCGCCCGCCTCGGCGGCGACGAGTTCGCCGTACTGGCCGAGGACATCTCCGGCGACGACCTCACCACCCTCATCACCCGCCTCGAGTCCGCCGTCAGCCGCCCCCTCCCCAACATCGCGGTAGAGGTCACCACCAGCGTCGGCACAGTCCCCATCACCCCCACCACCACCGACCTAGACACCCTCCTCCACGAGGCCGACCAGGCCATGTACGTCGCAAAGAACCGCCGCCCGTAGCCAGGAGACTGTGGTCCGCCCCACGCGGGGCTACGCGCGACTCCTTCGTCGCCGTGCTTCGCGCCGCTCCCACCCACCCGGCGCTTGGCGCGCCAACTTGGCGCTATCGCGCGCGACCGCCCCGTCGTGATGCCAGCTCGTGGTGGGTTGAGGTGGATGTAGTGGATGTGCGCGACTGCCTCGGGTTCACCCAACCCCGACGGATTGCATGAAGCTGCAGATCGGACGGGTTGAAGGGGACCGTGTGCCTGTGGTTCAAATAGGGCCCACGATCTGGGGGGAACGACTGATGCACCGCACGTTGATGACCGGGCGGGTCCGGCTGACCTATGGGCAGATCACTGTGGACAGCACCGGCGAGTTCGCCGACCTCGGTGAATGCTTCGCCGGTCAACGCAACGGTCTCTGCGGCGCCGCCGTTGCGGGCAAGCTGCTCCTGATGACCGGCCTGCACACCGGCACCGTCGGCTTCACCGCCGAGCTGCACGACCACGAGCCACCTGTCGACGACACCTGGGAAGACATCGTCGAAGCGTCGTACCGTCCATTGGCGCGCCCAACGTTATCCGGCCTGGACTCGAGCGACTTCTGGAAGCTCGAACTGGAGCTGGTCGACTACCGGGGCCGGTACTCCGGCTTGGGCTTGGACGCCGGGCGCCAGGCCGCAGGCCCGATGGATGACGAGCCGGTCGTGGATCGGTATCTGCTGCAGTTCTGGCCGGCTCGGCCTGCGCCTGATCGGGTGGTGAAGGAGAGTAGTAAGCAGGCGGCGTACTGGCACAAGTTCGCCCGCGAACAGCCGACGCCTGCCGAGCTAGCCGTGAGAAAACAGGAGAAGGCCCGACAGGACGAAGCACGACGCCTGGCCGAGCGCGTGGCGGCCTGGGGTGGTGCGCTGCCGAGCGAACAGCTAGTGCGTGCCCCGAACGGCCAGGAGCTGGCGTTGTTGGACCGGGCATTGGTAGATGCGCTCGAGCGGACCGACTCGCAGACATTGCGATTGATCGCCAGGTGGGCAGCACGACGCGCCTGCGAGGAGGCTGAGTACGTCGGGAACGAACGGGTCGCCGCCATCTTGGATCGAATGGACCGCGGCGCCGACTGGCTCGAAACCCTGAACGGACCGCCTCGAGCGGTCGCTCCAGGGGCACAGGCGAGCGCCACCGTCCACCAGTTCGTAACACAGGCCTACGGATGGTTCGCCGATCGCGACCCCTTCGACAATACCGTGACAGTGGTCACCGCGACGTTCAACGTAGAGGCGTTCTCAGCAGCAGTCGAGACGATCTGGCTGGCAACCGAGCCGTTCGATGACAAGGCACGGTTACTAGCCGAGTTGCGCGAGCGGTTCCTCACGACCACAGATTCGTAGAGATCAGGTCCTGCGAAGGTTGTAGAAGGCAATGACGATGACGGCCACGAGTGCGGCAGCCGCTCCGCGCTGGGCGAGCTCCTGTACGGGGATGCCTCTGGCCAGGCCAAGGATGACAACTACGACGCAGATCATGGCGCCCCAGGAGGCCGGCTTCTTGAGCAGGTACGTTGCCTGGTGGCGCCACGTCACCGGGCTGCGCGGGATGTCCTCGGGGTCGCGGGGCGGCATCGGGACCTTCAAGCCCGAGGAGACAGCGGCGTCGACAGCCGCGACGGCCTGCTGGCCGTTCCGCCAGCATGCGGGCTCGATCTGCAACTGGTAGCCGTCGCGACGGATGAGCTGCCGACCGCCGTCCGGAAACGCGACCAGGATAGCCAGTTCGTCGTACTGCGCCGAGGTTCGAGCGGCTCCCACCTCGAGATGCGCGCTGCTGCGGCCAACGGTCAGCTCCCCCTTCACGACCGGCCAGCCGGCGGGTTTGAAGCGTTGGCCGGTCGGCGTCGACTTGGAGCCGGGCGGCCGAAGGAGCCAGTTCAGCCTGGAGTCGGTCGTCGCGTCGGGATCGACTGACAGCAGTACGTCGTCCCACAGCGCGTCCGCGGCCTGGCGGACATCGCCGACCGTGATCGCCTCAGCCTCGGCAATCAGTTGGTCGCGGTCCAGAATCGGACGCCCCAGCAGCACCTCACGTGCCGCGAGGTGGGGCATCCAGTGCTCGACCGGCTCGGTCTTGACGCGCCGGATCTCGTGGTCCAGGTCGTCGCGCAGCTCGGCCGGGTCCGGACCGCGTTGCCGCAAGCGGCGAAGTACGTCCAAAGCTTGCGAGACCACCGTCGGTCGCGCCTCGGGCAGGATGTCGATCCCGGCGGTGAGCATCGCGTTCTCCGCGTCCACCATTTCGTACGACTGCCATCCGCTGTAACCGACTCCAGCCCCGTGCCGGAACCCGTCTTCCAACCCACGCCGCAAAGCCCGACCAAGCGCGAGACCGATGGTCGATCGCGGAAGCACACCTGACAACGCCACGGATCCCGGAGGGCCGGCGAAGCCGAGGGGCAGCTGCTGATCGCACGGTACGGCGAAGCTGACGGGCAACCGCGGACCGTCGGGCAGCGGAAGCCGGAGACCCGCAGGCGGTGGACCGGTCAACGCGAGTACGGCGTTCCCGCGCGCGAACGCCTCCGCCGCCAGCGCTCGCAGACGACCCGGGTCGGCGGTCTGCAATCCGTACTCGTCGTATGCGACGAGCCCTGGTCCCTGGGCGCCGTACCGCCACAGCATGTGCTGCTCGACCGAGCCCGGATGTCGCCTGGCACTCTCGGCCCGTAGGACCCGCCGCTCGTGCTCCAGCTCGCCGAACTCCGGAGCGCTCAGCCAGCCGCAGACGTCCCGCAGGAAGGAGACAATGTCGTCGGGTTCGCCTTCGGCGTCGAAGGTCGTGTGCAACATGGTGACGCGCCCGTTGATCGGTGCGCGGATCGTGTCGCGGCCGTGCAGCGCGAGGTGCTCGAGCAGGTGCCTCCAGCCGTGCGTGGGCAGAGTCGCGTCGGCCAAGCCACCCCGGAACCACAGGCCGGCCCGCATCCGGCCCTCGCCTGGTACCCAGTAGACGGGAACCCCGTCCACCTCGGTGACCTGCAACTCACCAGCCATCGACGTGCATCCTCACTGATACAGAACAACGCTGGGTCATCCTGCCGGATCAGATGCCTTACCCGCTCCCCGTTTGCTGCTTTTGACATTGAGACGCTCGGGCGCGCGACAGTCCTCTCGACAGGTACGCATCCGCCCGACCACAGGAGCCTTGCCGCGGTCGCCTCGCCAGGCACGAACCGGCCGCACCACGGGGCGGTCGCACGCGCGGTAGCGCGCACGGGTGCGGGCGGTAGCCCGCAGGTCCGGCGGCAGCCGGAAGGTCCCGGCGGTAGCCGGAAGGGATGCTCCGGGCGATAAGCCCGGGGGTGGGTGGGTGCGGCGCGTAGCACGGCGAGGGACGAGCCGCGCGTAGCACCGCGATGGGTTGGCCCTCAGTTCCTATGAGCCGAGTTTGGTGAGGGCTTCGTCGGTCAGGCGGTAGACGGTCCAGTCGTCTTGGGGGGTGGCGCCGAGGGACTTGTAGAAGTCGATGGCGGGGGTGTTCCAGTTGAGGACGGACCATTCGAGGCGTTCGTAGTTGTTCTGGACGCATTCTCGGGCCAGGGCTGTGAGGAGGGCCTTGCCCAGGCCGGTGCCTCGGGTTTCGGGGCGGACGAAGAGGTCTTCGAGGTAGATGCCGTGGACGCCGCGCCAGGTGGAGAAGTTGAGGAACCAGATCGCGCAGCCGGCGATCTCGCCCTCGTGTTCGGCGACATGGCAGAAGACCGCTGGGTTGGAGCCGAAGAGGGCGGTCTCCAGTTGGTCGGCGGTCAGGTGGCACTCGTCGGGGGCGCGTTCGTAGTCCGCCAGCGCGTACACCAGCTCCACGAGCGCGGGGAGGTCCTCTCGCCGGGCAGGGCGGATCCGTTCGTCGGTCTGCATACCGCCTATCCTGCACCGACGCCCGCCACCAACCGCCACGACCGCGTCGGCGCTCCGGTGAGGTCAGACCGGGTCTCCGCCGGTCACCTTCGACATCGTGCGGCGGATGTACTCCGCGGTGTCGATCCGGCCCGCCTCGCGGTCGGCCAGGTCGGCGACGTCGTCGCGTTGCGGCTCCCAGCCTTCCAGCTGGTTGTTCGCCAGCGCGTCGCTGACCCGCTGCTTCTGGTCATCGTCGAGCGATTCGAACAACTCCGGCCAGCGCTGGGCGTAGCGGCACGGTTCGTAGGCCATCAGTCAGCTCCCCGAGTAGCTAGCAATCGGGCCAGCGTAGCGAAGTCCGGATTCGTACCATCACTTCCCGTTAACTTACCGATCAGGTCAGTTAACCCCACCGCCACCTACCGCCGAAACACTGGCACAGCCATTCCCCCACCTGACCCGCCCTTCATCTGGAGGAACCATGTCCGTGTCACGCCGTCGCTTCCTGGGGTACGGCGGTGCAGGCGCCGCCGCCGTACTGCTCGGCACCGGGGCCTGGGACGCCTCGACCACTTACGCCGGCCCGTCCGGCACCGGCAACCCGTTCACGCTCGGGGTCGGCTCGGGCGATCCGCAGTACGACGGTGTCGTGCTCTGGACCCGCCTCGCCACCGACCCGTACGCCGTCGACGGGAAGGGCGGGATGCCCGCGCGCCCGGTCCGGGTCGAGTACGAGATCGCGTACGACGAGAACTTCCGTCACGTCGTACGCCGATCCAGCGTCGTCGCCACACCCGAGCTCGGCCACTCCGTGCATCCCGAGGTCCGCGGCCTGCTGCCCGACCACGTGTACTACTACCGCTTCCGCACCGGCCGCGAGGTCTCGCTGACCGGCCGGACCCGGACCGCGCCGCACCCGCTGACGAACCCGCGCGAACTGCGGTTCGCGTTCGCGTCCTGCAACGCCTGGCAGGACGGGTACTTCACCGCGTACGACCACATGGCGAACGAGGATCTCGACCTGGTCGTCCATCTCGGCGACTACATCTACGAGTCCGGCGTGAAGACCAACAAACGCGGCATCACCACAGACCCGCGGTTCCACACCGAGACGTTCGACCTCGCCCGGTACCGCCTGCAGTACAGCCTCTACAAGACCGAGGCACCGCTGCAGGCCGCGCACGCCGCGCACCCGTGGATCCACACGTTCGACGACCACGAGGTCGAGAACAACTGGGCCGGCGACCTCTCGCAGGCCGACACCGAGCCGGACCAGGACCCGGCCGTGTTCCGGGCCCGTCGCGCCGACGCCTTCCAGGCCATGTACGAGAACATGCCGCTGCGGCACGCACAGATGCCGGCCGGCCCGGACATCCGCTACCACCGGCGCCTTCCGTACGGCCGGCTCGCGGACTTCACCATCCTCGACACCCGCCAGCACCGCACCGACCAGCCGTGCGGCGACGGCGACTCGTCCACCTGTGACGACCGGTTCAACCCGGACAACACGATGCTCGGCGGCAAGCAGCGCGCCTGGCTGCTCGACGGGTTCCGGCAGTCGAAGGCCGGGTGGCAGGTGATCGGCAACCAGACCCCGATGGGCCAGACCGACTGGACGCCGGGTCCGGAGACCCACGTCTGGCTGGACCCGTGGGACGGTTATGTTGCCGAGCGCAACAAGGTGCTCGGCGCCGCGCAGGACAGCGGCGTCCGCAACCTGGTCGTCATCACCGGCGACCGGCACCAGAACTACGCCCTCGAACTCAAGCGCGACTACGCGAACCCGGCCTCGGCCACGGTCGGCACCGAGTTCGTCGGTACGTCGATCACCAGCGGCGGCAACGGCGCCGACATGACCGATCAGGGCCAGCAGTTCCTCGAGGCGAACCCGCACCTGAAGTTCTTCAACTCCCAGCGCGGGTACGTCCGGGTCACGGTCGACCAGAAGCAGTGGAAGTCCGACTTCCGCGTCGTCCCGTACGTCGAGACGCCGGACGCCCCGATCACCACGCGGGCGACGTACGTCGTCGAAGACCGCCGTCCCCACGTGCACTCAGCCTGATTACACGCCCAGGCCGCCGTCCACCCGCAGCACGGCACCGGTCACGTACGACGCCCGGTCGCTGAGCAGCCAGGCGACGGCCTGGGCCACTTCACCAGGGTCAGCACCCCGGCCGAGCGGCGTCCGCGCGTTCAGCGCGTCGATGACGCCGGGCGTCGCGCGGTCCCAGTCCTGCAGCATCTCGGTGAGCGTCGTCCCGGGCGCGATCGCGTTGACCCGGATGTTCTCGGGCCCGTAGGTGATCGCAGCTGACTCGGTCAGGCTGTTCACCGCCCGCTTCATCGCGCCGTACGCCGGGAGCGCCGGGTTGCCGGCGAAGCTGCCGACACTCGACGTGTTGACGATGCTGCCATGCCCGGCAGTGGCCCGGATCGCGCCGACCTCGGCCACGATCGCGGACCACACTCCTCGCAGATTCACGCCGTACACCTGGTCGAACGCCTCCTGGCTGAGCCCGTCCATCGGACCTGGCGGCTGGCCGATCGCGCCGTTGTTGAAGGCGGCGTCCAGCCGCCCGTACTCCGTCACCGTCCGATCGACCGCCGCCCGGACCGAGTCGGGATCGGCCAGATCGCAGACCGTGTACGCGGCGTCGAGCTCCTTCGCGAGGGTCTCCAACTGCGACTCGGTGCGGGCCGCGAGCATCACCTGAGCGCCTTCGGCGACGAACAAGCGGGCGGCCGCGGCGCCGATCCCGCGACCGGCCCCGGCGATGAAGATGACTTTGTTCTCGAGCAGTTTGTCCATGCCACCGAGCCTGTGCGCGTCCGATGCGCGCAACCAGGCACCGGTAGTACCTGGCTAAGCCGGCATGGCGAGGCAGACTGGAAGACGTGGACAAGGCAGAACTGGCAGCATTCCTGCGCAGCCGGCGCGAGCGGGTCACGCCGGCAGAGGTCGGTCTGTCCGCCGGACGACGACGCCGTACGCCGGGACTGCGCCGCGAGGAAGTCGCCCAACTGGCCTACATCTCCACCGAGTACTACACGCGTCTCGAACAGGCGCGTGCACCGCATCCGTCCAGCGAGGTGCTCGCCGGACTGTCCCGCGCACTCCGGATGAACGATGCCGAGCGCAACTATCTCCATCACCTGGCCGGCGTGCCGCCGATCCGCCCGGTCGGGCCGCCGCGCGAGGTACGGCAGAGCATCCTCGATCTCCTCGACCGATTGCCGAACGCGGCCGCGATCGTCCTGTCGGCGGCGTACGAGGTGATCGCGTGGAACCACCTGGCAACGGCGCTGATGGAGGACTTCTCGGTCCGCTCCCGAGACGAGCGGAACCTGATCCGCCGGGCGTTCCTGACCGGCGACGTCGGCCACGTGTACTCCGTCGCGGATTCCGAGCGATTCGCCCGCAGCTCGGTGAACCACCTGCGATCGACCGTCGCGCGCTACCCGGACGATCCCGAACTCCGGGAGCTGGTGTCGGACCTGCTGGCCGGGAGCCCGGAGTTCACCGATCTCTGGGAGGCCCGCGAGCTCGCCGCCGAACCGACCCTGTGCAAGTCCTTCCAGCACCCGCTCGTCGGCCTCGTCACGGTGAACTGCGACGCCCTCTCGATCCCGGACCGCGACCAGCAGGTGATCATCTACACCGCGACGCCCGGCTCCCCGTCGGAAGAGGCACTCCGCCTACTGTCCGTGGTCGGCACCCAGCGTCTCGACCTGCCGGGCTGATTAAGCAGCTGCAGTACTCACTGTGTGCGGATATTCCTGTTGGAATTGTCGCTACCCGCGCGGGAGGTTTGTAGGTATGGCAGCTGACACGAACAAGACCCGCCGGATCGGCGACGTAGAAGTATCCGCGATCGGGCTCGGCGGGATGCCGATGTCGATCGAGGGGCGGCCCGACGAGGCTCGGTCGATCGCGACCATCCACGCGGCGCTGGACGCCGGGATCACGCTGATCGACACCGCCGACGCGTACCACCTGACCGCGACCGACGACGGCCACAACGAGAGCCTGATCGCGAAGGCGCTGGCGTCGTACGGCGGTGACACCTCCGACGTCCTGGTCGCGACGAAGGGCGGCCACCTGCGTCCCGGCGACGGCAGCTGGACGCTCGACGGCTCCCCGAAGCACATCGCGGAAGCCGCCGAGGCGTCGTTGAAGCGGCTCGGCGTCGAGGCGATCGGGCTGTACCAGTTCCACCGGCCCGACCCGAAGACGCCGTACGAGGACTCGATCGGCGCGATCCGCGACCTCCTCGACGCCGGCAAGATCCGGATGGCCGGCATCTCGAACGCGAACCCGGACCAGATCAAGCAGGCCAACGAGATCCTCGGCGGCCGGCTCGTCTCGGTCCAGAACCAGTTCTCGCCGAAGTTCCGCTCGAGCGAGCCGGAGCTGGAGCTGTGCGACGAGCTGGGCATCGCCTTCCTCCCGTGGTCCCCGCTCGGCGGCATCTCGAACGCGAGCGAGCTCGGCGCGAAGTACCCGGCCTTCCAGAACCTCGCGGCCGAGCTCGGCGTCAGCCCACAGAAGCTGACCCTCGCCTGGATGCTGGCCAAGTCGCCGGTCGTCATCCCGATCCCCGGCTCCAGCCGCCCGGAGACCATCCGCGACTCGTACTCCGCGGTGGACGTGCAGCTGACGCCGGAGCAGGTCGCAGTACTCGACGCCTCGGAATAACGAGCTGCGGGTACGGCGTTCTGCGGCGCGTGGAGGATATGCGTGCACTGAGCTACGGACTGGGACAGCAGTACTTCGAGGAGCGGAACTACCGGGGCGCGATCCGCGCATTGAAGCCGGTCGTCGACGAGACGCCGGACGATGTCGGGACGCGACTGCTGCTGGCGCGGGCGTACTACCACGCGGCGCTGCTCAAGCCGGCCGAGGAGCATCTGCTCGAGGTGATCCAGCGGGAGCCGACGGAGTACTACGCCCACCTGATGCTGGCGCGGACGCTCGAACGACAGTCCCGCCGCGACGAGGCCGGGAAGCATCGCCGCATCGCGGCGGCACTGACCGGTGACGACGAATTGCTGCAACCGCACTAGCGGACGTCCGGCACTGACCAACCCCGGACCAAGTGACGCCGGTCCCACACGCTGAGCGTGCGTGGGACCGGCGTTTTGCTGTTTGATCAGTGCCACAGGTCCGCGGCACGGAATGACTCGCCCGGCATCGGCGTTGTGTAGTTTAATTGTTAACTACCTAGGCCAGGAGGACAGATGCAGTTCGGGGTGTTCAGCGTCGGGGACGTGACCGAGGACCCGACGACGGGGACCACGCTCAGCGAGGGCGAGCGGATCAAGGCGATGGTGGCGATCGCGCTGAAGGCCGAGGAGGTCGGGCTGGACGTGTTCGCGCAGGGTGAGCACCACAACCCGCCGTTCGTGCCGTCGTCGCCGACGACCCAGCTCGGGTTCATCGCGGCGCAGACGTCGAAGATCATCCTGTCCACCTCGACGACCCTGATCACGACCAACGACCCGGTGAAGATCGCCGAGGACTACGCGATGCTGCAGCACCTGGCCGACGGCCGGGTCGACCTGATGATGGGTCGCGGCAACACCGGTCCGGTGTACCCGTGGTTCGGTCAGGACATCCGCAACGGCATCGCACTCGCGGTCGAGAACTACGCGCTGCTCCGCCGGCTCTGGCGCGAGGACGTCGTCGACTGGGAAGGCAAGTTCCGTACGCCGCTGCAGGGTTTCACGTCGACACCGCGGCCGCTGGACGGCGTACCGCCGTTCGTCTGGCACGGGTCGATCCGGTCGCCCGAGATCGCCGAGCAGGCGGCTTACTACGGTGACGGGTTCTTCCACAACAACATCTTCTGGCCGATCTCGCACACCAAGCAGATGATCGACCTGTACCGCCGGCGCTTCGAGCACTACGGGCACGGCGCGGCCGACCAGGCGATCGTCGGACTGGGCGGTCAGGTCTTCATGCGGAAGAACTCGCAGGACGCGGTGCGTGAGTTCCGGCCGTACTTCGACAACGCTCCGGTCTACGGACACGGGCCGTCGCTGGAGGACTTCAGCCGGGAGACGCCGCTGACTGTCGGCAGCCCGCAGGAGGTTATCGAGCGGACACTGTCGTTCCGGGAGCACTTCGGTGACTACCAGCGGCAGTTGTTCTTGATCGACCACGCAGGGTTGCCGTTGAAGACCGTGCTGGAGCAACTGGACATCCTCGGTGAGGAGGTCGTTCCGGTACTACGCAAGGAGTTCGCGGCGCTGAAGCCGGCGCACGTGCCGGACGCGCCGACGCACGCTTCCCTGAAGGTCGCGGCCGAGCGGGCGCGTGAGCTGGAGACGATCGAATGAACGACAAGCTGATCGCTGTGGTGACAGCCGGGCTGACGACACCTTCGTCGTCCCGGCTGCTCGCCAACCAACTGTCGGCCGCGGTGGCTGACGAGTTGTCCGGTCGCGGGATCACCTCCCGCATCGAGACGATCGAGATCCGTGACCACGCCCACGACCTCACCAACAACCTCCTGACCGGCTTCCCGTCAGCCGAGCTCCGCGCGGTCCTCGAGACGGTCGCGTCGGCCGACGCCCTGATCGTCGTCAGTCCGACGTTCAGCGCGTCGTACTCCGGTCTGTTCAAGACGTTCTTCGACGTACTCGACGACAAGGCACTGGCCGGCAAGCCCGTCCTCCTGGCCGCCACGGGTGGCACCGAGCGCCACTCGCTCGTCCTCGACTTCGCCCTCAGGCCGTTGTTCGCCTACCTGAAGGCGCTCCCGGTCCCGACCGGCGTCTACGCCGCCTCCACCGACTGGGGCCCCAACGCCGCCACCCTCCGCCCCCGCATCACCCAGGCCGCAAGCGAACTCGTCGCCGCCCTCCACCACGAGACGCCGACGACAACCGACCCCTTCGACAACCCAACCCCCTTCGAAGACCTACTCAACAGCTGACCCTCGCGGCATCATCGCCTCGTGTGGAACTGGATGCAGCGGCGGCGTTGGGCGTTAGGCCTGCTCGCCTGGTCGGCGCTTGCCTTCACCATCGCCTACCTGAATCACGACGAGAACCAGCGTCTCGACGGAGCTCCGACGGTACCTGCGGTGATCACTGACATCGACAGGTGGACGAAGGGCGGGCCGGAGCTCGAGCTGGAGATCCAGCTGCCCGATGGGCGGACCGTCACCGGGCGGACGAACAACTTCAACGACGTGCACCCGAACGGTGCGCGGATTGCCGTGCAGTATGCGATCGACGAAGGCGACGTCTACGTGCGGGAAGCCGGGACTGGACCGGATCACGCAGGCGTCTGGGGCTGGCTGGCGGCCGGATCGGGAGCGACCCTCGCCGGAGCTTTCCTACTGGTCCGTCGTGCGCGAGTCGATCAGTTGGGTCAGGCCGTCGAGGATGGTGGTCAGGCCGAAGGTGAGGGCGTGGGCGGGGTCCATGGCTGACTGGAAGTGTTCGCCTACCGCGGTGCCTACTCGGCCGGCGACCGGGAAGTGGGTGCCGGACATGACTGTGGTGAGCGTCGGGGAGATCTGACGCCACCACTCCTCGTCGGTGAGGCCGGAGTCGCGTTGGGTGCGGAGTTGCTCGGCGCCGGCGCGGGCGGTGCCCTGGACGTGGGTGAGCACGAGGGTCAGCGCCGAGTCCATCTCGACATCGGTCAGGCCGAGGCCGTCGAGCGGGCGTAGCTCGGCCTCGTACTTGCGGGTGATGTTCGGGCCCAGCGCCGTACGCATCGTCGGGACCTCGTGGATCCACGGGTGCGCGGTCAGCACGTCCCAGTTGCGGTGGGCGATGAATTCGAGGGCGCCGCGCCAGCCGCCGGGTTGCTTGGACGGCTCGTCGTCGTCGGCGTACAGGTCGCCGTACACGCGGTCGAACATCAGGTCGGTCAGCTCGCCCTTGCCCGGGACGTGGGTGTAGAGCGACATCGTGCCGACCTTCAGCCGGTCGGCGACCATCCGCATGGAGAGCGCCTCGAGGCCTTCGGCGTCGGCGAGCTCGATCGCGGCGTCGACGATCGCGCGCACGGTCAGCCCGGAGCGGCCGGGTTTGGCGTGACTCCCCCAGAGCAGCGCCAGACTGCGCGCCGGATCGGGCGCAGCCGCCTTCCTTCCCGCCACCCGGAACCTTCTTCCACAGCTCGTCGTTGAACGCATCGTACCTGAGCCGTACAATGTACGGTACACTCTACGGCTCAACGACCCGAGAGGTGGGAATGACTACGGAGCGAGTGATCGAGGCCGTCGGCGTACGGAAGAACTACAAGGGCGGCACGGACGGTGCGGGGCTGAACGGCTTCGACCTGGAGGTCACGGCCGGTACGGTGACGGGCCTGCTCGGCCCGAACGGCGCCGGCAAGACGACGGCGGTGCGGATCCTGTCCACACTGCTGGAGATGGATTCCGGTACGGCGACGATCGCGGGGTACGACGTACGCCGGCAAGGAGCGGAGGTACGACGGCGGATCGGGCTCGTCGGGCAGTACGCCGCTGTGGACGAGGTACTCACCGGCAGGCAGAACCTGGTGATGTTCGGCCGGCTGAATCATCTGAGGGATGCGAAGAGCCGGGCCGACGAGCTGCTCGAGCGGTTCAGCCTGACGGAGGCGGCCGGGCTGGCGGTGAGCAAGTACTCCGGCGGGATGCGGCGGCGGCTGGATCTCGCGGCGAGTCTGATCGTGGCGCCGCGGGTGCTGTTCGTGGACGAGCCGACGACCGGGCTGGATCCGGCCGGGCGGATCGAGGTGTGGTCCGCCGTACGGCAGCTGGTCGACGGCGGTACGACGGTGTTGCTGACGACGCAGTACCTCGAGGAGGCGGATCAGCTGGCGAACCGGATCTCGATGCTGAAGACGGGGAAGGTCGTTGCCGAGGGCACCCCTGATGAGTTGAAGACGCAGCTCGGGTCGGACCGGCTGGAGATCGTGCTCGCGGATCCGGCCGACGTACGACGGGTCGTGGAGCTGGCGGGCCCGGTGACGGACGGGGAGATCCGGGTGGACGACGTACGGGTGAGTGTGCCGGTGAAGGATCGGACGAAGGCATTGGTGGTGATGGCGAACTCGTTGCATGAGGCAAGGATCGAACCGGAGGACATCACGTTGCGGCGGCCGACGCTGGACGAGGTCTTCCTGCACCTGACCGGAGCCGCCGCATGAATGGGCTCGGGTGGGCGCTCGCGGACAGCTGGACGATCGCGCGGCGGACGTTGCTGCACTGGCGGATGCAGCCGGGGTTGATCATCTTCACCTGGTTCTTCCCGGTGCTGATGCTGCTGATGTTCGGCGGGCTGCTGGGCGGGGCGATGGAGTCGCCGGAAGGTTCGTCGTACTACGAGTTGCTGGTGCCCGGGATCTTCGCGCTGGCGATGCTGTTCGGACTCGAGGGCACGATGACGGCGGTCACCACCGATGTGTCCAAGGGGGTGACGGACCGGTTCCGCTCGCTGCCGATGAGTTCGACCGCGGTTGTGCTCGGGCGGTGCATCGCGGACATGCTCGACTCGGCCGTGACGCTGGTCGTGCTGGTCGCGACCGGGCTGGTCCTCGGGTGGCGCTGGCACGAGGGGTTGCCGTCCGCGCTGGCCGCGTTCGGGTTGCTGTTGCTGCTGAGGTTCGCGCTGCTGTGGGTCGGGATCTTCATCGGCCTGACCGTGAAGAACGCGCAGAGCGTGACGATGGTCCAGGTCCTGGTCTGGCCGATCGGCTTCCTCTCCAGCACCTTCGTCGCCACGTCGACGATGCCGGCCTGGCTGGGCACGATCGCCCAGTGGAACCCCCTCTCCTCCACCGCCACCGCCGCCCGCAACCTCTTCGGCAACCCCGACCCCTCATCCACCGCCACCTGGATAGGCACCCACGCCGAACTGGCCGCCGTCATCGCCCCTCTGCTACTGACCGCGATCTTCCTCCCCCTCTCCGCCCACCGCTTCCGCACCCTCTCGCGGTAGACGTCACCAGTTGCCTACGCGAGGCTGCCGCCTCGCGTAGGCAACTGCGACTGGATGTCTAGGGAGTCAACTGGCCGCCGTTGATTTCGATGATTTGGCCGGTTACGTAGGAGGACATGCGGTCGGAGGCGAGGAAGAGGATCGTGCCGACGCATTCGTGGGGTGTGCCGGTGCGGCCCATGGGGATGGTGGCGAGCATGGCCTGCATCTGGGCGTCGGCGGTGTGGCGTTCGTGGAACGGCGTCTTGATCACGCCCGGGGCGATCGCGTTCACCCGGATGCCCTCGGGAGCGAGCTCCTTGGCCAGGCCGCGGGTGAAGGTGCTGACGGCGCCCTTACTGGTCGCGTAGACAACCGACCCGCCCGCTCCGCCGGTCCGCCCGGCGATCGAGGTGACGTTGATGATCGAGCCGCCGCCCTGCGCCCGGAACACCGGCACGATCCGCCGGCTCAGCGCGAACACCGAGGTCAGGTTCACGTCCAGGATCCGGTGGAACTCCTCGTCCGGTACGTCGGCGATCGGCGACCGGTGGACCAGGTCGCCGGCGTTGTTCACGAGTACGTCGATCCGCCCGTGCTGCGCGAGCACCTCGTCGATGAACGCGTCCGCCGACTTCGGATCGGCCAGGTCCGCCTGGTGCAACGACGCCGTACCGCCGGCCGTCTGCACTGCCCCCACGGTGTGCTTCGCACCCTCCTCGTTCTGGTGGTAGTGCAGCGCGACCGACGCCCCCGTCTCCGCGAACCCCACCGCCGCCGCGGCCCCGATCCCGCTACTGGCCCCGGTCACCACGACAACCTGATCCCTGAAATCCAGATATCCCATAGGCCCTATCCTCTCCTGCTCCGGCGGACGGAACGCGCCGTACGCGCGTCCATCGGTCTAGACCCGGCGGTAGATTCGATGGATGGGATACGCGCTCGGGGAGCTGGGGCTGCGGCGGTGGCGGACCGGTGATGCGTTGCGGCTGGCCGCGGCGCATGCGGATCCTGAGATGGTGAGCCAGGGCGGGATCGTGGACCGGGCGTCCGCGGTCGACTGGATCGGGCGGGTCGCGGACCTGGACAACGGGCACGTGTACGCCGTGGCGGACGCCGATGATCACCCGATCGGCTGCGTCGCCGTGACGAACATCGACCGGCACCGGGTCGGCTGGACCTGGTACTGGACCCTCGCCGACGTCCGCGGCCACGGCGTCGCCCGGGACGCCCTCCGCGCGCTCGCCGGCTGGGCGCACGAGGAGGCCGGGCTGTACCGGCTCGAGCTCGGTCACCAGTTGAACAATCCGGCATCCTGCGCGGTCGCTGCCGGCGCCGGCTTCCTCTCCGAAGGCATCGAACGCCAACGCCTATCCTTCGACGGCACCCGCTACGACGTCGAACGCCACGCCCGCCTCATCACCGACCCCCTCACCCCGCCCCAACGCCTGGTCCGCATCGCCGACTGAAAGCCAGCATCTGGACAGGAGGTGTCGGCTGCCAGCTAGTGCACCTGAGCCGGGGCGTACGGCGTCTCGGCAGTGCACTACCTGTCTGCCTGCAGATCAGGCGACCTCAGAGGGTGAGTTTGGGGTGGCGGTTTACGTCCTTGTAGAGGAGGTAGCGGAAGCGGCCGGGGCCGCCGGCGTAGCAGGCCTGGGGGCAGAAGGCGCGGAGCCACATGAAGTCGCCCTCCTGGACCTCCACCCAATCCTTGTTCAGCAGGTAGATCGCCTTGCCCTCGAGCACATACAGCCCGTGCTCCATCACATGCGTCTCCGGGAACGGGATCACCCCGCCCGGCTCGAAGCTGACGATGTTCACGTGCATGTCGTGCCGTACGTCGTCCGGGTCCACGAACCGCTGCGTCTTCCAGCGCCCCTCGGTGTCCGGCATCTGCCGGCCCTCGACGTCCGCCTCGTTGGTGACCAGCGCCGGCGGTACGTCGATCCCGTCGATCCGCTCGTACGCCTTCCGCACCAGGTGGAACGTCGCCACCGCGTCGCTCGTGTTCCGCACCGTCCAGTCCCCGCCCGGCGGCAGGTACGCGTACCCGCCCTCGGTCAGCGTGTGCTTCTCACCCGCGACCGTCAGCACAACGTTGCCTGAGACAACAAATAGCACGGCCTCGGCGGCCGGGTCGGTCTCCGGCTTGTCGCTCCCGCCACCCGGACCGACCTCGACGATGTACTGCGAGAACGTCTCCGCGAACCCGGACAGCGGACGGGCGATCACCCACAACCGCGTGTCGTCCCAGAACGGCAGCCGGCTGGTGACGATGTCCCGCATCGTGCCGCGCGGCAGGACGGCGTACGCCTCGGTGAAGACCGCGCGATCGGTGGTCAGGTCGGTCTGCGCGGGCAGGCCGCCCTTCGGGGCGTAGTAGCTCATCGTTCTCCTCGGGTCAGCAGGCGGCCGCGCGGGTCGACGGCGATGTCGACCGGGCTGCCGCGGAGCCAGGTACTCCGGACGACGCCGGTGAGCGTGCGTCCGTCGTACGGCGTGATGGCGTTCTTGTGCTGGAGTCGGGTCGCGTCGACGGTGAAGGTCTCGTCCGGGGCGAGGACGCAGAAGTCGGCGTCGTACCCGATCTCGAGGCCGCCCTTGGTCGTCAGACCGGTCTGCTTGGCGGGCGCTGCGGCCATCCAGCGGACGACGTCGGCGAGCGTGAAGCCGCGGCGACGGGCCTCGGTCCAGACAGCGGACAGACCGAGCTGGAGCGATGCGATCCCGCCCCAGGCGGTGCCGAAGTCGCCGGTGTCGAGGTGCTTCAGGCCGATCGTCGACGGCGAATGGTCGGAGACGACCAGGTCGATCGTGCCGTCGCGCAGGCCGTCCCAGAGGAGCTCGCGGTTGGCGGCCTCGCGGATCGGCGGGCAGCACTTGTACTGCGTGGCGCCGTCGGGGATGTCCTCGGCAGTGAAGCTCAGGTAGTGCGGGCAGGTCTCCGCGGTGATCCGGACGCCGTCGTTGCGGGCCTTCACGAGCAGTGGGAGGACCTCGGCGCTGGAGACGTGCAGGATGTGGACGCGGCAGCCGGTCTCGCGGGCCAGGTCGATGACCTCGGCAACGGCATCGTTCTCGGCGGTGCGCGGGCGGGAGTTGAGGAAGGCTTCGTAGTTGGCGCCGTTCGGCGGGGTGGCTTCGTCGATCCGGTGCGCGTCTTCGGCGTGGACGATGAGCAGTCCGTCGAAGCTGCTGATCTCGCGCATCGCGGCCTCGAGTTGCGCGCGGTCGAGCGGCGGGAATTCGTCGACGCCCGAGTGCAGCAGGAAGCATTTGTAGCCGAAGACGCCCGCGTCGTGGAGTGGGCGCAGGTCGGGCACGTTGCCCGGGATCGCGCCGCCCCAGAAGCCGACGTCGACGTACGCCTGGGTTTCCGCGGTCTTGCGTTTGAGCGCGAGCGCCGGCACGTCGCAGGTCGGCGGGATGCTGTTGAGCGGCATGTCGATGATCGTGGTGACGCCGCCGCGAGCCGCTGCCTTGGTCGCGGACGTGAAGCCTTCCCAGTCGGTCCGGCCGGGATCGTTCACGTGCACGTGGGAGTCGACGAGGCCGGGGAGCAGTACTTCGTCGTCGGCGAGGCGTACGTCGGTGGTCGCCTGGAGGTCGGCGTCGTACGGCGCGATCGCGACGATGCGACCGTCCCGTACGCCGAGCGCACCCGCCTGCTCGCCGCCGGAGCGCACCAGGCGACGAGCCCGAATCACAAGATCAAGAGCGTTCATGCGATCCCTCTCTCCCTTCTCGTCATCGTAAGGTGCTCGACCGCGATCCGTTCGCCAAGCTGTTCGAGCAGCGGTTCGGGCTCGGCGATGCAGCGGTGGACGTCGGGCTCGAGCTCGGTGAGTGCGTACGCCGCTCGCACGCCGGCCTCCTGCAGTTCATCAGCCTCCAGCCGGTTCACACCACAAACCGCGACAACTGGAACGGCATCGGCTCGCCGGGCCGCAGCAGCCACTCCCGCAACGGCCTTGCCGTGCAGCGTCTGTTCGTCGAGCGCACCTTCGCCGGTGATCACGAGGTCGGCACCGACAACCTGCTCCTCGAACCCGACCATCTCCAGCACCAGCTCAATCCCCGGCCGGAGCTCAGCCCCCAGCAACGCAAGCGCCGCAAACCCAACCCCACCCGCAGCACCCGCGCCAGACGCGTCCCGCACATCCCGCCCAGTCACCCGAGCCACCAGATCAGCCCACTCACCCAACCTGGCATCCAACTCGGCGACCTGCTCCACCGTCGCCCCCTTCTGCGGCCCATAAACAGCAGCAGCACCCCGAGGCCCGGTCAGCGGGTTGTCGACGTCACAAGCAACAACAACCTGAACACCACGAAGCCGCCGCCGAAGCGCTTCCACGTCGAGCCGCGCGCCAATGAGGACCTCGATGAGGCCGCGGCCGCCGTCGGTGGAGGCGCTGCCGCCGATGCCGAGGATGATGCGGGTGCAGCCCGCGGCGATGGCTGCGGCTATCAGTTCGCCGGTGCCGTATGAGGTGGCCGTCATCGGGGACAGGTGGCCGTGGGGGAGGCGGACGAGGCCGGAGACGTCTGCCAGTTCGACGACTGCTGTGTCCCCCAGGCGGGCGTAGCCGGACTTCACGGGTTGGCCGGTGGGGCCTGTGGCTACGACGGGGACGTGGGTGAAGCCGGCGCCGACGGCGGCGGTGAGGGTGCCGTCGCCGCCGTCGGCTACTGGGACCGCGACGACGGTGGCGTCGGGGTGGACTCGTCGTACCCCGGCGCCGACCGCGGTCGCCACCTCCGCGCTGGTCAGGCTTCCTTTGAACTTGTCGGAGGCAACTACTACCCGGACCATCAGTCCAGCAGAGCCAAAGCCGTCGGTGCGTCCTCCGGCGAGATGGCCAGGTCCTCGAACTCGATCACGTTGTCGATCTCGACACCCATCGACACGTTCGTGACGCGCTCCAGGATGACCTCGACAACGATCGGGACCTGGTGCTCGACCATCAGCTTCTTCGCCTGCTCCAGCGCCGGCAGGATGCCCTCCGGCTCGAAGACCCGAAGTGCCTTGCAGCCAAGGCCTTCCACGACCTTCACATGGTCGACGCCGTACCCGTTGAGCTCGGGGCTGTTGATGTTCTCGAAGGACAGCTGCACGCAGTAGTCCATGTCGAAGTTCCGCTGCGCCTGCCGGATCAGCCCGAGGTACGAGTTGTTCACCACCACGTGGATGTACGGGATGTTGAACTGCGCCCCGACCGCCAGCTCCTCGATCAGGAACTGGAAGTCGTAGTCACCCGACAACGCCACCACCGTGCTCTCCGGATCCGCAACAGCGACCCCGAGCGTCGCCGGCACGGTCCAGCCGAGCGGCCCGGCCTGGCCCGCGTTGATCCAGTGCCTCGGCCGGTACACGTGCAGCATCTGCGCGGCCTGGATCTGCGACAGCCCGATCGTGCTGACGTACCGCACATCCGGCCCGAAGGCCCGGTTCATCTCCTCGTACACCCGCTGCGGTTTGATCGGCGTGTTCTCGAAATGCGTCTTCCGCTGCAACGCCGTACGCCGATTGCGGCACTCCGCGGCCCACGCAGTACGGTCAGCCAGCCTGCCGTCAGCGGCCCACTCGCGCGCCACCTCGACGAACACCTGCAGCGCCGCACGCGCGTCCGACACCACCGAGTAGTCCGGCGCGAACACCCGCCCGATCTGCGTCGGCTCGATGTCCACGTGGATGAACTTCCGCTCACCGCGGTACACGTCCAGGCCGCCGGTGTGCCGGTTCGCCCACCGGTTGCCGATGCCGAGGACCAGGTCGGACGCCAGCATCGTCGCGTTCCCATAGCGATGCGACGTCTGCAGCCCGACCATCCCCGCGCTCAACGGGTGGTCGTCCGCGATCGAACCCCACCCCATCAACGTCGGTACGACGGGAATGCCCGTCAGCTCCGCAAACTCGACCAGCAGCTCGCTGGCATCCGCGTTGATCACGCCGCCACCCGCCACGATCAACGGCTGAGCGGCTGACCCGAGCATCTGCAGCACGCGCTCTGCCTGCGCCCGCGTCGCAGCAGGGCGAGAGACCGGAAGCGGCTCGTACGTGTCGATGTCGAAGTCGATCTGCGCGAGCTGCACGTCCAGCGGCAGGTCGATCAGCACGGGACCCGGCCGGCCTTCGCGCATCACCTGGAACGCCTTCTGGAACGTACCCGGCACCTGCGCCGCCTCCATCACCGTGACCGCCCACTTCGCGACCGGCTTGGCGATCGACGAGATGTCGACGGCCTGGAAGTCCTCCTTGTGCAGCTTCGCGACCGGCGCCTGGCCGGTGATGCACAGGATCGAGATCGAGTCCGCGGCCGCGGAGTACAGGCCGGTGATCATGTCGGTGCCGGCCGGACCCGACGTACCGATGCAGACGCCGATGTTGCCGGCGCGGGCTCGGGTATAGCCCTCGGCCATATGTGAGGCGGCCTCGACGTGGCGGGCGAGGACGTGCTTGATCCCGCCGTGGTCGCGCATCGCGGCGTAGAACGGGTTGATCGCCGCGCCGGGCAACCCGAACGCCTGCGTCGAACCCTCCTTCTCCAGGATCAGTACTGCGGCGTCGACCGCACGCATCCGTGCCATCAGCCGATCTCCTTCCCGGACAGCCGCTCGACGCCGCGCAACAGAGCCGAGTGGTCGAGACCGCCGTCACCGTTCGCCCGCGCCGACGCGACGAGCTGCGCCACCAACGCACCGAGCGGTACGACGACACCCGCCTCGCGCGCGGCCGCGGTGACGATGCCCATGTCCTTGTGGTGCAGGTCGATCCGGAATCCGGGCTGGAAGGAGCGCGACAGCATGTTCTCCTTCTTCTGGTTCAGTACGGCGGAACCGGCGAGGCCGCCGCCCAGGACCTCGAGGGCGGCCTTGGTGTCGACGCCGTACGCCTCCAGGAAGATCACCGCTTCGGAGACGGCCTGGATGTTCGCGGCCACGATCAGCTGGTTGGCGGCCTTGACCGTCTGCCCCGAACCGCTCGGGCCGACGTGGACGACGGTCTTGCCGACCGCGTCGAACAGCGGCCTCGCGACCGCGAAGTCGTCCGCCTCGCCGCCGACCATGATCGACAGCGCGGCGTTCTTCGCGCCGGCCTCGCCACCGGAGACCGGGGCGTCGAGCAGCCGGAAGCCGAGGGCGCGAGCCTGCTCGGCGAGCTGCTGCGTGACGTCGGGGCGGATGCTGGAGAAGTCGATGATCAGCGAGCCGGTCTCGGCCGACTGGAAGACACCGTTCTCCCCTTCGAGCACGTCCTGTACGTCGGGCGAGTCCGGCACCATCACGCAGATCACGTCGGCACCCTTGACGGCTTCCCCGATCGAGGAGGCGGCCCGGCCGCCGGCCGCGATGAGCTCGGCGGCGCGCTCCGGGCTGCGGTCCACGCCGGCCACGTTGTGCCCGGCGTTGGCGAGGTGAACAGCCATCGGGTTGCCCATGATGCCGAGGCCGATGAAGGCGATGTTCGTCATTGCAAGTCTCCTAGGTGAGTCAGCGGCGCTCGAAAGGCAGCCAGCCGAAGCTTTCGTCTGAGGTGGTGGACGGCTTGTACTCGAGTCCGACCCAGCCGGAGTAGCCGTTCGCCTCGAGGGCGGTCAGCTGCTGGTCGAGCGGGAGCGTCCCGGTGCCGGGCTCGTTGCGGCCGGGCGCGTCGGCGATCTGCACATGGGCGACCCAGTCGGTGCTGTCGGCGATGACCTTGTTCACGTCGTCGCCGTTGACCGCGAGGTGGTAGAGATCGGCGAGCAGCCCGACGTTCGGTACGTCGTACGCCGTCTGCACGCGATCGATCACGGCGAGGGCGTCGGCCGCCGTCTTCAGCGGATACCGCTCGGCGCCGCTGACCGGCTCGACGAGTACCGTCGCACCGATCCGGGCGGCGGCCCGGGCAGCGAGGCCGAGGTTCTCGACCGCGAGGTCGTCCTGCTCCTGCTCGCTGCTGCCGTCCACCCGGTTGCCGTACAGGGCGTTGAAGCCCTGGGTGCCGAGGCGCTCACCGATGCCGACGGTGACGTCGACGTTGTCCCGGAACTCGCTGGACCGCTTCGGCCAGGACACCAGCCCGCGGTCGCCGCCGGGCATGTCGCCGGCGAAGAAGTTGAGACCGGTCAGCTGGACACCGGCGTCGGTGATCGCGTTGACGAACGCGTCGACCTGCCGGTCCGGCGGAACCGCCTCGACGAACGGCCACCAGAACTCGACCGCGCTGAACCCGGCCCGGCGGGCGGCCGCCGGCCGCTCCAGCAGAGGCAGCTCGGTGAACAGCAGCGAGCAGTTCACCGTGTACCGCAGTTGGTGGCTCATCCTGACTCCAATTTCCGTATTGCGGAAGTTCATTTCTGTTCTGCGAAAACCATAGAGTTGCCGGGTCGAGACCGTCAAGGGCTGCGTCCGCGACGGCGCGGGGGTGTCTCACGTGGGCGCGCGCGTTGTACGTTCCTCTAAAGGAGGTGTGCCGTGCTGCTGACCGAGTTGCTGGATGCGCCCGAGCTCGGGCTGCGGCTGCTGCATTCGGCGGGCGGGGTGCTGGATCGCCCGATCGGGCGCCTCGTCACCACCGACCTGCTCGAGCCGGGGCGGTACCTGAACGGCGGCGAACTCGTCCTGACCGGGCTGGTCTGGCGGCGCCGGCCGATGGACAGCGAGGTGTTCGTGGCCTCGATGGCTGGGCGGGGAGCGACCACGATCCTGGCCGGCAAGGCGCAACTCGGGGATGTGCCCACGGATCTGCTCGAGGCGTGCCGTCGGCACGAGGTGACCTTGATCGAGGTGCCGATCGAGATCGCGTTCGCGGACGTCACGGAGTACGTCGCGGCAGCGGGTTCGGCCGAGACCGGGGCCCGGCTGTCGGCGAGTCTCGTCCGGCAGCGGCAACTGTTGTCGTCGATCGCGGCCGGCCGCAGCCTCGACGAGTTGGCGGCGAGGATCTCGGCGGAGATCGGGCACGACTGTCGCGTGCTGACCCCGACCGGGCGCCACGTCGTCCCCGGGCCGGGCGAGCTCGACGCCGCCGCGATCGACGCGGTGACCCGCAAGTTCCTGACCGCGGACCGAACACCGGCCGTCGCGATGACGATCGATGCGTCGTACAGCCTGTTCCCGGTCGGATCCGGGCTGGGGAACCGCCTGACGGCCTGGGTCCTGGTGATCGAGGGCGACCACAACGAATGGTCCCGCGACCATGTGGAGGCGGTGCACGAACTGTGCGCGATCGCCGCGCTGGACCGCGCCCGTCGGGACGAAGGCCGCCGGGCGCTGCGCCCCTTGGTGGCGGACGCGCTCGCGCTGGTCGAGTCCGGTGCACCGCAGGCCGAGGTCGCGGCGCGGCTCAAGCAGGCGGGATCGCACTCTGAGCGACCGATGGTCGTAGCGGTCGCGGAACTGCGCGACGACGGGCTGACCGAGGTCGCACTGAGCCTGCTCGAGGACGTCGCGCTGACGGTCGGCCCGGCGGTCGTCGCGCCAGGACGCGACGGTTTGCTGGTCGGCTTCCTGCCCTACACGCCGGAACTGCCCGAGCACGTACGACGGAGCTTCGGGCGTCTCGCTCCCGGGCTGAGCCGTGGGCGGCTCGCGGTCGGCATCAGCGGCGAGACCTCGGTCGACGCCCTCGCCGGCGCACTGGAAGAAGCCCGCTTCGCGCAGCGGGCAGCCGGCGCCGGCCGCGCCCCGGTGTCGGTGGTCACCTCGGACGAGGTCGCGTCCCACGTCCTCCTGCTCGCGACATTGCCGGACGACGTACGGCGTACGTACACCAACCGCGTCCTCGGAGCGGTCCTCGAGCACGACCGCCGTACCCATGCCGACCTGCTCACCACGCTCCAGGCGTTCCTCGCCTGCTCGTGTTCATGGACCCGTACGGCGGAGTCGCTGCATCTGCACGTCAACACCGTTCGCTACCGGATCGAACGCGTTGAGCAACTGACCGGTCGCGATCTGTCGAGCCTCGAGGACCGGGTGGACGTGTTCCTGGCGCTCAAATCCCTCTGATTGTGTGATCGCACAAAACAAACCGTTCTCCGGTCGTTCATCTTCGGAGGTTCACCGGGTGCAATCCGGAGCGCGGTGAGCAGATGCTCGGGTGCAGGTCAAAACCCCCGAGGAGCGTGTCCCGATGAAGGCAGTCCTGCGACCCCGTAGCCGGCAGACCAGCCGCCACCCCGTCGACCAGCTGCTGCCTCCGGGCAAGCTGGCGGTGTACGGCGCCCAGCACGTGCTGGCGTTCTACGCCGGAGCGGTGATCGTGCCGATCCTGCTCGCCAGTGCGATCGGTCTCACTACCGAGCAGCTGATCCACCTGATCAACGCCGACCTGTTCACCTGCGGCATCGCCTCGATCATCCAGTCCGTCGGGTTCTGGAAGGTCGGCGTCCGGCTGCCGCTGCTGCAGGGCGTGACGTTCACCGCGGTGTCGCCGATGATCGCGATCGGCCTCGCCGCGGGCGGCGGGACCGACGGCCTGCTGGTGATCTACGGCGCCGTCCTGGTCGCCGGTCTGGCCACCTTCTTCATCGCACCGTTCTTCAGCAAGCTGATCCGGTTCTTCCCGCCAGTTGTGACCGGCTCGGTCATCACGATCATCGGCCTCGCGCTGCTGCCGGTCGCGGCCGGGGACGCGGTCGGCGGCGCCGGCCCGGACGCCGCGCCGACCAGCGCGAAGAACATGGCCTACGCGCTGGGGACGCTGGCCTTGATCGTGCTGATCCAGCGCGTCTTCAAGGGCTTCATGGCGACGATCGCCGTCCTGATCGGCCTGGTCGCCGGGACCCTGGTTGCCTGGGCGTTCGGCGACGCACACTTCGGGGCGGTCGGGGATGCCGCGTGGGCCGGGGTGACGACGCCGTTCTACTTCGGCTGGCCGAAGTTCTCGGTGGCGGCGATCATCTCGATGGTCGTGGTCATGCTGATCACCGCCGTGGAGACCACCGGTGACGTGTTCGCGACCGGTGAGATCGTCGAGAAGCGGATCGGCCGCGAGGACATCGCCCGGGCGCTGCGGGCCGACGGCCTGGCGACCACGATCGGCGGCGTCTTCAACTCGTTCCCGTACACCTGCTTCGCCGAGAACGTCGGCCTGGTCCGGCTGACCCGGGTCCGCAGCCGCTGGGTGGTCGCGACCGCCGGGGCGATCATGATCCTGATCGGGCTGCTGCCGAAGGCCGGCGCGATCGTGGCCGGCGTACCGCACCCGGTGCTGGGCGGCGCGGCGTTAGCGATGTTCGCGACCGTTGCCGTGGTCGGCTTCCAGACCCTGACCAAGGTCGACTTCCACGATCACCGGAACGTCGTCATCGTCGCGACCAGCGTCGGCCTGGCCATGTACGTGACCGCACAGCCGCAGGTCGCGCAGGCCGTACCGGACTGGGCCGAGATCATCTTCGGCAGCGGCATCACGCTCGGCAGCCTGACCGCGATCTTCCTGAACATCCTGTTCCACCACGTCGGCAAGAACTTCGGCCCGGCGGTCGCGGGGCAACCGGGTGACACGGTCCGGCTGGACCAGGTGAACAAGATGACCCGCGAGGAGTTCGTCGAGACGTTCGGCGGCCTGTTCCAGGGTCCGCGCTGGGCCGTCGAGCGGGCCTGGGACATGCGGCCATACGCCGACACGCATGCGCTGCGACGTTCGTTCCAGGAGGCGTTGTTCTCCGGTTCCCGCGACGAGCAGCGCGAACTGATCCAGGCGTACCCGCAGCTCGGGTCGCAGTTTGTTGCCGACGGCCTCAGCGGCGAGGCGTCGCTGCGGGACCAGTCGGACAAGGGCCTGACGTTCCTCGGCGATCCGGAGCGCGACCAGCTGGCCGCGATCACGTCGGAGTACGAGCAGCGCTTCGGGTTCCCGTTGGTGATCTCGGTCCGCGACGCCGAGTCGTACGACCGGATCGTCGAGCAGGGGCGCGAGCGGCTGGGCAACTGCGAGAACCAGGAGCACGCCGCCGCGCTGCTCGAGATCGCGAAGATCGCCGGCTACCGGTTCGACGACTTCGTGTCCGACGCCAACCCGATCCACAGCGCACGAACCCGTTGGAGCAGCAACCGATGACTACCCAAGCACTGCGCGCCCCTGCTGTGACCGTGAACGGCGAGCTCACCGCTCTTGGCGACATCCCCGTGCACACGACGGTGCTGGACTGGCTGCGTGACCGCGGCCTGACCGGCGCCAAGGAGGGGTGCGCCGAGGGCGAGTGCGGCGCATGCTCGATCCTCGTCGCCCGGGCCGGCACCGACACTCCGACCGAGTGGACCGCGGTCAACGCGTGCCTCCTGCCGGTCGCGTCGCTGGACGGTCAGGAGCTGATCACCTCCGAGGGCCTCGGATCGCCCGAGGCACTGCACCCGGTGCAGAAGGAGATGGCGGTCCGCGGCGGTTCGCAGTGCGGCTACTGCACACCCGGTTTCGTCTGCAGCATGGCGGCGGAGTACTACCGCCCGGGTCGCACCTGTGGTGGGAACGACGATCACGAGCACGGGCCGAACGGTTTCGATCTGCACTCGCTGAGCGGCAACCTGTGTCGGTGCACCGGCTACCGCCCGATCCGCGACGCGGCGTACGCCCTCGAAGATCCGCCGGAGAACGACGCCTTCGCCGTACGCCGCGACTCGCCCCCGCCCGCGCCGGCGGCCACCGGTATGTCGTCACCTGAGGGTGAGTTCATCCGGCCGGCATCGCTCAACGAAGTACTGACCGTTCTGGGCGAGCGCAACGATGCGGTGATAGTTGCCGGGTCTACCGACCTCGGTGTGCAGGTGAACATCTTCGGGTCCCGGCCGCCGCTGACGATCGCGATCGACCGGCTGGAGGAGCTGCGCGAGTTCTCCTTCGGGGAGGACGAGGTCCGGTTGGGTGCGGCGCTGACGCTGACCGAGATCGAGCGGCGGCTGGCGGGGCGGGTGCCGCTGCTGGGTGAGATGTTCCCGCAGTTCGCGTCGCGGTTGATCCGGAACGGCGCGACGATCGGCGGGAACCTGGGGACCGGATCGCCGATCGGAGACACACCGCCTGCGCTTCTGGCGCTGGATGTTTCGTTGGTGCTGGCATCTGGTCGCGGCGAGCGGACGGTGGCGCTCAGCGACTACTTCACCGGGTATCGGCAGACCGTGAAGGCTGCCGACGAGCTGATCAAGACGATTGTCGTTCCGTTGCCCTTGGCACCGATGACGGCGTTCCACAAGATCGCCAAACGGCGCTTCGACGACATCTCCAGCGTCGCGATCGGGTACGCCGTCGACGTACGGGACGGCGTGGTGCGGGACGCGAAGATCGGGCTCGGTGGGGTCGCTGCGACGCCGTTGCGGGCCCGGGAGACCGAGGCCGCGTTGATCGGGCAGCCGTGGACCGAGGAGACCGTGCGGACCGCGGCGGCGGTGATGGCGGCGGAGGGTACGCCGATGGACGATCACCGCGCGAGTTCGTCGTACCGCTCGGCGATGCTCGGGCAGTCGTTGCTGCGGTTCTACTTCCAGGGGGTGGCGTCATGAGCTCGTTGTCGGAGCGGCCGCTCCAGCCGGTCGTCGGGGTTCCGATGCCGCATGAGAGCGCTGCGCTGCATGTGACCGGAGCTGCTTTGTATACAGACGATCTGGTGATGCGGACGAAGGACGTGCTGCATGCCTGGCCGGTCCAGTCGCCGCACACGCACGCGCGGGTGACCGCGTTACGCGTGAAGCCGGCGTACGACGTTCCCGGCGTTGTGCGGGTGCTGACGGCGGACGACGTACCTGGGGTGAACGACGCCGGGGTGAAGCATGACGAGCCGTTGTTCCCGGGCGAGGTGATGTTCAACGGGCATGCGGTGTGCTGGGTGCTTGCGGAGACGTTGGAGGCAGCGCGGCTCGGGGCGTTGGCGGTCGAGGTCGAGTACGAGCCGCTGGCGTCGTTGGTGACGGTTCGCGAGGCGATCGAGGCGGGGAGCTTCCAGGGCATCGGGCGGCATCTGGAGCGGGGTGACGTCGAGGGCGCTCTTGCCGGGGCGGCGCACGTGTTCAGCGGCGAGTTCGAGTTCGCCGGGCAGGAGCACTTCTACCTGGAGACGCATGCTGCGTTGGCGCTCGTCGACGAGTACGGGCAGATCTTCGTGCAGTCGAGTACGCAGCATCCGTCAGAGACGCAGGAGATCGTCGCGCACGTGCTTGGGCTGGCCAGTCACTCGGTGACCGTGCAGTGTCTGCGAATGGGCGGCGGTTTCGGCGGCAAGGAGATGCAGCCGCACGGGTTCGCCGCGATCGCGGCACTCGGCGCGACGCTGACCGGGCGGCCGGTGCGGCTTCGGCTGAACCGGACGCAGGACATGACGATGTCGGGCAAGCGGCACGGGTTCCACTCGTCCTGGACGGTCGGCTTCTCCGAGGACGGTCGCCTGGTGGCGCTGGACGCGACGCTGACCGCGGACGGCGGGTGGAGTCTCGACCTGTCGGAGCCGGTGCTGGCGCGGGCGATGTGTCACATCGACAACGCGTACGAGATCCCGCATGTCCGCGTCGACGGGCAGATCGCGCAGACCAACAAGACGTCGCAGACCGCGTTCCGCGGGTTCGGCGGTCCGCAGGGGATGCTGGTCATCGAGGACATCCTCGGTCGCTGCGCGCCGCTCCTCGGGTACGACGGCTCGGAGCTGCGGCGGCGCAACTTCTACCAGCCGGGCGACTCCACGCCGTACGGGCAACCGGTGCGGCACGCGGATCGGCTCGAGTCGTGCTGGAGCCAGGTCATCGACGGTGGTGACATCGGTGGGCGGGTTGCTGAGATCGAGGCCTTCAATGCGACGCATGAGCACGTGAAGCGTGGGCTCGCGATGACTCCGGTGAAGTTCGGGATCTCGTTCAACCTGACCGCGTTCAACCAGGCCGGGGCGCTCGTCCATGTTTACAAGGACGGGTCCGTGCTGATCAACCACGGCGGCACCGAGATGGGGCAGGGCCTGCACACGAAGATGCTGCAGGTCGCTGCGACCACACTGGGTGTGCCGTTGACGCGGGTTCGGTTGGCACCGACGCGTACGGACAAGGTGCCGAACACGTCCGCGACCGCTGCGTCGTCCGGTGCCGATCTGAACGGTGCGGCGATCAAGAATGCGTGTGAGCAGATCCGGGAGCGGCTGGCGCAGGTCGCCGGCGGGCGGCTCGGGATCAGCCCGTCCGATGTGCGGTTCGTCGATGGCGACGTACGAGGGTTGTCGGGCGACGGGGTGCCGTGGAACGAGCTGGTCGCTATGGCGTACATGCAGCGGGTGCAGCTGTGGGCGGCCGGGTTCTACCGGACCGAAGGGCTGCACTGGGACGCCAACGCGATGCGCGGCGAGCCGTTCAAGTACTTCGCGTACGGCGTCGCGGCGTCCGAGGTCGAGGTTGATGGGTTCACCGGGGCGTACACGTTGCGCCGGGTCGACATCGTGCATGACGTCGGCGACAGCCTGAGCCCGCTGATCGACATCGGGCAGATCGAGGGCGGTTTCGTGCAGGGCGCCGGGTGGTTGACGCTCGAAGACCTGCGGTGGGACGAATCGACCGGCGACCGGCGCGGACGGTTGTCCACGCAGGCAGCCAGCACGTACAAGCTCCCGAGCTTCTCGGAGATGCCGGAGGTTTTCAACGTCCGGCTGCTGGAGAAGGCCCACGAGGAAGGCGCCGTCTACGGCTCGAAAGCCGTCGGCGAACCGCCACTCATGCTCGCGTTCTCCGTCCGAGAGGCGCTGCGACACGCAGCCGCCGCCTTCGGCCCAGCCGGAACCAGCGTCGACCTGCCATCGCCGGCCACACCGGAAGCGGTCTACTGGGCGCTGGAGAAGGCGCGCTCAGGCGCGGCCGACTGGACTGCCACCCCCGTCGCTCCCGGAACGGGAGGGTGATCGAGATGGAGTGGGTGAAGGCGATCCAACGGCTGCGTGCCGGCCGGGCGGCCGGTGTGTTGGTGACCGTGGTGTCGGTGCGCGGGCATGCTCCTCGGGAGGCCGGGGCGAAGATGGTGGTTGCTGCCGACAACGTCTGGGCAACTGTTGGCGGGGGCAACCTCGAGGCAGTGGCGGTGGAGCGGTCGCGGGAGATGATCGCGGACGGGGTGACGGCGCCCGAGGTGTTGACGGCCGCGTTGTCCGACAAAGCGCCGTACCAGCACGGGGTTCAGTGTTGTGGTGGTGAGGTGAAGCTGTTGCTGGAGCCGTTGCCCGTGGTGCCTTCCGTGGCGATCTTCGGAGTCGGCCACGTCGGGCTCGAGCTCGCGCGGATCCTCGCGCGGCACGACATCGAGCTGCATCTCGTCGACTCCCGCGCCGATCAACTCACGACCGAGCGCCTGCAGGTGCTCGACGACGCCGTCGCACAGGTTCATGTGCACAACGTGCCGGTGCTCCCGGAGCTCGTCGTCGGTGAACTGCCGCCGGGCACCCACGCGGTGATCATGACCCACGACCACGCCGAGGACGCCGCGCTCTGCGACGTTGCCATCCGCAACGACGCGCTCGCCACGATCGGCCTGATCGGGTCCAGCGCCAAATGGACCCGCTTCCAGCGCAAACTCGCCGAGGACGGCAACTCGGCGGAGGCGATCGCCCGGATCACCACACCCATTGGCATTCCGAGCGTGACCGGCAAGGAGCCGGCCGTCATCGCGGTCAGTGTGGCCGCCTGGCTGCTCGAACGTTTTACCGCCGACCGGCATCCCGCGTCGGCCCAACCTGCCGAGCGTCGCCCCGCCTCGGCTCATCGTGAGGCGAAGGCATGACTATCTTCCGTGGCACGTTCATCGACACGCCGGAGAACCCGTTCAACGGCGGGAGCCTCCGGGTTGACAGCGACACGGGACTGCTGGTCCAGGACGGCGTGATCGTTGCTCGCGGCCCCTTCTTGGAGATTCGCAGCGCGCACCCCGCCGAGCAGGTCGTCGACCTGACCGACGGAGTCGTACTCCCGGGCTTCGTCGACACCCACGTGCACTTCCCGCAGATCCGCGCCGTCGGCGGTCTCGGCCTGCCGCTGCTCGAGTGGCTGGACCGGTACGCCTTGCCGGAGGAAGCGCGGATGGCGGACGTCGAGTACGCCACTGGTGTCGCCAACGAGTTCGTCCGCGGCCTCGCCGCAGCCGGGACCACGTCGGCGCTCGTCTTCGGCGCGCACTACTCCGACGCGGTCGACGCGCTGTTCAAGGCCGCGTCCGGCGTCGGTCTGCGGGTGACCTCGGGTCTGGTGCTCAGCGACCGACTGCTGCGGCCCGAGCTCCTCACCACCCCGGTCCGTGCGTACGCCGAATCGCTCGCCCTCGCCAACCGCTGGCACGGCGTCGGCCGCAACCGGTACGCCGTGACGCCCCGCTTCTCGCTCTCCTGCACCGACGACCTCCTCGCCACCTGCCGCGAACTGATGGAGGCGATCCCCGGCGCACTCTTCACCTCGCACGTGAACGAGAACGAGGCGGAGATCGCATCGGTCGCCGACCTGTTCGGCGGCGCCGACTACGTCACGACGTACGACCGGCACGGGCTGGTGGACCGCCGTACTGTGCTCGCCCACAACGTCCACCCGACGGACGTGGAGCTCAAGGTGCTGGCTACCAGCGGCGCCACGGTCGCACACTGCCCGACCAGCAACGCGGCCCTCGGCAGTGGGCTGTTCCCGCTGAGTCGGCACCTGCAGTACGGCGTACGCGTCGCGCTGGGATCCGATGTCGGCGCCGGCACGGGCTTCTCGCTCCTGAAGGAAGGTCTGCAGGCGTACTTCTGCCAGCAGCTGCTCGCCGACCAGGGCCGCCCGCTGACTGCGGCCCACCTGCTCTACCTGTCCACCGCCGCCGGCGCCGAGGCCCTGGACCTCCCGCACGTCGGCCACCTGAGCGTCGGCCAGCACTTCGACGCCCAACTCCTCCGGCCGGCCGACGGCTCACCGTTGGCGGTCGCGATCACCCACGCCGAAGACACCGAGGAAGCGCTGGCCCGGATCTTCACCCTGGGAACCCCGGCGGACGTCCAGGCCGTCTGGATCGACGGCACCCTCCTCCACTGACAGCCGGCCGCCCTTGGACAAGCTGCTACTTGTCCAAGGGCCGGCCGGTGTTGTTGACCTACAGAGTTTGTGACTGGCCACAAGCTATTGCCTATCGCCAGTCCCCACCGCGTACATCGACACCGCCCGCCAGAGGCGCGCGGCCGTCTCGTGCGGGCGGCCCAGGTCGGCCCAGTTGATGCGAATGACGCCGTAGCCACGTTCCCGGAGGCGGTCCTCGCGCCGCTTCTCCGCCAGTACGGCGTCCGCGGTGTCGCCGTACTTCACCGCTCCGTCGAACTCGACGACCAGTGTCCCGACCAGGAGGAAGTCGACGCGGCCGATGAATCGGCCCGCCTCGTCGCGGATCTCGACCTGCAACTCCGGTGCGGGCAGGCCGTGGTTGGCCATCAGGACACGCAGGCGAGACTCGCCGACAGACTCGCTGCGGCCGTCCGCGAACTCCACGGCCGCACGCGCCGCCGGCAGGCCGTGCCAGTGACGATGACGCCGTACGACGGCCGCGAGTCGATCGCGGGCCGACAACCCCAGTCGCCATGCGCCGTCGGCCAGGACAACCCCGACCTCGTACGACGTCGTACACGCGGTCTCCACTACCGCGCGCTCGCACGCGGTAACCTGCAGCCCGTTCAGCTCCACGATCTCGTCGGCGGCGAGCGCACCGCGATGCACACGGATCTGGCGACCAGATCGAGACTGCCCGGCCCCCAGACGGGTGAAATGGGCGGCAGCAAGGTCGGTGCCCCAGACCGGTAGCCCATGGAGCAGCGCCGCTGACTGATGGCTGACCACGACGGCCCCGAGTCGTTCCCGGGCCATCCGCACGCGCAGCCGATGGAGCCGGATCGCACGCTCCCACAGCGGCTCGTCAGCAGGCCAGCCGCGCGGATCGACGTACGAGTTGAAACTCATCCTGATCCACTGCCCGCTCTGCACCCGCTGCCGCACCTGGCTGTCGCTGTACCCGGCGGCGAGCGCGTCCGGGCGAGTGAACCACCCACCCCGGCCTGCCGCGATCACTTCCAATCTCCGGTTCATACCCAAGAACATGCCTGCGTCGCACCCGCCGCACGACGAGGGATCGCACACCTGTGGACAACCCGGCCGGGGACTGCCGATAAGGCATTGCCTATCGGCAGTCCCCGGGGGCTGGCGCCACTCAGGCGAGAAGCTTGGACTGTGTGCGAGCGACTTCAGCGGCGAGGGCGGCTGGGTCGGCGGTGAGCAGTACGTCGTGCTCTACGACCGGGCGGCCGTTGACGAGGAGGAGCTCGAGGGGCGGGGGTGTGCTGAGGACGAGCGCGGCGATCGGGTCCGGGATGCCGGCGTGGGGCAGGGTGTTGAGGTTCCACACGGCCAGGTCGGCGAGTTTGCCGGGTTCCAGGGAACCGATGTCGTCCGAGCGGCCGAGGATGCGGGCTCCGTCGAGGGTCGCCATCTCCAAGGCGGCTCTGACGGTCAAGGACTGAGGACCACCGCGAGCCCTCGCGAAGAGCAACGCGTGGCGGACTTCTTCGACCAGGCTGCCGGATTCGTTGCTGGCGGCCCCATCTACCCCCAGTCCGACCGGAGAACCGGCGGCGCGGAGGTCGGCGGTACGGGCGATGCCGGCGCCGAGGCGGGCGTTCGAGCTGGGGCAGTGGGCTACGCCGGTGCCGGTGCTACCGAGGTGCTTGATCTCGGTGTCGTCGAAGTGGATGCCGTGCGCGAACCACACGTCCTGCCCGGTCCAGCCCAGGCCGTCGGCGTACTCGAGTGGTCTGCACCCGTGCGTCTCCCGGCACCAGTCCGTCTCATCAGTGGTCTCGGCGAGGTGGGTGTGCATGCGTACGCCGCGACGCCGGGCCAGCTCGGCCGAGTCGCGCATCAGTTCGCCACTCACGCTGAACGGCGAGCACGGCGCGACCACGAGCTGCAGCATCGAATCCGGCGACGGATCGTGCCAGCGGTCGATCGCGGCTTCGGTCGCGGCGAGGATCTCGTCGCGGTCCTCGACCACTGAGTTCGGTGGGAGGCCTCCGTCCTTCTGACCGCGGTCCATCGACCCGCGAGCCGGATGGAAACGCAGGCCGACCTCGGACGCCGCAGCGATCTCCGCCGCGAGCACATCCCCGCCTTCGCGCGGGAAGACGTAATGATGGTCGGCCGCGGTGGTGCAACCGGTCCTCGCGAGTTGAGCGAGCGCCGCCCGCGCGGCGACGTACACGGTCTCCTCGGAGATCCGCGCCCAGACCGGGTACAGCGTCGTCAGCCACTCGAACAGCGTCGCGTCCGCGGCGAGCCCGCGCGTCACCCATTGGTACAGGTGCTGATGCGTGTTCACGAAGCCCGGTGTGACGAGGCATCCCGAGCCGTTGACGACCCGGGCACCGTCGTACGCCGGCGCCGGACCGGGGCCGATCGCAACGATCTGCTTGCCTTTGACAACAACATGTCCGACGAACTCGCGCCGGACCGGATCGAGGGTCGCCACGTAGGCGCCCTCGATCACGATTGTCGACATCTTCAGCAGAACCCTGGTACGGCGTGCCACGCGCTGCCCGCGTCGCTCGCGTCGTCGCGCGTCACGGTCGCCTCGATCAGCCCGTACGGGCGATCCGCGGCGATGAAGACCTCACCCGGGTTCTCGACCCCGAACGGCGAGAGGTCGACCAGGAAGTGGTGCTTGTTCGGCGCGGAGAACTTGATCTCGGCAACCTCCGGGTGCTGCTCGAGCACCGCCTCACCCATGCCGTACAGCGTCTGCTGCAGCGCGAGGCTGTGGATCGTGGCGAACCGCGAGAGCAGCAGCCCCTTGATCGCGTCGTACGACTTGTCCCAGTCGACGTCGGTGTGGTCGTAGCGCCAGCGCGCGACCAGTGAGGTCGCGAGAATCCGGTCGTTCGTCTCCGGCAGCGTCGTGTACTTGTCCTTCAGGAACCCGTGGAACTCCGACCCGGTCGACTTCAGTACGACGAGATCGCTGATCCCCGACACGACGTACGACTTCCGCTCCGCGCCACGGCCCTCGACGTTGACGACCGTCGTACGCACGCCGCCGCCCGTCCGGACGAACGAGTGGTCGTGGTCCTGACCGTCGACCTGGATCCGGTCCCAGGCGTACTCCTCGACCTCGATCCGCGCACCCTCGGCGGCCGGCGACGCCTCGAGGAAGTGTGCGCCGAGCGTCAGCGCGTAGTCCTCGATCGCGCCGACGCCCTTCTCCTTCGCGAAGGCGAACGCGGTGTTCTTCTGCGTGTCGGTCGGCAGCACGTCGCTCTGGTCGCCGGTCGTGTGCGCGGCCTCGAAGTTGCCGCGCAGCGCGGTCGAAACGTTCAGGTCGCGGATCTGGTGGCGGGGCGTGTCACGGTAGATCCGGACAACGCGGCTCTCGGCTTTGCCGTACTGGTTGGCGCCCAGGTGGATGGCCATGGGGTCAGCTCCCTCGGTAGGTGGAAAACGCGAACGGGCTGAGCAGCAGGGGGACGTGGTAGTGCCGCTCGTCGGCGACCGTGAAGGTCACGGAGACCTCGGGAAAGAAGATGTCCTGACCGGTCGCGGCGGCGTACGACGCGACGTCGAACCAGAGCCGGTAGGTACCGTGCTCCAGCTTCGGCGCGAGCTCCGCGATCCGCCCGTCGTCGTTCGTCGCACCGGTCGCCAGTACGACGTCGTCCTGGTAGAGCCGCACCGGAACACCCTGCGCCGGTCGACCCAGCGCGGTGTCGAGCACGTGCGTGCTGAGCGAACTCATGCGTCCACCACCTTGGCCAGCCGGAGCAGCGCGATCTTGCGCAGCTCCTCGTGAACGACCTTCGCCTCGGTCGCGTCGTCGTGCAGCAGACGCTCGCGGAGACTGGTGAGCATGTCCTGAGCAGACAGCCCCGTGGCGCAGATCAGGAACACCCGGCCGAACCGCTCCTCGTACTGACGGTTGCCTTCGGCAAGCTCTCGCCGGGCGCCCGGGTCGTCGCCGACGCCGGACTGCTCCTTCCGCGACCAGGACGCCTCGGTACTCACGCCCTGCGCGCGGTCCCCGATCCGCGGATGCGCCTGCAGAGCACGATCGACGTCACTGTCGTCGAGCTCCCGGAGCGACTGGTCCGCGACCGCGGTCAGTGCGGCGAGGTCGCCGTACGGCCGCTTGGCCAGGATTCCGTCGACCCACTCGGGCACGTCACAGCAGGCCGCCAGGGCCGGCCGCAGCCGGTCGGCCGGAGTGGAGTTGAACTCCTCCAGGTCCACGGATCACACACCTTCTCGAATCCCGAAATCGACTTTCCGTATGACGAGAGCGTGACACTCGACCCGCGCATCGTCAACAGTTTGTTGAAAATCAGCGGGCGCGGTTCAGGTAGTTGTAGACGGTGAAGCGGGTGACGCCGAGCGCCTCGGCCACGATCTCCGCCGATTTCCGGAACTCGAACGCACCGCGCGCCTCGAGCATCAACACCGCCTGCTGCTTGTCGCTCCGCGAGAGCTGATCGAGCGGACCACCCAGCTCACCGGCGACCTCCGCCAACAAACCCTGGACCCCGGTCGCGGCGGCTGGGTTGCTGTCGGCGGCGGGGCTGGGCAGGCGTACGGCGGCCACCGGCTTCCCGTCCCACACCAGCGGGATGTCGTCGGCGCGGGCGTCTGTAGGCGCGACGAGCTCCGCGTTCAGCCGCTCGACCAGTGGCGTGATCGCCTCGACGAGCGGGTGCAGCTGCTCAGGCATCGCGCCGTACCTGCAACGTCACCTGACTCGCGCCACCGGCGAACGCCGCCTCGAGCACCTTCGGAAGCGCGGGCAGCAGCAGATGCTGCTCGCCGCTCACCTGCGTCCCGAGCGGGCCGAACTCGCAGTCGAGGCCCGCCTCCTCGGCCGCCCGCAACGCCTCGGTCGCGTGCGCGGGCGGCGAACCCTTCACATCGAAGGGTTCGGTGGTGAACTCCGCAACGAGTCTCATGTGGCGAGGCTAGCTCTCCGGGACCGCCCTCCGGGCAAGCTTCGCGAGACCAGTTGTGTCGAACTCGGTCGTGTCGATCGCGCCGCACTCGATGCCGCGCAGTACGAACCCGGCGAGCGCCGCCGCTGTGGCCGGCTCGTCGAGGTAGCCGGATTCACCGTGGCCCAGGTACGCGCGCAGTCGGCGAGCGGCTTGAGCGAAGCCCTCCCGATAGAACAGGTACGTCGCCGCGAAGCGGGTCGGGAGCTGCGCGGGATGCATGTCCCAGCCCTGGTAGATCCCGCGGGCGAGCGAACGCCGTACCAGCCGGAAATGCAGCCGCCACGCATCGTGTACGGCGTCGCCGACCGGGAGAACGTTGGTCGAACCATCGGATACGAAGACGCCCGTACCGGCCGCGGCCAGCTGCATCACGTCCTTGGCGTGGTCCGCGACCGGGTGCTCCATGCTCTGGTACGCCGCCGCGACGCCGAGCGAGGCGGAGTAGTCATATGTGCCGTAGTGCAAGCCGGTCACGCGATCGCCGCCGGCCTTCACCATCCGGGCGATCAACGCGGTGCCGTCGGAGCCGAGGATCGCCTGCGGCGTCTCGACCTGGATCTCGAACTTGAGCCGCGGTACGCCGTACTGCTGCTCGAGGGTCTCGAGCACGAGCACCATCGCCTCGACCTGCTCGACCGAGGTCACCTTCGGCAGCGTGATCACGAAGCCGTCGGCGATCGTGGCTGTTTTGACGAACAGGTCGAGAGTGCGGACCGCGCGGCGACGGGTCGGCGCCTCGAGCGACTTGATCCGCAGGCCGTGGAACGGCGTCCCCGGCTTGACCTCCGCGGCGGCGATCGCGGCGGCATCCTCCTCGTCGTCCGGGCGGTTGCCGTAGCCGTCCTCGAAGTCGATCCGCAGATCCTCGATCGGTTCGCGCTCCAGCTTCGCGCGGACGCGGTCGTAGACGTCGTCCGCGAACTCGGCGGGGAGATCCAGCACCTTCGCGAGCTCCGCGGCCGATCCGGCGTACTCGTCGAGCGCCGCGCGCGCCTGCGAACCCCAGTCGCCTACAGTGCGAGCGTCGTACCGATCGGCCGGCACGTACACCGTGTGGATCGGCTGGCGGACGCCGCGATCGCCTCGGTAATCGGCGGTCAGCGCCGCGTCCGCAGCGGCCAGGCGCCGGTCCAACTCAGCCAGCAGTTCGTCCATAGGGCCTCCCTTTTCCGTATTGTGGAGACTAATATCTACTTTGCGGAAGATACAACACCCTGGCGCTTCCGGATTCTGGCGCTAAGCTTCCGTCATCCGGAAAGGTGGAGGTCCCATGGCGGAGACGAACGACGGCGGCAAGGCCCGTACCGGCAGTGTGCAGTCCATCGAGCGCGCCTTCGGGCTGCTCGAGACCATGGCCGACGCGGGCGGCATGATGGGCCTGTCCCAGCTGGCCACGGCCTCCGGCCTGCCGCTGCCGACGATCCACCGACTGGTCCGAACCCTCGTGGACCTCGGCTACCTCCGTCAAGAGCCGTCCCGGCAGTACATCCTCGGCCCGAAACTGATCCGGCTCGGCGAGAGCTCGTCGCACATGCTGAGCGTGTTCGCCCGCCCGCACCTCGCCCACCTCGTCGACGAACTCGGCGAATCCGCCAACATGGCGATGCTCGACGGCGACCAGATCGTGTATCTCGCGCAGGTCCCGTCGAGGCACTCGATGCGGATGTTCACCGAGGTGGGTCGGCGGGTCCTGCCGCACTGCACCGCCGTCGGCAAGGCGATCCTGGCCCAGTTCCCCGAGTCACAGGTCCGCGACCTGCTGCACCGCACCGGCATGCCCAAACACACCGACAACACGATCACCACCCCCGACGCCTTCACCACCCAACTCCACCAGGCCTCGGACCACGGCTACGCAATGGACGAAGGCGAACAAGAAGTCGGCGTCCGCTGTGTGGCAGTCGCCGTCCCCGACGCCCCGTCCCCACTGGCCATCTCCATCTCGGGCCCCGCCGGCCGCATGACCGAAGACCTCGTCGAACGAGCCGTCCCTCTCCTCACCCAAGCCGCGAAGTCTTTGTCGGAAGACCTCCACTAGGTTCTGCTTCAGCCGCCGAGGTGCTGCGGGCGGGTGCGGGAAGCCGTGGCTTGCTGGGTGAGTTGCGCGTGGGGTCAGGCGGTGAACTCGTTGACGCCGAGGGCGAAGTTCCAGTGGCCGACGCCGTTCGCGGCGAGGCCCATGGTGACGAGGCCCATTCCTTCGAGCCAGTGGGCCATTTTGAGGCCGCCGGCGTCGAGCGGGCGGAGTCCGAGGCTCTCGATGAATGCCGCTACGGCCGCCTTGGCCTCCGCATCGTCGCCGGCGATGAAGACGTTCGGTCGGCCGTTCTCCAGGACATTACGGAAGATGGTGTTGAACGCCTTCACCACGCTCGCGCCGGCCGGGGCCACCTTCGCGGCTTCCTGCGCGATCGACGTCTCCTCGCTGTGCGCCAGTCCGTCGAACGTGGCGTTGAAGGGGTTGCTGATGTCGACGATGACCTTGCCCGCGAGCGCATCCCCGTACTCCGTGACGACCGGCACGACACCGTCGTACAACAGAGCCGTGATGACGACGTCGCCGGCCGGTACGGCGCCCCACTTGCCCGTCGTCGCGCCATTGCCCAGAGCCTTGGCCAGGTCATCGGCCTTGGTCTGATCGCGTCCCATGATCTCGACGGTATTGCCGCCTGCGATCGCGAGTGTGCCGATGGTGCGGGCCATGTTCCCCGTACCGATGATGGTGAGGCCGTTCATGAGGTGCCTCTTCCGTTTGGAGGTTGTGGCTCAGATGGCGGTGGTGCCGCCGTCGGCGACGAGTTCCAGGCCGTTGACGTAGCTGGAGTCGTCGGAGGCGAGGAACAGCGCGACGCTGGCGATTTCTTCGGGGCGTCCCATCTGCCCGCGAGGGATGAGGGACTCGAATGCGGCCTTGGTCGCCTCGTCGAACAGTTCTTCCTGTTTGGCGGTGGCGACCTGGCCGGGCGTCAGCACGTTGACCCGGATGTTGCGGTCGCGCAGTTCATTGAGCCAGACGCGGGCCCAAGCCTGCTGGACGGCTTTGCTTCCCGCGTACAGGCTCCAGCCGGGGAAGGCGCCGAGGGAGGCATTGGATCCGGTCATGAGGATCGAGCCGTTGTCGTTGATCAGCGGCAGCGCCTTCTGCACGGTGAACAGGGTGCCGCGCGCGTTGAGCCAGAAGGCGCGGTGGAACTGTTCCTCGGTGATCTCGCCGAGGACGGCAGGTTCGCCCATCCCGGCGCTGGCCCACAGCACGTCGATCGAGCCCTTCTCCCGCTTGACGGTGTCGTACAAGCGGTCCAGGTCGTCGAGCTCGGCCGCGTCACCCTGTACGGCGGTGACGTTGCGGCCGATCAGCTTGACGGCATCGTCGAGTGCTTCCTGCCGCCGGGCCTGGATGAAGACGTGCGCTCCTTCCTCGACGAACAGCTTGGCGCCGGCCAAAGCCATGCCGGTGGATCCGCCGGTGATCACAGCGACCTTGCCATCGAGCTTTCCCACGATCACTCCGTTGAGTTGATGAATCTTATGTACACCAGATTGTGTACGTAACGTATCCGACGGCGTCGGCGGAGCGCAAGCTAAGTACACCGATCGGTACCGAACGGTCTATGCTGGAGGCATGACGGAGTTGGAGAAGGGTCCCCAGGGCCGGCGCCGGGGCAGGGGCGCACGCGAGCGCATCCTCAGCGCGTCACAGCAGCTGTTCCGCGATCAGGGCATCAACCGCACCGGCATGGACCAGCTCTGCGCCGTGGCGCAGGTGTCCAAGCGCACGGCGTACCAGCACTTCAGCACCAAGGACGAACTCGTCGCGGAGTACCTGCGCCGGTTCGATCCCGACGTCATGCCCGGGGTGTTCGACCGCACCGACCTCACCCCCCGCGAACGACTCCTCGCCGCCTTCGAGATCCCCGCGTCCACGCCGCTGTGCCCCTACATCGCGGCGGCCGTCGAACTCCACGACCCCGAACACCCGGCCTCCCAGTACGCCCGCGACTACAAGACCGCCATCGCCACACGCCTCACCGAAACCGCCCGCGAAGCCGGCGCCACCAACCCCGAAGAACTCGGCGAACAACTGGCCCTACTCATCGACGGCGCCTCGGCCCGCACCCGAGTCCTCAACACCAATTCCTTCCCCACCGCCACCACCATCGCCAAGGCCCTCATCGACAACGCCATCCCCGCGTGATCTCCTCGGCCGCCGGACGCTGAGCGGGCGGGTGGGCAGCTCGCGGGGACCGCAGTACGACGGGGGCGAACGCAGTACGTCCTACTCAGGTGCGTAGGTTCGCCACTGCTCCGTCACCTGATATCCCAGCGACTGATTCGCCTGGAGACTCGCCTGGTTGGCCGCTGCGCCGCCCGTCGAGAAGCGGGTGATGCCGATGTCGAGGAAGGCGAGGATGGAGGCGGCTTTGACGGCTTGGCCGACGCCGCGGCGGCGGTGGGTGGCGAGGACCGAGGTGAAGTAGGTGTCGCCGAAGCCGTCCTTCTGGCGGATCACCGTCGCGCCGACGAGCCGGTTGCCGTCAAAGGCACCGAACACGCGATAGGCCGGCCACAGCGCACGGACGTCGGCGAGCTCGCCCACCACCCGATGCGTCGCCGGCGTGTACGGATAGTCCGGCTCGTTGGTCTTCTCGAGGTTGTGCAGGACCTCTGCCGACTCGGGCCCGAGCTCGCGGATCGTCAGCCCGCCGGCGGTTGCCCGGCGTACGGCGGTCTCCAGCAACTCCCGATCCGGATCGAACAACCGCACCGCCCACGACTCGGCGACCACGCGGTAGCCGGCTGCTTCCAGCTCGGCGCACCGCGGGTCGTCGTCGCGAACGATTTGATAGTCGGGCACTCGCTGATTGTGAGCCGCCCGACCCCTCAGCTCAAGACAGTTTGCGCAGCAAGGGCAGAACGTCTTCGGTGAACTGCGTCAGGAACCGCTCCTGATCGTTCCCCGGACCGTGTACGACGAAGTGGTTGAAGCCCGCCTCGAGGTACGGCTGGAACTGCTTCACGACCTCCTCGGGGTCGGACGCCACGATCCACCGCTTCGCGACCTGCTCGATCGGCAGTTCGTCGGCGAGCCGCTCCATCTCGGTCGCGCTGGTGACGCTGTGCTTCTGCTCCGGCGTCAGCGACAGCGGCGCCCAGAACCGCGTGTTCTCCAGCGCGGCGGCCGGATCCCGGTCGTACGACACCTTGACCTCGAGCATCCGGTCGATGTCCTCGAAGCTCTTGCCGGCCTTCTCGGCGCCTTCGCGTACGGCGGGGATCAACTTGTCCGTGTACAGGTCCATCCCCTTGCCGGAGGTGGCGATGAAACCGTCGCCCACACGCCCGGCGTACTTCGCGACGAGCGGTCCGCCTGCAGCGACGTACACCTTGATCGGCGTCTCGGGACGGTCGTAGATGAACGCGTCGACGGTCTTGTAGTACGGCCCCTCGGAGCTGACGCCGTCCTTCGTCCACAGGTCGCGGATCAGCTGCACCGACTCACGCAGCCGGGCGAAGCGCTCCTTGAACTCGGGCCACTCCATCCCGGACACGGCGATCTCGTTCAGCGCCTCGCCGCTGCCGACGCCGAGCATGACACGCCCGGGGTACAGCACGCCGAGGGTGGCGAACGCCTGCGCGATCACGGCCGGGTTGTACCGGAACGTTGGCGTCAGCACCGACGTACCGAGCAGCACCCGGTTGGTCCGCTCGCCCACGGCCGCCATCCAGGCGAGCGCGAACGGCGCATGGCCGCCCTCGTGCCGCCACGGCAGGAAATGGTCCGAAACGGTCACACTGTCGAGCCCCAGCTCCTCGGCCCGGACGGAGTACTCCACCAGCTCCCGCGGCCCGAACTGCTCCGCCGACGCCTTGTACCCGACTCGAATGCTCACCCTCTGCTCCCAACCATCGTCTTGGTCGTACTCCGAGGACAACCGCGTCCAGGTCCGACTTTATGCCGCCCGTGGTCGCTACCATCCATGGCGTGTACACGGACGACGCGCGAGTGCTGGGTCTGATCGGTACGACGTTCCGGACCGCCGCGCTCCCGCGGATCCGGGTCGTGGTGCCGCGGGCGCTCGCGGAACATGCGGTGGTGGCGTGGCAGCGGGACGAGTCCGGCAGGCTGCCGTCGCCGGAGAATCCGGCCGACCGGAAGCGTCGGGACCGGGCCGGCGCGCTCGCGCAGATCGGTCTCGCGATCACCGAACACGGCCAGGTGGACGTCGACGGAAACACGATCGTCGATCTGAGCCCGGAACTGGTCGGCGTCGCGATGGACGCCGCCGACGACCTCGCCTGATCACCTCGCCTGATCACCTCGCCGACAATTCGCTCGACCAGCTTGATCGACCAGCTTGATCGACCGCCGCGTGTTAGGTTGACGTCGGTCGCGGCGCTCGGCGAGGATATGGGTCCGGCGCGGCCCGCGCCTCACCTTCGTCGACCGGCCCCAGCGCGGTCACAGTGAGAAGGCAAAGGGACTTCCTGTCTCGGGCCGCTCGTCCTGGTCAGCCGCCTCGACGGGATCGCTGGGGGATCGCGTGCGAGTGCGTGGAAGGCCAGATGACAGCGCACAGGAACTTCAAGCAACGGGTCCGAGCCCGCGCCGCGAAAACCGGTGAGTCCTACACGTCTGCCCTCCGGCACTTCCGTCCGACTCCAACAGGAGAAGACATGCCGGAACCGTTCCGTATCGCCGTCGCCCAGTCGACGGTGCACGAAGACCCGACCAACCCGACGCTGCTCCGGGAGAGCGGCGCCGAGGTCCGCTCGCTCATGCGGGAGGCGGCCGCGGCCGGCGCCCGCCTGGTGCAGTTCACCGAGGGCGCGATCTGCTTCCCGAGCAAGGTCGTGCTGTCCGCGCTAGGGCCTGACGAGATCGGCCCGTCGGACTGGACCAAGGCCGACTGGGCGGTGCTCGAGGACGAGCTCGCCCAGATCACCCGGCTCGCCGGGGAGCTCGGGATCTGGACCGTGATCCCGTCGGTGCACCAACTGCCGGACGCGCGTCCGCACAACAGCGCGTACGTCGTCTCCGACAAGGGCCAGGTGGTAGCTCGGTACGACGACCGGGCGCTCTCGACCACGAAGGTGACCTGGATGTACACGCCGGGCACGGCGCCGGTGACCTTCGAGGTGGACGGGTACCGCTTCGGGCTCGCGCTCGGGCTCGACGTGCTGTTCCCGGAGCTGTTCACCGAGTACGACCGGCTCGGCGTCGACGCCGTGCTCGTCTCGTACGCCAGCACGCACGGGCCGAACGGGCACATCGGGGTCCAGGTGTGCGGGACCGCCGCGAACAACACCTGCTGGATCAGCCTCGCGGTCACCGCGAACCCGGAGACGGGTCTGGTGGCCGGGGTGGCGGATCCGCGCGGCGCGTGGGTGGCGCAGGCGTCGGCCGACGGGCGGCCGGCGATCGCGGTCGCCGAGATCCAGCCGGACGAGAGGACCACTGTGGGCCGCGCCTTCCGGCAGCGGACGCGGGAGCGGATCGGGTCGTAGGCCTCACAGGTCCGGGTGCCGGCGCGTTCTATCTGTATGAACAGGCACGCGATTGTCAGCACCCGGATCGGTGACCTCACGGTGGTCGCCGACAACGACGTACTGGTCGGCGTCTACTTCCCGCATCACTGGATCAAGCCGACCGCGGAGACGCTGGGTGAACGGGTCGAAGCCATCGACCCGTTCATCACCGCGGTCGTCGAGCAGTTGGAGGAGTACTTCGCCGGCGCACGGGCGAGCTTCGACCTCCCCACCCGGTTGCACGGCGACGAGTTCCAGCGCCGCGTGTGGTCGGTGCTCGAGGAGATCCCGTACGGCGAGACCACGACGTACGGCGAGATCGCGGCGCGGCTCGGTGAGCCGGCCCACGCCGCGCAGGCCGTCGGTAAGGCGGTCGGGCAGAACCCGTTGTCGATCGTGATCCCGTGTCACCGGGTGATCGGGAAGAACGGCTCGCTCACCGGGTACGCCGGCGGGCTCAAGCGGAAGCAGTTCCTGCTCGACCTCGAGCAGCCGGTCGGGGCCCGGCTGTTCTAGCGGACCTGCCGCACTGACCAACCTCTGCTCACGGCCTCGCCGGGGGCAGCGCTGAGCGTGCGGCGGCGTGAAACGGCCGGTTGAACGGCCGGTTGATCAGTGCGGCAGGTCCGCCTCACGACAGATCGCCGACCTGTTCGGCGTACCAGTCGAGGTCGTTCAGGTGTTCGGCGATCTGGCGGAGGGTCCAGTTCGGGCTGCGGTCCTTGTCCCACTCGGCCGGGTCGACGGCGGCGTACCGCAGTACGAAGGTGCGCCCGAGCCGGCTCAGCCGCTGCTCGGCCTCGCGTACGTCCTCCTCGGAGAACGGCGCGAGGTCGGCGGCGGACATGAGCGCGCTCGCGTGCCAGTCGTCGGGCTGCGTCGGCACGCCGGCCAGCAGCGCCTCGACCTCTGCCAGGTGATCGATCAAGTGGTCGGCGATCCGGCGGACCGCCTTGTGCGGGGTGAACGTCCGCCCGTCATCGGACATCCGCGGTTCACCGTCCCAGGCCGGCCAGGTGACGACCAGCTTCAGCGACCGCTCCACAGCTTGGCCGACAAGTTCTCCAGGGTTCTCAGTCATGCCGCCGACGGTAAGCCCGTCATACTTCGGCGGCGGCCGAACCGATCCCGAGCCGAGCGGCCAGCCGTTCCGCGTCGTACGGCGCGTGCACCTTCACATCGTTGTCGAAGTACACGTAGGTGTTGCACTTCCACGAGCGGATCTTCCGCGCCCAGCGGTCGAGCGACTTGTCGTCGTACCCGCTGACGTAGAGCTCATCGGCACCGTGCAGCCGGACATAGGCGAAGTCCGCGGTCACGTCCTCGAACATCGGCCACTTGCCGGCCGTGTCCGCACACACCACCGCGACGTCGTGCTCCCGTGCCAGGTCGACGAATTCCTTGGTCTTGAAGCTGTTGTGGCGTACTTCGATCGCATGCCGGAGCGGGATGTCGACGGCACATTCGAGCAGCGCGCGACCCTCCATCCGCTCATCGTGGCCCTTGGCAACCTCCGCGGCGGCAGCAGTCGACCGCGGCAACTGTGCGAAGAACGTTGCGCACCGCTCCGCGTCGTACTGGAAGTTCGGTGGTAGTTGCCACAGCACCGGACCAAGTTTGTTGCCGAGTGCAAGCACCCCGGACGCGAAGAAGTTGGCCATCGGCGCATCCACATCGGCCAGTCGCTTCATGTGCGTGACGAAGCGCGGGCCTTTGAGCGAGAACACGAAGCCGTCGGGCGTCTCGTCGTACCAGCGCTGGTAGGACGTAGGTCGTTGAAGGGCGTAGAACGAGCCGTTGAGCTCGATCGAGTTCAACCGGTTCGACGCGTACTCGAGCTCGGCGCGCTGCGGGAGACCTTCGGGGTAGTAGACCTTGCGCCACGGCGGGTACCGCCATCCGGAGATGCCGACCCGAAATTGGGTGTCCGGCCAGCGCGTCATCCCCCGATTATTGACCCTGTGCAGATCGATCGCGGAGCGTACCCGGACGCGCGGACGCCCTGGGAGGATCCGTCCTGGCGCTCGGCCGCCCTCGCCTGGCTCGATCGGGAGCTCGCAGTACTAGGTGTCGAGGAGTCGGGTCCGCGGCGGGTCCGGCTGCGGCCGTGGTCGGTGATCATCCGGGTCTGCGCCGAGCACCCGGTCTGGTTCAAGGCGACGTCGCCTGGGAGTGCGTTCGAGCCGGCGCTGTCCGCGGCGCTGTCGCGTTGGGCGCCCGAGCACGTGCTCACGCCGTACGCCGTCGACTCCATTCGCGGGTGGTCGCTCCTCCCCGACGGCGGCCCGCTCCTGCGCAGTCAGACGCTCGGCGTCCGGCACTGGGAAGAGGTGTTGGTTCAGTACGCCGATCTGCAGCGGACGCTTGTGCCGCGGGCCGAGGACCTGCTGCGTCTCGGCGTACCTGACGCGCGAGTGCTGCCTGAGCTCTTCGATTCGATCGTGCAGACGATCGAGGTGGGTGTTCGCGAGCGGTTGGCGGCGTTCCGGCCTCAGTTGGTGGAGTGGTGTGCTGAGCTGGACGGGATCGGGATCCCGGCGACGCTTGATCACGCTGATCTGCATGATGGGCAGATCCTGGTAGCGGGGCCTGGGCGGTACACGTTCTTCGACTGGGGTGACGCGAACGTCGGCCACCCGTTCTGCAGCCTGCTCGTCGCGATCGACCGTGCCGCTGAGCTGCTCGGCCCTGACGTGGTCCAGCGGTTGGAGGACGCGTACCTCGAGCCGTGGACCGCCGAACACCCACGGTCCGATCTACGTCGGGCGGCCGCCCTCGCGCGCCGGCTGAGCCCGCTCACCCGCGCCAGTTCGTGGGGCCGGCTCTTCCCGGCGACCGCGCACATCGGCGCCCCGGAGCGTGCCGCCGCGCTGCTTCGACTCCTGGACTAGGTGGGGATCCAGGTCGGCCACCACGGCGGGACGTTGCCGGGGCAGGTGCCGGGTGAGCCGGCCGGGGTGCCTTGCCACGAGAACAGTGCGAGGTCGGCGATCGCGATCGCGACGGCGGCTGCGATCAACGAGAACAGGAACGCCTTCCCGGCGTACCGGAAGACGATGGTGAACAGAACCAGGTTGACGATCAACGCGAGCGGCAGCCCGAGGAAGAGCAGCGTCAACCCGTTCGGCACGCTGCCGGTCACGTCGACATGACACGCCTTCCACGCCCGCGACGTGATCACGATCAGCCCGAACGCCGCCCCGCCACCGACCACCACCGCAAGGAACGACTCTCCCTTGCTCCCCTTCGCAGCAAACGCCATGTGCATCACCGTAAGTGATCCGGATGGCCACTTCAGCAGTCAGACTGCCGTGTATGGACATCAAGCACCGGATGATCGTCTTCGACGCGGCGGATATCGAGGCCGAGAGCGCGTTCTGGGCCGGGTTGCTCGACGGCACCGTCGAGAAGTGGAGCGAGCGCTGGCACGCGATCTGGGTCGACGGCGGATGGGCGCTCGGCGTACAGCTCGCGCCCGACCACGTGCCGCCGGACTGGCCTGACGGTGCGCCGCAGCAGATCCACCTCGACCTGTACTTCGAGGGCGTCGCGGCACATACCGCCGCCCACGAGCGTGCGCTCTCTCTCAGCGCGCGGCTCCTCAAACCCGCCGAGGACCCGGCGGCCCCGCGCGGCGTCCAGGTGTACGCCGATCCCGCGGGCCACCCGTTCTGTTTGTGCTGGGTACCCGCCTAGTCGTCCAGCGGGTGCAGGTCCACCGGCGTCAACACCCACCGGAAGCCGTACTTCGGGCTGGCCGCGCGATCGACCTTGTCCGGGGCGAAGTACTCCCCGACCAGACTCAGCAACCGCTCATGGAACTCGGCGACCCGCTCACCCGACACCCGCCCCGCATGCTCACCCATATCCTGCACAAACCCCGCCCCGAACATCCCCGCCGCCGCATCGGCGTACGCCTGCACGTAGTCCTGCGCACTCGCCCCCGGCAGCTCCGTCCGCGCGTCCCTCGCCGGCGCCGGACCCTCCGCGAGCTCCGCCCCAGCCGCAGTACGCCGCCAGACCCCACCGTCTTCCACGACCCGGCCGGCGTCGCGAAGTCTCCCGAGATACCAGAGCACCCGAGCATCCGTCACCCCCAGCCGCTCGGCAAGCTCCCCAAACCTCGCGGCTCCTCCAGCAACGCCACAATCCCGCGCGGCAACTCCGACACTTCCCACTGAGCGGTCATAGGACGTATGACTAGCACCCCCCACGCAGCACGCTCAACATCCGTAGCAACCGGTCACGCTTCTCGGCGGGGTGGGAGCCACATGAAGGTTGTCGCCTTGTCGAGGTCCTCGGGCTGGTGCGGTACGACGACTACCTGGTGCGGATCCTGGTAGATGACCCGGCCCGGCGACGCGGAGGTGTATCGCTCGCACGGAAGGTTGTGTGCGGCAAGGATCTCGAGGTACCCGGGGATCGGGTCCAGCAGATGCTTCGCCGTCGGCACGAACCACGCCGCGGCATGCGGGTTGTCCTCGTAGACCTTCGGATCAACGCTCGACGGGTTCACGTACGTCGCGTCGTACCAGGCGTTCGTCGTCCGCCGGAACCGTTCCTCCTCCGCACTCAGCCACCCGCGATTCGACAGCATGTTCACCAGCCCGAAGATCCCGATCCGCCGTCCGCGTCGATCGGGCACCGGACTCTGGTACCGCACGTACGTCGCCATGCACGGATTCTCCCCCAGGCCTTGACCGGTCGAACTTGTCAGGCCTAGCCTGACAAGCGTTGTCAGGGTGGTCCTGACAACACTCGGGAGGCGTCATGTCGGACAACCTGATGCGTTGCTCGTTCTGCGGCAAGGTGCGGGACGAGGTGGAACACCTGATCGCCGGCCCCGGCGTGTTCATTTGCAACGAGTGCGTCGGCCTCTGCGACCAACTGCTCGCCGGGAGACCGATGCCGAAGTTCCCACCCCTGGACGGCAAGACCGACGACGAACTGCTGGCCGACCTGGCCCGAATCAACTCGACCCACAGCCAGGTCGAAGCCGCCGTCCAAGATCGCGTACTACGCCTCCGCTCCCGATCCGTCACGTGGGCCCGCATCGGCGAGGCCCTGGGCATAAGCCGCCAATCAGCCTGGGAACGCTTCTCCGGAGAGGAATAACCGTGCCGAGCACCCACCGGCCACCCGCCACCGCGCCAACACGAGACGAGGCCCGTCGGTCTGACCCACCAGGCGAGCCCCGTCGGCCTGAGGCTGCAATGCGACTGGCACTCATCCCGATCGCCGGCAAGCAAGTAGCCCGCCGCTCACCCGAAGCGGCCTGCACAATCGAGTTCCTCGGCGGATCCTCGGCCGGCGATTGGACCGACCAGGTCGTCGCGCTACGCCAACTACTCAACCAGTTCGACCCACACACCCACCCCGACAGCCTCGCCGCCGGCCACGCGTACGTCGACCTCCTGGAGCACCTGTACTAGCGCGCAAGAAAGCCCGCGACCGCATCGACGTACCGCTCGGGCTCCTCCACGTTGGGGAAGTGCGCGCTGTCGTGGAAGACGCGGAGTCGGGCTCGCGGCAGGCGCGTGGCGAGATCGCGACATGCGTCGACACCTGCGTTGCGGTCCCATAGACCGATCAGGATCAGGGTGGGGAGATCGAGCGCGGCCAGTTCGTCGGCGAGCGGGATCGGGCGCGGAGGTTGCTCGGCCAGCGCAGCGGACATCTCACCGGTGTTGACCAGCCCGCTCTCCGCCCACAGCCTGCGGACTGTCGCGGCCGATGCGGGCTTGTGGAACAGGAAGCGATCGACGGTCGCCCGATCGACGACATCCCACGCAGCACGCGGGCCGGCCTTCTCGACCATCGCACGAATCGCGGCCCGCATCTCGTTGTCAGCAGCAACAGCCTCGAATCCGGCCGCCCAGGTCGACGGGGTCAGCGGACCAGCCAGACCCGTGCCCTGAAGGATCAGTCTGTCGATGTGCGCGGGATACGCAACCGAGTACTCCGCCGCCAGCTCGCCACCGAACGAGATCCCGAGCAGCGCCATCCGTTGTATGCCGAGGTGGATGCGCACCTGCTCGAGATCATCCACAAGCAGCGGGATCGAGTACCGGCCGTCGCTCGGTCGATCGCTACGGCCGGACCCGCGTTGCTCGTAGTACACAACAGGCCCGAGCTGCTCGATCGCAGGACCAGTCAGCTGCTCGAAGTCGTAGATGAAACCACCTGGGCCGCCATGGATCACGACAAGCGGCGGTGCAGCATGCAGATCGCCGACCGTTCGTACCCAGTGTCGGACGCCGTTGATCAGCACCTGGGACTCGGCCATCGTCGCAGTATGACCGGTTAGGCTCGGCTGCTGTGGGAAAGAGTCGGCTTGATATAGGTCGGATTCGGGCGGCTCGGCGAGTTGTTGATCCGGTGTTTCTGGATACGCCGCAGTATCGGTGTGGGGCGTTGGAGCCGGCGCTTGGGTGTGGGGTGAGCGTCAAGCTCGAGACGGCGAATCCGGTGCGCAGCTTCAAAGGTCGTGGGACCGAGCTGGTCGCGAGTCAGTTGGCGGATGCCGGGGCGCGGGCCGTGGTTTGTGCCAGTGCGGGCAATCTCGGGCAGGCGCTGGCCTGGTCGGGGCGGCGGCGTGGGCTCGAGGTCACCGTGGTGGCTTCGCGGTTCGCGACCAAGGCGAAGCTCGATCGGATCCGCGCGCTGGGCGCCACGCTCGAACTCGTCGACGGCGATCACGAGCTGGCACGTGAGCGTGCCGCGGCAATCGCGCAGTACGAAGGAATTCGTCTGCTCGAAGACAGCCTGGATCTCGAGACATGCGAGGGCGCGGCGACGATCGGGCTCGAGTTGATGGAGAGTACGCCGACCTTCGACACCGTACTGATCGCCCTTGGCGGCGGGGCGATGGCTACTGGCGTGGGTCACGTCGTGAAGGAGCTGGCGCCCGACGTTGACGTGATCTGTGTGCAACCGGAAGGCGCACCGGCGCTCACGCGTTCGTGGCACGAGCGGCGCGTCGTCACGACCGAGTCCACCAACACGATCGCCGACGGAGTTGCCGGTCGATTCCCGATCCCGGAGGTCCTCGACGACCTGCTGCTGATCGCGGACGACGCCGTACTCGTCCAAGAGGAATCGATCATCACCGGCATGCGGCTGCTCCACAACCAGGCCGGGCTCATCGTCGAGCCATCGGCCGCGCTCGGCGTCGCCGCAGTACTCGAAGATCCCACGCGCTTCGCCGGTCGCCATGTGCTCACGATCATCTGCGGGAGCAACGTCGACCTGGCCGCGTACCAGCGCTGGATCGGATCGCCGGCTAGCCGATAATTGCCGTCAGTTCTGCGTGATGAGCGCTGCGACCCACGCGTCGTGGTGCTCGGCGATGTAGTCGGCGGCCGGGCCCCAGTAGTCGGCGTGACCCTCGTCGTACAGACGCGCCCACGGTTGTTCGCCGGTCTCGTGGCCGCGGATCAACACGTCGTACTGTCCGCGCGTGCGTCCCGCGATCTGCGCGGGAAGTTCGCGCCGCTGCTCCAGGTCGAGGCCGTAGCCGTCAACCAGAGCTCGCAACCGGCGGCCGTCGTCCTCCACGTCGCCTCCCGCTACGAACGGGAGGAACGCGGTCGCGGCGTACCCGAGATCCCAGAGTCGCGACGACGGACCGGCGTTGTCCCAGTCGATGACCACCCAGCGCTCAGCGTTGCGGACCAGATTCCACGGCGCGAGGTCGTTGTGACAGATCAGGTCGCCGCCGGCGGGGTCGGGAACGACCACGTCCCAGGTGACGTCCGACGGCGGCACGAACGACTCCATCGCGTCGTGCAGCTCCCGAATCAGCCGCCCGACCCGGAGCAGCTCGTCCAGAGTCGACGGCGGCTGCGCATGGGCGAGCTCGCCCGGTATGTACTCGACAACGTGTCGCCCCTGACCGTCCCGCCCGTACGTGCGCGGCGCACCATCGAACTGCATCTCGGCGAGGTGCTCAAGCACGGCCTCAACACCGCTCGTCTGAAGAAGCGCCGGCTTCCGCACAGTCCCGCCGACCCGCACCACCCGATCAGCAACATTCCCACCCGTCAACACCTCTTCAAACTCGACCATGTCGGAATGCTTTCAGTTGCGGTGGGCAAGTAGGCGGGTGAGGCCGAGGGATTGGCCGGTGTCGGTGTGGAGCATTTGGGCTTCCTCGCGGCCGGGCGTACCGCTGTCCTGGTCGCAGGCTTCGTTCCATTGCAGCCAGTCCTGCCAGCCGTTCGGGAGTTGGTCGGCGATGTCGACAGTGACCAGGCCGGTCTTCTCCCAGTGCCGGCGCCACCACGCGGGGCTGTGCCAGGCGCAGAAGTCCCACTTCCAGTACGGCGCGAGATGCGGCGGGGGCAGCGTCTCGTACTCCGCAACGAGGCCGGGCTGCACGATGCCGAGTCGGCCGCCGCGTTTCACGAAACGTGAGAGGTAGCCGAGGTACAGGTCGTCGGTGCCGAAGTAGTGGTACGCGCCGATGCTGACGACCGCGTCGAAGAAGTCCTCGGCGAACGGCAGGTCATGGGCTTCGGCGAAGATCGGGTGGACCTGGTCTTCCACGCGAGCGTCGGCCACCCGGCGCAGGTTCTCGTCGGGCTTGACCCACAGGTCGGTCGCCCACACCTCGACGCCGTACTCCTTGGCCAGGAAGATCGAGCTCAACGCGGCCCCGCAACCCAGGTCGAGCACCCGCATGCCGGGCTCGAGCGCCATGACCTCGGTCAGGGCCTCGGTCTGCCAGACCGGATTCGGGCCCATGCCGCCATCGACCATCCATCGACCCGGGTACGCCGCGGACCGCGGGTAGCGCTCGTTCCTGAGCAGTACGTCGAGCTCAGCGTCATCCATGTGACGGGAGTGTCCCGACACGTGTCGCGTCCAGGCAAACGGTTATCCGCGGGCCGGTAGCGTGCCGTGGATGTCGCACCGTCCACCTCCCGCCAGACCGCTCGGCCCCGACGCGGAGGGGCAATGGGTCCGCCGCTGGATGTCGCCGGAGTGGACGCAAGCGGCCGATGAATGGGTCAGTCGACGTCTGGCCGAACACGGTCGCCGGATCTGCGGCGTACCCGTCACCTATCGAGCCCGCTTCTGGTCCGTCGTGCGGTGCTATCCGACAGTCGAGGGCCTGGTGTGGTTCAAGGAGAACAACCCCGGCCATCGATTCGAGTCCGCTCTGGTCGCCGGGTTGGCCCGCCTTGCGCCGTACGACGTCATCGTGCCGCTCGCCGTGGATCGCGAACGGCGTTGGCTGCTGACCGACGATCAAGGTACGACGCTGACGCATGCTGATGTTGCTGATCAGCGGATCCGTTGCATCGTCGTCCGCGCGCTGGCCCGGCTGCAGTGCGCTGTCCTCGGTCGCCTCGACGCGACGGAGTACCCCGGGATCGTCGAGCTGGCGCCCCAGACCGCCGGTGAACGAGTGCGTGCGGTGGCCGAGGCGTGGGCGCCGCTGCAGTTCGATCCTGACCTGTTGAAACGGGCCGCGCGCGCCGCCGACGTACTGGACCGACGCACCGCGGGCCTCAGCTGCGTGGTCCCGCTCGACCTCGAGCTCAACGACGTCTATCCCGCGAACATCTTCGCCGACCGCTCAACCGGCGTGCTTCGCCCCCGCTTCTTCGACTTCGGCAACGCGCTGTGGGCTCACCCGTTCGTTTCCTTCCACGGCTTCCTCGACTCGATCGCCGAATGGACCCGCGCACCGCTGTCCCGCCGGGACCACGCCGAACTGCTCACCACCTACCTCACCGTCTGGCGCGACCACCTCGACGCTGACCCCGACGTACTCCACGCCGACCTCACCGCCACCGAGCCCCTCACCAACGTCCACCGCCTCACCTCCTGGCACCGCCTCCTCCCCCACGCCGATCCCCTCGAACTCCGAACCCGCGCCGACATCCCCCACAAGTACCTGACCGGCATCGCCGCCCTGGCGAGCTAGAACGCCGTCCGTCCCCGGGATGATGAACTGTTGAATGTGGAGCCCAGCAAGCACTTCGGCGTCTATGCCGTGTGGAGACAGGACGGACGGATTGTGCTCGTGCGGAAGGCGCGTGGGCCGTATGTGGGGCTTCTGGATCTCCCGGGTGGTTCTCCTGAGCCTGGTGAATCCGAGTTGATGACGCTTCGGCGCGAACTGCAGGAAGAGTGCGGGGTCGAGCTGGTGCGAGTGGTCGACAGCGCTGTGTTCGAGTTCCAGGTCGACCGGGACTCCTTCGCTCGGTCCATCGATTTCACGCACTCGGGCGTTGTCTCGCGCGTGGAGGTGGCGAGCGACGTCGTAGAAGACATCACGGCGGAGGATGCTCGCGGGGTGGTGCTCGCGACGGCGGCTGATGCGGGGATGTTCTCGCCGCTTGTGGTCGAAGCGCTGCGGCACTTCCCCGACCTCGCTCCTTGAGTCGAGCGCGTGACCTCGCGACTGGATGGGAAACAGCTGCGACGATGAACTGCGTCGCGGCGGGAGGAGTTTCTTCGGGGTGTTGTCGATCTGGGGGGCGCTCGTTCGACCTGGGGGTGTTGGCGGGGTCGAGTGGCGGCTTCGTGGGACTAGGAGAGCGTGATGGCCAAGTACATGTTGATCATGCGGGGCACCGACGAGTCGAATGCGGCTGTGATGGCTGGGTTCGAGGAGTTGGCGGCTTCGACGTACCAGTTCATCGAGGAGTTGATGAAGGCGGGCGTGTTCATCGCGGCGGAGGGGCTGGATGATGCGGCCGAGAGTGTGGTGGTCGACTTCGGCGGCGAGGCGCCGGTGGTGACGGACGGGCCGTACGGGGAGACGAAGGAGCTGTTCGGGGGATATTTCATGCTCGATGTCGCGTCGAAGCAGGAGGCGGTCGAGTGGGCCAAGCGGCTGCCGTCCGTCGCCGGTTCCAAGATCGAGGTACGCCGGGTAGCCGGCGAGGACGAACGCCCACCAGGCCACGAGGACTCCACCGAGGCCGGAGAGCGGGCCGGGAGTGAGACTGCCGGTCGGGTCTGATGGATGCGGGAGATGTCGAGGCGGTCTGGCGGATCGAGTCGGCGCGGATTGTGGCCGCGCTGACCCGGTTCACCGGCGACTTCGCCTTGGCCGAGGATGCCGCGCAGGAGGCGGTGGCCGAGGCATTGGTGTCCTGGCCGCGTAACCCTCCGGCGAGCCCGTCCGGCTGGCTGATGGCGACGGCTCGGCGGCGGGCGATCGACGCGATCCGCCGCCGTACCGCCCTCAAGGACCGGTACGCGCTGCTGGCTACCGACCCAGTGATCGACGAGGACATCGACCCCGACCGGATCGACGACGACATCCTGGCGCTGATGTTCATCAGCTGCCACCCGGTGCTCTCGCCCGAGGCGCGGGTGGCGCTGACGCTGCGGGTGGTCGCCGGCCTGTCGTCCGAGCAGATCGCGCGCGCCTTCCTGGTCCCCGTACCCACGGTCCAGGCCCGCATCACCCGCGCGAAGAAGACGATCGCGGCAGCCGGCATACCGTTCGAGCTGCCGCCCGCCGACGAGCGCCGCGAGCGGCTGGGCGGCGTGCTCAGCGTCATCTACGTGATCTTCACCGAGGGTTCGACGGCGACCTCGGGCGACCTGCTGGTACGCCGAGATGTCGCGTACGAGGCGATCCGACTGGCCCGCACGCTGTCCGCTCTGCTCCCCGACGACCCCGAAGTACACGGTCTGCTCGCGCTGTGCGAGCTGACGGCCGCACGCTTCCCGGCGCGAACCGGCCCCGACGGCTCCGCGATCCTGCTCGAGGACCAGGACCGGCAACGATGGGACTTCTCGGCGATCAACCGCGGGCTGGCGTCGCTGGCCAAGGCGTCGGTCCGCGGGCTCCGTCCTTACGGCCTGCAGGCTGCGATCGCCGCCGTACACGCCGCGGCGCCGTCCGTCGAGGCAACCGATTGGGACCGGATCGTCGTGCTCTACGAGGCCCTCGGCCGGGTCGCGCCGTCGCCGGTGGTCGAGCTCAACCAAGCCGTCGCCGTCGCCATGGCCTCCGGTCCGGCCGAGGCCCTGGCCATGGTCGACGAGCTGGTCGCCTCGGACCGCCTCCCCGGCTCGCATCTCGTCCCGACCGTAAGAGGCGAACTCCTCACCCGCCTCGGCCGCCTCCCCGAGGCCCGCGCCGAACTCGAGCTCGCAGCCCGCCTCTGCACCAACGAACGCGAACGCGCAGTACTACTCGACAAAGCAGCCGCGCTCGGCTGACGAACTATTCGCCGGTCGCGCCGTCGATGCGCTCGCGGAGGAAATCCGCGTGGCCGTTGTGGCGTGCGTACTCCTCGATCATGTGCAGGTAGATCCACCGCAGCGTGTAGTCCTCGCCGGGGCTGAGCGCGTCGAGGCTGAGCCCGGCCACCGCCGTACGCGATCTGGCAACACTCACCTGATAGCTGGCCAGGTCGTCCGCGGCGCGGGTGACGTCGACGACGTCGCTGCCGGACCTCGAGCCTGGCGCGTAGTCCCAGAAGAACTGGTGGTCCGGTTGACCGTCGTACGCGTGGAACCAAGCCTCGACCGCGGACAGATGCCGGACCAGTCCGAGCAACGACAGCGTCGAGGGCGGCACCGACCGCATCGCCAGCTGCTCCGGCGTCAGGCCGCCACATTTCTGCAGCAACGTCGTGCGCTGGTAGTCAAGGCGGTCGTCGAGAGCGGACCGCTCGTCGACCGGGTTGATCGGTGGCTCGGGCCGCTCGGGCATGCTCCAGGTCGACATGCGGGCGACGTTACGTGCAGGGTCGATGTCGCGGCCACCGAGTTAGGCCTTCTGAGCCGTACGGCGGGAGAATCGGCCTGTGAAGAAGCCAGAAGCCGAACCCGTGGTTGCGCGCAACCGGAAGGCCGCGCACGACTTCCAGCTGGGCGAGTCCTGGGAGGCGGGGATCGTGCTGCAGGGGCCGGAGGTGAAGGCGCTGCGGGCCGGGCGGGCGTCTTTGATCGGCGGATTCGCCCAGGTCGAGAACCGGGAGATCTGGCTGCACGGCGTACACATCCCGCAGTACTCGCAGTCCCGCTGGTTCAACGGCGGCTCCCGCCGCAAGCGAAAGCTGCTGCTGCACCGGGCCCAGATCGACAAGATCGAGCGCAAGGTCAACGAGAGCGGCCTGACGATCGTGCCGACGTCGCTCTATTTCAAGGACGGCCGCGCGAAGGTCGAGATCGCCCTTGCCCGCGGCAAGAAGACCTGGGACAAACGGCACGCCCTCGCCGAACGCGAGGCGACCCGCGAGATCGAGCGCGCCGTCAACCGCCGTCTGAAGGGCCGCTCGGACTGATCCGTTTGTTAGCGTGCGCCGGTGGACGATCTGGGACCCATCACCTGGCCGCCGGCACCGATCAAGACCGAACGCCTCGTACTCCGCGAGTCCGAGGCGCGCGACCGTACGGCGTTCATCGAGCTGCTCGCGTCACCCGAGGTCAACACGTACGTCGGCGGCCCCCGCCCCCGCGACGTACTCGAACGCGAAACGCCTGAGATCCCCGAGCGCTGGCCCGGCAGCTTCGTCGTCGAACTCGACGGCTCCATGATCGGCTGGATCCTCCTGCGCCGAGCAACCGACCACCGCCGCCCAGCCGCGGCAGGCAAGGCCGACCTCGGCTACCTCTTCCTCCCCCAAGCCTGGGGCAAGGGCTACGCCCGCGAGTCCTGCACCGCCGCCCTCACGTGGTTCGACAGCACCCTCCCCGGCGAACCAGTAATCCTCACCACCCAATCCGCCAACCTTCCCTCAATGCACCTAGCCGCAGCCCTCGGCTTCACCGAACTCGAACGCTTCGAAGCCTGGAACGCCGAACAATGGCTAGGCCTGCGCCCTCCGGTCACGCCATCGAGTTGACCTCATGACGGTTCGGCCTACGTCCGCCAAGCGGGTGGGCGGTGACTTCTACCTACGACCTGCGGCAGCCTGCGCGACCGATTTCCTGGGCAAGGTCCTGGTCCGGCGTACGGCGGCCGGTCGTGTCGCGGGCGTGATCCGGGACGTGGAGTCCTACCCGGCCTTCGTGGACGAGGTTCACCACGGGAACAAGAAGACGCCACGAACCAAGGTCATGTGGGAGACCGGTGGCGTCGCATACGTGTATCTGATCTACGGCATGTGGCATCAGTTCGCCGCCGTTGTGAATCGAGCTGATGTGCCTGACGTCGTGTTCATCCGCGGCGTCGTACCCGTCGAGGGCATCGACACGATGAAAGCCCAATGGGACAAACCGCGCGCTGTCGGCGACCTGGCCGACTCGCCGGGCAAGCTGTGCAAGTCGTTCCAGATCACCACGGACCTGTACGGCGCGGATCTGACAGGTGACGACCTCTTCCTCGAGGACTGGGGGCTCTCAGTCAACCCAGAAGACATCCGCACGGCCGCCCGCGTCGGCATCAGCCCTCGATACATCAGCCACGATGCGCCCCTCAGATACCGCCTCGCGCGGTACTGAACTAACCCATCCGCCATTGGATTCTCGTCGGCCGGAAGAAAGCCACGGCCTGCGAGGTTGCGGATGGCATGACCACACTTGTCGGCCGCCTCGTTGCGGCTCTGCGTGCGAATCACGACACCGTCGCCGCACTGGTACCGACCTTGTCGGAGCAACAGCTGAGAGGCCGTAGCGGGGCGGAAGAGTGGACGGTCGCCCAGGTGCTCTCGCACCTCGGAAGCGGCGCCGAGATCTTCCGCAAGCCGATCGCGATCGCGGCCGGGGAGCAGGTCGAGGCTGAGGACAACCAGACGATCTGGGCCCGGTGGAACGCCTTGTCCCCGGCCGACCAAGCGGCCGGATTCGTCAAGTACGACCAGGCGTACGTCGATGCCGTCGAGGCGCTCAGCGCCGAACAGCCTGACAGCACGATCGACCTGGGCATCCTGCCCGAGCCGGTATCGCTGGAGGTCGCGCTCGGCATGCGACTCAGCGAGGTCGCCAACCACGCTTGGGATGTGCGCGTGGGAGTCGACCCGTCCGCGACCGTGGACGCAGCCTCGGCCGAGCTGCTCATCGAAGTCCTCGCCGGCCCGCTGGCCTTCCTCCTGGGCTTCTCCGCCAAGACCGACGAGCTCGACCGCGAGGTCCGCCTGGCGATCCCGGGCGGCGGCATCACCATCACCGACACGGTCACCGTGACGACATCACTCGACGACCCGACAGCCACCTTCGAAGGCCCGGCCGAGGCCGTCGCGCGACTGCTGACCGGCCGGCTCCGCGCCGAGTACTCCGCGGGCGTGAGCGTCACCGGCAACGTCACCCTGGACGAGCTCCGCAACGTCTTCCCCGGCTACTGAACACCCGGAAGCCCAGGTCAGATGAACTCTGCCTGGGCTTCGCGGTCGACCGGATTCAGGCCGGTCTCGGTCGGCGGATCCGGTGGTAGGCCTTGCAGCCCAAGCACAGCCCGGTGGATGCGTTGAGCGCGGCCAGCCCGAAGGCGAGCGCGGTGAGTCCGTAGCCGGCGACATCGACGCCGAGTATGAACGTGGCCAGCGCCAGAGCGGTGAACACGAAGCCGATGAACTGGGCGAATCTCTGCGGCCGAGCATCCTCCAACTTGGCCGGCGCTCCGATCCGCGGCCAGATCACCCGAGCAAAGATCTGCGCCCACACCGACCACTGAAAACTCACGAACGCGGTGAACGCAAACACAGCGACCTGGGACGCGAGCAGGCCGAGACTCACCGGCCGAGCAATCTCGACGATGAGCAGTACGACGGCGAGCACGCCCGCCGTGGCCCCGGCGCTGAATCGCAAGAGGCGCGGATCGACATGGGCGCGGAGCGGACACGCACCAATACCGGAGCCGCCCATGTGGTTCTCCTGAGATGCCAGCCGACCCGGCTCAGTCTACTCGGCGCGCCCTATTCGCCGTGATAATCTGAACGCCGCAGGCGCGGGTTCACCCCGGTCGTAGGGCGCAGCGGCTCACCGAGCCGAAAGGGCAAGGCCCACCTACTTCTAGACCGAAGAGGGAGCGCCATGCCCAAGCTCGAAACCTACAAGAAGCAAGCGAAACTGCTCGTTCGCTGGCACCGCGAGGGAAACTTCTCGATCGGCGGTCGCATCCGGCAACTCGCGCGCTATCGCACGTTGTCCGACCGCGAAGCACTCGCCCTGAAGTTTCCCCTCACCGAAGCCCAGGAGATCATCGCCCTCGAAGCAGGCTTCGCCAGCTGGGCCGAACTCAAGGCGAGCACGGAAGCGGCCCCGCCCACCAGCGAACAGCCGCGGACCCAGAGCACGGCAGTCGCCAGCGCGAAACCAGTGCTGTACGTCGCAGACGTCGCTGCCGCGACCGCGTTCTATCGGGACCAACTCGGCTTCCGGATCGACTTCTTGCACGGCAACCCGCCGTTCTACGGATCGGTGTCGCGCGACGGTGCGACCTTGCACCTGAAGTTCGTACACGAGCCGGTGTTCGCGCCCGGTGCCGCGGAACGAGAAGGGCTCATCATGGCGTTCGTCGATGCGCCGAACGTACGAGAGCTCTACACGGAATATCAGGCCGCCGACGCCGACATCGTCCAGAAGCTGACCAAACAAGCTTGGGGCGGCACCGACTTCATCATCCGCGACCCCGACGGCAACACAATCGCCTTCGTCGGCTGAGACCCGACACCGGCGCGCGGCGGCAGGCGTCGACCGGAGGTCGTAAGGCCGGACCGCGCCGCGCGCCGCTTGCGGCGGGCGTGGGATGCGTCGGGTCAGCTGCGAGCCCTCTTCGTGGCTGGCTCCGGACGCACAAAAGCCCAGGTCAGAGAGTGTCTGCCTGGGCCTTCGATTTGCGCGCTCGGAGGGATTCGAACCCCCAACCTTCTGATCCGTAGTCAGATGCTCTATCCGTTGAGCTACGAGCGCTGGACAACGTCGAGTAACGATACATGGAGGGGGTGGGTGTAGGCCAATCGGCTCTGGAGGGCGGCGCGGTGACGGGTACTGCGGGGGTTCTGGGCCCTACGATCCGCGCATGGGTATCGAGGATTTGCTCGGCGGGCGCGATCTGGGGGACGTGAAGAAGGCGGTCGGGTTCGTGTTGGAGAACTCCGACGACTTCAAGAAGGTGCTCGAGCTCGTACGCGGGTTGCCGGACGGTGCGATCGGGGTCATCGGGCAGCTGCCGGATCTGTTGAAGACGATCGGGACCGGGCTCGCGGAGGCCGGCGAGCAGGCGGCGAAGGCTGCTGGGGCGCTGGTCGGGGACGACGGCGAGGGTGGCGCGCGGAAGGCGCTGACCGGGAGCGCGGGCACGATGAACGCGGCCAAGGACCGGCTGAAGGACGCCGCCGGGATGCTGTCCGGGCTGGCGGGCGAGCTGGACAAGATCCCCGGGATCGGCGACGCGGCCGCGAAGAAGCTGAACGACGGAAGCGGCCAGATCGGCGGGGTCGCAACCGAGGTCGAGGCCCTGGCCGGCAACCTACAAGACCTCTCAGACATCCTCGCGACAGTCGGCGACGCCCTGAAGGGCCTGGGCACCAAGCTCACCGAGTCCGGCGGATCGGTTAAGACACTCCTCAGCTAGCCGGACGTACGCCGGTGGTGCGCGAGGTTCCCATACGACGGGATCGCGCACACCGGGCGAATCCGTCCCTCCAGACGGACGGGCGTCGGGCGCCGGCGAGGTCGACGACCCAGTCGGGTGCCAGCGAGGCAAACGCTGCAGTCGGGTGCCGTTGGCAACCATGTGCACGTCGGCGGCGGACGTACGGCCGACCTACGCGCATCTCGCACGACGGATCAGCGTGGCAGCCCACCGCCTCCAACCTCGCCCACCAACAGCACACCCCACCGCCTCCAGCTCTCCCACGACGGACACGCGCCGGCACGGCGGGCTCGACCGCGGGAACCGCTGGAGGGCGGCTTACGTCTAAGGCTGGTTGCCTGATGGGTTAGGGAGGACCTCCGCGTGGTTAAGGTCGCGGGCATGGGTAGTCGACTGGTGCGGGGTACGGCGATCGGGTGTGGGGTGGCTGCGATTGCGGGTGGGGGGATCGGGTGGGCGGTCGGTGAGCCGGTGACGCCGGCGGATATCGTGGCGGCGCGGACGATGCCGGCTGACTTGTGTGCGCGGATCGGGGACGTGTCGAGCCTGTTGCCTAAGGCATCCAGTGTGACGATGACGCAGGTCGGGAGTACGACGATCACCTGCGAGGCGGGCAGCTCCCGCGCGAAGGTCCGCGCGTACACCGCGGCGAGCGTGAAGGTCACGATCACGCCGTACGGCGGGCAGGATGCCGGTGCCGGGAACAAGCCGTTCACGCCGACGCAGACCGCGAAGAAGGTCTTCACCCGGTCGCCGATGAAGACGCTCGACACGGACCGGCCGTACCCGACCAAGGTCAGCCGGACCGCGAGTGGCATGGCCGGCGAATCGTGGGCCGTGCACGCGCTCGTGCAGCACGCGGACGTCGTCGTACAAGTCGATTACACGGCCAACCCCGTCGACGCCGACGTGGCGCAGAAGGCGGCGCTGGCGCTGGCGGATCGCGCGATCTGGGAGAGCAGATGAGTACGCCGGAGATCCCGGGCTACCAGCTCGATCAGCGGCTGCTCCAGCACCCGCTCGCGGAGTTGTGGCACGGCCGTACGTTCACCGGGATGGAGATCGTCGCGCTCGTGCTGAGCGAGGACGGTGCGCGCGACGCGACGGTCGTGGAGCGACTGACGCTCGCCAGCCGCGACGCCGCGCTCGTGCCGGGCCAGCAGGACGCCCCGCTCTGGGCGGCCAACTTCAACTCGAGCCGCCCGTACGCGATCACCCAGCTGATCCCCGGGCAGACCGGCGCGGAGCGGCTGATCGACCCGCTCGACGGCATCATCGGCAACGACGACGTATCCCTCCAGGCGGTCCGCGAGCAGCTCAGCAGGTACGGCGCCACGCCGCCAACCCTCCCCCTGCCCGACCACGCACCCAGCACCGCACCCGGCCCCATCCCGTCGTACGCCGACGGCCCGTACCAACCGCAGCAGCCAGCCCCCACGGACCAGTCCAAGATCGACGTCGCCCGCCAGTACAGCCGCAAGATCGGCTCCTGGATCTACGCCGTCGTCGCGGTCGTCGTGCTGATCGTCTTCAGCATCACGTACTCGATCGGCTCCGCGATCGGCAGCGCAGTGAAGAAGGACGACCCGGTCGAGGCCGCCGCCCCGGCGGTCAGCCCGGAGCCGTTGCCCGCCAAGGTCCTGATCCCGCCGATCAACATCGTCACGACAGCGCCGTACAAGCGCCCCGACGGATCCGCCGGCGTCTTCGGCGCGACGTACGCGGCCGGTGCCGACCTCCAGGTCGTCGCGAACGCCGAGCTGCCGTTCGCGCTCGGCTGGCCGCGGCCGCCGCAGGTGGTCCGGCTGGGTGAGTCCTCGCAGGTGATCCTGCGGAAGATCGTGACCGCGACCGAGTACGACCCGAACGGCCTGAAGAACTCGTTCCAGGCCCAGCTCGCGCTACATCCGTGCCCGAGCTTGGCGCAGTGCCTGGCCGACCGGCCCGCGTTCGATCAGCTGTGGACGAAGATCTACAAGACGACCGCGCCGGCGACCGCGAAGGACGCACGGACCTGGCTGACGGTGTCGACGAAGGCGCCGTACACGATCACGATGACGCACGCGTTCCAGAGCGGCGGTCAGTGGTGGCTGGTCGGCGCGATGGTCTACGGACAGGTGGCCGAGGCGCCGGACGTCCAGCGGATCGTCAACGACATCTGGCGGCAGACCAGTTGATCGACCGCAGGATCTCCTGAAACGGCCCGCGCGAACAGCGCGGGCCGTTCTCATTTTCACAAGCGGCACCGGAAAGCGATTGTCGCGAAAACTTTGTGACCGGGTTCACTTTCTGGCGGTTCACAGCCCTCGGGTCGTTCGCGTACGGTAGTACCACTTGCACACTGGTATACGCCCACTGGGCACACTGGTATGCGAGCGACGACACCGCCAGCCAGCTGCATCGGACCGCCGGAGACCCCGGCGGCCGGACGCCGTACCCGCCTTTCAGCGTCGAGGGGCCGAACGTCGCCGGGTCCGACAGCCGAGAGGGAATGAGCCGCGAATGACGACAACCGCCAGCCCGACCCATACCGAGACCGCCACCTCAGCAGACGCCAAGGACCCCCTCCCCGGCGAAAAGCCCACGCCGTACGACCTGACCGCGGCCCCGACGCAGCACGCCGGCCTGCTGAACTGGGTGGCCGAGGTCGCCGAGCTCACGCAGCCCGACCGGATCCACTGGGTCGACGGGTCGGACGCGGAGTACGCCACGCTGACGAACGAGCTGATCGCGGCCGGCACCATGGTCCGGCTGAACGAGGAGAAGAAGCCGAACTCGTTCTGGGTCCGCACCGACCCGAGTGACGTCGCGCGGGTCGAGCAGCGGACGTTCATCTGCTCCGCCGAAGAGAAGGACGCGGGTCCGACCAACAACTGGATGGACCCGGCGCAGATGAAGGCGCTGATGACGGAGCTGTACCGCGGTTCGATGCGCGGCCGGACGATGTACGTCGTCCCGTTCTGCATGGGCCCGCTGACGGCGGACAAGCCGATGTTCGGGGTCGAGATCACCGACTCGGCGTACGTCGTCGCGTCGATGCGGATCATGTGCCGCACCGGCGCCGAGGTACTGAACAAGCTCGGCGAGGACGCGCCGTACGTCCCCTGCCTGCATTCGGTCGGCGCACCACTGCAAAAGGGCGAGCAGGACGTCCCGTGGCCGTGCAACGACGAGAAGTACATCGTGCAGTTCCCCGAGGAGCGCGCGATCTGGTCCTACGGCTCCGGGTACGGCGGCAACTCGCTGCTCGGCAAGAAGTGCTACTCGCTGCGGATCGCGTCCGCGATGGCCCGCGACGAAGGCTGGCTGGCCGAGCACATGCTGATCCTCAAGCTGATCTCGCCGGAGAAGAAGGTGCACTACGTCGCGGCCGCGTTTCCGAGCGCCTGCGGCAAGACCAACCTGGCGATGCTCGACCCGACGCTGGAGGGCTGGGAGGTCGAGACGCTCGGCGACGACATCGCCTGGATGCGGTTCGGCAAGGACGGCCGGCTGTACGCCGTGAACCCGGAGTTCGGGCTGTTCGGTGTTGCCCCCGGCACCGGTTGGAAGACGAACCCGAACGCGATGCGCACGATCGAGAAGGGCAACTCGGTCTTCACCAACGTCGCGCTCACCGATGACGGCGACGTCTGGTGGGAGGGCTACTCGCCGACCCCGCCGGACCACCTGACCGACTGGAAGGGCCGCGAGTGGACGCCGGACAACGGCGAGCTGTCGAGCCACCCGAACAGCCGGTTCTGCACGCCGATCAAGCAGTGCCCGATCATCGCCGACGAGTACGACGACCCGAACGGCGTACCGATCTCCGCGATCATCTTCGGCGGCCGGCGCGCCACCACGGTCCCGCTGGTGACCGAATCGCGCGACTGGGCGCACGGGGTGTTCATGGGTGCGACGCTCTCGTCGGAGACCACCGCGGCCGCGGTCGGCCAGGTCGGCGTCGTACGGCGGGACCCGATGGCGATGCTGCCGTTCCTCGGGTACGACGCCGGGCAGTACTTCGACCACTGGCTGACCGTCGGCAAGCAGCACGACGCTGCGCAGCTGCCGAAGATCTTCTACGTGAACTGGTTCCGCAAGGACGACGCCGGCAAGTTCGTCTGGCCGGGCTTCGGTGAGAACAGCCGCGTACTCAAGTGGGTGATCGACCGGATCGAGGGCCGGGCCGACGCGGTCGAGACCCCGATCGGCCGGGTGCCGGCCGCGGACGCGCTCGATGTCGCCGGGCTGGACATGACGGCACGGGACCTCGAGATCGCGCTCGACGTCGACGTCGAGGAGTGGAAGGCCGAGATCCCGCTGATCGAGGAGTGGTTCGCCAAGCTCGGCGACACCGTCCCGACCGAGCTCAAGGTCGAGCTCGACAATCTGAAGGCCCGCCTGGGCTGAGGAACTCCGGCCGCCGCATCGGAAGCCGGCGGTCGGATCGACAGCGCGGCGTCTCGGCTCACCGGCCGGGGCGCCGCGCTGTGCTCTCCGCGAGCACCCGCTGCACCTCGTCGTCGCTGACCGACGAGAAGTCCCGGTACGCCTGCCCGACCGCGTTGAAGTACCGCGGGATCCACACGCACACGACCTGATCGGCGATCTGCGCGAGCCGACGGCAGCTCTCCACCCCACCCACCGGTACGGCGACGACCACGCGCGCCGGCTGCTGACGACGTACCGCTTCGACCGCTGCCCGCATCGTCGAACCGGTGGCGAGCCCGTCGTCGACGAGGATCACGACCCGGTCCCGTACGTCGATCGGCGGACGGTCCCCGCGGTACGCGAGCTCCCGGCGGCGCAGCTCCCGGACCTCGCGCCGGCGTACCTCCTCGATCGCGTCCGCGTCGACCTCGCGCGCGATCTGCTCGTTGCGCACCACATGCAGTTCCTCGCCGACCCCCGCGATCGCGCCCATCGCCAGCTCCGGCTGCCCCGGCAGGCCGAGCTTCCGCACGATCAACACATCGAGCTCGGCACCCAGCGCCTCCGCGACCGGCCCGGCGACCGGCACCCCGCCGCGCGCCAGCCCGAGCACCAGGACCGAACCGGCGACCTGCCCGAGCTCGTCGGCAAGCACCTCGCCAGCAGCCGTCCGGTCGAAATACGGCCTCCTCATCCCGCCATGATCCAACTACGTTGACCCCATGCGAATCCCTGAGATCGGACCATGGGTATGAAGATCGGTGTGATGCTTCCGCTGGGTGCGGGGGACGGGCCCGGTGGAGGTATGCCTGGGTGGAAGGACGTGCGGGCGGTTGCGGAGGCGGCTGAGGAGGGTGGGCTGGATTCGGTCTGGATCGCGGACCACTTCCTGTACCGGGATCCGGAAGGGCAGATCTACGGCATGCACGAGTCGTGGACCCTGCTGACCGCGGTCGCGGCCGTCACCTCGCGAGTGGAGCTCGGGAACATGGTGCTGTGCGCCTCGTTCCGGGATCCGGGGCTGACGGCGAAGATGGCGGCGACGCTCGACGAGGTTTCCGGCGGGAGGCTGATCCTCGGCGTGGGCGCGGGCTGGCACGACCCGGAGTACGAAGCCTTCGGCCTGCCGACCGACCACCGCGTCGGCCGCTTCGAGGAGTGGCTGGAGATCGTCGCCCGGATGATCCGCGGCGAGACGGTCAGCTACGAGGGCACCTACTACAAGGTCCAGGACGCCAACCTGGATCCGGCCCCGCCCCACCGCATCCCGATCCTCATCGCCGGCCATCGTCCCCGCATGATGCGCCTGACCGCCCAGTGGGCCGACCTGTGGAACACGGCCTGGTACGGCGCCGCTGACGCGAGGGTCGAGGAACGGCTCGAGACCCTCCGCGAGGCGATCGAGACCGCCGGCAAGTCCGCCGGCGCGGTGGCCCCGACCGTCGGCGTCGTCGTCCGCGACCCGGAGCAGCCGCCCGTCGCCGACCCCGATCCACGTGCGATCGAGGTACAGGACCTCCCCGCGGCGCTGGCGGCGTACGAGAAGCTCGGCGTCGACCACCTGATCATCTCGCCCGAGCCGATCAGCCCGCGCACCGTCGAGCGCATCGCCGAAGCAAAGGGCCACTGACCAACAAACCCAGCCACGCGCCGCCCGGGGGTCCGGGGCGAAGCCCTCCGGGCGGGGCCTGGGGGTTGCACCCCCGGAAAGGCCGGAGCTCCCCGGTCTGCGCATTCTGCAGACAGGGGAGCTCCAAGAGCGGAGGCGGCGGGATTTGAACCCGCGAGAGGGGATTACCCTCAACCCGCTTAGCAGGCGGGCGCCATCGACCGGACTAGGCGACGCCTCCTCCGACGATCCCCACGCGGGGGACACGACGACGGCCAAGACTATCTGCTGGACGGGCCTGGCGGCAAAGCGGGTCGGTCGCCGCACCCCGGACACTCTCGGTGGTCGGGGCGGCACGTTGGGGCAGTAGCCCAGGGCCCCTGTACTGTGGCGACATCGACGGGGGTCGCCAGCATCACGCGTCAACCAACTGGGTGTGGTAGGCGTCTGAAGTACCGTGGGCCGCTGCGTGCGGCCGACGGAGGGGTCGCCACGTCGTCGATCAGGGAACGGAGCCATGTCGCGGAGTACTCGCGCAGCCGGTCGGAGGGCAGCGCCTCGTGCCAGCCGGTCACGGCAGCGTTCGCACCGGGCCCGGACGACCTCGAAGGCGATCGGCCTCACCCTGCTCAGCGCCCTGGTGCCGGGCTCCGGCCTGTTGATGGGCGGCCGGAAGAAGCTCGGCGCGTTCGTGCTGACGATCAGCATCGGCCTGCTGCTGATCGCGGCGTACGTCGGCCTGACGCAGCGCGACTCGGTCCTGGCACTCGCGGTGTCGCCCCGGCAGCTGCTGATCGCCACCGGAGCCGTCGTACTGCTCGGTGTGCTCTGGATCTGGGTCGTGGTCGCATCCCACAAGCTGATCCGCCCGGTCAGCATGACCTACACCGGCCGGCTGGCGGGCTCGATGTTCGTCGGGTTGCTGTGCTTCGGGATCGCCGTACCGACGACCGTCGCCGCGCAGACCGTGATGGCGCAGCGCGACCTGGTCGGCAGCGTGTTCCAGTCCGAGGGCAACTCGAAGAGCGCGACCCGGCCGAAGGTGACCAACGCGAGCGACCCGTGGGCGAAGACCCCGCGGCTGAACCTGCTGCTGCTCGGCGCCGACGACGGTGTCGGCCGCACCGGCGTCCGCACCGACACGGTGATCGTCGCGTCGATCGACACCAAGACCGGTAACACCGCGCTGATCTCGCTCAGCCGGAACTGGATGCGGATGCCGTTCCCGGAGGACTCGCCGCTGCACAAGGTGTACCCGGACGGTTTCTGGGATCCGAGCAAGGGCAACGTCGAGCAGCCGGAGTTCTACCTCGACGCGATGTACGACAACATCCCGAGGCAGCATCCGGGGATCCTCGGCCAGACCGACAACGAGGGCGCGGACGTGGTCAAGCTGGCCGCGAGCGCGGCGCTCGGCCTCGACATCGACTACTACATGCAGGTCAACCTGGCCGGCTTCCGGCAGATCATCGACGCGGTCGGCGGCATCACCGTGAACGTGAACTACCGGGTGCCGATCGGTGGCGACTACGGCGAGGGTCCGGGGTCGAACACCGAGAAGAAGCCGAGCGGCTACATCGAGCCGGGGCCGAACCAGAAGCTCGACGGGTACCACGCGCTGTGGTTCGCCCGCGGCCGGTACGGCCTGAGCGACCCGTCGCGGCAGGAGCGGCAGCGCTGCACGATCCACGCGCTGGTCAACAGCGTGAACCCGGCGACCCTGGTGACGAAGTACCAGCAGATCGCCTCGGCCGGCAAGCAGCTGCTGCGCACCGACATCCCGCAGGAGATCCTGCCCGCGTTCATCCAGCTCGGTCTCAAGGTCAAGAACGCCAAGGTCAGCAACATCGACCTGGACAAGAACAAGAACTTCCCCACCGGCAAGAACCCGGACTACACGGCGATGCGGGAGATCATCCAGAAGGCGCTCGCCGCGCAGACCAACCCGGTCGCGTCGACGCCGACGCCGACGGTGAAGCCGACCAAGAAGCCGACCAGCGGGACGTCGACGAAGAAGCCGACCGCGCCGAAGACGACGGCCACCCCGGGCGCCGCGGAGAACCTGAACGACGCCTGCGCCTACAACCCGAGCCAGACCGGAAACTGAGACAAATTCGGTTGGTTGAACCCCAGCGACGGAATCATGACAACTCAATGAAACCAAGTCACACCTGGGGGTGACTGTGAGGCGTTCGTTGGCGGTTGTGGCCGGAGCTGCGGTTCTGGTCTGTGCGGGCTGCAGCAGCGAGCCGGAGAAGGGTGACCCGCCCTCGGCCGGTGGTACGGCGAAGTCGAGCCCGCCTGCCTCGACGGCGCCCGAGCCGAAGCCCGCGCCGAGTGCGGTGGCGCTGTCGGTGCCGATGTACCAGCGGGCGCTGACGAATGTCGAGAAGACGCTCAAGCCGTCGGTCGCGCGGGTGATGAACGCGCAGACGATCGCCGCCTTCGACGCGTCCCGGGCCGTGCTCGCGAAGGCAGTCGTCATCGAACGCGGCGAGCTGGCGAAGATCACGCCGCCGAAGGGTCTGGTGACGGCGCATCCCGCCGTACTCGATGCCTTCGATGCGTACGCCGGTGACGTGAGCACCGAGCTGAGCCGGGCCGGAGGCACGAAGACGGGCTGTGGATTCCCCAAGGCGCTGGACGTGCGGTTGTACGAGGCCAAGAGCGGCCTGCGGTTCGCGTACGCCGAGCTCGCGCAGAGCGTGCAGAAGTCGATCGGCAAGGGTGTGAAGTTCGGTGCGCTGTCGGTGCCGCCGAAGTTGGCCCAGCCGGCCGTCATCGCCGGCCGGGGTGAGAACGGCGATGTGTTCCAGCGGTCCGGTCCGCGTGGATCGGGGTCGCTCGAGATCAAGAACGCCGGCGACGACGTCGTGATCGTGATCGCCGGCAGCAACCCGCGGCAGCCGCAGGCCTCGATCTACGTCCGGGCCAACAAGACCGCGACGCTGAACGGGATCCGCAGCCAGGACTACTGGGTCTACTTCAAGTCCGGGACGAGCTGGGACGCGAAGAACCACCGGTTCACCGAGGACTGCTCGTACCAGAAGTTCGACGACGTCTTCGACGGCTCGTACAACTGGACGATCAGCCTGGCCAAGACCCCGCTCGGCAACGCGTCGTCGTCCGAGACGGAATCCTTCTGACATGGTCACCCGGGTCGGATGAGATCCTGTGTCGATGCGTACGACGTACCGGATGCGGGCGGGTCGGTTCCTCGGGATCCTGGCCGCTGGGCTGATCATTCTCGGGGTAGCCGCAGTGCTGTGGGCACTGGGGCTGCCGTCCGTGGCCGTGTCGGTGTTCGTCTCGCTCGGCGGGGTGATCACGCTGGCCGGTCTGTGGATCCTGGCCCGGCCGCCGAAGGTCGCGCGGCTGCGGGACTCCGACATCGAAGTACGCGGCCTGCGGACGCCGTGGACGGACATCACGGAGGTCGGCCGGGTGGAGACCACGCACGGCGAGGCGATCGTGCTGCGGACCAAGCAGCCCGACCACCCGATCCTGCTGCCGCTAGCGTGGCTCGCGCCGAAGCAGGTCCCGTCACTCGAGGCCACGCTGCGCGACAAGCTGAACGCGGCCCACGGGTACACGATCTGGGACGGGACTGTGCCGGAGGACACCGGCAGCGCAGAATGATCCGGTGCTTTCCTTCGAGCTGTCGTACGACGAGCTACTGACCTACCAGGGCACGAACCCGCGGCCCGCGGACTTCGACGAGTTCTGGGACAAGGCGCTGCTGTCCCTGGACGAGGTCCCCGCCGATGCGGAGTTCGTGGACGCGACCGACTTCCCGCTGACCACGGCGACCGCGCAGCACCTGTACTTCACCGGGACCGGTGGGTATCGGGTGCATGCGAAGGTCCTGCGGCCTGCCGAGCCGACCGGGCCGGCGGTGCTGCTCTTCCACGGGTACGGCGGGGAGCAGCCGAAGTGGGTCGAGCTGCTGCCATATGCGGCGCGCGGGTTCACGGTGGCGGCGCTGGATGTGCGAGAGCAGGTCGGCTTCCGTACTCCGTCGCAGGAGGGCAACAGCTTCTCGTTGCAGCACCATTTGGTGCATGGGTTGGACGCCGGGCCGGATGGGCTGCTGTACAAGCACATCTTCCTGGACACGCGGCGGCTGGCCGATCTGATCGGTGGATTGCCGGAGGTGGATGCGTCGCGGATCGCGACCACCGGCTGGAGTCAGGGCGGCGGGTTGTCGTTGGTGGCGGCCGCGCTGACGCCGTCGATCAAGTACACGGCGAGCGTCTACCCGTTCCTGTGCGACTACCAGCGGACGTGGGACCTGAACCTGGAGACCGGTCCGTACGACGAGATCGTCACCTGGTTCCGCAAGCGCGACCCGCGGCACCTGCGGCAGGACGAGGTGTTCACGACCCTCGGCTACATCGACGTGCAGAACCTCGCCCCTCGCATCCAGGCCGAGGTAACCCTCTTCGTCGGCCTGGAGGACCAGGTCTGCCCGCCTTCCACCCAGTTCGCCGTCTACAACAAACTCACGTCACCAAAAGAAACCCGCCTCTACCCCGACTTCGGCCACGACGACCTCCCCGGCGCCCACGACGACATCTACCAACTAATAGGCACCAAACTCTGAGCCGTAGACCTCCAGGGTGATTCTTGGGTCGTTCAAGTTGTTGATGGCTTGGATCAGCATGTCGGCTTCTGGGTGGTTGCGGGCGACCAGCATCACGAGGCGGTTGGCGTAGTGGTCGACGCCACCGCTGATACCTGTGGTGCCGGTCCACGTGGTCTGGTGTTCGAGTAGCCGGGAGGAGAGCTCCTGCAACTCCTCGCCGGAGTACTGAACCTGGACGAACAGGACACGCAACCAGGTCGGGTTCGTGACCAACAGGAGGAGGCGGGCCTGTTGGAGGGCATCCTCCGTGGTCATCTGCACTGTGAGTGTCGCGGTCTCGGAGTCCCACAGCATGCCACCGTCGTAGGCCGTCAAGGGCTCCAGCAGGGCGCGAATCCGATCCATCTCTTCGCTGGCCAGCGCCTCACCCGTGATATCCAGAGGCAACCACTCACCTGCCTCTGGATCCGGCCCCCACTTCTTGTCCACAACCACAGGCTAAGCAGCGACTACAGCAGGAACCAGTAGTCAACAGTTGGGGCGGCTCCAGAGGATTGAGTAGCGGAAGAGTAGGTGGCGGCGGTAGGTGGCGCCGGGGAGGAGTTCGGTCGCCAATGCCTGCATTTCGGAGTAGGTGACGGGCGGGGGCCAGATGATGGGTGATGGGTGCTGCCAGTGACTCTTGACCGCGCGGTAGGCCCAGCTCGCGGCTACGCCGGCGACCTCGCGCGGTAGGTCTTGAGGCAATCTCGGGCGAGCCAGACCGACGATCGCCAGCACACCGCCCGGTCGGACCAGGGAGCGCATCCGGAGTAGGCCCGTGCGGGCGTCGACGTGGTGGAGGGTGGCGACGGAGGTGACTACGTCGTACGAGGCCGGCTCGAGTGGATGGTCCAGGAAGTTGCCGTGGACGTACGAGATGTCATCGCCGTACTCGCGGGCCAGCTCCAGGCTCGGTGTATCGAGGTCGATGCCGGTGACCGCTGGTACGACGTGACGTAGCGACCGGGTCAGCGTGCCCTCGCCGCAGCCGATGTCCAGCGCGGACCCGGCGTCGGGTGGGACGGACTGCAGAATGCGTGAGTGGTAGTGGATGTTGTGGTTCCACCGCTGGCTCATCTGCTCATCCTTGCCGAAAGTGGGGCCTACGATCGTGGGGGGAGGGTGAAGGTGCGGATCCAACTGCTCGGTGGTTTTGCTGTCGATCGCGGGGGGCGATCCGTCGATCCGAAGGTCTGGCGGCTGCGGAAGGCGCGGACGCTGGTCAAGCTGCTCGCGTTGACGCGCGACCAGCGGCTGCACCGCGACGTACTGCTCGAAGCGTTGTGGCCGGACCGGCCGTCGACGTCCGCGGTCAACAACCTCCACCAGGCCCTGCACGTCGCACGGCGGGCACTCGCGGGTGACGAGTCGAGCAACGGATTGCTCGAGTTGCGCGACGACTTCGTGGTGCTGCTCGCGGACGGGCTCGTCGACGTCGATGTACGGACGTTCGAGCGGCTGGCCGCACTCGGCCGGACCAGTGGTGACCTCGACGACCTCCGCGCCGCGGTCGCTGCGTACACAGGCGATCTCCTGCCCGAGGACCGATTCGAGGATTGGGCCGTCCGCCCGCGCGAGGAGCTCCGGGCGACTTTCGGCAATCTGCTCGTCGACTTCGCGGACGCGGCCGCAGCGGACCACCATGAGGCGGAGGCGCTCGACGCGCTGACCCGCGCACTCGCCATCGATCCGCTGCACGAGCACGGCGTCCGGAGCCTGATGCGACGACTTGCGGCAACGGGTCGGTCGTCCGAAGCGTTGGCGCAGTACGAACGGCTGAGAGGTGACCTGCGTACGGCGTACGGCACCGACCCGGACCCGGAAACCCAACGCCTGTACCAAGAACTCCTGTCCGGCACCCCAGCCGCCGAACCGCCGCAGCAGCAGGCGAGGCACAACCTCGCGCCGGCGTTGACGAGCTTCGTCGGCCGCGAGCGCGAGATCGCGGACGTCCATCGCCTGATGGAGCAGGGCCGACTCGTCACCCTCACCGGCGTCGGCGGCGCCGGCAAGACCCGGTTGGCGGAGGAGGCCGCGCGTCGCCTCGTCGACTCGTACGCCGACGGCGTCTGGATCGCCGACCTCGTACCGGTCGCCGACCCACACCTCGTCGCCGACTCCGTCGCCGCGGCCCTCGGCCTCGACCCCGCGGCCGGATCGGATTCGACGCGCACCCTGATCACCCGGCTGGCACCCCGCAATCTCCTTCTAGTACTGGACAACTGCGAGCACCTCCTCGCCGCCTGCGCCGGACTAGCAAGCGAAATACGCCGAAGCTGCCCCGGCGTCAGCCTGCTCGCCACCAGCCGCGAACCACTCCACGCTCCCGGCGAGGTGACCTTCCGCGTCCCCTCACTCGAGCTTCCCGAGCCAACAGACGAGCTCGACCGACTCCGCACGCTTTCCTCGGTAAGGCTCTTCGTCGACCGAGCCCAGGATGTCCGGCCCGGCTTCGTCCTCGACCCGACCAACGCCACCGCAATCGTCGAGATCTGCCGTTGCCTCGACGGCATCCCGCTCGCCCTCGAACTGGCGGCCGCCCGCGCCTCACACCTCGAGGCCGCCGAGATCGCCGCCCGTCTTGGTGAGGCACTCTCGCTGCTCGGCCGCCCCGGTGAGGTCACCCGACACGCGACGCTGCGCGCAACACTCGAGTGGAGCCACGCGTTGTTGTCGCCCGACGAGCAGGTGCTGCTCCGACGGCTCGCGGTCTTCTCCGGCAGCTTCTCGCTCCGCTCCGCCGAGAAGGTCTGCGCCGACGAACGCCTGCCCAACTCCGACGTCCTCGACCTCCTCGGCCGCCTGGTCGACAAGTCACTGCTGCTCGTCGACCACGACGGGCCGCGCTCGCGCTACCGGCTCCTGGAGACCATTCGCCAGTTCGCACACGAGCGTCTGTTCGCCGCGCACGAAGCCGCACCGATGGAGGCGGCGCACTGCAGACACTTCCTGGAGTTGGCGGCCGACGAGGATCCCGAGCGAGCCGGCGTCGTCGTCGAACGTCCTCAGCTGCTCGACGCCGACCACGACAACCTCCGTGCCGCACTCAACTGGGCACTCCGCCACGACCATGAGAGGGCTCTGCTGCTCGGCCTCAGCCTGTCGCCGTACTGGCTGGCGCGGGGTCACTTCTCCGAAGGCGCAGGCTGGCTCGAACGCGTCCTCGAGGTCGCAGTCGAACCGTCCCGCGAGCGAGCGCGAGCGATCTTCGCGCTCGCGATCCTCCTCGCCCGGAGCGGATTGGCCGACCGGCTCCCGCGACTCGGCGACGAAGCGGTCGCGGTCGCCTATCAGTCCGGAGACCAGGTCGACCTGGTGACCACCCGGGTACTGCGTGGCACGCTTCTGCTCGGCAGCGGAGATCTCGACGAGATCGAGCAGACCGCGGTGGACTCGCTCGCGCAGGCCGACGCCCTCGGAGCGGACCCGCTGGCCGCGGCCGCACAAAGCCTCGGCGCGATGACCGCCCTGTTCCGCGAGAACGCCGAACTCGCGCAGGAACGCTTCGAGGAATGCCTACGGCGGCTGAGGCAGATCAACCCGAACACCACCAGGTTCTTCCCCGCCGTCACGATGTGCCTGCCGCTCGTACCGATCGACGGGTCGTGGATCCCGGTGTTCGAGGAGACCTTCCTGATCGGCCGCCGGGTCGGCGCCGTACAGGGCATCGGCTACGCGTTGTCGGGCCTGGCCGACGCCCATCGCCTGACGAAGAACCTCGACGCCGCGCAGGACGCCGTACGCCGATCCGTCGATACCTTCACCGGGATCGACGATGCGTCCGGGCTCGGCCACGCGCTCAACCACCTCGGCTGCATCGAACGCGACCAGGGCCTGTTCGGTGCGGCCGAGAAGCACCTGCGTGACGCCCTCAGGATCCGTGAGCAACTCGGCGACCGCCGCGGCGAGAGCCTGACTCTCGCCAATCTCGGTCTGCTCGCCGCGGCGTCCGGCGATCCCGGGACGGGCCGGCGACTCACCCGCGCCGCCCTCGATCGTGGCGAGGCGGTCGACGACGCGCCGGCAGCGGGTGGCGCTCTGCTCAACCTCGCGGTCGTCGAGTTGTTCGCCGGCGAACGCCGTACCGCGCGGATCCTGGCCGAGCAGGCGGTCGACGCCTTTCACCCGCAGGGATATCTGCGACTCGAGGCCTGGACGCGGTTGCTCACCGCCGAACTCGCCGCCGAAGACGGTGACACCGAGGTGCTCGACCGACACGGTCCGGCGGCGCTGGAGATCTTCACCCGCCTGGGCTGCCGGATCGGTTCGGCGCGCGCCGACGCCGTGCTCATGCGCCGCTAAGTCACGCTAAGCCCTTGCGAAGACCTCCTTCCTAATGTCGTTGTCAGCCCGGGAAACGTCCTGGGCGGAACGAATCAGGAGTAGAAATGACAACGACGCAAGCGCGGCAGGACACGCTCGGGGAGGCCACCCTCGGTGAACTTGCCGAAGGACTTCGTGGTGAGCTGATCCGCCCGGCCGACCCGTCGTACGACGACGCGCGGTCGATCTGGAACGCCGCGCATGACAAGAGACCGGCGCTCATCGTCCGCGCCAAGGGGGTGGCCGACGTCATCCGGGCCGTGGAGTTCGCCCGGAGCGAGGGGTTGACGTTGGCGGTCCGGGGCGGCGGCCACAGCATCCCCGGATTCTCGACCACCGACGGCGGCATCGTCATCGACCTGTCGCCGATGAACTCGGTCCGGATCGATCCCGACCGGCGCCGGATCGTGGCGCAAGGCGGCTGCACGTGGGGCGACGTCGACGCGGAGGCGCAGGCGTTCGGGCTGGCCGTCACCGGCGGTCTGGTGTCGTCGACCGGCGTCGCCGGCTTCACGCTCGGCGGCGGCATCGGCTGGCTCGTCCGCAAGGCGGGCCTGGCCTGCGACAACCTCGTCGGGGCCGACATCGTCACCGCCGACGGTCGGTACCTGCACACAAGTGAGACCGAGAACCCCGAGCTGCTCTGGGCCTTGCGAGGCGGCGGCGGCAACTTCGGCGTCGTCACCTCGTTCGAGTTCAAGGCGTACGAGGTCGGTCCGACCGTCTTCGCGGGCCTCGTGTTCTACCCGGGCGATCGCGCAGCCGACGTACTGCGTGGGTTCGGTACGGCGGCCGCGTCGGCGCCGGACGAGTTGTCCTTGGCAATCAATCTGACCACCGCCCCGCCGTTGCCGTTCCTGCCGGAAGAGGTGCACGGCAAGCCGATCGTCGCCGTCCTCGGGATGTGGTCCGGGCAGCCGGACGCTGGTGACGCCGCAACCCGGCCGTTCCGCGAACTCGCACCGGTCGTCGCCGACCTGTTCGGGCCGATGCCGTACAACGCGATGCAGACGCTGCTCGATCCGCTGTTCCCGCGCGGTCTGCGGAACTACTTCCGTTCGGCGTTCTTCAGCGACCTCGATCCGGCAACGGTCGACGCGCTCGTCGACGCGCACTCCGCAGCACCGAACGGGCTGTCGGAGCTCCACGTCCACCATCTCGGTGGCGCGATGGGCCGGGTACCGGCCGACGCCACGGCGTTCGGCACCCGCGACCGCGAGTACATCCTCAACGTCGTCGCCCGGAGCGAGGACTCGGCCGGGTACGACGCGGTCGTCGAGTGGGCCCGCGCGGCCGGCAGTTCACTCGGGCCGAGCGCGGCGTCGTACGTGAACTTCACCGGCGAGACGAACGAGGACATCGTTCGGGCGTCCTACCCGGCGGCGACGTACCAGCGGCTCGTCAGCGTCAAGAACACCTACGACCCGACGAACCTGTTCCACCTCAACCAGAACATCAAGCCGAGCTAGCGCCTGGCGTCCTGGATGGCAGCGTCGATGGCGGCGAGCAGGAGGGCGTCGTCATCGGCCTTCCAGGTGTGGGACTGCGGGCAGGTCCATTGATCCGGATCGGCCGGTACGACGCAGCCGAAGAGGCGGACCTTGCCGGCGGCGGCCGCCTCCCGGGCGACCCGGGTCGGGAGGCCGTAGAGAATCGGCACTCCTCGCTGCCCACAGACCGGGCACTCCGGTGCGTTCGCCATACCTCCAGCGTACGCCCCGTCCACGTCGTACGATCGGGACCGGATTGTTGCCAGGCGCAATGAGGAGGAAGCAGTGGCCATCGGGTTCAGGTCCGCCGCACGGCGGGCGGCGGAGGTCCGGGGCCAGTGGTGGGACCGCATGTCCACGATGGTGCAGGCACACACCGGACGCCCGATGAAGGACAACGCCGGCCGGTTCAACGGCTCGAGCGACGCCGGGGACCGCGCTGCCATCTGCGATGCCATGGCCGACGCGTACGCCGGAGACTTCAGGCACCAGACCCTGGTCCGCGGCCTGGCCAGGCAGGTGGCCGTGCAGGATGTGGACAACATGATCGCGGCCAGCCAGGTCCCGACCGCCTCCCAGGGCATCCTCGGGCAGCGGGTCGCGGGCGAGCCCGAGCCCGTCGACCCCCGCGACCACTTGCGCGCGATCGCGGCAGCCGGCTTCGCCGAGACCCTGGGCGAGCAGCTCGGCGATCACCGCCCCGCCGCCGACATCGCCCGGACCATGCTCGCAACCTCACACGGTCAAGGGCCGCAGAGCTCGCCGCTGCGAGCCGCCGCGACCGCGCTCTTCCGGACGTCGCCCGAGGCGCAGGCGATGATCCCTGCCGAGCACCACGAGACCGCGATCACCGGCATCCAGCAGGCGATGGAACAGCGCGCTCTGGAGATCGACGCCGTCGCCACCCGGGACCTGGCCGGACACTCGGGCCTGGCACCGCGAGCGCTCGACCAGAGCCGGCTCGAGAGCCGAATGCTCGGCATCGAGGTCGCAGGCGCCGGCATCGAGGCGGTGGAGCGGCTCGCGCATCCGCCCGCGCCGACCGGCGAGCCGTTGCAGGCGGCGGTCGATGTCCGTGCGGCGCAGGCCGCCGCGTCATCGGGTGTCGCCTCAGCAGCCGAAGCGCCGTCCGGCACGGCGGGCGGCGCCGCGGGCGGTACGCCGGTGGACCCGCGTCTGGCTTATCGGATGGGGCCGAACGAGACGCAGCGCTCCGGCTCACGCGAGGTCTGACACCAGCACGTCCTGGATCTTCGTCAGCGCTTTCATCAGCTGGGCCCGTTCGGTCTTCGTGAGCGTCGCCGTGATGCGGTCCTCGAGCGCCTGGCGTTCGGCCTCGATCGGCTTCTGCAGGGCCCGGCCGGCCGGCGTCAGCCAGAGCCGGACGAGGCGGTTGTCGTGCGGGTCGGGGCGCCGTTCGAGCCAGCCCGACTCGGCCATCCGGGTGGCGAGTTTGGTCACGGCGGGCGTCGTCACGTTGACCGCGGCGGCGATCTCGCCCGGCGTACGTCCGTCCTCCGCCCATAGCGCCGCGAGCAAATGATCCTGCCCGAGCCGCAGCCCATGGCGTTGTACGGCGGCGTCCGCCGCGGCGCGCAGCAACTTGGACGTCTTGCTGTGCAACTCCAGGAACTCGGGCATCGACGCTCTCCTTGACGACCAGATCGTTTACCGGTTAACGTTCTTGAGGAATCGTTAACCGGTAAAGGAGTCTGTCATGCTACTCATCACCGGCGCCAGTGGACACATCGGCCGCAAGCTCGTCGACGAGCTCAACGGCCGTGGCGCCGACTTCCGCGCCCTTGTCCGCACCCCGCGCGAGGACCTGCCCGCCGAGCAACAGATCGGCGACCTCGACGGACCGCTCGACCTGCACGGCGTCGACAAGGTGTTCCTGCTCGTCCCCGGCACCGGCCTCGACCACACCGTCAACGTCGTCGCCGCGGCGCGCGAGGCCGACGTACGGCACCTCGTCTACCTCTCGTCGTACGCCGTGCTCGGCGACCCGATCCCCGCGATGGGACGCTGGCATCACGAGCGCGAGCAGTTGATCCGCGACTCGGGGATCCCGGCAACGTTCCTCCGGCCGACCGGCTTCATGACGAACGCGGTGGACTGGCTGCCGACGATCCGGGCCGGCGGCTACGTGCTCGACCCGATCGGCCCGGGCCGGTCCGCACCCATCGATCCGGCGGACATCGCGGCCGTCGCGGCGACCGTCCTGACCGAGGACGGGCACGAGAAGCAGGAGTACACACTGACCGGCCCGGAGGCGTTCACGCTCGCCGAGCAGGTCTCGATCCTCGGCGACGCGATCGGCCGCAGCCTCGACGTACGCCCGATCGAGACACCCGAGGAGGCTGTCCGCTTCCGCTACCCGAACGGCGCGCCGCCGGATCTGGCGGCGGCGATCGTCGAAGGGCTGAAGCTGATGCGCGCGGACACGATCGGCCTACGCACGGACGCCGTACGCCGCCTCACCAGGCGCGAACCACGGACGTTCGCGGCCTGGTGCGGCGACAACGTGCAGTTGTTCAAGTAGCTCCGCAGTACCGGCCTGGTGAGGCATGGTCAGTACTGCGCAGCCGCCTAGTTGGCTTCCTTCGTTGCCCAGTAGTGCCATTGCGGGGACGCGACTGGGGAGCGGGCCAGCCCGTCCGGCCAGGTAGCCGGGAGGTCGTGACTCCGCGCTGCGTAGAGAATCACCTCCGATGCGGTGCGGTCGCCGCGGACGGCGACGCGTGCGGCGGTCTCGGCACGCATGTCGGCGAGGTAGTGGATCGCGGGCAGGAACTCGGCGCTCAGCCGTGGACTGAGCCGGCCGACGGGTTCGTCGTCGAGCCGGATCTCGACCACGATCCGGTGCCGGTCCTGGATACCGTCCTCCTCCTCGATCGCGTGCATGGTGGCGTACACCCAGCACTCGCCTTCCGCCCGGAAGAACGGTGCGAGTACGTCGGGATGCACGTCGCTGCCCGGTACGACGATGCCGCTGCCGGGCGGTAGCAGGTGAAAACTGCCTGGCGGGGGCAGGTTCACCGGTACGAGCATGTGCGGCTGCCCGAGGGCGACCGCGACACTGGCGTGGAACTCGGTGCCCTGGGCGCCCTTACCGTCCCAGTCCGCCGGCTCCCACTCACTGACCCACAGGTGACAGGGAACCTGCGGTTGCAGGCCTTGCGCCACCAGTTCTGACAGCACCGGGTGGTACCGGTGCGCGTCGTCCCTCGGCAGATAGCCGACAACCTTGCCCTGCACCCGGACGGCGATCGACCGCGGGTCGAAACGGTTGTGCGGTTCCGGGACGAGGTCCGCCTCGGTGTCCAGATCTGCGCCACGCGCTGGGATGGGGTCCGGGAACAGGCTTCGGATCGCCTGCTCGTGCGGGGCCTCCCGCACGACTTCCTGACCGCACCACAGAGCGTCTCCCCACAGACTGAACGGAATCAGCTCCATCTGTGCCCTCCAGTCCTCACTGACCGGCTTTACTCGGCTCATCTGTTCCAGGGGCCTGGTCGTTACACCGAGTGAGCGTATGAAAACTAGACTGCCCAGTGAAGAGCCGTTTCACGCATGGTGCAAGAGTCTGATGCGCAAAGGGTATGCGCCGGTCCGGACTGTGGACGCGGATCGTCTTGTGCAGCGAGCGAATCGGCGAAGATCGTGCAGATGCACGGGAAGGAACGCCATGCAGGGCAGTAGTTCAGTCGCTCGATCGACCACCGTTGACGCGGCAGCGATCGAGGCCGCGGTCGACCGTTTGGACGGTGTCGCCGTGCGCACACCGTTGCAACGCAACCTCCGCCTGTCGGAGCGCACCGGCGCGCAGGTCTGGCTGAAGCGGGAGGACCTGCAGATCGGCCGTTCCTACAAGCTGCGCGGCGCCTACAACCTGATCGCCCAGCTCGACGACGCGGCCAAGGCGGCCGGCGTGGTCTGCGCGAGTGCCGGCAACCACGGCCAGGGGTTGGCGTATTCGTGCCACATTCTCGGCGTCCAGGGCAAAGTGTTCGTACCGCGGACCACACCGCGGCAGAAGCGGGACCGGATCGCGGCCCTCGGCGGCAAGCAGATCCAGGTGATCGTCACCGGCGACACGTACGACGACGCGGCCGCCGCCGCTCTCGCCGAAGGTCAGGCGACCGGGGCGACGATGGTGCCGGCCTTCGACGACCCGAGAACTGTTGCAGGACAGGGGACCGTGGCCGTCGAGCTGGTCGATCAGCTCGGCCAGGCTCCGGACGTGCTCGTGGTCCCGGTCGGCGGCGGCGGTCTCGTTGCAGGGGTTGCAACGTGGATCGCCGAGCGGCATCCCAGCGTTCGCATCGTCGGGGTCGAGCCGGGCGGCGCGGCGAGTATGGCGGCGGCGCTGGAGGCCGGTGAGCCGGTGACGTTGCCGCACCTGGACAGCTTCGTCGACGGCGCCGCGGTACGGCGGGTCGGTGAGGTCACGCTGCCCTTGGTGCGGCAGAGCGGTGTGGAGCTGATGTCGGTGCCCGAGGGGCTGGTGTGTTCGGAGATGCTCGAGCTCTACCAGACCGATGGACTGATCGCGGAGCCCGCAGGCGCTTTGTCGACAAGTGCCCTGGGCAACGGTCTCGACGTACGGCCTGGTGAGACGGTGGTCTGCCTGCTGTCCGGCGGCAACAACGACGTCAGCCGGTACGGCGAGATCCTCGAGCGCTCGTTGGTGTACGAGGGGCTGAAGCACTACTTCCTGGTGACGTTCCCGCAGGAGCCCGGCGCGCTGCGGACGTTCCTCGACGGCGTGCTCGGGCGGGACGACGACATCACGTTGTTCGAGTACGTGAAGCGCAACAACCGCGAGACCGGCGTCGCGCTGGTCGGCATCGAGATCAGCAACCGCGACGACCTCCCCGGACTACTGTCCCGGATGGAGGCCGCCCCCCTCGACATCGAACGCATCAACCCGAACTCCCCCGAGTTCAGGTACCTGATCTGATCTAGTGCTTGGTGTGCTTCGAAGGTCGCGGGTCGTGCGGGTGGGTGCCGTCGTCCCAGTCCGTCTCCGGCCACAGGTTCTGGGCCTTCGGATTCTCGTTCCTCGGGTCCTCGGTGCTCGTGCGAGGCTCGTGGGACTCGATCCGGCCGGCTGACGGCGGCCGCGCCTCGGCCCGGCGTTTGGACCTCTTCGAGACCGCGCCGGCGACCAGGCCGGCCACGATCACCAGCGCGGCGAGCGCGACAACGATCCACACGATGGTCATTCCGTTCATCGCTCCTCCTCGGCTCGATGATCAGACCGGTACCCGGGCCGGGGCGCGGCTTAACGCAGTACCTCAGACCAGGCCGCGGCGGGCTGCCCAGACGATTGCCTCGATTGCGGTGCTGAAGCCGAGGCGGTCGCAGATCAGGCGGGTACGGCGACGCACGGTTCGCTCGGACAGGTCGAGGCGACGCGCGACCGCGTCGACCGGCAGTCCGGTCGCGAGCAGACGGAGAAGTTGCAGATCGTCATGGCTGATCTCACGCGGCGGCACCCGCCGCGCTCGAAGTTCCTGAGGGAGGACGGTCATACGAATCACCTGGTTCCGAACATCCGGGACTCGGCGGCGTCCCAGTCGGCCGGTTTGCCCTGCGGCGTGTAGGTCCGCAGGCGATGGGTGGAGCGGACCAGCGCGCGCATGGCGGCCAGGTCCGGCAGGGGCTCGCCGAGCGCGCGAGCTTGGACCAGTACGTTGCCGAGCGCGGATGCCTCGACCGGCCCGGCGAGGACGGGCAGTCCGCAGGCGTCGGCGGTCAACTGGCAGAGCAGTTCGTTCTGCGAGCCGCCGCCGATGACATGCAGTACGTCGACCTCGCGGCCGGCGATCGACTGCGCGGACCGCAACGTACGCCGGTACGCCAGCGCGAGGCTCTCCAGGATGCACCGAACCATCGCACCCCGCGACCGCGGCGGCTCCTGCCCGGTCGCGCGACAGTGCTCCTCGACCCGCGCCGGCATGTTGCCGGGGGCAAGGAACTCGGGCGCGTCCGGATCGATCAGGGTGGTGAACGGCGGGGCGGCGCCCGCGTCTCGCAGGAGCCCGTCGAGGTCGTCGTCGCCCCAGACCCGCTGACATTCCTGCAGGATCCACAGGCCCATGACGTTCCGCAGGAACCGGATCCGCTCGTCGACACCACCCTCGTTGGTGAAGTTGGCCTCCCGCGCCGCGTCGGTCAGCACCGGCGCATCCAACTCGAGCCCGACGAGCGACCAGGTCCCGGAGGAGATGTACGCGAACCGTTCATCGGCGGCAGGCACAGCAACCACAGAGGAAGCTGTGTCATGCGACCCGACGGCAATCACCGGCGTGCCCGGCGCCAACCCGGTCTCATCGGGCAGCACGTCCCCAATCACGTCCCCCGCCTCCCGCAACTGCGGAAACACCCTGCGGGGAAGGCCCACCCGCGAGACCAGCTCATCACTCCAGTCGCGGGCCAACACGTCGTACAGCTGGGTAGTAGATGCGTTGGTCCGCTCCACCCCGACCTCACCGGTCAGCCAATACGCCAGCAGATCGGGGATCATCAGCAGGCTGCTAGCACCCCCGAGCTCCTCGGCGGCCAGCTGGTAGATCGTGTTGAAGGGGAGCTGCTGGAGACCCGTGACGGCGTACAGCTCGGCCGCAGGCACCTTCTCCAGCACACGCTCCATCACGCCCTCGGTGCGCGAGTCGCGGTAATGGACCGGGTTGCGGAGAAGCCGGCCGGCGTCGTCGAGGAGGCCGTAGTCGACGGCCCAGGAGTCGATCCCGATCCCGTCGAGTGGCCCCGCCGTACGCAAGCCGTCCAGTGTCGAGCGGTAGAGGTGGAGGATGTCCCAGTGCAGGCGGCCGTGGACGCGCACCGGCCCGTTCCAGAACCGGTGCACCTCGCGCAGCTCCAGGACGTGCGCGCCGACCTCACCGAGCATCACCCGGCCGCTCGACGCGCCCAGATCCACCGCCGCGACACGCTTCATGGCAATGCCTACCGTAGGAAGGCGGCTGCCACGCCGGCGTCGACAGGCACGTGCAGACCGGTCGTGTGGGTGAGGTCGCCACCGGTCAGCGCGAACACCGCGGCAGCGACGTTCTCCGGCAACACCTCACGCTTGAGGAGAGTCCGCTGCGCGTAGAACGCACCGAGCTCCGACTCGGGTACGCCGTACACCGCGGCCCGCTGCGCTCCCCAACCGCCGGCGAAGATCCCGGACCCGCGGACGACACCGTCGGGGTTCACGCCGTTGACGCGGATCCCGTACTCGCCGAGCTCGGCCGCGAGCAGCCGGACCTGATGCGCCTGGTCCGCCTTCGCCGCGCCGTACGCGACGTTGTTCGGGCCCGCGAAGACCGAGTTCTTGCTGGAGATGTAGATGATGTCGCCGCCCATCCCCTGGTCGATCAGCACCTTCGCGGCCGCCCGCGACACCAGGAACGAGCCCTTCGCCATCACGTCGTGCTGCAGGTCCCAATCCCGTTCCGTTGTCTCCAGCAACGACTTCGAGATCGACAGCCCGGCATTGTTGACGATCAGGTCCACCCCGCCGAACGCCAGTACGGCGTCCCGCAGCGCGGCCTCGACCGCCTCCGCGGACGACACATCGGCGCCCACGGCAACGGCCACGTCCGACGACCCGATCTCCTTGGCGACTGCCTCGGCCGCCGCGAGATCCAGGTCCGCGACGACGACACACGCGCCCTCCGCGGCCAGCCGCTGCGCGATCGCCTTGCCGATCCCGGACCCGCCACCGGTCACCAACGCGACCCGGGTGGCGAGCGGCTTCGGCTTCGGCATCCGCTGCAGCTTGGCCTCTTCCAGCGCCCAGTACTCGATCCGGAACTTCTCCCGCTCGTCGATCGGCGCGTACGTCGACACCGCCTCGGCGCCCCGCATCACGTTGATCGCGTTCACGTAGAACTCGCCGGCCACCCGCGCGGTCTGCTTGTCCTTGCCGAAGCTGAACATGCCCACACCCGGCACGAGCACGATCGCCGGATCCGCGCCCCGCATCGCCGGGCTGTCGGCGTCGGCGTGCCGGTTGTAGTACGCCGCATAGTCGTCGCGATAGGCCGCGTGCAACTCCCGCAACCGCGCGACCGCGTCCTCGACCGAAGCAGTCGCCGGCAGGTCGAGGACCAGCGGGCGCACCTTCGTCCGTAGGAAGTGATCGGGACACGAGGTGCCGAGCGCAGCCAGCTCCGCCAGCCGCTCCCGCGCGGTGAATTCCAGGACGACATCGGAGTCGTTGTAGTGCCCGACCTGCGGCTTGTCCGTCGAGGCCAACCCACGGATCACCGGGGCGAGCGCGGCGGCCCGGGCCCTGCGCTCTTCCACCGGGAGCGCCGCGAAGCCGTCGACGACCGCGCCGAAGGGTTCGGCCTTTCCACGCTCGGCCAGGAACTGCTCGGCAGTGCGGATGATGTCGAGGGAGTTCGCCTCGCACTCCTCCGAGGTGTCGCCCCAGGCGGTGATGCCGTGGCCGCCGAGGATGCAGCCGATAGCCTGCGGGTTCTCCCGCTTGACCGCTGCGATGTCCAGGCCGAGCTGGAAGCCGGGCCGCCGCCACGGGACCCACACCACCCGGTCGCCGAAGCATTCCGCGGTCAGCTTCTCGCCGTCCGCGGCTGTCGCCAGCGCGATCCCGGAGTCCGGGTGCAGGTGATCGACATGAGGGGCGTCGACCAGCCCGTGCATCGCGGTGTCGATCGACGGCGCCGCGCCGCCCTTCCCGTGCAGGCAGTAGTCGAACGCCGCGACCATCTCGTCCTCGCGCTCGACGCCCGGATAGGTGTCGACGAGCGCGTTCAGCCTGTCCAGCCGCAGGACGGCAAGCCCCGCCTGGGTCAGCGTGCCCAGATCGCCGCCGGAGCCCTTGACCCACAGCAGCTCGACCGGGTCCTGGGTCACCGGATCGGTTGCCGTCCCCTTGACGGACGTGTTGCCGCCCGCATAGTTCGTGTTCCGTGGATCGGCGCCGAGTCGATTGCTTCTAGCAACGAGTTCGGCCGCAGGGTCGGTCACTATGCTCCCCATCCAGCTTGCTGCCCGCCGACGCGGTCCTTGGTGATCTGTTCGAAGTAGCCGCTGCGCTTGTACGCCGCGACCGGGTCGGCGTCCAGGCCCTGCGACTCACGGAGCTCCGCAAGCAGCGGCCGGACGTCGGTGTTGTAGGCGTCCATCAGCGCCGCATTCGCGCCGAGGACGTCACCTTCCTGCTGGGCCTTCCGCAGTACGTCGCGGTCGACCAGCAGCGCCTTCGCGGTCGCCTCCTGGACGTTCATCACCGAGCGGATGATCGCCGGGATCTTCTCCTCGATGTTGTGGCACTGGTCGAGCATGAACGCGATGCCACGCTCCGGGTCGAGCGCGTCGCCGCGGACGATCTCGTTCATGATCCGGAACAGCTGGAACGGATCCGCCGCCCCGACCATCAGGTCGTCGTCGGCGTAGAACCGGCTGTTGAAGTCGAACGCGCCGAGCTTCTTCGTCCGCAGCAGGAACGCGACGATGAACTCGATGTTGGTCCCCGGCGCGTGGTGCCCGGTGTCGATACAGACGGTTGCCTTTGGCCCCAGTTCGAGACAGTGCGCGTACGACGTACCCCAGTCCGGCACGTCGGTGGTGTAGAAGGCCGGCTCGAACAGCTTGTACTCGAGCAGCATCCGCTGGTCGTCACCGAGCCGGTCGTACACCTCTTTCAAGGCGGTCGCGAGCCGGTCCTGGCGGTCCTGGATGTCGTCCTGGCCCGGGTAGTTCGTGCCGTCGGAGAACCACAGCTTGAGGTCGCGGGACCCGGTCGCGTCCATGATGTCGACGCACTCGAGCAGGTGGTCGGTGGCCTTCCGGCGTACCGCGGGATCGGGGTTCGTGACGCTGCCGAGCTTGTAGTCGTCGTCCTGGAAGACGTTGCTGTTGATCGCCCCGAGCCGGACGCCCTGCTCCTTCGCGTACGCCGCCAGGCCCGAGTAGTCGTCGACCTTGTCCCAGGGGATGTGCAGCGCGACGCTCGGCGCGACCCCGGTGTACTTGTGCACGACGGCCGCGTCGGCGATCTTCTCCTCGGGCGACCGCGGTACGCCGGGCTGGGCGAACACCTTGAACCGGGTGCCGGAGTTGCCGAACGCCCACGAGGGCAACTCGATCTCCTGGCGGCTCAGCGCGGCCTTCACGGCATCGGTCGTCATGACTCAGTCCCCTTCAGGTGGAAGATCTCGGGCAGCAGCAGGAAGGACTCGTCCGGCGGACGACCGTCGATCCCCGTGAAGAATTCGGTCATCTCCGACTGCCAGCGCGTGTTGACCTCCGTGGCCGCCATCGCCTTCTGGGCGGCGTCCAGGTCCTCGGCCTCGACGTACCCGATCAGCAGCCCGTCGTCACGGAGGAACAGCGAGTAGTTGTGCCACCCGGACTCTCGCAGCGCGGCCTGCATCTCCGGCCAGACGTTGCGGTGCCGATCGACGTACTCGGCCAGCCGGTCCGGCCGGACCTGCAGGCAGAAGCAGTAACGATTCACGGCGTCACCTGTATCTGAGCGGGCGGGAAGGCTATGAAAGGTTTCAACAGCGTCCCATGACGCTAAGCGCGGTGCCCCGTGGCCGTCAAGAGCCTGCCCACCTTTTGCGGCCGATCCCGGACTGCCGTCGCGGAGAATCCGCGGGAAGCGGGTATTCTTCGGCAGCTAACACGTTTCAAGTGCGCAGGGAGGTTCTCGTGTCGGTCGATGATGCGGACGCCCTGCCCGAGCGGACCAGGCGGCGCCGAGCCCCGAAGCCGCACGCCGCCGGGGTGAAAGCAGTGGCCGCCGCGGCCGGCGTCTCGCTGGGGACGGTGTCGAACGTGCTGAACCGCCCCGAGGTGGTCAGCCCGCTCACGCGCGCGAAAGTCGAGGCGGCGATGGCCTCGCTCGGCTTCGTCCGGAACGAGTCGGCCCGGCAGTTGCGCGCGGGCTCCAGCCGGATCCTCGCCTACCTCATGCTCGACGCCGGCAACCCGTTCTTCACCGACGTCGCGAAGGGCGTCGAGGAGGCGGCCCAGGCGGCCGGGCTGTCGGTGTTCCTCTGCACCAGCAGCGAGGACGCCGACCGCGAGGCGGCGTACCTCGATCTGCTCGAACAGCAGCGGGTGCAGGGCATCCTGATCACTCCCATCGACCAGAACTCGTCCCGGCTACGCAAACTGCCGTCCCGCGGTACGCCGGTCGTCGTGGTCGACCGCGCTCTCGACGAGGCCGAGCACTGCTCGGTCGCGGTGAACGACGTCCTCGGCGGCGAGCTCGCGATCTCACATCTGCTCGAACTCGGCCACGAGCGGATCGCGTACGTCGGCGGCCCGAACACGATCGGCCAGGTCGTCGACCGGCGCGAGGGCGCCCGCCGCGCGCTGCGGACGGCCGGGAAGCCTGCGACGGACCTGATCGAGCTGACCACCGGTGCGCTCACCGTCGCCGAGGGCAGGGGTGCCGGGCAACGACTCGCCGGCCTCCCGGCGGACCGACGGCCGACGGCCGCGTTCTGTGCGAACGACCTGCTGGCACTGGGTTTGCTGCAACAGTGCGTGAGCCTCGGGCTGCGCGTTCCGGAGGATCTCGCGATCGTCGGGTACGACGACATCGAGTTCGCCGAGGCGGCCGCCGTACCGCTGACGTCGGTGCGTCAGCCGCGGCAGTTGCTCGGCCGGACCGCGGCAGAGTTGCTGCTGGACGAATCGTCGAACCCGGACCACGAACACCAGCGCGTCACGTTCACACCAGAGCTGGTGGTCCGGACCTCCACCCGCGGCGCCCTCTGACCATTCGGTTGTTCGCGCTATGGTGACGCGAGGGGTTCTCTGGGCGAGGTGAGTCATGCGCATCGCTGGCGGGGGTTTGGTGCGGCGATGGGGCGGCCGCGCTGTCGGCCTGGCGATCACCGGCGTCGGCCTGTACATCGTGGCGCCGAGCATCCTGTCGCTCTTCGGAGCCTGGCCACGCCTCGCGGACGTGAATCCCTGGTGGTTCCCGGTCCTGGTGGTGCTGGAGGGCTGCAGCTTCGCGGCACTGTGGTGGCTCGCCAGATTGGCCCTGGCCCATCACGCCGGGAGCGAGGAGCCCCGGCCGGTCCTTGCGGGGTGGGGCACGATCGCGACGGCGCAACTGGCCGGGAACGCGGCCGGCAAGGTCTTACCCGGCGGTGCGGCGACCGGCGGAGTACTCCAGGCCAGACTCTTGATCCGAGCCGGCCAACCGGCCGCGGTCGTCGCCTCCGCCTTGACTGCGATCGGCTTGATCACGACCGGCGTGCTGTTGCTGTTGCCCGTGCTCAGCGTCCCCGCAGTCCTGATCGGTCCGCCGCCGGCACGGCAACTCGAGGTCGGCCTTCTGATCTCGCTGATCATGGCGATCGTCATCGTGGGTCTCGGACTGGCAGCGCTCACTTGGCCCCGCTTCGTCGTGCTGGTCGGTCGCGGGGCCGGCCACGTCATTCACCTCGTCAAACGCAGCGTCACCGCTGACAGCTGCGCCGCACTGCTGGTCGCGCAGCGGGAGCGGGTCGCCGGCGCGTTCGAGGGTCGCTGGTGGGAGGCGGCCTTGGCGGCGGCGGCGAACCGCATGTTCGACTACGCCGCACTCGTGGTCGCACTGGCCGCGCTCAATGCACACGCTCGTCCTGCCATGGTGCTGCTGGCCTATGTCGTCGCCCAGGCCTTGGCGATGATTCCGATCACGCCGGGCGGTCTCGGCTTCGTCGACGCCGGTCTGACCGCGCTCCTCGTGCTCATCGGAATCAGCCCGGACGCCGCGCTCATCGGGACACTGCTGTATCGGCTCGCCTCGTTCTGGCTACCGATACCGGTCGGCCTCCTGGCCTGGACAGGCTGGCGGATTCATCTGCATCTGACCGGTCCGTCCGCGTCGGCCGGGGACGAGGAGTAGCGGTCAGACGCCGTACGCCGCGAGGAAGACCTCGGCAGCCTGGTCGGCGAGCTTGTCCAGCTCACCGGGCTTCGGGCGCTGGCGCGTGCCGGCGAACATCGCGCGGTTCATCGGCTTGTACATGACCAGGCCGGCGAACTGATACGCCGCCAATGTCGGGTCTTCGAGCTCCTTCAGCAGACCGCGGTCGCTGAGTCTCGTGAGCGCTTGGCCGAGTGCGTCCAGGGACTGCTCGAAGCCACGGTTGAACCAGGCGCCACACACCTCCGGGAAGCGGTCGGCTTCGGCGATCACCAGCCGTCGTAGCTGCAGCACGCTGTCCGCGGTGAGGCTCTGGAGCAGGCGATGAGCCAGCGCACGCAGGGCCTCCCTGGCGTCGGCGGCTCCGTCGAGCGTGTCGACGTACGCCTGCAGTAGGCCGTCCATCAACTGGTCGCTGGTGCCGAGGACGATCTCGGCGAACAGGCGCTCCTTGTTCTCGAACTGTTTGTAGACGGTCTGTTTGGAGACGCCGGCGTTCGCGGCGACCTCGTCCATGCTCGCGCCGAGGTACCCGTGCTGGAGGAAGGCCGTGGTCGCGGCGGCCAGGATCGCGCGGCGTTTACGGGGCGTCCGTCCTTCGAGCTCTACCTGCTCCATGCGGAAATCATACTAGACAGTCCAGTTCTCTGGCGAGTACTGTACGGTCTAGTTCCCTGCCAAGCGAGGAGAAGACCATGAGCACCGTGACATCTGCCGACGGCACGACGATCGCGTTCGACGCGTACGGCGAGGGCCGGCCGCTGATCCTGATCGACGGCGCCACCGCGCACCGCGCCGTGAACCCCGCCAACGCGGAGGTCGGGCAACTGCTGAGCGACGAGTTCCGCACGTACGTGTACGACCGGCGCGGCCGCGGCGAGAGCACCGACACCGCGCCGTACGCGATCGAGCGCGAGATCGAGGACATCGCCGCCCTGATCGAGGACGCCGGCCGGCCGGCCATTCTTTTCGGCTGGTCCTCCGGCGCCCTGCTCGCCCTGGACGCCGCCGCTGCCGGCCTCCCGATCGCCGGCCTCGTTCTCTTCGAGCCCCCGGTCGTGGTCGACGACGTACGTCCGCCGCTCCCGTCCGACTACGTCGAGCAACTCGACGCCTTCGTCGCCGCAGGCCGCCGCGACAAGGCCGCCGAACTCTTCATGACCGCCGCCGCCGGCCTACCCACCGAAGCCGTCGCCGGCCTGAAGCAATCCCCCTACTGGGCACCCGTCGAAGAGATCGCCCACACCATCGCCTACGACGGCCGCATCATGGGCACCACCATGTCCGGCAACCCCCTCCCGCCGGACCGCTGGTCCACCGTCAAACTTCCGGTCCTGGTACTCCACGGCGACAAAACCTGGCCCGCCCTCTCCACCGGCGCCCGAGCCGTAGCCGCCCACCTCCCCACCGCCACCCTCACCCCCGTCCCCGGCGAAAACCACAGCACCGAACCCACCACCCTGGCTCCGGTACTGCGTGAGTTTGCGGCTGGGCTCTGAAGTCACAGAGAAATCAGATTCCGGCCTAGCCCTTCACGTTGTGTGATCAGAGGCGTAACGTGCCGGACTCGACGGGTAATCACGGTGACGCGGGCCTGTGGGGGGTCTGCCGGGACAAACCCGTGGGGGATGGCAATGGCAGAGGAAAGCTGGCATCAGGCACGCCTGATACCGACCTCGGGGATCAACGGCGCCGACGAGCAGGAGCGCCGGGCCACGTCAGCGCTGCTCGCGGTGATGTCGTCAGTGCGCGAGTTCGGCCGGGTGCTGACCCAACCGATCGGCGCACCGGCCGGCCAACTGGAGACATACATCGAAGTGCCGTTCTACCTGGGTGAACGGCGCCTCTATCCGGACGGCCTCCTGCGCGCCCGGCGCGGGCAGAAGGAATGGACTGCTCTCGTCGAGGTGAAGACCGGCGTCAACGCTTTGGAAGCGGAACAACTCGAGGCGTACCTCGACATCGCTCGCGAACAGGGCTTTGACGCGGTCGTCACGATCTCGAACGAGATTCCGGCCGTCGCCGGACTACATCCGACCAAGGTCGACAAGCGAAAGCTGAAGCGGGTCGCGCTGCACCACTGGTCGTGGTCGATGGTCCTGGCGGAGGCCGTGCTGCAGAAGGAACATCGGGGCGTCGCCGACCCGGATCAAGCCTGGATCCTCGGTGAGTTGATCCGGTACCTGGAGCACCCGCGATCCGGTGCTTTGCAGTTCGACGATATGGGGCCCTCCTGGGTGACCACGCGCGAAGCCGTGGCGTCCGGCACTCTCCGTCCCGGCGACAAGTGCGCGCCCGAGGTGGCTGCTCGATTCGACGCCCTGCTGAGGTATGTCAGCCTCCAACTCGGCCGGAAGCTCGGTGACGACGTCACACCTGCGCTGTCACGCAAGGAACTGGCCGAGCCCGAACTGCGCTCGCAGTCGCTGGTTCAGTCGATGAGCACCCAGGGGATCTTGCAAGGCGCGATCAACATCCCGAACGCGGTCGGACCGCTGGGTGTCACGGCCGACCTGCGGGCCGGCACCGTCACCTGCCACGTCGACATCGCGGCGCCGCGCGACGGCCGCGCCACGACGCGGGTGAACTGGCTGCTCCGCCAACTCCGGCACGCCCCGGACTCGACCAGGATCGAGGCGTTCGTGATGCACGGACGTGGAGCGGGTACTGCGGAACTGTTGCGTGCTGTCCGTGATCAACCAGCCGTGCTGATCGAGGACCCGAAGAAGGAACTGCGCTCGTTCCGGGTCGCTCTCGGGTCGCCACTCGGCAGCAAGCGCGGCCGAGGCCGCGGATCGTTCATCGATTCGGTGGAGAACGCGATCAACAGCTTCTACGGTGACATCGTGCAGGACCTGCGGGCCTGGACTGCCGCTCCGCCGCGGCTGCGTGAGTCCCCGGAGCAGCCGGACGAGAGCCCGTCGTTGACGTCGACGGCCCTTTCGTCGCAGGACGGGGCCGACCCGGAGCAGCCACCGAGTCAGCCGACGGAGGACAGTGAGCTCTCGCTGACGGACCATCGCAACGAGCCGGTGGACACGGAGCGAAGTGAACAACCGGCGCCCAGCCCAGCCACCGGATGGCCGGGAACGTCCGAGATCTCCACCTGACAACAGATCAATCCTTCATTGGCGCTCCCGTTGGACCCTGGGTGGGTGAGATGGTTTGGGGGTGGACAGGGATGGGTTCTGGGGTCTTGTCGAGGAGGCGCGGGCCTCGGTGGATGACACCGTGGCTGATCCGGACGGGGTCGCGGACGCGTTGACCAAGCTGCTGGGTGCGGCGGAGGCCGAGGAGATCGCGGGGTTCGGGGTCGAGCTCGCGCGATTGCAGGTCGAGTCGTACCGGTGGGACCTGTGGGCGGCGGCGTACCTGATCAACTCCGGTGCTTCGGAGGATGGGTTCGATTCGTTCCGCGGGTGGTTGATCGCCCAGGGGCGAGAGGTCTGGGACGCCGCGCTGGCGGGGCCAGACTCGCTCGCGGACGTGGTCGACGAGGACCGGCCGGAGGGGTTCGAAGGGTTCGACGGCGAAGGGATGCTGCACGTCGGCAGTCACGCGTACAAGAACGTGACCGGCGACGAAGCGGCGTACTGGAAGGCTGTCGACGCGGACGCCCCGGACACGCCGGACCTGCCGGCCGGCGAGGAGATCGACTTCGACGACGAAGAAGATCTCGAAGCTCACCTGCCTCGGTTGGCAGCGCTCTACCTCGACAGCTGAGACCGGCTAGGCCGGTTCGCCGCTGAGGCGTTCGATGGCCGTACGGAGACGGCGGCGCCAACCGGAGCGGCCGGCCTCCTCGTCCGCGGCGGCCAGACTGACCAGGTGCTGCGCCATCTCGAAGCCCTCGGCGGTCTGCGGCTCTACCTCGGTCAACGCCGGCTGCGGCTCGTCATGGTCGTAGCCGAGCGACTGGTTCCGCCACCCGAACCCGTCCGGCACCAGCAGCTCCGGTACGAGCGTCTCGTGGCTGAGCGACATCAGCTCCTTGTCGCCGTTCCCGATGCTGAAGATCGTCGTGCCGCGTCGGCGTACGTCGCTGACGCGCTCGAGCAACGTGTCGGCCGGATTCTCCTCGGCGACCACCAACAGCGACTCGCCACGACCGGCGTCCTGCAGCCGGTCCAGACCGATCGCCAGGTGCGGCGGTGCGCCCGGCGGCGGCGCCCAGCGAACCAGTGACGGCCGTGCGTCCTCGATGCCGGCCCGGTGGAGCTCGTCGTCCAGATGCGCGGTCAGGTGCCACGGCTCGTCGTCGACCGGTCCGAACAGCATGAGCCCACTGCGTCTGGTCGTGAACCGCCGCAGTGCATAGCCGAACGCGGTCGTCCGGCTCCCCAGCTCAGTACCGCTCAGCATCTCCCGGAGAAGCGAGGCTCTGGTCAGATCCACACCTCAGGCTAACCGGTCCGCCTTCGACTGGAGGTAGTTCCGTTCCGGCACGCTCGTCGTACGACGGGCCGCCAGCAGGTAGCTCTCCCGTGCGGCCGCGGCGTCACCGGACATCTCGAGCAGATGCGCGCGCACAGCCTCCAGCCGGTGGTTCATCCGATCGTCCGCCTCGAGTGGCTCGAGTACGGCGAGCCCCTCCTTCGGACCGACTGCCATAGCGACAGCAACGGCGTGGTTGAGCTTCACCATCGGGTTGTCGACCAGCTGCTCGAGTACGTCGTACAGCGCGACGATCTGCCGCCAGTCTGTGTCATCGGCGTGCTCGGCCGTGTCATGCACCGCAGCGATCGCAGCCTGGACCTGGTACGGCCCGAGCTGCGACCGGGACAGCGCATCGGTCACCAGCGCCTCGCCCTCGACGATCGTCGCCTTGTTCCACTTCGACCGATCCTGCTCGGCCAACGGAACCAGCGACCCGTCCGGCCCGGTCCGCGCCGGCCGGCGCGCATCCGTCAGCAGCATCAGCGCCAGCAGCCCGGCGACCTCGCCGTCGTCCGGCAGCAGCTTCCGTACTCCGCGCACGAGCCGGATCGCCTCGGTCGTGAGCTCCGCGCTGTGCAACGACGTACCGGACGACGCGGTGTAGCCCTCGTTGAAGATCAGATAGAGCACGTGCAGTACTGCGCCCATCCGCTCGTCCCGCTCCGCCTCGGGCGGCATCTCGAACGAACTGCCCGCCTGCTTGATGCTCCGCTTGGCCCGGCTGATCCGCTGCGCCATCGTTGCCTCCGGCACCAAGAACGCGGCCGCGATCTGCGCGGTGGTGAGACCGCCGACCGCACGCAACGTCAGCGCGATCTGTGACGCCGGCGAGAGCGCCGGGTGGCAGCACAGGAACAGCAGTGTCAGCGTGTCGTCCCGGCCACCCGGATCGTCGATCTCCGGGCCCGAGGCAACGAACTCCTCCGGAGCGGAAAGCTGGGCCGCGTTCTCCTCGCGCCGTCGGCGCGCCGACTCGCTGCGGAGCAGATCGGTCAGCCGGCGCGACCCCACCCGGATCAGCCAGCCCCGCGGGTTGTCCGGCACGCCCTCGCCCGGCCACTGCTGCGTGGCCGCGAGCAGCGCCTCCTGGACCGCCTCTTCGGCCAGGTCGAAGTGCCCGTAGTGCCGGACCAGCGCACTCAGCACCTGCGGCGCCTGCTCACGGAGCAGCAGCTCGAAGTCGTTCACATCTCTAACCCTGACGCATCCATCACCGGCCGCACCTCGACCGCGACGTACTCCGCGTCCGGCATCCGGGCCGCGTACCCGATCGCCTGGTCGATGTCGTCGCACTCCACCAGGTAGAACCCGGCCAGGTGTTCCTTGGCCTCGGCGTACGGCCCGTCCGTCGTGGTCGTGGTGTCGTCACGTACCTGCACGGTCCGCGTGGTGATCGGGTCGGCCAGACCAGCCGCACTGACCAACAGGCCCTGCTCGGTCAGCTCCCGCGTCAGCGTCTCGTGTGCGGTGGTCAGCCCCTCGCGTTGCTCGGCCGACAGGCTCGCCCAGCTCTCGGGGTTGCTGTAGATCAGCAGCATGTACTTCACAGGCACCATCCTGTCCCTCGTGGAGGCCCCTGTGACCCCCTGTCACCCGGTACGTCGAAACAAGGCGGCCGAACTTCGACAGATCCGGAATGTCGAACTCCTCCCGACCAGCACCGACGTCTCCACCGAGTGACGCTCAGCCGGGGCGTCCCGGCGTACTGGAGATTCTGATGGTTTCGCATTCGAAGCGCTGGCTGGCGCTGGCACTGCTCTGTCTGACCGGGTTCATGATCATCCTGGACGCGTCGATCGTGCTGGTCGCCGTGCCGTCGATCGAGCGCGAGCTGACGTTCTCGACGGGCGGGGTGCAGTGGGTGCCCAGCGGGTACGCGCTGATGTTCGGCGGCCTGCTGCTCCTCGGCGGGCGGATCTCGGATCTCCTGGGTCGTCGGCGTGTGTTCATCACCGGACTGCTGTTGTTCGCCGGGTCCTCGCTGCTGTGCGGGTTCGCGTGGAGTGGTGACGCGCTCGTACTCGCACGAGGCCTGCAGGGCGCTGCGGCCGCCGTACTGGCACCGAGTGCGTTGTCGATCGTGATGACGACGTTCCCGTCTGGTGCCGATCGCAACAAGGCGCTGGGGATCTGGGGCGCGACGAGCGGAGTCGGAGGTACGGCGGGCTCGCTCATCGGCGGACCAGTGACAGACGGACTCGGCTGGCAGTGGATCTTCTTCATCAACGTGCCGGTCTGCGTACTGGTCGTCGTACTCGCACCCACGCTGTTGATGGACAGCCGTGGACCAGGACGCCGCGGTTTCGACGTCGCCGGCGCAGCCACCGTGACCGCGGCGCTCATCGTCCTCGTGTACGCCGTCATCGAGGCACCTGATTCGTCGGTACTCCGGACCGCGCTGCTCGTCGTCCTCTCGGTCGTCCTGTTCGCAGCGTTCATCCTTGTGGAGAAGCGATCCGCCGCACCACTCGTACCGCTGCGGATCTTCCACTCCCGCGCACTGATCGGCGGCAACCTCATCACGATCGCCTGGGGCCTGGCTGCGTTCGGACTCAACTTCGTCTACACGCAGTACGCCCAGCTCGCACTCGGGATCTCTGCAGTCCGCTACGGCTTGATGTCCGCAGTACTCGCGGCTGCCGCGGTCGTCGCGTCCATCATCGGCCAGCACCTCGTCACTCGAGTCGGAACGCGGTCGGTCGCCTTCGTGTCGCTACTGACGGCCGGGGTCGGTACGACGCTGATGACCCAGCTCACCGTGGACTCCGGTTACTTCCAGCTCGCTTTCTGGGGCCTGACGATCTTCGGCGCCGGACTGGGCGCCGGAACGGTCGCCGGTTCCATCGCCTCGCTCAGCGACGTCCCGGGCGAGGACTCCGGCGTCGCGTCGGGACTGCAGAACGCCAGCTTCCAGATCGGCGGTGCGATCGGCGTCGCAGCGGTCTCCGCAGTCGCAACAGCCAGTACGTCGGGCACCGCGCCGGCCGACCTGACGCACGGGTACCGGATCGCCTTCGCGACGGTATGGATCTTCATCGCGATCGGCCTGGCCGGCTGCGGCCTGCTGCTCACCCACAACCGTTCACGCCGGCTCGCGACGGTCACGTCCTGACATCAAACGGTCGTTGGAGGTTCGAGGTCCGAACTGTGGGCACCTGGTTCGTGTGCTGCCAGCGACCGCCCGGCGGCTCTTGCGAAGGAGGCTTCATGCTCATCCTCGGTTTGATCCTGCTGATTCTAGGATTCTTGCTGAGTATCCCGATCCTGTGGACCATCGGCATCGTGCTGTTGGTGGTCGGAGCGGTGCTCTTCCTGCTCGGATCGACGGGCCGTGCCGTCGGCGGCCGCCGACACTGGTACTGATCCACCCTTGACCCTGCACGACGGGACCCCGCGGACCACACGGTCCGCGGGGTTCTGTCCGTCCGCGTCGCTACGGTGAACCCATGAAGTACGTCGTGATGATCTTCCGCAACCTCGACCGCACCTGGACCGAAGACGACCAGCACGCTGTGGTCCGGTTGACGCGGCTCAAGCGGGACCTTGCCGAGTCGGGCGAGCTGGTCAGCTCGGAGGGCCTGCTGCCACCCGAGGAGGGCCGGATCGTCCAGATCCGTGACGGCGAACAGGTCGTCACCGACGGGCCGTTCGGCGAGGCGAAGGAGCAGCTCGCCGGGTACTTCCTGATCGATGCTGTCGACGACGAGCGCGCGCAGGCGATCGCGGCCCTGGTCTCGGCCGCGGCCGGCGACCGGGTCGAGCTCCGCGGCACGCTGATCTCAGCGGGGATGCCAGACGAACTCGGGTGACCGCTTCTGTGTGAAGGCGTCGATCCCTTCCGCGAGTTCACCGGACGCGATCGTCTCGCGATAGCGCCGTACCGCCGCCTCGTCGGCGTTTTCGCCTGCCAGCAAGGCGTTCACCGACTCCTTGGCCGAGCGGATCGTCAGCTGCGACCGTGACACCAACGTCGCCGCGAAGGCCTCGGCCGACGCCATCGGGTCGTCGGCCACGCGATCGACCAGCCCCTTCAGCCCGGCCTCGTCCGCCGTCAGCAACTCCCCGCTGAACAGCAGGTACTTCGTGGTCGCGGGGCCGACCAGATCGAGCAGGACCTTGATCGCGGCCGGCGGGTAGACGACACCGATGCGCGCCGGCGTGACCCCGAAGCTCGCGTCGCGGGCGGCGAACCGGAAATCACAGTTCACCGCGATCTCCAGACCGCCGCCGATGCAGTGCCCGCGGACCACCGCGATCGTCGGCTTCGGGAACTCCCGCAACGCCGCCTGCGCCCGCAGGTTGAACGCCCGCAGCTCGGCCATCGGATCGGCCGGATCGTCACCGGAGATCAGCTCACGGATATCCGCACCGGCCGAGAAGCTGGGCCCTTCGCCGGTGACGAGGAGGACCTTGACCTCGTCGTCACCCGCCAGCTCCGCGAGCAGCTCGGGCAGCGCCTCCCACATCGCGCGGGTCAACGCGTTCCGCTTCGCGACCCGGTCGATCACCAGCCGGGCGACTGCGCCACGCTCGATCCGAAGGTCCACGCGGGCAGTCAACCAGCAACAACCGCCGTACCGCCGCGCCGTGGATCACATCGCTCGCTTGGCCTGGGATTTCGCGCGGGCCATCCGGAACAGGTACGCCGGCGTCGGCGGCACCCAGCCGAGTTGCTGCGCCTGGCCGAGGTCGTCGCGGTTGGCCCAGTGCTCGACGACCTTGTCGTCCTCGATCCGGAACCAGTGCGACTGCGTGACCGCGAACGTCTTACCGGTCGGCGGGAACGCCGTGTCCACCGCTCCATCGGGGGTGTAGACGACGAACGGCGCCACATGCCGGCCGCTCATCGTCGTGTTCACCGCCACCAGGTTGCCATCGGCAACGACATGGTGGATCTCGTACGCCAGGCCCTCGAACGCGGTCCGCAGCCAGCGCGCGGTGGCGTAGAACCCCTCCGGTCCACCCACCCGGCACTCCGGCGGCTCGACCTTGCCCTCCTGGTTCACCGCGCGCGGATGGACCAGCTCGTCGAAGTCGGACCGCTCCCCGTCGGCCATCATCAGGATGCTGCGGGCGGCGATCTCACCGGCCGACACGCCTGCTGTAGTACTCATCGTGGTCCCCCAATAATTCGATACAGTGTGACTGTACTCAAAAGCATGGGATCTGGAATGGCTGACGTCAAGAGGAACTACGACGCGACGACCCGACGCGAGCGCGCGCGGCAGCGGCGCCGCGGCGTGGTGGTCGCGGCCCAGGAGCTGTTCGAGGCCGACGGCTTCCAGGCGACGACGATCAGCGCGGTCGCGCGGCGGGCCGGCGTCTCGGCGGAGAGCATCTACAAGGGGTTCGGCACCAAGGCGGCGCTGGCCAAGGCGGTGTTCGACTTCGTCATCGCCGGCGACGACGAGCCGGTCCCGATCGCCCAGCGTCCGGAAGCGCTGGCCCTCCAGCAGGAGCCCGACGTACGCCGGAAGCTCCAGCTGTACGCCGCCGGCCTGGTCGAGCGACAGCAGCGGTCGGCGCGCGTACAGATCCTGATCCGGGACGGCCGGCACAGCGACGAGACGCTGCGAGAGACCTGGCAGACCTTGCTGGACGAGCGCCTGACCGGGATGACGATGTTCGCCCGCCACCTGCTCGAGACCGGCGGCCTGCGCCCCGGGATCACCCTCGAGGAGGTCGCGGACGTGCTGTGGACGTACATCTCGGTCGAGCTCTACGAGTTGCTCGTCCTGCTCCGCAACTGGAGCCCCGAGCGGTACGGCGAACACGTCGCGACCGCGATCACGACGTCGATCTGTCCACCAAGCGTTTGATCTCGGAACGATCACATCCGGATAGCGGGCAAATCACGCTCGCGGCGAGCCTGTGGATGTTCGTAATGCGTTAAGAGTGGGGGCCGATTCGAACCGGCGCGGCGAAGTGTGCTTGACTCCCCGAGGTCGATAACGTTTTGGTCTCGGCAGATTGGGTTCGACAAGTGGCAGAAGGACGGCATAGACAGGCGCGGCACCGGCAGCAGCGCAAGAAGGTGATCCAGCCCGGTCTCGCGAAGGTTGTGATCCCCGGCGCGGCAGTGGCCCTGGTGGCCACCGGCTCGGCCGCCGCTCTCCCCGCCCAGCACGTCAAGCTCGACCCGTCGATCGCCAGCTCGTCCCTGCAGCTGTCGCGCGACACCACGATCAGCCGGGACGCTCTGCGTCCGCCGATCAGCACCACGTCGACCACGCCCAGCGCGACTCCGAAGCCGAAGGCGTCCCCGACCGCGAAGCATCTGAAGAAGCAGGCGCCGATCCCGACGCCGACCTCGGCGAAGACCCGCGCCGCCTCCGAGCTGAACGCGGCGCCGCCGAAGATCAGCGGCACGAAGTACACCACCACCGACGTGAACCTCTGGTCGCTCCCGCTGACCGGCACCCTGCTCGACGTGCTGCCGAAGGGCACGAAGGTCTCGGTCACCGGCAAGATCGACGGCATCTGGGCCGAGGTCGTCAGCGACGGCAAGTCCCGCTGGGTCAAGGCGCAGTACCTGTCCGCGACCAAGCCGGTCGCGAGCGTCGCCGGCGGGATCTCCCAGGCGGCCTGCAAGTCCGGCTCCGCCATGGAGGAAGGCCTGACCCAGGACGCGATCAGGGTGCACCGGGCGATCTGCGCACTGTTCCCGGACATCACGTCGTACGGCGGTCTGCGGTCCGGTGACAGCGGCTCGGAGCACTCCAGCGGCCGCGCGGTGGACATCATGATCAACAGCTCGTCGGAAGGCCAGGAGGTCGCCGACTGGCTGAAGGCGAACTACAAGAAGCTCGGCGTCAGCCAGCTGATCTGGGAGCAGCACATCTGGACGGTCCAGCGCAGCAGCGAGGGCTGGCGCGCCATGGAGGACCGCGGCAGCGCGACCGCGAACCACATGGACCACGTGCACGTGTCCGTGTACGGGAACTCCGGCACAGTCTGAATTCCTGAGACGCCCTGAGCGATCCGGTCCCTTGACCCTCCTGGGGACCGGGTCGCTTTTCTACGGCCGGATGTTCGCGTTCAGGTGGAAGAAGTTCGCCGGGTCGTAGGCACGCTTGACCTCGCGCAGCCGGTGCAGATCCTTTGCGTCGTACGCCGTGTCCGCCCGGCCCGGATCGCCGAGGAAGTTCACGAACGTGCGGCCGGAGCTCGGCAGACCGGCGACCTCGCGATCGATGATCAGTGAGTACGACGCCTGCCGGTGGCCGACCGGTCCCGCGCCGGGGCCCGGGTGGGCCATCGCACCGCCCCAGTGCCGGATCTCGACCGTGGCGTCCTCGAGCTCGGTGACGATCTCGATCACCTCGTCCGTCAGCGTGTCCAGGAAGTCGAGGTGGCGGGCGGGCGTGCCGCCCATCGCGGCATCGGCGTAGTCGATGGTCCGCAGCTCGCCGGCGAGGCGCTGGCCGGCTGTCGCGAAGAGCGGCTTGAGCAGGTGTTCGGCGACGTCGGCGGCTCCGGCGTACATGACCTTGATCGCGACGGCACGCTGTTCGGTGCCGGGGATGCGGGTCAGGACGACCGCGGTGCTGAGCTCGTTGGGGATCGTGGTGGTCCAGTCTCGGTACGTCCGCAGGAGCTCGGCGGCGCGGTCGATGCCGTAGTACACGATGCCGGCGTGGACCTGGCGGACCGGGTACAGGCGGAACTCGAGCGACGTGACGATGCCGAAGTTGCCGGTGCCGCCGCGGATCGCCCAGAACAGGTCTGCGTGGTGTTCGGCGCTCGCGGTGACCGTACGGCCGTCGGCCGTGACGACCTCGGCGCGGATCACGCTGTCGGCCGCGAACCCGTACTTGCGAGCCAGCCAGCCCACTCCGCCGCCGAGCGTGTATCCGGTGACGCCGACATCGCGGTGCGAGCCGGACAACGGCGCGAGACCGAACTGCCTCGCCGCATCCAACACGGCGCCCCAGCGGGCACCCGGCGCGACCTTCGCGACCCGTCGCTCCGGATCGATCAGCACTGACGTCATCGGCGTCGTCTTCAGCAGGATCCCGCCGTCCGCCGGTACGCGGGTCCCGTGCCCGGTCGCCTGCACAGCGATCGGTACGCCGTACTCGCGGGCTGTCCGGACCGCGGCCTGTACGTCGGTCCTGCTGCAGGCCTCGGCGACCAGCAGCGGGCGTGAGTCCACGGACGGGATCACAGAACGCCGCTGCTCGTCGTACTCGACCTCTCCGGGCAGCCGGACCGCACCGTTGAACCCCGCCCCCAACAGCCCCGCGACAACGTCACTGGCAACCGCTGCAATCGCCTGCGTAGACATCGATCCCACTCCCTCGCCGTATCTGCTCCTGCCCATACGTCGAAGAAGGGACCCCGTTATCGACACACTCTTCGGATGACCCACACAATCTCGGTCTCCGGCTCCACGCTGACCAAGCACTACACCTCCTGGTCCCGCAACGAGCCCGACCGCGAATGGGCCGCCCTCACCCTCCTGTCCGAAGCAGTCCCCGACCTGGTCCCGCACCCCCTCTCCAGAACCTCCGCCCCGTCCCTGACCATGACCACCATCCCCGGCCACCCCCTCGCCACCCCACTGATCTCCACCCAGATCACTGCACTGGGCGATGCGCTCGAGACGCTGTGGTCGATCCCACCCGACAGCCTCCAGCAGATCGATCTCGCCGCCCTCGTCGACCGCACGCGCACCGGCCTGATCGCCTTGCAGGATGGCGAAGGTGTGATCGCGCGGGCGGCCTCGGCCTGGCTGGACAACGAGCCGCCCGACCTCACCGCCGTGGCCGACCCGGTCGTCGCCCACGGCGATCCGAATCTCACCAACTATCTGTGGGACGGCACACGGATCCGCACCGTCGACTTCGAGGACGCCGGGCTCGGGGACCGCACGGTCGAGCTGGCCAACCTGGTCGAGCACCTGTCCGGCCGGGAGATCGACTGGACCCCGCTGGTAGGACGATTCAGCGTGGACCCGCCGCGGTTCCAGGCAGCGCGCTGTCTCTGGGCGGGGTTCTGGCTGACACTCATCGGGCCAGGTGGACCCAGCGCCCACCGCAATCCGCCTGGTACCGCGGAGGCGCAGGCCGAGCGGGTGCTCAGGCTGGTAGCGGGATGACCTCGAGACGCTCCAGATCCGCCAGGATGTCGATCTGCGTGATCTTGCCGTCCTTCACCACAACGGCCATGACCCCCACCAGCCGGTCGTTGACCACGGTGACGACCCCAGGCACCCCATTGACCAGCGCCAACTGGTTGTACGGACCCATCCGGCTGAACAGGAGCGCCTGCTCGACCACAGCCTTCGCACCACGCACCAGCTTGGACACGGCCGGCCCGGCGTACTCCGCACTCGCCGCACCGGCGTCCGCGCGCAGCAGTACGTCCGGGTCGAGCAGCTCCAGCAACGCCTCGAAGTCACCGCCGCGCGAGGCCGCCATGAACGCCTCGACGACCTTCTTCTGCCGGGTCATGTCCCCATCACTCGTAGGAGCACCCTGCACCCGCCGCCGCGCCCGACTGGCCAGCTGACGCGTCGCAGCGGGCGACTTGTCCACGATCGTCGCGATCTCGTCGAATCCGACCCCGAACATGTCGTGCAGTACGAACGCCAGCCGCTCCGCCGGCGACAGCGTCTCCAGTACGACGAGCAGCGCCAGCCCGATCGCATCCGCGTGGACCGCCTCGTCCTCGGGTCCCAGCTCGCTGATGATCGGGTCCGGGACGAAGGTGTCCAGCGAGTCCTCCCGCCGCGACTTCCGGCTGCGCAGCAGGTCCAGACACACCCGCGACACCACTGTGGTCAGCCAACCGCCCAGATTGCCGACGTCACTCACGTCGGTCCGGCTCAGCCGCAGCCAAGCCTCCTGTACGGCGTCCTCCGCCTCGGCCACCGACCCGAGCATCCGGTACGCGACCGCGCGCAGGTGCGCGCGGTTCTGCTCGAACTGCCGCGCCAGCTGCTCGTGGTCCTCCACTGGTGCCTTCTCCTGTCGCATCACTTCCCTGACGAATCGGAGCACCATGATGTGACAGGGCGCCCGATCCACTCATGATGGGGTCATGAGTCAGGTACGTGGTGACTTGGTGTTCGAGGACGACTTCGACGCGTCGTCGCTCGACCTGTCCGTCTGGTCACCGCACTACCTGCCGCAGTGGAGTTCGCGGGCCGCATCGGCAGCGACGTACCAGCTGGGCGACTCGTGCTTGACGCTCAGCATTCCGGTCGACCAGGGACTGTGGTGCGAGGGCGATCACAAGCCCGACCTGCGAGTCTCTGGCATCCAGTCCGGTAACTACTCGGGCCCGGTGGGCAGCGTGGTCGGGCAGCAGCCGTACCGCGAGGGACTGGTCGTCCGCGAGGAGCAGGAGCCGTTCTGGGGCTGGACTCCGAACGGCGGGTACGTCGAACTCCGCGCCCGCGCCGAGCTGAGTCCACGGTCGATGGTGTCGCTCTGGATGGTCGGACTGGAGGAGCAGCCGGAGCAGTGCGGTGAGATCTGCGTGATGGAGGTGTTCGGGGACGCTCCTGCCGACATCGGCATGGGGCTGAAGACGATCCGCGATCCCGCCGTACCGCAGGACTTCGAGACGGTCCCGCTCCCGATCGACCTGCGTGACTTCCACACGTACGCGGTCGAGTGGACCGGTGGTGAGGCGACGTTCTTCGTGGACGGCGCCGCGATCCGCAGCTGCCAGGGCGCTCCGACGTACCCGCTGCAGCTGATGCTGGCCGTGTTCGACTTCCCGGAACGGTCCGGTCCGGAGCACGTGCCGACGTTCACGGTCGACTCCATCCGTGGATGGAACGTTGCGGAGGCTTTGGTGGCCTGACTAAGGTCGGTGTCATGTTCCAGCGCGCGAGTATGTGGTGGGCCGTCGACTGACGGCCTGACTCCGCGCGTACCCACCCGGCCGTCTCCTGCGAGGCGGCCGTTGTGATGTCTCCTCGTGGGCGGCCCAGCACCCTCGAGGACACCCGATGGCGACAACACTCCGGACCTGGTCCGGCCTGATCTCCGCACTCCTGGCCGGCTCCGACCTGTCGGCGGCGGACACCGGCTGGGCCATGGACCAGTTGGTGCTCGGCGACGCGTCAGCGGCCCAGATCTCCGGGTTCCTGATCGCCTTGCGGGCCAAGGGCGAGACTCCCGAAGAGCTGACCGGTCTGGCCGAGGTACTGCGTTCGCACGCGACGCCGGTGCGGATCCGCGGACCGTTCGTCGACATCGTGGGCACGGGAGGCGACCGGACCGGTGCGGCGAACATCTCCACCATGGCCGCCGTGGTTGCAGCCGCTACCGGTGTCACCGTCGTCAAGCACGGCGGACGCGCCGCATCCTCGTCGGCCGGCGGCTCTGGCGATCTGGTGGAGCACCTGGGCGTACCGCTGGACCTGACGGCGTCCGAAGCCGAACAGGTCGCAGCCGAGGTCGGTCTGACCTATCTGTTCGCTCCACGCTTCAACCCGGTACTGCGCCAGGTTGCAGTCGTACGGCGTGAGCTGGCCGTGCCCACCGCCTTCAACGTGCTGGCGCCGTTGCTCAACCCGGCAGACCCTGCGCATCAGCTCGTCGGTGTCGCCAACGCTCAGATGCTGCCAGTGCTCGCCGGCGCACTCGCCAAGAAGGGCAAGTCGGCGCTCGTGGCGCGTGGCGACGACGGGCTCGACAAGCTCACCACCACTGGCTATTCACGTTTGTGGGTCGTGCACGGCGGCTCAGCGACGGAGACGGTGTTCGATCCACGGTCACTCGGTCTCCGGCCGTCGACGCTGGCCGATCTGCAAGGTGGTGACCCGGCGTTCAACGCGGAGGCCCTGCATGCGCTGGTCCACGGAGCACCGGGGCCGCTGCGGGACGTCGTACTGCTGAACGCCGCGGCCGCGCTGGCGACGCTGACGCTGGAGTCGGGACTCGAGCAGTTGGCGGACTGCTTCGAGCGGTGCCGGGAGGCTGTGGACAGTGGTAGAGCAGCCCACTTACTGGATCGCTGGGTCGGTCACTCGTTAGCGTGCAGGTGATGGAAGAACTCCTGGATGCCGCGCGAGCCGGTGACGAACACGCCTTCGCGCAGCTGGTCGATCCGTGGCGCGGTGAGCTGCACGCCCACTGCTACCGCATGCTCGGCTCCGACGCCGACGCGGAGGACGCCGTCCAGGAGACGCTGGTGCGTGCGTGGAAAGGCCTGCCCGGGTACGAGGACCGCGGCTCGATCCGCCCGTGGCTCTACAAGATCGCCACCAACCGCTGCCTGACCCAGATCGGACGCCGCTCCCTGGAGGAACTAGAGCCCTACCCGGAGAGCCGCCTGTCGTGGACCTCGTCCTTGAGCCCTGAAGCCGAGCTACTGGCGCTGGAGTCCGTCGAGCTCGCGTTCGTTGCGTCACTACAGCGCCTGTCTGCTCTGCAACGTGCAGTGCTTCTGCTGCGCGACGTACTGGCGTTCAGCGCCCGTGAGGTGGCCGAGGTGCTGGAGACATCGGTTGCCGCAGTCAACAGTGCGCTACAGCGAGCCCGGGCGGTGGTCAGCGCCGTACCGAGTCAACAGGAGGCGCTGCACGCTCTGGGCGAGGCAGGCGAGCGGGACCTGGTACGCCGGTACATGGCGGCGTGGGAGGCCCATGACGTCGACGCGATCGTGGCGATGCTCGCGGACGACGCGAAGTACTCGATGCCGCCGCTGCCGGACGTCTTCGTGGGCCATGCGGCCATCCGGACGTTTCTGCTCGACGGACCGCTGCAGAGCGAGTGGCGGTTCCTGCCGGCGCGGGCGAACGGGCAGCTCGCGTTCGGGACCTACCTACTCGACGGCGATCGGTACCGCCCGGGTGGCCTCGATGTCGTCGTACTGCGGGGGTCCGCGATCGTCGAGGTGGTGTCGTACCTGGAGGCGGATTTCACGTCGTTCGGACTGCCGTCGTCGCTGCCGCGATGAGTTTGCGGAGCCGGCAGGGTTGTAGGGGGTGAAAGCAGCCTTCCCGAGGAGAGACATGACTGACGAGCAGGAGATCCGCACACTGATCGAGGACTGGGTCGACGCGGTACATGCCGGCGACCTGGACACGGTGCTCGCGGACCACGCGCCGGACATCGTGATGTTCGACGTGCCACCGCCGTACGACGGTGTGCGCGGACTGGACGCGTACCGCGAGACGTGGCCGGGGTTCTTCGAGTGGCAGAAGACCGGGGCGTCGTTCGCGCTGGAGTCGCTGGAGGTGACAGCGGGCGCAGATGTGGCGTTTGCCTTTGCCCTGTTGCGATGTGGGATGCCCGACGACAACCCGGACCTACGCCTGCGGCTCACCATCGGTCTGCAGAAGACGGACGGCCGCTGGACCGTCACGCACGAGCACCACTCCTTCCCCCACGACGATGCACCCGCAGCGGCCGAGATCAGTGCGCTGCTGGACCGTTGGGGTGCGGACACGGCGACAGGCGACCTGGACGGGCTGATGGAGCCGATAGCCGACAACGTCGTCTCGTACGAGATCGACGGCAACTACACCGGCAAGTCAGCGGTCCGAGAAGTCTGCGCGGCTGGACTCGCCTCCAGCCCGAACCCGATCACCTTCACTGTCCCCGACCCCACCATCGAGTCAGCCGGCAACCTCGCCGTGGCCTGGTCCATCGACCACATCACCGCCGACAACACCGAAACCACCTCTCGCGCCACACGGGTCTTCCGCAAGACCAACTCTGGCTGGCAGCTGATCCACCAGCACCTGTCCTACCCGGCGACGTAGTGGTTGATGGCATCGATCACCAGTTGTGGATTGCGCAGGCTGGGGTAGTGGTCGGCGCCTGGGATCCAGGTGAACTGGCCGCCGGGGATGCGGCCCGCGGCTGCACCGGCTGAAGCCATGGCGATGGGGCGGTCCTGGTCGCCGACCATGACCGTGGTGGGGGCGTGGATCTCGTTGAGCCGGTCGTACACGGGTAGTTCGGGCTTGAGGTACATGCCCTGCTCGAACCAGGCGGGGGCGGCAGCATGGAGCTGGGCGACCACGGCGTCGTCGGTGACGGTCGGTGCCCACACCGTCAGACCGAACTCCACCAGGCCGTCCACATCCCGGTTGGCGATGAGTTCGTCGTACTGCGCGTCCAGGTCCAGGTCCTCCAGTACAGGGAAGCCACGGACGCTCGGGCAGAGCAGGACGAGGCCGTGCACCCGGTCCGGATGCGTGAGCGCAAAGCTGATCGCAGTACCGCCGCCCATCGAGCAACCGACCAGGACGGCCCGCTGCAGGTCCAGCTGCTCCAGCACGGTCACCAGGTCGTCCAGCAGCGAGAACTCCTCGGTCGGCTGCGGCGAGCGTCCGTAGCCGCGCACGTCGTACCGCACAATGCGACGTCCGCTGAGACCGTCCACCACCAGGTCCCACACCCGGGAGTCCCCGGTGCCCGGATGCAGGAAGACGATCGGTACGCCGTCCCCGGCCAGATGCTCGGTCCACAGCTCGTCTTGTCCAACCGGAATCCTTAGCTCCATCCCCTCAGCATGCCCGTGCGCCCGTACCAGTGCCGCCCGGCGCGCAGGTGCGACACGAACGCGCGCTGCAGTGACGTGTCCTGGGGAATGCTGTCCAGGTCCGGCGCGCCCTCGGACACCGGCAGGTGCAGGCCGAGGCGCATCAGCTCGCGGTCGCCCTCTGTCGGGTCCTCCGGTGGGAGTAGCGGCAGCAGGTCGAAGCGCTGCTGGAAACGGATGATGTTGGAGTCAGGCCGCAGGTACTCGGCCAGCTGCGGGTCCAGCAGCCATGAGTGGCAGACGAAGGCGTGGACCGGTTCCTCCGGGTACCAGCGTTTGAAGGACTCGACCGCTGCAGCGACAGACTCCTCCGACTCCTGTGCGTCGAGTGGTCCGCTCGGTGGGATGTGGATCATCAGCACATGCCCGGAGACTCCGTCGCCCAGGCCGAGGTGCGCACGGGTGAAATCGTGCCGTCCGATCTCGTAGTCCGCGCCTCGGAACCGCAGCGGTGGACCCCAGAGCGGCATCAGCCCGACACCCGCCCGACCGAAAACGTGCCGGTGGGTCCCCATCACGCCGCCCAGCGCGGACACAGTCGCTTTGGTCACCGAATCCGGCACACCCCGCTCCGCGTGCAGCTCCAGCAGGCGCGGCAGATTGGCCAGCAGGGCCCAGGCGTTGGCGAACAATCCGACTGCTGACGCGTCCTGCGGTACTGCGGGCCAGCTTCTGAAACCTGTCGACGGCAGCGCGAGCCCCATGTCCCGTTCGACCTCGCCGGCCAGTGCGGACGCAATCGTCCACCACTCCGGGTCGTTGTCCGGGTCCGGCCGTGCTGCGAGCATCTGTTCCCGGTCGGGCGCCGACACCCCGCAGTACTCGATCAACGCCGCGGCGTCCTCCGGCACCCGCAACCCGTCGCCCACCTGCAGGCCTCGGAACCGCGCTCGGGCCTGCTCGGAGAAGCCCACTCGTTCCGCCGCACTCAGAACGTCCACAACCAGTTCCCTCCGCCGTGTTGTCGGTTTCTCGACCCCACCACGGGCCGGAGGTCTCGCGCACGACTTTTGTGTCCTAGCTCACGGATACGCTCGGCCCAACCTCGAGACTTTGGGAGATGGCATGACGAAGTTCGGTCGGTCCGACGACCTGCAGGGAGCCGAGTTCGTGGAAGTGGACTTGAGCGGGGCTCGGTTCGTCGAGTCCGATCTGTCCCGCGTCGTGATGCGCGGCGTCGACATCCAGGCGGGCGACATCGACGCGCCGTGGCTGGGCACGGAGGACGCGAGCCTGACGATCAACGGCGTCGACGTCGTGCCGTTCATCGACGCGGAGCTCAACCGGCGGTTCCCCGGCCGCGAGAACCGGCGCGCGGCGGACCCCGACGGCCTGCGCGCCGCCTGGGCTCAGGTCGAGCAAGCCTGGACGGCCGCCCAGGAGCGCGCCGCTGCCATGCCCGCCGGCACGGTCGACGTCTCGGTGGACGGCGAGTGGTCGTTCGCGCAGACGCAGCGACACCTCATCCACGCAACGGACCTGTGGATCGGCGATTCGGTCCTCGGGCGCACCGACTCGTTCCACCCACTCGGGCTGAAGTACCTGGGCTCAGACGCCCCCGGCGCGACGACCCCGCCGTACGACGAGGTCCTCGAGGCCCGCGCCGGCCGCGTGGCCATGGTCCGCGACCTCATCGCCGCCACCACCCCGACCGAGCTCGACGCACCCCGCAAGAACCCACACAACCCCGAGCACCCCGAAACCGTCCGCTCCTGCATCCACGTGATCCTCGAAGAGGAATGGGAACACCTCCGCTTCGCCACCCGAGACCTCGACAGCATGACAGTCCACTAATGGCGGGCCACCGGTAGCTGGAAGGCCGACCAGCTGTCGACGGGCTCGAAGCCGAGTGCTGCGTTGACGGCCCGCATATGCGTGTTGTCCTCGGCATTCCACGCGTCGATGAAGCGCAACTGCGGCTCGTTCGCCTGTGTGTACGCGTGGTTGGCGGACTTCACGGCCAGCCCGAGACGCCGACCTCGATGGGCCGGCTCGACGATCGTGGTCCGCTGCCGCGCGTGAGTGTCGTCGGCGGACTCGAACGACAGCTTGGTCCGGGCAACGATCTGCCCGGTGGAGTCATGCCGTGCAGCGGTCGAGTACGAGCGGTAGCCACGCTGCAGCTCCTCCGACTCCTGCCGGCGTACGCGCGCGGCGTCGTACACCTGCTGCTCGACCGCCAGGTCACCAGTGGGAGCGTCAACCATCAGCCGGCTCTGCAACGCCGCGACATCATCGACGATCTCGTCGGGCGCCACATCCCGCCACTGCACCAACGAGTACCCGTCCGCGGGAGCGACTTCCCCCGCGTCGTGCTCAGCGACCTGGCAGCGGGATCTGATGCTGGTAGCGCCAGGCCGGTGACCGCGGTGGGTGAGGTAGCGGTATCCGGCCTCGTCCCGGGCAACGCCGCCGGGCAGCGCGCGAACCGTCTCGACCTCGATCAGGCTCCGCTCGTGCTGTCGGGCGACCGCGTAGACCTCCTCCAGCAGCCCGGTGCCGATCCCGCGACACCGGTACTGCGGGTGCACGATCAGGTCCAGGTACATCAGGCTCCGGTTCTCCGACTGCGGCAGCTGGTACGACGCAGCGCCGACGACTCGCTCCCCGTCCCAGGCCAGCAGCGCATGTTCGGCCGCCGGCCTGCGAGGCATCGGGAAGTCGGGTACGTCGTACCGCGTGACCGCGACCGTCAGGTCGTACCACTGGTCCATCGCCACGGAGTCCGCCGGATCCAGCTGCCTGATGGTCATGCCCGCTTACCGCTCCCGGACTGTGTAGGTCAGGTGCGTCGCCCGCGGGCCCGGCTCCGCGCGCACCGGTTCCAGCGCCACGCGATCTGAGTCCACCCCATCGAACAGGCGGATCCCCGTGCCGAACAGTACGGGCGAGAGCGCGATCGTGAACTCGTCGATCAGCCCGGCGTTCACGTACTCGAGGATCGTCGTACCGCCACCCGCGATCCGGACGTCCCGGTCGCCGGCCGCCTCCCGGGCCTGGTCGAGCGCCTTCTCGATGCCGTCGTTGACGAAGTGGAACGTCGTACCGCCCGGCCGCTCCCAGGGGTCGCGCTTCTCATGCGTGACAACGAAGACCGGCGTGTGGAACGGCGCCTCCTCCGGCCACGCCAACGCGCCGCCGTCGAACATCCGCTTACCCATCACGCTCGCGCCGGTGCGCTCGTACGTCGCCCGCGCGATGTCGTTGTCGAGTCCTTCCTCGCCGCCCTCACCGAGCTTCAGGTTCTCCCGGAAGAACCGCTGCGGGAAGATCCACGCCTGCAGCTCCGACCATTTCGCCATCCAGCGCTGGACCCTCGGGTCGCTCTGCCCGCCAGGCGAGAAGACCACGTCGAGCGGTACGTCGTCCGGCGCCACGAAACCGTCCAACGACATCGACACACTGAAGAACACTTTCCCGGCCATCAGTCCTCCACTCCCTTCCGAACCAGCTCGGCAACGTAGTCAGCGAGGCTGCTGAGGGTCTGCTGACCGCCCTCGATCGCGTGGTACTTCTCGACCGCCTCGTCACGCAGTTCCTTGCTGGGGAACACCGTGTGCATCTGGATCCGGGTCGCGTCGCCATCGGCCTCGAATGTCAGCACCGAGTCGAACGCGTTGGGGTCGCCGGGGGACTCGCCGTGCAGCAGCACGATGCGCTCCGGCGGGTCGATCTCGGTCCAGGAGATCCACTCGGTGTAGTTCGTCCCGTCCGGTCCGTGCATCACGAAGTCCCACTCGCCGCCGACGCGGAACTCGAACGCCCGAGTGGTCGTGGTGAACCCCTCCGGTCCCCACCACCGCGACAGGTGCCGGACCTCCGTGAACGCCTCGAACACCAGCTCCCGCGGGGCGTCGATGACCCGGGAGATGACGATCTCCCGGTCGGCCGTCGCGGACTGCGCCGGCGCTCCCTGTCCTGTCGTGCTCATCAACTAGTCCTCCTGCCTTGCCTGCTTGAGGTCCTGCACGTAGGCGTCCAACCGGTCGAAGCTCTCGTTCCAGAACCGTTCGAAGCCGCCGGTCCACTCGTGGACGGGCCGCAGTCCGCGGGCGTCCAGGCCGTACAGGCGCTGCTTGCCTTCTTTCCGATCCCGCACCAGCCCGACCTCCCGAAGTACCCGCAGGTGTTTCGACGCCCCCGGCTGGGTCATCCCCAGCTCCTGCGCCAAGTCGGTCACCGGCCGTTCACCACCCCGCAGCAGCACCAGAATCTGCCGGCGCTGCGGCTCGGCGATCGCATTGAACACGTCCGACGTCGTCGCTGCTCGTGCCATGTCCGCAATCATATGCCCATATCGGCATGCGTCAAGCAGCAGTTCGTCATGGCCTGTGCGGGCGTCGGATCAGCGGCGCCGGCGGGCGAGGTGGGCGGTGACCTGGGCGTCGATCTCCACGGTCTCCGGGAGCGCCTCGAGAGTCCGGCGAAAGACCTCGTCCCGGTCCGCCGGCGGCAGCATCACGTACGCCGAAACCGTCGACAGCTGTCCGATGTAGTCGTGGGCGCTCATCATCAGCCGCCGTTCGACCACCGCCTGCCGGACGTCAACGAACCACTCGGACTGCTCGAGCTCCGTCCCGGGCCACTGCATCGGCATCTCCTCAGGCGTCCCGTCAGGCGACGGGACCCCGTCTTCTTCGAGGTACGGCGCCCTCGCCGCGCGCGCCGCCTCTTTGAGCGCCGGGTCAGCAAGCTGAATCGGCACCCCGAACGAGGCAAACACTCCACCCGGCCGAACCAGCGCGGCCATCCTGTCCCAACGACCTTCAGGGTCGGTCCAATGCAGCGCGGCAGCCGAATACACCAGGTCGTACGGCGAATCGAGCGGCAACTCCTCGAACGCAGCCTGAACGGTCGTCACATTCGCCGGTAGTCGCTTACGCAGCTCCGCCAGCATCGCCGCGTCCGGCTCGGTCGCCACGACCTGGACTGCACCCTGCGCAAACAGCCGCGTCGCCTTCCCCGTCCCCGCCCCGATCTCGAGCGCAGTCCGAACCGGCTCCCCGGCGTACGCCGTGACCAACTCGAGCAGCTCCACCGGATACCCGGTCCGGAACCGCTCGTACGCCTCCGCCACAGACCCAAAACTCAACGCCCGCTCAACCATGCCCAGCATCCTGACATCGACTGTGTGTGAGCGCCTGGCGTTTTCTCCTGCGCTCAGCGCCTCGTCTGGTACCTGGTCATGGTCACGCCGCCGGTGAACGTCCGCGTTTCCACCAGGTTCAGGTTCACCCAGCTGTCGAGCGCGGTGAAGAACGGTCTGCCGCCGCCCACCAGCACCGGGTGGGTGACGATCTCGTACTCGTCGACCAGCCCGGCCCGCATGGCCGCCGCGGCGAGCGTGGCGCCACCGACCCTCATCGGCTCGCCGTCGTCCGCCTTGAGTCGGGTGATCTCCGCTACGGCATCGCCGGTGACCAGGCGGGTGTTCCAGTCGACCTTGTCGAGCGTCGAGGAGAACACGACCTTCGGCGTATCCCGCCAGTTCCGCGCGAACTCGATCTGCGCCGGGGTGGCGTCAGGCTGCTGGTCGCCGGTCGGCCAGTACGAACTCATCGTCTCCCACAGCCCGCGCCCGTACAGGAACACCCCGATCGCCAACTCCTGCTCGAGCCACCACTCGAACAACTCGTCATTCGGCGCACTCCAACCAATGTCATCACCGGGCGCGGCGACGTAGCCGTCCAGGGACAGATTCATGCCGTAGACCAGTTTCCGCATGGAGCCATGCCTTCCTGTCAGTCCGGCGGCCCTTCTCCAGCCGCCCGTCACCCCTACTACGAACGACTCACCCCGGATCCGACAGGCCCTCGGCAGAAATTCTCACAAGGCGGAGGGTGTGGGATTCGAACCCACGATGACGGTCACCCGCCATACCGGTTTTCAAGACCAGGCGACGCTAACGCGCCGTCATCCCCCTGACCTGCGCAGACTCCTGGCTGCACGGCAGCCCCGGTGGGCGCGAGGGCACAAATAGGGCAAATCTCAGTCCGATCGTGCTGCGGACCTAGGATCAGGGCATGAGCGGACCCAACGAGGATCTCCGGCGGCGGATGGCCCTCGTCGGCGAAACCGACGCGGTCAAACAACTGCTCAGCCGCAGCATCGCATCGATCGGCCGCCGAGGGTCTGTCGAGGTCGATCCTTACGCAACCCTGCAGCTGCTTTCGCAAGCTATCGAACGGCTTCTCAAGCTGACGATCATGTTCCAACACCATCGCGCGCACGGGGAGCTGGCGGCCGTAAGGAGCTACGGCCACAGAGTCGATCGCCTCGCGACAGTCGTCTTCGAGACGGCGTGGGGATATCGCGATTCGAACGATTTCCGAGTGCTCGACGAAGACCTCGAGTTCGCGGCCAACGATCCGACATTGCAGTTGCTGCTCGACGCGTGCGCCGAGTTCTCCTCCGGTGGCCGCTACCACCATCTGGACGTCGCGGCCGGCGGCATGGGTGATCCCGCGCGCGCACCGAAGGTCATGTGGGACGCGATCGAGCAATCCGCGCTAGCGGACGACTCGGACCTACTGAGTCGGATGGCCACGCTGGACTACAGGGTGCACGAGGAAGCTCTCCAGGAGATCAATCTCAGGATCATCGCCGTCGCTCAGCGGTACATCCGATTCATCGCTCGCCTTTGGGCTTTCAGCCCTACAGGTGATCTCGGCAGGCAGCACAGCGGCAGCCTGCAGGCCTGGCTCATGCTCAACGACGATCAGCTCAGAACCCCCTGCAACTCCTAACGGCCGCGCCTCCACTGCGTGCCTCGGGCTCGGAGGAACACCGTGGTAGATGCTGTGCGGCAGCACCAGGCGCGAATCAAGCTAGGGCAGGTCGTCCAGCGCGCAGCGAGAAGGATCAAAGTTGCTACCGCGCAAGCGCTCGATCAGCGCCGCGGTCTCAGCCCATCCTGGATCCATGTGTCGACCAAGTACGACGGCAGCAACTCGGTCCGCGCCAGCGCTCTTTAGCGAATGACTAAGTGACTGCACCCGTGCACCGCTCGTCCACGTGTCATCCAGGATCAGAACCTTCGCTCCCGGAACATCCCCCGACGCAAACCAGTCACGATGAAAGTTCCGATCACTGTAGGGGACATCGACTCGCACCGGAGCTCTGGGGACCTTCGCCAGGACGGGACCAATTAGGTCCTCAAGAGGATGTACGCCTTGCCGATTCTTGGTGCTGGGAACCATGACTACGTGCGTAATTCCACCGATGGCGTCCTGGACACAACGTATGTGATCTCGTAAGAACGTGGCCCCTACCGCGAGCAACTCAGCGCGAGACTTGGGCGATGGCTGGTCCGACTTGTAGATCCACAAGTTGTGTGCGTGTTGGCCACCCTTGATCGCATACGATATCGGCACCACAACGTCGGCGGTTAGATCACTCGCCCGCCGGTGCTCTGAGCACTTAAAGCACCTCGAATAGCCAGGGCCGACATCCCGCCGACAAATCTCGCACACCCCTGGCTGCGGTGGCAGCGGGTTGCGTAGAAAGGTCGCTTGCCGCTCAACTCGATCATCGAGCGGCGCCCATGGGCTAGATGGCAAGGCGGGCTAGCTCCTGCAGACGCTCCAGATCTGGGTCCGCCTCTGCAATTAGCTTGTCGACTCGCGCCAAGAGCTCAGCAGGATCTTTTACAACGTAGACGCCTGGATAGGTCGCGTACTCTCTCGCCCAGTCGTGCTGCAGCAGATCGTCCGGCATGACGACAGGCCGGCCGTGCTGCAGTGCTAGACGAGCCTGTATCCGGGCACCCGACTTCCATGGGGCCTCGATTACAACGGTCGCGGCGGCGTAGCCGCTCATCACTGCGTTCCGCATAGGAAAGCTCTGCTTTGTAGGCGGAGCATCTGGCCAGAATTGGCTGATCACCAATCCTTCTCTACAGATCGTCTCTTGAAGAGACTTGTTCTCGGCAGGATACGACCGCCTGATTCCAGTACCGATGACGGACACAGTGCGCCCGCCAGCACTGAGAGCCGCCTCATGAGCAGCGGTGTCGATACCAGAGGCCAAACCGCTGACGACAGTCACGTTATTTTTCGCTAGCGTCGTCGCAACTGTCTTCGCGATCTCAATGCCGCGCTGCGTCGCCTTCCGAGTGCCAACGACAGCAATCGACCTACGATCGTCGGTCAAACTCCCGCGGGTGAATAGGATCGGGGGCAGCTGGTGGATGTCTCGGAGCTGCGCAGGATAACTGTCCTCGAAGAACGCATGGACGCCGATCCCTTCGGCCTCCCAAGCCGCTACGTCACTCGCAGCCTCTCCAAGTACCTCATCTAGGTTCCCGACCTGGAATAGAGCGTCAGCTACACCCATTCGCGACTCGAGCGCACGCCTCGCGCTTCCACACTCAAGGATGTCGGTCGCAACGTCAGACCAACGAACCTTGGGCTGGCGCAGGAGAGCCACAACTGCTGCCTTCTCCAGCTGTACTGAGTCCACAGGGTCGATGTTAACCATGCCTCCCCGCCTTGCCCCTTGAGTCCGCCTGTCGAGTCGCATACATCGATCGAACGTGTGTTCTATGAGGATAGATCAGTGCTCTACATCGAGCCACTAGCCGCGCTCTTGACTCCTGCAACGATTGATACCTCGATTCTGAGTGACGCTCGGTCAGGCATGCTCACTTTTCGCACCTGCGTGTCTTTGTAGCTGTGAGCAACGACACCACATCCAACGATCTGCGCTAGCCCAATAGGAAGCTGTCGATCCGCTCCATTGCTTCCTCCTCTAGGCCATCGAGAACCTTGGCGTAGATCCGCATGAGCACTTCGAGGGACTGGCCCGCCCACTCGGCAACTCGCTTCGCTTCAACACCACTGGCGAGCCACGTTGAGACGGCCGCATGTCTCAGATCGTATGGTCTTCTTGCGAGGTTCGATGTCCGAGCCAGGTCTTCTCCAAGAGCCGCGACGCGTGCAGCGCCCCATGCAGCTTGGTAGGTCTTTCCAGGCACTAAGCCCCCTCGCTGTCCCCAGAACAAGTGTCCATCCCGGTCCACGCCATATGTCTCCAGATGCCAGTGGAGGAGTGCTGTGAGCTTCGATGGGCACGGGGTCCAGCGCCCTGCCCCGATCTCACGATGCTTCAGCTGGCGCGCATCGCGCTCGTCGCCACTAACAGTCCACGACCCGCCGGCCCAGGGGGTAGACCCGGTCAAGAACAGTCTTCCTCGGCCCGCACTGGGAATGCGGAGGTTGGACTCAGACAGCTCGACGGCCTCGCCAGGTCGCAAGGCTGCGTAGTACATGCTCCCGAAGAACGCCTTCAACCGTGGCCCGCTACCAGGCAGACTCCCAACGGCGTCAAGCAGGGCCTCCGCCTGCTGTGGGTTAGGCACGGTCGCCGGATCGACTACCTCGGTTCCGCCACTGCGCTTCGGCCGCGACCACTTGACAGTGCTGATGGGGTTCGCGGAGAGATAGCCCTTCTCGACACCGAATTCGCACAAGTTCCAGAGGACAGCCCGCCTGCGGGCGGCGTACGTGGATGACGCGGGCTTTCCGTCAAGCTTGCTCCCAACAGCGCCCAAGGTGGCACGGATAACGTCCGCCTTCGCCAGGTCCGCAAACGGCCGGCTCCCGCGCTCGACCCAGGTCAGTAGAGCCCGCACCTCATCACTCGCCCGCTCACGATGGGCAGTATTGAAGGCCCAGTTTTGCAGTGCTTTCCGCAAGGCCTTGGCGTCTGGACCTGACTTGCGACCCTTCAACATGACTGGAGTCACGGCAACTAAAGCGTCGGCGATGCTCCGCCTGGTGTTGGCCGCCGCCCGAGGCCAGTTGGCGTCTACATATTCGCAAGAGACCTCGTAGAACGTCACCTTGCTCAGGGTGCGCGCCTCGGAGATCGGTCGGCCCGTATCAATGTAGAACGCCTCCCCGCGTCCGACCGCACTCATCAGCCTCGAACGCTCACTCTTAGCAAGCGTCAAGTTGCCGAAGTTCTTCTTGAACGGCTCCTTGGCGACGCGCCACCGGACGGTGTAGCTGTGTCTGCCACGAGCAAGGGTGTTCGTCTGAATCTTCTCGGAGATCCGCACGTCGAAGGTCGTCTCCATCAGGCGGCCTCCTCCAACGCGTCGAGCCACCGCTCCAGCTCAGTCCGGCGGATGCGGATCTCGCCGTTCGGAAGCTTGATGCACTTTGGAGCGACGCCCTTAGTACGCCACTCGTAGAAGGTCGATTTCGAGATGCCAAGCTCCGCGCATAGCTCTGCAATCGTCAAGCGGCTGCTGCCTTGAAGCGGCGTCGCCATCGTGTCAGTCATAGGTGGTACGGCTCCTTCAGATCGGACGGCTCTGCGAGAACTGAGGCCCGGACTCTTCACCGGTCTTTGCGAGCACTCGGGTGTACCTCGTAGGTCATGCTGGGGCGTCCTCCTTTGCTGCCGGTGGTTGCGGGTTTGGGACGTATGTGGCCGTGGTCGGTGAGGAGTTCGAGGGCGGGTGTGAGGTCTTTGGCGGTGGCGAATCGGCCTCGGTTTCCTCGGAGTGCGTCGCGACGGCTGAAGGTGCTGTGGCCGTGTTTGCGGATCCAGTCGAGGACGGCGCGGGCGTCGTCTAGGTCGGGGTCGGAGCGGCCCATGAGGTCGTATACGGCCAGGGCGTGGTCGAGGTAGTAGCGGCCGATCTGTTCGGCGGCGCTCATCGTGTCGGCGGTGATCGGGGTGGCATAGCCGGTGGTGAAGCTGTGGGCGACGTGGAGCAGTCCGGCGAGCCGTACGACGGCTCCTGCGAGCTTGGATGCCCAGTCGGTGATGGGTGCGAGTCCCAGTCGGTGATGGGTGCGAGTTGGCCGGTCCGGGGGTGCAGGCGTGGTTCGATCCAGTCCTGGAACTCGAGAAGCACCTGCCGGGCGTCGGCGGTGAGGGTGAGTTCGTGCGGCGTCTCCTGGTCGGCGAGGAGGATGACGAGGGTGGTGAGTGCGTCGGTGTAGGTGGTTTCGGTGTCTTCGGGAACCGGCTGAGGCTGGTTGTCGCGTTGGCCCACGGTGTTGACGGGCAGGCTGTAGAGGATGCGGGCGAGGACGCCCCGGTCGCGGAAGCCGGGTTGTGCTGCCAACCCGGCGAGGGTGCCGGGTTGAGTGGTGACTCCGAGGGTGAGCGCAGGGCGTTCGACGGTCTCGGACGGGCCGCCCTTGCGGTCGACCTGGAGCTTGTCGCCGGCGTGACCTTTGAGGAACACGCCCAGGTTGGGAGCGGCTGAGTAGCGGGTGCCGGTGAGGGTGGCGAACACGTCGCCCTCGGCGGACAGGACGGCGATCCGGCCGCCGTGGGTGGCGAGCAGAGAGATGCACGACTCCGGAGTGACGTCGTCGGTCATCAGTCGGGGCAGCTCAGGTACGGCGATGCTCGCTGCTTCCTTCGCAGCGGCGGTCGCGTCAGCCAGCGCGGTTTGGGGCTCGGCTTGCGCGGTCTCGGCCTTCTTGGCGAGCTGTTCGGCCTTGGCCCACGCGACCCGGGACGCCAGCTCGGCTTCCACCCGCCGCTCGGCCGCCTGATCCCGCAGCGCGTCCTCGGCGGTCGTGAGCGGAGTGGTCATCGCCCGGAACACCGGCGACTTCCGCGAGCCCGGTGGCAGCGCAGTGACGGTGTAGAGGTTCACCTGCTCGACCCACGACCGATCCACCCGCACGAGCACCTTTCCGCCTGCTGCCGTGGACAGCAGGCGAGAGCGACCGAGGCGGCCAGATCGATCGGGGTCTGCGTGGCCTCGGCCACCGCGGTCACCTGATCGGAGAGCCATTCGGGGAACAACTGCACCGGGCCGGATCGCAGCCGATGCCTCGTTTCGCCTATCCCGGATGTTCAGGCCGTGACGAGATCGACAACAGCCCGATAGCGTGAGACTGGCGAAACAATCATTCTTCCTTGGTAATTCTAAGGTTTGGTCGCTTTTCGTTCTGAAACGTCCACGCCACGCCGGGTAAGCGCTCCGGCCGTCGCGGATGAGGTGGCTGCTCTAGTTGCTTGCTCATCGCGCTACCCCCGTCGCAGACAGACAGTATCGGTCCCACGGGCGGGAACTTCATCTTCGAAAATGTAGGATGATCTGGATTTGCAGCAACCCATTCATATGCGTTCTCTATGATGCAGAGATTCAGATCGCGGGCGAATGCTTCGGCCTCGGCGCCAGTTAGGGCCTGATGCCCGTCCGGAAGTTTGGATCCACGATCCCCGAAGATCAGGGCTGCGCGGGGAGAAACGGGGAAGCCGATCTCCGGTGCGGCCGCCGGCGCCGGTCGCGCCGGAAAGACATGGGCGTGTTGCAGTTTTGGTTTCCTGCGGTCTTTCCGACGTCGCCGACGCAGATCCTCAGCGGTCGGCGCGGCGACGAAGCACTCAGGAGCATGCTCGACGTAGTTCCCATTACCGATCGCCACCGCCGGTTCGTCGGAGATTAGAAGCAATGACTGATCGAGTGTCACCATCGTTACTGGACGGTCATACAAGAGATTCGCCAACGACTCGGCAAACCCGCACATCATGCGGAGATGCTCATTAGGGTGTGGCGTCACGACTATCTCGCTGAGTTCGCCACTTGTCCACAAGTGGCCATGAGTGGACTTCATCGTCCAATCGATCGTCAGTTCAATTTCACGCCTCTGCCGCGGACCGCGAACTAGTTGAAAGGCGATGAACTGCGCCAACTGAAGTCGATCCTGCTCCTCCAGGGAAAATGGGATGAATGGGTTCAGGAGCCTGGTTATCAGCGATGCCGTCTCGCCCTCAACAAGACACAGAATCTGCTCGATTCTACCGTCAAGTTCTCCCTCAATGTTGATGGAGGTATAGAAGTCCTTGAATCCCATGTCTTTGATGTGGCGAATTGTCTCCACACCAGATGCTCGGTCGCGAACAGCCAGGACCTGATTCCCGTTTGAAAAATCGCTCCAGAAGGAACCTCGGGACGATGTGATGCCTGCTGCCGACTCCGATTGAAGGATCGGCGTTCTCCAGCCACGAGCGTGCCCGCTCGGTCGCGGCCTCATTGTGCTCCTCAAAGGCTTTCCATCTGTTCATCCCGACTCCTTCAGGCAAGGTATACACCGCGCCGCCGATAGCCCGCCACGGATTACCGATGAGGCGCACGCCGAAGCTCCCGGAGCGCGGTCGCTGCGTCGGGCTCCCTGTCGGGCGAGTGCCGTTCCATGCGCCGCCGCACGCGAGGACCTGAGCCATGCGTCCGGCATTGCCGCTCGCGCGCCGAGCGCCCGGGAGATTTGACCGTAGTCTGCCTCTCGTGGATACGACGACGGTAGCTCTGATCGCCTCGGGCATCGGTGCCGCGGGCGCGATCGCCGGTCAGGTCGTGGCTGCCGCTTTCACCGGCCGGCGGGAGAGCAGGCGCTTGACGTGGGAGAAGGAGCGCGCGGCTGAGGACCGGGAGCACGAGAGAAGGAAGCAATTCATGGACACGAAGCGCGCAGCTTACGCACGCTTCGTCCAGTTGGCGCTGGGGCGGCACGACCAGTTGATCGCGCTATGGGCAGAGACCCATCGGCGGACCGAGAAGTTCGCGAAGGTTGAGGAAGAATCGGACGGCTGGTGGAGGGAGGTTACCGAAGTTCTGGCCGAGATCTCTCTCCTCAATCCTTCGATCGAGCAGTTGTGCCGGAGCGTGTACGGCAGGATCGCTGAATGGGAGTACGCAGTGATCGAAGAGGGGGCCGTGGATGACACCTCTTCGTTCGCCGACGGTTTCGAAGGCCCCCTTGAGGCAGCGCAGCGGGGGATGCGTCAGGACCTCGGCATCGAGGCTGTCGCCGCGGACAGGCTGGAGCGGATCGAGCGCTGAAGCCTCCGACCGCTCCGCAGCCGCTGGATGGGCTCCGTTGGGCGTGGGCTAAGTCCGCTCCAGCTCCAAACCGAAACAAGGACTCGCGGGCACGTATAGGGCACGAACGGCCGACATCAGGCGACAACACTCGGACCTGGCCGGACGCAGCCGGACAACGGGGTATGAAGGATCTGACAGCACGTCGTCGCAGGTCACGAGCGATTCATGCCGTTGTGAGCGGAGGGTGTGGGATTCGAACCCACGAGGACGGTCACCCGCCCTACCGGTTTTCAAGACCAGCGCACTCGGCCACTATGCGAACCCTCCCGGCGGTTGCCGCCGAGGGTCGAGGATAGCTGAATCGGCGTGCGGGGGCGGGAGGTGGCCGGTATTGTCCGGGCATCCGCAGCCGGCGGTCCATTGATCGTCATGCCCTCAGGAGGCTCATGCGTTCGCTTGGCGCTGTTGCGTTTCCGCGTGAGCTCGGAGCTGATTTTCGGAAGATCTGGCCGGCCTCGATCATCTCGAACCTCGGCGACGGTGCCATGGCGGCCGCCGGTCCACTGCTCGTTGCCTCGATCACCAGCGAGCCTGCTGCGGTAGGTGCTGCCGCGTTCCTGCAGCAGTTGCCCTGGTTGCTGTTTGCGTTGTTCAGCGGCGTGCTGGTCGATCGGCTCGACCGCCGGTTGATGATCGTTGCCGCTGACACCTTTCGCGCGATCGTCCTGGTCGCGCTCGGCACCGCCGTACTGCTCGACACCTCGCCTCTGTGGGCGATCTACGTCGCGTTGTTCCTCCTCGGTACGGCGGAAACGCTTGCAGACAACGCATCTGGCGCATTGCTCGTCAGCGCCGTACCGAAGGAACACCTCGGCAAAGCGAACGCCCGATTGTTCGCGAGCGCCACAGTTCTCCAGCAACTCGGCGGGCCGCCGCTAGGTGCTCTGCTGTTCGCGGCGGGCGCCGGCATCCCGCTGGTCTTCGATGCGGTCACCTTCGCGGCCGCAGCAGCTCTGATCGCGCGCGTCGCGGTACGTCCGCCACTGCCCGACCCCTCCACCCGCGCAGCGATCTGGCGTGAAGTCCACGAGGGAGTCCGCTGGCTCTGGCAGCACACCGGCGTACGGACGCTCGCACTATCGATCTTGGTCATGAACATCACGTTCTGCGCCGCGTTTGCGACCTGGGTGCTGTTCGCCCGTGAACGGCTCGGTCTGAGCGAGACACAGTTCGGTCTGCTCATCTCTGTCGGCGCGGTCGGCGGCGTGCTCGGCATGCCGACGTACCACTTCCTGGAACCGCGCGTCGGCTCCGTGACCCTGCTCCGCGCCGGCCTGGTCATCGAAACGACAGTCCACCTGATCCTGGCGCTCACGAGGAACCCGTGGGTCGCCGGCGCGACTATGGCCGTTTTCGGCGTCCACGCCGTGGTGTGGGGCATCGTCTCGACGACTACACGTCAGCTCGTCACTCCGGATGCCTTGATGGGCCGGGTCAACAGTGTGTACCTGCTGGCTTCGGTCGGTGGTGCCGCGATCGGCTCGGCACTCGGTGGCCTGTTGGCGCAGCGGTTCGGACTGGCTGCTCCGTTCGCGATCGCGTTCGTCGCCATGGTGGTCATGACTGCGGTGGCGTGGCGTCCGCTCCGGCATGTCTCGGTACGGCGGGTGCCTGCAGCAGACTGAAATCGGATGGAACGGCCGGAGAGCGCTTGCTAGAGTGCGCCAGCCGCCGAGATGACCGATGGGAGCGCTCTGCCATGCCCGCAGCCACGTCCCTCGGCCTGCCGAACGTCCGCGGCCGGGTACCGCTGCTGGCCGGTCTGGCGATCGACTCGTTCGGTGGCGGCTGCGCCGGTCCCCTTCTGCTGCTGTTCTTCAACAAGGTCGCCGGCATCCAGCTCGGGACGGCCGGGTTGATGCTGACCATCGCCACGCTGTTCTCGATCGCAGCGCCGGCCGCGGTGGGAGTGGTGATCGACCGGGTCGGGCCGCGCAACATTGTGGTGGCGGCGCAGTTCGCCCAGGGGCTGGCGTTCACCGGCTTCTTCTTCGGGCGGTCGATCTGGGTCCTGTTCCTGTGTTCGCTGGTCACGACGACCGGGCAACGGGTGTTCTGGTCGGCGATCTTCAGTCTGCTCGCGGACGTCGCTGACGAGGGCGAGCGGGACAAGTGGTTCGGTCTCGGCGGCATGATGCAGGCTGGCGGGCTCGCGCTCGGCGCGTTGGTAGCCGGCTGGCTGCTGGCGATCGGTGGCGACGCACCGTTCCTGGTCGCGATGGCAGTCAACGCAGTGACGTTCTACATCGCCGGTCTGCTCCTGCTGCGGCTGCATCCCTCGCACCACGAGCGGACCAATCACGACACCGGGCCGGCGCCGCTGCTCCGCAAGGACAAGACGTTCCTGGTGCTGATCGGCGCGAACACACTGCTGGCGCTCTGCACGATGATGCTCGGCGTCGGCGTACCTGTGTATGTCACTGAGGCGCTGACCGTGCCGAAGTGGCTGGTCGGTGTACTGATCGCGGCGACATCTGTCGTACTGGCGACCGGTCAGACGCTGGTGGTGCGGCACACCGAGCGGCGGCGTCGTACGAACGTCATGGTGGTCGCCGGGATCACCTATGCGGCGTGGGCGGTCCTGATGGCGCTGCAGGTGCACATCCCGGCGGGATGGGTCGTGCCGGTGCTGGTGCTCGCGACAGCTTGCTATGCGTTCGCCGACGTACTGCATGCGGCGACCAACAACGCGCTGTCGGCGGCGGTCTCGCCGGTGGTCGGGCGGGGGAAGTATCTGTCCTATTGGCAGTACTCGTTCGCCTTCTCCAGCGTGCTGGCGCCGGGGTTCTTCGCGCAGTTGTTCGAGGTTGACCACGAGCTGCCGTGGGTGGCGTTGGCCGGGCTGGCGCTCGTGGCGAGCCTGACGATCTACGTACTGGCGCGGGTCGCGCCGCGGCTGAGTTCCGCGCGGATCTGACCCGTCTGATCGAGTCGTTTCCTGATCTGTCAGGATGCGTTGCGTCACATCGAACATCTGTTCTAATGTTGGCTCAGTTCGCGGTTCTCCACCCGGATTGTCCGATGGACCGAGCCTCCCACCTCTGATGTGGACGGGCCGGAGGACACCGCCGCCCGGGGTTGTGAGGACCCGGGCTGTGGAGAGTCCGCAGACAACACTGGTACAGCTGGAGCGAGGGGGTCACGCAACGAAAGGACAGCGAGAGATGCTGCTCGAACACCGCGGCCGACGACCGGTCGTGCCCGAATCCGCGTACGTCGCACCATCGGCCGTGCTCTGCGGCGCCGTCGTCCTTGGCGAGGGCAGCAGGGTCCTGCACGGTGCTGTGCTGACCGCGGAGAACGGCGAGGTCAGGCTCGGCGAGAACAGTGTGGTGATGGAGAACGCCCTGGTGCGCGGCCGGGCCGACCATCCCGCCCTGATCGGCGACGCGGTCCTGGTAGGTCCCCATGCACACGTGAACGGCGCCACGGTCGAGAACGAAGTCTTCATCGCCACGGGCGCCGCGTTGTTCCCCGGTTCCATCGCCGGAACAGGCGCAGAGCTGCGGATCAACAGCGTGCTGCACGTCAACTCGCGCTTGGAACCAGGCACGACCCTCCCGATCGGGTGGATCGCGGCCGGCGACCCGGCGCAGCTCTTCTCTCCTGACCGGCACGAAGAGCTGTGGCAGACCCAACGCGAGCTGGACTTCCCGGGCACGGTGTACGGCGTCCCTCGCGGCACACCTCTGCGCGAAATCATGGCCCGCCAGTCAGCGTTCTTTGGCGCTCATCTCGAGGACCGGCTCATCGATCCGTCGTGAGCCAGACCGCTGGATTTCTGTGGGTTCAGGTGGTGGTGAGCGTGTGGAGCTCGAAGCGGCGGATCTGGGCAGGCGAGGAACCTGCACAGGTCAGTCGGGCGTCGACGGTGTCGAGGTGAGCTGACACCTCGACCGAGATCGTTCCGGTGGCGGATGCGAGGAGGATTCGCCAACGGTGGTTGGGGAGTTGCTGGACGGATTGCGGTTGGAGGTTGTCGACGGTTGGTGAGTGGCCGGCTTCGCGGGCGAAGTGTTGGGCGGCTTGTACGGGTGGGGTGAAGGCACTCGATCCGCGGAGGAGATCGGGTACGACGAGACCCTTGTCGTACTGCCTGGCGAGTTCGACCGCGCGCGTCGGTGGGACGTGGCCGTAGTACAGGCCGTGGGGCAGGACGACCACGTTGGCGGCGAAGCGGTCGCCGCCGATGTGGCTGCACTCCCAGGTGCGCTCGCGGTAGGCGGAGGCGAGCGCCGCGGCGACCGGACGACCGCGTACGGCGCAGCACGCGTCGTGGCGGCCGTGCGTGCAGACGAGGTAGACGGGCTCGGTGCTGATCGTGCCTGGAACCTTGCCGGTGAGCACGTCGAGCAGATGCTCATCCGTCGGCAACGGCCCCCAGCGGATCTCTTCATGCCCCGGCCGGCAGTCCACCAGTCCCCACTGTCGGCTCCGCGTCCGATCGACGCGCCCGTACCGCCGAACCAGCACCGGCCGGATCCCCATGTCCCGACACAACCTCCCAACCACCTCCCCAAGCCCCACACCCGTCTCGCCCCCACCGCCTCCAAGGCCTGTCGGCGCCCGACCCTCGACCCCACCGCCCCCGAGGCCAGTTAGGGCGCGGCCCTCGGTCCCACCGTTTCCAAGGGATGTGAGGGCCTGGCGGGGCCAGGGGGTTTGGGATTCGATCAGGAGCCAGCGTTGGGCGGGTGGAGCGGTGGCGATCAGCGAGTCGTGCCGGAGGTCGGCTTGGGCTGCGCAGCCGGATTCCGGTCGGTATCGAGCGTCCCCGTGGTCCACGACACCTCACAATTCCACACCGGCTGGACGGAGCCTCAGTTGTCGGTTGCGACTACGACGGCTTCGGTGAGGAGGCGGCGGACCAGGACCAGTTGGTCGGCGTCGTCGAGGCCGGGCAGGCTGCCCACCTTGCAGTCGGTGCCGGACGTCAGTTCGGTCAGGGCTGATTCGGTGGATGGTGGGAACGTGATCGTGCGGTCCGGTAGTTGGAGGACCACTGGGTCTCCAGAGACGACGCGGCAGCGGAGACCGGGGCGTAGGCGGACTGTGGTGCCCACGGAGAGGGATGTGATTGACGCGGCGTGGGCCAGGGGTGGCAGCGGGGCGGGGCGGTTGCTGGACCAGGTGCGGCGGCGCAGCCGGGCGGCCAGGGCGTCCGGGGTTGTGGAGCGGATCTCCTGGGTGAAGAGCGCGGCCACGGCAGGGAGGAGTTCGGCGAGCTGGTCCGGATCGCCAGGGTCGAAGCCGAGAGGCAGAGCGGTGCGTAGAGCGGCCTGGTTGGCGGCTAGGGCAGCCAGCTCTTGGACGAGCAGATAGCGCGTGAGCGTGTGGAGTCCGACCGTCAGGTGTGCGCTAACCCCGCCCAGCGCCTTGGCAGAGTGGAGGAATCCGCGCGGCACATACAACGCGTCGCCAGGCCGCAGTACCTCGTCGACCACCGGAGTCTTGTCACGCGCAGCCGCGGCGACGGCCGACGCGTGGTCTGTCCACGGCTGGTTCCGCAGTGGGTCGACATGCACCGGCTCGTGAACGGTCCAGTGTTTCTCGCCGGCTACCTGCAGTACGAAGACGTCATGTACGTCGTAGTGCGCCGAGAACCCCTGCGACTCGGCAGGAGTGATGTACGCGTTGATCTGCACCGGATGCCCGGCGTCCGCGGACAGCTGCGTCGAGAAGTCGACCAGCGCCGGCCAGGTCCGATGCAGCGCCTGCAGTACGACGGTGTGCCCGCTCGCGAACAGCGCCGCCACCTTGTCGTCCCGTACCTGATCGGCGATCTCCGCACCCACACCAGCCGGTCCGGTGAACTGACTGTCGCCCACGACCGCACCGTTCTTCGCGATACGCAAGAACGGCGTCCGCAGACCGCGACGGGACAGCAGCTCGTCCACAGCCTCCAGGCTGAACAGATCGTCGTACGGCGCCGGCAGATCCGGACCGTGGGACAGCAGCGCCCGCGAACCCCAATAGGAGTTGGCGAACTCGTCTAGATCTCCCGCCACACAACGCCGGAGCGCCGGGCGCGCATCCCGCAACTCGTCCCGCGACAACCCACCAGCCTGAGGCTGTGGGTTCACAAAACTGGATTCGGGCCCGGCGTCCGGCATGGTGCTCACCAGCTCCCGGAGTTCCCGCCGCCGCCTTCGCCACGACCGGCGCCACCACCGGCACCGCCGTCCGCGCCACCGTCAGCACCGCCGTCGGAGCCACTCGGGTTCGCGCCGCCATCCGCAGTACCTTCGCCATAGCCACCAGAACCGCCACCGGCCCCGTCGCCGGCACCGCCATCGGCGCCACCGTCCTGCGCACCTTCCGAAGCACCACCGTCAGCCGGACCCTCACCAACGCCGCCAGCGCCACCGTCTGCTCCACTGTCAGCGCCACCATCCTGGGTGCCCGGCGAAGCGCCGCCATCCGCGGTGCCCTCGCCGTAGTTGCCCGAGCCGCCCCCGGCGCCGTCACCAGCACCACCGTCAGCGCCACCGTCCTGTGCACCCGGCGAAGCACCACCGTCAGCCGGGCCTTCACCGACTCCACCCGCGCCACCATCCGCACCGCCGTCAGCGCCGCCGTCGGAGGACGAGCTGTCGCCGTACCCGCCCGACGTGTTGCCGCCCGCGCCGCCGTCGGCTCCGCCATCGGTGCCGCCGACGTTGGCGCCCCCGTCGGCCAGACCTTCGCCGCCTTCGGACGAGGTGTTCATGTCGTCGTCGCTGAGACCCATTGTGCTGCTCCCTTCGCGAATGATCAGAAAGGTGCCCGGGACATCATCAGCGGGACACCCTGGCCATCTTGTGCGCAAAGTGGAGCTCCGCTAAACCCCCCGAGCGTTACAGCGCCAACTCGATTCAGCAGCGGAGTTCAGCGAAGAAGATCCGCGAGTACTTTCACAAACCCGTCGGTGACATCCTCCGGTCGTACTGCGATCCGCAACCAGTCCGGTCCCAGACCCGGGAACGTGTCTCCGCGACGGACCGCAAACCCCTGTGCACGCAGGGATTCCCGCAACTCGGCAGCACCGGGAACGTGTACGAGAACGAACGGCGCCGACGCCACGCCGTACGTCGAAAGGCCGGGCACCGCAGCCAGCTTGTCAAGCAGATGGACACGTTGCCGGGAAATGTCCAGCGCGGCCTGCGCGGCTTCCAGCACCGCGCGCTCGTTGCTGCAGGCAATTGCCGCCGCGAGAGCAGGAGTGGACACCGGCCACTGCGGTTGAACGGCCGACAATTGTTCGATCAAACCCGGCGCCGCGAGCACATATCCGACCCGCAGCCCGGCGAGTCCCCAGGTCTTGGTCAGGCTGCGCACCACCACGAGACCCGGGATCGACGCGCCGGCGAGCGACTCGGGCTCACCCGGTACGGCGTCCATGAACGCCTCGTCGACGACCAGGATCCGGTCCGGCCGTGCCAGCTCGCGCAGCGAGTCGGCCGGGTGCAGAACCGACGTCGGGTTGGTCGGATTACCGATCACGACCAGGTCGGCATCCCGGGGTACGGCGGCCGGGTCGAGCACGAAGCCGTCCTCGGGCCGCAGGATCACCCGGTCGACCAGGTGCCCGGCCGAACGCAGCGCCGCCTCGGGCTCGGTGAACTGTGGATGGACGACGACCGGATGCCGCGGCCGAAAGGCCCGCGCGATGAGCACGAACGCCTCAGCGGCCCCCGCGGTGAGCAGCACCCGATCCGGCGACACGCCATGGCGTCGTGCGACCGCGTTGACCGCGACACCGGGCCGTGGGTACGCCGCGAGGTCCGTCAGGCTCGCCGTGATCGTTTCGATCAGCCACGGCGGCGGAGTGCCCGTGCGTACGTTGACGGCGAGGTCGACGAGACCCTCGCCGACCTCTAGATCACCGTGATGCTCCAGATCAAACGCATCGACCACGCCAGGAGGTTAACGTGTCAGCGACCGTTTCGGACCAGTCGGTCCGCGCACTGGGCGATCAGCGCGGCGTGACGGCGTACCGCCGGTTCTGGAGAGACGGGTTGCGCTTGCGTACGTCGGCCAGCCGCTCGCCCGTGATCTCGGCGAACGCGTGTCCGTCCGACTCACCCGCAGACGCCAGCGCGATCCCCTGTGGGTCGATGATCTGGCTGAGGCCGCAGTACTTCTTCCCGTTCTGCGCGGCCGCTGCGACGTAGCAGGTGTTCTCCACCGCGCGTGCGGTGAGCAGAGTGGTCCAGTGGTGCTCTTTGAGCGGTCCGCGTACCCAGGCCGCCGGTACGACGAGCACCTCTGCCCCCGCGTCGATCAATGCGCGGGAGAGCTCCGGGAAGCGCAAGTCGTAGCAGGTCATCAGACCGAGCTTCCGGTCGCCGATCTGCACCACCACCGGCGCAACGTCGCCAGCGGTCAGCTGGTCGGACTCCTTGTACCCGAAGGCGTCGTACAGGTGGATCTTGCGATAAGCGCCGAGCAGCGCCCCGTCCGCACCGACAGCCAGCAGAGTGTTGTACGGACGGTGCTGGTCACAGCTGCGCTCGAACATGCCGGCCACGACAGCCACGCCGTGCTCGACCGCAGCCTTCCGCAGTGTCGCCACGAACTCACCGTCGAGCGACTCGGCCGCCTCCGCCACCGACTCACCCTCGACGGCGAAGTCCGACATCATCGCCTCCGGCAGCACGACGAGATCAGGCCGTCCCTGCGCGGCATCCGCGACCAGCCGACTGACCAGGTCCCGGTTGGCGGCCTTGTCATAGCCACTGGCGGTCTGCACCACAGCGATCCTCATGTCTCCATGGTGCCGCACAAGTCGGGTGCGAGACTGCCTGCGTGGAGTTTGACGCGGTGGTGCTGGCTGGGGGCGGGTCCACTCGGTTCGGTGGGGTGGACAAGGCGATGTTGGTGCTCGACGGGGTGACGTTGCTCGATCGGGTGCTGACGGCGACGGCGGCCGCGGCCAACACGGTGGTCGTCGGACCGGTCCGTACGACGTACCGCGAGGTCGACTGGACCGTCGAGGATCCGCCCGCAGGCGGTCCGGTCGCAGGGCTGGCAGCCGGCCTCCAGCGAGGTACCGCGCCGATCGTCGTGGTGGTCAGCTGCGACCTGCCCTGGCTCACCGCCGCCGACGTCACCACGCTGGTCGACGGGCTGGCCGAGTACGACGGCCACGGGCTGCGCGACTCGTCCGGACAAGAGCAGCGACTCGCGACGGCGTACCGCCGTACTGCGCTGGCCGACGCGATCCAGCGAGTCGGCGATCCCCGCGACAAGTCGGTACGGCGCACGCTCGCCGGGTTGAACCTGGCGTGGACCGAACCGACCCGGGCCGGCGACGACGTAGACACCTGGGCCGACCTGGACGACTGAACACCACTGAACACGACTGAAGACGACCGAAAACGGATGGACACGGCTCGTAGCGTCGAGCCTGTGGATATCGCCCGCGTCGTCGCCGAAGCCCGCCCCGGCACCGAGGTCGTCGAGATCGTCGAGCGCACCGGCGGTCAGCTCAGCACCGTCTACGAAGTACGCACGGACACCGACCCGCTGATCGTGAAGGTCTATGCACCCGAGTGGGCCTGGAAACAGGTTAAGGAAGTCCATGTCTACGGCATGCTGGAGCAGGAGCTCGCCGACTCGATCCCGCGGGTGGTGCACGTGGGCGACAGCGTCACGATCCTCACCAAGCTCGAGGGCGTCCCGCTGTCGGAGCTGGAGCCGCCGGACTGGCGCGCGATGTACACGCAGCTCGGCGAACTCCTCGCTCGCATCCATCGCATCGGGCAGCCGGAGTACGGCTATCTGACCGACCAGATCCTCGATCCGCTGCCCGACAACGAGCAGTACATGGACCGCCAGTTCGCGAAGAAGCTGGCCGAGTTCGAGCAGCTCGGCGGAGACCCGAAGCTGCTGGCGAAGATCGCCACGCACGTGGAGCAGCACCGGCACCTGTTCGCCGACAACGAGGCCGCCGTCCTGTGCCACAACGACTTCCACGAAGGCAACGTGCTCGTGGATCCGGGCACCTGGCGCGTCACCGGCTTCATCGATGTCGAGAACGCGATCGCCGCCGACCCGCTGATCGACGTCGCCAAGACGATCCAGTACTCCGCGCACGACAACGCCGAGAAACTCGCCGGCCTCACCGCCGGGTACGGCGATCTGCCGGCGGACCGGACCGATCTCTACCGGCTCTACCACTCGCTCGAACTATGGGACTGGTTCCAGTCGATAGGCGAGACCACTTACCTCGACAGCATCGCCCGAGACATGGAGCAGCTCGTCGCAACCTGAGGGTAAGTTGTGGAGCATGCGAGCTGTCGTGTGTGAGGGTGCCGGCGGAATCGAAGTCCTCCGGATCGGCGAGATCCCGGACCCGCAGCCAGCGGTCGACGAGGTCGTCATCGACGTCGTCGCCGCGGGTGTGAACCGGGCCGATCTCATGCAGCGGCAGGGCTTCTACCCGCCGCCGCCCGGCGCTCCCGGCACGATCGGCCTCGAGGTGTCCGGCCGGATCTCCGCGGTCGGCGCCGAGGTCGAGGGCTGGTCGGTCGGCGACGAGTGCTGCGCCCTGCTGGCCGGCGGCGGGTACGCCGAGAAGGTCGCCGTACCCGCTCCGCAGGTGATGCCCGTCCCGGACGGCCTGGATCTGGTCAGCGCGGCGGCGCTGCCCGAGGTGGTCGCGACGGTCTGGTCGAACATCTTCATGACCGCGCACCTGAAGGCCGGCGAGACCCTGCTCGTGCACGGCGGCTCGTCCGGGATCGGCTCGATGGCGATCCAGCTCGCGGTCGCACATGGCGCGCGGGTGCTGACCACGGTCGGCAGCAAGGAGAAGATGGAGTTCTGCACCCGGCTCGGTGCGGACGTCGCCATCAACTACAAGGAAGCCGAGTGGGCCTCGGTCGTCCAGGAGGCGACCAAGAACGCCGGCGCCGATGTGATCCTCGACATCCTCGGCGCGAAGTACCTGACCGACAACGTGAAGTCGCTCGCGTACGACGGACGCCTGGTCGTGATCGGGATGCAGGGCGGCGCGAAGGGCGAGCTGGACCTCGGCCGGCTGATGAGCCGCCGCGGCTCGATCATCGCCACCGGTCTGCGGTTCCGCTCGGTCCAGAACAAGGGCGAGATCCTCGCCGAGGTCGTCGGTCACGTCTGGCCGCTGATCGCGGAGAGGAAGGTCCGTCCGATCGTCCACGCCACCTTCCCGCTCGCCGAGGTCGCCGAGGCGCACAAAGCCCTGGAGCAGTCCAACCACCTCGGCAAGATCCTGCTGACGATCTAGCGGACCTGCCGCACTGACCAAACCCAGCCCTCGGCCCGAGCTCACGCTCAGCCGGTGGTCGGTGCGCCCGCTCGAGAGGGGTTGGTCAGTGCCCGGCGTCCGCTCACGTCGTCGGCAGGTTCGCGGCGACCCATTCCGGGTCGGGCTCGACCAATTGGATGACGTCGATCCAGGTGCCGGCGGGGTCGCGGACGAAGAAGTGCCGCTGACCGAAGACCTCGGTGACCGGCTGGGTCTCGAGCTGGACACCGCCCTCGGTCAGCTGCGCTGCGACCTTGTCCACGTCGTCGACGACGAAGCCGAAAACGTTCGTGCTCTCGGTCTGCGCCGACACCGCTGCCGGGACGGTCGGGTGACCGCGCTCGCAGATCGCCAGCTCCCAGTCCGCCGTACCTCGGCGGAGCGTGATGAACCAGCCGAGGTCGATGCCTATCTGCAGGTCCAGGTACTGCGTGTAGAAGGCGGCGACCTCCGAGGGCCGGTCGGTGACCACGGTCGCGCCGAATGCCGCGGGTTGCATACGCTCTCCTGACTACTACAGCTGTCGTTGTTGTGTACGACAGTTGTAGTGGACGCCTGCTAACCTGTCAACATGTCGCGGAATCCGGAACGCCGTACCCAGCTCGCCGACGCCGGCCTGGCCGTCCTCGCGGAAGCGGGCGCACGCGGGCTGACCCATCGCGCCGTCGACGCAGCCGCCGGCCTCCCCGCCGGCACTGCGTCCAACTACTTCAAGACCCGTGACGCGTTGCTCGGCGCGCTCGGGGAGCGGATCTTCGAGCGCCTCGCCCCGGACGCGGCCGTCCTGGAGCCGCTCGCCAAACGCAAGCCGGATGTCGACCTGATGACCGACTATGTGCGCTACATCGTCGAGCGGCTGCTCGGCCGTCCCGAGCTCTCGCTCGCCCTGCTCGAGCTCCGCCTGGAGGCGGCCCGCCGGCCGGGCCTCCACGAGATCCTGTCGCGAACCATCCGGCAGGGATTCGACGCGGACGTCGCGTTCAACTCGAATGCGGGCCTGCCGGGCGGTGCCGAGGAGATTCGCCTGCTGCACTTCGCGATCGACGGCCTGGTCCTCGACCAACTGACCCCGGGCACCGGGCACCCGTACGACGTCGACGCGACCACGGCCCGCCTCGTCCGCCGCCTTACCGCGAAGGACTGACCGCGACCTCGGGATACGCAACGGGGTACGGCGGTGTGCTCGCGATGCGCCATTGTCCGCAAGCACACCGCTGGTACACGACCAGGCCCTCACTGACCTGATGGGCGGAGATTGCGCTCCAGCGATGCCGATGAGTTTCAGTCATGGTTCCATCGTGATGTAATGGCATTATGCATCTCAACCCTTACGGCGCGGACGCCGTCCTGCTGGCGGTCAATCTGGTCACACGGCCGGCGACGACGCCGGAGGAGCTGGCCGAGCGATGCGAGGAGAGCGGTGTCGAGAGCCGGCTCGTCCGCGAGCGCCGCGTCACCGCCGCGGATCTGGCAGCAGTCCGGACCGCGATCGACGAGTGGCTCCAGGTAGTGGATGCAGAGGACGAGCAGACGCGCGTGGATCTGGTGAACGCGATGCTCGCGAAGTACACCGAGCATCCGCGGCTCACCAACCACGCCGACGACGGCTGGCATATGCACTACCGCCCGGAGAACGTGCCGGTCGGGCGACTGGTGGCGACGCTGATCAGCACCGGTACCGCGCTGCACCTGGCCGGTCGCGGCATCACCCGACTCGGCCGCTGCGCCACCGACGGCTGCGACAACGTGTACGCCGATCTGTCCCGCACCGGCCGCCAGCGCTACTGCAGCCCCACCTGCGCCAACCGCGACGCCGTCCGCCGCCACCGCGCTCGCGCGTCCTAGGGGAAGCCTAGGATGGGCAGATGAGCGAGAGCAGCAGCGAGGGCCAGGGAGTTCCGATGGCCGGGGCGAGGACCGAGGACGGCAAGGTGCTGATCGTCGGGCCCGACGGCATGGCCGTCGAGGGGCCGCCGCGTTCCGACGACGATCACGACGACCGCGACGACGAACCGCGTTCGGTGACCGAACTCGTCGAGCAGCCCGCCAAGGTGATGCGAGTCGCCAACATGATCCGGCAGTTGCTGGAAGAGGTGAAGTCGGCTCCGCTCGACGAAGCCTCCCGGGCGCGGCTGCGCTCGATCCACGAAGCGTCGATCAAGGAGCTCGAGAGCGGCCTGGCGCCGGAGCTCGTCGAGGAGCTCGAGCGACTCAGCCTCGACTTCACCGACGACAGCACCCCGACCGACGCCGAGCTTCGGATCGCGCAGGCTCAGCTGGTCGGCTGGCTCGAGGGCCTGTTCCACGGCATCCAGACGGCGTTGTTCGCGCAGCAGATGGCCGCGCGTCAGCAGCTCGAGCAGATGCGCCGCGCGCTCCCCGGCGGCCAGCAGCTGCCCGAGGGGCACCCCGGTTTCCCCGGTGCACCGCAGGCCGGCAACACCGAGGACCCGCGCACTGGCGGGATGTATCTGTAGCGCCTTATTTCAAAGGCTGTAACAACTCCTCGAGGACGGCGGCGACGCCGTCCTCGTCGTTTGCCGGACACACTTTGTCCACCACGGCGAGTACTTCGGGGTGCGCGTTGGCCACCCCGTACGACGTACCCGCCCAGGCGAGCATCGGCAGATCGTTGACGGAATCACCGAAGGCGATCGTCTCAGCAACCGAGATCCCTTGTTCTGCGGCGAAATCGGCGAGCATCGCGGCCTTCGAGACACCGGTCGCGGAGATCTCCACCAACCCGTGACCGCCGCTGTGGCTGGCCGTCACTCGTTGGCCGACCAACGGTGTCACGCGGGCCAGCAACTCGTCCGAGTGCAGACTCGGATGCCGGACGAGCAGTTTTGCGGCCGGCTCCGAAAGTAGCTCCTCGACCGCCGCGACCAACGTGTCGTCAGGTTTGGGCCAGCGATTGAGGTAGACCGGTTCCTGTCCGTAACGGTCCGGTCGCTCGATCGCGAACTGCACGTCCGGGATCGCCGTACGGATCGCGTGCGCGACCTCGAGCGCGACCGCGGGATCGATCAATCGGGTCCGAATCGCCTTACGATGCAGGACGTCGTACAAAATAGCGCCGTTGGCAACTATTGCGACGCCGTGATCGCCGACGAGGTCGGACAGGTCGTGCAGCCAGCGAGGTGGCCTCGCGGTTACCATCACGAAAACACTTCCGGCGTGCTGCGCGGCACGCACTGCTGTCAAGGTCCGGGCGGACACGGTTCCGTCACTGCGGACGAGCGTTCCGTCGAGATCAGTGGCTATCAGGCGGGGGTACTGCGAAGCCGTCACCAGGCCACCGTATCCTCGTCGCCGCCGGCGTCGCACTACTCCTCCCGACGCCCCGGGCGCAAGCTGTTGAACGTCGGTTTCAGCCCTTTTTGACTTATCTGATTGAGCTTTTGACAACGTCATCAGACCGTTACGGCAGGATGCTGCAAAGGCAGCTAGTTCCCCTGCGCGGCACGGTTGGCGCGTGATTTCATGCGTTGGGTCTGGTGGGGAACCGGCGGCTGTTCGGCCGCGTCCTAAGCGTGTTCTGGATCAGCGCGACTGATGCCGCCCCGCCTCCGGAAGCACACACAAACGTCGAAGAACTGTTGTGGAATTGGCTGCAACCAAATCCTCGGCAGTGGCGTCAACAGTTATGGATCGGTTTGTCCCGCGCCAGGGACGACAGGGTGGGCCGGCAACAAAACGCGGGTCCATCGGCTAGCGGATCCGTGCGGACGAGCGGTGTTCATCGTTCGTTCACTCGGGTCTTGATACTTGGGGAGCCTTGATGACCGTCAACAGCGCCAATCTAGCGGGGCCGGGGGGCAGTAGCTCCCGAGCGGCTGTCGACACATCTTCCATCAAGGAGGGGGCAATGACCGGCTGCATCGCCCGTTCCGACATCTTTCAGCACCGCCTGATGGAAGAACCGCCGCCCGCGTCCGCAACCCGGCGTACCCGGGAGCGGTACGAACAGCTCGTCCGCGAGGCAAAGGCGTTGTGCGCGTCCTGCCCGCTGTTCACCGAATGCCTGTACAGCGCCGTCGCCGAGCACGATGTCAGCGGCTTCGTCGCCGGAACCACTGCGGTGCAACGGCGTTCGATCCGCAACCTGCTCGACGTCGAGGTGCAGGCCGACGACTTCGACCAGCTCGCCGGTGCGCGGGGCACCCGCCGCCCGGTGAGCCACGAAGAGGTCCTCCGGCTGCGCACGCAGTACCCGAACGACAGCCTGGAGTCCCTGGCCATGCGGCTGGGCTGCTCGCTGTCGACGGTGAAGCGTCACCTGCGCCGCGCGCGGCGTGGGCAGAGCCCGGCAGCCAAGACGCCGCGGCCGCGGCCCGAGGTCAGCGCGGTGCTGGACGCGTTCGACACCGTCGTCGACCACCAGCAGTGCCAGCCACGCCGGACGGGCAGCAGCCGGGTCGCTTGATCCGATACTCGGCCCGCCAGCGGACTATCGGAAAGACGAGGCCCGGAACTCCTGTGAAAACAGGGGTTCCGGGCCTTTCGGTTGCCGACAGCAAGGTTGGTCGTGTCAACCCTTTCGATCCTGGCCGAAAAGGTTGGCCTCAGAACCAGCGGTTGAGTATCGTGGCGACGCCGTCGTCCTGGACAGACTTGGTCACCTCGTCGGCGGATGCCTTCACCTCGTCAGGAGCCGAGCCCATGGCGATACCGAGACCGGCGTAGGTCAGCATCTCGATGTCGTTGCGTCCGTCACCTATCGCGAGCAGACCGGACGGCTCCAGGTCGTACTGCGCGAGCGCGACCTTCAGCCCGGTCGACTTGTCGACGCCCTCCGGCGCGATGTCGAGCCAGGCGGTCCAGCCGACGAAGTAACTCACGCCGTGCAGCCCGAGGCGTTCCGCCAGGTGAACGAAGTCGCTCTCCGACTGGTCCGGGTCGCGGATGATCAACCGGGTCACCGGCTGGGGCGCGAGCTCGTCGTCGCCGACCACGCGAATCCTGGCGTCCCGACCGAGATCGCCGTCCGGGAAAGGCGCGGTCACCAGATAGGTGCCGTCGGACTCCTCGACCGCCATCCGTGCTTTCGGCGCGTACTTGCGCACCGATGTGATCACGGTCGACGGGTCGAAGGTCCGCTCGTCGACGACCTCGCCGTCCGGGAACCGCATCGTCCGGGCACCGTTGCTACAGACAACGAATCCGCCGGCCGGCAGGCCGAGCCGCTCGGCCACCGGTTTGGTGGTCGACCAGGCCCGGCCCGTGGCCAGGATGACGGGCACCTGCGCGGCGGTACGCCGTACCGCGTCGAGGACCGCGGCCGACATCCCCTCGTCGTGGTCGATCAGCGTGCCATCGATGTCCAGGGCAACAGCCGTCGGCTTTTCTCTCATTTACCGACCGGTTCGAGGACTTCGCGGCCGCCGACGTACGGCTGCAGGGCGGTCGGCACGCGCACCGAACCGTCTTTCAGCTGGTGGGTCTCCAGGATCGCGACGATCCAGCGCGTGGTGGCCAGCGTCCCGTTCAGCGTCGCGACCGGCTGCGTCTTGCCGTCGGCGTCGCGGTACCGGATGTTCAGCCGGCGCGCCTGGAAGTCCGTGCAGTTCGACGTCGAGGTCAGCTCGCGGTACCGCCCCTGGGTCGGCACCCACGCCTCGCAGTCGAACTTCCGGTACGCCGAGACGCCGAGGTCACCGGTCGCGGTGTCGATCACCCGGTAGCTCAGCTCCATCTTGTCGAGCATCTCCTTCTCCCAGGCCAGCAGCCGCAGGTGCTCGTCGGCGGCATCCTCGAGCCTGCAGTAGGAGAACATCTCGACCTTGTCGAACTGGTGGACGCGGATGATCCCGCGGGTGTCCTTCCCGTGCGACCCGGCTTCCTTGCGGTAGCAGGACGACCAGCCGGCGTACCGGATCGGGCCGTTCGACAGGTCGAGGATCTCGTCCATGTGGTAGCCGGCCAGCGCGACCTCCGACGTACCGGTCAGGTACAGCTCGGGGTCCTCGAGCCGGTAGACGTCGTCGTGCGCGGACAGGTACCCGGTGCCGCCCATCACCTCGGGCTTGACCAGCGTCGGCGTGATCATCGGGGTGAAGCCGTTCTCCACCGCCTGCTGGATCGCCAGCTGGAGCATGCCGAGCTGCAGCAGCATGCCGGCGCCCTTGAGGAAGTAGAACCGCGAGCCGCTGATCTTGGCGCCGCGCTCCATGTCGATCGCGTCGAGCAGCTCGCCCAGCTCGAGGTGGTCGCGGGGCTCGAAGCCCTCGGCGGCGAAGTCGCGCGGCTTGCCGACCTCCTCGACCACGACGAAGTCGTCCTCGCCGCCGACCGGGGCCTCGTCGGAGACCAGGTTCGGCAGCGCCTTGGCGAGCTCGTCGAAGCGCTGCTCGGCCTCCTTGGCGGCAGCCTCGTTGGCCTTCACGTCCGCGGCCACGGTCTTGGTGCGCGCCAGCAGCGCGGTGCGCTCGTCACCCTTGGCCTGGGCGACCTGCTTGCCGAGCGTCTTCTGCTCGGCCCGGAGCGCCTCGAAGGCGGAGATGGACGATCGACGCTCACTGTCGGCGACCAGAATCTGGTCGACCAGGTCCGTACTCTCACCGCGCTTGGTCAGGGCCGCGCGGACGACATCGGGGTTCTCACGGAGCAGTTTCGCGTCAATCACACCCTGAGGGTATCGGGGCGTGTCAGAACCGGCGAAGTCTATTCGGGATGATGGGGTGGCGTCAGGTGACCACAGAGGGGGATCTGAGCGGGCGATGAACCACCACCCACCCAGTCAGGTAGGCCGTGCGCTCACGGTCGTACTGGGTGCGCTCCCGTTCACGGTGATCACGCTGCTGGTCTTCGGGCACTGGCCGCCGCTGGCACGCTGGGACCAGTCCGTGGCAGCCCGGGCCGCCGCTTACGGCGCGGTCCGCCCGAATCTGGTCGACTTCTGGCAGGTCATCGGTGCGGTGGTCCTGCCATGGACCTCGCGCGCTGTGATCCTGGTCGTCGCCGTCTACCTCTGGCACCGTCGGGCACGGCTGCTCACGATCTGGCTGCTGGTCAGCGCCGGCGCGGAGCTCGGCCTGGTCGAGGCGGTCCAGTACATCTTCACCAGAGCGCATCCGGCCCAGGCGCTGGTCGACGCCGACGGCTGGTCGTACGTCTCCGGCCACGCGACGGCCGCGTTCGTGATGGCGGGCGCGCTCGGCGTCGTACTGCCGTCCGTTCGCGGCTGGCGGCGGCGGTTCCGGCTGCTGGTGCTGCTGCCGGTGATCGGGGTGGTGTGGATCGCCTCCGCCGACCGGATCGCGCTGAACGTGAACTACGTCTCCGACGTACTCGGGGGCTGGGCGCTCGGGCTGGCGATCCTGACCGCGACCTCGATCGGTTTCGGTCTCCGGCCCGGGCTGCGCCGCCGACGCCGACGTACCCCGTCAGACGGTGACGGTACGGCGGCCCCGCCGCGGGCGGCCGTGATCGTCAACCCGATCAAGGTCGGCGACGGGGTGGCGTTCCGCCGGAAGGTCACCCGGGCCCTCGAGATCCGCGGGTACGACGAGCCGCTGTGGCTGGAGACCCGCGAGGACGACGCGGGGAACGCGATGGCGAAGCAGGCGATCGAGTACGAGTCGGATCTGGTGCTGGTCGCGGGCGGCGACGGCACGGTCCGCGTGGTCTGCTCGACGCTCGCGCACACCGGGATCCCGGTCGGCGTGATCCCCGCCGGCACCGGCAACCTCCTGGCCCGCAACCTGCACATCCCGCTCGACCTCGACGATGCCCTGGAACGGATCCTCGAAGGCCGGGACCGCCGCATCGACCTGGTCCGGGTGCACGGCGATCAGCTGGACACGGACCACTTCGCGGTGATGGCCGGCCTCGGGCTGGACGCCGCGATCATCTCGGACGCCCCACCACACCTGAAGAAGCAGATCGGGTGGACTGCGTACCTGGTGTCGGCCGCGAAGAACATCAACCACCCTTCGGTGCGAGTGACACTCTCCCTGGACGACGCAGAACCGATCGACCGCCGGGTACGGACGGTCGTCGTCGGGAACGTCGGGATGCTGCAGGCAAACATCCCGCTGCTGCCGGACGCACGGCCCGACGACGGGTTGCTGGACGTGGTCGTGATCGCCCCGCGCCGGGTGACGCAGTGGCCGATCGTCCTGTGGCGTCTGCTGACTCGCACCAACCGCACCGACATGTACCTCGAGCGCTTCACCGGCCGAAAGGTGGAGATCCACGCCGCTGTGGACGTCCAGCGGCAGTTGGATGGCGACCCGATCGGCCCGGGCCAGTTCCTCTCGTGCGAGATCGAACCTGGGGCGCTGACTGCTCGGGTACCCAAGCGCCGGTGAGCGGCAACTCGACAGGAGGTGTCGGGTGGGCCGGACGATCGCCACGCTCAGCATCGCGAGCACGAACCACGAATTCGAGGACACCTCCTGTCGGGATGTCAGTCGACCGTCGGTCCCGCTTCCTTGCGGAGGGTGTCGATTGCTTCTTCCTCTTCCGGGGAGAGTTTGGATTCGCTGGCGAAGGACTTGATCTCCTTCGCGTACGTCCGTGCATCGGCCCGGCTGTTGATCGAGGTCAGCACGACTCCGTCGCCGTTGTTGTCCAGGATTGCCATCGACCAGGACAACTTCCCGCCGGTCTCGCCGAACGCGTCGTACCTGACCACGGCGAGGTGCTGCAGCGTCTCCTTCAGTTCGCCGCGGGTGACAGCCAGCTCCTTGCCGAGTTTGCGCAGTTCGGACTTCACCGTGCCGGGTTTGGGCTCGGGTTCGGCCTGCGGTTCCGGCTCCGGGAGGGCTGCGGGTGTGGACTTGTCCGACGTGACGGTCCGGGCCCGGAGGGCCTGGATTGCGAAGACCAGGGCAAGCACCGCCACGAACAGGGCAGCGACCCCGAAGGCACCGGCTAACGTCGAAGACACGCACGAGAGCCTAAGGCATCCGGTGTTATGCCTGAGTATTCAGGCGATCGCACAGCGTGTGCGGACCGAGACGGATGCGATACCTCGGGCCGGGGCAACGTAGATTCGCGACGTGACACATTTGCCTGATCAGGGCCCACAACCGGGCGTCCACGACCTCGGATATGCCCGCCTCGACACCGACCGGTTGGAGCGCACCGGCGACGCCGAAGTCGTTTACGGAGCCGGTAAGACGCCGTCTCAGGTGGTGGAACTGCTGCGCACACTGCACGCCACGCACCCCGGCCACGCCGTTCTCGCGACCCGGCTGACCGAAGAGGCGCAGGAGGCGGTGATCGCCGCGCTGCCGGACGCAGTTGTTGATCCGGTCGGGCGTACGGCGGTCCTCGGCGAGCCCGGCGTACTGCGCGGAACCGTCGCCGTGGTCGCTGCTGGTACGTCGGACGCCCCCGTGGCGGCCGAGGCGGCGACGACTGCCCGCGTGTTCGGGGCGGACGTGGACGTGATCACGGACGTCGGCGTGGCCGGTCTGCACCGGGTGCTCGGCGTCCGGGAGCGGCTCGATGCTGCGGACTGCTTGATCGTCGTGGCCGGCATGGAGGGTGCGCTGCCGAGCGTGGTCGGCGGGCTGGTCGGCGTACCGCTGGTGGCCGTGCCGACGTCCGTCGGGTACGGCGCCTCGTTCGGCGGACTGGCTGCGTTGCTCGGCATGCTGAACTCGTGCGCACCTGGGGTATCGGTCGTGAACATCGACAACGGGTTCGGGGCCGGAGTGTTCGCCGCGAGAGTGGCCCGGCAGTCCGTTCCGCGCGAGACAAAGGAAGCCTGATGCGCATCGCTTGGCTCGACTGCTCCGCCGGGGCCTCCGGGGACATGCTCCTGGGCGCGTTCATCGCCGCCGGGGCCGACGTGGCGGCCATCAACACCGCAGTGGCCGCCGTGGATCCGTCCCTCTCGGTCACGGTCGCCCAGACCGCCCGCCACCAGATCGCCGCGACCAAGGCCACGGTCGAGGTCAACGGCGAGCCCCACCCGGAGAACACCCCAGACGCCGGCCACGGCCACGCAGCAGGCCACGGCCACACTCACGCCGCTGACGAAGCAGCCGAGCACGAGCACGCCGACGCGGCGGGTCACGGCCACGGGCATGGGCACGACGACGGGCATAGGGCGGACCATGTGCACTCCGGCCCCACGCGGGCGTGGGCGGACGTTCGGCGTCTGCTCGAGGAGGCAACGCTGAACGATGCGGTGCGGCGGCGGGCTCTCGACACCTTCGCGCGGCTCGCGAGGGCTGAGGCTGCAGCTCACGGCGTCGAGCCGGACACTGTGCACTTCCACGAGGTCGGCGCGCTGGACGCGATCGCGGACATCGTCGGCGTGGCGGCAGCCTCCGTCTCGCTGGATATCGACCGCATTGTGGTGTCGACGGTCGTGCTGGGTGGTGGCGGACAGGTTCGCGGCCAGCACGGCGGGATCCCGATTCCCGGTCCGGCGGTCCTCGCGATCCTGTCCGAGGCACAAGCACCGGTCACCGGCGGCGCAGCGCCGTACGAGATGACGACGCCGACCGGCGCGGCTCTGCTGGCCAGCCTGGCGGACGAGTACGGGACGCTCCCGCCGATGCGGATCCAGCAGACCGGCGTGGGCGCCGGCGGCCGCGACCCGGTCGAGGTGCCGAACATTCTGCGCGTCGTGCTCGGCGAATCGACCGAGAGTTCGGCGACCGAGCTCGTCTACGAGACGAACGTCGACGACCTCGACCCGCGGATCTGGCCTCAGGTCCTGGCGCGGCTGATGGAGGCCGGCGCCGCCGACGCGTGGCTGACCCCGATCCTGATGAAGAAGGGCCGCCCGGCGCACACCCTCTCCGTGCTCGTCGGCAGCGCCAACGCCGAGATGGTCCGGGCCGTGATCCTGTCCGAGACCTCCGCGATCGGTCTGCGCGAGTTCGGTATCCGCAAGCACGCCGCGGATCGGGAGTTCGCCACGGTCGACGTCGAGGGTCAGCGGATCCACGTCAAGATCGCGCGGTACGGCGGCCAGGTCGTCAACGTCCAGCCGGAGTACGACGATGTGGCCGCGGCGGCGTCCGCTCTGAAGAAGCCGGTGAAGTCCATCCTCGCGAAGGCGGTCGCGGCCGGTCACGACCTCTGGGGTTAAACCGCTTCGGCCTTCTGCGGGACAGCCTTCTGCTTACGGCGCGGCCAGTCGTACGGCCACCATTGCGCACCGCTGCGCCGCGCCCAGACGATCAACCCGATCAGCACCGCCAGCTCGACCGCTGGGCAGAGGGTGTCCCGCAGTCGTGCGCTGAAGAACTCCAGCGAGTCGGACAGGCTCGCCGCGACCTGGCGCGCGTTCGGGTCGCGGCCGGGTACGTACGCGATCGCGAGCATCGTCGTACGGACGACCATCAGGCCGTCGACCTTCGAGGCGGCGACCGCGGCGAGGGCGACCCAGGCGATCACGTCGTACCAGGGCAGTGAGTACATCGCGGTCAGGACCCAGGCGATCGCGTAGATCGCGGTGTACCGGATCGCGGCCGGCGTCGGGTCGTCGGGATGCGTCTGCGGCACGAGCGACTTCGGGAACACCTGCGAGAGCAGGATCGCGACCACGATCAGGCCGACCCACGCGAGGATCGCCAGGAACGTCCGGACCAGTCCGTTCGGCAGGAACAGCGTGAAGAAGCTCAGCAGCACCTTGTGCGGCGTACCGGTCGAGATGAACGACGTCTGCGACCGCGCCTGCTGGAACGCCTGCAGGCCGACGATCGCGTACAGACCGCCCATCGCGATCGCACCGCCGCCGCAGAAGAACGCGGCCTTCCGCCGATCGGCACGCAGCGCCCACAGCATCGCCACGCCGACCAGGCCGATCGAGAGCTTGGTGCAGCCTGCGACGCCGATCAGGATGCCCGCCAGGAACACATGCCGCCGGAACGCCACCAGTGCGATCACCGCGAACATCACCGCGATCGCGTCGTTGTGGGCGCCGGCCAGCACCGACCAGAGGATCAGCGGGTTCGCGAGGCCGAGCATGATCACGCGCCGGCGGGCCGGCAGGTCCTTGCCGACCAGCTTGACCAGCAGCAGACCGGTGACGATCAGGCTGATCGCGATCGACAGCTGCAGCATCCACACGGTGAGCTGCGCGGAGTTGCCGCCGATCACCGACGAGAGCCACTGGATCCAGGTCGCGATCGGCCCGTACACGCTGCGCGCGCCCTGCCACGGCCGCTCGGTCGCGGCGATGACCGGGTCGTACCCGAGCCGGATCGTGTCCGCCGGCGAGGCCGTGTACGGGTCGCCGCCGAGCGCCATGATCCGCCCGTACGCCGCGTAGATCAGCACGTCGCCGGAAGCCATCGGCGGGACCAACGTGATGGCCGCGGTCGTACCGATGCCTAAGGCAATCAATCGGTCGACGCGCGGCGCCCAGCCGTGCCGAAGCGCCTTGGTGGCAAGGAAAACGCCGTACCCGCCGAGCGCAATCGCGACGTAGATCATCACCGACACGAGCCAGTCGTTGGCGTGCGCGTCGAACCAGTACGACGGGAGCCACGGGTGCCGGCCGGTCAGGGTCAGCACGACCACGGACGGTCCGAGCAGGCCGACCGCGACGATCAGCGCCGTGCTCACCAGGTAGAGCGCGACGGCCCGGCGACCGTGCTTCTGTCCGAGCTGGAGATCAGTGCTCATTGCGCGGACTTCCGCGGGAAGAGACTGCGGAGCGACGGGCCACCACCGTCCGCGGGGAGCGCACTGCGTGCGGCGAGCGCCCGCCGGACGTGCAGGTACTGCTTCGCGCGGTGCAGCTGACCACGCAGATCAGTCCCGGTCGCCCGGTGGCGGACATCGATCGGCACCTCGAGGATGCGGAAACCCTTCCGGCCGAGATCGATCGTCAGCGCGGTCTCGACCCCGAACCCGGCGGCCAGCGGTACGGCGGAGTCGAACGCGGCCCGGGTCAGGCAGCGCTGCCCGGACAACGGCTGCTCCGGCGCCCAGCCGGTCGCCTCCTCGATCCCGGCCCGCGAGAGCCGTACGACGAAGCCGTGGCCGCCGGCCTTGGACCCGTCTGCGCGCACCTGAGCGGGCAGCGTCCCGATGGTCATGTCCGCGCGGCCGGTCTGCACAGGCTCGATCAGCGGACCCGCGCCGGAGGCGGTGTCGGTCAGGTCGGCGTCCAGGAACAGCAGGTGCCGCGCACGGGCTCCGTCGCGCTCGGCGACGGCGGCCGCGCCGGTCTCCATCGCGGCGGCCTTGCCCCGGTTGCGCTCGTGCCGGACCACGACGGCACCGGCGCGCTCGGCGGCTTCCGCCGTACCGTCCGTGGAGCCGTCGTCGACGACCACGACCAGATCGACCCCGATGATCTTGTGCACCGCGTCGACGGTCGCCGCGATCCGGTCGGCCTCGTCCTTCGCCGGGATCACACAGGCGACGGCGCGCTCGAACGGTTCGGGGGACACGTCGTTGTTGGGCACAGCATGACCGGACACAGCACCGCAGCCTAGTTCCTCTCCAGCCGATCGACCTCGTCAGCGCCGGTCGGCTGTGGATATTCGTCCTTTCGTACGACATGCCGATCAGCCAGGCGGGCACGGATATCAGCCAGGTGGCAGATGTTCCGGGGCGCCGCCGGCAGCAGGATTTGAGGTGTCAGCACGAATCGCGACAGGAAGAGGTACCCGAAATGACCCGCACAGTGACCGCGAACATCTCGCTCTCGCTCGACGGACGCGTGAACGGCGCAGGCGGCGACTACGACATGAGCTGGATCGTCCCGCACGCGATCACCGAGGGCGCTCGCGACCACATGATCCGGGTGACCGAGCTCGCCACGACGGCCCTGCTCGGCCGCAAGAACTACCAGGGCTTCGGCGGCTTCTGGCCGGCGGTGGCCGACGACGAGAACGCGGCGCCGCAGGACCGCGCCTTCTCGCGCTGGCTGAACGAGACCGAGAAGGTGGTCTTCTCGACGACGATGACCGAAACGCCCTGGCAGAACTCCCGGATCGCCGATGGCGAGCCCGCAGACGTGGTCAAGGAACTGCGCGCCCAGGAGGGCGGCGACATCATCGTGCTGGCCAGCACGAGCGTGATCCAGGCCCTGCTGGCCGCCGACGAGGTGGACCGGCTGAGCATCACCCTCGACCCGGAGCTGGTCGGCGGCGGGGCACGACTGTTCGAGGACGGCCTGCCGGCCACCTCTTGGAAGCTGACCGACTCCACCCCGACCGAGTCCGGCGCCCTCTGCCTCCTCTACGACCGGGTTCGCGCCTGACCACGGTGCAGGATATTGTCGGACAATCAGACAGATCGATCGGACTGCCGTAGCGTGGTGGGCCACAACGGAGTGAAGGGGCGGACGATGACTGAGGCGCACCAGCACAGCGGCAGGTCGTACGGCGTCGACAGTGAGGTCGGTCCGCTCCGGACCGTGATGCTGCACCGCCCCGGGAACGAGCTCCGCCGGCTCACTCCGCGCAACAACGACAAGCTGCTGTTCGACGGCATCCCCTGGGTCGGCCGGGCCCAGGACGAGCACGACGCGTTCGCCCAGGCGCTTCGGGACCGTGACGTCGAGGTGCTGTACCTCGGCGAGCTGCTCACCGAGTCGCTCGCGGATCCGGCGGCCCGGGCACAGGCAGTCGCCGGCGCCACCGAGGACCTGCGCCTCGGCGACACCCTGCGCGACTACCTGCGGGCCTCGCTCGGCGAGCTCGATCCGGCCGGGTTGGCCGAGGCGCTGATGGCCGGCGTGCGGAACGACGAGGTCCGGGCGGGCGGTCTGGTGACGTCACTGCTCGCGCACGAGGACTTCCTGATCGACCCACTGCCGAACCTGCTCTTCACCCGCGACTCCAGCCTCTGGATCCGGGACTCGGTGGCGGTCACGTCGCTGGCGATGCCGGCCCGGATGCGCGAGACGCAGCTGACCGAGCTCATCTACACGTTCCACCCGCGGTTCGCCGGTGCGGACAAGGTGTACGGCCACCAACTGGAGCATGTCGAGGGCGGCGACGTGCTCGCGCTCGGTCCCGGCGTACTCGCGGTCGGGGTCGGGGAGCGGACCACGCCGGCCGGGGTCGAGCGGCTCGCGCGGCGGGTGTTCTCGAAGGGGCTCGCGCACACGGTTCTCGCCGTACCGATCGCTCAGCAGCGAGCCACGATGCACCTGGACACCGTGTGCACGATGGTCGACACCGACGCCGTGCTGATGTACCCGAACATGGCGGAGGAGATGCAGGCGCTCGCCGTCACCACCGATGGCGACCAGTTGCACGTCGCGGAGCCCGAGCCGTTCCTGGTCGCGGCCGCGAAGGCGCTCGGCATCGACACGCTCCGGCGGATCGACACCGGCCTGGACCCGGTGACGGCCGAGCGCGAGCAGTGGGACGACGGGAACAACACCCTCGCGCTCGCGCCGCGGGTGTGCATCGCGTACGAGCGGACCGTCGAGACCAACGCGCGGCTGGAGGAGTCCGGGATCGAGGTCATCCGGATCTCCGGCTCCGAGCTCGGCTCCGGCCGAGGCGGTCCGCGGTGCATGTCCTGCCCGGTCCTGCGGGCTCCGGTCACGACCTGAACGCCCGCTCCAGCCCCACTTGAGTGCCCGACCTGAGCGCTCGCTCCGGCCGCCACGTGAGCCCTACGACACGCGGAGTGAAATCGGGGCTTGTGGCGGACGACCTTCGTGAGTACTCTTCCTGTCTAGGCCCAGGCCCTGTTGCTCCCCCGTCAGCAGGACTTGGGCCGTCCACGTTCCTGGGCATGGTTTAACGATCATGGCCTAGGCCACATTGAGTAACGCGAAACGCCCGGCTGAGGCCTCAGCCGGGCGTTCGTCGTACTGCGTGCGGTCAGCGGATGGTGAGCTGGCGGCTGGCGAGGCCGGCCCGGGCCGCGCGCTCCTCGGTGGTGAGCGGCGCCTCGGTGGCAAGCGCCTTCTCGAGGGCGGTGGCGAAGTCGGCGGCAGGCTTCTCGACCTCAGCAGCCTCGGTGCCCGCAGGGAGCTCCCAGACCGGCGCGAGTACGCCGAGGGCGCGGAACGAGCCGATCAACCGGCTGCCGTCGATGAGCGCCGACGAACCGGCCGCGTGCAGACGGGCAAGCGCGTCGAGCAGGGTGTCCTCGGTGTGCGGCATCACCCAGCGCAGGTAGATGCGGTCGCCGATCTGCGTCCAGTACGCCGCGTCGACCGACTCCAGCCGCACCGTCGGGGCCGCCGCGGCGTTCGCACGCTCCAGGCCGGCGGCGACCTCACCGGTCGGGTCCTCGACGTTCTCGCCGACCCAGTAGTCGAAGCCTTCGTGCACCTTGACCTCGAGCGGCTTCGAGGTGTCGATCAGGTCCTGCAGCCGCGGGCCGTCCTTCATCAGGTCGCCGACCTGGATCGGGTTGCCCGGCTCGGTGTGCAGCGCGGCGGTGATCGCGTGCCCGAGGTCGCGGCTCGGGTCGCCGGACGAGGCGTGCGTCTGCAGGCCGATCCAGATCGTCTCGTCGTCGCGCACCAGGCCCGGCATCGCCATCGGGAGCAGCGTGACGAGGTTGATCTTCTTGCCGGCGTTGTCGCCCGTCAGTTCGACCTCGACCGTGCCGGACGGGACGATCTCGCGGAACGCGATCAGGTCACACTCGGACGGCAGGCCCTCGAACGGCCGCACCACGAACGCGTCCGCCGCCTGCGCCCGGTCCTTGCCGTGGCACTGCTTGAACCGCTTGCCCGAACCACACGGGCAGGGCTCGCGCGGCCCGACGTCCACCAGGTCGGCCGGATCGAGGGTGACGGTCGTCGTCGTGTTCTTAGCGCGCTGCCGCGACTTCTTTCCCATAACAGCGCAGTCTTGCAGCCAAGCGCACCCGAGAGCGAACCCGCCCGGGCGCAGAAGCCGGCACCGGGCGAACTAGCTGGGGACGATTGCGTGGACCGTGCGGTGATGGGCGGCGGTGCGAACGTCCCAGCCGGAGGTCAGCATGTCGACGATCGCCAGTCCGCGACCGCCGACCGACTCCGGATGGGGGTCGCTGATCCGCTGCGGCTCGGTGTCCCCGCGACCGTCGGTGACCTCGACATGGATCCCTGCCCGGTCGATCCACCATGCCGCGCGGACCTCACCGGCCGGCAGCGGTGGTGCGTACCGGATCGCGTTCGACAGCAGCTCGGAGAGCACCAACTGCGCATCGTCACGCGCGGAATCGGTGACCCGGTAGCGCTTCAGGTAGGCGGCCAGACGGCGACGGGCGTCCGCTACCGCGGACACTTCATGCGGCAACACGACGTCCACGACGCTTACGTCGGCGGGCAGGGTCGCAGAGGACAAGCAGGGTCTCCTCGATGATCGGTACAGCCACTGGGACTTCTGCCCACGATCCGGCCCTGGAAAACACCTGCAGGTATTCCGTTACATAGGCCGCCGGAGATGCCGCCTAAACCCGAAGAAACCGTAACGAAATCGACGGAATTTAACGTTGCAATAACCGCCCGCATTCGCCCCACTACGTATCCAGACCACGTGACACATGCCACACAAAATCGCCCCCATGTGTCACAAACCAAGAGCCTGGATCCGACGTCCTACCTCTTCCGCCGGTTCCGCGAGGAGCTCGAGCTGGCGCACCGCCGAGAGACTCGAGCAGTGACTGCTTGAGCAGTTACCGGGCGCGCACCCGTAACGTGACGCCCCGACTGCGGGATGTACACCCGTAGGGTCCATCGTGTGGTCGCGTCCCGGGGAGCGTCGAGTGGGGGGTCAAGTACCGACGCCGGCCGTGAACGGCGCCAAGCCGCCGGGCGGCGCTGCGAGCACGTCCGGCCGGTTCGCCGCCCTGACCAAGAGAGCCTGGTTCGGGGTACTGACCAGTAAGGCTCGAATCGGCGCGGCGGCCGGCAGGACGCAACTCGGCGTGCTGACCAGCAAGGCCTGGTTCTACCTGGCCCTCGGGGCAATTGCGACCGCGGCCTTCCTGGCGTTCCTCGTCGCGGGCTACGACCTGTTCCGAAGTACCACGATCGACCTGTCCAAATCCGGTCCGGCATCCGAGTGGTTCGGTGCGCTGTTCACCGCCCTGAGCACGCTGGTGCTCGCCTACCAGTTGCGGATGATCGGCGTCGCGGCAGAGCGTCGGCGGGCTCAGAACCTCGATCTGGTCCAGCCCATCGGCCGACTGACAGCGTGGACCCGTAACTCGTCTCTACAGGGATGGCTCCTGACAGTGGCCGTGCGCAACGAAAGCGAGGAGCATCTCCAGGATCCAGAGGTAGGACTTGCCTGGCTTGGGGAACCGATGGCCGAGGAGTGGTTGATAGGTGCGCCTGATGAGCATCAAGATGTTCGCAACGGCGCTGCGGAGCTCTGCGTCACAGTCAGCAGTGTCAAGATCAGCAGCGTGGACCACCCGGTCCTATTGATTCACATCCCTCAGAAAGCGTGTGCCGAGATGGACGAGGTCGTGGGGGCTCTCACGGTCACCTTTCAATGGAGCACCCCAGCGGGTCGTACTGAACCGCTGAGCGTTCCGTTGACGTCTGCACGATCAGTGCGAAGGAGCGGCCTCCAATGAGACTGGGCCGTGGGGACGTGAGCCTCGTCCTGCTCGCCGGCGGCTACAACAACCGGATGCGGCGCACTGACCGCACACTGCCCAAGAGCCTGGTGGCCTTGCACGATGTTCCGCCGGTGATGATCCTGCTGACACAGCGATTCATCCGCGACGACGTGCAGGTCGTGGTCACCTGTGATGCGCAGGCAGCGGAGACGTTCCGCGTGCTGTATCCGCAGGTTGCCAGGTCGGTGAAGATCGTCGAGGACGACTTTGTGGGCACCGGCCGCGCGCTGCGCATGGGCGTAGAGGCAGCTCGCTCGCGATGGGTTCTGGTTGCCAACGCGGACACGATCGTGCCGGTCGATCTGACGGCCTGGTATCGCGACATCGATCTGGTAGCACCGGTTCACCAACTGCTCGTCCCGCGAAGCGTTCAGAACTCCATGCTCATCGGCGTCGACCCTGTCAGCGGAGCTGTGAGGCACTGGGGCGAAGGGACCGGCCAATCACCCGCCTGCAGATTGCAGCCGGCTTCGTCCACAGGCGTCTACCTTGTGAACCGCAGCTCCTGGCTTGCATGGCAGTACAGTGACGGCCTGAGTCTGGAGTCCGACATTCTCCCTGAGGCCGTGTCCGGCGGGCTCGTTCACGGAACGATCGCTCCCAGCTCCATGCCGGTCTTCGACTACGGCACCACCGAGCGGCTGCAGGAGCTGCAAGACAACGGACGACTTCGCCACGACCTGTTGGCCGCTGCCCATCTCGTTCCGAAGGGATATCGGTGTCCTCCGCCCAGCTACATCTACGAACCTATGGCTATCTCAAGCGGCAGGCTGTTGTCAGCCGCGAGCGGTGCGCCGAGCTAACTCAAGAGCTGAAGTCTCACTGCGCGCCGGACGCTGATCTGTCCAAGGGTTCACTCAGGCTCGAGGAGCCGGCCGAGGCTGCGATCGCGTCGGTGCTCCAAGAGTCCGCCCTGCGCGCGCTCATCGCTCAGCTGCTGGGACCCGACTGGTTGCTGGTCGTCAATCGCCACAACCACGTCGTCATCGATCAAGGCCGCGGATCACGCGCGACACGCATGCATCGGGATCTGCTGCACTGGAGCCGGAATCCGATCACAGTCCTCGTCATGCTGGACTGCGGGGAAGATGATCCAGTCGCCTGGCCGTCCCTCATCCCCGGGTCACAGCTGTGGCCGACTGCTGAGCAGCGCAACGGCGGCGGCTACTGGCTGGATGAGACGGACGAGGCCGAGAGTCTGCAGCAAGCGGTCAAGGTTCCTATGTGCCCCGGTGATGTCCTGGTGATGGACGGAATGACCTTCCACGCTGCAGGCGCCGGATCTGAGCAACATTCGCGCGTGATGATGTCGCTGTGCCTTCGGACACCTGACGAGCTGACCGGAGAGGTGGGACCCAACGAGCGGCTGATCGCTGGATCCGTGCGCTACGAGGGTCAGGCGCGTTGGAGGGCCCATGGTTAAACACTGGTGGAACGTCCAAGGCGATGAGGAGCAGAAGCCGCGGGTCGTAGAACTGCGGGAAGCGCAGTGGGACTTCTACGAGGAGCACGTCGTACCGACGCTGTTCCGCCTCCTTGATCACGAGCTCAGCGAGCCGGTCGGGAGCCAACTCAAGCAGCGGCTTCGCTACAGCGCCAGGTTCCGTCCTTCCCAGCTCCTCTACGCCTTCAGTCAGGACTGGGAGATTCAGCCCGACGTGGTCATCTGGGCATCCGCGAGTCTGGAGTTGCTGTACCTGGGTCGCGTGATACTCGACGATGTCGCAGACCAGCACGACCAGCGCTGGGGGCTGCCAACAGTACGCCGGGTCTTCGACGACGCCTCCGCCGTCCAGATCGCCAATGTGCTGCAACACACCGCGGTGCTGTGCGCGACCAACATCGATGCATTGTGCGGTCAGCAGTCCGCGATCCCCGCGGCCGGCGTCGTTGCGGAGTACGGCCGGCAGATCAACGCGGCGATGCTCGAGGAGTTGCAGTGGCGGAAGACAACGATCCCGGAGACGTCGTACAAGTCGATCGCGTTGCGCAAGGTGTCATCGGGGCAGCTGACGATCGACCTGCTGCGACTCATGGCCCCACCTGACTACGCCGAGGAGCTCGCAAAGCTCGCTGTGGCGATCGAGAACCTCGACTACGCGGCCTCGATCACCAACGACGTCACCGAGTCCAACCTACGGCGTGGGCTGGAAGAGGTTCGTTTTCTCAGCGGCGAGCGACGCGGCAAGAAGTCCGAGATCCAGCTCAACCGCCCGACGATCTTCAGCGTCATCCTCGCGTCCGACGAGTTCCTCCTGCGGAACATCGACGTCGGCGTGGCGCTGCCCGACTTCACCAGCATGAAGTTGCCCGACATCTTCACGTATCTCGATGACACCGGAGCGATCCGCGACGCGGAACACCGGATCGCGGATCTGGAGCAGAAGGCGATGCCACTGATCCGGCCGAACACGAACGTCCACACGCTGCTGGCCAGGGCACGAACGACCAACCCGACCGACGAGCCACCCCAGGTCGAGTCCTGACGCACGCTGAGCTCAGGTTCCGAGCCGCGGCTCGGAAAGAACCCTCAGGGCGGTGTCTGGGCGGTCGCTGATCAGGACGTCGACGCCTAGGTCGCGGCAGCGGCGGATGTCTTCTTCGGCGTTGACTGTCCAGACGTGGACCTGGTGGCCGTGTTTCTGGGCGCGGTCGACGTACTCGGGGTGGGCGGTGACGATCTCCAGGCTCGGGCCGGCGTACGAGACTCCGGTCGGGAGGGAGCCGTCGCGGAAGCGGAGGGGGATGCGGTCCATCAGCAGGACGGTGCGCAGGGCGGGAGCCGCCGTACGCATCCGGCGCAGCGACAGCCAGGAGAAGCTCATGACGCGGACGGGGGATTCCGAGCCGAGTTTCGGGCGGGCCCAGCCGTAGCGGTCGAGGGCCTCGATCAGGCGGCGTTCGACGAGTCCGGCGTACCGGGTGGGGTGCTTGGTCTCGATGGCCAGCTCGACCGGGCGGCCGGCGTCCCGGACGGTCGCGAGCAGCGTGTCGAGCGTGAGTACCTTCAGCTCGTCGAGATCGGGCAGATCGGCCTCGTCGTCGAGGTCGGCCCACGGGCGCTTCCAGGAGCCCCAGTCGTAGGCCTCGAGTTCGGCGAGGCTCATCGTCGACAGCACACCGCGGCCGTTCGAGGTGCGATCGATCCGGCGGTCGTGGACGCAGACGAGATGACCGTCGGCGGTGAGCCGGATGTCGCACTCGAGGCCGTCCGCGCCGGCTTCGATGGCCCGGCGGTACGCCGCGAGAGTGTGTTCCGGACTGACTTCACTGGCGCCGCGATGGGCTACGACGCGCGGGAGCTTCCGCATGGAAGAAACTCTTTCACACGGTGCGTCAGGATTGTCGACATGGACATGCGGGCGATCGTGCTGGACGGTCCGGTGGCGCCGGAGGAGATGCGGGTACGGCGGGTTGCCGTGCCGGAGCCGCGGCCGGGGTGGGTGCGGATCAAGGTGGAGGCGTTCGGGCTGAACCGGTCGGAGTACCACCTGCGCGCCGGTCTCGCGACGAACGCGCGGTTCCCGGTCATCCCTGGGATCGAGGCGGCCGGGACGGTCGACGCGGCGCCGGGCGGTGAGTTCGCGCCGGGGCAGCAGGTGGTCGCGATGATGGGCGGGATGGGCCGGCAGTACGACGGCGGGTACGCCGAGTACACCGTCGTACCGGCGTCGTCGGTCATCCCGGTGTCGACCGATCTCGACTGGGCGACGCTCGGCGCGCTGCCGGAGATGCTGCAGACGGCCCACGGCTCGCTCTACACGGGTCTGGCGATCGAGCCGGGGCAGTCGCTGCTGGTGCGCGGCGGTACGTCGTCGGTCGGCGTCGCGGCCGCCGTACTGGCGAAGGAACACGGGCTCACCGTGTTGTCGACGACGCGCAATCCGCAGCGGCTGGACGTTCTTCGCGAGCTCGGTGTCGATCATCCGATCGTTGACGATGGCAACGTTGCGGAAAAAGTGCGGGAGATTCTTCCCGACGGCGTTCACGCGGCACTCGAACTCGTCGGCACGAATGTCCTGCCGGACACCCTGAAAGCCACCGCGATCCACGGCACGGTCTGTTTTACCGGAATGCTCAGCGACAACTGGACGATCCCGGACTTCTACCCGATGGACTATCTCCCGAACGGCGTCCGACTCACGGCGTACGGCGGCGAGAGCTCCGATCTGCCGCCCGACGCGTTCCAGCGCTACGTCGACCTCGTCGCCGCAGGCAAGCTCCCGATCCGCATCGACCACGTGTTCACCATGGACGAGATCGGCCAAGCCCACCGCATCATGCAAGACGGCAAAGCAGTCGGAAAGCTCGCCGTCCGAGTTGGGGACCCCACCACCTGATGGGGTCCCCAACAGCTCAGGCGGTTGCCTCCGCCAGTGCTGCCGAGCGGCCGGCAGGGCGCGGTAGGCCGTAGTGGTCTCGTAGCGTCGTGCCGGTGTAGTCGGTGCGGAAGAGGCCTCGGGACTGGAGGATCGGGATCACCTCGTCCACGAAGACCTCGAGGCCCGACGGGAGGACGGGCGGCATGATGTTGAAGCCGTCGGCGGCGCCCGCCTCGAACCAGTGCTGGATGGCGTCGGCGACCTGTTCCGGGGTGCCGGTGAAGGTTCGGTGGCCGCGGCCGCCGCCTAGGCGGCCGATCAGTTCGCGGACGGTCAGCTTCTCGCGTCGGGCCAGGGTCACGATGAGCGTGTAGCGGCTCTTCGCGCCCTCGATCTCGTCCTCGTCGGGGAGGTCCGCGGGCAGCTGCTGGTCGAACGGCAGGTCCTCGGGCGCCACCTTCAGCGTCTTCGCCAGCTGCAGCCGCGCGTACTCGGGCCGGATCAGCGAGTCCAGCTGATGCTCCAGCCGCTCGGCCTCAGCAACGGTCGACCCGATCACCGGCACGATCCCGGGCAGGATCTTCACCGAGGACGGATCCCGCCCGAGCGCCACCGTGCGCGCCTTCAGGTCCCGGTAGAACTCCTGCGCATCCTCCAGCGTCTGCTGCGCGGTGAACACTGCCTCGGCGTACCGCGCCGCCAGCCCCTTCCCGTCCTCGGACGATCCGGCCTGCACGATCAGCGGATGCCCCTGCGGCGACCGCGGCAGGTTCAGCGGCCCGCGCACCTGGAAGTGCCGCCCGACATGGTCGATCGGCTGGACGCGATCCTGCACCGCCCACACACCCTCGGCCTTGTCAGCGATCGCGGCGTCGTCCTGCCACGAGTCCCATAGCTTGTACGCGACCTCGAGGAACTCAGCCGCCCGCTCGTACCGCTCCGCGTGCGCCGGCTGGTCCGCGAGGTTGAAGTTGAGCGCCGCATCCGGACCGGCCGTCGTCACCACGTTCCAGCCCGCGCGCCCACCGCTGACGTGATCCACGCTGGCGAACCGCCGAGCCAGGTTGTACGGCTCGTTGTACGTCGTCGACGCCGTCGCGATCAGCCCGATCCGCGACGTCACCGCCGCAATCGCGGTCAGCAACACCGTCGGCTCCAGCGAACCTGCCGGCCGCCGCCCGACCGTCCCGATCAGCACCGGCGAATCCGCGAAGAAGATCGAGTCGAACTTCCCGCGCTCCGCCAACTGCGCCAGCGCCTGGTAATGCGCCACCGACGTGTTCGCGAACGGATCGCTCTCCGGCAGCCGCCACGACGCCTCGTGGTGCCCGGTGCTCATCAGGAATGCGTTCAAATGCAACTGCCGGCTCACAGTGAAACCCCCAAAGCATCGAGAAGCCGCGACCGGATCGCGGCGAATCCTGGATCGGCCGAACTCCGCGGCGCGGCCAGCTCGACCACTTCCTCCGCGACGATCCGGCCCTGGTCGAGCACGATCACCCGATCGGCCAGCACGATCGCCTCGTCGACGTCGTGCGTCACCAGCAGTACGGCGGGCTGATGCGCCGCGCACAACTTCCGCAGCAACACGTGCATCTTGAGCCGGGTCAGCGCATCCAGCGCCCCGAACGGCTCGTCCGCGAGCAACAACTCCGGCTCCCGGACCAGCGACCTGGCCAGCGCGACCCGCTGCTGCTCACCACCGGACAACTCGTTCGGCCAGGCCTTTTCACGACCCGCGAGCCCGACCTCCTCCAAACTGAGACGCCCACGATCGAACGCACTGCTCAGACCGAGTACGACGTTGTCGAGCACCCTTGCCCACGGCAACAATCGCGAGTCCTGGAAGACGACCGACACGTTCTCCGGTACCGCGAGCTCCCCGGACCCGTCGACGTCGTAGTCCAGCCCGGCCAGCGCCCGCAGCAACGTGCTCTTCCCGGAGCCGCTCTTCCCCAGCAGGGCAACGAATTCGCCCGGTGCGATGTCCAGATCCAGCCCGTCCAGTACGGCGCGATCGTCGTACCGGCGGACCAGATCGCGGACCTGCACCGTACTTACGAGGCTAGCGTTCGGCGCCATGTCAGCGCCCTCCTCTGGATCAGGCGGACGACGGCGTCGGACAGCAGGCCGAGGGCGCCGTACACGACGAGGCCGACGATGATGATGTCGGTCTGTCCGTACGTGCGGGCCAGTTCCATCATGTAGCCGATGCCGCTGGTGGAGTTGATCTGCTCGACGACGACCAGCGAGAGCCACGCGCCGGTCACCGCGAACCGCAGTCCGAGCAGGAACCCGGGCAGCGCGCCCGGCAGGACCACGCGCCGGATGAACTCCCACTGGGACAGCCCGACGGTCTGCGCGAGTTCGACGTACCGGCTGTCGATGGTGCGAAGGCCGTTGTGGGTGTGGATGTAGATCGGGATGAACACCCCGAGCAGGATCGTGACGACTTTCATCGACTCGCCGATACCGAGCCAGAGGATCAGCAGCGGCAGCAAGGCCAGCGACGGGATCGCTCGCTTGATCTGGATCGGTCCGTCGAGGACGGCCTCGCCGAGGCGGGACAGGCCGGAGATCAACGCCAGTACGACGCCCAGCACGATGCCGAGCGCGAGTCCGATCAGGGCGCGCTGCGCGGACGTCCACAGGTTCGACTGCAGCCGGCCGTCGGCGATCAGCTCACCGGCCGTGGTGACCACGGTCCACGGCGCGGACAGGATTCGTTGGTCGATCCAACCGGCGGCCGATCCGATGCTCCAGATCGCCAGCAGCAGTACCGGCCCGATCGCGGCGCCGAACCGGATCCGCTTGCCCGGTCCGAGCCGCCGACGACGTACGACCGGACGGGCGGCCGCCCCACGGGAACGTAGTCCGGGCAGAGTTGTCGCGCTCATTTCGCCGCTCCGTCCGCCGCCTTGATCGCATCCGACGCGACCGTCTGGAAGCGCAGGTCATAGAGATCCTTGGCCTGGATCACCGGGTTGCCGGTCTCCTTGGCGAGCAGCTCGATGGTGTCCTGCTGCCGCTTGATCGCGTCACTCCAGTCCGCGGGGATGTCCGGGTGGCCGGCGTTGTCGACCAGCCACTGTCCGTCGGCCTCGCTGAGCCCCTGGTCCTTCACGTAGTACCCCGCGATCCATTCCTTGGGGTGCTTGTCGATCCATTCCTGCGCGACACCCCAGGCCGCGACGTACGCGCGGATCGCGGCGGCCTTCGCCGGATCCTCGAGCGACTCGACCGGCCCGTAGAGGTGGCCGGCGTCGTCACGCAGTCCGTGGTCGATCACGCTGGCGCCGTCCTTCTCGTACTTGGCCAGGTACCGCTTGATCTGGACGCCGCCGATCGGAGCGACGTCGACCTGCTTGGACGACAGCGCGTTCGAGTAGACATCACCGGTCGAAGGCAGCTCGACCAGCTTGACGTCCTCCTTGGTCAGCCCTGCCTTCTTCAGCACCTTCAGGATCAGCGCACCCTGCGCCTGCCCCGGGCTGTACGCGATCTTCTTGCCGCGCAGGTCGCCGAGGGTCTTCACCGACACTCCGGGGGCGATGCCGAGCTTGTAGATCGGGTGGCCGATCGGGTCCTGCCGGAACTTGGAGGCGACGATCTTCACGTGCAGCCCGGTCCAGGTCGCGTTGATCGACGGGATCTCGGCGACCGAGCCGAGGTCGAGCGCGTGGGCCCGGAACGCCTCGGTGGTCTGCGGGCCGCCGCTCAGGTTCGCGAACTGGACGTACTTCGAGACCTTGTCGTACTGGCCCGAGAGCTTCAGTGCGACCTCGGTGGCCGGGTCACCGACGACGATCTTGGCGCCGTCCGGGACGGTGGTCGGCAGCGGCGCGTCGAGCGAGAGCTTCGCTGCGGCGTCACCGCCGGCTTTGTCGGCGCCGCAACCGGCCGCGAGGGCGACGGCGGCGAGCGCGGCGGACAGTACGGCGTACAGGCGGGTTCTAGGCATGATGTGCTTTCGGGGTGGCGGTGGCGTAACGACCGTCGTGGTAGAGCAGCGGCTCGTGTTCACGTCGTTCGGTGTGGGTGGCAAGGCGGGCGACGACCAGGTAGTGGTCGCCGACGGCGAAACGGTGCTCGACCTGCGCACGCAGGTAGCTCGGAGCCTCGTCGAGGACGGGCTCACCGGAAGCCAGTCGGGACCAGCGGGTCGGCTCGGCGAACCGGTCGATCCCGCTGGTCGCGAACCGGCCCGCGATCGCGTGCTGGTCGGCGGACAGGAAGTTGATCACCAGGCTGTTCGCCGTACTCACGGTCGGCCAGCTGGACGCACTGGTGGCGATCGCGAAGGAGACGAGCGGTGGCAGCAGGCTGACGGAGACGAGCGAGGTCGCGGTGAAGCCGACCGGGCCGTGCCCGGCATCCGCGGTGATCACCACGACACCGGCGGCGTGGCGACGGAAGACCGAGCGGTAGACGTCGGCGTCCACCACCCGCTCTTCGGAACGGTCGGGTACGACGGACAGGGCAGGACGATTCAGGGCAGGCAAAGACATGTCTCTCCCTCGGAATCGGGGCAGGGACGACCGGCAGCAACTACCGGGCGGGAGGTGGAGGCCGGCATCGACGGGGCCTCATGCAGGGCGAAGTGGCAGAACAGGCGTCACCGACAGGTGGCGCTCGCCGTCCGCAGCAGATCGATGACGCGACGGCGGGTGAGGAGTGTCGTCGTCATGTCAGCTATCTTCGCACCATTGTCTATCGGCTAACTAGACAATCTCGTGATCTGGACCGACCGTCCTCACATCGGGCGGCCGCCGTGCGTTCTACTGTCGTGATGACTCGGGAGAAGGTCGAGCTGCCGCCGTTCCAGGCGCTGATCGACGCGCACTGGCGGGACGTGGCCCGGCTGGCGCGGGCGATGGCCGGGCCGGTGGACGGCGACGACGCGGCACAACGCGCCTGGGAGAAGGCGTACGCGGCGTACCCGGCACTGACCTCGGCGAAGAACCTGCGCAGCTGGCTCCTCACCATCACGGCCCGGTGCGCGACCGACGTACACCGGGCGCGGAAACCGCAGCGCCCGCTGGACGAGGCGCCACCGGTGGCAGTCGAGGGCCCGGACGCCGCCGCCTGGCCGGACCCCGACCTCTGGCGGGCGGTCAACGAGCTCCCGGAGCGGCAACGCTTCGCGATCACGCTCAAGTACGTCGGCGACCTGGACCACCACGGCGTGGCCGCCGCACTGGACACCACGCCCGCCGCATCGCGCCGGCTCGTCAGCGACGCGCTCGCGACCCTGCGCAGCAAACTCGGAGTAGACAATGACTGATCTCGAGAGCCGGCTGACCCGGCTCGCCATGCCCGATCTCAAACCACCTGTCCTACCGCACGCCGACGTCGCCTACACGCTGCACGACACCCCGATCGGGACGATGCTGCTCGCGATCGCGCACGGCCGGGTCGTCGCCAGCTCGTTCGGCGACGAGGAGACCATGACCACCCGCCTCGCCCGGGCCGTGTCCCCGCGCGTACTGCGGCAGGCCCGCCCGCTCGACGACGTCCGGCGGCAGCTCGACGAGTACCTCGCCGGCACCCGTCGTACCTTCGACCTCGAGGTGGACCTCGCGCTGGCGACGCCGTTCCAGCGACTCGTCCTCGCGGACCTGCCGACGCACACGGCGTACGGCGCGACGACGACGTACGGAACTGTTGCCGCTGACATCGACAAGCCCAAGGCGGCGCGCGCGGTCGGTACGGCGCTGGGCGCGAACCCGGTCTGCGTCGTGCTCCCGTGCCACCGTGTCGTCGGCGCGAACGGGGCCCTCACCGGGTACGCCGGCGGGCTGGACGCAAAACGATTCTTGCTGAATCTCGAAGCAAAAAGCTGAGTTTTCCGGAATTCCCCGGAAGGGATTTAGACTCGGCAAAACAAGGAGCAGATCCCCAATGTGGAGTGGGGATCTGCTCCTCCTGACGTGTCAGGAAGTTGCGGGCTGGTGGATCTCGAGGATCAGCCGACGGCGGCCGCCCCAGTCGCGTTTGTAGACCTTGTAGTCGTCGATCCCGGCGGCCGCGCAGAGCCGGCCGTAGCTGATCTCGTCGTGGATGAAATGCACACCGCTGCGGTTGTCGCTGAACTCGGTCGTGACGATCCGGTGCTCCGGCCCCTGCCGCATCCCGTTCGCGATCTCGGCCGCGGTCGCCGGCCCCCAGGCCGGGCCCTCGATGATCGCGATCCCGCCCGGCTTCAGCACCCGGGAGATCTCACAGATCGTCGAGATCTGCTCGTCCTCGGCGAACAGTTCGTGGAACGCCGTCCACAGGCAGATCACCGCGTCGAACGAGTCCCACTTGTACGGCAGATCGGTCATCGAGCCGATGGCCCAGTCGATCGCGAGCTCCTCCTCGGCCGCCTTCGCCCGGCCCGCCTCGATCAGGTTCGGCGAGATGTCCAGTCCGCGGACGACCTTCCCGGCCTTGCGCAGCGGCAACGCGATCCGCCCGTACCCGCAGCACAGGTCGAGGACCGACTCCTTGCCGTCCAGCAGCTCCTCGACGGCCTTGACGATCAGCGCGTCCCGCTCGGGCGTCGTACGAGCGGACAACCCGTCGGCCCCGAGCTCCGCGTACTCGGCCCGGCTGCGCAGTGCGGAATTCAGCATGCCGCAAGTATTCCGGTTACTCCGGGTCAGTTGTCCAGCGCCCGGGGCTTAAGACTACCCAGCGCTACGGCAGCGACCATGGACACGACAATTGACGTGTACGTCGCACCGAGCCACGCCGGCACCGGGTGGTGATTGAACACGGCCTGCTGTACGTCGGTCCAGAACGGCGACCAGCCGGCCACGGTGCCCGGGTTCACCAACTGGTACGCGACGAATCCGACCAGCCAGGCGAGCGTCGGCTGCCAGCGGAACTTCGCCGTACCGGAGACGTCCCACTTCATCTTGCTGACCACGAAGAAGTCCGCGATCGCGACCGCGAACAACGGGATGAAGACCGAGCCGATCAGGTACAGGAACTGCGTGTAGTTGCCCAGGTCAACCAATAGCGCGATCCCGGTGGCGAGCGCGCCGATCGCGACCGAGATCCACCGCCGGTCGATGTGGCCGATCAGGTTGTGGGCGGCCATCGTGGTCGAGTAGACGTTGGCGTACGCCTCGTCGACCTCGTCCACCAGCAGCACGAACAGCGCGATCGCACCGGCGGGCAGTGTGACCAGTGCGGTGATCACGTCGTCGCTGTTGGTCTGCAAGGTCGCAACGGCGACGACGCCGAGGGCGTAGTACCCGATCGCTGCGAGGCCGTAGCCGAGTGCCGAACCAGCGAACGCAGCCTTGTTGGTGCGCGAGTGCCGCGTGTAGTCGGCGGCCAGCGGGGCGAACGACACGACACCGGCAGCGGCGAGGTCGACGGCCGGCCAGAAGCCGAACACACCGTCCTGCGGCAGCGCGTGCACCGGCTTGCTGAGCACCTGCACGAACAGGTAGACGGACGCGATCAGCACCAGCCACACCATGAACTTCCGCAGGATCTTCACGCTGCCGAGCGGCCGGACCGCCATCGTGGTCGCGATGATCCCGGCAAGTACGACGAACAGCCAGCGCCAGCGCTCACTCGTCACCGCGACCGCGGCCTGCGAGATCACGATGATCTCCATCGTCGCCCAGCCGACGTTCTGCGCGATGTTCAGCACGGTCGGCGCGATCGAGCCGCGACGGCCGAACAGCCCGCGCAGACTCGCCATCGCCGGCGCCCCGGTCTGCGAGCCGAACACGGCCGCGCCGCCCAGCACGAGTGCCCCGATCCCGCAGCCGACGACGACCGCGAGCAGCCCTTGCCACAACGAGCCCGTGTACGCCGCCACCAGCGCACCGGTCACCGGGCCGAACAGCGAGATGCCGAAGTTGCCCCACAGCGTGAACTGGTCGAAGAAGCCGAGCGTCCTCGGCGCATCGGTGGTGAGAACGAGCGGCGCCTCGGTGGAGCCGGCAGGACGAACAGCGGTATCGGTCATGAGTGACCCCAATCCCTACGCCGGCATTACCCGGTCAGGTTCAGGCGGTCGGCGACCCTAGCTGTCGCCCTCTCAGCCCGCGCGTGTTCGGTGCGAGCTCCCGCATAGGTTTGTGCTGCTGAGTCTAACTCGTCAGCTAGTTTCGGGGAGGGCGGCCGCTCGTTCTATGAGAGCGGCGAGCTCGGGGCCGTTGGTGACGACCGGCATGTGCGCGCCGGTGTCGAAGCTCCTGGCCTCACCGTGGCTGAGCTCGGCGAGCCGTGCGACCCATTCCGCCGTCGAGAGCAGGTCGTGCTTGCCGCGGACGATGAACACCGGTGCCTTGACCCGCGAGATCACCTCGGCCAGGTCGTGGTGCCGGGAGGCCTCGACGGCGCGGGCGATCGTCGGCAGCGTGGTTCGCGCGTACTGCGGGGTGACGGTCCGGATCAGCTTGGGCGAATCCGGTACTGCGGATCCGAGCCAGCGGACAGTTCGGTCGACCCAGCTCGTCATACGGCCGTCGCCTGCCGGTGCGACCAGTACGACGGCGTGTGCGAGGTCGGCGTACCGGACTGCTGTTTCTACGACGATCTGGCAGCTGGCGGAGTGGCCGACGAGGACGGACCGCGCGCGGATCTTCTCGGCGAGTGCGACGGCGAGTGCGCGTGGGTGCAGGTCCTCGCGGGCGCCGGCGGGTTCGCCGTACCCGGGGAGGGTGACGACGTGGTACGGCGTGACGAGGTGTTCGACGGTCTGGGTGTACGACTCGGGGCCGAGGCCCAGACCGGGCACCAGGACGACAGGTGCGCTCACTCCCAGGGTGCCTTGACCGGTGGGCCCTGGACGACCGGGTTCGGTACGTCGGGCTTCAGTTCGCGGTACCCCAGGAACAGGCCGGCCGCGAGGATCAGCAGACCGGCACCGCCCCAGCCGTACGCCGTGGGCAGCCGGTCGACCGCGCCGTCGATGGAGCCCAGGCCGGTGGACAGCACCATGATCAGCCAGACCAGGATCGGTACTGCGGAGATCGCGACCAGGCCGAGCCCGACCAGCTCGGCCGGCTCGGGTTGGCGACCGGCCTTGCGGCGGGCGAGCACGTCGCGGATCCACATGAACAGTGCGCCCGCGCCGACGACCACGAGCAGCAGCTGGCCGATCGCGTCGATCACGTCGGTGCGGAGCGGGTGGTTGAGCGGTGAGCCCGGCGCCTGCGAGATGTCACGCAACGAGACCCGCTGGACCGAGATGACGAGCAGACCGTAGAACCCGGCGATCACCGTGGCCAGGCCGACGACCCGGGCAGCACGAGGGTCGCGCGGGGCGACCGGCTGGTCCCGGCCGTACGCCGGGAGGTCGTGCGGCTCGGGGGTCGACGGAGCGCCGTACGGCATGCCTGGGCGGTAGCTGGGCGGCTGGGCGTGGTGCGGACCCGGCTGCGGGTGTGGCGGAGCGCCGTACTGACCTGGTGGGGTGCCGTAGGGCTGGGGCTGCGCGTACGGGCCTTCGGGCGGCGGGGTGCCACGGCCGGTGCCGTACGTGCCACCGCCGTACGGCGTGGGCGGAGCGTAGTGGTGGTCGGGTTGCGGTTGCTCTTGCTCGGGCTGCTCGCCCCGGCCGTACGTCGGGAAGTCCTGTGACGACATTCGCTGCTCCCTCCCGTCGTAGCTAGTGTCCCGCAAGCGAGGTAGCTCGAACGATAGCGGCGCCGCGAGGTGCGTGCCTGGGCGCCGATAGCGTCGAGATACCTCGCTTGCGGGACACTCTGTTTCTCAGGTTGCCTTGATCGTGGGCCAGGCGTTGGGCAGACAGCCGGCCAGGCCCTTGGTCTGCTGCATCATGACCGGCGCGGGGGTCTTCGGCCTGGTGCAGGTCGAGTGCCCGTGCCCGAGCGCGTGACCGACCTCATGGTTGACCAGGTAGCTGCGGTACAGCTCGACGTTCCCGTTGTACGCCGGGATGCCGTACAGCCACCGCTTCGCGTTGAGCACGACGCGGTCCTCGACCCGGCAGGACACCTCACCGCCGGTGTCGAGCGGCAGGCAGAGCTTGTCGGTCAGCGTCGGCGTCGCGAGGATGATCCGGAGATCGGCGTCCACCTTGTCGGTCCGCTCGAAGCTCACCGGATGCAGCGCCTGCCACCCACGCGGGTCCGTCAGCGTCTTGTGAATCGCCGCGGCGACGGCCGCTCCGTTGACCGACAGCCCCTGCTCGATCTCCACGCGGTAGGTGAGCTTGTCACGCACCCCACTCGCCTTGTTGAACCCAGGCACGACCGCGAGCTTCCCGGTCGACACCAGCACGTTCGGCTTCGCGTTCTTCGGCTTCCGCGTCAGGGTCGGTGCCGGACGCAACGGGGTGGTGAACTTCTGCGTCGGCGTCACCACCGGCTTAGGCGTCACGCTCGGCGTCTCCACCACCGGCTCCGCACTCACGGCCTCATTGGCCCCCGCAACCACCTCAGCCGCCAAGCTGGCCCGATGCGCGACATCCGGATGCGCCACCACCACAGTCCCCAGCACCGCAAGCGCGGTGACGGTAAACCACTGCCCCTTGTAAGACTTCCGCCGACTATGCCGCCCACGCGTGCCCGCACGCTGGCCGCTCCGCCGGGTGGTCATGACACTCGACCCTACCGACTACCTGCCAACTCACGAAACCCCCGTTTCAACCCGACGCCGGCCGACAACTGCGACCCATTCGGTGGTGACTGGAAAGAGCACTGGTGCTAGAGAGAACAGATGACTGGCATGGGGAGGCTGGTCTTCGGTCGACTGACCGAAGCCTGGCGGGGAGAGGCAACGGACTTCACACCGCTGCTGGTGGAACGTCTGGACCAGCTCGGCAGTGCGATTGGTGTAGACCTCGCCGCCGCGGGACAGTCGGAAGTTCAGACAACAGGCGGACGTCGCATCGACATCGTCGCTCAGGTCGAGGACGGCACAGAGTTTGTGATCGAGAACCAGTACGGTCGAGCAGATCATGATCATCTGACCCGCGGCCTGGCTTACGCCGTTGCGCGGAGAGCGCGCGGACTAGTGGTGATCGCGGAGCAGCACCGCGACGAGTTCCGCGCGCTGGCGGAGTACCTGAACGACCTCGCGGCCCTCGACAGCGAGCGAGGCATCAGCGTTTGGCTGGTCGAGGTCAAGGCAGTGCGGATAGGCGACAGCCCGTGGGCGCCGCTCTTCACCACCGTGGTTGAACCCAACGAGTTCGTGATGGCGGTCATCGAAACCGAGACGAAGACAAACCTGACGTCTCTGCCCGAGTTCCTGACCGCGTGCGACACGCCAGAGATCCGGGCGACCGTCACCGAGGTCGTGAAGCGGTGGGACGCTGCCGGACACAAGCGGCGCTTCGGTCCGAATCACCTGGTGCTGGAAGCACGAGGCCCGTCCAAGCGCGGTCTACGCACGGTGGTGACGCTCTACACCGACGGCCGAGTGTTCGTTCCGTTCCTGTCGTATGCGGGATGGAACAGCGGCATCGCCGTGGAGCCTCTGACAACTGCGGAGTTCCGCCGCCGCGCCGACGTCCTGTTCGGTTTCAACGGTTCGGAGCAACAGGCACGCACCTCTCCCGGATGGCTTGAGCCCAGCCGGGTTCCACAGTTGATGACGTTCTGCTTCGAGATCGCCACGGCGTACTCCGATGCCCCGGCGTCCACATCCCCGACCATGTCGGATTGAGCTGCGCTGCTCGGGGATGACCCATGCTCGAGTCGGTTGGGCGCGATCATCAGCCGTCGACGGGGTAGCGCCGGCCTAGGTAGTCGACCGCGCGGTAGCGCGCACACGGGCGGTAGCCCGTCACGTCCGGCGATAGCCGGAAAGGATGCTCCGGGCGATAAGCCCGGGGGTGGGTGGGCAGCGGGCGTAGCAGGCGCTGCCGAGGAGCGGAGCGACGAGAGAGCGGTTGCGGAGCACGCGGGGGTGATCACATCCCCCGCGAGCCACCGCAGTTCAGGCGGTTCGGGTGCGGAGGAACTTTCCGAAGTGGGGGACGGTGAAGGCTACGGTGCCGCGTTCGGCGGAGAAGACGAGGCCTTTTTTGATCAGGCCGTCTCGGGCTGGGGAGAGGGATTGGGGCTTGCGGTTGAGGGTGCTGGCTACCTCGGCGGTGGGGACGGAGCCGTCGTCTACTCCGATGCCCAGCTCGGCCATGGCTCGCATGTACTCGCGTTCCGCCGGCGTAGCGCGCTCGTAGCGGGAGCCGAAGAAGCCGACCGTCAGCTCGGCCGACGCCTCGGGAGCCGCAACAGCGACGTCCTTGATGGTGATCGGCGACGTGGGCGCGTGGTCCCACGTCGAGTGCGCGAACGCCTGGACGAAGTACGGATAGCCGTCGGTCTGTGCGTACAGCTCGTCGAGCGCCTCCTCGTCGTACTGCACGCCTTCGCTCTCCGCCGGCACCATCAGCGCCCGATCGCACGCATCACGCGCCAACCGGTCGACACGCACATACCGGAACAGCCGCTCCGAGTACGACTTGCTGGCCGAGAGTACGGCGGGCAGGTGCGGCAGCCCGGCACCCACAACAACCAACGGCGCGCTCTGCTGCGAGATCTCGTGACAAGCGGCGCACAGCGCGGACAGGTCGTCCGGGCTGATGTCCTGCATCTCGTCGATGAACAGCCCGACCCCGACCGACAGATCACCAGCCAGATCAGCAGCGTCGGTGAAGAGCTCGATCAGATCCATCTCCAGATCCCCGGAGTCGGCCCGCCCCTTCGCCGCAGCCACGTCCACCGGCGGGTGCCACCGGATCCCCTTCCGGTCCTCCGCCCCGGTCCGCAACGCAAACGCCTTCAGTACGGCGCTGAACTGGTCGACCCGCTCGTCGTCGCGGTGCCGATGCCCCAGCTCCCGCATCGCCGTGTGCAGCGCCTGCGCGATCGGCAACCGGATGCTCTGCTCCGGCCGTGCCTCGATCTTCCCGGTGCCCCACGCCCGCTTGATCGCCTGCGAACGCAACGTGTTGAGCAGCACCGTCTTGCCCACGCCCCGGAGTCCGCTGAGCACCAGGCTCCGCTCCGGTCTGCCTGCCGCGACCCGCTCGAGGACCACCTCGAACTGCCGCACCTCGATGTCGCGTCCGGCCAGCTCAGGCGGCCGCTGACCGGCGCCGGGCGCATAGGGATTCCGGATCGGATCCATGCTTTCACTGTATGAGCCCGTCTAGCGTTTTCCGTAGATTGACCAATCAAGGACCAGAGCGTGTCGCGACCGGTCTCTACAGCTTTCTAGCAAAATGAGTAGAAAACGATAGACAGCACGAGCGACCCGAAGACCACTAGGGTTCGGCCATGGTGGAGTGGGCTCCGCAGGCGGGGGCGTTGTACGAGCGGGTGCACCAGCAGTACGTCGGTGGCGCGCGCAAGCTCGAGGCACTCATCAACGAGCTGATCGGCGAAGAAGAGGGCATCAACTACCTGACCGCGACCGCCCGCGCCAAGGACCCCGAGTCGTTCCTCGCGAAGGCGGCGAAACCGCATCCCGATGACCCCAGCAGACCGAAGTACGACGACCCGCTGAACCAGATCACCGACCTGGTGGCGGCGCGGGTGATCACGTTCCTGGTCGAGGCGGTGGACCGGGTGTGTGAGGTGATCGAGGAAGAGTTCGAGATCGTCGAGCACACCGACATGGGCGCGCACACCCGCGCGCAGGGCGTGTTCGGGTACGCCAGCAAGCACTATCTGGTCCGGTTGAACGCGCACCGACGAGAGCTGCCGGAGTACGCCGTACTCAAGAACCTGGTGATGGAGATCCAGGTCCGTACGGCGGTCCAGCACGCGTGGGCCGAGTTCGAGCACGACATCCGCTACAAGCTGGACATCCCGCCGGACCGCAAGCCGGAGTTCGACCGGCGGTTCCTGCTCGCCGCGGCGTTGATGGAGTTGGCCGACAACGAGTTCACCGAGATCGACCGCCTCTACCGCGAGCTGGCAGCGACCGCGTCGGACAAGGCCCCGCTGGACCTGACCACCGGCACGCTGACGACATACCTGACCCGCCGCTACCCGGACGCGCCGCACGCCAAGACCACCCACTACGCGTGGATCCTCGGCGTCCTGCTCCGGCTGGGCGTCAGCACCGAGGAACAGCTCACCGAACTACTGACGGGCATCGACAGCGAAGCAGTCCAGTCCGCGATGACCCACAGGGCGCCTGCCGGCACGGTACGACGGTTGGACGACGACCTGCTCGCGGCCAAGGGCTCCGCCTACCTCGACCTGTTCCCCGACGAGGAGCGCCGCCAGAAGATCCTCCGCGGCCGCCTCAAGGCTCTGACCCGCGCCGGCATCATCCAGTCTTGACGAGAGCGTCCGCGGTACGTCGAGCCCATGCGCTGGTTGTGATCAGGCCGAGGACCAGGACGAGTACGCCGCAGCCCGCGATGATGTACCAGCAGAGCCGGGCGGCATCGACGAAGCCGGTCTCGAGTGGGCCGACCAGACGGGCAGTGAGAACGGTGCCGGCTATCGCGACGCCCAGTGAGGCGCCCACCTGGCGACTGGTCGACGCAATGGCTGCTGCGACACCGGCCTGGGAGCGTGGCATGCCAGAGACCGCTGCGTTGGTGATCGGCGCGTTCAGCATGCCGAAACCGAGTCCGAAGACCAGATAGCCGATCAGCAACTGCGCAGTGGAGGTCGTGGTTCCCAGCCGCGACAGGATCAGGCCGGCCGCCGTCAGCATGGTCCCGGCGACCACCAGCGGTACGCGCGGACCACGGTGACCGACCAACCAGCCAGAGATCGGTGCGAACACCACAGTCATCGCCGCCATCGGCAGCGTCAGCAATCCGGCATGCAGCGCGGTGAAACCACGTGCTGACTGCAGATAGAGCGAGTTGAGGAACAGGAACCCCGAGAGCGCCGAGAACCCGCACACCGCGATCAGCGTGGCCCCCGAGAACGGCGCGCTCCGGAAGAACCGCGGCTCCAGCAGCGGCTGGTCCCGGCGGCGTTCGTAATACACCAGCGTCACCGCGGCCGCCACGCACACCACGAAGCACCCGATGATCAGCGGCGAACCCCATCCCGCCGTACGGCCCTCGATGATGCCGTACGTCAGGCCACCGAGCAGCAGTACGACGAGCACCTGCCCGACCGGATCCATCCGTCGCGGTACGGCGGCCCGCGACTCCGGCACGAAGAACGCCGTCATCAGTACGGCGGCCACCGTCACCGGCACGTTGATCCAGAAGATGAACCGCCACCCGGCCGCATCGACCAGTGCACCGCCGACGACCGGCCCGACCGCCATGCTCAACCCGACCACGCCGCCCCAGACACCGATCGCCTGCGCCCGCTCGCGCGGGTTGGTGAACGTGTTGGTGATGATCGACATCGCCACCGGGTTCAGCATCGAGCCGCCGACGGCCTGCAGCACCCGGAACGCGATCAGCAGGTCGATGCTCGACGCGAACCCGCACAGCAACGACCCGATCCCGAACAGCACCAGACCGGCCTGGAACGTCCGCCGCCGCCCGACCCGGTCCGCGGTCGAACCCGACACCATCAGCAGGCTCGCCAGCACCAGCGTGTACGCGTCGATCGTCCACTGGAGCTTCGCGACGGGCGCCCCGAACTCGGACCGGATCGCCGGCAGCGCCAGGTTCACGATCGTCGAGTCCAGGCCGACGATGAACAGGCTGGAACAGCAGATCGCCAGCACCAGCAGCCGCCGCCCCCGCGTCAGCTCCTCCACCCGGATCCCTTCATCCTTGAATACTTTACTACCGGCTTCGAAAACGGTTTGACGGACTGTCGGCGGGGCCGCCTAGGCTTGATCTATACGCCTGGTCAGGTGCCTCTTTCATCCCTCTATGCCTCGTTTGTGAGACGTCATGTCTTTGCGCCTCATCCCGTTCGCCGACCCGGGTGTGCCGGACACCCGCTCCGGCCTCCGACTCATCATCTGGCTGGAGCACCAGCAGCTGCGCGGGCAGGCCCTCGCAGTGTTCTGGGGGCTTGTCTACTTCGGCGGCATCGCCGCCGCTCCGGTTGCCGTCGGTCTGGCCGTCCAGGCCGCGATCGACCTGTCCTGGCCCAAGCTGATGCTGGCCGGTGGGCTGCTGCTGGCGTTCGGCGCGGCCAAGGCCGGCGCCGACTCGTTCTTCCACCGCGCCGTGGTGACCAACTGGATCAGTACCGCGTCCCGCCTGCAGCAGCTGCTGATGCGCAAGGCGGCGGAGCTGGGCTCGCTGCTGACCCGCCGGATCGCCGCCGGTGAGGTCGTCGCCGTGAGCAGTGGCGACGTCGAGAAGATCGGCTGGTTCGTCGAGGTCCTGGGCCGATTCGCCGCCGCGCTGCTGACCTGCTTCGCGGTCGTCATCGGTCTGCTGTTCTACGAGCCGCAGCTCGGTCTGGTCGTCGCCGTCGCCGTGCCGGTGCTGGCGTTCTCGATCGTCCCGCTGATGGGCCCGGCCGAACGTCGTGCCGACGAGCAGCGGGCCAAGGGCGGCCGTGCCACCGAGCTGGCTGCCGACACCGTTGCCGGTCTGCGCGTACTGCGCGGCATCGGCGGTGAGCAGCTGTTCCTGGACCGCTATCGCGAGGCCTCACAGCAGTACCGGAGCAGCGCCGTCCGCAGTGCGCGGATGTGGTCGCTGATCGCGGCGCTGCAGGTGCTGCTGTTCGGACTGTTCCTGGTGGTCGTCGTCTGGATGGGCGTCCGGATGGTGACGTCCGGACGGATCTCGGTCGGCGAGCTCGTCACGACGTACGGGTTCATCACGTTCATGCTGGTGCCGCTGCACACGTTCGAGGAGACGGCGAGCGCGTTCATCTTCTCGAAGGTGTCGGCTCGTCGCGCCGCGCGGGTGCTGTCGCTGCAGCGGACCGACGAGACCATGGGCACCGCGGATGCGCAGCTGCCGCAGGGCGACCTGCTCGACCCGGTCACCGGTCTGCATGTCCCAGCCGGGAGCTTCACCGCGGTCGTCGCCGGCGACCCGGATGCCGGTGGTCTGCTGGCCGACCGGTTGGGCGGTCACAGCCCGACAGCTGACGGCGAGGCCTCGGTGCTGCTCGGCGGCGTCGGTCTCGACGACATCCCGCTGCAGTCCGCGCGGACCGTCGTACTGGTCCAGGACAAGGACCCGGTGCTGCTGTCCGGGACGGTGCGCGAGCTGTTCGACGTGCCGGCGAGTGGTGCGGTCTCTCCGGAGACGGCGCTGGACGCTGCGCAGTGCGCCGACATTCTCGACGTACTGCGGCAGACGCTGCCTACCGGTGAGTCAGACGCGATGAACGCAGTGCTGACTGAGCGCGGACGCTCCTTGTCCGGTGGTCAGCGTCAGCGTGTGGCGTTGGCTCGTTCGCTGTACGTCGACCCACAGGTGCTCGTGCTGGACGAGCCGACCAGTGCGGTGGATGCGCACACCGAGGCGCGTATCGCCGACGGTCTGCAGCTGCTGCGCGCCGGCCGGACCACCGTGGTGTTCACGTCCAGTCCGCTGATGCTGGACCGGGCGGAGCGCGTGGTGTTCGTGCCGGAAGGCCGCGTCGAGGCCGTCGGTACGCACCACGAGCTGCTGCACACGAGCGCGCGGTACCGCGCGGTCGTGACCCGTGAAGACGAACAAACTCTCGAGGAGTTGGCGTGAAGCGCCCTCTGTACGACCCGGCGGCCCCACAGGAAGTAGTGCGGCTCCCGGTGGCAGGCAGCGCGACTGTGCGCGCCTACCTGAAATCACTGTTCCGCCGGCATCGCCGTGCGTTCGGCTGGCTGACGCTGGTCAACGCAGTGGCGGCGCTGAGCGGCATGGTCGGCCCATGGCTGCTCGGCAACGTCGTCGAGAAGCTCTCGCAGGGCAAGACCGACGTGAAGCTGCCGTACGTCGTGACCGGCTTCGTCATCGCACTGATCGTGCAGACGATCTTCGTCCGGCTCACGCGACTGCGCGGTGCGGTCATGGGCGAGGAGATGCTCGCGGACCTGCGCGAGGACTTCCTGGTCCGTTCGGTCGGGCTGCCGCCTGGCGTGCTGGAGCGCGCCGGCACCGGTGACCTGCTGTCCCGGATCACCACGGACATCGACCGGCTGTCGCACGCCATGCGCGACGCCGTACCGCAGCTGACGATCGCGGTCATCTGGGCCGGGCTGCTGATCGGTGCGCTCGTGGTCACCGCACCGCCGCTGGCCGTGGCAGTGGTGATCGCTGCGCCGATCCTGATCATCGGCGGCCGCTGGTACTTCCGGCGCGCTCCATCGGGCTACCGGTCGGAGGCAGCCGGGTACGCCGCGGTCGCGTCCGCGCTGGCCGAGACCGTCGACGCCGGCCGGACCGTCGAGTCGCACCGGCTCGGCGACCGCCGGGTCAAGCTCGGTGACACCCGGATCGGTCAGTGGGTCGCCTGGGAGCGGTACACGCTGTACCTGCGGATGATCCTGTTCCCGGTGATCAACATGACCCACACGGTCGCGTTGGCCGCAGTACTGGTGATCGGTGGCGGTTTCGCCATCCAGGGCTGGATCACTGTCGGCGCACTCACCACGGGTGCGCTCTACATCCAGATGCTGGTCGAGCCGGTCAACATGATGATCCGCTGGTACGACGAGCTGCAGGTGGCCCAGGTGTCACTGGCGCGGCTGGTCGGCGTCCGTGAGGTCGAGACCGCTGCGACCGATGGCGATGCCGAGCCGGACGGCCGGACTGTGCTGGCGGACGACGTGCGGTTCGGGTACCTCGAGGGCCGCGACGTGCTGCACGGCGTGACGCTGACGGTCCAGCCGGGTGCTCGTGTGGCACTAGTAGGGCCTTCCGGTGCAGGGAAGTCGACCCTCGGTCGGCTGCTGGCCGGCATCTACTCGCCACGCGTCGGTGACATCACCTTGGGTGGTGCGGCGCTGGACCAGATGTCTGCCGAGCAGGTCCGCAGCCACGTGGCCCTGGTCAACCAGGAGCACCACGTATTCGTGGGCAGCGTCCGCGACAACCTGCGGTTGGCCAAGCAGGACGCGACGGACGCCGACCTGTGGGCGGCACTGCGGTCGGTGGACGCCGACGGCTGGGTCGCCGGGTTCGACGACGGCCTGGACACCGAGGTGGGCTCTGGTGGGGTCTCGCTGACGCCTGCCCAGGCGCAGCAGGTCGCATTGGCCCGCTTGGTGCTCGCAGACCCGCACACGCTGGTCCTGGACGAGGCGACCTCCTTGATGGACCCGCGCGCGGCCCGGCACCTGGAGCGGTCCTTGGCGACCGTTCTGGAAGGCAGGACCGTGGTGGCGATCGCGCACCGGCTGCACACCGCGCACGATGCGGATGTGATCGCGGTCGTCGAGGACGGCAAGATCGTCGAGCTCGGCGGCCACGACGAGTTGGTCGATGCCCAGGGCGCGTATGCGGCGCTCTGGAACTCCTGGCACGGCGAACGCTGACGCACAGACGGGTGGGTCCGCGGTTATCCACAGGGAGAACTGCGATCCCAACGGATCCACCCGTCCCCGTGTGAGGATGAACGCGTGCTGCTGACGACACTGTTCTCCTTGCCCACCACGATGGCCCTCGATGTGGATGACGAGGGCCGGATGCTCGTGCTGTACGACGGCACCGGCACCCGCCAGGTCAACGAAGTCGCCCCGGACGGGGCCTGGCGTGCCCTCACCGATCTCGGCGACACCTGCCGCGGCGCCCGGTTCGTGCCCGGCAGCAGCCACGTGATCATCGAGCACGACACCGGCGGCGACGAGCGCGGCCAGCTCTCCATGCTCGATCTCGACGAGCCCGGCCTGCCGACACTGACCCCGCTGGTGCACGACTCGGAGTACATCCATCACCTGGTCGACGCGCGGGCCGAGCGGGTGCTCTACACCACGAACCGCCGCAACGGCGTCGACTTCGATCTGGTCGCGCGCGACCTCGCCACCGGTCGCGAGACCGTCCTGTACGACGAGGGCGGCTGGGTGATGGGCGTCAACCCGTCCCCCGACGACAAGTGGGTCGTCCTCGCCAAGGCGAGCACCCCGGCGAATTCGATGCAGCTGCTGCTGGTCGAGACGTCGAGCCGGACGATCACCGAGCTCACCCCGGAGGACGCGCACAACGACCAGGGTGCCGTCGCCTGGCTCCCGGACTCGTCGGCGTTCCTCGTGTCGACGAACGCGGACCGCGATCGCATGGCCCTGCGCCGGTACGACGTGGTCGACGCGGCGTGGAGCGACGTACTCGTCGATGACGCTCGCGATCTGGCCGGCTGGCCTTCACCGGACGGCGAGCACCTGCTGGTCGCCGTGCTGGAAGACGGGGAGGTGTCGCTGGCGCTGCACCGGCTGGAGGACGGCTCGCTCGTCGCGCCGCTAGACCTGCCCGCCGGTGGTGTCGCGGCGTTGTCGATGGCGACACCGGATCCGATCTGGTCGTCCGACGGTTCGTTCGCGGCGATCACCTACAACTCGCCGATCACTCCGCCAACTGTGTACCGGTTTGTCCCGGGCGGTGAGCTGACCGCAGTCCGACCGGTGGAGGTGCCTGTCGAGGTGCAGCATCCGGAGAGTCTGCGGGTGCCGTCGTTCGACGGGGAGCAGGTGCCGGTGTTCGTGTTCCGGCCGACCGCTGAGGACCTCGGCTCCACGGTGGTCCACGTGCACGGCGGTCCGGAGGGCGCGGCGCTGCGGATCTGGAGCCCGATCATCTCGTCACTCGCCGGCGAGGGGCACACGGTCGTCGTACCGAACGTCCGCGGCTCGGCCGGGTACGGCAAGCGCTGGTACACGCTCGACGACCGGCAGCTGCGGCTGGACTCGGTGAAGGACCTGGCCGCGATCAACGCCTGGCTGCCGACGATCGGCGGCGACCCGAAGCGGGCCGCGCTGTGGGGCGGTTCGTACGGCGGGTACATGGTCCTGGCCGGCGTCGCGTTCCAGCCGGACCTGTGGGCAGCCGGCGTCGACATCGTCGGAATCGCTTCGCTGGTGACGTTCCTGGAGAACACCTCGGACTACCGGCGATCCATGCGCGAGCGCGAGTACGGCTACCTGGCAACGGATCGCGAGTTCCTGGAGTCGGCCAGCCCGCTCAGCCGGGTCGACGACATCCGGGCGCCGCTGTTCGTCATCCACGGCGCGAACGACCCGCGCGTGCCGTTGTCAGAAGCCGAGCAGATCACCGACGCCCTGACGAAGCGCGGCGTACCGTGCCAACTGCTCGTGTACCCCGACGAGGGCCACGGTCTCGCCAAGCTCAAGAACCGCCTCGACGCCTACCCACAAGCCTTCAGCTTCCTGCGAGAGCACCTGGGGTGAGAGTGGCGGCGGTCGCGTCCAGCCGGACCGGCAACCCAAGCGGTACGGCGAGGTTCAGCGCCTCGTGGCCGATCGCCGCACCCTCCACCATCGGTACGCCGAGAGGCTCGAGTCGCTCGTGGACTACATCAAGCGGGTCCTGGACGCCACTGAAATCGCCGATCACGAGCCCTGTCACCTGATCGAACCACCCGGCGCGCAACAACTGCGTAAGCATCCGGTCGACTCGGTAGCCGGCCTCGTCGACCTCCTCCAGCACGACGACACCGACCGGCGGTGCATAGGTCGGCGTACCGAGGCTGGATGCGAGCAGCGCAAGGTTGCCACCACACAGCCGGCCTGACGCGATCCCACCGACCACAGTGCGTGCGCCGCCCGGCGCCAGCAGATCAGTCACACTCTCCGGCTCGAACAGCAGCGCCCGCAGCCGCTCGCGGCCCGCCTCGTTCCCCAGCTGTTCCACAGCAGCAGCCATCGGACCGTGCAGCGTCACCAGACCACGCGCGTTCAACGGCTCGTGCAGTGCGGTGATGTCGCTGAAGCCGAGGAACCACTTCGGTACGGCGACCAGCTCGTCGAAGTCGACGTACTCGAGCATCCGCTGCACGCCGTACCCACCACGCGCGCAGAACACCGCGGCGTACTGCGGATCGAGCCACGCGTTCCGCAGGTCCTCGGCGCGCGCCTTGTCGTCCGCGGCCAGATACTGGAACCGCTCGTGCCCGGCCAGCACCGACGGCATCACGTCGACCTCGAGACCCCACGACCTGAGGTGCTCCAGCCCGATCTGAAGGCGTGCGCCGTCCACCCGCCCCGACGGCGCCACCACAGCAACCCGGTCACCACTCCGCAGTCGCTGCGGCACCACCACGTCAGTCACGCCGAGGACGCTACCAATCCACCCGCAGCGTCGTGCTCTTGGAGACGCCGTTCACCGTCACACCCAGCTGCACGGTGCCCGGGTGCAAGGCCGTCAGCCGGCCGGTCGCCGGGTCGTACGACGCGACCGCCCAGAACGGAGCGGTCTTCGCCGGACCGATGTGCAGGAGCGTCGAACCCCACCAGTCCGCGGAGACCGGGAAGCTGACCGGAACCCTCCGGTCCTCCTGGATCACCGTGGCGGACGCAGTGGCGAACTGTCCGCGGCGAAGCGACGCGGGCGCGGCCAGCTCGAGTGAATCGACGTGCGGCCGCAGCTCGACCTGGAACCAGGACCGCTCGGGCGCCGACCAATTCCGCTGCCCGGCGGGTGCGGCCGTCACGTGCGGGTCGATCCCGACCAGGGCCCAGCCGGTGAATCCACCGGCGTCCGGAGCAGCAGCCGGCGACTTGCCCGAGTTGCCGGTCAGCGGCAGCAACACACCGTCGGTCCGGGTCGCGGCGAACGTCCCGGCGTGGGCCGCCATGTACGCAGCACCCTTGCCCGTCGAGGCGCGGAAGTCGCCCAGCCACTGGACGATCATCGCGGCCTCCTTACGGTCGCCGAGCTGCGAGTTCTGCGTCGGCGACGGGTCGTCGATCGGGTGATGCGCCATCACCACGACGTTCTTGACGGTCTTGTTCGTGGCCGCGTCGTCGAGCTGCTTGCGCAGGTCGAGGATCTGGTCGAACCCACCGGCCCGCAGCGACCCCAGCGACGAGTCGCGCAGGATGAACCGCGTGCCCTTGTGGTCGAACGTGCTCGTCGCCGCCCCGAAGACCTTCTTCCACTCGGACAGGTCGCCCGGTCCGTAGGTCTCGTGGTTGCCCGGCACGTAGTGCACCGGCACCTTGCCGGCCACCTCTTCGTCGATGATCTGCTTGGCCAGCGCGATGTCCGGCCCGAACGCCCGGTCGACGAAGTCGCCGTTGATCACCAGGAAGTCGGGCTTCTGCGCGAGCGCCTCGCGGATCGTCCGCCGCGCCTGCTTCACGTAGTCCGAGTTCGGGTCGTCGGAGGTGAACTGCGCGTCGGACATCACCGCGAACCGCCAGCGGCCGTTGCCGGTCACCGTCCCGTCGGTGACGACCATCGGGTCGATCACCTTCGCCGGCGGCGCCATGGTCACCGGCGGCGCGCTCCGGACGGTCAGGTCGTCGATGACGATCCGGCCGGAGTACTGCCGGGTCGGCGAGGTCTCCACGACGTAGATCCGCCAGAACCGCAGCGGGTACGTCAGTCCAGGCGGGATGTCGGCCTCGACGTACTTCCAGCCGGTCCAGTCAACGGCGGCTGCCAGGTTCAGCGTCTGCGCGGTGCCGCCGGCGGCGTCATAAGCGTTGGCCCGCAGCCAAGCGCCCTTGCCGTCACCGTAGATCCAGGCGCCGAGCTTCTGCGGCTGACCGGGCAGCGTCTGCTGCGGAGTCTGCGAGAGGTACGCCGCCCGCGTCGCCGTGCTGCCCGTCAACGAGTAGTCGAGCGCGATCGCCTGGCCGCCGTCATGTCCCTCCGCAGCGGACCGCGACGCCGTCGCCGCACCGACCGGTACGGCGTTCGCCGCCCACCTGGTCAGGTCGTCGAGCTTGTCGACCACCGTGCTGGTCAGCCCCGAGGTCACGCTCAACTGGGTGCTCAGGGCACCGACCTTTGCGGTGATCACAGTCGACACCGCGTCGTCGGTCAGCGCGTTCACCTCGAAGCCGTTGCGCTTGGCAACGACCTTGACGGCGGCCGGGTCGTAGCTGAGCTCGACGTCACGCGGCTCGATCCAGGTCGAGAACCCGTCGGCGTCGTACCCGTCGACCTCGAAGAAGCCCTTGGCCGTGGAGTCGGCGAGCGACACCTGGCGGGTCGAGGGGGCGAGGCGGGTCGGCGTACCGAGGACTGTCATCGGGAACCTTCCGTTCGCCGCGGCGCGGGTCGCGGTGACGATCACGTCGCCCGCGCGGCGGCCGGTGACGACACCGTGCTGGTCGACACGGACATTGCTGCCCGCGTACCACGACGGCGTACCGGGCGCCGGCGCGTAGGTCTCGTCGTACGCGGTCGCGGTGAGGACTCGGCTGAGCCCGGTGAGGACACGCGAGCTGCGGGAGATGTCGGCATCAGGGCCTTCTTCGGAGGTGCCGACGGACTCGACGCGGAAACCCTTGAGCTTGCCTGATCCCTTGACCGGAAGCAGTCCGAGACCGTTCGGGATCAGCCGCTCGCCGCCGTCGGACGGGTCGTTGACCACGTCCGGCACGGCCTTGCCCGGCGTACGGGCGAGCATCGTCGACGAACCGCCGCCGTCGAGGTTCAGCGCGTCGTCAGCCCCGAGGCTGATCATCAGCCGGCCCATCTCCTTGAGCGACAGCCCGCGCGATCCGGTCGCCCGGCCGTCGACGGTCAGCAGGATCATCCGGCTGCCGTCGGCGTCGAACCCGACCGCGGTCCGTGGCGCGAGATCCGCGTCCGGTACGTCGTCCGGGACCTTGCCGTCCTTCGCGAGCACGTAGTTGCCGCTCACGCCGACCGCGATGTCGGCCGCGTCGGGCCGCAGGCCGTACTGCACGTCGACCTTGTCGCCGACCTGGAACGCGGCCAGCGCGTCGGCGCCGGCCTCGCGCCCGATCAGCGCCTGCTCGTTGGCCGCCAACGGGGTGGTTGCCGGAGTGGTTGCCGACGAGACGACCACACCGTCGCGAAGGATCACCTCGCGGACGGTCGGCAGGCCGTCAACGGTCCTGGTCCGGGCCGCGTCGCCCCACTCCGGGGTGTAGAGGCCGACGCCGCCGGAGTTGACGGCCGGCGAATTCAGGTTGGTCAGCTCGAGCTTGGTCGTACCGTCGACGGCTGTGCCCTGCAGGAAGAGCTGGGCGATCCTGCCGAGGCCGTCCTTGCCGATCACCGCGGTGTCGTTGTGGCCGGAGGCCGGGGCGTTGAGCAGTTTGCCGCTCTGCTCGACGCCGACGCCGAGCGGCGCGGTGGTGTCGTTGATGTCGAAGAAGTCGCCGTTCACACCGGCGATCGCACCCTTGCGGGCGAGCTGCTGACTGAGCGGCTGGCCGCCGGACACCTTGCCACCGTTGTTGACCAGGTCGACGGTCACGCCGTGCCTGTCCAGGTCGGTGTCGAGGATGTCGCCGCGCTGCCAGCCCTTCGGGTCGAGGCGCTCGAACGACGTGTAGTTCACGCCGGGCGCGACCGGGCTGTCGACCCGTGTCGTCAGTACGCCGTCCTGGGCGATCTGGGCGTCGGTGATGCCTTCGGTCGTCTGCCCGAGGGCTGGATTCACGAGTACGCCGGCCAGTAGGCCGCCTACGCCTACGGCTGTGGTCAGAGCACGGACGAGCGTCACAGGAGCCTCCCCAGCGGACGGACAGCTGTGACAAACTAACTTCTCCCGAGCCGATCCGGAAGATCTTTCACCAATTGTTCAGCGGCGATTGGCGAATCCGGTCTCGTATGCCACGACGACGGCCTGGACCCGGTCGCGGACCCCGAGCTTGGTCAGCAGCCGGGCGACGTGCGTCTTCACCGTCGTCTCGGCCACCACGAGCTCGGCCGCGATCTCGGCGTTGGACAGTCCGCGCGCGATCAGCCGCAGTACGTCGAGCTCCCGGTCGGTGAGCGCGGCCAGCTCCGCCGGCAGCCCCTCGGCGACAACCGGTTCGGCGAAGCGCTCGACCAGCCGTCGAGTGATGGCCGGCTCGATCAGTGAGTCGCCGGTCGCCGCCGCGCGGACGGCGGCGATGAGCCGGGTGGACGGCGAGTCCTTGAGCAGGAACCCGGCCGCGCCGGCCCGGAGCGCGCGGTAGACGTACTCGTTCTGGTCGAAGGTGGTGAGCACGATGATCGTCGGCGGGTCCGGCTGCCGGCGGATCTCCTCGGTCGCGGACAGTCCGTCGAGCTCGGGCATCCGGATGTCCATCAGGATCACGTCGGGCGCCGCGAGCTGCGCCTGCCGGATGGCCGCCGTACCCGTGTCGGCTTCGGCGACCACCTCGATATCGCCCTCGGCCTCCAGGATGACCCGGAAGCCGGTGCGTACCAGGGTCTGGTCGTCGGCGACCAGCACACGGATCTTGTCGGGCACACGCTGATTGTGCGTCATCCGCAGGGCCGACGTAGTCATCCCTGCGGACGACGCCGGGTCCGGAGGATCGTTCTTGCGCCAGACGTGGACGACGGGCGCCGAAATCTACCTTCGCTGCATGGGGTCAAACGACCCGGGGACGAAGGGACAAACCGATGAACGAGATCTTGAAGGGGATCAGGCCCCTCGACTACGTGCTGGCCGGCCTCATGACCGCTGCGGGTGTGCTGCTGATGGTCGAGAACATCACCGCCACCGACGCCGATCTGCCGCACCCGCTGTCGACGACCACGTGGGCGATGCTGCCGGTCTTCCTGCTGGTGACGCTGCCGATCCTGTGGCGCCGCCGCAACATCCTCGCGGTGGTCGGCGTCACCGCCGTCACCACGCTGGCGCACGTGCTCGCGTTCGGCTGGGTGACCCGGTGCGGCGTCGTCATCCCGCTGGGCTTCGCGCTCGCGTTCGCCGTTGCGCGGTACGCCGGATCGTGGCTGAACCAGCTGATCGGTCTCGGCGGCATCGTCGTACTCGAGCTCGTGATGCTGTGGCGCGACGCGTCGATCGACACGGTCGCCGGCGCGCTGGCGATCGCACTGCCGGGGATCGCGCTCTTCTACGGGATCGGCGTACTCGTGCAGAATCGAGTCACCAAGCGGTCCGGGGGGATCGCACCGGTGCACGAGCACACGGCTGCCTGAGCGGATCGCTGGAGTAGGGAGCGGGCCATGGTCTTCACCGGGATCAAGCTTCGCGATTGGGGGATCGCGGGTGGTCTCACCCTGCTCGGCGTCCTGTTGATGCTGGAGAACACCCAGACGTCCGAGGCCCAGGTGCGCAACGCCATCGCGGAGGGATCGATGGTGCACGCCCAGAGCTCGCACTCGTTCTGGATGGTTCCGGTGTTCGCGGCGGCGACGATTCCGGTGCTGTGGTGGCGGCGGGGCATCCTCGCCGTCGCCACGGTCTCCGTCCTGGCGATCGCCGCGCACGACCTGCTGTTCGGGTGGGTGACCCGCTGCGGTGCGGGTCTCCCGCTCGCGTTCGTGATCGCATTCCTCGGGGCGCAGGCGAGCAAGCGGACGACCGCGTGGATCGTCTGCGGGTTGAGCATCGTCCTGACGGTGTTCGTGCTGGTGATCGACGCGACGACAGGCCCGGGTGCGATCATCCTGGCGCTGCCGATCGTGTGCATCGTGTTCGGCGTCGGGCTGGCGGCGCGTCGTCGTACGGCGCTGAACCGGGAGCTCGCGAACCGCGAGGCGGAGCTGCGGCAACTGCGCGACGAGCGGGCGGCGCTCGACGTCGCGGACGACCGGGCGCGACTCTCGCGCCAGCTCGACGGGCTGCTGCAGGAGCGGCTCGCCGACCTCACCACGGCGGCCGAGTCCGCCGACGGATTGCCCCCCGCCGAGGCGAAGGCGGTCCTGGAGTCGATCGAGTCGGGTAGCCGGCAGACGCTGGACGACATGCGGGAGATCGTCGGGCTGCTGCGCGGCGATGACGTCGCATTCGCACCGACGCCGACGGTGGCTCACCTCGACACCTTGCTCGCCCGGCTTCGTACGGCGCACTCGCAGTTGGTCGTCACTGGCGACCCGCGCGCATTGCCTGCGACTGTTGAGCTTTCGGCGTACCGGATCGTCGAGCATCTCGTGACCGCGCTGGCCGATCAGGCCGACGCGCCGATCGTAGTGTCTGTGCGGTTCGAGTCCGATGCGCTCGAGATCCGCGTGAACGGGCAGGTGGGCGAGTCCGCCGATCTGAAGGCCGCGGTTGCCCGGGCCAAGGAGCGCGCGAAGTTGCTGGGCGGTTCGGTCGACGTGAAGGTCACCAAGGGGCGGGCGGGCGCAGTCGCCCAGCTGCCGGTGGTCGGCTGAGCGACATGAACACCGGACGCAGGCTCGAACAGGTGGGGATCGTGGTGCTGGTCATCGCGGTCATCGCCGTACCGACTGCGATCCACGGCTGGCCCAGTTCGGTCGGCGGGAACGTGTTCACCGCGGGACTCATGGCGAGCGGGCTCACGCTGATGTGGTGGCGGACCCATCCGCGGCTGGTCGCCATCCTCGGCGGTGCGCTGTTACTGGTGCCGGTCGCGCTCAACGCCTACGGCTGGTTCCCGGATACCGCGTTCGCGATCCTTGCGTTGCTCACGCTGGTCGCGGCGCTCGGCTGGTCCGGGCGGGCGTCGTGGGTGGTCGCGGGCGCGCTGGCGGCGTACCTGGCTGTGCTTTGGTTCGTCCTCGGCGGGAACATCGAGGTTCCGTTGGTGATGTTCAGCGTGCCGAGTTTCCTGGCCGGCACGGTACTGCGGTTGCACCGGGAGTCGGCCGAGGCACTCGCGCGGCGTGGGCGCGAGCTCGAGGAGGAGCGCGAGCTGTTCGCCGAGCTCGCCGTACGGCATGAGCGGGCGCGGATCGCATCGGAGCTGCACGACATCGTCGGGCATGCGATCAGCGTGATGGTGATCCAGGCGGCGGCCGGGCAGCGGCTGGTGGATCGGGATCCGGTCGGTACGTCGGAGGTGTTCGCCGGGCTCGCCGAGTCGGCGCGGCAAGGGCACGAGGATCTGCGGCGGCTGGTCGAGCTGCTCGGTGGCGTTGAGGTCGGCGGGCCGGATCTGTCGCTGATCGAGGAGATCGTCACGCGGGCGGCGCGGAGTGGGCTGGACGTGTCGTGCCGGTTCGAGGGCTCGCGTGACGGGGTGTCGGCGCCGGTCGCGCATGCGGCGTTCCGGGTGGTGCAGGAGAGCCTGACGAACGCTCTGCGGTACGCACCGGGTGCCGCGGTACGCGTCGTCGTCCGCGGGTCAGGTCGAGACCTGAGCGTTCGCGTGGAGAACGGCGCCGCCGTGAACGAGCATCCACAGCTGTCCGGCACCGGCTACGGCCTTGCCGGTCTGCGTGACCGCGTCCAGGACCTCGGCGGTCAACTGACCGCCGGTCCGATCACCAACGGGTGGAGGGTCGAAGCAGTACTCCCCGACGGCAGACGACTCAGTTCGTACTGACCGGGCGGCCCGAGGTCTGCCAGGCGTGCATGCCGCCGTCGAGGTTGATCGCCTCGCGGCCGAGCTGGTTCAGGAACTGGGTGGCCATGCCGGAACGGCCGCCGACGGCGCAGACGCACAGCACCTTCTGGTCCAGCGGCACCTCGCCGACGCGGTCCTGCAGCTGGCCGAGCGGGATGTGTACGGCGCCCTCGATGTGCCCGCGATCCCACTCGTCCGGCTCGCGGACGTCGAGCACGAACGCCTCGGCGAGCAGGTCGTCGTCGAGCTCGGCCACGACCACCGAAGGGATCTCCTGGTTCCGGAACATGCCCCCAAGCATGTCAGACTCGCGGGCACCGCAGATCGCCGGTTCAGGAAGGCGGTTGCCCGGAGTCCGGATATGGGATTGACAGGCGGCGGCGGATTTCGGACCGTGGCTCGAAGGAGGCTGCGGTGGCGCTGATTCAGGGGATCCCGGGAGAGTTCGATCCGCAACCCTGGGGTGAGGCGATCCTGCGGAGTCGCGAGCTCCTGCTGCTCCGGATCGCCCGTCGTCCGCCGGACCACGAAGTACGCCTCCCCGGCCTCGCGACCACGCCGCTGCACGTCGTCGAGGACGAGACCGGTCGGGCGCTGACCTGGCGTCAGGACGGTGACGACCTGGTCGTCCGGCTGCCCGATTCGGGCGAGTCACCCGTCGTCCGCGTCGCCTTGAAGGGCAAGCTGCGGATCGTCCCGCCGGACACGGTCACCGCCAACGCGGACGGCGTCTGGGACCTCACGCCGACCGGTACGACGGCCCACCTCGTCGCGCGCCGCGCAATGGACGTCGCCGTACGGTTCGTCGGCATGGTCGAGCCGGACATCCAGCACCACATCCGGCTGGCCGGCCGGCGGTACGCCGTGACCGGGCAGCAACTCACCCGCACCACGGTCGGCCCGTTCCCGATGCCTGCGCTGCGGGTCGTCCCGCTGGCGATCCCGATCGGCGTACGGCGGGTGCTCGTCGCGCAGGTCGGCACCGTCCTGGCCTCGATCCACCCGGGCCGCGACGAGATCACCGTGGTCGTGACGAACTTCGGCCGGACCCCGGCGCGCGGCGAGGTCGAGCTGCCGCTGCCACCGGGATGGTCCGCTACCGAGCAGTCGTGGAGCTTCGACGGCCTCGAGCCGGGCCGGTCTGTCGGATGGGCGACCCGAGTCGCCGGACCGCCGGGCCGGCACGAGCTGCGGGTCCGGTTGGAGGCAGGCCGCCGCTCGGCTTGCTCGCCGTACGTCGTCGACCTGTGACAGCTTGCCTTCTATGACGCCCTGACCGCGTCCGCCTTCTCCTTGGTGGGCAGACGCTTGCCGAGGTTCACGAAGAAGAAGATCAGGCCGAGGGTGATGACGATGTGCCCCAGGCCGGAGATGCCGTCCAGCGGCACCTACTACTTGAGCAGCTTGGAGAGCCTTCGGTCGGCCAGTGGCTTGCCGCCGGTCTGGCAGGTTGCGCAGTACTGCAGGGAGGAGTCGGCGAAGCTGACCTCGCGGACGATGTCGCCGCAGATCGGGCACTTCTGGCCCTTGCGGCCGTGCACGCGCAGGCCGGACTTCTTCTCCGACTTCAAGTCCTGTACGGCGAGGCCGGCCGAGCGGTTGACCGCGTCCTGGAGGGTTTCGCGCATCGCCTCGTACAGCGTCTCGAGCTCGTCCTCGGACAGGTTCGACGCGGGTTTGAACGGGCTCATCTTCGCGACGTGCAGGATCTCGTCGGAGTAGGCGTTGCCGATACCGGCGATCACCGACTGGTTCCGCAGGACGCCCTTGAGCTGGACCCGGCCCTGGTCCTTGAGGATCTGGCCGAAGTCCTCGAGCGACAGCGTGAACGGGTCCGGCCCGAGCCGCGCGATCCCGGGGACCTCGTTGACATCGCGCACGACGTACACCGCGAGCTTCTTCTGGGTCCCGGCCTCGGTCAGGTCGAACCCTGATCCGTCGTCCAGCACGGTGCGGAGCGCGATCGGCCCCTTGCCCGGCCGCACGAGCCCGGTGTTCTGCTCCTCTTTCCACCGCAGCCAGCCGGCGCGGGCCAGGTGGATCACCAAGTGCACGCCCTGCGCCGAGATGTCCAGGAACTTGCCGTGCCGCTGAACGTCGTCGATCAGCAGCCCGACCATGGCCGACACCGGCGGATCGTACGTCTTCAGCGCACTGATCGCCGTGATGTCGGCCCGCACGAACGCATGCCCGACCGCACGCTCCCGCAGAAACGTGGCGAGCGACTCCACCTCCGGCAACTCAGGCACCCTCCTAGTGTGCCTGACGCCAGGGACAGTTCCGGCGGATCACCCATGGATGGGGGTTGTGGCGGACGGTAACGTCGTGGACAACAGAGTAGGGAGGCCCTGATGGGGTTTGTTAAGACGTTGGTCAAGGGCGCTGTGGTCGCCAAGCTGGTGCAGGTCGCGCAGCGTGAGCTGAGCAAGCCGGAGAACCAGCAGAAGATCAAGCAGGCATTCCAGAAGGTCCAGCAGCGCCGCGCTCACTGACCTGGTAGGCGCACCCCGGCGCACGGTCGTGCTCGTCGGGGGTAGAGGTAACTCCACCCCCGAAGAGGATTCAGGGTGACTGTGTGCGGGGGTGTTGTGCTGGTGAGCTGGTGGTATGGGCCAGGTACTGGATCGGACGCGCATTCAGGACATCGACGCGCTGCGTGGTTTCGCCCTGCTGGGCATCTTGGTCGTCAACATCACCTTTGCCGCCTCGGGGTTCCCGATTCACATCGCGGAGGACCCGGCGTACGACTCCTGGCTCGACCAGTCCGTGCGCTGGCTCTCGACGGCCTTCGTGGACATGAAGTTCTACCTGCTGTTCTCGTTCCTGTTCGGGTACAGCTTCCAGTTGCAGATGGAGGCGGCCCAGCGAGCAGGCGCAGCGTTCAGGCCGCGGATGCTGCGGCGGCTGGGCGGGCTGTTCGTGATCGGCGCGCTGCACGGCGTCTTTCTGATCACCGGCGACATCCTCAGCGTGTACGCGATCATCGGCCTGGTCCTGCTGGGCATGCGTCGAGTGAAGGACCGTACGGCGCTCCTCGTCGCCGGCGCGATCTACGCGTATCTCTTCGTCACGCTCTCGGTCGCAGCGGTGTTCCTCGACACGTCCGCGATCCTCGACCCGACCACTGCGGTCGCCGCCGCACAGCAGACCACCGCGAACCTCGCCGGCTCGTTCAGCGACGTCATCGGCGAGCACGTCCGCGCGCTGCCGACGTACGGCCTGTCGCTGCTGACCGTGCAAGGCCCGACCACGCTGGCCGCGTTCCTGCTCGGCATGGTGGTCGGACGGCGCCGGCTGCTCAAGAACCTCAACGGCAACGAGGCAGTACTACGACTCGTCCAGCTCGTCGGCTTCACCGTCGGCATCACCGGTGGCCTGTACTACGCGTCGCTCGGGGGCAACGGAGACACCCGCGGCGTACTGATCAGCGTGCTGACCGCGCCGTTCCTGTCGGCCGCGTACGCCGCATCGCTGCTGCGTTTCATGCACACCGATCGCGGCGAGGACATCCGCCGCCTGCTGGCGCCGGCCGGTCGGATGGCGCTGTCGAACTACTTGGGGCAATCACTGGCGACACTGCTGCTCTTCACCGGCGTCGGGTTCGGCCTGGTGGGTCAGGTGTCGCCACTTGAGACCGCGGGCTTCGCGGTCGGGATCTTCGTCCTGCAGGTGATCCTGAGCCACATGTGGCTCAACAACTTCCGCTACGGCCCCGTCGAAGGAGCACTGCGGGCGGTCACGAATGCGACCGCCCCCAGGTGGCGAATTCAGGCCGCGTGACGGCCATGCAGCCGGACGGTGCGGATCGTGTGCACGGTCCCGGTGGTCGATGCGGGCTTGTGGGCAAAGGGCTTGGCCGCTGCGCCGAGCGCCAGCAGGTCGAGCTTGGTCCGGGCCACGTCGCGGTCATCGGCGATCCAGGTGCCCTTCGGGCCGGCCGCCGGACCGGTCGAGTGGCGCCTGTTGCTGATCTCCAGAGCTGCGATCACAGCCAGCACGAGTACTACGAGAACTACATATCCGGTCATGGCAGTAATCATGCTACCAATTAGATCCTGCCACCAGTGGCACTATTGACATACTCCGACAAATTCCTGCCATACTGGCGGCATGCTGCAGAAAGTCGCCGTCGTGCTCATGGAGGACGTCGCGCTGTTCGAGTTCGGAGTACTTGCGGAGGTCTTCGGACTCGACCGCACTGACGACGGTGTGCCGCCGTTCGACTTCAAGGTGTGCTCGACCACCCCGGGCCGGCCGATGGAGACGAGCACCCACTCGCAGGTGATCGCGCCGTACGGGCTGGAGGAGCTCGAGGACGCGGACCTGATCGGCATCCCGGCGACCACCTGGCGGCACGAGTACGACGACCGGGTCCTGGACGCGCTCCGCCGGGCGGAGGCGCGGGGCGCGATCCTGCTCACGGTGTGCTCGGGCGCATTCGTGCTCGGCGCCGCCGGACTGCTCGACGGCCGGGCGTGCACCACGCACTGGCGGTACGCGAAGAAGTTCACCGAGCAGTTCCCGACCGCGAAGCTGGACCCGGACGTGCTGTTCGTCGACGACGGCAACATCATCACCAGCGCCGGTACGGCGGCCGGCATCGACGCCTGTCTGCACCTGGTCCGGCGCGAGCTCGGCAGCGCGGTCGCGACCCGGATCGCCCGCCGGATGGTCGTCCCGCCGCAGCGCGACGGCGGCCAGCGGCAGTACGTCGAGGTGCCGGTGCCGGAGTCGTCCGGTGAGAGCCTGCAGCCGGTGCTCGACTGGATGGTCGACAACCTCAGCATCGACCACACCGTGCCGGCACTGGCTCGGCGCGCGCAGATGTCCGAGCGCACCTTCGCCCGCCGCTTCGTCGCCGAGACCGGGACGACGCCGCTGAAGTGGGTCACCACCCAGCGCGTGCTGCGCGCCCGCACCCTCCTCGAACAGACCCGGATGGGCATCGAGCAGATCGCGTCCGAATCAGGATTCGGGACGGCGGCGCTGCTGAGGCATCACTTCCGTAGAGTGGTGGGCGTGCCGCCACAGGACTACCGCCGAACGTTCCAGACCGCCAGCTGATGATTGCCTACCGCAACGCCGTGCCCGCCGATGCCCTTGCAGTATTGGCATTCTGGGCCGATGCAGCAGAGGATTCGCATCGTCCACCCGACTCGGCCGACGCCGTACTGCGTCTGATCGGCCGCGATCCCGAGGCACTGATCCTTGCTGTGGACAACGAGGTTGTCGTCGGCTCGATCATCGTCGGCTGGGACGGGTGGCGCTGCCACCTGTACCGGCTCGCGGTCGCTCCGTCGCACCGGCGCCAGGGCATCGGTCGCGAGCTGGTCGAGCGCGCTGAGGCCCGGTTCGCGTCGTACGGCGGGACGCGGGCCGATGCGATGGTGCTCGACGACAACGAGCAGGCGCATCGGGTCTGGTCGACCGCGGGCTATGCGCCGCAGGCCGAGTGGTCTCGCTGGGTGAAGCCGCTCTGAGCTGAGAACGTGACGCCGCACACGTGCGGCCCGTTCGATTTGCATCCGCACCCTGCGCTCTGGCTAGGGTCGGAAGCAGTGAGTGACTCGAAACGCAGGTTGAGCTGGGACGTGGTCCGCGTCGTGGCGGTGCTGGCGGTGATCTTCACCCACGTGACGTATCAGGGTCCGTTCCTGCACCCGGAGCTCGGCGCACCGCTCGGGCAGTACCCGTTCCAGGTCGGCGCGAGCGTCCTCCTGGTGATCAGCGCGTACTTCGTCTGCGTCACAATCCGCAGAGGCTCCACGTCGCGGTGGCTGTGGCGCCGGATCTGCCGGGTGCTTCCGCCGTACCTCGTCGCCGTGCTGTTCACCTACACGGTGGTGGTGCTGTTCGGGCCGAGCAACTGGATCCTGCCGACGCGGCGCGATCTGTGGGGCAACCTGACGCTGGCGGCATCGTTCGACCCGAGCGTCCAGCTCATCGACGGCTCGTACTGGACGCTCCCACTCCAGCTGATGGCCTTCGGCGCGGCCGCGCTGCTCTGGCCGCGGGGCCTTGGACCGCGGATCACCACACTGCTGTGGATCATGATCATCGCGCCGGTGGTCCTGCAGTGGAACGACCGGATCGGCCACAGTCCGCTCTGGGTCCAGCAGACCTGGAACGGTCTCGGCCTGCATCGCCTGCAATTGTTCGCGATCGGCATCGCGATCTGGCTCTGGTCGCAGCGACGGATCGGCGTACTGCATCTCGGCGCCCTCCTCGTCGCGACGGTCTTCGCCCAGCACGCACACACGTCTGACCTGCCGTCATCGTTGGGCATCGGACTGCTGCTGGCGTTCGTCGCGCTCGCCGCGCGGGGGCCGGACTGGACCGCGTTCGCGCGCTTCCGGCGGCCGATCCAGTTCCTGGCCCGGATCTCGTTCGGGCTGTATCTGCTCAACCAGGTGGTCGGCTACCTGATCGCGTACCGCCTGATGGAGCTCGGGGCGGGCCGGCTGACCCAGATCGCCGGTGCGGTGATCGGCGTGATCGCGCTGGCCTGGCTGCTGACGAAGTACGTCGAGGAACCGGCGTACCGCGCTCTCGCCGCGCTCCGGGTCCGCGGGCTCGGGGCTCGGGCGTTCGCCTGGCTCAATACTTGACACCGGATACTCGTCGTCTAATACTCGATTTCGAGTAATCGAGATCGAGGAGCCCGTATGGCCAGGCGCAAGGTCGGCAATCCGCTGGCGTTCGCCGTGCTCGGGAGTCTGAGCGAGCGGTCGATGCACCCTTACGAGATCTCCACGATGCTCCGGGCCCGCGGCAAGGACCAGAGCATCAAGGTCAACTACGGCTCGCTCTACTCGGTCGTGTCGGCGCTGGAGAAGCACGGCTTCATCGAGGCGCTGGAGACGGTCCGGGAGGGCAACCGGCCGGAGCGGACCGTGTACCAGATCACCGACGCCGGTCGGGCCGAGTTCAGCGACTGGCTGAGCGAGCTCGTCGGTACGCCGTCGCGCGAGTTCCACCCGTTGGAGGCCGGCCTCGCGTATCTCCCCGGCATGCCGCCCGATCGTGCGGTCGAGCTGCTCGAGCAGCGGCTAGCGGCGATCGACGCGGAGATCAAGGAGATGACCGCGCTGCACGAGCACATGACCGCGATGGAGTTCCCGCGGATCTTCTGGGTCGAGTCGGAGTTCCGGCTGGCGCTGCTCGAGGCGGAATCGGCGTACGTGCACCGACTCGCGGAGGAGATCCGCACCGACGAGCTCGGCGGCGGGGTGTTCTGGCGCCGGGCGTGGAAGCACTTCCTGGAGGAGGGCATCAGTCCGGGCGAGCAGTTGAAGGATCCGGTCAAGTACTTCGGTCAGGAGTTCGCCTGGATGAAGGCGATCCCGCCGGAAGCTCAATAATAAGATGCGGCCCTCGACCCGACGGTGCGGCAACACCAGGGGTCAAGGGCCGCGGTTCCTCGAGTCGGTCCGGAGACCTGGCACTCAAGGCGCATCCATCAGGATAGCCAGCCCGGACCGGCTCCCAGCACACAAGGGAGTCACCTGATGGTTACGCATGCCCTCGAAGCGGTCGACCTGGTCAAGACGTACCCGAACGGCCGGAAGAAGCCACCTCTGCGCGCGCTCGACGGTCTCACTGTCAGCGTTCCGGAGGGCGTCGTCCTCGGCCTGCTCGGGCCGAACGGCGCTGGCAAGTCCACCACCGTCAAGATCCTGACCACACTGTCCCGGGCCGACTCCGGTTCGGCGCGCGTCGCTGGGTACGACGTCGTCCGCGACCAGGACCGGGTCCGGCACGCGATCGGATATGTACCGCAGAAGACCAGCTCGGACCCGATGGCGACCGGTCTGGAGAACCTGGTGCTGAGCGGCCGGATCTTCGGCCTGTCCCGGCAGGACGCTGTTCGCCGGGCCACCGAACTCCTCGAACGATTCGGCCTGGCTGAGCACGGGAGCCGGCCGGTGAGGACGTACTCCGGCGGCATGCAGCGCAAGCTCGACGTCGCACTGGGTCTCGTCCACCAGCCTCGCGTGCTGTTCCTCGACGAGCCGACCACCGGTCTCGACCCGGAGGCGCGCGCCGATCTGTGGAACGAAGTACTCCGGCTGTCCGGTCAGGAAGGGCTGACCGTCCTGCTCACCACGCACTATCTCGAGGAGGCCGATCGGCTGGCCGGTCAGCTCGCGATCGTCGACCACGGCAAGATCGTTGCCGAGGGCACTCCGGAGTCGCTGAAGTCGGCGTTGCGGGGCGACTCGGTGCAGGTCGAGCTGGTCGATCCGGATACCGACGGGTCGGTCGGCACGTTGTTGCGGCAGTTGCCGGGCGTCGGCGAGATCGTTGTCGAGGGCAACACTCTGCGGGCGCGGGTGGATCGCGGGGCGACCGCGGTTCCCGCCGTACTGGGAGTCCTCGAGGACAAGGCGATTCCGGTCGTCGCGGTGACGGTGTCGCGTCCGTCGCTGGACGACGTGTACCTGCAGCACACCGGCCGTTCGTTCCGGGTTGCGGAGGAGGCGGCGTGATGTCGACACACACTGCTCTGGTGTTCGGTCGGTGGACGCGCGCGTCGTACCGGCAGCCGGCGTTGATCGCGTTCACGTTGATCCAGCCGGCGATCTGGTTGCTGTTGTTCGGACAGCTGTTCCAGGGAGTGGTACGTATCCCGGGCTTCGGCGACTCGTCGTACATCGCGTTCCTGACGCCGGGGATCGTGATGATGACCGCGTTGATGACGAGCGGCTGGAGCGGTACGGCGTTCATCCAGGACATGGAACGCGGCGTGATGGATCGGCTGCTGGCGTCGCCGGTGAGCCGGGGCGGGCTGATGGCGGGGCAGTTGCTCAGCAACGCGTCGACCACGCTGATCCAGACGATCCTGGTGTTCGCGATCGGCTTCGCCGCGGGCGCGCGGTACGACGGCGGCGTCGGCGGCTACCTGGTAACGATCCTCGGGTCGATGCTGATCGGGACGGCCTTCGGATCGCTGTCGAACGCGGTCGCGCTGCTGACCCGGCAGCAGGCGGCGCTGATTGGGATCTCGCAGTTCGTCTCGCTGCCGTTGACCTTCATGTCGTCGATCATGATCGACTCATCGGTGGCGCCGCACTGGGTCAATGTCGCAGCCCGCTACAACCCGGTCGACTGGGCCACCATCGCCGCCCGCCAGGCCCTGTCCGCCAACCCGGACTGGTCGTCGGTGTGGCGGCATTGCGCTTATCTACTGGCCTTCACGCTGATCGTCGGCTGGCTGTCGACACGGGCCTTCAGGACCTACCAGCGCTCGGTCTGAGCTAGCCCCCGGACCTGTGTCACTGACCAACCTGCGTTTCCATCCGGTCCGCGACCCCAGTTGAGAGTGAACCAGCGGGGTCGGGCTCAGTTGGTCAGTGGCTCAGATCCGCTTCGGCGTACCAAGGCTTGATCACGTTGTCGATCAGGGCGAGGCGTTCGTCGAAGGGGATGAAGGCGGACTTCATCGCGTTGATCGCGAACCAGCGGAAGTCCGCCAGCCCGTAGCCGAACGCCTCCGCCAGCAGCGTGAGTTCGCGGCTCATCGACGTACCGCTCATCAGGCGGTTGTCGGTGTTGACCGTGACCCGGAAGCGCAGCTTGGCGAGCAGGCCGATCGGGTGGTCGGCGATCGACGCCGCCGCGCCGGTCTGCAGGTTGGAGCTCGGGCACATCTCCAACGGGATCCGCCGGTCGCGGACGTACGCCGCCAGCAGCCCGAGCTCGGCCTTCTCGCCGGCCGCGTCGTACGTGATGTCGTCGATGATCCGTACGCCGTGACCGAGCCGGTCGGCACCGCACCACTGGATCGCCTGCCAGATCGAGGGGAGACCGAACGCCTCGCCGGCGTGGATCGTGAAGTGCGCGTTCTCGCGCTGCAGGTACTCGAAGGCGTCCAGGTGCCGGGTGGGAGGGTAGCCCGCCTCGGCGCCGGCGATGTCGAAACCGACCACGCCGGCGTTCCGGTACGCGACTGCCAGCGCGGCGATCTCCATCGACCGGGCCTTGTGCCGCATCGCGGTCAGCAGCTGCCGCGCCACGATCGGCCGCTCGGCAACCGCCATACCGTGCTCGAAGCCTTCCCGGACCGCGTCCACGACCTGCTCGAGCGTCAGCCCGCGGGTCAGATGCTGCTCGGGTGCGTACCGGACCTCGGCGTACACCACGCCGTCCGCGGCAAGATCCTGCACGCACTCGCTCGCCACCCGCTTGATCGCCTCGGCCGTCTGCATCACCGCGACCGTGTGGTCGAACGTCTCCAGATACCGCTCCAACGACCCCGAGTCCGCCGACTCGACGAACCACTCACCCAGCTCGGCCGCATCGGTCCTCGGCAACGGATGCCCGATCTCCGCCGCCAGGTCGATCACCGTCGCGGGCCGGAGCCCGCCGTCCAGGTGGTCGTGCAGCAGGACCTTGGGCGCCGCGTTGAGCTGCTCCGGAGTAATCATCCAGCCATAGTGCCATCCGGCAAACGTTCAAGATTTCGGTCGGTGGGCGGTGGCATGGTGAGGGCATGGTGAAGGCATGGTGAAGCGGCTGGGTCGGCGACCTGAGTGGCAGTTCTTCGCTGTGTTGCCGCGGGCTGATTCGAAGCTGGCGGCCGCCTGGTGGGCGCTGCTGCTGGCGCGGGGCGCGCTGCCCGCGGTGTTCGCGATCGCGATGGGGCTGGTGGTCGGCGCGGTGCAGCATGGGGGTGCGTTGGCTGGGCCGTTGAGCTTGATGGGCGTGACGTTCATCTTGCTGCAGGTGTTGACGCCGGTGCATCAGGCGGTCAGCGCCAACCTCGGCAGCCGCGTGTCGGCGTACCTGAACGACCGGCTGGCGGAGGCGTGCGTCGGGCCGCCGGGGATCGGGCATCTCGAGGATCCGGATCTGAGTGAGGACCTGACGGTCGCGCGGGAATTCGATCGCGGGCAGACCGGGCCGCCGATGTATCTGAATGTCGATTTCGTCGCGGGCAGTCTGGTTGAGCTCGTCGGCGGGATCGCTTCCGCAGTGGTGCTGTTGGGGTTCAGCTGGTGGGCGCCGCTGCTGCTGGTCGTCGCGTGGGCGTCGACGCACTGGTTGCTCCGCGAGAGCGGTGTCTGGAAGGACCGGAACACGGCCGAGGTCCGGTCGGCGCAGCGGCATGCCCACTATGCGTACGAGTTGGCGGTCGAGCCGGATCCGGCGAAGGAGCTGCGCCTGTTCGGGCTCGCGGACTGGACCGTGCAGCGCTTCACCGAGCGGCGGCGCCGGTTGTTCGAGCTGCAGTACGCCGCGACCCGCTTGCGGGAGCGACCAATGATCTGGAGCCTGCTGATCATCGTCGTCGCCAACGGGCTCGTGTTCTGGGCGCTCGGCGCGGCGGCGATCGGCGGCCGGCTGGAGCTCGATCGGCTGGTCGTGTTCGCCCAGGTCGCGATCGGCGTCGGCATGATCGCCTTCGGCGGACTCAACTGGGCGCTCGACGGAGCGGCCGCTCCGGTCGCCGCCGTACATCGGCTGGAGCCGGCCATGGCACCGGCCGGCGCGTTGACGTCGGGGAGCCTGACGGTTCCGCGGGGTGCGGTCGAGCTCGATCTCCGGGGGCTGAGTTTCCGTTATCCACACGCCGATCGGCCGGTCTTCGACGGTCTGGACCTGACCATCCCGGCCGGGTCGTCGCTCGCCGTCGTCGGGCAGAACGGCGCGGGGAAGACCACGCTGGCCAAGCTGCTGTGCAGGTTGTACGACCCCGACTCGGGGACCATCCGCGTGGACGGAAGCGACCTCCGGCAGCTCGACGTCGACGCCTGGCGCACGCGCGTCGCCGCGGTCTTCCAGGACTTCCTCAAGCTCGAGCTGCCGCTGCGGGACAACGTCGCTCCCGGCGGCGCACCCGAGGCGGACATCCGCGCCGCGCTCGCGGACGCCGGCGCCGACGATCTCGCCGACCTGGACACGCGGCTGGCCACCGGGTACGGCGACGGCACCGATCTCTCCGGCGGCCAATGGCAGCGGGTCGCGTTGGCGCGGGCGCTGTGCGCAGTACGGCAGGGTGCCGGTCTGGTGCTGCTCGACGAACCGACGGCCCAGCTCGACGTTCGCGGCGAGGCGGCGATCTTCGACCGGATCCTGACCGCGACCCGCGACGTCACCACGATCCTCATCTCGCACCGGTTCTCGACCGTCCGGCATGCCGACCGGATCTGCGTCCTCGAGCACGGCCGGGTCGTCGAGCTCGGCAGCCACGACGAACTGATGCTGCTCGGCGGGCGGTACCGGACGATGTTCGACCTGCAGGCCAAGCGCTTCACGGCCGAGGTCGACGAGGAAGGGCTGAGCTATGACACGCTCTGAAGTCGAGGAGCCGAAGGCGCTGGCCGCGATGTGGCGGCTGTGCAAGCTGGGCTACCAGCACGAACCGTGGCTGCTGGTCGCCGCCTTCCTGATGACTCTGCTCGCTGCGCTCCCGGATGCCTTGCTCGCGTTGTGGCTCAAGGTTCTCGCCGACGGCGTCCTGGACGACGACCGGCGCGCGACCCTGCTCGCCGCCAGCGGTCTCGCGTTGTCCGTCACGGCGACCTGGTTCCTGCGGACGCTGTCGACCCGGATCTCCCGGCGCTTCCGTGACCGCGTCACGATCATGCTCGAAGCGCACGTCGCGCGATTGCAGGCATCTGTCGCAACGGTCGAACACCATGAACGCCGTGACTACCTGGACCGCCTGTCCGTACTGCGCAAACAGGTGTTCGTGCTCGACCACATGTACATGTCGCTGTTCTCGACCTGTGGCTGGATCCTGCGGCTCGGCGTGACCGTCGTCCTGCTGATGTCGATCCATCCGGCCCTCGTGCTCCTGCTCGTGTTCGCGCTGCCGACGGTCATCAGCTCGAGCTGGCGGCCCGGCGTGGAGCGACAGGTCGAGGAGCAGTACGCCGCCCACAGTCGCCTGGCCGATCATCTGTTCAAGACCGCGACGACACCCGCGCCGGGCAAGGAAGTTCGCGTCATCGGGATCGGCCGCGACCTGGTGGAGAACCGTCGTCGCGAATGGGAGCAGTGGTACGGGCCGATCGCTTCTGCTCGGTGGGTCAGCGCCGCGTGGCATGCCGTTGCCTGGGCGATCTTCGGCGCGGCGTACGTCGGTGCGGTCTTGTTCGTCGCGACGGGTCTGCACGGCTCGGTCGGCAACGTGTTGCTGATTCTCGCGGCCGGCGCGCGGTTGTCGTCGTACATCGGAGCGACTGTCGGCGAGATCGGCTTCCTGCGGGGGATCTGGCTCGACGGTTCACGCCGACTCGTTTGGCTGGAGAACTATGCGGCGTCGTTGGACTCGGCCGCCGATCTTCCCGTGCCCTCACAGCTCACGGACGGGATCCGGCTTGAGCACGTCTCCTTCACGTACGCCGGGTCCGACCGGCCGGCGTTGGAGGACGTCAACCTTCGACTCCCCGCAGGCAAGGTGATCGCGGTCGTCGGTGAGAACGGCGCGGGCAAGTCCACGCTGGTGAAGCTGATCTGCAAGCTGTACGAGCCGACCGCTGGACGCGTGCTGCTCGACGATCAGCCGCTGGACCGGATTGCGACCGAAGCTTGGCGCGAGAAGATCGCGGGTGCGTTCCAGGACTTCTTCCGGTTCGAGTTCCGCGCGGCGCACAGTGTCGGACTGGGTGATCTGCCGCGGCTGGACGACGTACCGGCTGTCACGACTGCGGTTGGACGGGCTGGTGCTGAGGATGTTCTGGAGCGGCTCGAGTCGGGGTTGGACACCCAGCTCGGTTCGACCTGGCCGGACGGGGCGGAGATCAGCTTCGGGCAGTGGCAGAAGCTCGCGCTGGCGCGGGGCTTCATGCGGGACCGGCCGCTGCTGCTCGTGCTCGACGAGCCGACTGCCGCGCTCGACGCCGAGACCGAGCACGCGCTGTTCGAGCGGTACGCGGCGGCGGCCAAGGAGAGCACGGACGGTCGCATCACGATCCTGGTCTCACACCGGTTCTCCACCGTGCGGATGGCCGATCAGATCGTGGTCCTCGACGGCGCCAGGGTGGTCGAGACCGGTACGCACGACGAGCTGATCGCCCGCAACGGGCAGTACGCCGAGCTGTACCGGATCCAGGCCGCGTCGTACCACTAGTTGATCTTGAAGACCGGGACGCCGGGGGCGATGTGGTGCAGGACCTCGTCGGGGGAGTTCTTGGTGACGTCGCCGCTGAAGAACGTGCCGACCTCCCAGGCCCACTTCTTCAGGTAGAGCCGCAGCGCGGGGATCTTGTCGGCGTCGGCGAGCTCCTCGGCGTGGAACGTCTCGACCTTGCGGCCGAGCTGCAGACGACCGGTGCCGCTGGCGCGCAGGTTCTTCACCCACTGGGTGTGGCCGCGCGGGGCGACCAGGTAGCGCTGGCCGTCGATGACGAGCAGGTTGACCGGCGTGCTGCGCCACTCGCCGGACTTGCGGCCCTGGACCGACAGCACCCGGCTGCCCATCAGGCTCAGACCCAGCCTCGTCATCCGGGCGACGATCTTGTTGAAGGCCCGCATGCTGCCCTCGCCGGCGGTGATGACGCGCTTGCTGTCGTAGGTCTGCTTGTACTCGCTCATGGCGGTGAACTCTTTCTGCTTGCGAGAGCGGTGCTCTCCGTTGTGATCAGTGAACATCAGATCGCTGCTCACTGTCAAGAGCACTGCTCTCGATTCTGTGGCACACTGGCTGCATGAACGCCGGACGTACTGCCCGTGAACGTGCCCGGGCCGAGCTGACCGAGGAGATCAAGGGCGCCGCACGCCGGCAGCTCGCGACCGTCGGGGCGGAGGCGCTGTCGCTGCGCGCGGTGTCCCGGGAGCTCGGCATGGTCTCGTCGGCGCTGTACCGCTACTTCCCCAGCCGCGACGAGCTGCTGACCGCGCTCATCATCGACGCGTACGACGCGCTCGGATCGGCCGCCGAGGCCGCCGCGGGTGGTGACGACCTGCTCACGGAATGGGTCTCGATCTACGGCGCCGTCCGGGATTGGGCGCGGGCTCATCCACAGGAGTACGCGCTGATCTACGGCTCGCCGATCAGCGGGTACAAGGCGCCTCAGACCACAGTCGAGCCTGCGATCCGGGTGCCGGTGTTGCTGCTCGGGCTGTTGCAGCGAGCTCAGGTCTCGGGGCGGTTGGTGCCGCCGGCCGACACCCCGGAGCCGTCCGGCCTGCTCGCGCGCCAGGCGGAGGTGCTGGTGGCGTTGGCGCCCGACGTACCGCCGGCGGTGCTGGTGCGGACGGTGATCGTGTGGACGCAGCTGTTCGGCATGATCAGCTTCGAACTGTTCGGCCAGCTCGTCGGCTCGATGGATCCGGCCGACGAGTTCTTCGAGTCGGCGTCGCGTCAGATGGCGGCGTTCGTGGGACTTACATGAAGGCCTTCGGCAGCGGTACGTCGAGCGCACGGGTCACCCGGCGTACGTAGGTCTCCCGCGGGATCGACACCGCGCCGAGGGTCGCGAGGTGGTCGGTGACCCATTGGATGTCGAAGACCCGGTCGGCGGCGTACTCGTCGTCCAGCAGCTCGATCGTCCCGGCGACGGCCGCCTTCGAGCCGTCGGTCTTGTGGTGGAACATCGACTCGCCCGCGAACAGCCCGCCGATCGCGACGCCGTACAGTCCGCCGGCCAGCTCGTCGCCGTCCCAGGCTTCCACCGAATGCACCCAGCCGAGCCGATGCAGTTCGGTGTACGACGCGATGATGTCGCGGTCGATCCACGAACCGGGCCGGCGCGGATCCGCACAGGCCCGGATGACCTGGTCGAACGCCGTGTTGACCCGGATCTCGAACTTCGCCCGGGCCCGCCGCAGCGAGCGTGACGGCTCGTAGCCGGCGACGTCGATCACGCCGCGGTCGACCGGCGACCACCACAGGATCGACCCGCGGTGGTCCGGCATCGGGAACAGCCCCCGCCGGTACGCCGCCAGCACGGTCCCCGGCGCCAGATCCGCACCGCCCGCAACCACATCACTCGCCCCCGCGACCCCGACGGGCGGGAACTCCCACGGAGACGGGACAGGTTCGACTGGCACGAGACCATCCTGACGTACGTCTCACCTAGGGGACACCAAGGGTTTCTCCCGAGTGGCGAGGATGGGGGAGGCACGTACAGTTGAAGCACGTCCGGGTTCTCCGCGTGGGGCCGGGCGGGAAGGAGCACCGTGGCCGGAGTAGCCAGGTTCGTCGCCAGTAGTCTCGCGCCCGCCGCCCAGAGGTTCGCGCCGGCTGCCGCGGGTGGTGTGCTGCGCCAGATTCTCGAGATCGCGATCGACGGGTACCAGCGGTTCCCCGGCGCGGAGCGGATCGCGGAGAACAAGCTCGAGCGCTGCGGCGGTGATCCGCAGGTCGCCATCGAGGCAGTGATCGACCAGCACATCCGGCTGGCCGGAGTCCAGGGGTTCGCCACCGGCCTCGGTGGTCTCGTCACGCTCCCGGTCTCCCTGCCCGCGAACCTGACCGGTATCGCGATCGTCCAGGCCCGCATGGTGGCCGCGATCGCACACCTGCGCGGCTACGACCTCGACGATCCACGGGTCCGGACCGCCGTCATCACCTGCCTGCTCGGTGAGGAGGGCGTCGCCGACCGGCTGAAGAAGTCGAGCCTGCCGACGTCGCCGCTCGCGATCGCGACCGCCCCGGTGTTCGACCCGGAGCTGGACCGGCACGTCTCCAACGAGGTCGTCGCGGAGCTGATCGCACGGATCAGCGGCAAGAAGATGGCGCTCACGATCACCCGCCGCATCCCGCTGCTCGGCGGCGCGGTCGGCGCCGGCGTGGACGGCTGGTCGACGTACCGCGTCGGTCAGTTCGCCGACAAGAGCCTGATCCGCCGGATCCGTCCGTCGATCGAGCCGTGATCTAGACCGACTGGTCGACCCGCTCGCGGCGCGTGAGCGGGAGTTTGGCGCGGGTGTCCTCGTCGGCCGGGGTCTCGACGAAGAGAATCAGATCCGGGTGGGCCGGGATGGCCAGCTCGGTGACGGTGAAGCGCAGTTCGCCGACGGCGGGGTTGACGATGTGGCGGTGCCGCGGCGTACAGGCGGCGACCTCGTGGCGCGACCAGAGTTGCGTGAACTCGGGGCTGATCGCCTGCAACCTTTCGAGGTCGGTCTCCCAGTCCGGGTCGCCGATGTGTTCGGCGTACGCCGAGCGCAGGCGACCGACGATGTACGGGACCTCGCTGTCGTAGTTGAGCAGCTGGGCGCGGGCGGCGGGCTCGGTGATGATGCACCAGAGGACGTTCTTGTGGATGCAGGGCAGCTGGTGCCAGTCGTGGAAGAGGTCGTTGTACGCGCGGTTCGCCCGGATGATGTCGAACCGGGTGTTGGTGATGAGCGCAGGCAACGGGTCGAGCGCCTCCACGATCTCGCTGAAGACGGCCTCGCTGGCGCAATCCGTCGTCCGCGGCAGTCGCATCGGCGTCGCCTCGGCCAACCGGTACAGATGTTCGCGCTCGACCGGGCTGAGCTTGAGCGTCGTCGCGACCGCGTCGAGCACCTGCCCGCTCGCGTTGATCGGCCGCCCCTGCTCGAGCCACGTGTACCAAGTCACGCCGACCCCGGCGAGCTGCGCCAACTCCTCCCGCCGCAACCCCGGCGTACGCCGACGCCCACCCCCGGGCAGCCCGACATCCTCCGGAGCCACCCGAGCCCGACGCGCCTTCAAAAACTCCCCAAGCTCAGCCCGCTGCGCACTCACCCCACCAGTCTGACCCGCACCACCGACACTTTTGCCCGGCGGACGGTGCGATCAGGTCCGGCAGGAGGAAGGTGGCGCCCCGGCCCAGGATCAGCCCGAGGAAGACGCCGATCGACTTGAAGCGGAAGGGCAGGGCGAGGCGCGACGTCAGCCGGCGAGGGCCTGTACGACGCGGCTTGGCGACGGCTTGCCGAGTTGCTTGGCCATCCACGCGCTTGTGGTGACCAGCTTCTCCAGGTCGACGCCGGTCTGGATGCCCAGGCCGTCGAGCTGCCAGAGCAGGTCTTCGGTGGCGAGGTTGCCGGTGGCGCTCTCGGCGTACGGGCAGCCGCCGAGGCCGCCGGCCGAGCTGTCAACCGTGGTGACGCCTGCGCGGAGGGCGGTGAGGGTGTTGGCGAGCGCCTGGCCGTAGGTGTCGTGGAAGTGCACCGCCAGCTTGTCCGCCCCGACTCCAGCTTGCTCGAACGCCGTGATCAGCGCGGTCACCTGGCCGGGGGTTGCGACGCCGATCGTGTCGCCGAGGGACAGCTCGTGGCAGCCGAGGTCGACCAGTCGGGCACCGACCTTGACCACCTGGTCGATCGGTACGTCGCCCTCCCACGGGTCGCCGTAACACATCGAAACGTAGCCGCGGACCGTCAGCCCTTCAGCCAGCGCCCGCTGGACGGTCGGAGTGAACATCGCGAACTGGTCGTCGAGGGTGGAGTTGAGGTTCTTCGCGGCGAACGTCTCGGTCGCGCTGGCGAAGATCGCGATCTCACGCACACCGGCCGCGAGCGCACGGTCGAGGCCGCGCTCGTTCGGGACCAGCACCGGGGCGCGAACGCCGTCGGGCAGGTCGAGTCGGTCGAGCAGCTCAGCGGCGTCGGCCAGCTGAGGGACCCATTTCGGGTGCACGAAGCTCGTCGTCTCGACGGTCGTCAGCCCGGCCTCGACCAGGCGGTTGATGAACTCCGCCTTGACCGCGACGTCGACGATCGCCGACTCGTTCTGCAACCCGTCCCGCGGGCCGACCTCGTAGATCGTGACCCGGTCCGGCAACCCCTCGGCCTTCACCAGCTGCGGTTTCCGCATCGTGCTGCCTCCGTGGCGTCTGAGCGTGACACGGGATCTCCGCGACAATGCTCGTGATGACAACTCTTGCTGACATTCTGCGCGGCGTCGAAAACGGCGTCTTCCCGGCCCCGGACCTCGGCGTCAGCGTCGTACCGGCGCCGTCTGAGCGCGAGTCCGCCGTGGTCGCGTTCACAGGCCACATCGTCGTCGCCGCGGATGTCAGCCCTGCATGGGTCGCCGAACACGTACCGGCCGGTGACCTGGCCGCACCGACGAACCCGCCTTTCCTCACCGCCCTGGCCGAGCGGACCGGCCGCCACGTCAGCTCGAACGACGCGATGCTCCTCGCCCCTGCCGTCACCGACCCCGCCGAACGCGCCGCCGCGATCAAGGACCTCACGGTCGTCACGGCCGACGACCACCCGCGCGTCCAGCGGGCGCTCGAGTATCGATCCGATGTCCACGTGTACGGCGACGTACACGGCGGCCTGGTCATCACCGGCCACGGCCTGGCCGACCGTCTCGAATGCGCGATCGAACTCCCCGACGCCCACCACAACCAAGGTCTCGGCCGCCGCCTGGCCCGGGCCGCCCGCGCCCTCATCCCACCGAACACCTCGATCTGGGCCCAGATAACTCCCGGCAACGCCGCCTCGCTCCGAGCCTTCCTCGCCGCCGGCTACAAGCCCGTCGGGTCCGAGGCCCTCCTGGTCAAGTGACCAGCAGGTGAACAGGCAGCGGATTGTTGCTTGTGGCACCGAATTCACAGCTGTGGACAAACCTGGGGACAGCCGGAGTCAGAGCCATCCCCGGTGGTACTGGCGCGTCCCGCCTTCGTAGAACGTCGTGCGGTAGTTGCCATGGATGAGCTCCGACTCGTAGCCGTCGACCTCCGGCATCCCGAGCTCTCGCGCCACGGCCAGCTCGGCGTGCGCGTCGTACGGAACGCGGACGAACTGGATCGAGAACGGCGCGGGCCGGTCCGAGTCCATGACGCCTTCGAGGATCACGTAGACCGGTGTCGGGTCGCCGAGGCTGTTGCCGACCGAGCCGGTGTTGAACAAGGTCCGACCGCGGTCCTCCTCGAGGAACGCGTCGTGGATATCGGCGTACCCGACCACCGTCGGCAACGGCCCGTCCCCGGTGGCTGGTGTGTTCTCGAAGAAGCTGAGGTACTCCGCTTCGTCGTGGTCGAACAGGATGCGGTGGTGAACGCTCGTCGAGGATGCGTGGAAGAGTCGCACCTGGCGGCCGCTCATCTGGAAGTCGTGTGAGAACGGCAGCGCTCGCAGCCACGTCCGCTGCTCCTCGCGGAGTTCGCTCTTCCACCACCTCAGCGCTTCGCGGTCGTCGACGCGTTCGGGATCGGGGAGGAGGTCGTCCCAGTTCCCGAGCAGGTTCACCTCGCAGACCTCACGGCACCGGTCGACCACCGCCTGCCCCCGCGGCCCCTTGCCGACGTTGTCGCCGAGGTTGAAGATCCGCGTGATCCCACGCGCCCAGATGTCCTCCAGGACCGCCTCCAGCGCCGTCAGATTCCCATGCACATCAGAGATCAGCGCAATCCGGTCCACCACCACATGCTTTCATCCAAGAGGCCGACTGAGCCGACCCAGCCCTGCCACGCCAGGCGGCCCCAACGCGCCCCCGAATCTGACATGCCAGCCCGTCGAGCAGACCCGAGGTTCCCGGCGCCTGATGGGCTGCGCTGGCCTGAGGTCCCGCGTCGGGGACGATGTGGTGCGCCACGGCCGGCCCCGTTGCGAGGGACGGCTGGGCTAGGGCCGACGTGGTGGGCTGAGGTGGGGTCAGCCGGCGCCGGTGGGGCCTATGGGTTCGGGGGTGGGGTGCTGGGTGGGTGAGGTGGTGCGGTGGGAGCGGGTTGAGGGGCGGCCGGACATGGGGCCGCGGGCGGAGGAGGGGGTGATTGCGCCGCCGCCTGGTTCGCCTGCTGAGTGGGCTGCTGCGCCGGCGAGGCCGCCGCCGGTTTTGCGGGCGGCGGCTAGGCCGATTCCGGCTGGGCCGGCGATGGCTCCGGCAGCCTTGGCGCCTGCGGCCTGCGCGCCGACCGTCTGCGCGCCCGTTGCGCCCCTTGCGCCTGTCGCGCCGGCTGCACCAAGACCGCCGCCGGCGGAGCTTCCGGCGCCTCGGGCGGTGCCGAATCCGGTGCCGGAGCTGCCGATGTTGATCGCGCCGGTTGCCATCCCGCCGGGATCCGCGACCGAGCTGCCCATCCCGGCGCTCCCGCCGGCCACCGCAGCGGTGACCGGGACCATGAAGCGCATCAGTGCCGGCAGCGCGAAGATCGCCAGCAGGAGCATCATCATCCCGCCCATCGCCTGGACGACGCCGTCACTCGCGCTCGACGCCTGGTCGTGAGCCATCTTCATCGCCGCCGCGTAGACCAGCGCCGCCGCAGGCTTGTACGCGATGAAGGCCAGCGACCAGCCACAGAACTTCTTGAACCAGGCTCGCCCGATCTCGGTGTTGGTCGCGGCCGCTGCCAACGGGAACGCTCCCGCGAGCAGCACCAGCATCGCCGTACGAACAAGCATCAGAACGATCTGGACCGCCGAGGCGACGATCACCGCCAGCCCGGTCATGATCGCCACGAACGCGGGCATCGTCGTGGCGAACAGTTCGTGCGGCGAGGTCCCGCCGAAGGCCGACTGCAGCTTGATACCGCCGGCCACCTGATCGATGACATACACCGAGAACGAGTCCGACCACGACGCCAGCACCTGCAACGTGGCAGTCCCCGCCGCTCCGACCACCACGAACGTGACGACGGCCTTCAGCAACTCCTGCAACGGTCGCGCTCGCTGCTCCCACGCGATCCGCATCCCGGCCACGAGCACGGCGACGGCGAACACCGCTGCCGTGACGCTCAGCAGATTGCTCTGCAGAAACTCGACCGTGCCGCTGTTCGTCCACGAGTCGCCATGCTCGGTGCCGAGCAACTGCGGCGTGCCGGGCTTGAGCCAGAAGGTCATCGCGTTCAGCGTGTTCAGCGCGCCCTGCGTGACTGCCTGCTGCAGCTGGTCCATCGCATTGGTCGCAACGGACTGGAAGCCGTCCTGGATGTAGCAACCGAGGTCCATCTTTCCGCACATCAGACACCACTCCAGGCAACGAAGTCGGACAGGTCACGGTGTTGGGCGAACGGCGCGCCGACCGGCTCGCCCGGCGCCGGCGGTTGGAGAAGCCAGTCGCCCTCATGCCAGACGAGCGTCAGCGTGAGGCTCATGTACGCCGTGTTGACCGACGTGGCGAGCATCAACGTCACCCGATCCGGACCGGCGTCGATCACGCGATACCCGGCGATCTGCGGCACGGTGTACCCGCTCGCCGACTGATCGGTCTGCAGCTCGCGGATCAGCGCGTCCGTAGCCGGGCCGGGCACCATCAGCTTGCGCGCCGTTGCGACCACCTTGTCCTGATCGCCCATCGCGGCGTACGCGCTGTAGGCGGCGTACACCGCACCGGTCGGAGAGTGGGCGAAGCACCGGCGGAACCCATCGGCGTCGGTCCTCGCCGGGCCGAAGCCGGACGACCGCGGTACGACGATGCGACTGCTCACCTCCCACCCGTCCACGGCCGGCGGCTGCAGCGGGACCGACTCGTCGCCGACGGTCCGGTTGCAGCCGGTGGACTGAGCTGAGCGCGAGCCGACCGAGGTCGCAGGCGCGCCCGGCTCAACGCCACCGGGGTCGGTCGGCTCCGCACCACCGGGCTCCGTCGGGTCCGCGCCACCAGGCTCCATCGGGTCCGCGCCACCTGGCTCGGTCGGCTGCGCGCCATCGGGCTGCGTCGGCACGACGGCTTGCTGTTGAGCCTGGCCGGGCGAAGCAGCCGAGTCGGATGACGTCAGGCTCCCGATCAGCAGGACTGCGCCGCAGAGCACCACAGCGCCGACGACGATGCTCGCCGCGATGAACCCGCGGCCGAACGGTGACTGTTCCTCGCTGGTGTCGCTCATCTGACTCCCCGATCCGCCGGTGGACAACCTCACGGCAGAAGCCTGGCAAAAATCGCCGGACCGCCGCGGAAGTTATCCACAGGCCCCCTCACGCACCCTGACTCCGCGCTAGACCAGATGGTTCGTTAGGCTCAGGGGTCTTGCGATCCTGGGTCGATCTGTAGCCGAAAGGTCACCCCGTGTAGCGAAGTGACCTAGTCAGCTAATAGAGTCCGCGCATGACCATCGCGCCTTCGCTTTGCTCGCCCCTAGCGCTCGCCGATGCAGAACCCACTCGCGCCGCCGAACCCTGGGAAAGCGACGTGCTGACGGCCTACGGGCTGCTGCGAGAAGCAGCAGCCGAGCTGGATCACCTGATGCGCCATTCTCTGAAGCGCAGTGGACTGCAAATGGCAATGTTCGAACTGTTGCTGCGGCTTGCCCGCAGCCACGGGGAGAAGCAGCGTTTGACCTCCCTTGCCCGGGAGTTGACCGTCACCACCGGCGGCATCACCCGGCTGGTCGACCGGGCCGAGAACCTCGGCCTCGTCCGCCGGGAGCCCTGCCCCGACGACGCCCGCGGCTCGTTCGCCGTCCTGACCGAGGAGGGGAAGCGGCGGTTGCGCGAAGCACTGCCGGATCACCTGCTCGAGATCGACAGCCTCTGGATGTCCCAGCTGGCCGACGAGCGGGACCTCGTCCTCGGCAGGCTCCGCCGGGTCCGGGACAACGCCCGCCGCTGGCCGAACGGCCGTCCGGGGCTCGGACCCATCACCCCTGACCGAATCTGAGATCAAGCATTACCCGCGACTAACGAATGGGGCGCCCGGCTGGTGTCGGGCGCCCCGTCGCGCAATTGTTGAGAAGTGAAGCAACAAGCTGACCCGAAGGCTCCCGGCGGCACCAGGTGGCGCGGAGCCGTCGGCGGCGTCCTCGCGGCCCTCGCCGGACTCGCTGTAGGCAGTGTGGCGGCCGGTTTCCTCGGTACTCCGCAGACGCCCGTCGTGGCGATCGGGTCGGCCTTCATCGATCGGGTCCCCCCGTGGCTGAAGGACCTCGCGATCTCGTGGTTCGGCACCCACGACAAGACCGCGCTCCGGGTCGGCATCCTGATCGTCGTCGCGATCCTCGCAGCGGTCGGCGGGATTCTCGCCGTACGGCGGTATTGGGCCGGCGCCCTGATCACCGTCGGACTGACCGCTGTCGCGATCGCCGCGGCCGTCACCCGCGCGGACTCCGGGCAGACCGGATTCCTGCCGTCGGCGCTCGCCGGCGTGACGGCGCTCCTGATCCTGCGCCTGTTCAGCCGGCGACTCGAGCCGCTCATCGATCACCCCGACGACGGTGTCAGCCGCCGCGGGTTCCTGCAGCTCTCGGGCGGGGTCGCGCTCGGCTCCGCAGCGGTTGGTCTGCTCGGCAAGGTCGTCGGCGGGAACCGCGCCGCCGTCGCCAGCGCCCGCAAGCAGCTCCAGCTTCCACAACCGCCGAACCTGAATCCGCCGGCCGGTGTTCAGGCCGATGGCGCCGTACCGTGGGCCACGCCGAACGATGAGTTCTACCGCATCGACACCGCGCTGTCCGTGCCGCAGATCGTGCCCGCGGACTGGAAGTTGCGCATCCACGGGATGGTCGACCGCGAGATCACGTTGAGCTTCGACGACCTGCTGAAGCGCCAGGTCGTCCACAAGTGGGTCACGCTCACCTGTGTCAGCAACGAGGTCGGCGGCGACCTGATCGGGAACGCGCTGTGGTCCGGCGTACTGCTGAAGGATCTGCTCGAAGAGGCCGGTCCGTCCAAGGATGCGGACGCGATCCAGTCCACGTCGAAGGACGGATTCACGGCCGGTACGCCGCTGCCGACGCTGCTCGACGACCGGCAGGCGATGCTCGCGTTCGCGATGAACGGACAGCCGTTGCCGGTCGAGCACGGGTTCCCGGTCCGCATCGTCGTACCGGGGCTGTACGGCTACGTGTCGGCGACGAAGTGGCTGGTGGATATCGAGGTCACGCGGTTCGACCAGTTCGAGGGGTACTGGACGCCGCGCGGATGGTCCGAGCTCGGGCCGATCAAGCTGTCGTCGCGGATCGACGTACCCGGCGGCAAGAAGGTCGAGCCGGGTCGGGTGACCGTGGCCGGGGTGGCGTGGGACCAGCACGTCGGGGTGTCGAAGGTCGAGGTCCGCGTCGATGGTGGCCCATGGCAACAAGCGACACTGGCGACGGACGCGTCGATCGACACCTGGCGGCAGTGGCACTGGACCTGGGACGCACCGCGTGGCACGCATGTCCTGCAGGTACGGGCGACCGACGACAAGGGCAACGCACAGATCGAGTCCTCCGCGCCGCCGGCCCCGAACGGCTCGACCGGCCTGCACACCGTCAGCGTGAAGGTCGGCTAGCCCGGAGACCCGCGATCGCCACCTCCAGGCCGAGACCACGCCGGTCCGGAGGGAGGCGGCTCTCGGTGGCGAGTACGCCGGCGAGGATCGCGTGGACGTCAGCAGCGGTGACGTCACGCCGTACCAGTCCGGAGCGCTGAGCCGCGACCAAGAGGGTCTGGAAGGCGTCGGACAGCCGTTCGGCCGACGCGGCGCCGTCGACGCCCAGGCTGCCGTCGAGGGCAGCGGACAGCGCGAGGTTGTCCCGGCCGGAGTCGACCAACTCGCCGAGGTACGCGAAGAATCCGTCGTCGTCGCCGAGCTGGGCCGCACGATCGGCCAACTGGTCGAGCCGGTCCGCGATCACCGCGCCGACGAGCGCCTCCTTGGTCGGGAAGTGCCGGTGGACGGTACCGGCGCCGACACCGGCCTGCTCGGCGATCGCATCGAGCGGGACGTCCACACCGTCTCGCGCGAATGCCTCCCGGGCCGCAGTGAGGATGCGGGCGCGGTTGCGGACCGCGTCGGCACGTGGGCTCACGAGACTCCTCCTGGCTAAACGGGGCGTACGCCCCGTATATTTACCGGGGCGATCACCCCGTTTAGTCTAGGAGACCCAGATGACCTACGCAGTCACCGGCGGCCACGGCGAGTTCGGCGCGGCCGTCGTCGCGCAACTGCAGTCCCTGACCGACGAGACCGTCGTCGCAACAGTGCGCGATCCAGCGAAGACAGCAGCAGCCGGCGTTGACTACCGCCCTGGCGACTTCGATGATCCAGCGACACTGCGAGCATCACTCGCCGACGTCGACACAGTGCTCGTCAACGCCACGTTCTTCGGCGCCGACCCGTCCCGGCGCCGGACCCGCGTCCGGGCCGCGATCGATGCGGCGACTGCAGCCGGAGTACGACGGATCGTCCTCACGAGCTGGCCAGATCTGGAGCGGTCGACGATGCCGACAGTCCAGGACTACCGCGAGCTCGAAGCGGACGTGAAAGCAGCCGGACCTACCTGGACAATCCTGCGGATGGCTGTCGGCCTGGCCGATGCCGTCGCCCGCGACGTGGTCTGGGGTCGACAGAAAGGCGAACTCGTCGCTCCGGCGAAGGGCGCGTCGATCACTCCGGCGGCGACCGTCGACCTTGCCGCCGGAGCGGCTGCTGCGTTGGTGAGCAGGAGCTTGGACGGAGCCGTGGTGGAGCTGACGGGGCCGGATGCGATCGGGTGGGACGAGCTGGCCGCCATCGCCGGCGTACCGTTCCGTGCGGTCAGCGACGACGAGTTCGTCGCTTGGGTCATGGAGAACTTCGGCCTGCCGGAGGCGGTGGCCCAGCAACTGGCCGCGCTCTACGCGGATTTCCGCAGCCCTTGGGCCGGTACGCCGACATCGACGCTCGCCGAGTTGCTCGGCCGTCCGGCTACGTCAGGCGTGGCCGCCGTACGGGATCGAGTGGATCGCTTTCCGGGCTGACCGTCAGGTCCGCCTGGTCACGGCGTCGAGGACCATCGGCAGGAAGGTGTGCTCGAGCTCGCCCGGTGGGAGTTTGCGGGGCTCGAGCAGGCTCTGCGAGCGGGCGCCTTCGTGTACGGCGATGACGAGGCGGACGAACTGCTCCGCGGGCACGGTCAGGGTCAGTCCGCCCGTCGCGGTGATCTGCTCGACCAGCTTGGTCAGCCTGTCGCGGAACATCGCTCGCTGTTTGTTGAGCGCCCGCGCCGCCTCCGGGTCGCGGAGCGCGTGCAGCGTGAACTCGGTGGAGATCAGATGCCACTGCCGCTGATCAGGCGCTGTCTCGTCGAGCAGCCCCAGAACGGCGTCGAGCAGCGTGCCGGGCTGATTCGCCAGCTCGGGCAGCAGTGCCTCGATCTGCTCGAGGAGCCGGTCGGTCGTGGCCTGGAAGAGCGCGAGGACCAACTCGTCCTTGGACGCGAAGTTCGAGTAGAAGGCGCCGCGGGTGAAGCCGGCGCGTTCGCAGATGTCTTCGACCGAGGCGCCGTGGAACCCGCGCTCGGCGAACACCTCCAACGCACCTTCGAGCAGGCGGGCCCGGGTGTTGGAGCGGCGGCGCTTGGGCGTTTCCATACGAGTAGGATACAGTTCTGTATTGAATACACAACCGTATTGAATCGGGGAACGCAGGATGGAGCTCGAAGCCACCAGGATCAGCGTGCAGGGTCCGCACGCGACGATGCTGCACGCCACGTCGGTGTCGGTCGCGGATCATCAGGTGGTGTTGCTAACCGGATACCCGGGCGCTGGGCACGTTGCGGCGGCGCTGGGTCTGTCCGGGCGACTCAAGCCGGACACCGGCACGGTGCGGCTCGACGGTCAGACTGACCCGGCTCTGCTTCGGCGACGGGTCGCAGTGGTCGACGCACCGGGCATCACCGAGCCGGACGACGCTCTGCCGGTCCAGACGGTTGTGGGCGAGGAGCTGGCTATCGCCGGTCGCAAGGCAGGGCGGAAGGCCGTGCTGGAGTGGCTGGAAGAGCATGACGCCGCGGAGCATGCCGGCAAGCGGTTCGAGCACCTGCCGGTCGCAGTGCGGACCAGACTGCTCGCGGAGCTCACTGTGGCGCGTCCCGACGTACAGGTGGTCATTCTGACCATGCCTGATCGACACGGTGGTGATCCGCATGGCTGGTTCGCGCTTGGGCGCGATCTGGCGGCGCAGGGGTACGGCGTGATCATCACGTGCGCTGACGCGTCCGCTCGGTTGCTGGACGTGAAGGCGGCGCAGATGGGCGAGACAGACCAGCCCGACCCGGTGCAGGTCACCCCGATCGCTCCGGTTGCTCCCGTCGAGGCGCTTGAGGAGGCGGACGAGTGACGGCGCTGCGGATGGCTCTGAGCGAGCTACGTCGTCTGACGGCCGGGCGGTTGCCCAAGCTGGCTGTGGTCGCGCTGCTGCTGGTGCCGGTGCTGTACGGCGGGCTGTACCTGTACGCGAACCACGATCCGTATGGCCGGCTCGACAAGATCCCGACCGCGGTTGTCGTCGAGGACGCCGGTACGACGCTGGCCACCGGCGAGAAGCTGAACGTCGGACCGGAGGTCGCTGGGGAGCTGGTGAAGTCGAAGAGCTTCGACTGGCACGAGGTCGACCGTGCGGACGCGACGGCTGGGGTATCGGACGGGAAGTACGAGTTCGCGCTGGTGCTGCCGAAGTCGTTCTCGTCCGATCTGGCCTCGAGTGCGGACTTCACGCCGCGGCAGGCGCAGCTCGAGCTGCTGACCAACGATGCCAACAACTACATCGCGCACACGATCGCCAACCAGGTCGTGGCGCAGGTGACGAAGACTGTTGCGTCGCAGGTGAGTGAGACGGCGGCGTCGCAGCTGCTCGCCGGGTACAACACCATCCACAAGCAGGTGGGTTCGGCGGCTGCTGGTGCGGCGCAGCTGGAGAACGGCCTGGCGTCGGCGGCGGCCGGGGTCGGGAAGCTGCAGACCGGCGCTGCGCAGCTCAACACTGCGCAGAAGCAGCTGTCTGCTGGTGCAACGCAGCTGGCGACCGGTACTGCGCAGGCGTCGCAGGGTGCGACGTCACTGGCTGCGGGCGCGTCCAAGCTGGACAACGGTCTGGGTACGTTGAAGCGGAAGACGGCGACGTTGCCGAAGCAGACGAAGTCGTTGGCCGCCGGTGCGGATCAAGTTGCCGACGGCAACGAGAAGATCGCTGGTGCCGGGAAGCAGGTCGCTGGTGCTTCGAGCGCGTTGGTGAAGGATCTGTCGACGTTCGACACCCAGCTCGCGGCACGGTTGAAGGCGCAGGGGTTCAGTCAGCATCAGATCCGCGAGGTGCTGCTCGAGACCGCGAAGCTGCGCGCGCCCGTCGTACAGGCGAACACGAAGATCCAGTCGACGTCGAAGCAACTCAACCAGCTCGCTGTCGGTGCGCGAAAAGTGTCGAACGGCGCTGCTGCGTTGGCGGATGCGACGCCGGCGCTGACGAACGGGATCAGCGCAGCGGCTGATGGCGCGGATCAGCTCGATCGTGGAGCTGGTCAGCTGAAGACTGGTTTGGGCAGTCTGCAGACTGGTGCGCAGCAGCTCGCCGCCGGGGAGAAGCAGGCTGTTGTGGGGCAGGGGCAGTTGCTGACCGGTGTGAACGGTCTGGCCACCGGAGTGGGGCAGCTGAAGACCGGTGCGACGCAGCTGAACGCTGGGCTGGCTAAAGGCGTGAAGCAGATCCCCAACCCGTCCGCCGAACAGCGCAAGGCTGTTGCCGAGACGCTTGGAGCGCCGGTCACGTTGCAGAACGTCTCGCAGGCGACGGCCGACAGCTACGGCGCTGGTCTGGCGCCCTTCTTCCTTAGCCTGGCGTGCTGGATCGGTGCCTACGTGTTGTTCCTGCTCGTCCGGCCGCTGTCACCGCGTGCGCTCGCTGCACTGCAGTCGCCGTTCCGCGTTGCTCTTGGTGGTTGGTTGCCTCCGGCCCTCTTCGGCGCGATCCAGGCGACGCTGGTGTTTGTCGCAGTCGTACTCGGCCTCGGCATCCACGCTGCGCATCCGTGGTTGACGGTCGGGTTCCTGATCCTGACGTCGTTCACGTTCGTCGCGATCCTGCACGCGCTGTCGGCCTGGTTCGGTGCTGTGGGCAAGTTCCTTGGTCTGGTGCTGATGGTTGTCCAACTGGTGAGCGCCGGTGGCACGTTCCCGTGGCAGACCATCCCGCAGCCGTTGTACTTCTTCCACCACGCGCTCCCGATGAGCTACGCGATCGACGGCGTACGCCACCTCATGTACGGCGGCCCCGGCACGTCCCTCGGCCGGGACCTGCTCGCCCTGGGCGCCTGGTTTGCCGTGGCCCTGGCCGCGTCGACACTGGCCGCCCGCAAGCAACGCGTCTGGCCGGCCAAGAAACTCCAACCGGAACTGGTGCTCTAGAGGCGCGAGGGCTGTGGTTCAGCTGTTGACGAAGGTGGCGGTGGTGGTTAGGAGGGTGTTGGTGGTGGGTTGGTCGAAGAAGGTTATGAGGGCTTCGTAGGTGCCGGCTTCGGCGGCGGAGGGGTCTACTACATAGCCGTAGTAGCCGTCGGTGTAGCCGATGACGCGGGTGATGGGGTGCGTGCTGTCGGACTGGAGGCAGGCACCGTGGACGGCGAAGAGTTCTACCGGGAGGTTGATCCAGCAGACGTCGCCCATGGTGATGGCGCTGACGGACAGGTCGAGAGCCGGTGGGAGTGCGGCGGCTGCCATCAGGGCCTGGCCGCGGGCGCCGTCGAGGCGGGTTTGGGAGATGCGGCCGGAGGGGTCGTCGGTGCTGGTGGTGCGGGATTCGGCGACGGTGACGAGCTTCTCGGAGTCCTCGGCGGAGGGGATGTTGCGGACCGGGAGCGTCAGGGTCGTACGGCGGATCCTCGGCGGCGACTGGGGTAGCTCCAGCCCGGGGCCGGCCAGCGCCTCGCGGACGCGCCCTGCGAACAGGCTGCCCAAGCGGGTGACCTCGGCGGCGCCGCGCCCCTGCCGGGTGAAGCGAGGGCTGACGTCACCGGCGGCGCCCTGGAGGAAGCCGACGACGGCCGGAGCGAGGGCGGCGCGGGCGGCGCCGGGCCAGTCGGCGGAGTACTTCATGTTCTCGGGGCCGTACGTCGTCGGGTGGCAGGCGAAGTCCAGCAGCACCGCCTCGAGCGAACCGGACAGCGAGTGCAGCGCGAGGATGCCGGCGGTGTTGTCGTGCGGGCCGTTGCGGCGATGCCGGTTGGTGCCGACGCCGATCACCTCGATCGAACGCCACGACGCGGTCACCGGCTGCCGGTCGAGCCGAGCGCTCCGTACGGCGTCGACCAGCGGCTCGACCAGATCGCGCTCTTGCGCTGCCGGGATGACCGGGTGGATCTCGCCGGTCCACCCGGACGGCCCGGAATGCGTGTGTGATGCGGAGATCACGACATGCGACGAGGGGATGCCGGCCGCGGCACCGGCGGCCTCTGCGAGTTCGTGGCAGAGCGCCGAACCGACTGCGATCGCGTCGAGCGTGAGCCAGAGCACACCCGGGTCGTCCTCGCTCGACAGCCAGATCAGGGTGGCTCGCAACGGGTCCGCAGTACCGGTCGCGACACCGGCACGGGCGGCGTACCCGTCGAGCCGGTGGCCGGGCGGCGGTGTGACGTCCAGGGACGTCGCGGCCAGGAGGAGTTCGGTCACGTGAAGGCTCCAACTGTCATACCGGCACTGATCTGACGATGAAAGCCAAGATAAACGGCCAACACCGAAATTATCGAGGCCGTCTCGGCGGGGAGCAGCGTACGTCGGTCAGGCGCGGGCACAATGACAAGTCTCTATCGGACCGCAAGGGCGCCGACCAGGCGGGCTGTGATGTCCCTCGGGCTGGTGATCGCGGTGCCGACCACAACGGCGTAGGCGCCGGCCTCCCGGACGGCCCGGACATCGTCGGGCGTCCAGATCCGGCCTTCGGCGATGATCGGGCAGTCCAGCCGCGCCGCGAGTTGCCGGACCAGCTCGATGTCAGGTCCGGTCGGTGTCCGGCCGTTGGTGTACCCGGACAGCGTCGTGGCGACAAAATCGGCACCCGCATCCCGGGCCGCGAGGCCGGCGTCGAGGCTGTCCACGTCGGCCATCACGGGTACGCCGAGCTCGTCGTGGATCCTCGCGATCTGTTCGTCCAAGCGCTCAGGCCGCGGTCGGAGGGTCGCGTCGAGCGCGACCAGGTCGGCACCCGCAGCGACGACACCAGCTGCGGACTCGTACGTCGGGGTGATGAAGACGCCGGCCGGATCGCCGAGCTTGTGCAACCCGACGATCGGCAGGTCGGTGACCGCGCGGATCGCGGCGATGTCGTCCGGCCCGTTGGCCCGGATCGCGCCGGCTCCGCCTGCCTCCGCGGCTTGCGCCATCAACGCCATCGCGGCCGGACCGTGGATCGGGTTCTCGGGGCCCGCCTGGCAGGAAACGACGAGGCTGCCACGGGCGAGGGTTCTCATCGGCGGTGCGTCACGATCAGGTCGCCGTATGTGCCGGTGGGTCCGGTGGCAAGGCGTTCGGCGCCGTCGAGCGAGTTGCCGGCCGCGGGCGTAAGCCGTGCGCGCGGCGGGAGCGCGTCGCGGACCGGCGTCAGCAGCTGCTCGCCCGCACCCGCGAACAGACCGCCGACACACGCCACCGGAACAGGCCCTTCACCGGCCAACTGAGCGACCGCGGCCTCGATCGTCTCGGCGATGTCCCCGGCTGCGCGTACGACGAGATCGTGCGCGACCGGATCGCCCTCGGCCGCACACCGCAGTACTTCGGGAGCGAACCGGGCGACGTCGTCGACCAGCGTCGAGGAGCGGTACAGCGTGACCGGATCGAGCGCGGTGTCCGCGAGCTTGGTGACCGGCCCGCGCCCGTCGCGTGCGCGCTGTACGGCGACCAGACCCGCGCGACCGATCGCGAACGCGCTGCCGGCGTCCCCGAACAGGTACCCGTGTCCGTCGAGCTTGCGCCAGGTCCCGTCGCGGTCGACCGCGAGACAGACCAGGCCGGTGCCGGCGGCAACCACCACGCCGTACCCCTCGGGCAACGCGCCGGCGTGTGCGGTGACCATGTCCTGTGTCAGCCGGACCTCGTCGGCATCCAGCAACTCGCTGACGTCGGCAGCGAACGCTTCCGCGGATGCCGGCGGGTATCCGGTGAGACCGAGAGCGACCAGCTCGACCGGACCCGTGACCTCGGCAGCGCTCGCGGCGGTCCGGATCGCATCGAGCATCCGGTGCAGAGCGTCCGGTCCGTGCGTGTAACCAGGTCCCTCACCGGTGCGGCCGGACGGAAGAACGCGGAGTCGGAGGGCGGACTGACCGCCGTCGATGGCAATGCGGGTCATGATGCAGTGCAGGTTACTGCGCCTTCAGCGTCGTGGCCCAGGGACTACCTCGAGGTGATCTAGTCCTCGATGTTCGACATCACGTGCTTGATACGGGTGTAGTCCTCGAGGCCGTACATGGACAGGTCCTTGCCGTAGCCGGAGTGTTTGAAGCCGCCGTGCGGCATCTCGGCGACGATCGGGATGTGGGTGTTGATCCAGACACAGCCGAAGTCGAGACGGCGGCTCATCCGCATCGCGCGGGCGTGGTCGCGGGTGAACACGGACGACGCGAGGCCGTAGTCGACGCCGTTCGCCCAGCGCAACGCCTCGTCTTCGTCGGAGAAGCGCTGGACCGTGATGACGGGACCGAAGATCTCCTGCTGGATCGCGTCGTCGTTCTGCTGCAGACCCGACACGACGGTCGGCGCGTAGAAGTAGCCGCGCTCGCCGACGATGGCGCCGCCGGTGCGGACGCTGGCATGGTCGGGCAGATGGCGGACGAATCCGTCGACCCGGTGCAATTGCGCCTCGCTGTTCAATGCTCCGTAGGTCGCCTGCTCGTCGTCCGGCGCACCGGTACGGGTGTGGTTGGCCTGCGCGGTCAGCGCGTCGACGAAGTCGTCATGGATCCGCGGACCGGCCAGCACCCGGGTCGCCGCCGTACAGTCCTGACCGGCGTTGAAGTACCCGGCGGCCGCAATCGCCTCTGCTGCCTTCTCCAGGTCCGCGTCGTCGAAGACCACGACCGGAGCCTTGCCGCCGAGCTCGAGATGGGTCCGCTTCAGCTTCCGCGCCGCCGATGATGCGACCTCCATCCCGGCCCGCACCGATCCGGTGATCGCGACCAGCTGCGGTACGTCGTGATCGACCAGCGCCCGCCCGGTGCTGCGATCGCCGCACACCACGTTCAGGACGCCGGGCGGCAGGAACTCCTGCGCCACCTCGGCCAGCAGCACGGTCGACATCGGCGTCGTGTCGCTCGGCTTGAGTACGACGGTGTTCCCGGCCGCGAGCGCCGGCGCGATCTTCCAGACCGCCATCATCAGCGGGTAGTTCCAGGGCGTGACCTGCCCGACGACGCCGATCGGCTCCCGCCGTACCCACGACGTGTGCCCGGCCATGTATTCACCCGCCGACCGTCCCTCGAGCAACCGCGCTGCGCCGGCGAAGAACCGCAACTGGTCGACACACGGCGGGATCTCATCGGTCACCGTCACCGCCAGCGGCTTGCCCGTGTTCCGGCTCTCCACCGCGACGAACTCGTCCGAGCGCCGCTCCATCGCGTCCGCGATCCGCAGCAACGCGAGCTGTCGCTCGGCCGGTGTCGTGTCCCGCCAGCTCTCGAACGCCCGCGCCGCCGCCGTCATCGCCTGGTCGACGTCCTCAGGGCCCGACAACGGCGCTCTCGCGTACGTCGCACCAGTGGCCGGCTCGATCACGTCGTACGCCGCGCCGCTGAGCGCACTCGTCGGCTTGCCGTCCACGATGTTGGTGATGGTGTCCATGACGGTTCCTATCTGGTCGATGCGTAGACCCGCTCGCCTTGCACGTACGTCTCCCGAACCCGCGCGGCTGCGATCTCGTCAGGCGGCGTTTTGAACGGATCGCGGTCGAGAACCACGAGGTCCGCGAGCGCGCCCGCCTCGATCCGGCCGGTGTCGTCGGCGTGGTTCACCCACGCGCTACCTCTCGTGTACGCCGTGAACGCGGTCGCGAGGTCGAGCGCCTGTTCGGGAAAGAACTGCTCGGCCGTGGAGTCGTCGCGCCGGTTCACCGCGACATGGATCGCGGCGAGCGGATCCGGGCTCGACACCGGCCAGTCCGACCCGGCCGCGAGGCGTGCACCCGACCTGGCCAGCGCGCCGAACGGGTACTGCGTTTTGGCGCGCTCGGGGCCGAGGTACGGCAGGGTGAGGTCGACCATCTGCTGGTCGTACATCGCCCACAGCGCCTGCATGTTCGCGGTCACGTTCAGCTGCGCGAAGCGGGCGATGTCGTCAGGATGGACCACCTGCAAGTGTGCAAGGTGGTGGCGGCGGTCGGCGTCGCCGTTCTGCCGTCGGGCGTGTTCGAACGCGTCGAGGGCTTCACGGACCGCGCGGTCGCCGATCGCGTGGACGTGGACCTGGAACCCGGCCGCGTCGAGTCGGGTGATGTTGTCGCACAGCTCGATCGGGTCGACGAAGGACAGGCCGGTATTCGCGGTGCGGCAGCCGCAGCCGTCGAAGTACGGCTCGAGCATCCCTGCAGTGAAGTTCTCCGCGACGCCGTCCTGCATGATCTTCACGGTGCCCGCGCGGAACCTCGGGTGGTCCGCCGCGCTTCGCCGTCCGACCAGGTCCGGGATCTGTTCGGCGCCGCGATCGCGCTGCCACCACAGCGCACCGTTGACGCGGGCGGTCAGGCGGCCGGCGCGAGCGACCTCGAGGTAGGCGTCGGTCGCGTCGGGCATGTTGGCGTAGTCGCCGAGGATCGCGTCCTGCCAGCCGGTGATGCCGAGCGAGTGCAGGTACGCCTGCGCGTCTTCGAGCGCCGCGACGAGCTCGGCGTGGGTGGTCGGCGGGACATGCCGGCCGACGAGGTCCATCGCGCCCTCGTGCAGGGTGCCGGTCGGTACGCCGTCGGGGCCGCGTTCGATCCGGCCGTCGGGCGGGTCCGGCGTACTCCGGTCGATGCCGGCGAGTGCCAGCGCTTTCGAGTTGACCCAGGCGCCGTGGTGGTCGGCGTTCACCAGGAAGGCTGGGCGGTCGCCGGTGACCGCATCGAGGTCGGCCGCCCGCGGTGCGCCGCCGGGGAAGTCGGGCTGGTGCCAGCCGCCGCCGAGTATCCACGGAAGGTCCGGGTGCTGCTCGACGTACCGCTGGATGATCTCCTGGTACGCCGGGAGGCCGTGCAGCGGAGCGAGATCGCACCGACCGCGTTCGAGGCCGCCCTGCACCGGATGCACGTGCGCGTCGACGAACCCGGGGAGCAGCAGGCCGCCGTCGAGGTCGACGACCTCGGTCGTGCTCGTGCGCTCCCCGGCCGCGACGATCCGGCCGTCACGGACCCCGACATTCGTCCCCGGCCGGTACGACGTCCCGTCGAAGACCGCGCCGTTCACGAACAGGAGGTCCACGAAGCTCCCCAACGGATTCCGCAACAGATGCGGTCGGATACTGCTGACATCGACAGACTAGCGGCTCTTCAGGCACGAAATCACTTGCCTGGACGCGGTTTTCCAGGCACGATGACGGCTATCGGCCAACCTGGAGAAGAGGGAAGCCCTATGCCGTCCGAAACCGACTTCGCCCACCTGCAGCAGTCGGCGCGCGACCACCTGTGGATGCACTTCACCCGGCTGTCGAGCTACCAGACCGGCGAAGTCCCGGTGATCGTGCGCGGCGACGGCGTCTACATCTACGACGCCCACGGCAAGCGGTATCTGGACGGTCTCGCGGGACTGTTCGTCAACCAACTCGGTCACGGGCGGACGGAGCTCGCCGAGGCGGCGGCCAAGCAGGCGTCGGAGCTGGCGTTCTTCCCGCTCTGGTCGTACGCACATCCGAAGTCGATCGAGCTGGCCGAGCGGGTCGCGTCGTACGCGCCCGGCGATCTGAACCGGGTGTTCTTCACCAGCGGCGGCGGCGAAGCGGTCGAGTCGGCGTGGAAGCTGGCCAAGCAGTACTTCAAGCTCACCGGCAAACCGGGCAAGCACAAGGTGATCAGCCGCGCGATCGCGTACCACGGTACGACGCAGGGGGCGCTGTCGATCACCGGACTGCCGGAGCTCAAGGAGCCGTTCGAGCCCCTCGTGCCGAGCACCTTCCGGGTGCCGAACACGAACATCTACCGCGCCCCGATCCACGGAGACGACCCGGTCGCGTTCGGCCGCTGGGCCGCCGACCAGATCGCGGTCGCGATCGAGAACGAAGGCGCGTCGACTGTCGCCGCCGTCTTCCTGGAACCGGTGCAGAACGCCGGTGGCTGCTTCCCGCCGCCACCGGGGTACTTCGAACGCGTCCGCGAGATCTGCGACGAGTACGACGTACTGCTCGTCAGCGACGAGGTGATCTGCGCCTTCGGCCGGCTGGGATACATGTTCGGAGCCGAGCGGTTCGGATACCAGCCGGACATCATCACCTGCGCGAAGGGCATCACGTCGGGCTACTCGCCGCTCGGCGCGATGATCGCGACGGACCGGCTGATCGAGCCGTTCCTGCACGGGGACACCACATTCGCCCATGGCTACACCTTCGGTGGCCATCCCGTTTCAGCCGCGGTCGCCGTCGCCAACCTGGACATCTTCGAGCGCGAAGGCATCAACGAGCACGTCCGGAGCCGGGAGGGGGATTTCCGGGCGACCCTCGAGAAGCTGCTCGACCTGCCCATGGTCGGCGACGTCCGCGGCGCGGGCTACTTCTACGGAATCGAACTCGTCAAGGACAAGACCACCAAGGAAACCTTCAACGACGAGGAGTCCGAACGCCTCCTCCGAGGCTTCCTCTCCAAAGCCCTCTTCGACGCCGGCCTCTACTGCCGGGCCGACGACCGCGGCGACCCCGTCATCCAACTCTCCCCACCCCTGATCTGCGACCAACCCCACTTCGACGAAATAGAATCCATCCTCAGATCAGTCCTGAAAGAAGCCGAATCCCAGCTGTGAGTTGAGCCCGCGTGCTGTCGCGGCGCTTCCTTCGTCGCTCCGCTCCTCAGCGCACCACCCCACACACTCCCACCCACGCCGGCTCATCCCCGTGAATCCCGTCCGGCTACCGCCGGACCGTGCGCGCTCATCGCGCGGCGACTACTAGGCCGGCGTGCCGAGTTGGACAACCCGTGCTGGGACCGCCCGGACCGGCTCCCGCCTGCCTGCTCAGGCGCCCGCCGCACGGCCCGCTACGGGGTCGAAGAATTTCGTCCGGACCGTTAGGTCAGACAATTTATTCTGCCCGCAGAATTGCTTCTCAAGCTTGACAATGACGGTCGTCTCATGCTTGACGATTCATGCTCCACGCTATAAGCTGCTCTTGTAGTTCGAAGTGCTGCCGCCGAAAAGGCTGGTGGCATTTTTTATGCCCATTTGACCGAGGGAGATTAGCTGGGATGCCTTCACCAGGTGAAGCTCCGGCCTATCGGAAACTCACACTGGAAAGGAGTCCTAGATGAAGGGACAGGAAAAGAAGCAGGCGAAGCAAACTGTAAACTCAATCTCTATCAGCATGTCCGACGCGACTGCCAAGAGGCTTTTTCGGCTGGCAAGCAAAGTCGTCACGACAATTGGCGCGGTGACGATACTTCTCGCTTACCTCTATTTCGGCGGCGACCCGAAGGCCGTCATTGACGTGGTTCGCGTTCTTGCATCGACAGCGGGTCGTCTATGACCCAGGGTGTGCGCTACGGCGTAGTGACTACCAGGCTGGCGCCCCGGCATGAACGGACCGCCCGCGACGGTCTCCTCCGCCCAGGTTCGCTCGCGAGTTGGCGCCCAGGCCATGACAAGGGCGAGCCGACGGCACGCCTCACGCATTCGCCGGAGCCGAGCCGGGCCGCCGCAGTCAGCTGCCACGGATGCCCGTGCGCCTGAGGGCCAGCGTGCCGCCCGGGGCGGGTATCCGGCTGGGCGACATGCATCCCGGTGCGGGCGGTCGGCGGCCCGGTGCGGGCGGGCCGGGTAGTCGACGCGCGATAAGCGCGCACCGTGGGCGATAGCCCGCTGATTGCGGCGGCAGCCGCCAAGTCCGGCGATAGCCGGAAGGTCCCGGCGATAGCCGGAAAGGGATGCACCGCGATGAGCGGGGGGCGGGTGGGAGCGCGCGGAGCAACCGCTGCCGAGGAGCGGAGCGACGAGAGAGCGGTTGCGTAGCGCGCGGGGGCTTCCCGCAGTACCTAGAAGTCGAAGCCGAGGCCCATGGCGTCGAGGGTGCGGAGCCAGAGGTTTCGGTGGCCGGCATGTTTGTCGGCCTGGTGCATGGACCAGCGGGTGAGGCGGATGCCGGCGGTGCGGAAGGGTTCGGGTGGGAAGGGGAGGGGGCGGTCGCGGACCATCTGCAGGCGGGTGCGGTCGGTTGATTCGGCGTACAGGAGGTCGAGGATGACGTCGGCGCCGAAGCGGGTGGCGGCTACGCCGAGGCCGGTGTAGCCGAGGGCGTACGCCGTGTGGCCGGCGTGGGCGGTGCCGTAGAAGGCGCAGAACCTGGTGCTGGTGTCGATGACGCCGCCCCAGCGGTGGGTGAAATGCAGGCCCTCCAGTTGCGGGAAGGTCTGGAAGAAATGGCGGGCCAGCATCGTGTGGATGGAGTTCCGTTGCTCCAAGGACGGGTCGATGCGGCTACCGAAGTAGTACAGCGGCAGGTAGCCGCCCCACAGGATGCGGTTGTCCCGCGTGAGGCGGTAGTAGTGGAAGAGGTTGGAGGCGTCACCGACTCCCTGCCGACCGTGCCAACCGATCGATGCCAGCTGGGCGGCGGACAGCGGCTCGGTGACCAGGACCAGGTCATAGACAGGCACCGTGTAGAGGCGCAGTCGACGCAGCAATGACGGGAAGGCGTTCGTCGCCAGCGCGATCCGATCGGCCCGAACCGCCCCCGTTGCCGTGTGCAACGAACGCGAGTGCAGGCGCGTGACGGCGCTGTGTTCGTGGATGCGTACGCCGTGGTCGAGGCAGGCCTGTCGCAGTCCCCAGGCGAGCCGCGCCGGTTCGACCAGCGCCGTACTCGACGGGTCGAACAACGCGCCCAAGTACGTCGGTGAGTTGACCTCGGCCCGCGCCGCATCCTGGTCGAGGAGCACCGCGCCAGGCCGTTCGGCCGCCTCGGCAGCCAATTCGTCCAGGTGGTGCGGAGCGGTGGCGACGGTGAGTTCGCCGGTCAACTGCCAGTCGCAGTCGATCGAATAGCGAGCGATGGTGTCGCCGAGCGCACGATGGTTCTCGGACCCGAGACGTTCGAGTTCGTCGATCTCATCAGGCCACCGAGCCACCCCGTTGGCGTGCCCGTGGGTGAGGCTCGCGTCGCAGAAGCCGCCGTTCCGGCCGCTGGCAGCCGAGCCGCACACATCGCCTTCCAGCAGTACGACGTCCAGCGACGGGTACCGCTCCTTCGCGCGCAACGCCGTCCACAGACCGGTATAACCACCGCCGACCACGGCCAGGTCAGCCGTGGTCGGACCGAGCAGTGCGGGCAGCGGGTCCGGAGCCGCCTTGTCCTCGAGCCAGAAGACTCGCGGTTCGGCCTCGGCGAGCGCTGCCAGTTTCATCGGGTACGCCGGCGTCGCGCCAGCTCACCTCCCAGGACGAGGACGAGCGCCAGCAGGAACATCGCCGTACCGACGACGTTGATCTGCGGCGGGATGTCCCGCTGCGCCGACCCCCACACGAACATCGGGAACGTCACCGTCGTACCGGCGTTCAGGTTCGTGATGATGAAGTCGTCGAACGACAACGAGAAACTGAGCAGCGCCGCGGCCAGGATGCCCGGGAACACCAGCGGGAACGTGACCCGCCAGAACGTCTGCCACTCGTTCGCATACAGGTCCATCGCCGCCTGCTCCAGCCGCGAGTCCATGCCGGTCAGCCGCGCCTTCACCGTCACGACCACGAACGACAGACAGAACATCACGTGCGCGATCAGCACCGTCCAGAACCCGAGCCGGCCGCCGAAGCCGCTCGACACGAACAGGGCGAGCAGCGACGAGCCGAGCACGATCTCGGGCGAGGCCATCGGCAGGAAGATGAACAGGTTCGCGGCGGACCGGCCGCGGAAGCGGTGCCGCACCATCGCGAACGCCATCAACGTCCCCAGCGCCGTCGCGATCACCGTCGCCAGCAACCCGATCCGCAGCGAGGTCGACACCGCGTCGCAGAGCCCGTACGGCCGGCAGGGGTGTGCCCAGTTCGCCCAGGTGAATCCGTCGAACGTGTACGACAGCTTGCTCTTCGGCTCGTTGAACGACATCAGCATCACGACGACGATCGGCGCGAAGAGATAGAGCAGGACGAGCAACGCGACGAAGACGACCAGCCGTTGCCTGATCCACCTCATACCAGTTCCTCCGTCCCCGCCCGCCAGACGTACAGGAGGACCAGCACGACGATCGCCGCCATCAACGTCACCGACAACGCGGCCGCGGTGGGATACGCGCCGGCGGAGAACAGCCGCTGGATGTCGTTGCCGATCATCCGTTGTCTCGGCGTACCCAGGAGCTGTGCGTTGATGTAGTCGCCCGCCGCCGGGATGAAGGTCAGCAGCGTCCCCGCCACCACCCCCGGCATCGACAGCGGCAAGGTCACCGTCCGGAAGGTCGTGAACGGGTTGGCGAACAGGTCACCGCCGGCCTCGATCAACCGTGGATCGATGCGCTCGAGCGAGGCGTACAGCGGCAGCACCATGAACGGCAGGAAGTTGTACGTCAGCCCGGTCACCACCGCGGTCGTTGTCGCCAGCAACCGTCCGTCCGGGCCGAGGATGTGCAGCCACTTCAGCGCATCGACCACGAACCCGTTGTCCGACAGCAGTAGCTTCCACGACAGCGTGCGGATCAGGAAGCTGGTGAAGAACGGCGCGATCACCAGCGCGAGCATCAGGTTCTTCCACCGGCCGGCCTTCATCGCGATCGCGTACGCCAGCGGGTACCCGAGCAGCAGGCAGAACAGCGTCGTCAGCAGCGAGTACCACAACGACCGCCCGAACGGCCGCGCGTAGTCGGCCATCGTGTCGACGAAGTTCTGGAAGTGCCAGGTCATCTTGAACCCGGCCTCGATCGACCCGTTCGGGTCGTACAAGCTTGCCGCCAGCAACGACACCAGCGGTACGACGAAGAACAACAGCAGCCACAACCCGCCGGGCAGCAGCAACAGGTACCCCGTGAATCGCCGCCCGGACCGCTCCACCTTCGCCGGAGGTGCCGCCGCGGCCGCCCCGAGCTGGCCGACCGCGCTCATCAGGCGCCACCCGGATCGTCGATGTCCTCGACGCCGGCCCGGGCGTCCTGTTCGGCATCGAGCACGAACGTGTGCGTCGGCAACCAGTGCAGGTCGACGGTCTCGCCGACGCCGAACGTACCCCGGGCGCCGGTGTTCTGCTCGAAGATCGTCAGCTCCTGGTCCCACGGCAGCTTGACCAGGTACTGCGTACTCACGCCGACGTAACTCACATCCGTCACGACCGCGCCGCGCAGCTGGTTCGAACCGTTGCTCTGTTCGGTCCCGGCCGCCGCGATGAACACCTTCTCCGGCCGGATCCCCATCCAGACGTCGCCCTCGGTGACCCGGCACCGCGGCAGCGGCACGGTCACCTTGCGGCCGTGGACGTCGACGGTCAGGTTGTCGTCGGCCTGTCCGATGATCGAGGCCCGGATCAGGTTCGACTGGCCGAGGAAGTTCGCCACGAACGTCGTCGCGGGCAGGTCGTACAGCTCGGCCGGTGATCCCATCTGCTCGATCACGCCGGCGTTCATCACCGCGATCGTGTCGGCCATGGTCATGGCCTCCTCCTGATCGTGGGTGACGTGGACGAACGTGATGCCGACCTCGGTCTGGATCCGTTTCAGCTCCAGCTGCATCTGCCGGCGCAGCTTCAGGTCCAGCGCGCCGAGCGGCTCGTCCAGCAACAGCACCTGCGGCCGGTTGATCAGCGCGCGGGCCAGCGCGACCCGCTGCTGCTGACCGCCGGACAGCTGGGACGGCCGCCGCTTGCCGTACGTCGAGAGCTCGACCAGGCCGAGCATCTCCTCGACCTTCGGCTTGAAGTCCTTGACCCCGCGCCGCTTCAGCCCGAACGCGACGTTCTCGAAGATGTCGAGATGCGGGAACAGCGCGTAGTTCTGGAAGACCGTGTTGACCGGGCGCTTGTACGGGCGCAGACCGGTGATCTCCTGCTCGCCGAGCCGGATGCTGCCGGTGGTCGGCTCCTCCAGACCGGCGATCATCCGCAGCGTCGTGGTCTTGCCGCAGCCGGACGGGCCGAGCAGCGCGAAGAACGAGCCGGACGGGACCGTCAGGTCGAGGTTGTCGACCGCGCGGTGCCCACTGAACTGCTTGCTGATTCCGTGGAGAACTAGGTCACTGGTCATCTATCAGCCCCCGATCGCGAGGTTGAAGTCGGCTTCGTAGAGGGCTGCCTTGGCTGTGTCGAGCGGCATGAACGACGCCGTCTTGGCCAGCATGGCCTGGTCGGGAAAGATCAGCGGGTCGTCGACAACGTCCGGATCGACGGTCTCCATCGCCTTCTTCGCACCCGTCACGGGGCAGATGTAGTTCACCCAGTCGGCCAGCGTGGCGGCGACCTCGGGCTCGTAGTAGTAGTTCATCAACGCCTCGGCGTTGGTCTTGTGGGTCGCCTTGTTCGGCACCAGCATGTTGTCCGACCACAGCATCAGGCCCTCTTCCGGCACCACGAACTTGATGTCGGGGTTGTCGGCCTGCATGGCGATCACGTCACCGGACCAGGCCTCGCAGGCAGCGATGTTGCCGGCGTTCAGGTCCTGCACGTAGTCGTTCCCGGTGAAGCGGCGGACCTGCCCGGAGCTGACGTACTCCTGCAGCTTGTCCAGCGCCTTGCTCCACTCGGCGTCGTTGAACTTGCCCGGGTCGGCGCCGACCAGCTTGAGCATGAACGACATCGTGTCCGGCATCTCCGAGAGCAGGGTGACCCGGCCCTTCAGATCCGCGCGGGTGAGCAGGTCGGTGAAACTGCCGACCTCCTTGGTGACCTTGGCGTTGTACGCGATCCCGGTCAGCCCGCTCTGCCACGGGACGCTGTAGTCACGGTTCGGGTCCCAGGCCGGCGCCTTGAGCTGCTTGAGCAACTGCTTGTCGACGTTCGGGATCTTGCTGTGGTCGAGCTTCTGCAGCCAGCCCAGCCCGACCATCCGGGCCGCCATCCAGTCGGTGAGCACGAAGATGTCCCGGCCACAGGACTGGCAGCTCCCGAGCTGGTCGCGGACCTTGGCGTAGAACTCGGCGTTGTCGTTGACGTCGGCGGTGTAGGTGACCGTGATCCCGGTCTGCTTCTGGAAGTCCTCCAGCGTCGGGAGGACGGTCTTTCCGTTCACCTTTTCGTCGGACTCGTCCATGTAGCTCGGCCAGTTGGAGAAGTTCAGCGTCTTCTGCGACGACGACAGGTCTGTGCTGACGCAACTGCCCGCGCTCTGCCGAGCCGGCGGGATCCCGCAGCCCGCCAGCACCCCTCCGACCCCGAGCGCGGACAGCGACATCCCCTTCAGGACCGCGCGACGCCCCACGACGCGCTGGTGACGAGGACTCATGGAACCCCCTAGGAACCGTCTGTCGCGGGCGATACTGTCAAACCTTGGCGATCAGAACAAGGGATTCCGAAGCTAAACGGACATTTCGCAACGAATTCCGCTTCCGCAGCTTGCTGACGCCCCGGGCCGGGTGAAAAGATCCGGGGGTGGCAGTGCGAACGGGGAACTCCGACAAGAACCAGACCCTGCTGGACGACACCTCGAAGGCGATCATCGAGCAGTTGCAGCTCGACGGGCGGCGTTCGTACGCCGCGATCGGCAAGGCTGTCGGCCTGTCCGAGGCCGCGGTCCGGCAGCGGGTGCAGCGGCTGACCGAGGCCGGGGTGATGCAGGTCGTCGCGGTCACCGATCCGCTCGAGCTCGGGTTCGACCGGCAGGCGATGATCGGGATCAAGGCCGAAGGCGCGCTGGAGCCGATCGCCGACGAGCTGGCCAAGATGGACGAGGTCGAGTACGTCGTGGTGACGGCCGGCTCGTTCGACATCCTGGCCGAGGTGCTCTGCGAGAGCGACGAGCACCTGCTGCAGGTGCTGTCCGAGCGGGTCCGGCAGATCGAGGGTGTGAAGGCGACCGAGACGTTCGTCTACCTGAAGCTGGTGAAACAGACCTATTCCTGGGGTGTCCGCTGAACCTCTGGTCGGCTCCCGATCCGCTCCCGGAGCGCCCGAGGCTGGCGGGCGACCGGGACGCCGACGTGGTGATCGTCGGCGCCGGGTACACCGGGCTGTGGACGGCCTATTACCTGGCCAAAGCGGATCCGTCGCTGCGCATCGTCGTACTGGAGGCGCAGACTGCCGGTTTCGGGGCATCGGGACGGAACGGTGGGTGGTGCTCGGCGCTGTTCCCGGTGTCGTCGAAGCGGTTGGCCGCGTTGCCGGGGTCGAGCCGGGAGGCGGCGATCGAGCTGCACCGGGCGATGCAGGCAAGTGTGAACGAGGTCGGCCTGGTGAGCGCGGCCGAGGGGATCGACTGCGACTACCACAAGGGCGGGACCGTCGTTCTGGCGCGGACCCGTGTGCAGCTCAGGCGAGCGCGGGCCGAAGTGGACGCGGCGGCCGAGTGGGGACCGGGTGACCTGCAGTTCCTGACGCCGGACGAGGTCAGCGCGAAGGTCCGCGCGACAAAGGTGCTGGGGGCAACGTTCACGCCGCACTGCGCGGCCATCCAACCGGGGAAGCTGGCGCGCGGCCTGGCCGCCGTGGTCGAGCGGCTCGGGGTCACGATTCACGAGCGGACACCGGTGACCCGGATCGTGCGCGGGCGCGCGGTGACGCCGTACGGCGTGGTGCGCGCGGACGTCGTCGTACGGGCGACCGAGGGTTTCACGCCCGGACTGGCCGGGCAGGAGCGGGTCGTCGCGCCGGTGTATTCGTTGATGGTGGCAACGGAGCCGTTGAGTGCCGAGGTGTGGGACCGGATCGGGCTGGCGGATCGGCCGACGTTCAGCGATCAGCGGCACCTGATCATCTACGGGCAGCGGACCGCGGACGGGCGGCTGGCGTTCGGCGGGCGCGGAGCGCCGTACCACTTCCGGTCGACGATCAAGCCCGGGTTCGACAACGTGCCGCGGGTGTTCAAGGGGTTGCAGAAGACGCTGCGGGAGCTGTTCGACATCTCGCCGGAGTTCACCCACGCCTGGGGCGGACCGTTGGGCGTGCCGCGGGACTGGTGCGCATCGGTCGGGTTCGAGCGCGGCGTGGCCTGGGCGGGCGGGTACGTCGGGGACGGCGTGAGTACGACGAACCTCGCGGGGCGGACGTTGCGCGACCTGATCCTCGAGCGCGACACCGCCTTGACGCGACTGCCGTGGGTCGGGCACCGGTCGCGGGCGTGGGAGCCGGAGCCGCTGCGCTGGCTGGGGATCAACGCGGGTTTGCGGGCGATGACGCTGGCGGACGTCGAGGAGCGGGTGACGCGGCGGGAGAGCGTGATCGCGCGGCTGATGGCTCCGCTACTTGGCGGCTGAGACCGGCAGCCGGCCGGCTTCCATCAGCGGTACGCCGGTGAGCTGGATGCTGGGCCGGATCCAGTCGTTGAGGATCGGGTCCTCGGTGTCGAGGTGACCCGCGAGCTCGGTGCGGCTGAGCTCGAAGACGTGCGCGGGGTTGCCGGTGAGGTCGACGACGGTCTGCATCACGCGGCCGACCTGCTCCTCCCACAGCACGTCGACGAACTCGTGGCTGTCCGGGCGGATCAGCAGCAGGTCGACGTCGCTGTCCAGATCACCGTCGCCGCGCGCGATCGCGCCGTACACGCTGGCGTGGACCGGCGAGATCCGCCAGGCGCTGATCTCGTCGGCGAGGCGGTCGGTGAGCGTGCTGCGGAGGTCGGCCAACTGGTCGACGATCGGGGCGAGGAGGTGTTTGCGATTGAGGCAGTAGAGCAACGAGTTGCCGAGGTCGTCGACGTGGACGAGTCCGGTCGCGGCGAGGCGTTGCAGAACGAGACGGACGCCGGCGACGGATCCCGATCCGGCGAGCTTGTGGATCTGGCGACCGGACAGTCCTTCCTCGGCCTGCGCCAGAACCAGCAACACCGGCCCGTCGAGGGACGGCACGACTGTGCTGATCGGGCTCTTCAGATCCATAACCCGTCTCACCCTAGTGATCACAGAACGGGTCAAGTAATCATCGTGACGAGTCAGAGACTCTCGGCGTTGGTCGGCCCCCGCGTGCTACGCAGGCACCGCTTGGGAAAACAAGCACGCTTGATTCTTTTTGGTGGGCGTGGGAGGCTCGGCGGACGGTCTCCTGATGAGGGAGTGCAGCGTGCAACTGGATGTCGTGCTGGCTGATTTGTGGGCCGAGAGTGCGGAGTTGGATCGGCTGGTTGGTGGGTTGGCTGCCGATGAGTGGTCTACGCCCACGCCGGCTGAAGGGTGGACGGTCGCGCATCAGATCGCGCACCTCGCCTGGACGGACGAGGCGGCGCACCTGGCCGCGACCGATCCCGAGGGGTTCAAGGACTCGTTGCGTACGGCGGCCGCCAGCCCCACGACGTACGTCGACGATGGTGCGGCTGAGACCGCCGCGCTGCCGCCGGAGCAACTCCTGCCGTACTGGCGGGAGACCCGCGCAGACGTTGCCGAGGCGCTGAAGAAGGTTCCGGCCGGGGAGCAGGTGCTCTGGTATGGGCCGCCGATGAGCCCGACCTCGATGGCGACCGCGCGATTGATGGAGACCTGGGCGCACGGGCAGGACGTGTTCGACGGACTCGGCGTACGACGGCAGCCGAGCAACCGGCTGCGCCACGTCGCCCATCTCGCGGTGCGCACGCGGGACTTCGCCTACCTGCTCAACGACCGCACGCCGCCGAGCGAGCAGTTCCGCGTCGAGCTGACCGGGCCGGACGGTGATGCCTGGTCGTGGGGACCGGAGGACGCGGCTCAGCGGGTGACTGCGCCGGCGCTCGACTTCTGTCTGCTGGCGACCCAGCGGCGTCATCGCGATGACCTCGCGGTTGAGGCCGAGGGGGCCCAGGCCGAGGAGTGGCTGGGAATCATCCAGGCGTTCGCCGGGCTGCCTGGGAAGGGCCGGAAGCCGGGGCAGTTCGCATGACCGAGCCGATCCGGATCGGGAACGCGTCGGGGTTCTACGGGGATCGGTTCAGCGCGGTTCACGAGATGCTGACCGGCGGCCCGCTGGATGTACTCACCGGGGATTACCTGGCTGAGCTGACGATGCTCATCCTCGGTCGGGATCGGCTGAAGGACCCAGGCCTGGGTTATGCCCGCACGTTCCTCAAGCAACTCGAGACAGGGTTGGGCGAGGCGCTCGACCGAGGCGTGAAGATCGTCAGCAATGCCGGTGGTCTCAACCCGGCAGGCCTGGCGAAGGCGATCGCCGAGCTCGCGGACAAGCTGGGCCTGCAGCCGAAGATCGCGTACGTCGAAGGCGACGACCTCCTCGATCGCGTCGACGAGCTCGACCTCGGCAAGCCGATGACCGCCAACGCCTACCTGGGCGCCTGGGGGATCGCCGAGGCGTTGCAGGCGGGCGCTGATGTCGTGGTGACCGGGCGCGTCACCGATGCGTCGGTGATCGTCGGTCCGGCGGCGGCGCATCACGGGTGGAAGCGAACGCAGTACGACGAACTTGCCGGCGCTGTCGTCGCGGGGCATGTGATCGAGTGCGGCTGCCAGGCAACGGGTGGGAACTACGCGTTCTTCACCGAGATCCGCGACTTCGGCCGGCCCGGGTTCCCGATCGCGGAGATCCACGCCGACGGCAGCAGCGTGATCACCAAGCACGACAACACCGGCGGTGCGGTCACGATCGACACGGTCAAGGCGCAACTGCTGTACGAGATCACCGGCGCCCGGTACGCCGGACCCGACGTGACAACTCGGCTCGACACGATCGAGCTTGCCGTCGACGGTCCCGACCGCATCAGGATCTCCGGCGTCCAGGGCGAGGCCCCACCACCGACGTACAAGGTCTCGCTCAACAGCATCGGCGGGTTCCGCAACGAGGTCGACTTCGTGCTCACCGGGCTGCAGCTGGAGCAGAAGGCCGAGCTGGTCCAGCGCCAGCTCGAGCAGGCGCTGCCGAAGCGGCCGACCGAGCTGAAGTGGACGCTGGCCTGGACCGAGAAGCCGAACGCCGAGTCCGAGGAGGAGGCGAGCGTCTTCCTGCGGTGCGCGGTGAAGGACCCGGATCCGAAGGTCGTCGGCCGGGCGTTCAGCAGCGCCGCCGTTGAGCTTGCCCTCGCGAGCTACCCGGGCTTCCACGTCACCGCGCCGCCCGGCGACGGCTCGCCGTACGGCGTGTTCGAGGCCGGGTACGTCGACATCCACGAGGTCGAGCACGTCGTCGTACTCCCCGACGGCACTCGCACCGTGATCGAGCCGGCCGCCGAGACGCAGCCGCTGGCGCCCGTCGACGACATCGAGGAGCCGATGCCGCTGCTCCAACTGTCGAGCGGACCGCCGCGGACGCGAGAGGTTCCGCTCGGCCGCATCGCCGGCGCGCGGTCCGGCGACAAGGGCGGCGACGCGAACGTCGGCGTATGGGCGCGCGACGAGAAGGCGTGGCGCTGGCTGGCGCACACGCTCACGGTCGACCTCTTCCAACAGCTGCTGCCCGAGACGCAACCGCTGACCGTGACGCGCTACCTCTTCCCCAACCTGTGGGCGGTGAACTTCGTCGTCGAGGGACTGCTGGGCGAAGGCGTCGCCGCGCAGGCCCGGTTCGACCCGCAGGCGAAAGCAGTCGGCGAGTGGTTGCGATCGCGGTACGTCGACGTACCGGAAGTCCTGCTGTGAACGACTACCGGGACTCCGTACGCCGCTTCATGAGCGCGGAGGTCCTGCCGCATCTCGACCAGTGGGAGCGTGACGGCGAGCTGCCGCGCGAGCTGCACAAGAAGGCCGGCGCGATCGGTCTGCTCGGCGTCGGCTTCCCGGAGGCGGTCGGTGGCGGCGGCGGTTCGTTGCTCGACGCAATCGATGTGGTCGAGGAGATGCACTACGCCGGTGGCTCCGGCGGGCTCGTTGCCTCGCTCCTCACCTGCGGCATCGCGCTTCCTCACATCGTTGCTGCGGGCGACGAGGAGCAGATCGAGCGGTGGGTCCGGCCAACGTTGAGCGGTGAGTTGATCGGCGCGCTGGCGATCACGGAGCCGGGTGGCGGGTCGGATGTGGCGTCTCTACGGACGACGGCCCGGCGCGAAGGTGACGTGTTCGTGGTGAACGGCGCGAAGACGTTCATCACCTCGGGGTGCCGGGCGGACTTCGTGACGACCGCGGTCCGCACCGGCGGTCCGGGTGCGCACGGGATCAGTCTGCTGGTGATCGAGCACGGGTTCGAGGTGTCGCGGAAGCTGGAGAAGATGGGGTGGCTGTGCTCGGACACGGCTGAGCTGTCGTTCACCGATGTTCGCGTACCGGCCGAGAACCTGGTCGGGTCCGAAGGCTCCGGATTCGTGCAGCTTGCGGTGAACTTCGTGGCTGAGCGGCTGACGCTGGCCGTGCAGGCGTACGCGGGTGCTCAGCGGGCGCTCGATCTGGCGGTGGCCTGGTGCCGGGACCGGGAGACGTTCGGCAGGCCGTTGATCTCGCGGCAGACCGTGCAGCACACGTTGACCGAGATGGCTCGGCGGATCGACGTGGCCCGCGTGTATGTGCGTTCGGTGGCTGACCGGGCGGACCGGGGTGAGGACGTGATCGCGGAGACCTGTTTCGCGAAGAACACCGCGGTCGAGGCCGGGCAGTGGGTCTGCGATCAGGCGCTGCAGTTGCACGGCGGGCTCGGCTACATGCGTGAGGCAGAGGTGGAACGCCAGTACCGCGACCAGAAGATCCTCGCCATCGGCGGCGGCACCACCGAGATCCTGACCGGCCTCGCCTCCAAAAGACTGGGGTTCACTGCATGAGTAACCGCGAGGAGATGCTGGAGAAGCTCGTCGCGCTCGATGCCGAGCACGCGAAGGCGCTGGCCGGCGGTGGCGAGAAGTACGTCGAGCGGCACCACAAGCGCGGCAAGCTGCTCGCGCGGGAGCGAATCGAGCTGCTGCTCGATCCCGACTCGTACTTCCTCGAGCTGTCGCCGTTGGCCGGCTGGGGTTCGGACTTCACCGTCGGCGCGAGCCTGGTGACCGGGATCGGCGTCGTCGAGGGTGTCGAGTGCCTGATCACCGCGAACGACCCGACTGTCAAGGGCGGCGCGAGCAATCCGTGGACGCTGAAGAAGGCGCTGCGGTCGGACGAGATCGCCCGGGCGAACCGGCTGCCGGTGATCAGCCTGGTCGAGTCCGGTGGCGCAGATCTGCCGACGCAGAAGGAGATCTTCATCCCCGGCGGCGCGATGTTCCGCAACCTGACCCGGCTGTCGGCCGAGGGCATCCCGACGATCGCGCTGGTGTTCGGCAACTCGACCGCGGGCGGCGCGTACATCCCCGGCATGAGCGACTACGTGGTGATGGTCGACGGCGGCGCGAAGGTGTTCCTGGCCGGGCCACCGCTGGTGAAGATGGCGACCGGTGAGGACGCGGACGACGAGTCGCTCGGCGGTGCGTCGATGCACGCGCGGCGGTCCGGGCTCGCGGACTACTTCGCCGTCGACGAGCAGGACGCGATCCGGCTCGGACGGCAGATCGTGTCGCGGTTGAACTGGCGCAAGCAGGGTCCGGCGCCGAAGCCGTCGTACGACGAACCGCTGCTCGACTCCGACGACCTGCTGGACATCGTGCCGGGCGATCTGAAGATTCCGTTCGATCCGCGGGACGTGATCGCCCGGGTCGTGGACGGGTCGGTGTTCGACGAGTTCAAGCCGCTGTACGGATCGTCGCTGGCGACCGGGTGGGCGTCGGTGCACGGGTATCCGGTCGGCATTCTCGCGAACGCGCGCGGCGTGCTGTTCAGCGAGGAGTCGCAGAAGGCGGCGCAGTTCATCCAGCTGGCCAACCGCGCGAACACGCCGCTGATCTTCCTGCACAACACGACCGGGTACATGGTCGGGCAGGAGTACGAGCAGGGCGGGATCATCAAGCACGGCGCGCAGATGATCAACGCGGTCTCGAACTCGAAGGTCCCGCACATCTCGATCCTGATGGGCGCGTCGTACGGCGCCGGGCACTACGGGATGTGCGGCCGGGCCTTCGATCCACGGTTCCTGTTCGCGTGGCCGTCGGCGAAGTCGGCGGTGATGGGGCCGCAGCAGCTGGCCGGCGTACTGTCGATCGTCGCGCGGGCCGCGGCCGAGGCGAAGGGCCAGCCGTACGACGAACAGGCCGACGCGCAGATGCGGGCGTACGTCGAGGGGCAGATCGAAGCCGAATCCCTGCCGATGTTCCTGTCCGGCCGGTTGTACGACGACGGCGTGATCGACCCCCGCGACACCAGGACGGTCCTCGGCATCTGCCTGTCCGCCATCCACTCAGCCCCGGTCGAAGGCACCTCGTCCTTCGGCGTGTTCAGGATGTGAGGCGCATGTTCACAACTGTGCTGGTGGCGAACCGGGGCGAGATCGCGCGGCGGATCTTCCGTACGGCGAGGTCGCTGGGGGTGTCGACGGTCGCGGTGTACTCGACGGCCGATGCGCGGATGCCGTTCGTCGACGAGGCCGATGCGGCGGTCGAGTTGCCGGGGGACGCGCCGGGCGAGACCTACCTGCGGGCCGAGCTGATCGTCGAGGCCGCGCTGCGGGCCGGGGCGGACGCCGTACATCCGGGGTATGGGTTCTTGTCGGAGAACGCCGGGTTCGCGCAGGCGGTGATCGACGCGGGGCTGACGTGGATCGGGCCGCCGGTGGATGCCATCTCGTCGATGGGGTCGAAGATCGAGGCGAAGAAGCTGATGGCGGCGGCCGGGGTGCCGGTGCTGGCCGAGCTGACACCGGCCGAGGTGTCCGCGGACGATCTGCCGGTGCTGGTGAAGGCGTCGGCCGGAGGTGGCGGGCGCGGGATGCGAGTGGTCACCGAGCTTGCCGACCTGCCCGGTGAGATCGAGGCGGCGTCGGCCGAGGCCCTGTCCGCCTTCGGGGACGGGACTGTCTTCTGCGAGCGGTATCTGGCTGCTGGGCACCACGTCGAGGTGCAGATCATGGCGGACCAGCACGGGACGATCTGGGCGGTCGGCGAGCGCGAGTGCTCGATCCAGCGCCGGCACCAGAAGGTCGTCGAGGAGGCGCCGAGTCCACTCGTCGAGCGGATCCCGTCGATGCGGGCCGGGCTGTACGACGCCGCACGCAAAGCAGCCGCCGCGATCAACTACGTCGGCGCCGGGACGGTCGAGTTCCTCGCGGACGATGCGGGCAACTTCTACTTCCTCGAGATGAACACGCGCCTCCAGGTCGAACACCCGGTCACCGAGGAGACCACCGGGCTCGACCTCGTCGAGCTGCAGTTCGCAGTCGCCGCCGGTGAACGGCTCCCGGCGGACCCACCACCCACAGTCGGCCACGCGATCGAGGTCCGCCTGTACGCCGAGGACCCGTTGCACGACTGGCAGCCCCAAACCGGCCGCCTGCACGCCTTCGACCTCGGGGCAGCGCGGCTTTCCGGAAGAAATCTCCCACGTGGCGACGAAGAACTTCCGGAAAGCAGGCGTGCGGGGGTGCGGGTGGACTCGGGGGTCGAGGCCGGCTCGGAGGTTTCGCCGTACTACGACGCGATGCTCGCGAAGGTGATCGCGTACGGGCCCGATCGGACCGCGGTCGCGCGCCGGCTGGCCGGCGTCCTGGACCGGGCTCAACTCCACGGGGTCGGCACCAACCGGGATCTGCTGGTGTGGATCCTTCGGCATCCCGCGTTTCTGGGTGGTGACACCGACACCGGGTTCTTCGACAAGCACGGGGTCGGGGAGGCGCTCGATGAAGGCGCGGTGCGGGTGTCAGCGTTGGCGGCAGCGTTGGCGGATGCGGCGGGGCGGGTGGGACCGGTGCGGGTGCCCAGCGGCTGGCGGAATCTGGTTTCGCAGCCGCAACGGAAGAGTTTCCGTGTGGGTGACGCGGTGCATGACATCGACTACCGACTGACCCGCGACGGGTTGGTTGCTGAGGGCAACGTGCAGCTGGTCCACAGTGCTCCGACGCGGGTGGTGTTGCGGGTTGACGGCGTACGGCGGGTGTTCGACGTGGCGTCGTACGGACGGCTGGTTTGTGTGGACTCGGCGTTGGGGAGTGTGAGTCTCACGCCGGTGGAGCGGTTCACGGATCCGGCGCGGCAGGTGGCGGCGGGGTCGTTGGTGGCGCCAATGCCGGGGACGGTGATCCGGGTCGGCGTGCAGGTCGGCGACAAAGTTACCCAAGGGCAACCGCTGTTGTGGCTGGAAGCGATGAAGATGGAACACACGATCGCTGCTCCGGTCGACGGTGTGGTCGGTGAGCTCAAGGTGGAAGCGGGACAACAGGTCGAGGTCGGCGCCGTACTGGCCGTGGTTGGGGAGGAAGCATGAGCTTCGTCGAATCCGAAGAACGTCAGGAGCTGCGCAAAGTCGTCGGTGAGCTGGGGAAGAAGTACGGCTACGAGTGGTTCAACCGCCAGGCGCGATCCGGCGGGCACACGACCGAGCTGTGGCTGGAGGCGGGCAAGCTCGGATACCTCGGCGTCAACCTCCCGGAGCAGTACGGCGGCGGAGGCGGCGGGATGGCCGACCTGTCGATCGTGCTGGAGGAGCTGGGCGCCGCCGGCTGCCCGTTGCTGATGATGGTCGTCTCTCCGTCGATCTGCGGCACGGTGATCTCCCGCTTCGGCACCGACGAGCAGAAGCAGACCTGGCTGCCCGGCCTGGCCGACGGTACGACGATCATGGCGTTCGCGATCACCGAGCCCGACGCCGGCTCGAACTCGCACCAGATCACCACCACCGCCCGCCGCACCGACGACGGCTGGTCGCTGACCGGGCGCAAAGTCTTCATCTCCGGCCTCGACGTGGCGAAGGCGGTCCTCGTCGTCGGCCGGACCGAGGACGCGAAGACCGGCAAGCTCAAGCCCGCGCTGTTCATCGTGCCGATCGACGCGCCGGGTGTGGAGTTCCGGCAGATCGAGATGGACCTGATCAGCCCGGACAAGCAGTACGCGCTGTTCCTGGACGACGTACGGCTTCCCCGCGAAGCGCTCGTCGGCTCCGAGGACGCGGCGCTGATGCAGCTGTTCGCTGGGCTCAATCCCGAGCGGATCATGGCGTCGGCGTTCGCGGTCGGGATCGCTCGGCATGCGCTCGGCAAGGCAACGGCGTACGTCAAAGAACGGCAGGTCTGGAAGGCCCCGATCGGCGCTCATCAGGGTCTCGCACATCCGCTCGCGCAGATCAAGATCGAGCTCGAACTGGCCCGTCTGATGATGCAGAAGGCCGCCGCGCTGTACGACGCGGGCGACGACATGGGCGCGGGCGAGGCCGCGAACATGGCGAAGTACGCCGCCGGCGAGGTCGCCGTACGAGCCACCGACCAGGCCGTCCAGTCGCTCGGCGGCAACGGCATGACGGTCGAGTACGGCGTCGCGTCGCTCGTCGCGGCCGCCCGCGCGACCCGGATCGCGCCGGTCAGCCGGGAGATGATCCTCAACTTCGTTGCACAACACAGCCTGGGACTGCCCAAGTCGTACTAGAAGGAGTGGGGCAATGATCATCACCAGTGAATTCCCGCCGGTCGAGGTGCTCGACGTACCGATCCACGACGCGGTCCTGGGCAGAGCGCAGGAGTACGGCGACCGGCCGGCGATGGTCGACGGCGTCACCGGCAAGGAGATCAGCTACGCCCAGCTCGATCACATGACCCGCCGGGTCGCGGCCGGGCTCGCCGAGCTCGGGATCCGGCACGGTGACGTGATCGCGCTCTACAGCCCGAACACGATCCTGTACCCCGTGGTGTTCTACGGAGCCACCCGCGCCGGAGCGACCGTGACGACGGTCAACGCGCTCTACACCGCGGACGAGCTGCACAAGCAGTTGATCGACTCGAAGGCGAAGTTGCTGGTGACGATTTCGCTGTTCCTGCCGGTCGCGACCGCGGCGATCGAGGGTACGGACGTCGCGGAGATCTTCGTCTGCGACCAGGCCGAGGGATATCGCTCGGTGCAGGAGCTGCTCGCCTCCACGGGCCCAGAGCCGGAGGTGACGATCGATCCGGCCGAGGATGTCGCGGTGCTGCCGTACTCGAGTGGCACCACCGGCGCGGCCAAGGGCGTGATGCTCACGCACCGGAACATCGGGACGAACATCTCGCAGGCCGAGGTGATGATCACGCTCGCGGAGGAGGAGCGGATCATCGCGATCCTGCCGTTCTTCCACATCTACGGGCTGTCGGTGTTGATGAACCTGCCGCTGCGGCTCGGCGCGACGGTCGTCGTACTGCCGAAGTTCGAGCTGCAGCAGTTCCTGACGACATTGGACGAGCAGCGGATCACCCGTGCGTTCGTGGCACCGCCGGTGGTGTTGGCGCTGGCGAAGCACCCGGCCGTGGACGGGGTGGACCTGTCAGCGCTGAAGCACGTGACGTCCGCGGCGGCGCCGTTGGACGGCGAGCTCGCCGAAGCCTGCGCGAAGCGGCTCGGGCTGCACGCCGTACTGCAGGCCTACGGTATGACGGAGTTGTCGCCGGGTACGCACGCCGTACCGCAGGACGACCCGGAGCCGCCGCCCGGTGCCGTCGGCAAGCTGTTCCCGTCGACCGAGATGCGGCTGGTCGGTGCCGATGGCAACGATGCGGACGAGGGCGAGATCTGGATCCGCGGACCCCAGGTGATGAAGGGGTACCTCGGTCGCCCGGCCGACACCGACGCGACGATCGACCGGGACGGCTGGCTGCACACCGGCGACATCGGACGGGTGGACGCGCGCGGCTACCTGTACGTCGTGGATCGGGTGAAGGAGCTGATCAAGTACCACGGGTACCAGGTGCCGCCGGCCGAGCTCGAGGCCGTGCTGCTGACCGACGACCGGATCGCGGACGCGGCGGTGATCGGGGTCAGTGCTGACGGCAACGAAGTACCGAAGGCGTTCGTGGTGCCGATGCCGGGTGTGGAACTGACGGAGGCGGACGTGATGGAGTACGTCGCCGCGCGGGTGGCGCCGTACAAGAAGATCCGGCAGGTGGAGTTCATCGACGCGGTGCCGAAGGCGGCGTCGGGGAAGATCCTGCGGCGGGAACTGCGAGCCCGTGAGGCCGCGCGTGAGTGAGGTGCTGAAGGCGCCGCAGCAGGACCGCTCGCGGGCGACCCGGCAGCGGTTGCTCGAGGCGGCAGTCGAGTCGCTGGCCGAGGTCGGGTACGCCGCGACGACGGTGAGCGTCGTGGCGACCCGGGCCGGGGTGTCGCGGGGGGCGGCGCAGCATCACTTCCCGACGCGGGCGGATCTGTTCGCGGCGGCGGTCGAGTACATGACCGAGGTGCGGTTGGCGGAGATTCGCGCGCAGGCCGCCGGGTTGCCGAGTGGGGCAGGACGGACCGAGGCGATCGTCGGGATGCTGGCGGACGTGTACACCGGGCCGCTGTTCCGAGCTGCGTTGCACTTGTGGGTGGCGGCGTCGACCGAGGACGGGCTGCGGCGGCAGATCGTGCGGCTGGAGTCGTACGTGGGGCGGCAGGCACACAGGGCGTTGCTGGAGGTCCTGGAGGTCAACGAACGAACGCCCGGGGTGCGGGAGACGGTGCAGGGAGTGCTGGACATGGCGCGCGGTCTGGGGCTGGCTGACCTGCTGACCGACGACAGCGCTCGGCGGCGCGGCATCGTGCGCCAGTGGAGCCGGATCCTCGATCAGGCTCTACGCGAGCCCGGGGTGTGACCGAACGCCCGTCGGAACGTGTCGATGAACGCACTGGCCGACGCCCAACCGGTCCGGTGAGCCACCCGGGTCACCGACTCCCCTTCAGCCAACAACCTGAGCGCCTCGTGCAGCCGCAGTTGAGTCCGCCACTGCGGGAAGGTCATCCCGAGGTCGGATTTACACAGCCTGCTCAGCGTCCGCTCACTCGCACCGACCTCGCGGCCCAGCTCCGTCAACGTGCTGTTGTTGGATGGGCTGTCCCGCAGCAGATCACAGACTGCTGCGAGTCTCGGGTCCCGAGCGGTGGGCAAGTACGTGGGCCGTTGAGGCGACCGTCGCAACTGGTCCAACAGCACACCCCGCAGCCGCTCCCGCTCCGCCGACCCCGCGCGCTCCCGGCGCTCCGCATGCTCGGCTGTGTAGGCCAGGAGGAGTTCTCGGAGGAGGGGGCTGACTACGAGGGCCGAGGGGGCTTCGAGGGCTAGTGGGTTCTCGGTGAGGCCGACCGTGTGGAGGGTGGTTTCGCCGTAGGCGCGGTGTTGGTGGATGGTGCCGGCAGGGATCCAGATGGCTCTGGTGGCGGGGGCTACCCAGCTGCCGGCATCTGTGGTGACCGAGAGGACGCCGCGGCCGGCGTACACGATCTGGTGGCGGTCATGCCAGTGCGCCTCGATGCCGCCGCCGGCCTCGATCGGCCGGTGGCCGGTGGTTGCGGGACGTTGGCGGGTTTCCGGCATGAATTGTCATTTTATCGGAAGCCGGACAGTCCACCCGGCGGCCACGATCGAGTGGTGATAAGACTCCGACCGATCGGACTGATGGCAACCGGTCACGCCTGCGTGGACATCTACCAGGGCAGCGTGCCCGCACTCGTACCGTTCCTCGTCGCCGAGCGCGGCCTCGGGTACGTCGCGGTCTCCGGCATCACGTTGGCCGCGACCCTGCTCTCGTCCGTCGTCCAGCCCGTGTTCGGCGTACTGACGGACCGCCGCCCGCTGACCTGGCTGATTCCGGTTGCGATGACCACCGCCGGCCTCGGTATCGCGCTCATCGGCGTCGGTCACACCTACCTGCTGAGCTGGCTCGCGGCCGCACTGTCCGGCCTCGGCGTCGCGGCGTACCACCCGGAGGCCGCCCGGGTGGCGCGCGTGGTGAGCGGCGGCAGCCACGTCGGCATGAGTTGGTTCTCGGTCGGCGGGAACGTCGGATTCGCGCTGGCGCCGGTCCTGGTCACCCCGGTCATCGCCGCCGGCGGACTCTCGCTGACCCCGGTGCTCGTCGTACCCGCGCTCTTCGGCGGCGTGATCACGTCGCTGGCGATCCGCTCCCGCGTCACCGACGCGGTCACCCGCCGCCAAGCAGAAGGCACCGACGACTGGCCGTCGTTCCTGCGCTTGTCGGCGATCATGATCTGCCGGTCGATCGTGTTCGTCGGCCTCGGCACCTTCGTCGCTTTGTACGCCGGGCAGCGGGCCGGCGGCGGTACGACGACCGGCGGCGTCGCGCTGTTCATCCTGTTCGCCGCGGGCGCGCTCGGCACGTTGCTCGGCGGCCGGTTCGCCACCCTTTACGGCCGCGTCCGCACGCTACGGACGTCGTACGCCGTCGCCGTACCCGCGATCGCCTGCCTGGTCTTCGTCCCCGGGCCGCTGTTCTTCGCCTGCCTGGCTCTGACAGCGATCGCGATGTCGGTCCCGTTCTCGCTGCACGTGACACTCGGGCAGGACTTCCTCCCGGGACGCGTCGGTACGGCGGGTGGCATGACGCTCGGCCTCGCCGTCAGTATCGGCGGCGTCGCCACTCCTGTCCTCGGCGCGATCGCCGAACACACCTCGCTGCAACTCGCCCTGAGCACGCTGATCGTGCTGGTCGTGTGCTGCAGCCTGATCGGGTACTCGATCAGCGAGCCGCGGCACGCTCCGCGATCCGCCGATCGACCTTCGCCGCGAGTTCGTCCGGAGCGCATTCGGCCAGGTGATCGCGAACGAGCAGGTGGATGAACGCGTACTCCCCGGGGCCGGTGTGCGCGAGCACGTAGCGGTCGGCGGCGTACCGCGGGAAGGCGCGACGGTGCCACGGCAAGTGCCCGGTCCAGCAGAGCAGCGAGTCGTGGAGCGTCCGGGACAGCGGTCCGGCGAGGACAGGCGGTCGCCAGGGCTTCGCGGCGACAGTCGCGCGCGTCGCCGTCCAGCTGGCGATCAGCGCGTGGGGAATTGTTGTCGATTCACATACATTGACAAGTAATATGACTACTGAGCGGATCGACCGGACGAGTGTGGGGCTTCGGTCGGAGCGGGGCCCGATCCTGCTGGCGGTGATGCTGAGCGTCGGGCTGGTCGCGATCGACGCGACGATCCTGGCCACCGCCGTACCCTCGGTCGTCGACGACCTCGGCGGTTTCACGCAGTTCCCCTGGCTGTTCTCGATCTACCTGCTCGCGCAGGCCGTGTCGGTGCCGATCTACGGCAAGCTCGCCGACCAGCGCGGGCGCAAGCCGATGATGCTGCTCGGCGTCGGGCTGTTCATCCTCGGGTCGGTGCTGTGCGGGTTCGCCTGGAGCATGCCGGCGCTGATCGCGTTCCGGCTGATCCAGGGCCTCGGCGCCGGGGCGATCCAGCCGATCGGGATGACGATCGTCGGCGACATCTACACGGTCGCCGAGCGGGCCAAGGTGCAGGGCTACATCGCCAGCGTCTGGGGCATCTCGTCGTTCGTCGGGCCGACGCTCGGCGGTGTCTTCTCGGACTACATCTCCTGGCGGTGGATCTTCTTCGTGAACATCCCGCTCGGGGCGGCGGCCGCCTGGGTGCTGGTACGCCGGTTCGAGGAGAAGGTCGCGAACAAGACCAGCCACCAGATCGACTACGCCGGCGGCATCCTGCTCGCGGTCGGCGGTTCACTGCTGCTGCTCGGGCTGCTCGAGGGCGGCGTGATGTGGAACTGGGACTCGACCGCGAGCATCGTCATCCTGGCCGCGGCGGTCGTGCTGCTGACCACGTTCGTCCTCGTCGAGCGCCGGGCCGCCGAACCGATCCTGCCGTTGTGGGTGCTCGGGCAACGAGTGCTCAACTCGGCGAACTCGGCCGCGTTGCTGATCGGGCTGCTGATGATCGGGCTGTCGACGTACGTCCCGCTGTACGCGCAGAGCGTGCTCGGTACGTCGGCCCTGGTCGCCGGATTCGCGTTGGCGGCCATGACGCTGGGTTGGCCGATCGCCGCATCGTTTGCCGGACGCATCTATCTGCGCGTCGGCTTCCGGACCACGATGCTGATGGGCGCGATCATCGTCGTACTCGGATCCGCACTGCTGCTCATGGTCGGAGCCCACAGCTCGGTGCTGCACCTGGCCGGTGCGTGCTTCGTGATCGGCGTCGGCCTCGGCTTCTCCGCGTCACCGTCGGTCGTGGCCGCACAGTCATCGGTGGACTGGCAGACGCGTGGCGTGGTGACGGGCGCCAACATGTTCTCCCGCTCGGTCGGCAGTGCAGTCGGTGTGGCCGTATTCGGTGCCGTGGCCAACGGTGTGGTGGCTGCCCGTCTCGGCGGCGACCACGAGGACCTCGAGAAACTGCCGAGCGACGTACTCGCCCCTGCGATCCACGACGTGTACTACGGCGCCGCGATCGCCGCCGTACTCCTCGTAGCCGCCGTCATCTTCATGCCGAACCGCGTCGTCGAACGCCCGCTGCAGAACGCCTAAGTTGGTCGCATGCGTGCGGTCGACTGTGTTGGTGCACTGATCCGGGACGAGCAGCATCGCGTCTATCTGCAGCGGCGTACGCCGGATCGGCGGTTGCTGCCGGGGATCTGGGACATCGTCGGCGGGCATCTCGAGCCGGGGGAGACGCCGGAGCAGGCGTTGGCGCGGGAGGTCGAGGAGGAGACGGGCTGGAAGGTCCGCGACATCGTCTGGACGGTCGCGGACTGGGAGTGGGAATGGGAGGGCCGGGTACGGCGGGAGGTCGACTACCTCATCACCGTTGACGGAGACCTGACCCAGCCTCGTCTCGAGGTCGGCAAGCACGACGCGTCCGCGTGGGCCGGACCGGACGACCTGGACCTGTTGATGGTGAACCGGACCGACGGCGACCGTCGCCTGCGGGACCTGGTGGCGCACGCGGTCCGGACCAGGTTCACCGACCGCCTGCGCCTGGAGCCGATCACCGGACCGAACGGGGTCCTGCCCGGACATGCAGCGGACCTCGCGGAGGTTTTCGCGGACCCGTGGGTGGCCCGCTGGTACGACGCGCACTGGTCGCCGGAGGAGGTTGCCGCACAGGTCGCGAACCTCCAGGCGGGCTGGGAGCGAGACTCCGTTGGCAAGTGGATCGCATACGAGCGGACCGGCGCGGTGGCGGGTCGGGGCGGGCTGTCGCGGATCCCGGCCGACTCACCGACAGCCGCCGCCATCGCGGACCTCGTAGGACCAGAGTGGGCAGCTGACCGGCTCGAGCTCGGCTGGGCCTTGAAGGAGTCGGCACGCGGGCGTGGGCTAGCAGGCGAGATCGGCCGCGCCGGACTGGACTTCGCGTTCAGCACGCTCGGCGCCCGAGCGGTGATCGCGTTGACCGAGCGGGTCAACACCGCGTCCCAGGCGGTCATGCAGCGGCTCGGGATGCGGTACGCCGGTGAGATCCACGCGGAAGGCTGGGCCGATGGCTCACCCGACGTACAGCCGGATGCGCCGTTCGCCGTCTACGTCGCCGATCCGGCGGTGCGGCGGCAGGAGGTGGACGACGTCCTGGCCGCGGCGGTCCGGTGGGCGGAGGGTCAGCCGGAGATCCGCGCGATGGCGATGGTCGGCTCGTGGGCGCGTGACGCCGCTCGGATGACGTCGGACGTGGATCTCGTCCTGCTGACCGACGTACCGGAGAAGTATCTGGCCGACGACGACTGGCTCGAGGCCTTCGGCGCGGTGGCCGTCGTACGCCGTCAGCAGTGGGGCCCGCACTTGACCGAGGTCCGGATCGCGCGACCCTCGGGTCTCGAGATCGAGCTCGGCGTCACCGCAACCGCCTGGGCGAACCCCGACCCGGTCGACCCGGGCACCACGCGAGTGGTCAGCGACCGGATACGGATCCTGCACGACCCGGACGGCATCCTTGCCACCTTGCAGCAGACCACCGGACCCGAAGCGGACATGTAGCGGTCCAGCGCGGTCACAAAGCGGGCCAGGAGGTCCGCGAACACCTTTCGTTCGTCAGACGTCCAGTCTTCGATCGCCGGTGGCGACCCGGTCGAGCTCGCGACGGTGACGAATCCGCTGGTCGAGCGCGAGTGGCTGACCGGTGACGAGCTTGACGGCGACCGGGTCGCACGCCCTGGCGGATCTCTAGGGGCTCCGAGTGTGACCGCCCAGGCGCGGCGGTCACACTCGGAGCCGGCCACCTCAGGGGGAGGCTCCCGGTGAGGTGACGGGGGCCTCCGGTGTCCTACCGCCCAGGACACTCGACCCTGCCTGGCCCGAGGTGTCGGCCAGGAGGTGGTTGGAACGGCTGGGCGGCGGCGATACAGGGAACTCAACCGCCAGGCCCAGCCGGGTTTCGGGAGGGCGGTGCGGTCCGGAGCTGAGGAGTGCTCCGGACCGCACCTCGGGTTTCGTCCGGGAGCTGAGGAATGCTCCGGACCTACCATGCTGCCCCTGAGCGTGAGGAGACCTCAGGGCGCAGCGGACCGGGTCTGAGGAGGACCCGGACGCCTCAAGGTGGTGCGGCTACAACGGGTGTTTCAGTCGGTGGAGTCGAGTGGCCCGAGCAGGTCGTTGGTGACCTTCAGGCCGGCAAAACGGCGCCGCATTGCCTGTTCGTAGCGGGCCGCCAAGGGCGCCTCCGCGACGTACTGCGCGATCACGTGCTCGCCGAACCAGACCCGAACTCTGCGCCGGTGCTGTCTCGCCGTCACTTCCGCGATGCTCACTACTTCTCACCCCGTAACTCTCAGGCCTTGCAACCAGTTGGACTTACTGGTTGTCATGGCAGTAATGGTGCACGAGCCCACCGTGACCGCTCTAGGACCTGGACCGGACCTTTGCCGGACCTCTTCCGGTCCTCTGACGGACATCTGGGGGACAGCACCTTGTCGTGGGGCATGAGTCGAGACAACGTCTGTACTGACGTGAACGGGAGGAACGATGGCGGGTAGGTACGCGCCAAAGACGGTCCTGGCGCACCTGATCCAGCGCCGGAACCAGACCTACTCCGAGATCGTCGCCGAGTTCGTCGAGCTGGGTGGAACCATCACCGAGCGGCACCTGCGTCGGCTCGCATCGGGCGAGCGCGCAGGGACCACTCCTCAGACCCGGCGCACCCTGCAACGCATGTTCGGCAAGCCGGTCGAGGAGCTCCTCGCGCCGTATGTCGCCGAACAGGCCGCCCAGGTGGTGCCGGCACCTGCCGCGAGTGGACGGATCACGACAGGTAACGAGATGGAGGTTCTCGACATGGCTGCCAGCCGCGCGAGGGCATTTGCCCTCGCGGCCCAGTCCGGTCTCGGAAGCGAGGCCATGGAACAGGTGTACGACGACGTGCGCCATGCCGCCCAGGCGTACCCGCAGCGCCCACTGCCGGAGATCCTCGGCCAACTGGTCGAGACGCAGGACCTGGTGTTCGGCCTGCTGGAGAGCCGCCAGCGCCCGGAGAACCACCGCCAGCTGTACTTCCTGGCCGGCGTCACCGGCGGCCTGCTCGCCAAGGCTTCCCACGACCTCGGCAACCCCCACGCCGCCCTGACCCAGGCGCGGACCGCGTTCATGTGCGCCGACAACGCCGACCACCACGGCCTGCGCGCCTGGGTGCGCGGCCTGCAGTCCCTGGTCTCGTACTGGGCCGGCAACCCGCACGACTCGGTGCGGTACGCCCAGCTCGGCGCCGGGTACGCCGAGCAGGCCAACAGCACCACCAGCGTCTGGCTGCCGGTCAGCGAGGCCCGCGCCTGGGCCGCGCTCGGCAACCCGGAGGCCACCCGGGCCGCGCTCGAGCGGGCCGAGGAGGCCTGGAACTCGGTCCACAACGACGACCTGGACGAGATGGGCGGCCTGTGCACGTTCGGCCGCAACCGCCAGCTGTACTACGCCGCGGACGCGCTGGCCCAGCTGCCTGGTGAGGTCGAGCAGGCGCAGCGCTACTCCAGCCAGGCGGTCGACGCGTACACCGACCAGAACCACCCGGAGTGGGCCTTCGGCGACGCCGCCGGCAGCCACGCCGCGATGGCGATCACCCGGATCTCGAGCGGCGAGCTGGACGGCGCGGCGGACGCGCTCGCTCCGGTGCTGACGCTGCCGACCGAGCGCCGGATCAACGGCGTGGTGCACTCGGCCCGCCGGGTCCACCAGGCGCTGCGGCAGTCCGGTCGCGCGGACGACGCCCGGGAGCTGCAGGAGGAGATCGAGATGTTCACCCGGACTCCGATGCAGACCTACCCCCGGTAATCTGCGCGGATGGACCCGCTCAGCGGCGAGCTGACTACACTGCGTGAATTCCGGACCACCGACCTCGACGACTACCTGGCCATCGCGGGTGACGATCGTGTCACCACGTGGATGGCGTTCGACAGCTACGACCGGGCCAAGGCCGAGCAGAATCTGGCCGGCATCATCGAGCGGTCCGGTCAGGAGGACCGCCCCGACTACATGCTGGCCGTCACCCGGCCGGACGACGACCACGTGATCGGGTTCGCGCGGATCGCACCGAGCGGCGCCTGGGGCGCCAAGCTCGGGTACGCGATCGGCGCGGACCACTGGGGCCACGGCTACGCGACCGACGCGTCCCGGGTGCTGCTGCGGTTCGCCTTCAGCACGCTCGGCCGGCACCGGGTGACCGCCGCGATCGGCCCCGAGAACGAGGCCTCGATCGCGGTCGTCAAACGCCTCGGCTTCACCTACGAGGGCCACCTCCGCGACCACGTCTTCACCAACGGCGACTGGCGCGACTCCCTCCTCTACTCCCTCCTCGAAGGCGAGTACTCGTCCAGGTAGGCGCGACGGCTTGGAGTGGCGGGGAGACTGGTCGTATGGCTGGTTTGACCCCGGTGCGCGATGGTCTGGCGCGGATCATCCTGACGAAGGTCGCGGGTCCGGATCCGCACGCTGAGCGGGACCGGGTGCACAACACACCGGGACCGCGCTGGTTCGCGCCGGACCGGCCGATCCGGCGGGTGCACGGTGACGCGTCGATGTTCGCCGGGGGTCTACGGGCGCTCCTGCTGCAGTCCCTGCATCCGCTCGCTATGGCCGCGGTCGCAGCGCACTCCGGGTACCGCGGCGACCCCTGGGGCCGGCTGCGTCGTACGAGCTACTTCCTCGCGATCACGACGTACGGCGCGATCCCCGACGCCGAGGAGGCGATCGAGCACGTCAGGTCGGTGCACGAGCGGGTCCGCGGCACCAGCCCGGACGGGGTGAAGTACCGGGCGTCCGATCCGCACCTGCTCAAGTGGGTGCACGTGGCGGAGGTGGACAGCTTCCTCGCCGCCCACCAGCGGTACGGCGCCCACCCGCTCGACGCCACGGAGCAGGACCTGTACGTCGAGGACGCCGCCCTCGTCGCCCGGAAGCTGGGCGTGATCGACCCGCCGACGACGGTGGCCGAGCTGCAGGAGCTGATGCGGGAGTACCAGCCCGAGCTACGCGGTACGACGGAGGCGCGGCAGGCGGCCCGGTTCATGCTGGTGCATCCGCCGGTCCCGTGGGCGGCGCGCCCGGCGTACGGCGTACTCACGGCTGCTGCGGTCGGACTGCTCCCGTGGTGGACCAGGCTGCCGCTGCGGCTGCCGTACGTCCCGTTGGCCGAGCAGACCGTCGTCCGGGCGGCCGGTGACGGCCTCACCAGGACGATCCGATGGGCTCTCGCGTCACCAACACTGGCAGAAAGCGGCGCAGAGGTGTGACACGCCGGTAAGTTGTTCTCGTGCCGCTGCGTCCTCACCGTCCTCTCCCCCTGGCTACGCCGGCGGGAGTCGAGGTGCTGACCAGGATTCTGACCCAGGGCCCGATCCCGCGGGTGGAGATCGCGCGCCGGACCGGGCTGTCGCAGGCGGCCGTGACGAAGGCGGTCGCGCCGCTGATCGACGCCGGGTTCGTCACCGACCAGGCTGCTGCTCCGGTCGAGGGGGACAGCCAGCTCGGCATCGGGCGGCCGGTCAGCCCGCTGACCGTCGTACCGAGCAGCGTCTCGGTCATCGGGGTCAAGGTGACGCCGACCAGCCTGATCGGGGTGACCACGGACTTCACCGCGGGCATCCTGAACATCCGGCACGAGGAGCTCGACGACACCGATCCCGAGGTGGTGATCGACCGCCTCGCCGCCCATGTGAAAGCACTGATCGGCTCGCTGAAGTCCGGTACGGCGGTGGCGGGTCCTCTGGCCGGCATCGGGATCGCGGTGTCGGGTGACGTCGACGCTGCGCACGGCGTGGTGCGGGACTCGCCGCTGATGGGCTGGCGCGGCGTACCGGTCGCGGAGCTGCTCGGTGAGCGCGTCCGCGTGCCGATCGTGGTGTCGAACGACGTACGCGCGCTGACCGTCGCCGAGCACTGGTTCGGTGTCGGGGTGAACGCGGACTCGTTCGCAGTGGTGACGATCGGCTCCGGCATCGGCTGCGGGCTCTACATCAACGGCGAGGTCGTCTCCGGCGCGTACGGCGTCTCGGGCGAGCTCGGCCATCTCCCGCTGGCGCCAGGCGACCTGGTCTGCACCTGCGGCCGCCGGGGGTGCGTCGAGACGGTCGCGTCGTCGGACGCGATCCTGGCCCGGACCCGGGAAACGACCGGTCGGGCGGATCTGGACCTGGCGGGCGCGATCAAGCTCGCGCACGAAGGCAACGAGCAGGCGCGCGAGGCGTTCGACCGGGCCGGTGAAGTGATCGGCTCGGCGCTGGCCGCGATGGTGAACCTGGTCGGTCCCGAGCTGGTCGTGATCGCCGGCGAGGGCGTCGCGGAGTACGACCTGTACGAGGACCGGATGCGGCGGGCCTTCGCCGAGCACGCGTTCGGCGCCGCGGGCGACTGCCGGCTGATGCTGCGCTCGCACACCTTCGACGACTGGGCCCGCGGCGCGGCCGCCACGGTGATCCGCTCGTACGTCCGCGGCGAACCACCTCTGCACCGCTGACATTCGAGGGGTTATCCCCTCCCGGTTCCCCTTCTCCCGTCGTATCAAGACCGGAGAAGGGGCAATTCGACGGGATAACCCCTCGAATGGCGGCGGTCAGGGGGTGGGCTCAGCTACGGGCGGCGGCGAGGATCTTGCGCCAGACCTTCTTGTACGACTCGAGGCCGTCGGCCGCGAGCGGTCCGGTCGGCCCGGCGGTGATCGAGACCCGCTCCGGGATCGTGCCCCAGACCGGGATGCCTTCCTGCGCGTACTGCTGCATCGCGTCCTGGTACGACCGGGTGTAGGTGCGCGCCGAGCAGATCACCAGGCCGGCCGGCACGCCGTCCGGGACCAGTTCCATCACGGCCTTGACCCGGGGTGTCTCGACGCCGCCGACGCGGGTCGGGATGATCACGATCCGGGCCCGTTCGAGCGCCTTGTTCAGCAGGCGTTCGTGCGACGGCGGCATGTCGACAATGCCGATACCTTCCGGCGGCACCTTGTCCAGCGCCTTGTTCAGCAGACGCTCGGTCGGCGCCTCCGCGATCTCGATCCGGTTGAGTTGTTCGTCCTCGGACTCCGCGATCCAGTCCGCCGCGCTGCCCTGCGGATCGGCGTCGATCAGAGTGGATGTACGACGGTTGGAAGATGCCAGCGCGGCCAAGTACACCGACGTGGTTGTCTTTCCGACCCCGCCCTTCAGTGCAGCTGTCACGATGATCATGAACAGAACTTACCCGGTTTTGTCCGATTTCCGGCGTGTCATCGGCGTTGCTCCGTCACATCGTGATAGTTGCCCCGGGCCCGTGTGAACAAGCTCAAGCCCACTTCAGCGCTACTTGCCGAGCCAGGCGTCCACCTTCGACTTGTTCTGGTCCACCCATTTCTGTGCGGCCTGGTCCGGGGTGAGCTTGTCGACGGCGATCATCCGGGCCACCGCGTTCTGGTCCTCGTTGGTCCACTTGAAGTTCTTCACCAGGTCGTACGCCGGGCTGCCGGAGTCGGCGAACTTCTTCGAGACGATCTTGTCCAGGTCGTACGGCGGGTAGTCGCAGGCGACCTTCGCCGGATCGGCGTCGCAGCCGGCCTTGTACGCGGGCAGGTTGATCTTCACCAGCTTGACCTCGTTGAAGAACCACTGCGGCTCGTAGAAGTACGCAAGCAGCGGCTTCTTGTTCTTCTCCGCGTCCCGGAACGCCTGGATCAGCGCGGTCTCGCTGCCGCTCTGCACGACCTTGTAGTTCAGCGACAGGTTCTTCACCAGCGCCTCGTCGTTCGTCACGTACGACGGGTCGCCGTCGAGCAACTGCCCCTTGCCACCGGACTCCGACGTCTTGAAAAGCGCGGCGTACTTGTTCAGGTTCTTGTAGTCGGTGATGTCCGGGTACTTCTCAGCCATCCACGGCGGCACGTACCAGCCGATGATGCCCTTGACCCCGGTGGATCCGGCCTCGACCGCGACCTTGTCGTCGGTGATGTACTTCTTCTTCAGGTCCTGGTGACCCCAGTTCTCCAGGTTCACGTCGACCTCGCCGGTGGAGAAGCCCTGCCAGGCGATCTCCTCCTTGAGGTTCTTCTCCACCACCTTGCAGCCCAGGTCCTTGGTCGCCACGTAGGAGACCACCGCGGCGTTCGCCTCGTACCCGACCCACGGGCTCACGGTCAGGTTGAACGTGCCGCAGTCCTTCCCCGCGGCGGCCGGCTTGTCCGCCCCGACCTTCTCTCCACCGCACCCGGCCAGCGCAAGCGCGACCGCCGTCAGCACACCGGCGTACCGGAGCTGCTTGTTCACCGCATATCTCCTCTACCTTGGAAATTCTGAGTACGGCGAGCCGCTGCTTGCGTGATGCGGTCGAGCATCACGCCCAGCAGGACGATCGCCAGTCCCGCCGCCAGACCCTTGCCGTACAACTCGCTCTGCGCGAACCCGGCAGCCACGTCGTACCCGAGCGCGCCCGCGCCGACCAGGCCGCCGACGACGACCATCGAGAGCACGTAGATCAGCCCTTGGTTGACCGCGAGCGTGATCGCCCGCCGCGCGACCGGCAGCTGCACCTTGCTGATCACCTGCCAGCCGCTCGACCCGACCGAGTTCGCCGCCTCCACCGTCGCGACCGGTACCGCCTTGATGCCGTCGGCAACGATCTTGGTGGTCACCGGTACGGCGAACACCACCGCGGCCGCGATCGCGGTGAACCGGCTGGTCCCGAACAACGCCAGGAACGGCACCAGGTACACGAACGGCGGCATCGTCTGCCCGGCGTCGAGCACCGGCCGGATCCAGGTGTCGACCCGCCGGTTGCGCCCGGCCCATACTCCGAGCGCCAGACCGACGGCGACGACCACGACGGTCGCGAGCAGCGTCGATGCCAGCGTGACCATGCTGTCGTGCCACACCCCGGTCGCCACCAGCAGGCCCAAGCACACCGCCGCCGGCACCGCGCCGCGCCAACCGCCCAGCACGAACGCCAAGACAACGACGACCACGGTGACGAGCCACCACGGCGATCCCGTCAGCAGCCCCTCGAGCGGGTTGAGCAGACCGTTGGTCACCGCGTCGCGCACGCCGTAGGTGAACCCACCGAAGACGTCCTGGATCCAGGTCGTCACGTCCGTCGTCACCGACGCGATCCGGCTGCCCACGCTCACACCGGTGGGGAACTCAGCAGCCCATACATAGGTCCGCGAGAACCACACCGCGACGAGCACGCCGACGGCTCCGGCGGCGAGCAGGATCCGGCGGCGACGGTTCGCCGTACGCCAGGGACGGTCGCCGGCGGCGGTGGTCACGCGGTCGAGCACGATCGCGATCACGACGATCGCCAGCCCGGCGTTGAACGCAACACCCACATCGAGCGTCTGCAGCGCCTTCAGAACGGTCTGACCGAGACCGGGCGCGTCGATCAGCGCGGCCACGGTCACCATCGAGAGAGCGGCCATGATCGTCTGGTTGATGCCGACGACAACGGTCGACCGCGACATCGGCAGCAGCACCTTGGTCAGCGTCTGCCCACGGGTCGAGCCGAGCGACCGGGCCGCCTCGACACTCTCCGGCGGCACCGAACGGATCGCGTGCGCGGTCAGCCGTACGGCGGGCGGAGCAGCGTAGATCAGCGTCGCGATCGTGGCCGCGGCCGGCCCGATCGCGAAGAACAGCGTGAGCGGCGCGAGGTACACGAACGTCGGCAGCGTCTGCATCAGGTCGAGCACCAACGTGGCGACCTTGAACGCACGGTCCGACAACCCGGCCCAGATCCCGAGCGGGATCGCGACCAGCAGCGACAGCAGCACGGCCGCGATCGTCAGCGAGAGCGTGTCCATGCTCTCCTGCCACAACCCCTGCACCCCGACGAAACCCAGTCCGGCCGCGGTCAGTACGGCGACCTTCCAGTTGCCGAACGCCCAGGCGCAGTACGCCGAGATCGCGATCACCCCGAGCCATCCGATCACCGGCACCGGGCGGTCGAACGACGGCTGCGAGATCAGGTTCTGCAGCAGGACGACGAAGTGGTCGACGCCGATCCGGATCGCGTCGAACAGGACGTTGCCCTGGCCGACGTCGTCGCGGTGCTCGGTCAGCCAGCGGTGCAGCGCGGTCGTCTCCTGGCCGCCGAGGACGAGCGTGTCGATACCGCGCAGGACGAAGTACAGCGCGACCCAGGCGACGAGCAGTACGCCGACGACCACGCTGCGGCGGGGCCGTCGTACCTCGATCTCGACGGAGCCGGTGATGGAGGCCATCAGTTCGTGTCCGCGACGACGGCCAGGATCTCCTCGTCGCCGATCACCCCGAGCAGCGTGCTGCCGTCGACGACCTTGACCGGGCGATCGGACTCGAGCACGAGCCGGGTCGCCTCCCGGACCAGCACGTCCGGCCCGAGCTCCGGACCGTCGAGCGGCTCGTCCGGCCGCGGCTCGCGGACGATCCAGCGCAGCGTGAGGACGTCGGCCCGCGGTACGTCGCGGACGAACTGGCGCACGTAGTCGTCGGCAGGGGCCCCGACCAGCTCGTCGCCGGTGCCGAGCTGGACCGCGGCGCCGTCCCGCATCAGTAGGATCCGGTCACCCAGCTTGAGCGCCTCGGACAGGTCGTGGGTGATGAACACCATCGTCTTGCCGACCTCGCGGTGCAGCCGCACCACCTCGGTCTGCATCTCGCGCCGGATCAGCGGGTCGAGCGCGGAGAACGGCTCGTCGAACAGCAGTACGTCGGGGTCGTTGGCGAGCGCCCGCGCCAGGCCGACCCGCTGCTGCATGCCGCCGGACAGCTGCTCGGGGTACAGGTGCTCGTTGCCGGCCAGGCCGACCAGGTCGATGACCTCCTGCGCGCGCCGGCGCCGGTCCGGCTTGCTCTCGCCGCGGATCTCCAGGCCGTACGAGACGTTGTCGATCACCTTGCGGTGCGGCAGCAACCCGAAGTGCTGGAAGACCATCGAGAACTTGCTCCGCCGCAACGCGCGCAGCCGCTTCTCGTCGGCCGCCCGCAGGTCCTCACCCTCGAAAACCAGCCGGCCGGCGGTCGGCTCGATCAAACGCGTGAGGCAGCGGACCAGCGTCGACTTGCCCGAGCCCGACAGTCCCATCACGACGAACACCTCACCGGGTGCGACGTCGAAGCTCAGGTCGCGCACGGCCGCCGTACATCCGGTCTGCGCGTACAGCGCGGTCCGGTCGAGCGCGGCGAGGTCGGGCCGACGCGGGACGCGCTGCGCCTTCGGTCCGAACACTTTCCACAGGTCCTGCACGGACAGCAGGGCGTCGGAATCCTGGATGTCGGGGTACTCGAGCTGAGCGGTCACAGGTAAACCCTCGCATCCCCGCGGACGGACACAACGTGAACCGCGACTGTATCCAACCCGCAGTTCGCGGGCGCGGGGACGGGTGTCTGTCCGATCAGCAAGAACGCGTTAAGTCACGGCTGGTACGGCGGTGCCTCGCCCCAGCCCCAATGTGGCACCGGCGCCTTGGGCGGCGGGGTGGCGCCCGGCTGCGAGTTGGCGAGCGCGATCCGGGTGCCCCACTCGATGTAGGCGACGAACGCCGAGCGGAACTCCGGGTCGGCGGGCAGACCGGCCGGATCGGCGCTCTGGGCGATCAACGCCGCCCAGCGGGAGCGCTGCTCCTCGGTGAGCCCGAGGTTGAGGTGATGCGCGAGCATCGCCGGGTAGCCGCCGAACTCGTCGGTGTAGCGGCTCGGGCCGCGGAACACCTCGCCCAGCCAGATCGCCACGTGTTCGCGGTGGTTCTCGCTCATGTGCGCGAAGACCGGTGCGAGGATCGGGTCCTCGAGCACCTTGTCGTAGAAGACCTCGGTCAGCCGGCGTAGCGCGTCGTGCCCGCCGGCCCACTCGTACAGCGTCGGAGTAGTCACGTAATCATGTAATCACGTGAAGAGGGCATCCGTGACTGCCTTGAGCTCGGCCTCGATCCGGGTGTCCCCGTCCTCGGTGAACCACAGGATGTTCTGCAGGACCCGGCCCGCCGTCCAGGCCAGCGCCCGGTCGCGATCGATCCCGGTGATGTCGAGCATCAGCTCGAGCCGGTCGCGGATTGCCTGCGCCAGGTTGCCGGTCGCGACCAGGTCGTCCCACCGGTTCCACGTCGCCGGCATCAGCTCGAACGCCGGGTCACCGGCCAGCGGCTTCGGATCGATCACCAGCCACGGCTGCCGCTGCGCGGCCATCACGTTCAGGTAGTGCAGATCCCAGTGCAGGAGGCGATCGCCGGACTCCGGCAGAACCTCGCGCATCCGGTCGGCGAGGCGCTGTGTCAGCGCGCGCTCGGCCGGGTCAACGAGCAGGGGGATGATCTTGGGCGCGTCCTCGAGCATCTGCCCGGCGATGTCGCTCAGTTGCCGGATGCCGGGCGGCGCCGGGACGACCATCAGGTGGGTCAGCAGCTCGGCCAGGATCCGGGTCGCCTCGACGTGGTCCGGCAGCTCTTCGAGGGTGTGCGGCTCGAGGCGTTCGAGCAGCAGGGTCGAGGTCTCGGGGTCGTCCTCGTACACCTCGACGACGTCGTCGTGGCTCCAGGTCCGGAGTGCCAGCGCCTCGCTCTCGCTCTCGTCGTTCACCGACTGCAGCTTGAGCATCGCCGGGGTCCCGTCGCGGCGTACGACGGGCGCGATCAACGACGCTTCGCCGCTCATCAGCTCACCGGACAGGGTCAGCTGCCACTCGTCGACGTACCGATCGAGGGCCGCCGGGAGACTGGCCAGCCACTCGGGAGACTTCTCGCTGTGGTTCCGGATGAGCTTCGCGGGAATCTCGATCACCCTCGGCACAGTAGGTCGTTCGGCCCGGATGTGCTTGGGTTTTCCTGTGGAGAGCAGGCATCGGCGGGTTCAGCGGTTGGTCGCGGTCATCTATCTGGGGATCCCGGTGGTGCTGCTGGTGGTCGTGGCGTTGATCGCGGCAACCGGGCCGGCGCTCGCCTGGATCGGTTGCGTCGTACCGCTGGCGATGCTGGTGACGGGCTTCGTACTACGGCGCAGGCATCGCTACCAGCCGCGTTGGTGGCTGGGAGTCGCCGGCCTGTACGGCGGTATCGCCGGCCTGATGGTGACGCTGTTCCCGCTCGCCGTCGGGGTGTGGTGGCCGGCGATTCTCGCGCTGCCCGGTCTCATCGTCGGGATCGTCGCTGGTCTGGCGCTCGCCCGCGCCGCCGACCGCGCCCTGCTGGTCCCGTTCGTCCCGGAGCTCGCGGGGACGCCGTACGAGCTCGTCTTCCGGCTCCGTGGCATCCCGCTCGCGGCTGTCCTGGTCGGCGCGGACTCGGTCACGATCCAGTCGCACCCGATCCCGCGCTCGGAACACCAGTTCCGCACCTACCCGCTGAGCGACGTCACCGGCACCTACGAGTTCGCGCTGTCAGGTGCAGAGCGCCTCAAGTTCCCCATCGTCGTGACACATGCGGTAGCCAGCGAAGGCCCCGCCGTCATCCTGCAGGCCAACGGCGAGGACTGGGTCCTCCCGACGAACCAGTCCAGCACGCTGATCGACGTACTGACCGAACGCCGCGAGAACTAGGTGCGCTCCTGCTTGGCGGTCTCGGCCTTCTCGGCCTGCCAGCCGTCCTCGTTCTTGCCGAGGCGCCAGTAGCCGGACAGGGAGACGCGGTCGCGGGAGAGTCCGCGGTCCTGGTACAGATTCTTGCGGATGCGGAACACGAAGCCGGCCTCGCCGTGGACGAACACGTGCGGGGTACCGTCCGGGAAGTCGAGGGCCTCCACGGCCTCGACCAGACCGTCACCGCGCGCACCGGAAGCGGTCGACCGGTGGAACCACCGCACGTCGACGTCACCCGAGCCGCTGAACTTCTGCTCCTCGGACTCGTCTCCCACCTCGATCAGGACCGTCGCCCGCGCCCCGGTCGGCAGCTGCTCGACCGCGGAGCCGATCGCCGGCAACGCGCTCTCGTCACCGACGAGCAGGTGCCAGTCGGCCGCCTCGTCCGGTGAGTACGCGCCGCCGGGACCGTTGAACCAGAGCACGTCACCCGGCTGGGCCGCCGCGGCCCACGGGCCGGCGACACCCTCGTCGCCGTGGTGCACGAAGTCGATGGTGAGCTCGCGCGACGCCTCGTCCCAGCTGCGGACGGTATAGGTCCGCATCGTCGGCCAGTGCTCGGCCGGGTACGTCTCACGCACCACACCCAGGTCCAGCGGCTCGGGGTATTCGACGCCGTCCTTGCAGAACAGCAGCTTCACGTAGTGGTCGCTGAAGCCGTTGTCGACGAAGTCGTCCGATGTGAGCACGACCCGGATCATGTGCGGGGTGATCCGCTCGGTCCGGAGTACGACGGCGCGCTTGCAGACGCGGTTACGGCGGGGTGCGGGGCTGGTCACACGACCACGGTCCTCTCGGGCGGATAAGTTAGGTCTACCTAAGTAAGCCTAACTCACCCGCCCGAACCGCTCAGGTCCCGCGGATGTAGAAGACCTTGCTGACGCCGGCCTGGTAGTTGTAGCAAAGCGGGAAATACACCCGGTACGGGATCAGACCCTTGTACGCCGGTTGCGCGTTCAGCACGAACTTCCCGCTGTACGAGCGGATGTTGCCGGCCGGGCTGACGGTCTTCCACTGCGTCGCGCCGTACAGCCGCTGCAGGTACACCTTGCAGGACGACGGCGCACCGGCGACCACACCGTTCACCGGAACGATCGTGCCGACCTTCGCGCTGGTCTTCGACGGCGTCGCGGAGACGACGCCCGGCCGCGCCACGACGAGCCCGAGTCCGCCGTTCGAGGACGGGTTCCCGGGCAGCAGCAGGCAGTTGACGTAGTCGGCGAGCGAGGCCGGGTACGACTTGGTGACCGTGCCGGCGGTGTCGGTGAGGTTCGAGTAGCCCGGGCCGATGTATTCGGCGCAGGTGTTGTCGTTGCCGAGTTCCACGCGCAGCCGGCTGCCGTACGGCCTGCCGGTCTGCGAGTCGATGACCGCCCACTTGATCGAGTACGGCTTGCCGAACGGCACCACCTTCGGGATCACCGACGCGCTGATCCGCGGGATGTGCGTCCCGGTGACCGCGAGCGACGGGCCGCTGAACGGCGTCGGGTCGGTCATGTCACCGCTGCCGGGGAAGAACGGGCCGTGGATCACGCCGGTCACCTTGAAGGTGCCGTTGGCTGTCGACGGCACGTACAACGGACCGCTCCAGGTCCCGTTGGCGAGGCGCGGCAGGCTGGTCGAGATCAGCGACGTCGCCGAGCCGGAGCCGCCGGTCCGTTCGAGGATGACGAGCACCGGGGTCTTCGAGTCCTCCGCGTCGGTGAACTTCCCGGTCACCGTGACCGTGACCTTGGCGGTGTTCAGGCCGCTGACCGCGGCGATGGTCTGGTTCATCGCCACCGCGTCGATCTTCAGGTTCGGGTCCGGACTGGCCTCGGCGGTGATCGGCACCGCCCCGAGCCCCAGGACGACCAGTGCGGCAAGGATTCGAGCCTTCATGGTTCAGAGCCCCTTGATCGTGAACGTCTTGGTGACAGCCGCGACGTACGGCTGACAGGCGGGGAAGTACACGCGGTACGGGATCAGACCCTTGTACGACGGTTGCGCGTTGAGCGTGAACCGGCCGGACTGCCGGACCGTACCGATGCTGACCGTCTTCCACTGCGTCCGGCCGTACAGCCGCTGCAACTGCACCGGGCAGGACCCGATCCAGTTCGCGACCGAGCCGTTGACCGGGACGATCGTGCCGACCTTCGCGCTCGTCTTCGACGGGACGGCGGCGATGACCGTCGGCCGCGCCGGGAACAGGCCCTGGGCGACGATGTAGTACGGGTCGGCGTAGATGTGCGCGCAGTTCAGCGCGCCGGCGTCGCTCGCGGCGTACGCCTTGGTGATCACGCCGTTCGTACCGGTCCTGTACATCGGGCTGCCGCCCTCGGCACACGGCGTGTCGACGCCGAGCCCGATCGGGATCCGGGTGCCGTACGGCTTCCCGGTCGCCGTGTTCGTGACCGCCCAGGTGATCGTGTACGGCTTGCCGAACGGCACGATCCGCGGATTCACCGCGGCGGTGATCCGCGGCTGGTTCGTGCCCTTGACCGTGATCGTCTGGCCCGCGTACGGCGTCGGGTCGTACGGCGTGCCGAAGACAGGACCGCCGTAGGGACCGGTCATCACACCGGTGACCTTGAACGTGCCGTTCGCGGTCGAGGCGACGTTCAGCCGCCCGGTCCAGGTGCCGTTGGCAAGCGTCCCGCTGGTCCGCTTCAGGGCGGCCGAGACGATGTCGCCGCGGCCGCCGGTGCCGCCGGTGCGCTTGAGGATCACGTTCAGCACGAGGCCCTGGTCGCCGGGCTCGGTCGAGTTGTAACCGCCCTTGACGGTCACGTTGATCGGATACGTGTTCAGGCCGGACACGGCGACCGACGTACGGTCGAGCGTGACCTGGGTGATCGTCAGGTTCGGGTCCGGGTCGGCCTGCGCCGCCGTCGGAACCGCACCGAGCAACAGCCCCGCCAGAGACGCCGAAGCCAGCGCCGCCATTACCGGTTTGATTCGCATGCCACAGAGCGTGACAGCGGTACAGGCCGCTTCCAAGCCCCCTGGCTCAGAAGTGCTCGATCGGGCCGCCGCGTGTAGACCGGTTGTCCGCCCCGTCAGATAGTGGCCTGATTCAACTGCCGGGAGGCGATTGTTAACCGCGCAGTCATGTACAGACCGTGTCGGGTACGGCTACGGTCCGCACGCTGGTCCAATGAGCTCGGTCTTCGGCAGCGATCGGTACCCGGCGTACTCGGTCATCCGAACCGACAAGGTGGGCAATCCGATCTCGCTCGGCAAGGACCTGCCGGAGAGCCAGGCGATCCTCTTCACCGGGCCGCCCGGGATGGGCAAGACCTCGGAGCTGTACCGCGCGGAGGACCTGGCCGAGGAGCACGGCTGGTCCACGATCCGGATCAACGCGTCCGCGAACGCGCCGCTCGAACACCAGCTCACGATCGCGATCCGGTCGAGCATCGACGAGCTGCGCAAACGGTTCAACCGCCGCGCGGTTCGCAGGCTCGACAACACGGTCGGACAGCTGACCCGCAGCGGCGGCAACAAACGACTCGGCGTCGAACTGCGCTTCGGCGGCGGCCCGTTCCCGATGGAGTACGTCGGGAAGATGGAGCGCGACACGACGGCGTACAGCGAACTCGGCACCACGCTGAACGACTTCGCCGACGAGCTCGGCAAGCTGACCGGCGAGGACGGCCGGCCGATCCTGTTGCTGGTGGACGGTATCGACCAGGCGCTGGAGAACGACCAGGCCGGGCTGAACGAGCTGGCGATCCACATCGAGGAGATGGACCTTCCGGTCTGGCTGGTCGCGGCCGGCGGCGCGGGGTCGACCTGGTCGCTGATGAACGCCTCCCGGCGGATGTCGGGCATCGCGACCACGATCAGCAACCAGTTCGACGTCCGCGAGCTCGGACCGCTACCCGACGACGAGGTCTGGAAGTCCCTGACCCTGCCACTGCAGGAAGCCCGGATCCCGTACGAGTACGACGCCATCGACCGCCTGGTCGCGTCGGCGAACGGCGACCCGTCGCGGCTGCGGTCACTCAGCCAGGCCGCGGTCGCGTACCAGGACCAGCAGGCCGGGATCACCGTCGCTTCGGTGGAGACCGCGATCGCCCACGTCAACGCCGACGCGGCCGAGACGTACCAGGACCACTGGAACCAGAAGAGCACCACCCACGCGCAGAAGGATCTGCTCGTGCTGGTCGCGTCCCAGGGGCCGAACAGCGTGTACATGCCGGCCGTCACCCAGGCCGCCGGCCCCGGCAAGTGGCAGGAGATCGACCAGGCCCGCCAGCAACTCGTTGCCCGCGGCATGCTGCGCGAGCACGGCGAAGGCGTCGTCACGATCCCCGACGAGGGATTCCGGGACTGGATCAACGATTACGTCGGCCAGACCCCGGATCCGATCCCGGAGCTGACCAGCGGGCCGGCCGTGTCCCGCGGCGACGTGGCGCTCGCGCCGGTCCACCCGACCGGCGACAAGGCGCTGGTCAACCAGGTGTTCGGTACGTCGGGTCAGCTCGTCCACGAGGTCAAGCGGACCGATGCGCAGGGCCGCCCGATCTCGCTCGAGGACCGGGGCCCGACCGGTACGTCACTGCTGTTCACCGGCGCGCCGGGGACCGGCACCAGTCATGAGCTCACCCGGACCAAGGCGATGGCCGACGCGGAGGGCTGGATCGCGATCCAGCTGGACGCCTCGCGACGAGAGGGCCTCGAGGCCCGGTTCATCCGCGCGGTGCAGGGCGAGATGGACGCGATCAAGAAGCGGTACCCGGCCGGCGAGGTGCGCGAGCTGAAGCAGCTCCTGAACCGGATGGCGGTGCGGACGGCCAACCTGATGAAGACCAATCAGCTCCGGTTCGGCCTCGCCCCCGGTCCGAAGGTCGGCATCCACAAGAGCACGGTCGAAGGCGTCAGGAAGGACTCGGTCGGCACCACGCTGAACGAGGTCGCCGAACACCTCGGCAAGATGGCGCACCCGAACCGGACCCCGATCCTGGTCATGGTCGACAACCTGGACGCCGCGTCGAAAGAGGACCTGTACGTGCTGACCTCGCTGTCGGCGCACCTGAAGCAGGTACGGCATCCGATGTTCCTGATCGCCGCCGGTGGCGAGGAGGCCACCAGCCGGTTGCTCGAGGCATCGGGTGGACATGCCGGCACGGAGACCAAGGAGGCCGGCAAGTTCGACGTACGCCGGCTGCAGCCGATCCACGCGGACGAGCTGCGGCTGGCGCTGACCGTGCCGCTCGACCAGGCCCGGGTGAGCTACGAGCCGGAGGCCGTCGACAGCCTGGTCGCGGCGGCGAACGGCAACCCGACCCGGTTGCGCACGCTGGCCGCCGCGGCGCTCGAGCTCACCGACCAGGGTCAGGGCATCACCGCCGACGTCGCCGCCACCGCGAGGGCACGGCTGAACGCGCAGTCGCGGGCGCTGTACGACGCCGCCTGGTACAACTGCTCGCCCAACGAGAAGGAACTGCTCGCGAAGACCTCCGTGCTGGGGTCGAACGGGATGGTCATCCCGTCCCGGTCCGAGCCGCCCGGCCCCGGGCGCTGGGATCTCGACGAGGCGTCCCACAAGCTGATCTCCCGCGGACTGCTGACCCGCACCGGGTACTACCTCCGGGTCGCCGACCCCGGCTTCCAGGACTGGGTGCAGACCCGCCTCGGCTTCGCCGCCGCACAGTCCGGTATCGCCCGGCCGCGCGTCGTGGCCGGACAGGTCGAGTCGGCCTCACCCGAGGCCCGGCCCGCCCTCGGTCAGGGCGGGCCCAGACGGGAGAACCTGCAGGCGAACCAGAAGCTCTAGTTCGGCCAGATCGAGCTGATCCATTCCGGGTGGTCGATGAACGGGTTCCGGTTGTGCTGGAACTGGCTGTAGATGACCTCGTTGCGGTTCTTCTCGAACGCGTCCGGCGGGTCGGCCGCCGCCCACGCCTTCAGCACCGAGAGCTTGCCGATGTACGGCGCGGTGCCGTTGCCGACCGAGTTGTTCACCTCGAGGTTCGGGAACCCGTCGCCGCCCTCGTACCGGACGGCCATGTAGAAGATCATCCGGGCGACGTCGCCGCGGGCCGCCGGGCGCGGGGCGAACGAGTCCGAGTCCGCCGTACAGCCGGAGCACTGGGCGACCGCCGTACCGCCGTTGTCGAAGTCGAGGTTGCCGCGGGCCGAGTTCACCGAGACGTCCTCGGGGCGCAGATGGTGGATGTCGGTCCCCGGGCCGGTCGCCGTACCGAAGTCGCCGTGGGACTTGGCCCAGACGTGCTCGCGGTTCCAGTCGTCGACGCCGCCGCCCTCGCTGCTCTTCGCGATCGAACGGCCGGAGTAGATCTCGATGACGTTGCTGCTGTTGTTCGGGTCCTGGTCGGTGACCTCGAGCGCGTCCCAGACCTGGTCGTAGGTGAGCTTGGTCTGGCTCGAGATGATCGTGTGCAGCGCGGCCTTCAGCGCGGCACCGGTCTTGCCCTCGGCGCCGGCGTAGTAGTCACCCGGGTCGCCGGGCGGGTCCGTCGTACCGCCACCGCCGGTGAACGCGGTCGCGTTCTTCAGACCGGGGTGCGAGAAGTACGCCGCGAGCGTGCCGGTGACGGTGATCTGTTTGCCGAGCAGACTCGGGTTGCTCTGCAGTCCGTACGACGCGCGGAACGCGGCCGGGATCTGGACGTAGAGCATCGCCGACGTACTGGTCTGCGTCGCCGAGTCGGCCAGGGCGAGCGCGTAGTCGTTCGGGAAGTTGCTGCGGACAACGGTGCTGGTAGCGGTCGGCTGACCGACCACGTAGCCGCTGACGGACGCCGTGGAGTTGTCCTGGCGGCCGATCGCTGTCGCGACGGTGATCGTGGTGGCGGCGTTCGACGGCGTTATGCCGAAGCCGAGCAGCGCGAGAACGGCGGTGACGAGCAGCGCCGGACGGAACAAACGGGACACGGCTACTCCCAGGGGCGGGTGGGGACCGGACGGAGGTCAGTCTGCCCAGCTCGTCCGGCTTCCGAACATCCGCGCCGCGAACACCGGATGAAGGTTTGAGCCGGTGGGGCGGTGAACGGGTGAGTGCCGTTCATCGCCCCACCTGGGTGATCGGGCCCCCATCAGGCCGTGACTGTCCGCCGCAGCCTGCTCTGCCCAACCACCAGCGAGGTACTACTGGCGGGCAGTACCTCACCGACGAGGGTGGCGTGATGGCGGACGCCGTTTACGGACCGTACTCATTCCGGCACGCGTTGTCCATGGCTCACGACCGCGATCTCACCGTACTGACAGGTCACTGATCCGTCAGGCGGTCACCAGGGCGGTGTCGGTCCGCTGGGCGCGCTTCAGGCCGTACAGCAGCAGCCCGATGGAGATCGCACCGACGACGGCGTACGTGATCGTGCCGCCGATCCCGTCCCAGGTGGTGTGCAGCGCGACGGCCAGCGCGTACATCCCGAGAAAGCCCGCGAAGTGCTTGCCGGTCGGCGCGATCACGAACCGCCACAGACCCCAGCAGGCGAGTCCGGTCCAGGCCGCGTGCCCGGCCGGTGACAGCAGGCCGCGGATGAACAGCGTCTGCTCGGCGGCGCCGACGTTCCCGTTCGACTGCAGCAGCGCGACGAACGCGTACCCCATCGTCTCGAGTACGGCGAATCCGGTGCCGACCGCGACGCCGATGACGATCCCGCGGCCGATCGACGTCCGGTACCGGTGCCCGAAGAAGATCACCAGGACCGCCGGTACGACGAGCTTCGCCGCCTCCTCGATCAGCCCGACCCCGAGCATCGGCAGCGTCCCGAGCCGGCGCATCGCGTCGTACTCGAGCAGCCCCGCGACCACCACGCCGACCACGCCACCGAACAGCAGGCACCCGCCGAGCGTCGGCCCGTCGATCAGCCAGCGCCCGGACCGCCCGGCCGCGAACGTCACGAACGTCAGCGGTACGACGAGCGCGCCGAGCAGGATCATCGTCGGGAACAGATTCGGATTCCCGGTATCGGTCAGCACAGCCAGCACCGCGAGATACAACCCGGCACCGACCAAGAACGTACCGATCCACCCCCACCTGCGGATTACCTGAGCGGTCATGGGGCCCTCCCGGCCTGGACTGAGGAGTGTAGGGAGCGAAGCGACCGGAGCGACGAGGGAAGGCCGGGAGCCAAGGGCCCCATGACCCGCCGAGCCGGAGGCGAGGCCATCAGTATGGCGTGGTTGCGCCATGTCGCAGGGACGGCAGTGATGGACAGGGCCGATTGCTGTGACCTGATTGCAAACTCTGTCGGAAGAAGAGGTGGTCCTGCCCCGAACCTCTCGAAGGAGAATCCGCCTATGTCCCCCACCCGCCTCACCGCCGCCACCCTCGCGGCGATGCTGACCCTCGGCGCGCTGTCGGCGATCCCGTCCGCCGCCGCCCCTCCCACCGGATCCACGGCGATCAAGTCCTCGGCCATCACGCTGATCACCGGCGACGTCGTACAGCTGACCGACGCCGGCGGCGGTAAGAAGGCCGCCACCGTCACCCCGGCGCCCGGCCGTGAAGGCGTCTCGTTCCACACGATCGAGGTCGACGGCGGACTGCGCGTGCTGCCCAGCGACGCCGTCCCCTACATCTCCACCGGCGTCCTCGACGCGGACCTGTTCGACGTCGACGAGCTGATCGCCGACGGGTACGGCGACGCCGCCAACCTCCCGCTGATCGTGAAGGACACCCCCGGTCTCCGGACCGAGCAGAATCTCGCCGGTACGACGACCACCCGGCAGCTCCCGTCGATCGGCGGCCGGGCTGTGGACGCGGCCAAGGACCAGCTCCCCGCCCTGTGGAAATCGCTCAGGCCGGCCGCCGGCGCCCGCTCGCTGAACAGCGGCATCACCAAGATCTGGCTCGACGGCAGGGTCCGTCCGGTGCTCGACAAGAGCGTCCCGCAGATCGGCGCACCGGACGCCTGGAAGGCCGGGTACGAAGGCGCCGGTGTCGAGGTCGCCGTCCTGGACACCGGCGTGGATGCCACCCACCCGGACCTGACCGGCAAGGTCAAGGAGAGCGTGGACTTCTCCGGCAGCCCGAGCGGCACCGTCGACCACTTCGGTCACGGCACGCACGTCGCCGCCACCATCGCCGGCACCGGTGCGGGCGCGGGCGGTACCCGCAAGGGCGTCGCCCCGAAGGCCGACCTGCTCGTCGGCAAGGTGCTCGGTGACGACGGGTACGGGTACGACTCCTGGATCATCGCCGGGATGGAGTGGGCCGCGGCCGAGGGCGCGAAGGTCGTCAACATGAGCCTGGGCGGCGAAGCCACCGACGGCACCGACCCGCTCAGCCAGGCCGTCAACGACATCACCGCGCAGACCGGCACCCTGTTCGTAGTTGCTGCAGGCAACGAAGGTCAGGACGAGACGGTCGGTACGCCGGGCGCCGCGGCGTCCGCGCTGACCGTCGGGGCGGTGGACCGCAACGACCAGCTCGCGGACTTCTCCAGCCGTGGACCGCGGCTCGGCGACGCCGGCCTGAAGCCGGAGATCACCGCGCCCGGCGTCGGCATCATCGCGGCCCGCGCGGCCGGCACGATCATGGGCGACCCGATCGACGAGCTCTACACGTCCGCCTCCGGTACTTCGATGGCGACGCCGCACGTCGCCGGTGCCGCCGCACTGCTCGCGCAGCAGCACCCGGACTGGAAGGCCGACCAGCTCAAGAACGCACTGGTCAGCACGGCGAAGACTCAGCCCGAGCAGACCGTGTACCAGCAGGGCGCGGGCCGGGTCGACCTGACCCGGGCGGTCGCACAGAAGGTGACCGCGAGCGGCGTCGCCGACTTCGGCCTCGAGACCGGCACCCGCACGGTTACCTACCGGAACGACTCCGGCGCACCGGTCACGCTGAACCTGGCCGCTCAGGTCACCAACCTGGACGACAAGCAGCCGGCGACCGGCTTCACCGTCCCGGCGACCGTCACCGTTCCTGCCAACGGCACCGCCGACGTCCCGGTGACCCTCGACCCGGCCAAGGTCGGCCGCGGTCAGTACAGCGGGTGGATCGTTGCCACCGGCCCTGATGGCGTCGTCACCCACACCGCGGTCGGCGCGCTCCGGTCCGGCCCGAAGCACAAGGTGACCCTGCGCGCGGTCGGCCTGGACGGACAGCCCACCGGCGTACCGGTCATCTCGTTGTTCGGGGACAACTCGCGGTCCGACGTACTGGCGTGGATCCCGAACGGTGAGACCTTCACGGCCGAGGTCGAGGAGGGTACGTACCTGCTGCACTCGCTGGTCGAGAACTACGACCCGCAGGACGAGCAGGTGAGCCTGTTCACCGATCCGAACATCGTGGTCAGCAAGGACACCGAGATCGTCATCGACGCGCGCAAGGCGGTCCCGATCACGATCGAGACGCCGAAGCCGTCGGAGCAGCAGGCGGTGCTCAGCTACTACGTGCACCGCGTGTACGCCAACGGCCGCTCGATCAGCCACGGCGTGATGCACTTCAGCACGGTCAAGCAGGTCAACGTGACACCGACGAAGCCGGTCAAGGACGGCAGCTTCGAGTTCTCCTCCCGCTGGCAGCTCGTCGCACCGCTCGTCCAGGCCGCGGTCCCCGGCGTCCCCGGTCCGCTCGACATCAACCTGCTGCACCAATCCCCGTCGTTCGACGGCAAACGGCGCTTCCCGCTGGTGTACTCGGACGCGTCGTTGAAGGGTGTGCGGGGTGCGGTCGCGGTGCTGGACTCCAGCGAGGACGGCTGGGGCAACGGCAGCGAGCACGACCAGATCGTCGCGGCCGCGAACGCGGGTGCCGCGGCGGTGATCCTGGTCCGGCCGGCGGACTGGTCCGCCTGGACGGTCTGGCGTCCGGTCGGCGACCGGGAGCCGATCCCGGCGATGGTCACCACCTCCAAGGACGGTCACAAGCTGATCGACCGGGCCCGTCGCGGCAAGGCGTCGATCGACCTCACGCTCACCACGTCCAGCCCGTACCTGTACGACGTACAGCAGGTCTCGACCGGGTCGATCCCGGCCAAGATCGACTACAAGGTGACGCCGGCGAACAGCGCCCGCATCACCACGCGGTACGCCGACAACGGCGGGTTCAACTGGGCCAAGGAGCAGCGGTTCGGCTGGCGTCCGTGGCAGGAGTACTCGTGGAACGACGCCCAGCGGTTCGTCGAGACCCCGAAGGTGCGCGAGGAGTGGGTGACGTCCGGTGACTCGCTCTGGCAGCACCGGGTGCACCACCTCTACACCTGGGACGACATGAACCCGCTGGCCGGTGGGATGACGTCGGTTCCGCGCTCGTACCGGACCGGTACGTCGGACGAGACGTGGTTCGGTCCCGTCGTACGGCCGGCCGCAGCACCTGGTGTGCAGTCCACTCGCACCGGGGATCGGCTCTCGCTCCGCATCCCGTCGTTCGTGGACGCGGCCGGGCACTACACGGTCGGTGAGACCACTGCGTCGTCGGCAACGCTGTCCCGCAACGGCGCTGTTGTGGCTGAGCTGCCAAGCGCGTGGGCGGATGTGATCACCTCCAGCGAGGACGCGGCGTACAAGCTGGACCTGACGACCGAGCGCAAGGACAGCGAGGGGGAGTGGAACTGGGGTACTCACACGGAGACCTCCTGGGAGTTCCGCTCCGCCAAGCAGGCTGACGACAAGGCTGTGGCGCTACCGTTGCAGCAGGTCAACTACACGGTCCCGGTCGACCTGACCGGTCGGGTGGCAGCCCGCACGCACGCGATCAGTTTCGAGTCGTCCCGGGCGACGTCGCTGCAGGCCTGGGCGTCGTACGACGAAGGCAAGTCCTGGAAGCGGCTCATCGTGGTCGGTGCTCTCGGCCACTACCTGGCCGTCGTACCGAACGCTCACGACACGGTCTCCCTGAAGGTCGCCGCCACGGGACCGAACGGCGCCAAGATCACCCAGACCGTGATCCGGGCGTACGGCGTGAAGTAGCGCTCAGAGCCAGTCGCGCTTCGCCGCCTGGAACGCCAGACCGGTCCTGGTATCCACACCTGCCAGAGCCATCAGGCGATCCAGGCGGCGTTGCACTGTTCGCCGGCTGATACCCAGCTGCGTCGCGATCGACTTGTCCGGCACCCCGGCGACCAGCAGTGAGAGCAGCAGCCGCTCGGAGTCGTCCAGCCCTTCCACCGGCTCGTCGTCGTCGGGCTGGAGCCGCACCGGCGTCGCCAGCTCCCAGTAGCTCTCGAACAGCGCCAGTAGCGCGTCGAGGAGCTGGCCGCGGTTGATGATCGCGGCAGACGGTTCGCCGATACTCTCGTCGTCGCGGACCAGCGGGCAGATCGCGGTCGACCGGTCCACGATCGCGAGCCGCACCGGCAGCGTCGGCAGGACCCGGGCCTCCTCGCCCCAACTGACTCCCTCGGCGATCGAGTCCAGCTCACCGGGCGTCTCGATCAGCGCGCGCTCGTAGATGGCGCGGTAGCGGACCCCGCGCGACAGAGCGCCGTACTCCTCGGTGTTGTCAGCGCCCTGCATCGCCAGCGGGTTCGCGCGGCAGAACCAGAGGATCTCCTCGCGGGCTGCGTTCTGCAGATCGCGTAGCCGTTCGCGGAGTGTGGTGGCGCCGACGATCACCTCGACGAGGTGGTGCGCGTCGCGGCGGCTCGCGCTGGCGCGGAACTCTTCGCTGAGTGCGGCCACGGTCTTCCGGGCGGCCTCGAGCGACTCCTGGCGACGCAGCAGCGTCGTACCGAAGGCCACGTCGGGCGGCAGCGGGCTGAAGACCGGCTCGTCGGCCGACTGGACCGTGACCAGCCCCTTGGCCTGCAACCGCTGCAGCACCTCGTCGGCCTCGTGCTGCGGCAGTTCGGCGACCTCGGCCAACTCGGCCGCCCGCGCGGCAGACAGCCCGACCAGCAGCCGGTAGGTCTGCTCCTCCCGCGCATCGAGCAACGAGCCGTCCTGCATCCGCTCCACCTCCGGACCCCACCCTTTCAGGAATCCGGCGCTTTCCTATTGGCACTATTCAGCCACGACACCGCCGTGCCATCACGGAAACGTGCAGCGCCCGTCACTTTCCGGTCAGACGCCAGCGGAACTCGCCGCCGCCGAGCCCACCGCCCTGGAGAGAGAACCGATGATGAGTGTCACCGACTACGCCGGGATCGCCGGCCTGATCGCCGCGGCCGCCGTTGCCATCTGGATGCTGCGCAACCACAACACGGTCGCCCCGACCGCCCGGCACCGCGGGTCGCCTAGCCTGCGGCTGCCGCGAGCGGCTCACCCGGAGCGCGCTTCCTCGCGCGGTAGTAGGTAAGCCCGCCGAACGCGTACATCGACAGGCCCAGCGCGGCCATCACCACGATCACGACCCACTGCCACGGTCCGGACTGGTAGAGCGCCAGGAACCAGGACCGGGTGTCGTCGTTGCCGGTCAGCTTGAAGATCGCCGGTACGACGGCCTGCGGGAACAGTGGGATCGCCCCGAAGCCGAGACAGAAGCCGGCAGCGGTCCGCTTCCACTTGGGGAGTGCGTCGAGCGCTGCGGTCTTCTCGGCCTGCTCCGCGGGCGATCTGCCGTGCCTGAGCAGCGTGAGGAGCTCGGGGCCTCTGGTGTCGAGACGCTGGGCAGCGACGCGACCGAAGTACCACCAGGCGAGGACGCCGGAGATGATGCCGACCGGCACACCCCACCAGCCGGTGTAGAGCGCCACGATCAGGGCCGGGGCACAGGTCGAGGCGACCAGCACGAGCATCACGTAGACGATGCCCATCGTCTCGCCCTCGTTCTCACCCGAGTTCAGCGGATTGCCGGACCGCTTGTGCGCATCAGTCGTCGGTACGGCGGCGTACACCGAGCTGGCCACGACCAGTCCGGCTGCTCCGCCGAGCAGAGCGGGCAGCACGCTGAGCACGAGCGGCCAGGCGCTGGCGTAACCGGACCACCAGGTCAGCAGCAGGGTGATGACCAGCGTGATCGGACCGAAGACCAGCAGGAACGCCCGCTGACGGGCGCGCACATCCGGCCCGTTGGCGCCGGGCGTCATCAGCGTGGTCCACAGCGCCGTACCGTCCGCGCCGTACAGGTTGGCGGACATCGCTGCTGCCATGACGACGGCTGCCGGACCGGCCCAGGGCAGCATCGCCTTCCATCCGAGCGCCAGCGGCATGAGGCAGAAGAACAGCCCGTAGCTGATCGCGAAGACCGCCTTGTGGCCGTAGAGCAGGTCACGGGTCCAGGAGCGCACTTCCTTGGCGGCTGCACCATTTCGCGGAGTGGTCCCGCTCAGCGGCCGTCGTACCTTGCCGCCGGCTCGCGACGCGGTCGTCCGGCGGACTAGCAGCGCCGACCAGGCCAGGAGCATCAGCACACCCAGGACGACCAGTCCGGCCAGTGCTACAACCACTCTGAGCCAGTCACCACGTCCGGCAGCCTCTACGGCGACCAGGCCCCAACCAGACGGTGCGATCCGTGCCGCCTTCGCCAGCGTGCCTTGTACGTCGGTGGATACGAACGCCACGATCAGGGCCCAGCCCTGCGCGGTGAAGGCCAGGATGAAGGCGTTGACGAGCGCTGCGATCACCGCACCGGCACGCACTTGCAGGAGTACGCCGTACACCGCGACGGCTAGCCGGGACGCGAGGACGAAGCAGAAGAGCTGGAGCAGTAAAGCAGGCACGGCGACCAGAGCGGCGACGACATTCGCACCGGAGATCACAAGGCTGAGCAGGGCGATCAGGCTGATGACCGGTGCGACACCGGCCAGCGCAGCCACCAGCAGACCGGTGGAGAGCGTCCGCGGCGGCAGCGGCACCATCGTGAAGTACTCCGGCTTGAGCGTCTCGTCGCCACCGCCCGCGAACAGTGGTCCGACCACCCAGCCGAGCATCCAGACCGCGAGCACCACGACCAGTACGTCGTTGTCGCCCCTCGCCGCGACCCAGATCGTCCCGCCCGCGAGCACCAGGCCGACGAACGCGCCGGTGACGATCCAGGTCACCCTGAACTGGTCCTTGAGCGCATGCCGGAACGCGGCCAGCCGCATCCGGACCAGCGTGTGCGAGGTGCTGTACGTCAGTGCGAGAGCCACGTCAGTCCCTCCGCGCCACGGGTCGACGCACCGACCAGCGTCACGAACGCATCCTCCAGCGTGCCGCCCGCCTGCACCTCAGAAACGGTGCCTGAGGCAACTACTCTTCCGGCCGCGACCACCGCGACGCGATCGCACAGCTGCTCGACCAACGCCATCACGTGACTCGACATCACCACCGAACCGCCGCCGGCGATGAACCGGTGCAGGATGGTCCGGATCGTCGCCGCCGACACCGGATCGACCGCCTCGAACGGCTCGTCCAGCACGAGCAGCCGCGGCGCGTGCAGCAGCGCGACAGCCAGGCCGAGCTTCTTCCGCATGCCGGTCGAATACCCGATCACCTGCTTGTCGTCCTCGTGATCGAGCTCGAGCACCTCCAGCAGCTCGGAGGTCCGCCGGGCAACCTCGTCCGCAGGCAGCCCACGCAGCAACCCCAGGTAGGTCAGCACCTCCCGCCCGGTCAGCCGCTCCGGCATCCCCAGCCCGTCCGGCAACACCCCGACCAGAGCCTTCGCCTTCGTCGGCTCCCGCCACACATCCACCCCGAAGACCCGCGCCGTCCCGCCGTCAGGCCGCAACAATCCCACCGCCATCGACAACGACGTCGTCTTCCCGGCCCCATTAGGCCCCAACACCCCGAAGAACGACCCACTGGGCACACTCAGACTGAGCCCATCAACCGCCCGCTCATCCCCGAAAACCTTCGTCAGCCCGTCCAACTCCAGCGCCTGCTCCATACCCAGCAGCCTCCCACCCACAGGCGCCCCAGGTCGTCAGTCCACCGGCCGACCCGCCCGGTCAACCGATCGGCGGATCGAAGGCGTCACCCGAGCACACCGGACTGCACCGGACTACACCGGAACGGCCGCGCGAAGCCGGCGGCGTGAGGCTTCGCACATGCCCGGAAACGACGAAGTCCCGGTCGTTTCGACCGGGACTCTCGTGGTGCGCGAGGGGGGAGTTGAACCCCCACGCCCTTTCGGGCACACGGACCTGAACCGTGCGCGTCTGCCTATTCCGCCACCCGCGCGCAGTCGCCGGATGGTGCTCCCGGCGACGAGAAGGAACATTAGCACGGGTTGTCGGGGTGCTTCACATTGCGGGTTCGGTCGAACCTCCCGATACGATCGATCGTCGTACCCGGTGTGTCCGCCTCGACCGGTGGACGATCTTTGGCGTACCGACCGTGGAGGAGGAGGCGTGCGACCGCTACAGCGCTTCGAGCGACGCCTGGAAGGCATTGTGAGCGGTGTCTTCGCGCGCGCTTTCAAGGGTGATGTCGAGCCGATCGAACTGGCGGCGGCTCTCAAGCGTGAGATCGACAACACCGCGCGGATCCTGTCCCGGGACCGGCGGCTGGTGCCGAACCACTTCGTCGTCGAGCTCGGACCGGACGACTTCGAGCGGCTGAACGCCTACGGCCGGACCCTGAACCACGAGCTCGCCAACGAGCTGCGCGACCACGCCGACATCCAGCGGTACACGTTCTCCGGGCCCATCGACATCGAGCTGGTTCAGCAGGACGACCTCCCGACCGGTAAGTTCCGGGTGGTCAGCGAGACGGTCGGGACGCCACAGCGTCGCCCGGCCGCCTATCAGCAGCCCGAGCCCCAGCCCTACCAGCAGGAGCCCTACGTGCCGCCGAACGAGCCGGTCGTGCAGAGCCCGCCCCCGTACGAGCCCCAGTACGCGCCCCAGCCGTCCCCCCGCCGCGGTCACCCCCAGGTGATGCTCGAGGTGAACGGGCGCCGCCGCCCGGTCAACCCGCCCGGCGTCGTGCTCGGCCGCGGTACCGACGCGGACATCCAGATCAACGACCCGGGTGTGTCCCGGCGGCACGCCGAGATCCGCCTGATGCCGGAAGGCCCGGACGGTATCCGGGTCGTGCTGGTCGATCTCGGCTCCACCAACGGCACGCTGGTCAACGGCCGCCGCAGCACCGAGGCCGAGCTGGTCGACGGTTCGACGGTGCGGATCGGCAACACGACGATGACGCTGCGTCTCGCGGACGAGCCGATGGCCCAGCCGCCGAGCAGCGGGTGGTGACCGGAAGTCCATGTCGGAACTGACCCTGACCCTGATCAAACTGGGGTTCCTGGCCCTGTTGTGGATGTTCGTCCTCGCGGTGCTGTCCGTGATCAGGTCCGACCTGTTCGGCGCGAAGGTGGACAGCCGGGCGGCGGCCGCCGTCGCACCGCAGAGCACCCGGACGCCGAAGACCGCCAAGCCGGCCAAGAAGCGCAAGGGCCTGCCCGCGTCGGTGACGATCGCGGACGGGCCGCAGGCCGGCGTCGGCGCCTCGCTGACCGAGGAGCCGGTGATCATCGGCCGCGGTTCGGACTGCCAGATCCGGCTCGACGACGACTACTCCTCCACCCGGCACGCCCGGTTGTTCCTGTCCGAGGGCCAGTGGTGGGTCGAGGATCTCGGCTCCACCAACGGCACGTACCTTGACGGCCAGCGGGTCACCCGCCCGGTCCCGGCCGAGATCGGCGGTTCGATCCGGATCGGCCGGACGACGCTGAACATCGCGAAGTAGGCCTGCCTCGATGACCCTGTCGCTCGACTACGCCACACTGTCCGACGTCGGACGGGTGCGCCGCAACAACGAGGACTCGGCGTACGCCGGTCCGCACCTGCTGCTGCTCGCCGACGGAATGGGCGGCGCCGCGGCCGGTGAGGTGGCCAGCGCGGCGGCGGTCCAGGTGATCCGGCGACTGGACACCGCCGAGATCAGCGGCGAGGACATGATCGAGGCGCTGGCCGGCGCCGTCCACCGGGCCAACGAGCGACTGTCGGAGCTGGTCGAGGAGGACCCCGAACGCGAGGGCATGGGCTCGACCGTCACGGCGCTGATGTTCGACGGCAAGCAGCTCGGGCTCGCGCACCTCGGCGACTCCCGCGCGTACCGGATGCGGGACGGCCAGCTGTACCAGCTGAGCCACGACCACACCTTCGTGCAGTCGCTCGTCGACGAGGGCCGGATCTCCCAGGAGGAGGCCTTCACCCACCCGCACCGCAACCTGATCCTGCGGGTGCTCGACGGCCGCCCGGACTCCGATCCGGACCTGCAGATCCTCGACGTCCAGGCCGGCGACCGGCTGATGCTGTGCAGCGACGGCCTGCCCGACTACGTGAGCGACGAGGTGATCGCCGCCTCGATGGCCTCCGGTACGCCGGACTCCGTCGTCGTCGAGCTGATCACGCACGCGCTCGAGGCGGGTTCGAACGACAACGTCACCTGCGTCGTCGCAGACGTCGTCGAGACCGAGCCCGCGAGCGGCGTCCAGCCGCAGCTGGTCGGCGCGGCCGCCGAGCTCGCCCAGGGCAGCACGGGCCGCGGCGAGCCCACGGTCGCGATCCGCACCGGAGGCGACGGGCACGGCGGCGGTGGCCATGGCGCCGGGCTCGATCCGGAGGAGCTGCGGTACGCGCCGCGCCCGCCGAAGCGGTTCCCCTGGCTGCGGCGGATCGCCGTACTCGTGGTCATCCTCGGGCTGATCGGCGGCGGCGGCTGGTTCGCGTACAGCTGGACCCAGAAGCAGTACTACGTCGGCACCGACGGCGACTACGTGGCGATCTTCAAGGGCGTCGAGGCCGACCTCCCGGGTCTCAACCTGTCGAAGGTGTACGAGCGCCAGTCGCTCCAGGTCGACAAGCTCCCGACGTACAGCCGCGAGCAGGTGGAGGGCAACATCCAGGCGGACAACCTGGCCGGTGCCCGCTCGATCGTCGCCGAGCTGCAGCAGACCGCTGCCGAGTGCGCCGCGAAGCCCAAGCCGACGCCCACGCCGACACCGAAGCCGAGTACGCCGCCCGTGTCGAAGCCGCCGGTGTCGAAGCCGCCCGTCTCCAAGCCCCCGGTGACGACTCCGGTCGTGCACCCGTCGACGACGCCGACCAGCCCGGGCAGTACGACGACGCCCGGCAGCCCGGACGACTGCGACGGAGTCCGATGAGTATCGCCTCGACGTCAGTCATCCAGATCATCCCGCGTACCCGGCGCGGGGTGGAGTTGCTGCTGCTCGTGATCGCGATCGGGGTATCGGTCGCGGCGTACGTCAACATCGGCATCACCGTCGAGAACGAGATCCCGGCCAGCACGGGGTACTACGCCGCCGGCATCAGTCTGCTCGCCCTGATCGCACACATGGCGCTGCGGTTCCGGGCGCCGTACGCAGACCCGGTCATCCTCCCGTGCGCCGTGCTGCTGAACGGGCTGGGCGTCGCGATGATCCACCGCGTCGACCTGGGCCTGACGGCGATCGGCCGGACCAAGGGCGTCCCGTTCGCGCCGCAGCAGATCACCTGGACCGCGGTCGGCGTCGTGCTGTTCCTCGCGGTGATCATCGTGGTCCGCGACCACCGCCGGTTGCAGGCGTTCACCTACAGCCTCGGCCTGGCCGGAATCGTGCTGCTGATCCTGCCGTTGGTTCCCGGCCTGGGCGCCAACGTGAACGGCGCGCCGATCTGGATCCGCGTCGCCGGGATGTCGTTCCAGCCCGGCGAGTTCGCCAAGGTCTGCCTGGTGATCTTCTTCGCCGGCTACCTGGTGGTGAAGCGCGACGTCCTGACGCTGGCCGGACGCCGGTTCCTCGGCCTCGACCTGCCGCGGGCCCGCGACCTCGGCCCGATCCTGGTTGCCTGGCTGGTCAGCCTGGGCGTCCTGGTCTTCGAGAGCGACCTCGGTTCGTCGCTGCTGTTCTTCGGCCTGTTCCTGTTCCTGCTGTACGTGTCCACCGAGCGGGCCGGCTGGCTGATCATCGGTGGCCTGCTGTTCGTCGGCGGCGCGTACTTCGCGTACCTGTCGTTCGGCCACGTGCACCGCCGGGTCACCGACTGGCTGGACCCGTGGGCGATCGACGGCGGCCAGGTGAAGCTCGGGTTGATGGGCCAGGCGTGGGGCGGCATCCTCGGCCGCGGCCTCGGCCAGGGCCACCCGGAGGCCACGCTCTACGCGAACAGCGACATGATCATCTCCTCGATGGCCGAGGAGCTCGGCCTGACCGGTCTGATCGCGATCATCCTGATCTACACGCTGATCATCGAGCGCGGCCTGCGGACCGCCCTCGGCTGCCGGGACATCTTCGGCAAGCTGGTCGCGACCGGCCTGGCGATGTCGTTCGCACTGCAGGTGTTCGTGATCGTCGGTGGCGTGACCGGGCTGATCCCGCTGACCGGTCTGGCCACGCCGTTCATGGCTCTCGGCGGTACGTCGCTGGTCGCGAACTGGGCGATCATCGCGCTGCTGCTGCGGATCAGCGATCAGGCCCGGCGACCGCAGACACCGGCCGCTCCCGTGTCCGACGAAACGATCGCGATGGCGGTGCAGAAACAGTGAACTCGGCGATCCGACGATTGGCCGTCGCGGCGATCATCCTGATGCTCGCGCTGATGGCGAACTCGACGTACCTGCAGGCCTTCCGGGCGAACGAGATCAACGGCCGCAACGACAACAACCGGGTCCGCGACTCGCAGTTCTCGGTCAACCGCGGCCCGATCCTGATCGGGAGCACGCCGGTCGCGCAGAGCAAACCGTCCAACGACCGGTTCAAGTACCAGCGGACGTACCCGTCCGGTCCGGTGTACGCGCCGGTGACCGGCTTCTACTCGTACCGGTTCGGTCGCGGCGGGATCGAGCTGACGATGAACTCCGAGCTGAACGGCTCGGACCCGTCGATGGCGTTCCGCCGGATCATCGACGTGATCAGCAACCGGCCGCAGCAGGGCGGCAGCGTCACGTTGACGCTGAACGCCGCGGCACAGCAGGCGGCGTACAAGGGTCTGGGCTCGAAGACCGGTGCCGTGGTGGCGATCGAGCCGAAGACCGGCAAGATCCTCGCGATGGCGACCACACCGTCGTACGACCCGAACCGGCTCGCCTCGCACGACAGCGCCAAGGTCGACGCGGCCTGGAAGAGCCTGACCGAGGACAAGGACCGGCCGCTGTCGAACCGCGCGGCCCAGGAGCTCTACCCGCCGGGCTCGACGTTCAAGCTGATCACCGCGGCCGCGGCGCTGTCCAGCGGCAAGTACACGCCGGAGACCAAGGTGAACTCGCCGGCCGAGCTGCCGTTGCCGCAGACCACCGTCCCGCTGGTGAACGAGGACGGCAAGAACTGCGGCGGCAGCAACAACGCGACCCTGACGATCGCGCTGCGCTACTCCTGCAACACCGCCTACGGCAGCGTCGGCCTGGCCCTCGGGCCGGACGCGCTGCGCGACCAGGCCGCCAAGTTCGGCTTCGGCGCGCGGCCGCTGGCCGAGCTGCCGAGCGTGGCCACCAGCCAGTTCCCCGGCGACCCGAACGAGCCGCAGACCGCGCAGTCCGCGATCGGCCAGTTCGACGTCCGGGCCACGCCGCTGCAGATGGCGATGGTCGCGGCCGGCATCGCGAACAAGGGCGAGGTGATGAAGCCCTACCTCGTGCAGAACGTGAAGACCCCGGACCTGAAGACGGTCTCGGAGACCAAGCCGGAGTCGCTGCACCAGGCGGTCACCCCGCAGGTCGCGTCCGAGCTGACCGCGATGATGGTCGACGTCGTGAACAACGGCACCGGCAAGCCCGGTCAGATCAGCGGTGTGCAGGTGGCCGGCAAGACCGGTACGGCGCAGACCGCGAAGGACCGCCCGCCGTTCGCCTGGTTCACCGCGTTCGCACCGGCCGACGACCCGAAGATCGCGGTCGCGGTGCTGATCGAGAAGGCCGACATCGCCCGGGACGACATCGCCGGCGGCAGACTGGCCGCCCCGATCGCCAAATCGGTGATGGAGGCGGTGCTGAGCCAATGAGCACGATACGGAATGATGCCGTCACGGCGCGTCTCTCCAACGGGGAACCACGTGTGGCGGCCGCTACCGTGGGCAAGTTGAGTGTGTTTTTGTGTCTCACAGACAGGTTGGAAGGCTGAGGTCATGACATCGCAGGCACGTCTCGTCGGCGGCCGGTACGAAGAAGGCGAACCGCTCGGCCGCGGCGGCATGGCGGAGGTCCGCAGGGGTGTGGACAACCGGCTCGGCCGGTCCGTCGCCATCAAGCGGCTGCGGGTCGACCTGGCCAGTGACGCCACCTTCCAGGCCAGGTTCCGCCGGGAGGCGCAGTCGGCTGCCTCGCTCAACCACCCGACCATCGTGTCGGTGTACGACACCGGCGAGGAGCCCGATCCGAACGGCTCCGGCGTCACGATCCCGTACATCGTGATGGAGCTGGTGACCGGTAAGACGCTGCGGGACCTGATCCGCGAGGGCCGCAAGATCATGCCCGAGCGCGCCCTGGAGATCACCTCCGGCGTACTCGAGGCGCTCGACTACAGCCACCGGGCCGGCATCGTGCACCGCGACATCAAGCCCGGGAACGTGATGCTGACCCCGCAGGGCCAGGTCAAGGTGATGGACTTCGGTATCGCCCGCGCGGTCGCCGACACGTCCTCCACGATGACCCAGACCGCGGCCGTGATCGGCACCGCGCAGTACCTCTCGCCGGAGCAGGCCCGCGGCGAGACCGTCGACGCCCGCTCCGACCTGTACTCGACCGGCTGCCTGCTGTACGAACTGCTGACCGGGCGTCCGCCGTTCGTCGGTGAATCGCCGGTGTCGGTGGCCTACCAGCACGTCCGGGAGCAGCCGCTGCCGCCGTCCTCGTTCGACCCCGACATCCCGCCGGAGGTCGACGCCGTCGTCCTCAAGGCGCTGGCGAAGAACCGCGAGGAGCGGTACCAGAGCGCGGCCGAGATGCGTGCGGACATCCACCGGGTGCTGGCCGGCCAGCAGGTGACCGCGCCGATGGCGGCGGTCGCCGAGACCCGGGCGATGGCGCCGACCGCGATCGCGCCGGCTGCCACCCAGGCCTACCGACAGACCGCGGGGAACGACATCCTCCCGCCGGGCGGCGACGACCTCGACGAGGAGGACGACGGCCGGTCGCGGCGCAACCGCGGCCTCGCGTACTTCCTGCTCGGCCTGGCGATCGTCGCGATCGCGGTCGGTGCATATGCCCTGTTCACCAATATGAACAAGAACGACAACGCCGGCGGCGGTGCGACCAACACCCCGGTGGCCAAGGTCGCCGTGCCGGACGTCAGCGGCAAGTCGGTCGCGGACGCGACCGCGCTGCTGGCGGACAAGGGCCTGAAGTTCGCGCAGGGACCGTCGGAGACCAGCGACACGGTCGGCCGCGGCTCCGCGATCCGGCAGACCCCCGCGGCCGGGACCGAGGCCGAGGAGGGTTCGACGGTCACCGTGGTCTTCTCGTCCGGGCGGAGCGCGTTCCCGGTGCCGGACGTGATCGGCAAGTCGGAGGGTGCCGCCCGCAAGGCGCTCGAAGGCACGGCCGCGAACTTCAAGGTCAAGGACAAGGTCATCGAGCAGGACAGCGACGAGAAGAAGGGCACCGTGCTCGCGGTCAGCCCGGACCCGAACGGGCAGTACCCGTCGGGTCAGGAGTTCACGCTGACGGTCTCCAGCGGCAAGACCGAGGTCGACGTACCGAACGTCGTCACCCAGTCGTACGACGACGCGAAGCTGACGCTGGAGCAGGCCGGCTTCCGGGTCGGGTACGTGTTCGGCAACGACCCGAACGCGGCCGACGGCCAGGTGCTCCAGCAGTCCCCGAAGGCCGGCAGCAAGGCAGCCAAGGGCGATCTGATCACGCTGACCGTGAACAAGCAGCAGGAGCCGAGCTCCCCGCCGCCGAGCCAGCCGACGGACACGCCGCCCACCACACCGACCACGCCGGGCATCACGATCGGCGGCTGAGACAACACAAACCCCCGGGGCCACATCGGCCCCGGGGGTTCTTCGTTGTCGGCGGTCAGCTGAGTCGCTGGTGGTCAGCTGAGTCGCCGGTGGTCAGCTGACGACCGGCGCCAGGCCGACCGAGCGGGCGACCGCGTCCGGGTCGCCGCAGATCTCGAGCCAGTTGGCGAGCATCCGGTGACCGCCCTCGGTCAGCACCGACTCCGGGTGGAACTGCACGCCTTCCACCGGGAGGTCGCGGTGCCGGGCGGCCATGATCACGCCGGCCTCGGTGCGTGCGGTCACCTGCAGCTCGTCCGGCACCGTGTCCTGCGCGATCGCGAGCGAGTGGTACCGGGTCGCGGTGAACGGCGACGGGAGTCCGGAGAGTACGCCGGCGCCCTCGTGGAACACCTGGCTGGTCTTCCCGTGCAGCAGTTCGTCCGCGCGGCCGACGACACCGCCGTACGCGACGCCGATCGCCTGGAGACCGAGGCAGACCCCGAAGATCGGGACCACGCCGCCCTTCTCCTTCACGATGTCGACGCAGGCGCCGGCTTCTTCCGGCGTACCGGGACCGGGGGAGAGCAGGACGCCGTCGTACTCACCGGCCTGGTCGGGGGTGACTTCGTCGTTGCGCAGCACGGTGGTGTCGGCCTGCAGTTGCTGCAGGTACTGCACCAGGTTGTAGACGAAGGAGTCGTAGTTGTCGACGACAAGGATCCGCGGCATGCGGACCATTATCGCCCGGTGACGCTCGGGCTCGCCGACGGTGTCCGCTCGTAGCCGGGGACGGTCGCGCTCTGCAGGTCCAGGGTGCCTTCGTAGGCCGGCATCGAGATCGACGACTGGCTCTTCACGTCGTACCCGAGCTGGAACTTCACCACGTAGTCCTGCAGGTTCTCGATGTACTGCGAGTCGTCGAGCGCCTTCTGCAGTTTCCGCCGGTCGCCGATCGCGCTGATCGTGTACGGCGGCAGGTACGGGACGCCGTGCAGTACGACGGAGTTGCCGACGCACTTGACCCCGGTGGTGGAGATGACGCGCTGGTTCTGGATCGTCATCGCCTCGGCGCCACCGGCCCAGAGCGCGTTCACCACCGCCTGGATGTCCTGCTGGTGGATGACCAGCCAGTTCTCGTCGACGTCCGGGTTCTCCTTGACCACTTCGGGTGGCGCGTCGCGGAGGGTGACCGTCAGGCCGGGGCCGACGACCGGGCGGGTGCCGACCTGCTCGGACAGGTCCTCGAACTGCTTGGCCAGCTTCGGATCGATCGATCCCTGCTGCGCCTGGAGCGCCTCGATGTCGTGTGTCAGCGCCGCGTGCTGCCGCACCAGGCTGGCACTGCGGCGACTCTGTTCCTCCACCAGGCCCGCGAGCGTAGTGTTGCGACTGGGCCGCAGGTCCGTGCCACGGGCGTTGGTCGCACTGGTCGCGAACAGCAGACCGGCGCACAGCAGCGCCAGCGGCGCACCCACGCGCCACAGCGAAATCCGCCTGAACCTACGCACCAGTGATCTCCATGTTGCTGTCTGCACTACGCTAACCCGAGCCGGACCCGCACAGGTCGTCAGCGGTCAGCTTATGCGTCCGTCCTTACAAGGAGTTCAGTCGTGCCCGAGTCGAGCAGTCGCAACAAGAAGAAGACCGAGAAGGTCAAGGTCGAGAAGACCCCGAAGAGGCCCCGCACCACCAGCCGCGTGTGGGTCGCGCCGCTGATGCTGTTCTGCTGGCTGCTCGGTCTGGCCTGGCTGGTCGTCTTCTACGTGGCCGGCCAGGACATCCCGGTGATGGACGACCTCGGCAACTGGAACCTGCTGATCGGCATGGGCCTGATCGCGGTCGGCTTCGTCGTCTCCACCCAGTGGGTCTGACCACGGTCATCCGAGAGTTATCCACACCCGTATCCCCAGTTGTGCACACCGATTCGGGTGAGTTGTCCCCAAGCTGACCGTTACTTCTCCACGAAATCCGCCCGAAATGCCCCAAATCTGTGGATAACTCAGGTTTGAGCGGATGAGTTTCCACACTGTTCACGTTGGCAGCGGCCGGTTGTCCACGACCTTCTTCATCACAATCGTCGAGGTCATCCGCTGGACACCCGGCAGCCGCGCCAGCCGCTCGTCCCGCAGCCGCTGGAACGTCGCGATGTCCGCGGTCGCCACGCGGACGAAGTAGTCCGGCTCACCGAACAGCCGCTCGGCGTGCACCACCTCCGGGATCTCCGCGAGCCCGGCCTCGAACCCGGCCACCGACTCCTCCCGGTCCATCGTCACTGCGAGCAGCACCTCGAACCCGCGCCCGACCGCGCCGGGGTCGACGACAGCCCGGTAGCCGGAGATCACCCCGCCACGCTCGAGCTCCCGCAGCCGGCGATGACACGGCGCCGCACTCAACCCGATCCGCTGGGCCAGCTCGGTCACCGTCAGCCGCCCCTCGGCCTGTAGCACCGCAAGGATCTTGCGATCGATGGCATCCACGGCAAAGATCCTATCGTTGGGAGCTCCGGTTGAGCATGAATTCGCACGAAAACTTCGTCGATTCAGCCGTAATCTTGCGCCATGCTCGACCTCCTGCCTATCGCAGCAGCCTGCTTCGGCATTCCGCAGTACCTTCCGCAGATCCTCAAACTTCGCCGGACCGGGGACACGGCCGGAGTCTCCTGGTCCTGGGCGACGCTGACGAGCATCAACAACGCCGCCTGGTTCTGCTACTTCATGGCATCCGGCTACTGGACCGCGAGCCTGCCGTCGACCGCCGCCAGCACCCTCGCCGCCACCGTCTCGGTGTTGCTGGTACGCCGCGGCGCTCTCAACCGCCGCGCCATCGGCTGGATCTCTGCGTGGGCCGGCCTTCTCGCACTCGCCGCCACAGTCGGCGGCCGGGTCGGTCTGGGCACACTGCTCGCCGCCGCCTCGATCGTCCAGGTCGCACCCTCGCTCTGGACGGCGTACCGGACCACCCACCCAACGGGCATCTCGAAGGGGACCTGGGCGCTCGTGTGCGGTGAGCTGTCCTGCTGGCTGATCTTCGGCCTGTGGAAATCCGACGCCCGCCTCATCACCCTCGGCATCACCGGCGTGCTGGCCGGCATCCTGATGCTCGCCCGTGCGCAACAGGCAGGCGTACTGTCGGAACAGCGGTAGCGACCTGGGGGAGACCGGGGAGGGTCGCACCATGTTCGTACAGGTCATCCATGGGCAGCTCACCGACGTCGCTCAGGCCCACGCAGCGATGGATCGGTGGATGGAAGAACTGGCGCCCGAGGCGTCCGGCTGGTTGGGGACCACCGCCGGCGTCACCGCGGACGGAAGGTTCATCGCGCTCGCGCGCTTCGAGTCCGCCGAGGTCGCACGGCGCAACAGTGAGTCGCCGGCCCAGGACAAGTGGTGGCACGAGTTCTCGGCGCTGTTCAGCGGCGACGCCGCGTTCAGCGACACCGAGGATGTGACGCTCGGCCTGCTCGGCGATCCGGGCGCAGCCGGGTTCGTCCAGATCATTCGCGGCCGAGTGACCGATCCGGACCGCGTCCGCACGGTGATGGACCAGCACCCGGACGAGTGGGCGAGCTTCCGGCCCGACCTCCTCGGCAGTCTCTTTGCGCTGTCCGACGACGGCGGCTTCACGTCGGCGTTCTACTTCAGCTCCGAGGCCGAGGCCCGCGAAGGCGAGCGCAAGGAGCCGCCGGAGGACCTGAAGGCGGAGGTCGACGAACTGAACGCGCTGGACGCCGTACCTCCGGAGTACTTCGACCTTTCCGACCCCTGGCTGTACTCGCCTGCATCTACGTAGAGATATATGTAGACATGTGCGTAGCCTTCTGCGTATAGTTCTACGTAGGAGGAGCGATGCCAAACAAGACGATCTACGTGTCCGACGACGACCTGCCGTTGTACAAGAAGGCGCAGGAGTTGGCCGGGAACCTGTCTTCGGCGATCTCGATCGCGCTGCGCAAGTACGTCGAGCTCGAAGAGGGACGGCTCGAGGGGTACGACGAGATCACCGTGCGGGTGGGCCGGGGCGCCGGCCGCAAGCAGCGGTTTTCCGGCGTACTGCTGGCCGAGGGCGGCCGGTCGAAGAGCACCGGGTACGAGGCATTCAAGGTCTACCGGAGCCGGACCGGCAAGTTCGTCCTGCACGCCGATCGCCGCAGCCAGTACACCGTCAGCGGCGACGACGAGCGCTACCTGACCGGCTGGCGTTCCTGGATCGGCAACTGGAGCAGCGACCAGTCCTGGAGCATGGCGCAGGGTGAGGCCACGCTCTACATCGTGGAGACGGTCGAGGAACTCCGCGAACTGATCCCGGAGGACCTCTACGAGCTGGTCGAGGAAGCCGCGAACCAGCCGGCCGTCGAGGACCTCGACATTTAGCTCTAAATACAACAGCTAAAAGCACGGCGCCTTCGGCGCCGGGAGTGGCGCGACACCTAACCCGATACCGGCGACCTGACGGGTCGCGGGGCGGTCGAACACGCCCGAAACAACCCCTTGGCCACCTGGGGCAGGTTCGCCCTGCCCGGAAACAGACGAGGAACACTCATGTCAGCTGCGATCGACGTCACCGGACTGCGCAAGTCCTACGGCGAGAAACTCGTGCTCGACGGCATCGACCTGAACGTTGCCGAAGGCACCATCTTTTCCCTGCTCGGCCCGAACGGCGCCGGCAAGACCACCGCGGTGCAGATCCTGTCCACACTCGTCACCGCCGACGCCGGCGAGATCCGGGTGGCCGGCCACGACCTGCACCGCAACCCCGAGGCGGTCCGCGCCGCGATCGGCGTCACCGGCCAGTTCTCCGCGGTCGACGGCCTGATGACCGGCCGGGAGAACCTGATCCTGATGGCCGACCTGTACCACCTCGGCAAGAACGAGGCGCGGCTGCGGGCCGACGAGTTGCTCGAGCAGTTCGACCTGGTCGAGGCCGGCAAGAAGCTGGCGATGACGTACTCCGGCGGTATGAAGCGCCGGCTCGACATCGCCATGACGCTGGTCGGCCGCCCGCAGATCATCTTCCTGGACGAGCCGACCACCGGTCTCGACCCGCGCAGCCGGCACCAGATGTGGACGATGATCCGCGAACTCGTCGCCGGCGGCGTCACGGTCCTGCTCACCACGCAGTACCTGGACGAGGCCGACCAACTGGCCGACCGGATCGCCGTCCTCGACCACGGCCGACTGGTCGCCCAAGGTACGCCGGAGGAGCTGAAGCGGCTCGCACCGGGCGGCCACATCCGGCTCCGGTTCACCTCCCCGGACGCGTTCGCGCTGGCGGGGCAGGTGCTGCCGACCGCAGTACCGAATCACGAATCACTCGTCCTGCAGGTGCCGAACGACGGCAGCGTGCACGCGCTGCGCGACCTGCTGGCCCGCATCGACGACGCCTCGCTCGAGGTCGACGAACTCACTGTCCACACGCCCGACCTGGATGACGTGTTCTTCGCCGTCACCGGTCAGCCCACCGAGAAAGTTGCCGCGAAATGAGCTACGCACTGCAAGACACCGGGACCATGCTCCGTCGCAACCTACGCCACGCCCAGCGGTACCCGGGCCTGTCCCTCGGCGCCCTCGGGATGCCGGTGATCATGATCCTGCTGTTCGGGCTGATCTTCGGCGACACGTTCGCGAACGGTCTCGGCGGCGGGGGCGGACGGGGCAACTACATCAACTTCCTCACCCCGGGAATCCTGCTGATGTCGATCGCCTCCGGGACCATGTCGCCCGCGGTCGCGGTCTGCATGGACATGACCGAGGGCATCGTGACCAGGTTCCGCACGATGGCGATCTTCCGGCCGGCGGTGCTGACCGGGCACGTGCTGGGCAACGTGATCCTGACGATCGCGAGCCTGGCTCTGGTGGTCGGCTTCGCGGTCCTGATCGGGTTCCGTCCGAACGCGTCGGTCGTTGACTGGCTGCTCGCGGCCGCCTTGCTGATCGCGGTGACCGTCGGCCTGACCTGGTTCGCGATCGCCCTCGGGCTGACCAGCAAGACGCCGGAGGCTGCGAGCAACGTCGTCCTGCCGATCGCCTTGCTGCTGCCCTTCCTGAGCAACACGTTCATCCCGCTGGACGCGATGCCGAGCGGCATCCGGTGGTTCGCCGAGTACCAGCCGTTCACCCCGATCATCGACACGCTGCGGCACCTGCTGCTCGGTACGCCGATGGACAGCGGCGACGGCTGGCTGGCGGTCGCCTGGTGCGCCGCGATCGCGGTCGTCGGCTACTTCTGGGCCCAGAAGAACTACAACAAGGGGACGGTGGCCTAGGAGGGAGCGCCCATCAGGTTCGCGCGGGTGCGGACATGGGCGGGCACCAGGAGGTCGCAGTCAGGGTTGTTCTCCGGCTCGCCGGCGACGACGTGGAGCGGGATCACGCCTGTCCAGTAGGGCAGGTCGAGGTCCTGCTCGTCGTCGTTGGCGGGTCCGGAGCGGGTCTTCACCGAGGCTTCGGTGAGCGAGAGCGCGAGCACCGACGTCTTGGCCAGCTCCTTGCGGTTCGGTGGCCGTACGGCGGTCGACCGGCCGGGGACCAGGTGGTCGACGATCCGATTGAGACCGTGCAGCTTCTCGTCGGGGTCGGTGACCAGCCGCGGTACGCCGAAGATGACCGCCGACCGGTAGTTCACCGAGTGGTGGAACGCGGACCGCGCCAGCACCAGCCCGTCGGTGTGCGTGATCGTCACGCAGACCGTCTGCTCCGGCGCCGCGACCACGCTGCGTGCGGCGACCGAGCCGTGCAGGTACAGCGTCCCGTCCGGCCCGCGATCCAGATCCACGCCGTACGCCGTCGGCAGCACGAGCGGATCGCCGTCGACCACTACGCCGAGGTGGCAGAACATGCCGTCGAGCAGTACGTCGTACAGCACCTGCCGGTCGGTGGCGGCACGTTCCTTCGAGCGACGTAGTGAGGTCCGGGCAGTCGGCTGCAACGGCGTAGTGGTCATGCAACTAGGTTCAACGACGAGTGGCCTGGCAGCACGGGCCATTCCGGCTCGAATCAGCTAGTCCACTGAGGCCAGCAGAGCAGCCTGACGGATCACGTGGCGGCGCCGCGTCGGCATGCCGACCATCGGGTTCTCCACGCTCCAGGCGGCGCCCCTGCAGATGAACTCCTTGTAGACGGCGGCTACCCGGCCCGTCAGGGTCGCGTTGACGGCCCGGTCGTCGGTGGTGACGTACTGGATCAGCCCGTTCTTCCGCCCCAGCGAGATGCACTGGTTGAAGTAGAACAGCGGCGCGTGCGGAAGCTTGCCACCGGTCAACCGGGCCGCGATCGAGTCGGCCGCCTGCCACGCCATCGGCTGACCCGACGCGCACGACATCCGTAGCGGCTTGTTCTTCGACCCCATCGCGTACGCCGCGTCGCCGACCGCGTACACATCCGGGTGCGAGACGGACCGCATGGTCGCGTCAACCACGATCCGCCCGGTGTCGGTGGCCTCCAGCGAAGTCGCCTGCACGATCGGGTTCACGGCGAACCCGGCCGTCCACACGGTGACCGCGGCCGGGATCGTCCCGCCGTCGGCCGCTATGACCTGATCCGCGTCGACGCGGGTCACTGCCGTGTTCTCGTGCACGGTGATGCCGAGCCGGTCGACGACCTTCCGCAGGTGCCGGCGCCCCTTGGGAGACAACCAGTCACCGAGCTCTCCGCGGACCGCGAGCGCGACATCGAGGTCGGGCCGGGACTCGGCCAGCTCGGTCACGAACTCCACGCCGGTGAGGCCACCACCGACAACGGTCACGGTCTGCCCGGCCGTCAGTGAGGCCAGCCGCTCACGCAGCCGGAGGGCGCCCGGCCGACTGGCGATCTCGTAGGCGTGCTCGGCGGCGCCGGGGACGCCCTGCGAGTTCCAGCCGCTGCCGAGCGCGTACACGAGCGTGTCGTACTCCAGTTCCTCCGAGTCGAGCGTGACCGTCTTGCAGTCGACGTCCACCCCGGTGACCTTCGCGATCTTCAGTACGACGCCGGTCCCGGCGTACATCTGCTCGAACGAGCGCAGCTTGAGGTCCCGGCCGGTGGCCACCTCGTGCATGCGGACCCGCTCGACGAAGTCGGCCTCACCGTTGACGAGGGTGACGCTGACTTCGTCGCGGTACAACCGCGCGGCGAGTCGGCCGGCTGCGATGGCTCCGGAGTACCCGGCGCCGAGGACCACGATGCAGTGCTTCATATCCGTACTCCTGTCTGATGCGGTGTCGACCCTTGAACCGGGTAGCTCGCCGTTTCCTGACAGGAACGCGATGTGAACCACGTCACAGGATGGTCGTCAGTGGTTCTCCATGATCGGAGGCCGCGAACAGCTCGGTCGCCCGCGCCAGCTTGTCCGGGTTCGCCTGGGTGCGGACCGCGGTCACACCGTCGGCGGTCACCTCGAGGCACATGACGCCGATGACCTCGTCGTTCACGACCACCACGAGTGCGGGTTCGCTGTTGACCGGCCAGGCGTAGACCTCCGCCGGACCGCTGACGTACACGCGCTTCGCCTCGGTCGGTTTGAACAGGCCGCGCAGGAAGCGGGCGACCGCGAGCGCACCTTCGATCGCGGTGGTGCGGGCCGGAACCTTGCCGCCGCCGTCGCCGACCGAGATCGCGTCGGCGGTGAGCAGCCGGACGATCGAGTCGGTCCGGCCGCTGGTCGCGGCGGCGAGGAACTCGTCCACGATCTGCCGGGCCACGGCCTCGTCGACCTCGGTGCGTGCCTTGCCGTCCGCCAGGTGCTGCTTCGCGCGGCGGAGGATCTGCTGGCTGGAGGATTCGCTGATCTCGAGGATCTCGGCGATCTCGCGGTGCGGGTAGTCGAACGCCTCCCGGAGCACGTAGACCGCCCGCTCGTTCGGCGACAGGCGCTCCATCAGCGTGAGTACGGCGTACGACACGGACTCGCGCTGCTCCACGGTGTCCGCCGGGCCGAGCATCGGGTCGCCGTCGAGCAGCGGCTCGGGCAGCCATTGGCCGACGTACGTCTCGCGCCGCGCGCGGGCGGAGGCGAGCTGGTTCAGGCAGAGATTGGTGAGCACCTTCGTCAGCCACGCCTCGGGGACCTCGATGTGGGCGATGTCCGCGGCCTGCCAGCGCAGGAACGTCTCCTGGACGGCGTCCTCGGCCTCGCCGGCCGATCCGAGGAGGCGGTACGCGATGGCCTCGAGCCGGCGCCTGGACCGCTCGAAACGAGACACGTCCTCGGCGGTCATGGTCATGCTGGGATCCTAGTTGCTGTGCAGAGTTCACTGCCGCTGACGATCGACCGGACGACAGGTCTGCCGCTGCACCTGCAGCTCGCCGAACAGTTCCGCGCCGCCGTGGTCGACGGGCGGCTCCAGGCCGGTCATCGGCTGCCGTCCACGCGTGACCTCGCCCGGGAGCTGTCGGTATCGCGGTCCGTGACGCAGGCGGCGTACGACCAACTGCATGCCGAGGGCTGGATCGAGGGGCGGACCGGCGCCGGCACGTTCGTCACGGACGTCGTGCCGCTGCAACCGGCCGTACGGCGACGCACACCGCACCCGCTCGACGCCGACGCGAAGCTCCTGACGCTGCGCCCCGGCATCCCGTACATCGCCCCGACGCCGGATCCGGGCTGGCGGCGCGCATGGCGTGAGGTGTCCACCCAGTCACCACCGGGCGGGTACGACGAGGCGGCCGGACTCCCCGCACTGCGCGCCGCGCTCGCGGACCACGTCGCCCGGGTCCGCGGCATCGCCTGCGGTCCGGAGAATGTGCTAGTCACCAACGGCACCGTTCACGGGCTCCGGCTGCTGCTCACCGTCACCCGGGAACCGGGCGACCGGATCGCGATCGAGGACCCCGGGTACCTCAACGCGGTCGTCGCCGCCCGCGACCACCGGCTGGAGATCGTCGACGTACCGGTCGACGAGGACGGTCTGCAGGTCGGCGCACTGACCGACGACGTCACCGCTGTCTACGTCACGCCGTCCCACCAGTACCCGCTCGGCGGCCGACTCCCCGTTGCCCGACGCAACGAGCTGATCCGCTGGGCGCGTCGGACCGGCGCACAGCTGATCGAGGACGACTACGACAGCGAGTTCCGGTACGACGTCGCGCCACTGCCGGCGCTCGCCCAGCTCGACCTGGAGCGGGTCGTCCACCTCGGCACGCTGTCGAAGACGATCAGCCCCGCGCTCCGCCTCGGGTGGCTGGTGGCGTCCGAGGAGACCGTCGACCGCCTGGCCGCCTTCCGCGCCAACTCGGGCGACTGGCCCGGGTGGCCGATGCAGGCCGCCATGCTCGCCATGCTCCGCGACGGTTACCTCGACCAGGCCGTACGCCGCGGACGCCGCTTGTACGCGGACCGCCGTACGCACACGGTCGCGGTGCTCTCGCCGTACGGACAGGTCATCGGCCAGGACGCCGGTCTGCACGTCACGCTGCTGCTGCCCGACGACGCGGACGATGTCCGGATCGCGGCCGCGGCTCGGGAGGCGGGTGTGGTCGTGGCGCCGCTGTCGGAGTACAGGCGCAGCGTGTCAGGACCGCCAGGGCTGGTGATCGGCTACGCGACGCCGTCGCCGTCCGATCTCCACCGCGCCCTGACGATCCTGACCGAGGTTCTTACTCGCCGTTGAGCGGGTCGATGTCCGGCGTGCTGCCCCAGCGGAAGTACACCGGCGCCTTGTAGCTGCCGGCGGACGAGCTGACGTGGCCGATCACGGTGGCAGTACCGTTGGCGCGGCCAACGGCGTACGTGTATGCGGTCCTGGTGTCCTTGTCGATGCCGACGAGCAGCGTGCCGTAGTTGCCGCACTTGCTCGCGAGCAGCTTCTCGAACCCCTGCCAGGTCTTGGTGCGGACCGGCTTCACGATCGGCTTCATCGTCCCTGCGATCGGGATGTGGATCGTGTAGAGCGCGCCGCCGCGGGTGTTCGCGAGGAACGCGTCGTACGTCGCGGTCTTGCTGATGAGCGCCATCGACTTCACCGCCGCGAACCCGGTCGCCGATCCGCTGCTCCGCCACGTGTTGCCGATGACCGTCCAGCGATTGAGTGTGCCGTCGCTGCGCAGTCCGTACGCCGTCGTGCGGGCGGTGGTCTGGGATACCTCCAACGCTGTGAACTTCGACCAGCCGCCGCCGATCCGCTGCGTCACGTTCGGGAGGCCCGGGACGAACTCGTTCATCGTGTCGATCGAGTACGTGCGGTAGTACAACGAGTCGCCTTGTACGACCCAGCCCTCGTTGGTGGCACCCAGGTTCGACGCGTCGCTCGTGAACGTCGTACTGAGTCGGACGGCTCCGGGCGCGAAGACGCCGAAGATCGGACCGGGCAGCCCGACGGTGCGGGCCGGGTAGCCCACGGTGATCCCACCGTTGTCCTGTGCTCCGCTCTCGAGCACGGACCCGGGCGCGAGCGAGCAGGCCGCGGTGGCGAGGATGGCTGTCAGCAGCACGTCAGTCTCCGTTCAGTGGGTCGAGATAGAAGACCGGACCCCAGCGGAAGTACACCGGGTCCGGGAAGGTGCCGGTGACCTTGCCCAGGCTGTTGATCACCGTGGACGTGCCGTTCGCATGGCCCACGGCGTACTGATAGCCGGAGCCGGCCCCTTGGCGGTCACCAACCTCGGATTCATCCGACATGCCTCAGCCGCAGCTGACCCGGCGGCGTGTGCCGATGGCACGAACACCGCCACGGTCAACGCGACCGCCCCCGCCAGGCTGGAGACATCGGTGCGTCGCATAGCGATCCCCTCCCCAGAACTGGTTCTTCCACAGAGCCAGATGCGGCGAGGACCGGAAAGGTTACGGATCCAGCGGGTTCCGTGCGAGCGGTGGTTGGACGACTGGGGTGTCGCCGTTCCAGGTCAGTTGGGAGAGCCACATGGTGCGGCCCTTGGGGTCGGTGCCGACCTGGGTGGGGTCCCAGGCGTGGTAGACGAACCAGTTGCCGAGGACCATGTTGTGGCCTGGGCCGGCGGCGTCGGGGGAGGTGGTGAGGATGGGGGCGCCGGACTTGGTGCAGGGGCCGACGGGGGATTCGCAGAGGGCGTGGCCGACGGCGTACGTCGACTTGTCGAAGGCGTTGCCGGAGTAGAAGAGGTGGAACTTCCCGTTCCGCTCGACCATGTACGGCGCCTCGACGAGGTTGCCCTCCCACGGCAGGTCCTGCTTGATCAGGCGATGCACGGGGCCGACCAGCGTGAGGCCGTCGTCGGACAGTTCGGAGACGTAGATCCAGGTGTCCACGCCGATCGCGTTGCCGTCGTTCTTCCAGTACAGCCAGCGTCGGCCGCTCGAGTCCTGGAACGGCGACGCGTCGATCGATCCACCCTCGTCGGCCTGACTGACGAACGGTTGTGGAGATTTGTCGACATATGGACCTTGGGGTGTGGACGCGACCGCGACGCCGACGCACTGGTGACCGGACACCAGATCGCGCGTCGTGTAGTACATGACGTACCGGTCCGCCGCGTGCACGGCCACCTCGGGCGCCCACACCCTGCCGGGCGCGGTCCAATCCGGCAACGACGGCAGCGCATCACCGACCTGCTGCCACGACACGAGATCCGTCGACGTCAACGTCTGGACGTTGCCGAGCGGCCCGTTGGTGGCGAACGCGAAGTACTCGTTGCCAACCGCAATGATCTGCGGATCAGCGAAGCTGCCGTCGTACACCGGATTGGTGAACATCTATTTACTCTCGTAGAACTTCAGGTAGTCGAAGGTTGCGACGGGTGGCGGGTTGGCGCCGGTGAACTCGCCGTGGGCGTACAGGCCGATACGCGCGGCAGCCGGGAGGACCCAGGAGGCGCCCCAGGTCCAGTTCTTGCCGTCGACCGACGTGCCGGCCTGGTAGACGTGTTCGCCGGCGGCGTTCTCGTGGTACGCGATCCGCATCCACATCGTCGGCGCGGTCCGTCCGATCGCGGCAGCGCCGTACGACGTGGCGCCGTCGGACGGTCGTGCCACCAGCTCGCGGCCGTACTCCGTCTGCCGGGTCTTCCAGATCGCGACGTCGCCGAGCCGGGCGAAGTCGTCGTCGTTCAGGTAGACGATCATGCCGGCCTGCTGATAGTTGCGGACGTCGTCGATACCGGTGTCGAGGTGCAACTTGGTCTCGGCGACCCAGCTCTTCCCGGCCGGCGTCGCGTGCAGGAGGAGGCCGGCGTTGTTCCCGCTGCCCACCATGTCCGCGTTCTCCAGCGGCCAGTTCAGGTTGCCGTCGGCAACAGTTGCCTTGTCGTCCTGCCGCACCCAGGACCAGTCCGCTCCGAGGGCCCCGTTGAAGTCGTCACCCGCGAGCAGCTTCCCGGTCCGCGGCACAGGAGCCAGCTTCGTCACCGGCTTGGCAACGGGACGCACGGTCAGGTTGTCCACCTCAGCCGACCCGAGCCACCGCACCGGCGCCGAGTGCAACGTCAGCCCGGGCAACCGCGCCTCCGCGTAGACATCTCCAAGGCCGGCGTCGTTCAGTCGTGCCGTCACGCCGGATCCGCCCACCTGCACCGACAGCTTGTTCCACTGCGTGCGGTCGAAGTCGGCCGGCAGGTTGACCGACGTCGTACGACGGCCCACCGCGAGGGTCAGACGATTGTTCGCAACAGTCGCAACCACCTGGTTGCCCAGCACTGTGGTGAAAGACGAGCCGAGCTTGACGTCCGCTTCCACGCGCAGGGACCCGCCAGGAGCGGACGCACGGGTTTGGGCTGCGCCACGGATCAAGGCAGTGGGTCCGCCAACCGAGTCGCCGGGGTTGGCTGTTGCGCCGACAAGACCAGCCGCAGGGTTGGTTGAGTCGATGCCCAGCCCGGAGCCGGTCGTGGGCGCAGGCACCGGACCTTCGGACGGGCCCAGGCCGGCGCGGGTTCGGGGCCAGCCGTTGATCCAGTCGATCTGGTCGATCAGCATCGGCCGGCGGTTGATGCCGAACGGGTCGGTCAGCCACGGCGTACCGCGGTCGATCGCGTGGTACACGATGTGGTCCTGACCGGCCGCGTCGGTGATGAACGCGTGGTGGCCGGGCCCGATCCACTTGTTGCCGTTCTGCGTGATGACCGTCGTGCCGCCGACGCGGGAGTCGGTGAGCTTGGCGCCGTCGGCATCAACGAACGGGCCGCGCGGGGAGCGCGACCGGCCGGCGAAGACGGAGTACCCCGTGGTCGGGCCGGCGCAGCAGTTCATCGACGAGCCCATGAAGTAGTACCAGCCGTCGCGGTAGACGACGTACGAACCTTCGTAGCGGTCGCCGATCGTGACCTGGGTCGGAGTGCCGACCGCGTGCATGCCGTCAGCGCTCAGCTCGGTCACCGAGATGCCGCCGTTGAAGCCGCCGTAGTACAGGTACCGCTTGCCGTCCGCGGCTGTCAGCATGGCCGGGTCGATGGTGCCGAGATAGCCGCCGTTGCCGTCGGGGCGCGGTGCGACCACTGGACCGTCACCAGCGGTCCAGGGTCCGGCAGGCGTCGGCGCCGTGGCGACACCGATGGCCGGATCACCGCCGGGGTTGGCCAGCGTGTCCGTGACGGTGAAGTACATGACGTAACGGCCATCGAAGTACCGGATGTCCGGCGCCCAGAAGAACGAACCGGGCGCGGCCCAGGCGGGCTTGGTCTGGTCGTCGAAGACCGTGCCGAGGTACTCCCAGGAACTGAAGTCCTTGGTCCGGGCCATGTGCATCAGGCCGAACGGGCCGTTGGCAACGAGTGGGTCGGAGGTGGCGTACGCGTACCAGTAGCCGTCGCGGCCCTGGATGATCGACGGGTCGGCGAAGGAGTCGGCGAAGCCGGCCGTTATCGGGTTGGTGGTGGTGACGACCGGCGCCGCGGTGGCGGCCGACGTACCAGCCGCTACTGCGACGACAGCAAGTGCTGTGGCGAGCAGTCGTTTCGAAGGCACAGGGCGGTCCCTTCAACTCAAACGGATCAAATGCCACGAAGCCGGTGGCAGCGTGGCGGTGCAGACACCGTCGACGATCTCGGTGCCGTCCACGGACCGGGGCGTCACCCGGTCCGGGTGGTCAGCGGTGTTCACCGCGGACCGGTCCTCGTCGTACAGGGCGAGATGCTCGGCGAGCGCGAGGCCGGTCACCGGGATCTCCAGGTCGATCTTGTCGGTCTCGCTCCGGTTCACCACGAAGATCGCGGTCTCACCGGTGTTCTCGTCGTACGTCGCTGTGCTCCACAACGCCGGGACCTTGCCGAAGGCGGCGGTGTCGATCTCCGGCCCGCCGGTGACCGCGGTCTGCAGCACGGTCGGACCGGCGTACCGCGCGGTCAACGCGAACGGGTGGAAGATCGTCTGCCGCCAGGCGCGGCCGCCGGGCTCGGTGCGGATCGGGGCGATCACGTTGACCAGTTGCGCCAGGCAAGCGATCTTCACCCGATCGGCGTGCCGGAGCAGCGTGATCAGCAGGCTGCCGACCACCACCGCGGCGTCGACGGTGTAGCTGTCCTCGATCAGCGGGCCGACCTCACGGATGCCGAGACCGAGCTCACCCGGGAAGTGCTGCTGGTACCAGACGTTCCACTCGTCGAACGACAGCGTCAGCTCCTTGTCGCTGCGCTTGAGCGCCTTCACGTGATCGGCGGTCGCGATCACCGACGAGATCATCCGGTCCATCTCCTCGGCGGCGGCCAGGAAGCTCGCCTGGTCGCCGTCGCGCGGTTCGTAGTACGCGTGCAGGCTGATGTGGTCGACGAGGTCGTACGTCCGCTCGAGCACGACGCGTTCCCACTCGCCGAACGTCGGCATGCCGGCGTTGCTCGAACCGCAGGCGACCAGCTCGAGGCCGGGCTCGACGCGACGCATCGCGTTCGCGGTCTCCTCGGCGAGCCGCGCGTACTCGTCAGCGGTCTTGTGGCCGATCTGCCACGGGCCGTCCATCTCGTTGCCCAGGCACCAGATCCGGATGTCGTGCGGCTCCGGGCTGCCGTTCGCGACCCGCCGGTCGCTGAGCGCGGTCCCGGCCGGGAGGTTGCAGTACTGCAGCAGGTCGACCGCCTCGCGGATCCCGCGGGTACCGAGGTTGACCGCCCAGATCGGCTGTACGCCGGCCTTGCGCGACCACGCGACGAACTCGTCGGTGCCGAACTGGTTCGGCTCGATCGCCCGCCAGGCCAGGTCGAGTCGCCGCGGCCGCTGGTCCTTCGGGCCGACGCCGTCCTCCCAGTCGTAGTTCGAGACGAAGTTCCCGCCGGGATAGCGGACCGCGGTCACGCCGAGCTCCCGGACCAGCTCCAGCACGTCCTCCCGGAACCCGTCGGCGTCGGCTCGCGGATGCTCCGGCTCGTAGATCCCGGTGTAAACGCACCGCCCCATGTGCTCCACGAACGACCCGAACAGCCGCCGGTCCAACGCCCCCACGACGAACGCTGGGTCAACCACAAGTCGAGCCACAGGGCCTCCCCAGAGTCGTTTACAACGTTTAACGTGGTTGTCTACAACGATTGACAATCGCTGTAAAGACCTCACCCACCCCTCACCTCGTTTGCCTGGCTCACCCACCAATTTGCCTGGCTCGCCCACCAGCAGGTGGGTTCGTGACCCGGAATCGGGGTCACGAACCCCCGAGTTGATGGGTCAGCCAGCGAAATTGGTGGAGGAGGCGGCTGGAGGGGATGGGGGGCGGTGGGCGTGGCAGACTCGGGCGACAGGCGGGTGACTGGAGGTTCTCGGGATGGCGACCAGGCTGAGTGACGTAGCCGCACGGGCCGGCGTTTCGGTGAAGACCGTCTCGAACGTGATCAACGACTACCCGCACATCACCGCGCGGACCCGGGCCAAGGTCGAGGCCGCGATCGCCGCACTGGACTACCGGCCGAACGTCAGCGCCCGCTCGCTGCGCAAGGGCCGCTCGGACTTCATCGCGCTGGCGATCCCGGAGATGGCCTCGCCGTACTTCGCCGAGCTGGGCGCCGAGATCAGCCGGGCCGCCAAGCGCCGCGGGATCACCGTGCTGATCGACCAGACCGAGGGCGAGGCAGCGGCCGAGAAGTTCGTCCTGGACGGGATGCGCGGGCAGCTGATCGACGGCATCATCTTCTCCCCGATCACCACCGTGCCGGCCAAGCTGACCGTCGCCGACGCCGGGAAGCCGCTGGTTCTGCTCGGCGAGCGACCGGCCGGCGGCCAGTTCGACCGGGTCGCGGTCGACTCGGTCCAGGCGTCGTGCGACGCCACTACGCATCTCATCGCGATCGGACGACGGCGGATCGCGGCGATCGGCGTCGGCGGGACGAGCACCGGCGCGGTACGACGGAAGGGGTACCGGAAGGCGCTCAAGGCGGCCGGCCTGCCCCACGATCCCGCGCTCGAGCTCGCCGGGACCGGATACCACCGGGAGGACGGCGCCGCGTCGATGCGCGAACTGCTGGCGCTACCCGAGCCACCGGACGCAGTCTTCTGCTTCAACGACCTCCTCGCCCTCGGCGCACTGCGGACGCTGGCCGACGCCGGCCTGCGCGTTCCGGATGACGTCGCCGTGGTCGGCTTCGACGACATCGAGGACGGCCGGTACCACTCGCCGACGCTGTCCACGATCTCCCCGGACAAGGAGTGGCTCGCCGACAACGCGGTCGCCCTGCTCCTGGACCGGATCGCGGGAAACGGTGAGGCCGCCCACCGCGACCTCACCGTTCCGTACACCCTGCAGATCCGCGGATCGACGGCCGGCTAGCGCTCCGGGAAGCCGGCGAGCTGCTTGGCCAGGCCGTCCTGCGCCTTGCCGACACGGCCGGCCAGACCGAGTACGGCGTTCCGCACCGGACGGATCGCCCGCGGGACATTGGCCATCCGGGTCAAGCGGTGTGCCAGGCCGATGACCCGGACCGCCTCCGCACGGCTGTTCTCGGCGTACGTGTCCAGACCCGAGTCGTCACCGGCCAGTGCCTCCGACAGCGCATCAGCCAGTACGACGGCGTCGCGGAGACCGAGGTTCATGCCCTGACCACCTGCCGGGCTGTGGGTGTGGGCCGCGTCGCCGGCGAGCAGCACGCGACCGGACCGGTACTCGTCCGCGACCCGCTCGTGGATCCGGAAGCGTGAACCCCAGACCAGCTCGGTGACCTTCGGGTGCCCGCCCCGCGGACCGCGGTCGTCGACCAGGTCCTGCGCGAACGCGATGTCCGGGTGCTCCGGTGCATCGTGCACCTCGGCGACCAGGCGGAAGCTTCCGTCCGGCAGCGGGGCAACCACGAGCAGTCCGGACGCCGCGAGGTACAGCCCGACCTCGTCGGTCGGCAGGCCGCCGTCGACACGGATGTCGACCAGGCTCAACGACAGCTCCAGCGTGTTGCCGGGCATCCGCACTCCGGCCAGCTCACGAATCGTGCTGTTCATGCCGCCGGCGGCCACGACGTACTGCGCCTGGATCACGTCGCCGTTGTCGAGCGTGACCTCGGCACCGTCGGCGGTCTGGCGCAGCCCGGTCGCGGCGTACGGGCGGAGGACCGAGCCGCCGAGCTCCTCGAGCCGCTCGAGCAGGACCTGCTCGGTGACGGGCTGCGGGATCATCGTGACGAACGGATACTGCGTCGGCAGGTCCTCGAAGCCGACCGGGATCAGCTTGCGGTCGCCGGCCCGGATCGAGAAGTCCTCCAGCTCCAGACCGCGGTCAACGAGCTGCTTGGTCACCCCGAGCGGCTCGAGCACCTCCAGCGTCCGCGGGTGGATCACGCACGCCCGCGAGGTGTTCGTGCCCTCGGCCTGCTTGTCGATCACCACGACGTCGTGCCCGTGCAGCCGTAGTCCGACCGCCACCGCGAGCCCGACCGGACCCGCACCCACCACTACGACCTCTGCATTCTGCGGAGTCATCGTCGCTCCTTCCCACCATTTATCAACGCTTGTTGACTTTTACGATAGGACTCGCTCCGGCAAAAGTCAACAACCGTTGGCATATGCTGGGGGCATGGCGGAGAAGAAGTCGGACCGGACCCGGGCGTCGATCCTGGCCGCGGCGCGGGAGCGGTTCGGCGCGGACGGGTACGAGCGGGCAACGATCCGGGCGATCGCGGCCGACGCGGCTATCGACCCGGCGATGGTGATGCGGTACTACGGCAGCAAGGAGAAGCTGTTCGCGGCGGCAGCGGAGTTCGACGTACGGCTGCCGGATCTGAGCGACGTACCGCGGGAGCGGACCGGGGAGGTGCTGGTCCGGCATCTGGTGGAGCGTTGGGAGGCGGACGACACGCTACGGGTGCTGCTGCGTACGGCGGTCACCAACGAGGCCGCGGCGGAACGGATGCGGCAGGTGTTCATCGGGCAGCTGACTCCCGCGTTCGAGCGGGCCGCCATGGATCAGCCGGCCGTGCGGGCGGGACTGATCGCGACACAGGCGCTCGGCTTCGCGCTGTGCCGGTACATCCTCGAGTTCGAGCCGATCGTCGGCCTGTCCACCGACGAAGCGGTCGCGTGGCTCGGCCCGACGATCACGCGCTACTTGACCTCGCCGGTGCCCAGCCAGGTGTGAACGGCGGGGAGCGTCTCGGCCAACGACGGCAGTTGCGGGTGCCACTTGAGCTCCCACTCCAGTGAGAGTGGGTAGTCGGTGCCGTCGAGGGTCTGCAGCAGCTCCTGGATCGGGAAGTCGCCGGCGTCGATCGCGACCGGGCGGTAGTCCTGCTGCGAGTCGGCCTGCTTGAACTGCACGACCTCGATCCACGGCTCGAGCAAGGCAAACGATTCGGCCAGCGTCTCACCGTGCGACCAGGTGTGCGAGCTGTCCCAGATGGCCTTCACGTTGTGGCCGGGGACGTCGGCGTCGAGCAGCGCGCAGAACGCCGCGACCTGGCGGGCGGTCGAGTGCGAGTCGTGCGTCTCCAGCAGGATCGGGACGTCCCGCGGTGCGGTCGTCACCCGGTCGAGAGCGCGGATCTCGCCTGCGCTGGGAGACTCCGTCGCATCCGGGTCATCACCGGGGAAGACGCGGACACCGCGGGCGCCGAGATCCCCAGCCAGCTCGAGATGGGCTTCGAGCGGTTGCTCCTCGACCGCGCAGAGCTTCACGTAGCTGCTGACCGCGAAGATCTCCAGGCCGGCGTCCTCGATCCGGGTCCGCAGCTCACGCCGCTCGGCCGCGGTCAGCCCGGTGTTGGTGAACTCGTCCGGCGCGGCCCGCAGTTCCAGGCCGGTGAACTTGTTGCCCTGGGCAAGCGCTAGGACCTCGTCGAGTGGAGCTCCGGGGCAACCGAGAGTGGCGAAACCTAAGCGCATGCAGCTATCAGATCAGACCCAGCGGCCACGGCGCGGCTGGGTGCGCGGCGGGGTCGGCTGCTCGGGGTCGTCGGTCGGCTGCTGCTCGTACGAGTACGGCGTCTGCTGCTGGTACTCGGTCTGCTCCGGCTCCGGCGAGTACTGCGAGCCGTACGACTCCGACGCGTAGTTCGGGCTGTACGTCTCATACGACTCGGTGCTGGTGTACTCCGACCCCGTGTTGCTGCTGTAGGCGTCGTACTCGTAGTTGCTCGAGCTGTAGCTGTTGCTGCTGTACTCCGAGCTGTACGGCGAGTAGTCCGAGGTGTACGGCGTCTCGTAGCTCGTGTACTCGTCGTTGTTGGACGAGTACGTCGGCTCCGGACCGTACGACGGGACCGGCGGGAGCGGCTTCGACGGCGTCAGGAAGTCGTCCTGCTCCGGCTCCTGGTACGCCGGGGCCGGCTCGTAGTAGCCGGAGGACGCCGACACGTGCGACGACGGCTGCGTGTGCTCGGACTGGCCGTAGACGCCGTGGTCGGAGTACGACGAGTAGCTGATGTGCTCGGACTCCGCAGCGTGCGTGGAGTGGTTATCGACGGCCGGCTGGATCGCCGACGGACTGTCGACCGCGACCCGAGCGGCCCGGCGTCCGGCGCGCGCAACTGGCGCGGGCTCAGGCTCGGGTGCGGTCTGCGCCTCCACGGGGGAGGACGTGTAGTCGGTCTCGTAGGAGTACGGCTCGGAGTAGCGCGCGGCCCACGGCTCCTCGGCAGCGGGCTGCTGCGGTTCGGGCTGCGGCTGGTACGCGTACGGGTCGGGCTGGACGACGGTCATCGGCGCGGCCTCGTCGAGCCAACTGCTCGTCGTACTCGTCGTACCGAGGACGTCGTCGCTGCTGCGGTAGTCGCTCCAGGACGGCGCCTCGTACGTCGTCTCGGCGGCCGGCTTCTCGTCCCGCCAGGACTCGATCGGGCTGAACTGCTCGGTGGCCGGACCGGCGTCGTTGTCCTGCCAGCTCTCGATGACCGGCGCGAACGGGCTCCACTTCGGCGGCTCCTCGACGACCGGGTCGCCAGCGAACGCGGCCGGTGCGGCGACGCCGTCACCCGGGAAGCCCTGCGGCGCGGCGGGCACGGTCGGGGCGGCCGGCGCGAACGGGCTCGGCGCGGGAGCCTGCGGAGCGAACGGGCTACCGGCCGGGGCCTGAGGACCGCCGGCCATCTGCAGCTGCGGCTGCGGCTCGCGGATCAGACCCACCGACGGCGACGCGGCGATCGGCTCGGAGATCGCCGGCTGCTCGTCGGTGTCGTCGTTCGCGTACGACGGAACCTGGGTCACCTCGTACGACGGGACGGCGCTCAGCTTCGGCGCCTGGTCCCACCACGGCACCCACTTGCGGGTGGTCTGCATGTGGTTGATCTTGCGGATCACCATCGTCGCCGCGACCGCGGACACCGCAGTCAGCACGAGGGACGCCGTACCTGCCAGGGCGATCCCGCGGAGCGAGCCGACGGTCGCTTCCATCCACATCAGGAACCGGCGGACGACCACGTCGAACGCAAGAGCGCCGATCCAGGCCACCCACCACACCGAGGTGAGGCCAGGAGTCCTGAACCGGCGCAGGTCATCCGCGTAGACAGGGGTCTTCGGGTCGCTCGCGAGCCAGACGTCGTCGACGATCTGCTTGGGATACCAGAGATTCGGACCGGGGCAGAACCAGCTCGCCAGCACCCAGCCGTGGCTGCGGCGATGGTCGGCCTGGCAGAAGACCTCGGAGTTGACCCGGGCCCGCCAGAGCCAGATGACGAAGACGACCGCGGCGGCGACCGAGATGATCACGTTCGGGATCGCGGTGACCTTGGCGATGGCATCGGCGCGGTTGAGATCCGCGTCGTCGACGTTCGGCATCCCGCCGAGGTAGCGGTGGACGACGGAGTAGGTGTTCCAGTCCGACCAGGTGGACAGCAGGTGGGTGACCGTCGACGCGCCGAGCAGTCCGATGGCGATCTTCCCGACCGTCCCGACCTGCTGGAACTCTTCAGCCGCGTGCGGCTGCCACTCTTCCTGATCGTCGACAGCAGTCATTAATGCCTGCGGGTGGCTCACGTCTCGCGTCCCTCGCGTCGCTGGAACTCCGTCGTCTGTTCGGCGCTTCGGCCAGGTCCTGCCCCCGCATGACCGAGCCACATTGATACCACGAAGTAGGTACGCCAAGGGAGCCGGCCCCAGCACGGAGGGTGTCGACTTAACGTGTTCTTTTCGTACGCCCATCACCAAAGGTAACGAGGCATTCGACGGGGCGTGACGGTTTGGTTTACCGCGCAGGAGGTTGGTAGCCGTTGTGCGGTGTCCCGACCGCCCACCACGGCACCCATGGCCGCATGCTCTGCAGTTCGTCGATCCGCTGGATCAGGATCACCGCGAGCACGGCCGCGCCGGTGGTGAACAGCGCTGAGACGGAGGACAGTATGACGTTCGTCCGCAGGTCTCCCAGCTGCGACGCGCCGGCGAGTACACCTCTCTGCACGATATTTCCGGTGACCAGTCCGATCACCCAGGTGATCCACCAGGCCCAGACCAACTGGGTGCCCGGGATCTCCTTCAGGCTCGGTGTGTGGGGATCGGTGCGCGGGTCGCTGGCCGCGACGATGTCGTCGACGACCTGCTTGGGGTACCAGAGGTTCACCACCGGGACGAGCCAGCAGCCGAGCACCCAGCCGCGGGTGAAGCGGTGCTGGCCGCGGCAGAACATCTCCGCGTTCCACCGGACCCGCCAGAGCCAGATGATGAACACCGCCGCGGCCGCGAACAGCGCGAGCGCGGAGATGATGCCGAGTGAGCCCGAGATCAGGTCGGCCTCGTCCAGTTTGTCCGGGTCGGCGCCGTACGTCTTGAGCGTGCGGTACGAGTACCAGTCGGACCATGCGGTCGCCCACGCGGTGACCGTGACCAGTCCGATCAGGATCGACGCGCTGACGCCCATCGGCCGCTCAGAACTGAACCACCGGTCCAGCGGTACTTGTGACGCCTGGCTCGGCATGGATCACACATAGCACAACACCGCGTGACCGGGCGAGAACATCACGTTGTCATCGGTCGGTGGCGCATTTCCGCCAGAAACTGTCGGTGGCCGGCGGGAGGATGGTGGCATGCGCTGGTCCGTGATCGATTCGCCCATCGGCGATCTGACCCTGGCGGTCGACGACACCGGGCTGTGCCGGCTGCACTTCGGTGCGGCCGACCGTCCGGTCGAGACCGACCCGTTGCTGACCGAGGCCGCCGAGCAACTGAAGGCGTACTTCGCCGGCGAGCTCCAGGAGTTCACGCTGCCGCTGTCCGTCCGCGGCGGATCCGACTTCGAGCGCGCGGTCTGGACCCAGCTGACCCGCATCCCGTACGGCGAGATGCAGACGTACGGCGACGTCGCGAAGATCGTCGGCGACGCCGGCGCGGCCCGCGCCGTCGGCACCGCCTGCAACCGGAACCCGATCGCGATCGTGGTGCCCTGTCACCGGGTCGTCGGCGCCGGCGGCAAGATGGTCGGCTTCGGCGGCGGTATCCCGACCAAGCGGCATCTGCTCGAGCTGGAAGCGCGGGTCACGCTCGAGACGCTGTGGACCTGAGCCCGCGCGCAGACCTGACGAAGATCTGACACTCGATCGGGGCCGATCGGGGCGCGGTGGGAGTGCCGGGGCACTAACGTTTGAAGCGACTGATTAAAGGCGTCCTCCCACCTGCCTTGGAAGACATACAAATGAACAAAGACCGCACCACTGACCACCTCCACCCCGACCTCAGTGCCCTGATGGACAAGAGCGCCGAGGACTGGTCGGCCCCCGAGATCCAGGACGCTGCTCGCGCGGCGCTGAAGATGCATGCTCCGGACCGGGAGCCGATGACCTGGATCAGGCGCTTCAAGGTCGTTCCCTGGTTGCACCGCAACGACGCGGTCTGCCTGAGCTGCGGCGGCACGTACCCGTGCATCACCCATCGGTACGCCACCCAACTGCTGTCGGCCGGTCGTTACACGATCGCCAAGGCCGACGCGGAGCCACAGCCGAACTGAGTGCTGAAAGACGAAGGTCCCGCACCCTGCCGGGTGCGGGACCTTCGCCGTTGCGGTGGAGTCAGGAGTCGGTGGGCTTGGACTCGGTCGAGCCCGTCGACTTCCTGGTGGTGGTCTTCTTCACGGCGCCGTTCGACGCGGCCTTGACCTCGTCCTTGGCCTCGTCGGCCTTGGCGTCCGGCGTGACGTCCGGCTTGGCGTCCGGCTTGGTCTCCGGCTTCGTCTCGGCCTTCGGGGCCTCCGGCTTCGCGGCGTCCGGCTTCGTGTCGGTCTTGCCGTTCGACTCGGTCTTGCCGTTGGACGACGTCGACGATGTGGACGATGTGGACGACGTGGACGACGTGGACGTGTCGGCCGGGCGTGACGTCGTACCGGCCGGGGCGGAGCTGTAGTCGCGGCCGCTGGTCGGGGTGGACTGCCAGGCCGGCTCCGGCGGGGTCAGCAGCTTCTTCACCGCTGCCGCGGCGAGAGCGCCGAGACCCAGGAACAGGACCACGTTGCGGAGCTTGTGGCTCTTCTTCGGCACCTCGAGCTCGCCCTTGAGCGCGGCCTTGGTGGCCTTGCCGCGGCGGGCGGTCTCTTCGACGACCGGCTCGGCGGCGGCCGCGAGGGTCGCCAGCGCGGCGGTCACCTTCGGCAGGACGTCGTCGTTCAGCCGGCCGCGGGCCTTCTCGGCCGCGTACTCGGTGGCCGGGCCGACCTTGGCGAGGGCGTCGTCGAGCACCGGACCGGCCTTCTCGACCGCCTGGTGGGCGAGGTGCGCGCCCCGCTCGACAGCCTTCTCGGCGTACGGCGACACCTTCTCCCGTGCGGTGCCCACAGCCGGCCCGAGGTGTTCCCGGACCTGGCCGACGGCCGGTCCGAGCTTCTCCGACGCCGACTCGGCGAATGGCCGGACCCGGTCCTTCGCGACCTCGACCCGGCCCTTGGACTTCCTCAAACCCACGGTTCCCTCCTCGGTGCCACCCGCCCCAGCGGACAGCTCTCCCGCCCATCGGCGACATGGGCAATTTCCGGTTACGGCTCTGGACAAATCCGGCTGCATCTGCATCGTACGACGTCACAACCCGATAACCCTGTGCCCCACCCCACCTTTCCCACACATCCCCCACACCCCCGCCCCCGCATCGTCCCCACCCCGGGGGGCGGCCGCCCTCTCCTCCCGGCCCGAGCGGAGCGAGGGGCGGGTTGTTTGTTCTTTTCTTTGAACGGCATGACAGGATCGAGTGTGTAATCCGCATTTTCCGACTAGGAGTGACTCCCGTGGCCGAAGAGCTGTACGCAACCCTGCAGACGAACAAGGGCGACGTCGTCATCAGGTTGTTCCCGAACCACGCGCCGGCGACGGTGAGCAACTTCGTCGGCCTGGCCGACGGCAGCAAGGAGTGGACCGACCCCCAGACCGGTCAGCCGACGAACAAGCCGTTCTACGACGGCCTCACGTTCCACCGGGTGATCGACGGGTTCATGATCCAGGGCGGCTGCCCGCTCGGCACCGGCACCGGCACGCCGGGGTACCAGTTCGACGACGAGATCCACCCCGAGCTCCAGTTCGACCGTCCGTACCTGCTCGCGATGGCCAACGCCGGCATCCAGTACGGCCACGGCACCAACGGCTCGCAGTTCTTCGTGACCGTCGTACCGACGCCGCACCTGAACCGCAAGCACACGATCTTCGGCGAGGTGGCCGACGACGAGTCGAAGAAGGTCGTCGACTCGATCGCGACCGCCGACACCGCACCCGGCGACCGGCCGCTCGAGCCGATCGTCATCAACAAGGTCGTCATCGAGCGCAAGAACGCCTAGCGCCGAGCTGGGGCGCTTGCTGGACACTCAACTTTCCCGCGGGGCCGCCGGTACGCCGTCGGCCCCGCAGCTTCCTGGGGAGGACGCACCCGCGTGACCGACACCGTCTGCTACCGGCACCCGGATCGGCCCGCCGGGGTGCGCTGCCAGCGCTGTGACCGGCCGATCTGCCCGTCCTGCATGAACAGCGCCGCCGTCGGCTTCCAGTGCCCGACCTGCTTCAACGAGGGCGTCCGCTCGGTCCCGCGGACCAGGACCTCGCTCGGCGGCATCCAGCGCGCCAACCAGAGCGTCGTCACGTACACGATCCTGGCGCTGAACGTGCTGGTGTTCATCGCCGTACACGTCGGCAGCCCAAAGATCCTGCAGGACCTGGTGATGGTGCCGGTGCTGACGGAGAGCGAGCCGTGGCGGCTGCTCACGTCGGCGTTCACCCACGTGCAGATCTTCCACATCTTCTCGAACCTGTTCATGCTCTGGCAGCTGGGTCCGCCGCTCGAACAGATGCTGGGCCGGCTCCGCTTCACCGTGCTCTATCTACTGTCGGCGCTCGGCGGCAGCGTCGCGGTGTGGATCCTCGCCGCTCCTGGTTCGGCGACACTCGGTGCGTCCGGCGCAGTCCTCGGCCTGGTCGGCGCCCTCCTGGTGATCAGCCGCGCCCGCGGGCTCGACATCACCTGGATCATCGCGTACGTCGCGATCACCGCCGTACTGTCCTTCGCCATCCCCAACGTCTCCTGGCAAGGCCACCTCGGCGGCTTCATCGTCGGCGCCGCGCTGGCGTGGATCTTCCTGCAACTCTCCAACCACAAACGCCGCAACAAACAAGCCGCGTAGGCCCATCGCGGTGCGGCCGGGTGGGAGAAAGTTAAACGGCCTAGGCCACAACTTCTGTTCGGTTGGGTTAAAAGGGGTGACAGGTGGGGGGAAGTACTCGTCTAATCAGGTGACGTCCCGACGGGGGACCGAAGTGGTTAGGACTGTTATGAGCCCACGTGCGGTGGACAAGCGAGCTCGGCCCGGGAATGAGCGGCATCCGGTCGGGCGGGCGGCGGAGTCGGTCAGTTGGATCAGTTCGCTCGATCGTGAACCGAGCCGGAAAACCCCGGAACGCCGGGCGAACGAGGCGGTCGTCGCTACCCGGTCGCGCTGAGCGGGGACGATTTTCACTCACGCGGTGGAATCATGGACGGTATGGACGCCATATCGACCGGACCACTGATGGTCACGATCATGGCGGTCGTCCTCTGGGGCTACTGTCTGTGGGACTTCACCCGTACGCCGGAACGTGACATCCGCACGTTCACCCTGACCGGACGGATGGCGGTCGTCGCCAACGTCGCCGGCGGATCGGCACGGCCGGAAGTCGGCCGCCTCGAACGCTCGTGACCGACACCCGCCCGACCGCACCGGCGTTATCGGCCGATCGGCTGAGCAAACACTTCGGCGACCGGGTGGCGTTCGAGGACGTCTCGTTCGAGATCGGGTACGGCGAGGTCTTCGGCTTCCTCGGACCGAACGGCGCCGGCAAGACAACGACCGTACGGACCCTGGGCACCCTCCTCACACCGACATCCGGCAACGCCACCGTCGCCGGACTTCCGCTGACCCCGGACAACGGCGTCGAGATCCGCCGACGCATCTCGATCATGCCCGAGTCACCGGGCCTGTACCTCCGTCTGACCGTGCTCGAGAACCTGCGCTGCTTCGGCGACCTCTACCAGGTGCCCGAGGCAACCAAACGCATCGATCAGGTACTGAGTGCAGTAGACCTGACCGACCGGGCGAACGACACCTGCGGCGCCCTGTCGAAGGGCCTTCGGCAACGAGTCGCACTGGCCCGCGCGCTGCTCAACGATCCGCAAGTCCTCTTCCTGGACGAGCCGACCTCCGGACTCGATCCGGTCGCGGCCCGCGGTGTCCACGACCTGATCGACGACCTCCGTCAGCGCGGCGTCACGATCTTCCTCACCACCCACCGGCTGGACGAAGCCGAGCGCCTCTGCGACCGCGTCGCCATCCTCAACACGACACTGCGCACCATCGGCCGCCCCGACCAGTTGCGTGACGAGCTCTTCGCCCGCACCCTCACCGTCCGTACGGCGACCCGCCTCGCCGCACCCGACCGCGTCTTCCTCGACGTCGCCGGCGTCACCAACTGGCACGAGGACACGCCCTCGACGTACGTGCTGACCGTGGCGGATCCGGGGCTCGCCGCGCCGGCCGTCACCCGCGCGCTGGTGAGGGCCGACGCGGACGTGCTGTCGATCAGCCCATCGCACCATTCGCTCGAGGACGTCTACCTCGAGCTCGTCACGAACGACGTACCGGCATGAGTATCAACACCAGGCTGGTCCGCGCGATCGTCACCAAGGAACTCCGCGAGTTCCGGCGGAACCGCTCCATGGTCGTTGGGATGGCCATCATTCCGATCGTCTTCTCGATCCAGCCCCTGGTCGCCGTCTTCACGCTGACGTCGTCGGCCTCGGAGCCGCTACGGCACGAGCACGTGCTGCTGTACATGCTCGGCATCCCGGCCCTCGTGCCGTCCCTGGTCGCCTCGTACTCCGTGGTCGGCGAACGCGAGCAAGGGACGCTGGAGCCCCTCCTGACCACACCGATCCGCCGCGAGGAACTGCTGCTCGGCAAGGCCCTGGCCACGTTCGTCCCCGCGGGCATCGTCGCGTACGCCGTCTTCGCCCTGTTCCTGATCTGCGTCGAACTCTTCGCCCAACCCGGCGTGGCCGCGGCCCTCATCCATCCGTCCGACGTGGTCGCCCAAGTGGTGTTCACACCGCTGCTGGCCGGGTGGTCGATCTGGGTCGCCATAGTGATCTCCACCCGCTCCAACGACGTCCGCGTCGCCCAGCAGCTCTCAACCGTCGCCAGCCTGCCGTCAGTCGCTGTGGCCGTCCTGATCGCGCTCAACGTCATCGAGGTGTCCCTGCTGACAGCCGTCATCGCCGCAGCAGTTCTGATCGTGTTGAACCGCGTCGGATGGCGGGTCGCCTCGGCGCTCTTCGATCGCGAGCGCCTGATCACCGGTACGAAGGCCTAGCCCCGCAGCAACAGACAGCTGTCCCCGAACTCGTGCCACAGATACTTCTCCTGTACGGCGGCGTCGTACGCGCGCTGCACCAACTCCGTCCCGGCAACCGACTCCAGCAACAGCAGATGCGAGGCCTCGGGCGCATGCCAGCCAGTGATGAGCCCGTCGACGACCTGCGACGGCCGGTCCGGGCTGAGGACCAGGTCGGTCCACCCCTGCGAAGCGCTGACTGACGTATCGGCCGCCGACTCGATCGCCCGGACAGCAGTGGTGCCCACTGCGATCACCCGTCCACCGTTTGCCTTGACCCAGTTCACCAAACGGGCAGTGTGCGCAGGTACGTCGTACCGCTCGGGCTGTGGTGGTTCGTGGCTCTCCAGCGAGGAAACGCCACAGTGCAACAGGATCGGCGCGATCAGTACGCCCTGCGACGCCAGATGGCTCACCAGCTCGAAGCTGAACGGCCTGGCCGCGCTCGGCATCTCCGCACTGCCCGGTTCGCGCGCAAAGACGGTCTGGTACGCCGCCAACGGCCACCGCTTGCCGACGTAGTCGTAGGTGATCGGACGCCCCTGCCGCTGCAGATAGCCGAGTACGTCGGGCACAGGCGGCCTGGCGATCCACAAGCGGTTGCTCCCCGACTGGTACGGCGCCAGCAGCGTCAGCACGCCCTCCGGCAGCTCCACCTGCTGTCCCGCCGTACCGTCGAACTTCGGTGAGCCGCCGTCGCGCAACTCGACCACCCAGGTGCCGTCGTCGAGTGCGGTCGAGAAGTGCACGGTGACCGACGGACCGTCGACGGCGGCGGGCAGTGTGCCGGAAGTGTTGACCAGCAACAGGTCTCCGGGCCGGAGGTGCTCACCGATCCGGTCGAACCGGGTGTGCGCGATGGTCGACCCCTCCGCGACCAGCAGCTTCACCTGGTCCCGCCGCAGGCCGCGGGCCTCCGGTGGTTCGCCGGCGTTCAGTGCGTCCGGTAGGACGAACCTGGTGTGTGGATGCACTTTCACGACGTCACCGCCGGCGCGAACTCGGCCGCTCGGTAGCGCCCACTGTCCGGCCGGCTGTCGAGCAGCTTCAAGAACGCGGGTACTACGGTCGCCGGCTCCGGCCGGTCCGAGATGTCCTCGCCCGGGAACGCGGCCTGGTGCATCGCAGTACGCAGATCGCCCGGATCGACGGCGTATACGGACAGCGTGGGGTGCTCGGCCGCCAGTACTCGTGTCGCGTGGTCCAGCGCGGCCTTGGCCGAGCCATAGCCACCCCAGGTCTCGTAGGCCTCCACTGCGGCGTCGGAGCTGATGTTGATCAGCACTCCGGACGCTGCGGTCAGTGCGGGGAGCAGTGCCTGCGTCAGAGCGATCGGGGCGAGTACGTCGACCTCGTAGACGCGACGCAGTTCGTCGAGGTCAGCTGCGGCGATTGCCTGCAGTGGGCTGGGGCCGAGGTAGCTGGCGTTGTTGATGAGCAGGTCGAGGCGGCCGAGCTGGTTCACCACGTCGACCAGGTCGAAGCGGTGCTCTGGGTCGGTGACGTCGCCGGCCAATGGGACTACGTCGGTGCGGTTGGCGAGCGCATCGGCTGCGTCCTTCAGCGGACCGGCGCCTCGTGCGTCGATCACCAGCGTCCACCCGCGATCGGCCAGCCCGTGCGCCAGCGCGAGCCCCAGCCCGGCGGACGCCCCGGTGATCAGCGCGACAGGACGGTTCGAGGTATCAGGAGTCATGCCGACACCGTCATACCTCAAGCAAACTTGAAGTCAAGGGTGTCAGATGTCAAGGGTGTCAGATCAGGATGCCCGGGTTGAGGACACCGTCCGGGTCGAAGGTGTGCTTGACGGCTTGCAGCGCCTCGACCGCGAGCGATCCGATCTCCGCGTGGTACGCCGCACGGTGATCGGTGCCGACGCCGTGGTGGTGGGAGATCGTGCCGCCGGCGTCGGCGATCGCCTGGTTGGCGGCGTACTTCGCGCTGCGCCACTGCTCGACCGGGTCGTCGGACTGGGCACAGACGACGGTGAAGTAGAGCGAGGCGCCGGTCTCGTACACGTGGGAGATGTGGCAGAGGACCAGCGGCGGGGTCGCACTCAGTGCGCCGACGAGAGATTCGGTCACAGCGCTCTTCAGTGCGGGGATGCGGGACCAGAACGCGGCGGTCTCAAGGGTTTCGACGAGGGCGCCTTCGTCGAGGAGCGGGTCGCGGAGGTACGGCGCGCGGTAGCGGCCGGTGCGCCAGGTCTCGCCGGGGCCTTCGCCGAGGTTCTGGCCTCCGGCTGCGGTGAGCCCGTCCGCGGTCGCCTGGTTGTACGGCCCGTCGAAGCCGATGATCGCGAGCACGCCGCCGGATCCACCGCCGAGCACGTCGGGGTCGGCGAGGTTCACCGCGGTCTCCACCTCGTCGGACAAGCGGAGGACCGTGGGGAGCGGGCCGTCCTGCGCGAGCCGTCGTACGGCGGTGAGGCCGGCGTCGAAGTTCTCGAACCGCCAGCCTTCGAAGTGGCGCTCGGTCGGGCGGGGGCGGATGCGTACGACGACCGAGGTGATGATGCCGAACGCGCCTTCGGAGCCGAGGATCAGTTGGCGCAGGTCCGGGCCGGCGGCGGACATCGGCGCTCGTCCGAGCTCGACGGTGCCGCGGGGTGTGGCGAGGGTGAGGCCGACGACCATCTGGTCGAAGCGGCCGTAGCCGGCGGAGGACTGGCCGCTGGAGCGGGCTGCTGCGTAGCCGCCGATCGAGGCGCCCTCGTAGGACTGCGGGAAGTGGCCGAGGGTGTAGCCGCGGTCGGCGAGCAGGCGTTCGGCGGCGGGGCCGCGGACGCCGGCCTGCAGGGTCGCCGTCCTCGATACCTCGTCGAGCTCGAGCAGTTGGTCGAGGCGACGCAGGTCCACCGTGACGAACCGTCGGGTCGGTGCGAGGCCGCCGACGACCGAGGTCCCGCCGGAGTACGGCACGACGGCCAGGTCGTGCTCGGCGCACCCCGCGAGCAACGCGGCGACCTCGTCGTGCGACGACGGGTAGACGACTGCGTCCGGCATGTCCGAGGTGTCTCCGGCGCGGAATCGCAGCAGGTCGGTCGTCGAGTAGCCCCTGGTGTGCGCCCACCGAGTGTCCAGGTCAGAGGCGACGTGCTCAGGTCCTACAACCGAGCTGAGGAACGCGAGCTGCGCACCGGTCAGCTCAGGTCGGGCCGCCGCCCCGGCGGGTGCATCCGCGGCCGATCCGGTGGGTCCACCCTCACGCGGGGCGGCGGCCGGACCACCACCGTCCGACGGCGGCGGCGTGGGACGGTGGACGCCTAGGTGCTTGAGCGCTTCCAAGGCTGCGGCGGGGACCTCCACGCGGTGAGCGGGGTCACCCCAGCGGCCGGGCGTGAGTTGTGCCACCGGGAGGTCGGATTCGGTCATCGGTGGCTGCCTTTCGGTGGTTCTGCGAGGTAGCGTCCAGGGGAGGTGGAACCCCCTGGCTCCTACCTCCCCTGGACAGTTCCGGGATGCCCAAGTCGCTGATACACTTTGGCATGTGATGTCTCAGCGTAGCAGCGAATCGGATCAAGAGACCAGCAGCCGTCCCACGCCCGCGAACGCGATCGGCGAAGAGCGGATCCTGGATGCGGCGTACGAGTTGCTGCTGGCCATCGGGATGCGCCGGATGACGATGGCCGATATCGCCCGGCACGCGGAGGTGTCCCGCGCGACCCTCTATCGCCGCTGGCCGAACGTGCAGGCCGTGGTCGCCGCCCTGATGACGCGGGAGTGGACGATCGCGCTCGTCTCGGCCTTCCAGCCGGACGCCGCTGACGGCCGCGCCCGCCTGGTCGAGGGTGTCGTCGAGGTGGTCGCGAAGACCCGGGTCCATCCGCTGATGCGCAAGATCATCGAGCTCGACCCCGAGTTCCTCACGCCGTACCTGCTGGAGCGTCGCGGCAGCAGCACGGTCGCGCACCTCGCGCTGGTCGAGGAAGGCATCCGCCAAGGTCAGGCCGACGGCTCGATCCGCGACGGCGACCCGGTCTGGCTGGCCCGGCAGATCATCCTCGTCTCGCTCGCGTCCGCGGTGTCCGGGCCGGTGATGGCGGAGAAGGACGAGTACACGAAGCTCGACGAGGAGCTGCGCGCGATGCTGACCAGGTACTTGGTGCCATGATCGACCGGGGCGGTGGGGCGGGGAAGGAATTCAGTGCCGTGGGCAACGCGAGTCTGAACGGCGCCCGCCGTGCGCGTGAGCTCGCCTCGCTGAAGGCCGTGGACGTTCTCGTCATCGGCGGTGGCGTCACCGGCGCCGGCGTGGCGCTGGACGCGGCCGCCCGCGGACTCACGGTTGCCCTGGTGGAGAAGCACGACCTGGCCTTCGGCACCAGCCGGTGGAGCTCCAAGCTCGTCCACGGCGGCCTGCGGTACCTCGCGTCCGGCCACGTCGGCATCGCGTACGAGAGCGCCGTCGAGCGCGGCATCCTGATGAAGACGACCGCGCCGCACCTGGTCCACCCGATCCCGCAGATCGCGCCATGGTTGCCACAGGCAAAGTTCGCACAGGCCGCGCTGCTGCGGTCGGCGTTCCTCGGCGGCGACATCCTGCGCACGGTCGCGCGCACCAGCGACGACTACCTGCCGCACTCCCGCCGGGTCAGCTCGGCCGAGATCCTCCGGTACGCGCCGACACTCAAGCCCGAGGGCATGCGCGGCGGTTTCCTCACCTGGGACGGCCAGTTGTACGACGACGCACGGCTCGTCGTAGCGATCGCGCGGACCGCGGCGCAGTACGGCGCTCGCATCCTGACCAGGGTCGCCGCCACCGAGGTCACCGGGCGCGGCGCGGTCCTGGTCGACCAGCTGACCGGCGAGCGGCTGACCGTGGACGCCCGGACGGTGATCAACGCGGCCGGGATCTGGGCGGATCAAGTTGCCTCCGGCATCAAACTCCGGCCGAGCCGCGGGACCCACCTGGTGCTGCCGCAGTCGGTCTTCGGCGGCCTGTCGGCCGTCCTCACCGTGCCCGTGCCGGGGGAGCTCCGCCGCGTCGTGATGGCGATCCCCGCCCCCGACGACCGGGTGTACGTCGGCCTGACCGACGAGGACGCGCCCGGCCCGGTGAACGACGTACCGCACGCGACCGAGGCCGAGATCGACTTCCTGCTCAACACGATCAGCTCCGCCGTGCAGCAGCCGGTGACCCGGGCAGACCTGCTCGGCACGTACGCCGGACTTCGCCCCCTGCTCGACACGGGCCACCACAAGGGCGCGGACAAGACCGCGGACATCTCCCGCCGGCACGCGGTGATCACCAGCCCGGACGGCGTGGTCACGATCGTCGGCGGCAAGCTGACGACCTACCGCCGGATGGCGCAGGACGTCCTCGACAAGGCGATCGAGCAGTCGTCCCTCGACGTACGACGGCCCTGCGAGACGCACCGGATCCCGCTGGTGGGAGCGGCCGACCGGGTGCGGCTGGCCGCGGTCAAGGCGCCGGCGCGGTTCGTCCAGCGGTACGGCGTCGAGGCGCCGCAGGTGATCGCCGGTCCGCCGGAGTTCCAGCAGCCGATCGCGCCGGGGCTGCGGACGACGTACGCCGAGCTGCGGTTCGCGGTCCGGCACGAGGGCGCGCTGACCGAGGACGACGTACTCGACCGGCGGACGCGGATCGGGTTGTCGGCTGCGGATCGGGAGCTGGCGTTGCCCGCAGTACGGGAGACTTTCGCCGCGGTGTGAGTCGGGTGTGGGTTAACTTGGCTGCGGGGAGGTGCAAGGGGTGACTCAGCCGAATCCGGGGCCGCAGAACAGACCGTGGCCGTACCCGGTTCCGTACCAGCCGATGCCGTACCAGCCGGCGCCGATCATGCCGCGGTACCGGCCGTTGCGGAAGGTCGCGATCGTCAGCATCGTGCTGATGGGACTGACCTGCCTCGCCGCGGTGATCCAGTCCGTCGTGCTCTGGCGGTCGTACGACGAGGTCAAGCGTCTCGTGTACGGGCTGCTCTCCGAGGAGGAGATCGATCGCGGCGTCGAGTCGATCTCCGGCACCGGCCCGCTGCTGAACCTGGTCAGCTATCTGCTGCTGGGCACCGCGGTCGCCTTCCTGATCTGGCTGTGGCAGGCGCGGGAGAACACCGATTTCCTGCACTCACCGTTCGCGCCACGCCCCGCCGTCCCGGTTGACCCGATGCGCGGTCCGCACCGGCACGCGACCGGCTGGGTGGTCGGTGCGTGGTTCTGCCCGATCGTGCAGTTCTGGTACCCGTTCCAGATCGTCCAGGACGTCACCAGGGCCAGCGAACCTCCCGGCCCGCCTCGGTCCGGCCGGGTGCGCGCGTTGCTCTACAGCTGGTGGGCGACGTGGACCGCGTTCTGGGTGATCCTCGTCGGCGGTGGCCTGGTCGCGATGATCGGGTTCATCATCTGGTTCATCCGCCTGGTGCAGGTGTCGGAGAGCAGCGACGCGAGCAGCCCGTACGTCGACATCTACGACATGCAGGACTTCATGGTCCGGGTCGCGCTGGGTGTCGACATCGGCTTCACGGTCGCGACGGCCCTGCTGATCGTGGCCGCTGTCGCCGCGTCGTTCCTGATGCTCCAGGTCACCGATTGGCAGCACGCCCGCGCCACACCGCCGCCGATCCAGGACGTGCCGCGACCGCTCGGGCCCCCGCAGTACGCCCCGAGGTACCACCGGCCGGGCCCGAACTTCCCGACCTACGGCCCCTGAAGCAGTACGACGCTCGCATCGTCGTACCGCTTGCCGCTCAACGCGGACGCACTGTCGTGCTGCCGCACTCGCTCGATCAACCGCCGCGGTCCCTCGGTCGTGAGTACGTCGAACAGCTCGACCCACGAGTGCCCGTACCGCTCGGTGTAGCGCGACGCGCCGTCGGTCAGGAGCGCGATCGCCTCGACGGCGACCCGGTCCGTGCTGCCGGTGACCGCCTCGTACGCCGCTCCGGGTTCGGTGCTCGCCACCCAGAAGCCGCCCGGCCGGTTCCGCAGCCGCCGTACCGTCTCGAGGGTCCGGTCGGGGAGAAGGTCGACGCGGTCGTCGCTGTGGACGGTGATTCGGCCTTGGGGTGATCGCATCACGATGGGCGAGTCGGCCAGGACGAGATGCTCGATGTGGTCGGAGTCGAAACGCACCATCGCGACCGTGGACGACGGGCTGTCGGGGTTGCTGACATCGCAGGTATCGGCGTGGGAAGCGCGGACCGCGGTGATCGCGTCGGCGAGGAGATCCGCGAGTGGCGCGGCCGAGTGGGTCAGGAATGGGGTCGCGAGGTGCGTCGCCAGCTGCATGACCAGCCAGGCGACCGTGTGCCGGCAGCCGGAGTCGACGTACACCCGCGGAGCGCTGGCGCCGTCGAGGACGACGGCGAAATCGGGTCCGGTCAGGACGAGATCCTCGTTGGCAGCTGGTGGTCGCCGATCCGGCGCGGCCTGACTGATCGAGCGGATCTCCACGGGCCTATTGTCCAGCTGCCCAACTGTCCGCGAGGGACTGGTCGAGGGCGATCTTCGGCGACCACCCGAGTTGTTCGCCGATGAGGGTCGTGTCGGCCTGCTGCCAGGGTGCGCCGAGCGCGGTCTCCTGGTCGGCGTCGTCCACGATCGTCGCCGGCTGACCGCTCAACTCGAACAGCTGTCCGGCGACGTCGCGCGCGAGCGTCGCCCGGCCGGTCCCGACGTTCAGCACCGGCGGCAGGGTCGCATCCGCGAGGGCGACCGCGAGCACTGCCTCGGCCACGTCCCTCACATCCACGAAGTCGCGCCATACGTCGAGCGACCCGACCTCGATCAGGTGCCGCGAGCGGAGATCCTCGAGCACCCTGCCGGTGAGCGTGCTTTCCGGTGCTCCGGGACCGATCACGTCGAAGATCCGCAGTACGACGGCATCCGCGCCGCCGCGCTGGGCCCGCATGACGAGCTCCGAGCCGGCCAGCTTGGTCAGCCCGTACGGACCGAGCGGCTGGGGAGCGGTCTGCTCGTCGAGGCTGGTGCCGTGCGGCGCACCGCCGTACTCCGCTGCGGAGCCGAGCTGGACGAACCGGGCGTGGCCGGCGTTGTCCCGGACCGAGGCGAGCAGGGCCTCGACCGCGATCACGTTCGCCCGGACCAGCTCGGCGGGCTCGCCCAGCGTGGCGCCGACCGCGTTGATGACCACTGTCGGCTTGTACATCCCGATCTGGGTGTCCAGCGCGTACGGATGCATCGTGGTCAGGTCGCACCGCCGGTACGGCTCGCTCCGGGTCCGGCTCAGGCCGCGGTACTCGATCCCGCGGTCGTCGAGCAGCGCGCAGATCCTGGCGCCGAGGAAGCCCCCGGCACCGAACACCATCACCCGCTCTGTTCCGGTCACTCCTCCATCGTGCGGTCCGTACTTGTCGGTCCGCCCTCCGTTCTCCGTCGTCAGCATCACAGTGTCGGTACGGCGTGACAGGCTGGGGCCCCTGATCGAGCGAGGGAGAGCCATGGCCGACCGACGCCGGGGAGTGCCGACCGAGTCGACGATCCGGGACTGGGACGACGCGGACCCGTCCGGGCAGACCTACCAGCGGGTGCTGTTCGTCGACTCCGACCTGACCGAGGTGGACAACCACGGCGGGGTGTTCGAGGAGTGCACGTTCCGCGGCGTCCGGTTCAACGCCTCGACGCACACCGACGCCGCGTTCGTGAACTGCACGTTCGTCCGGTGCTCGCTGTTCGACACGACGTTCACCCGCTGCAAGATGGTCGGCAGCTTCTTCGACGACTGCACGTACAACCTGCTGAAGGTGAACGGCGGGGACTGGTCGTTCACCGCGCTGCCGGGTGCCGACCTCAAGGGGACCGAGTTCACCGGGGCGAAGTTCCGCGAGGCGGAGCTGACCGGGATCCGGGCCGCGAAGGCGTCATTGCGGGACCTCGACCTGTCCGGCGCCAGCCTCCAGCGGGCCGATCTGACCGGCGCCGACCTGCGCGGATCCGATCTGTCGACACTCGATCCACTGACCGTGACGCTGCGGGACGCACGCATCGACATGACCCAGGCGATGGTCGTCGCCGCCTCGCTAGGGTTGGACGTCCGGCCCTGACCGACCGGGGCGGTGGGGCGGGGAAAGCATCGGCACTGTGGATATCCCCAGGTAGTCACGCGGTCATCCCCCGTTCTATCCACAACCTGTGGATAACTATCCGGATAACTGTGTGTTCGTTCTGTGATATCTGACCGGCGTCCCCGGCCGGTTCGCCGGGACGAGGGTTCCCCGGCGATGGCGGCCGGGGCGCCGAGATCGAACGACGAGCAGCGCCGCGTGCTCGACGACGTACGGCGGGGTCATCACCAGGTAGCGGCTCCGGGTCAGGCTCTGCAGACCCGCGGCAAGGCTCACTCCGCAGACGGCACCGATCGAGTTCGCGATCAGGTCGTGCAACTGGCACGAGCGCCCGAGCTGCGGGATCAGCGCCTGTACCGCCTCGACCGCGGCCGACATCCCGACCCCGGCGGCGATGCCGTCGCCCGGACGGCCGCTGGCCAGCGTGAGCATGCCCGCGGCCGGGACGAACAGCAGGATGTTCAGCAGGCCCTGGAGCGAGGTCAGCCCGCCGGTCGTGGTCAGGTGCGTGCCGCACTCGCCGATCTGGCTGAGGCGGTGCGGGGTCGGGCTGAGCGTCGCCGCGATGATCAGCGCGAACGCCGCCGGCATGCAGAACGCGGCCAGCCGGGGCATCAGGTCGCCCGGACGCCGCAAGGCGGAAAGGGCGATCGGCAGGGTCATGCCGGTGAGCACGAGCCAGGTGTCCAACAAGTGCGGGATACCGCGATAAGTCTCGAGCACGCGTCCGGACCCTCCCGTGGTCGACGGCTGCCTCGAACCTTCTCCTCGTCGATGTCGTTGCCTGACTCGACAATCTGCTGCCCGCTCACACCACCGCCAGACCTGTCCGGACATCTGCACGCAGCCGCAAACTCCCCGTGACAGTCCGTGCACAAACTGTCACGGAAGAAAGGTGCTCGGGGCAACGATCGTGTGCGTGCCCGGGCCGGCTGGGTACCTGGATCCCGCACCCGAGCCGGAAGGAGCAGCCGTGGCCGATCCACAGCTTCGCGCGATGACCTGGAACATCTGGTGGCGGTTCGGTCCCCGCTGGCGGGAGCGGCAACCGGGGATCCTGGCGACGATCGAGCGGTTCGATCCGGATGTGATCGCGCTGCAGGAGGTCTGGGGCGCCGACGGGACGACGCAGGCCCACGAGTTCGCGGAGGCCCTCGGGTTCCAGGCGGTGTTCGCGGCACCGTCGTACCCGCGAACACCCGATCCGGTGCTGACGCCGGACCACGAGGGCGTCGACCTCGGAGTCGCGCTGTTGAGCCGGTGGCCGATCACCGAGCACGACGCGATCCCGCTGCCGGCCCGCCATCGGTCCTGGGATCCGGTCGTTCTGCGGACCCGGGTGGCTCATCCGGCGGGGCCGCTGCCGATCGTGGTGTCGTGCCTGGAGCACGCGACCACCTTCAGCGACGACAGGCTGGCCCAGGCGGCACTGCTCGCCGACCTGGGCACGGACCCATCGGCCGATGGACCCTGTCCCTCGCTGGTGATGGGCGATCTGAACGCCGCGGCCGACAGCGCCGTACTGCGTCCGCTCCGCGACGTCCTGATCGACGCCTGGGTGGCCGGCGACGGTACGCCGGACGCGGTGACGCTGCCGTCGACCCATCCCTCGGCGCCGCTCGAGGCCGGCCCGGAGCTGGTCGACCAGCGGATCGACCACATCTTCTACCGGCCCGGCCACGAGGATCAGCTCGTCAACGTCGAGTCGGCCGTGATCGTAGGGGATGCCGTCGACGGCATCTACCCCTCCGACCACCGGGCCGTCGTGTGTGACTTCCGCTGGCGGCACCGGGCAGCCTGAGCCGGGAATCAACCGATCGGTGGAGTCGGTTCGAGCTGTCCGGGCGATGTGCCGACCGGGGCCGGAACGGGAGAGTCGAGGTATCGAGATCGACCCCCGAAACGGAGAACCAGGATGAGCACCCCGGTGAACGTCGAACACCCGCGGAGCGCGGCCGCGTTGCGGAGCGTGCAACTGCTGGTGGCGAGCTACCTCGCGGTCAGCGTGCTGACGCTGATCGCCATCATTGCCCTGCGCAACCACACCTCGATGGTGAACGACGCGGTCTGGACCCGCGGCACGATCGTGGTCGGCAGCGCGGTACTGACCTTCCTCTTCGCCCGGAGCGCTGCGCGCGGCTCCCGGCGCGGATACCTCCGGCTGCGGATCGTGTCGGCGGTGATGCTGGTCGCGATCGTCGTGATCATCTCGCTGCCGGGCGTCTTCCCGCTCTGGATGAAGGGCGAGCAGGCCGTCTGCGGTCTGTTGCTGCTCGGCGTCGCGCTCCTCGTGAACGGCAAGCACCTCCGCTCGGTGTTCACTGGCTGACATGAGCGAGCAGGTGTGGCCGGTGCGGTTGACGGTGGTGCCGTACGTGCTTCTTGCGTGCATCGCCGCCGTCACCATCCTGATCAAGCGCGAACAGCCCGGGTCGTTGACCGTCGACCTGGTGCTGTGCGCGCTGATCGGGCTGTGGACGCTGCTGATGTTCACGCTCCGGCCGGCCTGGCGGACCCGGTCCGGCCCGATGGCGATCTTCATCGCCGGATTCGTCCTGCTGCTCGCCGTCCTCGTGGTCCGCGATCCGTGGTTCGGGTTCCTCACGCCGGCCGGGTACTTCTACACCTTCGTCCTGCTGTCGTGGCCCGTCGAGCTGATCGGGATCGGAGCCGTCGCGGTCATCGCGGGCTGGGCGCAGTCGTACGACATTCCCAAGACCGACGTGCTCGGCCTGCTCGGCTGCGCCGCTGTGATCGGTGTGAACGTGGCCGGCATGTGTCTGGCGGCGTGGCTCGGCCGGCGCGACGAAGTACTGAGCCAGCAGCGACAGGATGCGGTCGACGCGCTGACCGAGACCAACCGCCGACTCGAGGCCACCCTCGCCGAGAACGCGGACCTCCACGAGCAGCTCCTGACCCAGGCGCGCGAGGCCGGGATCATCGACGAGCGGCAGCGGATGGCCCGCGAGATCCACGACACGCTCGCGCAGGGGCTGACCGGGATCGTCACCCAGCTCCAGGCTGCCGAGCACGCCGACGACTGGCGGCGGCACGTGTCGACCGCGGTCGGCCTGGCCCGCGAGAGCCTGACCGAGGCGCGACGCTCGGTCCACGCGCTGCGTCCACAGCCGCTCCAGTCGGCGACGTTGAGCGAAGCGATCGCGGACGTCGTACGGCGGTGGTCGGCGCTGCACGGTATCGACGTACAGCTGACCACCACCGGCACGCCGCGGGTGATGACACCCGAGGCGGAGTCGACTCTGCTCCGTGCGACCCAGGAGGCGCTCGTGAACGTGGCGAAGTACGCGCAGGCGACCCGGGTGGGTGTGACGCTGTCGTACATGGAGAAGGAGGTCGCGCTGGACGTCCGCGACGACGGGGTCGGTTTCGATCCGTCCCGCAGTACGACGTCCATGGGCGGCGGGTTCGGGCTGGTCGCGATGCGCCAGCGGGTCGAGGCGCTGAACGGGACGCTCGAGATCGAGTCCGAGCCGGGCTCCGGTACGGCGATCTCCGCGACCGTGCCGCTGCCGGGAGCGTCGGGATGATCCGGCTGCTGATCGCGGACGACCACCCGGTGGTCCGGGACGGACTGAGCGGGATGTTCGCGGCCGAGCCCGGGTTCGAGGTGGTCGGTCAGGCGGGCGACGGCGCGGAGGCGATCCAGCTGGCCGAGACGCTGCGGCCGGACGTGATCCTGATGGACCTGCAGATGCCTGGCATGAACGGGCTCGCCGCGATCAGCGAGCTCACCGGGCGCGGCGTGACGGCGCGGATCCTCGTGCTGACGACGTACGACACCGACGGGTACGTCGTACCCGCGATCGAGGCGGGCGCTACCGGCTACCTCCTCAAGGACGCACCACGGGACGAACTCCTGCGCGCGGTCCGCGCCGCGGCGGACGGGACGTCCGTGCTCGCGCCGTCGGTGGCGAACACATTGATGAACCATGTCCGCACACCGCCCACACCCGACATCGTCAGCCCGCGCGAGCTCGAGGTGCTCGAACTGGTGGCCGCCGGCAACACCAACCGCGAGATCGCCGCCCACCTGTTCATCAGCGAGGCGACGGTCAAGACGCACCTGCTCAACCTCTACGCCAAGCTCGAAGTACCGGACCGCGCGTCGGCTGTCGCCGAGGCGTTCAGGCGCGGCCTGCTCAAGGCTTCCAGCTAGGGCCGGTGTCGTGCGACCGCGTCGGCGGAGCGGTCGTCGCCGTCCGCGCGCAGGCCGTCGATCACGCCGTCGATGTCCGCGTCCGGCCGGTTCTGGCTGAGTTTGAACTTCGCCTCGATCCGGTGGATCGCGAGCTCGACACCGACGATCGCCCGCAGCTGTCCCTGCACGTACTTCTCGGGCGCATCGTCCACCGACCACGGATGGGCCCGGCCGAGCTCGTGCAGGTCCGACAACCGCCGTACGACGTCCTCGACCCAGGCCGCGTCGTCGTGCACTGTCAGCTCGCCGTAGACGTGTGCGGTGACGTAGTTCCAGGTCGGTACGACGCGGCCGTGCTCCTGCTTGGAGGCGTACCAGGTCGGCGAGACGTACGCGTTCGGGCCGCGCATGATCACCAGCGCGTCGCCGATCACCTCGCGCTGCCAGTGATCGTTGTTGCGGGCAACGTGTCCGAGCAGCACGTTGCGAGAGCGGTCGTAGCTGAACGGCAGCATCGTCGCCACCAGACCGTCCGGCGTCATCGTGATCAGATCAGCGGCGCCGTGACTGGCCAGCAGTTCCTGTACCGCGTCGTCGTCGGGGGCGAAGTGCTTGGGAACGTACATGATCAGATCACGATCTCTTGGATCCAGTCAGCAGGGGCCTGCTGATGGAGGCGCCAGTAGTGGTTCGCGATCTCGTCGGGCTCCCAGCCGGTGCCCGGTCCGACGCCACCGCTGACGGTGACGCTCGCGGCGTGGACGCCGGCGGCGCCGTACTGCTGGTGGAGGAGGGCGACGAGCGTGCGGACACCCGCCTTACCCAGCGACAGGCTCACGTAGTCGGGCTTCGACAGCGGCATCCCACCGGTGATCAGGAACGAGCCGCTGCCCCGCTCGGCCATCGCGGGCGCGAGGTGCGCGGCGGTGGTGATCGCTCCGACCACGTTCACCGCCCAGGCATCACGGTGCTGCTGCGCCGTCAGGTCGCCCACCCGGTCGGACTGGATCAGCGCTGCGTTGTAGACGACGACCTCCGGTACGCCGAACGCCTCGACGACCCGATCCAGAGCAGTCCGCAGGCCGACCTCGTCGGTCACATCAGCGGTCACCGGCAGTACGTCGGCGCCCCCGAGCTGCTCCGCGGCCGCCTTCACCGTCGCCTCCGACCGTGCGACCAGTCCGGCGCTCATCCCTTCCCGCGCGAATCGCCGCGCCACCGCGAGACCGATCCCGGGCCCGACCCCCACCACCACGACTCCACCCATACAGCCGAGGATAAAGGTGACACGTCACCGACGCGGCAGGAGGGTGCCGGCCCGTTTGCCGGTGGTCGTCAGCGAATAGGAATCCAGACCCGCATCGGGTGCAGGCCCCGGTTGGCCCAGGCGTAGTAGGGGATGAGAGTCAGGTCGGCTGAGTGAAGAACTGTGATCCCACCGAGTACGTCGGTGCGCTTCGCGGTGATCTCTGCAGTCGGGTTGAGGCGCAGGTCCTCCAGCACCGCGCCAGGCTGCTGGTCGGGTTGCTCGAGCGCGTAGACGAGCGGACCGCGCGCTACGGCGACGCAGCCGCGGGTCGAGTCGACTCGGTCATCAGAGACGAGCAGCCGTGGCGGCATTGGTAGCTGGAGGACGACTTGGTCGCCTGGCTGGAAGACCCGGCGTACGCGGGCGTAGTCGCCGGCTACGACAGGCTTGTCGTCGATTATCGCATCGGAGGCCCACTCCGGGATGCGCAGCGCCAGCTCGACATCCCCGGCCGGTGCGTCGGTGACAGTCACCGTGACGCGGCCGGCCCACGGGTAGTCGGTGTCGACGTCCACGGCGAACGATCCGGCTCGGAGCGTGCTCGCGGCGTACTGGTGGATCTGCAGGCCATCCGTCGTACTGGTGGCGAGGTACGCCGGCAGACTGGCGAAGGTCCGCATCACGTTGGGCGGACAGCACGCACAGTTGAACCACGGCCGTCGCCCGTACGCCGGTGCGCGCTGCACGTCACCGCGCGCACCGGTCCGGCGGTGCAGCGTGTTCACGTAGAAGTAGTCCGCGTCCTCGAGTGACACCGCCGGCAGGATCGCGTTGTAGAGCAGCAGTTCGATCTGGTCGGCGTACGACGAGTCACCCGTTGCCAGCAGCAATCGCCAGGCCCACTGCAGTACGCCGATCGCGGCGCATGTCTCGGCGTACGCACGGTCCGGTGGGAGCTCGTAGTCGTCACCGAACGCCTCACCGTCCCACCGCGAGCCGACCGCACCGGTCACATGCTGCTTGCGCCGGCGCATGTTGTCGTACTGCCGGCGTACGGCGTCCAGCAGTTCCGCGTCGTTCGTCTCGATCGCTACGTCGGTCGCACCGGTGGCGAAGTACACCGCGCGTACGGCGTGGCCCTCCAGCGCATCGGCGTCGCGGACGGGGACGCGGTCGGAGTAGTGCGCCGGGTCGCCGTAGTGGGAGGGATCGAAGCCTGGTTTGGTTGCGTTGCCGTAGCCGCGGGCGTCGACGAAGTACTTCGCCAGGTCCAGGTAGCGGCGGTTGCCGGTTTCGCGGTAGAGCTCGACGAGGGCGGATTCGATGACCGGATGGCCTTCGAGCTCGGGGCGGCCTGTCGGCCCGAAGGTGTCGGCCAGGTGGTCGGCGAAACGGGTGGCTACGTCGAGAAGCACGGTGTCGCCGGTGGCTCGGGATGCGGCTACTGCGGCTTGGAAGAGGTGGCCGGCGCAGTAGAGCTCGTGGCTGTTCCACAGGTGCGTGTACGGCTCCTCGCCCCGAACTTGGATGGCCGAGTTCAGGTAGCCGTCGTCTCGCTGGGCGGCGCTGATCGTCCCGATCAGGTCAGCCAGCGGTTGCGAGCCGTCCCACGCCGCGGCCTCCAGCCACTTGTAGACGTCGGAGTCGCGGAAGCTGGCACCCTGCGCGTCACCGCTCGCCTCGCCGGCGGCGATCCGCAGATTGCCGAGGTTCCCGGCGGCATCGAGCCGCTCGCGACCCAGCGGGATCGCGGCGCGGTTGGCGGCCATCCGGCCGGCCCAGAATCCGCCCGTCACCTGCGCCTCGGACACCGGGCGCAATGTCACGACCGCGGCCGCGGTCGGTACCGCAGGGGATGGCTGCATGCCGGGACGCTAACCGCGTCCCGAGACCGGACACCAGGTGCTAATGGGGATTAGCTGCTAATAGCCAGCTAATCAATGTGACCTCTTGACACCTGCTCGAAACGCTGGCGAAACTTCCGGAACCGCTGTGGTAGGGCGTATTAGCAGGAAGGCAACCAGGTTGAGTCGGACACCGGCGAAGAGACCCACGCAGGCCGATATCGCCCGGCTCGCCGGGGTCAGCCAGGCGACCGTTTCGCTGGTGCTCAACGAGCGCGACGCGAGCATCCGGATCAGCCCGGCGACCCGCGAGCGGGTGCTGACCGTGATGCGCGAGTGGGGGTACGTCGCGAACGCGTCGGCCCGCTCGCTGGCCGGCGGCCGGAACAAGATCATCGGCGTCTACACGTTCGAGCCGGTCTTCCCGACCAGCGGCGTGGACTTCTACTTCCCGTTCCTGCTCGGCATGGAGCAGGAGGCGGCCGAACTGGGCTACGACCTGCTGCTGTTCACCAGCGCCGGCGGTGAGCGGCAGATCTTCCGCGATGGCTCGACCCGGCTCTGGCACGCGGACGGCGCACTGCTGCTCGGCCGCGATCCCAACGTCGAGGAGATCGAGCGACTGCGCGACTCCGGCTACCCGTTCGTGTACGTCGGCCACCGCGAGGTGTCCGGTCCGCCGGTGTCGTACGTCGCAGCCGACTACGCCGGTGCGACCCAGCAGCTCACCGAGCGGCTGTTCGAGCTGGGTCACCAGCGCGTGGCGTACGCACGGATCGGCAACGGCGGCGCGCAGCCGAGTCGTGATCGCGAAGGCGGGTTCCGCCAGGCAACGCCGTACCAGCATCTTGCCGGGCCGGTGTGGACGCTCGACTCCGTTGCGGAGGTGGACGGCCTGGTGGAGGAGTTGCAGCGTGGCGGCATCACCGCAGTGCTTGCGGAGCAGCAGTTGCTGGCTGAGGAGCTGCTGGTGTGCGCGACTCGGCGCGGTCTGACCATCCCTGATGACCTGAGTGTCGTCGAGCTGGGTGACTCGACCGGTGCGCGGCACGACGGCACTCCGTGGACCGGACTGATCGTGCCGCGCGAGCAGATGGGCCGTCAGGCGATGGGCTTACTGGTGCAACTGCTGGAAGCACCGGACTCCGGTGCGCGCAGTGAAAGCGTCCCGTGCGGGTTCGCGCCCGGTGCGACGGTCGGACCTCTCAAGGAGCTTCCATGATTCGCGTTGTGGTCAAGCGACTGCTGATCGGCGTCCTGGTGATGTGGGGCGCCGCGTCGCTGATCTTCCTCATCGTTCGGGTCGCGCCGGGTGACCCCGTCTCGATCCTGCTCGGTCCGGACGCGACACAGGACCAGATCAAGGAGCTGAGCGCTTCACTCGGCCTGCATCGCCCGCTGGCCGTGCAGTACGTCGACTACCTCGGTCACGCCGTACGGCTCGACTTCGGCGACTCGTACCGGCTCGGGCACCCGGCGATGTCCGAAGTACTCGAACGGCTGCCGGCCACCGCGGAGCTGATGCTGGCGTCCACTCTGATCGCAGTGATCCTCGGTCTGACGCTGGGACTGCTGGCGGGCGGTCGCCCGGGCAGCGTGGTCGACCGAGTGGTGTCTGCGGCGGCGATCGCGCTGCAGTCGTTCCCGACGTTCTGGATCGGGATCATGCTGATCCTGGTCTTCGCGCTGGCGCTGCGGCTGCTGCCGAGCTCCGGCTCGGGTACTCCGCAGCACCTGATCCTCCCGGCCGTCACGATGGCGCTTCCGTTCACGGCGATCGTCGCCCGGCTGACGCGGACCAGCGTCGCCGAGACGCTGCGCGAGCCGTACATCCAGACGGCGAAGTCCAAAGGGCTCACCGATCGCCAGGTGCTGCTCGGGCACGCACTGCGCAACTCGCTGCTGCCGGTCGTCACGATCGTCGGGCTGCACATGGGCGGTCTGATGGGCGGCGCGGTGATCGTCGAGAACGTCTTCTCGTGGCCGGGACTCGGTTCGCTCGTCGTCGACTCGGTCACGAACCGCGACTACGAGGTGGTGCAGGCGGCGACGTTCGTGATCGCCGGCATCGTGATGCTCTTCAACCTGGCCGCCGATCTCGTCTACTCCCAGCTCGATCCGCGCATCCGCTTGGAGGGCAGCTGATGGCCACGCTCGCGGTGACCCGTCCGCTCGCCGTCCGCCGGGTCGGCGGCTGGCTCGGCAAGATCCCGTACGTCGTACTCGCGATCTACGCACTGGTCGCGGCGATCGGCCCGCTGGTGATCGACTACAACCCGATCCGTACCTCCCTCGACGACCGGCTGCTCAAGCCCGGTTCGCACCTGTCCACCGGCGGCACCGCCTGGCTCGGCACGGACGGTCTCGGCCGCGACGTCCTCGCCCAGGTCGTGTACGGCGCCCGGACGTCGATCCTGATCGGTATCGCGACCGTCCTGGTCTCGTGCGTCGTCGGCGTCACGATCGGCACCGTCGCCGGGTACTTCCGCGGCTGGCTCGACACGTTCCTTGCCCGGGGCATCGACATCCTCCTGGCCTTCCCGGCGATCCTGCTGACGATCGTGATCGCCGGCGCGTTCGAGCGCAGCGTGCCGGTGGTGGTGATCGCGCTGGCGGCGACGGCCTGGATCTCGTTCGCCCGGGTCACCCGCAGCGTCTCGCTCTCGTTGCGGGAACGAGCCTGGGTCGACGCGGCCCGCGTGCTCGGCGTCCGGCGTACGTCGATCCTGCTGCGCCACGTCGTACCGTTCACGATCGGTCCGGTGGTCGCGCTGGCCACGCTCGAGTTCGCGCTCGTGGTGCTGGCCGAGGCCGGACTGAGCTTCCTCGGCATCGGGCTGCCGCCGTCGGCGGTGTCCTGGGGACAAACCATTGCCAACGGCAAGCAGTACCTGGACAGCGCGTGGTGGATCTCGGCTCTGCCGGGATTCGCCCTGTCGCTGCTGATCGTCAACATCGGCATCCTCGGTGACCAGCTCACCGCCCGTTACGGACGCGGACAGCTCAACTGATGACGCGTCGGAAGGCAGGAGAAACCTCATGATCCCTCTGACACGACGGGCGGCTTTGACGCTCGGGGTCGCCGCCGCCATGGCCCTCACGGCGTGCTCCGGCGCCACCACCGGCGGCAGCTCGAGCTCCGGCGGCGGTGAGGTGGTGATCGCCGGCACCTATCCGGTCGACAGCATCGATCCGGGCGGACCGCAGGGCGGCGGCACCGGACCGCAGATGGTCGAGCAGCAGATCTTCAGCCGGCTGGTCCGGACCAAGACCGACGGTTCGGTCGAGGGGGACCTGGCGACCTCCTGGAAGTCCGACGCCACCGCTCGCACCTGGACTTTTACCTTGCGGAAGGGCGTCAAGTTCAGTGACGGGACCGCGTTGAAGGCTGCCGATGTGGTCGATTCGTTCAAGCGGTTCACCGACCTCAAGGGCACGAACGCGGCGAACTTCCCCGGCTACACGATGACGGCGCCGTCCGACGGCACCGTCGTACTCACGGCGTCCAAGCCGGATGCCGCGATCCCGCGCAAGCTCGCGGTGTTCTTCGTGCTGCCGTCGGGTGTCGGGGCCAACGACACTGCGTTCTTCGACAAGCCGGTCGGCACCGGGCCGTTCAAGCTCGACAAGTTCAGCCCGAACGAGATCGTCCTGGTGCCGAACGCGCAGTACTACGGCGGAGCGCCGAAGGTCACCAAGGTGACGATCAAGAAGATGCCCGAGCTGGCGGCCCGGCTGACCGCGCTGCGCACCGGCGAGGCGGACGTCGTCTGGGGGATCCCGGACGATCAGCTGTCCGAGGTGCAGAAGGACTCGACGCTGAACGTCGAGATCGTGCAGAGCTCGGCCGTCTACACGATGTGGTTCAACTCGTCGACGCCGGCTTTGAAGGACGCGGCCGTCCGGCGAGCCTTGTGGGAGGCGGTCGACTTCCCGACGATCATCAAGAAGCTGTACCCGCAGACCGGCTCGCTGTCGGACTCGGTGGTGTCGAAGCAGACCCTCGGATACGTCGCGCAGACACCGGTCAAGTACGACCCGGTGGCGGCGAAGGCCGCGTTGACGGCGGCCGGCTTCGACTTCGGCACCAAGTTGCGACTGCAGTTCGCGAACGCGGAGTTCCAGCAGTTCAACCAGGCGGTCGTTTCGGATCTGCAGAAGATCGGCGTCCAGGTCGACCTGCTGCAGAAGGAGCAGGCGGTCTTCACCAAGGACCTGCTCGCGCTGAACTGGGACATCAACTTCCAGCAACTGTCGAACCCGATGCTCGACGCCGCAAACACCGTCGGCCGGCTCTACCCGTGCGCGGCCAAGCGCAATGGCTACTGCAACCCGGCGCTGGACAAGCTGATCTCCCAGGCCGCGGCCAGCACCGACGAGAAGGAGCGGGTCAAGCTGTACGGCGAGGCCGAGAAGATCATCTGGGACGATGCGGTCGGCATGTTCCCGATGGCGGTCAAGTACGCGTACGCGTGGAACAAGCGCCTCAGCGGCTTCACCCCCGACCCCAACGGGCTGCCCGACTTCTCCAAACTGCAGGTCAACTCTTGAGCCCGGCCAAGCCGTCCGCGCCCGCCCCCTTGCGGGGCGGGGCGGGGAGCGAGGCTGTGGCGCCACAGCTTCTGCTGCGGGCGTCCGGGCTCGCCGTCGACCTGCCGGGGCGGGCGGGCGTGGTGAGGGTCGTCGACGAGGTGTCCTTCGACATCCCGTCGGCGACCACCGTCGGCCTGATCGGTGAGTCCGGCTCGGGGAAGACCATGACCGCGAACGCTCTCATCGGTCTGCTGCCCGACGGCGCGTCCGTGTCCGGCTCACTCAGCTGGCGTGGGGAGGAGTTGCTGACGGCAACTTCTTCCCGTCGTCGGGAGCTTCGGGGGCACGAGATCGCGATGATCTTCCAGGACCCGCTGGCCGCGCTCAACCCGACCCAGACCATCGGCCGTCAGGTCGGCGAGATCCTGCGGCGGTCCGGCCAGTCTCGATCGGCGGTTCGCGAGCGCGTGATCGAACTGCTCGACCGTGCGGGGATCCCTTCGGCGGCCGAAAAGCTTGGCAGCTTCCCGCACGAGTTCTCCGGTGGCATGCGACAGCGCGCCGTGATCGCGATGGCGCTCGCCGGCAGCCCGTCCCTCCTGCTCGCCGACGAGCCGACAACCGCGCTGGACGTGACGGTGCAGGCGCGCATCCTGCGATTGCTCCGCTCGATCCAGGAGGACGCCGGACTCTCGATGCTGTTGGTCAGTCACGATCTGCGGGTGATGGCTCACGTCGCCCACCAGGTCGTCGTGATGTACGCCGGACGCGTGGCGGAGCGCGGCGCGACGTCCGACGTACTGCGGCGGCCCGCGCACCCTTACACGCGGGCGCTGGTCGACAGCGTTCCCGCCGTACGGACGAAGACGGCTCTGGCGCATCCGTTGCCGGGCACTCCGGCCACGCCCGCGAATCGGCCAACTGGGTGTGCGTTTCATCCGCGGTGTCCGTTGGCGCAGGAGCGGTGCCGGAGTGAGCAGCCGTCGCTGCGTGAGGTCGCACCCCGGCGCTGGAGCGCGTGCCACTTCGCTGAGGAGGTGCTTGATGCTTGAGGTGCGCGATCTGCGGGTCACGTTCGGCCCGCGCCGCAGGCCGTTCGTCGCGGTGGACGGGGTCAGCCTGACCGTCGGCGCCAACGAGACCGTCGGGCTGGTGGGGGAGTCCGGGTCGGGCAAGACCACGGTCGCGCGGTCGATCGTCGGTTTGGTCCGGCCGGCGTCCGGCTCGCTGACCTATGACGGACGGGCGTTGCCGCCTGGCACCCGGCGGCCGGCCGAACTTCGGCGGGCGATCCAGATGGTGTTCCAGGATCCGCGCTCGTCACTCAATCCGCGGATGACGGTCGCCTCGATCATCGGCGAGGCATGGCGCACCCACCCGTCAGCGGCTACGGACCTTGACCAGCTGCTCGCGGATGTCGGACTCGATCCGTCGGTGGCCGGACAGCGGGCAAGTCAGCTCTCGGGTGGTCAGTGTCAGCGTGTGAGCCTGGCTCGCGCGTTGGCCGTGAAGCCCCGGCTGCTGGTCTGCGACGAAGCTGTCTCAGCGCTGGACGTCTCGGTCCAGGCGCAGATCCTCCGCCTCCTCGACGACCTCCGCCAACGACACAACCTGTCGATGCTGTTCATCTCCCACGACCTCGGTGTCGTCCACCAGATCGCCGATCGCATCGCCGTCATGCGCCGCGGCGTACTGGTCGAGGAGGGCGCGGCCACCGACGTACTGAGCTCGCCGCAACACGAGTACACCCAAAGCTTGCTCGACGCGGCACTCGAGCTAAACAGCTGAACGCAACTCGGCGGCCTGGTCGTAGTCGCGGTGCCAGTCGCCGGTCGGTGGGAGGATGATGCGCTCGACACCGGCGGCCTCGTAGGCAGCCAGTTGCTCGGCCGGGTTGCCGTTGAGTTGAGGGGCGACGACGGTCGCCTTCAGTTGTTTGCCGTCGGCAAGTTCGTTGATGCGGTCGAGGTTGGCGCGGACCTCGTCCGGCGTGGCCGCGATCGTCGCCCAGCCGTCGCCGTACTTGGCCGCGCGGCGATGGGCTCGCGGACCGTTGCCTGCGACAAAGATCGGTGGCACCTGCGAGCCGGGGGAGAGTGTCACCTCGACGTCTTCGGCGACCGTCGCAGGCTCCCCGGCGATGAGATCTCGCAGTACGGCGAGAGCTTCGTCGGTCAACCTTCCGCGTTCGGCGTACTCCACCCCGGCCGCCCGCCAGCCTGCGTCACCGTGCGCCGGATTCCCCGTGCCGACACCGAGGACGACCCGATTGTTCGACACCAGCTGCAGCGTGTTGACCTGCTTCGCCGCCCACGCGACCGGCCGCAGCGCCAGCAGCATCACGTTGTACCCGACCGTGATCCGCTCGGTCACCGCGGCCGCGGTCGCCAGTACGACGCTGCTGTCGAGCAGCGGCGCGCTCGCGACCAGATGATCCGTCGACCAGACCGAGTCCAGCCCGACGCTCTCGGCGTACCGGGCGGCCTCCCGGACGTCGCCGAGGATCGGGCGCTCGGGATCCGGCGTCGACGTCGGAAGGATGACTCCGATCTCAAGGCTCATACCTCGGGCCAACTCCCGTCCGGACGACCCTATTCCTTGGTCAGCGAATGGACCGCGGGCTTGAGCAACTCGACAATCTTGTCCGGATCGGCATCGGCCAGGTGGTCCAGCTTGAGCAGATGCCGCCCGAGCACCACGCCGATCAGGACGGCACTCACCACATCGGCACGGAGCTCGCCGTCGGCGCCATGGATCGCCTTGCTGATGTTGCTCCCGCGGACATGTGGATTGCCGCGGACCTCGTCAGCGGCGTCGGGATGGGTCAGCATCGAGCGCAGTACGGCGAGCGACGCGACCGGCTCCTCGATCAACGACTGCCGGAGCCGCTCGAGCAGCTGCTCGGCGACCTCTTCGGGCGTGCCGTCGACCAGCGGCCGGCTCTCGGTCTCGGCCGCGCGGGCGAACAGCTGCTGTTTGTTGCCGAAGTAGTGCATCACCAGGCCCGGATCGACCTGCGCGGCAGCGGCCACGGCGCGGATCGTCGTCCGGTCGTATCCGGTCTCGGCGAACAGCCGGCGTGCCTCGGTCAGGATCCGCTCCTGCGTCTCGATACGCCGGCGGTCGCGGGTGGTCTCGTTCACCGAATTCATTCTACAGGTGTTGAATCTTCCGGAATTTCGTTCTACGGTCGTTGAATGACTCCTGAGGAAGTACTTGAGCTGCGCCGCCAGTACCTGATCGATCGTGACTTCGAGTCGTTCGCCGACCTCTTCGCGGAGGACGCCGTCATCGAGATGCCGTTCGCCCTCCAAGGCGTGCCCGACCGCCTCGTCGGCCGCGAGGCGATCCGCGAGTTCTCACTCAAGGCCGGCACCCGTGCCGTCGAGATCACCGACCTCCGCACGGTCCAGCTGCACCGGACCACCGATCCCGAGGTGGTGATCCTCGAACTCGTCACCGAGGCGCGGCACACGACCACCGACGTACCGTTCCAAGCCACCTGCATCCAGGTCTTCCGGATCCAGGACGGCAAGATCAAGCTGTTCCGCGACTACGTCGGCGCCCACTCCGTCCCCGACCTGACCTGATCCTCAGGCTCCCCACGAAGCGCCCAACGGATTGCGTCCGGCGACCTTGTCGGGTGAGGTGGTGGGGTGAGCCTGAGGATCCAGAACGTCGTGTTCGCCTGCCCGGGGAACACACCGGACAGCTACGACCGCGGGGCGCGGCCGGTCGCGAACTTCTACGCCGAGCTGCTGGGGATGGAGATCATCCGCGAGGACTGGTTCCTCGTCGGCGGTGGCGCGTCCGACGTGCAGCTTGCGTTCGGCGACGGGCCGATCGACTACCGGCCGCCGGCGTGGCCCGATGGCGCGCAGCAGATGCATCTCGACATCGCCGTACCCTCGTCCGCTCAGCTGGCTGGGGCTCGGCTGCTGCAGGACAACGGCGAGTGGCAGGTGTACGCCGATCCGATCGGGCATCCGTTCTGCCTGCTGCCGTCGGACCGCGCGTACATCCGCCGCATCGTCATCGACTGCCCCGACCCGCGCGCCCTCGCTTCGTTCTACAGCTCGCTGCTCGATCGGCCCGAGCGCTCGCTGGACACTGCGTCGCGGGTAGTCCTCGCCGGCACACCGGAGCTCGCCTTCCAACACAGTACGTCGCCGGCGCCACGCTGGCCCGACCCGGCGTACCCCCAACAAGTGCATCTCGACCTGTCGACCACAGACGTACCCGCTGCCCGTGCGCACGCTCTGGCCGTCGGCGCTGAGCCGCTGCAGACCGGTCCGGATCACCATGTGTTCGCGGACCCGGCCGGTCATCCTTTCTGCATCTAGAGTCCCGTGGGTGAGTAGACGACTGGCGGCGTACGCGGTGTGTATCGAGGACGGGCAGGTGCTGCTCGCGCGCTACGTCTCGCCGTACGGCGACGGCACGTGGTGGACGCTGCCGGGTGGAGGCGTCGAGCCGTGCGAGGACCCGTTCGACACCGTCACCCGCGAGGTCGCCGAGGAGACCGGGTACTCATCCGTTGTCGAGCGTCTGCTCGGCGTCGACTCCCGCATCATCCCGGCCGCCGAACGCCACCGCCCCGGCCCCGAGGACCACCAGAACATCGGCATCTTCTACGCCGTCCGCATCACCGCCGGCACCACCCGCCCCGAACCCAACGGCGAAACCGCCGAATCTGTCTGGACTCCGCTCACCACGGTCCCCACCCTCGCCCGCGCCACCCTCGTGGACACCGGCATCGCCCTGGCCCAGTCCCAACCTCCCACCGGTCACGTCCCACCGGCCGCCTCCACGGACGTCATCCGACCCTGATCGGCACGTCCTGTCGATCGGCGCGGACCTCGCGCATCGGTCAGGTATGAGCGACATCGTGATCGAGAAGATCATCCGACCTGAACGCACCCTGTCCGGCACCTGGCTCGAAGTCATCGCCTCGAACCTCGACTACCACCGAGCCACCTTCCTGTGGAAATGCGAGGGCCTGACGGAGACCCAACTCCGCCAACGCCCGATCCCGTCCACAGACTTGACCCTGCTGTCCCTCATGCGCCACCTACAGGGTGTCGAACGCTACTGGCTACAACACCGCCTGGCCGACACGACCCCGCAGTACCCCTCCTACCGAACCAACCCCGACACCGACTGGTTCGACGAGTCAGACCCCACCCCGGCGGCCGCCGTGTACGCCGACTACCTGTCCGCCTGCGCCGACTCCCGCGCCCTCTTCCCACCCAAGGATCTGACCCGCCTCATCCCCAACCCCGAATTCGGCAACACCGACCCCCACTTCATCCTCACCCACGTCATAGAGGAATACGCCCGCCACGTAGGCCACGCCGACCTCCTCCGAGAATCCCTGGACGGCACCACCGGCGAATGACCGGCTCTGAAATACAGTCGTCGACGTGTATGAGCTTCCGGTAGAGAACACGGACGGGTCGGTGCTGCTCAGCTTCGAGCGGATTCGTGAAGACCAGGTCGGCAGCCTGGATCCGTCGGTGCCGTTGACCGCTTCCCTCGTGGTGCTCTGGTGCGGTGACGAATGCCTGATGGTCTTCAACCGCTTCCGGAACGCCTGGGAGCTGCCCGGCGGCATGATCGATCCAGGTGAGACCCCGCGCGAAGCCGCAGTACGCGAACTCGCAGAGGAGAGCGACCAACGCGCGGACTCCCTCGAGTTCGCCGGCGTAGCCAAGATCCGGATCGCCCCCGACAACCGCGTCGAGCACCTCGCGACCTACCGCGGCCAGCTCGCCACACCCCAACCCTTCACACCGAACAAAGAAATGTCCGCCGCCACCTGGTGGAACCCCACCGACCCGCTACCCGACCTCTTCCCGATCGACGCCGCCCTCGCCTTCCTCTGCCCGTAGCGCTGCGGAGGGTTCTTGGTAGAGGCGAGAGGGCAGGCCTATGGCACCCGTTCAGCTGACACTCGCCCCCAGGGCGCCCATACCGACGCGGTGAACGAGATCACGCTGTCGGTCCCGCGCTATCGCCGTGAGGTCGGGGTCGTCGCACCCGTCGAGGGTGGAACGGTCCGCGTCGAGCTGGGAGACGATGCTATTCAGCTGTTCGGGGATGCAGCCGGCCTTCGCGATCTGGCCCGATGGTGCCTGTCGCTGTCTGATCCATCGGTACCGGATGGCAGGCACATCCATCTCGACGCTGGGCATACCCCGCTCAGCTCTGAGTCCGTTCCTCTTCTGATCGCGCGCCAAGACAGCGTCAACGCCACTCCCCCCAGTGATCCAGGCGGACGCGATCGCGGTATCCGGCAGACACATAAAGGCGCGCGGTGGGAGAAGCAACGGATGATGATGGTGCGATGCCTGAAAAACACTCACGCCCCGTGCCTGGCGGCCGGGCTTTCTACCTGACCGAACGCCTGTGGGAGTTGTCGGCCGGCCTCCCCGTCGAGTCGGTGCCGATCGACTCCATCAAGGCGTTCGACGAGGACTGCTGGTTCGGTGGGCGACCCGTCACCTGCCGAATGGTCGCCCGCCACGCAGCCCTCATCCAGAAAGCCGACCTCAGCTACCCAGTCATCCTCTCCGCAGACGGCCGCCTCATGGACGGCGGCCACCGAATCTCCAAGGCCTGGATCAACGGCCACACGACAATCAACGCCGTCCGCTTCAAAGCCGACCCAGCCCCCGCCTACTTCGAACGGGACACCACCACCTGAGCCCCGCAGCGTCCAAGCGGATGGCTGATCGGCGCTCAGACGCCAGAGCTCGGCTGATGGCAGATGCGATCGCGACCTAGTAATCCAGGTCGATCGCTGACCTCGGCGCTGTCGTCAGGATCGGCTCAACGGCATGACTCGCGCTGATCGCGGCGTGGGGTGCGTTCGCATCTAGTGTGTCGCCATGGTCGCGCCGATTCTGATTTCAGTTGCTGCGCTTGTGCGTGACGGGCTCGTGCTTCTGGTGCATCGGCATCCGTCGCGGCGGTGGTATCCCGACTGCTGGGACCTCGTCGGCGGGCACGTCGAGTCGGGCGAGTTGCCTCACGAAGCCGTCAGCCGGGAATGCCTCGAGGAACTCGGCGTCCAGATTCACGACGCCCAGCCGTTCCAGATGACGATCAGCGACCCGACCCTCGAAGTACACGCGTTCGTCGTGACTCGCTGGGACGGCGAACCTGTCAACGCCGAACCAGACGAGCACGACGATCTTCGCTGGTTCCGACCCGACGAACTCGCAGACCTGAAGCTGGCCCACCCGGCCAGCCTGTCGAGCATCCAGAGCGCGGTCCGTGTCGCAACCGATTAGCCGCCAGGAACCGCGAGTTGTCTTCGTCTTCGCCGGTCTCGACTTGAACATGTTCCCGTCGATAGCCGATGCACAGGACTGGCTGGAAGCGATCGATGTGGACGACGGCGAGTACTCCGCTGCACTGACGGAGACGGGTCGTGTGATCAGGATGGGGACTCAGGACGAGTTGGTCGTGCTCGAGCTCACCGACGAGCTGCAGCCGGATCTGCTGCGGACGCTTCTGCGTGAACATGGTCAAGCGATCGGACAGCAAGGGATCGAGTTGGATCCTGTCGGGTTCGCCAATGCATCCTGGATGCGGGAGTGGGAGCGTCGCTGGCCGCGGTGGCCACGGTGGCTGGACAAGCGACTGCATCAGCATGGTCCGGTGCAGTCGTAGCTTGCCTGGCGACGTTGCCGCCACTGAACCAGGATGATGCTATGGACTTTCCTTCCCAGGCGATGCTGAACGATCCTGACTTCGCGCCTCTGACGCGGTCGCAGATCACGCGAGCTTTGATCGACCTCGGCGTAGCTGAAGGCGAGACCTTGATGGTCCACGTTCGGCTGTCGGCATTGGGATGGGTTGTCGGCGGCATCGACACCGTAGTCCTGGCGCTCCGGGACGCCCTTGGGTCTGATGGCACGTTGCTCGCGTTCTGTGGTTGGGACGACAGCCCGTATCACGTCTCGTTCTGGCCGCCGCATTGGCAGAACGCCTACGACGAGATTCCGGCGTTCGATCCGCAGGTGTCATCTTCCCGTCGAGACTTCGGGCGCTTCCCTGAACGACTCCGCACCTGGCCGGGAGCGCTGCGCAGCACCCACCCGGAAGTGAGCTTCACCGCCCTCGGCCGGCATGCCGCACATCTGCTTATGCCAGCCGACGATGACGACCCCTGGGGCACCGATGGACCGCTGGGCCGGCTGGTCGACCTCGGCGGCCGGGTCTTGCTACTCGGCGCACCCCTCAAGACCTTGACCCTCTGCCATCACGCCGAGGCCGTCGCCAACGTTCCAGTGAAGCGCTACCACAGCTACCGCATGCCAGTAGCAACCGAAGCCGGCACCATCTGGCGCGACTACCGCACGCTGGACACCTTCTACGGCGCCCTGCCGTACTGGGAATACCCGTCCCTTCGAATCGACAGCGCAGTCGAAGCCCTCGCCCAACAGGCAGTCCAAGCAGGCGCCGGCCAAGAGGGAAACATCGGACCAGCAACAACCTGGCTCTTCGACGCACCCACAACAGTCCAAGCCGTCGTCACCTGGATCGAACAACATTTCTAGAGGCGTGTGAGTTGCGCGTAGCTGAGAGGGCGCCCCCCCGAGCAGTCGTCGTGACGTCAGCCTCACTCACGGGCGCCGACTGAGTGCCGTCGATATGATTTCGATTTCGAAGCCAGATGTACTCTTCCGAGCACTGGAGGTTCGGTGGCCAAGGGCTACTGGGTTAGTGCCTATCGCGCGATTTTGGACCCTGAGAAGCTGGCTGCCTACAACAAGCTGGCCGCTCCGGCTGTCCAGGCCGGAGGTGGGCGGGTCCTCGCCCGTGACGGGCAGGTCGTCGCACACGAAGCCGGAATCGCCCAGCGCACCATCCTGATCGAATTCGACAGCTTCGAACGCGCCCTCGCCACCTACGAGAGCGAGGCCTACCAGAAGGCGCTGCTCGCCCTCTCCGACGGCGTCGAACGCGACTTCCGCATCATCGAAGGCCTCGACTGACTGAGGGCTGAGCCAGCAAACCCCGCCCGGCGTTCAACTCCAACCCCATGTGACCGAAGCACCTCGCCTCACGATGGAGGGCACGTGCTAGGGCTCGGCCGTCGATTCACACCGGAAGCAGCGCGAGGCCCACAATCCCGACGATCAACAGAATCTGACCGACTCTCGCCCGCCGGTACTCGCCGTTGCTAAGCACCTGGTATCCGTGCTCCCGCTCGACCAGGTCCGTTGCGATCAGGAGTGGTCGCCCGAGCGTTCCGAGGATCGCAAGCAGGTACACGCCCGCGCCGGCCCAGGCAGAAATCGCGAGCGGGTATTCGACGATGGCGCTCCTCACCAGACTGAGCGGGGCGAACGCGCACCAAGCCCCCGCGATCGCGCCGGCCAATCCCTTGTGTGACCGGGCGACGGGATCGACGGCGATCATCAGGCACACCAAAGCGAGCATCACACCCATAGCGGTAAGGCCAAGCGCATTGTCGGCAAGTGCACTGTTGATCATGACGCTCGATTGTCCGATGTTCGCTGGTCACTGCGCCCTCTGGCGGGACGATACTGCCGACTCCGTAGCCAGCTGGGAAGATCGGCCGACGGCCCGCGCCCGCTCACCGGCAGGCGTTTCCGCGAGGACGTCGAGGAAGAGAATCCCTCCGCCTAGTCCCGTGTCCGCGCTAGGCGGCGCGGATCGCCTCGGTGGGTTCGTCGATGCGGACGATCACAGCATCGGCTCCAGAGGCAGTCAGGCCAGGTCGTCCGACTGCCGGGTTTGTTGGCGTAGCCGATGCTGAGGGCTCCGATAGCGCGGACAGCCCATACGTCGGTGAACTGATCGCCGATCAGAGTGCAGGCGTCAGGCTCCACGTCCAGGGCCTGGACGGCCAGGTAGTCGCGTGTGGGCGATCGCCCGCCAGTCTGGGGATGGCCGGAAAGGATGCGCCGGCGACCAGCCAGCGGTGGGCGGAGCGCACGGAGCGGCTGCGCCGAGGAGCGGAGCGACGAGGAAAGCGCCGCGTGGCGCGCGGGATTGTCCACGGTCCAGGACGGCACGGTTAGCTCATTCGAAGACGGCTGGGCCGAGCAGTCGCCGCGCGATGAGCGCGCACTCGCGGGCGGTAGCCCGTCACGTCCGGCGATAGCCGGAAAGGATGCACCGGCGATAAGCCGGGGGGCGGGTGGGAGCGCGAAGCGGCTGCGCCGAGGAGCGGAGCGACGAGGAATGCGGCCGCGAAGCACGCGGGGGTCGACCGCAGTACGCACGGCGGGCGACCGCAGTACGAGCCGCGCGGGCTGACCGTAGTACGCAAGAAGCCGGTTGCTTGTCAGCAACCGGCTCTGGTGGAGACGAGGGGACTTGAACCCCTAACCCCTGCCTTGCAAAGGCAGTGCTCTGCCAGTTGAGCTACGCCCCCGTGAGGGTGGTCAGCGACCCGGGGTTACCGAGTCGACGGCCTCGGCCCAGAGGTCCTTGTCGGCGCGGGACTGCTGGGTCTTCTTGTAGGCGAAGTATCCACCGATGCCGGCCAGCAGCACCAGCAGGAGCTTCTTCAGCACTGGGACTCCTCGGAATCGGGGGCTTCACAAAAGTGAGGGTGGGCCTAACTGGACTTGAACCAGTGACCTCTGCCTTATCAGGGCAGCGCTCTAACCGTCTGAGCTATAGGCCCGCGTACTGCGGTGTCGAACCCGGGAGAGATTACCGCACCAAGTGCCCTACTCCCAAACCGGTTCCGGCCGGGCCCGACCAGGGCCCGGCCGGAGAAATCAGTCCTCCGATGCCAGCGTGACTTCGAGGCCGCCGAGGAGCGTGGCCGCGATGTTGTAGAGGAAGGATCCGAGCGTGGCGAGCGCCGTGATGATGAGTACGTCGGCGCAGGCCAGCAGCGTCGTGAAGCCCATCACCTTGCCGGTGTTGATGTAATTCTCGACCCGGAACGGCTCGGCCGTCGGCGTACCCAGCACCTCTTGCACCGTGCTGTTGATGTTGTCGAAAACACCCGCCGCACCGATCGCGGACCAGATGATGAAGACCGCGACCCATGTCACGATCCCGAAGGCGATCGCCAGCAGGAACGCCGTCTTCATCACCGACCACGGATCGATCCGGGACATCCGCAGCCGCGCCTTGCGGGTCTGCGGCCGGCTCGAGGCCTTGGCGTCCTTCTCGGCGAGCCGCGCCTGCCTGGCCTCCTCGCGGTCGGTCTTCTCCGGCTTGGCCGCGGTCACAGCAGCGGCCTTGTCGAGCACGGCCTGACGCGCAGCGCTCACCCGGTCACCGAACGACTCGGTCTTCGCCACGGGACCCTCGTACGGCGAGCTGGCCGCGGGGGTCGTCGTACCCGGCGGAGACCAAGGCTCAGGTCGCCCCGGAGTGCTGGGAGCAGGTTGCTGAGGACGCGCCGGTGCACCAGTGCCTGCACCAGCGCCAGGAGCTGCCGGTCGCGGCTGCGGCCGGTACTCCGATGCCGGCCGCTGACCGTTCGCAGGCCTCGGCTGGCCGCCCGGCACACCATTGGAACGACCGTTGGAGGCCGGGTTGGCCGGGGCGGCAGACGGCTTCCCACCCGGCGCGGTGCGCTGGGACTTGGAGCTGTCGGCCGCACCTTCAGGCCATGTCGGCCTCGCGCGGTTGGTCATCAGTCACCCTCCTGGCCGGCTTCGTCGTCTTCGACGGTAGCCGCGCCGTCCACGTCCGTCGAACGTTCGTCATCATTCTGGACGCTCTCAGGGGTGGATTCGGTTGTCGATTCGTCCACATTCTGGGCACCATCTGCATCAGTACCCTCTTCGGACTCCTCCAAAGCAACCGTCAGGTCGGTGTTCCGCGCGATCGCGACCACCGCGTCGGACTCGCCGACCCCGGCGAACCGGACGCCCATCGTGTCGCGGCCCTTGACCGGCACGCTGTCGACCCGGCTGCGGACGACCTGGCCGCTGGCCTTGATCGCCAGCACCTGGTCCTCCTCGACGACGATGATCGCGCCGACCAGCGAACCACGCTCGTCGTTCAGCTTGACGGCCTTGATGCCGAGCCCGCCGCGACCCTGCTGCCGGTACTCCGACACCCGCGACCGCTTCGCGTACCCGGCGTCGGTCACGGTGAAGACGAACTGCGCGTCCTCCTCCGAACCGGCCCGGATCACCGACATCGACAGCAGCTCGTCGCCGGAGCGGAACTTCATACCGGTCACACCTGAGGTGGCCCGGCCCATCGGCCGCAGCTGCTCGTCGTTCGCGGTGAAGCGAATCGACTGCCCCTTGCGGGACACCAGCAGCAGGTCGTCCTCGGCGGTGGCCAGGTCGGCGCCGATCAGCTCGTCGTCCTCCTCGCGGAAGTTGACCGCGATGATGCCGCTCTGCCGGGCCGAGTCGTAGTCGCGCAGCGCGGTCTTCTTGACCAGACCCCGCTTGGTCGCGAGCACCAGGTACTCCGACTGGTCGTAGTCGCGCAGCGTCAGCACCTGCGCGATCTCCTCGTCCGGCTGGAACGAGAGCAGGCCGGCGACGTGCGAGCCCTTCGCGTCCCGGGCGGACTCGGGCAGCTGCCACACCTTGGCCCGGTAGACCCGGCCCTTGGTGGTGAAGAACAGCATCCAGTGGTGGTTCGTGGTGGCGAAGAAGTGGCTGATCTCGTCCTCGGCCCGCAGCTGCGCGCCCCGGACACCCTTGCCGCCGCGGTTCTGCGTCCGGTACAGGTCGGTCTTGGTCCGCTTCGCGTACCCGCCGCGGGTGATTGTGACGACCACGTCCTCGTCCGGCACCAGGTCCTGCACGGACAGGTCGCCGTCGGCCGCGATGATCTCGGTACGCCGCTCGTCGCCGTACCGCTCGACGATCTCGGCCAGCTCGTCCTTGACGATCGTGCGCTGCCGCTCCGGGCTGGCGAGGATGTCCTCGAGGTCGGCGATGATCGCCTCGAGCTCCTGCAACCGCTCGATGATCTTCTGCCGCTCCAGGGCGGCCAGCCGGCGCAGCTGCATGTCCAGGATCGCCTGCGCCTGGATCTCGTCGATGTCGAGCAGCTGGATCAGGCCGGTGCGCGCCTCTTCGACGTCGGGGCTGCGCCGGATCAGCGCGATCACCTCGTCGAGCGCGTCCAGCGCCTTCACGTACCCGCGGTAGATGTGCGCGTTCTTCTCGGCCTCGCGCAGACGGAAGCGGGTCCGCCGCTGGATGACCTCGATCTGGTGGTCGATCCAGTGCTTGATGAACAGGTCGACACTCAGCGTCCGCGGTACGCCGTCGACGAGCGCGAGCATGTTGCAGCCGAAGGTGTCCTGCAGCTGCGTGTGCTTGTAGAGGTTGTTCAGTACGACGCGGGGCTGGGCGTCACGCTTCAGTACGACGACGAGTCGCTGCCCGGTCCGGGACGAGCTGTCGTCGCGGATGTCGGCGATACCGTTCATCTTGCCGGTGTTGACCAGCTCGGCGATCTTCAGCGCCAGGTTGTCCGGGTTCACCATGTACGGCAGCTCGGTGACGACCAGGCTGGTCCGGCCCTTCGCGTCTTCCTCGATGTCCACGACCGCGCGCATCGTGACCGAGCCACGGCCGGTGCGGTACGCGTCGTCGATGCCCTTGTAGCCGACGATCAGCGCGCCGTTCGGGAAGTCGGGGCCCTTGATGTTCTGCAGGCAGGCCTCGAGCAGCTCCTCACGGGTCGCGTCCGGGTGCTCCAGCGCCCAGTCGACCGCGGCCGCGACCTCACGCAGGTTGTGCGGCGGGATGTTGGTCGCCATACCGACCGCGATACCGGACGAGCCGTTGACCAGCAGGTTCGGGAAGCGGGCCGGCAGGATCACCGGCTCCTGCGACTTGCCGTCGTAGTTCGGCCGGAAGTCGACCGTGTCCTGGTCGATGTCGCGGACCATCTCCATCGCCAGCGGCGCCATCCGGCACTCGGTGTACCGCATAGCGGCCGCCGGGTCGTTGCCCGGGGAACCGAAGTTGCCCTGGCCCTGGATCAGCGGCGCGCGCATCACCCACGGCTGCGCGAGCCGGACCAGGGTGTCGTAGATCGCCGAGTCGCCGTGCGGGTGGTACTGACCCATGACGTCACCGACGACGCGGGAGCACTTGTTGAAACCGCGGTCCGGCCGGTAGCCGCCGTCGTACATCGCATAGAGGATGCGGCGGTGGACCGGCTTGAGGCCGTCGCGGACCTCGGGCAACGCGCGGCCGACGATGACGGCCATCGCGTAGTCGAGGTACGACTGCTGCATCTCGGTCTGCAGGTCGAGCGGCTCGACCCGGTCGTGGCCCGGCGAGGTGGGGGTCTCGGTCATGAAAAAGTCCCGTTCAGATCAGTACGTCGGTAAGCAGCAGCGAGATCAGATGTCGAGGAAGCGAACGTCCTTGGCGTTGCGCTGGATGAAACTGCGCCGCGCCTCGATGTCGTCGCCCATCAGCGTCTGGAACGTCTCGTCGGCGCGGATCGCGTCGTCGAGGGTGATCTGCAGCAGCACCCGGTTCGCCGGGTCCATCGTGGTGTCCCACAGCTCGTTCGCGTTCATCTCACCCAGACCCTTGTAGCGCTGGATCGGGTTCTCCTTGGGCAGCTTCTTGCCGGCCTCGTAGCCGGCCTCGAGCAGGCCGTCGCGCTCACGGTCGGTGTAGGCGAGCTCGTCCGGCTGGTTGCTCCAGCGGATCTTGTACAGCGGCGGCTGCGCGGCGTACACATGACCGCGCTCGATCAGCGGCCGCATGAACCGGAACAGCAGGGTGAGCAGCAGGGTCCGGATGTGCTGGCCGTCGACGTCGGCGTCGGCCATGATCACGATCTTGTGGTACCGGAGCTTCTCTTCGTCGAAGTCCTCGTGGATACCGGTGCCCAGCGCGGAGATGATCGCCTGGACCTCGTTGTTCTGCAGGACCTTGTCGATCCGGGCCTTCTCGACGTTCAGGATCTTGCCGCGGATCGGCAGGATGGCCTGGAACTTCGGATCGCGGCCGCCCTTCGCGGAGCCACCCGCCGAGTCACCCTCGACGATGTAGACCTCGCACTCCTCCGGGTTGGTCGACTGGCAGTCGGCCAGCTTGCCCGGCAGACCGCCGCCGCCGAGCAGGCCCTTGCGGTTGCGGGCCAGGTCGCGGGCCTTGCGGGCCGCGATCCGGGCGCTCGCCGCGGCGGACGCCTTGCGGATGATCTCGCGACCCTCCGCCGGGTTCTGCTCGAACCAGGCGCCGAGCTTGTCGTTGACGACGCGCTGGACGAAGCCCTTCACCTCGGTGTTGCCGAGCTTGGTCTTGGTCTGGCCCTCGAACTGCGGCTCGGCGAGCTTGACCGAGATGATCGCGGTCAGACCCTCCCGGATGTCGTCACCGGTGAGCCTGTCCTCTTTCTTCTTGATCATGCCCTGGTCCTCGCCGAAACCGTTGACGAGCGAGGTGAGCGCGGCCCGGAAGCCTTCCTCGTGGGTGCCGCCCTCGTGGGTGTTGATCGCGTTCGCGAAGGTGTGCACCGACTCCTGGAACGATCCGCTCCACTGCAGCGCGACCTCGAGGCTCATCGTGTCGTCGGCGGTGGCCGCCTCGAACGAGATGACGTCGCGGTGCACGGTCTCGCGGATCCCGGTCAGGTACTTGACGTAGTCGACCAGGCCGTCCTCGTACCGGAAGGACTGCTCGAGCGGCTTGCCGTCCTCGTCGAAGTGGTCCGGACGCTCGTCCCGGATCACCAGCTCGAGGCCCTTGTTCAGGAACGCGTACTCGCGGAAGCGGGTGGCCAGCGTCTCGTAGGAGTACGTCGTGGTCTCGAAGACGTCCTCGCTCGCCCAGAACGTGATCGTCGTACCGTTCGAGGTCGACGTACCGATCTCGGCGAGGTCGGCGTCCGGGACGCCGTTGGTGAAGGACTGCGTGTACAGCTTGCCCTTCAGCTTGACGTCGACCTGGAGCTTGGTGGACAGCGCGTTGACCACGGAGACGCCGACGCCGTGCAGACCGCCGGACACCTTGTAACCGCCGCCGCCGAACTTGCCGCCGGCGTGCAGAACGGTCAGTACGACGGTGACGGCCGGCTTGCCCTCGGACTCGACGATGTCGACCGGGATACCGCGGCCGTTGTCCTCGACCCGGACGCCGCCGTCGGCGAGCAGCGTGACGACGATGCGGTCGCCGTACCCCGCCATCGCCTCGTCGACCGCGTTGTCGACCACCTCGGTGACGAGGTGGTGGAGGCCGCGCTCACCGGTGGACCCGATGTACATACCCGGGCGCTTGCGGACCGCGTCCAGTCCCTCCAGGACCTGGATCGCACTCGCGTCGTACTCACGCTCGACGACGTTCGACGGGATCTGGTCGAGCATCGCGGGGAGTTCCTCGCTGGGTGCGGGGGTGCCGATGGGGTCGGCGGACTGGTTGGCGTCGATCTCGATCGGCTCGTCGGTCACCGGTGGTTGTCCTCCTCGGACCCCGCCTTCGCGAGGCATCGCGGCACAGTAGAGCCGCCCTCTACGGTGGTAGTAGAGGCGCGGCTCGCCCTACGTCGTCCATTCTACCTGTCGACCGAAGCAGAACCTGCCACCAGCCGCCCGAAACTCGCATCAGGGCGTCTTTTCTCCCTCATCTCCATGTCCCCTCTCGCGGGTGGGGGTCAGAAAAGCGCTCACGGCCGCTCAGTGGCCTCCGGGTGTTTCGCGACTGACCGTTCCGGTACCGACCGGTCCAGACCGCTTGACCCGCTCCGGACGAGGGTCTCGCGGCCCGTGGACAAGCGGTGCCTGGCGCGCACCCACCGCCCCTTAGGATCGCTGCCGTGGAAAGTCTCGACGAGGTCATCGATGCGATGATCGCCGACCGGGTGATTCACCGGCACCGGCGAATCTGGCTGCTGGTGATCGCCCTCGTCGTAGTGGCCGCCCTGGTGATCCTCGCCACCGGCGGCTGGAAAGAGAAGAAGGGCCGCACCGTCCCAACCCTGACCGCCCCGGCCACCGTGACGGCGGGCCGATTCGAGTTCAGCTTCACGAAGGCCGAGATCGTCCGGACGCCGAAGACGGAGTACGCCGAGGCCGAGTCGAAGGTCAAGATCTACTTCGACGCCAAGAACATCGACACCGAGGAACACCAGAGCGTGACCCCTGGCGGCAGCCTGCTGGTGCTGGTTCCCGGCGGCGGCGCCGACACCATCGAGAGCGACGGCATCTCGTGCCGTGGCGAGATCAGCTGGGTGCTCGTCTACGGACTTCCGCCGGAGAGCTGCTTCACGACCTTCAAGGTGGACCCCGACTTCGCCGCGAAGACCATAGAGATCGGTGTGCTCGGCGAGTCGTACGAAGCCGTCAGCGGCGTGTTCGGCGCGAACGACAACGAGTTCTGGCAGAACGAGGCCCCGGTCGGGGTCGTCCGGCTGGACCCCACAGTGGTCGTCGACAACGGGGGCAGCAAGTGAAGCTCTACCGCCCCGCGACGATCCTCGTCGGCGTTCTCTTCGTGCTGCTCGGAGGAGTAACGCGGCTGGCCGCGCCCGAGCACGTGTACGACGAGCAGAACATCAAGGTCGTCAGCGGCACGATCGGGCAGGCCCTCGACTACACCGGTAGCGGATCGACGATGAAGGTGACCCGGATCAAGTTCGCCCGCTCGGTGATCGACAGCAGCGAGAGCGACGACAAAAAGGCGCTCGAGACCAACGGCATCTACCTCGCGATCGAGTGGGACGCGGTCCGTGGCGCGAAGAAGCCCGACAACATCAACGCAACCCTGCTGGCCGACGGCGGCAGTGTGTACGAGCCGGTCGAAGGGCTGTCCAACAGCGGGATCGACTTCCCCGACGCCGGCTTCGCCAAGACCGGCACCGTCGTGTTCGAGCTGAACCCGGCGGATATCACCGGCCTCAAGCTGAAACTGCACCCGACGATGATCTTCAACTACTACAACTCCGACATCGAGGTCGATCTCGGCATCCCGACCGATGCCATCGCCCAGCAGATGGTCGACACCGCGGCACCGCAGTACATCGTCGAGAAGTCTGTCACCCGGGTGGCATCGTGAAGTTTGCGAGCCGGGTGTCCCGGCTGACGGTCCAGATCGCGCTGCTGGTGGCCCTACTGGCCGCGGCCACGATCATCCTGCTGCGGCCCTATCTGACCAACACCGAGCGGATCTACGAAGAGGGCCGGATCGACCAGGTCGTCGGCCAGGGTCCGGTGACGGTCGCGCACGTCGAATGGAAGCTCGACTCGCTCAAGGCCTACACCACCTTGCTGGACAAGGACGGCGAAGCGATCGAGCTCGGCGGGCCGGCCGGATCCACGATCGTCGTGGCCACGCTGACGGTGACTCCGCGCGAGGGCCTCTTCCTGAAGGACAAGGGCTTCAGCTGCGCGGCACAGCTGCGGGACACGCACGGCAACACGTGGGACACCGAGCAGCCGTTCGACTACCCGCTGCCGACGTACTGCGGTGACGACGACTACCCGTTCACCATGGACAAGCCGCAGCAGATCGCACAGGTGTACGTGGTGCCGAAGTCCGTCGTACCGAATCTCACCGGCGTGACCGTCGAAGACTTCACCGCTCACCGGCGGGTCCTGATCACTCCCTGAGGCCGGTCAGACCGCGACGGGCGCCGGCTCCTTGGCTTCCGTCTTCTTGGGCTGCGCGGCCGCGGCTGCCTCGTTACGACGCTGGATACCGACCGAGATGCACAGGTCGAACGCCGCCGCCAGGAGGGCGATCCGCAGCGGCTCGAAGATGATCCGCTCGATCATGCTCGAGATCTCCTGGTTCATCAGGCCCCAGTAGCCGCCGTGGATACCGATCAGGCGCTGGACCAGGACGAACGCCCAGTCGTCGGCGAGCACCCAGAGCGTGTAGACCATGCAGACCACGCCGAGGAACACCGGCCCGACCCGGACGAGCAGACGGAACGCGTTGATCGCGGGGTAGAACTTCTCGCGCAGACCGCCGAGCACCAGATCCGGCGCCTTGTAGGTCAGCTCGACCAGCCGGCCGCGCTGCGGTCCTTCCTGCTCCGCCTGGCCGCCGAGCCGGCGCTCGAGCCGGGTGCCGCGGAAGACACCGCCGCTGGAGAGGACACGGTGGCCGAAGACGACCGTCGTGATCGCGAGCCAGGTCAGCGGCTCACCGACGCCGAGCTTGAACAGCGGCCACAGCGTCTCCCAGAAGAAGCCCCAGAGGAACTCGATACCGGCCGGCAGGGGGATGTGGATCTTCGAGAAGAAGTCCGTCAGGCCGTCCCACCAGTTCAGCGACCAGTACCAGAAGCTCCGCTCCCGGAACCACAGCTTGCCCTCGGCAATCGCGAATGGCGTGATGACGCAGGTCAGCAGCACGAAGAAGGCTTCGGCCCAGACCTGGGTGAACTTCACCGGGCGGCTCGGCCAGCGGTCGTCGACCGCCTGCAGCACACGCCGCAGTACCAGCAGGATCACCAGCGCGGGCAGGTAACTGTGCCAGCTGTGGATGCCCAGCTTGAAGAACTGCGAGCCGGCCTGTGTTCCGTTCTGCACCAGGTTCGTCGCCGAGAGCTGGTTGATCTGCTCGTCGAAGAAGCCCCACGCCGACCAGACGGCAACCAGTGGCAGCAGCGTGATGGCCAGCAGCTCGAGCAGCCCGCGCTGCGTCGGGTCCGAGGTCTCCTCGGCTTCGCTGCTCGCAGCATCGCGCCAGCGGTACAGCGACATCGCACAGGTCCGGATCATGCCGACGGACGCGGTGATCTGCAACAACACACCGACCGCGAACAGACCGGTGCCGAGACTCGAGTGCTGATGCTTCCCCAGCCACATCGCGCCCTGCATGCACACGGTGAACCCGGCAAAGCCGGCCACCCACCAGGTGGTCATGGGCAGCAAGTTCTTCCACCAGAGCCGGAAGGTGTCTCCGATCAGGTGGACCATCTCGCGAAAGCCGTCAACGAGCGTGCGCATCGCGCCCGATCCTAGGGCGTGGCCGGGTCGCCGGCACAACCAGTCTCGTCAGCCGTAGGTGTCGCGGGGGCCTCGGCCGCCGCGGATGGTTCGGGGGCCTTTGCGCCAGGAGGGGGTGTGGGGGCCTTGGACGTTGACGCGGGTGACGGTGCCTTCGCCCAGTTCGGTGTTGAGGCGGCGGACCAGGTCGGGGGCGAGGAGCTTGAGTTGGGTTGCCCAGGCGGTGGACGACGTACGGACGGTGAGAACGGTGTCGTCGTACGACTCGGGCTTGCAGTGTTCGGCCATCTCGGGGCCGACGATCGACGGCCAGCGGGCCATCACGCCGTGGACGGCGACGTCGACCTCCCAGCCCTGGTCGCGCATCAGGCGGCCGAGGGTGTTGGTCAGCTTCTGCGGGTCGCGGTCGTCGGGGCGGGCGCTGCTGATCTGGGCGCCGTCGATCCGCGGCCGCCGGCGCCGCTTGACCGGCATGATGCCGCCCTTGGCCGCCTGCTGCTTGAGCCGTCCCGCCAGCGACTTCGCCAACTCGAGGCCCTGCTTGTCGTGCTCGACTTCCGGACCGAGCTCGCTCTCAGGGCCGCTCTCAGAGGAATCCGGGGGTTCAGGCACGCTGAACGACCCCTTCGCCGACGTCGAAGCGCGCCCCGCTGAGCTCAGCGGGCACGTCAGCGCCGACGGCAGCGGTCACCAGCACCTGCTCGGCCGGCGCGACCAGCTCGGCCAGCCGGTCCCGGCGCTGCGTGTCGAGCTCGGCGAACACATCGTCGAGGATCAGCACCGGTTCACCCCCGTCCGCACGGAGCAGTTCGTACGACGCCAGCCGCAGCGCGAGCGCGAACGACCACGACTCACCGTGACTCGCGTACCCCTTCGCCGGCAAGTCTCCGAGCCCGAGTACGACGTCGTCGCGATGCGGACCCACCAGCGAGACCCCACGCTCGAGCTCGTCCCGCCGCTTCTCCTGAACCGCCGCCAGCAGTACGTCGGCCAACTGCTCGCGCGACGTCACCCCCGGCTCCAGCAGCACCGACGACTTGTACTCCAGCCGCGCATCACCCTTGCCCCGGGCAACAGCGTCGTACGCGCTGGACACCAACGGGCGCAGGGATTCCAGCAGCTCCAACCGTGTCGCGAGCAGCTCGGAGCCGACGCGGGCCAGGTTCGAGTCCCACACCTCCAGCGTCCGCAGCTGTCCTTCGGCGGCACTCGTCCGGTTCTGCCGGCGCGCCTGCGAAGCGCTCCGCAGCAGTGAGTTCCGCTGTTTCAGCACCCGGTCGTAGTCCTGCCGTACGCCGGCCATCCGCGGCGAGCGCAGCGTCAGCAACTCGTCCAGGAACCGGCGCCGCTCGGACGGGTCGCCCTTCACCAGCGCGAGATCCTCCGGCGCGAAGAGCACCGTCCGCAGCAGTCCGAGCACTTCGCGCGGTCGAGGGACCGGCGATCGGTTGATCCGGGCCCGATTTGCCTTCCCAGGATTGATTTCCAGCTCGACGACCACGTCCCGGTCGTACTGGCTGCGGATCTCGGTCCGCACGATCGCCCGGGTGGCGCCGGCCCGCACCAGCGGCGCGTCGTTCGCCACCCGGTGCGAGCCGAGGGTCGCGGTGTAGTGGATCGCCTCGACCAGGTTGGTCTTGCCGTGGCCGTTCGGCCCGACGAAGGCCGTCACGCCCGGGGTGAGCTCGACCTCCGCCTGCTGGTAGGACCGGAAGTCGAGCAGACCCAGGGCGGTGACGTACACCTCAGTGCTTGACCGGCGGTGTCGCGTACGACGGGTCGGCGGACTCGGCGCCCTTCACCGCGTGACCGCCGAACTGGTTCCGCATCGCGGCGATCGCCTTCATCGCCGGCGAGTCGTCCTGCCGCGACGAGAACCGGGCGAACAGCGCGGCCGCGATGGCCGGCACCGGTACGGCGAGGTCGATCGCGGCCTCGACGGTCCAGCGGCCCTCGCCCGAGTCGTCGGCGTACCCGCGGATCTTCTCCAGGTGGTTGTCGTCCTCGAGCGCGTTCACCAGCAGATCGAGCAGCCAGGACCGGATCACGGTGCCCTCGCGCCAGGACTGGAACGCCTCCGGCACGTTCTCGACGATGTCCGACGCCTCGAGCAGCTCGTACCCCTCGGCGTACGCCTGCATGATGCCGTACTCGATGCCGTTGTGGACCATCTTCGAGAAGTGCCCCGCGCCGACCTTGCCGGCGTGCACGAAGCCGAACTCACCCTCGGGCTTCAGCGCCTCGAAGATCGGCATCACGACGTCGACGGTGTCCTTGTCGCCGCCGCACATCAGGGCGTACCCGTTCTCCAGGCCCCAGACTCCGCCGGACACACCGCAGTCGACGAAGCGGATGTCCTTCTCGGCCAGCTGGGCGGCGCGCCGGGTGTCGTCGGTCCAGCGGCTGTTGCCGCCGTCGATCACGATGTCACCGGGGGAGAGCAGCTCGGCCAGCTCGGTGACGACCGGGTCGATGGCCTGGACCGGCACCATCACCCAGACGACCTTCGGCTGGCCGTCGGCGGTGAGCTTGCCGACCATGTCGGCCAGGTCCTTGGCGTCGGAGATGTCCTGGTTGTGGTCGAACCCGACCACGGTGTGGCCCGCGTTGCGGATCCGCTGGCGCATGTTGCCGCCCATCTTGCCGAGACCGACAAGGCCGAGCTCCATCTGAATCCCCTTGTTCTATTGGCTTTCAGCTGTTCAGGCGGACCGGCATCAGCACGTACCGGAACTCGCTGATCGGTTCGCCGTCGAAGTCCCGCACACCGGTCAGTTCGGCCGGCTTCGTCGCCTGCGTGAAGGCCAGGTGCGCAACCGGGGTGCCGATCGCGCCGAGGCCGTCGAGCAGGTACGTCGGATTGAAGCCTACGGTCACCGGCTCGCCGACGACGCGGGCCTCGAGCGACTCCGATGCCTGCGCCTCGTCACCGCTGCCGGCGTCCAGCGTCACGCTGTCCTCCTCGAACGTCAGCCGGACGGGGGCGTTCCGCTCGGCGACCAGGGCGACCCGCTTGACCGCCTCGACCAGGGTCGCGGTGTCGATCCGCACCCGGGTCGCGATCGCGGCGTCGGTCGGGATGATGCCGCGGACCTTCGGGAACTCGCCGTCCAGCAGCCGGGTGGTGGCGCGCCGGTTGCCACCGGACACCTCACCCTCGAAGCCGACGATGCCGTCTCCGCTGCCCGGTGCGGCCAGCGACACGATCACGTCGGAGCCGGTCATCGCCTTCGCGGTCTCGGACAGCACCCGGGCCGGCACCAGCGCGGCCGCGGACGCGTCGGGGGACTGCGGGTTCCACTCGAGCTCACGGATCGCGAGCCGGTAGCGGTCGGTGGCGAGCAACGAGATCGTGGAGCCCTCGATCTCGACCCGGACACCGGTCAGCACCGGCAGCGTGTCCTCACGCCCGGCCGCGGTGACGACCTGGGAGACGGCCTGGGCGAAGACGTCGGCCTTGACCGTCCCGCTGGCGGCCGGAAGCTCGGGCAGGGCCGGATATTCCTCTGTGGGAAGCGTCTGGAGCGTGAACCGCGAACTGCCGCACGTGACCTGAGCCTTCGCTCCGTCCACGGCGAAGTCCACGGGCTGGTTCGGAAGACTCTTGGAGATGTCGGCGACGAGCCGGCCGGAGATCAGGCACTTGCCGGAGTCCGCCACCTGCGCGGGCACGGTGACGCGGACCGAGGTCTCGTAGTCGAAGCCGGACAGAGTGATCTGCCCGTCCTCGGCCTCGACCAGAAGGCCGGCAAGGATCGGAACGCTGGGACGACTGGGCAAACTGCGCGCGGCCCAGGCCACCGACTCGGCCAGTACGTCGCGCTCGACGCGAAACTTCACCGCTGGGTGCCTCCTGATTCGGCTGTGTGCCAGGCAGATCCTGCCACGGACAAAGGTGCTGTGCGCCCATCGGGCCTGACGTGGCGCTTCGGGCGGGTCGCGTCGGCGTCGTACTGAGGTTGCTGCAGGTGCTTACGGACACAGCCTGACAGGTCGGTCCGATCGGCGCGAGATCGGGGTTTTCCCCAGATCGGGCCGCCCGTTCGTTTTGTGGACTGGGACCTCTCTACAGATTCCATAGTGTTCTTCGCACCGGTGGATACTGTGGAAAAGCGACGAGTTCGCAGGTCAGACCGCATTTCTGGGTGGGGACGGCGTGTGGACGACGCTCGGTCGTGTTGGGGACGCCTGCGGACGACGGATTCTGTCCCCACAGGGCGTCCACACGACACAGCGGTGTGTCCACGGCAATACCCACAGTTTTCCACAGCTGTGTCCCCAGCCTGTGCGGTTCTTCTACTGCTGCTTCGCCTGGTGTTTGATCCGGTTCGTCAGCTCGGTGACCTGGTTGAAGACACTGCGTCGTTCGGACATCAGCTGCCGGATCTTGCGTTCCGCGTGCATGACCGTGGTGTGATCGCGGCCGCCGAACTGCTGGCCGATCTTCGGTAGCGACAGATCGGTCAGCTCGCGGCACAGATACATGGCGATCTGCCGCGCGGTCACCAGTACGCGGCTGCGGCTCGAACCGCACAGGTCGTCGATCGACAGACCGAAGTACGACGCCGTCTGGCCCATGATCATGCTGGCGGTGACTTCGGGCTTGCTGCCTTCGGGAATCAGGTCCTTCAGCACGATCTCGGCCAGGCTCAGGTCGACCGGCTGCCGGTTCAGGCTGGCGAACGCGGTGACGCGGATCAGTGCGCCCTCGAGCTCACGGATGTTGGTCTGCACCTTCGACGCGATGAACTCCAGCACCTCCGGCGGCGCGGTCAGCCGCTCGGTGGCCGCCTTCTTCCGCAGGATCGCGATCCGGGTCTCGAGGTCCGGCGGCTGGATGTCGGTGATCAGGCCCCACTCGAACCGGTTGCGGAGCCGATCCTCCAACGCCTCCAGGCGTTTCGGCGCGCGGTCGGAGCTGATCACGATCTGCTTGTTCGCGTTGTGCAGCGTGTTGAAGGTGTGGAAGAACTCTTCCTGGGTCTGGATCTTGCCTTCGAGGAACTGGATGTCGTCGATCAGCAGTACGTCGACATCGCGGTACCGGCGCTGGAACTGGGACGCCTTGTCGTCGCGGATCGCGTTGATGAAGTCGTTGGTGAACTCTTCGCTGGAGACATACCGCACGCGGGCCCCGGTGTAGAGGCTGCGGACGTAGTGCCCGATCGCGTGCAGCAGGTGGGTCTTGCCCAGACCGGAGTCGCCGTAGATCAGCTGGGGGTTGTACGCCTTGCCCGGCGCCTCGGCGACTGCGACCGCGGCCGCGTGGGCGAACCGGTTCGAGCTGCCGATGACGAAGGTCTCGAAGGTGTACTTCGGGTTCAGCCGGGCCTCACCCTGCGCCTCGGTGGCCGACTGGGTCGGCGAACCGTTCGGCGGCGGTGCGACCGAGCCCATCGGCTGACCGAACTGCTGCTGCGGCGCCGGCTGCTGGAAGTGCTGCGGCGCCGCATCCGGACGCGGCTGGTTGTACTGCGGTCCGTTGTCCGGGTCAGTCAGCGCTGACTGGATGGTCGGCTGGTACGCGCCGTCGGTGTGCAGCGGCTCGCGGACGGCGGGCTGCTGCGGGTGCTGTTGCTGCGGGTGCTGCTGGGGGTGTTGCTGCGGCGGCTGCTGTGAGTACTGCGGCTGCTGCTGGGCGGCTTGCTGGGCGGCCTGTTGCTCGCGGAGCTCGGGGTCGAGGGACGGGTCGACGGTGACGGCGATGCGGATGTCCCGGCCGAAGCTCTCGGTCAGGATCCGCTCGAGGTCAGGGCGGAGCCGGGTCTCGAGCTGGCCGCGGGTGAAGTCGTCGGGCACTGCGACGATCGCGGTGCTCTCGTGCAGCGTCACCGGACGGGAGTTGGTCAGCCAGGCGCGCTGGTTCGGCGGCAGGCCTGCGAGCACGCGGGTCCAGGCATCACCAAGATCCGTCACCGGTGCTGCCACCTCCGGAGCCTGCTGGTGCGGCACCGGCTGGGGCGCGTGCTGCTGAGGGATCTGCTGCTGGAGCGCCGGCTGTTGCTGAGGTGCGTGCTGCTGTGGAGCCTGCTGCTGTGGAGTCGGCTGCGGAGCGTGCTGGTGTGGTGCGTGCTGCTCCGGGGTCTGGGGCTCGGCCGGCTGCTCGGTGTTCGGTGGCGTGTTCTGCTGAGTCGGCCGGTGGTCCGGTGACCACTGGTTGGAGGTTGCGTTGTCCGCACGTCCATCACCCTCGTTCGCTGCCGAGCCCGCTCTGTCCCCGCTGCCTGTACCCCATTCGGGAGCGCTGCCCCAGGTGCTGTTCTCACCGGGGTGGCGAACATTGCCGATGGTCGGAGCCGCCCCGAAGTACGACGTACCTACCGGCGGCTGGAGTGGGCCGGCCGGAAGATCGGTCGCCGCGCGCTCGAGCTCGGAGCGGTAACCGTACGGACCTGGCGGTGGCGCGGGCCGGTAACCGGGCATCGGCTGCTCCGGCATCGGGATCGGAAGGGAAGGGCTGAGGTAGTCACCCGGATCCATCCGGGGAGTCGGAGCGGTCTGCGGCGCCGGGCCGGTCTCGCCCGGAGGCGTCTGGCCGGCGTCGGGGTGAGGGGCCGGTGTCTCGGTCCGCGGCAGCGGCTCGGGTGCGGGCGGGACCTCGGTACGGAAATTGGCCTCCGGCTCGGGGCGGAGTCCGGCGTCGGGTTCGGGGCGTAGGTCCTGGGGGCGGTCACCGGAGTACTCCGTCCGGTGCTCGGCTGTTGTGTATTCCACCGGTGTGACTTCCGCACTGGCGGAATGGTCCTCGACCACGCGTTGCTCCCCGATTCATCGCTGCGGTGGCCGGCGCGTTCCGGGCGGACCCGGGTGGCGCGACCATTCGACCCGACACCGTGCGGCCGGCGAGTCGTCGTGCTCGGCTCAGCGCGGTAGCTGTCTCCGCACTTCGGCGGCCGCACTGTCCACACGGTTGTCCACAGTTGTGAACGACCGCAGGAGCAGGTTGGTTACCAATCGCGGGGTGTGGGACTTCTGGTGTGAGGGAGTGACGCTAACAAGTCGGAGCAGGCAGCTTCAAGCCGTCATCCACAGGCTATGAACAGGAAATTGGGGGCAACCTGCGGCGTGTCGGGTAGACGCCGGAGCGTAGTCATGGTTGGTGATCGCTCTCAGTGGCGGTCCGGGCCGGAGGGTGACGAGGTCGTCGCCCAGGCGTTGCCCACTATCCTGTCCACAAGCCTGTGGAAAAGTCTGGGGATACCTGGTTTGACCTGTCCACAGGCGGCCACGTACCGTGGATCAGTCGGTGTTGAGCCGGCCGTTTCGTGCTGCGCTCCCTGCGGATACCTCAGGCGGTGTGCAGGACAGCCACCTTGGACAGATTCAATCAGTGGATTTGTCGACATTCTGTGATCTCGAGTAACCGGAGTCATTCCAGTGAGCAAGCGGACGTTTCAGCCGAACAACCGTCGCCGGCACAAGAAGCACGGCTTCCGTCTTCGGATGCGTACCCGTGCGGGTCGCGCGATCATCGCCGCCCGCCGTGGCAAGGGTCGCCAGCGCCTCGCGGCCTGAGCGACCTGCTCGACGGTGACCACCTCGTGCTGCCAGCGTCGAACCGGCTCCGCCGGTCCGACGACTTCGGTCGCGCCGTCCGGTCCGGACGGCGCGCGGCGCGGCGCGCGGTGGTTCTCCACCTGCTGGCGGAGGCCGGCTGCGCCGAGCCTCCACGTGTCGGATTCGTTGTGAACAAGGCGGTGGGCAACGCGGTTCTGCGGAACCGGGTCCACCGCCGTCTGCGTGCTGTGATGGCAACGCGGCTTCCTGATCTTCCGGCCGGCAGCCTGACCGTCGTGCGCGCGCTCCCGTCGTCCGCCTCGGCGTCGTACGACGAGCTGGCCGCGGACGTGGACGGTGCTCTGACCCGGTTGCTGAAATCATGATGCGGATCAATCCCGTGCGGAGCGGGATCATCGGCTTCCTGAAGCTGTACCGCCTGGTCATCAGCCCGATGTACGGGCAGGTGTGCAGGTTCTACCCGAGTTGTTCGGCGTACGCCTTGGAGGCGGTCGAGCGCCACGGTGCGGTGCGCGGTAGCTGGCTGGCGATGAGGAGACTCATCCGCTGCCACCCGTGGAACCCCGGAGGCTACGACCCCGTTCCACCCACAGATGTCGACCAGCGCGGAGACCGTGAGGACCCCTGTGTTCACGGTTCCGCCAACCAGCCCGGGCCGTCAGCCGACGCCGGGCCTGTGCAGCGAGGTGCATGAGTGACTCTTCTGGCCATCCCCGGGCTCGCCGTTTGGGACGGGATCGTAGATCTGTTCAACACGGTCATGACGCCGCTGTACTGGGCTGTCTCGGCACTGCTCGTCGGCTGGCACTGGCTGCTGAGCCAGGTGCTGGACCCGGACGGCGGCTGGGCCTGGGCGCTGTCGATCGCCGGCCTGACCATCGTCATCCGGACCCTGTTGATCCCGCTGTTCGTCCGGCAGATCCGCTCCAGCCGGAACATGCAGCTGCTGCAGCCGAAGATGAAGGAGCTGCAGAAGAAGTACGGCCACGACCGGGAGAAGCTCGGTCAGGAAATGATGAAGCTGTACAAGGAGACGGGCACCAACCCGTTCTCCTCGTGCCTGCCGCTGCTGCTGCAGTCGCCGATCTTCCTGGCCCTGTTCCGCGTGCTCGACTACGCCGCCAAGGGGCAGTGGCACAGCGAGATCATGAAGCCGTACGTGAGCTCGCTGCAGCACGCGAAGATCTTCGGCGCCGAGATCTCGCAGACCTTCCTGAAGGCGAACGGCCCGGGCTCGGCCAACGTCAAGGTCGTCGCGATCGTGCTGATCATCTTGATGACGGCGACGATGTTCACCACGCAGCTGCAGCTGATGCGCAAGAACATGCCGAAGGAAGCCCTCACCGGCCAGGCCGCGCAGATGCAGAAGGTCATGCTGTACGTCTTCCCGATCTTCTTCCTGATCGGTGGCTTCAACTTCCCGATCGGTGTGCTGATCTACTGGTTCGTCTCGAACCTGTGGACGATGGGCCAGCAGTTCTACGTGATCCGCCGCAACCCCGCTCCGGGCACCCCGGCGTACGACGCGATGCAGGCCCGCAAGCGCGAGCACAACGTGCGGCACGGCAAGCCGGCCGACGACGGCGTTCCCGGTACGGCGGGCGCCGCGACCGAGACCGAGACCAGCGACCGGCGGCCGGCCCAGCGGCAGCAGCCGAAGCGGCAGTCGCGCAGCGACCGGAAGAGCGGCCCGGCTACGGCCGGCGCGAACGCGTCCGACTCGACGGCGTCGAGCAACGGGCAGGCGTCAGCCGCACCCCAGGACGAGACGCGCCCCCAGGACGCGCCGAAGAAGACTCAGGGCGGTGCTGCCAAGAGGCAGCCGGCCGGGTCGGCCAAGCGCCAGCCCGCCGCCAAGTCGGCGGCCCAGAAGCGGGCCGCGCAGAAGAGGGCGGCGCAGAAGCGCTCCGGCGGCTCGCGCTGACCCACGCTCTTCTTGCTTGCACATCCTGCCTTGTGAACGACGGGATCCCCGTGGGGCGGATCTCGATATTGCGAAGGAGTGGCCGTGAGCGACGGCATGCAGAACACTGAGGCGGCGGAGCAGTCCGCCGGTACGAACGACTCGGCCGAGGATCGCCTGAAGGCGCTCGAGGCCGAGAGCGATATTGCTGCGGACTACCTCGAGGAGTTGCTCGACATCGCCGATCTCGACGGCGACATCGACATGGACATCGACGGCGACCGGGCCGCGGTGTCGATCGTCGGCGCGGAGTTGAACAACCTCGTCGGCGAGAACGGCAAGGTGCTCGAGGCGCTCCAGGAGCTGACCCGGCTGGCCGTCTACCGGGAGACCGGTGAGCGGTCGCGGCTGATGCTGGACGTCTCGAACTACCGGGCGAACCGGAAGGCCGAGCTGGAAGAGGTCGGCCGCAAGGCGGTCGAGGAGGCGAAGTCGACCGGCACCCCGGTGCGGCTCGACCCGATGACGCCGTTCGAGCGCAAGGTCGTGCACGACGTGGTCGCCGCCGCCGGCCTGACGTCCGAGTCCGAGGGCGAGGAGCCCCGCCGCCGCGTGGTGGTACAGCCATGAACGCACGCCAATGACAGTGCACATGCCGCGCCTCCGGCGCGGCGGGTCATTGGGCTGTGACTCCCGGCCTTCCCTCGTCGCTCCGGTCGCTTCGCTCCCTGCGCTCCTGAGTCCAGGCCGGGAGGCCCAATGACCGACCCCGTTTCACGTGAAACGCCGCCGCCGCTCGTGGAGAAGCTGTTTCCACGGGCGGCGGTCCGGCTTTCGGAGTACGCCGAACTGCTCGCGACCGAAGGCACACTGCGGGGACTGATCGGGCCGCGGGAGGTTCCGCGGCTCTGGGACCGGCATCTGTTGAACTGTGCCGTCGTCGAGCGACTGATCCCGGAGGAGGCGTTGGTCGCCGACATCGGCACCGGCGCCGGCCTGCCGGGGATCGTGCTCGCGATCGTTCGTCCCGATCTCCAGGTGGAGCTCGTCGAGCCCTTGCTCCGACGCACCACCTTCCTCCAGGAGGCGGTCGACTCCCTCGAGCTCGACAACGCCACGGTGGTCCGATCGCGGGCCGAGGATCTGCCACGTGCGTCGTACGACGTGGTGACCTCTCGGGCGGTTGCTCCGCTGGGCAAACTCGCGCGCTGGTGTCTGCCGCTGTGTGTCGAAGGCGGACTGATGCTCGCGATGAAGGGGTCGTCCGCGGAGGAGGAACTGGACGGCTCGGAACGCGAATTGTCGAAGCTGGGAGCAGAGCTTTGGCACATTCATCAACTCGGCGGCGATGAACTGGCCCTCCCCACGACTGTGGTGAGTATTGTGGCCGGACGTGCTCCAGGGGGATCCCGGCACGGAAGACACGGGAGGTGAGCGGGTTGGTGAGTCGTGCCCTCGGATGGCCCGAGAAGAGCACCGGTGAGCCGAGGTCATCACAGGGCATCGGCTGGCCGACCGATCCGGACTCCACCGTTCGTGTGGTCACCCAGGAGCCCGCTCCCGACCTCACTCCCGCGCCTGCACCCCCTGTCGAAACTTCCTCCGCCGACGAGCCCCAGGACCCGATCGTGGTGACTCCGCCGATCGACAGTTCTGAACTCCGGGCGGTTGCCGCGACCGGTCTCGACGTACCCGGAGAGATCGACGGCGACTCCGTTTCACGTGAAACGCCAGACATGCGCGATGATGGTTCCGAGCCCGAATCGGCGTCACTGGTGGACGCCGAACCGGGCTTCTCGGACTCTCCACCGCCTGTGGATGACCACCGCATGAAACTGCCTCTGCACACGGGAATTCGTCCACAGCAGCCTGTGGACGGAGCTGGGGGCAGACCCGCCCCGACCCCTACCGACATCCTCTTCGGGCCAAGTCCCGCACCTATTGGAATGGGCGCTATGACTGCCGCACAGATCGCCGCGCGGGCCACGTCGGACGAGCTTCAGCGACGACTTCTCGAGACTCCGATCGCCGCCGCGACCGAACGGACCCTGCTGGTGAATGAAGGACGCACGATGGGCCGCGAGTTCCCGCTGCCCGACCAGACCCGAGTCTTCGTGGTCGCCAACCAGAAGGGTGGCGTCGGCAAGACCACGACGACCGTGAACGTCGCCGCCGGCCTCGCGCTGTACGGCGCGAAGATTCTGGTGATCGACCTCGACCCCCAGGGCAACGCGTCGACGGCCCTCGGCATCGAGCACGCCGAAGGAACGCCTGGCGTGTACGAGGCGGTCATCGAGGGCGAGGCACTGGACAACCTGATCCAGCCGTGCGCGGAGCACCCCGGTATCCAGGTGATCCCGGCGACGATCGATCTGGCCGGTGCCGAGATCGAGCTCGTCAGTGTCGTGGCCCGCGAGAGCCGGCTGAAGAACGTGCTCGACGCGTACCTGGCCAAGACCGAGGCCGCGGGGGAGAAGTACGACTACGTCTTCATCGACTGCCCGCCGTCGCTCGGCCTGCTGACCGTGAACGCGCTGACCGCCGCCCGCGAGGTGCTGGTCCCGATCCAGAGCGAGTACTACGCACTCGAGGGTCTCTCGCAGCTGCTCCGCCACATCGACATGGTGAAGTCGCACCTGAACCCCGGACTCGATGTCTCGACGATCCTGCTGACGATGTACGACGCCCGGACCAAGCTGGCCGGCGAGGTCGCGGCCGAAGTACGTGGCCACTTCAAGGACGCCGTACTGCGGACCGCCGTGCCGCGCTCGGTGCGTATCTCGGAGGCCCCGAGCCACGGGCAGACCGTGCTCGCGTACGACCCGGCGTCGGCCGGCGCACTGTCGTACCTGGAGGCGTCCCGAGAGATCGCCATGCGGAACAACGCCTGATCGTTGGATCGGTGTGGCACCGTTTCACGTGAAACGGGAACGTCAGCAGTAGCAGGATTCGATCTCGAGGGAGCGCGATGAACACCCGACTCGGACGCGGACTTGGCGCGCTGATCCCCAGCTCGCCGGCCCCCGGCACTACGACTCTCGGCAGCAAGTCGAGCTCGATCCCGGGAGCGCCGCCGGTCGCCAAGCCGGCGGAGCCCCAAGGACCGCAGGGGCCGGAATTGGCCGCGGTGCCGGGCGCCTCGTTCGCCGAGATCGACGTCGAGAAGATCACGCCGAACCCGAAGCAGCCGCGCAGCGTCTTCGACGAGGAGGCGATGGAGGAGCTCGTCCACTCGGTGAAGGAGATCGGGCTCCTGCAGCCGATCGTCGTTCGCAGGCTCGAGGACGACAAGTACGAGCTCGTGATGGGTGAGCGCCGCTGGCGGGCGACGCAGCAGGCGGGCCTGACGACGATCCCCGCGATCGTGCGGGACACGTCGGACGACGCGATGCTGCGGGACGCCCTCCTGGAGAACCTGCACCGCAGCCAGCTGAACCCGCTGGAAGAAGCGGCGGCCTACCAGCAGATGCTCGACGACTTCGGCTGCACCCAGGAAGTTCTGGCTACCCGGATCGGGCGATCGCGTCCGCAGATCTCCAACACGCTCCGGCTCCTGAAGCTGCCGGCCGGCGTACAGCGCCGGGTTGCCGCCGGGGTCCTCTCCGCGGGCCACGCCCGCGCCCTGCTGGGCCTGCCTAGCGGCGATGCTATCGAGCGCCTCGCCCAGCGGATCGTTGCCGAGGGCCTCTCGGTCCGCACGGTCGAAGAGATCGTTGCCCTGGGCGACATGAACGCCGACGACCCCACACCGGCCCGCCGCCGCAACAAGCCGGTGGCCCCACGCCTGGTCGATCTCGCCGACCGCCTCTCGGACCGCTTCGAGACGCGCGTGAAGGTCGACCTCGGCAAGACCAAGGGCAAGATCACCGTCGAGTTCGCCTCCCTCGACGACCTCGAGCGCATCGTCACACTGATGGACCCGAACAAGCAGACCGACTGATTTGTCGACAAAGTTACTTGGGGACTTGCTGCAATGTTTCATGTGAAACATTGCGGGTGGCTTTGATCAGGTAGGTGGCCGGCAGGTGGGCGGCCGCCGGGCCGAGACCGGCGTACATCTCGGTGCTGGGGGACTCCTGGAAGGTGTCCAGGGTCAGGCCGGCGGCGAGCAGTGCGGTGATGATGTCGCTCGGCGGCCAGATGAAAGCGGTGAAGGTGGGCGCGCTGGGGTTGTCGCGGGCGCCGGTGGGGAGTTTGGTGTTCTCGATGGTGGCGCGCGGGGTGGAGCGGCCGAAGTAGTCGGCGGTGACCGTCAACTGCCCAGGCCCCTGGACAGCGAGGACCTCCCAGACCGGGTGATGGTCGGCCAGCAGGATCGACCCGCCGGGCGCCAGGCGTGAGGTGACCAGCGTGGCGAAGACGGTCAGGTCCGGGACCCAGCAGATCGCGCCCCAGCTCAGGTAGATGAGGTCGAACTCGGTGAGGTCCGCCGGGAGGTCGAGCATGTCGGCCCGGCGGAAGTCGACCGGGATGCCGGTCGCAGCGGACTTCTCCCGCGCCATCTCCAGGGCGACCTCGGAGATGTCGACTCCGGTGACCGCGGCACCCAGCGACGCCCAGGAGAGGGCCTCGTCCCCGCAGGAGCACGCCAACTGAAGGACGCGGCGGCCGCGGACAGAGCCGGCGGCCGCGAGTTCGTCGGCCGACAGCGTCGAGCCGCCGGCGGCGAAGTACGAGACAGGTTGGCCTGGGCGCGCGTCGTGGATCGTGTTCCAGTTGGCGCGGTTGGACTCCGTGATGTCATGCAGCACGGAGTCGACGCTAGGGGCCGGAACCCCAGCAGGACAACGGGATTAGCGGCCCAGGAGCTCGTGCGACGTCTTGCGCTCGGCGTAGAACGACAGGAACGGGATCGTGCCGGCCAGCGCCATCATCACCAGTCGCGGGAACGACCAACGAACCCGGCGGAACAGGTCGAAGGTCAGCAGCAGGTAAACCATGTACAGGAACCCGTGCGTCGGGCCGATCACGTCCATCGCGCCGGGGCTGTCCGCGAAGTACTTCAGCGGCATCGCGAGGAACACCAGCAGCAGGAGCATCACGCCGACGACGTACGCGATCACGCGGTAGCGCATCAGCGCGCCGCGGACGGCCGGGGTCAGCGGCTGCGAGCCGGTGGAGGTGGCGGGATCGGCTGGAGAAGTCACGCTGAAACGGTACCGCTCGGCTCCACACGCTCCTCGGGCCGGTCCTCGTCCGGGTCCGGCTCGTCGGGGGAGCGGTTGGCGTCCAGCACCATCTTCGCCCACATCCACAGCGTGAAGGCCGCGAAGATCCACCACTGGAAGGCATACGCGATGTTCCGCAGCCCGGCATGATCGGTCGGCGGCGGAGGCGGTTGTACGGCGGCCGGCGCCGGAGACGGTACGACGCCGGAGACAGACTGCTGTACGACGAACGCGTCGTACACGCGGTAGTCGACGAGGTGGACGATCGTCGGGATCCGCAGCGACGACAGCACGCGCCCCTTGGCGGCATCGTCCGAGGAGTCCTCTGCCTCGGAGGCGATCACCGTCCCGGTCAGCTGCACCGGGCCACTAGGAGCGCGCGCAGCAGGATCGCTCACGGTCGGAACCCACCCGCGCACGACCATCACAGCGTCCGACGAGGACAGCTTCACCGGAGACACGACCCAGAAGCCGACCCGCGAGTCCTGTGAGCGGTCCGCGATGAAGACCTGGTCCGCAGCCGGACCCCACGTACCGTCCACTGTCACCCGCCGGCTGACCGCCTTGGACGGCAAGCCTTCGTCGATCGAGAACAGCGACTGCAGAGCCACCGGCGCGGCCTCAGCACGCTGGGCGGTGGCGTTGGCCGTCTTCGACCGGTACACACCGAGCTGCCACACGCCCATCACCGACATCGCTGCGGCAATGGCCAGCGCAAGCGCGAGCAGGCCGACCCATCGCGGTGTCAGAACGGTCCGCCACAACGGCGGATGAGCTTCGGGCATCACAACCTTCAGCGAGCAGCAGCTGCCGCGAGCAGATCGCGGCAGAGCACACCGAGCTCGATCCCAGCAGCCTCCGCGGCCAACGGGACCAGCGATGTCTCCGTCATCCCCGGCGCGACGTTGACCTCGAGGAACCACGGCACACCGGCCGCGTCCACCACGAGGTCCGACCGCGACAGGTCCCGCAGCCCCAGCGCCTGGTGCGCCTGCACAGCGGCAGCGGCACATGCGCCTGCGACCTCAGGCTCGAGCCGAGCAGGTACGACGAACTGCGTCGCCCCCGCCGTGTACCGCGCCTCGTAGTCGTAGAACCCGGAGTCCGGCCGGATCTCCACCGCCGGCAACGCCCGCGGCCCGTCGCCGGTGTCGACCACGGTCACGGCGACCTCGGTGCCGTCGACGTACTGCTCGATCAACGCCACCGGACCGTACGCGTAGCAGTTCACCATCGCCGATGGCAGTTCCTCTGCCGACCGCACGATCGAGGCGCCCAGCGCCGAACCGCCACGAGCAGGCTTCACGACCAGCGGCAGCCCGATCTGGTGGATCACCGACTCCATCAGCGACGCCGCACCCAGCTCGCGGAACGTGTCGTGCCCGAGCACGACCGACGCAGGCGTGTGCAGCCCGGCGGCTCCGACCATCGTCGACGCGACCGGCTTGTCGAAGGCCGTGCGGCAGGCCGCCGCGTCGGCGCCGACGTACGGAACGCCGTACAGGTCGAGGACCTGGCGGAGCGCGCCGTCCTCGCCGGTGACGCCGTGCAGGACGGGGAAGACCGCGTCCGGCGGATCGTTGCGCAGCCGATCGACCAGGGAGGCGTCGACGTCACGCTGCTCGACCTCTACGCCGACGCTGCGCAGGGCATCCGCCACCCGTCGGCCGGACCGGAGCGAGACGTCCCGCTCGTGCGACAGCCCACCGGCCAGAACAAGTACTCGACCCAGATCACTCATCACAAATATCCCGATCACTCGTGGGCGACTCCGGCACGGGCGCCGGTCCCGAGGCCCATTGGAACGGTACCGCTACCGCGTCAGTGACCCCCGTCCACCCGGGGATCATTGCGCAACCTTTGCGCAGTCCCACCTAACTCAATTCCGGCCCGGGAGCGTCGTAATCACGCCCTGCGCCGGGAGGCAGCGGACCGAAGGTCTCGCGGAGTTCGAGCTCCTCGTTGATCACCGCGGCGAGTCTGCCGACGCCTTCGGTGATGCGCTCCGGCGTCGGGTGACAGTACGACAACCGCATGCACTGGGAGCCGAAACCGTCGGCGAAGAAGGCCGTCCCGGGTACGTAGGCCACGCGGGCGGTGACCGCCCGCGGCAGCATCGACTTCGCGTCCAGGCCCTCCGGCAACGTCAGCCAGACGTAGAACCCACCGCGCGGCCGCGTCCAGGTCGTTGCTGCAGGCATCTTTTCGGTGAGCGCCGCGAGCATCGCGTCGCGGCGTTCGCGGTACATCTCACGGAACTGCTTCACCTGCCCCATCCAGTCGTGCCTGACCAGGTACGACGAGATGGCGAGCTGACTGAACGTCGGCGGGCAGAGCGTCGCGGACTCCTGTGCCAGCACGAGTTTCTCCCGCACCGCATGCGGTGCGACCGCCCATCCCACCCGGAAGCCGGGCGCGAACGTCTTGGAGAACGACCCCAGGTAGATCACGCCTTCGCGGTCGTCGGCCCGCAGGGCGCGCTGCGGCTCACCCTCGAAGCCGAGCAACCCGTACGGGTTGTCCTCCAGCACCAGCAGCTTCGCCTGCTGACAGATCTCGAGCACTCGCGACCGGCGCTCGTCCGACAGCGAAACCCCGGCAGGGTTGTGGAAATTCGGGATCGTGTAGAAGAACTTGATCCGCTTGCCGGCCGCGCGCACGGTGGCGATCGCCTGCTCCAGCGCCTCCGGCACGACACCGTCGTCGTCCATCGCGACATGCACCACTTCACACTGGTACGCGCGGAACACCCCGAGCGCACCGACGTACGACGGCGCTTCGCAGATCACCACGTCGCCCGGATCGCAGAACACCCGCGTCACCAGGTCGACGGCCTGCTGGCTGCCCACCGTCACGACGACGTCGTCGGGATGCGCCTCGATGCCCTCGAGCCGCATGATGTCGCAGATCTGGTCGCGCAGCGTCGGGTCGCCCTGGCCGGAGCCGTACTGCATCGCGGTCGCGCCGCTGTCGATCACCAGATCGCGGACCGCGCCGCCGACCACGTCCAGCGGCAGGCCGCCGATGTTCGGCATACCGCCGGCGAGTGAGACCACTTCGGGGCGGCTGGCAACGGAGAACAGTGCGCGGATCTCTGATGCGGTCATGCCCTTGGTCCGTGCTGCGTACGCCTCGACGTAGTTGTCGAGGCGGGTCTGCCGGACATCAGGCACGTCAGCACTCACGAGGGCCACTCCAACGGTGATCGAGGGGGAAGTCACCAGGTTACGTCGACAGACCCGAGTCCGGGCTGTGGATCGGCGCGACCTCTCACTACCATGCCTTATAGGGGCAGGTTCGACCATGCCGTGATCTGGCTGCTGAGACAGCCGGCCGGTGCGGTGCGGCCTGGGAGGTGGACTGCGGAAGGCAGGATTCGGGATGAGCGTGGGCAAGACAGCCGGCTGGACACTCGGCGGACTGGTGCTGGGCGTGCTGGCCGGTTTCGCGGCCGAACTGTTCCGGCGGCAACCCGCCGCGAAGGTGCAGCAGCGGTACGTCGCCCCCGAGGCGACTCGTACGACGGACGCCCGGACCCCGGCACCGGTGCCGGAACCGGCGACCGAACCCGCTACGCGATGACACGCATCGTGACCAAGCTAACAACCGACGACCGACGCGGCACCGCTACCCGGACGCGCTGATGGCCCGACGGCTCGAACCGCTGACACTCGCCAACCTCGGCGACGTGCCGGTTCCGTGCCGTGATTGCGTGTTCTGGGAGCTCGACCCGGTCGCAGCGCGCCAGGCCGACCGCAACGGCGACACCGCGCTGGAGAAGGAAGCGTGGCTGTCCCAGTTGCTGCTCGACTGGGGGCAGGCAGGAGTCGTCCTGTACGTCGACGATGATCCGGCCGGGTTCGCGCTGTACGGACCGGCGACGTACCTGCCCCGGATCCAAGCGTTCCCGACGGCGCCGGTCAGCCCGGACGCCGTCGTACTCGCGACTGGGCGGATCCAGCCTCGGTACCTGGGACTCGGACTGGGCAAGATCCTGGTCCAGGCGGTCGCCAAGGACGTGCTGAAGCGCGGGTTCCGGGCCGTCGAGGCGTTCGGGGACTCGCGCTGGAACGGGCCGGGCTGTGTCTGGCCGACCGAGTTCCTCCGCGCGGTCGGTTTCAGCGTCGTCCGGGAGCATCCGCGCAATCCGCGGCTCCGGCTCGACCTGCGCTCGGCGATCACCTGGCGCAGCGAGATGGAGGCGGCTGTCGAGCGCCTGATGGGTGCGATCCGCCCGGAGCCGTCGCCGTCCGGCCCGGTGACGGTCCGGGACGCGTTGAGGTCAGGTCCCGAGTGATCTGGCGGGTGCTGGCCGACGTGGTGATGGTCGTGCACGGCGCCTTGTTGCTGTTCTTCGTGGTGGGCAGCTTCCTCGCCTGGCGGTGGCCGAAGCTGATCTGGTTCCACCTCGCGATCGTGGTGTGGAATGTCGTCATCGTCCTGGTCGACTTCGGCTGCCCGGTGACGGCGACCGAGAAGTACTTCCGCCGGCAGGGCGGCGAGAGCCCCTACGCGGGCGGGTACATCCACCACTACCTCGAGGGACACCTCTGGCCGGAGGGCGCGACCCCGTGGGCGGAGCGGATCGGGTTCGCGCTGGTGCTGATCGGGTACGCCGGGTTCTTCGTCGTACAGCACCGGCGGAAGGCCAAGGTCAGGGGCGAGTCAGTGGGACCCCGGACGTGAGCCGGACGCAGGGTGCCCATACTGGGAGCGTGCCCATCGACGACTACCTGGCCGCGCTGAGCAAAGCGCTCCGCGGACCACGGCGCCGGAAGGCGGATCTGCTGGCCGAGGCCCGCGACCACCTGACCGATGCGACCGAGGCCTTCGAGGCCGACGGTTTCGGCCGGTACGACGCGGAGAAGCACGCCGTCGCCGACTTCGGGGCGATCGAGCACGTCGCGCCGGGGTACCAGGCGGAACTCGCGATCAGTGCGAGCCGCCGTACGGCGCTGTTGCTGTTCGCGGCACTGATCATCCAGCCGATCGTCTGGCAGGGCGGCGCCTGGGTCTGGACCAGCGAGCCGGATCACGCCACGCCGCTCAACGATCTGCTGCAGACCGTCGTCCGCGCTGTCGGCATGCTCGTCATCGCCGGCACCGTACTGGCTGTCCTCGGCACCGGCATCGGGGTCCGCTATCCCGTGATCCGTGAGCATGTGAGCCGCGTGACCGCACTCTTCACGCTGGCCGGTTCTGCACTCATCGCCGCGATCGGCGTCACCATGACCGCGACCAGCTCGCACGCGCCCGGCATCCCGGCGTACGGGATCGTCGGCACGTTCGTCGTCCTGCCGCTCGCGCTGGTGAGCGTCCAGGCCGCCCGCTGCCTACGCCTGGCCCGGGCGTAGCACCCCTTCCACCACAGCGCGGAAGGTGATCCACTCCTGCTTGCCTGAGGCAAGCATCTTCGTGCCGGCGCTGGTGAGCTGGTAGGTCCGGCGCTTCCGCCCGCCGACCGTGCTCCACTCGCTGGCCAGGTAGCCGGCCCGCTCCAGTCGCCGCAGCGCCGGGTACAGCGTGCCGGTCGGCAGGTCGAGCTCACCGCCGCTGCGCTCGAGCAGCGCCTCCATGATCGCGTAACCGTGCAGCGGCTCGTGCTCGACGACCGCCAGGATCATCGGGTCGAGGTGCCCACGCAGCGCATCCGCCTTCATGTAGCCAGTCTACTCATATGTCTGTTACTGTCGAGAGGCAACATGTAGCCAATCTACTTATAAGACAGTGAGGAGGGCCCGGCGATGACCGTGGACACCCCCGTACGACGATCGCCCGGGACGAAACCACCGGGTCTGCTCCACCGCGTCTCCGGCTGGGCCATGCGGCACGCCGGCCTGGCGCTGATGCTGTGGGTGGTCGTCCTGGCCGCCGTCACCGCCACGTCGACCGTGGTCGGAGCGAACTACAAGAACGACAACTCGCTCCCGGGCACGGACTCCCAGCGGGTGACCGACATCTTCCAGGCGCACCAGCCGAAGGGCGACACGGCTTCGGTGCAGATCGTGGTCCGGGCCGACAGCGGGCTGGACGCGGACAAGAGCCGGGTGGCGTCGATGCTCGCAGCCGTCCGGACCCTCCCGCATGTCGCATCGGTCGCGGACCCCTTCACCGCCCCGGGCAGTATGTCGACAGATCGACGTACGGCCTATTCGACCGTCAGCCTGGATGTGGCGGCGACGGATATGCCGGTGGAGGACGTGCGGACGATCATCCATCGGGCGCAGGACTTCGCGCGGCCGGGGTTCCAGGTCGAGGTCGGTGGGGATCTGGCGCGGAATGCCGCGGACAGCGCCGGCGGTGCGTCCGAGGGTGCGGGCATCCTGGCCGCGCTGGTGATTCTCGTGTTCCTGTTCGGATCGTTGCTTGCGGCAACGCTTCCGTTGTTGACCGCGGTGTTCGCGGTCGGCAGCACGGTCGGGTTGCTGATGCTCGCGTCGCACTTCTTCACGGTGCCGGAGTACACGACGCCGGTGATGATGCTCGTCGGGCTGGGAGTCGGTATCGACTATGCGTTGCTGATCTTCTCGCGCTATCGGCATGAGCTGCTGAAGGGCGCGGCCGATCCGAAGACGGTTGCCCTGGACACCGCAGGTCGTTCGGTGCTGTTCGCCGGCTGCACTGTCGTGATCGCGCTGCTCGGACTGCTGGCGCTCGGGCTCGGTTCGTTGCAAGGCGTCGCGCTTGGTGTCACGTTGACGGTGTTGATGACGATGCTGGCCGCGGTGACGTTGCTGCCCGCACTGCTGACGTTGTTCGGGAAGCGGATCGAGCGGAGTGTTCGCAAGCACGCCGCGAAACAGCGTCGTACGCCGGGCGACGGTTGGCGGAAGCTGGCCGGCCTGGTGCAGCGCGGGCCGTGGGTGCCGTTGCTGCTGGGGATCGTTGCGCTCGTGGCGCTGTCGTTGCCGGCGTTGAACATGCGACTCGGGTTCGCGGACGCGGGTACCGACGATCCGGCGAAGACGAGCCGGAAGGCATACGACCTGCTGGCCGACGGGTTCGGACCGGGGTTCAACGGTCCGCTCGTCGTGGTGACCGAAGGGGATCAGACTGCGGCCCAGGTGCTCGGTCAGACGTTGTCCGCGGATCCCGACATCGCGGCCGTGACGCCGCCGCAGCTGACTCCGGACGGCAAGATCGCCACCGTGCTGGCGTTCCCGAAGTCGGCCCCGCAGGACGCGGCGACGAGCGACCTCGTGCAGCGGCTGCGTGACGACACGTTGCCGAGGCTCGAGTCGCAGACCAGGGCGACGTACCTGGTCGGTGGAGCGACGGCGGCCGCGGACGACTTCGCGTCGGCGGTGAGCAAGCGGCTGCCGATCTTCGTGCTCGTGGTGGTCGGGCTGTCGGCGCTGCTGCTGATGGCGGTGTTCCGGTCGGTGCTGATCCCGTTGAAGGCCGCCGTACTGAACCTGCTCAGCATCGGCGCCTCGCTCGGCGTGATCACGCTGGTGTTCCAGCAGGGCTGGTTCGGCGCGCAGGCGGGGCCGATCGAGGCGTTCGTCCCGGTGATGATCTTCGCGATCGTGTTCGGGTTGTCGATGGACTACGAGGTGTTCCTGGTGTCGCGGATCCACGAGGAGTGGCGGCGTACCCAGGATGCCCGGGCCGCCGTCCGGGAAGGACTGGCGACCACAGGCAGTGTGATCACGGCGGCGGCCGCGATCATGATCGTGGTGTTCGGCGCGTTCCTGCTGAGTCCGGACCGGATGCTGAAGCAGTTCGGCCTCGGCCTGGCGACCGCCGTCCTTCTCGACGCCCTCCTGATCCGCTGCGTCATCGTCCCGGCCGTACTGCGCCTGATGGGCAACCGTGCCTGGTGGCTACCCCGCTGGCTCGACCGGGCGCTGCCGAAGATCGCACTCGAGAAGGACTGACCTCAGCCGTTGGCGGCCACGCCGATCTTGTGACCTTGTGCGTCGGCGAAGACGCCGAAACTCGTGCCGGGGACCTGCTGGGCGGGCTGGACGATCTGTCCGCCCAGCTCCTCGGCGCGGGCGAGCGTGGCCGCGACGTCCTCGACCGCGACGAAGAACAGCACCTCGTCCTCGGCGCTCTGCCGCGGACTGATCGCGACGTACGTGCCCTCCGGCGTACCGGTGTCGATGAAGGTGTAACCGGGGAACGCGCCCTCGGACGCGATCTTCCACCCGAACAGGTCAGCGAAGAACTGCCGTGTCTTGTCCGGGTCCGCCGATCGGATCTCGGCATGGACGACTGGATGTGCCATGAGCCCCTCCTAGGTCAACTGATGTGTCAACCAGTTGACGAACGGCTCATCCAGAAATCGACTCAGACGGTCAGCTGCCCGAAGCGGAGCATGCCGGTGGCGGCGTCCTGCTCCGGTGGCAGGTAGACGCGCTGGATCGCGACCACGATCGCCTCCGCGATGACATCGCGGAACGCCGGGTCGGCCAGGCGGGCGGAGTCGTGCGGGTTCGTGACGTACCCGATCTCGAGCCGCACTGCGGGCATCTTGGTCCGGCGGAGCAGGTCCCAGGTCTTCTGGTGGGTACGGCAGTCGAGCAGGTCGGTCCGCGCGACGATCTCGCGCTGCACCAGGCCGGCGAACTGCTCACCGACGCTCGACGTGGCGCCGTGCAGGTCGTTGCCGTAGTAGTACGTCGCGACGCCCTGCGCCTCCGGGTTCATCGAACCGTCGGCGTGCAGCGAGACGCACAGATTCGCGTCCGTCTCGTTCGCGAACGCGGCCCGCGCCAGCTCGTCCGGACCCTGATCGCGCCCGCGCGACAGGTACGCCCGTACACCGGTGGCGCCGAGCCGGCCCTCGATCCGGGCCGCCAGGTCGTACGCGATGTCGGACTCGCGCAGGCCGTAGCCCTCCCAGCCGTAGTCGAATCCGCCGTGGCCCGGGTCGATCACCACGGTCTTGCCGGACAACCGCGGTCCGGCGGCGCGGACAGCCTCCCGTGCACGCAGCGCGTCCGGCCGGCCGCCGGTCGCCATCGGGCGGATCCGCTGCAGTGCCTTGAACGTCGACGGTCCACAGGTCCCGTCGCCGGGAAGCCCCATGTTCCGCTGGAAGTCGGTCACCGCACGCTGGGTGTCGGCGCCGAAGATCCCGTCGATCCGGGCAACCGCGAACCCGAGCTCCTGCAGCTTCGCCTGCAGAGCCAGTACGTCGTCACCGGACAGCGGATGCGCCGGGACGTACGTGAGCAGCCGGTCGCCCAGCCGCCAGCGCGCGTCGTCGATCGCCCGATAGGTCTGCGGGCCGACGATCCCGTCGATCATCAGCCCGCGTTGCTGCTGGAAGCCCCGGACAGCGTGCGCCGTCGCCTCGTCGTAGACGTCGTGACCGCCGGCCAGCAGCCCCAGCCGCTGGAGCTTGCCGACGATCTCGGCGACCGCCTCACCGCTGTCGCCGATCCGATACAGGCCGTGCGGGGCTTCCATCAACTACTCCTCTAACCGTGGCGGACGGGGTGTCCTCAGCTGGTGTAGTCGGCCAGCTCCTTGAGCAGTGCCGCCTTCGGCTTGGCGCCGACGATGGACTTGGCCAGCTCACCGTTCACGTAGACGTTGATGGTAGGGATACCCGTCACCTTGTAGTTGCTCGGGGTGACCGGGTTCTCGTCGACGTTCATCTTCAGGAACGTGATCTTGTCGCTGTGGTCCTGCGCCAGCTCCTCCAGGATCGGCGAAACCTGGCGGCACGGTCCACACCACTCGGCCCAGAAGTCCACCAGCACCGGCTTGTCGCTCTTCAGCACGGTCTGGTCGAACTCGGCGTCGGTGACAGCGTTCATGTTCTCGCCCATGGGCGTATCTCCTTCAGTGGTTATCAGTCAGGTTCAGACAGAGACAGGCTCGGTGCCGGCGGCCGCGTGTTCGGCGTCCTCCAGCGTGGCCAGGTAGCGCTCGGCGTCCAGGGCGGCCGCACAGCCGGTGCCGGCCGCGGTGATCGCCTGCCGGTAGGTGTGGTCCACCAGGTCGCCGGCGGCGAAGACGCCGGGCAGGTTGGTCTCGGTGCTGTCCGGCTTGACCAGCACGTAGCCCTCGTCGTCCAGATCGACCTGGCCCTTGACCAGCTCGGAGCGCGGGTCGTGGCCGATCGCGATGAACAGGCCGGTGGCCGGCAACTCACGGGTCTCGCCGGTCTCGGTGTCCTTCAGCGTCAGGTGGGTCAGCTTGTCCTCACCGTGGATCTTGTCGACGGCGGAGTTCCACTGGAACTCGATCTTGTCGTTCGCGAACGCGCGGTCGGCCATGATCTTCGAGGCGCGCAGCTCGCCGCGACGGTGCACCAGGTGCACCTTCTTGGCGAACTTGGTCAGGAAGGTGGCCTCCTCGACGGCGGAGTCGCCACCGCCGACGACCGCGATCTCGTGGTCACGGAAGAAGAACCCGTCACAGGTCGCACACCAGGACACGCCGTGCCCGGACATCCGGTCCTCGTCGGCCAGGCCGAGCTTGCGGTAGCCCGAACCCATGGCCAGGATCACGGTCTTGGCCCGGTGCTCGGTGCCCGCGGAGTCGGTGACCACCTTGATGTCGCCGGTCAGGTCGACCTTGATGACGTCGTCCGGCACCAGCTCGGCGCCGAAGCGCTCGGCCTGGGTGCGCATCTCGTCCATCAGCGCGGGGCCCATGATGCCCTGCGAGAAGCCCGGGAAGTTCTCCACCTCGGTGGTGTTCATCAGCGCGCCACCGGCGGTCACGGAGCCCTCGAAAACCAACGGCTCCAAAGCCGCGCGAGCGGCGTACACGGCAGCCGTGTAACCGGCCGGGCCGGAGCCGACGATGATGACGTTGCGAACTGTGGAGTCGCTCATTCAGGCGTTCCTCGGGGAGTCGAGATTGGTACGTCGTACTCAACGGATCCTAGAGGCCGTCCATTCCCACGGTACCCACCCCGTAAGGGCGGGTCGTCATCGATTGCGCAGTGTCACCGTGGTGTCGTAGAACGGGCTGGCAACTCCGCCCGGCTCGCTACATCCGGTGACCGCGAACACCTGGATGTCGCGCGGTGAACCGCCCTGCAGACCGATGATCGTGGCCCGCTTGCCGTCGATCTTGGCGGGCTGGACCAGCCGGACGTTCGGGTTCGGCCGGCCGGACGCGAACGTCCGGGCGCAGGCCTGCTCGGCCGCCGAGCCGTGCATGATCGAGCCGGGGTTGTGCTCGAGCCACTGCTGGATCTGCGGGCCGAGGTCGTTGGTGGTGATCGTCACCGCGTCCGCGGGCGGGGAGTTCTGGTCGGTGCTCGCCGCGCCGTCACCCGCGTTGTCCTTGGTCGCGAACACCACGCCGATGCCGATCGCGGCGATCAGTACGACGCCGGCCGCGGCGCCGAGCAGCTTCGGCAGGTGGCGGCGGGGCTCCTCGCGGATCTGGGCCAGCGAGTGCACGCCGACCGTCGAGGCACGCAGTACCGACTCCGACACGATGACGGCGTCCAGGTGCTCGGCGACGTCGGTCGGCATCGGGATGTCGGCGCGGCCCTCCTCGGCCAGGTCTTCGGACAGCTTCACCAGGGCGTCGTACGTCTGCTGGCACTCCGGGCAGGCCTTCACATGCTCACGAGCGCGGTGCGCCTCGGGGGCAGGCAGCAGGTTCTCGATCAGATCGGCGATCGTGTCCGTGTCCAGGTGCTCGAGGTGCTCACTGGTCGGCAGACCGGATTCGGTCATCGGGGCTCGCCTCCTCACAGGAGGTATGCGGCGGCGTGATCATATGAAGCTCCGGGTCGAAGACAGGTGCAGTCGGGTCGCCAGAGGCAGGCGACTTCGCTTCGACGGTGTACCCGTTCATTCGGTTCCCACCGCTTCCGCGGCGGATTTTTCCGGTACGTCGGACTCCCTGGTCGTCTGCCAATGCCGCAGCAGCGGGAGCAGCTTGGCGCGGCCGCGGGCGCAGCGGGACTTGACCGTGCCGGGGGCGCAGTCGAGGATCGCTGCCGCCTCCTCGATCGAGTAGCCCTCCATGTCGACCAGGACGAGCGCGGCGCGCTGGTCCTCGTTGATCTGCTTGAGCGCGTTGAGGACGTCCAGGCGGCGTTCCCGGACCTCGGCCGGGTCCTCTTCGGACGGACCGGCCAGCTCGGCCGCGCGGTCCTCGTCCTCGGGCAGCGGGTCGGCGGCCCGGACCTGGCGGCGGCGGATCCGGTCCAGACACGCGTTCACCACGATCCGGTGCAGCCAGGTCGTCACCTTCGCGTCCCCGCGGAACGAGTCGGCCCGCCGGAACGCCGAGATGAACGCCTCCTGCAGCGCGTCGGCCGCCTCCTCGGGCTCGCCGAGGGTCCGGATCGCGACCGCCCACATCCGGTCCCGGTGCCGCTTGACCAGGAACCCGAACGAGTCCGGGTTGCCGGCCACGTGCATCCGGAGCAGCTCGTGGTCGTCGAGCTGGTCGTAACTCGTCGGCGCACCGGCATGGGCAGGCCGCCCAGCCGGATTCACCGGTTCGCCGGCGCCGATGCGCGGGACGTCCGGGCGGGGCGGCTGGTCGCCCGACTCCAGGTGGGCCGTCATTTCTGGATTGAGACCTCCGAGATCGTGCCCCGGTACTTACCGCCGCTGTCCTTCGGCAGCTTGGTCAGCCAGACGAGCACGTACCGCGTCTCGGTCGGCGCCGAGGGGGTGAGATTCACCGTACCCTCGGGCTGGTCCGCTTGGGTGGCGACGGGCTTCCAGCCGTCGACCGTCGTCGGCGACGTGTTCGGGTCGGCCTTCGGGACCATCAGCTGGAGGCTCGTGTCGTCGCCTTGCACCGCCACCGCGACCTTCGACACGGTGGTCGGCGCGCCGAGGTCGTAGATGATGCCGACGCCGGGCTTCTGGCCGCCGAGGTTCGCCTTGCTGTACGACATCGTCGTCCAGGTCGTGCTCGCCTTGCCGTCGTAGGTGTTCGGTACGTCCTCCGGGTGCTCCTCGCCGTTGCCGTCCGGCTTCGGGTCGAAGTCCTTGGCGCCGACGATCTTGGCCGGGCCGCCGGTCGCCGACGGTGTCGTGCTGGTCTGCGGCGGGGCACTGCTCTTCGCGCCGCCGCTGTTGCTGTCCTGGTCGTTGTTCATCGCGCCCTTGAGCAGGAACTGCGCCATCGCGATCACCGACAGCAGCGCGAGGATCGCGAGCAGGATCAGGATCCGGCCGCCCCAGGAACCCTTCGGCTTCGGCTCGTCGTGCCGGCGCCGGCCGTTCCCGTTCGACGGCGGGGGAGTCTGGCGCCGGACCGGCCGCGTCTCGGCCGCGGCGTTGTACGCCGGTTGCGGCGGGCGGTACCCGTTCGGCTCGGCGTCGTACGTCGGCCGCGGGGTCGGGTCGAGCGCCGGCGGGCCGGCCTGCGGCACCACCTGGGTGGCGTCGTCGATGCTCCCGTTCTGCCGGGCGACCTGGACGGTCTCGTCCATCTGGTTCGGCGGCTCGTGCGAGCTGCCGACGACTCCGGACAGCGCGGCGGACAGGCCGGCCGCGCTGGTGATCGGCGGGGCGTGGTGCCGTGGCGGATCGCCCAGCAGCCGGTCGCTGATGTCGTCCAGCGAGCGCGGTACGCCGGCTCGCACCTGGCGCGGGCTCAGCAGCCGGCCGTGCTCGACCGGCGCGGGCTGGAGTCCCCAGGCCGGCGCCGGACCGGGCCAGCGGCCGGTCAGCGACGCGAACAGCAGTTCGCCGAGCGCGTGGACGTCCTCTTCGGGTGACCCCGCTCCGGACGACCGCAGCGCAGCCTCGGTGGCCACGCCGACGACCTTGATCGCGCCCGCGTCGGTGATGATCACGGTCGCCGGGCTGATCGCTCCGTGCGCGTAGCCGGTGCGGTGCAGGTTCTCCAGCGCTTCGGACACCTCGCGGGCCAGCCAGCCCGCCTGCTGCCCGGTCAACGGTCCGGTGCCGAGCATCCGCTCCAGCGACCGCCCGCCGGCCCACTCGCGGACGCAGTACGTCACACCGTCGTGCATGTCGCAGTCGAGCACCCGCAGGAACCGCGGATCGTTCGCGGCGGCAGCCCGGCGCGCGGCGTCGAACAGCAGGTTCGTCCGGGGATCACCGACCGGCAGTACGTCGACGACGACCGCGCGGCTGAGGACCTCGTCCACGGCCCGCCATACACGCGCACCGTCGATCTCTGCCAGCAGCTCGGCGATCCGGTACCGCCCGGCCAGCAGGGCACCAGGACTCACGGTCTGGTTCGACACGGTGTCTCTCGCCCTCCTTGATGCCCCAGCGGCCCTTTCGCAGCCCCCATGCTAGTGCCACCGCTGACTAGACAAGTGGTGCACGAATGCACAAGCGTTCCGGTTCAGCGGCGTACAGGCAACTTCGATGTGACCATGGACACCACGTCGTTCACTTCGTGGATACGGAGTACCCGGGACACACCGGCGTACACCGGGAGCATGACGACCGCCGCGATCGCCAACTCGAGGATCGCGCCGAGCGGTCCGGACCATTCGATTCCCAGGCTCAGCACCCAGATCACCACGCGGGCCGTACCGGCGCCGGCCACCGCGGCGATCACCATCGCCAGCAGCGGGAGCCCGATCCCCGCACCGGGCACACGCGGCACCCTCCGCCGCAGTACCGGCCGGGAGATCAGTACGGCGACCAGATAGGCGAGCGCGTACGCCGCACCCAGCACCACGCCGCTGAACCGGAGGTGTTCGGCGTCGAGCAGCACCCGGACCCCGATCACGGCCGCGGCGATGTTGGTCGCCGCGATCACGCATTGCAGGAAGAACGGCGTCTTGGTGTCCTCGAAGGCGTAGAACGTGCGTAGCTGGAAGTACTGCACGGTGAACGGCACGATGCCGAGCGCCAGCGTCATCAGCGTGTACGACATCAACGTCAGGTTGTTCTTACCCGAGCCGTACCCGGCGATCAGCGTGACGATCGGATACGCGAACGCGATCATCGCGGCGGCCGCCGGCACGACGATCGCCAGCGTCTGCCGGATCGAACGCGCCGACAGCTGGCCCACCGCGGCGGTGTCGCCCTCGGCCGCCAGCGCGGACATCTGCGGCAGTGCGGCGGTCGCCAGCGAGACCGTGACGATGCCGTGCGGCACCAGGATGATCAGCATCGCGGTGCTGTACGCGAACAGACCGGCCTTCGCGCCCGGGTCGTCCGACGCGCTACCCGCGATGGCGAGCTGCGTGACCACGACGAGCGTCACCTGGTTCACGGCGACGAAAAGAACCGTCCAAAGGCCCAATCGGGCAGTGTGCCCCAGACCGGTACCGCGGAGGCCGAACTTGAGTCGATACGTGTGCCCGCTCGCCTTCAGGTACGGCAGCAGCACCAGCAGCTGGACGGCGATGCCGACCGTGTGCCCGAGCCCGAGCAACAGTTCCTCGCCGTGGCTGTACGTCGGAGGCGTGTCGCCGACCCGGTAGACGAACAGGAAGATCACGATCGAGGCGCACGCGACGATGTTGTTCGCGATCGGCGCCCACATCATCGGACCGAACCGGCGCCGCGCGTTCAGCACCTGGCCGACCAGCACGAACGCGCCGTAGAAGAAGATCTGCGGCAGACAGAGCCGGACGAACATCACCATGTTCGCCTTCTCGGTCACCCGGGACGGATCGTGCAGCTCCTTCGGCAGGTACAGCTCGGCGATCGCCGGCGCCAGCAGCACACATCCGACCGTGACGACGGCGAGTACGACGAAGCCGAACGTCAGCACGCGGTTGGTGAAGTCCTGACCGCCGTCGTCGTGGTTCTTGATCGCGCGCACCAACTGCGGGACCAGGACGGTGTTGAACACCCCGCCGGCGAGCAGGATGTACAGGCTGTTCGGGATCGTGTTCGCGGCGGTGAAGATGTCGCCGCGCAGCGCGGTGCCGATCGCGGCGGCGAGCAGGGCGATCCGGATGAATCCGAGCAGGCGGGACAGCACCGTTCCGGCTGCCATCACCGCCGCGGATCGCAGGGTGCGGTCAGCCATCCTTCGAACCGACTCCTTCTTTCAAGGACGCATCCGGAGCCGCAGCTTCGGGTACGCCGTTCGCCGCGGGGCGATCGTGGGCGGGATCAGGGGTGTCACCGGACTCGGCTGCGTCACCGGCCTCAGCGGTTTCAGCGGCCTCGGCAGCGGGAGTCGGGTTGCGGCGCTCGGTGCGGATCCGGCGGTAGATGCGGACGAACGACGTACCGAACAGGAGGGCGCAGGCGGCGCCGACCAGGATCCAGCCGACGCTGCCGTACTGGCTGGCCTGGATCAGCAGCTCCTGGGACTTGCCGACCGACTGGCCGCCGGCGGTGACCACCTGGGCGTTGGCCCGGATCAGACCGTTCTGCTCGGCGCTCGCGGTGATCCGCGGGGTCCACTTCTGCCGTGGGCCGAGGACGGCGGTCTGCGGCGGGGTGATCTTCAGGTCGGACCGGTTGGCCGCGTTGACCTCGATGCCGACCCGGACCGACCACTCGGTGTCGTTGGTGATGGTCAGCGGGAACGTGCCCTTGCTGCCGGCCAGGTTGACCTTGATCTCCTTGCGCAGCCCGCGGTCGACGCTGGCGTTGACCAGGTGCACCTTGCCGAGCTGCTGGTTCGCCGATCCGAGCTCGATCGCGGTGAAGTGCCGCGCCTCTTCCGGATAGCCGTTCCAGCCGGACGATGTGGACCTCAGCAGCGCGTGCGTCATTACTTCCGGCAGCGCGTTCTCGTCGACGAGCAGGCCTTGCATCGTGCTGGTCGCGGTGTCGAGGTCCTGGATGCTGCTGATCTGGGAATCAGTCAGTACGCCGTTGGTCGGCGGTGCCTTCGGAGCTCTGGCGGACTGTGGCCTCGGGTTGCTCGCCACAACCGTGCTGACGTCGGTGGCCTTGATCCAGGGCAGTGACAGGGCGGCGGCGAGTTGCGCGGTGGCGTTGCCGTTGCTGTCCCAGCCGCGGGGCGGCAGGACGACCACCGACGCGGTGCCCTTGCCGCTCGCGGCGATCAATGCGGTCTCGGCTGCGAACCGCTGACGGACCTGCAGCGGGCTGGCGGCGGTGTCCTGATCCGGTCCGCCGCTGGTGAGGGACGAGTCGGCGATGACGGTCCGCACCGGGTTGTCGGGGCCTTCGGGCGTCACCACGTCGTACACGGGGGTCGACGTGAGCACGGGACGGGTCGCGGCGGACCATGACGAGCTGCTGACCAGATTCAGGTCGCTGGTGCTGGCGCCGGCGAAGCCGCCGGAGGCTGCGCCCAGGTAGCGACTCGCAGCAGCGCCGCCCTCGAGCCACAGCCCGTTGGTGAAGGTCGCCGGCACGTTCACGGAGGGCGGGGGCAGGATGTAGCCCTGGGTCGTCTGGCGGGCCTGGGCGACCAGCTTCTTCAGCGGCTCACCCGAGTCGAGCAGCCCGGCCACGTCAGGGTCGCCGTACGGCAGGAGGACGACCTGGTTGCCGGCGGACCGGGTGGCGTCGAACTCCTTGAGCCAGGTCGCCGCTACGGACTGTCCGTTGCCCTGAGTGGTCTGACCGTTCGGACCGAGGATGACGTAGCCCTTCGTCATCTGCCGGATCTCGTCGAGCATCGCGGGGTCGACCAGCCAGGTCACCTTGCGGGCCTTGCCGAGCGCGAGCAGGCGGCCGAGCGAGCCGGTCGGCGCCAGCGACTGGGCGAGGGAGTCGTTGGCGAAGTTCTTGCCGCCGAGCTGGGTCGGGCGGTGCCGCAGCGGGATGACGAGTGCGGTGTCGACGGTGCGGGTCAACGGCGTGGTGCCGGCCACCGGCATCAGCGTGCGGGCGCGGCCGGCCATGATCCGGGAGCTGTTCGGCGGCTCGCCGCGGAACGTGACGCCGACGACGTACACGCCGGTCTGGTCGGTGATCCGCCATTCCTTCCACGGCACCGTCAGCGAGAACTCGACGGTCTGCTTCGGCGCCAGCGGCTGGTCGAACGGCTTGAACGTCTGCGGGTCGTTGGTCAGGTTGCTGCAGCTGTCCCGGTCGTTCATCGGGATGTTCTGCTCGGTCGGGATCGCGTCGACGGCGGCCGTGCTCGCGAGCCGGGTGCGGTCGATACAGGCCAGCGCCTGCGGATCGTTGAACGTCACCGAGCTGGTGTTCGTCACCCGGCCCTTGATCACCACCGGCAGGCCGGGCCTCGGAGCGACCGGGCCGAACGAGTCGATCGTGACCTGGACGGTCGGATCGTCGGCCGGTGCGGCGTCGGCCGGAGCGCCGAAAGTCGCTGCCGAAGCAGCAACCAACAGGCAGGCACTCGCCACCGCGGAGAGCCTCAGTCGCCGTCTGAACACGCCGTCACCGTAACCTAGTTCCCCGTGTCACCCTTTGCCGACCAGTCAGCCTCCGCCGGATCGTTGCCCGCAGTGCAGCGACGAGCCGTCCAGGCCTTGCTGCAACTCGCTCCGGTGGTCGACGAACTGGGCTCCCGGTTCGATGCCGCCGGCCATGAGATCGCCCTGGTCGGCGGTCCTGTCCGGGACATTCTCCTCGGCCGGGGGAGCAAGGATCTGGACTTCACCACGTCAGCGCACCCCGATGTGATCGAGCGGTTGCTGTCCGGGTGGGCGGACCATGTGTGGGACATCGGCAAGGCGTTCGGCACCATCGGTTGTCGTAAGGGCGAGTGGGTTCTGGAGATCACGACCTACAGGTCGGAAATCTACGATCCCACCTCGCGCAAGCCCGAGGTCGCGTACGGCGACAGCCTGGAGGGCGATCTGGCCCGCCGGGACTTCGCGATGAACGCGATGGCGGTCCGGTTGCCGTCGCGGCAGTTCGTCGACCCGTACGGCGGGATCACCGACGTCGCGAACAAGGTGATCCGGACGCCGGGCACCCCGGAGGACTCGTTCTCCGACGACCCGCTGCGGATGATGCGCGCGGCCCGGTTCGCCGCGCAGCTCGGATTCACACCCGATCCGGCGGTGGTCGCGGCGATGACGGCGATGGCCGACCGGATCACGATCGTGTCCGCGGAACGGGTCCGGGACGAGCTGGAGAAGCTGATCTGCGCCGATCAGCCGCGGATCGGGCTCGATCTGCTGGTGTCGACCGGGCTGGCGAAGTACGTGCTGCCGGAGCTGCCGGCGCTCAAACTGGAGCGGGACGAGCACCACCGGCACAAGGATGTGTACCAGCACTCACTCACCGTCCTCGACCAGGCCATCGATCTGGAATCCCGCCTGTCTGTTCCGACGCCCGATTTCGTCGTTCGGTTCGCCGCGCTCATCCACGACATCGGGAAACCGAAGACGCGGAAGTTCGAGGACGGCGGGAAGGTGACGTTCCATCACCACGACGTGGTCGGGGCGAAGCTGGCCCGGAAGCGGATGAAGGCGCTGCGGTTCAGCAACGAGCAGATCGAACAGGTCAGCAAGCTGATCGAGCTGCACCTGCGCTTCCACGGGTACGGCGACGGCGAGTGGACCGATTCCGCCGTACGGCGTTATGTCCGCGACGCCGGCGACCAGCTCGAGCGGCTGCACGTGCTGACCCGGGCCGATTCCACGACCCGGAACAAGCGCAAGGTCGAGATGCTCCGGGCCGCGTACGACGACCTCGAGGCCCGGATCGCCCGGCTGCAGGAGCAGGAGGAGCTCGATGCCCTGCGCCCCGATCTCGACGGCAACCAGATCATGCAGATCCTCGGCATCCCGCCGGGCCGCGAGGTCGGCGAGGCGTACAAGTTCCTGATGGAGCTCCGCCTGGACGAGGGTCCGCTGGGCGAGGAACGCGCTCGCGAGGAACTCCTGCGCTGGTGGTCTGAGCGCTCTTGAGCCCTCGTGGCGCGACGGTCCGGGGCAGTACGGTCGGGAAATGGTGTGGCTATATCTCACCTTGGGCGCGGGGGTTCTGATCGTCGTCGGCGGTTACCTCCGGGCTCGGGGTGCGCCGGCGCGAGCCGCAGTGGGTGCGAAGAAGCGGATGCGCGACCTCGTGACCGAGGACGTAGAGCAGCTCCGTGCTGAACTCGACACGCTGGATGGCGCCACGGCAGATCCGCACTACGTGCAGGCACAACGGGCCTACGAGTCAGCTAGGGCCGCGCTCGCGCAGTCGCAGGAGATCGAGACGGTGGCCGAGGCGGTCGCGGAGGGAAACTACGAGGTCGCCTGCGTGCGGGCCCGTCGTGACGGACGGGAGTTGCCGGAAGACCGAGTGGCTTGCTTCTTCGATCCGCGGCATGGCCCGTCGACCGTCGACGTGCTGTGGACAGAGCCGGGCGGTGGGCGGCGGAGGCTGCCGGCCTGCACGGGGGACGCGGAGTGGATCAGCGCCGGGGCGGAGCCGTTTCTCCGCACCGTCGACTACGACGGGGTGCAGGTCCCGTACTGGGAGGCGGACACGGGTGCTTACGGGCGGGCCTACTTCTCTACTGACGAGCACGCGCTTGCGGTGTTCGCGGCCGAGCCGGATCCGAGCGAAGGCGGAAGCCACACCGCGGGCTAGATCGCCTGTGGGGGTTGAGTTGCGTATGCCTGGGCGATGAGGTCGGCTGATTCCGGGTGCGGTTCGTAGGTCGTGCCGTTGATCGTCGCGACCGGCAGCGCTGGGTCGATCGAATTGGTGAGGTACGCCGCGTCGAACGTGTCGAGGTCTGTCAGGGAGATCGGTGCAGTGCTGTAGGTGGGCAGGCCGCGTTGGAGGATCTGCTGGCGGATGCCTTGGAGGATCGGCGCGGACGGGAAGACGAGTTCTGTGCCACGCGCGAAGCAGATGTTCCAGATGGAGGCTTCGGAGATCTCGCCGGATGTGGTGTAGAAGAGAGAGCGTTGTCGTAGCCGGCCTGCTGGGCCTTGTGGGCGTGGTAGGTCAGATCGAAGGTGCCGGTGTGCTTGAGGTGCGGGACTGATCGTTCGTGCTCGTAGGTTGCGAGACGGATGGGGTCGGTGGCCGGTGCGACCGGTGGGCCGACGCGCACCAGCAGGTGGAGGCGCGTGGTCGCGAAGACGTTGACACGGATGGAGAGGTCGCCGGAACCGGCCTCGTCGACGGCCGCGCGGAGGTCGGCGCGGACCCGATCGGCGGACAAGGGCTCACCGAAGACCTCGCGGGTGCTGCGATCGAGACGGTCGAAGTGCAGGTCGAGACCGTCGACCTTCCCGTCCCGGACCTGCATCGAGGTGAAGTGACCGAAGGTGGTTGCACGCAGCAACACCGGATCGACCGCGCGCAACAAGCCCCCGTCCAACAGCAAGAAATCCGTCACGCGCTCTTAGGTCCTCTCGGGTGGTCCATCGCCTACTGCGGGGCACTCGGCACGGCACCTCGCCGCTACGGCGCTGAACCACCCGAGAGGACCTAGTCTCGCCGTGTGGACGTATGGAGCATCATCGGGTGGGGCGGATCCGCGCTTGTCGTGTGGTCGTTGTTGCAGACACGGATCCTGCGGCTGCGGGTCCTGAACCTCGTCGGCTGCGTGATCCTGGTCGGCTTCAACGCCGCGGTCGGGGTCTGGCCGATGGTCGGCATGAACGCGGTGCTGGCGGTCATCAACGTCGTACACCTCTGGCGGCTGCTCCGGCACCGGCACGACGAGGCGGCGTACCAGGTGCTCGAGGTCGACAAGACCGACGCGTACCTCGGCTACGTCCTGGATCGGCACGCGAAGGACATCACCCGGTTCAACCCCGGATTCACGCCCGGGGCGAGCGAATACGCGTTCCTGGTCCAGCACGACGACCGCACCGTCGGCGTGGTCCTCGCCCACGACGCCGGCACCGGCCGCGCCCAGATCGACCTCGACTACGTGGTCCCGAAGTACCGCGACTTCACTCCCGGCGAGTTCGTCTACCGCCGCAGCGACGTCTTCACCGACCACGGCTTCCACCAGGTCCTGGCCCCACCCCGGATGCGCGACTCCACGCCGTACCTGAAAAACCTCGGCTTCCGCCGCGAGGGCGAGCACGTGGTCCTGAACCTCTAGAGATCCTTCGCGAAGCAGAGCGAGACGGTTTCGTGTTCGAAGGGTGGGTACGGCGGGGTTGGGTGGTAGCCGTGGTTTGTGTAGAGGGCTATGGCTTCGGCTTGTCTGGTGCCGGTTTCCAGGCGTAGGCGGGTCAGGCCGGTGGAGCGGGCCTGGGATTCGACGGCGTCCAGGAGGACGCGGGAGAGGCCCCAGCCGCGGGCGGTGGGGACGACGTACATGCGCTTGATCTCGCCGAGGCCGGGGGCGACGGGCTGGAGGCCGACGCAGCCGACCGGGGTTCCGTCGAGGGTCAGGACAGTGAAGCTGATGTCGGGGTGCAGGGCGACGAGCGGCTGGTCGTCGCCGTACATCGCGGCGAGCTCGGCCTGTTGAGCGGTGATCAGTGCCCGGACGGCGGGATCCGTCGCGGGTGCTGCCTGCAGTTCCACTCCCTCGATCAGCATGAATCGGACGGTAGCAAGATGGCGTGACGGTGCTGTTTCCGTTTCCTCTCCGTGGTCTGATGGGTCGGTGAGGACGCTGGAGCAGATCGCCACTGGGGTGCGTGACGGGTCTTTGAACCCGGTCGAACTGGTTGAGGACGCGTTGGCGCGGGCTGCCGATGCCGCAGAGCTGAACGCTGTCGTGCACCTGGATGTGGAGGGCGCGCGCAAGGCTGCCGCCACGCACGACCGGACTGGTGCGCTGGCGGGTGTGCCGGTGCTGGTGAAAGAGATCGTCGAGGTCGAGGGCCTGCCGTATCGCTGCGGGTCCGCGTCGATGGATGACGTGGGCAGGCAGGACGCTGAGGTCGTACGCCGGTTGCGTGCGGCCGGTGCGATCGTCATCGGGCTGTCGCACACGCACGAGTTCGCCTACGGCTGCACAGGTACGTCGAACCGCGTCGGCCCGTGCCTGAATCCGCATGACCCGTCGCGGATGACGGGCGGCTCGAGCTCCGGGTCAGCTGCGGCGGTCGCGGCCGGTGTGGTGCCGTTGGCAATCGGGACCGACACTGCGGGCTCGGTCCGCATCCCTGCTGCCTTGTGCGGGGTGGTCGGCTTCAAACCGTCGTACAACACCATTCCTACTGACCGTGTGTTCCCGCTGTCGCAGTCGCTGGACCACGTGGGAGTCCTGACGCGCACCGCGGCCGACGCCACCTACGCCCTGTCCGCACTCGCCGACCTCGGCGCCGTGGACGTAGGCACGCCCCGCCTCGGTGTGGCTACGAACCCGGAGTACTTTCGACTCACTCCCGGGGCTCGCGGTGCATGGTCTGCCTTGGACGCATTCGAGATGGTCGAAGTGCAGTTGCCGGACTGGTCCCACAGCTTCACCACAGCGGCCAACCTCCAAGGTCCTGAGGCGGTGGCGAACCATTCAGCGCGTTCCCAGGACCGGTATCAGCCAGATGTCCAGCAGCGGCTGCGGGAGGCGTCGGGTGTGCAGCCGGCGGACTATGCCCGGGCGCAGGAAGACGCGGTGGCGATCAGGCGAGAGTTGGATGCCGTGCTGGAACAGGTGGACGCAGTGCTCACCCCGACCGTCCTCACGACAGCACCGCTCATCACCGAAGCGGCCACGCCTGACGGCGGGCTCGAAGTACGCAAGCAGTTGCTCAACAACACCCGCCTGGCCAACCTCACCCGGCACGCGGCGGTCAGCATCCCGCTACCGACCGACGGCCTCCCCGTCGGCTTGCAGATCATTGCTGCAAGCAACGAGAAGGCCGCCGCGGTCGCGTGCTGGCTCAGCGATAGATTCGAAGATCGGCCAGACTCCACCAGTTAGCAGCCGATCCGGTCGACGTCACGCGCACGTACCGCGCAGACGTCGACCGTAGCTCGACCGTCGTCAGTTGGCCCGTGGAAGCGCCGGACGCAACGGTCCGCCAGCTCACACCATCCTTGCTGACAGCAACCTCGTACCCGCGCGCGTAGTCGCCGGCGTTCCCACCACTGTCGAGCGCAACCTCGCGGAACGTCTGGGCCTCGCCCAGATCGACCTGCACCCACTGACCAGGCGCCTGCGCCTCCTTGCTCTGCCAGACCGTCGACCCGTCCTGATCGGTCAACAGACCAGCGTCCGCGCTGTTCACACTCGCCGTCGCACCTGCAACAGCCAGCTGCTGCGGCACGTCGGCCGCCACCCGACCCCAGGTGTACGTCGCGATCGCCCCGCCGGGCAGCTCGTAGTCGAACGTCTTGTCGCCCACCGCGACCGTGAAGCTCCGCGGATCGTCGTTCTCGTTGTGCACCAGCAGCGCCGTCGTACCGTCCGGGTTCCGGAACGCCGCCGACATCAGCTGTCCGTTCCATCCGGTCGTCCCGTACGACGTACTCCCGATCCGGACCGCGCCCGGTTTCACGAACTTCGACAGGTGGCCGATCGTGTAGTACTCCGCATCGGTCGTCACCGTCCCGTCCGGCTGCAGCGTGACCAGGCCGGTGCAGGTGTCACAGCCGCCGAGATGCGGGCCGCCGGTGGAGTCGAGCGCGATGTTCCAGTTGACGACCGACTTCGCCCAGTTGCGCGTCGTACCGAGCATCAGCGTGCGGGCGTGCCACGTCAGCGTGCCGCGGAAGATCTGCGGCGGGGTGTCGGTCGGCCCGTGCGAGCCGGAGCATTCGGTGAACCAGATGCCCTTCGACGGGAACGCGTTGTGCAAATCGGTCTGCTTCGACGGATCGCCCGAGTAGCAGTGGTACGCCGTACCCGCGATCCACTTGGCGGCCGGGGTCTGGAGCAGTTTGTACGGGTAGTCGGTTTCCGGATCCTCACCGGGCGGGGTGGAGGCGATGTCACCCGGATGCGTGGTCCAGTTGTGGTCGTAGCCGAGGATCTTGGTCCGCGGGCTGACGGCTCGCAGCTTCGGCCCGAGCGCCTCGATGACAGCTGCTTCCTGCCGGACCGGCATGTCCGTGCCGGGGTACGCGCTCGGTTTGCGGTTCTGCGGCTCGTTCTGGATCGAGAGGAAGTCGACCGGTACGCCGGCCTTCGCGTACGCCTGGACGAACTTCACCAGATAGCGCGCGTAGGCGTCGTACACCTTGGGGTCGTCCTTGAGCCGGCTGCCGACGAGCGTGTCGCCGGTCTTCATCCACGCGGGTGGGCTCCACGGGGTCGCCATCACCTTGAGTTGCGGATTGAGCTGCTTGGCCCGGCGTAGCAACGGCAGCACCTGCTGCTGGTCGTGCGCGATGGTGAAGTGCTTCAGGCCGAAGTCGGTCTGGCCGGCCGGCACGTCGTCGTACGTGTAGTGCTCGGCCGCGGCGGTGAAGTCGGACGAGCCGACCGGCTGGCGCAGGAAGCTGACGCCGATCCCTTGACGCGGGTCGAACAGTTGGCGCATCGTCTGCTCGCGATCAGCCGGGCTGAGCCGGTACAGCACGCTCGCGGACGAGTCGGTGATCGAGGCGCCGAAGCCGTCCATGGTCTGGTACGACGTCCGCGGGTCGACCGTGATCGTGGTCCGGTCACTCGCACCGTCGTGGAACGTGACGGGCGCGCGCTGGTGCAGCAACTCGGCGCGGTCCGGCGTGGTGACCCAGACGTTGACCTGGGTCGTCGGGGGATGGGCCTGGGCAGGTCCGGTGAGTGACGCCACCGTGAGAGCAAGGGCGACGCCGAAGGCGGGTGTTCTCATCGCGCTCCTCAGGGATGAAACAAACGGCCTCAGGACACGCCCGAGATCGACCACTGTCAAGGTCTGGGAGCGTGGGTCTAGAGTGCTGAGCGTGAAACAAAGCGATGTAACAAATGCCGCGCGGTAGAGCGACCATGCGCGACGTCGCGGCGGCGGCCGGGGTGTCGCTCGCGACCGTCTCCCGCGTGGTCAACCAGGTCGGCGGCATCGCGCCGGAGACCCGGCGGTTGGTCGAGCAGGCGATCGAGGAGCTCGGGCTGCCCGCTCCCATCCCTCGGGGCGGTACGCCGAAGCCGGTCGAGGGCGCCGTCTACGTGCGCTGCCCGTACGTGCTCACCGACTACTTCGGCCTGATCGTCTCGTCGATCGCGGAGACCCTGGACCGGCACGGCCGGCAGGTGGTCCTCAACGCCGGCGAGGCCGCCCAGCACGATCCCGTCCTGCCGCATCTGGCGTCCCGCCGGGGCATCGGCGGCGCCGTACTCATCCTTCCGCCCGAGCCGAGCGAGGATCTGGTCCGGCTGAGCTCGCGTCGGTTCCCGTTCGTCGTGGTCGATCCGCGGACCGCGCTGCCCCGCGACATCCCGTCGGTCTCCGCGGCTCACCACTCGGGCGCCCGCCAACTCACCGCTCATCTGACCGCGCTCGGCCATACCCGCATCGGTGTCATCGCAGGCCCTCGCGAATGGCTGGCCGCCGACGCACGCCTGAGCGGCCACGCCGCCGCGCTCGCTGACGCCGGCATTCTGCCCGACGCCTCGCTGGTCCGCCACGACCAGCCGACCACCGTGCACGGCTATCGCGCCGCCATCTCGCTGCTCGACCTCGACCCGCGCCCGACTGCGCTGGTTGCCTTCAACGACAAGGCCGCTGTTGGCGCCCTGCAGGCCGCAGCCGAACGCGGGCTCTCCGTCCCCAACGACCTCTCGATCGCTGGCTTCGACGACCTCGACCTCAGTCGCGCGACCACTCCCCAACTCACCACGGTCCGGCAACCGCTCCAGGAGATGGGCCGGATGGCCGTCAGCCTCCTGACCCGGCTGTTGGACCGCCACGAGGTCGAGGCCCTGCACGTCGAGCTTGCGACCGAGCTGATCGTCCGCGGCAGCACAGGCTCACCCCGCTAGTGCTCGCGGAGACGTGCCGCGCGGTTGCGGAGGTACCGCTGCTCGAAGGTGTTCGTCGTGAGTTTTGCCGCTGACAGATAGGTATCGGCGGCTTCTCGGTGATCGCCCCGCAGCTCGAGGAGATGCGCCCGGACGGCATGGAAGCGGTGGCCGCGGAGCGCGCGCTCGTCGGTCGACAACGTGTCGAGGAGCCGGATCCCGGCCTCGGGGCCGTGCACCATCGCAGTCGCGACGGCCCGGTTCAGCCGGACGACCGGACCGTCCAGCAACGGTTCGAGCAAGTTGTACAGGGCAAGGATCTGCCTCCAGTCGGTGTCCCGGGCCGTCGTCGCCTCGCTGTGGACGGCGGCGATCGCGGCCTGCAACTGGTACGGCCCGAGTGTCGTCGTACGCATCGCCCAGGTGATCAGCTCGGTGCCCTCGTGGATCGCCGCCTGATCCCAGCGCGAGCGGTCCTGCTCGTCGAGAGGGACGAGCGCACCGTCGGCCGTCGTACGGGCGGACCGGCGAGCGTCGGTCAGCAGCATCAGGGCCAGGAGTCCGGCCGCCTCACCGTCGTCGGGCAGCAGACTGTGCAGCATCCGGCCGAGCCGGATCGCCTCCCGGGACAGGTCGGCCCGCGCGAGCTCGTCGCCCGCCGTACTCGTGTAGCCCTCGTTGAAGATCAGATAGAGAACCTGCAGTACGGCGGCCAGCCGCTCCTCGTAGTCGTCGGGCCGACGGAACGGTTGTCCCCGCAGCTTCTGCTTCGCGCGGCTGATCCGCTGCCCGATCGTCGCTTCCGGAGTGAGCAGAGCGGCGGCGATCTCGCTCGTGGTCAGGCCGCCGACCGCTCGAAGCGTCAAGGGGATCTGGGACGCGGCGGGTAGCGCCGGATGGCAGCAGAGGAACAGAACGGTCAGCGAGTCGTCGGTCGCGCTGACCGGTGCCGGAGCGACATCCGGCGTACGAACTGCGTCCTCCCGGCGCCGGCGGGACTCCTCGTTGCGCAACAGGTCGATCAGTCGCCGGGAGGCGACCCGGATCAGCCAGGTCCGTGGCTCATCCGGGACGCCCTGCTCGGGCCACTGTTGCGCGGCGACCAGGAGAGCCTCCTGGACCGCGTCCTCACACGCCTCGAAGTGGCCGTACCGGCGGACCAGAGCGCCGAGCACCTGCGGGGCGAGGCTGCGCCACAGCTCGTCCATCGTCAGCTGTCCGGGCGGATCTCTTCCGGTCCGGCCATGATCGGCCGTACTTCGACCGTGTCGCCGACAGCGTCGACGATCCGGCCAGCGATCGCCATCGCCCGGTCGTGGCTGTCACAGTCCACGATCGCGAAGCTCGCCAGGACCTCCTTGGACTCCGCGAACGGTCCGTCACTGGCGACCGGCCCGGCCGCGGTACGTCGTACCGTGCGGCTCAGTGCCGGATGCGCCAGGCCCTCGGTGCCGAGCAGCTCGCCGGTCGCGGTCAGCTCCGCCGCGAGGTCCTCGTAGAACTTGCACGCCGCGAGGAACTCCGGACTGTTCACATCGACGGTGTCCCAGGCGGCCTGGTCGCCGTACGCGAGAAGCAGGTACTTCATCGGTCACTCCTTGAGGCAGCGGTCCGGACCATGGTGGCGTGGTAACCGCCGCCCGGGTACACCCAGTCTCCGGTGAGGCGGTTGCCGTTGTCGGTGAAGACGCCCTTGAAGTGGCCGGGGGAGCCCTTGAACCCGCCCCAGATCGTGAGCTCGTCGCCGGCCAGCTCGTAGACGTAGTCCAGCGTGTTGCCGTCGGCGTCGTACACGCGCGACTTCACCTCCGTCCCCCGCTCCCCGCCGAACGGGTGCTCGTAGCCGATGATCTCGGTCATCCGTACTTCGTGGCCGTCGTGATCGAGGCGGCCGCGCTGGACCAGGAAGTGGCCGCCGTCCATCCATTCGAAGGTCGTCGTACCGGTCGCGCCGCCGGTGACGTCCCAGGTGCCGACGAGTCGGCCGAGCCGCTGCAGTTCGTTGGTCATGTCGTTGGTCATGTCGTTGTCCTTTTCGATCGGTTGCCGGCTTGTGCTGCTACCTCGAAGCCGGGCGGCGGCTTTCGACAGGTTCGAGATGTTCAAATCTGGACAAGAGGCAGTGCGCGAAACGGCTCGGTTGTGGCAGGTTTTAGACATGAACCTTCGGATCGGCATCGCCGGGATCGCCATCGAGTCCAGCACGTTCTCGCCGCATCGGGCCGGGCTGGCCGATTTCGACGTACGGCGCGGGGACCACCTGATGGAGCGGTACGAGTTCCTCGGGAAGGACTGGGCGCAGGGGATCGACTGGGTCCCGCTGCTGCACGCGCGGTCGCTGCCGGGCGGCGCCGTGCTGCCGGAGGTGTACGACGACCTGTCCGCGGAGATCATCACGCGAACCGAAGAGGCCGGTCAGCTCGACGGGTTCTTCTTCGACATCCACGGCGCGATGAGTGTGGTCGGGCGGCAGGACGCGGAGGCCGATCTCGCCACGCGGATCCGGGTCGTGATCGGTCCCGACGTACTGATGTCGGCGTCGATGGACCTGCACGGGAACGTGTCCCGCGAGCTCGGTACGGCGGTGGATCTGATCACGTGCTACCGGATGGCGCCGCACGAGGATGCGATGGAGAGTCGCGAGCGGGCGCTGCGCAATCTGGTCGAGCGGCTGCGTTCGGGGTTGGGGAAGCCGGGGAAGGCGTGGGTTCAGGTGCCGGTGCTGCTGCCCGGCGAGAAGACGTCGACGCGCCTCGAGCCGGCCAAGTCGATCTATCACCGGGTCGGCGAGATCGCGGACGAGCCCGGGGTGCTGGACGCGGCTGTGTGGGTCGGGTACGCGTGGGCCGACGAGCCGCGCTGCCGAGCCGCTGTGGTAGTCACTGGTGATGATGCTTCTTTGATTACTACGCGTGCTGCTGAGTTGGCTGCTGCTTATTGGGATGCGCGCGACGGGTTCGAGTTCGTTGCGCCGACCGGGACGTTGGAGGAATGCGTGACGGCTGGCCTCGCCAGCACGGCGCGCCCGTTCCTGATCAGCGACTCCGGCGACAACCCGACAGCCGGCGGCGCGGGTGACACTTCTTGGACGCTCGGGCAGTTGCTCGCGATGGAGGAGCTGACGTCCGGCAAGGCGACCGCGATCCACGCGAGCATCACCGACCCTGCGGCCGTTGCCGCGTGCGTCGCGGCCGGCGTCGGGAACGAGGTCGAGGTCTCCGCCGGCGGCAAGGTCGACAACATCCCGGCCGGCCCGGTGCCGATGACCGGCACCGTCTTCTCCCTCTCCGAAGACCCGGTCGGCGGCACGGTCGCCGTGGTCAAGGTCGGCGGCCTCCACTCGATCCTGACCACCCGCCGCAAGCCATACCACCACATTGCCGACTTCACCCTGCTAGGCCTCGACCCCTCGGCGACCGATCTGGTCATCGTCAAGATCGGGTACCTCGAGCCCGAGCTCTACAACCTCGCAGCCGACTGGCTCCTGGCCCTCACCCCCGGCGGCGTAGACCAGGACCTCCTCCGCCTCGGCCACCACGGCGTACTCCGACCGCTCTTCCCCTTCGACCCCGACATGTCCACCCCAGACCTCACCCCCGAGCTCCTCCCAAACAGCTGACACCCTCCGCGGGCTACAGCTTGCGGAGTGTGTGGAGTGCTTCGATGGCGTGGTTGATCAGGTAGTCCGCGTCGTACGGGCGGTCGGCTTCGGGTAGACCGGACCACTCGATCGCGAGGTCTTCGGCGTACGACAGCCATGCGTGGATCCGCAGATAGTCCAGCGACTTCGGTTCGTCGGCGACCTCGGGTGTGCCGATGTAGGTCAACACCCGCTTGGTGAGGCCGGCCCGCGTCTCGTCGTACACCTCGACCGCGAAATCATCCCCGCCGGCAGCACCTCGCACGAACGAGATGTACGCCGTACGACGCCGCTCGATGAAGGCCACGAACTGGGTCAGCATCTCGCGGAGCTGGTCCTCCGGCGGGAGGGAGCTGTCGGGCTTGGTGACGCGGAGGAGGCGGCGGCCGGCGGCGGAGATGACGGCCACGTAGTAGTCGCGTTTGCTCGGGAAGTAGTGGAACAGCAGGCCGCGGGAGATCCCGGCGTGGCCGGCGATGGCGTCGATCGACAGTTCGTGGATCGGTTTGGTCCGCAGCATCATCAGGCCGATCCTGACCAGTTGCTTCTTGCGGTCGTCCGCCGACAGCCGGTGATCCATGCTATTGAGCATTGCTTAGAAGCTGAGCTACGGTCAAGGCGAGGAGAGGAGTCTTGATGGGGTTCGAACCTTCGGCCCGGGCTCAGGATCTGGTCGCGCGGGTAGACACCTTCCTGCGCAACGAGATCGAGCCGGTCGAGGCGGAGCTGCACACCGCGATCCGTACCGCCGGTGACCCGTGGCAGCCGCAACCGATGATCAAGGAGCTCCAGGCGAAGGCACGCGATGCCGGCCTGTGGAACCTGTTCCTACCACCCGCCGAGCCGGGCAACGAGCAGTACGGCGAAGGCCTCAGCAACCTCGACTACGCCCCGATCGCCGAGCTCACCGGCCGGTCGTTCATCGCGCCGTACATCTTCAACTGCAACGCTCCGGACACCGGCAACATGGAGGTCCTGCTCCGCTACGGCACCGACGAGCAGAAGAAGCAGTGGCTGGAGCCGTTGCTCGACGGCACGATCCGGTCCGCGTTCTGCATGACCGAGCCGGACGTCGCGTCGTCAGACGCCACCAACATGGAAGCGACCGCTGTCGTCGACGGCGACGAGGTCGTGATCAACGGCCGCAAGTGGTGGAGCACCGGCGTCGGCCACCCGGACTGCCAGCTCCTCATCTTCATGGGTCTGACCGATCCCGACGCCCACCGATACGCACGCCACACGATGGTCCTCGTCCCGCGCGAGACCCCGGGCGTGAAGGTCGAGCGCCTCCTCCCCGCGATGCACAGGTACGACGAACCGCACGGACACGGCGAGGTGTCGTTCACCGAGGTCCGCGTCCCGGCGTCGAACATCCTGATGGGACCGGGCCGCGCGTTCGAGATCGCCCAGGGCCGTCTCGGTCCGGGTCGCGTGCACCACTGCATGCGGCTGATCGGCCTTGCGGAGAAGGCGCTCGAGCTCGCGCTGCAGCGTGGCACCAGCCGTACGGCGTTCGGCAAGCCGCTCGTGAACCTCGGCGGCAACCGCGAGCGGATCGCCGACGCGCGGATCGCGATCAACCAGGCACGGTTGCTCGTCCTGCAAACGGCGTACCTGCTCGACACCGAAGGGCTCGCGGGTGCGTTGAGCGAGGTGAGTCAGATCAAGGTCGCCGTACCGCGGATGGCGCAGGACGTCATCGACATGGCGATCCAGTTGCACGGCGGCGGCGGGCTGTCCGACGACTTCCCGCTCGCGGCCGCGTGGACGAGTGCGCGTGCGTTGCGACTGGCCGACGGGCCCGACGAGGTGCATCGTGGGGTGATCGCGAGGATCGAGCTCGCGTCGTACCTGGCTGGTCAGGAGAGCAAATGAGCCGAGTCCTCGTCACCGGCGGCGCGAGCGGGCTGGGTGCCGCGCTGGTCTCCCAGTTCGTTGCTGAGGGCCACCAAGTCCTGACCACGGACATCGGCGCGGATGGCGACGGTACGCCGTACCTCAAGCTCGACGTACGCCGGCCGGAGGACTGGGACGCCGCGGTCGCGTGGTGTGAGCAGAACTGGGGCGGCCTGGACATCCTGGTCAACAACGCCGGGATCGCGACCGGCGGCCGGATCGACGTCGAGACGCTCGACGAGTGGGATCGCGTCGTCGACATCAACCTGATGGGTGTGGTGCGCGGCTGCCGCGCGTTCGCGCCGTTGTTCAAGCGGCAGCGATCGGGTCACATCGTGAACACCGCGTCCGCGGCCGGGCTCGTCCACCCGCCGATGATGAGCTCGTACAACACGGTCAAGGCCGGTGTGGTCGCGCTGTCGGAGACGCTGTCGCACGAGCTCCATCCGTACGGCGTGACCGTGTCCGTGATCTGCCCGTCGTTCTTCCGGACCAACCTCGCCGACTCGATCCGCGGCGCGGACAGCGCGATGGGTGCGACCGCGCGGCAGCTGATCGAGAAGTCGCCGCGGTCCGCCGAGGACATCGCTACGGCCGTACTCGCGGGGATCAAGAAGAGGCAGTTCCTGATCATCCCGGACCGGCCGGCCGCGATGGCGTGGCGGACCAAGCGTTTCGCGCGACCGTTGTACAACCGGCAGATGCGGAAGATCGCGGAGCGAGCGCGGCAGCGGGCCGAGACGTCGAATGGGTGATGCCGCGCGGGCGGTCCGGGACGAGGACGCGTTCGACGTACCGGCCGTCGACGCCTGGCTGCGGCGGCGGACGGAGTTGCCGGGCGGCCTGCCCGAGGTGAAGCAGTTCACCGGCGGCGCGTCCAACCTGACCTACCTGTTGAGCTACCCAGGTCACGACCTGATCCTGCGTCGGCCACCGGCGGGGACGAAAGCGAAGAGCGCGCACGACATGGGGCGCGAGTACCGGATCCAGGCCGGCCTCAAGCCGGTGTTCCGGTACGTCCCGGAGATGGTTGCCCACTGCAACGACGACGCGGTGATCGGTTCCGAGTTCTACGTGATGGAGCGGGTCCCCGGCACGATCCCCGGCCACCACGAGCTCGGCGTCGACCTGACTCCGGAGCAGACCAGACAACTCGGCTTCACGTTGATCGACACGCTCGCCGAGCTGCACGCGGTCGACCCCGCGGCGGCCGGGTTGTCCGAGCTCGGTCGCGGCGCGGGGTACGTCGAACGGCAGGTCACCGGCTGGTCCGACCGGTACCGCAAGGCGAAGACGTGGAATGTGCCCAGCTACGAGCGCGTGATGGCGTGGCTCGCGGCGAACCAGCCGGCCGACGTACGGACGTGTGTTATCCACAACGACTTCCGCCTCGACAACGTCGTACTCGCACCGGACGATCCGCTGCACGTGGTCGGCGTGCTCGACTGGGAGTTGGCGACGCTCGGCGATCCGTTGATGGATCTCGGCAGTGCGCTCGCGTACTGGGTGCAGGCCGATGACGATTGGGCGTTCCGCCGGTTCAGGCTGCAGCCGTCCGACGTGCCGGGGATGCTGACCCGCGACGAGATCGTGGAGTACTACGCCAAGCGGTCCGGGCTCGTCGCGGACAACTGGGCGTTCTACGAGGTGTTCGGGCTGTTCCGGCTGGCGGTGATCGCACAGCAGATCTACTACCGCTACCACCACAAACAGACCCGGAACCCACGGTTCAAGAACTTCTGGCTCCCGGTCAATCTGCTCGAGCGCCGCTGCCGTCGCATCATCCGGCAGGCGTAGATGGCAGTCGTCTACCTGATCCGGCACGCGCAGGCGTCGTTCGGCGCCCGCGACTACGACAAGCTGTCATCGCTGGGTGAGCGGCAGGCCGCGCGGCTGGGCGAGACGTTGTCGGACGTGAAGCCGGACCTTGTGGTCTCCGGTTCGATGCGCCGGCACGAGCAGACGGCGACGCTGGCCGGGTTCACCCCTGAGGTCGACAAGGGGTACGACGAGTTCGACCACGAGCAGGTGATCGTCGCGCACAAACCGGCGTACCGCGTCCGCCCGGTGATGCTCGCCGACCTGGCGCGGACCGGGAACCCGAAGCGTGCGTTCCAGGACATGTTCACCGCGGCGACGCAGCGGTGGATCGACGGCGGCGAGGGGTATACCGAGAGCTTTGCGGAGTTCTGCGGTCGGTCCGAGGCGGCGGTACGGCGTACTGCCGAGCGACTGGGGAAGGGCGGAACGGCGCTCGTCTTCACGTCGGGCGGGCCGATCGCGGCAGTCGTGAGCCGGCTGCTGTCCGGCGGGGACGGGCTGTGGGCGAAGCTGAACCCGGTGACGATCAACACTGCGATCACGAAGGTCGTGTCAGGGCGGGGTGGGCTGACCGTGGTGAGCTACAACGAGCATGTCCACGTCGGCAGCGAGATGCTCTCGTACAGATAGGGATCTCTGATGAGACGGAACATCTTGATCACCGGCGCCAGCTCCGGGCTCGGTGCGGAGATGGCGCGGCAGTTCGCCGCGAAGGGCCGCAATCTGGCGCTGACTGCGCGCCGTACCGAGCGGCTGGAAGCGTTGCGGGCAGAGCTGGTCGAGCGTTATCCACAACTCCAGGTAGTTATCCACAGCCTGGATGTGAACGATCACGACCAGGTGTTCGAGGTCTTCCGCAAGGTCGACACCGAGCTGCCGCTGGACCGGATCATCGTGAACGCCGGTCTTGGCAAGGGCGCGCCGCTCGGCACCGGCCGCTTCGACGCGAATCGGGAGACCGCGCTGACCAACTTCGTCGGGGCGCTCGCCCAGGCGGAGGCGGCGCTCGAGTTGTTCCGAGCGCGCAACGCCGGCCACCTGGTGTTCATCTCGTCGATCTCCGGACTGCGCGGGCTGCCGAAGACGGTGACGACGTACGCCGCGACGAAGGCGGGGATGGCGTCGCTGGCCGAGGGGCTGCGAATGGAGTTGCTCGGGAAGCCGATCAAGGTCAGCACGATCTACCCCGGGTACATCCGGTCGGAGATGAACGAGCGGGTCGCGCACACGCCGCTGATCGTCGACACCGTGCCGGGAGTACGGGCGATGGTGGCCGCGATCGAGTCCGAGAAGTCGAAGGCGTACGTGCCGGCGTGGCCGTGGGGGCCGATGGCTCAGGTGATGCGATTCGCGCCGCTCGCCGTACTGAAGAGGATGCTGTGATGCGCTGGGGATTGACGGTTCCGCTGACCGGGGTGCCGCTGCGGGACCACCGTTCGCTGATCTCGGAGTTGTTCGAGCTCGGGTATACGGACCTGTGGTCGGCGGAGGTGGCCGGGGCGGATGCGTTCACGCCGCTCGTGCTGGCGTCGGAGTGGGATCAGCGGCTGCGGCTCGGGACGGCCGTCGTACCGGTGCACACGCGCGGGCCGGCTGCGCTGGCGATGAGTGCGGCGGCGTTGGCGGACCTCGCGCCGGGGCGGTTCGTGCTCGGGATCGGGGCGTCGTCGGAGACGATCGTGACCGGGTGGAACGGGATCGCGTACGACCCGCCGTTCGCGCGAACCCGCGACGTACTGCGGTTCCTGCGGCAGGCGTTCGCCGGGGAGAAGGTGGACGGGACGTTCGACAGCTTCACGATCAACCGCTTCCGGCTGGAGAAGGCGCCGGACGTGCCGCCCGCGGTGATGCTCGCGGCGCTGCGGCCGCAGATGCTCCGGCTCGCCGCTCGGGAGGCAGATGGCGCGATCACGAACTGGTTGTCGGCGGACGACGTGCGGCAGGTGCGCGCTGAGCTGGGGCCGGACAAGGAGTTGGCCGCGCGGATCTTCGTCTGCGTGACCGAGGACGCGGAGATGGCGCGCAACATCGGGCGCTTCCTGATCGCGACGTACCTGACTGTCCCCGGGTACGCCGCCTTCCACGACTGGCTCGGCCGCGGTACGGCAATGAAACCGATGCGCGACGCCTGGTCCGCCGGCGACCGCAACGCCGCGATGGCCGCCGTACCTGTCGAGATCCTCGACGACCTGATCGTCCACGGCACCCCCGAACAATGCCGCACCCACATCAACCGCTACGTCGAGAACGGCCTGGACACCCCCATCATCGCCACCCTCCCCACCGGCACCAACCTCCTCGAAACAGCCCGAGCCCTCGCGCCCTAGCTGAAAGGACACCGCAGGAAACTCCTGCTTCGCGCGACCCGACTGTGGTCAGGGGGCGGCGAGGTGTGAACGCGGTGTACGCTGTGTACACAGTCGGGAGATGGAGGTCGCCGTGGGTTCTCAGGTCGAGTACCGCAGTGCGCGAGAGGCGCGTGAGCACTTCAAGGACATTCTCGACGCTGCTGACGACGGCCGCCCCGCGACGGTTACGCGTGACGCGCGCCGGGTTGCTGCCGTCGACGCGGATCGGCTCGTGCACTTCCTCACGTGTGTGCACCCCTCCGGCGCGCAGGTTGTGGCCGAGAACGACGGCTGGTCGATCTTCATCCCCGGGCTTCCGGTTGCCGCCGACGGCGCGACACTCGACGAGGCGGCGGAGGAGATGGTCGACGCGCTCCGTGCGTACGCCGACGCGTGGGCCGACCACCTGCGCCTGGCGCCGAACCACGCCGACAACTGGGGGCTGGTGCAGATCGTCGCGCTCGCCTCGGACGAGCAGCTCCACGCCTGGCTGCTGGCCTGACCCAGACCGTGAGCGAACGACGCCGACCGGCAACCCGGACAGATCACCAGAACTTCTGTCTCGTCGAAGGCTGGACCGAACGCCTGCGCGCGACGAGCGAGCGCGGGACGCACCACGTCAACTACGAGTTGGCGCTACCTGACGGGCGCGTCCTGTACACCCGGATCAGCCACCCGGTCGATCGCACCGACTACGGACCCTCGATCTGGGCCCACATCCTCCGCGACCAGTTGGCCGTGACCGCTGAGGAATTCTGGTTATGTGTCGACGAGAAGACACCCCCGGATCGGCAAGGGCCGCAGGTTCCTGTCGAGTCGATCCCGGCCGGAGTCGTCAGGACCCTCATCACCGAGGCGCGTATCCCGGAAGCCGAAGTACGCGCCATGACCAGGGCAGAAGCGGTGCAGCGACTCGCCGACTTCTATACGACCGGCCACTGAGAGCACGCGCCATCAGCTGGTGGTGGTTCTTCTGGTGGTCAGGGTGAAGGCTTGGACGCAGATGGGGCCGGGCGCTGGTTGGTTGACGATGAGGTTGCCGGTGACGGTTGCGCCTTTGGAGGTGCCGGTGAGGGGGATGACGAAAGTGGGGGCCTGGCCGACCGGGGTGCCTGTGGTGAGTCTGGTCGGGGGGCCTACGAGGGTTTGCATCAGGAGGGGGATCAGTTGTTCTGAGCCCTTGCAGGCGTAGGCGGCGGCGCCCTTGGAGTTGTTTGTGTTGAGTTGGGCAACGAAACGGCGGGCCAGGTCGGTGGCGGAGGTCACCGGGGTGGTTCTGGGCGCGGTGGTGGGCTTTGCCGGGGTGGTGGACTTGGACGGGGTAGCGCGGGTGGACTTCGGCGCGGGTGGTGGCGCGGCTGAGATGCTCGGGGCCGGGTTGGACCTGGCGTCCTGGTGGTTGGTGACCAGGCGGTAGGCGAGTGTGCCGATGGCGCCGATGGCAACGAAGATCAGGAGGACGATCAGCGCGATGATCAGGCCGGCTCGGCTCTTCCGCGGTGGCTGGCCGTAGGGCGGTGCCGACTTGAAGTTGCCGGGTTGGGGTTGCCAGCTGTAGTTCGGGCCGGGCGGCGTTGAGCTCACGGGAACAGTGTGGCAGCGCGGTCAGCTCAAGCGGTGTTCTTCGAGCCACGTCGTCGCGCGACGGTTGGAGGCTCTCGACAGCCAGGCGTCCTGGACGATCTCGGTGAGTTCCTGCTTCGAGATCTCGCCCAGTCGGCTGCCTCGGATGAGGACGGACGGGTGACCGTCGAAGTGGGGTGTGGTGAAGAACGGGGTCGACTCGTCCGAGACCAGTGCGAGCTTCTCGTCCTCGGACTCGACCCAGATCATGATCACGTCGTCGTACTTCTCGCCGGTGTCCGGATCGACGGCGTCCGGCCGCGGCGTACGGAAGAAGACGAACGACTTCCCGCCGACCTGGTACACGGGCCGATCCGTACCGTCGTCGCGTTCCCACTTGGTGACATGCGGCATCCCCGACGCGATCTCGTGGACGTCGGCCACGCGGGCCTTCTTCGGCGCCATTCGCAACCAGTTAGTGCGCGAGCGAGGTCAGGCGAACGCAGAGCGGACGGGTCGGCTGGTCCATGATGTCGACCGTACCCGCGAGCGGGACGCCGCCCTTCGTGGTGCCCGAGAACGGGACCGAGATCCGCGGGTAGTAGCTGCTCACCGAGGCAGCGGGTCCGCTGACCGCCAGCTTTGTCGGCGGGTCGATCATGACGATGAGCTGGCCGGCCAGCAGGTTCTTGCTGTCCGCGCAGGCGAGCGTCGTCGCGTGCTTCTGGTCGTTCGCGTTCAGGTAGGCGAGGAACCTGGTGGCGAGGGTCGTCGCCTCGGTGAGGCGCGCGCCGCCGGGGGACTCCGACGGTTGGGCGGTCGGCTGCGGCGAGCCGGTCGCCCGGGCCGCTGCCGGGGACGGCGCCGTCGGACCGCCGCCCTGGTCGTCGTCACCACCCATCATGCCGGGGAGGAGCAGCGCGACCACGCCGAGGAACACGATGATGCCGGCGGCCCCGATCACGACGTACAGCGTCGTCCGCGGACTCTTCCGGCGCGGCGCGAAGCCGGGTGCGTACCCTCGCCCGTCCCACGCCGGTCCTGGCGGGGGCTGTTGCTGCGATCCATTGTTCTGGGGGCCGGACGAGTACGGAGGCTGTGTCACCCCGACAGTGTTGCAGCCGTGGGGAGCCAGATCGTGAAGGTGCTCCCGGAACCCAGTCGGCTGGTGACTGTGATCTTGCCGCCATGTGCCTCGGCCAGGTGCTTGGTGATCGCGAGCCCGAGCCCGCTTCCTCCGGTACTACGGCTGCGGGAGTGCTCGGCCCGGTAGAAGCGGTCGAACACATACGGCAGGTGCTCCTCGGCGATCCCCGTGCCGTTGTCGGTGACGCTCAGGTTGTAGCCGTCGCCGACGCGCCGTACGCCGACCTGCACCTGACCGCCCGGTGGTGTGTACCGGATCGCATTGGCGACGAGGTTGCCCAACGCTTGGCGAATGCGGGCGCTGTCGACGACTGCCGGCGTCGACCCAGAAGCTGTGGATGAAAGCGTGACCGAGGCCTCTTCGGCGGTGGGGCGGTGGGCGGCGACGACTTGCTGGGCGAGCTCGGTGAGGTCGCGGGGAGCCGGGTGGAGGCGGAGCATGCCTGCGTCGGCGAGTGCGAGGTCCTGCAGGTCGGCGACCAGGTGCTCGAGCAGCTCTGTCTCCTCCAGCAGCGACGTGACGAGTTCACCGTCGAGCGGCACCACGCCGTCCTCGGACGCGACCAGATACCCCTTGATGTTGGCCAGCGGCGTACGCAGTTCGTGCGCGACATCGCTCACCATCGCCTTCCGCTGGAAGTCGTGCCGCTGAATGGATTCGGCCATGTCGTTGAACGCGTGCCCGAGCCGAGCGACCTCGTCCTTCCCGCTCACCGGTACGCGGGCCGCATGGTCCCCGTTCCGCATCCGCTGCGCCGCACCGGTCAGCGCGACGATCGGGCGGACCAGACGACGACCGGCGAGGATCATCACCAGCGCCGCGATCAGCAGTACGCCGAGCGCAGTCGCCGCCGTACGCAGAAGGCCCTCGCCGGAGAACACGTTGAACGTGCTCTTCGCCCCGAGATACAGCTTCGCCGGCGGAGCGACGTACGGCGTCAGCGCCTGGACGCGCGCCTGCGTGGTGCAGTCGAGGAACTTGTCGGTGACGTCGCCCTTGACCTTCGGCTCGAGCGACTTCAAGCCCCCGAAGTCGTTGAGCTGGTACTTGATGCCCACGGCATCGAGGCAGGCGATCGCCCGGCGGACCTCGTCGTCGTTCACCACCTTCGCCTTGGCGCTCGGTGCGTACAGGCCGGGCGGGGTGCACTCGTCGTCGTTCGCCGCGAGGCCGGGCTTCTCCATCACGCGGATCCCGGCCACCGACTGCGTCGACTCGATCATCACCTGCGGGACGCTTCCCGCCTTCGCGACGGTCGCGGGCCTGCCCTTCGCGGCCCAGCACGCGACCGACTCCTGGGCCAGCTTGTCGCGTTGCTGTCGTTCCTCGTCGGTCATGCCCCAGTCGGAGGCGGAGACGAACGGCGGCGTCGCAGTGGTCGCCACGAAACTCCCCACTGACCCGGATGCGAGCGTCTTGCGCGCGGCGTAGGCGGCCGTGTCCGACAGCGCGGTCAGCTTCGAAACCCCCGAGCTCCGCGCATCGATGGTTGCCGCCGGCACCGAGGGGAGCGCGGGCGCGGCGCCGAGCATCCGGGCCGAGTCTGCGATCACCGAGCCGTCGTCGGTGGTGACCGCGACCCGGCGACCGAGCTTGTCGCCCAGTTCGTGCACGAGTTTGTCCACACCCGACCAGGTCGGGTGGTCCGCGGCGTACTTCGACAGCTGTCCGTAGATCTCGCCGTCGACCTGGAGTTGCCCGGTGTTCGCGTCGATCTCGCCCTGCAGCTTCTCCGACGTGCTGTAGGTCGCGATCAACGCGGTCGCGATCACCGCGCCGAGCGCCACCGCGAGCGACAGTCCGAGAAACCGGACGAGCACACTACGACGCATGGCTGACCACCTTGTCGGCCAGCTTGTACCCCACGCCGTACACCGTCTTCAGGTACGTCGGAGCCGTGGACGGCTCGATCTTCTTGCGCAGATTCATCACGTGTACGTCGACGGTGCGGTCGAACACGTAGTGGTCGAACCCGAACGCGTGCTCGAGCAACTGCTGCCGCGAGAACGCCCGCCCCGGCGATGCGGCGAGGCAGGCGAGGATCTTGAACTCCGCCGGGGTCAGCTCGATCAGCTTCCCGGCCAGCCGGACCTCGTGCCGGCCCGGGTCGATCTCGAGTTCGCCGACGCAGTACACCTCGCCCTCGGCGCGGACCCGCGTCCGCCGCAACACCGTCCGCACCCGGGCGACGAGCTCACGCGGGTTGTACGGCTTGGTCAGGTAGTCGTCCGCGCCCAGGTCGAGCCCGAGCAGCAGGTCGTCCTCGGTGGAGCGGGCGGTCAGCATGATGATCGGGACTTCCCCGTCGGCACGCAGTACCCGGCAGACGTCCAGACCGTCGACCTTCGGCATCATCACGTCGAGCACCAGCAAGTCGGGGCTGCGCCGGCGGGCCTCGTCGATCGCGGCCCGGCCGTCGTGGACGACGACGGTCAGGTGCCCCTCCCGCTCGAGATACCGCCGGATCAACTCCGCCTGCTTCAGGTCGTCTTCGGCGACCAGGATCCGCGCTGGCATAGCCCTCAATGTCCCCGAAGGAGATGAGAATCCGATGAAGATCGGCTGAGAGCATCAGGTGCAAACCGGTCCTTCACAGGTTCTTCACGGCTGCGGCGGCACGCTCGACCGCCATGAAGACCTCACGAACTGCATCCGCTCTGGCCGTCCTGGCCATCCTCGCGGTGGCCGGCTGTGGCAACGACAAGGCACCGGTCGCCTCTGGTGATCAGAACAAGGACAAGAGCCCGCTCGCGGAGTACATGGGCGAAGGCTTCGTCAGTTCGTCCGGCGGCGGCGGGCTCCGGGTCGCAGTGCGAGCCGGCGGTGCGCAGCAGCCGAGCGAGGAGGAGCTGGCCAAGCAGCGCAAGGTCGAGGACGCCACCGCGGCCTGTATGAAGACGGCCGGCTTCGAGTACGTCGCCGTACCGCCCGAGCAGAACGCGAAGAGCAAGTTCACCGACGCGTTCAACCTGCCGCCGGACAAGTTCGCCGAGCAGTACGGGTACGGCATCAGCACGATCGACTGGTCCAAGGCCGGTAACGACGACACCAACCCGAACACGAAGATCCGCAGCGCGCTCTCGCCGGCCGCCCAGAAGGCGTACGACAAGGCGCTGAACGGACCGAACGCGAACGGCAGCGGCGCGGTCGTGATCCAGGGCGGCAAGGACGGGCCGAGCACCAACGGCACCCAGGACCTCGGCTGTCGCGGCAAGGCGGTCGAGCAGGTCTACGGCAAGGGCGAGGACCGAGCCGCGGGCTTCAAGAAGTTCGACAGCCTGTTCAAGGACATCCAGGCGTTGCAGAAGCGGATCGACGCCGACCAGCGGGTGGTCGACGCGACCAGCGCCTGGTCCGACTGCATGGCCGACGCGGGGCATGCCGGATTCGAGAAGGTCGACGATCCGCGCACCAAGGTCCAGCAGAAGCTCGATGCGCTGACCGGGAGCACGCCGCCGGCCAAGGGCGGTCCGGCGAAGACGATCACCGGTCCGCCGTCGTTCGACAAGGTCGATGCGGCAAAGCTGACCGAGCTGCGCAAGTTCGAGATCGACCTCGCTGTCGCCGACCAGAAGTGCAAGGCCAAGGGGTACGACGACGCGTACAAGAAGGTGCAGTATGACGCCGAGAAGGAGTTCGTCGACCAGCACAAGGCCGAGCTCGAGTCGTACCGCGACGAGATGGCGAACCGGTGACCGCTTCGCCCAAGTCCCGTCGCCGGGTCCTCGTCAGCGTGGCCGGGGTAGCCGTGGTCTCGCTCGGCGTCGGCGTCGCCGCGGGCAGTCGGATCACCTCGCCGGAGGACGCGGCCGCCAAGACCGCGCCGCCGAAGGCCTCCCAGATCACCGTGCCGGTGGCGAAGAAGGCGCTGTCGAGCAAGGTGGTGGGCCGCGGTGACGCCTCGTTCGACGGTGCGGTGAACATCAGGGTCGAGACGAGCGGGCTCAGCACTCCGGCGATCGTGACCGGCAAGGTGCCGGCGGTCGGGTCGACGATCACCGAGGGCAAGGCACTGCTCGAGATCACCGGGCGGCCGGTGATCGGGCTGGCCGGCGTACTGCCCATGTATCGGACGCTCTCGCCCGGCAGCAAGGGACCGGACGTGCTGCAGCTGGAGCAGACGCTCGACCGGCTCGGGTTCGACCCGGGGACGGTCGATGACGAATACGACCTCGACACGTCGGCCGCCGTGGAGCGGCTGTACGAGGAGGCCGGGTACGACGCGCCCGAGCCGGACAAGCAGCTGACCCAGGAAGTGGACGCCGCGAAGAAGCAGGTCGACGCCGCGAAGAAGCAGCTCCGGCAGGCGCAGGCTCAGCTCAAGGCGGCCAAGGATGCGAAGGCGAAGGACACGTCGGTGCAGCAAGGCGCCGTCGACGACGCCGAGGCGAATCTTGCCGACGCACAGGACGCGCGGAGCGAGGCCGAGTTCAAGGCCGGTACGCCGCTGCCGGTGTCCGAGGTGGTCTACGTGAAGACGCTGCCGCGCCGGGTCGACGACGTGAAGGTCGAGCGCGGCGGGACGGTGAACGGCGTGGTGATGTCGGCCAGCGGCTCGTCCCTGGTCGTCACGCTGAAGGTCGACGCGGAGACGGCGCAGCGGTTGAAGGCCGGCATGGTCGCGTCGCTCGACCTCGACGGTACGGCGATCGCGGCGAAGGTCCGCCGGGTCGCGAAGAACGGCAGCACGTACGACGTCGTGGTCGCGCCGAACACGCTGACCGCGAGCCAGTTGGCCCTGCTGCGGGACGCGAACGTCCGGGTGACGATCCCGGTGAAGAGCACGAGCGGCAAGGTTCTCGCCGTACCGCTGGCCGCGTTGTCGTCCGGGTCGGACGGCAGCTCGCGCGTCGAAGTACTGCGCAACGGTCAGGTGGAGCTGGTGCCGGTCACGGTCGGGCTGTCCGCGGACGGGTTCGCGCAGGTCACGCCGAAGGGCGATGCGAAGTTGTCCGACGGCGATCAGGTGGTGGTCGGGAAATGAGCGCCACCGCGGTCGCGCTGCCGGCGCCGGTGGTCGAGATGATCGGCGTACGGCGGTTCTTCGAGGGGCCGCCCGAAGTACGGGCGATCAACGGGGTCGATCTGACCATCGGGCAGGGGGAGTACCTGTCGATCGTCGGGCCGTCCGGGTCGGGGAAGTCGACGCTGCTGCATCTGCTCGGGCTGCTCGACAACCCGACGGGCGGGGTCTATCGGCTCGACGGCGTGGACACGATGAGCCTGCGCGAGCGGCGTCGCGCCGTACTGCGGGGAGAGCGGATCGGGTTCGTGTTCCAGTCGTTCCATCTGCTCGATCACCGGACCGTGCTCGAGAACGTGGCGCTGTCGATGGTGTACGTCGGGGTGCCGCGGCGGGAGCGTCTCGCTCGTGCGCGGGTTGCGCTTGAGCGGGTTGGGCTGGCGCATCGGATGGAGTTCGCGCCGACGACGCTGTCCGGTGGTGAGCGGCAGCGGGTCGCGATCGCGCGGGCGCTGGTCGCGGAGCCGAGCCTGCTGCTCGCGGACGAACCGACCGGCAACCTCGACAGCGCCAACGCGGAGGCGATCCTGCAAGTGTTCGACGAACTCCATGCCGAGGGCATGACGCTGGCTGTCATCACCCACGACGCCCAGGTCAGCCGCCGCGCCCAGCGCCAGGTCCGCATCGTCGACGGAACCCTCCAGTGGTAACCCCAGCAGGCCCCCCGGATCCCGCCGGCGGGCCGTCCACGTCGCCGGGAGCGTCACCCTCCAGCCGCTCCCGGCGTCGCCGGCTGAGATCTCGTCCCGCCGTACGAGATCTCCTCGACGAAGCGTTGGCCGGTGTCGCCGCTCGTCCCACTCGGCTGATCCTCACCACGCTCGGGACCGTGCTCGGAGTCGCCGCGTTGGTTGGGACGGTTGGACTCGGGCAGACGGCCGCCGGCCAGATCACGCAGCGGTTCGACCTGGCTGCTGCGACCCGCGTCGTCGTGCAACCGGACGACAAGGGCGGACAGGAAGGGGAGGCGGCCACCCAACTGCCATGGGACGCACCGGACCGGATCAAGCGGCTCAACGGCGTGGATGCGGTCGGCACGGTCAGCAACCTGGAGATCGGTGACGACCTGGTCCAGAACGTGACCGGCCTCGACAACGGCGCAGGTAAGGCCTTGCAGGTGATGGCCGGCTCGGCCGGCCTGTGGGACGCCGTACGGGCGACGCTCCAGACGGGCCGTTTCTTCGACCAGGGGCACGACCAGCGCGCCGACAAAGTGGTTGTCCTCGGCAAGCATGCCGCCGAGCGGCTCGGTATCAACCGGGTCGACTCGCAGCCCGCGGTGTTCATCGGCGACGAACCGTACACGGTGATCGGCATCCTCGACTCCGTCAGCGGTCGCGCCGAAGTCAACGACGCGGTGATCATGCCGAACGGCGCCGCCCGCGACGCCTACAACCTCGAGTCGCCGGATGCGGTCGAGATCCGAACGGCGGTCGGCGCGGCGCAACTGATCGCGGAGCAGGCGCCGATCGCGATCGAGCCGAACAACCCGAGCACGTTACGCGTCGACGCTCCGCCCAAGCAGGGCGCCGTACGCAAGGGTGTCGAGTCCGACCTGAACGCGCTCTTCCTGCTCCTCGGCGCGGTCGCACTCCTGGTCGGCGGTCTCGGCATCGCGAACGTCACGCTGCTGTCCGTCCTGGAACGGATCTCGGAGATCGGCCTGCGGAGAGCCTTGGGCGCGGCGCGAAGACATATCGCGGTGCAGTTCCTGGTCGAGAGCGTGATCGTCGGCTTCCTCGGCGGTCTGCTTGGTACGGCGGTCGGCGTGATCCTCACCGTGAGCGTGTCGTGGATCCGGGACTGGACACCGATCCTCGACAACCGGCTGGCGTTCGGTTCACCCCTGCTGGGAGCGTTCATCGGCCTGGTCGCCGGCACGTACCCCGCCTGGAAGGCCTCCGCCATCCAGCCCATCACTGCGCTTCGAGGCACGTGAGTAGAGCAGGGCGGTGACCGCGAAGCCCACCACGATCAGGGCGAGCACGGGGTAGGACTTCCCGCTGTCGGGCAGGATCGCCGCGCCGAGTGCGGCCGCGGAGACCTGCCCGACGTTGAAGATCATGTCGTACAGCGAGAACACGCGTCCGCGGTACACGTCGTCGACACCCGTCTGCACGAGGGTGTCGACGCTGATCTTGACACCCTGAGCGCAGAACCCGGTGAGGAACCCGCCGACCACCAGCGCGGGCTTGGTGTAGAACCCGATCGGTACGGCGCTCACGACCGCCGCGGCGACGAACAGCCAGGTGATCCACTGCCGCAGCGACATCACCCGCGTGCCCCACGGTGTGACGAGCGCCGCGACGAACAGTCCGGCTCCGACCGCGCCGGTCGCGATCGCCAGCGCACCGAACGCTTGATCGAGCTGACCGGGGCCGTAGAAGTAGTTGCGGTACAGCAGGATCATCGAGACCGTCATCAGCCCGAAGAAGAACCGGAGCGAGCCGATCGCGGCCAGTCCGAGCGCGGGCTGGGGGCGTGACTTCAGGTGCCGGCCGCCGTCGATCAGGCCTGCCGCGATCGTCCGGAGCGCTTCGCCGATGGTGGGTTCGTCGCCTTTGAGGTCCGGGCCGAGCTGGTCGCGCCGCAGTCGGAGGGCGAGGAGGGCAGCGGCCGTGTAGATCACGACGGTCAGGCCGAGGACGGCCAGGTCCGAGTCGACGATCAGCTTCACCCCGGCGCCGACCCCGCCGCCGATCAGGAAGAACGCCGTACCGCTGGTCGGGGTGACGGCGTTGGCCATCACCAGCTCGTCGCGCTCGACGACGTGCGGGAGGCCGGCGGACAGGCCGGACAGGAGGAAGCGGTTGACGCCGAGTGTGAGCAGTACGGCGACGTAGAACAGCACGCCGGCGTTGTCGGCCGCGACGATCGCGCCGACTCCGATGACGAGGACGGCGCGGGTCAGGTTCGCGGCGAACAGGATCTGCCGGCGCGACCACCGATCCAGGAGTACGCCGGTGAACGGGCCGAGGATCGAGTACGGCAGCAGCGCGACCGCGAACAGACCGGCGATCGCTGCCGCGTCAGGCGCCCGCTCCGGCGAGAACAACACGTACGACGCCAGCGCCACCTGGAACACACCGTCGCCGAACTGCGACGTGAGCCGCACCGCGAACAGCCGCCGGAAATCGCGACGCTGCAGCAACGTCCACAAATCCCGGAGAAACCGCACGCCTGCACTGTAACCGCACGACATGTCGAGCCCGGCCGCCTCGGTTCGACGTACTGGGTATGAACGACAATCACGCTGCCGGAACCGACATCACCGTGTCAGACACCCGCGCCTTCTACACAGAGCTGTTCGGCTGGCGCCTCCGACTGGTCGAGCAGGAGGACCAGGGGGCGGGCATCACGACGTACTTCTCCGTGCCGGACGTCGAGCTGATGCTCGTCCGGGCGGAGGCGCTCGGCGCGACGATCACCACGCCGCCGTGGACTGTGCCGGGGCTCGGCCGGATGGCTGTGATCCTGGACCCGGACGGCAACCGCGTCGGGCTCTGGCAGGACTGATCTATTCGGTCTGGTGCAGGCGCTGGGCTGCGGTGTCGGTGCGCTGGCTGACCGGCTGAACGCCCTTGACCCGGCCGAGACCGAAGAGGGGCATGTTGCCGTAGATGGTCTCGGTGTTGCCGGCCGGTACGACGTACGTCTCGTGCCAGATGCCGACCGCGCCGCCCTTGAACGATTTGCGGAAGTACTCGACCCACGCGGGCCGATGAGTACGACCGGTGTCGCCGGCGAACGCCTGGAGCTTCTCCACCGACTCCCAGTACTGGATCAACGTGACCCCACGCCACGTCGGCAACGTCCGGAACCCGAGCAGTCCGCTGTCCTTGTCCTTCATCAGCTCCTGCAGCATCGGCCCCATCGCCCTCGCCACCGGCAGCCACTCGCGCACCTTGAACACGGAGTTGACCCGCATCCCGATCAGGAAGACGACCACCTCCCCGTCGTACGCCGCGGTCTGCCGCCCCTGCACCACATCACCCATGACGCCCCCTCACCTGTAGGAGATAGTCCACCACGCCAACGGGCTGACCGAGCATCAGAAAATGCCCGCCAGGCACCTCATCCGGCACAAACCCGAGCCGACTGGATTCAATCCTCTGTAAAGGCCAGACCTGGACGCGCCGGAGGTGATGGCAAGAGAACTTTGGAGCGATAGGGTCGTTCTGGCGGTGTCACGGTCCGTTGTGCACCGGTTACGATGGCTCTTCAGTTCTGAGCGCAGCGCGGATGGGAATTTCATGGCTGAATCGCAGGATGCCGACGTCGACCCGCGGATGTACGAGCAGCTGAAGCTCGACCGGCCGCACGGCGCTCGGGTGTACGACTACTTCCTGGGCGGGAAGGACAACTTCGCGATCGACCGGCAGGCCGCCGAGCACCTGCTCCAGGCGTTCCCGGGCTTCCGCACCGCCGCCCTCTCGAACCGGATGTGGATGCACCGCGCGGCCAAGTACGCCGCCGAGCAGGGCATCACCCAGTTCCTCGACATCGGCACCGGCATCCCGACCAGCCCGAACCTGCACGAGGTCGTCCAGAAGATCACCCCGGCGGCGCACGTGGTCTACGCCGACAACGACCCGATCGTGCTCGCGCACTCACGGGCCCTGCTGGTCAGCGACCCGGCGGGCAAGACGGCGTACCTCGAGGCCGACGTCACCGACCCGCAGGCGATCCTGGAGTCGGACGAGGTCAAGGAGCTGATCGACTTCGACCAGCCGGTCGCGCTCAGCATCGTCGGCGTGTTCCACTACCTGCCCGACGCGCTGAAGCCGTACGACCTGGTCCGTCAGCTCGTCGAGCCGCTGGCGCCCGGATCGCTGCTGATCTTCTCGCACTGCACGCCGGACTTCGCGCCGGAGCTGTGGGAGCGGGCGATGGTGGTCTACAAGGCCGACGGCGGTGACGCGCAGGTCCGCTCGAAGGAAGAGGTCACCCGCTTCTTCGAGGGCACCGAGCTGGTCGAGCCCGGCGTGGTCTCGCCCTTCCGGTGGTACCCCGACGACGAGACGCAGCGCCTGGTCGACAAGGGCGAGTTCACCGACATCATGTGCAGCCTGTGGGTCGGAGTCGGCCGCAAGCCGTAGTTCTAGGCTGTCCGCATGGACCGCAGCGCGTATCCGCACCACCTTGCGATCACGCTGCGGTGGAAGGACAACGACGTCTACGGGCACGTCAACAACGTCGAGTACTACAGCTTCTTCGACACCGTGATCAACGACTTCCTGATCCGGTCGGGTGGTCTCGACATCCACGGCGGTGACGTGATCGGGCTGTGCGTGGACTCGCAGTGCACGTTCAAGCAACCGCTCGAGTTCCCGGGTGTCGTGGACGCGGGGTTGCGGTGCGGTCAGCTCGGCAACTCCAGCGTGCGGTACGAGATCGCCTTGTTCCGCGAGGGATCGGACGAGCCGGCCGCGACCGGGCGGTTCGTGCACGTCTTCGTCACCCGCGAGGATCGCCGCCCGGTGCCGGTCCCGGACCACATCCGGGCCGCCCTGGAAGGGATCACAGGATGATCGTGCGTGGCGCCGTACTGCGGGAGATGGGCCTGCCGGCGCCGTACGCCGCGTCGCGGCCGCTGCGGATCGAAGAGGTCGAGCTGGCGCCGCCCGGTCCGGGCGAACTGCTGGTCCGGATCCGCGCGGCCGGCCTGTGCCACTCGGACCTCTCGGTGATCGACGGCTCCCGCCCCCGCGTGATGCCGATGCTCCTCGGCCACGAAGCCACCGGCGAGGTTGTCGTGTCCGAGGCTGCCGGCTTCGCTCCGGGCGATGTCATCGCGTGCGCGTTCGTCCCCGCCTGCGGCGCCTGCGGACCGTGCGCGGAGGGCCGAGCCGCGCTGTGCGAGTCCGGGGCTGCCGCAAACACCGCAGGCACCCTGCTGGGCGGCGCCCGCCGCTTGACCAGCCTTCGCGACCCGCACCCACCGGCTGAGCTGCATCACCATCTGGGTGTCTCCGGCTTTGCGGATCATGCGGTGATCTCGGCGCATTCGGCCGTGAAGATCGACCCGTCGCTCCCGCCTGAGATCGCCGCCCTCTTCGGCTGTGCAGTCATGACCGGCGTCGGTGCAGTCGTGAACACAGCGCAGGTCCGCGCCGGCCGCAGCGCGGTCGTCTTCGGTCTCGGCGGCGTCGGCCTGTCCGCGTTGCTCGGCGCGGTCCTGGTCGGAGCGCATCCGATCGTCGCGGTGGACGTCGTACCCGCCAAGTTGGAGTTGGCGCTGCAACTAGGCGCGACAGTTGCCGTCGACGCCCGTGACGCGGTGGACCAGGTGCGCGAGGCGACCTCGGGTGGGGCGGAATACGCCTTCGAGACGGTCGGCAGCGCGAAGGTGCTCGAGCAGGCGTACGCCGCGACGCGCCGCGGCGGGACCACCGTCACGGTCGGGCTCCCGCATCCGTCGCAGTCGTTCAGCGTGCCCGCGGTCAGCCTGGTCGCGGAGGAACGCACGGTGAAGGGCTCGTACCTCGGCTCGTCGGTGCCGTCACGCGACATCCCGCGGTACGTCGCTCTGTTCCGAGCCGGCCGGCTCCCGGTCGACCGGCTGCTGACCGCGACCGTCGGGCTCGACGACCTGAACCAGGCCTTCGACGACCTGGCCGCAGGTACGTCGATCCGTCAGGTGTTGCTCTTCTGAAGGTTCTCGGCGGCCTTCTGGAACGTCTCTTCGTTGCGGTCGCGCGCTTCGCTGGTGTAGTTGTCACCGAAGAATTCGGCGGTCGGGACAGGGCGGATCTCCAGCTCGCCGTCGGTGCGGCCGTCGGCCGCCACACAGCGCCAGCCCCACTCGATCGCTTCCTCGCGCGAGGCCACCTCGATCAGGCAGAATCCGGCGATCAGCTCCTTGGTCTCGGTGAACGGGCCGTCGACCACCCGGCGCTGCTTGTCGTCGTCGAACCCGAGCCGGAAACCCATCGAGCTCGGCAGCAATCCGTCACCAGCGAGCAGGACGCCTTTCTCGGCCATCTCCGCCATCACCAGACCCATCGCGGTCAGGCTCTCCTCGCTCGGCAGCGCGCCCGCTTCGGACTCCTCGCTCGCCTTGAAGATCATCATGTAGCGCATCTGTGGCCCCTCCCAAGTCGGCGTTAAATCCCGAGACGAATCTATACAGGGGCGGGGACCTTCGGGCAGGCTACGCACAGTGCGTGCCCACGCACGAGATGTGAGGCCGCCCCGGAGTCCCTGAGGAGGACCCCCAAGCATGCACACCCGCCCCCGCCGGATCGGCGCTCTCGCCGTCGCCGGTGCAGTTGTCCTCGGAGCCGTCGCAGTCGCCGTCAGCAATCAGGCCGACGCCCAGCAGCCCGCTCCGCTTCCCATCGACCAGTTGCTCGGCCAGGAGCTCCAAGGCAAGGCCGCGCTCGGCCGGGTCCAGTCCCGGCTCGCCGAGGTTGCCTCGCGCAATGGAGTCCCCGCGACTCAGCTCGAGCGAATTCTCGCCACCGACAAGACCGCCTGGCTCGATCACGGCGGCAAGCTGTTCTACCGCGAGCCCGTCGCGACCGCGGCCGAGCGGAAGTCCGCGGCAGCGCCGTCCCCGCGCTGGGCCAAGCAGGCGGTCGCCGCCGCGACAGGTCCGGCGTTCGAGCTGCACAGCAAGCCGGGCTCGAACCGGGTCATCTACCTGGACTTCGACGGTCAGACGATCACCGGTACGGCGTGGAACACCGGCGGCAAGCCGGCCACGGTCAACGTCACGCCGTACGACACCGACGGGAATCCGAACAACTGGAGCACCGCGGAGCAGGACGTCGTACGCGATGTCTGGGCCCGGGTCGCCGAGGACTACGCGCCGTTCGACGTGGACGTGACCACCCAGCAGCCGACCGCCGCGGCGATCGACCGGACCGGCTCCTCCGACCAGCAGTACGGCACGCGCGTGCTGATCGACCCGACCACCTGGTACCAGTCGGGCTGCGGTTGCGGCGGGGTGGCGTACGTCGGCGTGTACGACAACACGAGCCAGCACTCGTACTACCAACCGGCGCTCGTGTTCACGAAGGGCGTCGGCACCGGCGCGAAGAACATCGCCGAGGCCGCGTCGCACGAAGCCGGCCACAACGTCGGGCTCTCGCACGACGGCACGGCGTCCGTCGGGTACTACGCCGGCCATGGCGCCTGGGCGCCGATCATGGGTGTCGGCTACTCCAAGGCGATCAGCCAGTGGAGCAAGGGCGAGTACACCGGGGCCAACAACAAGGAAGACGACTTCGCGGTGATCGGCCAGAACGGGCTGGCTCTGCGGGCCGACGACCACGGCAACGGCACATCGGACGCAACTGCGTTGACGCTCGGGACCAGCGTGAAGGGCATCTACGCGAACGACTCGGACGTCGACACCTTCCGGATCGACCTGGCCGCCGGCACGTTCACCTTCGCGGCTTCGGCAGCCGCCTCCGGTGCGGACCTGGACATCAAGCTCCAGCTGCTCAACTCCTCCGGCGCGGTCGTCGCGACCGCTGACCCGGCATCTGGCCAGTCCAACGCGGCCACGCCGACCGGTCTCGGTGCGAGCATCAGCCGCCAGGTCACCGCGGGCCGCTACTACCTGCGGATCGAGAACACCGGGTACGGCAACCCGCTGAACACCGGCTACTCGACGTACGGCAGCCGCGGCGCCTACTCGGTCCGCGTCACCGCGGGCTGACACCCGAACCACCCGGGGCCGTCGATCCCACCGAGATCGACGGCCCCGGGTTCTTGGGGGGAACCGCCCAAACCGGGGGGAATCCTGTGAGGAGGATTCCGAGTGAGCAGATTCCGCCGCACCGGCGCGCTCGCCTGCGCTGGTGCCGTCGTACTTGGAGGTCTGGCTGTCGCTGCCGGCACCCAGGCCGATGCGCAGCAGACACCTGTCGACCAGCTGTTGTCGCAGCCTTTGGCCGGCGGCGCCGCTCTCGGCAAGGTCCAGTCGAGACTCGCTGATGTTGCCGACCACAACCGGATGCCCACCGAGCGGTTGCGGCAGATCCTCGCCACCGACAAGACCGCGTGGCTCGATGCCGATAGCAAACTGTTCTTCCGCGAGCCCGGTCTGACCAGTGCGCAGAAGGCTCCCGAGGCATCGCCCCGCTGGGCACGCACCGCCGTCGCCGGCGCGACCGGTCCTGCGTTCGAGCTCCACAGCAAGCCTGGCTCGAACCGCGTGCTCTACCTGGATTTCGACGGTCACACCATCACCGGCACGGCGTGGAACGCGTCGAAGGGCATCGACCCGGTGAACGTGTCGGCGTACGACACCGATGGTGATCCGGCGAACTACAGCACCGCCGAGCAGGACGTGGTCCACGAGGTGTGGGCCCGGGTTGCCGAGGACTACTCGACGTTCGACGTGGACGTGACGACCCAGGAGCCGCCGCAGTCCGCGATCGACCGGTCCGGTGCGTCGGACGAGCAGTACGGCACGCGGGTCCTGATCGACCCGGACACCTGGTACCAGTCGGGCTGCGGTTGCGGCGGTGTCGCGTACGTCGGGGTGTACGACAGCACGAGCCGGCATGACTACTACCAGCCGGCGTTGGTGTTCACGAAGGGCGTCGGTACCGGTGCCAAGAACCTCGCCGAGGCCGCGTCGCACGAGGCCGGTCACAACGTCGGGCTTTCGCACGACGGTACGTCGACGGTCGGGTACTACCCGGGTCATGGCGCGTGGGCGCCGATCATGGGCGTCGGGTACTACCGCGGCATCAGCCAGTGGAGCAAGGGCGAGTACGCCGACGCGAACAACAAGGAAGACGACTACGCGGTCGTGGGCACGCACGGTCTGGCTCTGCGCGCGGACGAGGCCGGTGACACGACCGGCGACGCCGCCGCGCTGACTGTCGGTACGCCGGTGTCCGGGATCATCGCGGCGGAGGACGACACCGACGTGTACCGCGTCGACGTGAGTGCCGCGGGCAACTACACGGCGTCGGCGAGCCCGGCTCCGACCGGTGGCAACCTCGACATCAAGCTGGACCTGCTCGACGGCTCCGGCGTGGTCGTCGCCTCGAACGACCCGGCCTCCGGACAGAGCGACGCCGGTACGCCGACGGGTCTCGGCGCGAGTGTTAGCGGCGCCCTCCAGCCGGGTACGTACTACCTGCGGATCGACAACGTCGGCTACGGCGATCCGCTCAACACCGGCTACTCGACGTACGGCAGCCGCGGCGCCTACACCCTGAACGTTTCGCCCTCCTGAACCCTGGGGCTGGTCGGCCTCTGGCGGACTGACCAGCCCCAGGCCAGGCTTTACGCAGGCACCAGATGGTGTACGGCGAGCTGCGCCAGCGCCGCCGCCTGGTCTGCGAGGACGGCGTCGTCGAACCGCACGATGCTCGAATGGTTCGAGGGCGCCTCTTCGGCGGTGACGTCGTCCGGCCGCGCGCCGACCATCACGAACGTGCCGGGGACCTCCTTCAGCACCATCGAGAAGTCCTCTGCGCCCATCAACGGGTTCTCCAGGTCCTGCACCCGGTCCGCGCCGAAGAGGTCTGTCAGGATCTGCGCGGTTTCAGCCGTACGTCCCGCGTCGTTCACCGTCACCGGGTACTGCGGGTTGAGCTGCGCGTCGACCGTGCATCCGTGTGCTGCCGCGATCCGCTCGGCCAGGGCCGGGAGCTCGCGTGTCAGTTGCGTGAGCGTTGCATCCGACAACGTTCGCACGGTCGCGCCGAGGCGGGCGGTGTTCGGGATGACGTTGATCGCGACGCCGGCCTCGAGTTGTGTGACGGTGATGACGACGGGGTCGAACACGTTCACCCGCCGCGTCGCGTACGTCTGCAACGCGAGCACCAACTCCGCCACCACCGGAACCGGGTCAACCGTCCGATCCGGCATCGACCCGTGCCCGCCCTTGCCGCGCACGGTGATGTGCAGCTGGTTCGAGCTGGCCATCATCGTGCCCGGTCGCATCTGGAAGACGCCCTTCCCCGCCTGCGCCCAGACGTGCAGCGCGTACGCCGCGATCGGCTTGTCACCCGTCGCCTGCAGCAGTCCTTCCCGCAGCATGTATCCGGTCCCGCCGAGGCCTTCCTCGCCCGGCTGGAACATGAAGATCACGTTGCCGTGCAGCTCCTCGCGATGAGCGCTGAGCAACTTGGCCGCTCCGACCAGGCCCGCGGTGTGCAGGTCGTGGCCGCAGGCATGCATGTTCCCGTTCTCCGCTGCGTACTCGAGCCCGGTCTCCTCGACCACCGGCAACGCGTCCATATCCCCGCGCAACAACACCGTCGGCCCCGGCGCACCACCCCGCAGCACCGCCACCACGGACGTCAGCTCTTTCCCGGTCGTCACCTCCAACGGCAACCCACTGATGGCATCCATCACCAACGCCTGAGTCCCCGGCAGCTGCAACCCCACCTCCGGCCCCCGATGCAAAGCCCGCCGCAACTCCACCAATCCAGCCGCTATCCCCACACCCTCACCAACAAACTCCACCAAACACCTCCGCTAACCACCCAACCCACCCGAACCCCGACACCGTACCCACCTCACCCCCACCCACCACCTGCGCACCTAGCCACGCTCAGTCGCCGCGAGAGGTGGGGGGTTCTCGGTGGGGTTGGGTGTGGTTGGGGGTGCGGCGGGTGGGTGCTGAGGTGGCGGAGGACGGCGGGGCTTTGGGGGCTGGCGTCGGGCCGTGGGTGGTCTGTAGTGGTGGCGTCGCTCCGAGGCCGGCGTCCAGGCTTCGGCGTAGGTCCTGGTTGGACGACCAGTACTCGGCGATGTCGTGGATCTTCGTGTTGGCCTGCTGGAACGCCTCCAGGCCGGCCAGCGCCGACATCTTGACGTCGAGCGGATCGTTGGGGTCGTAGCCGTGGATCGACGCGAATGCCGGCTTCATTGCCGCCTCGATCTCCGCGACCGCGCCGGCACGAGCCTGTTCAGGCACCACCTCGGACAACGTCCTGTCGTACAGCAGCTCGGCAACGACCCGGAACTTGTCCTCGGCATTCACCACCGCCATCCGCAGGATCACCTCGTCCCCGGACATATCGACGCGTGCACCGACCGCGTTGGCGAACCGCTCGACCGCCGGTCGGTACTCGCCGTACGGCGGAGGTGTGCTGACGTCGCTGATGCCCGGTGCGATGCGCTCCAGATCGAGCTCGGCGATGTACCTGTCCAGCAGGATCTGGGTCGCGAGCTCGGTGGTCGCCTCCTCGACCACCTCGTGCGCCGGCTCCTTGTAGGCATCGAACCCGGTGGAGTGCGACGTCCCCCTCGCGGCGAGCAGGTGGATGTTCTCGTGCAGGATGATCCGGATCGCTTCTTTGTACCGCTGCAGCGTCCAGTCACCCTGCTGCTGGCCGGCCCGATTGAACATGTCCCGGAGCGACTCGACGATGTGCTCCGGGTGGTACCGCAGCGAGTTGTCCCGGCAGGCCAGTCCCCATCGCCTGTCGTCAGGGTCGAGGACATCCCACACCCGGTTCCACGACGTGTGATCGGCGCCGGTGATCCGCACCGCCACCCGAGCCTGCTCGTCCATCAACTGAGCAAAACCAGCGACCACAGCCGTCAACCCCTGGTCGCAGGCTGGTGGGGTGACGTGCGGGCAGAGCTCATCGGTCGGGGTTGGCGGCCGGGGAGCTCTCCAGCGCTTCGAGCTGCATGCCGAGGGACTCGGTCAGGGCGAGGATCTGGTGCCGTTCGGTGGTCTCGGCCACTGTGTCGGCGATCCGGCCGATCTCGTCGATGCCGGCCCGGAGCGCGGCGATGCGTTCGGTCGAACTGCCCTGAGCGTTGCGGGTCTGGCGGTGGACGCGGACCGCCGCCGCCATCGCGTCGGAGACGGGCGGTTGCTCCATATCGAGAACCTCGGACAGTTGGTTGACGAGCAACTCGGCCTGGCTCTGGTCCGATCGCGGCTCGACGAGGGGGACCATGCCTCGCAGGCGCTCCACCTCACTCGCGAGCGTGGCCGAGTCCATCGAGCGCGCGGCAGCCAGCACTTGCGCGTACTCCGCGTCGAACGTCCGATAGTCCATACCTCAGTATCCCGACCCACAGGGTTCGCCCGGGGAACTGCACGGGTGCGCGTCATCGACAGCCTCCGTGGAGGTGTGCGGTCCGCGCGGTGACGGGGCGGCTTCGCGCGGGGTGGAGGCGAGCGGACTGGCCGCGTGTGGCGGTTGGGGGCGCTAGACCGGACAGCGCCGCTTCGTGGGGTGATGGAGCGGGGACTGGCGACGGGAGGGTGCAGGCGTTGGCGTGGGTCTGGGTGATGTCTGCGTGGATGGGGCTGAAGGTGTAGGCGGACTCGGCGGACTGGATCTCGTGGTGGAGGCGGTCGAGGAGTTCGTTGGCGGTGGAGAGGGACTTGGCGGCCGCGAAGCCAGGCGCGGTGAGCTCGTAGGCGTCGAGGTGGTCGAGGCCCGCGCGGAGGATGGACTCCAGGCGCGATCGGGTGTCGGCGCCGACCGGCTCCAGGTCGGGGAGGCGGGTCGAGTTGTAGACGAGCGTGACCAGCAAGGGGAACTGGCCGGCCGCGGTCTGGCGGTTGAGGAGGTCGAGGACCTCGCCGTCACGGAGGTTGTTGCGGGACTCGAGATCCGCGGTGAGTTTGCGGACGGCGGGGACGAACGCGGCGTAGTACCCGCCGGCCTGGACGGATTCGATGCCGGGGGCAACTTTGTCGATACCTAGTCGACGGAGGTAGTCGTCCAGGTGGTCCTGCGCCCAGGCTTCGGTGACACCTTCTTCCAGTTGGCGGCTGCCGGATTTGGTGAAGGCTTCGCGGGCGGACTCCTGGGTCGATCCTGCCGGGCCGAGGAAGTGGGCGTGCTCGTGGAGCAGGGTGGCGAGCGCCTCGCGGTATCGGACGAGGGTGGCGGTGGGTTGCTTCTCGCCGGCGCGATCGTACAGCTGGCGGAGTGGATCGAGGATGGTCTCGCTGTCGAGATAAAGGGTGCCGTCCCAGTGGGCAAGGCCGAGGATGGCTCCGGTGGACTCGACGATGCGTCCGTTCCATGCGGACTGGTCGGCCGAGGCGAGATCGCGCGCGGTCTCTCCACTCACGGCCAGCAGTTCGTCGAGTGAGCCGTCGGTCATGAGCGGAACGCGATCGCCAGGCGGACGAGGGAGTCGGCTGTCCGGCGGAAGCGGGCTTTGTCGTGCGGATCCTCGGCCTGCGCCGCGAGCCGGCCGAACTCCGTGATGAGCCAGTCGGCCCGGGCCTGCCGCTCGGCCAGGGTGCCGGCCACGGTGCCGCTCGTGGTGGCGGTCGAGGTAGCGGCGGGCGTCGTACCGGATGAGTGCTGCATGAGATGTCCTCCCGAGGTGTGAAGTCGGCGGAGAACATACGGAGATCGCCCGCGAAATCAGCGGCCAGTTGTGGAGCTGTGGATAACTCGCCCCGCTCGGGGCGGTGCGGACTGGCCGGCGGGTTCTTTCACCGCTTGGTGTCCTGCAACACGCCATCGGCCGAACAACCGGTCAGCCGTGGCATCGAGGCCGATTTCCCCGGTCAGAAGAGTGTTGGCGGTTCGGACGCGACCGGCTCCGGAAGTGGGGCGAGCTCAGGGACAGCGGCGGCGACGGTCGCGTAGAAGTGGCGAGCGAGGTTCAGCGCCTCGGCATTGTCGGGAGTGTGCAGGAAGATCGTCGGCGACCGACCCTCCGAGAGCCACTGCACGACGAGGTCGACGAGATATCCCCAGCCGTCCACGGTCTCAGCCACAGAGTCGCGACCGATGTAGCGGACGATCGGGAAGGCGGTGAGCGCGCGAGTACGACGCGCCACGCGCGGCTTCTTCATCCAGGCGTCGCGCTCGGCAAAGCTCGTCGGGCGGCGCGAGAAGAGCGTGCCGGTGTCGAACGGAATCCATTCGGCGTCGACGCGCGCGAGCACACGCTCGAGGTTGCCGGCGGCACCCGGTTCGTCGAAGAACGAGCGGTGGCGGACTTCCACGGCGTACCGATAGTCGCGAGGTGCCTGGTGCAGGAAGGCGGCGAGGGCGCCGAGATCTGTGGGGGAGAACGCGGCCGGCAGCTGGATCCAGACGGCGTGGTTGCGCGGGCCGAGCGGCTCGATCGCGGCGAGGAAGGCGCGGAGTTCACCGTCGACGTTCGTGAGCCGACGCTCGTGCGTGATGACTTGGGGAAGCTTCACGACGAATCGGAAGTCCGATGCAGTCTGTGCCGCCCAGGAGGCGACCGTCGACGGAGAAGGCGTCGCGTAGAACGTCGTGTTGCTCTCGACCGCGTTGCACCAGGACGCATACGAACGCAGCTTGTCCCGAGAAGGCTGCGGCCACGCAGGATGCGTCCACTGCGCACAACCAACGTGCAGCCTCATAGCGCCGGGTTCTCGAAGACCGGACGGTTTACGACGATGTCGTCGTAGTACTCCGTGGTGAAGAAGCTGAGCAGGCGGCACTGGAGCCAGCTGGAGGCGTCGGTGTCGCGGTAGGCGCGGATCTCGGTCATCCGGCGTCATGATGGCACGCCGCCCGGCACCCTTCCAGAGGGTTACCGGGCGGCGGTCACAGCGATCGGGTCAGCGCTCGACCTCGCCGCGGATGAACTTCTCCACCAGGTCGCGGCAGACGTCGTCGGCGTACTGCTCCGGCGGGGACTTCATGAAGTACGACGAGGCGGACAGGATCGGGCCGCCGATGCCGCGGTCCTTGGCGATCTTCACCGCGCGGATCGCGTCGATGATGATGCCGGCCGAGTTCGGCGAGTCCCAGACCTCGAGCTTGTACTCCAGCGACAGCGGGACGTCGCCGAAGTTGCGGCCCTCGAGCCGGATGAACGCCCACTTGCGGTCGTCCAGCCAGGCCACGTAGTCGGACGGGCCGATGTGCACGTTGCGGGCGTCGATCTCGTCGCGCAGCTGCGAGGTGACGGACTGGGTCTTGCTGATCTTCTTGGACTCCAGCCGCTCACGCTCGAGCATGTTCTTGAAGTCCATGTTGCCGCCGACGTTCAGCTGGTACGTGCGGTCCACGGTGACACCGCGGTCCTCGAACAGCTTGGTCAGCACGCGGTGGGTGATCGTGGCGCCGATCTGCGACTTGATGTCGTCGCCGACGATCGGCACGCCGGCCGCGGTGAACTTGTCCGCCCACTCCTTGGTGCCGGCGATGAACACCGGCAGCGCGTTCACGAACGCGACACCCGCGTCGATCGCGCACTGCGCGTAGAACTTCGCCGCCTGCTCCGAGCCGACCGGCAGGTAGCAGACCAGTACGTCGACCTGCGCCTCACGCAGCGCGGCGACGACGTCGACCGGAGCGGCGTCGGACTCGGTGATGGTCTCGCGGTAGTACTTGCCGAGGCCGTCGAGGGTGTGACCGCGCTGGACGGTGACGCCGGTCGGCGGTACGTCGCAGATCTTGATCGTGTTGTTCTCGCTGGCGCCGATCGCGTCGGCGAGGTCCAGGCCGACCTTCTTGCCGTCGACGTCGAAGGCGGCGACGAACTCCACGTCGCGCACGTGGTACTCACCGAACTGGACGTGCATCAGACCGGGGACGCGCTCCTCGGGCTTCGCGTCCCGGTAGTAGTGCACGCCCTGGACGAGCGAGCTGGCGCAGTTGCCGACACCGACGATCGCTACGCGGATCGAGGTCATCTGGAATCTCCTTGGGTAGGCGGTTGGTGCTGTTCAGGGGGCCGCTGTTGCCGCCGCTCGCCGTCGATCAGCTCGTTCAGCCAGCGGACCTCGCGCTCGGCCGACTCCAGGCCGTGCCGTTGCAGCTCGAGGGTGTAGGTATCGACCCGCTCCGCCGTCCGGCTCATCGCCGCCCGGAAGTTGGCCAGCCGCTCCTCCATCCGGGCCCTGCGGCCCTCGAGGATGCGCAACCGGGTGGCCGGATCGGTCCGGCCGAAGAACGAGAAGCGGACGCCGAACGTGTCGTCCTCCCAGGCCGACGGACCGGCCTCGTGCATCGCGTGCGCGAAGTAGTCCTTGCCGTCGGCGGTGATCGTGTAGACGATCTTCGGCCGGCGACCCGACTCCGGCGTCCCGGGGTCGGCCGTGATCAGGCCGTTGCGGAGCATCGCCTTCAGACACGGGTACAACGAACCGAACGACAGCACGCGCCCCCAGCCGAACTGGGCGTTGACGCGCTTGCGGAGCTCGTAGCCGTGCATCGGCGCTTCGTGCAGCAGACCGAGTACGGCGAGCTCCAGGACCCCACTGCGGTTTCCCATGAGCCACCTCCCTCGGTCTAGTTTGTCATGACCTGATGTATCGGTTCGATACATCGCACCGCCACTGTAAGCAGACCTCTGGCCTGTGGACAACTCTTGACAAACGCGGCCTTTGTCACCTCCAGCGGGAAAACTGTTACGTCAGACGCCGATCCGCGTTATTCGAATGACACTCAGAGTCGCGGTCTCAGAGCGGAGGGTCATGGCCGACAGCCATGGGAAGCACGCCAGGTCCGAGGTCGAAGCCGACGGCGCGCTTGCGCGGCTGGCGTTGCGGTTCACCGCGTTCACCGAGAAGTGGCTGCCGGACGCGTTCGGGTTCGTGCTGGTCGGCACCTTCGTGGTGCTGCTGTTCGGACTCGTCACCGGAGAGCCGCTGCTGGGGCGCCCGGACGACCCGGCCGCGACCAAGGGCTACGGCATGGTCGATGCCTGGGGCATCGGGTTCTGGTCGCTGATCACGTTCACGCTGCAGATGGCGATGATCATCATCGGCGGGTACGCCGTCGCGACCAGCGGACCGATCGCGCGACTGATCACCCGGCTCGCGCGGATCCCGAAGAACCCGCGGACCGCGGTCGCCTTCGTCGCCGCGGTCGCGATGCTGGCGTCGTACCTGAACTGGGCGTTCAGTCTGATCTTCGCGGCGATCCTGGCGCGCGAGGTGGCGCGGAACGTGCCGAAGGCGGACTACCGCGCGCTCGGAGCGATGGCGTTCCTCGGGCTCGGGACCGTGTGGGCGCAGGGCTTGTCGGGCTCGGCCGCGCTGCAGGTGGCGAGTGCGAGCAGCAGTCCGCCGCCGGTGCAAGAAGTCATCAAGGCCAGTGGGCACGCGAGCGGGTTGATCCCGCTCAGCGACACGATCTTCACCTGGCAGGCGATCGCCGCGACGCTGATCGTGTACGTCGTCGGCGTCGGGATGGCGTGGTTCATCGCACCGGGCGAGGGCAACTCGCGGACCGCGGAGCACCTCGGCATCGAACTCAAACCGCTCGTCGGTCGCGGATCGGCGTACAACGGTGAACGCCGGGAGGTACGTCGACCCGGTGACTGGCTGGAGCATTCGCCGCTGTTCAGTCTGCTGATCGTGTTGCTCGGTGCGGTCTTTCTGGTCCGATACTTCAGCGGGAAGAACTTCTTCAACGCCCTCGACCTCAACACGATCAACCTCATCCTGTTCCTGCTCGCGCTACTTCTGCAGTGGCGGCCGTGGCGGATGGCTCGCGCCGTACGCGACGGTGCACCGGCGGCGGCCGGCGTACTGCTCCAATTCCCCTTGTACGGCGGGATCTTCGGCATGATCGCGTACACGGGGATCTCCGGGCGGCTGGCCGGCTGGTTGGTGCATGCGAGCAACCAGTTCCTGTTCCCGCCGCTGGTCGCGATCTACTCGTGCATCCTCGGCATCTTCGTACCGAGCGGCGGCAGCAAGTGGGTGATCGAGGCGCCGTACGTGCTGCAGGCGGCGAACGAGCTCAAGGTCGACGCGGGCTGGATGGTCGTCGTGTACGACCTCGGCGAGGCGAGCGCCAACCTGCTGCAGCCGTTCTGGATGCTGCCGACGCTCGCGATCCTCGGACTGAAGGCGCGCGACATCATGGGCTACACGTTCACGATGTTCCTGGCCTGCTTCCCGGCCGCGCTGATCGCCGTGACGCTGCTGGCACCCCACGTGACCTCGTGAGAGTCGCGTCACAGCGCCGCGCCGGATGCAAACCTTCCAACGTTGTAGGGCGTCAGCGGAAGAGCCCCGGTGGACCGTTTTCACTTGGGCGCCCCGTGGTTGCTAGCATCCGGAGCGGATTCGGGCGCGTTACCACACCCACCGTAGTCTGTGGGGCAATGACTCCAGCCAGATCGTCGAGGATTGCAGCGTGAGTGAAGCTCGTAGGAAGGCCGCCCCGGCCCGCCGTCGGCAGAAGAGGCACTGGGCGGTCCGCGTACTCGGCTGGCTCGCCGCGCTGGTGTTCCTCGGCATCATCGGCGCGGTCGCGACCTTCTTCATCGTGTACCAGACGACGAAGATCCCCGACCCGAACAAAGAGTTCGCCACCAACACGACCACGGTGACGTACGCCGACCAGCGCAACAACCTGGGCACGTTCTTCGAGCAGAACCGGCACTCGGTGCCGATGTCGCAGATCCCGAAGCGCGTCCAGGACTCGGTGATCGCGGCCGAGGACCGGACGTTCTGGACCAACCCCGGTATCTCGCCGTCCGGCATGGTCCGGGCCGCGGTGAACATCGCCCGCGGTGAGCAGTTGCAAGGTGGTTCGACCATCACCCAGCAGTACGTCAAGGTCATGTACCTGACCCAGGAGCGGACGGTCGGGCGCAAGCTCAAGGAACTGTTCATCGCGACCAAGCTCGGCCGGCAGCAGGACAAGAGCAAGACGCTCGAGGGCTACCTCAACACCGTCTACTTCGGCGAAGGCGCGTACGGCATCTCCGCCGCAGGTGACGCGTACTTCAAGAAGCCCGACCCGAACTCGCTGACTGTCCCGGAGTCGGCTCTGCTTGCCACCGTCCTGAACAACCCGACGTTGTTCGACGTCACGGACCCCGATCCGCGGACCAAGAAGCGGATCATCGACCGGTATCACTACGTCCTCGACGGCATGCAGCAGATGGGCACGATCACCCCGACCCAGGAGAAGCAGTACGCCAACGCACTGCCGAAGCTCGACATGAAGCCGAAGAGCAGCCGCTACGGGGGACCGAACGGCTTCCTGCTCGACATGGCCCGCAAGGAGTTGGGAAAGCTCGGCTTCGACGAGGACGCGATCACCGGCGGCGGACTGAAGGTGACCACCACCTTCAACTACCAGCAGCAGAAGAAGATTCTGCTCGCGGCGAAGAACGAGAAGCCGAAGAAGAGCGACGGGCTGCACATCGGGATGGCCGCCGTCCAGCCCGGGACCGGCCAACTGCTGGCGATGTACGGCGGTCCGGACTTCCTCAAGAGTCAGCTCAACTGGGCGACGACCAAGGCCCGGCCGGGTTCGTCCTTCAAACCGTTCGCGCTGGCCGCGGCGCTCGAGGACGGGAAGTCGATCTACGACATCTTCCAGGGCGACAGCCCGATCACGGTCCAGGGCCAGAAATTCGGCAACGAGCTCAGTACCGACTACGGCGACGTCACCCTGCTGAAGGCGACCGAGGAGTCGGTCAACACCGCCTTCTACGACCTGGTCGACAAGCAGATGGACGGCGGACCGCGCAAGGTCGTCAAGGCGGCCGAGGCGGCCGGCATCCCGGCCTCGAAGGCCTTGGAGAACGACAAGGACAACCCGTCCACCGTGCTCGGTCCGAACGCGTACGCCTCGCCGGTCGACATGGCGAACGCCTACGCGACGTTCGCGGCCGGAGGAAAGTACACGCCGCTGCACACGATCAAGGAAGTGCGCGGTCCGGACGGCAAGGTGCTGTGGTCGGACGCGACGATCATGAAGCAGCAGAAGCAGGCGTTCCCGCCGGACATCGCCAACATGGTGAACTACGTCCTGCAGCAGGTGGTCAAGGACGGCACCGGTACCGGCGCCAAGGATCTCGACCGTCCGGTCGCCGGCAAGACCGGCACCGCCGGTGGTGTCGCGGTGGAGGACCGGGCCGAGAACAAGAAGTGCGGCGGTTGTAAGGACGGCTCGGCGACGCTGACCTCGTGGTGGAGTGCCTACACACCTCAGCTGTCGACCTCCGTGCTCTACCGGGCCGGCAAGGACGGCGAGTCGGACCTCGACCCGTACAGCGACGACCCGGCGTTCTTCGGTGGCAACTGGCCGCTGAAGACCTGGCTGGCGTTCATGAAGTCGGCGCTGGAGGGTGTGCCGACGGCCGACTTCGCCGCGCCGGACGCGGACCAGGTGAAGGACACCACCACGCCGACGTACACGCCGCCGACGAACACCCCCACGAACACGCCCACCAACACGCCGCCGCCCAGTACTCCGCCACCGAACACGCCGCCTCCGTCGACGCCGCCGCCGAACACCCCGACGAACACGCCGACGAAGACGAAGCCGACCAGGCCGACGAACACTCCGGGCTGGCCCTCGTTGCCGACCGGCGGGACGACGAGTGAACCGACGAAGACCCCGCAGAAACCCGGCGGCGGTCAATAGCTCCGGACGACGGCACCCCACCTGGGGTGCCGTCGTCGTTTGTCTGTCAGGTCCGGGGATAAGGCACGATGGGTGCGTGACTCGGGCGGACTTCGGCATGCGGCGGTGTGGGCGTGTTTGAACGCACGGCCGCCGGTGACCCCAAGCCGGGGCGGGCTCGGCGCGCCCGGGTGGACAGCGTCGGCTGGCAGCGGTGGATGCCGACAGCTCAGGCCCGTGAGGTGCTCGGATGGTGGCTGGTCAGCCGGATCGCGTTGTTCGTGCTGTCGGTCTCGGCGCCGCTGCTGTTCAACCGGGGCAACGACTATCCGAACGTCTGGCACGCCTGGCTGCAGTGGGACGTCTGGCACCTGAAGGCGGTCGCCGAGTTCGGCTACAACCACGGTGAGCCGTCGGGAGCGCCACTGGCCGCGTTCTTCCCCGGCTTCCCGTTGCTGGTCCGGCTGGTCAGCTACACCGGCATCGGGTACGTCGCGGCGGGCATCGTGGTGTCCGCAGTGGCCAGTGCGTTCGCGGGCGTGTACCTGGCGCGGCTGGCGCAGTACGAGTTCCCGGAGCTGAAAGGCATCGGGCCGAACGCGGCGATGATCTGGTACGGCGCTCCGGTCGGCGTCTTCCTCGCCGCTGGGTACACCGAGGCGCTGTTCTGTGCGTTCGCCTTCCCCGCCTGGCTGGCCGCACGGCAGGGTCGCTGGGCGCGGGCGGCCATGTTCGTCGCGTTGGCGTCGACGGTGCGGGTGTCCGGGATCTTCCTGATCTTCGCGTTGCTCGTCGAGTTCATCACCTCGAAGAAGCGGGACTGGCTGTCGCTGCCGTGGCTGGCGTTGCCCGCAGTGCCGGTGCTCGGGTTCATGGCGTACCTGAAGCAGATCCATGGCTCGTGGTTCGCGTGGCAGGAGGCGCAGGAGAAGGGCTGGGCGCGCGAGTTCACCTGGCCGTGGATCTCGCTCGAGCACACGTTCCAGGCCGCGAGCAAGGGCCACTTCTCGCCCGACCGCAGCGACTGGACCTGGATGTTCCGCGCCGAACTGGTTGCGCTGTTCGTCCTGTTGATGCTGCTCGTCTGGCTGTTCTGGCGCCGGTCCTGGGGTGAGGCTGCCTGGGTCGCGGCGACGGTCGGCGCCTTCTGTACGTCGTTCTGGATCTACTCGCTCACCCGGGCCACCCTGCTGATGTGGCCGCTGTGGATCGGCCTGGCCGTCCTGGCCCGGCGGAGACCGTGGATCGGCCGGCTCTACCTGGCTGTGGCGATACCGCTGGCTGCCATCTGGGCGGCCGGCTTCTTCACCGGCCGCTGGTCCGGCTGAGTAGTTCTGCTCAGGCACTCCGCCCGCTGCGTCCTTAGCGTGATCCTATGGATGCCCGGACGATCGGCAGGGTGACTCTGGAGGCCGCCTTCGTCGGTGTGGTGGCAGGTGTCGCGTACGCGGCGATGCGGCACCTCGGTGCCCCGCTGTGTCCGCCAACGGCAGTGAGCTGTGCGGCGGAGGCGGGTGGCGCTCTGTTCGCAGTACAGCTCGGGGGTGTTGCGACTGCGCTGGCGTTGCCGGTGCTGGCGCTCCGGGCCGGGCTCCGGTGGGCCTTCGCTGTGGTCGCGACGACCGGGATCGTGGCCATGAATCTGGTCTGGTTCCTGACGATGTCCGACATGTGGACTGTTTTGCGCTGAGGCAACCCTCGGGAGAGTTCGAGCGTCGTTAGGGATGAAGGGGTGGCAGTCCGGGCGGGGACCGCCACCCCTCATCACACTTCGGCACAACCGAATCTCCGGCGGAACCTCTCAGGGGCAGGCTCCGCCGGGGACACGGCTCCTGTCACTACAAGAAGTGACAGGAGCCGGCGAGCAGGATCAGCCCCAGTTGCGGTCGATGGACTGCGACGGGGTCGGGCTCGGCTTCGTCTCGGCGACGCGCTTGTCGCTCGGGTGCGTGCCGGTCTCGACGCCCTTCAGCGTCCCGAGGAGCTCGACCTCGGCGAGCGTGACGCCGTCAGCGCCCGCCGCCGGGGTCAGCACCAGGCGGTACTGCGTGTACGCCTTCGGAGACGCGATACTGAAGGACCTCGTGTACGACGCCCACGCGAATGTCTCGCCACTACGGCGATCCACCGTGGACCACGTCGTACCGTCGTTCGAACCCTCCAGCGTCCACGCGGACGGCGCCGTACCGGTGGCGCCGCTGGTCAGCGTGTACATGCCGACCGGACGACCCTGCGGCAGGGCCACCGTGACGGTGGGCTGAGCGCCGGTCAGCGTGACCTGTGTCTTCGAGTCGTTGTCGATCAACGCGGAGACATCAGGGCCACCCGCACCGATCACCGCGCCGGTGTCGGACGTCGAGTCGCGCCAGGTCATCGGGTCCTCGCCGGGCTTGGTGATCGACGGCGGCGCGTCGTTCCGGCCGGAGCCCCACTTGGTCGGCTGATCGGTCATCTCGAACTCGATCTTGCCGCCGTTCGCGATCAGGTCGTGCGGCAACGAGGTCGAGGTCCACGCCTTCCCGTTCACGCGAACGCTCTTGACGTAGATGTTCTTCGAGCTGTTCTTCGGCGCGCTGACCACGAGCTTCTTGCCGTTGGCCAGCCGGACCGTCGCCTTGGTGAAGAGCGGCGAGCCGATCGCGTACGTCGGCGAGCCGACCTGCAGCGGGTAGAAGCCGAGCGCGCTGAAGAGGTACCACGACGACATCTCGCCGTTGTCCTCGTCACCCGGGTACCCCTGCCCGATCTCCGAGCCGGTGTACAACCGGGACAGCACCTCACGCACCTTCTCCTGCGTCTTCCACGGCTGTCCGGCCACGTCGTACATGTAGGTGATGTGGTGCGACGGCTGGTTGCTGTGCCCGTACTGACCCATCCGGACGTCGCGGGCCTCGAGCATCTCGTGGATCGTGCCGCCGTACCCGCCGGTGTGCAGTGCGTCCTCGGGAGTGCTGAAGAACTCGTCGAGCTTCTTCGCCAGCCCGTCGCGGCCGCCGTAGATCGCGGCCAGGCCGGCGCCGTCCTGCGGGGTCGAGAACGCCATGTTCCACGCGTTCGTCTCGGTGTAGTCGTGACCCCAGTCCTGTGGGTCGAAGGTGCTGGGCGAGTTGCCCCAGACGCCGTCCGGTCCCTTGCCCTGGAAGAAGCCGACGGTCGGGTCGAACAGCGTGACGTAGTTGCGGGCCCGGTTCAGGAAGTACTTGTAGTTGTCCAGGTACTCCTGCTTGCGCGGGTCGTTCTTCTTCGCCTTGTCGTACAGGGCCTTCGACAGGTTCGCGATGCCGAAGTCGTTGATGTAGCCGTCCATCGACCAACTGAAGCCCTCACCGGTGGTGTTGGCCGTGTACCCGTTGAATGTGGACAGGTCCATGCCCTTGCGGCCGACGTTCTGCGACGGCGGTACGACAGACGCGTTCTTCACGGCAGCGTCGTACGCCGCCTGGACGTCGATGCCCTTGACGCCCTTGAGGTACGCATCGGCGAACGCGACGTCGGACGACGTACCGACCATCAGGTTGGCGTAGCCCGGTGAGGACCAGCGCGAGATCCAGCCGCCGTCCTTGTACTGCTGGACGAACCCGTTGACCAGATCGGCAGCCTCAGGCGCCAGCAACGAGTACGCCGGCCACACCGTCCGGTACGTGTCCCAGAAGCCGTTGTTCACGTACGTCTGGCCGGCCACGATCTTCGAGCCGGTTGTGGTCGGGGTGTCCGCACCCACCTTCGGTGACGTCGGCGACGCGTACGTGATCACCGGCTTCGAGGCGGTGCCGGTGTTCTCGGAGCCGTTGTTCGGGTAGAGGAACAGCCGGTACAGGTTCGAGTAGAGCGTGGTCAGCTGGTCGGCTGTCGCCCCTTCGACCTCGATCGCGCTCAGCTTGGCGTCCCAGGCGGCCTGCGCGGCGTCCTTGACCTTGTTGAACTTCGATCCGGCCGGCAGTTCGAGCTCGAGGTTCTTCCGGGCCTGGGCGGTGCCGATCAGCGAGGTCGCGATCCGCAACTGCACCTGGGTGGTCTTGGCGTCGAACTTGAAGTACCCGCCGACGTCCGCGCCACCGCCGTCCGCAAGCTTGCCGGAGGCAATCACCTTCTGGTCGACGACGCCGTACACGAACAGCCGGCCGGCGCCGGTGGACAGACCGCTCTTGATGTCGGTGTACCCGGTGACCACGCCGGTCGCCGGGTCGAGGGTCAGACCGCCGCTGTTGTTGACGTTGTCGAAGACCAGCGAGGCCTTGCCGGCCGGGAAGCTGAACCGCAGCATCGCCGCGTGGTCGGTCGGCGCGATCTCGGCCGCGTTGCCGTTGTCGAACGTGACGCCGTAGTAGTACGGCCGCGCGACCTCGTTGTCGTGGCTGAACGCCCAGGCCCGCGCCTTGCGGTCCGCGGTCGGGGTGTCGGCGGTGGACGGCATCACCTGGAAGGTCTGCCGGTCACCCATCCACGGGCTGGGCTCGTGGCTGATCGACAACGCCTGCATGGTCGGCTTGTTGTCCTCGTTGTTGCCCTTGGCGTAGTCGTACAGCCAGGACATCGAGCCGGCGTTCGTCACCGGCGTCCAGAAGTTGAAGCCGTGCGGTACGGCGGTCGCCGGGAAGTTGTTGCCCCGCGAGAAACCGCCGGTCGCGTTCGTGCCACGGGTGGTCAGCGCGAGATCCGATGGGTGCTTGGCCGCGGTCTTCTGCGCCGCGCGGTCCGGGTTGATCGCGGCCGCGATCCGGATGTCGTCGAGCCAGCCGCGGAAGTCCGCCGGGCCGGACGGCTTGTCGTACCCGACGAGGATCCGCTTGATCGTCTTGCCCGCGGCCACCTTGCCGAGGTCGGCCTCGACGTTGTTCCACTGGTTCGTGTAGAGCGCCTTCGAGTCGCCCTGACCGCGCGGGCTGAGCGTGAACCCGTGGTTGTCCTTCGCCTTCAGGTCGCTCAGGTACGTGCCGTCGTCGAACGCGAGATCCAGCGCGGCGTACGTACTCGGGTAGCTGAGGTCGCCCTCGACGTGTTCGGGGAAGATCTTGTACGACAGACGGGTGTCCTTGCCGACCTTCAGGTCGACGTCGGAGATCTTGTTCCACGTGTAGCCGCGACCGGTGCTCTCCTGGTGCCCGGCGTAGCGGAAGGACTTGACGCCGGTGAAACCGACGCGAGCGCGGGCGTTGTAGGCACTGGTCGGGCCGGAGTCCAGTTGGGACTCGGCGACCGGACCGGGTGGCGGCAGAGGTGCGCCGTTCGAGAGGTACCAGTCGGCGAGCTGGACAATGTCCTCGCCGTGGTTCAGCGTGACGTCCAGCTTGAAGAACTTGTACGCCGTGTCGTTCGAGAAGCTGTACTCCTTGGTCTGGAACCTGTTCTCGAAGCTCTGACCGGTCTGCGTGTCCAGCGTGGTCCAGGTGGTCCCGTCGTTCGAACCGGAGACCGTCCAGTTCTGCGGGTCGCGGCCGTCGGCGTCATTGGCCGAGGTCAGTGCGTACTTCTTGATCACCACCGGGGCCGAGGTCTCGTAGACCAGCCAGCCGGTCGGTTCGAACACCAGCCACTTGGTGAACTTGTCACCGTCGGCCGCGTTGGTGGCGATCTCGCCGCCGCCGGTGTTCTCGCCGTTCGCGGTCACCTTCGTGACCTTGTCCATCTCGCTGCCGCCGATCCCGGTCGGCGTCGGGCCGCGGACACCGTCGGTGCGGGGCTTCCCGTCCGGTCCGGTCTCGACGGCGTCGGTGTACCCCGGCTGCGGCTGGCCCGGCTCGAAGGAGGTGAAGAACGAGGACCCGCTCACCACAGGCTGGTCAGCCACGGCGGCCGGAGGGACGGCATGAGCTGACGTCATGGAAGTAGACATTGTCACAATCAGTCCGAGAGACGCGACGAGCCCCAGTGGGCGGCGGAGATCCATACACGCTCCTTGCACAGCCGGCCGGCACCACGGGAGCCCCCGCCCACCGGTATGAGTACGCGGCCCCGATGACAAGGTTGTCAGCCCGCGCCCGGGGTGATCCTGCCCATCATGATCACCCGCGGTCAAGGGTTCGTCGCACACCGTTCGCCGGTGTCCTGTAGTTGGTCTGTGAGCGGTAGGTTGAGGCCCATGGACGAACGTGTGCTGGTCACCGGGGCGGCCGGGTTCATCGGGCGGGCTGTGGTGGCTGCCCTGCGGGAGCGTGGGGTCGCGGTGACTGCTGTGGACCGTGAACCGCCGGATGCGTCCTGGGACGAGGGCGTCCAGGTGGTGACGGGCGACCTGGCCGAGCAAGAGACCTGTATCGCGGCCTTCGAGACCAGACCGACCGCCGTGGTGCATCTGGCCGCGCTGACCTCGGTGCTGCGCTCGGTCGACGCTCCGATGCAGACCTTCGCGCAGAACGTCACCATCACCCAGGTCCTGCTCGAGCTGGCGCGGGGCAGTGGCGTGGATCGGTTCGTGCTCGCGTCGACCAACGCAGTCGTGGGCGACGTCGGTACGTCGACCATCACCGCGGACCTCCCGCTCCGGCCGCTGACGCCGTACGGCGCAACCAAGGCCGCCGGCGAGATGTTGCTGTCGGCGTACTCCGGCAGCTACGGGATGACGACCGCGGCGCTGCGGTTCACCAACGTGTACGGCCCGGGGATGTCGCACAAGGACAGCTTCGTGCCGCGGATGATGCGCGCGGCGCTCAGCGGGACCGGCGTGCGCGTGTACGGGGACGGGCAGCAGCGGCGGGACCTGGTGTACATCGACGACGTGGTCAGCGGCGTACTGCTCGCGTTGGAGAGCAAGTACGACGGGCGCGCGATCATCGGATCCGGGCGGTCGGTGTCGGTGCTGGAGATGATCGAGACCGTCCGCACGGTCACCGGCCGCCCGGTGCCCGCGGAGCACATCGAGGCGCCGGCCGGTGAGATGCCGGCCGTCGTCGTGGACATCACCAACGACCTTGGTTACAAGCCGACGGTCACCTTGGAAGAGGGTCTGGAACGGACGTGGCAGTACTTCAAGCTGCAGTGAGGAAGCACTGGCTGCTCGCCATCTTCCTGTTCTTCGGTGTTGTACTGCGGGTGCTCGCGACGATCGCCTACCGGCCGGCGATCGTCTACACGGACTCGGTGCAGTACCTGACCAACATGGGGAAGCTGAGCCCTGACCAGCTCAACCCCATCGGCTACGACTTCGTGCTCGGCCCGCTGGTCTGGATCGGCGGGCTGACCCTCGTAGTCATCGTCCAGCACCTCGTCGGACTGCTCCTGGGCGTGGCGATCTACGCACTGGCGCGCAGGCTCACCGTCTACCGCTGGCTGGCCGCCGTGGCTGCCGCACCGATCCTGCTCGACGCCTACCAGGTGCAGATCGAGCAGAACATCATGGCCGAGACCACCTTCGACGTGATCCTGGTAGCGATCCTCTGGCTGCTCCTCGGCCGCGTGCCCGGCTGGAAGCGCGCAGCGGTCGTCGGCGTACTGATCGGCGCCGCCTTCACCGTCCGCGCGATCGGCATGGTCCTGCTGATCGCAGTGGTGCTCTACCTCATCGTGGTCGGCAACGCCTGGCGCAAACGCCGCATGGACGTCGTACGCCGTGCTGCGGCAGCCGTAGCCGGATTCGCCATCGTCTTCGCTGCGTACGTCGGCTACTACCGCGCCGACACCGGCCGCTGGGGTTTCACCGGCGCCGAGAACCAGATCCTGTACGGGCGGACCGCCACGGTCGCCAACTGCGCCAAGCTCCCGCTCAACGAGGGCACCCGACTGTTCTGCCCCAAGGAGCCGCTGGGGGAGCGCCTCGGCGTGGACAAGTACGCCCACAACCACTACGGCGACCCCAACTGGCCCGGACCCCTGCCACCCGGTACGACGAAGCGCCAGCTCGCCACCGAGTTCGCACACCTCGTGATCCGGCATCAGCCGCTTGACGTGACGTGGGCCGCGCTGAAGGACTTCGCGAAGGGTTTCGCGCCGACTCGGACCAGCTCGCCCAACGACGTACCGCTGAATCGCTGGCAGTTCCAGCTCACCTATCCGAACCTCAGCGACCCCAACACCGCCAAGGCTGCGGTGAAGTGGGGCGGGTCGGAGCCACACGTCGCCCACGTACCTGCGGTCATTCTGCGTGCCTATCAACTCCACGGCGGCTACACGTCCGGCACGCTGCTCGGTCTGTACGCCCTGATCGCCCTGGCTGCGGTAGCCGGGCTGGGACGAGCAAAGACGTCAGGTCTCCGCTCCGCCGCACTGTTGCCTGTTGCCTCCGGTGTGATCTTGTTGCTCGGGTCCGCGGCTTTTGAGTTCTCCTGGCGCTACCAGCTGCCCGGTCTGATCTTCTTCCCGCTCGCAGGTGCCATCGGACTCCGTGCGGTGCTGGGCAAGGACCAGGCTCGCCCGGCGATGGCGGAGTACCCGGATCACGTCGATTCCCTTGCAGTGAAGGACTTCGGCAAGCAGGAGTTCGCACCGGTCGTCGTGGTGATCGCGGCGTACAACGAGGCCGGCGGGATCGGCCAGGTGCTCACCGACATGCCGAGAACGTGCGCGGGCCTGCCCGTCGACGTACTCGTCGTGGTGGACGGCGCTACCGACAACACCGCCGAGATCGCCCGTGAACACGGGGCTTTCGTGTGTGTTGCCCCGAGCAACCGTGGCCAGGGCGCCGCGCTGCGGCTCGGGTACAACCTGGCAGCCGCGGGTGGAGCGGAGTACGTCGTCACGACCGACGCGGACGGGCAGTACGACAACAGTGAACTCGAAGTACTGCTGGAGCCGATCCTGACCGATCGGGCCGACTTCGTCACCGGTTCGCGCCGGCTCGGGGCGGAGGACGCGGACAGTCGGTTGCGCTGGGTCGGCGTACGGGTCTTCGCGGTGCTCGCGTCGATCCTGACCCGGCGCAAGCTGACCGACACGTCGTTCGGGTTCCGCGCGATGCGGGCCGAGCTGGCGACGGCGGTGACGCTGCGCGAACCGCAGTACCAGTCGTCGGAGCTGCTGCTCGGCGCGCTGGCCATCGGCGCCCGGGTGGTCGAGCTGCCGATGACGATGCGCCGGCGCGGTGACGGGAGCAGCAAGAAGGGCCCGGGCCTGGTGTACGGCGCGAACTACGGGCGGGTGATGACGACTACGTGGTTACGGGAGTACGTGCTTCGGCCGGGTCGGAGGCGGGCGCGGCAGGCTTGGCGAACACCAGCCGGTCGAACAGCACGAACTTCACGATGAACAGGACCGCGTAGGTCGCCAGGTAGGAGCCGGAGACCAGGATGGTCTTCCAGGCGTGTGACTCGATCGGCTGGACCAGGTGGTCGGTCACCGAGGTGACCACCGCGGCGGTGACCGCGGAGCCGATCACGATGATTGTGTACGGCAACTTCTGGCCGCTGCGGCCCCAGGTGTAGCGGCGGTTCAGCACGTAGTTCGGGACGGCGCCGGCGAACCAGGCGACGACGGTCGCGACGATCGCCGCAGTACCGAACCAGTAACACAGAGCGAACGCCAGTTGGCTGACCACGGTCGCGACCACGGAGGATGCCGAGTACCTCGCCCACAGCAACAATCGGCCGCGGGAGAGTTCGGTCTTGGTGATAGCGCGCATTGGGGCCTATTCTGCACCTCCGCAGTCCCGGAAGGCAGTCCGGACGGAATTCTCAGCCGATTGCCAGCGAATAGATGACGCCCGTCACGTTACTGGAGCGGGTACTCGGGATAGGAAGGACTGTGACGACGTTCTCCGACGGAAGGCGGCCGAGCCGTGCGTGTACTCGTCCTGGGCGGTGACGGCTACCTGGGGTGGCCGACGGCACTGCACTTGTCCGACCGCGGCCACGACACGGCCGTTCTCGACAACCTGGCCCGCCGTGGCTACGACCGCGAGCTGGGCGTCCAGAGCCTGGTCCCGATCGAGGACCTCGAGACCCGGGCGGCAGCCTGGGAAGAGGTCTCCGGCAAGCGGATGCCGACCTACGTCGGTGATCTGCTCGACGCCGACTTCGTCTACCGGGTCCTGCGTGAGTTCGAGCCGGACGCGATCGTGCATTTCGCCGAGCAGCGTGCCGCGCCGTACTCGATGATCGACCGTGAACACGCTGTGTACACACAACACAACAACGTGGTCGGCACGCTGAACCTGATGTACGCGATCGCCGAGACCAACCCGGACGTCCACCTGGTCAAGCTCGGCACGATGGGCGAGTACGGCACGCCGAACATCGACATCGAGGAAGGCTGGCTGGAGGTCGAGCACAACGGGCGCAAGGACCGGATGCTCTACCCGAAGAAGCCCGGCTCGTTCTACCACCTCAGCAAGGTGCACGACTCGCACAACCTCGAGTTCGGCTGCCGGATCTGGGGGATGCGCGTCACGGATCTCAACCAGGGCGTGGTGTACGGGCAGCAGACCGACCAGACCGTGCAGGACGCGCGGTTGGCGACCCGGTTCGACTACGACGCCGTGTTCGGCACCGTGCTCAACCGGTTCTGCATCCAGGCCGTGCTCGGTGAGCCGCTGACCGTCTACGGGTCGGGCGGTCAGACGCGCGGCTTCCTGGACATCCGCGACACCGTCGAGTGCATCCGGCTCGCGGTGGAGAACCCGGCCGACGCCGGCGAGTTCCGGGTCTTCAACCAGATGACCGAGAGCTACTCGGTGTCCCAGCTCGCCGAGCTGGTCGCGGAGTGCTTCCCCGGCCCGGTCCAGGTCGAGCATCTGGAGAACCCGCGCGTCGAGCAGGCCGAGCACTACTACAACGTCAAGCACACGGGCCTGGTCGGCCTGGGCCTCCAGCCGCACCTGCTCTCGGAGACCCTGATCGAGTCGATGTTCGACATCGTCTCCGCCAACAAGGACCGCGTCGACCCGGCTGCCCTGCTCCCGACGGTCCGCTGGAAGGGCCACCTCAAGGAGCGCTGAGTTTCGACCTCACCAACTCGCTGAACCGTCGCGCCGCGGGCGAGGCGGCATGTCCGCTCGGCACCACCAGATCGACCCGGCGTTCCAGGCTGGTCCCTTGCAACGGGACCAGCCGGAGCGCCTCGGTCGATCGTGGGTGCAGCGTGAAATCCAGACCCTGTGGCACGAGCGCGATCCCGACACCGGCTGCGACGAGGTCGAGGACCATGCTCCACTCGTTCACCACGCAGGCGATGCGGCGGTGCAGGCCGGCCTCCGCGAACGCTCGATCGATCTCGGACCGGATCGCCCACGCGGGCGGAGCCTCGACGAACCGTTCGTCGGCCAAGTGCACCAGCCCGACGGCGGTCTCGCGCGCCAGCGGGTGATCTGCCGGGCAGGCCAGCATGATCGGTTCGGCGAGCAGGGGTACGACGTCGAGCCCGGTGGGATCGCCGTCGAGCAGCGCGACCAGCGCGCAGTCCAGGCCGCCGTCGGTCACCAGGCGGACCATTTCCGACGCGGCCAGTTGTTGGACGGAAATCTCCACCCGCGGATGTGCAAGTGCGAACTCCGCAAGCCAGCTCGCGAACGGAAGCGTGTGCCCGGTGGTCTGCAGCGCGCCGATCCGCAGCTGCCCGGCCAGGACGCCGTGCACCTCCTGGACCGTCTGCCGCGCGATGTCGGCTGCCTCCAACGTACGGCGAGCGGACGGGAGGAGCGCCTCACCCTCCGCCGTCAGCCGGACCGGTCTGGTCCCGCGGACGAACAGAAGCGCGCCGAGGTCCTTCTCGAGTGCTCGGATCGAGGTGGACAGGCCCGACTGAACGATGTACTCGCGGGCCGCTGCCGCGGTGAAGCTGCGCTCCTCGGCGAGCGCGACGAAATGCCGAAGATGCCGAAGTTCCATGCCGCCAGTATCTCTCACAGAGATGGAATCTATCTGAAGTAGTCCCTGCAGAGCTGGTATCGCCGGTGGAGACGCACTCGTTGGGATCGAGTGGACCATTCCACGAAGAGAGGCATTCGCCCGATGAGTACGACTACCGCGGTGCGGACGACGAACCGGCACTTGACCGGATTCTGGTTCGTCGCCACCGCTTTCCTGACCCTGATGGCGTTCGGTACGGCGCCGACGCCGCTCTGGCCGATCTACCAGGTCACGGACCACTTCGGTGCGTTCACGGTGACTATCGCCTTCGCCGTGATGGTGGTCGGCGCAGCCTCGAGCTTCCGGCTGCTCGGCCACTTGTCCGACCGGCTCGGCCGACGCCGGATCATCCTGCCCGCGCTGGCCACCGGGATCGTCTCGGCCGCGGTCCTCGCCGCGTGGCCGCAGCTGCCGGGCCTGCTGATCGGGCGGATCCTGACCGGTGTCGCGGTCGGGCTGATGGCGTCGACCGCGACGGTGTACCTCACCGATCTGTATCGCGAGGTCCGTCCGGACGCCGGGTCGGGCTTTCCGGCACTCGTCGCGACTGTTTCGAACCTCGGTGGGCTGGCGATCGGGCCGTTGGTCGCCGGTGCGCTGGCGCAATGGGCGCCGGCTCCGATGCGCACGTCGTACGTGATCTTCGGCGGGTTGATGGTGGTCCTGCTGCTGTTGGTGCTGTCGTCGCCGGAGACGGTCGACACTGCATTGGCGGACCAGGATCGGCCCGTGCGCTTCGCCGTACGGGAGGGGCAGCGGGGTGCATTCTGGTCGGCGGCGACACTGGGGTTCTTCGCGTTCGCGGTGATGGGGTTGTTCTCGTCGCTCGGGGCGATCATCGTGCGCGGGCAGCTGGGCATCACGTCGTACTTCGTTGCCGGGCTGGCGTCGTTCGTGTGCTTCGCGGCGTCCGCGGTCACGCAGTTGGCGCTGCGCCGGGCTGCGCACTCCACGGTGTTGCTCATCGGCACGGTGATGTTCCCGGTCGGTCTGGCCTTGACGGCGCTCTCCCTGTACCGACCGGCGCTGTGGCTGGTCCTCGTCGCGGCCGGGCTGGCAGGCGGCGGCGCCGGCCTGCTCTTCAAGAGCGCGGTCGTCACCGCAGTCGTGGCCGCCGAACCGGCTTCGCGAGCGGGCGTGCTCGCGACGTACTTCGTGATCGCGTACGTCGGCATGGGCCTACCGTCGATCGCGTTCAGCCTGGTCATCCGCCACTTCGCCCTGCGCCCGTCGATGATCGGCTTCGCCGCGGTCCTGTCCCTCGGTGCCGTCGTCGCTGCTCATCAGTCGGTGAAGAAGCAGAAGATGTGACCGACCGGGTCGGCGTACACCCGGACGTCGGGCTGCGGCTGGAACTCCATCAGCCGCGCCCCGGCGGCCACCGCACGCTCGTGCGCCGACTCCAGGTCACTCACCAGGAAGTCAAGATGCACCTGCATCTGCTGCTGATCGGCCGAGCTCGGCCAGGTCGGGGTCCGGTACGCCGGCTCGCTCTGGAACGACAACTGTGTGGAGCCATCAGGACCGATCGCGACGGCCCAACCTTCCTCATCGGTGCCCAGCTGCCAGCCCAGCAGCCGGCAGTAGAACCGAGCCAGCTCCCGGGCATCCGGCGCGTCCAGCACGACGCCCTTCAACGGAATCTTCTCGTTCATACCCGGCACGCTAGCGGCGGGCACCGACAAGCAGGGTCGGGATCGCGGCCAGGAAACGGTCCCGACGGGCCCGCGCGGCCTGTTCGGCGAGCCATCCGTCGGCGTCTTCCTTGGTGATCAACGCCTGGTCGACGGCCGCGCCGGCTGCCGCGTTCAGTTGCGGCGCCAGCTGCCGGTGGTCGGTGATGACTTCGGTGTGTACGACGACCTCGACGTCGCAGAACTTGGCGTCGAGGAGGGCGTCGCGCAGGTCCCGTACGGCGCGCGGCGACACCATGTGTGACTCGAGGCCCAGGCGGATGACGTCGGTCAGGTCCTGGTCGGAGCTGGTGATCATCACGAAGCCGTAGTCCTGCCCGCCGACCACGATCCGGCCGCCGGGACGCAGGACCCGATGTGCCTCGGCGATGGTCGGGGCCGGATCCTCGAGCAGATGGAACCGGCGCATCGCGCGGTAGCCGTCCATCGACCCGGCCTCGAGCGGCAGGTCGTCGGAATGTGCCACGTGAAACATTGCGCCCGGTGCCCGCTCCCGTGCGGCCTCGACCGCGTCCGGATCGGCGTCGATCCCGGTCACCTTCAGGCCCTTGCGGGCCAACTCCGCCACCGCATGCCCCGCACCGCACGCGACATCGACACAGGTCGCGCCCCGCTTCAGCCCCAGCAGCCGGTACGACGCCGCGCGCAGCTCGGCCGCACCGGACCGTTCCTCGATCCGCTCCAGAAAGCTCATGACCTCACGCTGCAACTTCAGGTCCACCTGAAGTCAACAGCGTCAGTCCATCGACACCTTGTCGAAGGTCGTGGTCGTGTAGCGGACGTCGAGGTTGACCTCGTCGCCGACCGCCGGCGGCGCCACCGACGACGGCAGGAACAGCATGCTGGCCTGCATGTGCGGCGGCTCCGCGAACCAGCGCTGCTTGCCCTCGATGCTGAACGGCGACAACGCCATCCCGGCCGCGTCCAGGCTGCCCTTCGCCATTGCGATCGCCCGCTGCCGGACACTCGCGGCAGCGGTCGGCGCCTCCAGCCCGACGCCGTGCGCCGTACCGCCGGAGACGATCAGGATGTGCCCGTCGCCGCTGACCCGGCGCTGCCGGTAGCCGACGCGCTCGCCGCGGCGGACCGAATGTACGTCGAGAACGGTGGCCCGGACCGTCAGCGCACCCCGGTCACCGAGCCACAGCCCGGTCCCCATCCGCAGCTTCACGTCGGGACCGATGTCGGCCAGCTTCTGCGCCGGCACGTGCGACACCCACAGCGTGCCCTTGCGGACGTCGAGCGCCGCCTTCGCCAGCTGCTGCGCCTCGCGCAGGTTGGCCGACGTACCGCCGGCGCCCATCGGGAAGTGCAGCGACCAGCCCTCGAAGCGGATCCGGTCGAGAGCGTTCAGCAGCATCGTGTGCCGCAGCTCGCGGGCCCCGATGCCGTGGCGGCGCATCGAGGTCATCACCTCGATCAGCACCCGGCTGCCGGCCGGGATCGAGACCAGGTCGGCCAGCCGGCTGACCGTGTGGATCACGTTCCTGCTCTGCGGCACCTCGAGGAACGGCCGCCACGGCGACAGTACGACGATGTCCTCGCGCGGGTCCGGCGGGACCTCGAAGTACGTTCCGACCGCGACCGTCCGCGCGCCGAGCGCCCGGGCCTCGGCCAGCAGCCGGTGGTTCCCGAACCCGTACCCGTTGCCCTTGGCGACCGGAACGATGTCGGGGTTCCACGTGGAACGCAGGTGATCACGCCATCGATCGGAATCGACGTGCAGGACTAGGGGCATGGTGTCAACGCCGTCTCATGTAGAGGTCGAATGCGGTGTAGAGCGCCTTGTTCAACGGCAGATCCCACTCACCGACGTACTCGACGGCCTCGCCGCCGGTCCCGGTCTTGAACTGGATCAACCCGACGTGCGGGTCGTTCGGGTCCAAGGTGTCGGTGATGCCCCGTAGGTCGTACACGGACGCGCCCGCCGCGAGCGCGTCCGTCATCATGCGCCACTGGACCGCGTTCGATCCACGCACGTCTCGCTTGGCGGTCGAGCTGGCACCGTAGGAGTACCAGGAATGACCGCCGACCCGGACCCAGATCGTCGATGCGACCAGGTCGCCCTCGTGATGGGCGTTGTAGATCCGGAAGTCACAGCAGCCCGAGGGCTGGTTCGCCATCGCGGCGTACATCTTCTCGAAGTACGGCAGCGGCCGCGGCGTGAAGTGGTCCCGCTGCGCGGTCTCGACGTACAGCCCGTGGAAGGCCTTGATGTCCTCGGGCCCGCCCTGCGTCACCTCGACGCCGGCCTTGTCCGCCTTCTTGATGTTGCGCCGCCAGAGCTGGTTCATACCCTTCAGCAGGTCGTCCTCGCTGCGGCCGCCCAGCGGCACCTGGAAGACGTACTGCGGCTGTCCGGCCGCGAAGCCTTCCGCGATCCGCGGCGCCTTCCAGCCCAGCTTGCGCAGCTGGTCGGTGACGGTCGCTCCGGACGGCTCGATCACATCCGGCCGGACGTCGCCGAGCTTCGGCTGCTGACCGCCGGCGATCGCGTCCTTGATCGTCTTCGCACTCCAGCGCCGGGTCGCGATCGGCGGACCCATCCGGATGCCGAACGCGCCGCGCTCCTGCAGATGCGCGGCGAGCGGACGCAGGTAGCTGCCGAGGTCGATCGCGTCCCAGTCGATCACCGGGCCTTCGGGCAGGTAGGCGAGGTACCGCTTCACCTTCGGCATCTGCCGGTAGAGCACCAGCCCCACACCGACCAGCTCCGCCGGGTTGGCCGGGTCGAACCACCCGAGTGACTCCGCCTTCCACTCACTCTTCACCGCCGCCCAGCCAGGGGTCTGCAGGAAGCTCGCCGCCGGCTGCGCCGCGATGTACGCGGCATGCTCGTCGGCCGAGATGGTCCGAATGCTGAAGTCACTCACGGGGGGTCAGAGTACCGGCCCAGCTGCTGCAACCCCAGCTGAGCCGGTTTCTGATCAAACCTGTGTGAGCAGCTTCTCGGAGACGTCCCACAACCGAGTGGCCGACTCCGGATCCAGCGCGTACGGCGCGACGCCGTTCCGCTCGCCCGGGACGTTCGGTAGCGCCTCCTGGTTGTCCTCGAAGTACCGCCCTGTCACGTCCTGCACGAGCGGGGACGCCGCCAGTAGTACTGAGGTTGCCGCACCTTGCTGGACGGTCTTCCAGCGGTACTGATCCCACTGCTGCTGCGTCTCCTCCGGCACGTGCCGTTGCAGCGCGGTCCGGATCCCGCCGGGCATCAGCGCATTGGTGACGATCCCGTCGGCAGCCCAGCGCTTGGCGGCCTCGACAGCGAACAGGATGTTGGCGGTCTTGGACTGCCCGTACGCCGCCCACGGTTCGTACGGACGGTGCTCGAAGTGGAGGTCGTCCAGATGCACATCCGACTGCAGGTGTGCACTCGAGCTGACCGAGACGACGCGGGCATCGCCGGCTGAGGCGAGGGCGTCATGCAGGCCGAGGGAGAGGCCGAAGTGGCCCAGGTGGTTGGTGGCGAACTGGTGTTCCCAGCCTTGCGGAGTGCGGTTCAGCGGCTCGGCCATCACACCGGCGTTGTTGACCAGGATGTGCAGCGGGCCGGTCCAGGTATCGACGAAGGCGCGCACCGACGCCGGGTCGGCGAGCTCGATCGGAGCCACGAACACGTGGTTGTTGCCGGTGCTCTCGATGATCTCCGCGGCGACGCGTTCGCCGGCCGCGGTGTTTCGTACCGCGAGCGTCACCTCGGCGCCTGCTCCGGCGAGCGCTCGGGCTGTCTCGACGCCGATCCCGGACGCGCCGCCGGTGACGACTGCACGGCGGCCGCTGAGGTCGACGCCGGAGATCACCTCGGCCGCGGTCGACTCATATCCGAAGGGTGTGGTGAATCTGCTCATCAGTGCCAGTCCTGTTCTGCGAGCTAGGCTTAACCGGAGGAGCCTCCGGTAATCCCAGTTAATCGGAGGTGCCTCCGGTTATCAAGGTCCGCTAGGTTTGACGCCCGAGGGGAGGGACATGAGTGCTACCGGTGAGCGTCCGTTGCGCGCGGACGCGCAGCGCAATCGCGGCCAGATCCTCGACGCCGCGGCGCGGTCGTTCTCGAAATGCGGGCTGGAGGCGACGCTCGAGGGCATCGCGAAGGACGCCGGCGTCGGCATCGGCACCTTGTACCGGCACTTCCCGACGCGGGAGGCGTTGATCGAGGCGGCGTACCGCAGTGAGCTCGCGGCGGTCTGCGACGCCGCGTCGGAGCTGCTCGCGAAGCTCCCACCCGCCGAAGCGCTGCGGGCATGGATGGATCGCTTCATCGACTACATGGCTCGCAAGATGGGTATGGCCGACGCCCTGCGTGCGGTGATCGCCTCCGGCGCGGACCCGTATGCGCAGAGCCGCGACCTGCTCGTCGGCGCGATCACGCCGATCCTCGAAGCGGGCGTCGCGGCCGGCGATCTGAGGTCGGATGTGACGGCTGACGACGTACTCATCGGTCTGAGCGGTGTCGGACTGGCCGCGGCCGACCGTCGCGAGCAGGCCGATCGTCTCCTCAACCTGCTCATCGACGGCATGCGGTACGGCGCGTGACCCGCAAGGTCGCGCTGGTCACCGGGTCTGCGAGCGGCATCGGAGCGGCCACGGTACGGCGGCTGGCCGCGGACGGGATGACCGTCGCGGTGCATTCGCGATCCAGCTACGAGGCCGGGCAGGCCCTGGCCGCCGAGTTGGGTGGGTCGTACCACCAGGCCGATCTGTCCGATGATGCGGCCGCACAGGCGTTGGTGCCGGAGGTGTTGAGCGAGCACGGGCGTCTCGACGTACTCGTGAACAACGCCGGTATCAGCTGGCCCGTCCCACACGCGTCACTCGACGGCCTCACCGCAGACGACTGGCGTCGAGTGCTCGACGTGAACCTGATCGCGCCATGGCTGCTGTGTACGGCGGCCCTCCCGGCGCTACGCGAATCGGGTGGATCGATCGTCAACGTGACAAGCCATGCCGGCGTCCGCCCGAAGGGCAGCTCGATCGCGTACGCCGCCTCGAAGGCCGCGCTGAATCATGTGACCAAGCTGCTGGCCGCTGCTCTCGGCCCGGATGTTCGTGTCAACGCGGTCGCGCCCGGACTCGTCGACACACCACTCACCGAGTCGTGGACCGACGCACAAGAGCTGTGGAAGACCGCGAGCCCGATGCGCCGCGCCGCTCAGCCGTCGGACGTTGCCGACCTGATCTCGGCAGTTGTCCACAACAGCTATCTGACCGGTGAGGTGATCCTGCTCGACGGCGGTCTGAACCTGCGCTGATTCTGTCGGTGCGTGCTTCTACGATCGCGGGATGTCTTTGGGTCGGGACTTCCGTCGGTTGTGGGTTGCGTTCACGGTCAGCGCATTCGGATCGGCGGTGGGGCTCGGCGCGCTGCCGCTGGTCGCGGTGATCGCACTGGATTCGAGCACGTTCCAGGTGTCGATGCTCGCGGCGTTGTCGGTGTTGGCGGGAGCCGCGATCGCCTTGCCGATGGGGGATTTCATCGAGCAGCGACGGAAGCGGCCGGTGATGATCGCGGCGGACCTGGTGCGGTTCGCGGCTCTCGCCTCGGTGCCGGTCGCGGCGGCGCTCGGCGTACTGACGTTTGCGCAGTTGTGCGTGGCGGGCGTGCTGCAGGCGGCCGGGACGATCGCGTTCCAGGCGGCGAGTGGTGCGCATCTGAAGGCGCTGATCCCGGCGGCCGGCCGGGCGGAGGCGAACAGCCGGTTCGAGCAGACGAACTGGCTGTCGCTGAGTGTCGGGCCCGTGATCGGCGGCGGGCTCGTCAGCTTGGTCGGGGCGACGATCACGCTCGCAGTCGACGCGGTGTCGTTCCTCGGTTCCGCGATCGGGATCCGGCGGATCAAGCAGCCCGAGCCGGAGCCGGTCAAGCGGGTCGGGAAGGTGGACATCACCGCAGGGTGGCGATACATCCTGCGGCATCGCGGGTTGCGGGCGCTGTTCTGGAACTCGCAGCTGTTCGGCGGGCCGGTGATGATGACCTCGCCACTGCTGGCCGTCTTCATGCTCCGCGACCTCGGGCTGGCAGCGTGGAGCTACGGGGTGATGCTCGGCGTCTCTTGTATCGGCGGTGTGATCGGCGCGCGGATGGCACCGCGACTCACCCGGCGGTACGGACTGCACTGGATGCTGCTGGTGTTCGGCGTACTGCGGGCACCGTGGCTGCTGCTGTTCCCGCTGGCGCCGCACGGGATGGGCGGGTTCGTGGTGCTGACCGTGGCGGAGACGGCCTTGCTCGTCGGTGCGGGTGCGTTCAACCCGTCGTTCGCGACGTACCGGATGGAGCAGACCGAGGACGCGTTCATGGCGCGGGTGGTCGGGTCGTGGTCGATCAGCTCGCGGTGCGTGCAGCCGGTGTTCATCGCGCTCGGGGGAGTGCTCGCAACGGTCATCGGCATGCGGGGCGCGCTGTGGGTCGCCGGGATCAGCTGCACCCTCAGCGCCGTACTGCTGCCGTGGCGCTCCGCTAAACCAGCTGTCGTGCCTGAGCCAGCCTGACGATCGGACCCATCACCCCGCCGGGCTGGCCGTCGAGATAGTCGGCCGCCTCGTCCGGCGGCAGCACCAGCACCTCGGTGACCTGCTCGCCGTCCTCGGGGTTCGTCGGCTCCTGCTCGATGACGACGTCGGCGACGAAGTTCGCCCAGTACGAGACCGGATGCGGCAGGTGCGGGCGGTACGGTGCGGGCCGGCGGTGGTCGGCGCGGTGGGCGCCGAGCCAGGTCAGCGGACCGGTCAACCGGGCACCGGCTTCCTCGAGCAACTCGCGCCGGACCAGCTCCTCGAGCGTCTCGCCGGGCTCGCGCGTGCCGCCGGGCAGGAACCGCCAGCCGAGGTCGTTGCCGCAGACAACGATCCCGCCGGTGGTCCGGCAGACGACGTGCACGTTGCTGATCAGTTCGTCCGGCGGTTCGTCGACGGTGAACCGGACATCGAGGTCGCCCCACTCCCAGTAACCGGGTGCGAAGAGCTCGGGGAACCGCTCTGCCCAGGCCTGCATAGCCTCATTCTGCGCTACCGTCGCAGGCATGGCGCACCCCGACCCCGAGCCCGAGTCCACTCCGGGCCCCGACACCGAGCCGACCCCGGCGGCCGAGGTCGAGGCTGATGAGGCGAAGGCCGAGCCTGAGGCCGAGGTCGAGGAGAGCGCCGAAGCCAAGCGGGAGCGGACGATCATCCGCTTCCTGTGGTCCTGCTCGTGGCTGACCGCGTTGGCCGGCGTGTTCCTGCTGTCGGGGATGCTCCAGACCTACAAGACCTACAGCGCTCTCGCCTGGCTGGGCGCTGTCGTCGCGGTCCTGTGCGTGGTCGCGCTGATCGCCGCGTACGTCGCCTGCGCCCGCGGCAAGCTCACGCTACGGACGCGCCTGCTCGGCCCGATGGATCTGTTCCAGTTGAGCACCCTGGTGATGGTTGTCGCCGTGATCTGCGGCCTGCTCGTACCGTCGAGCAACACCGCCGCGCTCGCACTGCTCCTCCCGTGGGCCCTGACGTACTGGATGTACGGCCTGGACCGGACGAAGACGCCGCCCGCTACTTGAGGTGTGCCCGGAGGTAGTCCAGGTCGGCCTTCTGCCCGTTGTTCGCATTCGGGGTCTCGACGACGACCGGCGCGCCGGCCGCCTGCACGACCGCGACGATGTCGGCCGGGTCGATATGACCCTCCTCGAAGTTGCTGTGCCGGTCCGCGCCGGAGCCGAACTCGTCGCGTGATCCGTTGGCGTGCACGAGGTCGATCCGCCCGGTGATCGCCTTGACCTTCTCGACGATCGTCGGCAGTTCCTCGCCGGCCGCGTGGAAGTGGCACGTGTCCAGGCAGAACCCGACGTTCTCCAGCCGGTCGTTGCCGGAGGCCTGCACCGCCTCCCAGAGCCGCGCGATCCGGTCCAGCTGCCGGGCCATCGCGTTCTCCCCGCCGGCCGTGTTCTCGATCAGCAACGGCACCGGCAGCTCGGCCCGCTCGATGCACTTGCGCCAGTTGTCGAACCCGGCCTCCGGGTCGTCCTCGTCACCGACGTGCCCGCCGTGCACGATCACGCCCTTGACGTCGATCTCTGCCGCCTTGTCCAGCGTCTGCTGCAACAGCTTCCGGCTCGGGATCCGGATCCGGTTGTTCGTGTTCGCCACGTTCAACCGGTACGGCGCGTGCACGTAGAGATCCACCCCCGCCGCGGCGGCGCGCGTCTTCAGCGCCTCCTCGCCATCGGCGTACGCAAGCTTGGGCGCCTTGTAGTCCTGCGGGTTCCCCAAGAAGAACTGCACCAGGTCAGCACCCCGATCAGCCGCCTCCGCCAACGGATCGTCCTGCTCCACATGCGCACCGAGCTTCACAGTCATGACCCCACCCTAGAACTCACCACGGACAGTTCAGGAACCCCATCCTGCCGACCTGGTCACGGTCCGCCCGGCGTCGCTCGGCGGCTGCACCGGGCGGCCTTCGAATTCGGTCGAGAGGACAATGTGGGTGTTCATCTCGCCGTGTTCGCCGAGGCGTTCGAAGAGGCCTTCGAGGTGTTGCATCGAGGTGACGCGGACGCGGAGCATCGAGCAGGAGTTGCCGCTGAGTTTGTGGATCTCCAGTACTTCGGGGAAGTCCTCGGCGCGGGTGGTCTTCAGTAGGCAGCGGCCGGTCGTGCAGCGCATCTGGACGAATGCCGACAGCGGCTGGCCGGCGCGGGCCGGGTCGACCTCCGCGCGGTAGCCCTTGATCACGCCGGCCTCTTCCAGGCGACGTACCCGATCGGCGACGGCCGGTGGGGAGAGGTTGACCCGCTTGCCGAGCTGGTTGAAGGACAGGCGCCCGTCGGACTGCAGGGCGGCCAGGATCTGCCAGTCGGTGGAGTCGGGTTCGCGCTCCTGAAAGGTCATGTCCCCAGAACACCTTCGATATCGCGCCTCGACAAGGGCAGACGCCTTCTTTCGAGCATTCAGCGCGAGGGGCGGCCTTTCTAGCGTGGTTGGCATGCTGATCCCCGTCGTTGTCGCCGCTGCCCTGATGAACGCCGCGATGGTCGCTGCCAGTGCAGTCAGCGCCATCCTGATCGCCGACGACCTCGGTCCGGCACTGGCCGGGCTGCCCAACACCGCAGGTGTCCTCGGCACCGCTGCCGGCGCCATGGCGGTCGGGCGTTGGACAGCCCGCGTCGGACGCGCCCAAGCCCTCCGGACCGGGTACGGCGTGGGCGTCGCCGGGGGAGCGTCGACCGTCCTGGCAGCCGTTGGCGCACCGCTCGCGCTGCTCTTCGTTGGGATGTTCCTGCTAGGAGTCGGCAACGCAGCCAGCCTCCTGTCTCGGTACGCCGCCGCTGACACCGCACCGCCTTCTCAACGTGCCCGCGCGATGAGCACAGTCGTCTGGGCCAGCACACTCGGCGCTGCGGGCGGACCGTTCCTCATGGCGCCATCACAGTCCTTCTCGGCTGCCTTCGGTCTCCCAGCGATCGCAGGTCCATTCCTCTTCGCCCTGGCTGCAGTCTTCTCCGCACTGATCGCGTCGACGTACATCCGGCGTACCAGGACAACCGACGCTCCTGAGGTACGCCGGGTGTCCGGCGGTCACTCAGTACTACTGGCGGCAGGCGTGATGGTGGTGGGTCAGCTGGTGATGGTGTCCGTGATGACAGCCGTCCCGGTCCACACTCACCTGCACCACGACGGACTCGGGCTGCTGGGCGTCATGCTGTCTGTCCACACCCTGGGGATGTTCGCTCTGTCTCCGCTGACCGGCTGGTGCATCGACAGGTACGGGCCTCGCGTGGTGACGCTGGCTGGGCTGGTCGGGTTGCTGGCGGCCGCAGTACTGGTCACCCGGACCGGACTGGTCTTCACACCGTCGCTGTTCCTGCTCGGCTACGCCTGGAACCTCTGCTACCTCGGCGGCAGCGCCCAGCTGGGCTCGGCCGAGCTGGAGAGCCGGGTGGAGTCGTCGATCTGGACCGTCTCCGCGCTCGCCACCGCCACCTCGCCGTGGCTGTTCACGCTCGGCGGGTTCCCGGTCCTCGCGGTGATCTCGGTTGTTCTCGCCTTACCGTTGCTCGTGCTGGTGCTCCGTCGCGGTGAGCGCGTCGTCGTACCGCGGTGACACAGAGTCACCGCAACAGGCCTGTGGATATGGTCAAAAGGCCATCCCGACGCTGGTATTCTTTTCGATGTGGGCCCGGTCCTCGACCGGGCTCATTGCTTGGCGTCGGCGGCAATTGCCGGCGGTGAGCACAATCGCATCGCCCTCCTGCCACGGAGAGACCGTGGCCGCCAAGTCCGAAGGAGGTGGAGTTCGCGCATGCGTCGTTATGAAGTCATGGTGATCCTCGACCCGGAGCTCGATGAGCGCACCGTGGAGCCGTCCATCGACCAGTACCTGAACATCGTCCGCAAGGAAGGTGGCACGGTCGAGAAGCTCGACATCTGGGGTCGTCGCAAGCTCGCCTACGACGTGAAGAAGAAGTCCGAAGGCATCTATGCCGTCGTCGACCTGACCGCCGAGCCGGCGGTGGTGAAGGAGCTCGACCGTCAGCTCACGCTGAACGAGTCGATCCTGCGCACCAAGGTCATCCGGCCGGACCAGCACTGAACCTAGGGTCGTCAGCAGCCATCGGTACTGTCGGCACCGGCCGGTACCAATAGCTGTAGACATGCTGTAGACACAGCCACACCCGATAGCAGGAGGAACGGCAATGGCAGGCGAACCACCTATCACCCTGATCGGTAACCTCACGGGTGATCCGGAACTGCGCTTCACGCCCTCGGGCGCCGCGGTGGCGAATTTCACCGTCGCGTGCACTCCGCGGACGCTGGACCGGCAATCCAACGAGTGGAAGGACGGGGAAACCCTCTTCATCTCGTGCGCGGTGTGGCGTCAGGTTGCCGAGAATGTTGCCGAGTCCCTGACCCGGGGTTCCCGGGTCGTCGTCACCGGCCGCCTCAAGGCGCGCAGCTACGACGACCGCGACGGGAACAAGCGCACCGTCTTCGAGTGTGACGTCGAGGAGATCGGCGCGAGCATGCGCTACGCGACGCTGAAGATCTCCAAGACCTCGCGTTCCGACGGCGGCGGTTTCGGTGGTGGCGGTGGCGGCGGCCAGCAGTTCGGTGGCGGCGGCAACCAGGGAGGTGGCAACCAGGGCGGCGGCTACGGCGGCGGTCAGGGCGGCCAGCAGAACGACCCCTGGGCAACCCCGCAAGGCGGTGGCGGCCAGTCCGCTCCGCAGAACGACCCCTGGGCCAGCCAGGGCGGCGGCTCGATGGAGGAGCCCCCGTTCTGATCGGCCCGCAAACCCGTTAGGGACCATTCCGGCACTCGTGCCGGGCTCTGGAAATAGGAAGAGAGCACCACAATGGCCAAGATCATTCGGAAGCCGAAGAAGAAGGTCTGCGGCTTCTGCAAGGACAAGGCGACGTACGTCGATTACAAGGACACCGCGCTGCTGCGCAAGTTCATCTCGGACCGCGGCAAGATCCGCGCCCGCCGGGTGACCGGGAACTGCGTGCAGCACCAGCGCGATGTCGCGACCGCTATCAAGAACGCTCGTGAGGTGGCCCTGCTGCCGTACACGAGCACCGCTCGCTGAGGGAGGCGCGGACCATGAAGCTCATCCTGTCTCAGGAGGTCGAGGGCCTCGGGGCTCCCGGCGACATCGTCGAGGTGAAGGACGGCTACGGCCGTAACTACCTGGTCCCGCGTGGCCTGGCCATCGGCTGGACCCGCGGCGCCGAGAAGCAGATCCAGACGATCAAGCGGGCGCGTGACGCCCGGGCGATCCAGGGCAAGGAGCACGCGAGCGAGGTCAAGAACCAGCTCGAGCAGCTCAACGTGACCCTGGCCGTCAAGGCCGGCGACACCGGCCGCCTGTTCGGCTCCGTCACCCCGGCCGACATCGCCACGGCGATCAAGTCCGCGGGCGGCCCGCTGGTCGAGAAGCGCGCGATCGCGATCGCGTCGCCGATCAAGACCACCGGCAAGCACCAGGTCGCGGTCCAGCTGCACCCGGAGGTGGCCGCCACGGTCCGCCTCGAGGTTGCGGCCGGCTGACCACAGCACCAGCACGAAGGCCCGCGTTCCCGAAAGGGAGCGCGGGCCTTTCTGTTTGAGCTGGGTAGATCCTGACCGTCAGCCGGGCAGTTCCTGACCTTCAGCGGGCAGGCCCTTAACCTTCAGCCGGGTAGGTCCTGAACGGTCGGCCACTCGACCGGGCCGGGCTCGGACGAGTTGTCACTCGAGTCGTCCGGCTTCGCCACCGCGGGCCACTCGGCCGGGGCCGGCTGCGCCGCCTCGCCGTCGTTGTCGTCCGGCAGGGCGACCGTCGGCCACTCGGTCGGCGCCGGTTCGTTGTCATCGGCAAGCGCCTGCGCGGACGGCAGCAGCAGTACGCCGACCGCCGCCAGCGTCAACGCCAACCGGCGCAACGCCGCCCTCATCGCGCCGCCCCTGATCGTGCGGCCTTCATCGGGCGGCCGGGTTCAGCGCGTAGAGGACCGAGGCGTAGACGATGATCGCGTGGTTGCCGGCAATACCCCACGGGCGGACCGGAGCTGGGTCCAGCAGGTGCTGCGGCTTGCCCGGCGTGACGGCGTACATTTTGCTGCCCATCGTGCCGTAGATGAACGAGCCCGTGATCGACAGCGGGTGGAAGTCGTTGAGCAGCACGGTCCTGGGCGTGGCCAGGTTGATCAGGCATTCACCCCAGGCGGCCATCCGGCGGTTCGGGTCCGGCACCCAGTCCCACGACTGGACGTCTGATGCCGACGAAGGCTGGCAGACCGCGACGACCTTGCCGCTCGCGGTCGAGTGCACCGTCGGGATCGACTTCTCGGGATCCTTGGTCTGCCACAACGCCAGTACGTAGTCCGGACTGGCGGCGAGCACCTGCTGAGGCTTGTCGGAGATCGCGCCACCCGGCTTCTGCGGTGTGATCGTCTGCAGCGGCTTGTCCGGCGCACTCCAGAACAGCGGGCCGTGGTACTGCGACATCAGCGCGCGATCGCCCTCGGCGAGCAGGATCGTCGACAGGCGCGGTTGGTTCGGCACGGCCTTGAGCTCGCCGCCCGACATCACCATCGCGCCGCCGGTGCCGCTCAGCGTGATCAGCGGGGACTTGCCGAAGAACTGCACCTTGGCCCCGTCCGGGAGCCCGACCTTCTTCGGCTCCGCGCCGCCGCCGGCCCAGTAGATCAGGGTGTCCTGGGTGGCAACCGCCAGTACCAGCTTGCCGTCGATCGTCGTGTAGACCGGGCTCTCCGAGTCTTTCGGCACTTCGTCCTGCCACAGCACCTTGCCGTTGGCATCGAAAACCGCGACCTTCCCGTCGTCGGTCAGGATGGCGACCTCGGTGCCGTCCGGCTTGATCGCGGGCGAGGTGTTCTCGGCGATGTTGACTGTCCAGCCGGCGTGGGTGGTGAAACCCGGCGGCACGTTCCCCGGTGGGAACTCGTCCGGGCTGACCTTGGGCGCCGGGAGCGACGGAAGCAGCGGTGAGGTGGTGACGGTCGGCTTCTTGTGCAGGTTGGGCTTGATCACGGCGACGAACACGATCGTCCCGATGACCAGCACACAGCCGACCACCATCGCCACGATGATCGGCCAGATCGGCTTCTGCCCGCCGTTGCGGCCCCGGCCGGAGTCGGCCTCGATCGCCTCGACCTGTCCGTCCGGGTGGATGATGAGCGGCCAGGAGGCGCCGTCGGACTCGACCGCGGTCGCCTTCACCGCGCGGCCGAGCTGGGCCGCCCGCTCGCTGACGAGCTGGATCGCAGCCTGTCGCGGATCGTGATGGTTGACCGGGTGGCTGCGGCCGGCGATCTTCACCTCGGCGTTGTGGTCGTCGTAGAGCCGGATCGTTACTTTCGGCCAGGACGGGATCTTGTCAGCCACGATGACCTCTCATTCCCGCCACAGATCTCCCTCGCTCATCCGACTACGACGTCCTCGTTCTAGCATGTCCCCCGCACGAGGCATGCCAGGGATTCCGGGCAGGCAGAAACCACACGAGCCCGCCGGCTCGACTGACCCCGACAAGGGGGTAGAAACATCCTCGCCTGTGGATGGGTCACGAACGTACACCCGGAAAGCGAGAGAATACTGTGGGCGACAGCCTGTGACGCACCGCGAGAGGAGGGGCCATGACGCAGAACCCGTGGACACGAGAGCAGTCTCCGGGTCCGCAACAGCCGTCGCCGGCCCCTACCCAGCCGGACATCACCCCTCGGGGGCCGTCCGCCCCGCAGCACGGGGTGCCGGCGCCCGCGGAGGATCAGCGCCTGCCCAAGTTCGCGATCCCGGTGGCGGACACGTTGTGGTGGGTCGGTGTGCACGGTGGCGCCGGCGAGTCCACGATGTCTCTGCTGCTGCCGGGCACCCGGGCGGCCAACCACCGTTGGCCGATCCCGCCGCCGCCGGTGCCGACCCCGGTGATCCTGGTCGCGCGGACCCACGGGTCCGGGCTGCGTGCCGCGCAACGAGCCGCGATCGAGTGGGCCTCGGGAGTCGTCCAGGGAGTTGCTGTGCTCGGCCTGGTGCTGATCGCGGACGCCCCGGGCCGACTGCCGCGCGTGCTCGACGACTTCGCCGACATCGTCGGCGGAGGTGTTCCGAGAGTCTGGGACATCCCCTGGATCGAGGAGTGGCGCAGAGGGGAGGCTCCCACGCCTGACAACACCCCGGACGAGGTCTTCGAAGTCCTTGAATCCATCTACGCTCTTCGCGCGTCAAACCCAGCGGACTACCCCGCCCCGTACTGAAAGGTATTCACAACCATGATGTTGGTACACCACGTGGTCATGGAGCTCAACACCATGACGCTCCCGCTCGACGCGCCTCCCGGCGTCCAGCCCGGCCTGGACAAGGTACTCGGCTGGGTCAAGTGGATCGCGTACTCGGTCTGCACGCTCGGCATCCTGATCGCCGGCGGCATGATGGCCGTCGGTCAGCGCCGCGGTGAAGGTGGCGAGCACGCCGCCCGCCTCGGTTGGGTCCTGGCGGCCTGCATCGTGATCGGTGCGGCGACGGCACTCGTCGACGCCCTGAAGTGATCGCGGTCAGCGGCGACCTGCTCGGAGGCTGATCGCAGGTGGGACTGTTCAGCAGGGATCCGGACTCCGATGGCGATTCCGACGGCGAAAAGACCAGCTTCCTCGAGGAGCGTGGCTTCGTCGCGTCGGCGATCGTCATCGGAGCAGTGCTCATTTGCCTGGTGGTCTGGGCGGTTGCCAGCAACGGCTCGGACACTCCGGCCGCCAACCCCAGCCAGTCGCCGAGCACGATTGCTCCTACTGAACAGCCCACTGAGCCGACCGGGCCGCCCGCCACGCCGACCGAGCAGCCGACCGCTACGCAGACGGCACCCCCGCCGCCGAACAGCCACACCGGTGGCTGCCACGACAGCAACCCGGATCAGGCGATCCCGCGGCTGGCCGCGCCGGTTGCGGTGACGTGGCAGTTCGAGGGCGAGATGCTGGTGCCGATCCAGGCAGCGGCCGGCCCGGCGAGCACTGCCACGAACGGCGTACGGTCCTGCTTCGCGCATTCGCCGACCGGTGCGGTGTTCGCCGCGATGGTCCTGCTGGGCCAGGTGCAGAACCCGGAGGTCAGCGTCGCCGCGCTGAAGACCCGCGTCCTTGCCGGTCCGGGCCGGACCGCTGCGATCACGGCGGCCAGGAACGAACTCCAGACCCCGCCGACCGAGGCCGGCGACGTCCAGTTCTCCGGCTTCAAGGTTCTCTACTACACCACCACGCAGGCGATCATCCAGATCGTCGCGAACCTGAACAACAAGGCGTACGGCGCGTTGCCGATCACCATGCAGTGGTCGCACGGCGACTGGTACGCGGTGCTGCAGGACGACGGCACCTTCAACGGCTCGGTCGAGCCGGACATCCTGTCCAGTCTCAACGGCTACGTTAGGTTCAGTGGTGCGTCATGATTGCGCTCGGATGCTCGAAGTGGCCCTGGGACTGGGACGACTGCATCAGGGACGGTCTCCAGACGGCGATCCAATGGGCCTTCGGCAAGTTCTTCGACTTCATCTTCCAGGCCATCGCCAGCGTCGTCGTGAATGCTGTCGAGGCGGTGATGAAGGCCGTCGCTCTGCTCTGGATCAACATCCAGACCCCGGACATCGCGGAGAACACCCCGGCCATCTGGGTGCAGCAGCACACGAACTTCATCATGGCGTTCGTCGCCTCGATCGCGGTCATCGTCGGCGCGATCCAGATGGCGATCTCGCACCGCGGTGAGCCGGCCAAGGAGATCCTCCGGTCGCTGATCACGCTGGTCGTGGTGACGGCCTCCGCGACGGCGTTCGCCGGGACGCTGATCGCGGCAGCGGACGGGTTCTCCACGTGGATCGTCCACGAAGCGCTGAACGCCAAGAACCACTGCATCGCCGTTCCGGTCCTGGACACGGCCAATCCCGCGAATACAAAGGACCAGTGCTTCACCGATGCGCTCACGCAAGCACTGGTGAATCCGCTGAAGAGTCCCGTCGAGCAGTTCGGCTGGTTGCTGGTGATCTTCGTCGGCATCCTGATGGTGATCTCCTCCATCATCCAGCTCGCGCTGATGATCATCCGCTACGGCATGCTCGTGCTGCTGGTCGGTGTGCTCCCGCTGACCGCGGCCGCGACCAACACCGAGATGGGGATGATGTGGTTCAAGCGGTCGCTGGCCTGGCTGGCTGGATTCATCATCTATAAACCGGTCGCGGCGCTGATCTACGCGACCGCGATCTACCTGATGTCGGTGCCGACGGTGGACGGCGCGCCGGCGGGGACGCCGCAGACCCTCAAGATCGTCACGGGCGCCACGATGATGCTGCTGGCAATCGTCGCGCTCCCCGCCATTCTTCGGTTCGTCTCCCCGAGGACGTCTTGACATGATTCCGCTCAACTGGGCCACGGATCTGCTGAAGGAAGCCGTCTCGGCGGTCCTTGCCCCCGCTATGGAAGCGGTGATGAAGTTCGTGTTCCAGCCCATCCTCGACGCAATCTCCGGTGCGGTCGGGACCTTGATGTCCACGATCGCGACGTTCTGGATCTACGTGCCGACACCGTCGGTGGAGGGCGCTCCCGGCCAGCCGGCCAACGACACGGTCAGCTGGGTCTGGTCGCACACTCAGTTCATCACGCTGTTCATCGCGGCGATCGGGCTGATCGTCGGCGCCATCCAGATGGCCTGGACACAGCGCGGTGAGACGGCTCGCGATCTGCTCCGCTCGCTGATCACCCTGGGAGTCGCGTCGGCCTTCTCGATCGCCGTCGCGCAGGCGCTGATCACCGCCGGCGACACGTTCTCCAAGTGCATCGTCAGCTCCTCGCTGAGTTCGAGTGGAGAGTTCTGGGTCAAGAACTGCGACAAGATGGGCTCCGGCGACGCGAAGGCCTTCGGCGCCAGCATGTCCGTGGTGCTGGGCTTCGCCGCGGTCGCGGCCCTCGCCGGTTCGCCGCTGCTGATCGGGATCATGATTGCCGTCGGCATCTTGTGTGTGATCGCCGGTGTGATCCAGATCGTGCTGATGGTCGTCCGCAGCGCGATGCTGATCCTGCTGCTCGGCGTACTGCCGATCTCGGCCGCCGCGACGAACACCGAGATGGGCCGGAACTGGTTCAAACGAATAATCGCGTGGTTGCTCGCCTTCATCCTCTACAAGCCGGTGGCGGCGATCGTCTACGCGACGGCGATCCGCCTGGTCTCGAACAACGGCGCCCCGCTGCACTTCGACGGCACCAACGCGAACGACGTCGGCAGCCTGGTGATGAACGTCGTCACCGGTCTCACGATGCTCGTCCTCGCGCTGTTCGCGCTGCCGGCCCTGATGCGGTTCATCGTCCCGATGGTCTCGGCGACCGCGGGCGCGGCCGGCGCCGGGATGATCGCGGCCCGGATGATGCCCGGCATGGACAAGCTCGGCGACATGGCGAACAAGCAGACCAGTCAGGGCGCCGACGACGGCGGCGGTGGCGGCGGAGGCGACGGCCCGACCGGCGCCCAGAACGTCGGCAGAGCCCAGCAGCAGGCGCCGAGCGGTAGTGGTGGCACCGGTGAGGGCGCTGCCAGCGGTGCTGGTGAAGGTGCCGCCGCCGGCGAAGGCGCATCAGCGGGAGCAGGCGCGAGCGCAGGAGCCGGGGCTGGTGCGGGCGCTGGTGCGGGCGCTGCGGCGGCCGCGCCGGTAGCGGCCGTGGCTGCTCCGGTCATCGTAGGTGTCGCGATCGCGAAGGGCATCTCGGACGCCGGCAAGACGGCGGCGGCCGAGACCACCGACCAGGGCGACGCGGCAGCGCAGAGCTCGTCCCAGAGCAGCGGCCCGAGCGGAAGCCGCGGCACCGGCGACCCGAACCGGGGCGGCGGCCAACCACAGCAAAGCGGCGGAGGTAACCAGCCTCCACCTCCACCGCCAGGCCCGAGTGGCAGCGGCGGAGGCGACGACACACCGACACCGGAAGGCCCAAGTGGCAGCGGCTGAGAACGTACGACGCGCACCTCGCACCTACGGCAACTGGCGCCAGCCCGCCTCGGCGGGTATCGGCGGCTTGGGCATGCTCGGCACGGCCATCCTGATGGGTGGCCTGCTGATGGTCGTCATCGCGACGATGTCCGGCGGTCTGCCCGCAGCGATGATCACGCTGCTGGTGGTCGGCGTCGTACTGCTGCTGCTGATGACCAAGGACAAGCACGGGCAGTCCACGCTGCAACGCATCTCGACCCGAATTGGATGGCAGCGAGCAAAGATGGCAAAGCACAACATCTACCGATCCGGTCCGCTCGGCCGTACGGCGTGGGGCAAGTTCCAGCTCCCGGGCCTGGCCGCCTCGTCGCAGCTGAGCGAGTACCAGGACTCGTACGGGCGCCCGTTCGCCCTGCTGTACTACCCGAGCACCCGGCACTTCACCGTCGTCATCAACGCGGAGCCGGACGGCGCCTCGCTGGTGGACGAGGACCAGGTGGACGTGTGGGTCGCGCACTGGGGTCAGTGGCTGGCGTCGCTCGGCCACGAGCCGGGCATCGTGGCGGCGTCGGTGACGGTCGAGAGCGCACCCGACACCGGCATCCGGCTTCGTCGTGAGGTCGGCAACAACATGATGGACGGTACGCCGGCGATCGCGCGCGCGATGCTGACCGAGGTCGTGCAGACGTACCCGGAAGGCTCGGCGCTCGTCTCGGCCCGGGTCGCCCTGACCTTCAAGGGCACCGACCGCAGCGGCAAGCGCCGCAAGGAAGACGACATGGGCCGCGAGCTCGCGGCCCGGCTGCCCGCGCTGACCCAGAGCCTGAACGCGACCGGTGCCGGCGCGGCCCGGCCGGTCAACGCGCAGGAGCTGTGCGAGGCGATCCGGATCGCGTACGACCCGGCGTCCGCCATCCTCATCGACGAGGCCCGCGGCCAGGGCATGCCGCCCGAGCTGCAGTGGACCGACGTCGGCCCGTCCGGCGCCCAGGCGTTCTGGGACAAGTACCGGCACGACTCGGCCTGGTCGGTGACCTGGCAGATGTCGCAGGCGCCGCGGGGTGAGGTGTTCTCGTCGGTGCTGTCGCAGCTGGTCGCGCCGCACGCCGACATCGACCGCAAGCGCGTCACCCTGCTCTACCGCCCGCTGGACGCAGGCACATCGGCCCGGATGGTCGAGGCCGACAAGCGCAACGCCTCGTTCCGCGCCAGTACGTCGAGCCGGCCGTCCGCCCGCAGCCTGGCCGAAGCACGGGCCGCCGACCGGTCCGCGCAGGAGGAAGCGCGCGGTGCGGGTCTGGTCAACTTCGGCATGGTTGTCACGGGCACCGTGATGACGGTCGAGCAGATTCCGGACATGATCGCCGCCATCGACAACCTCGGCGCCACCGCGCGCGTGCTGCTGCGGCCGGCGTACGGCTCGCAGGACTCCGCGTTCGTGGCCGCACTGCCGCTGGGCGTCGTACTGCAGAACCACTTGGCCGTGCCGGCCGGGCTGCGGGAGTCCCTATGATTGGACAAAGCAGCACGGTGACCTCTGGGGAGTCACAGTGAGCCAGAAGCAGAAGAAGCCGGTCGATCCGAGCAGGCGGGGCAAGCGGCCGATGCCGCGAGGCTGGCCCGGTCCGGGCGGCGGCTATTCGACGTACCTGCAGGCAGCGCCCGAGTGGCGCGGGACGACGGTGCAGGTCTGCGGCATGTGGCCGTTCGCGGCCGGCACCGGCAGCCCGATGGTCGGCGTACCGATCGGCCGGAACATCCTCTCCGGCGCGACCATGTGCTGCGACCCGATCAGCTGGTTCATGCGGGCCAAGCTGATCTCGAACCCGTCGATGTTCGTCCTCGGCAAGCCGGGTCTGGGCAAGTCGACGATCACCCGGCGGATGGCGCTGGGCCTGGCCGGGTACGGCGTGATGCCGCTCGTGCTGGGCGACCTCAAGCCCGACTACAAGGACCTGATCGAGGCGCTCGGCGGCCAGGTCATCCAGCTCGGCCGCGGTCGCGGTCACCTGAACGTGCTCGATCCGGGTGAGTCCCGCGAGGCCGCGCTTCGGCTGACCGGCAAGGCCCGCGAGGCGATCCAGGCCGACGCGCACGGCCGCCGGCAGACGATGGTCTCGGCGCTGATCTCGATCATGCGCTCGCAGCCGCCGAACGACCGCGAGGAGACGATCCTCGACGAGGCGCTCAAGGTCCTCGACGAGCGCTTCCAAGGTACGCCGGTGCTTCGCGACCTGCTCCAGGTCGTGCAGGACGCCCCGGACCGGGTCCGCAACGTGGCCCTGGACCGCGGCAGCCTGGACCGCTACCGGCAGATCACCGAAGGTCTCGAGGCGTCGCTGATCGGTCTGGTCGGCGGCGGTCGGCTCGGCGAGATCTTCTCCGAGCAGACCGACAACCCGATGCAGCTCGACCGGCCGGTCGTGTTCGACGTGTCGAACATCGACGATTCCGAGACGAGTCTGCAGGCCGCCGTACTGCTGGCCTGCTGGTCGTACGGGTTCGGCGCGGTCGCGGTCTCGCAGGCGCTGGCCGACGCCGGCCTCGAGCCGCGGCGGCACTACTTCGTCATCCTCGACGAGCTCTGGCGGGTACTGCGGGCCGGGCGCGGCCTGGTCGACCGGGTCGACGCGCTGACCCGTCTGAACCGGCAGCGTGGTGTCGGGATGGCGATGATCTCGCACACGATGTCCGACCTGCTGGCACTGGAGCTGCCCGAGGACCGGATGAAGGCGAAGGGTTTCGTCGAGCGCTCCGGCATGGTCATCTGTGGTGGTCTGCCGCGGGCGGAGATGGACAACCTCACCGAGGTCGTGCCGATGTCGCAGGAAGAGCAGAACATGCTCATCGGCTGGCAGGACCCGCCCGCGTGGGACCCGGCCACCGGTCAGGAGGCGGCGCCTCCTGGTCGAGGCAACTTCCTGGTCAAGGTCGGCGGCCGGCCGGGCATCCCGGTGCACGTCGGGCTGACCACGGTCGAGCGCGAGATCAACGACACCAACAAGCTGTGGAGGACCGGCGAGGACGGCAAGCCGCTGAAGGTGGAGGTCGCACCGGACGGCAGTGAGGCAGTCGTCGGCGAGTACAACCTGGACGATCCGGCGATGCTGCCGCCGCCCGACCCCACCACCCGAGTGGTCGCCCGAACGGGAGTTGACGAGTAATGGCCCAGGGCAGGAAAAGCACCGGACCGGGCGGGCTGTCGCCCGAGTCGATCCTGATCTTCGCCGCGGTCGGTGTGTTCGCACTGGTCGTGTTCTCGCTCTGGGGTGCGCTGAAGATCGCCTCGGCGATCAACGGCTCGCCGCCGGTGGGCAACCCGTTCGACGCGATCGTCGATCTGATGAAGGGACACCGGGACTGGTCCGGCGCGGCCACCGGCGTACTGATCATCGAGCTGGTCGTGCTGTTCGGCCTGGTCGGCACCGGCTTCTGGTACTTCCGGAGCAGGCAGAAGTCGGTCGGCCGCGTCGACCGGCAGGCGCAGCTGATGTCGAAGCGGTCCGAGATCTACAAGCTCACCCGCGAAGGCGCGCAGGAGAAGGCGAACCAGCTCGGCGCGGGGCACGCCGGTCCGGGCATCCTGATCGGCCGCACCGTCCGGGACAACCTCGAGGTCTTCGGCAACTGGGAAGACATGCACGTCGACATCTGGGGTCCCCGAACCGGTAAGACCACGTCGCGCGCGGTGCCGGCGATCCTGGACGCGCCCGGCTGCGTCATCGCCACCTCGAACAAGCGCGACATCGTCGACGCCACCCGCGGGCCGCGCTCGGAGAAGGGCCCGGTCTGGGTGTTCGACCCGCAGGAGGTCTGCGAGGAGCCGAACACCTGGTGGTGGAACCCGCTGAGCTACATCACCGACGAGACCAAGGCCCGTGAGCTGGCCGAGCACTTCGTCGCATCGCAGCGCCAGGTCGGCGCCCAGACCGACGCGTTCTTCGACGCCGCCGGTACGGATCTACTGGCCGGTCTGCTGCTCGCCGCCGCGGTGGCGAAGCGCCCGATCACGCAGGTGTACAGCTGGCTCGCCGACCAGCGCAACGACGAGCCGGAGCGGATCCTGCGCAACACCCCGGGTCTGCAGCTGTCCGCGGACGCGCTGTCCGGTGTCATCAACGCGCCGGACAAGCAGCGCGCGGGTGTCTACGGTACGGCGCAGCAGAGCGCGCAGTTCCTGGTCAACCGCAAGGTCACCCGCTGGGTGATCCCGAGCGGTCCGAACGACAACCGCCCGCAGTTCAACCCGCACGAGTTCGTCCGCAAGGGCGGCACGCTGTACAGCCTCTCCAAGGAAGGCGCCGGTACGGCGGGTCCGCTCGTCACCGCGCTGACCGTGGCCGTCGTCGAGGCAGCGGAGCAGTACGCCCGCGGCTGCCCGATGGGCCGCATGCCCAGCCCGCTGGTCGGCGTACTGGACGAGGCCGCGAACGTGTGCCGGTGGAAGAACCTTCCGGACCTCTACTCGCACTTCGGTTCCCGCGGCATCGTGCTGATGACGATCCTGCAGTCCTGGGCGCAGGGCCAGGAGTGCTGGGGAGACCACGGCATGCAGAAGCTCTGGGGCTCGGCGAACATCCGGGTGTACGGCGGTGGCGCGGCAGACGCGTCCTTCCTCGAGAACCTGAGCAAGATGATCGGCGACTACGACATCAACTCGAACTCGGTGTCGTACAACGAGGGCAAGCGCGGTACGAGCTCGCAGGTCCAGCGGCACAACATCATGGAGGTCTCCGACCTCGCCTCGATGCCGCCCGGTCGGGCGGTCGTGTTCCCGTCGGGTATCCCGGCGACGCTGGTGAAGACCGTCCCGTGGTTCACCCGGCCGGACGCCGGTGCGGTGAAGGCGTCGCTGGCGAAGTACGATCCGGGAGCGGCCGCGAGCGTCCCGGTGAGCAACAACCCGTGGGTGTCCGCAGGCACCGGCGGACAGGTGCCCCCGCCGCAGCGCGGCCCGGACCGGCCGGTCTGGGAGCAGAACGAAGGGGACAACCGAGGTGGATGGTGAACAGGAGCTCTTCTATCCACACGTCGCGGCGTTCGTCGAAGACCGGCTGATCTACCTCTACACCCGGCGGCTCGGGCAGCAGTTCGTCTGGTGCCCCGAGTGGTACCGGCACGCGGAGGCGCTCAGCCGGCTCGACTCGATCTGGCGTGCGTGGGAGCACCTGCGGCTCGACCCGGCGACCGGGATGTCGGTCTGGTGGCGTGACCACGCGGACCCGCACATGATGGCGCTGCTCGATCCGGACGGCCCGTTCGCCGCCTGCCGGAACAACGTTCACACCGATTACCCTATCCCGCCGCTACCGGTGCAGGAGCCGCCGGCCGGGTTGTTCTTCGACCAGCGCCAGCCGAACATCCGCGGTATCTGAGATGTGACGGTGTTGAACTTGTGGAAGTGGGGCAACCTGCTACTCGCGTTCCTCGTCGAGTTGGTTGCCCTGGGCATCTTTGCCTGGTGGGGCTGGGACACCGGCGGTACGACGCTCGCCCGCTGGCTGCTCGCCATCGGGCTGCCGGTGGTGACGGCGGTGGTCTGGGGACTGTTCGCGGCGCCGACCGCCACCCGCGGTACGCCGGCGGTGCGATGGATCGTGAAGGTGCTGGTGTTCGGCCTCGCGGGTGCCGCCCTCTGGAGTCTCGGGCACCCGCTGCTCGCAGTCGTGTTCGTCGTGGTGGTCGCGGCGAACCTGCTGATCATCCAGACCCAGAAGCTGCAGCCCTAGCTACAGTTCGAGGTCGGGTTCGGCGCTGCGGTCGACGGTCTTCCGCTTCGTCCTGAGCCTGCTGCGCACGTTGCGGCGGGCCTGGGGGAGCTGTGCCTCGGGAGTCTCCTTGGGCGGGTTCCGCACCGCCTCGACGGCGTCCGGCTGCGTCTGGCGCGCCTCCCGACGGTGGTCCTGCGCCGATTCGTCGTACCTGTCGGCGAGCCGGTCGTCGGACACGGCACGGCGAGCCTCGATGCCGCTGGCGCGTTCGTACCGTCGGCCTTCGGCGGCCAGTCCGGCCGAGCCGGGCTCATCGGGATGTGCGGCCGCCTCGTCCAGCTCGTGCCGGCCGTGGGCCAGATCCCCGATGGACCGCTGCGTCTCGGTCGTGGCATAGGCGCGGTACCGGTCGCGGGCCGCCTCGTCGGCGTACGCGAGCTCGAGCGCCCGCGTGGTCTCCGCGGTGGCGTCGAGGAGCTGCTCCCGGTCGCGCAGCTCGTCCAGCTCCTGCTGGTCCTTGACGGCCAGCTCGAGTCGCTCGGCACGGGCGGCCTCGTCCTCTTCCTCCAGACGGGCCTGCTCCACCTCCTCGGTGCGCCGCTCGACGTCCTCGTCGGCCGTCAGGTCGGCCACCACGCGCCGGTCGGCCTCGGCTCGCGCCTGCGCGGCACGCCGCTCGCGGCGGCCTTCGGTCTCGTCGTCACCGGACTCCTGCGCGGGGTCGAGCTCGACGGACTGGTCGTCGTCGGTGTCGGGCATGCCGCTCCTTTCCTTCCGCTCCACGATGCCGCACCGCAGGGTCAGCGGGTAGCTCCGGTGACCAGCCAGCCGTCGCGGCGCTCGCGTGTGGTGAGCGTGATGAAGCGGAGCAACATGTACCCGCCGAAGGCCCACCAGAGCGCGACGATCCCACCGCCGAGCCAGAGCACCGCCAGCGCGAGCGGCACGTACAGGACGAGCGCGACGACTCCCGCCGCGGCCAGGTACTTGCCGTCGCCCGCGCCGATGAGCACACCGTCCAGCACGAACACGACCCCGTTCACCGGCTGCCACAGTGCGGCGACGATCAGGACGGCTGCGAGCGTACGGCGTACCTCCGGATCGCTGGTGAACCACGGGACGTAGACGCCGCGCAGGCCCCACAGCGCGAGGCCGCCGATCAGGCCGGAGAACAGGCCCCACCACATCATCCGTCGGGTGATCGTACGGGTGCCCGCCACGTCGCCGGCGCCGAGCGCGCGGCCGGTGAGTGCCTGCGCGGCGATCGCGATCGCATCGAGGGCGAGAGCCAGGAACGACCACAGCGTGAAGGCGACCTGGTGCGCGGCGACCGACGTCGTACCCAGTGCCGTCGCGACGAAGGTGAGCAGAATGATTGCCGCACGCAACGTCAGCGTCCGGACGATCAGCGGTACGCCCATCTGCGCGGACGCCAGGATGCCGGGGCGGTCCGGTCGCAGCTTGGCGCCGTCGCGGCGGGCTCCGCGTACGACGACCACCACGAGCGCGATGCCCGCTCCGGTCTGCGCGAGCGCCGTACCCAGGGCCGAGCCGGCGATGTTGAGGCCGATGCCGTAGACGAGCAGGACGTTGAGGCCGATGTTCGCGAGGTTGGCGGTGATCGCGACGACCATCGGGGTCTTGGTGTCCTGCAGTCCTCGCAGTACGCCGGTCGCGGCGAGCAGGAGCAGCATCGAGGGGATGCCGAAGCACGAGATCCTCAGGTAGGTGACTGCGTAGTCAGCCACCTCGGGCGACGGGTCGAACGCCGCAATCGCCTGCGGCGCGAGTACGAGCCCGAGCAGCGCCAGCACGACGCCGAGCAGCAACGCGAGCCAGAGACCGTCGATGCCCTGTGCCAGCGCACCTTTGTGGTCGCCTGCGCCGATCCGCCGGGCGACCGCGGAAGTGGTGCCGTAGGCAAGGAAGACGCAGACGCCGACAAGGGTCTGCAGAATGGTGCCGGCGACGCCGAGCGCGGCGAGTTGCGGCGTACCGAGGTGGCCAACGATCGCCGAGTCGGCGAGCAGCATCAAGGGCTCGGACACCAGCGCGAAGAACGCCGGGACGGCCAGCCGGAGGATCTCCCGATCCTGTTCGCCCACCCATCGTCTGCGTCTCACCGGAGCGAGGTTACCCACGACGGCGGGGGAGTCCGGAAATTCGTCTCAGACTTTTTCTTCTCCACAGTTGTGCACTGGAGAAACCGCAGGTCAGAGCGATGTTGTGGGCAATTGTCCGCAGATATCCACAGGGTTGTTCGCAGCCTGTGCACAGCCCCTCACGGAGTTTCCCACAGTTCGTCCACACCCCCTGTGGACGGCCGGGTGGCTTTGGGTGACGGGAGCGGCGTACGGTCGCGAGGCCTGCTGCCGGAAACTGTCGGCGGGCCGGGCTACGGTTCGAGCAGGTGTTCGAACCGGGTCACAGTGGCCGGGCGGCGGCGGACGAGGAGGTCGGGCGAAGTGAGCGTGGCGGAGTTCCGCGGGGGTCAGGACGACGGTCACGAAGAGCGCCGTCCGGAGATGGGCTTCGACCGCACCCCGCCGCAGGACCTCGCGGCCGAGCAGTGCGTGCTCGGCGCGATGATGCTGAGCAAGGACGCGATCGCCGACGTCATCGAGACGCTGCGCGGCACCGACTTCTACCGGCCGGCACACGAGAGCGTCTTCGACGCGATCACGGACCTTTATGCGCGGGGCGAGCCGGCCGACGCGATCACCGTCGCCGCGGAGCTGAACCGGCGCGGCGAGATGGCCCGGATCGGCGGCGCGCCATACGTGCACACCCTGGTCGCCTCCGTCCCGCTCGCGGCCAACGCGAGCTACTACTCCCACATCGTCCGCGAGAAGGCGATCCTCCGCCGGCTGGTCGAGGCGGGCACGAAGATCGTCCAGCTGGGGTACGCCGGTGAGGGCGAGGTCGACGATGTCGTCGACGAGGCGCAGGCGGAGATCTACTCGGTCACCGAGAAGCGGACCGCCGAGGACTACGCCCCGCTGAAGGACATCATGGAGGGCACCCTCGACGAGATCGAGGCGATCGACTCCCGTGGTGACGCGATGGTCGGCGTGCCGACCGGGTTCACCGATCTCGACGAGCTGACCAACGGGCTGCACCCCGGTCAGATGATCATCGTCGCCGCCCGTCCCGCGATGGGGAAGGCGCTGGCGCTCGACACCCCGCTGCCGACGCCGACCGGCTGGACCACGATGGGCGAGGTCGCGGTCGGCGACCAGCTGCTCGATGCCAACGGGCTGCCGACCACCGTGGTCGCGGCGACCGAGGTGATGGTCGACCGGCCCTGTTTCCGGCTGTCGTTCTCCGACGGCAGTGCAATCGTCGCCGACGCCGAGCACCAGTGGCTCGTCGAGGACGGCGGCCGCCCGGTGGTCTGCACGACCGCCGACCTGTACACGGCGATGTCAGCGAGTCCCGGACTGACACCGTCGATCCCCGGGTCGGCGCCGCGGCAGATCACCGGGCACGGCTTCCCGGCCGCGCTCGTCGGTGAGGGCGAGCGCCGGGTCGAGTGGGTCGACCCGGTCGTCGGCGTCCCGGTGCGCTGCGTCGAGGTCGACAACGCCGACCATCTGTATCTGGCCGGCAAGACGATGATCCCGACCCACAACTCCACGCTGGGCCTGGACTTCGCCCGCTCCTGCTCGATCAAGCACGGCCTGACCTCGTGCATCTTCTCGCTGGAGATGAGCCGCAACGAGATCACCATGCGTCTGCTCTCCGCCGAGGCGAAGGTGCCGCTGCACCACATGCGCAACGGCAAGATGACCGACGAGGATTGGGCCCGCCTGGCCCGCAAGATGGGCGAAGTCTCCGAGGCGCCGCTCTTCATCGACGACTCCCCGAACCTCACGATGATGGAGATCCGCGCCAAGGCCCGCCGCCTCAAACAGCGCCACGACCTCAAACTGATCATCATCGACTACCTGCAGCTGATGACATCGGGCAAGAAGGTCGAGTCCCGCCAACTCGAAGTCTCCGAGTTCTCCCGCTCCATCAAGCTCCTCGCCAAGGAACTCGAGCTCCCCGTAGTAGCCATCTGCCAGCTGAACCGAGGCTCCGAACAACGCTCCGACAAACGCCCCATGGCCTCCGACCTCCGCGAATCGGGATCGCTAGAACAGGACGCCGACGTCGTCATTCTTTTGCATCGTGAGGATGCTTATGAGCGGGAGTCGACTCGGCCTGGGGAGGCGGACTTCATTGTTGCCAAGCATCGCAACGGCCCGACCGCCGACGTGGTTGTTGCCTTTCAGGGGCATTACTCGCGGTTTGTCGATATGGCCCACGACGGGTGACTTCGCCCGCGTGGCATCTCGACTAGGCCGACTCCTCGAGTCCGCTCCGGTCCGCTTGTCCGAGAACCTGCGAGTCAATCAGCTGCGTCGTGAGGACGCGGGTAAGCGCCGGCGGAACTGCATTCCCGATGATCGTTGACAATTGAGTCCGCGTCCCGGCAGCGTCGAACTGGAAGTAGTCCGGGAAGCCCTGAATGCGGGCGGCTTCATGAGGCGTGATGGTTCTTGGTTGGGATGGATGGCCGTAGCGGCCTTGACCCATGCTTCCGAACCCGCTCGTGATCGTCTGAGCTTGCTGGTCCCAGCTCAATCGCCCGTACATCGACACGTACGAATGATCTCCTTGATGACATACTGGACGAAGCTCGTTCGGCAGGTTGACCTCGCCATGTTCAGCAAGCCACTGAATGCGTTGCTGGTTCTCGGGGCTCATCTTCGATGGCTGATCGACCCAACGCTCGGCGCTGATGTGCTCGAGATCGCTGATGGCCCATCGGAGGTCGTGGGTCGGTTGTGGCACGAGCACTGAGAGAGCGGTAGCGGTTACTCCAATCGGCAGGGCATCCGCACGCACCGCCAGCAAGATATGGCGTCGACGGGTCTGAGGAATGCCCAGCTGAACGAGCTCGGCCCGCGTCGTGGCGACCTCGTATCCGACTGCCTCCAGATGATCCGTCGTTCGGGCAACGACCTGCTGGGAATCGTGAACGACAGCGGGCACGTTCTCGATGATGAGGACGCGTGGTCGCAATATCTCCGCAGCGCGTGCCATCCGTAGATAGAGTCGGTTCTTGGGATCATCTCTGCGCGTATGGTTATTGAGGTTGCTGTGGCCCTGGCATGGTGGCCCCCCGATGAGCATGTCGACCTCACCGACCTGAGTGCGGACGTCGAGCTCCGTCGCAGTCGGCTGGCTACCAAGCTCCCCGTCGAAGTATTTCTCGACTGTCGCCACCTCGACGTGTGCCTTCGGGAAGTTTGCCTTGAAGACGTTGACCGGGGCCTGCTCGACGTCCACGGCAAGCGGTACCTCGAGAGCGAGCCCCCGGTCATGTGCCGCCTGAGCAGCGCCCAGAGTCAGGCCGCCGCAGCCGGAGAAGAGATCCACGGCGACGATGCCTCGATCCCCGAGCTCGAAATCAGGGCGTTGGCGTTCACGAAGGGGATGCCCGCTCGCCATCCGTGCTCCCCTCTCGGTTCGTGACTGAGTCGATCGAGATATCAGCCTACTCGAGGCTAGACCGAGTTAGGCGCTTCGAAACGTGGCGTGAGCGATGTCGATGATCCGGGCCCGTATGTGTCGAGGGTGTGAGTCGCAGACGATTGCTTTCGATTGCTTTCGACGAATCGGCAGCATGCCGGAGTGTCGACACGGGGGCTACGGACGGCGATACCATCGCTGAGACCTGGTTCGACGGGGGAAGGAAGACGACGGCTATGGCGCTTGAGGTAAACGGGCACGTGGGGCGCATGCACCGATATCAGCCGTTCGACGCCGACAGCGCAGATTTGGTCTTCGAGCGTCAGACCGACCGCAGCCAGCCGATGTTCCGGGTCGCAACGCGTGACTACCTGCTCAGTGTGGTCGAGCGGCCGGCGACTCGAACGGTCATTTTGACCGGGGATGCGGGCCACGGTAAGACGAGCCTCTGCGCCAGCCTCTTGGAGGATCTGGATTCGACGAAGGAACAAGCAGCTGCCGCCGTCGAACGGGCCGGAAAATACGGACGTGAGCCTGTCGGTGAGACGAGGAGTGGACGCTCCATCTTCATGCTCAAGGATCTGAGTGACTTCTCCGCCAGCTTCGGCGCGCAACGGCTGGTCGACCTCTTGAACTTGCCTTCGGACGAAGTCGCGATCGTCTGTGCGAACGAAGGACAGTTGCGCAACTGTGTATCCGAGGACTGGACCGGACGTGCTCAAGTAGTCGTTGACACCCTCGAAGCCGGCATCACTCGAGGAACAGTCGCCAGTGGCGATGGCGCTGTCGTCGTCATCAACCTGAACTACCAATCCGTTGCGCCAGATCGCGTAGGCGATGGCCTGGTCGATTGGGCGACTCGGAGTTGGGCCGTCGACAAGCGATCATGGCAGATCTGCAAACGCTGTGACGCTCGCGAGGTCTGCCCGATTCTGTCGAACCACGAAGCACTTTCCGACAGTGCCAGTGGGCCACGGCGTCGCAATGCCATACGCGCCGTCTTCAGCGCCGCAGAGCGCACTGGGGTGGTGGTGACCGCACGGCAGGCGCTGTCCACTCTCGCCTATGCGATAACAGGTGGTTTGACGTGTGACGACGTTCATCGGCGATACAGGAACGCGCATGCCGACCGATCCTGGCAGCACCCGCATCAGTACCATCAAGCGCTCTTTGGTGATCGCCTCACGCTCCAACAGCGCCAGCAGGTTCCGGCGCTACCAGCTCTGCGTAGGCTGGATCCAGGGAAGGTGTCACGTCGGCAGGTCGACGATGCTCTCGAACCTGAGGCCGCAGAAGTCGCCTTTCGCCCGCCAGTACCGGGCTCCGACGGGCGTCGGATCAGGACTTCACAGGACCTGCAGCGCGAAGCGAGCGCGCTTCGGGAGCTGTACATCTTCCTGCGGCGGGCCGACTTCTTCAACAGCGATGGATCGGATCAGTTCGCTCGCCTTGGACTCAGCGCTGGTGATGATTTCGTCAGGATCGCACCGGATACGTCAGACTCGAGTAAGACAGGTATCCGTGATGTCGTCCTCAAGGGCCTCGAAGCCATCCAGGGTATCCATCGAGTGGGGAACAACCCTGATTTCCTCGTTCTCGATCCTGCGTTCTTCTCGCATCGCACCAAGGCGGCCGTCGTTTCTCGCAGCGTCACCAATCGTCATGTGCAGTTGGTAGATCAGATTAGTCAATGGATGAGCGAGGCCGAGCCCGGAGCACAGGTACCCGTCATGCACGAAGCTGTCGAGTGGCTGAACCGCTCGATCTTCATACGGATCCCGGGACCGCCAGGGGGGAAGCCGGTTGCCGTGGAAGTCGATCTTCTGCGATTCGAGCTCTTGAATCGATGGGCCGCAGGGTTACGGAGCGGGACTCAACATGAGGCCGAGATCCGAGGGCTCACCAGTACCCTGGCCGCTCTTGCCGATGGGGCTAGCGAGCGCGAGGTGATCCAGGTTCTGGTAGGAGCGGTACCGCGGAAGATCATGATCGACGTTGACAACGAAATTCGATCGGTGCGTGTCTGATGCCGGACAGGTCGAAAGCAGAGGTCGTCTTCGACCTCTTTGGCGTGAATCTCGAGCAACAAGGCCGTGGCTATTACGTGTCGCTCGAACTGCTCGCAATCGCTCGCGGTGTCTACGAGGTGGACCCTTCAGCGCTCCTTGACGTGGGGAGCGACGTCGTGTCGTACATCCGGGCATCGCATGATTTCGCGCGACGGATCGCCGTCAATGCGACGATCGACCCCAAGACGCTGGCGGAGGCCGTCGACGATGAAGAGACCCTGGCCACCCTCCAGGCGCTGTCCTCATCGCTGCTCGTGCAGATACCAGGTCGACGGAAGTTGCCCAGCTGGTACAACACCCATCTCTATCCGTTCGTCGGGGAGCTCATCCACTACGATGCCGCCGAGCGGAGGGCGGCCGGAACGAAGCGCGACGCGCCAAAGGTGCCGCACATCGAGAGGTATGTATTCCGCGATGGCGGGTCCTGGGCTTACAAGGTCCTGCGAACGGACCTCGATGATTCCCGCCGTAACGGTACGCGTGATGGCTTGCTCGAGCTTGTGCGAGACAGTGAATCCGCGCTCGGTGAGATCGCCCGCTCACTCCGAGCTCATGACGACGCGAAGGACACGAAGCCCTACGAGGACGGGTCCGAGTCGGACATCAAGATATACGAGGACCGCAGCCCATGGCCGGAGTATCTGCGACGCGGTGTGAACTTCATCGTCTCTCGGGCGCAGCTACCGCGAGCCAAGCGCATCGAGAGTCTCATGCATTGGGTTCCGTTCTGCCTCGCACGCCATCAGCTCCATCTTGCGCGGTCGTCGTTGGCGCAGCCCTCTGAGACGGTTTTCGTCGATTTCATGAAGGACGCCACACCTCTGCGAAGATTGTCTCAAGACGCACTCGACGGATTCCGAAAGAACATCGTCAACGCGATCATTGCCCGCGCTACCACCCTCCACGACGATGCGCTGGCGATGGGGAACGAGAGTCTGGCGTTGCGATATACGCGGCACATGTCCCAGAGTGCGGTAGGGACGGGCTCTCCACGCTCCTTCTTCTCGGAGACCCTCGCCGCCGTTGGTGCGCTGAATGCCACGACAGGCCGGCGTCACTTCACGATGAAACCTCCGATGCTGGAGGCGATCGTCTCCGCGAGCCTGGAACCCGGATCCGAGGAGGAGTTCTATAGCTTCTGTGCTCGGCTGTACGAGGATTACGGGATCATCCTCGATGAGCGAACCGCTGGTGAGAACGATCTGACGGTCGATGTCGACGCATCGGTGTACGAGCGGAACTCCGATGCTTTTCGGTCTCGCTTGGCAGCGACCGGATTGCTGACTCAGTACTCGGACGCGACAAGCATCGTACATGGGGAGCCTCGGTGATCGACGGAGCAGACAGGACGCTTGGACGCGTGGTTGCCCTCGTGGCGCTGGAGTCAGTGACCAAGGGCAGCGATGGAACCAGGGCCGCTTTGCGCGTCGCCGGATTCGACAAGCCCATCGTCAAGTCTGCGCTCGTGGAGACTGCACGGCAGCTGAACTCAGGAACGGCTGCGGAGGTACTGGTCAAGGTCGGCACTTCCGAGGCGATAGACGGGATCCCCCCGGAGTTCCTTCTCCAGCCAGGCGAACAGCTGACGGCGTGGCGCAACGTCACCGGCTCGGGCGAATCCGTGCTGCTCTTCGACTGGGGTGTTCCTCCGGATGCTCAGGGCCTGACGGCGGTCAACAGACTCGACGGTTCCTCCTTGGTGAGTGGAGTCGAACAGGACAAGCGATTTGCTACGTTCGCGCGGGAAGCTTGGTTCGAGGCTGGTGGCCAAGGCACGACACCGAGGACTCTCGAGTCGCATCAGCTGCGCGTTTGGCGTGCCGTGTCTGAGTCAGAGGAGGAGGGGCGTTCGCTTCGCCGCCTGGCCCGCTATCTCGTAGAATCCGCCACATCGGTCGTGAACGCCGAAGTCCACACTGCCGAGGTCACTCAATCGGCAGTTTCGGATGCGCTACCCACTCTTGGTCTGTTCCCTGACGGTGACCTGTTCGTGTCGGACAGCGCGCTCGAGGCTCGGATCAGGAAGAACGTCCGAGTTAGCGGGCTCAGGCAACCAAGTGGAGCGATCCTCACGGAGGAGGATCTGCTTGCACGCATCGATGCGGCGGAGCTGACCGACGTCTCGCTCGCACGTGTTGGGCTGTCGTCGGACGAGGCAAAGACCCACATGCGGAATCTCGTGATGGAGTCCGGAGAACGAACCGAGTGTGCACGGCGCGCTCTTGACCTCTCTTTATGGCTCGAGGTCTTCGAGAAGCGCTCGGCAAAGATTGGCCTCGGCCGCCAGATCCGCGAGGCCATCGAACGTTCTGCCGCCGCGAGGCTCGATGAGTTCGATGCACTCTTGGTTGAGGACGGTCTCGATCGCAGCGATCAGGAAGCCGCGGAGCGGTTCCTCTTCGCCGAGCCACCGGCCGATACGGAGCCACTCGCCGATGTACTTCCCAAGCCGCTTCGTCGGCGAGTCGAGAAGATCGCCTTTCCTGATTCACTCGTAGTGCCTGATCCGCTGCGCGCATTGTTGCGGGAACTTACGTACTTCGATGATGAGGAGGAAGGAACGGTAACCGTTCGGGTCGAGGGCGCCCCCGAAGCCGGCGCCTGGACGCGGTGGCTGTTCGCTTTCCTCTATGGAAGAAGCCTCAAGCAGGTGCAGGCCTCCGTCGGTCTTCGCCTTGGGTTGGAAGTCGACGCCGATCTCCTCGATTGCAAGTTGCGGACGCTTCCCCCGGACGATGAGCCGCTTGATGCGTCGGAAGTATGGGCTCCGATCCGGATCGTCGTGGAGATGCAAGGAAGTGCCCAGAGGCGCTTCCGTTGGGATCCCTTCGCGACGCCCGGGCAGATCGCCGTCGCTGCGTTTCTCCGCGGATTCGAGGTCCCTCCTGGAGAGGTGTACGGCGGTAGCTTCGATGGATTCCTCGACCAGTTCACTGACCCGCGAGACTGGCAGCGATCCGGCGTCGAACGCCCCGCCGGTCAGTTCGGTGGCGAACTGTTCGACCTCCGCCGAAGGCACTTCGCCAAGTTTGCCGATGGCATCGACGCTGACATCGTCACGTCGTATCTCGACGAATGGGATCAGACGATCAGCCGCGCACGGGCGCAGCTAGTCCCAGCGAACGCACCGGACCCAGATCTTTCCGATGTAGTGCTCAGCGACGTTGTCCGTCTCGCTGAGCATCGCATCCTCATGCTTGCAACCCATCCGCTGCGACTCCGCTGGCTCGCTCGCCACTACGCACAATTGACGAGTCTGATATCAAAGGCACTCACCGAGCGCCTCAAGCTCAACTCAGAGAACAGCGACCTCTTTTTCGATACTCTCGAGCGTGTTTCACCACACGGCACGCCGGCGGTGGTCGTAGGACCGAGTCAAACGGTTGCGATCCCGATGCGCGAATCGGCCGGACACGAGGAATATGCGCCAGTTCGCCAAGGGGGTAATGAGTCGCGGGACTGGCTGGCGGCCGTGGATGACGCAGCGATCGAGGAAATGGTCCGTGTAATCACTGATTACCTAGCGACCTATCCGCACAAGCAGGATGGCCTGTCGGTCCTGTTACTCGATCGAAATGGCGATCCGGTACTGCCGGTGCGAGTGGCGAAGAGGGTGCGTGCCAAGAGCCCGAAGCTCCGCCTCGATCTCGTCGTACTTGCACCACGCGAGACGCACCACGGCATCATTCAGGCGTTCGACTCCGAGTTCGCTGATTCCGATGTGATGGATGAGCGTTTCCTGCCGGACGTCCAGCTTGTGCTGAAGCCATGGAACTCGGAGCGAGATGCAGACTTGGCCGGCCTCGAAGACTCGATCGACATTGCCCTGGCGCCTGCACTCTTCGGCACGCAGACGAGCCTCAACTCAAGTACGAGAGACCCGTCGGCGACGATGGCTGGCCGATATGACCCGTGGACGCATGCGGCAGCGCACAATCTCACGGAGTCAAGTGAGAACGTCGTCCGTGAGCTCCTCCCGAGCGCGCCTGATGCTGACCTTGAGACGTGGTCCACACTTTGCGTTCGCTACGATCGTCGGTCGGCTGTGGCTCGAGAAGCGGAGGGCAACACCGACTACTTCGAGATGCAGATCCAGTTCGACCAACATCAGAAGTTGTTCCTCGCGCTCCACTGCGTCGCCCACTGGGTCGTGACTCTTGATTCGTTCATCGGGCGCGACCAGGTCGACAACCTCAGCGATCGTCCTGACGTGATCCTGGTTAAGCCCGGAGTCGGCAAGAACGAGGCGTACACGTTGATCGTCAGCTCTCAAACGGGCCGGCAGTTGGTGGTGAAACGCTTGCAGCGACGGCTGGTGGAGATTGGCGCCGTCCGTGCCGATGAAGCCGAGGACACGGCAGCCAGGCTTTACGCCGTGGGACGGAACGTCGTACCTGGCGCTGTCTTGAGATCGCTTGGCATCGGGACCACCATCAATGAAGTCGTCGGCCTCGTCGCGACGCGCTTCGTCATCGAACAGCGCTCGCCGGTGATGGATGACCAGACCTGCCTCATCGTGTGGCTCAGCTTCGACGAGCAGCAGCGATGGTTCGGTCGGGGTGCGAAGACGAGAGCAGACCTCGGTCGATTCGTTCTCACATTGAACGAGGATGGTGGTGTTTCGCTCGACGTACTCGTCGCCGAGTCGAAGTTCCGGCAGACGTATGACCATGGCTCTGCCGAAGAGCAACTGAACCGTACGACTGATCTATGTCGATCTGCTTTCGCATCAGGGGATGAGGCGACGGATGATCACAGGTTCTGGCTCGAGGAGCTTGCGGCAGCCATCGAGCAGACCAGTCGCGAGGAGCTCCGAGGATCGGAGTTGCCGTCGCGTATTCGGGTGGGGCCTGGTCGATCCGATCTCGAGGTACGTGTCGTCGAGGAACTTCGCGCCGGCAATGTCGAGCTCAGTTCCGTCGAGGGTGTCGTCGTTGCAATCGCTGCCGCTCAGGACGAGCCTGCTCCAGTTCCCCGTGGTCTGGGTAGGCACACCCTCATCCGCTTGAATCGGCCCGAGCTTCAGGAGGTCATCGGCTTGCTTCGTGCGGGGGTTGACCCCGCGACGTCAGCGGCAACTACTCACGGCAGCTGGCGCGCTGAGGTGGGATTGCGTTCAGAAGACGGAATTGACGAAGCTGCGCCGGATGTCCAGACCAAGGTTGATGGTCCTCCTGGACAGGTGGAAGCTGGTCGGAACACTGCCGCTGGATCAGGGACGGGTCCACGGGTAATGCCTGAGGTGGTCTCTGACCATGTCGTTGGCCTCGGCAACGATGAGATTCGCCGCCGGTACAACAAGGTGCTCGATGTGTTTGGCCTCCACAACGTTCAGGTCGGACCGCCGGACAACGATCCATGGAAGGAAGGGCCTGGATTTTATGCGCTGCGGTTCGTCCCCAAACCTGGTGTAACCGTCGATAAGGTTGTCAATCGTCGCGAGGAGATCTTCCTCGCTCTCGAACTGCCCGCTGGGTACAGCATTCGGACCAGGAATGACCGCGGCGCTGTCGTGTTCGAGATTCCCAAGGTGGAAGACGAGAAGTTCGGGGTCGCAGCAGCCGCACTGTGGGATAGCTGGCCGGTCGACCCCAACGACCTCACGACTCCGATCGGCGCCGACATCTCGGGAACGCCGGTCGGGATCTCGTTCTCATCGCCTGATTCTCCTCACCTCCTCGTAGCGGGAACGACGGGATCAGGCAAGTCGGTTGCGCTTGACACGATCCTCAAGGGACTGACTCGGTACGACGCAGCCAGTGTGCGACTCCGCCTTGTGGATCCCAAGGGCACGGAGTTGGTTGACTTCGAGGATGATCCGCATCTTGACGGCGCGATTGGCATGGACGCGGCCGACGCGATCGATATTCTCGAGGCGGCTGTATCGGAGATGGACGATCGGTATCGAGCGATGAAGGCCGTTCGTGCTCGGAAGCTCGTCGAATTCAACGCGAAGGTCGGAGCCGGGGAAAAACGACCCTGGATCGTCATCGTCCTTGACGAGTACGCAGACCTGACCAGCGATCCCGATGACAAGCGGACGATCGAGGATCTGCTCAGGAGGCTGACTCAGAAAGCGCGTGCGGCCGGCATTCATGTGATCGCCGCGACTCAGCGCCCAAGTGCAGACGTCATCTCAACGACGATCAGGTCCAATTTCCCAGCGCAGCTCGCCCTCCGCGTCAAAACCGCAACTGACAGTCGAATCGTCCTTGACGAGACTGGGGCGGAGTCGCTCGCTGGGCGAGGCGACGCTCTACTCCACACGAGCGAGGGCACGCTGCGAATTCAAGTTGCCTACGACGGATGACAGCCCGGGCAGGTAAGGGAGCCGTGGGCGAGCAGGAGTCGACGGCTGCATCCCCAGCCGCGCGCTGACGGATGCAGGCGAATCGCCGACGGGACATATCCCCGGAGTTGGCAATCCGCAGGGCCGCGCACGCGCTGGGACTTCGGTATCGCGTAGACGCGCGGCCCTGCGGTCCCTCAACAGGAGAGCCGATATGGTCTTCTCCAGCGCGAGGGTCGCTGTATTCATCGATGGCTGCTTCTGGCACGGCTGCCCTCAACATGGCACATCCGCAGCAGTACGCCGCCTTCTGGGACGCTAACGTTGCCGGGACCAGGCTCGCTGACACGAATGCCCGATTGTCAGGCGCCGGGTGGACGGTCATTCGCATCTGGGAGCACGAAGATCCAAACCTAGCGGCCCGCCGGTTGGCGACTGTGATTCGCTCGCGATGAATGACGAGAGTTCCCACGTACGCCAGACCGACGCCGCGCGGTGGCCGGCAATGGATGCTAGACGATCAAGCTGCTACAGCCTGCTTGACGCGGATGCGCTTGAGGGCGCCGGTCCAGGACTCGAGCTGGTCGAAGAGGACGGTTGCGGCGGCCTCGTGCTGCGGGCCGGGGCGGAACTCGGAGAAGTTCTCGAAGTCGGTGAACATCGAGAACGACAGCTGCTGACGGACGGTCGCGATCTGCAGCTCGGCGCTGATCCCGCGTAGGTGCTCGATCGCGCGGGCGCCGCCCAGCGAGCCGTAGGAGACGAAGCCGGCCGCCTTGTTGTTCCACTCGGCGTACAGGTAGTCGATGGCGTTCTTCAGTACGCCGGACGTCGAGTGGTTGTACTCCGGCGTGACGAACACGAAGCCGTCGTACTCGGCGATCTTCTCGGCCCAGGCCTTCGTGTGCTCGCCGGCGTACTGACCGACCGCGGGCGGGATCGACTCGTCGAGGTGGGGCAGCGGGTAGTCGAGCAGGTCGACCAGTTCATAGGTGGCCCCGGTGCGGTTCTGGGCCTGGGCGAGTGCCCAGTCGGCCACCGCCTTGCCGTTGCGGCCGGGACGGGTACTGCCGAGGATGATCGCGATCTTCAGGTCGCTCACAGCGACAACTCCTTCGAGGGGATGACTTGAATCTTCATGTCATCAACCACGGTACGACCGGTCACTTGAAGATTCAAGTCAAGCCTCGAGTGGCCTATGCTGCACCCATGGCCGCCGAAGGAGCCCGCAAGACTGAGCCCCGCTGGCTGACCGCGGACGAGTTGGAGACCTGGCAGGCCCTGCATCTGGTGATTGCCAGCCTGCCGACAGCGCTGGGCACCCAGCTGCAGCGGGACTCGGGCCTGAGCTTCCTGGACTACTACGTCCTCGCCGGCCTGTCGGACCAGCCGGACCACACGATGCGGCTGAGCAAGCTGGCGATCCTGACCAACTCCGAGCTCTCGCGGCTCTCCCACCTCATCCGCCGGCTGGAGAATCGCGGTCTGGTACGCCGTGAGCCCGACCCGGACGATGGTCGCTTCACCAACGCGATCCTCACCGACGACGGCTACGCGGAGTTGGTGAAGGCGGCCCCGGGCCACGTCGAACTGGTACGCCAACTGGTCTTCGACCCGCTGACCGAGAGCGAGCGGCGCACCCTCCACAAGGCGTTGGCGAAGATCATCCCGGGCCTGACCGAGGGCTCCTGACCGACCGCTCCTGACCGACGGCTCCTGACTGACGGCTCTGAACTAGCCGCGACCCCAGCGCTTCGCCGAGATGGATTCCTGGGCCAGGAGGCGCAGCGAGGAGAGCAGGGTCTCGCCGAGGATCGTGCCGATGACGACTGATTCGGCCAACTGGTCGCGGGTGGGGCGGGCGCTCACGGCCGCGATGTCGAGCTCGGTGAACTTCTCGACAGCCTCGGCGTAGGCGTCCAGGTACTCGGACAGGTGGGCCTGGCCGAGAGTCTGCATCGCGGCGATGGTGTCGACGAGAGTGGCGAGGGCGGGGGCCTCGGGTTCCACCGCCCAGCCGCGGCGTTCGATCAGCTCGTTGACCTGGGCGGTGGCGGCGGCTCGCGCTTCGGGGCTGGCGGTGAGGCGGCGGGTCGGGGTGAGGGCTCGGTGTGCGCGGCCGATCTGTTCGTGCAGGGGTTCGGTGTCGGAGTCGAGTGACTCGAGGATCTCCTTGACCTGGGCGACCGGGACCTGGGCGAGCTCGATCAGCGCGCGGATCAGGCGCAGCCGGCGGACGTGGGCCTCGCCGTACGACGCCTGGTTGGGGCTGCTGAGCTCGCCGGCCGGGAGCAGGCCCTCGCGCAGGTAGTACTTGATCGTCGGCACCGGTACGTCGGTCGCCTTGCTGAGTTCCCCGATCCGCATTTCCCTTGCCTTCCCGTTGCCTTTCATGGATAGTATCAGTATCCATAAGCGGATACTCGAACTATCCATGAAGAGGCGAGTCGGTTGATCCCGCCATCACTCCAGTCAAAGAGAGCGTGTACGCATGAACGACCACTCCCGCATCACCGCCGGCGTCCTCCTGCTCACGATCGTGACGATCCAGTTCGGCGGCTACTTCATGACCAAGATCGTCCGCGGTCAGGTGCCGATGACCGACTTCCAGAAGTCGTTCGCGCGCGCAGGTCACGCCCACGCCGGCGTACTGGTCATCCTCAGTCTGGTCGGACTTCTGTACGTCGACCACACCAGCCTGACCGGGTTCTGGCTCTGGGTCGCCCGGTTGGCGATCCCACTGGCGGCCATCCTGATGTCCGGCGGCTTCTTCGCATCGTCCGCGGGCAAGGACCGCACCCAGCCCAATCAGTTCCTGTGGGTGCTCTGGGCCGGCGCAGCATCACTCGCCCTCGGGGTGCTGACGCTCGGGATCGGCCTGATCGCCGCGTGAGAAGGCCCGCGTGAGCCGCGAACCCACCCCGGCGATGAGCGCAGCCGTCTCCGGGGTGGCATGGTCGACGGCAAAGTCGGCGATCGCAGCAACGGCCGCGACCTGGGTGAGCAACAGAGCGGGTGTGTCCGCGCTGAACCGCACCACACAGGAGGCCGCATCAACAGGCTCCACGATCCCGCGGACGATGCCCTCGAAGGTTGCGGACACAGCGGCCGCAGGCGCCTGGACGGTCAGGTGCACGGAGTGCAGGTACTGCGCCGAGGTGAACGACTCGACCAGGTACGTCGCCGCGTCCGGCGCCGGAAGCTCCCGAGGTGTGAAGCGATGGAGTGTCGAGGCGACATCGGAGATCCGATCGACCCGGAAGATCCGCCAGTCGTCCCGCTCCGGGTCGAAGGCGAGCAGGTACCACCGCCACGCCAACGTCAGCAGCTGATGCGGCTCCACCCGCCGGCGCGTCGCCCCGCGCGCCCGGCCTTGGTAGTCGAAGGCAACGATCTCCTGGTTCCGGCAGCAGCGCGCGAGTACGGCGAGCGCATCCGGTGAGACCTGCGGTACGTCGGGCCGCGGGATCGCCTCGGCGGACGAACTCACCGCCGCCAACTGCGGCCGCAGTCGCGCCGGCAACACCTGCTCGAGCTTGGCCAGCGCGCTCATCGAGCTGTCCGCCATCCCGCTCACCCCGCCGCCGGCCGCGCCGACCAGACCAAGCGCGACGGCGATCGCCTCGTCATCGTCCAGTTGGAGCGGCGGCAGATGCGTCCCGGATCCGAGCCGATAGCCACCCGCGGTCCCGGTCGTCCCGGTGACCGGGTAGTCGAGCGATCGGAGCCGGTCGACGTCGCGTCGTATCGTTCGCTCGGTGACGCCGAGGCGGTCGGCCAGTTCGCGGCCGGACCACTCGCGGCGGCTCTGCAGGAGCGACAGCAACCGAAGCAGGCGGCCAGGCATATCCATGACAACAGGATGCCTTGCGGACAAGTTCTGTCCGCAAGGGCCCATAGCGTGAGTGGCATGATGCTGACGACGACAAGCCCGGAGTACGACGACGCGCGCCTCGGGTACCAGCGGCGTAACCCTCACCGGCCCGAGGTGATCTTCCCGGTCACCGACGCGACCGAGGTCGAGGAAGCGGTGCGCTACGCGATCGATCATGACAAGAAGATCGCCGTGCAGGCGTCCGGCCACGGTCTGACCGGAGGCATCGACGGTGGCGTGCTGATCGCGACCGCCGCGTTCAACCAGGTGACGGTCGATCCGGACCGGAAGACGGCGTGGATCGAAGCGGGCGCCACCTGGCGTGACGTGATGGAAGCGACCGCGCCGTACGGTCTCGCGCCGCTGTCCGGGAGCTTTCCCGGCGTCGGCGCGATCTCGTACACCCTCGGCGGCGGCCTCGGTCTGATGGCGCGACGATTCGGGTACGCCGCGGACCACGTCCGCCGGATCGAGCTCGTGACGATGGACGGGATACGGCGGGACGCGGACCCGGACCTCTTCTGGGCGACACGAGGTGGCGGCGGGAACTTCGGTGTCGTGACCGGGATGGAGATCGAGCTCTTCGACGTGCCGACGTTGTACGGCGGAAGCCTGTACTTCGACCTCGCGGAACACCCGGACGTCCTGGAGGTATGGCGGGAGTGGACCAAGACGGTCCCTGACGAGGTGACGACGGCGATGGCGCTCGTGCCGCTGCCGGATATCCCAGCGGTCCCGCCGGCGCTGCGCGGGAAGTACATCGCGCAGGTGCAGCTCGTGATTCTCGGCGACGACGGCGAGGAGCTGATCAGGCCGCTGCGGGCGATCGGGCAGCCGGCGATGGACACGGTCGGCGAGCTGCCGTACGTCGAGTCGGAGAAGATCTTCGCCGAGCCGGACCGCCCGGACAGCTTCAGTACGCGCAACGTGCTGGTCAGCGACCTCGACCCGACGTCGCTGGCGACCTTGCCGAAGCTCGCCGGTCCGGAGGCGCCGACGAGGTGTGTGGTCGCCATCCGCCAGCTCGGCGGAGCGCTCACGCGGGAGCCGGCGGTCGCGAACGCGGTCTGCCACCGGGACGCGGCGTACTCGATCACCCTGATCTCGCCTGGCGGGGACGGCGACAGCGAACTGCAGAACGCCGTACTCGAGCCCTGGCATGAGCTGACGGTCGGGCGGCTGCTCAACTTCAACGGCGGAGGTATCGATCTCCGGGACGTCTACGACGAGGGGACGTTCACCCGGCTGACGGAGCTCCGGGAGCAGTACGACCCGGAGCGTCGGCTCCAGGCGAACCATCAGCTCTAGCGATCATTTCTTCGACCAGCGCGCCTTTGCCGACGACGTAGGCGGTGCGGTCCGTGGTGAGCAGGTGCGCCAGCTCGCGTTTGCGGGCGGCGTACCGCTCCCGGTCGGCTGCGTTCGCACGCAGGTGATCGCGGAGCAGCACATGATCCCGATGAGCTTTGTTGCCTTCAACAACGACATACAGATGGTGGTAGTGGGCAACATCCGGCGGCAGCGCGAACGCCTCGCGGCCGGAGATCCCGGCATCGCCCTCGTGACGGTAGCCTGCGGCAACCAACCGCGAGATCGCCGCGGGCACCAAGGAGTTCGACGGTACGACGACGTCGACATCGATGATCGGTTTCGCGGCGAGACCGGGTACGGCGGTGCTGCCGACGTGCTCGATCACGTGCGGGAGCTCGCCGAGGTACGGCTCCAACGCAGCGGAGATCTCGGCGAACCAGAGCGGCCAGCGCGCGTCGTACTCGACGACCTCGGCGGGAACGATCACAGCGCCGCGGTCACATCGATCTCGACGAGCTGTCCCGGGAAGCCGAGCTGAGCCACACCGAGCAGTGTGCTCGCGGTCGTGAAGGCAGGGCCGAGCGGAGACGCGTTGAGCTGCGTCCACACGGCGGAGAGGTCCTCGCGGTCGGGACTGGCGACGTAGATCACGGTGCGGACGACGTCGGATGGACCGGCGCCGGCGGACTCGAGCGCCGTGAGGATGTTGGTGATGACCTGCGCGGTTTGTCCTTCCAGACCTCCCGGTGCCAGGTCGCCGGACGGCTGCAGCGGGCACTGCCCTGCCAGGTAGACGATAGTGTCCGCCTTGACTGTGGTGACGTGGTGGTAGCCGGGGGTCGCGTGGAGGCCGCTGGGATTGGTCCGTTCGATGCTCACGCCTCGAACCCAACGCGAGACGTCAGCTCTTGGTCAACAGATTTAGCACGTATCGCTTCTGCCACGGCGTCTCCACAGCGTGCTTGTCGAAGTGCTCGCGTACGTACGAGACAGCCTGATCAGCCGGCACACCATCGAGTACTGCGAGGCACGCGAGCGCGGTACCGGTCCGACCCCGTCCACCGCCGCACGCGAACTCGACCCGCCCGTCGGAAGTCCGGTCCAGCGCCTCGCGGAAGATCGTCAACGCGGCCGCGCGGTCAACCGGCAGCCGGAAATCGGGCCACTTGATCCAGCGCGTCTCCCACGGCACGTCGGGCGGTTCCGATCCGAGCAGATACACGCCGTACGTCGGAAACGGCGCTGCCGCCGGGCCACGTCGCAGACTCCGTCCGCGAACGAGCCGACCCGACGGCAGCTCCATCACACCTGGTGCATCCCGCTCCCAATGGCCCACGGGATCAAACTACAAGGCGCTCCTCCGTGGAGGTGGAGAAGAGGTGCAGCTTGTCGGGGTCCGGTGCGAGGTAGACCTCGGTGCCCTTGTCGTTGTGCAGCCGCGTTCCGATCCGGGCGATGATCTGCTGGTTCTCGGCGTGGTCCGCGGTCCCGTACAGGAACGCGTCCGAGCCGAGCTCCTCGATCACCGCGACCTTGACGGGCAGGCCCTTGTCGGCGATGTGCAGCGCCTCCGGACGGATGCCGAGCGTCAGCGTCTTGTCGTCGCCGGCCTTGGCCAGCAGGTCACGGGCGACCGGTACGACGTAGTCGCCGATCTTCGCGCCGCCGTCCACGATCTCGGCGGTGATCAGGTTCATCGCGGGCGATCCGATGAAGCCGGCCACGAACTTGTTCTTCGGCCGGTCGTACAGGTTCAGCGGGGTGTCGACCTGCTGCAGGACGCCGTCCTTCAGTACCGCGACGCGGTCGCCCATCGTCATGGCCTCGACCTGGTCGTGGGTGACGTAGACGGTGGTGACGCCGAGGCGGTGCTGCAGTTCGGCGATCTGGGTGCGGGTCTGGACCCGCAGCTTGGCGTCGAGGTTCGACAGCGGCTCGTCCATCAGGAAGACCTTCGGGCTGCGCACGATCGCACGACCCATCGCGACCCGCTGCCGCTGACCACCGGACAGCGCCTTCGGCTTGCGCTCGAGGTACTCCTCCAGGCCGAGCAGCTTGGCGGCCTCCATCACGCGCTTGGCGCGCTCTTCCTTGTGGATGCCCTGCATCTTCAGGGCGAAGCCCATGTTGTCGGCGACCGACATGTGCGGGTAGAGCGCATAGTTCTGGAACACCATCGCGATGTCGCGTTCCTTCGGCGGTGCGTTGGTGACGTCGCGGTCGCCGATGAAGATCGAGCCCTCGTTCACCTCTTCGAGGCCGGCGAGCATCCGCAGCGCGGTCGACTTACCGGAACCCGACGGGCCGACGAGGACCATGAACTCGCCGTCGGAGATGTCGAGATCGAGGTTGTCCACAGCTGGGATGTCGCTGCCCGGGTAGACCCGGGTGGCTCCCTTGAACGAGACAGTTGCCATGTCGCGCTTCCTTTCCTCCGCCGGCAGGAACGTGCCGGACGATCCGTAGCAAAGGCCCCCAGGTCTTGGGTGTCTGCTCGGTGATGCATCACCGAAGCACCCCGTACAACGAACGACGGGCGATTTACATTCCCCGGTGATGTAAGCCGATCGATTGACAAAAGAGATTTTTACGTACAAAGTTCTTTGTGTGATGAGAGACGTGATGCACCTGGAGCAGCTCGAACAGGCCGAGGCGCTGTTCAAGCCGCAGCGGATCGAGGTGCTGCGGCGGCTGGCCGAGCCGGCCACCTGTAGCGAGGTGGCCGAGCAGCTCGGGCAGACTCCGCAGCGCGTCTACTACCACGTCAAGCGCCTCGTCGAGGCGGGGCTGGTGACCCAGGTGGACGAGCGCAAGGTGCGCGGGATCCATGAAGGCATCTACCAGGCGACCGCCCGTTCGTACTGGCTGTCGCCGACGCTCGTCGGCCGGATCGGCGGACTCCGCCGGACCCGCGACGAGCTCAGCCTCGGCTACGTGCTGGACCTGATGGAAGAGGTCCAGACCGACATCGCCGCGCTGGACCGGTCGGCTCCGGAGCTGCCGTCCATCGGGGTGTCCGGTGAGATCCGGGTTCCACCGGACCGGCGGCGGGAGTTCTTCGAGGACCTGCGCGGCACGCTGCAGGACCTGTTCGCGCGCTACGGCGGCAGTGAGGGCGACGCCTTCAAGCTCGCCGTGGCCTGCTACCCCAAGGGAGACCAAGACCATGACTGAACCACTCGTTCTGCAAGTTCGCGCCAAGGCCGGTATCGACGAGGTCCGGCAGGCGCTGACCGATCCGAAGGCCCTCAACCTCTGGCTCGGCGAGCACTCGACCGTCGACCTGCCCGGCACGTTCGAGTTCTGGGGCCGTTACATCCCCGAGGGCGACGCGCCCCACCAGCGCGTCCTCGGGTACGACGGAAGCACCTTGACGCTGGCGTGGACACTCGGCGGCGAAGAGACGACCACCGAGATCACGCTGACCCCCGACGGCGACGACGCGACGCTGATCAAGCTGTCGCAGTCGCACTTCGACTTCGCCGACGCGATCAGCGGGGCCAACATCCGCGGCGTACTGCAGACGTTCTGGTCGCTGGCGCTGGCCAACCTCGTCGACCACGTCGAGGGTCGCGAGCTGACGACCCGGCCGGACTTCACCTCACCGGTCTTCGAGGGCGAGGTGCTGATCGACGGTCCGATCGCGCAGGTGTACTCGTCGCTGACCGAGTCCGAGAAGGCGTCGGCCTGGTTCGGGTTCCCGATCGAGATCGACCTGCGCAAGGGCGGCCGGTTCGCGATGGGCGGGTTCGACGCCGGCCCGGGCGTGGAGATCGTCGACCTGGTCGAGGGCCGCAAGATGGCGACGGACTGGGGACCGTCCGGCATCAGCAGCTGGGAGCTCGCCGAGTCCGACGGGAAGACCCGGCTGACCTTCGTGATGAGCGGCTTCGACGAGGCCAACCCGCCGTACGGCGCCTGGACCGGCTGGCTCAGCGGCGTGGCCGCACTGCGCCGGTACGTCGAGCTGCCGGACTGGTCGATCTGGGTCGCCTAGAAGGTCGCCTAGAAGTACGGGCGGGTGTTGTCCCCGATCAGATCGAGCAGGGCGGTCACCGCCCTGCTCGGTCGCCGTCCGGCCGCTGTCACCACCGACAACGTCCAGGTCAGCTCGGTCCCCTTCAGTGGCAGCTTGGCGACGCCTGGCTCCTCGGCCAGCTCGAGATCGGGTACGACGGCAACCCCGAGCCCGACCCGCACATAGTCGGGGATCGTCGTCAGTTCCGGGACCTCGATGTGGATCCGCCGCGGCATCCCGATCGTGTCGAAGGCCCGGTCGACCATCTTCCGGTTCCCGAACCCGGCCGGCATGTCGACGAACCGCTCCCCGGCCAGCTCCTCCAGCCGTACGGCGGACTGCCGCGCCAGCCCGTGCCCCGACGGCAGCAACGCGACGAACGGAACCGTCGCCAGGTCACGCACCTCGAGACCGGTGAGCTCGGGCTTCGGCAGGCCGAGCAGCGCGATGTCCAGCCGACCGTGCCGGATATCGTCGGCGAGACCGGTGGATCCGGTCGGCGAGGTGGCGACCTGCACCTCGACCAACGGGTACTTGTGATGGAACGCGCCGAGCAGCTCGGCCATGTCGACCATGCTCAACCGCGCGAGCGTTCCGATCCGGATGTTGCCACGGAGTCCGGTCGACGCTTCCTCCACCGCGGCCCGCGCCCGGTCGAGGGCCTCCAGCGCGGCCTTCGCCTCGGGCAGCAACGCCTGACCGGCAGTCGACAACACGACTCGCCTGGTCGAGCGGTCGAAGAGGGTCGTCTTCAGGTCGGCCTCGAGCGCACGTACCGCGGCTGAGACGGTGGACTGCACCGTGAACAGTCGCTGCGCCGCCCGGGTGAAACTCAGCTCCTCGGCGACGGCGACGAAGTACTCGAGCTGTCGGCTGTCCACAGGTCAATTATCGGATCTGACGATAAGAGCGTGCAAGAACTTTCGTTGGACTCGATAGATCTCGCGCGGCACGCTGGAACCATGTCCACCATGACGTCTTCGCGGATCGGCGCACGGATCCGGTTCGCCCATGCTCCCGGGTTCTGGGTGATCGCGGCGGCCTTTCTCACCACGATGGCCTTCTCGACGATCCCGACTCCGCTCTACGCGATCTACCAGCACCGGGACGGGTTCCCGACGTACGTGATCACGGTGATCTTCGCCAGCTACGCGGTCGGCGTGATGGCGTCGCTCTACCTCGCCGGACATGTCAGCGACTGGCTCGGCCGCCGCCGGGTCGCGCTGCTTGCCGTCCTCGCGGAAGCGTTGTCCGCGGCGATCTTCCTGAGCTGGTCGTCGGTTCCCGGTCTGCTCGTGGCGCGCTTCATCTGTGGCGTCGGGGTCGGCGTACTGACCGCGACCGCTACCGCGCACCTGTCGGAGCTGCGGCAGATCGCGCGGCCTGGTGAGGACCCGAGTCGGTCGGCGCTGATCTCGAGCATGGTGAACCTTGGCGGGCTCGCGTTCGGTCCGCTGATCGGCGGGCTGCTCGCGCAGTACGTGTCGGCGCCGCTGCAGCGTCCGTACGAGATCTTCCTGGTTCTGTTGCTGATCAGCGCGGTCGGGATCGCGCTCGTGCCGGAGACGGTGGAGCGGTTGGAGGAGCGACCGGCGTACCGGCCGCAGCGGGTGGCGTTGCCGTCGTCGGCTCGACCGTTGTTCTTCGCGTCGGCGATCGGCGCGTTCGCGGCGTTCGCGATCTTCGGGCTGTTCACCTCGCTCGCGCCGACGTTCCTGGCCGGCGTACTGCATCACACCTCGCGCCTGCTCGCGGGTGTCGTCACGTTCGCCGTCTTCATCGCCGGTGCCGCCAGTCAGGTGATCTTCGTCCGCCTCTCCCGTCCGGCTCAGCTCCGCTTGGGTCTGGTCGCCATGTCCGTCGGGCTGATCGGGGTGGCGGTCGGCGGCCTGATCCCCAACCTGTACCTCTTCGTCGTCGGCGGGGTTGTTGCCGGGGCGGGGGTCGGTCTGGTCTTCCGCGGTGCGGTCGCGACCGCCGCGTCGCTGGCAGATCCCGCGTCCCGTGGGGAGGTGCTGGCGGCCCTCTTCCTCATCGCGTACGCCGGCCTCGCGATCCCGGTCCTGCTGATCGGCCTGGGCATCGCGCTGCTGCCCGCCCAGGTCGCTCTGCTCCTCTTCTCCGCGCTGATCCTGATCCTGGTGAATGCCGCAGTACTCCGGATGTTGGCCGCCCAGAGGTGATGTGATGAGGCTGTGGAGCTGGAGCGCGACTACGGCCTGAGCGTGTCCTCGCTCGAACCGCACCCGGGTGGGTTCGCCACCGACGGCTGGGTGGCGGACGACGCATGGTTCGTGAAGGTGTGGAAGGAAGGCGACCAGCCGATCGGGCTGGAGTTGCTGGCGGAGTTGCACGCGCTCGGACTGCCTGTCGTTGAACCGGTCCGGACCGTGCAGGGTGAGTTGTCCGCGATGGATGACGGTCGGGCCTATGCCGTTTTCCCTTATGTACAAGGGCGTACGGCGACGTGGGACGACTGGCGCGTGGCTGCCCGGGCCCTGCGCCAGGTCCACGATGCGCCGCTGCGGGTGACGCTGCCGCGCGCCGATGTCAGCGAGCCGCACATCCGTGCTCTGGAACAGCAGCTGCGGCACCCGTGGATCGTGGACCGGGCGGACGTGGTCGCCGCGGCGCTGGCCCGGTTGGGCGAGGTGCGGTCGCGGCTCACGCCGGTGCGCGACGTGCTGTGCCATACGGACTTCCACGGGCTCAACGTGATGATCAGCAACGACGGTGAGGTGGCGGCGATCCTCGACTGGGAGAACGCCGTCATCGGACCCCGCGAGTACGACGTGTGGGTCGCGGCCGACGGCGGGCGGATCCCGGAGTTCCTCGACGAGTACGGCGTCCACGATCTCGATCTCGACCACCTCGAGTTCGCGCTCCTCGCCCGCGGGCTGCGGGACCTGTCCGCGCGGGTGTCGCACAACGTCGATCGCCCGGGTGTGGACACGTGGGGCTTCGACCGGATCGCGCGGGTCGACAGCGATCTGGATCAGTTCCGCCCGTACAGCGCCTAGGCGGCCGCGCCCGGGCCGGGGAGTACGTCGATGTCGTTGGCGCGCATCGGTTTGCCGCAATGGGAGCAGCTGAGTTCGACGTGACCGATCTCCCCGCAGGCGTGGTGCCGGTACAGCACCGGCGGGCCCGCCTCGCCGGCCAGCCATTTGTCGCCCCAGGCAACCATCACCATCAGGACGTCCATCAGCTCCAGGCCCTTGCCGGTCAGTACGTACTCGTACCGCGGCCGCTTGTCGTACGGCCGGCGCTCGAGCACGCCGCGGTCGACCAGATGGTTCAGCCGCTCGGTCAGCACCTTGCGGGAGATCCCGAGATCTGCCTGGATCTGTTCGAACCGCGACATCCCGACCCAGATGTCGCGCAGGATCAGCGGTGACCACGGCTCGCCCATCACGTCGAGCGTGCGCGCGATCGAGCACGCCATCTCACGGAAGTCTGTGCGCTGCATGAGATCAGTCTAGCCCTTGGGGTTCCCTGAGGGAACTCCAATGTGTTAGCGTTCCCTCAAGGAACTCCAAATGGAAGGCTGAACGATGAGCAAGGTCCTCTGCGCCCTCGCGGTCTCGGTCGACGGCTACATCACCGGTCGCGACTCCGGTCCGGACCGCGGCCTCGGCGACGCGCCGATGCTGTTCGACTGGTACTTCGACGGTGACACCCCGAGCCAGGTCTTCGACGGGTTCAAGCTCAGCGCCCCGAGCGCCAAGATGTTCGATGCGCTCGCCGGCCGGGTCGGCGCCGTGATCGCCGGGCACAAGACGTACGACGACTCCAGTCACTTCGGCGGCGGCAGCCCGCACGCGAAGGCGCCGTTGGTCGTGCTCAGCCACGGTCCGGTGGCGGAGATCAGCGAGCAGCAGACGCTCGCCAACACCATCGAGGACGCGGTCGCCGCGGCGCGCGCCATCGCCGATGGCAAGGACGTCGGTCTGATGGGCGGCGGAGTGGTGACTGCGGCGCTGAGGGCCGGGCTCGTCGACGAGCTCGTCCTGCATCAGGTGCCGATCCTGCTCGGCGGCGGCCGGCCGTTCTTCCAGGAGCTGCCCGAGCAGGTGCGGCTCAATCTCGTCGAAGCAGTGCCCGCCCCGGGCGTGACCCACCTCCACTACGCAGTCGTCCGCTGAAGGAGCAGAACAATGTTGAAGCCCGCCGTACGCCGTGCCGTCGAAAGCAACTCGATCGCTCACCTGGCCACCGTGCTCCCGGACGGTTCGCCGCATTCGATCCCGCTGTGGGTCACCACGCTCGACGAGCGCATCATCTTCCTCACCGGACCCGACTCGCAAAAGGCCCACAACCTCCGCCGCGATCCGCGCGTGGCCCTGTCGCTCGCGCCCGTCGACAACCCGTACGAACCTGTCATCATCCGCGGCCGCGTGACCGAATGGATCGACGGCGAGGCGGGCTGGGCCCTCGTCGACCAGATCGCGATGAAGTACCTGGGCCAGCCCTACGGCCGCGACCAGGACCGCGTCATCGGCGTCATCGAGCCGGAACACCAGACCGTCGGTGTGAGCTGATCGGATCTTCGTAACGGCCGGGCCCGTGGCGCGATATTGAGGCGAGGCGGTTGCGGGCAAGGGGTTCTCGGCGCCGGGAGATTCTGGGGGTTCCGCGTGCGCGGAGTTGGTCGGGTTGTTGCGTCGGTCATCGGGATGGCGCTCGCGGCGGGTGGCGTGAGTGCGGCGCACGCCGTGGACGGATCGCCGTCCGTGGCAGTGGTGAGTCCGGTGATCGGGAGCACGGTCGCGTTGGGGGATGTGCCGGTCACGCTGGCCGTCGACCTTGGTGGGGAAGCGTCCGGGCGAGTGGACGTGAGCCTCGGGTACGACGTACAGGGATCAACCGAGATCTCAGCCGGAAGCTGTGACAGCGGATGCCAGGTCACGGTCCCGCTGCACGTCGGCGATTGGGACCATCCCGGTCCCGTGTTCGGCACCTATCAGCTCTCGGCCAAGCTGACGACGGCGTCGGGAGCGCAGTCCACCGGTGGTGGAGATCTGTACTTCGACACACCCCGAACGATCTCGGATCTGGAGCATGTTCGCGACGGCCAGCTGTTCAGCGATGCGGTTGTCGACTCGGTCGGTCGGTTCCGGGTGACGTCACAGTACCCGCGGGATGACGTCGGCGAGTTGCGGCTGATCGATCTCGCGACCGGAGCCGCGGTGCTGACCGCAGCGGCGTCGTTCAGCGTTGCCCGCGGGGTGGACCATGACGCTGTCATCGACCTCGGTTTCGATGCCGTGCCGAACGGAAACTACCGCCTCGAGGCGAAGGCCCGCGACGCGAACGGCTTCTACGGATCGGGCCGCTACACCTTCGTCCGGGTGAACCATGCCGAGCCGGTCGTCTTCGACACCGGATCCGACGTACCGCTCGTGGCCGGCGACGGCTCCGCGCGCGTGGGTGGAAACCTCAAGGTCGCCGGCCCGCTGCTGAGCGGCAGCAAGCCAGGCCTCGCCACGCTGACCGTCGACGGAGTGCAGCGGAGTATCGCGCTCACTCCGACGTGGAAGCCGGTCAACTGGCAGGACCCCGCCGTCGCGCAGCAGAACGTCATCTTCACGATGGACGGCCCGGAGCTTGCCGTCGGCACGCATCAGGTGACGCTAAGCCTGCTGGACACCACCGGTCGCCTGATCGGCAAGCCGACCACGAAGACCATCGCGGTCACCGCATTCAGCGCCGGCGTGACCACGCCGACCCTCGTGGTCGGCCGCCGGTCGACTGCGACCTTCACCGCCGACCCGCCGGCGACGCGGCAGTTCGACGGTTGCGACATCGGCCTGACGGCGCCGGGCACGGCCGCTGTGTCCCTCGGGAGTTGGTGCTCGGTCCAGAAGGTCCTGCCGTACCTGCGGACCTCCGCCCTCGTGACACCACGGACGGCCGGCGCGAGTTCGTTCGTGTTCTATCTGCACACCACCGACGGCAACGCCCGGAACGTCTCCGTCCCGGCCACCGTGTACGCCGCTCGCCGGGCAACCGTCTCCGCCCCGGCACTGCCGTACGGCGCCCACGGTACGGCGAAGGTCGTCGTACAGGATCAGCGCAGCCTGAACGTGTGGACCGCGACTCCGGCCGGCGTCACCGTCTACCTCCAACGGCTCGCGGTCGGTACGACGCGGTGGCTGACCCTCGGCTCGGCGAAGACCGTGGCCGGCGGGGTGGCGTCGATCCCGTTCGTCAGCGCCACCAACGGCGCGTTCCGGGCCGTGCTGGCTTCGAGTGTTCCGGGCGAGACGCTGATCACGACGCCGATCGGCGCTGCCTCGGGCGCGGTGGTCAGCTGGCGGGTCGCGCCCAGGACCGCGGTCCACGGTCGGGCCGTGGCTTACGAAGGCCTGGCGAACCCGTACGACGTCGGGTCGATCGCGATCCTGCAGGTCCGCAAGGCCGGTGCGACCAAGTGGACGACCGCGAAGACGGTCAACGTGCCGTCCACGCGTATCGCTCGCTTCGCCTACGCCTTCCCGACAGCCGGAAGCTGGTCGGTCCGCATCTACCGGCCGGCGACCAAGCAACACACGGCAGGTCTGTCGGTCGCGGTTGCCGTCAAGGTCAGCTGACTTAGGATGCGCGCATGGGTGTGACTGTGACGGTTGGGGAGCAGGACGCTTATCTCGCGCGGGTCGGACGGGCCGGCATGTTGTTGTTGCCGATGATCACCGGCATCGGAGAGCAGGTGCGGGAGTGGGCCGACGAGTTGGCGGGGGAGGGGATCACCGCGCTGGCGTGGGACCCGTTCAAGGGGCGCAGCACGGACAACACCAGTCGGCAGGAGCTGAGTGGGCTGCTGCGGCAGATGGATGACGACACTGCCCTCGCCGAGCAGAGCGCGTTGCTCGACTACCTCGTCGACGAGCTCGGCTGCAGCAAGGTCGGTGTGATCGGGTGGTGCCTCGGCGGGCGGTTCGCGTTCCTGCTCGGGGCGCGTGACCAGCGGGTGGCGAACGTCGTCGCCTTCCACCCGACCGTCCCGTCTGATCGGCCGCCGCATCACACGTATGACGCGATTGCCGAGGCGGCCGCGATCACGGCGCCGGTGCTCGTCAGCTATCCGAGCGCGGACACCGCCGTACCGAATTCTGACTTCGAGACGTTGCAGACGGTGCTGCAGGCGCGGACGGCCGGCGCGACGTTCACGCAGTACTTTCCGGGCGCGGACCACGGGTTCTCGGACAAGTCGCGGCACGACAAGGAGGTGAACGCGGACGCGTTCCGGCTGGCTTGGCCGCAGGCGTTGGCGTTCATGAAGGCGACGGTTGCCTGAGCGCCGTCTCCAGTTGGCGGTGTAGTTCGCCCAGCCTGCTGCGGCCGGGCGTGCCGTCCGGGTAGCGCCGTAGTACGTCCCGGACGACAGGTGGGACGCGTTTGATCGCCCAGTCGACGATGGCGTCGGGATCTCGCCCTGCCAGCTCGTGCGAGTACGCCGCGTACTGCGCCGCGCCGATGATGTGCTTCACCTGAGTGGCCGCCGCCAACGGATGCAGGTACGCCGAACCCGCCGCCGCAACGGCTGCCCGCGCCGCAGCCTCCGCGGCCGGATCGTCTACCTCACCCGCTGCCTTGAGCGCGCCCCACGCGGCCGTCCGGATCGCCTTCGTTCTGTTGCCTCCGGCACCGAACTCGCGGGCGGCCTCGATCGCATCGCGAGGCCGGGGATCATCGGGAGCGACCGCCTCGTAGAGAGGCAATGCCCGCTCGGCACAGTCCGCGCTCCACAGGCTGAGCTTCCGCAGTTCGTCGAGGCTCAACGCGATCTCCATGAGCCTCAATCGTATCGTTGAACCTGGTCGTTTAAGCTTTCACGCCGCTCGCCGATGGTCCGTAGGCGTGATCCCGCGGACGCGCTTGAATGCAACGCTCAATGCGAACGCGTTCGCATACCCGACCCGCCGGGCGATCGTCTCGACCGTGTCCCGGGTCGAGCGCAGCTGATCGGCGGCGAGCGTGATCCGCCAACCGGTCAGGTAGCTCATCGGCGCCTCGCCCACCACGGCCGTGAACCGCCGGGCCAGCGAGGCTCGCGACACTCCGACCCGGTCGGCGAGGTCGGTGACGTTCCACGGGTGTGCCGGATCCTCGTGCAGCAAGCGCAACGCAGTACCGGCGACCGGATCGGTCTGGGCCTGGTACCAGCCTGGTGCGTGCGAGTCGGGCCGGTCGAACCATGCGCGCAAGGTCGTGATCAACGCCAGGTCGAGCCATCGGTCCAGCACGGTCTGCTGGCCGACCGCGTCCCGCTGGATCTCGCTCGCGATCATCTCCATCACCGACCCGGCCACCTCCGCGGCCGGCACGACGAGGACCGGCGGCAACGCGGTGACCAGTCGCCGGCTGACGTCACCCGCCACCTGATAGGTGCCACTGGCAACCATCACTTCGCCGGACTTGCGGCTGCCGTACGTCCGCACGCCGAGGCGCGCCGAGTAGTCGGCCGGTGCCCCGGGCAACGGTTCGCAGATGCCGCCGGGGTGGATCCGCAGTTGCGGTGCGGTGTGCACGCTGTCGCCGACGACGTACGGCTGCGGACCGGTGAAGATCGCGACATCGCCCTGCTCCAGCCGTTGCGGCGCGGTCCCTTCGCGGGTCACCCAGCCCGAGCCGCGGACGAGGGTCGCGAGCGCGAGCGGCGCCTCGTCGCGGATCTCCAGCGCCCACGGCAGATCCAGGATCGTCAGGTTGAAGACCCCGTCCTGGGCGCGAGTCCCGGCCAGCAGTTCGTCGAGCACGTCCATGCGATGAGGGTACGCCATGGTGAGCGCCTCGAACATCGAATTGCGTCACATAGCCATGGTTTGTCTCAATCAACACCGCTGAACTTGAGACATGACACCAATCCTGATTCTGAGTGGCAAAGGCAAGACCGGCCGTCGCGTCGCGGCGCAGCTCGACGCGCGGGAGGTCCCGTACCGGCTCGCCTCGCGCTCCACCGAGCAGCGGTTCGACTGGTACGACGAGAGCACCTGGGCGCCGACGATCGCCGGGTCGGAGACGGCGTACCTCGCGCCGCCGGTCGGGCCGACCGGGCTCGCGCAGGCCGGCAAGTTCATCGAGCAGGCAGACGGCCTGCGGCGCCTGGTGCTGCTGTCCGGTCGTGGCGTCGGCAGCCCGGGCCGCGACCTCGCTGTGTACGACGGACAGCTCCAGTTGGAGAACGTCGTCAAGGCGAGTGGTCTGGACTGGACGATCGTGCAGCCTGCCTGGTTCGCGCAGGGGTTCAGCGAGGACTTCCTCCGGTACCACGTGCTCGCGGGGGAGATCCGGCTGTCCGCCGGCACCGGCGCCGAGGCGTGGATCGACACCAACGACGTCGGCGACGTGATGACGACGGCTCTTCTCGACGAGTCGTACGTCGGTCGGACCCTCACGATCTCCGGCCCGCGCACGCTCACCATGACCGAGATCGCCGACGAACTCACCGCCGCCACCGGCCGCCCGATCACGTACGTCGACCTCGAGCCGGAGGTGCACGTCGCCGAACTCGTCGAGCAGGGCCTGATCCAGGAGGACGCCGACGCGGTCCGCGACCTGTTCGCGGTCATCCGCAACCATCGCTCGGAGTACGTCTCGAACGGTGTCGAGCAGGTGCTCGGCCGTCCGGCCCGTGACTTCACCGACTGGGCCCGGGAGACCGCCAAGACGGGAGTCTGGTCAGTCTGAAAAGCAGAAGCCCTCGCACCCACCTGAAGGTGCGAGGGCTTCTGCTTGGACTACTTGTGCTGCATCGAGATCCACTCGTCATGGGTGAGCTCCTGCAGCTCCGACGCCGGCGTCTTGGTGCGGGGCGTCGTGCCCCCACCGACAGCGCCGCCGCCGAAGACGATGTTCGCCCAGTTGTTCTGCGCGATCAGGGTCGACGTGGTCTTGTCTCCGTTGATGTCCGCGGCGGTCGTGGTGTCGGTGGTGTCGCCGTCGCAGTTCCAGTCGATCGGCGCGTTCGCCGCACCGGCCGTCACCCGGGTCGTGCCGTTCGGGCACTTCCAGCTGGTCTTGTACCCGGCGCCCAGGCTGCCCAGACCGACCGTCTCGTCCGGCCGGGCCTCGTTGATCGACGTCGGCTGGACGTTCGAGTAACCCCAGTACTTCGTGCCGTCGGCCTTGAGCACGCCGCCGAGCTGGAACGAGTAGTTCATCACGCTCAGGTAGTTCGGCTTGTAGTTCAGGTTGTCGGCGCCGCCGTGCTTGAGACCGATGTTGTGGCCGAGCTCGTGGACGAACGTGCCGACGTTGGTGTCGTCGGTCGCGTTCCACCCGCACTTCGGGCCGACCGTGACGATGAACGTGTCGTTCGGGATGTTGAACGCCTGGCCGCTGCTGCAGCCGCCGTCGTAGCTGTCTCCCCAGATCATGTAGTGGAAGACCGCCTTGCGGGCCGCCGCGAAGTTGGCCGCCTTGATCGCGTTGGTCTGCGTGGCCGAAGGGTTGAGGTCGTCGTCGTACGTGACCTGGTTGCCACCGCCCAGGTTGTACGCCGTTCCGCCGGCGGCGCCCGCGTCGAGGTGGATCGTCACGCCGGTCGTGCCGTCCGGGTTGCTGACCGGTGCGCTCGCGAACACCTGGACGATCCGGTCGAGGGCCGCCGTACTCGCGAGCCGGCCGGACATGTAGTCCATCTCGACGAACAGGTCCTTCTTCTGCGGGTCCGCGCCCATCGCGGGCAGGTCCACGTCGACGACGCCGTCACCGTTGGCGTCGTACCCGTTGGTTTCCCATGCGTCCGGCAACGAGTCGCCATCTGTGTCTGTCGCGGCGACGACCGTGCGGGCGTTGTCGACGGATGGAGCCGGAGCCGCCACCGCGCTCGAGGTTGCGAGCGCGGCGGCGGCCAGCGACGTCAGGACAGTGAGCAAGGCGGGGCGGGGCCTCATCAGATCTCCTTGGGGGCGGTGGGTGATCTGCTCGCTACCGTAGGTGAATTTCGGCGCCGGGAACGGCCCAGTCGGGCCACTGGCTCAATTGGGTCAGGCGGCCGAGCGCACCATCGTCCGGATGCCGACGGTCAGTCCGAGTACCGCGGTCACGATCGCCGCGAGCCAGCCCCAGAGCACCGTGCTCGACCACACGTCACCCGAGAAGAGGATCCGCTCGGCGTCGACGACGTACGACAACGGGTCGAACTTCGATGCCACCCGCATCCATCCCGGGCCGGTCTCCAGCGGCAGCAGCATCCCGGACAGGATCATCAACGGGAACAGGAACGTCTGCTGCACGACCCAGAACATCCAGTCCTGCTTGCGTACCGCGATCGCCAGGGCGTAGCTGAACGATCCGAGCCCGACACCGAACAGCGCGAGCAGCGTCAGCCCGACCAGCGCACCACCGACGTGCAGGTCGAACGCGAACGGCGTCATCACCGCGATCACGATCACCGCCTGCCCGAACAGCGGCACCATCTCCTTCAGCGCCCGGCCGATCAGCAGCGACGAACGGGACAAGGGCGTGACCAGCATCCGCTCGTGCGCACCGGTCTGGAACTCGAACAGCAGGTTCGCGCCGGTGGCCGACGTACCGAACAGCGTGGTCATCACGAGGATCGACGGCACGAACCATTGCCAGACGCCGTCGCCGAAGGTGCCGCCCATCGAACCCGACAGCAGCGGCCCGAACAGGGCGAGGAACACCAGCGGCTGGATCATCCCGAAGAGCAACGAGAACGGGTCGCGCAGTACCGGCTTCAGCTCGCGCGTCATCACGATCCGGGTATCGCGGAGCAGGTTCCGGGACGGTTCTGAAACGGTCAGGGTGGTCATCAGGCTGCCTCTCGCAGGTTCCGGCCGGTCAGGTTGAGGAAGACGTCGTCGAGAGTCGGCCGGTGCACCTGCGCCGACGCGATCGGTACGCCGTCGTGCTGAGCGGCCGCGATCAGTTCGGGCAGTGCGGCCGGGCCGTCCGCGACCCGGACGCTGAGCTCGTCGCCGACGACAACGACTTCGCGGGCTCCGGGCAACTTCTCGGCCAGCACCGTCAGCTGTGAAAGGTTGTCAGGAGCAACAGTCAGCGCCAGCCGATCGCCGGCGAGCTTGGCCTTCAAGGCGCTCGCGGTGTCGTCGGCGATCACCTCGCCGTGATCCACCACGACGACGCGCTCGGCCATCGTGTCGGCCTCGTCCAGGTAGTGCGTGGTCAGCACGATCGTCATCGCATGCTGCTCGCGCATCCGCAGGATGTGGTCCCACAGGTTCGCCCGGTTCTGCGGGTCGAGGCCGGTCGACGGCTCGTCCAGGAACAGCAGCGACGGCGCGTGCACGAGACCCATCGCGACGTCGAGCCGCCGGCGCTGACCACCGGACAGGTCCGACACCTTGCGCTGCGCCAGCTCCCGCAGCTCCAGCGCGTCGAGCAGCTCGTCGGACCGCTGCTTCGCGGCGCGACGATCGAGGCCGTAGATCACGCCCTGCCCGTTCAGCTCGTCGCCGACCCGTTGGGTGTGGCCCGCGCCGTTGCCCTGGCCGACGTACCCGATCCGGCGGCGGACCTCGCCGGGCTGCGTCGTCACGTCGTACCCGGCGACCGTCGCGGTGCCCGAGGTCGGGGTGATCAAGGTGGTGAGCATGCGCAGCGTGGTGGTCTTGCCGGCGCCGTTCGGGCCGAGGACGGCGACCAGCTCGCCGGGTTCGACGTCCAGGCTGATGCCGCGGACGGCGTGCACGGTCTCGGTACGGCTCACCACGAAATCCCGGGTGAGCGCTCGGGTGCTGATCACGGATGGCTCCTTCGGTTGGACTTGATGAGCACGACATTTCCAGCAGTAGCGGTCAGGTTCTGTCCCTTACTCATGGGAAGCTGAAGTCATGTCCGAAACCTCTGCTCGACTCCTCGCGCTGCTGTCGCTGCTGCAGGCGCGCCGGGACTGGCCGGGCGCCCTGCTGGCCGAGCGGCTCGAGGTCAGCCCGCGGACGGTCCGCCGCGATGTCGACCGGCTGCGCGACCTGGGCTACCCGGTGCGTGCGAGCAAGGGCCCCGACGGCGGCTACCGCCTGGACGCGGGGGCCGACCTGCCGCCGCTGCTGTTCGACGACGACCAGGCGATCGCGGTCGCGGTTGCCCTGCAGACCGCGACGACCACGGTCACCGGGATCGAGGAGGGTGCGTTGCGCGCCCTCGCCACGGTTCGCCAGGTGATGCCGGCGCGGCTGCGGCAGCGGGTCGACGCTTTGCAGGTCACGACAGTGGATCGGTACGCGAACCGTCGTACGACGGTGGACTCGGAGAAGCTGATCGCGATCGGGATGGCGGTCCGCGCGCAGGAGGTACTGCGGTTCGACTACGCGTCACCCGGTGCGTCGGACGAGTGGGTGCCGCCGCGCAAGGTGGAGCCGCATCACCTGGTGACGTGGGGCGGGCGCTGGTACCTGGTCGGCTGGGACCTGGATCGGAAGGACTGGCGGACGTTCCGGGTCGACCGGATGACGCCGAAGACGCCGACCGGGCCGCGGTTCACGCAGCGCGAGCTTCCGGCGCCGGACGTGGCGACGTACATCTCGAGTCGTTTCCACGGCCAGGATCAGAACCCGTGCCGGGGCGAGGCGATCCTGCAGGCGAAGGCGTCGGACATCGCGCAGTGGGCCGGGCGTGGAGCGTTCGTCGAGGAGGTCACGCCGACGAGTTGCCGGCTCGTCCTCTCCGCGTGGTCGTGGAACGGGCTGGCCGCGACCTTCGGGATGTTCGAGTGTGACATCGAGTTCGTCGGCCCGCAGGAGTTGAAGGATGCCGCGGCCCAGTTGGCCGCCCGGTACCAGGAGGCTGCGTCATGAGTACGGAACTGATCGTTGTGGACGCGACTGCCTGGCAGTCCTGGCTTCACGAACACCACGGGAGCTCGGACGGCGTCTGGCTGGTGCTCGCCAAGAAGAACGTCACGACACCGACGAGCCTCACCTACGCCGAAGCTCTCGAAGAGGCGCTGTGCCACGGCTGGATCGACGGGCAGCGCAAGAGCCGTGACGAGCAGACGTTCATCCAGCGGTACACCCCACGGCGCGCGCAGAGCCTGTGGTCCAAGCGGAACGTGGACCTCGTCGCGCGGATGGAACAGGAGGGCCGGATGCGTCCGGCCGGGCGCGCGGAGATCGAGCGCGCCAAGTCGGACGGCCGCTGGGACAAGGCGTACGGCGGGGCGAGTGCCCGCGAGGTCCCGGAGGACCTGGCCGAAGCGCTGGCCGCTAACCCCAAGGCACAGGCGATGTTCGAGATCCTGACCAGCGCCAACCGGTTCGCGATCGTGCACCGGGTGAACAACGTGAAGAAGGCCGAGACCAGGACCAGGAAGATCGAGCAGTTCGTCGAGCAACTGGCCCGCGGCGAGACGATCTACCCGCAGAAGCGGACGCTCTAGACCAGGTCTAGCGTCGCGTCCTGGCCGGCGGTGAGCGGGAAGTACGCGAGGAACGTGACGCCCTCGTCCTCGGTGTCGAAGCGGGAGATCCGGTCGACCGCCGGCTCGTAGAACACGTCACCAGGATGGAGGACCTGCACGTCGGCGTCGGCGGCCTGCTGGTAGATCGCCTTGCCCGACACGATGTTGCCGAACACGGGACCGTTGTGGACGTGGGCGCCGAGCGCGGTGTGCGGCTCGATGGTGATCCGGCGTACCTCGACGCGCTGCACCGGGAGCGCCTCCGGCAGGTGCTGGTCGAGCACGACGACGCGGCTGATCGGGGACTCTGCTGGGTTCATGGCAACATCGTACATACCAATAGGTACAGAAGTCGTCCGGATTTGTGCCCCGGGTGGTGCGGGGTGGGTCAGTAGAGGACCGGGTTGAGCGGGGAGGAGATGGTCTCGCCGGGCTGGTTGCCGGGCATCCAGCTGGCCAGGTCGGCTTCCTGGTTCTTGTTCACCGGCTGGGAGATCTCCATCGCGGCGTCCACATAGATCACCGTCATCACCCGGCGCGGGATGTCGGTGGTGTTCGGCGGCGCGTGGTGGAAGGTCCAGCCGAGGTGGTAGCTGACCTCGCCGAGCTCGAACGGCTCGGAGATCTCCGCGAACTCCTGCTCGGCCAGCGTCTGCTGCAGGACGCGCTCCGACTCGTCGCTGATCGGCAGGTCGCGGCCGTGCTCGAAGGTATGGCTGCCGGCCGCGAACGACAGCGGGCCCATCTCCATCGGCGTCTCCTGCAGCGGGACCCACACTGTGACGCAGCGGTCGGTCGAGAACGGCCAGTAGTACTGGTCCGCGTGCCACGGCGTGACTCCGCCGCCGGACTCCTTGTACAGCGCCTGGTCGTGGTACAGCCGGACCGACTGCACGCCGAGCAACTGCGCAGCGATCCGCGCCAGCCGCGGTGACGACACGAACTCCAGCACTCGCTCGCTGTCCTGCCACAGGTTCGTCACCTGCAGGAACGCCTTGCCGTAGGTGTCGCGCTCCTCCAACGGCAGGTGTTGCGTGTTCAGCTCGATCACCTTGCCGGTGATCTCCGGCTCGTACGCCGCGATCGTCTCGGGACTCAGCACGTTCTTCAGCTTCACGAATCCGTGTTCGGCGAAGTGCGCGATATCGGACCGGCTGAGGGTGTAGTCGGTCTCGAGCTCGAGGCGGGTCAGAGTCATGGGACTCAAGGGTTCATGAACGTTTCATCGCTGTAAAGATCAGTGATCAAATCTTTGCTCTTCGTGCACGTGCACGAAGAAGCGGTCAAGACCGTAACGCGAACCGGTCCAGTGCCTGGAGGATCAACTCCTTCGTGCCTGCACCTCCCGCACCGTGACCCTCCTGTTCGACCAGGTGCAGCTCGGCATCCGGCCAGGCCTGCGCCATCCGCCAGGCGACTTCCGTCGGGCTGCTGATGTCGAGCCGGCCGTGGATCAGGACGGCCGGGATCCCGGCCAGCTTCCCGGCCTCCTGCACGAGGACGTCTTCTTCCAGCCAGGCCGCGTGACCCCAGTAGCGCGTGACGAGTCGCGCCAACCGCAACCGAAGGACGGGGTCGTCGTACCGGGAGCCGGGCTGCCAGTTCGGATGGGTGCGGACGTGCGTGTCCTCCCAGTCGCACCAGTCGCGTGCGGCCTTTTCGCGTACGGCGGGATCCGGGTCGTGGAGCCGACGGCTGTAGGCGAGCGCCAGGTTGCCACCGCGCTCGTCCTCGGGGACGCCGTCGCGGAACCGGGCCCATTCCTCGGGGAAGATCCGGCCCATGTCTCGGGTGATCCATTCGACCTCACGCCGGGTCGTGTTTGTCACGCTGAAGAGCACAATCTCGGAGATCGCCTCCGGGTGCTGCTCGGCGTACGCGAGTCCGAGCGTCGCACCCCAGGACGCGCCCAGCAGAAGCCATTTCTCGATGCCCAGCTGCTGACGGAGTTGTTCGAAGTCCGCGATCAGGTGCGCGGTGGTGTTGGTGCTCAGGTCCACGTCCGGCTCGGCGGCGTCCGGCGTACTGCGTCCGCAGTTGCGCTGGTCGACGAGAACCACATTGTATTTGGCCGGATCGAAGTACCGCCGCCACCAGGCGCCGGCGCCGGAGCCCGGGCCGCCGTGGACGACGAGCGCGGGCTTGCCGTCGGGGTTGCCGCACACCTCCCAGTACACGCGGTTGCCGTCGCCGACGTCGAGCAGGCCGTGGTCGTAGGGCTCGATGTCCGGGTACATGCTCAGAGGACTCCCGTGTACGTGAGGGCGAACGTCCCACAGGGGAAGAGGAACAGGGACGCGAGGACGATGATGCCCTTGAACGACTGGCCGGGACCAATGAGTTTGCGGTAGGCGGCGACGAGGACCGGGACCATCACGAGCTCGAGCGGCAGCATGCTGCGCGGGACGATCGTGCCGGTGGCGGCGAGTACGACGGAGAGCGCGGCGGCCGCGATCCAGGCGGCGTACCCGATGCGGTACGTCGTCCGCGCGCCGAAGCGGACCGCGATCGTGTGGTAGCCGGCGGCGCGGTCGGCTTCCAGGTCGGCGAGGGTAGTCGGCAGGTAGAGGCCGATGGCGGCGAGCGTGCCTTGGAGGCCCATCAGCCAAGGGAAGTCGCCGAGGTCGGGGTTGATCGCGGCCCAGCCGGCCAACGGTCCGAACGCGCCGAGCGCGAGCGCGTTGACTGCGACGTCGAAGCCGGCGCGAGTCTTCAGGCGGACGGGCGGGACGGAGTACGCGTAGCCGAGCAGGACCGCGAGGAGGACGCCGAGCGCGAACACCACGCCCACGTGCAGGCTCAACCCGACCGCGGCGACGGCGGCCGCGAACGCGAGTCGCTTGGCTGCGCGAAGCGTGATGCGCCCGTCGAGCAGCGGCGACTTCGCCTTGCGCGGGTTGAGCCGGTCGCTCGGCAGGTCGTACGCGTCGTTCACCGCCAGCACGGCCAGCCACACCAGCGGGCCCATCACCACCGCGCCCACGATCAGCCGCGGCCACTCCTCGACCGGCGGGATCAGACGATGCGTGGCGAGCAGGATCCCCGTGTAATAAGGAACGATCGACACCACCCAGAACGCCGGCCGCCCCACCGCGATGACGTCGCGAACCCGCGCAGTCCTGCCCCGGACCTGCACCACCGTGCTCACATCACCACTGTCCACCCGCGGGGCGGCTCCCGTCCTCCCTCTGTGGAGTGAAGCTGCTCACCCTTCGAAGTGGGCCAGCGAACCGCTCTCCAAGGCGACCCAGACCGAGTCCTGGTCGAGCGCGAGACCGTGCGGCTCGGACCCGTCGCCGAGCGCGACCTCCTGCACGATGTTGCCCTCGGCATCCAAGCGGGCGAGCGAACCCGCCGCCCACAAGGTGATCCAGCACCCGCCGTCCGCGGTCGCCGCGACAGCATGCGGCTTGGAGCCGGCCGGGAGACCGAACTCCTCGACCTTCCCGTCCGCGGTGATCCGGCCGGCGCGATCAGCAAGGATCTCGACGAACCAAACCCCACCTGCACCGGCGCTGATGCCGACCGGACCAGCAGACTCGGTCGGCAGCGGACAGGTCGTCACCTCGCCACCAAGCGTCATCCGCCCGATCGCGTTCCCCTGGTTGAGCGTGAACCACAGCTCGCCGCCGTACGACGTGATCATCGCCGGAAACGCACTAGTGGTCCCGATCGGGTACGTCGACACCTCGCCGTCGACCGTCACCCGCCCGAGCGCATCGCCGCTCATCAACGTGCACCACAACGCGCCATCCGGCCCGACACACAACCCGTACGGCGATCCGGCCACCTCGACCGCCGACACAACCCCGTCGTACCCGATCCGCCCGAGCCGGTCGTCGCCGCTCCGGGTGAACCACACCGCGTCGTCAGGCCCGTCGACAATCACGCTCGGACGAGATTCTGGAGCGCCGAGGTCGAAGACCCGTCCCGAGCGGGTGGCGACGCGGCCGGTGTGGACGAGTGTCGTCCATACCTCGGCGCCCGCAATCGCAACGCCATAAGGCCCATCGCCAACCGCATATTCACTGACTGACATAGCTGTTCTCCTTCAACTCGATCACGGTGCCGCGCCAGCGGGACACGAAGCGGCGGTCGTGGCTGACCACGACGAGCGCGTACTCATCCGGGACGTCCGTGCGTCCGTCGGCGAGCAGGGCTTCCAGTGAACGTATCCGCGACTCGATCCGGCGCAGGCCGGCCAGGATGCGGTGGTCGTAGGACTTGGTGACATCGTGCAGGGACAGCTGGGTAGACATGAGGATCCTCCTGACTCACGCGGGGTTCGGTTTGGCGAACGGCGGGTCAGAAGATCACTGGGCTGCTCCCTAATGCGACGAATGTTGCGTTAAGATCATGGCATGCTGACGACCGATCGCGCAAGCAGGCCAGGTGGACGGACGGCCCGGGTGCGGTCCGACGTACTGGCAGCCGTCGAGGCCGAGCTCGCCGAGCACGGGTACGACGGACTCACGATCGACGCGGTCGCCGCGCGCTCCGGAGTCCATCGCACGACGGTCTACCGCCGGTGGAAGACCGTCGCCGGCCTGCTGGTCGACCTCCTGCAAGCCGGCGCCGACGACGCCTGGGAGCCGGCCGACACCGGCTCGCTCGAGGGCGACCTGGTCGCCGTCAACCGCGAGGTGCACGCCGCGCTCACCGCCCGCCCGTCGGTCACCCAGGCCGTGATCGCAGCCTCCTTCCGTACGCCCGAAGCCGCCGACGCACTCACGCAGTTCTGGGCGGATCGCTACGAACGTACGGCAGTCGTCGTACGGCGGGCTGTCGAGCGCGGCGAGATCCCACCCGACACGGACGCACATCAGCTCCTGCTCACCGCGACCGGTCCGCTGTACCACCAGCTGGTCCTGCTTCGTCGGCCGATGAGTCGCGCGACAGCCGATCATCATGCGCGAGTGGCCGCGGCGTCGGCCGGCTAAATCTCTTTGCGGGGCCCGTTCCGTCCGCCCTACGGTGGAAGTTCCCGGCGAACAGGAGTCCCGATGAGCGTCAAGATCCAAGCGCTGTCCTTCGACGCAAAGAATCCTGCGGGGCTGGCGCGGTTCTGGGCCGGTGTGCTCGGCCGGGAGGTCGGTGCGGACGGGACCTCCGTGCTGCCGGACAACGACCTCGGGTTCGTCCTGCGGTTCCTGCCGACCGAGCTCGAGAAGGAACGGCCGAACCAGATCCACTTCGACCTGCCCAGCCAGACGCTCGAAGCGCAGCAGGCGATGGTCGATCGGGCGCTGGAGCTCGGCGGGCGGCACATCGACATCGGGCAGCTGCCGGAGGAGGAGCACGTCGTACTGGCCGATCCCGAGGGCAACGAGTTCTGTGTGATCGAGCCGGGCAACAACTTCCTCGCCGGCACCGGAGTCATCGGCGCGCTGTCGTCCGACGGCACACAGGCCGTCGGGTACTTCTGGAGCAAGGCGCTCGAGTGGCCGCTGGTCTGGGACCAGGACGAGGAGACCGCGATCCAGTCGCCGCAGGGCGGGCCGAAGATCAGCTGGGGTGGTCCGCCGGTCAACCCGAAGGCGCCGAAGAACCGGCTGCACCTCGACCTCGTCGCGTCCGGCGATGCCGAGGCCGAGGTCGAGCGGCTGATCGGGCTCGGCGCGACCCGGCACGAGAGCGGACAGGCGCACCCCGACGGGATCGAGCTGGCCGACCCGGGCGGCAACGAGTTCTGCGTCCTCACCGGAACGCCAGAGCCCGTCTGAGTCGGCTTCGTCTCCGACTAGGGTTTCAGCACGCCTAGTTTGAGGAGATGTTGATGACTGGACGGTTGGCGAACGAGGTTGTGCTGGTGACCGGGGCGGCGCGCGGGATCGGGCGGGCTGTCGCGGTCAAGGCGGCGGAAGAGGGCGCGGCGGTCGGGCTGATCGACATCCTGGCCGACCAGCTGACCGCGACGACGGCCGAGCTCGCCGAGGCGGGCGCGAAGGTGGCCGCGGCCGTCGGTGACATCACCGACGAGGTGTCGGTCCGGCAGGCGGTCGGCAAACTGACCGACGAGCTGGGCGCACCCGTCACGGTGCTGGTGAACAACGCCGGCAAGAACTCGTACGCCGACCCGGCCAAGATGTCGGTGGCCGAATGGGACGACGTGTTCGACGTCGACCTGAAGGGCGCGTTCCTGATGTCGCGCCAGGTCCTGCCGGCGATGATCGCCGGCAAGCACGGCTCGATCGTGAACATCGCCTCGATCCACTCCAAGCTCACGACGGCCGGCATGTTCCCGTACGCCGCGGCGAAGTCCGGCCTGGTCGGGATGACCCGCTCGCTCGCGCTGGATGTTGCCCCGCACAACGTCCGGGTGAACGCGGTCAGCCCCGGCTACATCTCCACCGACCTGCTCGAGGAGTTCTTCGACACGATTCCCGGCGAACGCGAGAAGGCCCTCGGCGTCCACCCGCTCGGCCGGATCGGCACCCCGGAGAACGTCGCCGAGGTCGTCTGCTTCCTCGCCTCGGAGGCGGCCGCCTTCGTCACCGGCGCCAACTGGGCGGTCGACGGCGGGCTCGGCGTGCGCTACGCCTAACCGGGCGGGCCGGGGTGGTAGGCGCAGGCCGAGGACAGGTCGCCGTCGTCGGGCTTGGGTGTCGTCCTGGGCTGGGTCGCGGTCGACGGCCTGGTCGTCGTGGTCCGCCGCGGAGTTGTCGGGCTCGGGTTGAGCGCCTTCGCGACGATCTCCCGCATCGCGGCGTAGTTCGGGTTGCGTCCGTTCGGGAAGTTCTTCTTCTTGTCCAGGTCGATGTTGGAGATCTTGGCGGTCTTGACCCGCCCGCCGAGGGTGACGAACGCTCCCAGCAGTTTCTCCGGGATGTCGGTGCGGATCAGTTGCTCGCCGGCCGCCGCGATCGCCTGGTAGTTCGCGAGCACGTTCTGCGGGGTGGCGCGTTCGACGAGCGCCTGGATCGTGCAGTGCTGCCGGGCCTGGCGAGCGAGGTCGGCGGTCGCGAGGCCGTACCGGCCGCGGGCGAACCAGAGTGCGTCGGACCCGTTCAGCTTCCGGTTCGGCCCGGGCTGCAGGTACCGGCTCGGCGGGATCTTCTCGTCGTCGTTCCCGCCGACCGGTACCGGGTAGTTGATGTTCACGGTGATCCCGCCGAGGGCCTCGACCAGCTTCGCGAACCCGGCCAGGTTGATCTGCACGTAGTAGTGGATCTTCAGCCCGAGCGCTTCGCCGACCGAGAGTTTCAGGATGTCCGCACCCTCGTTGTCCGACGGTCCGATGACGCCGGGGTGCAGCTTCGGGATGTTGCGGTACATGGCGTCCAGGTAGAACTCCGACTGCTCCTTGCGGGGATCGATGCTCGGGTCCCAGAAGCCGGTCGGGTAGATCTTGTGCAGCGGTGAGTCGGCGGGGAACGGCATCCGCATGAAGTTCCTGGTCAGCGAGATCAGCGACGTGTTGCCGGTCTTGGTGTCGATGCTCGCGACCATCACGGTGTCGGTCCGCGTGCCCTGACGGTCGTCGCCGTCATCGGCTCCGAGCAGCAGCACGTTCAGCCGGGGCAGTTGTTTCCAGATGTCCTTCGTCGCGGCGATCGTCGGCCGGGTCTGGCTCTTCGACTCCCCGCCGGCGAACACCTTCTTCACCAGGCTCCGCTGGGCCATCAGGGTCTGCGCGCCACTCGCCGTACCGACGGTCATCGCGAAGCAGGTCAGGCCAACCACCAGCGATCCGAACAGCCGCGAACCCGGTCCCGCCGTCAGTGGCCGGAGCATCTTGTACGACGTGACCAGCACGACGATCCAGGCCAGAGCGATCGCGCCGAGTCCGGCGATCATCCAGAGCAGAAGGCTCGGGTTCAGCGCCCAGGAGATCACCGCGTCCCGCTTGCGCAGACCGGCGTACGCCGCGCCGGCGTACAGCGCGAGGCTCAGGACGGTCACCACCGAGCCGAGCCGGGTCCGGCGCGCGACCAGGTACGCCGTACCGGGTAGCAGGATGCCGACGACGGCGATCACCAGTGCGACGAACGCCGAGCGTCGCCTGGGGCTCGCTCTCCGTGCTCGGCTGCTGCGCGACGATCGCTGCGCTCTGCTCGGGGCCATGCCCTCTTCGATTCATTGACCCGGCAAAAAGTTGGCAGGATGGACGTCGTGAACGACATTCAGGTACGACGAGCCGGGGTGGACGACGCGGAGTCCTTGGTCCGGTTACGCGGGCTGATGCTCGCGGCGATGGGCAACGACATCGACGGCCCCTGGCAGGCGACCGCGGTCGAGTGGTTCGCCGGACAGTTGGCGTCACCGGACACGTTCGCGGCGTACGTCGTCGAGGACCCGGATGCCGGGGTCGTCGCCGGGGCCGCGGGCAACGTGTTCGACCACCCGCCGGGCCCGAACGACCTGACCACGGTTCGCGGCCACCTGTACAACGTCAGCACGGATCCGGCCTTCCGGCGGCGCGGTCTGGCCCGCGCCTGCGTGGTCGCGCTGATGGACTGGTTCGAGAACGAGACCGGTGTCGGCCAGGTCGAACTGCACGCGACCGATTACGGCATCGAGCTGTACCGCGACCTCGGCTTCAACGAGGGGAAGTACCCGTCGCTGAGGTTCCGGACCGCGAAGGCGTAGCCGTGAGCTGAGAAGGGTTTCTGGGCACAGTGGCAAGAAGACAGTGAGGACGCGCCCGACCGGGCGCGGTGTGAGGAGCTCACCGGAATGCGCCGCTGGACTGTTGTCAGGACGATCGGGCTCGCGACCGCGGCGGTGGTCGCGGTCGGGGTGCTGTACGAGTTGCCCGCCAGCCCGTTGTCGCGCCACGGCGAGCACGTCGTACCCGCCTCGGTCCAGACGACCGCGCCTGCCTTGCAGTCGCCGGCCGTCGCGCCGCGGCGTACGAAGCCGGTGCCGGTCAAGCCGGCGGAGGTGATCTCGTACCCGATCGCGGGGACGCAATCGTACGCCGTACTGCCTGGCGACCCTGCGGTGATCGGGCGGGGCGGCCGGCTGATGAAGTTCCAGATCGCGATCGAGGGTGGGATCGCGGGCGTCGACAAGGCGGCGTTCGCGCAGTTCGTGCGGACGACGTACGGCGCGGCGCAGGGATGGGCCTCGCAGGGGAGGTGGCGGTTCCAGCAGGTCGGTCCCGGGGCGACGCTGGACTTCAGATTGATGCTGGTGACGCCGCAGACGCGGGATGTGATCTGCGGCGGGGGGCCGGACCGGTACACGAGCTGCCGGATCGGGGACTCGGTCGTGCTCAACGTCGCGCGCTGGGCCCACGGCGTACCGAACTTCGGTGCGTCGCTGACGACGTACCGGCAATACATGGTCAACCACGAGACCGGTCACCGGCTCGGCAACGGCCACGAGCTCTGCCCGGGGCCGGGCCGGCCGGCCCCGGTCATGCAGCAACAGACCCTCGGCCTGCACGGATGTACGGCGTACGCCTGGCCGTACCGGAACGGCGTGCGCTACTCCGGCCGGCTAGGTCAGTACAACGATCCCGTGCCTCAGTCCTGAATGATCGACACAACGTTGCCCGCGGGGTCCTTGAACCAGGCAATCAACGGGCCCTGGCCGCGGTAGATGCCCACCTCGTCCTGATCGTCGTTGTAGTGCTCGAACGCGACGCCGCGGCCGGTCAGCTCACGCGCGGTCGCCTCGATGTCGGTGACCGGGAAGTTGAGCACGGTGTACTCCGCCGGCACGTGGTTCGGCTTCGGGTACACCAGGATCGGGGTGCTCCCCGCGATCTTCAGGCGCAACATCCCGTTCTCCTCGCCGACGTCGATGCCCAACGTGTCGGCGTAGAACGCCTTCGCCTTCTCGATGTCGTCCACCGAGAACCCACTGAACGCCTTGCTGTCGTGCAACATCTGATGTCCTCCCTTGATCGCCTGACATCAGCTACGTCGAGACCCGACCTGGGATTTCGACACTAGTTGTGCGACACGACCTGCGGGAGGGCGTCGTTGACGGCGGCTGCGACCGAGGCGGACTCGAGGCCGTCGGCGACGGTGTGGAGGAGGCGGACCAGGTGGGCGGCGTCGGTCGGGCCGAGGATGCCGGTGATGACGTCGAGGACGCGGACGGTCAGACCGTCGAGCTGCGAGAGCCGGGCCTGACCCATCGACGTGACGGCGAGGGACGGCGTGGTCCGGACCATGCCGAGCGCCTCCAGGTCGGCGATCGCCAGCTCCGCCTCACCGGGCGTGATGCCGACCTGCTGGGAGACCTCGTCGGGCGTGGTGCGGCCGTTGGCGACCGCATTCAGCACGAGTGCGGCCGGCATCGTCATCCCGACCGCCTGCTGCAGCCCGAGGATGAGCGGGTGGGCGTGGCCGCGGACGCGCTCCACCGCGTCGAGCAGCCGGAGAGCGTCGCCGATGTCACCGATCAGGTGCTCTGTCTGGACAGCCGCGATCCCCGTCGGCCCCGGCCGGACGGGTGACGGCACGACGCCGCCGATGACCCGCTCCGGCACCACGAGGGCCTTTGCCACGATCCGATCGTCGTCGGATCCCCGTGGCCTGATTCCAGCGTCTTCGATGGTCACATGCCCAGCGTACGGAGCCGTTCCGACAGCTTCGGCGTGTCTTTCCTGAAGAAACACTGTGAATCCGGCGACGTCGGTGATCTACGCTCCGCCCATGCAGCTGAGTGGGAAACGAGCCCTGGTGATCGGCGGCGGTGGCGGCGGGATCGGTCGCGCGACGACCGAGGCCTTCGGCAACGAAGGTGCGGCGGTCGTGGTCGCGGACCTCGACCCGGCACGCGCCGAGGAGGCAGCCGAGGCGGTGCGGGCAGCCGGTGGTACGGCGTACCCGGTGTCCGGTGACGTCCGCTCGGCGAGCGACATCGACGCGATGATCGCGACCGCGGTCGAGAAGCTCGGCGGCCTCGACGTACTCGTCACGGTCGTCGGCGGTCAGGTCGCGTTCGTGCCCGCGGTGAAGCTGCACGAGATGGCCGACGCGGACTGGGACACGATCTACGAGGTCAACCTGCGGTACGTCGCGCGCGCGGTCCGGGCGGCGCTCCGGGTCTTCCTCGACCAGGGCACCGGCGGCACGATCGTCAGCGTCGGCTCGGTCACCGGCTTCATGGCGGCGCCCGAGCAGGCGGCGTACGGCGTGATGAAGGCGGGGATCCTGAGCCTGGCCCGGACGGTCGCCGCGGAGTACGCGCGCGACGGGATCCGGATGAACGTCGCCGCGGCCGGCGCGATCGCGACCGCGGTCGCCAACGCGAACGTCGACGCCGAGGTGGTCGAGGAGATCCCGGTCGGCCGGTTCGGCCGGTCCGAGGAGGTGGCGCAGGCGGTGGTCTACCTGGCGTCGGGTGCGTCGTCGTACATCACCGGGCAGCAGATCGTGCTGGACGGCGGCGTCTCGGTACGGGGTCCGTTCGGGTAATCGAACATACCGGCGAAGAAATGGGTTCCGGCCGGTTCCGAAAAAGCTGGGAATTTCTGAATTCGAGCGTGACCTCAGCTCGCCGTACTCCGTTGGATCTGACGTGACGGTGAACACAACACGGCGCACCGGCACCGCGCTCGCCCGCGTTTTCCAGGCCGTCCACCCCTCGAAGTATCAGCCAGGAGGACCAGTGACAACCGCCACCGCCATCCAGACGATTGAGCGCCGACGCGTCCGTGTCTGGTTCGGTGAGCACGTCATCGCCGACTACAACGCCGAGCCGGCGTTGGCCGAGCGGTATGCAGACGCCATGAGCCGTCGGTTCGCCGGACTCCGGGTCACGAACGACCCGATGCCTGCCGTCGACAAGCTCCCCGACCCCCTGCCCGGCGAGCGCATGTGGGATGTAGCACCCCGCTGAGAGAACGAAGCATCCGGCGCCTTTCGCGTTCCGTATCTCACCAGACAACCCACCCGGAACGTGGCCCAGGTCGAGCACCTCACCTCGATCACGTCAAAGGCACCGGTGATTGGGCGGCAAGCGAGCGTCGGGCAATCTGCCCCTCGCTTGCCGCCACTTCTCTCATAAGTACTACTCCTCTGCAGAATGCGCCTGAGACAACTGAATAAACCTCATCGTTCGCACCGGATCCCCCAGGTCCGGTGCGAACTTGTGTATTTCAGAGGTTTGCGTAGTACTCCGGCTTCATCTGGATGAGCTGGACGTAATTCCCGTCCGGGTCGATCAAGGTCGCGAACCAGCCGACGCCGCGGTCCTCGGGATCCACCAGCCACTCGACGTCGAGGGCGCGCAGGTGCGCGGCGGCCGCCTCGATGTCCTCGACCCCGAAGTTCACGATGTGCCGCCCCGGCTCGGCCGTCTTCGCGGCGACGTCGTCGCGCTGCTCGATCACCAGCCCGAAGCCGCCGAGGTTCAGGTTCCCGTATCCGTCGACCTCCGCCTGGAAGCCGTCGCGGTACCACGCCTTCAACCGCTCGGCGTCGGTACTACCGATCAACATGCTGTTCAGAACAGGCTTCGCCACGATCTCTCCCTTTTCAATCGACTGTCACGCGGTACGTCGGAGCCGCGGCGCCTGTCTCGACATGACCTGCCCGGCGCGGATGATGGGCTGATGAGGTTCACCGCCGAACTGCTGTCCACCGGCAAGAACACGGCCGGCTTCGAGGTCCCCGAGTCCGTCGTCGAGTCGCTGGGTGGTGGTCGCCGGCCGAAGGTCAGCGTCACCGTCAACGGATTCACGTTCCGGACGTCGATCGCCCGGATGGGTGAGCGATATCTGCTCGGGTTCAGCGCGGAGCGTCGTACCGAGGCGGGGGTTGCGGCCGGCGACGTGTTGGAGATCGAGGTGGAGCTGGACACGGCTCCGCGGGAGCTCGAGGTGCCGGAGCCGTTGGCCGAGGCGCTTGCACAGGACAGTCAGGCCCGGGCGTTCTGGGAGACGTTGAGCTACAGCAACCGCCAGTGGCATGTGCTGCAGGTGACGTCGGCGAAGACCGACACCACCCGCGAGCGGCGGGTCGAGAAGTCGATCGGAATGCTTCGCGAAGGACGGGCTCGCTAGCAGTACGAGCGGCAGCCGTTGTCTGCGCCGTACGTGCGGTGGGTCTTGGCGACTGCGCTGACGGGTGAGAGTTGGCCGGCGTGGTGCCAGCTGTTGAGGAACTGTTGCGGGGCGACTGCTCCGCGGCGGATCCACCACATGTCCGGCTTGGTCGGCCAGCTGATGCCGAAGTGCAGGTGGGGCGGGGTGAAGCGGGCGCTGCCAGTCTTGCCGGTCCGGCCGAGCGTCTGGCCGGCTCGCACGGTCATTCCCGGACGGATCCCGGCTTGGATGGCGGACAGGTGCGATCCGTAGTACCTGACTCCGTCCACGCCCACGATCGACACCGAGATACCGCCGCGGTCGGGGCCACGGTTGGTCTTCGGGTCCCAGGTGTCGACCCGCGTCACCTCGTCGACGCGACCGTCGATCGGTGCGACGAACAGGCAGCCGACCTTCGCGAAGATGTCCGACGCCGGGTAGTCGTGATGACTCTGCGAGGCGTCCGCCCGGCAACCCCCTACCGGAAACACATACCGCGGTGAAGGCACGGACTTGGAGGTCGGAGCCGTCGGCTCAGGACTGTTCGGAAGAGCCGGACTGCTTGGTTGCGCGGGACTGCGTGGCTGTGCGGGACGGCTCGGCTGCGGCGGAGTACTCGGATGCTGCGGTGTGCTCGACGGATCCGGTGTTGGTGGTAGGTCGGCGGTGGGTTCGGTGCGGTCGAAGACTCCGGCCGCTGACAGCGCGAACAACCCACCGCCGGCGACAACCACCAGCGCTGCGACAAAAACCGCCCAGACCCGCCGCGTCACGGATACCAGAACGCGTTGACAGCTGCAGACGAGTACACGGTTTCACACGGTATCCCGTTCTTGTCCGCATCCATCCGATCCGGCATGCCGTAGTACCACCAATATCTGACGGCTTCCGCGTACGAAGCACCGCGCGCGGCCAGGTCCCGGCAGTACAGCCCGGCCGACCAGAACACCACCCCGCTGATCTCGCGCCCGTTCCAGTAGGCGGCGACGTCGCTGCGCGAGTACACCGTCTCGCACGGAATTCCGTTGCGGTCGGCATCCATCTGGTTCGGCTGCCCGTGCAACCGCCAGTAGTCGATCGCCGCGACATAGCTGTAGCCCTTGGCCTTCAGATCCCGGCAGAACAACCCGGCCGGCAACGCCCGAACATCGCCGACGGCCGGCGCCGAGTTCGACGTCCCCTTCACCGTCGGTTTCGGTACGACGGTCTTCGTCGTCACCGACACCGGCGCCGAAGGGACCGGCGCCGACACTGCTGCCGACGGCGAGGTGTCCGCCGCTCGCGGTGCCGGATCGTCCTTCGTCATCAACACCACGAGCCAGGTCAGCAGCACCAGGATGACGCCGACCGCCACCCCTCCCAGGGCTGCCAGCGTCGCGTTACCGCGCTCGTCCCGCCGGTGACAATGCGTGCGTGTATACGGTTCTCCATTCATGATTCCCCCCGCAGGCCATTGAAGCCCCGTCACTCTGTGTTGCCTACACCTCGGGCCTGAGGTGGTGTTCATCGGGGGAACATCTGGTGGTCATGCGAGCGGGTGATGATCGCGCCGAATCCGCCTGGGAGAGGACCGTTGATGGGGCACTCGCACGATCACCCGCATTCGCATTCGCATTCGCATTCGCACGACCACAGCCATGGGCATGATCATCACCATCCGAATTCCGAGTTGGATCTGGCGACGTTGGCGGCGCTCGACGAGTCGGTTCCGGACAGTGAGTTGACGCCGGCCGAGGTGTCGCGGCGGGCGCTCTTGCGGTCCGCGGGGATTCTCGGGGGTACGGCGGCGCTGGCCGTGACGGGTGCCCAGTTCGCGGCGGCGAGCGCGCCGGCGAAGGACGGATGGATCTTCCAGCACGGTGACCGGCCCAATGTCTGGCTCGCCGGCGACCACCACATCCACACCCAGTTGAGCTCCGACGGCATGTACCGCGTGATCGACCAGGCCCGCCACGCGACGGCGTACGGGCTCGACTGGCTCGTCATCACCGATCACGGCGGCGCGACGCACGCGCGGATCGGCGTCGACCTGGTCAACCCGCAGATCAAGGCGGCCCGCGCCGAGTTGCGCGACACGCTGATCTTCCAGGGGCTGGAGTGGAACATTCCGGCCGCCGAGCACGGCACGATCTTCGTCGCCCCGGGCAGCCGCGAGGTCGACGTACTCAAGCAGTTCGAGAACGACTACGACGGCAGCGTGAAGAACGCGAGCGCGAACTCACCCGCGAACGAGGCGCTCGCAGTCTCCGGCATCCAGTGGCTCGGCCAGCAGGTCGACAAGCGCCGGGTCGCCGACGCGCTGTTCCTCGCGAACCACCCGGCCCGCAACGGCATCGACAGCCCGCACGAGATCCGCAACTGGCGCGATGCCGACCCGCGGATCGCGATCGGCTTCGAGGGCGCCCCCGGTCACCAGGCCGGCGGCCTCCCGAAGGGCATCGGTACGGCGGGCGCCCGCGGCCTGTACGCCAACGCGCCGAACCCGAACTCGTTCCCCGGCTACCCGGCCGAGAGCTACCGCACCTGGGGTGGATTCGACTGGATGACCGCGACCGTCGGCGGCCTGTGGGACAGCCTGCTCGCCGAGGGCAAGCCTTGGTGGATCACCGCGAACTCCGACTCGCACGTGAACTGGAACGAGACCTCCCGCCGTCCGGACGGCTCGTCGCAGGAGCAGTTCGACCGCGACGGCCGGTACATGGACCCGGTCTACGGCAACACGGTCAACTCCACCGCGAGCGACTTCTGGCCGGGCTTCTACAGCCGCACCCACGTCGGCGCCTCCCGGCGCGACTACTTGTCGGTGATGGACGGCCTGCGCAACGGCCGCGTCTGGGTCGACCACGGCGCGCTGGTCAAGGGCGTCGAGGTCGAGGTCCGCGAGGTCGGCAAGCGGTACGGCGAACCGCTCGGCGGCGCGCTCATCGTCAAGAAGGGGCGGCCGATCGAACTCGTCGTACGAATCACCACCCAGACGCTGCCGAACTGGGCGAACTTCGTCCCGGCGCTCAACCGCGTCGACGTCATCAAGGGCTCGGTGACCGGGCCGGTCGGCGACAAGGACACGATCACCGCTCCGAACACCAAGGTCGTCAGGCAGTGGGACACGTCGGGCAAACGCGGTACGTTCGAACTTGTCCACCCGCTGGGTCGCGCCGACGAGGCGCAGTACGTCCGCGTCCGCGGCACCGACGGGAACCGTAGCCAGCCCGGATACCTGGGTGCGGCTGTGGATCCGGCCGGGCCGAAGCTCGATGTGGTCGGCGACGCAGACCCATGGGTGGACCTGTGGTTCTACACCAACCCCATTTGGGTGCTGCCCAAGTAAGGAACTCAGTTGTGATCATCGCGATCGACGCCGACAGCTCGGACACGGCGGCTGCCGACCACCTGCTGTACGAGCTGATCGACGCCGTGGACCAGCCGGTCGTCGCCCTCACCCACATGGTGTCGGGCGACGACCGTCCGCACGTCGCGGTGTCGCTGACCAGCGCGGCCGACCTCGCGGACCAGATCCGCGAGATCGTTGCCGACCGCAACGTTGGCCTGGCCATCACTCGGCCCGGCGCGTCCGAGCCCGAGCTCGCCGGCCCGAGCCGCCTGGTCCGCGGTGCGTACGTCGCCGCGGTCGAAGCAGCCCTCGGTACGACGGGACGCGTCGTCCGCTGGCCCGGTCACGAGCAGGCGCACGGCGTACTGCCCGCCGCCGAGCTGTGCACCCGCTGCGGCATCGATCAACTCGAAGGCATCGGCGGCGTACCGGTCGAGGACGACACCTTGGTCGACACCCTCGACTTCCTCCGCCCGGTACGCCGCGACGGCCGCCTGGTCCTCCAGGTCCAGCCGGCCGCCGGCGATGTCCTCATCCCGTTCGAACTCCAGCACCAGCAGAACTGCTGCACCGACCACTAACCCCAGGCGGCCGACTCCCGCAGTACGTCGGGCAGTTGGCCGATCACGCCGAGGCGCTGGGTGCAACGGGTCAGGGCGACGTACAGGTCGCGGAGGCCGCGGGGCGACTCGATCACGATGCCGTCGGGATCCACGACGAGGACCGAGTCGAACTCCAGGCCCTTGGCCTCGCGGGCGGTCAGGACCGTCACGCCGGCCAGGCCGTCGACCGCCTCCTGGATCAGTTCGAGGCGGTTGCGGGACGTGATCACGCCGACCTCGCCGTACGCCGTCTCCTCGGCCGCCATCTTGTAGACGTACAGCGCCTGCTCGGCCGCAGGCACGTCCGCGTGCCACGGCTTCACGCCGGTGGAGCGGACGGACTGCGGCGCCTTCGCCGACGGATCGACCTGACGCAGTACGTCGTTGGCCAGCTCCATCACCTCGGCGGGCGTGCGGTAGTTCAGCGTCAGCTCGGCCAGCCGCCAGCGATCGTCGAACGTCTCGCCGAGCGCGCTCGCCCACGACGTCCCGCCACCGATCGAACTCGTCTGCGCGACATCACCGACCACGGTCATCGACCGCAACGGGCACCGCCGCGCAATCGCCCGCCACGCCATCGGCGACAACTCCTGCGCCTCGTCGACGATCACGTGACCGTACGTCCACCGCCGATCCGCCGCGGCGCGATCAGCCAGCGTCCGATCGTCGTCCGCCTCGAACCGCTCGGCCAGCGTCTCCGCGTCCAGCAGGTCCTTCGCGGTCAGGATCTCGGCCTCGTCGTCCTCGTCCCAGTCGGTCGAACCCGAACCGCTCAGCACGTCCAGAGCGCCTTGTGCATAAGCGATTGCGCGCGCCCGCGCCGCCCGCTCCCGAGCCGCCTCGGTGCCGTCGTCACCGAGCAGCTCCGCCGCCTCGTCCAGCAGCGGTACGTCGGCCGGCGACCAGTCGTCGCCGTACCTCAACAGATGTTCGCGATCCAGCTCCGACAACTGCGGCGCCGCCGACGCCAGCCGGGCCTCGTCGCCGTACAGGTCCTCGAGCAGTTTCTGCGGACTGAGCAACGGCCACAGCTGCTCCAGCAGAGCCTGTACGGCGGGCTCGGCAAGGACTTCCTTGCGCAGCTCGGCCAGGTCGTACTCGTCCAGCAACTGCTCGCCGTCGAGCGGATCAGTGCCGATCAGCTCGGCGTACTGGTTCGTCAGGTAGTCGGTGTACTCGTTGAGGATGAACGGCCGCGCCTGGTTGTGGGTCAGGCCGCGGTTGCGAACCCGCGCGTGCGTCTCCTCGCACACCGACGGGTCGAGCGTGAGCTCGGTCCGGTCGACCGTGACCCGAACCGGCTCCTCCGGGATCCACTGCCGATCGGCGACCGCCTTCGCGATCACTTCGGCCATCACCGTCCGGCCCTTCACCTCGGCGCTCTCCGGCGGCTCCGGCCGGGTCGCGTTCAGGCCCGGATACAGCTCGGCGATCGTGACCAGCCGGACGCCGTCCTCACCGAGCGACGGCAGCACCTGCCCGATGAACCGCAGGAACGCCGCATTCGGCCCGACGACGAGAATTCCGCGCTTTTCCAGTTGTTCACGATGTGTGTACAGAAGAAATGCCGCGCGGTGCAGCGCGATCGCGGTCTTACCGGTGCCCGGACCGCCCTGGACGACCAGGATTCCGGGCAGTTCCGAACGGATGATCCGGTCCTGATCGGCCTGGATGGTCTGGACGATCGACTCCATCCGGCCGGTCCGGCGCGCCTCGAGCGCCTTCATCAGCACGGCCTCACCGATCACGCCGGTGCCGGGCTTGGACGGGTCGGCCGCCTCCCGGCCGAGATCGAGCTGCTCGTCCTGGACGTCGATCACCCGGCGCAACCGGGTCTGGATGTGCCGGCGGCGTACGACGTCGTGGTTGGCGACCGCGGTCGCGATGTAGAACGGCCGCGCCGCCGGAGCGCGCCAGTCGACCAGCAAGGGCTCGTAGTCCGCGTCGTGCAGACCGAGCCGCCCGATGTGCAGGATCTCGCCGTCGGCGGTGTCGAGGCGGCCGAAGTACAGGCCCTCCTCGGCGGCGTTCAGCCGGGCCTGGCGGAGCTTGAGGTCACGGATGCGTCCGTCGCGCTGGTGCAGCGCCTGCGCGTTGCGGGTGCGGACGAGCTGCTCGTCGTCGGTCCGGGCGTCCGTGCGCTCGCGCTCGCTGTCGAGCGCAGCGTAGAACGTGGTCAGGTGAGCCTGCTCGGCATCGACCGGATTCGGCAATTTCAAACCCCTTGTGTTAAAATGCGTCCCGTTGGCTTTCAGGCCGCATTTCGTCGTTCAGGAAATGACACGCGCGCGGCAGTCACAAATCCTTGAGTTTATCCCTTTCCGGGGTTTTCCTGTAGTGGTGTTCCACTCGATCATCCCGCCGTACCTGCTCGAGCAGCTCGAGCGGTCCGCGAGCGACCCCAGCCTCCGTGCCCGGTACCGGCAGTCGCTGCAGCACGACGCCGTACTGCGTTCGCGCCCTGCCGCCGGCCGTGAGGCCACAAGAGCGGCGGGCGGCAGGCAGCGCGACGTGTACGACGCTGAGAACGGCACCGACCTGCCAGGCACGCTGGTCCGCGCCGAGGGTGACGAGGCGGTCCAGGACGACGCGGTGAACCAGGCGTACGACGGCACCGGCGCGACCTGGACGCTGTACCAGGAGTGCTTCGGGCGGGACTCGATCGACGGCGCCGGGCTGGTGCTCACCTCGACGGTGCACTACGACCGCGGGTACGCGAACGCCTTCTGGGACGGCGCGCAGATGGTGTTCGGGGACGGCGACGGGGAGATCTTCGGCAACTTCACGTCGTCGATCGACGTCACCGGGCACGAGTTGACGCACGGCGTCACGCAGTACACGGCGAACCTCGCGTACGACGGCCAGTCGGGTGCGTTGAACGAGAGCATCTCGGACGTGTTCGGGTCGCTCGCCAAGCAGTACGCGACGGGTCAGAGCGCCGCGGACGCCGACTGGTTGATCGGCGCGGGGCTGCTGCTGCCGGGCGTCCAGGGTGTGGCGCTGCGATCGATGAAGGCGCCCGGCACGGCGTACGACGATCCGCGACTGGGCAAGGATCCGCAGCCGGCCGACATGTCCGGGTACGTCGACACCGTGGACGACAACGGCGGCGTACACATCAACTCAGGCATCCCGAACCGCGCGTTCTACCTGGTCGCGACCGAACTCGGCGGGAACGCGTACGACGACGCCGGCAAGATCTGGTACAGCACGCTGACCTCGGGCAACCTCGCCGAGTCCAGCACCTTCCGGGACTTCGCCGAGGCCACCCAGGCAACGGCCCGCGACCTCTTCGGTGACGACTCTCCTCAGGCTGCCGCCGTCACCAAGTCCTGGCAGACCGTAGGCGTCCTCGGCGACCAGACCCGCCTCATGAACGCCGCCCAGACCGAGCTCCAACCCTCCACCCCGCCGTCCGCACCGCCGCCCGCCCCCGAGCACACCGCGTGACGCCTGTGCTGCCGGGCGCCGACGCCGCGCGCCCGGCGCGGCTCTGGCTCTGGCCGGCCAACGCGGTCGGCGCGCTCGTGCTCGTCGCGGCGGCCGCCGTCCAGCCGATCGTGTTCCTGTCCCAACCGTGCGACGGTCCGGACTGCGATCCGCATGGCTACTTCACGATCTTCGCCGGCGTCCCGGCGGCGGGAGTCGCGATCGTTGCTCTCACCGCGTTGGTGCTCCTGGCTGCCCGGAACCGGGCCGGCTTCGGGACCATGCTCGGCGCGGCCGCGGCGAGTGGGCTGCTCTTGTTGTGGTTCGCCGGCTTGGTGGCGGTGGAGGTCTGGCTTCCGATTGCCGCGGTGACGGTCGTGGTTGCGGTGCTGGCGTTCGCCGGGCTGCGATTCGCGCCGCCGCGAGTCCGGGCGCGTCCGGGGCTGGAGGAACCGCCGTACCCGTCGCTCGGGTGAGACTCGTTTGACCTCAAGTCTTGTTGAGGTACTAGCGTCGTTCGCGTGACTGTTCATCCGCTGCGGCTCGTCGTGTTGACGCGGAATCTCGACGGCGGGCGGTTCGGGACGGCGGTGACGCGGTGGTTTGCGCGGGAGGTCGAGCGGGCGGACGAGTTCAAGCTCGACCTGATCGACCTGAGCGCGGTGCCGCTGGTGGAGCTGCCGCGGCGGATCGACGACGCGGACGCAGTGATCATCGTCACGGCGGAGTACAACCACGCGTACCCGGGTGACGTGAAGACGGCGATCGACGCCGTACGGCGGCCCTGGTACGCGAAGCCGGTCGGGTTCGTCGTGTACGGCGGACGGTCGGGCGGACTGCGGGCGGCCGAGCAGCTCAGGCCGGTCTTCGGTGAGCTGCACGCGGTGACGATCCGCGACAGCCTCGGATTCCGCGAGGAGGACTTCGACGGCGGCGAGCCGACCGACCCGACCACGTCCGAGGCGGCGGCGGCGATGCTCCGGCAGCTCGCATGGTGGGCTCGATCACTGCGTGACGCCCGGGCAAACACGCCGTACCCGGAATAGGTCGCGCGCGGCGGCGGTTGCCAAGGTTCGTGAGCGCCGAACCGATGCCCCTGTCCGTGCTCGACCTCTCGCCGGTGCCGACGGGCACGCGGCCGTCGGAGGCGCTGCACGAGACGCTCGAGCTGGCCCGCACCGCGGAGGCGGCCGGCTATCACCGTTACTGGCTGGCGGAGCATCACAACATCCGCAGCGTGGTGAGCACGAGCCCCGAGGTGATGATCGCGGCGGTGGCGGCCGCCACGTCGACGATCCGCGTCGGCTCCGGCGGGATCATGCTGCCGAACCACTCCCCGTTGAAGGTCGCGGAGACGTTCCGCGTGCTCGGCGGCCTGTACCCGGACCGCATCGACCTCGGCATCGGCCGCGCGCCCGGCACCGACCAGCGCACCGCGCTCGCACTGCGCCGGAGCCGCGAGGCCCTCGGTGCGGACGACTTCACCGAGCAGTACGCCGAACTCCGCGCGTACGTCGAGGGCTTCCCGGCCGGCCACCCGTTCGAGCCGATCAGCGCGCAGCCGGACGACGTACCGCTCCCGCCGGTGTGGATCCTCGGATCCAGCACGTACGGCGGTCAGGCAGCGGCCGCACTCGGGACCGGCTTCGCGTACGCCGGGCATTTCGGGACACTCGATCCGGCCGGCGTCATCGCGACGTACAAGGAGAACTTCCAGCGCTTCGAGAACGACGGTGAGCCGCGGGCGATGCTCGCCCTCGCCGCGATCGTCGCCGAGACCGAGGGACGCGCCCAGGCCCTGGCCCGTGCGAACGCGCTCTCGATGCTCCGCCTCCGCTCCGGCCGTCCTGGCCCGCTGCCGTCTCCCGAGGAAGCGGCGGACTACCCGTGGTCCGAGGCGGAAGAGGCCGCCGTCGAGGAGTGGGCCGGACTCGTGTCCGTCGGCACGCCCGACCAGGTGGCGGCCGACCTCCTCCGCCGGGCCAACAAGGCCGACGCCGACGAGCTCATCATCACCACCAACATCCACGACCCGGCCGAACGCCGCCGCTCCTTCGAGCTGCTCGCCGTCGCTTGGGGCCTGAAGCCCCGCTGATCGCGGACCTCCCGCACTGACAAACCCTCGGCAAACGCCTGGCGCCCGCCTGCCTGAGCCGCAGCTTGCCGGTGTGCGGCGGGTTGGTCAGTGGTGGGCGTTCGGCATCGCGCGGATGTGCTCGAAGATCAGGCTGGTCTCAGCGTGGCTGACGGCCGGATCAGCGGTCAGGTGATCGAGCACGAACTCCCGGAGGGCATCCGGAGTAGCCGCGCTGACGTGCAGTAGGTAGTCGTTGGCGCCGCTGACGTGGAACAGCGAGAGCACGCCCGGCAACGTCGGGACCTTCGCGCGGAAGCGGTCGATCTCGTCACGCGAATGCGCCCCGATCCGGATCGCGATCAGCGCCTGCAGCGGCTGACCCAGCGCGCCCAGATCCACGTCGGCATGGAAGCCGCGGATCACCCCACGCTCACGCAGTGACCGCACCCGCGTGAGACACGTCGACGGCGCGATCCCGGTCGCCTCGGCGAGCGCGTTGTTGGCCATCCGCCCGTCGGCGGTCAGCAGCTGCACCAGCTTCCGGTCGACCTCGTCGAGGCCGCCAGGCACCGGCCGCGGAGCCGGTCCAGGGCTCCGACGATCCTTCGGCATGCCTTCACTCTAGAGCCCGTCCACAGAATCCACAGCATGTGGACGACCCTGTGGACGAATTTTCTTCGGAACTATTGCGGCAATCTCGCAGAAGATTCCAAGCTCTGGGTCGAGGAGGCAGCGATGACCCAGCTCGACACGCGTTCCGTCCACGCAGGTCGCGACGACCTGGCCGCTCTCGGCGTCCACGTCCCCCCGATCGACCTGTCCACCACCTATCCGCTCCCCGACGTGAACACGGGCGGAGCGTCGTACGACTCGCTCGCCGGAGGCCGCGGCCCGGACGGCGGCAGCCTCGTCTACCAGCGCCTGTGGAACCCGACCGTCGCGCGCTTCGAGGACGCGCTGGCCGAGCTCGAGCACACCGAGGGCGCGGTCGCGTTCGGCTCGGGCATGGCCGCGCTCACCGCGTGCCTGCTCGCCAGCGTCGCCGCGGGCCGTCCGCACGTGGTCGCCGTACGACCGCTGTACGGCGGTTCGGACCACCTGTTATCCACAGGCCTCCTGGGGACAACCGTGACTTACACACAGCCGAGTGAGGTGGCCGGAGCGATCCGTCCCGACACCGGTCTGGTGATCGTCGAGACCCCGGCGAACCCGACAGTGACCCTCGTCGACATCGCGGCGGTCGCGTCCGCGGCAGGCGACGTACCCGTGCTGGTGGACAACACCTTCGCGACGCCGGTACTGCAGCAGCCGGCTCGGCACGGGGCGAGCCTGGTGTTGCACTCGGCAACCAAGTACCTCGGCGGCCATGGTGACGTCATGGGTGGCGTCGTCGCGGCCAGCGTGGAGTGGGTCGGCCGGCTCCGGCAGATCCGCGCAGTGACAGGTGGCCTGCTGCATCCGTTGGCGGCGTACGAACTGCACAGGGGACTGCAGACGCTGCCGGTTCGGGTACGGGCGCAGCAGGCGACCGCCATCAAGGTCGCCGACTGGCTCTCGGCGCAGCCGACGGTCGAGCAGGTCTACTACCCGGGCCTCGTCGACCCCCAAGGCTTGGTCGGACGTCAGCAGGCGGGGCCGGGCGCTGTGCTTGCCTTCACCATGTCCGGCGGATTCGAGGCAGCATCCCGGGTGGCCCAGGGCTTGCGGCTCATCACCCACGCCGTGTCCCTGGGCGGCGTCGACACGCTCATCCAGCACCCCGCAGCGCTCACCCACCGGCTGGTGACTGCCGAGGCGAAGCCGTCGGACGGTCTGCTGCGCCTGAGCCTCGGCCTGGAGGACCCCGAGGACCTGACTGCCGACCTGCAGCAGGCGCTCAACTGGTGAGCAGGAATCTGCTCAGGGCAGATCTTCGTACGGCCGACCTCGCGGAGATGGCACACTCGGGGTAGGACATGAGGCGAGGAGGACCAGACGTGTTGCTACGCCAGGTGATCGGGAACGTGTTCCGCCGCTTGCGGCGCGAGCGGGGGATCACCCTGCGCGAGCTCGCCGAGCTGGCCCAGGTGTCGGTGCCCTACCTGTCCGAGATCGAGCGCGGCCGCAAGGAGCCGTCGTCGGAGATCCTCGCCGCGATCTGCCGGGCCCTCGAGCTGGAGCTGTCCGATCTGCTGGCTGAGGTGCAGTTCGACCTGGCGACCGCCGTACGGTCCACGCTGCCGGTCCGGCTGCAGACGGCCGCGATCCGGGTCGAGGACCGCGCCGCGCACCGGATCCCGTCCGGCCCACGGGCGTACTCCGCAACGGCTCAGGCGTTCGCGCTGGTCGCTTAGTTGGTGCACTGGTACGAGAACCCGGCCGCGAGGTCCTGGCGTACGTCGCCTGCTCCGGCCGAGGTGTTGTCGTTCCACCAGAGCCTCCCGTCGTACCGCCCGACTCCGCTGACCCCTGTCCCGGCACTCGCCGCCGAGCTGGGGGTCGGTCAGGTGCTGGTGAAGGACGAGTCGCAGCGGCTCGGGCTGCCGGCGTTCAAGGCGCTGGGCGCTTGGTGGGCGATCCACCGTGCGATGCTGGAGCATCCGGGCGCCGCTGAGTTGGTCACCGCGACCGACGGCAACCACGGTCGTGCCGTGGCGCGGCGGGCGGCGATGCTCGGGCTGGCGGCGCACGTCTTCGTCCCGGACGTGGTGAGCGATGCCTCCGTCGATGCCATCAGGTCGGAGGGTGCGGCGGTTTCCGTCGTACCGGATTCGTACGACGCTGCGGTCGCTGAGGCCGCGTCGTACGCGGGGGACGATCGGCTGTTGATCCAGGACTCGGCGTGGCCCGGGTACGAGGTGATTCCGCAGTACATCGTGGACGGGTACTCGACGCTGTTCCGCGAGATCGACGTACAGCCTGACCTGGTGGTTGTCCCGATGGGTGTGGGCTCGGTGGCGCAGGCAGCCGTCACGCACTACCGCAGCGGGCCGGTCACTCCGGCCCTCCTCGGCGTGGAGCCGGCCACCGCATCCTGCGTCACCACCAGCCTCCTCGCCGGCGAGCTCCTCACCATCCCGACCACCAAGACCGTCATGGCCGGCCTCAACTGCGGCACGCCGTCCAGCCTCGCCTGGCCTGTACTGCGCTCCGGTCTCGACTACTCCATCACTGTCGAGGACGACGCAGCCCTCCAGGCCGTCGACGACCTGCAAGCAGCCGGTATCTCCTCCGGCCCGAGTGGCGCAGCCACCCTCGCCGGCCTCCGCGCGGCCCGCGACCGCTTGAATCTGATGGAGCACAGCACGGTTGTCCTGATAAGCACTGAGGCGTGCATACCAACCTGAGCTATGTCGTGCGCTTCCCGGTCGACGACCATGAGTTGTCCGAGCTGCATGCCGCGGCGTTCGAGAGCGAGCTCGAGGTCAGCGCGTGGGGTGAGCGGCTGGAGCGGTGGGCGCTGACGTGGGTTGGTGCCTTTAGCAATGATCAGCTGGTCGGGTTCGTGCAGGTGTGTTGGGACGGCGGGGCGCATGCGTTCGTGCTTGACACCGCTGTGCGTCCCGATCATGGACGGCGAGGAATCGGGAAACAGTTGGTGCTGACCGCGGCCGAGGAGGCGCGGAAGGCTGGATGTGAGTGGCTGCACGTCGACTTCGAGCCACATCTGACGGCGTTCTACCTGGATGCGTGCGGCTTCCGGCCGACCGATGCGGGGTTGCTCAAGCTCCGATGACCGTGAGGCGTTCGGTGGAGATGCATGACGTCAGGCAACGTTCCTTCGCGTCGCCGAGCAGATCCGCGGTCCACGTGGTGAAGCCGCCGTCGCCGAGCCCTTCGCCGTCGCGATCGATGCCGAGTGCGGTGCCGGCGTAGTAGCTCTCGCTCTTGGTCCGCTCGGTGTCCTCGGTGAACGCGACCCCGAGCGCCGGCCGGACCGTGTCCTCGATCCGCTCGCGCAGCGCCGACTCCTTGAACGCCGTGAACGTGAGCTCGGCCTTCTCACCCAGTACGTCGTGCCAGAACCGCAGGTGGTCGATCAGCAGCTCGGCCTCGGTACGACACGAGCCCGTGTCGCGCGCGCTCGACACCAGCACGAACAGCTCGAAATGCGCCGACATCCCCGGCCCGTCGAACGGCTGCGCTCGCACCACCCGCTGACAGGCAGCGAGGTGCACACGGTCCTGCCCTGCCCGACGGCGTACGGCGGCCTCGATCGCCAGCTCGTTGGTGGGGTCACTGGCGACCTCCGTACCGCGGATCGTGCTGACCACCTGGTGCTGGTTGATCGTCGCCATCGCCGAGCATGTGCCCAGCGGAGTCACCGGGGACAACTGAACGCCGTCGAACTTCTCCGGTAATGCCGCCCACAGTCGCTGCTGGGTCTTCACCAGCTCGCGCGGATCGATGGACGACGGGCGTACGAACCGGTCCTGCTGCCAGCGCTGCAGCAGCCGCGCCGGGGTCACCTTGGCGGCCCGCTCGCGGGTCACGTCGAGCAGCACCGACTGCAGCTCGGACTGGCTCAATCCGTCGACGAGGGCGTCGCGACTGCCCTCCGGCAGCTTCGCCCAGAACCGTTCGCTGACCTGTCCCATCGCCCTACTCTGACCGATATTCCAGCGGTTTCGCGCGCCAATTTCGCGTATCTTCGATGCATGAGACTGCCGAGCCCGCATTTTTGACGCACTGACAAGAGTCTGTTCGCCCGGGTCATTGCCTTCGAGGCGTTCCACGACTTCATCCCGCTCTACCCGCTGTACCAGCTGCTGTTCGCCGATCACGGACTGTCGGCTGCCCAGATCTCGACGCTGTTCGTCATCTGGTCGGCGACCGCGTTCGTCCTCGAAGTGCCTTCGGGCGCCTGGGCGGACACGTACTCACGGCGCAAGCTGCTGATCCTCGGCGCTCTCATCAGCGCCCTCGGGTACGCCGCCTGGATCACGCTCCCGTCGTTCGCCGGCTTCGCGCTGGGCTTCGTCCTCTGGGGTATCTCGTCCGCGCTGATCTCCGGCACGTACGAGGCGTTCGTGTACGACGAACTCGCCGCGCGTGACCGCACCGCCGACTACGCGACCGTCCTCGGTCGCGCTCGCTCCGCCTCGTTCGTCACGAACCTCGCGGCGACCGCGCTCGCCACACCGTTGTTCGCCCTCGGCGGCTACACGCTGGCCGGAATCGTCAGCGTTCTCAGCGGCCTGCTCCAGGCGGTCGTTGCGTGGACGCTTCCCGAGGCGCGCGCTGTCGAGACCGCTCGCGAGGCGGACGAATCAGGTACTCGAGCAGCCTTCGCCGACTACCTCCGCATGCTCCGCTCAGGTGTCACCGAGGTGCTGACCAGCCGATCGGTGCGCCGAGCAGTAGCGTTGGTGGCGCTGCTGGGCGGATTCCTGGCCTTCGACGAGTACTTTCCGCTGCTGGCTCGAGGGACGGGTGCGACCACCGAGTTGATCCCGCTGCTGATCGCGGGAACCGTTGCCGCGCAGGCGATCGGCAGCGCGCTCGCGGGTCCGGCGTACAAGTTGCCTGCGGCAATCTTCGCGGTGGGGCTCGGGGCGACGGCGGTGCTGATCGCGGCCGGAGCGCTCAGCGGGTCGGCGTGGGGATTCCTGCCGATCGCGCTCGGCTACGGGCTGATGCAGCTCGTGATCGTGGTGTCGGAGTCGCGGCTGCAGGACGCGATCACCGGTCGGGCGCGGGCGACCGTGACCTCGGTGTCGGGCTTCTTCGCCGAGGTCTTCGCGATCGCGGTGTACGGCGGGTTCGCGCTCGGCTCGCTGTGGTTCACGATGTCGGTGCTGGTCGCGGGGTTGACGATCCCGGTCCTGATCACGGCGTTCGTCGTACCGCTCGCGCTGCCGGAGCCGCGTAGTTCGGTCGCCGCCGAAGCGTCCGACACCTAGCCTCACATCATGAGCCCGGACTGCGTTGTATCGGCATGAGGAAGCAGGGTGTGCTGGCCGCCGGTGCGGCAGCGGTCACGGTGGTGCTGTGGGCGTCGGCGTTCGTGGCCATCCGCCACGTCGGTCAGGAGATCTCTTCCGGTGCGCTGTCGCTCGGGAGGCTGCTGGTCGGCAGTGTGTTGCTCGGGATCTTCGTGTTCGCCCGGCCGCGACGCTGGCCGGCCCGGCGGGACTGGAAGTTCCTGCTGGCCTGCGGTCTGCTCTGGTTCGGTGTCTACAACCTCGCGTTGAACGAGGCTGAGCGCCACCTCGACGCCGGTACGACGGCCATGCTCGTCAACATCGGCCCGTTGCTGATCGCATTGCTGGCGGGTGTTCTTCTGCATGAGGGCTTCCCGCGTCAGCTGGTGATGGGGAGCATTGTGGCGTTCGGCGGGGTGGTTCTGATCGGGCTGTCGTCGTCCGACGGCGGTGCCGAGACGTGGGGTGTTGTCCTGTGTCTGGTCGCCGCGGCGGCGTACGCGATCGGTGTCGTCTCGCAGAAGCCGTTGCTCGCGCGACTGCCTGCGCTCGAGGTGACGTGGTTGTCGTGCGTGATCGGTGCAGTCGCGTGTCTGCCGTTCGGGCCGACGTTGGTTCACGAGGTGGGTGATGCGAGAGCGTCGACGATCTGGTGGGTCGTGTTCCTCGGCGCGTTCCCGACCGCGATCGCCTTCACGACCTGGGCCTACGCGTTGGCTCGTACGACGGCCGGCCGGATGGGCGCGACGACGTACCTGGTCCCGCCGATCACGATCTTCCTCGGCTGGTTGCTGCTCGGCGAGAGCCCGGCGCCGCTCGCGTACGGCGGTGGCGCGCTCTGCCTGGTCGGGGTCGCGATCTCGCGCTACCGCCGCCGAGCTGTGGCTGCGATTCCCGCGGTCAGCGTGGAGAGTCCGGACTCGAACCCGCCGTCGAAGTCGTAGGCGAGGCCCTCGGCGCCGAGTCCGTTGATGATCCGGGTCAGCGTCGGTGCCTTGTCAGCAGGTAGGGCTCGTACGCGGGTGAGGAGGTCGGGCGCGAGCTCGAACGTCTCGGCCCTCACGGACGCCTCGCCGAGGCTGAACCCGTGGATGAAATCGATCAGCGTGTTGGCCGCCTCGAAGATCTGCCGCGGTGACAAGCCGGCGCGGTCGAGCGCGCGGTAGAACGGCTCCATCGTGACCACGACGACGTCCGAGACCGCCGACGTGTCGGACAGCACCTGCAGTGCGAGGTTCGGGTGCTGGCGGAGACCGTTGCGATAGGCACGCGCCGCCTCCTTGAGCTGCTCGTCCCAGGGAACGGCGTCGCCGGGGTCGGGTAGCTCCAGCCCGGCGAACACCAGCTCCGCGAGGCCGGCCAGTACGGCGGCCTTGTTCGGCAGGTGGTGGTACAGCGACATCGGGTTGACCAGCAGGGTCGCCGCGAGCCGCCGCATCGTCAGCGCGTCGATGCCCTCGTCGTCGACGATCCGCAGCGCCGCGGTCAGGATCGCCTCGCGGCTCAGCCGCTCCTCCCCGGCGCGGGGCCGCCCGGAGCGCTTGCCGACGTTAACCATACGCCGTATGGTACATAATCGTACAACGTATGGATTAGGAGGAGCGATGAAGCCGTTGGCGGGGAAGGTGGCGTTGGTCGCCGGGGCGACCCGGGCGGCCGGGCGGGGGATCGCGGTCGAGCTCGGCGCGGCGGGCGCGACCGTGTACGTGACCGGCCGGACCACCCGGAGCCGGCAGTCGGAGATGGGTCGGCCGGAGACGATCGAGGAGACGGCCGAGCTCGTCGACAAGGCCGGCGGGCGCGGTATCGCCGTACCGGTGGATCATCTCGATCCGGCGCAGGTGCGCGAGCTGGTGGCGCGGATCGAGGCCGAGCAGGGCGCGCTGCACATCCTGGTGAACGACATCTGGGGGCAGTTCGGCGAGCCCGAGTGGGACAAGACCGTCTGGGAGAGCAACCTCGAGGCCGGTTTGCGGTTGCTTGAGCTCGGCGTGAACACGCACGCGATCACGAGCCACTTCGCGCTGCCGTTGCTGATCAAGACGCCCGGCGGACTGGTCGTCGAGATGACGGACGGCACCAACGAGTACAACGCGTCGAACTATCGCGTCTCGTTCTTCTACGACGTGGCGAAGGGTGCGGTCAGCCGGATGGCGTTCGCGCTGGCGCATGAATTGAAGCAGTACGACGCTGCCGCCGTACTGCTCACGCCGGGGTGGTTGCGGTCGGAGGCGATGCTCGACGGGTTCGGCGTACGCGAGGAGAACTGGCGGGACGCGACCGAGAAGGTCCCGCACTTCGCGATCTCCGAGAGCCCGTCGTACGTCGGCCGCGCGGTGGCGGCGCTCGCGGCGGACCCCGACGTAGTGCGGTGGAACGGCAAGTCGACGTCCAGCGGGGAACTCGCGCAGCTGTACGGCTTCACGGACCTGGACGGCAGCCGGCCGGATGCCTGGCGCTACATCGTCGAGGTGGAAAGCGCCGGCAAACCAGCCGACACCACCGGCTACCGCTAAAGCCTGTACGGCGGGCAGACCTCGTCTCCGGCGCCCGCTCCCGCAACCGGCGTGACGTCGACCGGCAGGAGCTGCGTGCCGTCGGCGCCTGGCGGGGCACCTGGTCGCAGGGCGCTGCTCGGGTGCGCCGCTGCGATCGGGACCCCCATCGCGGCCGCCATCGCGAGCACCTCGCGTCGTGACGTCACGGCGGTCGCCGGATCGCGCTCGTACACATAGGTGAGCTCCGGCGACCGAGCCTGCGCCGGATGCACCAGCACGTCCCCGCCCAGGATCGCCCGCTCGGTCACCACCGACTGATGCCCAGGCGTATGCCCCGGCGTCGGCACCAACCGCATCCCGCGCAGCGCTGTCTCCCCCTCCACCACTCGCAACTGCCCGGCCTCCTCGATCGGCCGGATCCTGCTCAGGTACGTCGCCCCGCTCCGCACCTGCTCGACCTCATCCCGCTGTACGACGTACTCCGCCCGCGGGAACAACGGCCGCACCCCATTCGAAGCCCACCCCACATGGTCCAGATGCACATGCGTCAACACGACCGCGTCCACATCCCCGACCTCCACCCCAATCCGCCCCAACAAACCCGGCAATCGCCCAGCCACCCCCAACCACTCGGCCGCCTCCCCACCGGCCGGCCCCACCCCCGCGTCCACCAACACCACACCGGCATCCGAACGGACCAGATAACTGTGGAAATGCAACAACCATCCACCACTCCGAACGTTCCCGGGCATCACCTCTGCGGTCCAATCCGCATGCCCTGAACCCCACCCCGGCAAGGCGTCCGCCACACTCTCCGGAAACACCGCCACCGCATCACACAACACCGTCACGTCCATCAAGACCTCCCGGTCAAACCGACCACGGCCGCTCGGCGGCCCATCCGGCGGGGAAACCCAGTTCGCGGAGCTCGCGTCCGCAGGCGGGGATCTCCACAGCGATAAGCTCGCGAATCTGCCTGGCCCAGTCGGAACCATGCCCCAGGCGAGACAGCAGGTACCCGACGACGCACAAGGTCGAGTAGATCCGGAAATGTGACACCTGACGATCGGTCAGATGACGCAGATCCGGGATCGGCCGCAGGTGACTCGGAGCGAGTTGGTCGGCGAGGTTCGGGTTCCATAGCCGGGAGTGATGCGCGCAGACGTTGCGGACGTAGTTGCGCACGCGTAACCAGTTGGCCAATGCCCCTCCATTGCCGTCGCCGCGCCGGTCGAGAATGCCCACCCGTGCCGCGATCTCGCTCCGATCCGCGAACTGCAGCCCCTGGTAAAGGTGGCTCATCGCACCGAAATCGAGAATCTCGGTTATCACCCAGACCGGCAGCCGGCCGTCGTACTTGTGCTGGAAGTGCAGGACGAAGTCCTCGGACGATCGGGTCTGTGCCGCCAAGACCTTGCGCAACCACCGGTCGTACGTGCCCGGGTGCCGGCCGTCGGATCGAGTAAATCGGCGGTCGAGGCTCGCGGCGTCGAGATGGGCGTATGCACCACGCCGGCCGAGCGTGAATCCGATCATCACCCGGATCCCGATCTCGATCCGTTCCAGCGCGTCGAGAAGTTGCAGCTTCAGCCGCCGATCGGCGTCGTACAGTCGCACGACCTGCGCGAACGTCGTGCCTTCGATGAAGTGATCGTCGCGAAGCTGGCCACCGAGTGGACGTCGAAAGGAATACCAGTAGCCGCTGAGGCGGTAGTACCCGATGACGCTCAGCAGACGCTCCGCTTCGGCCTCGTCGTCGACGATGAGGCCCCTGCTCTTCAGCAGTTCGACCTGGCCGGCGAAGGAGAGGTGTGGCTTGGTGTAGACGGTCACGAAATGCCCCCAGGAAAAGAAAACCAGCCCGTGCCCTGAGGGGCAGAGGGGCTGGCCGTGTTGAGAAAAGCATACACCGGGGACCGGGCAGGTCGGCGCGAGAATGTTCTGCCTGTGGATATCAGGGAAGAAGCATCCAGGTCGCCAAGCTGGCCATGATCAGGGCTATGGCGGAGTCGAGGAACTGCCAGGCGCGGGGGCGGGCGAAGACCTTCGCGAGTTTGCCGGAGAAGAAGCCGAGGGCGAAGAACCAGCTGAAGCTGGCGGTGACGGCGCCCAGGCCGTAGAGCCAGCGGCCGTCGGTGCCTCGTTGGTTGGCGAGGGATCCGAGCAGGACGACGGTGTCCAGATAGACGTGGGGGTTGAGGTACGTGAACCCCAGGCAGGTGAGGACGACGCTGCGGAGCGCGGCGGGGGCGTGGTCGGCGGGGGTGATCGCGCCGGGGTTGAAGGCTCGCTTCGCGGCGAGGGCAGCGTACGTGTAGAGGAAGGCGGCGCCGCCGAACTTGGCGAGGTCGAGAGCCAGCTGGCTGCGGGTGAGGAGCGCGCCGAGGCCGAGGATGCCGCTGGAGATCAGGAGTGCGTCGGAGAGCGCGCAGGTCAGGACGACCGGGAGGACGTGCTCGCGGCGCAGGCCCTGGCGGAGTACGAAAGCATTTTGGGCGCCGATCGCGACGATCAGGGAGATCGACGTGGCGAATCCGGCGAAGAGGGGCATGTCTTCGACGGTAGGCAGTTCAGCTGCTTCAAACCAGCTAAAGATTCTGAAGTAGCATTAGGATTGCTTCATCATGCAGTTCGACTCCGTGCAACTCGAGACGTTCGTGGCCGTCGTTGACGAGGGCAGCTTCGACGCAGCGGCCCGGCGGTTGCGTGTCACGCCGTCGGCGATCAGCCAACGCATCAAGGCGTTGGAGAGCCGGCTCGGTCAGGTCGTGGTGATGCGCGGCAAGCCGGCCCGAGCGACGGCGGCGGGCGAGGCGCTGCTCCGGCTGGCCCGCCAGGTGTCCCTGCTGGAGCTCGAGGCGATCGCCGCCGTCCGCGGTACGGTCGACGCGCAGCGCATCCCGCTGGCCGTGAACGCGGACTCGCTCAACAACTGGTTCCTGCCCGCGATGCTCGACCTGTCGAAGACCCACAACGCCCGCTTCCTGGTGCACCAGGAGGACGAGGAACACTCGGCGGAGTACCTCCGCAACGGTACGGTCCTGGCCGCGGTCACCGCCGATCCGCGACCGGTGCAGGGCTGCCGCGTCGTACCGCTCGGGAAGATGCGATACCTCCCGCTCGCCACCCCGGAGTACGCCGAGCGCTGGCTGACCGGGAAACCGTTGCCGGAGGCCCTTGCCGAGGCACCGATGGTGGTGTTCAACGAGAAGGATGTGCTGCAGCACCGGCTGCTCCGCAAGGTGACCCGGCGGAAGCTGGATCCTCCGTCCCACGCGATCCCGGCGTCCGCGCCGTTCCACGAGGCGGTCCGGATCGGGCTCGGCTGGGGGATGATCGAGGACCAGCTCGCCGGATCCGAGCTCGCCGCCGGCCGCCTGATGGAAGTTGCTCCAGGCAAATACATCGACGTGCCGTTGTACTGGCAGCACTGGAAGCTCGAGTCCGGCGTCCTCGACGCGCTCACCGACGCGGTGCTGCGGGCCGCACGGGAAGGTCTTCGTACGTCGTGAGCTCGATCGCGTTGCCGACCTTCAGTGACATGTCCCGGATCATGTTCCGCCACGGCAGGTAGGGCATCATCCGGAAGGTCAGGTTGCGCAGCTTCAGAAACCACTTGCTCGCGGGGATGAACCACATCGCCCCGTCGACCGCCTGCTTCTGACAGGCCGCGACGAAGTCCTTCATCCGTACGTCGTAGGCCGCGAACGCCTGCTCGTGATCGCCGCCGGCCGCGTGCAACTCGCCGGCCAGCACGTACGCACCGACGACGGCGAGGCTCGTGCCCATCCCTGACAGCGGCGAAGCGCAGTACCCGGCGTCACCGACCAGCGCGATCCGGCCGCTCGAGTAGCTGTCCAGTTTGATCTGGCTGATCGAGTCGAAGTAGAAGTCCGGCGCGGTCCGCATTCCCTCGAGCAGCGTCGGCACCTCCCACCCCAGGTCCTTGAACTGCTCCTCGACGATCGCCTTCTGCGCCGGCACGTTCCGCCGGTCGTACTTCAGGTCCGACGAGGTGAAGTAGAACAACGCCTTCGCCTCGGCGTTGTTGCGTGCGCTGTAGGTGCCGACGGTCTTGCCGGGCACGTTGAAGATCTGACCGGTGTGGTCGAGGCCGAGGTGGTTCTCGACCGTGCAGACCGAGGCGTAGTAGCCGAGATCGTGGATGTACGACGACTCCGCGCCGAACGCCAACCGCCGTACGTTCGAGTGCAGCCCGTCCGCGCCGATCACGAGGTCGAACCGCCGCCGTACCCCGCTCTCGAAGACCACGTCGACGCTCTCCGCGTCCTGGTCGAGCGACACGATCGAGTCGTCGAAGAGGTACTCCGTGGTGTCCTTCGTCAGGTTGTAGAGAATGTCGACCAGGTCGCCGCGGAGGATCTCCAGCTCGCCGCTGAACGCCTCCGACGAGGTGGTCGCGGCCACCTTCCCGGACTCCTTCACGTACGTCATCGTGCCCATCCGGGTCGCCTTCTCCCTGACCTCGGACAGGATGCCCATCCGCTCGAGGACCTTCATCGACGCGCCGCGGAAGTCGACCGCGTAGCCGCCGGGCCGCGGCGCCGGGGCGCGCTCGACCACGGTCGGGGTGAAGCCGTACCGCTGCAGCCAGTACGCCACGGCCGGACCCGCCACACTCGCGCCGGAAATCAGAACTGTCGTCACCGGAACCCCTCCAGAAGTAGTTGGTGTGCCATGACTGTACGACGGTCTTAGACATCTGTGCAAGACTGTCGTGTGAGACGAGCGTGTTAGAGTGCCGGCATGGGCAATCGGGAGGCGCTGGTCGAGGGCGCGAAGGCGTGTCTGCTGGAGAAGGGCTACAGCCGGACGACCGCGCGCGACATCGCGACGGCGGCCGGAGTGAGTCTGGCCGCGATCGGGTACCACTTCGGTTCGAAGGAGACGCTGCTCAACGAGGCGCTGCGCGCGCTGCTGACCGACGAGTGGGCGACCGAGGTGACTGGTGCCGGCGATGGTTCCGATGCCGGTGACGGTGACAATGCGGGTGACGGGCGTGCGGCGGTTCTGACCGGGCCGCACGAGCGGTTCGTCGCGACCTGGCGTCAGGTCATCGGCAGCCTGTCGAATCCGCGGCTGAAGGCGTTGTGGGCGACGCAGTTCGAGGTCCTCAGCCTGGGCGCGAGCATGCCTGAGCTCGTGGCCGAGCTGACCAAGATGCAGGGGGAGGCCCGCGAAGGTCTGGCGCAGATGTTCGGCGGCGTGGACCCCGACGCGGACCCTGAGCAGGTCCAGGCGATCGGCTCACTCCTGCAGGCGCTGCTGCTCGGGGTGGTTGCGCAGAGCATGTTCGACCCGGAGAGTGCACCGACCGGCGAGCAGCTGGCTCAGTCGCTCCGCACGCTGGCCGACCGGATCAGTCCCAGCGCATAGCCATCGGGTTGTCCGCCGGGATCAGCCCGGCCGACATCAGTACGGCGCTCATCGGCCGTACGGCGTCGTGCAACTCGCCGGCGAGTTCGTCGCCCAGCGCCCGCCAGCCCTGATCGGCCAGCGCATCCGTGGTGTCCTCGACCTGCTGCCGCAACGCCCGCCCTGCGTCGGTCAGCGCGCCGTCGGCATCCAGCAGTCCGCGGCTGCGCAGGTCGTCTGAGGCGGCAGCCCATTCCTCGTCGTTCCACCGGCGGTTGAGCTGGAAGACCTCCTTGGCCGGGCCGCCGGCGGCGGAGATCGTCACCAACGCCTGACACGGACTGAGCTCAGCCGCGACCAATGCCGCCACATGTCCGTCGCCGCGGGACTCCCGCAGGATCGTGGTCGCGTGCCACAGCACGAGATGCGGCTCATCCGGCCATTCCAGCGTGGCGTTGGCCGCTGCGATCGGCCTACCGGCAATCGGCGCGAGTTCAGCCGCACGTCGAGCCAGCTCGGCAGCTCGCTTGACGGCGTCACCAGACCATACGGTTTGGTATGGAGGCGCGTCCGGGAACAGCCGCCGTACGGCGTTGTCCACAGCCGCGACGCGGGCGTCGAGGAGCTGTTGCGGGGTCGCGTAGGTCCACGCGTCCGGGAGGGAGCGGGCGACCATCGCCGGGTGGAAGTTGTAGAACATCGCGGCGACGAGCTCGGGCCCGGCCGCGCCGAGGGGCGCCGCCCGGCAGCCGAAGTAGCTCATCCAGCCGCCCTTCAGCCCGAGCGCGTCAGTCGCCTGCCGCGTCTCCGGGGCGAAGTACGTGATCGCGTGATACGGCTCGAGCGCCTTCCACATCCGGCGCGCCCGCATCATGGCAAGGGACGGTACATGACGTGTAGTCCGACGTACCCGAGCGTTGGGTGGTCGAAGGCCTCCGGGACGGTGCCGGCGATGCGGAAGCCGAGGGCCTGCCAGAGGTGTACGGCGGGTTCGTTCGTCTCGACCACTGCGTTGAACTGGATCGAGCGGAACCCGGACTGTCCGGCCCACGCGATCATGTCTTCGCACAGCAGCCGGCCGACGCCCTTTCCGCGGGCCTTGCCGTCGACCATGAAGCTGCCGCTGGCGACGTGCGCGCCGGGGCCGGGCCGGTTCGGGTACATGTTCGCGCTGCCGAGAACGGTGCCGTCGGCATCGACCGCGACCGTGGTCCGGCCGAGCGGGAGGTCCAACGGCGACATCCACATCGCCCGGGCGTCCTCCTCGGTGATGTGCGGGTCGTACGTGTACGTCTCGCGCGCGGTCACGATGTCGTGGAAGAACGGCCAGATCGCCGGCCAGTCGGCGGCGGTCGCGGTTCTGATCTGCACAGTCATTGTGGGAGAAGCATCACCCGACGTTCGCCGGATGCCAAGGGGATTCCCGATAGACTGCTTGGGGATGACAATCTCAGTGATCCAAGGGCTGCCGCGCTGGACGTTGGCCGTGCCGCCGCTCGCTTTCGTCGTCCTGCTGGTGACCTGGCATCGCGACCTGGGCACGTTCCTGCTGATCCTCGTCTGCCTCGGGCTGGGCGCCGCGGTGATCGCCGCCGTGCATCACGCCGAGGTCGTCGCACACCGCGTCGGGGAACCCTTCGGCACGCTGATCCTCGCGCTCGCGGTCACCATCATCGAGGTCGCGCTGATCGTCACGCTGATGGCATCGGGCGGGGAGAAGGCCGCGTCGCTGGCGCGGGACACCGTGTTCGCCGCGGTGATGATCACCTGCAACGGGATCCTCGGGTTGTCCCTGGTCGTCGGCTCGCTGCGGCATCGCGTGCAGGAGTTCCGCGTACAGGCGTCGTACTCGGCGCTGACGGTGATGACAGCGTTGGTGACGCTGAGTCTGGTGCTGCCGACGTTCACGACGAGCGCGCCGGGGCCGAGGTTCAGCTCGGCGCAGCTCGCGTTCGCGGGCGTGACCTCGCTGGTGATGTACGGCGTGTTCGTGTTCATCCAGACGATCCGGCACCGGGACTACTTCCTGCCGGTGCGTCCCGACGGCGAGGTCGACGAGGACGAGGATCACCACGCGGCCGCGCCGAGCGGACCGACCGCGCTGCTCAGCCTCGGGTTGTTGTTCGTTTGTCTGATCGCGGTGGTCGGGCTGGCCAAGACCGTGTCGCCGAGGCTCGAGTCCGCCGTGGAGTCGGCCGGCGCCCCGCTCGCAGTGGTCGGGGTCGTGATCGCGCTGCTCGTGCTGCTGCCGGAGACGGTTGCCGCAGTACGTGCCGCACTGCGGAACCGTCTCCAGACCAGCGTCAACCTGGCGCTCGGCTCAGCGCTCGCCAGCATCGGACTGACCATCCCCGCGATTGCGGTCGCGTCCATCTGGCTGAGCGGACCGCTTGTCCTCGGGCTCGACGGCAAAGAGGTGGTCCTGTTCGCGCTGACGGTCGTGACCGCCTTGCTGACTCTCGCCACCGGGCGGGCCACGCTGCTCCAGGGAGCCGTTCACCTCGCGGTGTTCAGTGCGTTCCTGTTCCTTGCGGTAAGCCCTTGAGATAGTCGGCGACCGCCTGTTGGTGGTTGTGCTCGGCCCAACCCAGTGCGTTCCCGTTGTAGTTGGGGTCGCGCAGCTCCGGATCGGCGCCGAGCTCGATCAGTTTTTTGACCGTGTCGAGATGACCGTTGAGCGCAGCGCGGTGGATCGGCGCTGATCCGCCGGAGATCCGGTTCAGGTCGAACCCGAGCCGCTGCAGCGGTTCCAGCGCCTCGGTGCGGCCGATCTCGGCGGCTCGAACGGGCAGATGACGTTGACGTGCGACCGCACGCGCGGCCAGCCCGGGATCGATGTCGGGTGTCTCACCGCGCATCGCGGTGGCGTACACCTGCTCGATCTCGTCCAGCGGCGCCGCGCCTCGCGCCCGGAGCAGCTCCGCGATCTCCGTATGACCTTGGACCGCTGCCAGCACGTACGGCCGGCTGCCGCCGTACACCGGATGCCTGGTGCCGAAGCCTTCGGGATCGGTGCCTTGGGCAAGCACTAGTTCGGCTCGGTGGAGCAGACCGGCCCAGGCTGCGAACACCAGCTCGTCCTCCAGCAATTGCCGCGGAGTCGGGTGCGCGGTGGTCATCCGTTCGTGCCACGGACCGCCGTCGCCGCGGCCCAGTCCGTACTCGAGCAGCAGCTCCAGGTGCACGTCGTCGTACGGCGGGGGACAACCGGGACCGCAGTTGTACATGGTCTGGCTGTCGTTCGGGTCGGCACCGGCGTCGAGCAGCACGCGGGCGAGCTCGACCCGATCGCGGTGTGGTGGTTGGTCGCCCTCGCCGCGGCCGAACACGCCGGTGATCGCGGTGAACGGTGAGGGCAGACCCTGCCAGAGGTAGCCGGCGTTCGGGTCGGCGCCGTTCTCGAGGAGAAGACGGGCGATCTCGATCTGGTTCGGTGCGTCGAGGCGACTGTAGGTGAGGTAGAGCAACGGTTCCCAGCGGTACGGTCCGCCTTCCACGGATGCTTGGGCGAGGTCCGCGCGTACGGCGTCGAGGTCGCCGGCCACGACCTTGGTGTAAATGTTGCTCTGGGCAATCTCTGGGAATCGTTCGAGAAGATCACGGGCGGACCGCTGTCGTGCCGGATCGTCCTGCCCGTAGTGCAAGGTCGCCAGCCGGAGGAACTCGTCGGCGCGCTGTTCCGGCGTATCGAGCGGGCCACCGACGGACTGCCGATGGGGTGACCGGCTGTAGCGGTCGACGAGCTCCAGGTGCCGAACGATCCGCGGCCAGCTGGGGAATCGGTAGCTGCGGGCAATGACCAGCTGTGCGTCCGCCAGCGTCTGGACGGGATGGAACTCGTCAGCGAGTGCAACGGCCTCGCGGTCGCCGGCGCGGACGCCCTTGAGCAGTGCCTTGGCCTGCTTGCGAAGGTGTTCGAGGTGTGGGTCGTCCGGAAGATTTCGGGTCGGCATCACCGACCTCCTCTCTGCGAGCCTGCTGTCCGCGTCGTCAGGCGAGAAAGGAGGTGAACAACTGCCACAACCGTGCTCATTCCAGGTGGGCTGAGCCCTTCCCGCGGACCGGTGGCACCCTGAGTGCCTGTCCGCGATGCTAGCTCAGAGCGGCTTTTCCATCCACCATTCGGTGAACTCGTGCGCCCGGTCCCGGTCCAGCCGGATCACCCACAGGTTGCTGAACTCGGCCGGCGGATTGGTCAGGTACGTCGTCCAGCCGCGGACGAACCCGACCCCGTCACCGAACCCGAGCACCTGGTACTCGAAATCTGTCTCGCCGGGACCGTCCGCGACGTCCAGCCACGCCGCCACGATCGCGTCGCGCCCGAGCACCGGCGCCTCGTCCGGCCGCCGGTACCAGGCGGCGTCCTCGGTCCAGAGCGCGGCGATGTGTACGGGATCGTTGGTCTCCCACGCCTTCCGGTAGCGCTCGACCCAGCGGTCGAGGTCCTTCTCCCTCATGAGATCCGGCGGCCGTTCAGTACGACGGCAGCCGGTGCCGCGAGTACTTCGGGGTGCTCGCGCGGGTCGGCGTCGTACGTGACGAGGTTGCCGGCGCCGGTCAGACCGAGGAAGTCCTGCGCACCGGTGGAGGCCGCGGTGAGCGCCTGCTCGACGGAGAGTCCGTGTTTCACCAGCAGGTCGATCTCGCCGGCGACGGTGCCGACCACGTCGGATCCGGTCAGCACGCGGACGCCGTACCGGTCGGTGAGCGGCAGGATCGATGCCAGGTGTTCGGAGCGGGCTCGGCGGCGGGCCGACTGCTCCGGGGTCTCGTTCGGGCTCGGGCTGACCGAGGCGCAGAGCGTCGGGGTCCACGCGCCGCCGCGGGTGCCCAGGGTTTCGAGGTCCTGCTCGGTGAGCGCCGTACCGTGTTCGACCGAGTCGATGCCGAGCCGGATCAGGTCTGTGACGTGGTCGGTGTTGACGTGCGCCGCGACCCGGGCGCCGCGCGAGTGCGCCAGCTCGACCATGGCCCCGACCACATCCAGGTCGTACGTCGGACTGACCTTGCTGCCGCGGATCGGACCGTCCGGGCCGACCTCGGGGAAGTCGCCGACGAGCTTCAGCCAGGTCGCGCCGTCCGCGATCTCGGTCTCGACCGCGGCGAGCAGGTCCTCCGGTGCGACCGGCTCGTATGCCTGCGGGAAGTAGCAGCCCTCCGGCGCGAGGAACCGGCCCGCCGCGAGGACGAGCGGGCGGCTGTCGTCGCGCGTGCGAGCCAGTTCGAGGGTCACCTCGCGGTTGCCGCCGACATCGCGGACCGCGCTCACGCCGGCGCCGGCCAGCTCACCGAGCCGCTCGGCCGCGAAGTCCGCGCCCTGCAGCACAGGACCGTTCGGGCCGGGCGCCATCGTCAGGTGGCAGTGCGAGTCGACCAGGCCGGGTACCCCGTACCGCCCGGGCAGCACCTCGCCGATCTCGCCCGGCCCGAACGTGACGCGCGCGGCGTCGCCGGCCGGAAGCACGGTTCCTTCGAACACCCAGGTCGTCATGGTTGCATCCTGCCTCAGCGGAGATCCAGGTCACGTGACCTCCCACTTGAACATGTTCAAAAAGCTGGCGTACGGTCGGAGCCGTTGGAGATTTGAACGTGTTCAAAAAGAAGTGGGGATGAGATGGGCATGACGGTGACGACGTACCTGGTCTATCTGGCGATCGCGGTGCCGCTGACGATCTGGGTGGCGCGGACGCTGAGCCGGAACGGGCGGATCTTCCTGGTCGACGTGTTCCACGGCAACGAGGACTTCGCCGACGCGGTGAACCGGCTGCTCGTGGTCGGGTTCTACCTGATCAACCTCGGCTTCGTGACGCTGTTCCTGCGCGGCGGCAGTTCGGTCGAGGATGCCCAAGGGGTGTTCGAGCAACTGAGCGTGAAGCTCGGGATCGTGATGCTGGTGCTCGGAGCGGTGCACCTGACCAACGTGTGGGTCTTCAACTCGATCCGGCGGCGCAGCCGGCTGGAGTCGCTGCCGACCCCGCCGGTGCCGCCCAACGACACGGTCCAGCCGCTGACGATGACCGAGCAAGCCGCGCGGTACGGGTATTGAAGGCCGCCGAACCGTGCGTGAGTTGACGGTGCTGTACGACGCCCACTGCGGACTGTGCCGCCGGTTCAAGGACTGGCTGGCGGCGCAGCGGCCGGCGTCGAACGGGGAAGGCGGTGTGGTGCGCCTGCGGTTCGTCGCGGCGGGGTCGACGGATGCCCGGGCGCTCTATCCCGGCCTGGATCACGAGGCGACACTGCGCGAGGTGACGGTGGTCGCCGACGACGGGTCCGTGTACGTCGGCGATCGCGCCTGGATCGTGTGCCTGTGGGCAACAGGGGAGCACAGGCACACCGCCGTACGACTGGCGAGTCCGGCGATGCGACCGGTGGCGCGGGCGATGGTGCAAGCGGCCGCGGGGCTGCGGCGGTTGACTGGAGGTGACTACGCTGACGGATGTGACGGACGGTGCGACCGCGAAGGGTGAGCAGACGCGCGAACTGATCCTGTCGACGGCGCTACGGCTGTTCCGGGAGCAGGGGTACGGCAAGACCACGATGCGCGCGATCGCCACCGAGGCCGGGGTCTCGGTGGGCAACGCGTACTACTACTACGGCTCCAAGGACCACCTGATGCAGGCGTACTACGACCTGCTCCAGGACCAGCATCGGTCCGCCGTCGAGGCGCTTCTTGCGTCGGAGAAGGCGTTCGTGCCGCGGATGACCGGCGTACTGCGGACGTGGCTGGAGGTGGCCGCGCCGTACCACGAGTTCGCCGGCACGTTCTTCAAGACGGCAGCCGATCCCAAGAGCCCGCTGTCCCCCTTCAGTGACGAGTCACGTCCGGCGCGGGAGGCGGCTGTCGAGATCTTCCGGCAGGTGGTCGAGGGGTCGGATCTCAAGGTGCCGGCCGACCTACGGGCCGAGCTGCCCGAACTGCTGTGGCTGTTGCAGATGGGAGTCGTCCTCTTCTGGGTCCACGACTCCAGCGAGGACGTACGCCGAACCCGCGCGCTCATCGATCGAGCGGTTCCGCTCGTCGATCGCCTTCTCCGGCTGACCCGCATCCCCGGCGTCCGAGGTGTGGTGACCGACCTACTCGGCCTCATCCACTCGATCAAACCGTGAAGCCCGCGTGGACCTGGTCCCCGATCTCCTGCACGACCTCGTCGTGACGCGTCCCTCTCAGCCACTTGGCAGCGGGTAGCTTAGGCGTGCGTTCGTGACCGTCCTCGCCGGGCAGCCGGCACGGGCAAGTACGCGCCCGCTGCGGAGGGGATCGACAGATGGTGATGGGGAATCAGGACATCGGTGCCTGGGACGCGGAGTTGCACCGCTCCGGCCGAGTGGTCTTTGCCGTCCGGCGCGCGCCGGCCTTCGGCGGGCTGGTCGTCGTGCTGACAATGGCCGGCATCCCGATCGTCTCGGTCGTCCGGGACCTCGACACCCGCGGCACCTGGTTCACGATCCGCGTGGCGCTTCTCGCCGTACTTCTCGCCGCTTGTATCGCGCTCGCCGTAATGTTCCTCCTCGGCCACCCGCGAGTGACCGTGAACGCCACTGGCATCCGCTTCGCGTGGTGGCGGCGGATCCCGTGGTCCGAGTTCGAGGGCACCACCCTCGTCACACCCACCAGCGGCCTCGCCGCCCCCTACCTGACGATCACCTCAACCCGCGGCACCAAACTCCATATCCCCCGAACGAACGTCGAAGATCCCCGCGCGTTCGCCGCCTGGCTCACGAAACTTCACACCCAGCACCACCTGAAGACCAGCAGCTGAGCGGCTGAGTCTCCGAGGTCGAGGGACGAGCCGGTTATTCCCCGGTCGCCCCGTCGAGGCGTTCGCGGAGGAGGTCGGCGTGGCCGTTGTGGCGGGAGTATTCCTCGATCATGTGGATGTAGAGGTAGCGGACGGAGTACGGCTCGTCGTAGCCGGGGCGGATGAAGGTGTCGTCGAGTGAGTGGTCGGCGGCGAGGGTGTCGGAGGTCTTGATGATCTCGCGGAAGTCTTCGACGTCCTGCTCGGCCTGGGCGGGGTCGGCCAGGTCGAAGTCGCCGTCGGGGTGTTCGGCGGTCCAGTACTTCGGGGGTGAGTCGTGGCCGGCGAGGGCGCGGTGGAACCAGTACTTCTCGACCTCGCTGAGGTGCCGCACGAGCCCGATCAGCGACATGCTGGACGGGTCGACCGTGCGCTGGACCAGCTGTTCGCCGGTCAATCCGGACACTTTCCACAGCAGCGTGCCGCGGTGGTAGTCGAGGAATCCCTGCAGGAGTACCCGCTCGTCGGCGGCCGTGGGTGGGTCAACCCGGAACTCTGTCGTCACGTGCAGAACCTAACCGTGTGACGAGAGTCCTGTGAATATCCGCCGGATGTCGGCCCCCGGTGCCGTAGACTGTTGGAGACGGCCCGCCCAGTTCTGCCTCGGGCCGGTGCGCGCAACTACTTTGCGCCAGCAGTCGACCACCACGCGCCGCGGCCCACCAGGCCGCGCCGGGCAGGACGACCCCCGACTTTTGGAGTACCTCTATGGCGGCCCGCCGCCCCACGTCTACAACCACGCCCACGCAATCCACCTCCCCGCGCCGCACCACGAGCGCATCCACGCAGGCGTCCACACGTCCGCGTCGCCGGCGCCGTTCGGGTGCTGCGCGCAACAACCAGCAGTCCGCGCAGCCCGTAGTCGCGGACAGCGCTGTAGTTGCTGAGAGCAATGACTTCGACACGATCGAAACAGTTGCTCCCGACAACAGCACGTTCGCCGAGCTCGGCGTACCGGCTCCGTTGGTCGCCGCGCTGGACGCATCCGGTGTGACCACGCCGTTCCCGATCCAGGCGGCGACGTTGCCGGATTCCCTGGCCGGTAAGGATGTTCTCGGTCGCGGCCGGACCGGGTCCGGCAAGACCTACGCGTTCGTCCTGCCGGTTCTCGCGCGACTCGCTGCGAGCGGTACCAAGCGCCGGCCGAACCAGCCGCGTGCGCTGATCCTTGCGCCGACCCGCGAGCTCGCCACCCAGATCCAGGCCTCGATCACGCCGCTCGCGGACACGCTCGGCCTGCGGTCGATGACGATCTTCGGCGGGGTCGGCCACGGCCCGCAGATCAACGGTCTGCGCAAGGGCGCCGATATCGTCGTCGCCTGCCCGGGCCGGCTGGAGGACCACATCCAGGCCGGTCACGCGAAGCTCGGCGCGGTGGAGATCACCGTGCTCGACGAGGCCGACCACATGGCCGACCTCGGCTTCCTTCCCGCCGTACGCCGGATCCTCGAGGCGACCCCGGCCACGGCTCAGCGGCTGCTGTTCTCGGCCACGCTGGACGCCGGTGTCGACGTTCTCGTCCGGCGCTTCATGACCAACCCGGTCACGCACAGCGTGGACTCGGCGCGCTCGCCGGTCACCAAGATGACCCACCACGTGCTGCACGTGCAGCCGGACACCCGGCTCCCGGTGCTGGTCGACCTGACCGCGGCACCTGGGCGCACGCTGGTGTTCACCCGGACGAAGTACGGCGCCAAGTCCCTCACCAAGAAGCTGATCGCCCAGGGCGTGCCGGCCGTCGAGCTGCACGGCAACCTGTCCCAGGGCGCCCGCACGCGGAACCTCGAGGCGTTCTCGGAGGGTACGGCGAAGACGCTGGTCGCGACCGATATCGCAGCCCGCGGCATCCACGTCGACAACGTGACGCTGGTGATCCACGCCGACCCGCCGATCGAGCACAAGGCGTACCTGCACCGCTCCGGCCGTACGGCGCGCGCCGGCGCCGAGGGGACCGTGGTCACGTTGATGACCGACGACCAGGTCCGCGACGTGCGCGATCTGACCCGCAAGGCCGGCATCGCCGCGACGGTCACCAAGCTCACCACCGGCGACCCGCTGCTGTCCGAGCTGGCCCCCGGCGAGCGCACGTACGTCGAACCGCAGGCCAGGCCGGTCCAGGCCGAACGTGTCGCGGCCTCGAGCGGCGGAGGATCGGGCCGAGGTAACCGCCGTCGGCGCGGTTCGGGCTCCGCTCAGCCGGCGACCGGCAAGCGGTCGGGCCAAGCGGGTGCCGGCCAGCAGGCCGGAGGCTCGCGCGGCTCCGGCCGTTCCAGGTCCCGCGCCGGATCGGGTAGTCCGAAGAGCTACACGACGAGTACTCCGGGGTCGGCAGCTCGCCCCGCCGGAGCCGCTGCGTTCTCCGCGGGATCGCGCGCCGGCAGCTCCCGCCGAGGTCGCTGACCCCACCGGTCGCTCACCGAGACGATCGGGGCGCAGGCACCCCCGGAACGCTACGTTGGTTACGTGATTCGTACCGTTCTGGGGGACCTGCGACCCGACGCGCTCGGCATTACCGACTCGCACGACCACCTGTTCTTCCGCTCGGCGGCGTTGCCCGGGCAGGAGCTGGACGACGAGGCCGCCGCGGTGGCCGAAGTACGTGCGTTCGCGGACGCGGGTGGTCAGTCGATCGTGCAATGGACGCCGTACGGTCTGAACCGGCGCGCCGGGTTGCTGCCTGGAATCTCAACCAGGACAGGGGTTTCGATCGTCGCGGCCACCGGCCTGCACCGGCGTGAGCATTATCCCGAGGGATTCGTCGAGAAGGTGCAGGATCAGCTGGCCGACATCTTCGTCCGCGAGTTGACCGCGGGCATCGGCGACACCCAGGTGCGCGCGGGTCTGATCAAGGTGGCCGGCGGCTTCCACATTCTCGACGCACACGCCGAGCTGGTGATGCGAGCCGCGGCCGAGGCTCATCACGCGACGAATGCGCCGATCGCGATCCACCACGAGCTGGGATCGGCGGCCGACGCCGTACTCGATCTGCTCGTCGACAAACTCGACGTACATCCGGATGCCGTCATCCTCGGGCATCTCAACCGCTTCCCGGATCATCGCGTGCACCTCGAGCTGGCGGAGCGCGGAGCGTGGCTGGCGTTCGACGGGCCGTCGCGGGCCAACAACGCCACCGATCCGCGGATGATCGACTGTCTTGCCGCGCTGATCGACGCCGGGTACGCCGACCGCCTGCTGCTCGGCGGCGATACGACGACCGCTCGCGCCCGGGCCGCCACCGGTGAAGGACCGGGCATGCCGTACCTGCTGACGCACCTGCGGCCGCGGATCACGCGGTACTTCGGTGCCGACGTCGCGGACGCCGTGTTCCGGAAGAACCCAGCGCGTGCCTTCACCACGGATTGGCGGGCGTAGCGGTACCTTCCGGGCATGAGCGTGATCGCGCAGGTCTTCGTGGTGATTGCCGGCATCTTCCACCTGTTCGTGTTTGCGTTGGAGAGCCTGCTGTTCAGGAAGCCGAGCACCTATCGGCGGTTCCTGGTCAAGGACGAGACCGAGATGGCGGCCGCGCGGCCGTGGGCGTTCAACCAGGGTTTCTACAACCTGTTCCTGGCGGTCGGCGCGCTCGGCGGTCTGATCTGGGGCGGCGACAAGGGCCACGCCATCGCCCTGTTCGCCTGTGCGTGCATGGCCGGGGCCGGCGTCGTACTCGTCGCCTCCGACCGGCGGATGGTTCGCGCCGCGGCAACGCAGGCCGTGCCGCCGATCGCCGCTCTGGTGCTCGCCGCCTTGACTTAAAGTGGACTTGAAGACGGAGTCTTCTCGGCATGACAACCCTTGCCGAGCCGGCGACCAGCACTGAGACAGGCGGCGTCCTCTCCCCGCAGTACCGCGCGTTGACGATCGGGATGGTTGCCCTGATCACGCTGGTCGCGTTCGAGTCGCTGGCCGTCGCGACCGCGATGCCGACGGTCGCGCAGGCGCTCGACGGGCTTCACCTGTATGCGCTGGCGTTCGGGGGACCGCTCGCGTCCGGTGTGGTCGCGATGGTTGTCTCCGGCACCTGGAGTGACCTGAAGGGCCCGGCCCGACCGCTCTGGCACGGTACGGCGTGGTTCCTGGGCGGCCTGCTCATCGCGGGGTTCGCGCCGACGATGGAGGTCCTGGTCGTCGGCCGGATCATCCAGGGTTACGGCTCCGGTCTACTGACGGTCGCGCTGTACGTCGTCGTCGGTCAGCTGTACCCGGCCCGGCTGCGCCCGAAGATCTTCGCCGCATTCGCAACCGGCTGGGTCGTCCCGTCGCTGGTCGGTCCCGCGATCGCGGGGTTGATAGTCGAGCACACCAGCTGGCGGTTCGTGTTCCTCGCCGTACCGGCGCTTGCGGTGCCGGCTGCTCTGGTGATGCGGCCGGGGCTGGCGCCGGCGGGTGAGCACGAAGTACGTCAGGGGAAGTTGTGGGACAAGCGGGCGATGTGGGCGGTCGCGGCTGCGGTAGGGGTCGGGCTGCTGCACTACGGCGGGCAGCAGCGCGGCATACTGCAGGTGGGGCTGCTGGCTATTGGTCTGGCCGGCGTGATTGCGTTCGGGCCGCGGTTGCTGCCGTCCGGGACGTTCGTGTTCGGGCGCGGGCTGCCGTCGGTGGTCGCGTTGCGTGGATTGGTCGCGGCATCCGGGTTCGGCGCGGAGGTGTTCTTGCCGCTGATGCTGACCCGGGAGCGCGGGTTGTCGCCGGCGCTGGCGGGGCTCGTCCTGACGGTGAGCGCGTTGAGTTGGTCGGCAGCGTCCTGGTACCGCGGGCGGCCGAACCAGCCGTTCTCGCATTCGGTGTTCCTGCAGGGCGGGATGGTGCTGGTCGTGCTGGGGATCGCCACGGCGACGCTCACGCTCGACCCGCACGTTCCGGTGCTCGTCGGCATCTTCGGTTGGAGTCTGACCGGGCTCGGGATGGGGACGGTGTTCCCGACGCTGTCGGTGCTGACCCTGGAGTACTCCGAGCGCGACGAGCAGGGTGCCAACAGCTCTGCAGCCCAGCTGAGCGACTCGTTGTCGACGGCAACCGTCTTGGCGATCGGCGGATCGTTGTTCGCGGCAATCGAGCCGCATTCCGACATCACGGCCTACGTCGTGGCGTTCGGACTCCCGGCGCTGCTCGCGCTGCTCGGCGTCCAGGCGGGCCGGCGCACTGCTCGATAAATCAGGTACGCCGCACGTCAGCTTGCTGTGGTGAGGGATTGCTGGATTGCCAGGGATCGAGGGTCGGTCATCTGTTGTTGATCTCCTGCAGTGTCCAGGTGTTGCCGTCCGGGTCCGCTAGCTCGGCCATGCTGGCGTACGGGCGGCGCTCGGGGTCGAGTCCCGCACCGAGGCCGCCGGCCCAGGTGTCGATCGGTTCCTTGTGCTGGATGTCGTCGACCTTGATGCCGTTGGCAACCAGTTCGCGGTGAGCAGCCTCGAGGTCGTCGACGACGAGATAGTTGGCCCGCGCCGAGCCCGGCGCCGCGTCGGTCAGGCCCTCACCGAACTGGATCGAGCACGCCGAGCCGGGCGGAGTCACCTGTACGACGCGGAACCCGTCCCGCGGGTGGTAGTCGACGTCGACGCTGAATCCGAGCGCCCGGTAGAAGGCCAGCGACGCGTCAACGTCACTGACCGGCAGAGTGACAACTTCGATTCTGTAATCCATCACATGTCCAGGACGAGATCGGTGGTCGGGCGGGCGCAGCAGAGCAGCGCCTGGCCGTCCGGCGGGGGTTCGAGTGGGGTCGGGGAGTAGCTGACCTCTCCCGAGAGCAGTGGGGTGACACAGGTCTGGCACACCCCGGTCCGGCAGCTCCAGCGCGTCGGAACATCGCATGCGTCGGCGAGGTCGAGCAGACTGCCGTCCCGCATCGCAGTAGAGATCCCGCTGCGGGCGAAAGTCACCTGTGGTCCGTCGCCGGGCGGTCCGTCCGGCTGGTGCGGCGTACGGGCGGTCTGGTTGACCAGGCCGGGGTTGATCGCAGCCAGCGCACCGAACAGCTCGGTGTGGACCCGAGTGACCCCGACCGCGGCCAGCGCGGCCTGCATGTCGGTCATGAAGGCTTCCGGCCCGCAGAGGTACGCCGTTGCATCGGCCGGCAGCGCCAGCTCGGCCAGCTTCTCTTCGGTGAGCCGACCGTCGACAGAGCTGTAGTAGATGCGCTCGTGGCCATTGGGCATCTTCGCCAACAGCTCGTGTGCTTCAGAGGCGAGTGGATGCTCGGACGGGCCGCGAGCCGTGTGAATCCACCAGACCTCCCGAGAGCTGCCGGCCAGCGCATGCAGCATCGCGAGGACCGGAGTCAGTCCGATACCGGCCGAGAGCAGCACGACAGGCGTGGAACCGTTCTGCAACACGAAGTCACCGCGCGGTGCGGCGACGTCGACGACCGCTCCGGCAGCTAGCTGAGTCATGTAGCTACTGCCAACGCCGTGCGGCTCCCGCTTCACACTCACGCGGTAGTCGGGTGTCGACGACAACGAGTAGCTGCGGACCGCATCCGGCAGCCGGAAGGTCAGATACTGCCCCGGGAGCGCAGCCGGCAGCTCACTGCCGTCGATCGTGGCGAGGCGGACCGAGAACACGTTGGTGGTCTCCGGAACCACCGCCGTCACCCGCAGCTTCCGGAAGCCGTCCCACGCCGGCTTCGGCCTTTCTTCCTCGGCCAGCAGGTCCTGGAACGACCCCAACCACCCCGGACTCAACGCCGGGATCTGTACGGCGACCTGTAGCTTGGCCCGGTCCTTGTGCGGCAGATAGAGCAGCGCATCCGTGTCAGCCACGCTGAGCGCACCCGGCCCGGTAGAGACCTTCTCGATCGGGTCGCCGGCTTGCACTGGTCCTTCCGCGATCACGCGGCAGTAGAACCCCGGCCGGTGGTGGCTGACGAGCAGTGCGGGCAGTTCCGGCTCGCCCATCCGCAGACCGACCCGGTAGCAGGTCACCCGTGGCTGCGTGACCTCCAGCTCGGCGCCGCCGATCCGGTACCGGTCGCCGATGCACACCTCGTCGTCGGGCAGCCCGTCGATGGTCAGGTTCTCGCCGAACTGTCCGTAGACGAAGTCATCTCGCCCGAAGTGCTTCTCCCAGTGACGGTACGAATCGATCTGGTAGACCATCACTGCCCGTTGCTCGCCGCCGTGGCCGCCCTTGTCGCCCTGTCCGTCGCCGTCCAGGTTCAGCCGCCGGACCATCACGGGGCCGTCGACCGGCTGCTTCCAGATGCCGGTGAAGACGGTCTTCCCGTTCCACTCGACGTTCTTCGGCAGTCCGACGTTCACGGACAACACAGTGGCTGCGCTCATCAGGACAGCTCCTCCACGGTCAGGTCGCGATCGACGCCATGCGAGATCACACCCTGACCAGGCTCCTGCCGCATCCGCTTCCCGTCCAGCTCCACCTCGACCTTGTCGGGTTCGAACGACACCATCCCGGAGATCCGGCGTACTTCGGTCCAGGCGTCCTCGTACGACCACGCGGCCCGCTGCGCCGTACCGATGTCGTAGTAACTGCACAGGCCCTTGTAGGGGCAGAACGTCTGGCCCTCGACCGGTGTGAGGGCGCCGTCGGTCACGTCTTCACGCGGTACGTACCAGCGCGGTGCGAAGCCCGATTCGAACAGCACCAGCGGGCGTGACGAGTCGGCGACGACCTGGTCGCCGTCACGGACGATGAGGTGCCGGCTGGTCTGCCGGATGTCGATCCGGTGGTAGGCGTCGGCCGCGTGACCGACGATCCGCTCGTCCTCCTCGTAGAAGGCATCCATCGCCCGCCACGCGAAGGCGACCCGCCCCTTCAGTTCGCTCGCGTAGTCCGGCAGCTCGACGTGCTGCCACGCGGACCGCGGTTTGCTCGCGTCACCAGCAGTCACGGTGTACCAGGCGGTCGCTCCCAGATCCTTGTGCTGCGTGGTCCGGTCCTCCGATTTCAGTACGTCGGCCACCACGTGCTCCACCGGGAAGTACGCCACCGGATACCGCCCGGGTTCGTGCAGCAGTACGACGTCCTCGCTGTCCGCGATCCAGTTGTCGCCGAAACGTACCCGCATCCGCCGCCGCGCCGGTTCGGCGTACAGCATCCGCTCCGGCAGCTCGACCGGGACCAAGAACCGTCCGATCGCACCGGTCCCCAGTGGACCTTGTTGCCAGGCCAGTCCCATCACACATCTCCGTTCAGGTCAGCAGAACGCTTACGGGACACGAACGGCTCCCAGTGCTGCTCGTGGCACCGCTAGAGGGTGCGGCAGGCGGGGACCGGTTCGCATCCGCCGCTGGCCAGCCACTCGGCGCGGGTGGCCTGCCGGGATACCTTGAGGCTGTGCTTCCTCCCCGTCGCTCTCTCGAGCTGACCGGGCGTGACGCGGAACGCGATGCGCTCGATCAGGTCGTCGCCGCTGTGTGCTCCGGGGAGAGCCGGGCGCTGGTGCTGTCCGGCGAGGCCGGGGTGGGAAAGACGGCGCTGATGGACTACCTGGCGACTCAGGCGCACCGCGGCCAAGTCGTCCGGGTCTCCGGTGTGCAGTCGGAGATGGAGCTGGCGTTCGCCGCTCTCCACCAGGTGTGTGCACCCGCACTGGGGCTGCTCGACCGGTTGCCGGCACCGCAGGCCGCTGCACTCGGGACGGTGTTCGGCATCAGTGCCGGCCCGCCGCCGGACATGTTCCTGATCGGTCTCGGCGCTCTGAGCCTGCTGGCGGAGGCTGCGGTCGAGCGGCCGCTGCTGTGCCTGATCGACGACCAGCAGTGGCTGGACCGCTGCTCTGCGCAGATCCTGTCGTTCGTGGCCCGTCGGCTGGGCGCCGAGTCTCTCGGTCTCGTGTTCGCGACCCGCCAGGTCGGACCGGTCCTCGAGGGCTTGCCGGAGTACCCGATCGGCGGCCTGCGAGAGGCCGATGCGCGGTCGCTGCTGAACGCCGTACTGACAGCTCCGATCGATGCGCAGGTGCGCGACCAGTTGGTTGCCGAGGCGCACGGGAACCCGCTGGCGTTGCTCGAACTGCCGCGTGGGCTGACTCCGGCTCAGCTGGCCGGCGGCTTCGGACTGCCCGGCGCGAGCGGCATCGCGGAGAGCTTCTTGCAGCGGGTGACCGCAATGCCGCCCGAGACCCGACGGCTGCTCCTGCTCGCCGCGGCGGAGCCGTCCGGTGACGACGCACTGGTACGACGGGCCGCCGTACGGCTCGGGATCGATCCGCAGGCAGCCGCGCCGGCGACCGATGCGGGTCTGGCAGAGTTCGCGAACCGGATCCGGTTCCGGCACCCGCTGGTGCGGTCCGCGGCGTACTGCTCCGCGTCTGCGGCCGAGCAGCGGGAGGTACACCAGGCGCTGGCCGCCGAGACCGACGCAGAGTCCGATCCGGACCGGCGCGCGTGGCACCGGGCCCAGGGAGCCGCCGGGCCGGACGAGGAGATTGCGGACGAGCTGGAGCGGTCGGCCGGGCGAGCCCAGGCTCGGAGTGGGTTCGCGGCGACGGCTGCGTTCCTGCAGCGTTCCGCGGCGCTGACGATTGATCCGGTGAAGCGCGCCGGTCGGGCGTTGGCAGCGGCACAGGCCGAGCTGCAGACCGGTGCGTTCGACTCGGCGGCCGAGCTGCTCGCCATGGCCGAGGGAGAGCAGCTCAGCGAGCTCCAGCGGGCTCGGGCGGACCTGGTGCACGCACAGCTCGCGTTTCTGACCAACCGAGGCAACGATGCGCCGCAGCTGATGCTGAAGGCGGCAAGACGGCTCGAGAAGGTCGACGTGGCGCTGGCGCGCACGACGTACCTGGATGCGTTGTCGGCGGCGATCTTCGCCGGTCACCTGGCCACCCCGGAGGGCGACGTCCTGGCTGTCGCGCGGGAGGCCGCTGCGGCGCCGGAGCCTGCGGTCACGCGACCGGTGGACCTCCTCCTCGAGGGCTCGGCCGTTTACTACCGAGACGGGTACGCCGCTGCTGCCCCGATTCTGCACAAGGCATTGGCCGGCTTCGGGCCTGGTCTGTCGGTCGAGGAGGAGCTGCACCTGTCCTGGATGGCTGCCACGACGGCGCTGCGGCTGTGGGACGCCGACCGATGGGCCCAGCTGTCCCGACGGCATGTGGAGCTGGTGCGGCAGACCGGAATACTCAGCGATGTCGCGTTGGCCCTCACTTCGCTGGCCTATGTCTCGGTGTTCGCCGGCGATCTGGAGACGGCCGCGTCACTGACTGACGAAGCCGAGGCCGCGAACGAGGTGACCGGTGGCAAGCTCGCGCCGTACGGCCGGCTCGCACTGGCTGCGTTCCGCGGGGACCGTTCCGAGACGCTGGCGCTGGCTGAGGCGACCAAGCGGGACGGAAGCCGACGCGGCGAAGGCATCGGTCTCGCCTTTGCCGACTGGGCAGCCGCAGTACTCGCCAACGGCCTCGGCCGATACCAGGACGCGCTTGAGGCGGCGCAACGGTCGGCTGAGGATCGCTCGATCATCCTCGTCCACAGTGAGCTGGTCGAAGCAGCAGTTCGGACCGGTGCGATCGCCACCGCGCACCGGGCTGCCCAGACACTCGAGGAGATGGCCACCGCGACCGGCACGGACTGGGCGCTCGGAGTGTCCGCGCGGTGCCGTGCGATGGTCACAGCCGGCCAGACAGCCGAGGGGCTGTACCGCGAGGCGATCGCGCACCTGGAGAAGACGGCGCTGAACGTCGAGCTGGCCCGTGCCCAGCTGCTGTACGGCGAGTGGCTGCGGCGCGAGCGACGCCGTACGGATGCCCGCGAATACCTCCGTACAGCGCACTCCGGCTTCGAGGCGATGGGACTGGCCGGGTTCGCCGACCGCGCCCGGCGCGAGCTCCAGGCCGCCGGCGGCACCGCCCGGAAGCGAGTCGTGCCGGCGCGCGCCGAGCTGACCGCGCAAGAGGCCCAGATAGCCCGGATGGCTCGCGACGGCCTCTCCAACCCGGAGATCGCCACCCGGCTCTTCATCAGCGCCCGGACCGTCCAGTACCACCTGCGTAAGGTCTTCTCGAAGCTCGAAATCGCCTCCCGAAGCCAGCTGGACCAGGTTCTGCCACGCTAGCCGCCTCCGCGGTTCCGGGGGTGTTGGCCGCTACGCTGCTCTGGATGCTTCTGACTGTGGTGGCGCACGCCCTGACGCCCGCGCTGCGTGGGCTCGTGCTCGGTGGTGACAGTGATCCGGAGGCGGCGAGCGTCGAGGCCGCGCGGGAGCTGAAGCTCTCGGCAGACGCGGTGTACGCCGGACCCGAGCGTGCCGCCGTCCGCACCGCTTCCGCGCTGGGCTTCGACCCGGTGGTGGAGTCGGCGCTGCGGGACCGTGAGTACGGCGAATGGGCCGGGCGCGAGCTTGAGGAACTCCTCGCGGCAGAGCCGTCGCAGGTGGCGGCGTGGCTCGAGCGTCCGCACACCGCGACACCCGGCGGCGAGACGGAGAACGACCTCATCGCGCGGGTCGCCGACTGGCTCGGAGATGTTGCCGAGCGCCACAAAGACCACACTTCGGTGATCGCGGTCGTGCACCCCGCGGTGGCTCGGGCGATCGTGCTGTACGTCGTGGATGCCCCGGCCGAGTCGCTCCGCCACGTCGACGTACGCCCGCTGGCGACTGTCGACCTCTCGCTGCACGTCGGCTCCTGGTCACTCGTGCTCCGCTGAGCGATATCCACAGGTCGTCGCCTGACGAGATGCGGGGGACCTCGTCGCCTGGCAGACTGCCGTCAGTCCGGTCTCACGCCCAGGTGACCGGCTGTCACGGGGAGTCATGCCATGGACGAGCTGGCTGAGCGGTATCGCGCCAATCTCGAGTTGCTGGAAGCTGCCCGCGTTCGTCTGCAGGCGGCTGCTGATGCCGGCACTGCGAACGAGGCCGAGCGGCGGCGGCTCGAGACCGTCAAGGAACTGCTGACTCCGGTCGCGGTCTCGGAGTTGGATGCCGAGGGCAACGTCGTGGCGGTGCAACGGCAGCGGCAGTTCTTGAAGGTCGATCCGGAGGGGCAGGGCCGGGCCGTCGAAGTACTGGGGGATGTTCAGCACGCGAAGAACGTTGCGGTGCTGGTGCCCGGGATGGGGAACAGCCTGGACACGTTTCGCGGGCAGTCGGACCGTGGCGATCTGATCCGGGGCGAGGCCGGTCCTTCGGAGACGGCTGTCGTGGTTTGGCTCGACTACGACTCGCCTCAAGGGCTGGTGCAGGCTGCGAGCAAGGACGCTGCGTTGGAGGGTGGGCCTCGGCTGGCGGAGTTCTTGAATGAGCTCGATGGGTTGAAGGCTGACGGGGCTGAGGTCACGGCGGTTGCGCATTCGTACGGGACCGACGTGCTCGGTCAGGCGTTGCTGGATGGCGGGCGGGCCAAGCGGGTGGTGATGACGGGTTCGCCGGGTATCACGAAGTACGTGGATGAGGCCGCCGATTTCGTGCAGCCGCCGACTCGTTTGTATGTCGAGCGGGCGCCGGGGGATTACGTCGCGTATTCCGAATGGCATGGGCCGGATCCGGCGACGTTTCCTGATGCGATCCGGATGGCGACGAACGATCCGATCGCCAACGACGAGGCGGTGTCGGTGCACTGGCACAACGAGTACTACCGGCCGAACAGCGAGGCACTGCGGAACATCGGGCGGGTGGTGCGGGGTGATCTGGCTTCGATCACGACCACAGACACCAGCCGATCCGCAGAGACCAAGTTGGTGTTGGGTGCTTCGTGGGGCGGACCGTTGAACGCGGTCGCGGACGCGGCGTCGAGGGTGTACGACGGTGTTGTGGCCCTGACCAATCCTTCGCCGGCGTCGGCTCGAGCCGCCGCCGCAGGTGTCGTCGGGCCGGGTGCTGGTGGGCCGGGTGGTGGTGCTCGGGCGACTGGGGTTACGCGTGGGCGGCGGGCGGAAGGGCCGCGGCGATGATGGGCGGGCGTGAGTTCTTGCGGAACGAGTTGGTGGCGGTGGCGGAGGCCGTCGTACCGGATCAGCAGCCTGTGGTCACGCACGATCCTGGGCCGGTGAACCCAGGTGTGCTGTTCGACGGGCGTGGGGCCGCGACTGTCTGCCGGGTGTCGGTCGAGACCGGCAACCCGAGGGACCCGGATCCGGCGGCCGCCGTCTCCGTCGCGGCGGAGGCGTTGCGTGCTCGGGGATGGGACGCCGAGGTGTCGGCGCCGGAGAACGGGCACTACCGGGTCGCCGCGTCGCGTGATGGGTTCGAGGTCGCCGTACATGCCTGGGCGTCGGACTGGCGGATCACATTCACCGGCGAGACACCGCTCGTTTCCTGACAACGAAAACACCGCGTGGTGTCGCGTGGCTTGACCGCAGGGTGTATCACGGACACCGTGACGTTGACCGAAGCGCGAAACCATCTCCGCTCGGAGCTCCTGGCGGTGGCGGCAGTCGTCGTACCGGACCAGACCCCGAGGGTCACCCAGGACGTCGGCCCCGCCGACCAAGGCGCCCTCTCCGACGACCGCGGCCGCGAGTCCGTCTGCACGATCACCGTCGAAACCGGTGATCCCACCACCCCCGACCCGGTAGCCCAGATCGGCTTCACCGCCGAAACCCTCGAAGCCCGCGGCTGGAAAGTCACCGTCTCCGACGTCACCGACGACCACCACCAACTGACCGCCCGCCGCGAGGGCTACGACCTCACCGTCGACGCCCACACAACCGACTGGCGCCTCACCTTCACCGGCCAAACCCCAAACGTCGACGACCTGTAGAACCTGGTCCGCCGGCCACCGCGCCGCCAGGGGTGGGTGGGAGTGCGCGGCTTCAGCTGGTGGCGGCTCGTTCGGCGGCGCTTCGGAGTACGCAGAATTCGTTGGATTCGGGGTCGTGCATGACTACCCAGCCGGTGCCGTCGGGGTTGCGGAAGTCGGTGGCTATGGTGGCGCCGAGGGCGAGGAGGCGGTCGACTTCCTCGTCGCGGGGGATGTCGGGTTCGAGGTCGAGGTGGACGCGGTTCTTGACTGCCTTCTCGTCGTTGTTCTGTTCGAAGAGGAGCGTCATGGAGTCCGTCACCACCTCGGCATAGGGATCCCCGGGGTGGTCGTCGTCGGGGCGCGGGGCGTTGAGCACCTGCAGCCAGAAGCCGGCCAGCTCGTACGGGTTGTGGGTATCGAACGTCACCGATCGCACGCGAGATGTCATGCGCAGAGGCTACTTCTGGAAGAGCAGGCGGTCGTGCGGAATTTCGGTCGCCAGGTACGGCGCGAACCCGGCCGCGACCGCGAGCTCGGTAAGCGCGGGCGCGGTCCACCGGTGGACGTAGATGTTCATCCGGTGGCCGCCGTACCCGGAGGTCTTGTGGGTCGTCTCCTCGCCGACATGGAAGCCCATCAACAGCACGCCACCGGCAGCGAGCACGCGGTAGAACTCCGCGAAGGCCAGCGGTACGACGTCGCGTGGGAGGTGAATGATCGACCACCACGACACGACACCCGAGACCGACCCGTCGGCGACATCGAGCGCCGTCATCGAGCCGACCCGGAAGTCGAGGTCCGGGTGGTCGCGGCGGGCGACCTCGATCATCCCGGGCGACAGATCGATGCCGGTCACCCGCAGACCGCGCTCGGCCAGCAGACCGGTCGTCCGTCCCGGCCCGCAGCCGACGTCGAGCACCCGCCGGCCGCTGCCCGCGACGAGCTTCGCGAGCAGGTCGAACGCGTCGTCCTCCCAGTCGGCGCCGTCGACCACGAGCTCGGCGTACGAGGTGGCGACGGTGTCGTAGGACGTGCGGATGTCGGCGAGGAAGTCAGTCACCCGGCCGACCCTAGAGCCGGCCGGGGACAGTTTTCAGGCCTTGCCGAGAGCCTGCTTCTGCCGGCCGAGTCCCTCGATCTCCATCTCCATCGTGTCGCCGGGAGACAGGTACGGGAACCGGCCGGACAGCGCCACACCCTCCGGCGTACCGGTGTTCACGATGTCGCCGGGGCTGAGCACCATGTACTGCGAGAGGTCGCGGATCAGCGCCGCCACCGAGAAGATCATGTCCCGCGTGTTCGAGTCCTGCCGCGGCTCACCATTCACCCACGACTTCAGCACGAGGTTCGTCGGGTCCACCTCGTCGGCCGGGACCAGCGAAGGCCCGAGCGGGTTGAACGTCTCGCAGCACTTCCCCTTCGACCACTGCCCGCCGGAGACCTCGATCTGGAAGGTCCGCTCCGACACGTCGTTCGAGACGGCGTACCCGGCGATGCAGGCGAGCGCCTCCTCGTCGGTCTCGACGTACCGGGCCTGCTTGCCGATTACGACGGCGAGCTCGACCTCCCAGTCGGTCTTGGTCGAACCGCGCGGGACGAGTACGTCGTCGTTCGGGCCGACGACCGTGTTCGGGTGCTTGAAAAACACGATCGGCTGCTTCGGCGGCTCGGCGCCGCCCTCGGCCGCGTGCGCCGCGTAGTTCATGCCGATGCAGACCACCGCGCCCGGGCGGGCGATCGGTGCGCCGATCCGGAGGCCGTCGACGGACGCGACCGGCAGCTCCCCGGCGTCCAGCGCTGCGCGGGTCCGCGCGATCCCGTCCGAGCCGAGGAACGCGGCGTCGATATCGGCGGTGATCGGGGTCAGGTCGTGGACGGTGCCGTCGGCGGCGCGCACGTACGGGCGCTCCTCGCCGATCGGACCGAGGCGGAGCAGTTCCACAGATGTCTCCCTGGTATCAGTCCTGGTCGAAGATGGGCCGCAGGCGGGCACGCGAGGCTTCGATGTGCGACCGCATCGCCGCGGCCGCCTCCTCCGGGTTGCCCTTGCGGACCGCGGTCACCACTACCTTGTGCTCTCGCAACGCCTTCGTCGCGATGCCGCCACCGTAGTACAGCCGGAACAGGTGCAGGTGGCAGTGTGTCCGCTGGAAGGACAGCCGGGCCGTCTCGTTGCCGGACAGCTCCAGGACCAGGTCGTGGAACCGCTGGTCGTGCGCCGCCATCGCCCGGTAGCTCTCGTACGACGGGCGGTCCGGTACGTCGGTGTAGCTGAGCATCTCGGCCTTGAGCCGGGCCAGGTCCTCGGACCCGGACCGCTCGGCGGCCCGACCGGCCGCCCACGGCTCGATGTGCAGCCGGTACTCGAACAGGTCCTCGAACTCCTCGCGGGTGAGCCGCGAGGACACGCGGTACCCGCGCAGCGGCTCCTTGATCACCAGGCCGTCGGACTCCAGCCGCGCCAGCGACTCCCGGATCGGCGTCTGGGAGATGCCCAGCTCGCGGGTCAGCGCGTCGATGTTCAGCCGGGTGCCCGGCTCGACCACGCTATCCATGATCAGGCCCTTGACCGTCTCGTAGACGTCGTCGCTCAGCACCTGTCGCTGGGGCAGGCGGGCGAGCTGCCCTGCGAGTCCCACATGCGCATCCGTCACTGTCACTCCTCCCGGAACGCTCATTCTGCCCCACACTTGACGGCTCCAGTGTGAAGCGGGAGCATCAGGTACGCAATATCCTATAGGATCTGGAGCCGCCCCGTGATGATCAGATGTCGTCCGACCGTCTCGAGCCGCCGGTGAGCACGATCACCAAGGCCGAGGCCTACCTGGTCGATCTCGAGGTCGAGACGGTACGCACCGACGCCGTACAAGCGTTCCTGAAGCAGGAGACGATCTTCGTCTCCTTGTCGACAACTGACGGGCTGACCGGTCTCGGGTACTCGTACACGATCGGCACGGGCGGCACCGCAGTACTGGCGTTGTTGCGGGACCACCTGCTGCCCAGGCTGGTCGGCAAGGACGCGCGGAACGTCGAAGAGCTCTGGTCGGACCTGTTCTGGTCGACGCACGCCACCACGGTCGGTGCGATCACGTCGCTCGCACTGGCGGCCGTAGACACCGCACTGTGGGATCTGCGGTGTCTCCGGGCCAGTGAGCCGCTATGGCGACTGGCTGGCGGTTATCGGCAGCAGGTGCCGCTGTACGACACCGAGGGCGGTTGGTTGCACCTGACAACCGATGAGCTGGTCGCGGGCGCACTGGCGTCGCAGAAGGCCGGCTGGCCCGGTGTGAAGCTCAAGGTCGGCAAACCGCGCGTGCACGAGGACGTGGAGCGGCTGCGCGCAGTACGGGACGCTGTTGGCCCGTCGATGGACATCATGGTCGACGCGAACCAGTCCATGACGTACGCCGAGGCCAAGCGCCGGGCCGCTGCGTTCGAAGCGGTGGACCTGTCCTGGTTCGAGGAGCCGCTGCCGGCCGACGACGTGACCGGCCATGTCCGGTTGGCCGAGTCGACGTCGATCCCGATCGCGGTGGGGGAGTCGCTGTACTCCGTGTCGCAGTTCCGGGAGTACGTCGCTGCCGGTGGCGCCGGGATCGTGCAGGTGGATGTCGCACGGATCGGCGGGATCACACCGTGGCTGAAGGTCGCGCATCTGGCCGAGGCGTTCAACCTGGAGGTCTGCCCGCACTTCCTGATGGAGCTGCACGTCAGTCTGACCGCTGCGGTACCGAACGGTCGGTACGTCGAGCACATCCCGCAGCTGCGGGCGATCACGCGGTCGGAGATGGCTGTGTCCGACGGGCATGCGGTGGCGCCCGACGTACCCGGTCTGGGCATCGACTGGGACCAGAACGCGATCGACGATCGGCGTGTCGGATGATGAGTCGACAAGTCGTCCAGGCCGAGGGGACTACCGCAGCATGAGCAGAGTCGACGCGCATCACCACGTCTGGGACCTGAGTATCCGGCAGCAGACGTGGATGGTGGGGCCGGAGCTGGACCCGATCCGGCGGAACTTCTCGATCGAGGACCTCACGCCGCTGGCCGCCGCGGCCGACATCACGTCGACCGTGCTGGTGCAGACCGTCGGGCTGGTCGAGGAGACGGTCGAGTTCCTGGAGATTGCCGCTGGCAACGATCTCGTGGCCGGTGTCGTCGGTTGGGTCGATCTCACGGCCGAGGATGTCGGCGATGCGCTCGACGGTCTGTTGTCCCGCCCTGACGGCTCCTATTTGAAGGCGATCCGGCACCAGGTCCACGACGAGCCGGACGACAACTGGCTCCTCCGTCCCGACGTACAACGCGGTCTGACCGCGATTGCCGACGCCGGGCTCGCCTACGACCTCCTCACCAAGACCCCGCATCTCCCCGCCGCGATCCAAACGGCCCGCAACCTCCCTCAACTCACCTTCGTCGTCGACCACATCTCCAAGCCGGTCATCGGCGAGTCACTCGAGCCCTGGGCAGGGCACCTCCGCGAGCTGGCAGCCCTCCCCAACGTCACCTGCAAACTCTCCGGCATGGTCACCGAAGCCCCCTGGACCACCTGGAAACCCGCAGACCTCCAGCCGTACGCCGACGTCGTCCTGGACGCCTTCGGCCCCGACCGAGTCATGTTCGGCTCCGACTGGCCCGTCTGCCTCCTCGCAGCCACCTACAACCAGGTCGTAGAAACCGCCGAAACCCTCACCACCAACCTCACCCCCACCGAACGCGACGCAATCTTCGAAACAACAGCCACCCGCATCTACAAGCTGTGATGGACCTCAGTTGGCGGCGTCGGGTGGGACGAATTCGACGCGGACGCCGAGGAGGCGGATCGGGCGGCGGATTTCGAACTTCTGGAGGAGTTCGAGGGCTGTGGTGGCGATGACCTCGGGGTCTTGGGTGGGGGACTTGAGTTTGCGGCTCTTGATCGGGGTGTAGAAGCTGATGAAGCGGAGTTTGACCCAGACGCGTTGGATGGTTCGGCCGTCGGCGACGACCTCGCGGGTGACTTCCTCGGCGATGCGGCGGAGTTCGCGTTGGATGTCGGGGAGTTCGACGAGGTCGGTCGGGAAGGTTTCCTCGTGGCTGCGGGAGACCGGTTCGCGGGGGACGTCGGTCACCTGGGTGTCGCCGAGGCCGCGGCCCAGGGCGGCGTACCAGGCACCCATGTTGGGGCCGAAGCGCTTCTTCAGTACGTCGACGTCGGCGGCAGCGAGGTCGGCGACGGTGGTGATGCCGAGTTCGTTGAGGTTCTTCTCCATCCGGCTGCCGATGCCCCAGAGGTCGCGGATCGGGCGATGGTCCATCACGGAGCGCCAGTTGGCCGCGGTCAGCCGGTAGACACCGGCGGCCGCGTCCGTGCCGTCGGCAAGCGAAGCGCCCTCGAACGGCACGGCATGTGAGCGCTCGTGCTTCGCGAAACCCGTGGCGAGTTTGGCGCGAGTCTTGTTGTCCCCGATGCCGACCGAGCAGGTCAGGCCGGTCCGCTCGGCCACGGCCGCGCGGAGTTCGCGGGCGAGCGCCTCGGGGTCCTCGGTCTCCGCGCCGACGAAGCACTCGTCCCAGCCCCAGACCTCGACCACGACCGGGAACGAGCGCAGCGTGTCCATCACCTCGGTCGACGCCGCGTCGTAGGCCGCCGGATCCGACGGCAGGAACACGGCCTGCGGACACTTCTTGTACGCCGCCCGCACCGGCATCCCGGAATGGACGCCGAACTCGCGTGCCTCGTACGACGCCGTGGCGACCACCTGCCGCGGTTGGGTCGGATCACCGGACCCGCCCACCACGACAGGCAGCCCACGCAGCTCAGGCCGTCGCCGGATCTCCACGGCCGCGATGAACTGATCCATGTCCACGTGCAGGACCCACCAGCTCATACCCCACAGATAACCACATCAGCTCGACGCACTGGAGTACGTCAGCAGCCCGCGCCGCCACACCAACCGAACTAGTGTCATCGCCACTACCGCGAGCCCGAGCCCGAGCGCGACCGGCCCCCAGCCAAGATCGCCGGCCAGTGCCCGCACCGGGAACGTCGTCGCGAACGCCACCGGGAAGGCAAAGGTGAGAAACGCCCGCACCGCGACCGGGAAGAACACCAACGGATACCTCCCGGCCTCCACCGCACTCAGGAAGACCACCCCGATCGGCCCCACCGACTGCAGCCAGAACGCCAGGAACGACATCGCCGACCACACCGCCGTCAGCAACACCAACCCGCAGCCGGCCAGTACGACGGCCTGCAGCACCTGCCCGACGTCCGGACGCAGATCCGACTGCACGAGCCCGATCCCGAGTACGACGATGCCGCTGGCAACGTTCGTCAGCTCGGCGACGTTGATCCACCGCAGGGTCAGGTAGAACTGGCTTGACACCGGCCGGAGCAGGACGCTGTCGAGCTCACCCTCGGTCAGGTACGACGTCATCCGGTTCAGGTTCGGCGCCACGAACGTCGCGATCAGCCCGGTGACGATCTGGAACACCCCGACCAACGCGATCACCTCGGCCCGCGACCAGCCGTGCACCTCGGCCGTGAACCCGAACAGCAGCAAGGTCGGCACGATCCCAAGCCCCAACTGCACCAGGCCCACGAGCAGCGTGGTCAGGAAGTGTGCGCGGTAATGCGTCTCCCGGACAACCGCCTGGGCGAAGAACCGTCGCCACAGCCGAACGTGCCGCCACTGCATCTGCAGCCAGTTCTGGTCGAGCGACGGGCGCTCGTCCGCGTAGGTATTCACGCGCCCACCGCCGAATACGCCCGGATCCCCGCTGCCCAGACGAGTCGAGCGAGTACGCCGAGCACGATGACGTACCCGAGCTGGATCGCCAGCCCGGCCAGCAACTCGCGCCCGGTCAACTGACCCGCGACGATCTCGACCGGGAACGACACCGTGTACCGGAACGGCTGGTGGTCGACGAACCCGCGCGACCACGAAGGCATCAGCGCCAGCGGTACGACGGCACCCGACAGCACGCTCGCGATGATGACGCGCGCCTGCACGAGCGCGCCCACGTCATCCATCCAGAACGCCAGTGCCGCGATCAGGATGTCGATCGTGAACACCAGTACGGCTCCGAGCACGATGCTGATCGCGAACAGCACCCACCGGCCGACGCCGCCCGGGATGTTCATCGAGTCGCGGAAGATCCACCAGACGATGCCGATCATCGGCACCAGCGCGAACAGCTTCAGGAACTTCTCCGACAGGTTGTTCGCGACGAACCCGACCAGCAACGACGCCGGCCGCACCATCCAGCTGGACAGCTTGCCGAGCCGGATGTCGTTGGCCAGGAACGCCGCCATCCACGACGACGTCGCCATCGTGACGAATCCGAGCAGCACGAAGTACGTCGTGATGTACCGCTCGTCGACCGGAAGCTGGGCGCCGTTCGCGAGCGCCGTCCGCCAGATCAGCAGCGAGATGATCGGCATGCAGATGTTGGCCAGCATGAAGATGATCCACGCCCCGCGGTAGACGGACTGCTGCGCGATCTCGGCCGCGGTCATCCGTCGTACGACGCGAAGGTTCCGCACCACTGTGTTCATGACGCGTCCCCCAGCGTTGTCTGGCGGAGGAACAGGTCGCGCATGATGTCCTCGACATCCGCGTCCGCGACGTCGAGGTCCACCAGCGGACCGAGCCGGGTGAGCTGCTCCATCACGAAGCCGGCCCGCTCCCGATCCGCTTCGAGCTTGACCGTCTGACCGTCCACGTCGACAGCCGTCACACCGTCGAGCCCGGTGAGCCGGTCGCCGTCGACAGCCGTCGCGTACGTCGCCCGCACGAGCTTGCGCGGTTGCGCCGTACGCACGAGGTCGTCCAGACCGCCGTCGAACTGCAGCCGCCCGTGGTCGATGATCATCACCCGCGAGCAGAGCGCCTCGATGTCGTCCATGTCGTGGCTGGTGATCAGGATCGTCGTACCGCGCAGCCGGTTGACGTCGGCGAGGAACGCCCGGACGCGGGCCTTCGCGACCACGTCGAGACCGATCGTCGGCTCGTCGAGGAACAGGATCTCCGGGCCGTGGACCAGCGCGGCCATCAACTCGAGCTTCATCCGCTCGCCGAGCGAGGTCTTGCGGACCTGGACGTTCAGCAGATGCTCGACCTCGAGCAGCTCCGCGAGTTCGGCGACGTTGTGGTCGAACTCGGCTGTGGACAAGCCGTACATGTCCTTGTGCAGCAGGAGACTCTCCATCGCCGGCACGTCCCACCAGAGCATGGTCTTCTGCCCCATGACGAGCGCGATCCGGCGCAGGTAGTCGTGCTTGCGGTCCGACGGCGTGTGGCCGAGGACCTCCAGCTCACCGGAGGTCGTGTACAGCAGGCCGGACAGCATCTTCAGCGTGGTCGTCTTACCCGCGCCGTTCGGGCCGAGCAGGCCGACGACCTCGCCGCGGCCGATGTCGAAGGTGATCCGGTCGACAGCGAGCCGGGTCTCGTACTTGCGTCTCACCAGGCTCTTCAGCGCCCCGCCGAGTCCGGCGCGCTGCTGGTGGAACGTGTAGGTCTTGGTCAGATCATGGGCCGCGATGACAGGCGGCAGGGCGTGCACAGGCGTCACGAAGGAGCACCGCTTTCGAAAGAGTCGGTTGACTACGGACCGGGTAGCGCCACCGCGCAAAACGCGCAGAGCGCAGGACGATCACTTCGCCGAAAATGGATTCGGCCGGGGGACCTCGAGGTCCGTCCCGGCTGCGCGATCCGGTCCGATCGCGGAGTTCGCTAACCCATATCCAGGCGACGTGTCGACATCGCTCCCTGTGGTCCTTTCGATGCGGCTACCGGCAACCACGGTATGCCGAACCGGAAAGCGTCGTCCAGCGGGTTAAAGCTCCTTGCGCATCTGCTGGGAGATGACCGCGTAGCCGAGCGAGTCGTACAGGCCGATCGCGGTGGTGTTGTCACCGAAGACGTTGAGGTCCAGGTGCTTGTGGCCCAGCCGGCGGCATTCCTCCTCGCCGGCCAGCATGATCGCCCGGCCGTACCCCTTGCCACGCTGGCCGCTGTCGACCTCGATGCCGTAGATGAACGGCACCCGCGAACGCGTGCTGATCCACAGGCTGCCGACCGGCTCGTCGCCCGCCAGCGCGGTCCAGATCAGCTGGTTCTCGGTGGCCGGCCCGTCCGGGAGCAGCCGCTTGGTCTCCTCGTACGCGAACGTCAGCGCCTCGTCCTCGGTCAGCCCGCGGGCCGGACCGACCCCGGCCGCGAACGAGGCGGCGGCACGGTCCATCCAGGACGGGTACTCGGACTCGGTGATCGGGCGGAGCAGCACCAGTGGCGTCGTCACGCCACGACGATAGCCCGCGCACACCCGCCGTACACCGGCTTTTGCAGCAAGTGGCATATCGTGCGCGAGTGGCGGATTTGACCCTCGAAGTGGCTCAGAAGCTGTTGGCGGCGCAGCCGTTCAGTCTGCTGGTCGGTGCGCGGGTGACCGCGTTCGGGGACGGCGGCGCGACGCTGGAGCTCGACATCCGCGCGGATCTCCAGCAGCAGAACGGTTTCCTGCACGGCGGCGTGCTCGCGTACGCCGCCGACAACGCGATCACGTTCGCCGGCGGCTCGGCGCTCGGGCCGAATGTGCTGACCGGCGGGTTCACGATCAGCTACCTCCGCCCCGGCCAGGGCGTGATCCTCAGGGCCGAGGCGAAGGTTGCCCACTCGGGCAGGCGTCAGGCGACGTGCACCTGCGAACTCACCACGATCGACGATGCCGGTACGCCGACCCTGTGCGCGATCGCCCAGGGCACCGTCATCGCCCGCTAGTCGAAGAGCTCCTCGAGGAACGACTTCTTCTTGCGCGCGTGCTGGTTCCCGTACCGGCGGTCGTCCTCGTACCGCCGGTCGTCGTACCGCTTCTTCTCCTCGTACCGCTTCTCCTCGTAGCGAGGCTGCGGCGACGGGGAGTTGTACTGCAGTTCGGCGTCGACCAGCCGCTCCAGCTCACCGCGGTCGAGGAAGATCCCCCGGCACTCGGTGCACTGGTCGACGGTGACGCCGTTGCGTTCGTACGTACGCATCTCGCCACGACACTTCGGACACGTCAGGCTCTCCATCCAGGAACCCTAAGTGACGAAATCGGTCCGAAGCCCTACTCTCAGCGAACTCTCAGCAAGTCCTCATTTGAAGCTGGACAGGAAGGTCTTGAGGATCGGGCCCGCGGTGTGCGAGCCGGACTCGCCGCCCTCGACGATCACCGCGAACGCGACGTCGCCGCGGTAGCCGGCCATCCACGCGTTGGTGATCACCTTGCCGCCGGAGACGAGCTCGGCGGTACCGGTCTTCGCGGCGACCGCGCCGTTCCCGGCCAGCACCTTCGCCGTACCGCTGGTGACCGTGGTCCGCATGAACGTCCGCAGTGCCGCAACAGTTGCTGCAGGCAACGGAGAGGCAGCCGCGCCGGCCGCGTCCTTACCCGGTACGAGCACCGGCTTCATCGCCGTACCGTGGTCGACCGTCGCCGCGACCAGCGAGATCGCCAGCGGGCTCGCGGTGACCGTGCCCTGACCGATCATCGAGGCGGCCTCGGCCACGTCGTCCTTCGGCAGCGGCACCTGACCGCCGTACGCGTTGATCGACAGGTTCAGGTCCCGGCCGATGCCGAACATCGCCGCGGCCTTGGTCATCCCGTCCTTCGGCAGCCGCGCGTGCTGTGAGATGAACGCGGTGTTGCAGGACTCGTTGAACGCCTTCTGCATCGTGCCCGCGCCGTACGCCGCCAGGCCGTCGTAGTTCTTGAAGGTCTTGCCGAACACGTTGATCGTGTTGGTGCACGGCAGCGCGGTCGCGCCCGTCTCGCCGCTGCCGATCAACGCGGCCGAGGTGACGATCTTGAACGTCGAGCCCGGCGCGTACCGGCCCTGGAACGCGCGGTTGTAGCTGGCCACCGTCGGACCGTTCGCCGCGGCGAGGATCTGTCCGGTCGAGGCCTGTACAGCGACCAGCGACGCCGGCAGCTTGCTCGTCGCCAGCGCGGCCTCGGCCGCCTTCTGCATGGCCGTGTCGAGCGTGGTCTTCACCGGCTTGCCGGCGGTGCCCTTCTGGCTGAAGACGGTCTTGATCGTCAGCTTGGTCTTGCCGTCCCGCAGCGTGACCGTGCCGCCGGGCGTACCGGCGAGCTGCTGCTGGAACGCGTACTGCAGGCCCGTCGTACCTACCTGGTCCTGTGCCGACGCGGTCGGGCCGGCGTTCTTCAGCGTGTCCGCGGTCGCGGTCTTCATCGTGCCGATCAGGTTCTTGGCGAAGGTCGCGGTCGGCGGCAGGGACTGCGTGCCGCCCATCGTCAGTACGCCGGGCAGCTTGCCCATCGTCGGCCGCAGCGCCTCCCACTGCTCGGCGCGGATCGTGATCGCATCCACGAACTGCCCGGCCGGGGCCGCCTTCGCGCGGGCCGCGAGCTTCGTCCCGTCGACCTGGAGGTACTTCGTGAACGCCGCGTACGTCGCCGGTGTCGCCACCGCCCCGGATGCGACCCCGACGATCACGACCGGCCGGTTCGCGGTCAGCGCGACGCCGTTGCGGTCGAGGATCGAGGCGCGTGCGGGCAGCGCGCGGACGCGCTTGAGGTAGTTGTTGTCGCCGAGGCCGGGGTAGATGGTGTCGCCGGAAGCCTTGATCTTCCACGCGTCGCCGGTCTTCACCGCGGTCGCCGTACTGGTCCATTTCATCGCGCCGATGCCGCGCAGTTGCGCCTCGACCGCGAGCTCCTGCGTGCAGTTGCTGGCGTCGCTGCACTTCGGGTCGCCCTGCGGGGTCACTGTGACGGTGCTGGCGACCAGAGCGGTGTCGGTGTCGTCGAGCCGCTTCGCGAACACAGTCGGGTTGTCGGTGAGCGCCCCGGCCGCATCCGGCTTGCCGTCCGGCGCCCACGCCGCCACCCAGGCGTCGGCGAATTGCTTGATGACAGCGCCGGAGGCCTTCTGCTCGTCGCTCCCGGACTTCCCGCCGCCGGACTTGCTGCCCGAACACCCAGCGGTGATCAACAGGCTACTCAGGCAGACGATCGCAGTGGTTCGCTTCACGTTCCCAACTCTCGCACGACGACGGGTGGACACCGGGCACAGTCTTCGGCGTGTGGCTGCCTCGCCACGAGGGCGAAACTACTCAATGCACGCAAGTACGACGCGCCCGACCGCTCAGGAGTTGGCGTCAGAGTGAGCGTGAATCAGGGGCAAGAGGCCGTGTGAATCGGCCCGGCCCGGTCCTGGAACCGCGTTCCAGCCTCGCCGTGCGCGGCGTATTCTGCTCCTTTGTGACCCGCCTTGCGCTGCACAGCCGCCTGATTCCCGGTACCGAAGAGGCCTACGAGATCGAGCACGCTCGCGTCTGGCCGGAGCTGATCACCGCGATGCACGCCGCCGGCATCAGCGACTGGTCGATCTGGCGCAGCGGCCGCGACCTGTTCCACCTGGTCGACGCCGACGATTTCGAGGCAGCGGTCGCGTACCTTCGCAATGACCCGACCGACCAACGCTGGCAACAACACATGGCCCAGTTCGTCGAAGGCTTCGCCCAGAATCCCGAAGGCGTGGCCGGCCAGTCCCTCCGCCACGTCTGGACGATGAGCGAGCAGGCCGACTAGTACATCTCCCAGACGAGCACCTCGGCACCGCCCGGCCCGGCGACCAGACGCCCGCCCGAATCGGTCAGCCGTACGGCGTCCGCGGTCCCCAGCTCACCGGCGCCCTCGAGCTCGGCCGTGCCCGTCGCCACGAACAGATGCAGGTACGGCGCTGCCGGCAGCTCGATCGCCTGCCCCGGCGTGAGCCTCGCGACCGACATCCCGGCCTGAGGCTGATTGAGGTGGATCGCCGTACTCGAGGCGTGCTTGGCCAGCCCTGACGCAACCGGGACCAGCTCGCCCGTCGTCAGATCCAACTCCGCCTGCTCGTACGACGGCGGCAGGTCGAACGCGTCCGGCCGCACCCACATCTGCACGTAGTGCACCGACTCGCCGCCGTCGTTCCATTCCGAGTGCTGGATCCCGGACCCCGCGCTCATCCGCTGCGCCAGGCCCGGGTAGACGCTCCCGCTGTTCCCCTGCGAATCCCGGTGCGCCAGCGCGCCCCGCAGTACCCAGGTCACGATCTCCAGGTCCTGGTGCGGATGCGTCCCGAACCCGGTGCCCGGGGCAACCATCTCGTCGTTGTGCGCGACCAGGAACCCGAATCCCACGTTCGCCGGGTCGTAGTGCGGTCCGAACGAGAACGAATGCCGCGAGTCCAGCCAGTCGCTTGCCGTCCGAAACCGCTCGTCCGCCCGCCGGATCTCCATGGGGTCTAGTAATACCCCGTCTCGCCGTCGAGCAGTTCGCGCATGGTGTCGAGCTGACCGACGTGCCGCGCCGTCTCCTCGACCATGTGGATCAGGATCCAGCGCAGCGACGGCTGGAACTCGGGGTCCTTGCCGACGTCGTCCAGCGCGTGCGCGGCGGTGATCTCGTTCGAGTCCGCCCACTGCGCGTCGAACTCGTCCAGCAGCCGGGCGAGCGGTACGCCGTCCACCCGCCAGTCGGCGCTCTTCGGCTCCTTCTGGAACCCCGGGTTGTCGCCCGGCTCGTGCAGGAACACGCCGCGGAACCACAGGTGCTCGTTCCACCGCAGATGTGACACCAGCCCGGCCGGCGTCATCAGCGGCGATGTCGGGAACACGGAACGATGCTCGTCGGCGGACGCCAGGCCTTCCAGCTTCCGGCGTACCAGCACCCGTTGCAGATCCAGCCAGCCGATCAGCTGTGTGCGCTCGTCCGCGGCCAGCGGTGGTCGTGACGCGTAGAGATTCATGTCAGGACCGTAGCCAACGAAAGGGACTGCGCCGCTCGGTGGGCGGCGCAGTCCCGGTTCTGGTACGACGGCTGGTCAGCCGGTGGGGTTCCCGTTGTCGGAGCCGAGGGTGGCCTTGATGGGCACCGACTTGCCGGCGCGGGTGACGGTCAGGGTGACCTGATCGCCCGGGCGGTGCGAACGGACTGCGGCGACCAACGCGTCCCCTGACGCGATCGCCTTGCCGTCAACAGCGGTCACCACATCACCTGACTGGAGACCGGCTTTGTCCGCCGCACCGCCGGACGTGACCTCGCCAAGGCGTGCTCCGTTCGTGAGCCCGTCGGTGGACTGCGCGTCGCCGACCGTCACACCGAGCCGCGCATGCGTGGCCTTGCCCTTGGCCACCAGCTCGTCGATGATCGGCTTGGCCTGGTCGATCGGGATAGCGAACCCCAGGCCGATGTTGCCGCCTTCGGATTGTCCCGATCCGCCGGCGGTTTTGATCGCGCTGTTGATACCGACCACCTGGCCGGCGAGGTCGATCAGGGCGCCGCCGGAGTTACCCGGGTTGATCGCGGCGTCCGTCTGGATTGCTGGGAAGACTGTCGTGCTGTCCTGCTGCTCGTCACCCGAGGTCACCGGGCGGTTCAGCGCCGAGACGATCCCGCTGGTGACGGTCGCCTCCAGGCCGAACGGCGAGCCGATCGCGACCACGCCCTGCCCGACCGCGAGCTTGCCGCTCGACCCCAGCGTGGCCGGGGTCAGGTCGGTCGCGTCGGCGTGGATGACGGCGAGGTCGGTGAGCGGGTCGGTGCCCTTGACCGTGGCGTTGACGGTCCGGCCGTCGTTCAGCATCACGGTGATCGTGGCGCCTTGACCGGCACCCGCGACCACGTGGTTGTTGGTGACGATCAGGCCGTCCTTGCTGATCACGATGCCGGAACCGGTCGCTGCGCCCTGCGACGTCGCGACCGCGATCTTCACCACGCTCGGCAGCACCTTGGCTGCCGCGCTCTGCACCGAGCCGTCCGGCGCAGCCGCGGGAGCGGCCTGGTTGCCATTGAGCGGTGCCGTCACGGACGGGCTGTTCGTGGTGTGGTCGTTGGAGGCCGAGTAGACGGCTGCGCCGCCGACGCCACCGGCCAGACCGACCAGCAGCGCGGTCAGCGCCACCGCGGCCAGACCGGCCCGCTTCTTCGGCTTCTCCGCCGTAGCGGTCGCCGTGGCCGGCTGCGGTCCGTAGGGCCAGCCCGGGCCCGGAGACGCCCCCTGATGCGTCCCCGGCGCTCCGAACTGCGGGTAAGCACTCCCACCTGAGGGGTACTGTCCCGGCCGCTGCCCCTGCGGCCCCGAGTCCGGTCGCTGCTGTCCCGGCTGACCACCCTGCGGCGCGAACTGCTGTTGCTGGTGCTGCCCGTACATCGGCAACTGCTGCGTCCGCTCCGGCCCCTGCGGGCCTTGCGGGTTCTGGCCGGGCTGGTTCTGCGGCGGCTGGTTCTCGGTCATGGCAAATACTGTCTCCGGCGGACCTGAGAAGGCCCTGAAGATCCGCTCGGAGTGACCGAAGAACTCCATGAAGATCCTCTGAAGGAGAATCGCTGCCGGCGAGACTCTCGGCTCGCGGCGACCAAAAATCTGTGCTGGCGAAAGTAGACATTCGCCGGTCGACTGGCTAGAGTCTCTGCTGTTGCCAAGAGAGAACAGCAGAGAAGCTGACGCGGGCGGCCAACGACCGTCCAGCAGTACGAGCAGCACCAGCAGTACGAGCAGGACCCGGCCGACGAGTTCGCAAGTGCAGGACCAGTAGTTCGCAAGCAAGCAGTAACCGCAGCACGTAGTCGCAGTACCAAGCAACAGTGAAGTGGCAAGTCGTAGTACTCGGCCGGTGCAGTAAGAAGTCGGAACGCTGAAGAGGAGGAGTGGATTACATCATCAGGATCGCCCGTCATGGCTGTGTTTCGCCGGACGGGTACCGCAGTCCCATCGTGATTGGAAGGTGGTTCTCGGTTACGCATTGTGCGATCCCCGCGGTGTCCGGCCTTCGAGGTGGACCGCGGAAGTAGAGGCTGGCTCGAGAGTCAGTAGATGGTGACAATCCAAACCCAGGGCCCCGGTGCTTCGGCACCGGGGCCCTCGACACGGAGGTGTGATGACCCCAGCCCAGCCAGTGGAGCAGACGATGCCGGAAGACCCTGAAACACCAACGACCAACCTTGACGACGAGGATTTCCCCGCCTACACGATGGGACGGGCCGCCGAGATCCTCGGCGCCACGCCTGGATTCCTGCGCAGTCTGGACGAGGCGAAACTGATCACCCCGCAGCGCTCCGACGGCGGACATCGCCGCTATTCCCGCTATCAGCTCCGACTGGCTGCCCGCGCTCGCGAACTGGTCGACAACGGGACGTCGCTGGAAGCCGCCTGCCGCATCATCATCTTGGAAGATCAGCTGGCCGAGGCGCTCCGCATCAACGCCGAGCTCAGCGCACCGGGTGAGGAGAGCTGACTCCAGGACCCGAGCGCTACGGCGTCCGCAGGTCGGAGTGTTCTACCGGGTCTGTGTCGCTGCGTGCGGCAGCCAGAGCGTGAACTGGGCGCCGGCACCGGGCACGTTCCGGGCGTAGATCATGCCGCCGTGCTGCTCGGCTGCGTGCTTCACGATGGCCAGGCCCAGGCCGGAGCCGGGGCGGCTGCGCGCCTCGCTGGAGCGGTAGAAGCGCTCGAAGACGTGGGGCAGGTCGGCCTCGGCTATGCCGGGGCCGGAGTCCGTGACCGTGAGTACGCCGTCCAGCAGCCGGACTGTCACGTGTCCGACCGGCTGTCCGTCGCTGCGCTGCTCGGCGCCCTCAGGGATGCTGTACTTCGCGGCGTTGTCGAGCAGGTTGGTCACGGCACGCCCGAGCAGCCGCTCGTCACCCCAGACCGGGAACGGCGTGATCTGCACGTCCCACTCGAGTCCGGGTGCGCGGCGGCGTACCTTCATCACCGCGTCCTCGACGACGTTGGAGAGTTCGATCAGCTCCGCGTTGCGCACCTGCGGGGTGTCGCGGGCCAGCTCGGTCAGGTCGCCGATCAGCGTGGTCAGCTCGTCCATCTGGGCGCGGACGTCGTCCAGCAGTTGCTGACGGTCCTCCGGCCGGAGTCCGCCGCGCTTGTCCGCCTGCGCGAGCAGGTCGAGGTTGGTGCGGACGCTGGTGAGCGGCGTACGCAGCTCGTGTCCCGCGTCACCCACGAGCCGGCGCTGCCGGTCACGGGACTGTGCGAGCGCGCCGAGCATCGCGTTGAACGCCATCGCCAGCCGGGAGATCTCGTCCGTGCCGCCGACCGGGATCGGTTTCAGGTCCTCGGTTCGTGCGACATGCTCAGCCGCCCCGGTCAGCCGAGCCAGCGGGCGCAGACCGGACCGCGCGACCGCGTTGCCGGCCAGCGCGGCGCCGATGACACCGATCAGCCCGAAGGCCCACAGCACCACGCCCAGGTTGTGCAGCGTCTCGTCGATCGGCCCCAGCGACTGCGCGACAACCAAGGCTCCAGGCTGAAGGAAGTTCTCCGGCTCGGCCTGGCAGGCCTGGCTCCGGCCCTGCGGGCAGTAGCTCGCGGGGACGGCGACCACGCGGAAGTGCGAGCCGCCGTTGCGTATGCCGACCGTCCGCAGGCTGGCCTCGTTGCCCTGGTCCCGCGCGACCTGGAGCTCGTCCTGGCCCATCGGCGGCAGCAGGCTGTTCGGCGGGCCGAACTGCTGCCCCTGCGCACTGATCACGCCGACTCGGATGTCGCTCAGGCCGAGAGCGTCGGAGGGAACGCCCTGCAGGATCGTGAGATCGGTCAGCACGCCCTTCTTCGCAGCCGCGGCGGCACGCTGGGTCAGGCTGTTGTCGAGGTTCTGGTACATCTGCTGGCGCACGGTGATGTACGCCGCCACGCTGACGATCGCCACCGCCAACCCGACCGCGACCGCGGCGAGCAGCGTCACGCGCGCGTGCAGGCTGAGCTTGTGGAGGGTTTCGTTCCACCAGCTCTGGGTGCGGGCGGCAGTCGCCGCCACACGATTTCCGTTGCTCTTGACAACAGGTTCTGCGGGTTGTTGCGGCTGCTGCGGTCGTCCGGCGTACGTCGGGAAGTCGTCGGGGTGTTGCTGACTCACGGTGGGGTGTCCCTCAGCACGTACCCGATGCCGCGGACGGTGTGGATCAGACGCGGCAGACCGTTGACCTCGGTCTTGCGGCGCAGATAGCCGATGTAGACCTCGAGCGAGTTCGCGGTGGTGGGGAAGTCGTAGCCCCAGACCGCGTCCAGGATGACCGCGCGCTCGAGCACCCGGCGCGGGTTGCGGATCAGCAGCTCGAGCAGCGAGAACTCGGTCCGCGTGAGCTGCATCGCGACGTCACCCCGGTGCACCTCGTGTGCGTCGACGTCGACCACGAGGTCGGCGTACTGCAGCACCTCGCCGCGCTGGCCGCCCTCGCCGGGGGTCGTGCTGCGGCGTAACAGCGCGCGCAGCCGGGCCAGCAGCTCCTCGAGCGCGAACGGTTTGGTCAGGTAGTCGTCGCCGCCGGCGTCCAGGCCGTCGACCCGGTCCGCGACCGCGTCCCGCGCGGTCAGCACCAGGATCGGCACATTGTTGCCCGCGGCCCGCAAGGCCTTGGTGGTCTCCAGCCCGTCCAGCCGGGGCATCATCACGTCCATCACGACGACGTCCGGCTCGACGTTGCCGATCACCGCGAGCGCCTCGGCGCCGTCGGACGCGGTCACCACTTCGAAGTCGTTGAACTCCAGCGAACGGCGCAGCGAGTCCCGGACCGCCCGGTCGTCGTCCACCACCAGTACCCGCATCGTCTTGCCCCGCTCCGCTCGAAGTTCCGCTCAGCCGAGAGTAGGTCGCTTCTGTGAGAATCGCCTGAGAACCCGCTGATCGCTCGCTCAACACCTCCAGCACACCTTAGGTTGCCAGACGTGGACCTTCTCGAATTCACCCCTGAGCCCGCCGAACTCGCCTGGACCTTCGGCGGCGCGCCGCCGGTCCGCCGGGTCAAGCCCGGTACCGCCCTCCGGTTGTGGACCGAGGACGCGTTCGCCGGCAGCCTCCGTAGTACGACGGACCTGGCCAGCGCCTCGCTGAACATGCCGTTCGTCAACCCGCAGACCGGGCCGTTCTACGTCGAGGGTGCCGAGCCGGGGGACACCCTGGCGCTGCACTTCGTCGAGCTGACCCCGGCCCGGAGCTGGGGCGCCTCGGCGACGATCCCGTTCTTCGGCGGCCTGACCAGCACGGACCGGACCGCCACGCTGCAGGACCCGCTGCCGGAGCGGACCTGGATCTACGAGGTGGACACGATCAAGCAGACCGTCGGGTTCCAGGCGCAGGGCAGCGACTTCGAGGTCGCTCTGCCGCTGGAGCCGATGCTCGGCACCGTCGGGGTCGCGCCCGCCGCCGGTGAGGTCCGGTCAGCGCTGGTGCCGGACATGTTCGGCGGCAACATGGACACGCCGGAGATGCGCGCCGGAGCGACCTGCTACCTGAGGGTGAACGTCGAGGGAGCACTGTTCTCCGTCGGTGACGGGCACTACCGGCAGGGCGAGGGTGAGTCCTGCGGTACGGCGGTCGAGGGTGCGATGAACGTCGTACTGATCGTCGACCTGCTCAAGACGCCCGGACCGGTGTGGCCGCGGCTGGAGAACGACGAGTATCTCGCTGTCATCGGATCGGCCCGGCCGCTCGAGGATGCGTGGCGAGCCGGCCAGGTCGACATGGTGAACTGGCTCAGCTCGCTCTACGGCCTGGACAAGCTGGATGCGTACCAGCTGCTCAGCCAGGTCAGCGAGGTCCCGCTGGCCAACGTGGTGGACGCCAACTACAGCGTGGTCACCAAGGTCCCGAAACGGCTGCTCCCACCGGTGACGGCGTACGACGGCATCCACCAGCATCTGAGGACCGCCTTCAGCTGAACTGCTGCACGACGTCCTCGGCGTAGCGCTGCATCGGCTCGTGGTCGTACGCGACGCCGGGGATGTAGGAGATGACGTAGTCGACCCCTGCCTCGGCCAGCTGTTCGATGTGCTCGCTGAGCTCCTTCGTCGTGACCACCTCCGCCAGCACGTGGGACGTTCCGCCGGAGCCGATCTCCAGGAACTCGTCCAGGCTGTACCGTCCGCGGGCCTTGGCTGTCGCGGTCACCGGATCCGCGCCGGCCTCGATCGGGAACACGTTGAGGCTGGTCGACTTGATGATCTCGTCGTAGTCGCGGCCGACGTCCTCGCAGTGCTGCCGGAGGATCGCGAGCTTCTTCTTGATCACGTCGACGCGGCCGGTGCCGAAGTTGCAGGCGTCGCCGTACTTTGCAACTAGTCGCAATGTGACGCGTTCACCGCCGCCACCGATCCAGAGCTTGGGCTTGCGCCGTGGCACGACGTACGGCTTGTCGACCGAGTGGTACTGCCCCTCGAACACCACGTCGTCCTCGGTCCACAACCGGTGGATCAGCTCGACGGACTCGACGAACGACCCCATCCGCTCCTTCTGACTCGTCCAGGGGTAGCCGTAGGCCTTCCACTCGTGCTCGGACCAGCCGGCGCCCAGTCCGGCGTACATGCGGCCGTGGCTCGCCACATCGACAGTGGCGGCCAGCTTGGCGACCAGTGCGGGGTTGCGGTACCCGTTGCAGCCGACGAGCTGGCCGAGGTTCACCCGCGAGGTGTCACGGGCCAGAGCGGCTGTCGTGGTCCACATCTCGAAGACGGTCTCGCGGACCGGCTCCGGGACGGTGTGGAAGTGGTCGAAGAGCCAGATCGAGTCCCACGGACCTGCGTCCGCCGCCTTGGCAACGGCGGTCATGGCCTCCCACTGCTCGACCGGATCGGTCAGCTCGACCAGATCCATCCGCCAGCCCTGCGGTACGAACACTCCGAACTTCATGCGGTCCTCCGGGAGATTGCGACTCCGGTCAGGCACAGCGCCCCGCCGGCCAGCGCAAGCACGGCAGGGGTCTCGCCCAGGAACAGCCAGCCGAGCACGATCGCCACAACCGGTACGGCGTACACCGTCACGCCCATGCGGCCCGCGCTGGTACGGCGGAGCGCGAAGGCCCAGGTGGTGAAGCCGAGAGCGGTGGGGAAGGCAGCCAGGTACACGACCCACCAGATCGTCGACGCGTCGGCAGTGCCGAGCTCATCGACCAGCGTGGGGGCGAAGGGCAGGCAGACGACCGCGCCGATGGTGCAGGCCAGCCAGGTGACCTCAGCGGCGGGCAGTCGGCTCAGCAGCGGCTTCTGCGTGACCACTCCGACGGCGTAGGAGATCGCGGCGACGACGCAGAGCACGACGCCCCAGGTCTCGGCGCGGCCGCTCGAGGTCGACGTACCGATGATGACGATGCCTGCGAACGCGACCAGACCGCCGATCACCAACTGCCGCGGGAAACCTTCGCCAAGACCCAGGCCCGCGAGTACGGCGATCAGTAGCGGGGCGATGTGGACGAGCATGGCCGACGTACCGGCGTCGAGGCGCCGCTCGGCTTCGTTGAGGGCGATGTTGTAGACGCCGAACCACAGCACGCCGCAGGCGATCAACGGCAGCCAGTCACGACGGGTCGGCCACCGGCGTACGGCGGGCGCGCGACGGGTGAAGAGAAGCGCGCCGAGGAAGATGCTGCCGAGTCCGAGCCGGGCCAGCGAGAGCGCGCCCGCCGAGATCTCGGTGCCGACGTGCCGGATCGCGACGAAGGACGAGGCCCACAGGACGACGGTCACGGCGGCGGCGCCGGTCGCGAGAGCGGTCCGGGGCGGGGCTTCTGCGAGGGTTGTCACGGTCACTACAGTAAGAACGAGGTCTGCGAGTTTCTATGGCAGATCGGAGCCTAGGAGGCGGTCGTGCTTACCGAAACGAGAAGTCAGATGCTGGATGAGCTCAATACTCGAATCCTGGACGAGCTGATCGCGGACCCCCGGTTGCGGACCACTGAGCTGGCCCGCCGGCTGGGCGTCTCCACGCCGACCGTGCGGGAGCGGGTGGCGCGGCTGGAGGAGTCTGGCGTGATCCGCGGGTACCGCGTCGACATCGACCCGGCGGCGCTCGGTCGTCCGGTCGCCGCCTGGGTGCGGCTGCGGCCGGGGCCGAACCAGATCCCGAGGATCATCGAGCTGGCCGGTCGTACGCCGGAAGTCGTCGAGTGCCACCGGATCTCGGGTGAGGACTGCTTCCTGATGCGCGTCCAGGTCGCCGAGATCGCCGCCCTCGAGGACGTTCTGGACAGGTTCCTGGTGCACGGGCAGACCACCAGCTCGTTCATCGTCTCGACGCCGGTCCCGCCGCGCTCGGTGCCGTTGTCCGCTGGGTGAACCCCAACCAGCGCTCGGAGTGGTCTGCATCACTAGTCTGGTGCCGACTTCAGCGACGTTCCCGGAAGGACCCTGGCCCATGGCTGCCGACAAGTCTGTCCGCAGAGTTGCCCTGCTCACCGCCGGCGGGCTCGCGCCCTGCCTGTCGTCCGCCGTCGGCGGGCTGATCGAGCGCTACACCGAGGTGGCGCCCGACGTGGAGATCATCGCCTACCTGAACGGGTACCACGGCCTGCTCAGCGGCCGCTTCCTCGACGTGACGCCGGAGGTGCGGGAGAAGGCGTCGCTGCTGCACAAGTTCGGCGGCAGCCCGATCGGCAACAGCCGGGTGAAGCTGACCAACACCGCCGACCTGGTCAAGCGGGGCCTGATCCAGGACGGGCAGAACGCCCTCCAGGTCGCCGCCGAGCGGCTGGTCGCGGACGGCGTCGACGTCCTGCACACCATCGGCGGCGACGACACCAACACGACGGCAGCCGACCTCGCGGCGTATCTGCACGAGCACGACTACGACCTGACCGTGGTCGGCCTGCCGAAGACCATCGACAACGACGTGATCCCGATCCGGCAGAGCCTGGGTGCGTGGACCGCGGCCGAGCAGGGCGCGCTGTTCGCCCGCAACATCATCGCCGAGCACAGCTCGAACCCGCGGATGCTGATCGTCCACGAGGTGATGGGGCGGAACTGCGGATGGTTGACCGCGGCAACGGCGCAGGCGTACCAGCAGTGGGTCGACGAGCAGGAGTGGAACCCGGGGATCGGTCTGGACAAGGCCGGTTGGTCGGTGCACGCCGTGTATGTGCCGGAGGCAACGATCGACCTGGACGCCGAGGCCGAGCGGCTGCGCAAGGTGATGGACTCCGAGGACTGCGTCAACATCTTCCTGTCCGAGGGCGCCGGCGTGCCGTCGATCGTGGCCGAGCTGGAGGCGCGTGGCGAGGACGTCCCGCGGGACCCGTTCGGGCACGTGAAGCTGGACACGATCAACCCGGGCGCCTGGTTCGCCAAGCAGTTCGCGGAGCGGATCGGCGCCGAGAAGACGATGGTGCAGAAGAGCGGGTACTTCAGCCGCTCGGCCGCGTCCAACGACCGCGACCTCGCGCTGATCAAGGAGTGCACCGACTACGCCGTCGACGCGGCGCTGCGCGGTGAGAGCGGTGTGGTCGGCCACGACGAGGAGCGCGGCGACGAGCTGCGCGCGATCGAGTTCCCGCGGATCGCGGGCGGCAAGGAGTTCGACCCGACGGTCGACTGGTTCGTCAGCCTGAAGTCGGGGATCGGCCAGAGTTAGCACCCCGGCCGGAGTGCATCAGGGCGCGGACGCGGCGCACTGACCAACTGAGCCCGGCAGGCCGTGGTCCGGCGTGGTCAGGCGTGCGGTGCCGTCGCTCGGCGGTCGTGTGGCGTGTTGGTCAGTGTCGGCCGTCCGCTCCACCGTCTCCCGGGATGGCGCTGGTGCTCGTGCGGCCCGGTGGCTCCGTCATCAGGACCTCCCGCAGTAGAGCTAGGCCGGGTGAGCGAGGCGGCCGACCCACTGGTCGGCCGCCTTCTCGATCTGTGCGAGGACCTCGTCGAAGCCTTCGTCCTCGCCGTAGTACGGATCCGGTACGTCGTCAGCCGCGAACAGCTGCGCCGTCGTACCCCGGCGACGCAGCTCGGCGACATGTCCCGAGTCCATGGCGAGCGTGAGGTCCGCGGCGCGCTCGAACTGACGAGCCCGGTGCGCGCTGCCGTCGTACCCGCGCCGGCGCAGTGCGGCCGCGGCGCGCGGGTCCATCCGGTCGCCGACGTGCCAGCCGCCGGTGCCTGAGCTGGTCACCTCGACGTCGCCGATCCCGGCGTCGGCGAGCTTGGCCCGCAGAACCACCTCGGCCATCGGCGACCGGCAGATGTTCCCGGTACAGACGATCTCGACGTGCACTAGTGAACTTCGGCCTTGTCCGGCAGGACGATGTTGATGATCATGCCGACGACGGTGATGATCAGCGCGCCGAACAGTGCGGCCCAGAAGCCGTCGACGTGGAACTGGACGTCGAGCTTGCCGGTGATCCAGGACGTCAGCCACAGCATCAGGGCGTTGATCACGAAGGTCAGCAGACCGAGGGTGAGGATCAGCAGCGGGAAGGACAGCACCTTCACCACGGGCTTCACGATCGCGTTCACGACGCCGAAGATCGCGGCGACGATCAGCAGCGTGAGCACGCGCCTGCCGGTGGTCGCGCCCTGCAGCGTGATGCCGGCGACCAGCCAACTCGCGACCGCCAGCGCGACCGCGTTGGCCAGCAACCTGATGATCAAGTTCTTCATGCCCCCGATCCTCCCACCCGCGCGGTAGCACGAAGCTCGGTACACACCCTGATCGCACCCTGGGTCTTGACACGGAAAATGACCAAGTGATCTGATCATTTTCATGTCGCGCCCTTTGGTAGCACTTGTCGCGTTGTCTCTCACGGCGGCGGGCCTCGGTATGCCTGCCGCCTCCGCCACCCCGTCGAGCTGCAGCGCGGTGAGCACGAACTGGACCGCGCGGACGACGCCGCACGTCGCGCCCGAGAGCCTGCTGAACGCCTACAGCAACACCGGGAAGGGGTGGACCGGCGCGGACAGCACCTACTCCGTCGCGCTCCCCGGCGGGCGGACGGCGTGGATCTTCTCCGACACGTTCCTCGGGCCGGTCAACCCGGACGGCAGCCGCCCGACGACCGCGCCGTTCATCAACAACTCGTTCGTGATCCAGCAGGGCAAGAGCCTGAAGACCGTCACCGGCGGTACGCCGTCCAGCCCGACCGCGCTCATCCCGCCGCCGTCCGACGGCTGGTACTGGATCGGTGCCGCCCAGACCAGTCACGCCGGCCGGGACCTCGACGTGACCGCGCTGCGGTTCGTGAAGACCGGGACGGGCCAATGGGACTGGCACTGGGCCAGCAACTACCTCGCCCGCTTCGACAGCAAAACCTTCAAGCTCAAGTCGCTCACCCCGCTGCCCTCGGCCGCGAACGTGCAGTGGTCCGGCTGGCTGCTGCGTGATCGCGGCTACACCTACATCTACGGCGTCGAGGACCTGGGCTCCTCGAAGTACCAGCATGTTGCCCGCGTCCGCGGTGACGACCTGACCGCAAAGCCGTGGGAGTACTGGACCGGTTCCGGCTGGTCCTCGGACGAGGCCGCGTCGGTCCGGGTGCTCGAGGGTGTGGCCAACGAGCACAGCGTGACCCAGTTCAAGGACGGCTACCTGCTGGTCACGCACGACACCAAGGAGCTGTTCAGCAAGCGCGTCGTCGGGTACTTCTCCTGCTCGCCGACCGGTCCGTGGGTGAAGCCGGTCGAGCTGTACCAGACCCCGGAGACCGGCGGGAACATCATCACGTACAACTCGCACGAGCACCCGGACCTGCGTCGCGGCAACGAACTCCTGGTCAGCTACAACGTCAACAGCCTCGTCAGTGACGACCTGTACGGCGACGTGAGCATCTACCGGCCCCGCTTCCTCGGCGTGACTCTGGCGGCGGCCAAGTGAGTACTTCGGGTGGCGTCGTACGCCGCAGTCTGCTGGACGATCTGGCGACGTCGATGCTGGCGCTGATCGCCGAGCGGAAGCTGTCGGTCGGCGACCAGTTCGAGTCCGTGCGGTCGCTGGCGGAGCGGTTCAAGGTCGCCGTACCGACTGTCCGGGAGGCGCTGCGCCGGCTGGAGGCGACCGGCGCAGTGGAACTCCGGCACGGCTCCGGTGTGTACGTCGGTCCGAACGTCGGCCGTCTGGTGCTGGCCAACCCCCTCGCCCTGGCGCCGAGTGCGGACCGATTGGTCGAGCTCCTGCAGGCTCGCGCGCTGATCGAGCCGCCGGTTGCCGCACTGGCCGCAGTGACGCGTGACGCGGCCGCACTCGAGCAGATGGAACAGGACCTCAGTACTGCGGCCGAGCTGATCGCATCCGGCGACCACGCCCGGCTGGCCGAGGTGAACATGGACTTCCACCGCTCACTGGCACAGGCGTCCGGCAACGCCACCTTGGCCGAGGTGGTCGAGTCGGTGACCGTCGTGAACGCACGGGAGCAGCTGGAGATCCTGCACATCCACGGCGACCGCCAGGCCGACCTGGACGAGCACCGCGCGATCTACGAAGCGGTCCGCTCCGGCGACTCAGACCTCGCCGAGCTCCTCACCCGCGAACACCTCGACGGCGTACTGACCGTCATCAACCAAAGACTTCAGCACCCCTGAGCTGGAAGGACGCACCAATGCAACGCAAGACCAACCGGAAGGCGCTGGCTGCCCTGGTGATCGCCGGCGCGCTCGCGCTGTCCGCCTGTGGAGGCGGCGGGGCGGCTGCTCCGAAGAAGGGCGAGGACAAGCCGGTCGACTCGCTGAAGTTCTACAACGACAAGGGTGGCTGGAAGGATGCCTTCACCCAGGTCGGCGCGGCCAGCAAGAAGGACATCGGCGTCGGTATGGAGCCGGTCGGGTACTCCGACTCGAACACGTACACCGCGTTCATCCGGTCGTCGTTCCGGACCAAGGAGAAGGCGGACCTGTTCACCTGGCACACCGGCAAGGAGCTTCAGGATCTGGTGGACCAGAAGCTCGTCGCCGACACCACCGACCAGTGGACCAAGGCGGTTGCTGACGGCAACATCCCGGAGCAGCTCAAGCAGTACTTCACCTACGGCGACAAGCAGTACTGCGTGCCGCTGAACGCCGGCTACTGGGTGATGTACTACAACAAGGCCGTCTTCAAGAAGGCCGGTATCACGCAGACGCCGAAGACGTGGGCCGAGCTGACCCAGGTCGCGGACAAGGTCAAGGCGATCGGCGTGAAGCCGTTCTACCAGACCAACATCCTGTTCTCGTTCGTCTGGTTCGAGACGCTGCTCGCGGGCAAGGACCCCGACCTGTACGACAAGCTCGCGGCCGGCCAGGCGAAGTACACCGACCCCGGTGTGGTCGACGTGATGAACGAGTGGAAGAAGATGATCGACGCCGGAGACTTCAGCGACCCGGGCTCGAAGACCGAGCCGCAGGCGCAGCTGAAGAACGGCGACGTCGCGATGATCAACTTCGGCACCTGGTTCAGCGGCAACCTGAACACGCTGAAGATGAAGGCCGGCACCGACTACGACTTCTTCGTGATCCCGAACGTGAACCCGTCGCTGCCGAAGACCTCGATGATCTTCGAGACCGGACCGGTGTGCTCGGCCGCGGCGAGCGACCACGCGTCGACGGTGAAGAAGTGGACCGACTGGTGGGTCACGCCGCAAGCGCAGACCGCGTGGGCGAACTCCCGTGGCGACCTGTCGTTCAACCCGAAGGCGGAGGTCAAGGACCCAGGTCTGGCGGCGCTGAACAAGGACGTCGGCGGTGACGGGTACCGGCTGATCAACCGGTGGTTCGAGGCGACGCCCGTACCTGTCGCGAACAAGGCGCTCGAGGTGTTCGGCGCGTTCGTGACCAAGCCGGGTGACCCGATGCCGGGCCTGCAGAAGATCCAGGCCGAGGCGGACGCGTACTGGGCCAAGCAGAAGTGACTTCAACGATCGAACGGCCACCGGTGAAGGTCCGGGCGAGCACGCAGCGCCCGGACCGGACCGGGGCCCGGATGGCGCCGCTGTTCGGATTGCCTGCCGCCGGCGTGGTCGCACTGCTGTTGTACCTGCCGTTCCTGTGGACGACGTACGTCAGCTTCACGCAGTACGACGGACTGGCGTCGCCGGTGTGGTCCGGGCTGGCGAACTACAAGGCGATGTTCAGCGACCCCGATCTGACCGGGGCGCTCGTCAACACGCTGCTGTGGGTCGTCGGGATGGTGACCCTGCCCGTAGTACTCGGGCTGCTGATCGCAGTACTGACCTATGGACACAAGTGGGGCACGTGGCTGCGGCTGCCGTTCCTGCTGCCGTACGCGATCTCCGGTGTGGCTGTCGGTGTCATCTGGGGCTTCGTGCTCCAGCCCGACGGCGCACTGGGGCAGGCGCTCGGGTTCTTCGGGCTGCCAGGTGCTCACACGGGCTGGCTGCAGGCCGGTCCCGGCAACACGCTGATGATGATCGTGGCTGTCACCTGGCAGGCAGCCGGTGTGAACGCCTTGCTGTTCGTGGTCGGGTTGCAGTCGATCCCGGGCGAGCCGCTCGAGGCAGCGCGGCTGGACGGTGCGGAGGGCTTCAGTCTGTTCCGCCACCACCTCTGGCCGCAGCTCCGCCCGATCACGACGGTGGTCATCGGGTTGTCGATCGTCGGCAGCCTGAAGACGTTCGATGTGGTGTGGGTGATGACGCAGGGCGGTCCCGGTACGTCGTCCGAGACGCTGGCGCTGTCCATGTACAAGGAGACTTTCGTGCTGAACGATTACGGCCAGGGTGCGGCGATCGCGCTGTTCCTCAGCCTGGTCACGTTCGCGGCATCGATCCTGTACCTGCGCTACCAGTTGGGGGATGCCCGTGAGCAGGGTTAAGACTCCCTTCCTGGTCGTCCTGGGGCTGATCTGGCTCGCGCCGGTCTACTTGCTGATCGTGAACGCGTCCAAGCCGGTCGACGGGTACGACGCCAAGACGGTCTGGAAGCCTGCCGGATTCGCGCTCTTCTCGAACTTCGGGGACGCGTGGAGCAAGGCCGCGCTCGGCGACACGTTGGTGGCGACGACGATGTACAGCGTGATCGCGCCGGTGCTCGCGGTCCTGATCGGCGCGGCCGCCGGCTACGCGATCGTCGTACTGCGGTTGAAGCGTGGGTTCCTGTGGTTCGTGTTCATCTTCGGCGGGACGATCTTCCCGCTGCAGATGATCCTGATGCCGCTGTTCTCCGGGTACGCGAACTCCGGGCTGTACGACACCCGGGTCGGGATGATCATCGTCTACACCGCGATCAGCGTGCCGTTCTCGGCGTTCGTCATGCGCAACTTCTTCACCGGTATCGCGCGGAGTGTGTTCGAGGCCGCGGTGGTCGACGGCGGCGGGCTGTTCCGGATCTTCCGCAGCATCTACCTGCCGATGGCTGGGTCCGCGCTCGCCGCGATCTTCATCCTGCAGGCCACCTTCGTGTGGAACGACCTTCTGCTCGGCTTGACCCTGAGCCAGTCGGATTCGGTCCGGCCGATCATGCCCGCGCTGACGGGTCTGCAGAGCACGTACGGCGGCGCGTCGCTGCCGACCGTGCTGGCCGGCGGTCTCCTCGTCTCGCTGCCCACCGTCATCTTGTTCCTTGCCGCCCAACGCTTCTTCTCCCGGGGCCTGGCCCTCGGTCAGTTCTGAAAGGACGTGTATGAGTAGCCGCACAGTCGTGGTCACCGGTGGTGCCGCCGGGATCGGACGAGGTGCAGTCGAACGGTTCGTCGCCGCGGGGGATCGAGTGGTCGCGCTCGACCGGGACGCCGCCGCGCTGGGTGCCCTGGAGGCTGAGCTCGGTGAGCTCGTGACCGGGCGTGCCGTCGACGTTGCCGACCGCGCGGCCCTTGCCGCACTCGCCACGGAGGTCGGACCCGTCGATGCGCTGGTCTGTGCCGCGGGAGTCCAGCGGTACGGGACCGTTGTGGACACGCCGGACGCCGTTTACGACGAGGTGATGGCGGTGAACGTCGGAGGCGTGTTCTTCGCCTGCCAGGCGTTCGTGCCCAAGTTGCCGCGCGGCGGGAGTGTTGTGGTGGTCGCCTCGGTGCAGGCGTATGCGGCGCAGAAGAGCGTCGCGGCCTACTCGATGGGGAAGGGCGCGCTACTCAGCCTGGTGCGGGCGATGGCTGTGGACCATGCTGACGACGGGATCCGGGTGAATGCGGTCTGTCCGGGCTCTGTGGACACACCGATGCTGCGGACGTCCGCGGCGCAGTTCGGTGGTGAGCGGTCGACAGACGACGTGGTCGCCGAGTGGGGGCGATCGCATCCGCTCGGCCGCGTCGCGACGCCGGGAGAAGTTGCCGAGGTCATCTATTTCCTGTCGTCGCCGGCCGCGTCGTTCATGACCGGTGCCGACGTGAAGGTGGACGGCGGACTGACCGCGGGTCTGCCCGTCGTACTGCCGGAGGGCGCGAAGTGAAGATCGTCGACGTACGCGCGACCACGGTCACCGTGCCGCTCGAGGCACCGCTACGGCACAGCAACGGGGCGCACTGGGGACGCTTCGTACGGACCGTGGTGGAGGTCGAGGCCGACAACGGGCTGATCGGCCTGGGCGAGATGGGTGGCGGCGGGCAGAGTGCGGAGGCCGCGGTCGCCGGGTTGAAGCCGTACCTGCTCGGGCACGACCCGGCCCGCACCGAGGCGTTGCGCTGGATGCTCGCCAACCCGACCGCCAGCCTGTACAACAACCGCACTCAGTTGCTGGCGGCAATCGAGTTCGCGTGCCTCGACCTGCAGGGTCGCGAGCTCGGCGTGCCCGTGCACGAGCTGCTCGGCGGCAAGGTGCGGGACACGGTGCCGTTCGCGAGCTACCTGTTCTTCCGGCACCCGAACGACGGCGGCACCGGCGAGATCCGGACCGCGGAGCAGTTGGTCGCGCATGCGCGGGAGCTCGTCGACGAGCACGGGTTCAGTGTGCACAAGCTGAAGGGTGGGGTGTTCCCGCCCGACTACGAGCGTGAGTGCTTCCGTGCGCTGGCCGAGGCTTTCCCCGGGCATCGGGTGCGGTTCGACCCGAACGGCGCCTTCAGCGTCGAGGAGGCGATCCGGTTCGCGCGCGGCATCGAGGACCTGGACAACGACTACCTCGAGGACCCGACCTGGGGTCTGAACGGGATGCGCCGGGTCCGCGAGAACACCCCGATCCCGCTCGCCACCAACACCGTGGTGGTGAACTTCGAGCAGCTGGCCGCCAACGTGCGTGATCCCGCGGTCGACGTGATCCTGCTCGACACCACGTTCTGGGGCGGGATCCGGCCGTGCATCAAGGCGGCCGGCGTCTGCGAGACCTTCCAGCTCGGCGTGGCAGTGCACTCGTCGGGCGAGCTTGGCATCCAGCTGGCCACGATGCTGCAGCTCGGCGCCGTCGTACCGAACCTGTCGTTCGCCGCGGACGCGCACTATCACCACCTGCGCGACGACATCATTGCCGGCGGCAAGCTTCCGTACGTCGACGGCGCGATCGCCGTACCGGACGCACCCGGACTCGGCGTCGAGCTGGACCGCGACAAGCTGGCCGAGTACGCAGAGCTGTTCCGCGAACTCGGCCCCTATCCGTACGACCGCGATCCGGCGCGCCCGGACTGGTACCCCCTGCTGCCGAACACCGATTGGGCCGACCCCTCATGACGATCCCTCGCTCCGCCGACCTGGCCAGCGACGTCCTCACGCACACGTACGACGACATGTTCAACCCGCCCGGGCTGACGAACTTCCTCGGTACGGCGCAGGTCGACCACGACGTCGTCGCGATCCGCAGTGTGAACTTCCCGCCGTACTCACACGGCGACACGATCACCGCGCAGTTGTACGTCGACGGCCGGCTGGCGCGCTCGTACGGCGGAACCGTGGAGGTGGTGTGGCGGCCGGACTGCGTCGTACGCTCAACCACCGTCGACGGTCTCCACATCCGCACGACCACCGCCTGCGCCCCGGGGCGGCCGGCTGTCGTCGTACGGCTGGAGCTGTCCGGCGCTGCGGGGCGGTCCGTGCGGCTGGGGTTCGCGTTGGAGAGCACCGCGACGCGCTCACCGGACGGCTGGCTGCGCCCGGAGCCGCCGTCCGAGCCCAACACGTTGTCGGTTGTCGATGGTCGGGTTGTCGGCACCGGCGAGTCCGCATCAGCTGTGAGTGTGCAGGGTGTTGATGTGCCGAGCACTGTGGACAGGGGGATGCTCGAGGCAACTGTGCAGCTGGATGGATCCGGTGAGGCGCGGTTGTCGTATGTGCATGTGCTGGCGGGGTCGTTGGAGGAGGCAACGGAGCACTTCGACGTGTGCGTGGCCGACGTACCCGCGGTGCTCGCTGTGGCCGAGAGCATGTGGGACGTGGCGCTGGCCGATGCGTTCGACCCTTCCAGTGAGGGCTTCAGCGGGTCCCTGCCCGTTCTGGAGACGTCGAACGAGGCGCTGCAGAAGCTGTACTGGTGGGGTGTGCTCGGGGTTATCTGGTTCCGGCGGGACAACCCGGCCAGTGTGCTCGGGCGGACGTACGACACGTTGATGCCACGCTATTGGCAGACGACGACGTTCATCTGGGACTACAGCTTGTCGTCGTTGACGCATGCGCTGCTGGACCCGGAGCCGATGCGGAAGCACATCGAGCACTGGATCGACCTCGACATCCACGAGCACTTCGGCACCGAGTGGCTGACCGGCGGACCGGTCGGGCAGTGGTACTCGGTGAACGACTTCGCGATGACCCGACTGGTTCGCGACTACGTACGCTTCACCGGCGACGAGGCGTTCCTGGATGCCACTGTCGGTCCGAAGGCAGTGGGCGAGCACGTGCATGACTGGGCGACCGCCTGGCGCGGTCTGCGTGGTGAGCACGCGCTGGCCGACTACGGCGGCATCGACAACCTGCTGGAGTGCGTGAGCAGCTACGTGCACGAGGTCGCCAGCTTCAACGCTGCGAACGTGTGGTGCATGCGAGTCGCCGCTGAGATCGCGGACCGCTCCGGTGACTCCGACCGTGCCGCTTTGCTGCGTAAGGAGGCGTCGACGCAGGCCGGCCACGTCAACGAGCTGTACGTCGAGGGCAAGGGCTTCTGGAACGCACGGCAGCCAGACGGCTCGCTGGTACCGGTACGGCACTGCTACGACTTCAACCTCATCGGTACGACGATGCCGGACGACCTGTCCGAGGCGCAGTGTGCGGAGATGGTGTCGTTCTTCCAGAAGGAGCTGCAGACACCGACGTGGATGCGCGCGCTCTCGCCGTACGACACCGACGCTGCCTTCAGCGTGCGCCCGGACCACCAATGGAACGGTGCGTATCCGGCGTGGCCGGCGGACGCGGGTCGTGCGCTCTTCGCACTCGGCCGCGGCGACGTACTGCTCGACTGGCTCCCGGGTCTCGCGAAGACCGCCAACCAGGGACCGTGCGGGCAGGCGCACTTCGTCGAGGAGGCGCAGCCAGCGATGGCCGGTGGAGCGGCCAAGTCCCCGCCACAGTTCCCGTACCTGATCGACTGGTCCTGCTCGTCGTCCGGCGCCTGGGTCAGCCTTGTTCTGGAGGGCATCTTCGGCATCGAGGTTGCCCTGGACGGCACGGTGACGGCGAACCCGCAGGTCGCCGAGTTGGACCCCGACGCGCGTCTGACCGGCCTCCGGGTCGGTTCCACCACCTACACCGTCACCGCCGACGGCCTCACCTGACCTGCCCTCCCCTCCCCTCCCCTCCCCATCTGAGGGGTCGGCCCCTGCGATGGTGGGTTGACCCCCGGGATTCTCGGGGCCGAACCCACAACCTGCGGGGCCAACCCCTCAAATGGGATCAGGCGGGTGGCATGGCGATGGCTTCCAGGAGGGATTCCTGGGCGCCTTCGAGATGACGGCGGAGCTCGTCGACGCACTCGTCGAGCTCGCCGCGCTCCAGCAACCGGATGAGCTTGCGGTGGGACGCGACCTGTTGGCGCGCGTCCTGCCGCAGGGCGTCCACGCGGGCCAGTGCCAGTCGTGCCTCGCCGGTGATCGAGTCGGCGGTGGCGATCAGCCGCTCGCTGCCGGTCAGCGCGACCAGGCTGCGGTGGATAGCCAGGTGGGTCTCGGTCAGCGCCTCCGGATCGGCGCCGTCCTTGGCGGTCGCGGCGAACACCCGCATCGCCTCGCGGACCCGCTCCCGGGCCGCCTCGTCGGCGTCGAACCAGGCCCGGATCCCGGCTGACTCCAGCACGAACCGGGCCCGGCAGATGTCCGCCACCGCGTCGGGGTGCAGGATCGCGACGCTGACGCCTTTGTTCGGCTCGCGGACCGCGAGGCCCTCGGTGACCAGCATCGTCATCGCTTCGCGGATCGTGCTCCGGGCGACCCCCAGCGCCTCCGCGAGCGGTTGCTCGCGCAGCGGCGTACCGGGCTCGAGGTCGCCGGCGAACAGCGCGGCACGCAGCGCGTCGACCACCCGGTCCACAGTGGTCGAGCGGTCCACCCGCAGCCGTTCGTACATGGTGTGATTCTCGTCCACACCTGGTCCGTTGTCGCGCGCGACCCGGCTGGTGGACCACCCCGGCCGCGTGCCTGTGGATAACTTCCGACATGATGACCCGGTTTTCGGGCAGCATTTCCCTCAGTGGCCGCCCCTCTTCGCGGACCGGCGCGGGAGTCCACTCGAGTGAGCGAGGAGCACAACGTGGGAGACAGCAAAGTGCTGCCGATCCTCGGCGCGATCGGGCTGATCCTGCTGCTCCCGCTGCTGATCGTTCTGCTGATGCTGCTCGGCGTCCTGGGCGGGATGGACACGGCCGAGGCGCAGTGCGCCCAGCAGGCCACCGAACAGAGCCTGTTCGCCTACCCGACCGACTCGCAGAAGATCGACGTCGACTGGACCGAGCCGCTGGCCGTCGCCCCGCACCAGGGCTACGACTTCAAGGTCGACGAGGGCAGCAAGGTCTACGCCTCGCAGGACGGCAAGGTCGTGAAGGCCTCCGACGGCGAGGTCCGGATCCGCCGCGAGGACGTCGAGACGCGGACGACGTACCTCAAGACCATCAGCGTCGCCCTGAACGCCGACGTCAAGCGCGGCGACGTGATCGGCACCTCCGGCAGCGGGAACGAGGTCGCTCCCGGTCTGGTCGGCCCGCACATCCACTGGGAGATGTGGGTCAACAAGGCCGAGAAGAAGGACGACCCGGCCGACTGGGAGACCCAGAAGCCGGACAAGAACCCGTTCGAGCTCGACACCTCCGACTCCGGCGACAGCGGCTGCACCTGCCTGAACGGTGACCTGAGCGGCGCGAACAACCAGCAGAAGGCCTTCAACTTCTTCGTCCAGAACGGATACACCAAGGAGCAGGCCGCCGGCATCGTCGGCAACATGATCAGCGAGTCCAGCGTCGAGCCGGGCCGCAAGCAGGGCACGGCACCGGGCACGGTGACCAAGCCCGCGGACGTGCTGGGGTATTCGGGCGGTTGGGGCATCGTTCAGTGGACGCCGGCGTCCAAGATGATCAACCCGTCCCGCGATGCCGGGGTCGGCGACGACGTCATCGGCTCGCTGGCCTACCAGCTGGACTTCCTGCACAAGCAACTCCTCGGCAAGCCGCCGCTCTCGGAGAAGGCTGCCGGTGACGCGGTCAAGGCCGCCACCTCTGTCGACGCGGCCGCGGTCGCGTTCGGCGGCCAGTTCGAGCGCTTCGCCGGCTACGAGAACCCGAACAACCCGCGGTACGCCGAGCGCAAGGCGAACGCCGAGCACGTGCTCAACACCTTCGGCGGGTCGGCTCCGGCCGTCGGCAAGGGCGGCGACACGAGCGGCTGCGGCGCCGGCAGCGGCAACATCGCCGAGGTCGCGAAGAACCTGGCCTGGCCCGAGAGCGGTCACAACGGCACCGACGCCAGCCTCGCCAAGCCCGAGTTCGTCCAGGCGATGGCGAAGTACAACGACGGCGCCAGCGGCCAGACTCCGTACAGTGACTGCGGGCGGTTCGTCGCGACGGTGATGCACATGAGCGGCGCCGACCCGAAGTACCCGAACGTCGGCACCGATGTGCAGCGCACGTACCTCGAGTCCTCCGGGAAGTACGACTGGTGGCACGGTGAACCACCGGGCGGGATGAAACCGGGTGACATCCTGAACGGTCCCGGCCACACGTACCTGTACGTCGGTCCGTGGGGCAAGGAAGGCGGCGGGTACAACGCGGCGTCCGGCTCGCTCGGCGACCACGTGCCGGAGGCCGGTCACCTGTACGGCGTCGGCGGGCAGTTCACTGTCTACCGGCTGAAGAGCGCGCCGGTACCGAAGGACTGAGGAAAGGAACGGGAGCAGCTGATGCTGGAGGAGAACCGACGGCCGTTGTTCATCGGCGTGGTCGCGCTGGCGGTCGTCGTCGTGCTGGTCGGTGGCATCCTGCTGTTCCGGGGCGGCTCCCGGACGAGCCTCACCGTGGAGTCCATCCCGAACGACCTGACCCTCAAGCTCGACGGTCACGAGATCCCCGCGAACGGCGAGATCAAGGTGAAGGCCGGCCGGCACACCCTTGACGGTGAGCGCCGGGGCTTCCAGAGCTACTCGATGACGTTCACCGCCGAGGGCGATCGGCAGGCCGTCAAGATGTACCTCTACGCCAACAGCGCCGAGGGTCGCGAGTGGGCCAAGAACAACCCCGAGCAGGAGCTCAAGCTCGAGGCCGAGGCCGGCCGGCAGTACGACGCGACCCAGGCGAGGCTTCGGCAGAAGTACCCGATCCTCAGCCAGCTCCCGTACGTCGGCGACGGCTTCGAGGCGACGTACACCAAGTCCAAGACCGACCCCACCAACCCCGAGGCGATCTCGGTCGTCATCGAGGTCTACGGCCCCCAGGGCAGAGAAAAAGCCGACCAATGGATCCAAGGCTACGGCTGGGACCCGGCCACCCTCGACCTGATCTGGACCACCGGCAAGTAGAACAGGAGCTGCTTGCCGCGGGCTGGACCCGCTGCGGCGTCGGCGACTGGGCGATCGCACTCCGGTCCCCGGACGGTACGACGGTGGCCCGCATCAGCCCGTTCGATCCCGCCGGCCCGTACGTCGCCGCGCTGTACCGCGAGGCGTCGTACACCCGCCAGGTGCCGGAGCTGTTCGCCCACCACCGCCTGATCGGCGGCGGCGACCTGCAGCTGATGGAACCCCTCGAGCCGGTCCCCGAGGCCGAAGCCGCCGCGTTCCACGACGCCATCGCCGCGCGTGCGCCGGAGGTTGCCGACCTCGCGGACGTAGTTCGTCGCGTCCACGAGCGTGCTCAGCGCGAGCTGCCCTGGTGCGGACCGCTGGACGACAACCCGGACAACGTGATGCGGACCGCCGACGGAAGACTGGTCATCGCAGACCTGTTCTCCGCCGACGGTCCGAAGCTCTACGCGACCGTCGTCTCTGACCCTGACCTCGTCGTTGCTCGGATCCCCGAGGCCGAGCGGCGGTTCATGACAGAACTCCCGCTCGCCAACACCGGGTCTTGGGAGCCGGCGGTGCGGGAGTCGATGCGTGCTGGGCTCGCAGCTGCCGACGCGCGATCAGACCGGTAGGACCAGCTCTCCGCCGGGGGTGGTGATGTCGTCCAGCGGGAAGTCCAGTGGGTTGGTCAGGCAACGGGCCGACCCGCCGCCTTTGTGGAACTCGGACAGGTCCAGCACGACTACTCGCAGGCCCAGGTCGGTGAGGATCGCGTGCAGGCGCGGGGAGCACGCAGGCATGATGATCGTGCTGTTGACGACGATCGAGTTCGCGCTGAACGCGAAGGCTTCCTCGTCCGTGAGCACGATCGGGTCGGGGACGATGCCGGAGAGCTCGGCCTGGCCGGCCGCGTCGAAGGCCGGCGGGTAGACCATCGCGTGCGTGCTGTCCACCGGGCAGAACGGCAGATCCAGGTGGTACATGCCCTCGTGGGCGATCCGCAGACCGCGGACACGGACGTTCCATCCGGTCGCGAGGTGCTTGAGCGCGTCGGCCTCGGTCCGCGGCCCGTACCCGACGACCAGACTGTCGCCGAACACGAACGCGTCTCCGGACTCGAAGTGCGGCCCGACTCCCTCGCCGCCGGTCCGGTCGAGCCGGAATCCGTGCCCGGTGAACCACTCCGCCGCGCTCAGCGACTCCTTGCGGCGTGGCTCGAAGCGCATGTGGGAGAGCATCGCGCGACCGTCCGCCGCCGCCAGCCCGAGGTTCATCGCGTACACCATGTCGGGGGAGTCCTGGCGCTGCTCCAGCACCTCGACCTCGCCGCCGGCCTCCACGATCGCCTGCCGCAGCGAGTCCCACTGCTTGAGCGTCAGCGCCGGGTCCGGCTGGTCCTGCGTCGACATGTACGGGTTGATCACGTAGTCGATCCGGAAGTGGTCCGGCCGGACCATCAGATAGCGACGACCCCACTCCAGCGGCTGTCCCATGAACACCCTCCTGACTACGGTGAGACCTGATTGCCAGATCCCCTGATTGTCCGACAATCAGTCAGTTTGAGGCTCGGCGTACCGGTAGTCAAACGGTGTGCGCGAGGTCGCTCCGGAGAGGGTGGCTCACGGGTGGCGTAAGGACTAACCTGCGGGCATGACCCCTGACAACGAGGTTCGCTTTCGCGCCTGCCTGGACGACGTCGCGGCTTACAAGCCGGGCCGTCCGCCGGCGCGCACCGACGGCCGGCCGACGTACAAGTTGTCCAGCAACGAGAACCCGTACCCGCCGCTCCCGGGTGTGCTCGCCGCCGCGACCGAGGCCGCGGCCCAGATGAACCGCTACCCGGACATGGGCTGCGTCGAGCTGCTCGACGCGCTGTCCGCGCGGTTCGGCGTACCGGTCAGCGACCTGGCGGTCGGGACCGGATCGGTCGCGCTGCTCTACCACCTGCTGCAGGCGACGGTCTCCGAGGGTGACGAGGTCGTCTACGCCTGGCGTTCGTTCGAGGCGTACCCGATCGCGGTCCAGCTGACCGGAGCGACATCGGTCCAGGTGCCGCTGACGGCCGACGCCCGCCACGACTTCAAGGCGATGGAGGCCGCGATCACCGACCGCACCAAGGTCGTGCTGGTCTGTACGCCGAACAACCCGACCGGCCCCGTCGTACGCCGGGACGAGCTGCTCGCGTTCCTCGACGTCGTACCGTCCAACGTGCTGGTCGTCCTGGACGAGGCGTACCGCGAGTTCGTCCGCGACGCCGATGTCGTCGACGGGGTCGAGGTGTACCGCGACCGGCCGAACGTGGTCGTGATGCGAACGTTCTCGAAGGCGTACGGGCTGGCCGGCTTCCGCGTCGGGTACGCGATCGGCCACCCGCCGGTGGTCGCCGCGATCCGCAAGTGCGCGCTGCCGTTCGGCGTCAGCTACGTCGCACAGTCGGCCGCGATCGCGTCCCTGGCCGTCGAGGAGGAGCTCCTCGAGCGGGTCGACGCGTTGGTCCTCGAGCGGACCCGCGTCGTCGGTGAACTGCGGGCAGCCGGCTGGGACGTCCCGGAGACGGAGACGAACTTCGTGTGGCTCGACCTCGGCGACGACACCGTCAGGTTCGCCGAAGCCGTGCAGGCCGAGGGCGTCTCGGTCCGCCCGTTCCCCGGCGACGGCGTCCGCGTCACCATCGGCGAGACCGAGGCCAACGACCTCTTCCTCGGCGTCGCCCGCGCCTGGCGCCAGTGACCGCGCTCGTCTGGATCTCCGGAGCATCGGCCGGGATCGGCGCCGCCCTCGCCGCGGCGGTGCCGTTCCCGGACGCCCGCGTCATCGACATCTCCCGCCGCGGCGGTACGCCGAACCACCTGAAGGCCGACCTCTCGAACCCGGCCGACTGGGCTGCCGTCGAAGAGCACTTCACGAAGGAACTGGCCGAGTACGACGGCGACCGTGCGATCTTCATCCACAACGCCGGCACGATCACGCCGATCGGTCCCGCGGCCGGTGCCGACCCGGATGCGTACACGCGGGCGGTCCTGCTCAACTCGGCCGCTCCGCAGGTCCTCGGCGCCGCGTTCCTGCGCGCGTCCGCTCACCTCACCTGCGAACGCCACCTGATCATGCTCTCGTCAGGAGCCGCGAAGACCGCCTACGCCGGCTGGTCGTCGTACAACGCCGGGAAGGCTGCCGTGGAGCACTGGGTCCGCACCGTCGGCCAGGAACAACCCGCCAACTCCCACGTCATCGCCGTAGCCCCCGGCGTAGTCGACACCGCCATGCAATCCGAAATCCGCGCCACCCCCGAGGCGGAGTTCCCGTCGGTCTCCCGCTTCCACGACCTCAAGCGCTCCGGCTCCCTCACCACCCCCGAAGCCGCCGCCACCGGCATCTGGTCCCTCCTGACCAGAAACCTCCCCAACGGCTCCTGCGTAGACCTCCGCCACCTGTAGCCCGCGCGGGCGTGGTCAGCCCATCGCGGTGCTACGCGCCGCACCCGTCCAACCCCGGGCTTATCGCCCGGAGCATCCCTTCCGGCTTATCGCCGGACTTGCCGGCTTATCGCCGGAGTTGCCGGCTTATCGCCGGAGTTGCGCGCTGCCACCCGCCTGCGACCGCCCCGTGATCGGCGTGTCCGTGGTGATCGAGCCAGCTCGCCCCTCCCGGAACACCGCCGGACCTGCCGGCCTCGGCTCGGAGCCCCCGCCCGCCGCCGACCGCCGCGTGATCTTCGCGCGACCGAGCCGGCCTACCTCCTGCGGATGATCGCTCGACCCTGCTGGCCACCGCTGGACCTACCGGCTACCGCCGGATCTGTCGGGCGACCGGCATGCCCCCCGAGCGATCAAGCGGGTTGCGGTCCCACGTCGGCCACGCGAGGCTGTGCGGCGATCGCCGGTTCCGGGGTCAGGCAGTTCCTCCGGTGATCACGGCGCACGCTGTACTCACCCGCGGGCGCTTCTCCGCACGTAGTACACAAAAGAGCGGCGCCGGGAGGAGTGAGGCTTGCTCCCGGCGCCGCGGTTGTTGCGTGTTGCTCCGAATCAGTCAACCCACCGAGGTGGCTGGTTCGGGTCCTGCATCACTGACCAGGGAGGGTCAGTTGTTCTGCTCGTTGCTCTGCTCGCAGGTCTTGAGCGAGTCGACGGAGTTGCCGTCGTTGTCCAGGCCGAGGATGCCGACCGGGTTCGTCAGCGGCACGGTGCCGCCGATGCCCGTGGCGTCGATCTCGTTGTGGCAGACCTGCCACGGGCCGACCTTGTTGTCGGAGATCGAGACAACACCGTTGCCGTCGGCCTTGTACCACTTGCGGTTCTGCTCGTTGCTCTGCTCGCAGGTCTTGACGGCGGTCACGCTGTTGCCGTCGTTGCCCCAGCCAACGATGCCGGTGATGTCCTGGGCCGGCACGGTGCCGCCGATGCCGGTGCCGGCACCGAAGTTGTGGCAGGCCTGGACCGCACCGAGGTCGTTACGGTCGATCGCGACCAGGGAGCCGTCCTTCTTGACGCCCCACCAGCGAGCGTGGCCCATGTCGTAGCCCTTGCTGGCCGCCGATGCCGCGTCGGCCAGGCCGGTGTCCTGAGCCTTCTTCTGCGCGTCGTCCAGAACGTTGGCGCTCACCATGGTGGCCAGGCCCAGGGTGGCGACGGTCGCCACTGCCGCAGCCGCGACGATCTTGCGAGTTACCTGCATTTTGCCAGGTTTCCTTTCGGGTTTGACGGATTCGTCTTAGTGCTAACGACACCTGGCAGCACCGGTTACAAACTTTTTCGTCAACTTTTTTCGCCGCAGGCGCATACATAGTTGTCCGGTGATGAGTTCCCTGACAAAGCAAGCAATCCCGTGCTGACCAGGCAACTTACCAGCAACGGCACGGTCGGAAGAGCGAGCGGAAGTTGATACAGAAGCACCCGTAACCGAGGCCGTGGTGCGTCGTTGAGTCAGCGCGGGTGACGGATGCCCGGTGAATCGGAAGATTGTTTCGGTGGGCTCGGTGGTCGCCGAATTGGCAATAGCACGATCCACCGGAATATCGTTGGAACCATTGCCGGAGTTTCGCGCCGTGTTTTTTCGGGGCAGGGCGCGACCGGCGTCAGACCCGCTGCCGCGCGCATCGGCAGCGGTGGGAGACCCGGGTCCCTCGTGGGCCCGGGTCTTTCCTTGTCCAACGCCATCCAACGCCGCCTGACGCCGTCGAACGCCGTACTCCGACGCTGTACTACTTCCGCCGGCGCTCCGAGGTGACCACGAGCGCGACGCCCACGATGATCACCGCGCCGCCGAGCAGGATCTGCCACGTCAGGCTCTCGCTCAGGATCAGCCACCCGAGGAACACGGCCACCGCCGGGTTCACGTACGCGTACGTCCCGACCAGCGAGATCGGCGCGTTCGCGAGCAGATACGAGTACGCCGTGTACGCGAGCAGCGATCCGAACACGACCAGGTACGCCAGTCCGATCCACCCCGATCCGTCGATCTGATCGAGATGCAGTCGCCCCGGCTCGCCGCGCAGTACGCCGATCAGCACCATCGCCGTACCGCCGAAGATCATCTCGTAGAGCGCGGTGACCAGCGGGTCCCGCGGCAGGCCGAGCCGGGGCGCGAACCGCGAACCGATCGCCCAGCAGATCGTGCCGACGACGAGGATCGCGACCGACAACGGCTTCGCGCTCGTGTTGCCACCTGACAACGCAAGCAACGCCGCCCCGCCGAACCCGATCAGTACGCCGACCCACGTCATCGCGCGCGGCCGCTCCCCGCCGCCGACACGCAGCAGCATCAGCCACAGCGGAATCGCCGCGACCAGCAGCGCCGCCAAGCCGGACGGCACCGTCTGCTCCGCGATCGCCACCGCACCGTTGCCGAAGGCAAGCAGCAGTACGCCGACCGTCGCCGCGCCGATCGCCTCCTGCCGGGTGATCCGCAGCCGCTTCCAGCCGGACTTCAATGCCAGGCCTGCGGCCAGCAGTACGGCGGCTGTGAGGAAGCGCGTCGCCATCCCGAGCATCGGCGGGATGTCCGCATCCACGACGACCCGGATCGCAAGGTATGTCGAACCCCAGACGATGTAGACGACCGTGAGCGCGCTCCAGATCATCGCGCCGGAGGCCGGACGGGATCCGGTCCCGACCGGTGCGGCCGGAGCGGAGGCGGCCATCCGAGTCTCCTCACGGTGTCAGCGGGGGTGTGTCAGGGGTGTCATGCACAGACGATGCTTACGCTAGGGCTCGCCGACCCGGCGCGCAAGGCGGTTTCCGGCCAGCAATCCGCTGTTTCCCGCCAGGCCATCGGCGCGGGGCAGGGTGCGGCTACTGCCGTGATCGTGAGGAGATCGAAGATGCGGATCGCCGGTGTAGTCGTTGCTGCGCTGACCGTGACGCTCGGGGTGCACCCGGCGTACGCGAGTGGACTGACGGAGGTGACCGCCGCCGCCGAGACCGCGCCCAACTGGGACGACGAGGCCGGCGGCGATGCGAACGCGGACGACCCGGCGATCTGGGTCGACCAGAAGAACCCGGGACGCAGCGTCGTAGTCGGCACGCTGAAGAACGGCGGGCTCACGGTCTTCGACCTCACCGGCAAGCAGGTGCAGCGGTTCGCCACGCCGCCGGCGCCGGAGGAGGGGCAGGAGCCGGGCCGCTTCAACAACGTGGACATTGTCGGGAACGTCGCCGTCGTCACCGACCGCGGCCGCGACCAGCTCCGCACGTACGCGATCAAGAACGGCCGCCTCACCGACATCACCAGCGACCGGGCGCCGCTCGTCTTCAGCAAGAACAGAGAAGAGGTGCAGGACCAGCACACGGCGTACGGCCTCGCGGCGACCTCGATCAACGGTCAACCTGTCGTCGCGGTGACCCGGCGGAGCGAGACCCGCGTCGCGTTCCTCCGACTCGTGCCGGACGGCCGCGGCAAGAAGACATACCAAACGGTTTGGTATGTCGATCTGCCGGCGAGCTTCAAGCTGTCGAACGGGACCACCTGGGCGCCCTGCGAGGAGCCAGGCGACCGGCCGCAGCTCGAGGGCATGGTGTTCGACCGCACCACCAACGACCTGTACGCCGCCCAGGAGGACGTGGGTATCTGGCGGATCCCGCAGCACGGGAAGCCGGAACTGCTGGAGAAGGTCCGCGAGTTCGGCCAGAAGGCTGTCTACAACGAGCAGACAGAGGAGTGTGAGGCCGCCGGACCGGTCAGCCCGGATGCCGGTAAGCACCTGAGCGCAGACGCCGAGGGCCTGACGATCGCGTACGAGCACGGCCGCCGGACCCTGTACGCGTCCAGCCAGGGTGACTCGACGTTCGCGAGCTACCGGATGGACGGACGCCGGCTGGTGTACCGGGCCGGGTTCGAGGTCGTCGACGGTCCCGCGGCCGACGGCGTACAGCACAGCGACGGCGCCGCGGTGACCACCGAGCCGCTCGGAGCCCGGTTCCCGCACGGGCTGTTCGCCGTACATGACGGAGATAACACTCCGGGTGACGGCGACCGCGAAGGCACCAACTTCAAGCTGGTCCGGCTGGAGAAACTGCCCTGATCGAGACGAACTTGTGACACGTGTCGTTGATGCGCCGGATTTCTGTAATATGAGCGCTGGGATGGGACCAGTTGGTGGACTGGTGTCTCATCCTGAGACCGTTTTCGGTACCGCCGTACCCGCCGGAGTCCAGACAGTTAGCGGATCAGGCACCTGGTCGGTACGGTGTCCGGCAAGATGGGAGTGAGACCGGTGAGGAGGTCCACTGCCAGCAGTGCATCAACCCCTGGAATCACGCGGACCAGCCTGCGAAAGCCTCATCCGGCGAAACGGGCCGGCCCCGTGCAACGTTGCGGTCGCGGCGATCCCGCGCTCGAACCCGAGGAGTGCATGTGAGTGAGTCGGTGCCGGGGACTCCCCCGGAAGTGTTCGCGCCCGTGGAGGCGCCGGTCAGTCCGCCCCAGGCCTCCGAAGAGGTCGAGTTCGTCCAGCTGCTGACGCCCGAAGGTGAGCGCATCGAGCACCCGGACTACTCGTTCGAGCTCGACGACGAGGCGATCAAGGGCTTCTACCGGGACATGGTCCTGGTCCGCCGGATCGACGCCGAGGCGACCGCCCTGCAGCGCCAGGGTGAGCTCGGGCTGTGGGCATCCCTGCTCGGTCAGGAGGCCGCGCAGATCGGCTCCGGCCGGGCGTTGAACGACCGGGACATGGTCTTCCCGACGTACCGCGAGCACGGTGTCGCGTGGTGCCAGGGCGTCGACCCGCTGCGGCTGCTCGGCCTGTTCCGCGGCGTCGACCAGGGCGGCTGGGACCCCAAGGACAACAACTTCCACCTGTACACGATCGTGATCGGCGCGCAGACGCTGCACGCGACCGGGTATGCGATGGGGCAGCAGCGCGACCACGCGATCGGCGACCCCGAGAACGGCGAGGCGACGATCGCGTACTTCGGTGACGGCGCCAGCAGCCAGGGCGACGTCAACGAGGCGTTCATCTGGTCCTCGGTGTTCAACGCGCCGGTGGTGTTCTTCTGCCAGAACAACCAGTGGGCGATCTCGGAGCCGATCGACCGGCAGACCCGGATCCCGCTGTACCAGCGCGCGGCCGGCTTCGGCTTCCCCGGCGTCCGCGTCGACGGGAACGACGTGCTCGCGACGTACGCCGTCACGCAGCAGGCCCTGAAGCGGGCCCGCGAAGGCAGCGGCCCGACGCTGATCGAGGCGTACACGTACCGGATGGGTGCGCACACCACGTCCGACGACCCGACGAAGTACCGGCTCAACGAGGACCTCGAGCACTGGAAGCTCAAGGACCCGATCGAGCGCGTGCACGCGTACCTGGCCCGGCACGCCGGGATCGACCACGACTTCTTCGACGAGGTCGAGACCGAGGCGGACAAGATCGCCGCCGAGCTGCGGGCCGGCTGTCTCGCGCTGCCGGATCCGGTCCTCACCGACTTCTTCCAGAACGTGTACGTCGAGGAGACGCCGCAGCTCGCCGAGCAGCGCGACCAGTTCGCCGCGTACGCCGCGTCGTTCGAAGGCGAGGGCTGAGCGATGACCAAGATCACTCTCGGCAAGGCCATCAACGCGGGCCTGCGGGCCGCGATGGAGAAGGACCCGAAGGTCGTCGTCATGGGCGAGGACATCGGCAAGCTCGGCGGAGTCTTCCGTGTCACCGAGGGCCTGCAGAAGGACTTCGGCGAGGACCGCGTCATCGACACCCCGCTGGCCGAGTCCGGCATCATCGGGACCGCGGTCGGCCTGGCGCTGCGCGGGTACCGGCCGGTCTGCGAGATCCAGTTCGACGGGTTCGTGTTCCCGGCGTACGACCAGATCATCAGCCAGGTCGCGAAGATGCACTACCGCTCCGCGGGCCGGATCAAGATGCCCGTCGTCATCCGGATCCCGTACGGCGGTGGCATCGGCGCGGTCGAGCACCACTCGGAGTCGCCGGAGACGCTGTTCGCGCACGTGCCCGGGCTCAAGGTCGTCTCGTGCGGCGACCCGGTGGACGCGTACTGGATGATCCAGCAGGCGATCTCGTCGGACGACCCGGTCGTGTTCTTCGAGCCGAAGCGCCGGTACCACGAGAAGGCCGAGCTGGACGAGTCCGTGCCGCCGGTGCAGCCGCTGCACCAGGCGAAGGTGGTCCGCGAGGGCACCGACGCGACCCTGTTCTGCTACGGCCCGATGGTGAAGACCTGCCTGCAGGCGGCCGAGGCCGCGGTCGAGGACGGCCGGAACCTCGAGGTCGTGGACCTGCGGACGATCGCGCCGCTGGACCTCGCGACGATCTTCGCGTCGGTCAAGAAGACCCGGCGGGCGCTGGTGGTGCACGAGGCGCCGCTGTCGCTCGGCACCGGATCCGAGATCGCGGCGCGGGTGACCGAGGAGTGCTTCTACCACCTCGAGGCTCCCGTACTGCGGGTGACCGGGTACGACACGCCTTACCCGCCGTCGCGGATGGAGGACGACTACCTGCCGGACCTGGACCGGGTGCTGGACGGCGTCGACCGGGTGATGGAGTACTGATGGGCATCCAGCAGTTCCGCCTCCCCGACGTCGGTGAGGGTCTGGTCGAGGCCGAGATCGTCAGCTGGAAGGTCAAGCCAGGCGACACGGTCAAGCTCAACGACACCATCGTCGAGATCGAGACCGCGAAGTCCCTGGTCGAGCTGCCGGTGCCGTTCGCCGGCGTCATCACCGAGCTGTTGGTGCCCGAGGGCGAGACCGTTCCGGTCGGTACGCCGATCATCTCGGTCCAGACCGACTCCGCCGACGGCTCCCCCGAGGACCTCGTGCCCGCGGTCCCCGAGCCCGAAGAATCCGGCGGCCGCACCGCCGTCCTGGTCGGCTACGGCCCCAAAACCACCGAAGCCAAACGCCGAGCCCGCAAGCCGGCCGGCGCAACGGCTCCGGCTGGTGGGGGTGCTGCCGCCGCGAGCGCGCCTGCGACGTACGCGGGTGCCACCGCCCCGGCTGCAGCGCAGGCTACGGCCGCCGCTCCCACCTCCACCCCGGTGCCGCAGGCGCCGGCAGCTCTTGCCGGCGGCAACGGTGCAGCGGTGCACGTTCTCGCCAAGCCGCCGGTGCGGAAGTTGGCCAAGGATCTGGGGATTGATCTGGCTGCGGTGACCGCGACCGGGCCGGGTGGCATCATCACCCGGGCTGATGTCGAAGGCCACGGGGCCGCTCCGGCAGCAGTTGAATATGAAGCTGCGCCGGTCGTGAGTGCACAAGGTGACACCCGCGTGCCGGTGAAGGGTGTGCAGAAGGTGATGGCGCAGGCGATGGTTGCCAGTGCGTTCACCGCGCCGCATGTGACCGAGTGGATCACCGTCGACGTCAGCGCCACGATGGAGCTGGTCGAGCGGTTGAAGGCCGACAAGGCGTTCCGGGACCTCCGCGTCTCGCCGCTGCTCATCGTCGCGAAGGCAGTCACCCTCGCGGCCCGTCGTACGCCGATCATCAACGCGGCCTGGGACGAGCAGGCGCAGGAGATCGTTTACAAGGGCGCGGTCAACCTCGGCATCGCCGCGGCCACCCCGCGTGGGCTGATCGTCCCGAACATCAAGGGCGCCGACTCGCTCACCCTGCCCGACCTGTGCAAGGCGCTGAACGACCTGGTCGCCACCGCCCGCGAGGGCAAGACCCAGCCGGCGGATCAGGCCGGCGGCTCGTTCACGATCACCAACGTCGGCGTGTTCGGCGTCGACGCCGGTACGCCGATCATCAACCCGGGCGAGGCCGCGATCCTCGCGTTCGGGGCGGTCCGCAAGCAGCCGTGGGTGGTGGACGACGAGATCGTCCCGCGCTGGATCACCACGCTCGCGCTGTCGTTCGACCACCGTCTGATCGACGGCGAGAAGGGCTCGATCTTCCTCTCCGACGTCGCGAGCATCCTCGAGGACCCGGCCCGCGCGCTGATGTTCTGAGCCGCAACTCGCAGGAAGGCCCGGGTGGACCACCACCCGGGCCTTCGTGTGCTCGCGGTGGTCGGCTCGAGTGCACCGCAGCCACTGACCAACCCCTCCTGGCCCGGTGCTGCGGACGCTCGCCAAGCGTGAGCCGGGGGCGAGCGCAGCGGTTGGTCAGTGCCACAGGTCCGCGTTCGAGGACAAGTTGACGACCTCGACGAGCACCTCCGTCGGGCCGGGTACGGGGCGCTCCACCTCGATCACCCGTAGTACCTCGGGTCTGCCGAACGCCTCCTGCCGCACAAGTCGGATGTGACGAAGCTACTCAGTGCGCGGTCTGCGGCTGGCGTAATCCGGCTGCCTTCTCGGGCGGGCGGTGAGAGGGTGGGGCGGTGTTGGTGATCTTCGTGGTGCTGGGGGCCGCGGTTCTGCATGCCACGTGGAACGCGATGGCGCATGGGGCTCCGGACCGGGTCGCGGGGCTGGCGTTGTTCGAACTCGCCGCCGGGGTGATCGGGCTCGTCGCCATCCTGCTGACGGGTCTGCCGCCCGCCGGCACGTGGGGCTATATCGTCGCGTCGGCGCTGCTGCACCTTGCGTATCTGGGTGGATTGCTGCCGTCGTACCAGCTGGGTCAGTTCAGCCAGATGTATCCGTTGGCCCGCGGTACGTCGCCGTGGGTCGTGGCTGTGGTGTCGATCGTCGTACTGCACCAGCACCTTGCTGTGATCGAACTGGCCGGCGTACTGCTGATCTCCGCTGGGCTGATCGGGCTCGTGTTCATCGGCCGCCCGGGTCGCCGTCAGTTGCCGGCTCTGCTTGCCGCGTTTGGCACCGGCCTGATGATCGCGTCGTACACGGTCGTCGACGGGATCGCAGTCCACAAGATGCCGGTCGCCACCTACATGGGCTGGGTCTTCATGCTGCAGGGTTTCGCGGTCCCGCTGGCCGTCGTGCTGTGGCGCGGTCCCCAAGCCTTCAACCTGCCGAAGCCTGCGATCTTCTCGGGCCTGTTCAGCGGAGTCGTCTCGATGGCCGCGTACGGCCTCGTCCTCTGGGCCCAAACCCGAGGCACCCTCGCCGCCATCGCCGCCCTCCGCGAAACCAGCATCATCTTCGGGGCCCTCATCGGCACCCTGTTCTTCAACGAACGCTTCGGCCCCAAACGAGCCGCAGCCGCCGCCGTAGTAGTAACCGGCATCGTCCTGATCACCCTGGGATAGCCGTACTGCGCAGGCCCGCCGGATTGTGGGCTGTCTTTTCCCGGCCGCAGATCGTCTTAGTGAAGGTCAGCTCGCCTTGAGTTCCGTGATGAGCTTTTCGACGTGGGCGCGGATCTCGTCCCGCACTTCGCGAACGACCTCGATCGGTTGGCCGGCGGGATCGGTGAGTTTCCAGTCCTCGTAGCGCTTGCCGGGGAAGAACGGACATGCGTCCCCGCAGCCCATCGTCACGACCACGTCGCTGTCCTGCACAGCCTCGGTCGATAACAGCTGCGGTGTCGTGCCAGTGATGTCGATGCCGACCTCCTGCATCGCCTGCACGGCGACCGGGTTGATCTGATCAGCAGGCTCAGAACCTGCAGACCGCACGACGATCGCGTCGCCGGCAAGGTGCCGTAGCCACCCCGCGGCCATCTGCGAACGCCCCGCGTTGTGAACGCAAACAAACAAGACACTGGGTCTACTCACGAAGACACTCCCGCTGTGGTTTCGGTACGAGGGGTAACAACGTCGGCTTGCGGATAAAGGATCGCGACCGCGCCGGCCCCGACGATGCCGCCCAAGATCTGAAAAGCGATGAAGCCGGGGACGGAACTGGGAGCGATCCCGGCGAAGGTGTCGCTGAAGGCCCGCCCGATAGTGACCGCCGGGTTGGCGAACGAGGTCGACGACGTGAACCAGTACGCCGCCCCGATATACGCGCCGACCGCCAGCGGTGCGATCGCAGCACGGCCGCTCCAGGCGAGCGCGAAGATCAGCAGGATCAGCCCCGCCGTGGCAACGGTCTCGCCGAGGTAGAGGTGGCCGCCCGACCGATGCGTGGTCGACCAGGTCACGGCAGGTTCGCCGTACATCAGATTGGCGAGAACGGCCCCCGCGATACCCCCGCCGACCTGGGCAGGCAGATAGGCAGCGAGGGCGCGGGCGGAGAGCCCGCGGCCGGTGCGGCGGCCGAACCACCAATCGACGACCGAGACGACGGGGTTGAAGTGCGCGCCGGAAACGGGGCCGAGGGCAACGATCAGGACGGCGAGCCCTAGCGCGGTCGCGAACGAGTTCTCCAGCAGTCGCAGACCGGCGTCGCCCGGTGAGAGTGACGCTGCCGCGATGCCCGAGCCGACCACCACCGTGACCAGCAGACCGGTCCCGAGCCCTTCTGCCAGCGCTTTGCGCCACAGGCTCATGCGCGGCTCACCGGCGCGGCGAGTTCGGTCATTGCTTGCTCCCGGTGATTCCGTCGGGCGTCAGGGCGGGGGCCAATCGGTCGATGCGGTCGGCGAGTTCGGCATAGGCGGCCTCGAAGGCCGCGTCCGTGTCGGCCGGCGCCGGGTCGGGGATCGACCAGTGCAGCCGGGGCACCTGCCCGGTGGGGAGGTGTTCGTGGGCATTGTCACAGACCGCGATGAGCAGGTCGTCACGGCGTACGACGTCGCCCAAGGCCGCGGTACGCCATCCGGACGGGTCGAGACCGTGCCGGCGCGCAGTCTTCAGCGCCCGGGGATGCACACGCTCGGCCGGTTCGGTGCCGGCCGAGATCGCGGGCACATGACTGCGGCGCGACCAGATCCCTGCGGCGAGTTGGGAGCGTGCCGAGTTCTGCGTGCAGACGAACACCACTCGCTCGGCGGCGAGCGCTGCAGGTGTGGCCACCGCCGCCAATGCCTCGGACTGTAGCCGCACATATGTACGACGACGATCGCCCTCGGACCGCGTCCGTACGACGAGCCCGGCGTCCTCCAGGACCTTGAGGTGATGGGCCACCAGGTTCGTCGGCAGCTCCAGGGCCGCGCCCAGCTCACCGGGCGCGACGTCACCCGCGATCAAGGTGTCCACGATCGCGAGCCGCGCGGAGTCGCCGAGGGCCGCGTGGATGCGCGCCCGCTCCGCCAACGAGAATCGCTCAGTGTTCATTGACTCAATAGTCACTGAGCTATCTCGTGGAGTCAAACGTGGAAGGTCAGTGCGTCGGGGTCACTTCCGGGACTGCGAGCAGACCGGCGATCCAGCGCTGCTTCTCGGGAACGGGCCAGTAGTAGACCCAGGTGCCGCGTCGCTCGCAGTCGACCAGGCCGGCCTCGCGCAGGACCTTGAGGTGATGGGAGATTGTCGGGCCGCTGACGTCGAACTGCGGGGTGAGGTCGCAGACGCAGATCTCGTCGCCGGCCGAGGCGATGATCGAGAACAGTCGCAACCGGATCGGGTCGGCGAGCGCTTTGAAAACCGCCGCGCCTTCGACGGCGCCGGCCGGGTCGAGCGCGGCGTCGGAGATCGGGACACAGCAACCGCCGGTGGCGCGTGGGGTCAGCTCGATCTCTTGTTTCGACATGGATCTATCTTGACTCTTGTCGAATCAGGGGGCAAGCTGAGTGCTGTTTCGATGATCTTCTAGATAGGAGTTGGGATCGTGGGCGAGCAGACAGCAGCGCCGGTCGTCGTCATCGGTGCAGGCCCGGTCGGTCTTGCGGCAGCGGCGCATCTCGCGGAGCGCGGCCTGGACTTCGCCGTACTCGAATCGGGTCCGAGTGTCGCCGCGGCGATCGAGGAATGGCGGCACGTGAAGCTGTTCAGCCCGTGGCGCTACGACATCGACTCCGCGGCGCGGCGGCTGCTCGAGGGCATCGGCTGGACCGAACCGGACCTGGGGACCCTCCCGACCGGCGGCGACCTGATCGACGCGTATCTCGAGCCGCTCACCAAGACTCCGCAGCTGAACGACCGCATTCGGTACAACGCCGAGGTGGTCGCGGTGACTCGGGTCGGCTTCGACCGCATCCGTACGGCGGGTCGCGAGGCGGCGCCGTTCCTGATCCGGCTGGCGGACGGTGCCGAGCTGCTGGCGTCGGCGGTGATCGACGCGGCCGGCACCTGGCGCGAGCCGAACGTCCTCGGCGGTTCGGGCATCCCAGCGCGGGGTGAGGCTCGAGCCGACGGGATCGCCCACGCGCTGCCCGACGTACTCGGAGCAGATCGGGACCGCTACGCAGGTCGTCGTACGGCGGTCGTCGGCGCGGGCCACTCCGCTGCGACGACGCTGCTCGACCTCGGCCAGTTGGCGGACGAGGTTCCCGGGACCGAGATCGTCTGGGTAGTGCGGGGGACCGACCAGGCCCGCACGTACGGCGGTGGCGAGGCCGACGAGCTGCCCGCCCGCGGCGCACTGGGCAGCCGGTTGAAGAAGCTGGTGCAGTCGGGCCACGTCGAGCTGGTCAGCTCGTTCCGTATCGAGGGAGTCGCCCGTACCGCCGACGGCCGCGTGGAACTCACGTCCGGCGAACGGACCGTCGTCGCGGACACGGTCGTGAACTCCACCGGCTTCCGGCCGGACCACAAGATGGTCTCAGAACTGCGTCTGGACCTGGACCCGATCATGGGATCGACCCGCGCGCTCGCGCCGCTGATCGACCCGAACAAACACTCCTGCGGGACGGTCCCGCCGCACGGCGTCGACGAACTCACGCATCCCGAGCCCGGCTACTACGCAGTCGGTGCGAAGTCGTACGGCCGCGCGCCGACCTTCCTGCTCGCCACCGGCTACGAACAGGCTCGGTCCGTTGTCGCCGCGCTCGCGGGGGACTGGGAAGCCGCGCGAGACGTACAACTCGATCTCCCCGAAACCGGCGTCTGCTCCTCCAATCTCGCCTACGGCGGCAGCGCCGACGAGACCGGCGGCTGTTGCGGACCCGCGCCGCAGTCAGTCTCCGCTCCCACAGGCCGAGGACTGGCCACGGGCATCGCCGGCGGCCTACTGACCGTCATCGAGCCCGACACCACCAAGTCGTCGGGCTGCTGCGGCTGACGAAGAACTTCGGGGTGGGAGTCTCATCCCAGGCGCACAGGTATCTGCAAGGCTCTGGTCATGTCGCACCACCTGTGGCTGGATGCGGTCCTGATCGTTGCATCGTTCGGGACCGCATTCCTGTCTGCTGTCGCGGGCTTCGGTGGCGGGGTGTTGTTGTTGCCGGTGTTCGTCGCGGTCTTCGGTCCACGTGATGCGGTGGCCGTACTGACCGTTGCGCAGTTGGCCAGCAACGGCAGTCGGGTCTGGTTCAACCGCCACGAGGTCGATCGGCGGCTCGTCACGATCTTCGCCATCGGCGCGGTACCCGCGGCGGTGGCCGGCGCGCTGCTCCTGACCAGTGCGCCGTTGCCGGCTTTGACCCGGGTTGTCGGGGCCTTTCTGCTCGCCATGGTCATCTGGCGCCGCTTCCGGCCGAACACGGCCCGGGTCGGCGATCGCGGGTTCGCCGCGATCGGTGCCGCGTCCGGGTTCGGTTCCGCATTGGTTGGCAGTGTGGGGCCGATGGTGGCTCCGTTCTTCCTCGCCCGCGGCTTGGTACGCGGCGCTTATATCGGCACCGAGGCAGCCTCAGCTGTTGTCATGCATTTCACGAAGCTGATCGTGTTCGGCGCTGCGGCGGTTCTCACCTGGCGTACCGGATTGATCGGCCTTGCGCTCGCGCCGGCAGCAGCCGGTGGCGCCTGGAGCGGCAAGAAGGTCGTCGACCGGCTACCCGTCGCCGTTTTCGTCATCCTGGTCGAGGCCGGCCTCATCGTGTCCGGCCTACTGCTGCTGATCACCGGCGGATGATCCTTGACGCCAAGGGAAATCCGGCCGCAGTTCCGGGGCCTGGGAGACGGCGTCCCCTAGTTGTGAAATGGGGATGCGTATCGAGTGCGGCGGTGTCATCGTCGGGTGCCATGACAGCCGAGGGTTTTGACGGTGGCTCCGACGATGTGCAGGTAGCGGAGGCCATCGCCGCGGAGCAGGAGTCACTGAGTCCGGAATGCCGGGCGGATCCGGCTCGCCTGCGGAGGTTGCTGGCGCCGGACTTCCACGAGTTCGGCGCGTCGGGCGGCGAGATCGAGTTCGAGGGTACGGCGGAGCTCGTGGCCGCCAGCACCGACCCGGACGGTGAGCCGATTCGCTTCCATGACATGCGCGGCGCTCGGTTGGCGGACGGGCTGGTGATGGTCAAGTACACGTCTGACAACGGTGCGCGGCGGTCCAACAGGACGTCACTTTGGCGTCGAGTCGGCCCGGGACACTGGCAGATGTTCCACCATCAAGGAACGCCGACCCAGCAATGACGTTCGCCCAGGTCGTGGGTGCAGCAGACTGGGCGATGTGAACCTCAGCTGGTGGTCCGTGCTGATCGGCGTCGCCGGTGGCGTGCTGCTGCTCTGGGTCGCGCTGATCGCGGCGCTGTGGATCGGGAAGCCGGACGAGCTGACCGTCAGGGACGCGCTCCGGTTGCTGCCTGATCTGGTCCGCATGCTTCGGCGACTTGCGGGCGACAAGTCACTCTCTGGCGGGGTCCGGCTGAGGCTTTGGCTGCTGCTCGCATACCTCGCACTTCCGATCGACCTCGTCCCGGACTTCATCCCGGTGATCGGGTACGCCGACGATGCGGTGATCGTCGCCCTCGCGCTGCGGTCGGTCACCCGCCGGGCCGGCCCGGAAGCCTTGGAGAAGCACTGGCCCGGGACCCTCGACGGACTGGCAGCGGTGAGAAGACTCGCCGGACTCGGCGTCTGACTGCCGGGTGGGTTGACCAATCAGTTGATGAAGTGAGTGGGGGTCCCGGGCGGTGGACCCCCACTCGGCTCAGCGGTGGACGGCGTCCAGGGCGTCGGCGATGCCTTCGCCGTAGAAGGCGTTGTTGGCGGTGGTGCCGGTGCAGCGGGCGTCGGGGGTGGTCGGGCAGGCGGTGTCGTCGGCCTCGCGTTGGAGGGCTCGCTCGAGGTCGCGCGGGCTCCACCACGGGTGGGTGGACTTGAGCAGGGCGGCGATACCGGTGACGTGCGGCGACGCCATCGACGTACCGCTCATCAGGCCGTAGCCGCCGCCGGGCAGCGTGGACAGGATCGAGCTGCCGGGGGCCGCGACGTCGATCTTGTTCAGGCCGAAGTTCGAGAAGCTGCTCTTGGCGCGGGCCTGCGTGGTGCTGGCGACGGTGATGACGCCGGGGAGCTCGGTCGGCATGTCGAGGCAGTTGTTGTCGATCGTCCGGCTGACCGGGGTCGAGTCGTTCGGGCTGGTGGTGTCGGTGGTCTTGTGGGCCAGGTCGTAGTTCGAGTTGCCGGCCGCGGCGACCGACAGCGTGCCGCGGTCAGCGGCCCACGCGTACGCGCGCCGGACTGCTTCCTGCACTGCGCCCTGGTCGCCGTTGTCCTTGCACCAGAACTGGAACGGGTCGATGAAGTAGCTGTGGTTCGTCACGTCCATGTGGTGCTCGGCGGCCCACACGATCCCGCAGATCGAGTACTCCGGGTAGATGAAGCCGTCGTCGTTCACGACCTTGACCGACGCGATCCGCACGCCCGGCGCGACGCCGACGATGCCGATACCGTTCCGCGCGGCGGCGACGGTGCCCGCGACGTGCGTGCCGTGCGAGCTGGTCGTCGGCCGCCAGATGCCCGGCGTCTGGTCCGGTACGCCGTTGTTCACACAGCTGACGGAGTCGCGCGCATCGAAGTTCGGTGCGAGGTCAGGATGGGTGTCGTCGACACCGCTGTCGTTGATGCCGACCAGCACGCGTCGCGATCCGTCGGTGACGTTGTGGGCCTGGTCCGCCTTGATCTGGACCATGTCCCACTGCTCGCTCTCGCGCGGGTCGAGCACCGGCGTCGCCGCGGTCTCGTCCACCGAGTTCAAACCGGTCTGAGCGCCTTCGGAGACTGCCGCGGTACGAGTCGCACCGACGGACTGCACCTCGCGGCCGTTGCGTCCGGCGCGCACGTCGACCTTGAAGTTCGCGTTCGTCGACTGGGCGACGACGACCCCGATCTGCCGGTACGACGAGAGCACCGTCCCGCCGGCGTGCTTGACCGCGTCCTCGACCTTCCGGACGTGCCCCGGCGAGGCCTTCGTGTTGAGCACGTAGTTCATCAGCGGGCCGGGCGTGGGGTCGTCGAGCGGTGCGGCGTACGCCGTGGCGGCGCTGAGGGACGTCAGCGCCAGCGTGGCCGCGGTCAGGCTTGCGGACAGCCGACGGGGACGGGAAGTTCGGGACACGCTGCCTCCTCATGGCTGGGCCTGGGCGGGACGGGCCCGGGCCGTATCCGGAGACTCTAGAGCGGTTTCCGGACCGGCGGAGTTCTTCATCCACAACGCAGGGGAAACCCTGCATTCGTCACTACCTAGCGTCCACCAGTTCACGCTCAGTTGCCCACATGCTGTGGATCTGCCTGTGGATAACTCGTGGACAAGCTGGGGAATAACCGGCGCCGCCAGTGGATTAGCTGTGTGTGTAGGATAGATACAACAGAGATACCAGTCGTATGGGTGGGGAGTTCAGTGGTGAGCGGGGCGCCGGAGCCGGCGAGTGATGCATTGATCCTGGGAGACGACACCGCGGAGATCGCCCGGGTGGTGGTCGAGGCAGCGCCGGGGGTGGAGAAGATCCCCGCGGCCGAGCGCGTGTATGCGTACGTGAAGGCCGCGATCCTGGATCGCGCCTACCCGGGCGGCCAACTGCTGACGGAGGGTGAGCTCGCAACCGCCGTCGGAGTCTCCCGTACGCCGGTCCGCGAAGCCCTGCTCCGCCTCGAGGAATCCGGTCTGGTCAAGCTGTACCCGAAGAAGGGCGCCCTCGTCCTGCCGGTGCTGCCGCAGGAGATCGAGGACGTCCTCGAGGCCCGCGAGCTGCTCGAGACGCACGCCGCCGCCAAGGTGTGGCCGCGGCGTAAGCAACTGATCGAGCGGCTCGGCCAGCGCGTGGACGAGATGCGCGCGCACCGCAAGGCGGGCGACGCGAAGAGCTTCCTGGAGGCCGACCGGGCCTTCCACGAGGCCATCGTCGGTGCCGCCGGCAACGAAATCCTCGCCAAGCTCTACAACAGCCTGCGTGACCGCCAGGTCCGGATGGGCGTGCCCGGTATCGAGGTGCAGCCGGCCCGGATGGACAAGTCGATCACCGCGCACCAGGAGATGATCGACGCGCTCGGCGGCAACAGCGTCAAGCGGTTCCGTGAGCTCGTCATCGCACACATCGCCGAAGCCGCCAACGATCTGCGGGGCACTCGGTGACCGAACTCCTCTTCCCCCTGGGCGGTCGGCGAGCCTGGGCGGTGTGGACCACTGCTGTCCTGACGTACCTCGTCACCGTGCTGCACCGCGGCTCCATGAGCGTGGCAGGCCTGCAGGCCGCTGAGCGCTTCCACATCTCCGCATCCGCACTGGCCAGCTTCACCGTCGTACAGCTCACTGTGTACGCCGCCATGCAGGTGCCCGTCGGCATCTTGCTCGACCGGTACGGCTCCAAGCGTCTACTGATCGCCGCGTCCGGACTGCTGTTCGTAGCGCAGTCAGCGTTCAGCCTGGTCGACTCGTACCCCGCTGCGCTCGCTGCACGCGCAGTACTGGGTGTTGGCGACGCACTGGTGTTCATCAGCGTGCTGCGCGTGGTCATGTCCTGGTTCCCCGCACTGCGGCAGCCGGTGATGTCACAGGCGACCGGAATGCTCGGTGGTCTCGGAGCGATCATGTCGACCGTTCCGATGGCTGCTGCCTTCCACGCCTTCGGTTGGACGCCGACGTTCGCCGGTGCGAGCGTGCTCAGCCTCGTGGCCGGCGTACTGGTCCTGTTCCTCATCAAGGACACGCCGTACGACGAACCGCTCCGCCGCGCCAAGCAGCCGCTGCACGAGGTCAAGAAGAACCTGCGTCGCGCCTGGAAGGAGCCGGGGACCCGGCTGGGCCTGTGGACGCACTTCACCACCAGCTTCTCCGGCAGCACGTTCGGACTGCTCTGGGGCTACCCGTTCCTCGTGCAAGGGCAGGGCGTCGCTCCGACGACCGCTGCGGCCATGCTGATCCTCCCTGTGCTGGCCGGGCTCTGTTACGGCCCGCTGGTCGGGCGGTACGCCGCCAGGTTCCCGTTCTACCGGTCGTGGATCGTGCTGGCGGTGATCGCGGGCTCGGTGCTGATGTGGACCGTCGTACTGCTCTGGCCGGGTCGTGCGCCGATGCCGGTGCTCCTGCTGCTGATCGTCGTACAGGCGGCCGGCGGTCCGGGGTCGATGCTCGGACTGGACTACGCACGGACGTTCAACCCGTCGACCCGCTTCGGTGCGGCCAACGGGATGGTCAACACCGGCGGGTTCATCGCGACGCTGCTCTGTATCGGCATGGTGGGCATCCTGCTCGACACCTCGTCCGGTGGGGCGCCGCAGACGATCGAGGACTTCAAGTTCGCGCTGGCGTTCCAGTACGTGCTCTGGGCGATCGGCACGCGGCAGATCCTCAAGTACCGGCGTAAGGCGCGCGGTCACCTGGCCCGCTACAACCCGGAGGCGTACGAAGCGCTGCTGGCCAACCAGATCGTCCCGCTGAAGGGCTGAGACAGCGCGCTGGCACGGGGTGTCAGGGTGAAGCCAGAGCGGTGCCAGGCGAGCAGGGCACGGTAGTCCCAGTAAGTAAGTTCACTGGGAGGAACCGATGACCACAACGAACCAGGTCGCCATCGAGGCAACCGGTCTGGTCAAAAAATATGGCAACACCACGGCGCTTGCCGGCGTCGATCTGAGCGTGCCCACCGGCACGGTCCTCGGGGTCCTCGGCCCGAACGGCGCCGGCAAGACGACCGCGGTCCGCATTCTCGGCACCCTGCTCCGGCCCGACGCCGGCCACGCCACAGTCGGCGGGTACGACGTCGTACGGGACGCCGGCAAGGTCCGGAGCATCATCGGGCTGACCGGACAGTACGCGTCGGTCGACGAGGACATGTCCGGCCGCCGGAACCTGATCATGATCGGCCGGCTGCTCGGGTTCTCGCGGGAGCAGTCCCGGGCCAGGGCGGACCAGCTGCTGGAGCGGTTCGAGCTGACCGACGCGGGTGAGCGGATCGCGAAGACCTACTCCGGCGGTATGCGCCGCCGGCTCGACCTGGCCGCGAGCCTGGTCGGCAACCCGAGCATCCTGTACCTCGACGAGCCCACCACCGGTCTCGATCCGCACGCCCGCAACGGCGTCTGGGAGACGGTCCGCAACCTCGTCCTCGACGGCACCACGGTCCTGCTCACCACGCAGTACCTCGAGGAGGCCGATGCGCTGGCCGACTCGATCGTGGTCTTCGACAAGGGCTCGGTTGTCGCCTCCGGGCGTCCGGCCGAGCTGAAGGCTCAGGCCGGCAAGCAGTCGCTGGACGTCCGCCCGGCCGAGCCCGCGCACCTCGAGCGGGTCGCCGCGATCGTCGCGGAGTCGACCGGGACGCGTCCGAACGTCGACGTGGTGAACACCCTCGTCAGTGTCCCGGTGAGCGACGGTTCATCGATGCCGGTCGTCGTACGGCGGCTGGACGAGGCCGGGATCGCGGTCACCGAACTGTCGCTGCGGCTGCCGAGTCTGGACGAGGTCTTCCTCGCCCTGACCGGTCACACCGCCGAAGAGAAGAAGTCCGACGCCGTACTGGAAGGAGTAGGCCGATGACCACCGCAACACTTGAACCAGCTGCCCACCTGGGCCACCGGTCGCGGCCGTTCGCCTGGGTGCAGCAGAGCCTGACGCTGGCCTGGCGCAACATCGTCCGGATCCGGCAGAACCCGGAAGCCCTGGCCGACGTGACGTTCCAGCCGATCATCTTCCTGGCGCTGTTCCTGTTCGTCTTCGGCGGCGCGATCGCCGGGGGCGGGGGCTGGCGCGGATACCTGCCGACGCTGCTGCCCGGGTTGCTCGTGCAGACCGTGGTGTTCGCGACGATGGGCACCGGGGTCGGCCTGAACGACGACTTCGCCAAGGGCGTCTTCGACCGGTTCCGCAGCCTGCCGATCGCCCGGATCTCGCCGCTGATCGGTGCGGTCCTCGGGGACGCTGTCCGATACTCGCTGTCGATCCTGATCCTGATGACGAGCGGGTTCGTGCTCGGCTTCCGCTTCGACAACGGGGTCGGCAACGGCCTGCTGGGCATGCTGATCGTGCTGCTGTTCGCGCTGTCGATGTGCTGGATCTGGGTCTGGCTCGGCCTGGTCATGAAGACCGCCCAAGGTGTGCAGGGCGTCGCCTTCCTGGTGATGTTCCCGCTGACCTTCGGCAGCAACATCTTCGTCCCGACCAGCACGCTGCCGGGCTTCCTGCAGGCGTTCACCAAGGTCAGTCCGATCACGTACCTGGTCGACACCGAACGTGCCTTGATGGGCGGAGGTGCGCTGCAGAAGCCGCTGTTGATCACGCTGGCCTGGATGGTCGGTCTGGTCGCGGTCTTCGCCCCGCTGGCGATCCGCGCCTACCGCCGCCGTACCTGAAATCTGTCGGTGGTGAGCGTCAGAGTGGTCGTATGACCACGAACTGGACGCTCACCATCGACTGTGCGGACCCGGCGGTGGTCGCGCGCTTCTGGTGTACGGCGCTGGGCTACACCGAGTCGGATCCGCCCGCGGGCTGGGACACCTGGGAGGACTGGCTGACCGCGATGAACGTTCCTGAGGACGAGTGGAACGACGGCGCCTCGATCTCCGACCCGAACGGCGTGCTCCCGTCGATCTCGTTCCTCAAGGTCCCCGAGCCACGGACCACGAAGAACCGCCTCCACCTGGACCTCCAGGTAGCCGGTGGCCGCTCCGAACCCCAGCACCTCCGCGAACAACGCATCCGCACCACCGCCGCCAACCTCATCACCGCCGGCGCCACCCTCGTCCGCGAGGTCCCCGCCGAAAACTCCACCACCCTCGACCACCTCTGGCTACAAGACCCCGAAGGCAACGACTTCTGCGTCGTCTAGCCGGGCATCCAAGGGCATCCCGGGGCAGATCGAGCTTGTTGTCCACAAGGGCATTTCAGAGCACGAGATTCTGCGCTCGCGGTGGATAGCCTGCCTCGGTGCGGATCAACGTGTATGTCGACGGCTTCAACCTGTACTTCGGCTCCCTCAAGGGCCGGCCGTACAAGTGGCTGAACCTCGAGAAGATGTGCAGCCTCTTACTGCCCCGGTTCGAGCTTGGGCGGATCAGGTACTTCACGGCGCTCGTGAAGGAACGCCCTGACAATCTGCACGCGCCGGTCCGGCAGCAGGCGTATCTGCGGGCGCTCGGCACGCTGTCGACTGTGGAGGTACACCTCGGCAGTTTCCTCACCAAGCCCACTCGGATGATGCTTGCGAACCCGCCCAGCTCTGGGCCGCGGACGGTCGAGGTCATCAAGACCGAAGAGAAGGGCTCTGACGTCAACCTCGCGACCTACCTACTGGTCGATGCGTTCCGGGACGATGCGGACGCCTTTGCGGTCGTCAGCAACGACTCCGACCTGACCGAGCCGATCCGGATCGTCCGGCACGAGCTCGGGAAGGTGGTGGGGCTGCTCAATCCGCAGCCGGTGCCGAGCCAGCGTCTGCTGACCTGCCGACCGACGTTCGCGAAGCAGATTCGGTCCGGTGTCCTGGGAGCCAGCCAGTTTCCCGAGAGCGTGACGGGCCGTGGAGGATCCGTGATCCGCAAGCCCGCTGGGTGGTGAAAAAGCAGAAGCCCCACCGAAGTGGGGCCTCGCACCCAGCCACCGAAGCAACTGGGGGAATAGTCAGAGGCTAGCTGACGATCTTCTTCCGGGCAACACAGGGCTAGCCGGGGTTGATGTCGGCGAAGGCGAGGGGTTGGCGGGTGCAGAGGTAGGTTGCCCAGTGCAACTTTTCGGGGGTGCCGGAGGGGTTGCGGGTGATGTGGAGGAGTTCGCCGGTTTCGCGGCCGGAGATGGTTCGGTAGGTGTCTTCGGCGATCTTTTCGAAGACGGCGGGGGACTGCCACTCGGCGGCCGCGGGGGACTTGGCCTGGAGTACGCCGTTCTTGACCGTGAAGTCGAACGGGCTGCCTTCGGTGAACCAGGTGCCGAGTACGCCGGCCAGCTCCGCGGGAACGTCGACGCCGGGGACCCACGGGTCGGCCGGGAGCGGGTCGTCCTCGAGGACCTTGATCACCAGGTCGGTCGCGAGCGCGCTCGGCGCGGGTGACGACGTCGAGCCGAAGAGCGCGATGCCCGCCGTACCGGACTCGCGGTGGACGAACGTCGACGTGATGTGACCCGGCATACCGCCGTCGTGCCCGACGAACAGCCGGTCGCCGCGGCGCAGCAGCATGAACCCGAGCCCGAACGCGAGCTGCCAGCGGTCCACGTCCGCCATGATCTGCACCTGGCACATCTCGTCGAGGGTGTCCTTCGACAGCACCTCGTCGACCGGGTTCGCGATGAACATCGCCCACTTCGCCAGGTCCTCGGCCGTCGACGCGAGCCCGCCGCAGGCGTCCATCGCGCCGATGTCGAGCAGCGGCTCGCGCACGGGTACGTCGGACCACGGCGGCACGTAGTACCCGGTCTGCGCCGGTCCGCCGTCCATGCCGACCGTCGTACGGCGCATCTCCAGCGGGTCGAGGATCCGCGCCTTGACCGACTCGTACCAGGACCGGCCGTCGGTCCGCGCGACGATCTCACCGAGCAGCGCGAACACCAGGTTGGAGTAGTGGAACCGGTGGTGCGGCTTGCCGATCCGCTCCGCGTCGTTCCACCCGTCGACCAGCTCGTCGCGGGACGGGAACTTCATCAGGTCCCACACGTCGCCGACCGGCTCACGCTGCATGCCGCTGGCGTGGCTGAGCATCTGCCGGACGGTGATGCCCTCGTGTTTGCTGCCCGGGATCAGCTTGTCGACCGTGTCGTCCAGGTTGAGTTTGCCCTCGTCGCGCAACGCCATGATCGTGACCGCGGTCAGTGTCTTGCTCTGCGATGCGATCAGGAACTGCGAGTCCGCGGTCGGCGGTACGCCGGGACTCTCCAGGTCGGCCGATCCGGCACCGGTCGACCAGGCCAGCTTCCCGGCGCGGGCGACAGCGCCCACCACCCCGGGAACCCGGCCCTTCGACTGCCGTTCGGCGACGATACGGGTGAGTGCGTTCTGCGTCTGCTCGGCGATATCTGTCACGAGTTCCGACCTTAAGGGAGCGAAGTGACAAAAGGCAGAGGTTTGGTCGGGGGGATGTGCGAGGCTTGAGGGGTGCGCATAGCGGTGCTTGGGCCTCTCGCGATGTGGGCGGCCGACGGGACTCCGCTCGACATCCGCGGCGTCCGCCTGCGCGGGCTGCTCGCGCGCCTTGCGCTGTCCGCCGGGCGACCGGTCAGCGTCGAGACACTCGTCGACGGACTCTGGGGCAGCGAGGCCCCCAGCGCGAACGCTCTGCAGTCCCTGGTGTCCCGCCTCCGGGCCGGCCTCCCCGCGACCGAATCGAGCATCTCGGTGCAGTCCGGCCCGGCCGGCTACACCCTGACGATCGGACCGGACTGTGTCGACGCCCTCCAGTTCGAAGATCTGGTACGCCGCGGCCGCGCCCTCCTGAGGACCGAGCCGGAGCAGGCCCACACCCTCCTGACCCAGGCCGACAAGCTGTGGCGCGGTGAAGCCCTGACCGACCTCCGCGACCTCCCGTTCGCCGCAGTCGAGGCGGACCGGTTGGCCGAGCTGCGCCTAGCCGCCGCGGAGGACCTGGCCGAGGCCGCCGTCACCTGCGGCCAGGCGCGCGACCTGATCAGCAACCTCGAACAGCTCGCCGTCACCCATCCACTCCGCGAACGCGTGCACGAGCTCCTCATCCGCGCGCTGTACGCCGACGGTCGCCAGGCGGAGGCGTTGGCGGCGTACGAACGGGTCCGGACCACGCTGGCCGACGAGCTGGGCGCCGACCCCGGCATGCGACTCCGCGACCTCCACGTCTCAGTACTGCGCGGCGACAGCGTCGACCCGACCGCTAGGTCCTCCGCCGTACCAGCCTCTGCACCGTCAGCGCCGCGCAGCAACCTGCGTGCGCCACTGACCAGCTTCGTCGGCCGCCGCGAGGATGTGGCCGAACTGACCCGTCTGCTGAGCAACGGGACCCGACTCGTCACCATGGTCGGTCCTGGCGGCGCCGGCAAGACCAGACTGGCCACCGAGGCCGGCCGGACGCTGGTGGACCAGAGCGGCGACGGCATCTGGTTCGTAGAGCTCGCGCCGCTGGGTGACGCTGCCGACGTGGCACCAGCCGTCCTGTCCACCCTCGGCGCCAGCGAGTACGTCGACCTGCAGCCGGGCGGCTTCGCGCCGAAGCACATCCCGACCAGCCGGGCCGCGACGCTCCGGCTCGTCGAGGTCATCGGTGACCGCCGCATCCTGCTGGTGCTCGACAACTGCGAACACCTGATCCAGGAGGTCGCGGGGCTTGTCGACTCCCTGCTCGCCTCCTGCCCGCGGCTGCGAGTGCTGACGACGAGCCGCGAACCGCTGAGCATCCCGGGGGAACACCTGCATCCGGTCGGCCCGCTGGGCATGCCGCCCGAGGACGAGCCCACCGACGACGACTACCCGGCGATGCAGTTGTTCGTCGACCGTGCCCGCGCCGTACGCCCGGACTTCGCGCTCATCGACAAGAACCGGGAGGCGGTCGCCGAGATCTGCCGCCGGTTGGACGGGATGCCGCTGGCGATCGAGCTGGCCGCGGCGCGGTTGCGGGCGCTCACCCCGCCGCAGATCGTGGACCGCCTCACGGACCGGTTCCGGCTGCTGACGAGTGGCTCCCGGACCGCACTGCCCCGCCACCAGACCCTGCGGGCGGTGGTGGAGTGGAGCTGGGACCTGCTCGACCCGGACGAGCAGGCAGTCGCACGACGGCTCTCGTTGTTTTCCGGCGGCGCCACGCTCGATGCGGCCGAGCAGATCTGCAGCGACGACCGCATCCCGCCGGAGGCCGTCCTCGGGGTCCTCGCGTCGCTTGTGGACAAATCCCTGGTGGAGGCCGCGGCCGACGAGCGGTCCGTGCGCTACCGGATGCTGGAGACGGTCCGTGCGTACGGCGCCGAGCAGCTGAAGGCCTCGGGCGAGTACGACCACTTCCGGCGCAAGCACACGGCGTACTTCAGCCGGATGCTGCGCCGGGCGCGACCGAAGCTGCGGACCGGTGAGCAGATCCAGTGGATCGCCCGGATGACTGCCGACAACGAGAACCTGCTCGACGCGCTGCGTACGGCGATCGACATCGGCTCGGCGCGGGTCGCCGTACAGATGGTCGCCGTGCTGGGCGAGTACTGGACGATGAGCGGTCGTCCGGCCGAGGCGGTCAACTGGATGCGGGCGGCCCTCGCCGTACCGGGGAAGAGTGCGCCGCTGGACAAGGCCGAGGCCCTGTACCTGCTCGCGCTCGGGCAGATGTCGAGCGGCGAGGACCCGGCCAAGTCTTTCCAGCAGATGATCCGCGGACTGGCCACGGTCCGCTGGATGACCCGGCGGCACCAGCAGCTCATCGACGCCGGGATCGGACTGTTCACCAACGCGGTCTGGGCCGCGATCCGGCGGGACAAGGCGACCTGCTTCCGTGAGCTCGAGGCCGCGGGAGAACATCCCGATCCGTGGGTCCGGAACATGGGCGTGATGATGGGCGCGATGTTCCGCGAGAACGAGGGCGAGGTCGACCAGATGGCGGCCAACCTGACGGTCGCGCTCGACGGTTTCCGCCAGCTCGGCGACCGCTTCGGTACGTCGATGGCGCTGCGCGGCCTCGCGAGCTTCCAGGCCAGCACGGGTGAGCACGGTCAGGCGCTGGAGTCGCTGACCGAGGCGCTCCGCCTGATCGAGGAGCTCGGGACGACCGAAGGTGTCGCACAGTTGCTCGGCGGGGCCGCGATGAGCCGGATCGAGCTCGGCGACATCGATGGCGCGCGGGCGGACCTCGAGCGCGCCCTGCGGCTGTCCGAGGAGACAGGCTCGCGCGGCGGCCAGGCAATGGCGTACATGGGCCTTGCTCGGATCGCTTATCGGACAGGTGCGCTGGACGAGTCGAGAGATCTGGCGGAGCGCGCGTACGGGATGCTCGATCTCGAGGCCGAGCGGGTCGCGCCGCACGGACAGGCGAGCATGCTCGCGCAGCTGAGCCGGACGAACGCGGCCACGGGGGACCTCGAGCTGGCGCAACAGCGCAACCGCGAGGCCGTGCGGTTGGCGCTGACCACCGAAGACATGCCGCTGATCGCGGCCGTGGTCGAGACCGCGGTCGATGTGGATGTGGCAGCCGGCGAGAGCGAGCAGGCGGCGCGGACGCTCGGGATGGCGACCGTACTGCGGGGCATGCGGTCGATCCCGGACGGCGACGTACAACGGTCCGTCGATCGGCTACGTGATGCCTTGGGCAACGAAAGGTACGACGCCGCGTATGCCGCCGGCGCCGCGCTGACACGTGACGAAGCGATCGCCGAGCTTCGCAAACGCTTCAGTTCCGACTAGGCCGTGATCAACTGCACCGCAAGGTCCCGCAGCGACTTCTGCACCTTCTGCTCCGGCGGCCGCGGTTCGGCCAGCATCCAGTCGTAGACGACGGTGTTCACCGCACCGAAGAACGCCAGCGCCAGGAACCGGAAGTCCTTGCGCTTGATCTCACCGCGCTCCACCGCGGTGTCGCCGAGGTCGCGGACGTTGCCGATCAACAGCTCCCGGAACGCGATCCGCTGCTCCTCGACCGCCGGGCTGGTGCCGACCACCTCGACGAACGAGATCCGCGCCCGGCGGAGGTCGGCCATGATCGTTCGCAGGTACGAGTCGACGGCCGCCGTGATCCGCTCCCGGACCGGTCGGTCGGCGGTCCGGCGGAGCGCATCTCCGGTGCTCCGGACCGCCAACTCGATCACCTGCGCATGGACTGCGAGCAGCACGGCTTCCTTGTTCTGGAACTCGTGGTAGAAGTGCCGGGTCGACACTTTCGCCTGTGTACACAGGCGTTCCACGGATGTCGCCGGATATCCTTCGGTCCCGAAGAGCTCGAGCGCAGCGGCCAGCAACCGTTCCCGGCGCGCGGCCTTCCACTCCTCGACTGACCGCCCGGAATAACGGCGTACGGAGGGTTCCCTCATCACACCTCTTGTCGCTACCCCGTGCCAGATGCCGGACATCCTATCCACCGCTCGGCGCAGGTGTAACCGGGTTACCTCCTGGTCAGTTCGGCTTGGTGTACCCGGTCGCTCCGTCGAGCAGCTCGCGGATGATGTCGAGATGGCCGACATGCCGCGCGGTCTCCTCGATCATGTGGCACAGCACGTACCGCAACGAGGCCGCCTTCTCCGCCGGCTGACCCTTCTCGACGAACTCGAGCGGGAGGTCGGCGATGGTCTCGTTCGACCGGCGGCACTCCTCGTCGTACTCGTCGAGGAGCTGGGCGAGCGGGACGTCGTCGACGAACATCTCGGCGTCCACGTGCGCGCCCTCCTTCCACGGGGTCTGACCCGTGTCCGGGACGCCGGCGAGACCCAGCTGGAACCACGAGTACTCGACCCAGCGCAGGTGGGCGACGAGACCGGCCGGGGTCATCAACGGTGAGGTGGGCAGAACCTTGCGGTGGGCATCTTCCTCGCCGAGCCCGGTGCACTTCATCCGGACGAAGGAACGCTGCAGGTCGAGCCATCCGATCAACTGAGCGCGCTCTCCGGCGGTCAGGGACGGACGTTGTACTTCGGTCATGCGACTAACTCCTTGGTGGAACGGAGCCACCCGGTCAGCCGCAGGCACGGCGGACGGGCGGCACGACAATCGGACTCGACATCGCGCTCACCTCCTCTCGCCGCCGGAGGTGTCGAACCCCCCGGCAGGAGGACCGTATCCGATCACCGCCCGGGAGCAAACCACATTTCTGGCACTCTAGTTCTGACAAGCGCCCGCACCGCGCAACGAGGTGACACGTGGATCCACGGTTCGACCTGCCGCTCTACACCCGCGCTGAGGTGGCCCTCCAACTCGGGCTGCCGGCGACGACGCTCGGCGACTGGTTGCGGTCCGGGGCGCTGGAGGCCGGGAGCGGCGGGCGCGGTGAGCCGACGATCACGTTCGCCGGGCTGGTCGAGACGCACATGCTGCGGCACCTGCGTCGTACCGGGTTGTCGCTGCAGGCGATCGGCGAGGCGGCGGTCGCGCTCCGGTCGCGGGCCGGGCGGCACTATCCGCTGGCCTGGTCCGGTCTGGCTCACGACGGACGCGACCTCCTGGTCGAGATCGCCGCCGAGGGTCGTGAGGCAGGCTGGGAGCGGATCCGGGACAGCCAGGGCGGGTTCCCCGGCGTACTACGCCGCGGATCGGCGGCGATCGGCTGGGCGGACGACGGGTACGCCGGAACGCTGCGACTGGTGATCTACCACGACATCGACGTGATCGTGGACCCTTCACGCTCCTACGGCCGCCCGATGGTCGACGACGTCCACGTGGAGGACGTGATCGACGAGGTCCGCACCGGGGCGTCGTACCGCGAGATCGCAGCCAAGTTCCACCTGGAGGACTTCGAGGTCGAAGCCCTCGTCCGCCCTCACATCCGGCCCCCCGCCTTCCGCAAAGCCCGCCACCTACAAACCCAACCCGATTCCCTCCTCTAACTGACAGACCCCGCGCTGCTAATGACAGGAGGTAGTCCTGTGCCTGGCCCGGGGTGCCGCGTGCGGTGGGAGTCGGAGGGGCGGTTAACGCGACTACCTCCTGTCGTCAGTGGGTTCAGCGGTTGTCTTTGATTCGTTTGGCTTTGCCTAGGGAGCGTTCCAGAGTGTGGGGAGGGACGACTTCTACGGTGGCGGTGACGCCTACTCGGTCCTTGATGCGGCGGGACAGGTTCCCGGCGGCGGTGGTGTAGTCGGTCAGGTCGGGGGCGGCTTCTACCTGGACGGTTAGTTCGTCGAGGCGGGTGGGGCGGGTTAGGACGCAGAGGTAGTGGGGGGTCAGGCCTTCTACCAGCAGGATTTGTTCTTCTATCTGGGTGGGGAAGACGTTGACTCCGCGGACGATCATCATGTCGTCGGTGCGGCCGGTGATCTTCTGCATGCGGCGCATGCCCGGGCGGGCGGTGCCGGGGAGTAGGCGGGTGAGGTCGCGGGTGCGGTAGCGGAGTACGGGGAAGGCTTCCTTGGTCAGGGTGGTGAAGACCAGTTCGCCTTCGGAGCCGTCGGGGAGGACCTCGCCGGTGACCGGGTCGATGATCTCGGGGAGGAAGTGGTCCTCCCAGATGTGCAGGCCGTCCTTGGTCTCCACGCATTCCTGCGCGACGCCCGGGCCCATCACCTCGGACAGACCGTAGATGTCGACCGCGTGGATCCCGGTGCGTTCCTCGACCTCGGCGCGCATGGCTTCGGTCCAGGGCTCGGCGCCGAAGATGCCGATGCGGAGCGACGTGTCGCGTGGATCCAGCCCGCGGGCAGCCATCTCGTCGACGATCGACAGGAAGTACGACGGCGTGACCATGATGATCCGCGCGCCGAAGTCGCGGATCAGATCCACCTGCCGCTCGGTCATCCCACCGGAGACGGGTACGACGGTGCACCCGAGCCGCTCGGCCCCGTAATGCGCACCCAGCCCGCCCGTGAACAGACCGTAGCCGTAGGCAACATGGCACACATCGCCCGCACGCCCGCCGGCAGCGCGGATCGACCGCGCCATCAGGTCGGCCCAGTTGTCCAGATCGCGCTGCGTGTACCCGACCACCGTCGGCCGACCCGTCGTACCGGACGACGCATGCACCCGCGCCACCTCGGTCCGCGGTACGGCGAACATCCCGAACGGATAGTTGTCGCGCAGATCTTTCTTCGTCGTGAACGGCAACCGGCCCAGATCCTCCAACGACTGCAGATCACCGGGCTTGAACCCGACACCGTCCAACGCGGCCCGATAGTGCGGCACGTTCTCGTAAGCCCGCCGCACAGTTGCCTGCAGCAACGACAACTGCCGGGACCGGAGCTCGTCGACGGAGAGCCGTTCGCCGGCGTCACGCAACTCTGTCGGGCAAGGCTCACCGAGCATGGAGAACCCCTAAGGACGAGTGAGCAGGGTCGCGATGCCCTGACCGACACCGATGCACATGGTGGCCAGCGCGTACCGGGCGTCGCGGTGGCGAAGCTCCAGGGCCGCGGTCAGAGCGAGGCGGGCGCCGGACATCCCCAGCGGATGGCCGAGGGCGATGGCGCCACCGTTCGGGTTGACGTGCTCGGCAGCGTCAGGGAGGCCGAGCTGCCGCAGTACGGCGAGCGACTGCGACGCGAACGCCTCGTTCAACTCGATCACGTCGATGTCCGACAACGCGACCCCGGTGCGATCGAGCAGCTTCCGGGTCGCGGGCGCCGGCCCGATCCCCATGATCCGAGGCGGTACGCCGGCCGCGGCCGTCCCCACAACCCGGGCCAACGGATTCATCCCGAAGCGTTCCACCGCCTCCCCGCTCATCACGAGCAGCGCGGCGGCCCCGTCATTCACCCCCGACGCGTTCCCGGCCGTCACAGTCCCCGGCGATCGGAACGGCGTCTTCAGACCGGCGAGAGCTTCGAGCGACGTCTCCCGCGGATGCTCGTCGGCATCAACCACGGTGACCGCCCCACGCTTGCCCGGCACGTCGACGGCAACGATCTCCTCGGCCAACCGCCCGTTCGCCTGCGCCTTCGCGGCCCGCTGCTGCGACCGCAACGCGAACAGGTCCTGATCCTCCCGCGAGATCGAGAACTCCGCCGCGACGTTCTCCGCCGTCTCCGGCATCGAGTCGATCCCGTACTGCTCCTTCAGCGCCGGGTTCACGAACCGCCACCCGATCGTGGTGTCGAAGATCTCCGCCTGCCGCGAGAACGCAGTCGTTGCCTTGGGCATCACAAATGGCGCCCGCGACATCGACTCGACCCCGCCGGCCACGACGATGTCGTTGTCTCCGGCAATGATCGACCGGGCTGCACAAGCAACCGCGTCCAGCCCCGATCCGCACAGCCGGTTGATCGTCGTCCCGGGCACCGAGTCCGGCAGTCCGGCCAGCAGCACCGCCATCCGGGCCACGTTCCGGTTGTCCTCGCCGGCCTGGTTCGCGCAGCCGAGGATCACGTCGTCGATCAGCGTCGGGTCGAGCGCGGTCCGGTTCAGCAGTGACGAGATCACGTTCGCCGCGAGGTCATCAGGTCGTACGGCGGACAGCGCGCCGCCGTACCGCCCGATCGGGGTCCGGATGCCGTCGACCAGGAACGCTTCGCGACTCATGACTGCTCCTCAACAATGGTTCCCGACAGTTGGCGGCTCCGGCCGCGGAACTCGGCGATCACCTCGTCGCCGCGGGTGACTGTGACGTCGTAGATCGCGTTCCGGCCGAACGTCGTCCGCTCGGCAGCCTCGGCGACCAGCAGGTCACCGGTGCGGGCCGGGGCGACGAACACGATGTCGCAGGCCTGCGCGACCGTCACCTGGTTGCGCGAGTTGCAGGCGAACGCGAACGCCGAGTCGGCCAGACTGAACACGAATCCACCATGCGCGATCCCGTGCCCGTTGACCATGTCGTCGCGCACCGTCATCTCGAGCCGCGCCGTACCCTCGCCGACCGCCACCAGTCGCATGCCCAGCCCGGCGCTGGCGGTGTCCTCCGCCCACATCGCCGCGGCCACCTTGGCTGCCAAGTCCATGAGCCCTGCCCAATCGAGAAGACGGCTTGTGACACCCTAGTACCGGTTGCGCCAATGACTGTAACATCGCAGGCATGACGACCGACCTGCTCTCCACCCATCGCGAGCGCCTGGACGGCGCACTGGCGGCGATCCACAGCCGCGGCTACCACTCCGCGTTCCCCGAGTCCCCGAGCCCTCGCGTGTACGGCGAGACCGCGGCGGCCGACGGCAAGGCGGCGTTCGAGGCGCATCTGGCGAAGACCTATGACCTCGAGATCCCCGGTGCGCGCGGAACGGTCGTCACCGAGCAGTCGCCGTTCGGGATCCCGATGGACGTCTCGTACCCGCGGGTGGTCGAGGAAGGCCTGGACGAGCTGCTGACCGCGGCCCAGCAGGGCCTCGCGGACTGGCGCCGGGCCGGGATCGACGGGCGGACCGGCGTCGTGCTGGAGATTCTCGACCGGCTGCACAAGCGGGTGTTCGAGTTGGCCAACGCGGTCCAGCACACCAGCGGTCAGGCGTTCGTGATGGCGTTCCAGGCCGGCGGTGCGCACGCGCTCGACCGGGCGCTCGAGGCCGTCGCGTACGCGTACGAGGAGATGAACCGCTACCCGGCGACCGCGACCTGGGAGAAGCCGGCCAAGGGCGACCCGATCCGGATGGAGAAGACGTTCACCGTCACCGGCCGCGGCGTCGCGCTGGTGATCGGCTGCAACACGTTCCCGACCTGGAACTCCTGGCCTGGTCTGTTCGCCTCGCTCGTCACCGGCAACGCGGTCGTCGTGAAGCCCCACCCGCTGGCCGTTCTGCCACTGGCGATCACCGTCGACGTGTGCCGCGAGGTGCTCGGCGAGGCCGGCTTCGACCCGAACCTGGTCACCCTGGCCACCGAGCGGGCCGGCGACGGCCTGGCCAAGCCGCTGGCGCAGCGCCCCGAGGTGAAGCTGATCGACTTCACCGGCGGCAGCGAGTTCGGCGAGTGGCTCGAGCAGAACGCGACCCAGGCGACCGTCTTCACCGAGAAGGCCGGCGTCAACGCGGTCATCATCGACTCGACCGACTCCTTCAAGGCGCTCTGCAACAACCTCGCCTTCACCCTGAGCCTGTACTCCGGCCAGATGTGCACCACCACCCAGAACCTGTTCATCCCCGCCGGGGGGATCGAGACCGACGAGGGCCACAAGTCCTTCGACGAGGTCGGCCAGGGCATCGCGACCGCGATCAGCAAGCTGCTCGGTGACGACGCCCGTGCGGTCGAGATCCTCGGCGGCATCGTGAACCAGGCCGTGATCAGCCGCCTCGAGCTCGCTCCGGAGTACGGCGACGTGGTGCTGGAGTCCCGCGCGATCGAGCACCCGGCCTTCCCGGACGCCGTCGTACGGACGCCGCTGCTCGTCGCGATCGACGCCGACGATGCCGAGGTGTACGGGCGGGAGTGCTTCGGCCCGGTGTCGTTCCTGGTCAAGACGGCCGACACCGCCCAGTCGATCGACCTGTTCCGCAAGACGGTCACCGAGGACGGCGCGATGACCGCCGGCATCTACTCGACCGACACCAAGGTCCTCGACGAGGCTCGCGATGCGGCCCTCGACGCGGGCGTCGCCCTGTCCGAGAACTTGACCGGCGCAGTCTTCGTCAACCAGTCGGCCGCCTTCAGCGACTTCCACGGCACCGGAGCGAATCCGGCCGCCAACGCGACGTACACCGATGGTGCGTACGTCGCGAGCCGCTTCCGCGTGATCCAATCGCGCCGACACGTTGCGTGATCGGCCCGAGGCACGATCATGCACACAAGGTGAGATTGACGTTAAAAGATAACTGAGTGCTACTACTTGCGTTTCCAGATCCCAGCTCCGATACTCTCAGTTAGTTGAGAGCGCGACAATCAGGTAGCACGGGGGATCTGGGGTGGAACTGGGGACGGGCAGACATGCCCAAGTAGTGGTGCTGGTGCCTGCGCACAACGAGGAGGCGGCCCTGCCGGCCGCATTGAACTCGCTGTGGCAGCAGACCCGGCGACCGGACCGCGTGATCGTGGTCGCGGACAACTGCACGGACGGGACCGTCGCGCTGGCCACGGGGCCGGCGCGGAGGTCTTCGAGACCGTCGGCAACGTGCACAAGAAGGCGGGCGGCCTCAACCAGGCGCTGTCGATCCTGCTGGAGGTCCTGACACCGGCCGACCGCATCCTGGTGATGGACGCGGACGGCGTACTTGCGCCGCGGTTCGTCGAGACCGCTCTGCGCGAGCTGGCCGACGAGTCGGTCGGAGCGGTCGGCGGCATCTTCTGGGGTGAACCCGGCCACGGGTTGGTCGGTGAGCTGCAACGCAACGAGTACGCGCGGTACGCACGCGACATCGATCGGAAGAACGGTCGCGCGATGGTGCTGACCGGTACGGCGACGCTGCATCGCGTCGACGTACTCACCCGCGTCGCCGCCGCGCGTGGCCGCGACCTGCCGGGTCCGGCCGGCCTGGTGTACGACACCACCGCGCTGACCGAGGACAACGAGATCACCCTCGCGATCAAATCGCTCGGGTTCCGCTGCGTGTCCCCGGCGGACTGCTGGGTGGTCACCGAGGTGATGCCGGGCTGGCGTGACCTCTGGCGTCAGCGTCTCCGCTGGCAGCGTGGAGCCATCGAGAACCTGCGGGCCTACGGCCTCAACCGGGTCACGCTTCCGTACGCCGCCCAGCAGGCAGGCATGGGCGTCGGGCTGATCGCCATGTGGTCGTTCGTCCTGCTGACGATCCTGACCGCCGGCAACGGTCTGCGCGTCCAGCCGTTGTGGCTCGCGGTCGGGCTGATCTTCGTCGCCGAACGCGTCGTGACGGTCCGCCGTCGCGGCGCCCGGCCCATGCTGCTCGCCGCCCTGATGGTCGTCGAGTGGGCCTATGACCTGTTCCTCCAATGCGTTCTGCTGCGCGCGGTCTGGGATTCGGTACGCCGGGCCGAGGCCCGCTGGCATCACGTCACTTCATTCAATCCACTGATCACAAGGAAGTCTCATGTACGGACACCAAAGTTTGACCTTGCCCGCCGGAACCACGTTGGCCGCCACCGGCGCGGCAACAAACACCCTGGCCCTGATGGTGGCCGGGTTCGCACTCCTGTTCGCCGGACTCGCGGTGCTGAAGTTGCTGCCGAAGCGTCGTTGAGCTGACCCTGATGCGGAAGGTATGACTGATTCATCTCCATCCGCCGATCCGTCCAGGAGAACGACCGTGACTGAAAGCTTGACCGAGGCACTCGCTTACTACGACAGCTGGCTGGCGTTCAACCAGCGCTATCAGCGGGTGCCCGGCATCCAGGTCGCGGTGTACGCCGGGGACGCGATCGCGTTCTCGGCGGCGTACGGGTTCGCGGACGTGGAGAACGGCGTACCGCTCACCGAGCAGCATCTGTTCCGGATCGCCTCGCATTCGAAGACGTTCACCGCGACGGCCGTGCTCCAACTGGTGGAGCAGGGCCGGCTGCGGCTGGACGACAAGGCGGAGCAGCACGTCACCGAGATCGTCGGCACGCCGCTCGGTCAGCGGACCGTCCGCGAGCTGCTGGCACACGCCGGCGGTGTCACCCGGGACGGTCTCGACGCGGACTGGTGGCAGCTGTCGACCAGCTTCCCGGACCGCGACGAGCTGCTCGAGGTACTCCGGCTCGAGTCGTCGGCGGTCATCTCCGAGAACGACCGCTTCAAGTACTCGAACATCGGCTACGGCCTGCTCGGTCTCGTCATCGAGGCGGCATCGGGTGCGCCGTACAACGCCTATGTGCAGACCGCGATCGTGGACAAGCTCGGGCTGGCCGGGCTCGGTCCGGAGCTCGATCCGGCCCGGCTGTCGGAGTACGCCGCGGGGTACAGCGCGCTGGCGTACGCCGACACGCGCGTGCCGATCGAGCATGTCGACACCCGGGCGCTGGCCTCCGCGACCGGGTTCTTCGGCAACGCGCGCGACCTCGTCACGTACTTCTCCGCGCACCTGCCCGGCGACGACCGGTTGCTCACCGACAAATCGAAGCGCGAGATGCAGCATCCGCTGTGGATCACCGGCTCCGACGACAAGGCGCGGTACGGCCTCGGTCTCTCGGTGACGAAGGTCGGTGACGTGGACGTCTTCGGCCACGGCGGCGGGTACCCGGGCCACATCACCCGGACCCTCGTCGACCCCGAACGCCGACTGGTCGTGTCCGCGCTGACGAACGCGATCGACGGTCCCGCGGCGCAGCTCGCGGAGGGCCTGCTGCGGCTCCTCAACCTGGCCGACTCGCAGGACCGCGTGGAGGAAGCGGGGCTCGGTCGGTTCACCGGCCGGTTCGCGAACCTCTGGGGCATCACCGACTTCGTCCTGCTCGGCGGCCGGCTGTACGCGACCGACCCCACCGGGCCGAACCCCGCCGACGAGCCCCAGGAGCTCGAGGTGGACGGCGACACGCTGCGGGTCACCGGCGGCAACGGCTACGGCTCGTACGGCGAGTCGTACCGCTTCACCTTCGACGCGAACGGCGCCGTCGAGTCGGTCCGCGGGTCGAGCGGCCTGAGCCTGCGCCCGATCGACGAGTTCACCCTCCCGGAGCGCGTTACCGTGACCAGGTGACCATTCACGGCGACCACCCGTTCCTCCCGCCCGAGTCCGAGCGGAGTCCGGTACGGCGGTTCCGCGGGCGGCTGCCGTCCCCGGTCGGGCTCTGGACGACGGCGTACGCCGGGAAGCGGGCCGGGCTCACGGTGTCGTCGATGATGGTCGCGGACGGTGAGCCCGGGTACGTGATCGGGCTGATCGACCCGGTCTCGGACCTGTGGGAAACGTTGCGCGAGGCAAGGACCGCGGTGGTGTCGCTGCTCGGCGAGCCACACCGGCAGCTCGCCGACGCCTTCGGGTACGTTGCGCCGGCCCCGGGCGGGCCGTTCCGGTTGATCGACTGGACGGACACCGCCTGGGGGCCTGCCCCGGTCGGGGTCAGCACCTGGGCCGGCTGCACGCTGGTCGACCAGGACCCGCCTGAGGTCGGCTGGGGCCTGCAGGTGCAGCTGGAGATCGTCCACGTCGAGCTCGGCGCGGACGACGTACCAGCTCTGGTCCACCGGCGCGGACGCTACGGGACGATCTGAAATCTCTTTGACGACTCAGGCTAATGGCATTAGCCTCTGAGCTATGGTTGTTAAGAAGTCGTTGACGCCCGCCGCCGTGGTCGAGGTGGCGCTCGGCATCGTGGACGAGCACGGGCTGGAAGGCCTGACGCTCGCCGCCGTGGCGCAGCGCTGCGAGGTGGCCACGCCGTCGCTGTACAAGCACGTGGCGAGCCTCGCCGAGCTGAAAGCGCTCGTCGGGGTTCGGGTGCTGGACGACATGACGGACCGGTTCACCGCGGCCGTTCTGGGCCGTGGCGGCGACGAGGCGGTGACCGCGCTGATGCACGCCTACCGCGCCTACGTCACCGCCAACCCGAAGCGGTACTCCGCGATGCCGATGGATCCGCTGCACGACCCGATCCAGAAGGCGGCCGGTGCGAAACAGGTCGACGTCATGTTCGCGACGCTGCGCGGCTACGGGCTGGAGGGTCCGGCCGCGGTCCACGCGGCCCGCCGGCTGCGGGTGCTCGTCCACGGCTTCGCCTCCATCGAGTCGGCCGGCGGCTTCGGCCTGCCCGAAGACCTCGACGGCACCTACGACCAGCTCATCCAGATGTATCTCGCCAGCCTGAGGAACGAATCATGAGAATCCCCCTGTCCGTCGCAGGTGTGCTGTTCCTGCTCTACCCCGCCCTCCGCCCGTGGCACGACGAGACGACGATGTCGGGCGCCTCGGCCGCGATGGGTTCGACCGCCTGGGTCGTCGCGCATGTGTGCGCGATGCTCGGCTTCATCCTCGTCGCGATCGCCTTGCTGGAGATCGACCGCAGGGCCGCGATCATCTTCTGGATCGGCGCCGGCCTGACGCTGCCGTACTACGGTGCCGAGGACTTCGGTCTGCACGCGATCGCCGCCCAGCCGAACCTGCTCGACCTGGCCGACGCCGTGCGCTACAACCCGGTCTCGATCACGATGTTCGGCCTCGGCCTGCTGACCATGGCGGCAGCCGCGATCGTGGTCGCGGTGCGGCTGAAGACCGTGCCGGCGATCGTGTTCGCCGTAGGTTTCGGTCTCTTCCTGCCGCAGTTCTTCGCCCCGCCCGCCGTGCGGATCGTTCACGGTGTGCTGCTCGCCGCCGGTTGCGTGTGGCTGGCATCCAACCCGAAGCGGGTGCGGGCTGCGCTCAGTCCGGCCTGAGGATCTAGTGTTGGCAGCATGCGTGCCACAGTGATCCATGCGCCGTTCGACGTACGGCTGGAAGAGCTTCCGGACCCGAAGATCGAGGGGCCGGGCGATGCGGTGGTCAAGGTTGTTGCCTCATGCATCTGTGGGTCGGACCTCTGGCCGTACCGTGGTGAGCCGCCGGTCAAGGAGCCGCGGCCGATCGGGCACGAGTTCGTCGGCATCGTCCAGGAGGTCGGCTCGGACGTCCGGACTGTGAAGGCGGGCGATTTCGTCGTCGCGCCGTTCGTGGTGAGCGACGGGACCTGCCCGCACTGCCTGGCCGGTTACCAGACCGCCTGCCAGAACATGGTCGGCTACGGCGGCGGCAAGGCTGACGGCGGCCAGGGTGAGTACGTGCGGCTCCCGTACGCCGACGGCACGCTCGTCGCGACCCCTGAGGTGCCCGACGACGCGCTCGTACCGTCACTGCTCACGCTGTCCGACGTGATGGGCACCGGCTGGCACGCGGCGCGATCCGCGCGGGTGAAGGCCGGCGACACGGTAGTTGTCGTGGGCGACGGTGCGGTCGGGCTGTGCGGCGTACTCGCGGCTTCCCGGATGGGCGCGGAGCGGGTCGTTGCCTTGTCGCGGCATGAGCCCCGTCAGAAGCTGGCCAGGGAATTCGGTGCCACGGACATCATTTCCGAACGCGGCGACGCGGCGCGGGACGCCGTACTCGAACTGACCAAGGGCGTCGGGGCCGACGCGGTGCTGGAGTGCGTCGGCACCGCGCAGTCGATGACGACCGCGTTCGACGTCGCCCGGCCCGGGTCGACGGTCGGCTTCGTGGGCGTGCCGCACGACGTCGAGCTACCGATCGGCACGATGTTCAGGCGCAACATCGGGCTTGCCGGCGGCGCCGCACCGTGCCGGGCGTACCTGCCGGACCTGATGACCGAGGTGCTGGCCGGGGAGATCAACCCGGGCAAGGTGTTCGACTCGGAGCTCCCGTTGGCCGACGTCGCGGAGGGCTACGTCGCCATGCACGAGCGGCGTGCGATCAAGGTGCTCCTGCGGCCCTGATTATGCGCAGTCCGACTGCGCAGAGGGTTTTTTCAGGCCGTGAATGTGCGCGCTCTCACACTGTCAAGGTGCGCGGGTCACGGCTGCGCAACGCGCCTGCGCGGAACGTTGACACCCGATGCGAGCCGTCCCAGAGTGGCACAGTCAAGGGGGCATCGTTGTCACAGGCGGCTCCATCCAATGATCGGAGAGTGAATCATGCGTGGTGGTCTGAGTAAGACCCTGGCGCTGGTGGGTGCGGCGGGTCTTCTCGCGGTGAGCGCCTGCGGAAACAGCGACGACAGCGGCGGCGGTGGCTCGTCCGCGAACAAGGACGTCACTGTCTTCACCTGGTGGGCCGACGGTGGTGAGAAGGCCGGTCTGGACGGCCTGGTGTCGGTGTTCGGCACCGACTGCAAGGACTACAAGTTCGTCAACTCGGCGGTTGCCGGTGGCGCAGGCTCGAACGCGAAGCAGGTGCTGGCCAACGACCTGCAGGCGGGTAAGCCGCCGTCCACGTTCCAGGCGCACGCCGGTGCGGAGCTGAAGGACTACATCAACGCGGGCCAGGTCGACGACATCAGCCAGCTGTACAAGGACTTCGGGCTGGACAAGGCGTTCCCGCAGAACCTGATCGACAACCTGACCGTCGACGGCAAGATCTACTCGATCCCTGCCAACGTCCACCGCGCGAACGTGGTCTGGGCGAACCCGACGGTGCTGAAGAAGGCGAGCATCGACGGCACCAAGGCTCCGGCCAACGTGGACGCGTGGATCGCCGATCTGACCAAGCTGAAGGCGGCCGGTGTCACGGCACCGCTGGCGATCTCGAAGGGCTTCGCCCAGGAGATGCTGGTCGAGGCCGTACTGCTGGCCGAGCTCGGCCCGGACAAGTTCAAGGGTCTGTGGGACGGCAAGACCGACTGGGCCGGTGGCGACGTCACGGCGGCGCTGAACAAGTACAAGACGCTGCTCACGTTCACCAACACCGACCGCGAGGCGATCGACTGGCCGGACGCGCTGGGCTACGTGAACTCCGGCAAGGCCGGCTACACGCTGATGGGTGACTGGGTCGCCGCGCAGCAGGTGGCGGACAAGATTCCGGACACGGCGTACACCTACTGGCCGGCCCCGGGCACCGAGGGCGACTTCCAGTTCCTCTCGGACTCGTTCACGCTGCCGACCAACGGTGCCGACCCCGACGGCGCCAAGTGCTGGCTGAAGACGGTCGGTTCGGCCGAGGGCCAGAAGGCGTTCAACACCAAGAAGGGCTCGATCCCGGCCCGCTCGGACGCCAACCCGGCCGACTACCCGAAGTACCAGCAGTCGGCGATGGCGGACTGGAAGAGCAAGACGATCGTTCCGTCCTGCGCCCACGGTGCCGCGTGCACGCTGGGTCAGAACAACGACATCCTGTCCGCGATCAGCCAGTTCAGCGGCAGCCCGGACGTCGCCAAGCTGCAGTCGGCGCTCGGTACCGCGATGAAGACGAGCTGATGCAGGTCGAGTTGCGGAACCAGTACGAGTTGGAGGACTGAGCGTGCACGGAAGAATCCGCACCTGGGGACCTGGAGCCCTGGTGCTGCTGCCGACCGTGCTGCTGCTCGGGTACTTCGTCTACGGGCTCATCGCGTGGTCCTTCAACACCTCGCTGACCGACCGGCACACGGCCCGCAAAGGCCCGGCCAACTACGTCGGCTTCGAGAACTACGCGCATCTGTTCGGTGAGGACCGGTTCCTCAACTCGCTGAAGAACCTCGGCGTGCTCACGGTGGCGTTCATCGTGGGCACGCTGATCTTCGGTCTGCTCTGGGCACTGCTGCTGGAGAAGGGCGTGCCCGGCGAGTCGGTCTTCCGGTCGATCTACCTGTTCCCGATGGCGATCTCGATGATCGCCTCGGGCGTGGTCTGGGGCTGGTTGCTCAACCCGTCCCAGGGCGAGGACGCGCGTGGGCTGAACCGGTTGTTCGAGATCCTCCATCTGCAGTTCCTGGAGAATCCCTGGTGGACCGCGGGTAGTAGATGGACGACGATGGCGTCCATCGCGCTGCCTGCGGTCTGGCAGCTGTCCGGCTACATCATGGCCTTGTTCCTGGCCGGTTTCCGGGGCATCCCGCCGGAGCTGCGCGAGGCGGCCCGGGTCGACGGCGCGTCGGAGTTCAAGCTCTACCGGCACGTGCTGTTCCCGCAGCTGTCGCCGATCGCGCTGTCCGCGCTGATCATCCTCGGACACATGTCGCTGAAGCTGTTCGACCTGATCTACGCGATCACCGGGCCGAACCAGTTCCGGACCGAGGTGCCGGCGGTCTACATGTGGAACACCTTGCTACGCAGTGACCAGGCCAAGGCGGCCGCGATCGCGATCGTTCTGCTCGCCGTCGTCGCTGTCCTCGTCATCCCGTACATCGCGTACACCGTCCGGCAGGAGAATGAGGAATGAGCGCCGACACCGCCGCAGCGACCGGCCAGGCTGCTGCGGCCATCCGCCGGAAGCCGCAGAAGCGCGGGGTGATCGCGGACGGTTCGACCCGGCGCAGCCGGACGATCCGGTACATCCTGCTGCTGTTGTTCCTGCTGTTCGTGCTGATCCCGGTGTACGTCGTACTGATCACCAGCTTCAAGACCTCCGGTGACACCACCGCTGCCTCGCAGTGGAACCTGCCGAAGGAATGGACGCTGGAGCCCTGGCGCAAGGCCTGGGACGTACTCCAGCCGTACATGATCCGGTCGCTGTCGCTGGCGATCCCGGCCGCGATCATCTCGTCGCTGATCGGCTCGATGAACGGGTTCGTGCTGGCCCGCTGGCGGTTCCCGGGTGCGAACATCGTGTTCGCGTTCATCCTGTTCGGGATGTTCATCCCGTACCAGGCGGTGATGCTGCCGCTGCGTACGACGTTCACCGAGCTGGACGTGACCCGGGGTGTGCCGACGCTGATCATCGCGCACTGCATCTACGGCATCCCGATCTGCACGCTGATCTTCCGGAACTACTACGCCACGATCGTGCCGAACGAGATCATCGAGTCGGCCCGGGTGGACGGGGCCGGGCTGGTCCAGACGTACCTGCGGATCATCCTGCCGATCTCGATCTCCGGCTTCGTGGTGACGCTGATCTGGCAGTTCACCTCGGTCTGGAACGACTTCCTGTTCGCACTGTTCCTGACCCAGCAGAACAACGGCCCGGTGACGTTGGGTCTGGCCGCGCTGGCGGGTGGACAGAAGGTCGACTACGCCGCGAGCATGGCCGGCGCCCTGATCACGTCGTTCCCGACGCTGATCGTCTACATCCTCCTGGGCCGCTGGTTCATCGGCGGCCTGATGGCCGGTGCCCTGAAGGGCTGACCGTCGGTGGCCCGTGCTCCCGTCCGGGGGCACGGGCCTCGTTATCCACAGGACGCGCGCACTGGACTGCGGTGGACTGGTTCCGGACGGTAATCTCACGAAGGTGACCAAGTCTCCACGCGGACGGGATGGGCGGCGCAGCCACTTACGGCTCGTCCCCGATCCTGGCGAGCCGCACGGGCCGACGGCGGGTGTCGATGTCGACACCACGCCGAGCGTCGCCGTGCTGGAGACCCTGCTCGAGACGCTCTCCCTCGACCTGGCCGCGGTGCCGGCCGCGCTGCACCCCGTGATTGCCGAGGCATCGGTGGCCCGCTCGGCCTCGATGCTCGCGGATCAGCTGTGGCCGGCCGGGCGTCCGGACGAGATCGGCGAGGTGGAGCGGTTCTTCTGGGCCGATGCCGCGCGGGTGCTCGGTGAGCGACGCGATCTGGAGTCCTTCGTCCTGCTGACGAGCCTGGCCCGGACGGTTGGTCCGGCCGGGCGATTGCCGTTGCAGCGAGCCCATATCTCACGGTTGCGCACGCAAGACGCGGTGCCCGAGTGGGTGACCAGGATCGCCGGGTTCCGGCTGACCAGCGCGATCGTGTCCGAGGACATCACCGGCGACGGACTGAGCGTCGTGCTGGATTATGACGACGAGCAGCATCCGCACACGGTGGTGGTGTTCATCGACAACAACCTCGGCGCGATCGTGAAGGATGTGTTCGTCGGGCCGCCGGTTGACCGGGTGCTCGAGGCTTATCAGCGCGGCGGGCGGGTGACGATCCGGACCGTGCGGCCGTCGACCGCGGCCGGGATCATCCTGCAGGCGCTGGGGGAGACCCGCGACTACGACGATCCGCCGGTGAGCGAGGACTTCGAGTTCTTCACCGGTCTGCTGGTGAATCGGCTGACCCAGTTGCCGGAGCGCCCGATCCGCCCGCCGATCCGGCCGCTGTTGTCTCCGCGACAGCGCGATCAGCTGGTCGAGGAGTTCCTGGAGTCTGCTCCGGCGTTGCCGGACGACGCCGCAGACATCGCCCGGCTGTGGATCGACCACGCGGTGGACCATACGGTCGGCGGTCCGCTGCGGGTCAGCGCCGTACTCGTCGAGCTCTTCCTTGCGCACTGGTTGCCGCGGAAGGTCCTTGCCGACAGCACGTATTTCGACGCGGTTCCTGTTGTGGTGAAGGCCTGGCTCCAGTTCGCTGGTGACCGCACGCAGTTGCCGCTGGACGCCGTCGACGAGGCCATCGACGCGGTCGACGTCTGGCAGCCTGCGCTGGAAGCTGCTGCCATGATCGACCCGGTCGGCTCGAAGCCTGGCGAGCGGGTCTTCCTCGACGACACCACCAACGACCTGGAAGACGCTTACCGAGCGCTTGCCGGACTGGGCTCCCCGCCCCAACCGGACCTCCGCGGCCTGGACAACTCCCAAGCCGCCACGCTCTCCGTGCTCGCCCCCCACGCGTGGCTGATGGCCGGCGAAACCCTCGGTACGGCGTACGCCCCCGACGCGTTCGACATCGCCGAACGCCTGGTCCGCGACGCGCCCGACCTCCTCGCCAAGGCCCGCCTCTCCACCTGGCCCCGAGCCATCGTCTGGCTCCTGGCCCACCGCCACCGCCTCGTCGGCCCCGGCGAACCCCTCACCCCCTACGCCCTCGCCACAGACCTCTCCTCCTCCCCGGCAACCCTGCGCAAAACCGCCAAACTCCTGACCGACACGCTGATCCTCCCGCTCTGATCTCAGCGGCCGGGCCCGGGGCGGATCGGGTTGAGCGGCGGCGGACAATGGGGGCATGCATGTGCGTGCGCCGGAGTTGCGGGGTCGGGGTTGGTTGAACACCGGTGGTCAGGAGTTGTCGCTCGCTGACTTCCGGGGACGCTTTCTGTTGCTGGACTTCTGGGCGTTCTGTTGTATCAACTGCCTGCACGTGCTCGACGAGTTGCGGCCGTTGGAGGAGAAGTACGGCGATGCGCTGGTGATCGTCGGCGTGCACTCGCCGAAGTTCGCGCACGAAGGTGAAGAGGCGGCGGTTCGTGCTGCCGTGGAGCGGTACGAGGTGGGGCATCCGGTGCTCGACGACCCGGAGCTGATCACCTGGCAGAACTACACCGCTCGCGCGTGGCCGACCCTCGTGCTGGTCGATCCGAACGGGTACATCGTCGCGCAGTACTCCGGTGAAGGACACGCGCACGCCCTGGACGCACTGCTGGCCGAGCTGATCGTGCAGCACGACGAGGCCGGCACGCTCACGCGCGGCAAGTCGCCGTACGTCGCGCCTGTTGCCGAGCCCACCGATCTTCGCTTCCCCGCCAAAGTGGTTGCTCTCGACAACGGGCTGCTCGTTGCGGACGCCGGCAATCACAGCATCGTCGAGCTCGCCGAGGACGCGACAACCGTCATGCGCCGGATCGGGACCGGTCAGCGTGGTTTTGTGGACGGATCTGCTGACGAGGCATCGTTCTCGGAGCCGAACGGACTGGTGGTTCTGCCGCCGGATGTCGCCGGCCGGCTCGGGTACGACGTGGTTGTCGCCGACACCGTGAACCATGCGCTGCGCGGGATCTCGCTGGCGGATGGTCAGGTGCGGACGTTGGTTGGCACCGGCAAGCAGTGGATGGACGGCGACGGCACCGACGTACTCAGTTCGCCGTGGGACGTTGCGTGGTGGGGCGACAAGGTATGGATCGCCATGGCCGGCGTACACCAGCTCTGGACGTTCGATCCATTCACCGGGGTGACTGAGGTTGCCGCGGGTACGACCAATGAAGGGCTGAAGGACGGGCCGCTCGCGGATGCGTGGTTCGCGCAGACCAGCGGGCTCGCCGCGGACGGCGATCGGCTGTGGCTGGCCGACTCCGAGATCTCCGCGCTGCGGTGGATCGAGACTTCGGTGCACACGGCTGTCGGGACCGGGCTGTTCGACTTCGGGCTGCGCGACGGGAAGGCGAGCGAGGCGCTGCTGCAGCATCCGCTCGGGGTGACGGTGCTGCCCGATGGTTCGATCGCGATCGCCGACACGTACAACGGCGCCGTACGCCGGTACGACCCGCGCACCGAGATCGTCGAGACGATGGCCACGGGTCTGGCCGAGCCAAGCGGTGCCGTTGTCGTGGGCAACGAGCTCCTGGTGGTCGAGTCGGCCGCCCACCGCTTGACGCGGGTGCCTCTGGGAGCGTCCGCGACGGCTGACGAGTTCAGCACGCAGACCCAGCGCCCGCCGATGGACGTGGCCGCGGGCGAGGTGACCCTCGAGGTCGTCTTCACTCCGCCGCCCGGCCAGAAGCTCGACGACCGCTATGGCCCGTCCACCCGCCTCCTCGTCTCCGCCACCCCCGACACGCTCCTGCGCGAGGGCGCCGGCGACTCCACCGACCTGGTACGTCGCCTGGTCATCGACCCGCACGCGGGCACCGGCGTACTCCACGTCGCCGTACAGGCCGCGTCTTGTGATGATGCAGCCGAGGTGGAGTTTCCTGCGTGCCACATGCATCGGCAGGACTGGGGCGTGCCCGTCCAGGTGACTCCCGATGGTCCCGACCGCGTCGAATTGGTTCTCTCCGGCGGGAAGTAGCTGGTTCGGGCGCTTCCTGGGGCGGCGGCCGTGAGCGTACCTTGAGAATGTGGCGTCGAGATCCTTGCCGCAGCGTGCAGTTCGGGCAGTCGGCGAAAGTCCGCTGTCCGAGCGGCTTGCTCGCGCGCAGGAGTTGGCGTACCAGCCGTTGATCGACTGGGTGCGAGGCAGTCCGCTGCACTCCGACGTACTCGGGCATTCGTTGCATCCGTCGCTGACCGACGTGACCACCGGGTGCTGGCTCGGCACGTCCCTTCTCGATCTCGCCGGTGGGTCCGAGTCGCGGCGTGGGGCGGCGGTTCTCAACGGCTTCGGAGTGCTGGCGTCCCTGCCGACGGCTCTTGCGGGCGCCGCTGACTGGTCGGAGCTGTCAGGCGAGGAACGGCGGATCGGTGCGGTCCACGCGCTCGGCGCGGACACCGCGACGTTCCTGTTCGTCGGCTCACTTGTTGCGCGGCTGCGCGGCCGTCACGGGCTCGGTGTGAAGCTCGCCGTGGCCGGGAATCTGGTGATGGCGGGCGCGGGCTTCCTCGGCGGGCATCTGGCGCTGAATCGTGGGACTGCTCGAACTGTTTGGCGCGTGGGTACAGAGAGGTAGCTTTGACGACGTAGGACGACTAGCTGGGAGGCTCGGATGAGCATCGGTGTCGGGATCTTTCTGATGGTGATCGGCGCGGTGCTGGCGTTCGCCGTCCGCGACACCTGGGACGCCGTGAACCTGCAGGTCGTCGGCTACATCCTCCTGCTCGCCGGCCTGGCCGGCATCCTCCTCTCCTTCTACATCACCAACCGCCGCCGCCGCGTCGCCACCGACGCCATCGACCCGGCAGTCGAAGAGGAGTACCGCGTAGTAGAGGAACACCACCGCGACATCAAGGAGTAAGTTCGCACCACGCGGCGGGGGCTTACCTCGCGTGGAGTTCGATGTCGCCTGAGGTTGTGGTGGCATCGAGGGTGTGGGAGCCAGTGGTGGAGTTGCCGAGGGAGTTCTCGACGTCGCCGGTGCGGGATTCCGTGGTGACCTTGTAGTCGCCGGTCGGTGCGGTGATCTCGATGTCGCCCGACGTGCCCTTCGCTCGGACGTCGTTGGCCTCGGAGAGTTGGAGTTCCATGTCTCCAGAGGAAGTCTCGACGTCGACCGGGCCGCCCTTCAGGTCGGCGGCCTCGATGTCGCCGGAGTTGGCCTTCACGCCGAGCTTGCCGGTGAGATCACTGACGGAAACGTCGCCGGACGTGACATCGAGATTCACGTCGCCCTTGATCTCACGGAGTTCGACCTGGCCGGAGCGGGACTTCAGGTCGACCCCGGCTACCCCGGTGAGTTCCAGGTCGCCGCTGCCGTTCTCGCCGGTGATCTTGGTGCCGCGCGGGACCGTCACCTCGAAGTCGGCGCTGCACTGCCAGCCGCAGTCGCCGTCGAGTTTGAGTACGCCGTCGTTCACGGAGTACGCGTCCCCGTGCTTCCAGAACCAGTACTTGCGCTTCTCCTGCACGGTGGTCTTGTCGTCGTCGGACACCTTGATGGTGATGTCGGAGTGTTCGGCGGCGAGCTCCACCGTGGTGATCTTGGCGCCGACCGTGTGCGTGTCGTCGGAGTCCTTGTCGCCGAACTGCCAGAACGCCAGCCCGGCCGCCACCACCAGCAGGATCACGCCGAGCTGCTTGTTCTCCGCCATCGTCCGCCTCTTCTCGAGCCCACCCACGTTGTCGCGTCGACAGTAGGTGGCGAGGCGTGCTCACAGGATCAGGCAGATCCCCCGAGGTGCCCCTGAACGCCTCTCAGGGATCACCGGTGCAGCTCCCCCCGGGAGACTGCCGCCGCGAGGTCGTCACCGGTCGTCCCGTAGAACGTGCGCGCCCAGAGCGTGTCGTCGTACCAGTACGGCCCGTCGTCCCCCGGCAACGACGCCGGCGCGGTACCGCGCTTCAGCGCCCGCCGGCAGTCCGCGCACAGGGGCAGCGTGAGGGTCGTCCCGTCGGCCTCCACCTGAGTCGGCTTGCCGACGGACCGGCCGTGCAGCGGGTTGAAAGCACACAGATCCGGTACGGCGTTCGCGCGCCCCGTCACGGCGACGTCGTACTCCCGGCGCGCCTTGTCGAGCAGAACCATCGCCCCCACCAGATCCACCAGCGACGTGGAGGAATCGAGAACCTTCCCGGCCGCCGCATGATCGTCGAGCGCCGCCTGCTGGTGTGCCAGGCCAGGACCGTCAGTCGTCGGCAGGGCCGCGAGCTTCGTGCCCAGCGTCGTCAGCTCAGCCGTCGTGTCCCGCTCCAACCGCCGGCGCCGCTCGGCCGCGACCGTGGCGGCGACATGCGGCGGGATCCGGAACGCCTTCTCACGCCGCGGCCCCGAACCTCGCCGCCGCAGCCCGATCACCAGACCCAGCAGAACCAGTACGACGAGCCCGCCGACGATCGACAGCGCCACGACCCAACCATGTCCACCCGACTCGTCGTCGGAGGAGGAAGACGAAGCCGGCGTGCCAGAAGTCGGCCGAGGCGTGGTCGACGGGATCCCCGGCGCGGCCAGCAGCTCGTACATCCGGGCCAGCACCTCGGTCGGCCCCGCGTCGTACCCCTCGTCGTCCAGCGCCCGTTCGCGCGCCGCCTGCAGCTTGTCCTCGCTGACCTGCGGTACGTCGCGCGCCTCGTACCACGGGAAGCGGTCCCCGCCGTCGACCACGACGTACAACCCCGGCTTGCGCAGCGCGTCCTCCACCAGGGTGAGCACCGTGCTCTCCTCGCCCTGGAACTCGTCGCTCGGCGTCAGCGGCAGGATGATCGTGTAGACCGGGTACCCGACCGCCTTGGCCTTCGTCCGTACGTCGGCCCGCAGCTTCTCCGGCAGCGCCGACGCGTACGCCGGATCGATGTACAACGGGTCCTTCGTCAACGCGGTCGCGATCTCGCGAGCCCGCTCCGCCGGCGTCCGGGTCGTCACCGCCGCCTCGGCCCCGGCCGGGACCGCGACCAGCATCACCAAAGCGGCCAGGCAGCTCAACAGGGCCTTCACGCGTTTCCCTTCCGACGTCGGGCGGCGATCGCCGCCACGATCAACACGAATCCGGCGAGGATCCCGCCGCCGATCATCCCGAGCGCGCCGCCGCCGAGACCGTTCCCGATCGCCTTGCCGACGGTGAACTTCTCCTCCGGGTACGAAGGCTCAGGCTCGCTCGGTACCGGCTCGGTCCTGGCCGGCTCAGGCGAGTAGCGAGCGTTCAACTCGACATTCTCGAGGTACTTCGAGAGCTGTGCGCTCAGCGTCTCGTCCTTGTCCTTCCAGGTGCTGTCCGGCGCGTACGCCGCGAGCTCGTGCGCGACGCCGTACGTCGTGTCGCCGTCCATCACGACGTACACGCCGGGCTTCGCGTTCGCGGCAGCCAGTCGGCCGGCGAGAAGCGTCGCGTCGCCCTTCTCCGGGAACCAGTCCCCGGTCGGTACGACGGCGACAAAGACCGGCATCTTCGCCGCCTCGATCACCCGCAGCATCTCGTTGCCATCAGCAATCGAGGTGAAGTCGGGGTCGACGTACAGCCCCTGCTTCGCCCAGGCGGCGGTGGCCGCGGCGACCCGGGGATCGGCAGGCGTTGTTGCCCAGGCCGTCCCGGTCAGTACGAAGGCAGTTGCTAGCAGCAACAGAATGAGGCGCCTCATCGGACCCCGATCCGTTCGGGCAGGTCGTCGGACAGGGCACCGAAGCCGGTCGCGACCATCGGGTTGTCCTCCGGGTCGAGCGTCCAGTACGGAACCTTCTTGCGGTCGTGACCGAGCAGCCCCGACTTGCTCCACACCCGCAGACCGATCGGAGTCCGGCCGCGGCGGAGGACGCTCGCGCAGCTCTGGCATGCAGGTACTTCGACCTCGTCCTCCCAGTCGACCTGCGTCGTACCGGGGTTGTGCAGCGGGTCGAAGAAGCACGGTGGCTGCAGCTCCGCACCGGAGGCGACGCGCTCGGCCTGCCGGGCGAGGACGAGCGCACCGGCGGCGGCGAGCAGGTCTTCGGGTTGATCGGCACGCAGCCTCCGCGCCGCGTCCAGTCGCCGGTACGCGTCATCGCGCTGGTCGAGCTGCTTCGTGGTCTTGTTGTTGCGCTTGTCGAGCCGCGCGAGGGCCCGCTCGGCCTGCTTGATCTTGTCGTCCGCCTTGAGCTCCACGTCCCACGCATCGATCGGCGGACCGTCACTGCGATGCAGGTTCGTCTGCTTGGCCGGACGCCGGCGGCGCAGCCCGAGGAAGAGCACCAACGCGAAGCCGAGCACCGCGCCGACACCGATCCCGATGTACGCCGACCGGTTCTCCTTGTCCGTCACGGACAGACCGCCATCGGAGTGCTGCGGCTCCAGATCGGCAGGCGGGACCGGCGGCAGCGGACGGCCGTCGTACGCTGTCGACGCCTGCTGGATCGTGCGGACGATCTGTGGCGCCGGGCGCTCGTCGACGACATCGGAGTCCTGCTTGTCGTCCGCCCGGACGCTGTAGAGGTCGCGGCCGCGCAGCCCGGCCGGCCGGAACAGCTCGGCGTTGTCCGACCAGTAGTTGTCGTAGACAACCGCGACGATGTAGACCCCGGGCTCGCCGATCCGTGCGTGCAGCAACGTCGGCAGGTCGTACCCGCTCGCCCGCAGGTACGGCGACTGCGGCACGAGCGCGACGTACACCGGGAGACCGGCGGAGCGGATCGCCGTACGGATCCGGGCCAGCTCGGAGGCCGGCATCGTCGGCCGTAGCCGTTCGTCGACGGAGACGTGATCCGTCCGCCAGGCCGCGGCGATGCGGTCGGGCAACTCGGGGGTGTCGGCCTGCGCGGGGAGCGCCGGCACGAACGCCAACGTCGCGAGGAGGGCGGCGAGGAGACGGGCGGCGGACATCGCGGACAGCCTACGACGACCGGATCTGGGCACACTCACACGGACGCCGAATCTCCTCGCACGGTTCCGGAATAGACGCGACCCTGGCTCGGACAGGGGAAGCCAAGCCAGGGTCACGGTGTTGCAGGGCAGAAACGTTGCTACAACACCCCGCTGTGCAACAGGGCAGATCGCGGGGCAACCCGGGGCAGATGAATCTGCCCCGAGGTGGAACCCTCCGGCTCGAGCCGCGCAAGCGCTCGAGCCGGAGGAGTCTCAGAAGGCGGACTCGGGCAGGTCCATGACGTCGAGATCGGTGAGCTCGGCCTTGACCCGCTCGGCCCGGACCGACGGCATCGTGCTGCGGACGAACCACTGGGCCGCCGCGACCTTGCCGGTGTAAAAGTCCTGGTCAGCAGGGGAAAGCTCGCCGCCCAGCCGCTCCAGCGCGACCTCGGCCTGGCGGAGCATCAGCCACGAGCAGACCACGTCACCGAGGACGAACAGCAGCCGCGAGGTGTTCAGGCCGACCTTGTAGACGTTGCGCGGGTCGCCGTTCTCCGCCTGCGGGTTGCTGGCCATCAGGGCCTGCCCCATGATGCCCAGGATCTTCTGGGTGTCCTCGAGGCCCTTCGCGAGCAGCCCGCGCTCCTCCTTCAGCCGGCCGTTGCCTGCCTCGGAAGCGACGAACGCCTGCACCTGCTCGGCCAGGTGGCCCAGCGCCTTGCCCTGGTCCTTGATGATCTTCCGGAAGAACAGGTCCTGGCCCTGGATCGCCGTCGTGCCCTCGTAGAGCGTGTCGATCTTCGCGTCGCGCACGTACTGCTCGATCGGGTAGTCCTGCAGGAAGCCGGACCCGCCGAACGTCTGCAGCGACTCGGTGCCGAGCAGCGTCCAGGACTTCTCCGACCCGTAGCCCTTCACCAGCGGCAGCAGCAGGTCGTTGACCCGCTCGGCCAGGTCGTCGTGCTCACCGGCGTACCGCGCCTGCTCGGCCCGGTCCTGGTACGTCGCCGTGAACAACACCAGCGCCCGCAGCGCCTCGGCGTACGCCTTCTGCGTCATCAGCGAACGCCGTACGTCGGGGTGGTGGGTGATCGTGACCCGCGGCGCGTCCTTGGCCGGCTGCGTCAGGTCCGCGCCCTGCACCCGCTCCTTGGCGTACTCGAGCGCGTTCAGGTAGCCGGTGGACAGCGTGGCGATCGCCTTGGTGCCGACCATCATCCGCGCGTACTCGATCACCTGGAACATCTGCGCGATGCCGTCGTGCACCTCGCCGAGCAGCCAGCCCTTCGCGGGTACGCCGTCGCCGAAGGTGATCTCGCAGGTCGTGGAGACCTTGATCCCCATCTTCTTCTCGACGTTCGTGACGAAGGCGCCGTTGCGCCCACCGGTCAGCTCACCGGTCTCGAGGTCGAAGTCGTACTTCGGGACCACGAACAGGCTGAGGCCCTTCGTACCCGGACCGCCGACGCCCTCGATGCCCTGCGGGCGGGCGAGGACCAGGTGGATGATGTTCTCGGTCAGGTCGTGCTCGCCCGAGGTGATGAACCGCTTGACGCCCTCGATGTGCCAGCTGCCGTCCTCCTGCAGCGTGGCCTTCGTGCGGCCGGCGCCGACGTCGGAACCGGCGTCCGGCTCGGTCAGCACCATCGTGGCGCCCCAGCCGCGCTCGATGATGTGGTGCGCGATCTTCTTGTCGCGATCGACGCCGTTGCGCCACAGCACGTGCGCGAAGTTCGGGCCGGCGGCGTACATGTGGACCGGCGGGTTGGCGCCGAGCACCAGCTCGGCGGCGGCCCAGCGCAGCGACGGCGGGGTCGGCTGACCTCCGAGCTCAGCCGGCAGCTCGAGCTTGAACCACTCCGCGTCCATGTAGGCGTGGTAGCTCTTCTTGAACGCCTCGGGCATCCGGACCTCGTGCGCCTCCGGGTCGAAGACCGGCGGGTTCCGGTCGGCCTCCGCGAACGACTCGGCCAGCTCGTGCTTGGCCAGCCGGTCCACCTCCGCGAGCACCTCACGGGCGGTAGCGACGTCCATGTCGGCGTACGGACCCTGACCGAGGACGTCGCCGCGGCCCAGCACCTCGAGCAGATTGAACTCGATATCCCGCAGATTCGACTTGTAGTGGCTCACAAGGTTCCCCTTCACCAGCTTACTCACGAGTAACTTAAGTATATACCCGCCGGTAATGAAGGCAAAGGGAGATTGACTGTGAGGTATGAAGCTGATTTACGAGACCCACTCGATCACCGTCGACAACGAGCGTGGGATCGCGAGCGGTTGGCTGCCGGGTGAGCTGTCCGAGGAGGGGCGCCGGCTGGCGGCGGAGATCGGGCCGCGCCGGCAGGACGTCGACGTGGTGTTCAGCTCGGACCTGCGGCGCGCAGTACAGACCGTCGAACTGTCCGGGCTGACCGTGCCGCACCTGCAGGACTGGCGGTTGCGCGAGTGCAACTACGGCGAGCTCAACGGCGCGCCTGTGGACGCGCTCGACCCGAGGGTCAAACGCGTCCACAGCCGGTTCCCCGGCGGTCAGAGCTACACCGACGTCGTCGAGTTGACCCGCGCGTTCCTCGAGGACGTCAAGTGGTGGTACGACGGCCGGGTGGTGCTCGTGATCGCCCACTCGGCGAACCGGTGGGCGCTCGAACACCTCCTCGGTAGTCGCGCTTCGATGGAGGAGCTGATCGTCTCCCCGTTCAACTGGCAGCCGGGATGGGAGTACCGGATCTAGGGCGTGTAGACGGTGGCGCTGCCGTACAGCTTCTGGGTGAACGACGTCATGTACGACGACGTGTCGGACTCGGTCAGGTTGTACGTGAGGAAGACGCCGTACCCCTCGTTGACCGTTCGCTGGGCCAGGCTCGCGGCGGTCGACGAGCTGGTCGCGGTGTAGGAGATGGCCGCGGGGGACAGGCGCGACTTCTCGCTCGGTCCGCTGGGGACGCCCCACGTGCCGTAGTACGGGTTCCAGGCGTAGTTGAAGGTCTCCGCGATGCTCTGGCCGTTGTAGGACAGGCGGTCCGCCGCGGGGCCGATGTCGTAGAGCGTGATCAGCTTGTTGGGGAGCTTGGCGCGGAGGGCCTGGATCAGGTAGAAGAACGAGAAGTCGTTCGGCTGGCCGGTGCCGTTGTTGCCGTACTCAGCGTACTCGTCGTCGAAGTCGATGCCGTCCAGGCCGTACTGGTTGACCGCGTCGGCCAGCTGCTGCGCGAACGCGTCGGCGGCGGCCTGGTTCGGGAAGTTCGCGAAACCGGCGCCCTGGTGGTTGCCGAGGACCGACAGCAGGACCTTGATGCCCTTCTGCTGCAGCGGGCGGACCTGGGTGGCGACGTTGTTCAGGACGTTGGTCACCTGGTCGTTGAAGAACAGGTACGCGTTCGACCCGTCGTAGTTGATGTTCGCCGCGAAGATCACCGCGACGTCGATCACCTGCGCGCCGCCGTTCGCCAGCGTGTACTTGCCGGCGCTCAGCATGCTGTGGTCGTTGACCTCGATGTACGCGACGGTGACCGGTCCGGTCTTCCGCGCCCGGCGGCATTTGGTCGCCGCCTCGGCGGGCAGTGCGGCACCGGTGGCGGCCGCGGCGGTGCCGGCGGCCAGGGCTGACAACAGGGTCCTTCGCTTCATGAGCTGATCGACTCCTCGTCACACGATGGGCGGTGTCGCTATATCGGTTAAGTACCCGTCGCCGCCTGGCCAGAAGCGCAGGCGGCGACAGGAGATAAACCGGTATAGCGACACCGATCATCGATCCGCACCAACCCGGTGTCAAGAGGTTGGCAGGCTACCGTGCGCGGATGGTTGCGGTCGGGTTCGCGGTGTCGTGGGTGATGGACGAAACTGGAGGTTGCGACCGCCACCGACGGGAGTGACATGCGAGTGATCGGGCTGATGTCCGGGACGTCGTACGACGCGATCGACGCCGCTGCCGCGGACCTGCGGCTGGACGGAGACGTGCTGGTGCTGACGCCGCTGGGCATGCTGAGCCAGCCGTACCCGGAGGAGCTGCGGGCCGCGGTCGCGGCTTCATTGCCGCCGGCATCGACGACGGTCGAGCAGGTGTGCCGGCTGGACACCGGGATCGGGCAGGCATTCGCCGCGGTGGCGCAGCAGGCCGTGGAGCAGCTGTGCGGCGGGTACGCCGACCTGATCGTCTCGCACGGGCAGACGGTGTTCCACTGGGTCGACGACGGCTCGGTGCGCGGGACGCTGCAGCTCGGGCAGCCGGCGTGGATCGCGGAGGCGACCGGCGTACCGGTGGTGTCGGACCTGCGCGCGCGGGACGTGGCAGCGGGCGGGCAGGGTGCGCCGCTGGTCAGCATCATCGACGTGCTGTGGTTGCGCGGGCGACCCGGCGTACCGGTGGCGCTGAATCTCGGCGGCATCGCGAACATCACCGTCGTCCACGGCGAACCGGTTGCCTTCGACACCGGTCCGGCCAATGCGCTGATCGACGCCGTGGTGACCGAGCTGACCGGGCGGCCGTTCGACGCGGACGGGGTGATGGCCGCGCGCGGCCAGGTGCATGAGGAACTGCTCGGACGACTGCTGGCGGAGCCGTACTACGAGCGTCCGGCGCCGAAGTCGACGGGGAAGGAGCTGTTCAACCTGTCGTACGTGGCGCGGGCGATGGAGGGTCTGCCGGAGATCCCGGCGGAGGACCTGGTCGCGACCGTGACCACGCTGACCGCCCGGACGGTCGCCGACGCGGTCCGGCGGTACGGCGGGACCGAGGTGGTCGCATCGGGAGGCGGGATCCAGAACCCGGCGTTGATGCATCTGCTGGCGGACGAGCTGGAGATTCCGGTCCGGACCACGGACGAGCTGGGGATGCCGTCGGCGGCGAAGGAGGCGTACGCGTTCGCCGTACTCGGGTTCCTGAGCGTGCACGGCCTCGGCGGGACGGTACCGAGCTGCACCGGCGCGAGGCATTCCAGCGTCCTCGGCTCGGTCACCCCCGGACTGAGCGGACTACCCACGATTTCGGGCGAGGCGCGACCTCCGTCGCGCCTTCTGGTGCAATGACCGCACACTAGAGCTGTGACGAGGATGTTCGTGGTGACAGGGGCACCCGGATCGGGGAAGACGACAGTGGTGCCGGAGCTGGTGCGGCTCAGCCCGGGGAACCTGGTCGTGATGGACATGGACGAGCTGCTGGACGACAACGGCCGGCTGCTCGGGATCGACATCGCGAGTCCGACGGCGGCTCCGATCTGGCCGGCGTACAACGCGCTCTGGTTGCGGATCACCGAGCTGATCCGGCGGTCCGGGATCCCGGTGCTGCTGCTCTCCCCGCTGCTGCCGGCCGAGCTGCCGGAAGGTCGCTGGCTGCATCTGGACTGCCCGGACGCCGTACGGCGGAAACGGCTGGCCGGACGTGGTTGGCCGGAGGCGCAGATCGAGGAGGCGCTCGCGGACGCGGCCGAGATCCGCAAGCACGTACCGCGGTCGGTGCGCGGGGACGTCGCGCCGGAGCGGTCCGCGAAGAGCATCCTGGACTGGATCCGCGGCGAACGGTTCGGCAAGACCATCAGCCTGTGGGGCCGGCTCCGGAGTTGACCTTTTCGGAACCTTCCTGCCACCGGGTGCCGGTTTGTCTCCGGAAAGCCGGGTTGACCTTCGAGTTGGTTCAGGGATCAGGGTCGGGCGCATGAGGCTGACGATCAGTGAGTTTGCGCGCGTGGTGGGGTTGGCGCCCAGTGCACTGCGGTTCTACGACGACTGCGGGCTGCTGCCGCCCGCCTTCGTGGACGCCGCCAACGGCTACCGGTACTACGACCGCTCGCAAGAACCCCGAGCCCGCCTGCTCCGCGACCTGCGCGAGATCGACCTGCCGCTGCCGGAGGTCCGCATCGCCCTGGATGCCGACCCGGCCGACGTCGCGGACCTGGTCCGGTCCCACCTCCGCACCCTCGAAGCAAAGTCCACCGCCACCCGAGCCGCAGCCGAGCGCCTCCTCACCCAACTCCTCTCCCACCAAACGGTGGCCACGCTAGGCGGCCCCGAACTGGCCAGCGCAATCCGCCAGGTAGCACCGACCGCGGCCAGGCGTACCGCCTCTCCTGCCGGATCGCATTCCGGCGATCGACCATCTCCCGGCGGCGGATCCGTCCCGGCGGGTGGATTGGGGGAGAGCGGCTTGGAGGTGGTGTTGAGTTGTGTGCTGATCGAGTTCTCGCCCGACGAGATCACCTTTGTGGCGACCGACAGGTATCGGTTGTCGGTCCGTACCGTTCGGCCGACGGAGTTCGACGGCGCGGCTGCGCGGGTCTTGGTGCAGGCCGAGGAGTTGGCCGCGGTCGGGCGATGGGTTGCGGCGGGGGATGTGGTCCGGGTGGAGGTGGACAGCGGGCTCAGACTCGTGCGGGGTGACGAGTCGCGGGAGCTGGCGGTTGTCGATGCGGAGTACCCGGCGTACCAGCAGATTCTTGACGGGCTGACGCCGCCGGTTTGCCGGGTGGTGGTGGATCGGGTGGGGCTGCTCGACGTGCTGGTCGGGCGGGATGTGGTTGCTTTTGACATCGACTCCGAGAGTCTGCGGATCGGTGACGAGGTGAAGCTCGACGCGATCGGGTCCGGGTCGGTGCGGGTCGGGTTCACCGCGAGTCTGCTCGCCGCCGCGCTGGAGGCGAGTGTCGGGCCGGACGTGCTGCTCGAGATCTGCGAGCCGGCGCGGCCTGTCGTCGTACGGTCGGCTGACCAGGGCACGTTCACCACGCTCGTCATGCCTGTCCGGCTGGACGGGTGACGCGGTCGTACTACGGCTGGCTGGCAGGTTCCACACTCTCGGTCCTCGGCGACACCGCGCTGTTCTTCGCGCTCGGCTGGGCGGCAACGGGCATCGGTCCGCAGATCGCCGCGCTGGTGCTGACCGGGTTCACCCTGCCGCGAGCCGTACTTCTGCTGCTCGGTGGCGTCCTCGGCGATCGGATCGGTGCGCGCCGACTGCTGCTCGGATGCAGCGCGATCGTCGGCACGTGCTGCTTGCTGCTCGCTCTGGTGGTCGGGATTCGTGGGATGTCGGCCGGCCTGCTGGTGACGACGGCGGTTGTGGTCGGGACGGTTGATGCGTTCGCGCTGCCGGCCGCGGGTGTGCTGCCGCGACTGTTCGTGCCCGACGATCAGTTGCCTAAGGCAATGGCATTGCGTACGTCGGCCACGCAGCTGATCACCCTCGCGGGCGGACCGGTGAGTGGGCTGCTCGTGGTCACGGTCGGGCTGGTCGGGGCGCTCGTGCTCGACGGGCTGACGTTTGCGGTGCAGTTCCTCGTCTTGTTCATGCTCAGACCGCCGTACGACGTGAGCCCGGCGCAAGCCGCCGGCCGTTCCGTTGTGCGTGAGGCGCTGGACGGGTTGCGGGTTGCTGCTGGTGATCCTGTGCTGCGGATGGTGCTGGGCGTGGTGGCTTTGGTCGCCGCATTCGTTCTGCCGGTCACGTCGCTGTGTGTTCCGCTGCTTGCCCGATCACATGGCTGGGCTGCTGGGCAGGCAGGGTTTGTTGTGGCAGGCAACGTTTGTGGTGGGTTGGTCGTGACGATCCTGGTCGCCCGCCTCGGCACCTTTGCCCGTGCGGGACTGACGGGTGGGATCGGGTGTCTGCTTGCCGCGCTCGGGATCGCGGGTCTAACGCTGGCGCCGTCCGTGCCGCTGGCGGTCGGTGCGACCCTCGTGGAAGGCGTCGGGGTCGGGCTGTTCACGTCGCACCTTGCTCCGGTGTTCGTCCGCAGTACGCCGCGATCGCACCGGACTCGGCTTCAGTCGCTGCTGTCGCTGGTCCAGACCGTTCCACTGATCGTGTCGACGAATCTCCTCGCGACGCTCGACGTACACCATGCGCTCACGCTCGCTGCCGCCGCGACCGCGGTTGCCGGCCTACTTCTGCTCCGCGACTATTTGCCGAAGTCGATCTCGAAGGTCGGGTAGTCCGGCTGTGGACACGGCTCACCGCGATACCCCAAGGCTTCGTAGAACGGCGCCGCCCGCTCGTGATGGCCCTGCCACTCGAGATACCGCACCCGGGTCGACGCCCACTCCGCGACGGCCGCCATCAGTGCCCGCCCGACCCCACCACGCCGGCGGTCCGGCAGCACATACAGGTCGTGCAGTCGCCCGTGGTGCCGCCGCCCGGCTCGGAGATGCGTGCCATAGTCCTGCACTGCGGCGTACCCGATCAGCTCGCCATCGTCGTCGTACCCCAGCGCCACCCACCGCGGATCCTGCACCAGCTCCTCGAAGTACCCGCGCGACTCCGCCTCCGGGAACTCGGTCCCGAAGCCCTTCACCAGCGGCCACAGACCGGCCCAGTCAGTCACCGTCAACTCACGCACGCCCATCCCTCAACCCTCCCAGGAGCCGCACGGCCGGGCATCTCATTTCCAGTGCTTGACAACATGTTGTCTAAATGACAGCATGTTGTCTATGAGAACAGCTTATGTGGCGGTCTACGAGACGTTGGCGGACTGGGAGATCGGGCATCTGGTGGTGGAGTTGCGGACCGGGCGGTTCACCGGGGAGCCGTGGACCGTGGTGACGGTGGGGGAGTCGTTGGAGCCGGTGCTGACCATGGGTGGGATGCGGGTCGTGCCGGACGTGACGATTGCCGACGTCGAGCCGGATGCGGGGGACCTGCTGGTGCTGGCAGGGTCGGGGCAGTGGGACAACGGGGGTGGGGATGCGTTCGCGAAGTTGGCGGCGCGGTTCCTCGAGGCGTCGGTGCCGGTGGCGGCGATCTGCGGGGCGACGGCGGGGCTGGCTCGGGCCGGGCTGCTGGATGAGCGCAAGCACACGAGTGCGGCGAAGGAGTACTTGCAGGCGACCGGATACCAGGGCGTCGGCAACTATGTCGACGAGCGCGCGGTTGTCGGTGGGGATCTGATCACCGCGGGTCCGGACTCGCCGGTGCAGTTCGCGCGGGCGGTGCTGCAGCGGCTCGAGCTCGCGGACGAGCGGAAGCTCGAGGCGTACGAAGGCGTGTTCCATCGCGCCGACCCCGCGGCGTACGCGACGCTGGTGGGATGACGGTTCCACCCCGGGAAGAGTGGCCGAAGCCGACGAAGCAGTCGGAAGGTGGTGCGGTGTTGACCGATGTCGTCCTCGCCACCTTCCGGCTGAACGCGCGGCTGATGGAGGCCGCCCAGGACCTCGCCGCGCACGGCGGCCTGACGGCTGCGTGGTGGCAGGTGCTGGGCGGCGTACTGGACGAGCCACGGTCGGTCGCCGACGTCGGACGGATCATGGGCGTCAGCCGGCAGGGTGTGCAACGGATAGCGGATCTGCTCGTGGAGCGCGGCCTCGCGGAGTACCGGCCGAACCCGGCCCATCGGCGCGCCAAGCTGCTCGCGTGCACCGAGGCCGGCTACTGGGCGATCCGCCAGATCGCGGTCGCCCAGCACCCGTGGACGTCCCAGCTCGCGAAGGCGGTCGACCTCGACGACCTTCGGACGACCCTTGCCACCATGCAGGCGATCATCACCAAGCTGGAAGAAGCCTGATCGCGAGGCTGCTCCCGTAGGTGTGCCGGGTGGTGAAGGTCAGCCGCGTGCCGGTGAGTGTCCGCGTCACCTGAACGCCTTCGACGGGAGTCGCGGCCTTGAGGTACTGCGCCCACAGGTTGACGGTGATGGTGTCGCGCTGTGTCGTCGGATCGGAGACGGCAACCTGCACGCCTGACGACTGACGGCGGAGGAGCAACGACGCCGGACCGTCGATGGTGAGCCCAGGAAGGTTGTGCGCGCCCGGGGTAAAGGTGTTGGCGGCGGTGAGGCGGAGGCCCAGGTGCTGGATCGCTTGCACCTTCACGGTGTTGGCGAGCGGCAGGATCCGGTTGTGCTGGTAGGCCTTCAGCGTCGACTCTGTTGCGTTGGGCACCAACGCGTAGGCGAGGGAGTGCGTGGTGCCGGCCGGCTGCGTGGCGGTGAGGGCGAAAACCTGCTTGGTGATTGCTGTATCCGGGTTTGAGGTGCGCACTACCCGGCGGCTCCGGGTGACCGCCTGCAGATCGACCGACAGCTGCGTCGGCTGCAGGAAGTGGTAGCCGATGGAGGCCGTGCTGTTGGCGTAGCGCAGCCAGCGCGGGCTTACTTGTCCCGGACCGGTCCACGGGCGGCCGTCACGGCGTACGCCGGTGATGGTGACGGGATCGGTCGCGCCGGCGATGCGGGTGTCGAGGGTGGTTGTGACGGCGCGGGTCGCGTCGCCGACGCCGGCCGCCAGTACGACGATCTCGTCATCGAGCAGGAACCAGGACTTGGTCGCGGACGCGTTCTTGTAGACCACGAAGTCGTCCGGCAGGCTCGCGCGGGACGCGTACGCGAAGTCGTCCGACTGCACCCAGCCGACCGCGCCGTACGCGTCGAGGGTCGCGCCGCCGGAGTGCACGTTGGTTCCGGTCGGGAAGTAGATGTAGGTGTTCTGCGACTCCGACGACGCGGTGAAGGTCGGCGGATTGTCGTAGTACGCCGTCCCGTACAGCTCGGGGACCGACCTCCGCGTCTCGACCGGTGCCGTCACACCGCCGAGCGCGTACGGCGAGACCGTCGTGAAGTAGTCGATGCCGAACGACTTCGTCTGGTCCTCGCCCGCCAGGTAGAGGTAGTGGGCGCCGTCGCCCTGGAACCACGGCAGCAGGTTCTCGCCGCTCATGTACTCGTACTTGCTGATCCGCTCCGAGTTCCGCGCGACCGCGAACGCGTACCCGGGCCGCCGATGCACGGTCCGGTCCATCGCGTTGAACGCCGTCGTACTCGCCGCCGGGTTGAGGTCGGCCGGGACGATCGCCGGGTCGTTCTTGAGGTCCGCGAACCGCCCGATGCTGACCGGGGACACGAAGCTGTTCACGTTGATCGTCGGTCGCGCGGTGAACTTCGCGAACGCCTTCAACCGCTGGGCGTCCGTGCCGGTGGCATAGTCCGCGAGGTCGACGATGGCCTCCACGACGACGGCCACATCGTCGTACCCGGTCGCTGTCCGGGAGACCGCGCGACCCTTGACGATCTCCATCATCCAGCCCTCGAAGATCAGCGGCGCGAACCCGTGCTCGACCCAGCCCTGCACCACGCCGACCAGGTCGTCACCCTGCGCGTACTCCGTCCCGGCGAGCACCTTGATGGTCTGCACAACCCGGCTGAGCAGGCCCTTTCCGTACGAACCCGTGTAGGCGACCGAGGCGTGCTGGATGAACGAGCCGTCCGCGTAGTACCCGTCGGTGACGTCGTGCTGGAGGTTGTACGGGTCGATGGTCGCGAAGACCGTGAACTGGTCCTGCAGTGCCTTCCGGATCCGGGCGTCGTCGTTCAGCAGCGCACCTTGCAGGACCCGGTTCGCGGTGATGTCGACGAGGTTCGCGCCGGTGTGGAAGCGCGAGTCGAGGTCGACGTCGCCGTCCTTCCCGTTGCGCAGGTACGCGTCCATCGAGGCGACGTACTGCGTGATCAGGTCGGTCGGGGCGTCGATCAGCGCGAGCGTCTTCGACACGAACGTCGAGATGCCGATCTCCCAGGTGAACCAGTTGCCGTAGTACCCCTTCGACTGGTCGCCGTAGTACTTCTCGTGCAGCCAGAGCAGCTTCTCCGCGATCCGGGCACGCACCTGCTCGCTGCCTTGCAGGTCCGACGCCGGTCCGGGCCGGCGGTACGCGAGCGCGATCTCGTAGAGGTGCTGGTACGACGAGCTGAGATTCGGATCGCTGGTGCCGAGGGGGAGCCCGGCGAACAGTTCCCCGGCGCCGGCCCGGTCGAGCGCGGCCAGCCAGGTACGCGCGGTGCTGTCGATGGCGGCGACCTTCGCGGCGACCTCGGTGCGCGCGTTGGATTCCGCCGTACCGGCATAGATCGCGATCGCGTTGGCCAGCAGCCGGCCGGGGTCAGCGCTCACCGCACCCATGGTGGCGTGCGCGGCCGGAGCCGGATTCACCGCGGTCAGCAGAGCGGTGGCGGGCACGAACGACAGCAGGCGGCGACGAGTGATGTCCACTGGAACTCCCGGGCGGTGGGAAAAACCTCACCCCGGGAGTCAATCAGCCGGAACTATCTTCCGGCAAGCGCTTACTGGCCGCCGGCTCCGATGAGTTGGGGGTCGATGGACAGGACCCGGATGGCTTCGTCGGTGGATTTGGTGGGGATGACCAGGGCGACCTGGTGGAGGTAGTCCTGGTGGAGGCTCTGGGTGTACTTGACCATGCTGCTGAAGGCGGTCGCCTCGCCGCTGGTCCAGTAGGCGTTCGAGCCCGGCTCGACGCGCTGCAGGTACTGCTCGGTGAGCGTCAGGAACACCAGCGCGTCGCCGGACGACGTGATGAAGGTCAGCGGCTCGCCCGACGCCGCGAACGCGTCGGTCACGCTCGCGATGTACGGCTCCGCGGTGTCGTTGGCCTTTGACGTCGCGCGCAGCTTGAGCATGCTCGACAGGGCGGGCGACGGCGTGAACAACTTCGCCTGCGGCGCGTTCGGTCCGCCGCTGAGGTACGCCGCGAGGTCCTTCGCGACTGTCGCGGGCTGACTCCGCAGCTTGTTCAGCGCGCTGACGTCCGGGGTGCGCATCCCGTCGACCGACGGCAGCTCGACCGCCTTCGGCGGGTAGACCGAGTGCGTCAACAGCCACGGGCTGCCGGCGTTCTCCCGCTGCCAGACGCCGAGCTGTCGGGCCCCCGGCGCGTTGGAGACGCCCGAGCTGACCACGAACCGCATCGGGTACGACGCGAACTGCGGCGCGCCGATCTCCGGGTTCGTGTAGCTGAACGGCTTCGAGACGTCCTTGCCGGCTGCGTCGAGCTTGCGCCCGATCACGAAGCCGGCCTGCGTCTGCGCGAGCGTCGGGTTGCCCTCGATGGTCGCGGAGAGCTTGGCGTCACGCGTCTGGTTGGCCTGGTTGTTCAGCTGGTTGTAGCGCTGGACGACGGCCTGCGCGTCGGCGAGCGTGACGGCCGGACGGCTGTCCGGCGCGGTCAGGCTGTTCTTCGGCGGCATCAGGCCGCAGCTCGTTGTGGTGAGCAACAAAGCGCCGCTGGCGAGGAGAGCGGCCGTACGGCGGACCGCCTCGTCACTCTTCTCGAACTCCGGCGAGGCGGCGAGCGGCACCGTCTCGGGCTCGACGGTGTCAGTGCGCTCGGTGTCAGTGCGCTCGGTCTTGCTGCGCTCGGTGTCAGTGCGCTCGGTCTTGCTGCGCTCGGTCGTGGTGTGCTCAGCGGTCCCGGTGGACTCGGTCGTGGTGCGCTCGACGGTCCTGGCGGACTCGACCGACTCCGGCCGGTCGGCCGGTTCGCCGGACGTCGGCGGCTCGTCGTACCGCTGGGAGGCACCGGCGCCGATCAGCGCCGGCGACTTCGCGCGAGCGACCGCAGCAGGCGACATGAACATCGGCGCAGCCGGCATCGGCGTCGGCGCAGCCTTGACCGCGGCGGGCTGGGCCACAGCGGACCTGGCGGCCGCAGGCCTCGCCACGCCGGGCTTGGCAGGCGCGGGCTTCTCCACGGGCTCGGTCTGCTGCGTCGGCGCGAACGGGCTGACCCGCTCCGGCGCGAACGGTGACACCCTGTACGCCGGACTGTTGGCCTCGTGGTCGGCCGGCGCGGACGCCACCGCGGCGAGAGCCGGGATGTGGTCCGCGACCGGCACCGGGATCTCGGTCGTGGTCGCGTTGTCGGCGGCAACGGCCGCGACCTGGCGCCGGCGGAACATCAGCGCCAGGCCCAGCGCGAGCACCAGCACCCCCGCGCCCAGCACCAGCAGGCAGATCCCGAACAGCCGGTGCACCTCGACGCCGAAGCTGACCTTGGCTCCGACGGCCGGTGTGCCGTCCGCGTTCATCACGACGACCTCGTACCGACCGTCCTGCAGCGGCCAACTCACCGACTGCGAACCGGACGCGGACTGCGCGACCCACCAGTCGAGCTCGCCCGGCGGCGTCAGCTTGCCGGTGCGGCCGCGCAAGTCCTGTGTGCCGAACGTGCCCGGCGGCTCGAACCGGATCAGGCGCGTATGCGCCGACCCCGCGAGGTAGTTGCGAACGTCGAGGTCCTGCGCGATGCCGACGAACAGCGGCTTGTTGCCCGACGCACTGACGTGCAGCGTCGGGCCGTGCCGGTCGAGCAGCGTGGGCGCGGTGACGACCGCGAGACCAGAACTGGCGAACTCGCGGCCGGGGGTCGAGATCGTGTTGTCCGGACCGACCAGCCAGAAGGCGGCGACGGCTCCGGCCACGGTGGCCACCAGACCTGCCAGCGTCAGCAGCAGGCCCAGGGTGATGCGGGCGAAACGCATGAAGAGGCTCCCGTTGTACGACGAGCCCGGCGACGGACGGGTGCACCGGACAGGCGGGTGCACCGGTCCGGACCCCTCTCCAGGTATCCGGAAGCTCACCCGTTGTTACTGAATAACTGAGCCAACAAGGATCTGTTACGGCCGTGGCTCAGACGGGTGAAGCCGACGCTCGGGCCCTCAGTGCAGGTACGACGCCCCGTTGAAGTCGAGGACCGCGCCGCTGGCCCAGTTCGCGTGGGGTGAGGCCAGCCAGAAGATCGCGTCGCCGACCTCCTCCGCGGTGGCGACGCGGTCGAACGGGCTCTGCGCGCGGATCGCGTCGCCGCCGGGACCGGCCAGGAACGCCTCGGTCATGTCGGTGGCGATGAATCCGGGCGCGATTGACGTCACGCTGATGTCATGTGGCGCCAACGATGCCGCCAACGACTGCCCGAGCGAGTGCAGTCCGGCCTTCGAGGCGCCGTACGCGGGCACATCCGGCTCGCCGCGGTAGGCGCCGCGCGATCCGACATTGACGATCGCGCCCCGCCGTACGCCGTCCGCGGGCTCCTTGTCGAGCATCTGCCGCGCCACGCACCAGGTCACATGCGCCGCTCCCTCGAGGTTGACGGCCAACGTACGACGCCACGTCGCGACCCACTCGTCGTACGACGTCTCGGCCAGCGGGTGACCGACCCGGCGCGAACCGCCGACCGGCTCGTCGACGAACATCGCCGCGTTGTTGACCAGTACGTCGATCCGCCCGAGTGCTGTGGCCGATTCGTCAACCAGGGCAGGGATTGCGGCCGAATCGCCGAGATCAGCGGCGATCACGGCGTGGCCATCGCCGGGCAGTCCGGCCCGGATCTCCTCGGCGCGATCGACCGCGCCCCGGCAGTGCAGCACGACCCGGTCGCCGGCCCGTGCGAACGCCTGCGCGGCGGCCGCGCCGACGCCCCTGGACGCGCCGGTGATGAGTACCCCTCTGGACACGGATCCTCCCTCGGTTGACTGCACGCCATTCTGCCTCTGCCGCCACTCTGACGACGATCTGACATCACGGGGGTTGACAGTGACGTCACGATGACGTCATGATTGCTGCCATGGAACTTGACCACTACCTCGAGTCGGTCCGGCGGAGCGTTGAGAACGCCACCGCCCTGGCCGACGAGCAAACCCGCTCCGTGGCCCAGCGCCTCGGGGCGACGCTGGATGACGCGGGCCGCCTGGCCCTCATCTCAGCCCTGTCCGACGCCGCCGGGGAGATCAGCCGTGAGCTGTCCCCGGGTTCGGTCGAGCTCCGGATGGCCGGTGGCCGTCCTGAGTTCGTGGTCACGCCGGCGCCCAGCCAGCTGACCGGTCCGGACGAGACCGACGACGATGTCGACGACGAGGCCGACGCGGAGGCGAGCGAGCAGTTCGTGTTCGACGCCGACGAGCCGACCGCCCGGATCACCCTCCGGCTGCCGATGTCGATCAAGAACAAGGTGGACGAGGCCGCGAATGCCGAGGGCATCTCCTCGAACGCGTGGCTGATGCGCACCGTGATGACCGAGCTGAGCGACCGTGGCCGCCGTGGCGGCTCGCGTCCGCCCCGGCCGCCGCGTCCGCCGCGCGGTCCGGTCTTCGGCCCGGAAGGCCCGCTGGGTCCGAACGGCCCGCTCGGCCCCGACGGCGTCTTCGGTCCGAACGGCGTGTTCGGTCCGAACGGACCCTTCGGTGACGAGGGCGTCTTCGGACCGGAGCGCGGCCGCCGCGACCGCGACCGTCGACGTGACGACCGCGACCGGCGCCGCGAGGACAAGGAGCGACGCAAGGGCGGACAGGGCCCGGGACAACGGATGACGGGGTGGGTCGAATGAGTGGGTTCAGCCAGCAGATCACCGACGACGAGAGCGAGCGGATCGAGCGGATCCGGATCGAGATCGGCTCCGGTCTGGTCGAGCTCAAGGCCAACCCCGACGGCGAGGGGACCGCGGTCGCCATCGACGTCGACAACGGCCCGGAGGAGGACGTGATCGTCGAGGTCGTCGACGGTGAGCTGATCATCGAGGGCCCGCGCAACGTCCGCCGCGGACCGGAGATCCTGGTCCGGATCGCCACCTCGGCGGTCCTCGAAGCCCGGGTGAAGACCGGCTCCGGAGACATCACCTCCGAGGTGCCGATCGGCCCGGCCCGGCTGTCCACCGGGTCCGGCGACGTACAGCTGACCCGGGTCGAGGGCGAGCTGGGCGTGAACACCGGCAGCGGGGACGTCAAGGTCGAGGAGGTCACCGGCGCGGTCAAGGCCAGCACCGGCTCCGGCTCGATCGACATCGACGAGGCCGGCGACGCGCTCGGCCTGAGCACCGGCTCCGGTGACGTCACGGTGGGCGACGCCAACGGTCCCACCTCCGTCAAGGTCGGCTCGGGTGACATCACCATCGAGCGGATCCGCGACCACTCGGTCGCCACCTCCGGTTCCGGCGACGTCAAGGTCGAGATCGCCGACGGACCGAGCGTCCAGGCCGAGACGGCCCGCGGCGACGTCCAGATCGGGGTGCCCGAGGGGCTCCCGACGTACCTCGACCTGAAGACCGTCACCGGGCACATCCGGTGCGACCTCGAGCCGGGCGAGAAGCCGGCCGAGGGGGAGCGCGCCCTGATGCTGCGGGCCCGCACCGTCTCCGGAGACATCACGGTCTACAAGGTCTGACCCGAAACAACGCCCCACGCGTCGGATCGGCGCAGTCGGGTTCGTTGAGTTCATGGATAGCGAGGTCCCGCCGCCATCTGCGGCGGCGGGACCTGAGCGAAGCATTGCCGAAAACCAGCCACGGGGATCACCAGAGGGGAACACGATCATGATCACCGAACACCAGGAAGTTGCCCGCTACCGAGTTGCCGAGCAGCTGCGCGCCGCCGAGGCCCGTGCCATGCTCCACGACCGCAAGGCGAACCGCACCAGCCCGCGGGAGGGCCTGGCCGGCGCACTGCGCCGGCTGGCCGACCGGCTGGAGCCCACCCGCCGCCTGGCCGAGCCCACCTCCCGGGTCCTGGCCGACCAGCAGCCCCGCCGCCGCGGGACCGGACTCTCGATCGTCCGATGAACGCCGTACCGCTGAACAGCGCGGCCGCCGCGCTCTACCACCTGTTGCAGCGTCTGGGACTCGCCCGGACCAGCTGAGCGATCCCCGACGCTGCAGCTTCGTGCAAGGTTGCGGAAGGCCTGTGGATAACTGCCGGGCCGACCCATGGACACTGCTAGCGTTCAGTCGATCATTCTCGGTCGACCTTGGGGAGAAACCAACGATGTTGCGCCCGATGGTGGCAACTACAGCCGTCGCCGCCGCCCTGATCCTGGTGGCCGGTTGCGGCGGCAGTGATGACAAGAAATCCGACTCGGGATCCGACAACGGCGGCCAGTCGACCACCTCCGCCACCCCGTCCGCTCCGACGGTCCCGTCCTTCGACCCGCCCAAGGCGCTCAGCGTCGCGGCCGCGTTCCCGTCGGCCGACTACCCGGGCCGCTCGGCGCTCGACGAGGCCCAGGTGGGTATCGCCGGCCAGGTCGCGCTGATCGGCGGCTTCGCCGGGCTCAGCGGGCACGACGTCGCCAACCCGAACAACCAGTGGATGATCCCGTCGAAGACGGCCGACACCACAACGGTCAACAAGGCGGCCCCGCCGATGGCGGCCAAGATCGACGGCAAGGACGTCGCCGTGGTCGCGTACGCGGAGACCGACAAGGGCAACGGCACGCAGAAGCCGAGGGGCCTGGCCGTCGTCCAGTGGATCGACGTGATGTCCGGCAAGAAGATCGCCGAGGTCTCCACGCCGGTGAGCACGGTCCAGGGTGAGGGCGACGGCGCCATCGGCTCTCCCGGCCTGGCGAACACGGTGGTCGACCCGGAGACCGGCCAGGTCGCCGTCGGCGTGATCGCCGCCGGAAGCGTCACCGTGAAGCGCATCGACCTGACGGTGTTCGCGGACCCGAAGACCCAGAAGTCCACGATCATCCCGGGCATGGACCCGGCCGCTGTGCACAACGGCGTGGTCGCCGGGGCGAAGGGCACCCAGTCGGACAACTCCACCGACGGCACGATCCTGGTCGTCGACGGTGCGAGCGGGAAGGTCACGAAGCAGCTCCCGTTGAAGCAGGCCGTCCTCCAGCCGCTCGCTGATACCGCCAAGCATGCGTACTTCTACGGCATGAGGTACATCGACTACGGCCAGGGGACCAAGGCTGAAGCGATCTTCGCGGTCGACCTCTCGACCGGTGCCCTGGTGCAGGTGGCGCTCCCGGACAAGGACAACGCCAGCTACGACTGCATCGCGGACCAGGCCACCTCGGTCGTGTGCAGCAGCTCGGGGGAGATCTTCGGTATCGACGACACGACCGCCAAGCGGAGCTGGGGCTTCTCGACTCAGTCCGGCAGCCGCATCGTGCCTGACGTGACCACGGCGTACCACGGTGTGATCTACGCGAAGTCCGAGGCGCAGCCGGTGATGCTGGACGCCAAGACCGGCGAGGACCTGCCGAGCGCGGCCCCGTCCAGCAGCCCGAGCTCGAGCGACACGCCTTCCTCCGGCGACACGCCCTCATCGGGTGACACCCCGTCGACCGGCGACACCCCGTCCGAGAGCGACTCCCCGTCGGACAGCAGCTCCCCGGGGAACGGCGACCTGGGCCTGAGCCTCTACAACGGCAAGCAGGAGTCGCCGGTTGCGGTCTCGCCGTACGGCGGTGTCTACCGGCAGTTGCCGACCGGCTACGACTCGACGGATCTCGAGTCGGTCTGCGTCTTCGTCAAGGCGACCGCCTGAGCATAGGCAAGAGGCCCCGAGATCTCGGGGCCTCTTCTCATGTCTTCAGACGTCGGTGCGGTGGAAGTTGCGGTAGGACCGGGACGGCGTCGGGCCGCGCTGACCCTGGTACCGAGAGCCGTACTTCTCCGAGCCGTACGGGTGCTCCGCGGGGGAGGAGAGCCGGAAGAAGCAGAGCTGGCCGATCTTCATACCGGGCCACAGCTTGATCGGCAGCGTGGCGACGTTCGACAGCTCCAGCGTCACGTGCCCGGAGAAGCCCGGGTCGATGAAGCCGGCCGTCGAGTGCGTGAGCAGCCCCAGCCGGCCGAGCGACGACTTGCCCTCGAGCCGGGCCGCGACGTCGTCGGGGAGCGTGACCAGCTCGTACGTCGATCCCAGGACGAACTCACCGGGATGCAGGATGAACGGCTCTTCGCCGTCCGGTTCGACCAGCCGGGTCAGATCCGGCTGTTCCTCGGCGGGGTCGATGTGCGGGTATCTGTGGTTCTCGAAAACCCGGAAGAACCGGTCCAGCCGTACGTCGACACTCGACGGCTGCACCATCGCAGCATCGAACGGATCCAGCTGGACCCGCTTCGCGTCGAGCTCGGCCAAGATGTCACGGTCGGAGAGCAGCACGGTCGCACGTTAGCAGCGTGCTGCTCATCCGCACAGCTTCAGTGCACTCCAGGCCCGTCCCAGCGGCTGGTGGTGAATCGTCCGGAGCCCTCAGCTCTCCGGCGGGGATCGCACCACCAACCTGGGCCTGAGGCAACTAACCTCAGTCGGCCAGCTTGTTGAACTTCGACACCTGGGTGGCGAAGGTCTTCACCTGGGCCGGCGACCAGTCCTTGAGCAGGTCCTCGATCACCTTGTGCCGCTTCTTCCGGGCCGCCGTCAGCTTGCGCTTGCCGGCCGCGGTCAGGGTCAGCAGGGTCGCCCGCGCGTCCGACTTGTCGGCGGCACGCTTCAGCAGACCCTCTTCCTCGAGTCGCGCGCAGGCCCGGCTGACCGGACCCTTGTCCACCTCGAGTGCTGCCACCAGGTCGGCCATCCGCACCGGCGCCAGCTCCTCGACGTGGTTCAGCAACGCGTACTGCGCCGGCTCCAGGTCCGGGTGCGCCTCGTCGGACAGCGTCCGCTGCAGACCCCGCAGCCGCCGTGCCAACGTGACGAGTTCCTTCTCGAGGTTGTCCACCGCGTCACTTGTGTCTGTTGCCACCGTTCACCCCTTCATCCAGTTGCCCCGCAACCATCTTGTCCGGTCCGGAGGACCGCGTCCTCACGTTGCGTCGAATGTTGCCCCCGGCAACGCGTTCTAATCTGCCAGAAGATGACGTACCTGCCCAGTCCTGAACGCGCCCTTTGTGGAAAACTGCCCAAGAACCCCCGGCGCAAACCGTCCGCACCCCTCTTTTCGATGCATTCGGCACCTTCTGGGGACAAGACCCTGACCGCGCAACAACCGACGCGCGGACCCGGCATGGTTGAGAGCCCACCGATCGGCTATGCTCTTCACCGCTGCCGGGAGACCGGCAGCGCGCGGGTGTAGTTCAATGGCAGAACATCAGCTTCCCAAGCTGACAGTGCGGGTTCGATTCCCGTCACCCGCTCCAGATCACCGGGCGTCCGCCCGTTTCGCTCCTGACAGGCTCTATCGTTTGGCGGCATGAGCTACCCGCAGCAGCCGCCGCCGAACTTCCAGCCCCAGTTCCAGCCGCAGCAGTTCCAGCCGCCGGGGCCGATGGGGATGTTGCAACTGACCATCCAGGGCAGCGCGCTGACGTCCAACATGATTCCGCCGACGGTGCACCTGAACGGCTACCCGGTGCCGGTCAAGTACGGCCGGAACGACATCCCGGTGCCCGCCGGACCGCTGCACGTCGACATCCACTCGCAATGGATCCGTGTCTACGGCCAGGCCGCGCTCGACTGCACGGTGCAGCCGAACCAGGCGGTGCCGGTGTTCTACGCGTCGCCGTTCCACCAGTTCACGTCCGGGAGCATCGGCCATAGCAAGGTGAAGCGGAAGGGTCTCGGCGTGCTTCTCGGCATGGCCGTCGGAATCTTCGCCGTGATCGTGCTGGCGACGGTGCTCGCAGCACTCGGCTGATTCAAACGGTTGACCCAGGCATCGACTGTTGCCTGGGTCAACCGTTCAGCTTCCGTAGACCTCGAGTTCGACGATGCGGGAGTAGGTGTGGTCGTTGCCGTCGAGGCAGAGGATGCGCACGGCGTCCGCCTGGACGGGGGTGAATGTCGACGTGACGTGGCCGACGGTGTTGCCGCGCACCTGGTCGACGGTCTGCCAGGTGCCGCCGACCTTGACCTGGACGTCCCAGTCCTTCAGTCCGTTCACGCGGGCCGGGTACTTCGCGGAGTCCAGCGTGTACAGCTCAACCCGGTTGACGGTCGCCGGCGTGGACAGCGCCACGTCGTACGTGTCGGGGAAGGCGGCGCGGGTGCCGTCGTTCCAGCCGGTCAGGGTGTCCCAGTGCTCGGAGTCCTTGTCGCCGTCGACGGCGCCGCAGAGGGTGAAGTTGCCGTGCGTGGACGACGCCGTCGCCTGCTCGCCGAGCGCGAGGTTGTCGCCGGGACCCTTCGGCGGGAGCGGGTTGACGGTCACCGGCACGGTGACGCGCTGCCGGTCGACCTCGACGCCGATCTTGTACGAGCCGGGCTCGGCGTCGCGTGGTACGCGGACCTCGACGGGCGCCGAGACCGGCTGATCGGGATCGAGTGCCGGCAGCCACGACGAGAACAGGGTGCGGGAGAGCTGCAGCGGACCGGTCGGGTCGAGCGTGAGGTCGGCGTACCGGTCCTGCGAGCCGGTGTTGGTCATCGTCAGGTTGAGCGTGCCCGGGAAGCATGGGAGCCCGACCACGCTCAGCTGCTCCGGCGCGACACTGACTGCCACGTCCGAAGTGGTTGCCTTGGGCACCGAGCTGGAGCCGAGCAGGGCGGCGGCCACCAGCGTGCCGGCCGCGATGACGGTCTGCCGGGAGATGTTCATTCCTGGACCTCCGAGATGCCGGGGCGGCCGTCCTCGACGAGGAGCTTGGCGCGGGTGCTGACAGTGCCGTCCTGGACCGACACCTTGTCGACGACGCGGTAGTCCGAGACCCACTGCTGCGGCGTGATCGTGCAGCTGACGTAGCCGCGCTGGAAGTTGCCGAACTTCATGTGCGGGTTCTCCCGCAGCAACGTGGCGCCACCGGCGTCGAGGTCCTCACCGTCCATCCCGGACGTGATCGACGTACCGACGAACTCGGCGCCGACCGTCGCCGATGCCGGATCCGTGAAGTCGAGCTTCAGGTCCGACGCGACGCTGCGGTGCAGGTCGCCGGCGATCGACACCAGGTTGCGGACCTTGCGCTGCGCGGCGCCGCCGAGGATCCGGTTCCGCGACGCCTCGTACCCGTCCCAGGTGTCCATCGGGACGAGCACCTCCGGCCCGTCCTTCGTGTCGAGCCGGGCGATCGCGGTCTGGTGCGCCATCACGTTCCACCGCGCTCGGGACGCCGACCAGCCGTCGAGCAGCCACTTCTCCTGCGCGTCCCCGGTGATTGTGCGAGTCGGGTCGGCGGTCTCCGGTCCGGGCGCCTTCGTGCCGTCGCCGTACGCCTGGTCGGACCGGTACTGGCGCGTGTCCAGCACGCTGAACTCCGCGAGCCGGCCGTAGTTGATCCGCCGGTAGAGCTGCATGTCCGGCCCCTTCGGCAGTTGCGCGAGCCGCAGCGGCATGTGTTCCCAGTACGCGCGGAACGCGTTGGCCCGGCGTACCCGGAACTGTGCGGGCGGCGCGCTCGGGTGAGCCTCGTCGGCCCAGTTGTCGACCACCTCGTGGTCGTCGAGGGTGACGATCCACGGCGCGTTCGCGTGCGCGGTCTGGAGGTCAGGGTCCAGCTTGTACGCCGCATAGCGCTGCCGGTACTCGTCGAGAGTCACGGTCTGCTGGGTGATGTACGGCTCGTTCGAGTGCGGCCGGATGCCGCGGTCGATGCCGAACTCGTAGATGTAGTCGCCGAGGAAGAACACCACGTCGTGGTCCCGCCGCGCCATGTCGGCGTACGCCGTGTACCAGCCCTCCCACCACGCCTGGCAGGACGCGAACGCCAGCGAAAGCTTCGACAGCTGGGTGTCGGCGGTCGGCGCGGTCTTGGTGCGGCCGACCGGGCTGAGGTGACCGTTCACGCGGAAGCGGTACCAGTAGTGCCGCCACGGACGCAGTCCACGTACGTCGACGTGGACGGAGTGGCTCGCCTCCGGACCGGCCTTCACCGAACCGTGGCGGACGACGCGACGGAAGTGCTCGTCCTCCGCGACCTGCCACTCGACGTCGACCGGTCGGCGATCCATCCCGCCGAACGGCGCGAGCGGATCCGGTGCGAGCCGGGTCCAGATCACGACCGCGTCCGGCAACGGGTCGCCGGACGCGACGCCGAGCGTGAACGGGTCCCGCCGGTCCGGACGGCCGGTCCAGCCGGCCGCGGCGCTCTTGATCTCCGGAAGACTGCCGGTCAGCGCGAGCGCCGCCGCTGCCCCGGTCGCTGTCAGAAAGCTTCGTCGACTACTCCGCATCGGCACAGGCCCCACCCGATCATCGAGAGGTGATCACTTCCGTAACGGGAGATTACGAGAAGTTCACACAATCGGGTGAGATCTGACCGAATCCGGCCTTACTTGACGATCTTGCTCGCCGGCGGTGCGGTGATGTGTACGGGCTTGTTGTAGTCGGTCATCGTCATCAGCATCGACACACCGACCAGGTCGAACGACATCCGCCGGACCAGGTGCGAGCTGTCCATCCAGAGCGAGTACGTCATCGACTTCGGGGCGCCGGCCGGTAGCTTCTTGCCCTGCAGGGCGAGCGCCTTGGCGGTGCTGACGCTGATGTCGTAGCGCTCGAGCTGCTGGCCGTCGACGGTCTCGGGGCCGACGTACTTCACGCTGCCCAGGCTGGAGCCGAACGAGTCGAAGATCTTCGTCGGGTCGCCGCTCTCGAGCAGTTCGCCGACGTCACCGGTTTTCGCCCCGGTGAGCTTCACGAACTTTCCGGCCGGGGTCAGCCCGGGGAACGACATGTACGCGACGTTCTTGATCGCGACGATCTTGGCGGTCTTGCCCTCAAAGGCCGCGCCGGCCATCACCATCGACAGCGCGTCCGGCTTGGCGGTCTGGAAGCCGTCCATCGTCATCAGCGTGCTGCCGTTGGCCGTCACCTTGCCGACGATGTGCCACGACTTCTGCTTGGTCAGCGCGGCCTTCATCGCCGGGACGAAGGTGACGCGGTTCAAGCGCGCGGCCGGCGCCTTGACGATCGGCGCCGCGGTCTTGGTGACGATCGCGGTCGGTGTCTCGGCCGGGACCGACGGGCGGTAGCCGGTGGCTTTCGGGTCGCCGTTGCCGCAGGCGGCGAGGCCGAGAACCAGTGGTACGGCGGCAACGGTGGCCACCGCGGTGTGCAGCTTCATGTCCCTCCCCAGATGATGCAGACGAGGGATCTTATGGTCTGGACCACCTGGGGAGGAAGGGGTTTGCAGCTAGTTGCAGTTACTCGCCGCCCGACACCTGACCACGCTGTACGGAAGCGAGCAGCAACTGGGCGACGTCCTGCACCTCGACGGACTCGCGCGCGGAGCCGTCGGCCTGCTTGGCGGTGAGGCCGTCGGACAGCATCACCCGGCAGAACGGGCAGCCGGTGGCGATCTTGTCGGCGCCGGTCTCGACCGCCTCGGTGGTCCGGTTCAAGTTGATGCGGGTGCCGAGCTTCTCCTCCATCCACATCCGCGCACCGCCCGCGCCGCAGCAGAACGACTTGGTCTGGTTGCGCGGCATCTCGGCGTACTGCGCGCCCGGGATGATGTCGAGCAGCTCACGCGGGGCGTCGTACACCTGGTTGTGGCGGCCGAGGTAGCACGGGTCGTGGTACGTGATCGTCTGGCCGTTGAGCGAGCTGTCCGCCGGCGCGACCGGGGTCAGCTTGCCGTCGCGGACCAGGCGGTTCAGCAACTGCGTGTGGTGGATGACGTCGAGCTCGACGCCGAGCTGCGAGTACTCGTTCTTCAACGTGTTGAAGCAGTGCGCGCAGGTCGACACGACCTTGCGGACCTTGGTCTCCTTGAAGACCTCGGCGTTCTGCATCGCGAGCTGCTGGAACACGAACTCGTTGCCCGAGCGCCGCGCCGGATCACCGGTGCAGGTCTCGCCGTCACCGAGTACGGCGAAGGTCACGCCCGCGATGTTCAGCAACTCCGCCACCGCCTGCGTGGTCTTCTTCGCGCGGTCCTCGAACGCGCCGGCGCAGCCGACCCAGAACAGGTACTCGACCTCGTCCAGCGATTCGACGTCCGTCCCGACCTGCTTGACCTCGAACGGCAGGTCCTTGGCCCAGTCCATCCGTCCGGACGGGTTCATGTTCCACGGGTTGCCCTTGTTCTCCAGGCCCTTGAACAGCCCGTTGAGCTCGGACGGGAACGACGACTCGATCAGCACCTGGTACCGGCGCATGTCCATGATCGCGTCGACGTGCTCGATGTCGACCGGGCACTGCTGCACGCAGGCGCCGCACGACGTACAGGCCCACAGCGCGTCCTCGTCGATGACCGCGACATCCGCGGGACCGACCAACGGCTTGTCCTGCTCGGCGAGCACCAGCTCCGGCAGCGACTTGCGCGTGTCGTCGTCGCTCGCCAGGAGGTACGGCGCTTTGGCGTACGCGTGGTCCCGCAGGCCCATCATGATCAGCTTCGGCGACAACGGCTTGTCGGTGTTCCAGGCCGGGCACTGCGACTGGCACCGACCGCACTCGGTGCAGGTGGTGAAGTCGAGCAGGCCCTTCCAGGTGAAGTCCTCGACCTTGCCGACGCCGAGCGCCGCGTCCTCGTCGAGCTCGTCGATGTTCTCGAAGTCGATCGGTGCACCGTTGACCATGATCGGCTGCAGCGCGCCCAGCGCCGTACCGCCATCGGCCTTGCGCTTGAACCAGATGTTCGGCCAGGCGGTGAACCGGTGCCAGGCCACGCCCATCGTCGCGTTCAGCGAGATCGTGATCATCCACGCGAACGAGATCAGGATCTTGATCATCGCGACCAGGTAGACCGCGTTCTCCAGTCCGTGCTCGCTCAGCCCGCCGAACAGTCCGGAGCCGATGAAGAACGTCGTCGGGAAGTGGAACTTGTTTCCCCCAGAATTGGACACTGCGCCGAGCTGGTACTCGAGGCCACGGAGCAACAGGATGCAGACCAGTACGCCGAGGATCGTGTACTCGACGTAGTACGCCTGCCAGGCCGTCGACCCGTAGAACCGCGACGAGCGCGGGTTGTCGCCCTTCGGCAGGTGCATCAACCGGTAGACGATCAGGCCGATGATGGAGAGCAGACCGGTCCAGGTGAGGGCCTCGCTGACCCACTCGAACACGAACCAGTGCCCGATGATCGGCAACGCCCAGTGCGGGTCGAACAGCTGGCCGAACGCCGTCACCAGGGTCAGGAACAGCCCGATGAACCCGAACGCGACGAACCAGTGCATCACCCCGATGTGACTCCACTGCAGCATCCGGGTGTGGCCGAGGGTCTCCTTGGCCAGGGTGACGGTCCGCTTGCCCGGGTTGTCGGTCCGGCCGGCCGGCTGTCCGAGCTTGATGACGGACACGATGTGCCCGATCGTCTTGCCGAACAGTGCTACGGCGACAAGCGTCACCGCGAGCGAGACGACGATGGCGAGGATCTGCATACCAGCGATGTTATTGGTTGGTTACCCGTCAGTCATGTGCTTGCGGTCATCATCACGCCCGCGTGTTTCGTGTCACGTTCCGCTCAGTCGACCAGTCTGGCCAGCCGGGCGGCGACCGCGGCGTGGCGGGGATCGCCGGTCGGGAGTACTGCCGCGAGGGACTCGAAGATCTCCAGATCCTCGGCGCCGGTGGACGTCTGCGCGAACTGCCACAGGATGTCGGGACTGCGCGCGTCGAGGGCGGCGCGGCGGATGGTGGCGTCGAGTTCGTCGCGTTCGGCTCGGAGGGCCGGGGCGTCGGAGCGGGCGAGGAGCGGACCGGAGTACAGGTTGATGGCGGTCTGCAGGTTTCCTTGCCGCAGCGCGGCCTGGACCTGGGTGACGTCGCCGGTGACATCGGCGATGATCCGGTACGGCTTGGTGTCGAGTACGCCCCCGCCGAGCAGATTGCGCAGTCGGTGCATCTCCGCGCGGACGGTCGTGGGGTTGCCCTCGTCGCCGTACAGCTGGAGCATCAGCTGCTCCGCGGTGAGACCTGACGGGTGCAGTAACAACAGTGCGAGTACTTCGGCCCGCCGCAGCGTGAGCGCGATCTCGCGGCCGCCGACGATCGCGGTCGGTTGCCCCGAGCCGAGCAGCTTGAGCTGGAGCGACGGTCGCGTACGGCGTAGCGGCGTACCGGGCATGTGGAGCAGGTAGCCCTCGTCGAGTCGCTCGACGAGACCCTCGCGGCCGTCGCCGAGGTCGATCCGATCGGCGCCGTCGGGGACGACAAGGCGGTCCGGCAGCCATTCGAGCGGCTGTACCGCGAGAACGCGGCCGGTCGGGGTCAGCAAGGCGCCCGGGGCGTCGCCGAGCGCCATCAGGTGCCGCATGTTGCGCGCGCGAAGCATCTCGTCGGCCGCGGCCATCCGGACCCGCAGCTGACCTTCGGCGAGCTGGGCCGCAGCGGTGACCAGCGCGACCATCGCGGGGTGGACCGTGCGAAGCGGTCCGGAGACGTCGACCGCGCCGAGCAGCTTGCCGGTGTCTGGGTCGTGGACAGGCGCGGCGGCGCAGGTCCACTCGTGGATCCGGCGGACGAGATGTTCGGCCGAGTGGATCTGGACGGGCTCGCCGACCGCCAGCGCCGTACCCATGCCGTTCGTACCGATCTGGTCCTCGGACCACACCGCGCCCTCGGACAAGGCGATGCGGTCGGCCTGGCGTTTGACCTCGGCGGAGCCCTCACGCCACAGGATCGTGCCCTGCGCGTCGGTGACGATCATGATGTGCGACGCCTCGTCGGCGATCGTCGTCAGCGTCTGCCGCAGGACCGGGAGGACCGCGCGGAGCGGATGGTCCTCGCGCAGCGTCTCGACCATCTCCTGGTCGACGACCACGGGCGGCTGGTCGAGCTCCGGGTCGACCGCGGCGGCCAACGAGCGCTCCCACGACGCGGCGACGAGCGGGCGCGGCGCAGCAGGTACCCGGCCGCCGCCGAGCACCTCGTCGTACATCTCGCTCAGTCGACGGGCCTGCTCCCGTTGGTCCATACCGCCTCACTCCACGCTGCAACGTCCGTGCAACGTCCAGCTGCCTAGTGTCCGGTCCACCGTCAGGTTTCCAAGGAGGACCAATGACGATCTTCGCAGCTCCCGGGCAGGATGGCAGCCCGATCACTTACAAATCACGCTACGAGCACTACATCGGCGGCGAGTGGGTGCCGCCGGCCAAGGGTCAGTACTTCGAGAACCCGACTCCGGTCACCGGAGAGAACTTCACCGAGATCGCGCGCGGTACGGCGGACGACGTCGAGCGCGCCCTCGACGCCGCCCACGGTGCCGCGCCCGCCTGGGGCCGCACGTCGCCGGCCGAGCGGGCGAACATCCTGAACAAGATCGCCGACCGAGTCGAGGCCAACCTCGAGCTGCTCGCGGTCGCCGAGACCTGGGACAACGGCAAGGCCGTGCGCGAGACGCTCGGCGCCGACATGCCGCTGGTGATCGACCACTTCCGGTACTTCGCCGGCGCGCTGCGGGCCCAGGAGGGGTCGGTGTCGGTGATCGACGACGACACCATCGCGTACCACTTCCACGAGCCGCTCGGCGTGGTCGCGCAGATCATCCCGTGGAACTTCCCGATCCTGATGGCGACCTGGAAGCTGGCGCCCGCGCTGGCCGCCGGCAACACCGTCGTCCTGAAGCCGGCCGAGCAGACGCCGGCGTCGATCCACGTGTTCCTCGAGCTGATCCATGACCTGCTGCCGCCCGGGGTGCTGAACATCGTCAACGGGTTCGGCGTCGAGGCCGGCAAGCCGCTTGCCTCGAGCAACAGAGTTGCCAAGGTCGCGTTCACTGGTGAGACCACGACCGGCCGCCTCATCATGCAGTACGCCTCGGAGAACATCATCCCGGTCACGCTGGAGCTCGGCGGCAAGAGCCCGAACGTGTTCTTCGCCGACGTCGCGTCGTCGAAGGACGACTTCTACGACAAGGCGCTCGAGGGCTTCACGATGTTCGCGCTGAACCAGGGCGAGGTCTGCACCTGCCCGTCCCGGGCGCTGATCCAGTCGTCGATCTACGACTCGTTCCTCGGCGACGCTGTGGCCCGGACGCAGGCGATCAAGCTGGGCAACCCGCTCGACACCGAGACGATGATGGGAGCGCAGGCCAGCAACGACCAGTACGAGAAGATCCTCGCCTACATCGACATCGGCCAGGCCGAGGGCGCGAAGGTGCTCACCGGTGGAGCTCGGGCCGAGCTCGGAGGCGATCTGGCCGGCGGGTACTACATCCAGCCGACGATCTTCGAGGGCGACAACAAGATGCGGATCTTCCAGGAGGAGATCTTCGGTCCGGTCGTCTCGGTGACCAGGTTCGACGACTACGCCGACGCGATGAAGATCGCCAACGACACGCTCTACGGGCTGGGTGCGGGCGTCTGGTCGCGGGACATCAACACGGCGTACCGCGCCGGTCGGGAGATCCAGGCCGGCCGGGTCTGGACGAACAACTACCACGCCTACCCGGCACACGCGGCGTTCGGCGGCTACAAGAACTCCGGCATCGGGCGGGAGAATCACAAGATGATGCTCGACCACTACCAGCAGACCAAGAACCTCCTGGTCAGCTACAGCCCGTCGAAGCTCGGGTTCTTCTGATCGTGGTCGACAAGGTACTGCTCTCGGACGAGGCGGCGGGCTGGCTCCGTCGTCTCACCGAGATGCACGGTCCGCTGATGTTCCACCAGTCCGGTGGTTGCTGCGACGGCAGTTCGCCGATGTGCTACCCGGACGGGGAATTTCGAACGGGGTCGGCGGACGTGCATCTCGGTGATCTGGTCGTCGACGGCCTGGACAAGCCGATCGCGTTCTGGATGTCCGCGAACCAGTACGAGTACTGGAAGCACACCCAACTCACCGTCGACGTGGTCAAGGGCCGCGGCAGCGGCTTCTCGGTGGAAGCCCCGGAGGGCATCCGCTTCCTGATCCGCTCCCGCCTCTTCACCGACCAGGAGTCCGCCGCCCTCGGCCTCCTCTGAAGCGAGTGCCGACCGTCCGGTGGCGTTGCCGGACGGCCGGCACTCTTCTTTTGCTCAGGTGCCCTGCCCGTCGGGAAGTACTGCGCGATAGATGTCCGAACTGCTGAGGTCCGGACCGGCGGCCTTCAACCGCAGGATGGTGAGCCGCTGGTCCGCCGGAGCATCACGCAAGCGCAGTGCATCTGACACATGCGGGCGATCGGCGACGTGGAGCCAGAAGGTCAGGTCGATCTTCCAGGTGTCGGTGTGGAGTACCGCGTAGAAGCGTTCGTCGGTGATGGCTGAGGTCGGGCGGCGGCCGGCGCGTTCGTCGTAGAAGTCGATATTTCGGAGATCGACGCGCTGGGTGAGGGTCGTCAGGCCGTTTAGGACTGTGGTGGCGGTGGCGTCGGGGGCGTCGAACATGATGTCGAGATCGCGGTCGACCATCAGGCCGGAGAGGGCGCTGCCGATCAGGATCGGTTGCCAGGGGAAGGCTGTGCCGAGGTCCAGTTGGGTGAAGAGGGACTGGGCCTCGGCTTGCAGTGCCTGGGCTTGGTCGACAAGGGACATGTCCTCGACGGTAGGGGTCAGGTTGTGGGGATGACCAAAGGTTTTCCGGGAACGACGTGGGTGTCGGCCGAGTGCTCGGTGCCGTCGACCGTGATGGTCGACAGGTCCAGGTGGCCGGCCTGGCAGGTGATCGTGAGGGTGTTGGCTGTGTGAGCGGCGGTGGCCCAGCCGGTGTTGGTGGTGAAGGGGAAGTACCAGGCGTCGTCGGTGCGGGCGATGTCGAGTGGGGCGAAGGCGATCGAGCGGGTGACGGCGTTGTGGTGGTAGCCGGACAGGGCTTCGAGGACGGACCAGCCGGCGGCGTTGCGGATGTAGTGGTCGCCGCATTCGATCGGGTTGAAGGGGTTGCGGCGGGTGCCGTCGTACCGTGCCCAGAGGCCGGTCAGGATCGCCATGCCTTCGTCGGCGAGGTTTTCGTACAGGCAGTGGGCGGCGACCTGGTACTCCGACCCCGTCCACACCTCGTCGCAGTACCGGGTGGGTATCTCGGGCCGCCCGCCGTGAGGCCACGTGCACATCAGTAGACCGGTGTCGTCGCCGTCGGCAAAGACGCGGTAGGGGTGGTCGAAGTCGTGGAACCCGATCCGCAGGTTGTGCCGTACTACGTTGCGCAGCGCGGTCCGCACGTGGTCGGCCGGGAGGATGTAGCCGAGTTCCAGCTGATGCGCCCACCACTGCCCGATCAGCTGGTCCGCGAGGCAGCCATCGCCCCACTGGAAGTCCCTGGTCTCGTCCGGCTCGAGGATCTGCCGGTAGTACTCGCCCGTGAACAGCAGCTCGTCGTACGCCTTGCTGCCGGCCTCGAACAGCTTCCGGTACGCCGTACCCTCCTCGCCGAGCAGCAGCGCCATCTCCTCGGCCGCACGCAACGCCGCCAACCAGAGCGTGCCCATGAACGAGTTCACGCCGCACAGGTCGATGTCGTGCGTGCTCGGCTGGATGCCACGCAGTACGCCGTCCCGCAGCCACTTCTCATGGATGTGGTCGAGCAATCGGACCACCTGAGGCCAGCGTCCACCCAACCAGTCCAGACCGGCGCCTTGGAGCACCTCGCGGTACGTCTTCAACACACTGCCGAGCATCCCGTCCAGCGCGGGCTCCTCCGGCCCGCCGATCACGACGTCCCACAGCTGCTTCATGTAAAGCGGTGCACGGACGCGGTGCGGGATGTACCCCTCCGGCGCCTGCATCACGTCGTACTCCGTGTCCCGCATGTTCCGCTCCAGCGACGGGAAGAGGCGGGAGAGCGTCTGCTCGTAGTTCCACACGTGTGTGCAGTTGAGGGGACAAGAGCCGCCGTACCGGCCGCCCCACATCGCCGTGGACGCGCCGAGCACACCCTCGAACCCCAGTACGTCGCCGTCCGCGGTCTGGAACACCGTTGGGCTGCGTACGTCGGCCACCAGCGCAGCGAGCCGTGAACCGGCCTCGCCGGGCAGGCTGCTCGACTCGAAGGCCTCAGCCCACGCAGTCGTCATCGCTTCCTGCTCGGACCACTGGGCGATGAAGGACTCAGCCGCGGCGACCGCGTCCGGCGTACGGCGGGTGTACGCATTGCCGAGCCAGAAGCGGCTGTGACCGTACTCCGGGTGCGGGCCGAACTGGTTGAAGTCGACATATCGGTTCGGGAAGTGCCATGCGATCAGGAAGCGAACCTGCTTGGTCTCACCCGGCTGCAGGTTGAACGGGACGGCGAGCCCGCCGTTCCAGGTGCGGCCCGGTGCGCTTGCGCCGGTAGCGGCTCTGATCGGACCGTTGAGGAAGGCAACGAATTCTTCGGGGCGGGACCACTGTGGGTGGGCGAGCGAGTCTGGTGTGTCAGTTGCGAGCACCAGTTGCCCGGAACCGGGATGATCGACAGGCAAGGTGGCGTTGTCGAGGACGAGGTGGGTCCAGCCGGGGGTGCGGCGGACGCGGTTGGTGTTGCCGCCGTAGAGGCTGCAATCGACGCTGTCGACGGGAGTGACGCCGTCCCAGCCGACCGAGTTCTGCAACGCGCCGGCGAGCTTCCCGTGCAGTGCGATCTCACCTGGGTTGTGCAGCGTGAACGTGAACCCGACGACGGGCTGCGAACTGGCTGCTGCATCGCTCGGCACCAGCGGGTTGAACACGTCCAGACCCACCTGGACAGGCAGATCCGTCGCGTACTCCACATGGGCCTGGGGATAGGTGGCCGTCACCGTTGTCGGACCGATCGGCCGGATGACCTCCTGCAGTCGCCTCTCGCCGCCCGGTACGACGTCGTCCGTCACCAGCGGAGTGCCGGACGGGTCGAGCGGAGGGCCTTCCAGCAACCGGAGCTCGTCCAGCGGCGGCTCCACCTGCGAGAGGCGCAGTGCGAAGAAGCTGTCCGGCACGTGCCCCTCGTGGTTGCCGATGTTGTGCAGTTGCCACTGGCGCAGCGCACCGTTGCCGGCCAGCGCGACCGTGCCGGTGCCGAGGCCGCCGAGCGGCAGAGCGAAGTGTCGAAGGTTGTCACCGGTGTAGTGCATGTTTCTCCGTCCATGTACCAGCAGAGGCGAACAACGCCACCGGACCGGGGGCGAGCAGAAGCAGTGAGGCAGTTACCGAGGTGCCGAGAACTAGTGCCACAAGAACTAGTGCCAATACGCCGAGGGGAACTAGTGGTGCACGTGCAACTAGTTGCAATGCAGCTAGCCAGAGCGTCTTGCCGCGAAGCCCGGCGGTGACGCGAAGGCTGAAGGCGTAGCAGGAGGCGAGTACCGCGAGAACGCTCGCGCAACCGCTGACCGCCAGGGGGATCGCAAAGACGGGGCCTGCGTAGACCTGCCAGTTGAGCATCGCCAGCCCACCCACCACGGCCGGCACACAGGCGACCTCGAGGCCCGCTAGCGCATGACGTTTGAGGTTTCGAAGCAGTCGCAGCACACCCCCGCGATCATCGCGGACGATGGAGTCGGTCGTGGCGGTCACGGCTGCCCAAGCTGGTCCGGCCACGATGGCGGCCAAGAGGATGCTGACCGGGGACAGACCGGGGGAGAAGAGGACGACGAGGCCCGAGGCCGCGCAGACCAGGACGCCAGCGGCAGCCAGGAACGGGAGCTCGTGCCACAGCGCCTTGAAGGCGGCAGGTAAATAGGTCATGCGCGGAGGCCCGTCGACGCGATGGAGGCGATGAAGGAGCGCTGGAAGATCAAGAACAACACGAGGATCGGCAGCACGACCAGCGTGATCGCGGCAAACAGCACAACCGCAGGACCGCCGCCCATCGCACCCTGCAGTGACACCAACCCGACCGGCAGCGTCATCTTCTCCGGTGACGACAGGAAGATGTACGGCCAGAAGAAGTTGTTCCACGACGCCTCGAACACGAAGATCCCCAGAGCGGTCAGACCAGGCCGAGCCAACGGCAGGATCACCCGGAACAGGATCCAGAAGTGTCCGGCGCCGTCCATGATCGCCGCCTCGTCCAGCTCGCGGGGGATCGAGGAGATGTACTGCCGCAGGAAGAAGATCCCGAACACGTTCACCAACGCCGGGAGCCAGATCGCCACGGTCGTGTCCACGAGATGCAACCAGCGCATCATGATGAAGATCGGCACCACCGTCAGCTGCACCGGCACGACGAGCGCCGCGAGCAGCACCGAGAAGATCTGATCGCGCCCCGGAAACCGCAGCCGGTTGAACGCGTACGCCGCCAACGCACTCGTCAGCAACGCACCGGCCGTCGTCAGCACCGCGATCTGCAGACTGTTCCACGCCATCTGCGCGAACGGGATCAGATCCGGCACCTGCTGGAAGTTCTGCAGCGTCGGCGGGCGCGGGATCCATTGCGGCGGCAACTGGAACGCGTTGATCGGCTCCGACAGCGCGTTGACGATCAACCACACCAACGGCGCGATCATCAACAACCCGCCGAGCACCAGGACGAGGTCGAGCAGCTTGCCCTTCATTGATGCACCCACCGTCGGCTCAGCCGGAACTGCAGGCCGGTCACGATCATGATCACCAGGAACAACACGAGCGACAGCGCCGCGGCGTACCCGACCTCGAAGGACTGGAAGCCCTTCTCGTAGGTGTACTGCACGATGCTGCGGGTCGCGCCGTCCGGGCCGCCCTGGGTCATGATCACCATCGGGTCGAAGATCTGGAACGCGCCGATGAACGTGATCACCGTGGCGAAGAAGATCGTCGGCGACATCACCGGCAGCGTCACACTCCACAACCGCCACCACGCGTTCGCCCCGTCCACCCGCGCGGCCTCGTGCAGCTGCGCGGGCACCGTCTGCAGGCCGGCCAGCAGGATGATGAACGTGTACCCGATCGTGTGCCACCAGTCGACGACGATCAGCGTAGGCAGCGCCCACGTTGGGGACGCCAACCAGTTGGTCGTTGTCGAAAGGTAGTAGTTCGCCGGTCCGAAGGCCGGATCCAGGACGTACTTCCAGACCAGCGCGACCGCGGCCCAGGACACCAGGAACGGGAAGAAGTACGCCGTCCGCACGAAGTACTTCGTCCCGCGCGTCATCGTCCGATGCACGCCGAGCGCAAGCAGCATGCCCAGACCGATGTGCGTCACGACCGACGACAGCGCGAACACGAACGTGTTGATCACCGCGCGGATCGTCGCGCCGTCGCTGAGGAGTTGCTTGAAGTTGTCCAGCCCGGCGAACTCCGGCGTACTCAGCAGATCCCAGTGGAACAGGCTCAGCCCGAACGCCGCGACCAGTGGCAGGGCGACGAAGACGACGAAGAGCAGGACGGCAGGGCTGATGAACAGGTAGCCCGGCAGCCAGTCCCGGCGTTGGGGTTTCAGACCAATCCCTCCAGCGTGGACTGCGCCTTGCCGAGCGCGTCGGCCGGCGAGGCGTTGCCGGTGAGCACCTGCTTCCAGCCGTCCTCGATCGCCTTCTGTACGGCGGCGCCCTTGTCCGGTGACGGGATCGGGGTCGCGTAGGACAGCGCCTGGTACAGGTACTCGGTCCCCTTCGGCGCGTCCTCGAGGAACGACTGGCTGTTCGCGACCGACTTCCGGGCCGGGACGATCGTGCCGCCGAGCTGCGCGAAGAACGACGAGCCTTCCTTGGAGATCAGGAACTTGATGAACGTCCAGGCGTCGTCCTTCTTCTTCGACGCCTTCAGGATCGGGTACCCGTTCCAGCCGACCGGCGAGCCCTGCCCGGCCTTCACCGGCCACGGCACGATCCCCATCTTCGCGGTCGCCTTCAGGTTCCGGATGCTGATGATCGGCCAGCGTCCGCCGCCGAACATCGCCAGCTTGCCCTGCGCCGCCGCTGTCGTCGCGTCGAAGGTGCCACCCGGCGGCGGCGACAGCTTGTCCGCGACCAGCTTCCGGTTGAAGTCGGCGGCCTCGATCACACCGGGGTCGTCGTACGTCGGCTTCGACCAGTCGTCGCTGAAACTGCTGGTCCCGTTCGTCAGCAGCCACGGCATGATCGCCGCGAAGTACTCCGGGCCTGCGGCGTACCCGAATGCACCGGTCTTGGCCTTGATCTGCTCACACGCGTGCCGGAAGTCGTCCCACGTCCACTTCGGCGTCGGCTCCGGTACGCCGGCCTTCGCGAACAGGTCCTTGGAGTACCACATGCACATCGTGTTGAACTCGCCCGGCAGGTAATAGGTCTTGCCGTCGGTCGAGGCGTACTTCTTGTCCCACTCGACCAGGTTCGGGTCCATGTCGCCGTAGTACTCGTCGATCGTCGCCTTGTCCTTGGCGATGTAGTCGTCGAGTGGCGCGAGCAGGCCCTTGGAGGCGAACAGCCGCTGGCCCTCGGTCGCGATCTGGATGACGTCCGGCACCTGGCCGCCGGCGATCCGGGTGGAGAGCTTGTTGAAGAAGTCGCCCCAGTTGGACAGCGGAATGCCCTCGGCCTTGAGCTTGATCTCGGGGTGCTGCTCGGTGAACTTCGCGAACAGCTTGTTCCACGTCGCCTGCTGCTCGGCCGTGCCCATGTAGACGAACGACAGCTCCTTGGACGACGATCCGCCGCCGCTTCCGCCGCCCCCACCACAGGCGGCCAGCGCGGCGGCGAGCGCCGTACCGCCTGTCGCCTGGAGGAAGTTTCGCCGACTCAACAGGGGCTGATCCATGTCCGGACCTCCAGGCAGGGAAATCGATTTCTCGAAGGTTCCCGGCAGCATAGCCCCGGCCGTCCAAACCGTGTCAAGACTCGGGCGCCGGGAAACTCAGGGGGAAACCTTCACCGCTGCGCGCACCCTGTGTAAGCCCGCGATTACGCGGAATTTCGGGTCCGATCGGGGCAGGTGTCATGGATTTACCCATGACATTTGTCAGCCCTCCGATCGCTGGCATCCGGTTGCCCGGCGGACGGACGATGCGAAGACCCCCAATTGATGCCGGCCTCCGCCCCGGCCGTCAGGGCTTCGTGAGCGGAGGTCTGCCCAACTCGAGGAGTCCAGTTGAGGCAACGGATTCTCGTGTCCGCCCTGGGCGTCGGCGCACTGGCCGTCGCGGGACTGACCGTCCAAACACTGTCCGCAGCGGGAGCCGATGCGGCGACCCCCTACACCGCAGGGAAGCACGCCGCCCGCGTGTGCTCGACCGCCAAGGCCAAGCACACCGCGAGCTGCGACGCGGTCAAACTCGTGAACCCGGACGGGTTCGCACCGGCAGCCAGCGCGCCGCCGTCGACCGGCCTGACCCCAACAGGTCTGCGCGACGCGTACAAGCTCAACGGCCTCAGTGCCGGCGGCCGCACGGTCGCCATCGTCGACGCCTACGGGTACCCGAACCTGGAGCGCGACCTCGGTGTCTACCGCTCCCAGTTCGGCCTGTCCGCCTGTACGACGGCCAACGGCTGCCTGAAGGTCATCAACCAGACCGGTGGTACGTCGCTGCCGCGCTTCAACGCCGGCTGGGCCGGTGAGCAGGCGCTCGACGTCGACGCCGTCTCGGCCGCGGCGCCCGACGCGAAGATCATCGTGGTTCAGGCCAACTCGGCGAGCTTCGCCGACCTCGGCGCCGCGGTTGTCACGGCGTCGAAGCAGCCTGGCGTGGTCGCGATCTCCAACAGCTACGGTGGCGGGGACGCGAGCGACGCGACGTACGGCAGCTACTACAACCACCCGGGGATCGCGGTCACCGCATCCACCGGTGACGACGGCTACCAGGGCGGCAGCTACCCGGCGTCCTCGTCGTACACAACGGCTGTCGGCGGTACGTCGTTGGTTGCTGCCAGCAACTCTCGGGGCTGGAGCGAGAGCGTGTGGAGCGGTGCGGGCTCGGGCTGCTCGACGTACAACACCGCGCTGCCGGGTGCGGCGTCGTTCAGCACCGGTTGCTCGAAGCGGGCGATGGCGGACGTCTCCGCCGCGGCCGACCCGGGCAAGGGTGGCATGGCGATCTACTACCCGACGAGCAAGACCGCGTCGACCTGGGCGCAGTTCGGCGGGACCAGTGAGGCCGCTCCGATCATCGCCGCGGTCTACGCGCTGTCCGGCAACACCAGCGGCTACGCGAACGCGTTCCCGTACGCCCACCCGGGCTCGCTGTTCGACGTGACCAGCGGCAGCAACGGTTCGTGCCCCACGACCCAGTGGTGCAACGCCCGTACCGGTTGGGACGGCCCGACCGGCCTCGGAACGCCTAATGGCGCCGGCGCTTTCTGACCGTCTTTGACACTCTGGGCGACCGGACAATGGCTGCGTGCAACCATTGTCCGGTCGCTTTTAGTACTGTTCCGAGCACGAAGGACAACCCTCGACTCCACGACATTCCGGGGATTTCTCTTCCCCGGAGGCTTCCGCAGGCTTAAGGTCAGCCCCCGGGACGGGTCGTGGAGGGCGACCCGCTAATTCGAACTCCATGGAGATTTGCTGTGACAACATCACGCAGAGGGCGGGGGCTCCTGGCAGTCTCAGCCGTCTCCGCGGCCGCCGTCGTGCTGGCCATGACCGCCGGTGGCGCGGACGCCGCGCAGAAGCCCGGCGGCGCCGATGCCAAGAAGCCTGCACAGGCCGACAAGCAGACGGCGAGCAAGGAGCGCAAGGGCAACTACGACGCCCGGACGCCGAACGCCAAGACCACCTACGCCCGCTCCGCCAAGGTGCAGGGCAAGGAAACCGCCGCCGCGAAGAAGTTCCGCGACTCGCTCGGCACGCAGGGTGTCGTCCAGGTCGACCCGAACACCGGCACCCCGGCCCAGGTCACCAAGCTGAACGGTTTCCTGACCGGCAAGAGCGCCAAGAAGGCCACTGATGTCGCGCTCGGATATGTGAAGGCCCACCCGGAGATCTTCAAGCTCTCCGACGCCGACCTCGGCACGCTGAAGCTGCGCAAGGACTACGTCGACGATCTCGGCACCCACCACATCTTCTGGACCCAGGTGGTCGACGGCGTCGAGGTCTTCGGCAACGGCCTGAAGGCCAACGTCACCAAGAACGGCCAGCTGATCTCGGTGATGGGCTCGCCCGTCGCCGGCCTGACCACGGCCGCGCAGACGCGGTCGGCCGAGGCCGCGCCGAAGGTCTCCGCGGCCGGCGCCCGCAGCGCCGCCATCAAGGACGTCGGCGGTACGGCGAAGTCCGCGACCGCGACCACGTCCGGTGTGAACACCAAGTGGAGCAACGGCGACACCGCGAAGCAGGTGTGGTTCCACACGGCGGACGGGCTGCAGAAGGGTTGGCTGACCTACACCAACTCCGGTGGCCAGAACATCTACAGCCACGTCGTCGACGCCCAGACCGGTGCCACGCTCTACCGCAAGGACCTGGTCAGCGAGGGCAACGGCGACGCGCTGGTGCAGGACTACTACCCGGGTGCGGCGAAGGGCGGCACGCAGCGCACCGAGAACCTGATCTACAACAAGTGGCTGCCGAAGAACGCGAAGACCCTCCTCGACGGTACGTCGGTCGCCGCCTTCGCGGACGTCAACGACGACAACCAGCCGAACCCGGGTGAGACCGTCAAGGTCCCGGGCACGAAGACCGGCTCGGAGTACAAGCTGACGACGTTCCAGAACGCCTCGTCGTTCTGCTCGGCCTCGTTCATCTGCACCTGGGACCCGGCGAAGCCGGACTCCTGGAAGACCAACATGAACCAGGACGTCACCAACGCGTTCTACCTGGCCAGCAACTTCCACGACTGGCTGGCGAAGCCGCCGATCAGCTTCACCCCGGCGGCCGGCTCGTTCGACGCCGCGGGCGGCGACCCGGTGCTGCTGAACGCACTGGACGGCGCGGCCACCGCTGCGAACGGCGGTCCCGACGCCAACCACATCGACAACGCGAACATGTCGACCCCGCCGGACGGCACCCCGCCGACCATGCAGATGTACCTGTGGCACTTCCCGGGGACGACGGACGCGCAGGAGGGCTACGTCCCGTCCAGCGGCGCGAACGACGCCAGCATCCTGTACCACGAGTACACCCACGGTCTGTCGAACCGCCTGGTCGTCGACGCCACCGGTAACTCCACGCTGAACAGCATCCAGGCCGGCTCGATGGGTGAGGCCTGGAGCGACTTCTACGCGATGGACTACCTGGTCTCGCACGGTCTGGAGAAGGACACCACCGCTCCGGGTGAGGTCCTCGAGGGCCGGTACGTCTCGCACGGCGAGCTGTTCCGGACCCAGGCGATCGACTGCCGCGTCAAGGCGGTCAGCCCGAACTGCATCCAGCCCGACGGTTCGAAGGGCGGCTACACCTACGGCGACTTCCCGACCATCGGCGGTACGCCGGAGGTGCACTCCTCCGGTGAGGTCTGGGCCCAGACGCTGTGGGACCTGCGTGAGCGCTTCGGCCGCGCGTACGCGATGAGCATCATCACCCGCGCGATGGAGCTGTCGCCGGCCGACCCGACGATGCTCGACATGCGCAACGCGATCGTCCAGGCCGACCTGGTCGCCAGCGGCGGCAAGAACGCCGACACCATCTGGACCGTCTTCGCCAACCGCGGCATGGGCTGGTACGCCGGTGTCGTCGACGGCGGCGACGCGTTCCCGGCCGAGGACTTCCACAAGCCGCCGACGGGTGCGACCACGACCCTGACCGGCACGGTGAAGGACAAGGACACCGGCGCTCCGGTGGCCGGCGCGCTGGTCTACGTCGGTGGCCACTCCTCCGGGTACGCCGGTGACTACGCCGGTACGACCGATGCCAACGGCAACTACTCGATCACGGGTGTCGCACCGGGCACGTACTCGAAGCTCGTGATGTCCGCTCCGGGGTACGAACTGCTGGTCCAGCCGGCCACGGTCAAGCCCGGCGCCAAGGCGAACTTCACCCCGCGTCGCAACTGGGCCGCCTCCTCCGGCGGTGGCACGGTGACCGACTTCAACGGTCCGGACTTCACGCCGCAGTGCGGCCCGGCGTTCGCCATCGACAACGCCCAGGGCACCGGCTGGGGCAGCACGACCGGCGACGACAACGGCACGCCGACCAACAAGATGATCGAGAAGCACATCGACATCAAGCTCCCGGCCAAGGTCAACGTGTCCGGCTTCAACATCGACCCGTCCAACACCTGTGGTGACCCGGGCAGCGCCTCGACCGGTGGCTACCGGGTCGAGACCTCGGTCGACGGCAACACCTGGGCGGTCGCGGCGTCCGGCACCTTCGACGCCACCAACCGCGGCAAGTACAACCTGGTCGCCCCGACCGGCAACGCGACCGGCATCCAGTACGTCCGGTTCGTGATGACCAGCCCGCAGGTCCCGGACTTCGAAACGAACTGCCCCGCCGGCGCCTTCGGCGGCTGCCAGTTCACCGACATGACCGAAATCCAGGTCTTCGGCAAGAAGTAACCCGAAATCCAGGTCTTCGGCAAGAAGTAACTCTGTAGAGCTGAAAGGAAGGGCCGGCCGAGCATCTTGCTCGGTCGGCCCTTCTGGTTGTTTGCCGCCCCCGCGGGCTACGCAGGCGCCTTCTTCGTCGCTACGCTCCTCAGCGCACCCACTCCGCGCGCTCCCACCCACCCCCCGCTCATCGCGGTGCATCCCCTTCCGGCTATCGCCGGACCGTGCGCGCTGCCGCGCGTGTGACTACACCGCGGTCAGGCAGGACCGCACCCATCGAACCGACCCTCACGCGGTGCTACGCCCGGCTCCTCCGTCGCCGCGCTACGCGCCGCTCCAATCCGCAGTAGGTCGCCGGCTGCACTGTGCCGACGGCTCTCTTCGTACCTACTGCTCGGAGCAGATGCGGTGAGCGCAGCGACGGAGGAAGCATCTGGCTAGCACGCGGGGCTGGATGCGTTTACGGCTTGATGTTGTTCAGGCCGACGGCGGTGGTCAGGGCGCGGTCTCTCAGACCTGCTGGGAGTTTCGGGAGGATGGCGCCGAGGGTGCGAGCTTCGGCGACGGCGTACCGGCGGCGTGGGTGGCGGGTTTCGACTGCGCGGACGATGACCTCGGCAACCTTCTCCACCGGGCCTGGCTTGAAGCGGCCCATTGCCTTTTCGTAGGCGGCCAAGTGAGCTCGATACAACTCGACCCGCTCGCGATCGGCGTGCTGCATCGCGGCGTCCGCGGCCGCGCCCGACCGGGCGAAGATCTCGGTCTCGGTTGTTCCTGGCTCGACGACCACTACCGGGATCTTCCACGCGGCCAACTCCAACCGCAGTGCGTTCGATAGCGCCTCGAGCCCAGCCTTGCTCGCGGACAGCGCGCCAAGCAGTGGCATCGCAACCCGTCCAGTAGCCGCACTCACATTCACGATCCGCCCATGACCGGCACGGATCAGCGGTAGGAACTCGCGGATCACCGACGCCGGGCCGAGCGTGTTCACCTCGAGTTGGCGGCGCCACTCGTCGGCCGGCACCAACTCCAGCGGTCCTTGCACGATCACGCCGGCGTTGTTGATCACCGCCCACAGACCGTCCACCTCGCCCGCGACCCGCTTGGCCGCCGCGGCGACGCTCTCCGGATCTGCGACGTCCAGCGGCACTACCCGCACCCCCGGTTCGAACTCGGCCCGGCCCCGCGCCCCGGCGTACACGGTGAAGCCCCGGCTCTGCAGCAGCCGGACCGTCGCCGTACCGATGCCGCCGGTTGATCCGGTGACGAGAACTGCCCGTGCCTCAGTCATATGAACTCCTCGGATATGTCCTCTAGGACATGTCCCTAGGGACATATCTGAGCATGCACATGTCCGTGGGGACATGTCAAGATGGCCGTACAGCGAAGGAGGTGGACATGTCACTGCGGCACGGGCTGCTCGGGCTGCTCGCCGAAGGGCCGGCCAGCGGGTACGACCTGGCCGGACGGTTCACCGAGGTGCTCGGCTCGATCTGGCCGGCGCAGCATCCGAAGATCTACGCCGAGCTGAACAAGCTCGCCGCCGAAGGCCTGGTCGAGGTCGAGAGCGAGGGGCCGCGGCGACGGAAGGCGTACCGGATCACCGATGCCGGCGTCGCGGAGGTGAAGCGCTGGCTGACCGATGTCGATGTGGACCACACCATGCGGTTGCAGCCGCTGCTGCGCTCGCTGTTCTTCTGGATGATGGAGACCGACGAGCTGCAGCGTTATCTCGAGGCCGAGGCCAGCTATTACCGCGAGCTCGCGGAGCAGTATCGCGACTATGCGGCGCGGAAGGATCGCGGGGAGTTCGGGTACAGCGAGCAGACACAGTCGATGCGCGTCACCATCGAGGCTGGCGTGCGCCTGTACTCCGCCCTCGCCGACTGGGCTGAATGGGCCCAAACCGTCCCGCCTGCCAAACCTTCCTGAAATAGCAGAGGAGACGCAGCCGGCCCGCGTGCACACTCGCGTCACCCACCTGGCGTGACCGCCGACGTTCGCGGACTCGATCTGCGCGGCACTCGATCTGCCCGGTGGTCGAGTGGAGCACGCTCCCGGGCGGGATGTCGGTCCCGGCCGTAGCGCCGCGTGAGGGTCGCTTCGATGGGTGCGGTCTTGCCTGACCCCGGTGTAGTCACACGCGCGGCAGCGCGCACGGTCCGGCGATAGCCGGAAGGGGATGCACCGCGATGAGCGGGGGGTGGGTGGGAGCGCGCGGAGTGGGTGCGCTGAGGAGCGCAGCGACGAAGAAAGCGCCTGCGTAGCCCGCGGGGGCTGACCGCAGTCCATTTCCAGGCATCGTCGTCCCGGATCGTGGACATCGGCAAGTAAGTGTACTGACTTGGTCTAGTTTCGAGCGCGTGGATCCTGTCGCGCATCGGTGGCCGGCTCGCCTAGTTGGTCGGCGGGGCGGCGACCGAGCCGCGTTCGATCAGGGTTGGCGTGAGGGTGGTACGGCGGACTCGGCGGTTGGTGTCGACTGCCGACGTGACGCGGCTGACGACGTGGCTGACCAGGTCGTCGAGGGGCCAGTGGAACGTGGACAGCGGCGGAGTGAGCAGCTGGGACATCGGCTGGTCGTCGTACCCGAGCAGCGACAGGTCGTCCGGGATGCGCAGGCCGAGCTCGCGGCTGGCGGCGTACACCCCGAAGGCCATCGAGTCGGCGAGGGCGAGGATGCCGGTCGGGGGGTTCGCGCTGGTCAGGAGCGCGCGGGCGACGTCGGTCGCCCCGGTCAGGTCGTGCGGGCATTGCAGCAGGCGGAGCTTCAGACCGAGGTCGGCCGCGACGCTTTGAGCGATCTCCTCGGCCGGGCGTTCAACCTCGAGACGCCGGGTCGGGCTCAGCACGGCGACGTTGCGGTGACCCGCGTCCGCGAGCCGGCGCAGCGCCGTACTCACGCCGGTCTCGTTGTCGAAGATCACCTCGGACTTCGCCTTCGCGCCGGGCAGGGCGTCGCCGATCGCGATCACCGGCGCCTGTTTCGCGATCTCGGCCCACTCCTTCGCGGCCGGGTCGATCGGGATCACAACGATCGCGTCGGCGCGGTGGTCGACGAGGTGCTGGGCGAGCTCGAGCTGCCGGTCGGCATCGCCGGCCGAGTCGATGATCCAGGCGTTCCGGTCCGGCGCGAGGAGCTCGCGGCCGAGCGCGGCCGCGACCCGTTGCTGCCAGAGATCCTCGAGGGAGGCGCACAGCACGCCGATCGAGCCGCTCCGGCCCGAGGCGAGCGCGCGGGCGACCGGATCGGCCTGGTACCCGAGGCGGTCGGCGGCGTCCTGGACCCGTTGCCGTGTCTCGGGCGTGCCGTGCAGACCGCGCAGCGCGTACGACACAGCGGCCATCGAGAGCCCGGTCTCGCTGGCGATGTCCTTGAGGGTTGGCCTCCGGCCGGTTCCGGACATGCCCACGACCCTAGCCGCAGCCGTGGACAAAAACTTGACGACGCGGCCTTTGAAGCGCTTCACTCTAAGCATCCTGAAGCGCTTCAATCTGATCAAACCGCCGAGAGGGGGAGCCGATGATCGACGTCCACCAGCACCTCTGGCCGGAAGCGTTCGTCGACCGGCTCCGAGCGCGTCGCGAGCCGCCGTACCTCGACGGCTGGACGCTGCACACCGCGACCGAGGCGCCGTACGACGTGGACCCCGCGGCGCACGAGATCGGCAAGCGGGTGGCGCTCGAACAGGATGCCGGTACGACGCTCGCCGCCGTCTCGCTGTCGAGCCCGCTGGGCATCGAAGAACTCGGCGACGCGGAGCTGCTCGCCGCCTGGCACGAAGGTGCCACACTCTTCCCGCAACCGTTCCGGGCGTGGGCGTCTGTCGACCTACTCGAAACCGACATCAAGCAGCTGGAATCCCTTCTGAACAAGGGATTCCTCGGGCTGCAGCTGCCTGCCCATGTACTCGGCGCACCGTCGTCCTGGGAGGCGCTCGGTGAGCTGCTGCAGACCCTCGAGCGATTGAACAAGCCGATCCTGGTCCACCCCGGCTCGGCCCGGTCGAACGAAGATCTCTGCTGGTGGGCGCCGGTCGTCGACTACACCACCCAGCTGCAAGCGGCCTGGTGGGCGTGGCACGCGTTCGGCGGACGGCGTACGTACCCGGGCCTGCGGTTGTGCTTCGCCGCCGCGGCCGGTCTCGCGCCGGTGCACCACGAGCGGCTGGCTGCCCGCGGCGGCCGGCTCGGCACCATCGATCCCAATCTGTACGTCGACACCTCGAGCTACGGCCCGCAGGGGATCGACGCGGTCGCGCGGATCCTCGGCATCGACCAGGTCGTGCACGGCACCGACCGGCCGTACGCCGGGACCACCGACCTCCGCCAAGGCGATGCCGCGACCGCGGTGATCCGCCACGACAATCCACACCGGCTGCTCTTCGGCACCGGTGCTACTACGACTCCTGAGAGGGGAGTGCAGTGACTGCCCAGCCGATCGACGTACCTAACGTCCCAGCTCGCCAGGCCAGCCGGCTCGTGGAGCTCAACAACTGTCTGTCGCTGGATGACCTTCCAGGCCGCGACCTCACCCCCGACGAACTGTCCGAGCTGGCCGCGTCGATCGCCGCGCAGCCGCACCTGTGGGAGGACCAGGTCGCGTACTCCGACGAGGAGCGCGTCTTCGCCTCCCTCCACCGCGACGCGAACGTCGACGTCTGGCTGATCTGCTGGACCCCGGTCAACGACACCGGTTGGCACGACCACGACGTCTCCTCCGGCGCGGTCGCGGTCGCCCGCGGCAAGCTCGTCGAGCACAACCTCGCGATCGGCGTGGAGTCGATCGAGACCGAGGTCGAGGCCGGCGACGTGTACGGCTTCGGGCCCGATCACATCCACCGCCTCACCGGTCTGGACAAGGGCAGCGTCACCGTCCACGCCTACAGCCCGCCGCTGTGGCGCATGGGTCAGTACTCCGTGAAGGAAGGCGTACTCCGCCGGGTCTCGGTCTCGTACGCCGACGAGCTCCGCCCGATCGACTGACAAATACAAAGGAACAAGGGATAGGGGAATCGGGGCAACCCGGGGCAGATTGATCTGCCCCGGGATCTGCCCTGCCCGGGGGCGGGTTCTGTGCTCAGACTCGGGTGTCATGACGATGCACTTGGAGCTCGAAGAGCACTACAGCGAGCGGTACGACGAAGCGAGCCGGCTCGGATCGACCGTCAAGGGACGGTTGGAGCTGGCCCGGGTACAGGATCTGCTGAACAGGTATCTGCCGGCGCCTCCCGCGGCGGTTGCGGACATCGGCGGCGGGCCCGGGGTCCACGCTGCTTGGTTGAAGCGCCGTGGGTACGACGTCGAGCTGCTCGATCCGGTCGAGCATCACGTTCGGCAGGCGACCGAGGCCGGGATCAGCGCAGTACAAGGGGATGCGCGGCGGCTGCCGTGGGAGGACGAGGAGTTCGACGCGGCGTTCGTGGCCGGGCCGATGTATCACCTGCGGGAGTCGGGCGAGCGGCAGCTCGCGCTGCGTGAGGCGATCCGGGTGACGAAGCTCGGTGGGTTCGTGGCGGTGGTGGCGATCAACCGGGCTGCCAATCTGATCGGCTCCACGCTGGCGAACACGTTGATCCAGCGGCAGGCCGTGGTGACGGACATCCTGCGCGACGGGTACAGCCCGCGGAACGACCGGATGGCGCACACGACGTACCACACTGTCGCGCAGTTGCGAGCCGAACTCACCCACGCCGGCCTCCGTGGCGTCCTCATCCACGGCCTCACCGGCCCCGGCGGCTGGCTGACGGTCATGATCGACGCCCACTACGGCGACCAACCCCTCCCCGACAGCCTCCAGGAACCCGATCCGCTCCACACGGCGCTGGAGTGCGCCAGGCTCGCGGACAGGTATCCGGAGATGGTGCAGTCGAGTTCCCTCCTCTTCGGACTGGGCCAACGAGCAGATCTCTGACTAAGGTCAGAGGATGAGTGTTGCGGAGGTGCGGCGGTTCAATCGGATGGTGACGCAGCGGGTTGGGGTGTTGCAGGAGGACTACCTGGCGCGCGGTCGTCCGCTGGGGGAGGACCGGGTGTTGTGGGAGATCGGCGTGGATGGGTGCGACGTGCGCACCCTGCGTGCGCGGCTTGATCTCGACTCCGGGTATCTGAGCCGGTTGCTGCGGTCGCTGACCAGCGCGGGTCTGGTGGAGGTCGAGCCGAGTGTGGCGGATGCGCGGGTGCGGATGGCGCGGCTGACGGGTAAAGGGCTCGACGAGCGGCGGGTGCTCGATGAGCGGTCGGACGAGTTGGCGGCCTCGATCCTCGAGCCGCTCGATGACCGGCAGCGGGAGCGGTTGACCGCGGCGATGGATGAGGTGACCCGGTTGCTGACGGCGTCGATGGTCCGGGTCGAGATCGTCGACCCGCGGCTACCGGCGGCGCAGTACTGCTTGAACGCGTACTTCGAGGAGCTCGAGCGCAGGTTCGAGACCGGGTTCGACCCGGCGCGGAGCATCTCGGCGGACCATGCCGAGTTGACGCTCCCCGCCGGGTTGTTGCTCGTGGCAACGTTGCGGTCGGAGCCGGTCGGCTGCGGTGCGCTCAAGCTGCACGGCTCCGACCCGGCCGAGATCAAACGGATGTGGGTGTCACCGGATGCGCGCGGGCTCGGGCTGGGCCGCCGGCTGCTCGCCGAGCTCGAGCGTACGGCGGCCGCGAACGGCGCCACCGTCGTACGGCTCGAGACCAACCACAACCTGAAGGAGGCGATCGCCCTCTACCGCTCCTCAGGCTTCGAGGAGGTACCGGCCTTCAACACCGAGCCCTACGCGCATCACTGGTTCGAGAAATCTCTCTGACTACTACGGCATCCGGAGCTGGCCGAGGAGGCCGTGGGTCTCCTTGGCCGGTCCGGCGGAGAACCACAGCGTGTCGGTGCCGCCGGTGGTGGCGGTGCCTGGCAGGAGCGCCCAGAGGCCGTCGATCACCAGGGTCCTGCCGTGGCTGTTGCGGACCTGCCCGGCGAAGTCGAACCTGCCGTGCGACTTCGGCCGCAGGATGTTGATCCGGCCGTCGCCGAAGTTGCCGACGAGGAGCGTGCCGGTGGGCTCACCCCAGCTCGCGGGAGCAAGGGTCAGACCCCACGGCGCGTTCAGCGCGCCGCGCGTGGCCACCCGGGTGACGAACTTCCCGTCCACGGTGTACTCGTCGACGTACCCGAGTCCGTGTCCGGCCTGGCTGCGGCCGGTCTTCGGGTCGGGCTTCGCATACGTCACGAAGACGTGGTCGTTCAGCGTCTGCACGTTGAACGGCGCGAACCCGCGCGGCAGCGACAGGTCCCGGAAGGCCCACTTCGACAGTTTCACCGGCATGAACGCGTTGTCGAATACGTCTACCTTGCCCTGCGCGAAGTTCGCCGCGAACAGCCGGTCGGACGCGGGCGAGATCGCCAGCCCGGTGTACGCCGCGCCCTTGACGGTCGCCTTGATGTCGGCCGGCCCCATCAACGGGTTGATCGTCGGGTTCCAGGCCTCGATCTGGCCGGTCAGCGTGGCGAAGATGAACCGTGCCGGTGCGGACGCGGTCGCGTTGCTGACCAGGAACCCGGTGCCCGGGTTGGACACCTGCCCGGTCGGCAGCGGCACCGTGACCCGGACGGTCGGCACCTTCGTCACGGTGTTCGAGCCGGGCGCGGCGGAGTACAGCGTGGACGTCGACGTACCTTGGTTGGACACCCAGAGCGGGGTGGTCGCGCCGAGCGACAGCCCCCACGGGTTCACCAGGTCCGGGTCGGTCAGGACAGCTTTGCCGGCCTGGTCCGAGACCAGGTTGACCTGTTGTACGGCGAGCGCGTGATGCGACCCGTGCGCGCTGGCGGTCACCGGGGTGACAAGTGCGAGGCCGCTGACCAGTGCGGTGGCAACCGCGAGTGGCCGGCCCTTCGAGCGGAGTGACATGTCACTTTCCTGTCGGTAGGGATGCGGAACACCATCGATACGACCGGGTGGGCTAGGCGGTTCAATCGCCGCAAGGTAGACATGACGGAGTTACCCGGGTGGGGAAGCATTGACGAAGTAGAAGGGGGAATCCATGCCAGATCTAGCGATCGAGCCACTGAATCCGTCGATCCTGCCGATGTCGGGCAAGTACAGCCACGGTGTCCAGGTCGACGGCGCGCAGCGGATGGTGTTCGTCAGCGGGCAGGTGCCGTGGGGCAACGAGCACGGGCGGGTGCCGGAGACGTTCGAGGCGCAGTGCCGGATGGTCTGGCGGAACGTGCTGGCCGTGCTGTCCGAGGCGGGGATGGGGATCCGGAACCTGGTCAAGGTGACGACGTACCTGTCCGACCGGCAGTACCGCGCGCTGAACGCGAAGATCCGCGAAGAGGTCCTCGGCGATCATGCCCCGGCGCTCACGGTCGTCATCGCCGACATCTACGCGGAGAACTGGCTGCTCGAGATCGAGGCCGTCGCGATGGCCTGACCGGTCCACCCGGTGCCGAATGGCTATGGAAACCCGCAGCGGTCCTGTTTAGCGTCGAGCTATGAGGATCAGGGTTGTCGACGCGTTCGCGGCACGTCCGTTCACCGGGAATCCGGCCGGGGTCTGTCTCCTCGAGGCCGGGGAATGGCCCGACGAGGCCTGGATGCTGGCCGTTGCCGCCGAGATGAACCACGCCGAGACCGCGTTCGCCCGGCCGTCGGAGCGGGCCGACGCGGACTGGGATCTGCGCTGGTTCACCCCGACTCTGGAAGAGCGGCTCTGTGGCCACGCCACGCTCGCGACCACGCATGCGCTGGTGTCGGACGACAAGGTGTCCGGGAAGGTTGCTTTCGCAACGCGCAGCGGCATCCTGATCGCGACGGTCGCGGACGACGGGATCACGCTGGACTTTCCGGTCAACCGGCCGACCGAGGTGCCGGCTCCGGACGGGCTCGGCGCAGCCTTGGCGGTCGAGTTCTCGGAGGTCTACATCACGGGCGAGCTCCGCGATCTCCTGGTCGTCGTCCGTGACGAGGCGACGGTGCGTGCAGTCGTCCCGGACTACGACGCGATGGCCGGGATCATCGAGCGGGAGAAGCTGCGCGGGGTGATCGTGACAGCGCAGGGCTCGGAGTACGACTTCGTCTCGCGGTTCTTCGCGCCGGGCAGTGGGATCCCGGAGGACCCGGTCACCGGGAGCGCGCACACGAGTCTGGCGCCGTACTGGGGCGAACGCCTCGGACGGAACGAACTGGTCGGGTACCAGGCGTCCGCCCGAGGCGGGGTCGTCCAGGTCAGCTCATCCGGCGACCGCGTCTACCTGAAGGGCCAGGCGATCACGGTCCTGGACGGCGAACTACTGGTCTAGGCCCAGGTCTCGGCGTGGGTGGCCACGCCGTTCGGGGCGATGAGTTCGGTGACGACGTCCTCGGCGTCGGCGTCCAGCGGCTCGAACGGCGGCTCCGGTACGACGTACGCCCGCGCGCCGGCGACCATCTCGATCCCCGGCAGCTCGAACCAGGCCTCGCCGACCTCGCGGCTGATCTCGTAGATCGCCTGCTCGGCGGAGTCGACCGGCTCCCGCTCGCCGGACTCGTCCAGCTCGGCCGGGTGCCGCTCCTGCGCGGCCCGGCCGGCCTCCAGCAGCGCGTCCAGGTCGACCACGCGCAGGTCGAACCGTGACACCACACTGATCACCTGGTCCGGCTCGACATCTTCCTCGTCCTCGTCGTCGTCCGACTCGTCCAGCAGCAGCGGCGTCGTACCGGTGTGCTCGAAGACGGCCTCGTTCCAGTCCTCGACCACGCCCTCGAGCGCGGCATTGTGCTCGAAGAGCTCGGAGTTGTCCTCGTCGCCGGTCATCGCCAGCAACGCCTCGGTGTGGGCCAGCAGGCGCTCGGCCAGCTTCTGGCTGGCCTCGGCCAGCGCGGCCCGGGTCTCCGCGGAGAAGAACTGCTCGGCGGGGGCGGGGGTGTCCAGTTCAGTCACGTGCGGGATCTTCCCTTGTCTGTCGGTGGGGATGCCAGCCGTAAGTATGTGAGAAGCCTGTGAGAGCTCTGTCAGCGGGTGTGAGAGGCCTGCGAGAACCCTCCTGAGCCCGCAGCTAGCGGTGTGCAGTTGAACCCATGAGCACATTTGTCGCGAGGTGGAGTCGTCATGGCTGACGTCATCTACATCGCAGTCACCGTCGTCGTGTTCGCGGCCGTCTGGTTCGCGCTGCGTGGAGTGGAGAAGTTGTGAGCGCCGAGAACATTGCCGGCCTGGTGGTGGCCGCTGCTCTGGTCCTCTACCTGATCGCCGCCCTGATCTTCCCCGAGAGGTTCTGATGTCAGACACTGCGGCCGGTCTGTTGCAGATCGGCTTCCTCCTCCTGTGCCTGGCTGCCGTCTACCGGCCGCTGGGCGGGTACATGGCTCGGGTCTTCACGTCCGAGAAGGACCTGGGCGTCGAGCGGGTGACCTACCGGCTCTTCGGCGTCGACTCGAAGGCCGATCAGACCTGGGGCGTCTATGCCCGGTCGCTGATCGCCTTCTCCGCGCTGAGCCTCGTACTGCTCTATCTGTTGCAGCGGCTGCAGCACTGGCTGCCGCTGTCGCTGGGCCTGCCGAACGTGCCGTCCGGGCTGGCGTTCAACACCGCCGCCTCGTTCGTCGCGAACACCAACTGGCAGTCGTACTCGCCCGAGGTGACGATGGGTCACCTGGTCCAGTTCGCCGGCCTGGCGGTGCAGAACTTCCTCTCCGCGGCTGTCGGCATCGTCGTCGCGGTCGCGCTGATCCGCGGGTTCGCCCGGGCCAAGACCGACCGGCTCGGCAATTTCTGGGTCGACCTGACCCGGACCACGCTGCGGATCCTGCTGCCGATCGCGGTCGTCGGCACCCTCGCGCTGGTCGCGATGGGCGTCGTACAGAACTTCTCCGGCGGGCACGAGGTCACGTCGGTGGTCGGCCAGACCCAGACCATCCCCGGCGGCCCGGTGGCCAGCCAGGAGGTCATCAAGGAGCTCGGCACCAACGGCGGCGGCTTCTACAACGCCAACTCCGCGCACCCGTTCGAGAACCCGAACCCGCTCTCCAACCTGTTCGAGATCTTCCTCCTGCTGGTCATCCCGGTCTGCCTCACCCGCACCTTCGGCGTGATGGTGAAGGACAAGCGGCAGGGCTACGCGATCCTCGGCGTGATGGGCACGCTCTGGGCCGCCTTCACCTTCTCCGCGACGTTCTTCGAGAACCAGGGCGCCGGTACGGCGACCCAGGCCGCGGGCGCTGCCATGGAGGGCAAGGAGACCCGCTTCGGCGAATGGGCCTCGGCGCTGTTCGCGACGTCGACGACGGGTACGTCGACCGGTGCCGTGAACTCGGCCCACGACTCGTTCACTCCACTCGGCGGCGGTACGACGCTGTTCCACATGATGCTCGGAGAAGTCTCGCCGGGCGGTACCGGTACGGGTCTCTACGGCATGCTCATCCTCGCCGTCCTGGCGGTGTTCGTCGCGGGCCTGATGGTCGGACGCACCCCGGAGTACCTGAAGAAGAAGATCACCGCGCGCGAGATGAAGCTGGTCTCGCTGTACATCCTGACGACCCCGACCGTCGTACTGATCGGCGCCTCGCTGGCGATGGGACTCGCGGTGGCACGAGCCTCGATCTTCAACACCGACAGCCCACACGGGTTCTCCGAAGTGCTGTACGCGTTCACCTCGGCCGGTAACAACAACGGCAGCGCGTTCGGCGGTCTGAGCGCGAACATCCCGTTCTACAACACCGCTCTCGGGCTGGTGATGCTGCTCGGCCGGTTCGTCCCGATCGTGTTCGCGCTCGCGCTGGCCGGTTCGCTCGCCCAGCAGCAGCCGGTACCGGTGACCCAGGGCACGCTGCCCACCCACAAGGCCCTGTTCGTGACGCTGCTCGTCGGCACCGTCCTGATCGTGACCGGCCTGACCTACTTCCCTGCACTGACTCTTGGACCCCTCGCGGAGGGACTGTGACCACGCTCGTAAAACCGCCCGCGTCGACGCCGGCGGCACCCCCGAAGAGAGCATCTTCGGGCCTGTTCGACCCGAAGATGCTGCTCACCGCCCTGCCGGACGCGGTGCGCAAGCTCGACCCGCGGGTGATGGTGAAGAACCCGGTCATGTTCGTGGTCGAGGTGGGTGCGGTCGCGTCGACGATCTTCGCCTTCACCGACTCGAGTGTCTTCGTCTGGTGGATCGTGGTCTGGCTCTGGCTGACCGTGATCTTCGCCAACCTGGCCGAGGCCGTCGCGGAAGGCCGGGGCAAGGCCCAGGCCGAGACGCTGCGCCGGGCCAAGACCGAGACGACCGCCCGCCGGTTGATCGGCGACCGCGAGGAGGAGGTCCCCGCGACCCAGCTGAAGCTCGGCGACCTCGTGGTCGTCGAGGCCGGGCAGATCATCCCGGGCGACGGTGACGTCGTCGAGGGTGTCGCGAGTGTCGACGAGTCGGCGATCACCGGCGAGTCGGCCCCGGTCATCCGTGAGTCCGGTGGTGACCGGAGCGCTGTTACCGGTGGCACCAAGGTGCTGTCGGACCGGATCGTCGTGAAGATCACCACCAAGCCCGGTGAGAGCTTCATCGACCGGATGATCGCGCTGGTCGAGGGCGCGTCGCGGCAGAAGACGCCCAACGAGATCGCCCTGAACATCCTGCTGGCCAGCCTGACGATCGTGTTCCTGATCGCGACCGTGACGCTGCCGACCTTCGCGAACTACGCGCACGTCGATCTGAACATCGTGATCCTGGTGGCCCTGCTGGTCTGCCTGATCCCGACCACGATCGGCGCGCTGCTGTCGGCGATCGGTATCGCCGGCATGGACCGGCTGGTGCAGCGCAACGTACTGGCGATGTCCGGCCGTGCGGTCGAGGCTGCCGGCGACGTGAACACGCTGCTGCTGGACAAGACCGGCACCATCACGCTGGGCAACCGGCAGGCCGCGGAGTTCATCCCGGTCAAGGGTGTCACCGACACCGAGCTCGCCGACGCGGCACAGCTGTCCAGCCTCGCCGACGAGACGCCGGAAGGCCGGTCGATCGTCGTACTGGCGAAGACCGGATACGGACTGCGTGAGCGTCACACCGGAGAGTTGCCGCACGCAACCTTCGTGGAGTTCACCGCGCAGACCCGGATGAGCGGCGTCGACGTCGATGACCGGCAGATCCGCAAGGGTGCGGCCGGAGCGGTCAACGCCTGGATCAACCAGCGCGGCGGCACGATCGACACCCAACTCGGCGAGATCGTCGACGGTATCTCGGCCTCCGGTGGTACGCCGCTGGTCGTTGCCGAGAGCATCAACGGCAAGGCTCGTCCGCTCGGTGTCATCCACCTCAAGGACGTGGTCAAGGAAGGCATGCGGGAGCGGTTCGACCAGATGCGCGCGATGGGCATCCGGACCGTGATGATCACCGGTGACAACCAGCTGACCGCGAAGGCGATCGCCGAGGAGGCCGGGGTCGACGACTTCCTGGCCGAGGCGACGCCCGAGGACAAGATGGCGCTGATCAAGAGGGAGCAGGAGGGCGGCCGGCTGGTCGCGATGACCGGTGACGGCACCAACGACGCGCCGGCGCTGGCCCAGGCCGATGTCGGCGTGGCGATGAACTCCGGCACCTCGGCCGCGAAAGAGGCCGGCAACATGGTCGACCTCGACTCGAACCCGACCAAGCTGATCGAGATCGTCGAGATCGGCAAGCAGTTGCTGATCACCCGCGGATCGCTGACCACGTTCTCGATCGCGAACGACGTGGCCAAGTACTTCGCGATCCTGCCGGCGCTGTTCGCCTCGGCGTACCCGGGACTGGACAAGCTCAACATCATGGGGCTGCACTCGCCGGAGTCGGCGATCGTGTCGGCCATCGTGTTCAACGCGCTGGTGATCGTCGCGCTGGTGCCGCTGGCGCTGCGCGGGGTCCGGTACAAGCCGTCGTCGGCCTCGGCGATGTTGCGCCGGAACCTGCTGATCTACGGCGTCGGCGGTCTGATCAGCCCGTTCGTCGGAATCAAACTCCTGGACCTGGTGATCTCCTTGATCCCCGGTCTCCGCTGAAAGGCTAGTTGTCCATGGCAAGCAATCTGCCCGGCTCGGTCCGGCAGTTCGGGGTGGCGCTACGGGCGCTGCTCGTGTTCACGGCGATCCTCGGGATCGTCTACCCGCTGGTGATGACCGGGGTCGCGCAGGCCGTCTTCCACAGCAACGCGAACGGGTCGATCGTCAAGGTCAACGGCAAGGACGTCGCCTCCGACCTGATCGGCCAGGCGTACACGATGGACTCCGGCAAGAAGGATGCCGACGGCAAGGCGATCATGGTCGCGGACCCGAAGTGGTTCCAGACCCGGCCGTCCGCGGTCGACTACGACGGGATGGGCAGCGCGGCCTCGCAGTACGGGCCGAACAACCCGGACCTGGTCAAGCTGGTCGAACAGCGCCGGCAGGACGTCGCCAAGCTCGAGGGCGTCGACCCGTCGCAGGTACCGCCGGACGCGGTCACCGCGAGCGGCAGCGGCCTCGACCCGGACATCAGCCCGGCGTACGCCGCTCTGCAGGTCAACCGGGTCGCCCGTGAGCGGAGACTGCCGGTGGAGAAGGTCCAGCAGCTGGTGAAGGACAACACGAAGGGCCGCACGCTGGGCTTCCTCGGCGAGCCGGTCGTCAACGTTGTCACGCTCAACAACGCACTGGCTGCGCTGGGCTGAACTGAGAGCATGGAGGTATGAGCAAGAACGGCCGGGGGCATCTGCGGATCTACCTGGGTGCCGCGCCTGGTGTCGGGAAGACGTACAAGATGCTGGGCGAGGGGCAACGGCGCCTCGCCCGGGGGACCGACGTGGTGGTCGGGTTCGTCGAGACCCACGGCCGTCAGCACACCGCGGAGATGCTCACCGGGCTCGAGGTGATCCCGCGGCGGATCATCGACTACCGCGGCGCGAGCTTCACCGAGCTGGACATCGACGCGGTACTGGCCCGCCGCCCGGAGGTCGCGCTGGTCGACGAGCTGGCGCACACCAACGTCCCGGGCAGCCGGAACGAGAAGCGCTGGCAGGACATCGAGGAGTTGCTGGTCGCCGGGATCGACGTGATCTCGGCGGTCAACATCCAGCACCTCGAGTCGATCAACGACGTGGTCGAGAAGATCACCGGCGTACCGCAGCAGGAGACGGTCCCGGACCGGGTGGTCCGGGCCGCGGACCAGATCGAGCTCGTCGACATGACGCCGGAGGCGCTGCGCCGGCGGATGGCTCACGGCAACGTGTACGCCGCGGACAAGATCGACGCTGCCCTGGGCAACTACTTCCGGGTCGGCAACCTGTCCGCCCTACGTGAGCTGGCGCTGCTCTGGCTGGCCGACCGGGTCGACGCGGGCCTGCAGCAGTACCGCCAGGAACACGACATCGACTCGACCTGGGAGGCCCGGGAGCGGGTCGTGGTCGCGCTGACCGGCGGTCCCGAGGGCGAGACCCTGATCCGGCGCGCTGCCCGGATCGCCGCGCGATCCTCCGGAGGCGACCTGCTCGCCGTCCATGTCGCGCGCTCCGACGGCCTGACCGGGGCGAACCCGAGCAAGCTCGCCGAGCAGCGCAACCTGGTCGAGAAGCTCGGCGGGACCTATCACCAGGTGGTCGGCGACGACATCCCGTCCGCCCTGCTGACATTCGCGAAGGCCGAGAACGCCACCCAGTTGGTGCTCGGCGGCAGTCGCCGTTCGCGGATCGGCTCGCTGTTCACCGGGCCGGGGATCGGCGCCACCACGATCCGCGACTCCGGCGATATCGACGTACACATCGTCACGCACTCGTTGATGGGTCGCGGCCGGTTGCCGCGGTTGCGGGGAAGTCTGTCCCGGCGCCGGAAGATCCAGGGCTTCGTGCTGTCGATCGTGCTGCCGCCGGTGCTCGCGCTGGTGCTCGGGTTGGGCGGCGACACGCTCAACCTGACCAGCAACGTGCTGGCGTTCCTGCTCGCGGTGGTTGTGGTCGCGCTCGTCGGCGGGATGTGGCCGGCGATGGTGACCGCGGTCGGCGGGTCGCTGGTGCTCAACTGGTTCTTCACCCCGCCGAAGCGGACGTTCACGATCGCCGAGCTCAACAATGCGTTGGCGCTGGTGATCTTCATCCTGGTCGCCGCGATGGTGAGTTCGGTCGTCGACCGGGCGGCACGACGTACCAGGCAGGCGGCCCGGGCGGCCGCGGAATCGGAGACGTTGGCGACCTTGGCCGGATCGGTACTGCGAGGCGAGACCGCCCTGCCCGCGCTGCTCGAACGGGTCCGCGAGGCCTTCGGGATGACCGGGGCGTGCCTGATGGAACGCGTGGACGACGACGAACTGACCGAGATCTGGCGACCGGTGGCCTCGGCCGGTTCCCTGACCTGCACCCGTCCGGAGGAGGCCGACGCGGAGATCCCGGCGCGGGACGACCTGGTTCTGGTGCTGCAAGGTCATCAACTCGAGGCCGACGAGCGACGGCTGGTCGGAGCGTTCGCGGCTCACGCCGCCGCGCTGGTCGACCGGGCCCGGTTGAGCGAAGCGGCCGCCGAGGCGAAGCCGCTCGCCGAGGCCGACAAGCTGCGTACGGCGTTGCTCCGGGCCGTCGGCCACGACCTGCGTTCCCCGTTGGCGTCGGCGAAGGCGTCGGTGACTTCACTGCGCAGCGACGATGTGGAGTGGACCGAGTCCGAGCGGGCCGAGCTGCTGGAGACCGCGGACGAGTCGCTGGACCGGTTGTCGCGGTTGGTGGACAACCTGCTCGATCTGAGTCGGCTGCAGGCCGGAGTACTGCCGGTGTTCACGCGGCCGATGGCGCTGGACGAGATCATGCCCGGCGTACTGGCCGAGCTGGGTGACGAAGCCGACCAGGTGACGGTCGACATCCCGCACACGCTGCCGCTGGTCGAGGCGGATCCGGCCCTGCTGGAGCGCGTCGTGGCAAACCTGCTGGCGAACGCGATCCGCTACTCGCCGCCCGGCCGCCCGCCGCTGATCACCGGCAGCGCGCTCGGCGACATCGTCGAGGTCCGGGTGATCGACCGCGGACCGGGGATCCCACGCGAGGACCGGAACCGGATGTTCGCGCCGTTCCAGCGCCTCGGCGACACCGACAACACGGTCGGAGTCGGGCTGGGACTGGCGCTGGCCCGCGGCCTCGCCGAGGCGATGCACGGCACGCTGCTACCCGAGGACACCCCGGGCGGCGGCCTGACCATGGTGGTCACCATGCCGACCGCCGTCCTCCGCCCGACCGACGCCCCGGTCCCGGGAACACGCGAACGATCGGAGCAAGAGTGACGAGAGTGCTGGTGGTCGACGACGAGCCGCAGATCGTGCGGGCTCTGCAGATCAACCTGAAGGCGCGTGGTTACGAGGTGCACCTGGCCGGCACCGGTACGTCGGCGTTGAAGGTCGCCGCGCAGCACCCGCCCGAGCTGGTGATCCTCGACCTGGGTCTGCCCGACTTCGACGGCGTGGACGTGATCCGCGGGCTGCGCGGCTGGACCGATGCGCCGATCCTGGTGCTGTCCGGGCGGACCGACCAGACCGACAAGGTCGAGGCCCTGGACGCCGGCGCGGACGACTACGTGACCAAGCCGTTCGGCATCGACGAGCTCCTGGCCCGGATGCGCGCCGTACTCCGACGCAGCAACCTCGCCCAGGACCAACCTGTGGTGACCGTCGGCGGCTCGGTCGTCGACCTGGCCGCGAAGCGCGTCACGCTGGAGAACGGCGAGGACATCCGCCTCACCCCGACCGAGTGGCACCTGCTCGAGGTCCTGGTCCGCAACCCCGGGAAGCTGATGTCCCAGCGCCAGCTACTGACCGAGGTCTGGGGGCCCGGCTACGAGACCGCCAGCGGCAACCTCCGCTTCTACATGGGCCAGCTCCGCCGCAAACTCGAACCGGACCCGGCCCGCCCCAAACACCTCCTCACCGAACCAGGCATGGGCTACCGCTTCGAGCCCTGAGAGGTGTCCGTTTCGTTCAAGACCTCCGGCGGGATCCGCGGGAGGGTAGGGGCATGGACATCTTCACCGCAGGTCGGGACTTTGTACGGCGGGATGCTCGGCTGCTCGAGCGTCGGCTCTTCGCCACTGTTTTCGAGGGCGCTGACCCACAAGGCGTGATCGACGCGCTGCGCGGGTTCCAGAACGCCGACGGGGGCTTCGGGTGGGGGCTGGAGCCGGACAAGCGGTGTCCGGACAGCCTGCCGCTCGACGTCGAGGTCGCGTTCAGCACGCTGATCGCGGCGGGGGCTCGGGACGACGAGATGGTCCGGCGGGCGACCGACTGGCTGGCCCAGCTCGCGAACGCCGATGGCGCGGTCCCGCTCTGCGGTCCGGCGGTGGAGGGCTACCCGCGGGCCGAGCACATCACCGAATGGACCTACCAGCCCGGCATCAACCCCACCGCGGGTCTGGTCGGCCGGCTGTACCAGCTCGGTGTCGAGCATCCTTGGCGCGACCAGGCCGGCGCCTGGTGTGCCGCCGAGTTGGCGAAGGAGTTCCCCGAGGACGCCCACGGGATGCACGAGGCGCTGGAGTTCCTGGAGCACACCGAGGACGTCGACGTCGATCGGGTCCGCGACTGGCTGCCGAAGCTGCAGTGGTTCCGCGCCGACGCCGCGGATCCGACGTACGGCGTGACGCCGCTGCAGCTCGCGCCGACGCCGGACAGCTTCTGGAAGCAGCTGTTCACCGACGAACAGCTCGATGCACACCTCGACCGCCTGATCGCCGATCAGCAGGACGACGGCGGCTGGGCCATCACCTGGGAACCGCCCGGACCGGCGGCCACGCTCGAGTACCGCGGCATCGTCACAGTCGGCGCCCTCCGGACGCTGAAGGCCTACAACCGTCTCTAGAAACCGTCTCCAGAAACAGCGAAGCCCCCCGCTGCGGCGGGGGGCTTCGACGTGTTACCAGGAAGACTTCGTGATCCCGGCAGTTCGCCGCGGTGGGCCATCTCCCGGAACCGAACCCGCGAGATGCCCGCCTTGCCGATGTAGCCGCGCGGGCGGCCGTCGACGGCGTCGCGGTTGCGGACCCGGATCGGGCTCGCGTCGCGCGGCAGCTTCTGGAGCTTCAGCCGCGCCTCGGCGCGGTCGCCGGCCGACGTACCGGGGTCGGCGATGACGCGCTTCAACGAGGACCGGCGCTCGGAGTAGTGGGCCACGGTCCGGCGGCGATGCTCGTTACGGGCGATCTTCGCGGTCGTTGCCATTTACCGCTCTTCGCGGAAGTCGACGTGCTGCTTCAGCTTCGGGTCGTACTTACGGATGATCAGCCGGTCGGGATTGTTCCGGCGGTTCTTCCGCGTTACATAGGTGAAGCCGGTGCCTGCGGTGCTGCGGAGCTTGATGATGGGGCGGAGGTCGTTGCGCTTGGCCATGCTGTCCTTTCCCGGATCACCTGGCGGGTGACCCACACTCCGATGAACGCCGGCCGGGTGGCGGCTATTCCGGCCGACAGGGTACGTTGTAATGGTAATCATTTTCAACAAGACTGGAGAGTCGATGCTGCCGGTGACCTTGCTGACGGGCCTCGACGAGGACTTCCGCGGCGCCGTCGCGGGGAATCTGCTGGCTGCCGCCGGCCCGACCGGCGTCCTGGTCGAGTACGACGTGAGCGGCCTCAGCGCGGGCTCCGTCGTACGGGTCGCCCGGACTGTGACCGGCGTGATCGACCGCGAGGTGATCACCATGGACCACCCGTGTGTCTCGTGCGCGATGCGCGGCTCTCTCGTCCAACTGCTCTCCAGCATCGCGGCCATCGAGCGGTACGGCGTCGCGATCGTCAACGTCCCCGCCGCCGGTGACACCCAGGCGATCGCGACCGAGCTCGCGACGGCCGACGACCTCCGGATCGACGCGGTCGTCACGACCGTCGATGCCGCCACCGCGGTCGCCGATCTGACCGGCGACGAACTGATCCGGGAGCGCGGCATCCCGACCGCGGCCGAGGACGGTCGCGCGATCGCCGAGGTCGTCGTCCGGCAACTGGAGTCGGCCGACGCGGCGGTGCTGAGTGGCGAGGATCCGGCCGCGCTGGTGGAGGCGATCAATCCGCGGCTGCTGATCCGGACCACGCCGGCCGGTCTGCTCGGCGTACGGCTGCATGCTCCCGGGAACGTCGTCGAGCCCGGCTCGATCGCGGCACCCACGGACGGCGAGGTGCCGACGCTGGTCTGGCAATCCGATCGGCCGTTTCATCCCGAGCGCCTGTACGACGCCCTCGAGGACCTGGTCGCCGGGTCCGCTCGCGGTCGCGGCACGCTCTGGATCGCGACCCAGCACCGCAAACGGCTCAGCTGGGACAGCTTCGGCACGAACATCTCGATCGGCGTCCTCGGCCCGTGGCTGGCCGACCTCCCGGCGGACCGCTGGCCGTCGGTCGGGCAGCAGCACCAGGCCCGGTCCGCCCTCGAGTGGCACCCCGAGTACGGCGACCGCGCGTCGTACCTGTCGATCACCGGGCCCGGTCTGGATCTGCGGGAATTAACCGAGCGCCTCGACGGTTGTGTGCTACGTGCGGATGAAGCGGTCCATCCCCTGACCGACCCGTTCGCCCCTTATCTGGAAGGAAGTACGGCAGCATGAAGAAGGACATCCACCCCGACTACCGCCGGGTTGTCTTCCGGGACAAGTCCGGTAACTTCAGCTTCCTCACCGGTTCGACCCGCGAGAGCAGCGAGACGGTCGTCTGGCACGACGGGAACACTTACCCGGTCGTCGACGTCGAGATCTCGTCCGCGAGTCACCCGTTCTACACGGGCCAGCAGCGCGTGATGGACACCCAGGGCCGCGTGGAGAAGTTCAAGAAGCGCTACGGCCAGAAGTAACCCCTGGTCTTTCCACAGCCCGTCGCCTCCTCGGCGACGGGCTGTTCCTATGTTGTCGCTTTGTGGCAGAACGCCTGCAGCCAGCGTCCGTTGGAGCGCACGTAGACCTGGCTGATCCATTCCTCGACTTCGTACGGCGTCCCGTCCCAGCTGCCCGAGCTCGCCTTCCGGGCGGTGAGGACGACCGTGTCGCCGATCCGGGCGATCCGCTCGCCACCGACGGTCGTCATGCTGTGATGCTGCAGCCGGCCAGACGCGATCCAGCCGATGATGTCCGCCTTGGGTGTGATCCCGGTGGCATCGACCGCGACCCAGTCGTCGGTCCAGCAGTTCGCGATCAGCTCGGCGTCGTTGCCGATCAGCACCACGTCCGCCTCGGCCGCCTCGGCGCGGACTTCGTCCTCAACAGTCATAGGTCCGATTTTTACCCGTCTCGGGTTCGAGACGTTGGGGTGGGCGCGGCGCTTACCTCGGGGGCCGGGGCGGTTCCACACTGTGGGGATGGAGCCGGTTGAGCTGACGGGTGCCGGGCTGAGCCCGCTGGAGGCGGTCGCGCTCGGGCAGCGGCGTACGGCGGTCCGGCTGAGCGATGATGCCCGGAAGCGGATGGAGGAGTCGGCCGCGGTGGTGGCCGAGGTCGCGGGACGGCGGCCGGTGTACGGGCGGACGACCGGCGTCGGCGCGAACCGTGACGTGCTCACGTCGGACCCGGAGCACGGCGCGCGGCTGCTCGGGTCGCACAGTACGACCGGCACGACGTCGTACCCGAAGGACGTCGTCCGGCTCGGGCTGCTGATCCGGGTCAACCAGCTCGCCGCCGGCGGGTCGGGACTCGACCCCGCGGTGGCCGACGCGATCGTCGGCCTGCTCAACGACGACGACCTGCCCGACCTGCATCGCGGCGGCGCGATCGGGACCGGCGACCTCGGTCCGCTCGCCGAGCTCGGCCTCGCGCTGGGCGATGTCATCGACGGGACCAGTGCCCTCCCGCTGCTGTCCAGCAATGCGCTCACGCTCGCCGAGTGCTGCCTCGCGTACGTCGAGGCCGGCACGCTGATCAACGTCGTACCGCTGGTCGGTGCGCTGTCCCACGTCGCGCTGCGGGGGAACGCCGAGGTGTACGACGTCCGCGTGCACGAGGCGCGTCCGCAGCCGGGGCAGGTGCGGGTCGCCCGCCGGATGCGCGGGTTGCTCGACGGTCTGCCGCTGCCGCCCGCGCGCATCCAGGATCCCTTCGGGTTGAGGGCTTTCGCGCAGGTGCTCGGGCCGGCTGTCGACCATTCCGATGCCTTGGGCAACAGTGTGCGGATCGACATCAACGCGGCCGCGGAGAATCCGCTGGTGGCCGGCGATACCGTGCTGCACAACGGCAACTGGCACGCGATGCCGATCGCGCTCGCCCTCGACTCGCTGCGGCTCAGTCTGCACAGCGTGGCAACTCTCTCGACCACGCGCGTCGCGAATCTGGTCGATCCCGACTACACCGGCCTGAGCCGGTTCCTGGCCAGCGGAGCGGAGGCGAGCTCGGGCGTGATGATGATCGAGTACGTCGCCCATGACGCGCTCGCCGCGGTCCGCTCGGCCGCCCAGCCCGCGACGCTGGGCACGGCGACGCTGTCGCGGGGCGCCGAGCTCCACGCGAGCTTCGCGCCACAGGCCGCAGTACTGACTGCTCAGTTGCTGGATGCTCTCCGCGAGGTCCTCGCCAGCGAGCTCGTCACCGCCGTACGCGCGATCCGTCTGGCCGGCCTGACCCCCGACGACCTCGCCCCTGCGTCCGTCGGTCCATGGCTGGCCGACGCCCTGGCGGTCCTGCCGGCCAGCCTGGCCGACCGCTCCCTCCGGGAGGACCTGGAAATAGCCCGCGGCGTCCTGACCCAATGGGGCGACCGCCAGGTCGAACACCCGGCCGAGTCCGGCTAGGCGTACCGAAGGACGGGTACTGTCCGGCTCAGTCCCGCTCCGCTCACCCCACCAAGGGGCGATCCACGGCACCACTACCCGTTCGTCGGCACCCATCCAGAGCCGCGCGCGGGGGCCTAGCCGTGGAGGCGGCGGGAGAGGGCGGTGGCGGCTTGGCGGATTCGGTGGGCCAGTTGGGGGCGGTCCGGTGGGGGGACGGCGTCGGCGCGGAAGGTGACGCTGATGGCGGCCGCCGGATGGCCGGCGTGGTCTACGGCTGCGCTCGCGACGGATGCCATGCCGGGGGTGATGAAGGAGTCCTCGACGGCGAATCCTTGGCGTTTCTCGTCGGCTAGTAGGCGGCGGAGCTGGGTGAGGGTCTGCGGGCCGAGATCTGTGCGACGGACGAAGGACTCGGGAGTGGGGAAGAGAGCACGCACCTGCGCGGGCGGGAGCTCGGCGAGGAGGGCTCGGCCGGATGCGGTGAGGGTGGCGGGTAGGCGCACCCCGACGTCGGTCACCAGAGTCACCGGTCGCGGCGGCTGCTCTTTCAGCAGATAGACCAGCTCCCGACCGTGCAGTACTCCGAGATGCGCCGTTTGACCCACCTCGTGCACCAGCTGCACCAACAGCGGCCGCGCCAACCGCTCCAGCGGATCGTGCCGCAGGTACGCCGACCCGATCTCGAACGCCGCGACCCCGAGCCCGTACCGCTTCTCCTCGGGCAGATGCACGACGAACCCCTCGTCGATCATTGCCCGCAGCAAGTGGTACGTCGACGAGCGCGGCAGGCCGACCGCGGAGGCGATGCGCTCCATCGGTACCGGACCGGGCTGGGTGGCCAGGAACGTCAGCACCCGCAGCGTGCGGGTCGAGGCGGGAACGTTGCCGCTCACAACGGCAGGGTAACCCGCTCCCGCCTTAGATCCCGGATTGGCGTTTCTTCGCGCGGCTCCGTCGCAACCAGAACCGCAGCCCCTCACCCGCGACCGCGATCGCGAACAACCCGCCGGCGACACCCCAGTCCAGGAACTCCGAGCCCGAGACCAGCAACCCGACCGCAACCGACACGACCAGGAAGAAGAGCAACGAGATGACGAGCCGCTTCACAGGGCCTTCTCCGCAGTCCACGCGCCGGACGTCGTCCGGTAGCCGAGCCACTTGTTCACCGCGAGCATCGGAAGATTCCCCGCGTCGTTCCCGGTCGATGCCGTGACGAACCCCGCGTCCCGGGCCGCGGCCAGCGCGTGTGACTTCACCACCTTCGCCAGTCCGCGCCCGCGGTCCGACGGGATCGTGCCGGTCAGATTCGACCAGATCACCCCGCGGTCCGGATCCGCGGTCGTGGTCACGAACGACAGCACCCGATCGCCGTCCAGTACGGCGAAGCTCAGGTCCCGCCGGATGTCCGGGTTGTTCCACGACACCTTCACCCACTCGTCGTACGCCGGTCCGCCGGAGAACCCGCTCGGATCGTCGTCCCGCACCTGGATCTCGGCGTCGAACACCTGCCGCGGCTCCAGTTCGTCGTAGGTGGCCAGACGTACCCCGGCCGGCGGCGCGACCGGCTCGCGGGCCTCGCGCAGGTCGGCGGCGGAATGGCTCATCCGCCGCCCCAGTGTGAACCCACGCTTCTCCGCGAAGGCCTTGGAGTCCTCAGCCACAGCGACCAGGAGCCGGCCGGCCCCGGCGGTGGCAGCCTCCGCAGAGATCGCGGTCAGCAACGCAGTGCCGATCCCGCGCTTGCGCTGCGACGGTGGCACCTGGACGGTGATCCGCACCCGCGCACCGGCCACGCCTGCCTCGGGGAGGTAGAGGTTCGAGTACCCGACCACGTCCGGACCGTCCATGGCGAGCAGGATCACCCGGCTCCGGCCGCCTCGCAGTTCGGTCTCGATGGCTCGCGCCGACTTCACCAGATGCGGCATCACGGCAGCCCAGACCTGGGCGACGCCGACCGCGTCCGCCGGCCGCGCCGGCCGGATCTCGAACACCATGGCATGACCCTATGTGTTCGCGGGTCCACACTTGACGTCTCAGATCCGAGACAGAAACTGGTATGCCGCTGCTGCCGAGGAGCATCCCGGCGCGGTCCAATGATCGGGTGGAAGACACGGTGATTGTCGGCATCGGACCGCTGACCCCGGCCGAGGTGGTCGCGGTCGCGCGGTACGGCGCGCAGGTACGGATCGATGACCAGGCCCTGGAGGAGATCGCGAAGTCACGCGCCGCGATCGAGGCGCTGGCCCATGCGGACACCCCGCACTACGGCGTCTCGACCGGGTTCGGTGCACTCGCGACGCGGCACATCGCGCCGGAGCTGCGGGCCCAGTTGCAGCGCAGCCTGATCCGCTCGCACGCGGCCGGCTCAGGCCCCGAGGTGGAGACCGAGGTCGTACGGGCGCTTGCCCTGCTCCGACTGTCGACCCTCGCGACGGGCCGTACGGGCGTGAAGGTCGAGACGGCCCAGGCGTACGCCGGTCTCCTCAACGCGCACCTGACCCCGGTCGTGCACGAGTACGGCAGCCTCGGCTGCTCCGGCGATCTCGCACCGCTGTCCCACGTCGCCCTCGCGATCCTCGGTGAAGGCAAGGTCCGTGATGCCGATGGCAACCTTCTCGACGCCGGCGAAGCCCTGCAGCAGAACGGCCTGGCGCCGGTCGTGCTCGCGGAGAAGGAAGGTCTCGCCCTGATCAACGGGACCGACGGCATGCTCGGCATGCTGGTCCTCGCGCTCGCCGACCTCGACCGGCTCTTCAAGACCGCCGACCTCGCCGCCGCGATGAGCGTCGAGGCCCAGCTCGCCACCGACCGCGTGTTCGCCGAGGACCTGCAGGCCCTGCGCCCGCACCCCGGCCAGGCCGCGTCCGCCGCGAACCTCCGCACGATCCTCAAGGACAGCGCGATCGTCGCGAGCCACCGCGGTCCGGACTGCAACCGCGTCCAGGATGCCTATTCATTGAGGTGCTCCCCGCAGGTCCACGGCGCAGCCCGCGACACCGCCGCCCACGCAGCGAGTGTTGCCGACCGCGAGCTCGCCGCCGCGATCGACAACCCCGTCGTACTGAAGGACGGCCGCGTCGAGTCCAACGGCAACTTCCACGGCGCCCCGGTCGGGTACGTGCTCGACTTCCTCGCCATCGCGGTCGCCGACCTGGCGAGCATCAGCGAACGTCGTACCGACCGTTTCCTCGACGTAGCGCGCAACCACGGCCTGAACGCCTTCCTGGCCGACGATCCCGGTGTCGACAGCGGTCACATGATCGCGCAGTACACCCAGGCCGCGATCGTGTCCGAGCTCAAGCGTCTCGCCGTACCCGCCAGCGTCGACTCGATCCCGAGCAGCGCGATGCAGGAGGACCACGTCTCGATGGGATGGTCCGCAGCCCGCAAGCTGCGCAAGTCGGTCGACGGCCTGCAGCGGGTGCTGGCGATCGAGATCCTCACCGCCGCGCGGGCACTCGACCTGCGCGCGCCGCTCACCCCGGCCCCGGCGACCGCCGCGGCCAAGGACGCACTCCGCCGGTATGTCGAAGGCCCTGGAACCGACCGGCATCTCGCTCCAGAGATCGAGCACTCCGTCCAACTTGTTGCTGATGGCACCTATATCGATGCTGCCGAGACCGTCACCGGTCCGCTGAACTAGAAAGGCTGGATCACCCATGTCCGGACCACGTCCTGTGCGCGCGCCCCGCGGCACCACCCTCACCGCTCGCGGTTGGCAGCAGGAAGCCGCACTGCGGATGCTGCAGAACAACCTCGACCCCGAGGTCGCCGAGCACCCCGACGAGCTCGTCGTGTACGGCGGTTCCGGTAAAGCGGCCCGCGACTGGAACTCGTTCGACGCGATGGTCCGGACACTGACCACGCTGAAGGACGACGAGACCATGCTCGTCCAGTCCGGCAAGCCGGTCGGTGTGATGCAGACGCACGAGTGGGCGCCGCGGGTGCTGATCGCGAACTCGAACCTGGTCGGCGATTGGGCCACCTGGGAGGAGTTCCGCAAGCTCGAGGCGATGGGCCTCACGATGTACGGCCAGATGACGGCCGGCTCGTGGATCTACATCGGTACCCAGGGCATCCTGCAAGGTACGTACGAGACGTTCGGCGCGGTCGCCGAGAAGCGCTTCGGCGGCACGCTGGCCGGCACCATCACGCTGACCGCGGGCCTCGGCGGCATGGGCGGCGCGCAGCCGCTGGCCGTCACGATGAACGACGGCGTCGCGATCTGCATCGACGTCGACTCGTCGCGGATCGACCGCCGGATCGAGCACCGCTACCTCGACGTACGGGCGAAGGACCTGGACGACGCGCTGCGGCTGGCCGAGGAGGCCAAGAAGGCCCGCCGGCCGTTGTCGATCGGTGTCCTCGGCAACGCCGCGGTGATCGTGCCGGAGCTGCTGGAACTGGGTGCGCCGATCGACATCGTCACCGACCAGACCTCGGCGCACGACCCGCTGATGTACCTGCCGGTGGGCATCGACTTCGACGACTGGGCGACCGCCCGGGAGAAGGACCCGGCTGGGTTCACCGAGCGCGCGCAGGCGTCGATGGCTCGGCATGTCGCCGCGATGGTCGGATTCCAGGACGCGGGCGCCGAGGTGTTCGACTACGGCAACTCGATCCGGGACGAGGCGCGCAAGGCGGGGTACTCCCGGGCGTTCGAGTTCCCCGGCTTCGTACCGGCGTACATCCGGCCGTTGTTCTGTGAAGGAAAGGGCCCGTTCCGGTGGGCCGCGCTGTCCGGCAACCCGGCCGACATCGCGAAGACCGATCAAGCGATCCTGGACCTGTTCCCGGACAACGAGCACCTGACCCGGTGGATCAAGCTGGCCGGCGAGCGGGTCGCGTTCCAGGGGCTGCCGGCGCGGATCTGCTGGCTCGGACAGGGCGAGCGGGACAAGGCCGGGGTGCGGTTCAACGAGATGGTTGCCTCCGGCGAGCTCGAGGCGCCGATCGTGATCGGTCGCGATCACCTGGACACCGGCAGCGTGGCATCGCCGTACCGGGAGACCGAAGGCATGCTCGACGGTTCGGACGCGATCGCGGACTGGCCGTTGCTGAACGCGATGGTGAACGTGGCCAGCGGTGCTTCCTGGGTGTCGATCCACCACGGCGGCGGCGTCGGTATCGGCCGGTCCATCCACGCCGGCCAGGTATCTGTTGCCGATGGCACCGATCTGGCCCGGCAGAAGCTGGAGCGGGTGCTCACCAACGACCCGGCGATGGGTGTGATCCGTCACGTCGACGCCGGCTACGAGAAGGCTGTCGAGGTCGCCGACCAGCGGGGTGTGCGCATCCCGATGCGGGAAAGCTGACTGTGTGCGACCGTGGCAATCTCTAGTGCTACGGTGCACTTTTCCAAGGGGCGAGAAACCATGCGATCGCGTGGTTTCGGTCTGAGGTTCCGCTAGGGTCTTTCGGGCGACCGATGACCAGCGCGAAGGGGCGCCATGATCGAGTTCGAGGACGTCACCAAGCAGTACCCGGACGGCACCGTCGCCGTCGACAAACTGTCCCTGCGGATCCCGAGCAACCAGATCACGGTGTTCGTCGGGCCCTCCGGGTGCGGCAAGACCACGTCGCTGCGGATGATCAATCGCACCATCGAGCGGACCAGCGGGACGATCTCGATCGACGGCGAGGACATCAACTCCCAGGACCCGGTCACACTGCGCCGGGGGATCGGGTACGTGATCCAGAACGCCGGCCTGTTCCCGCACAAGACCGTTGTCGACAACGTCGCCACCGTCCCGAAGCTGCTCGGCTGGGACAAACGCAAGGCGCACAGTACGGCGATGGAGCTGCTCGAACGCGTCGGCCTGGACGTCAAGCTGGCCGAGCGGTATCCGGCCCAGCTGTCCGGTGGCCAGCAGCAACGAGTCGGTGTCGCCCGCGCGCTGGCGGCCGATCCGGCGGTGATGCTGATGGACGAGCCGTTCAGTGCGGTCGACCCGATCGTCCGGCATCAGTTGCAGGAGGAGCTGCTGCGGCTGCAGCGCGACATCGGCAAGACGATCGTGTTCGTCACCCACGACATCGACGAGGCGATCAAGCTCGGCGACAACGTCGCAGTACTGCAGGTCGGCGGGAAGCTGGCCCAGTTCGCGCCGCCGGCCGAGCTGCTCGGCGAGCCGGCCGACGACTTCGTCCGCGGGTTCGTCGGCCAGGATCGCGGTTACCGGGCGCTGACGTTCGTGCATCCCGAATCGTTGCCCGTGCAACCGGTTCCGGACGAGCTGGCGTTGAAGGACGGCATACCCGTCGGCTGGAAGAACGGGTCCGGTGAGCTGTTGCCGCTCGGCGCGGTGTTCAAGCGCGGCGATTCGTTGCGCGCGGCGCTGGACGCGGTACTCACGTCGCCGACCGGTTGTGGCGTCTGCGTGGACGACGAGGGCAGGGCCATCGGCGTCATCGACCAGGCCGGAGTCGCAGAGGCTCTCCGGTCATGACGTGGATAGGCGATAACCTCGGGCTGATCTGGGAGCAACTGCGCGAGCACATCTACCTGGCGATCATCCCGGTGATCCTCGGGCTGATCATCTCGGTGCCGTTGGGGTACGTCGCCACGCGGTACTCCTGGTTGGCGAACCCGCTGATCGCGTTCGGCGGCCTGCTGTACTCGTTGCCGTCGATCGCGCTGTTCATCGTGATCCCGGCGATCCTCGGCACCAAGGTGCTGTCGACGATCAACATCATCGTCGCGCTGACCATCTATACGGTGTCGCTGCTGATCCGGAACGTGATCGACGGACTGCGCTCCGTGCCACCCGACGTACGGCAGTCCGCGATCGCGGTCGGGTACGGGTCGTTGCACCGGCTGGTCGCGGTCGACCTGCCGATCGCCGTACCGGTGATCTTCACCGGGCTGCGGGTGGTCACGGTCGCGAACATCTCGATGGTGAGCGTCGGCGCGGTGATCGGGATCGGCGGTCTGGGTGAGCTGTTCACGCTCGGCTTCCAGAAGGACTTCCTGACGCCGGTGCTGGTCGGAGTCGTGCTCTCACTGGCCCTGGCGCTGGTCGCGGACCTGATCCTGGTGTCGCTGCAGCGGGTATTGACTCCTTGGGCTCGGGTTTCCACACCTGTGGCGGAGGTGGCCTGACATGTGGCAGTACCTGACCGACTCGTACAACTGGTCCGGCAACGAGGGGATCTGGGCGCGGATCCTCCAGCACCTCTGGTACACGTTTGCCGCTCTCGGACTCTCCGTGGTGATCGCGCTACCGATCGGATTGCGGATCGGGCACACCCGGCGCGGGGCGTTCCTGGCGATCAACCTCGGCAACGCGGCCCGTGCGCTGCCGAGCCTCGGTCTGCTGATGATCGCGGTCCTGCTGACCAACCAGATCGGCTTCCTGCCGGTACTGATCGCGCTGGTCGCGCTGGGCATCCCGCCGATCCTGGCCTCGACGTACGCCGGTCTGTCCGGTGTCGATCCGGCCACGATCGACGCGGCGCGGGGGATGGGGATGACCGGACGCGAGATCCTGACCAAGGTGGAGATCCCGATCGGGCTGCCGCTGATCATCTCCGGCATCCGGAGCGCCACCCTGCAGATCGTCTCGACCGCGACGATCGCCGCGCTGGTGTCACTCGGCGGCCTCGGCCGTTACGTGGTCGACGGGCTGAAGCTCCGCGACTTCCCGCAGATGTTCACCGGCGCGCTGCTGGTGGCGCTGCTTGCGATCGTGCTGGACGCGGTCTTCGCACTGATCGGGCGGATCACGGTCTCCGAAGGGCTGAAGATCGGCTGAACTGTCCGTCCTACCTGCTGAACTTGAGATGCATCCATCGGCACCGGTCGATGGCTGAACGAGAACACTGGAGGCTCTCGTGTTGAGATCCACACTCATCCGTACTGCGATCGCCGGGGTGGCGGTGCTCGGCCTGGCTGGTTGTGGGGGTGGGGGCGACCAGCTCGGCAGTGACAACGCCGGCAGCTCGCCGGCGCCCTCGAAGGTGAGCAGCATCACCGTCGGGTCCGCCGACTTCTCCGAGAGCCAGCTGATCGCGGAGATCTACGGCCAGGCGCTGGCCGCCAAGGGCATCGAGGTGAAGAAGAAGCCGAACATCGGCAACCGCGAGACCTACATGGCCGCGATCAAGGACGGGTCCGTCGACCTGGTGCCGGAGTACACCGGCGCCTCACTGGCGTACTTCGACAAGAACTCCACCGAGACCGACCCGCAGAAGGCGTACGACGCGCTGAAGAAGGCACTGACGCCGGGTCTGGAGATCCTGGAGATGTCCCCGGCCACCGACGAGGACACCATCGTGGTGACCAAGGCGACCGCGGACAAGTACCAGCTGAAGTCGATCGGCGACCTGAAGGGCAAGAACCTGGTCGCCGGCGGTAGCTCCGAGTTCAAGGTCCGGACCGCCGGGCTGAAGGGCATGAAGGAGAAGTACGACGTCGACTTCAAGGAGTACAAGACGCTCGACGCCGGTGGTCCGCTGAGCATCAAGGCGCTCGAGACCAACCAGATCCAGGTGACCGACCTGTTCACCACGCAGGCCGTGATCAAGGACAAGGGCTGGGTCCAGCTGGAGGACCCGGAGCACATCCTGCCGCCGAACAACATCGTTCCGTTGATCCGGACCGACCACAAGTCCGACGACGTGGTCGCCACGCTGAACGCGGTCGACGCCAAGCTGACCACGGACGCGCTGACCGACCTGGTCAAGCGGATCGACGTCGGCAAGGAGAGCGCGGACGCGGTCGCCAAGGACTGGCTGTCGAAGAACCCCTTGTCGTGAGCCGGTCTTGAGCTTCGAATCCCTCTGGGCCGACCAGTCCGCCATCGGCCGCAACCCCGAAACCGGCGGTTACACCCGAGGCGGCTGGAGTCCCACCGAACGCGAGGCGACGCACTGGTTCCTGGACCAGTGCGCCGCCCGCGGCCTCACCGTCGAGTCGGACGGCATAGGCAACCTGATCGCCTGGTGGGAACCGCCGGCCGAGCGGCCGGCTCCCCGCGCGGGTGGTGAGTCGGCGGCGGCGCCTGGCGTCGTCACCGGTAGCCACCTTGACTCGGTGATCGATGGTGGGGCGTTCGATGGACCGCTTGGGGTTGTTTCTGCTCTGGCGGCTGTGGACCGGTTGCGGGCGGAGGGGTTTGAGCCGGGCGTGCCGATCGGTGTGGGTGCGTTCGTGGAGGAAGAAGGGTCTCGGTTCGGGATGCCGTGTCTGGGGTCTCGGGTCGCGGCGGGTGTGCTGTCCGCCGAGAAGGCGCTGGCTTTGCAGGACCGGTCCGGCCTGAGCCTTTCAGCAGCCTTGGAAGGTGCTGGGATCGATCCGGCTGGAGTGGGACCTTCGCCGCTGCTGCAGCGGATGGGGACGTTCGTCGAACTGCATGTGGAGCAGGGCAGAGGATTGACGGCGCCGGTGGGGGTGGCGAGCTCGATCTGGCCGCACGGGAGATACCGGTTCACGTTCGGTGGTGAGGCCAACCATGCCGGCACCACGCTGATGGAGGACCGCCACGACCCGATGCTCACCTACGCGATGACCGCCCTGGCCGCGAACAAACAGGCCCGCCTGGCCGGCGCCCGCGCGACCTTCGGCCGCCTGTCGGTCGAGCCGAACGGCACCAACGCCGTACCGTCGCAAGTGACCGCCTGGCTCGACGCGCGGGCCGCCGACACCGAGACACTCGAACTATTGCTCGCGGCAATCACCAAGCAAGCCGCCGAGCGCGCCGAACGCGACGGCACCACGCTCACCGTCACCCCCGAGTCCGTCTCACCGATCGTCGACTTCCCCGTCGGACTGCGGGATCGACTGGTGAACGTGCTCGACGGCGCCCCCGTCCTCCCGACCGGCGCCGGTCACGACGCGGGCGTGTTCTCCGACGCCGGCATCCCGACCGCGATGCTGTTCGTCCGCAACCCGAGCGGCATCTCGCATTCGCCCGCCGAGTACGCCGAGCAGGACGACTGCCTCGCCGGCGTCGACGCGCTGGCCGGAGTACTGAAGGATCTCGCGAGGTGACGTCGTACTGGTGTGAGACCGCGCTCCTCCCGACCGGCCTCGCGCGCGCCGTCCTGGTGACGACGGCCGACGGCCGCTTCACGTCGATCGAGCCGGACGCTGCCCCCGGCGACGCGCAGGTCCTCAACGGACTCGTCATCCCGGGGCTCGCAAACTGCCACAGCCACGCATTCCACCGCGCCCTCCGCGGCCGCACGCAGACCGAGCGCGGCACGTTCTGGACCTGGCGCGAGCAGATGTACGCCGTCGCCGCCGCCCTCACCCCCGACACGTACTACGACCTCGCGAAGGCCGTGTACGGCGAGATGCTGCTCGCCGGGATCACCGCGGTCGGCGAATTCCACTACCTCCACCACGCGCCCGGCGGCCGGCGGTACGACGACCCGAACGCGATGGGTCTGGCGCTGATCGCGGCCGCGCGTGACGTCGGCATCCGGATCACGCTGCTCGACACCTGCTACCTCGCCGGCGGAATCGACCAGCCGCTCAACGAGGTGCAGGAGCGCTTCAGCGACGGCGACGCGACCGCCTGGGCGTCCCGGGTCGCGCAGTTGAGCGGCGGCGATGAGGTCGTGATCGGCGCGGCTGCCCACTCGGTGCGGGGAGTGCCGCAGGATCAACTGGGTGCGGTCGCGTCGGCGTTTCCCGACGTACCGCTGCATGTTCATCTGTCCGAGCAGGTCGCGGAGAACGAGGCCTGTCTGAAGGCGTACGGGCGGACGCCGACGCAGGTGCTCGACGAGGCCGGGTTCCTCAGCGGGCGGACGAGCGCGGTCCACGCGACGCATCTGACCCCGGTCGACGTCGGTCTGCTCGGCAGCTCCGCGACGTACTCCTGCTTCTGCCCGACGACCGAGCGCGATCTCGCGGACGGCATCGGCCCGTCGGTGCAGTTGCGCGACGCGGGTTCGCCGCTGACGCTCGGCTCTGACAGTCACGCGGTGATCGACCTGTTCGAGGAGATGCGAGCCGTCGAGCTCAACGAGCGTCTCGCGTCCCAGGAGCGCGGTCACTGGTCGGCGCGGGAGCTCTTCAAGGCGGCAACGACCGACGGTCACCGCTCGATCGGCTTCGACGACGCCGGCGCCATCGAGGTCGGTGCCCGCGCTGACCTGGTCGCCATCCAGCTGAACACTGCTCGCACCGCGGGCACCGGCGGCGCCGTGGAGACCGCGGTCTTCGCAGCAACAGCCGCCGATGTCTCCGATGTTGTCGTCTCCGGCGATCATTTGGTTGCCAATGGCAAGCATATTCGCCTGGACGTCCCGGCGCAGCTGGCGAAATCGATCGAGGCAGTCACCCGATGACCTCACTTCTGCTCACCAACATCAGCTCGCTGGTGACCAACGACCCCACGCACGGCGGTCTGCTCGGCGAGCTCCACGACGCGGCCCTGGTGATCGACGGCCGCAAGGTCGCCTGGGTCGGTCCCCGACGCGATGCGCCCGAGGCGGACGGAGCGCTGGATCTCGGCGGCCGAGCTGTCATCCCCGGCTTCGTCGACTCCCACTCGCACCTGGTCTTCGCCGGCGATCGCGCCGAGGAGTTCGCGGCCCGCATGACAGGTACTCCCTACTCCGCCGGCGGCATCCGCACGACCGTCGCCGCGACCCGCCAGGCCACCGACGAGCAGCTGACCGCGAACGTGTCCCGCCTCGTGACCGAGATGCGGCGGCAGGGGACCACCACGGTCGAGATCAAGTCCGGCTACGGTCTGACCGTCGCGGACGAGGCCCGGGCGCTCGAGATCGCGGGCCAGTTCACCGACGAGACGACGTACCTCGGGGCGCATGTGGTGCCGGCGGAGTACGCCGACGATCCGGCCGACTATGTGGAGCTGGTGACGGGCCCGATGCTCGACGCGGCCGCCAAGCACTCGAAGTGGATCGACGTCTTCGTCGAACGCGGCGCCTTCGACGCCGACCAGGGCCGGGCGATCCTCCAGGCCGGCATCGCCCGCGGCCTCCAGCCCCGGGTCCACGCGAATCAGCTTGGCGAGGGCCCCGGCGTACAACTGGCCTGCGAGGTCGGCGCGGCCTCGGCGGATCACTGCACCTATCTCACCGACGCGGACATCGACGCCCTGGCCTCGTCTGGTGTCGTCGCCGGTCTCCTGCCCGCGATTGAGTTCTCGACCCGCTCGCCATACCCCGACGCCCGCCGCCTCCTCGACGCCGGCGTCACCGTAGCCCTGGCTACCGACTGCAACCCCGGCTCCGGCTACTCGTCCTCCATGCCCTTCTGCATCGCGCTGGCCGTCCGCGACATGCACATGACCCCCGCCGAAGCCCTTTGGTCCGCCACAGCCGGCGGCGCCGCGTCCCTCCGCCGCCCGGACCGAGGCCACCTGACCCCCGGCGCCCAAGCCGACCTGACCGTCCTGGACGCCCCCTCCCACCTCCACCTCTCCTACCGCCCCGGCGTCCCCCTCATCAAACAAACCTGGGTGGCTGGGCGGCCGGTGTGAATTGCGGACACCCCTCACTGATCAACCGCGAGCGGATGGGCGATCGGACGCTGCGCGCATTGATCAGGCCGCACGTAAGCCGCGCTTGGTCAGTGGCTCGAGTCCGCTCGCCCGCTCGACAGCGTCAATGACCCACTCTCCGTCGAACATCACGTCCTCCCAGGTGTACCGAAGGATCGTCCACCCACGGATGGTGAGGTTGACGTGCCTGCGGCAGTCCTTCACCAAGGCTCGCCGAGTCCCGTGGTACTCGAAGCCTTCAGCCTCCAAGCCGATACGGAGGACGGGGATTCGCCAGGTCCAGTCGTGCGGAGAATCCGCTGTCCTGGACAACGACCTGAGGGACGAAGCCCTCGACTCCTCGTTCGATCAGTAGGGCCCGCAGCGCTGACTCCAGCACCGATTCCGACCGGCCGTCGGCGAGCGCGGCAACCTCGAAGATGCGTCGGCGATGCGGACCGCGGAGCCTCCCCGCGGCGTCGAGCAACTCGTCCTGCTCGACGCATCCCGAACGCAATGCTGAATCCGCGACGGCAAGCGCCTCGCCTAACGACAGGGTGCGCAGACAATCGAGCACGGTGCGGACCGGGGTGGTTACATCGTCCAGAGCGGGCACTGATGCCCAGTGCAGGATGCACGGGAGTCCGGTTCGGCGTCGGACGCGGGACGGATCCAGGGTGACGTGTGGAAGCGCGGGCGGATTGATGATCCCGAGACCCCAGTGCTGCGCGGCGCTGAGGTGAGACACGACGCCGCCGTGGCTGCGTGCGGCCGTCAACGCGGGTGGGGCCGCCGGCAGGGCATAGACGCCCTTCGCGACGCGGCGGATCTGTCCGGAAGCCAGCGCGCTTCGGACAGCTCGTGCCGACACCAGCGTGCGGAGTTCGGCAAAGGTCGCGCTTCCTCCACGCCGGCCGAGCACCTCAGCCACGTCAGTCACGGCCTCCATGGTGGCGGAATGACGGACTCCAGTGACGTCCGTTGTCCACAGGCGGACGTCCCACACTGACCAACCGTCGTCCGACAGCCCGAGTCAAGCGGGTCTGAGCGTTGCTGCGCGAGGCATAGCAAGGTTGGTCAGTGAGGGAGGTCCGGTCAATTCAGATGCAAGCCCCGCGCCGGACCGGCACCCTGGACGCATGGACACCAGGGCAAGGCTTCGCAGCGCGTTCCGTTGGCAGACCGACCGAGGCGCCTGAAGTAGTTACGCCGATCTCACCGGCTGGTGGCGAGACGCGGATCTGCTCCGCGAACTCGGACCGGCGTTGGCCGAGCTGTACGACGAGCAGCCGACCGTGGTCCTGGGACCGGTGTCGCGCGGGTCGTTGCTTGGCGCGCTGACCGCGGTGGCGCTGGGCGTCGGGTTTGTCGAGCTGCGGAAGGACGCCGAGCCGGCCGTGGACAGCGATCGGTGGGTACGGCGTACGAGCGGGCCCGACTACCGGGATCGGCAGACGGTGTTCGGCTACCGGCGAGACTTGGTCCGTGCCGGTGACCGGGTGTTGATGGTTGATGACTGGGTGGATACGGGCGCGACCGCGCTGACGGCGCGCGCGTTGGTGGCGGAGTGCGGCGCGCGGTGGATCGGGGCGGCGTGCATCGTCGACGGGCTGACCGAGCCGCGGCTCCGGCACGAGCTGCCGGTGCGCGCGTTGCTCGACGTACGGCGGATCTAGGCCCTGTCTGGTAATCCATCGCCTACTGCGGGGCACTCGGCACGGCACCTCGCCGCACGGGTGCAAAGGCCACGATGCTCCGCATCGAGACCTTCGCCCCCGCGCGCCGATGCACCGCGCCGAGCACCTCCTCGCTACGGCGCTGGATTACCAGACAGGACCTAGTCGGCCAGTTCTTTGGTGAGGAGGAGGGCGGGGGTGCCGTCGGGGAGGCGTTGTTTGTCGATCTGGACGTAACCGCGGGAGGTGTGGAAGGCGAGGGCGGCGTCGTCGAGGGGGTGGGTCCGGACGCGGGCGACGGCGCGGTCGAACGGCTTGGCGGCGCGTTCGATCGCGCGGTAGACCTGCGATCCGATGCCCTGCCGCCGGTGCTCGGTCGCGACCACGATCCGCTCGATCAGCAGGAAGCGGTTCGCGTACGTCTGGGTGAACCAGTCGAACTCGAGACCGTCGTACGCCGATCCCGGGGTGAAGGTCAGGACGAAGCCGGCCGGCTTGCCGTCCAGGTCGATGATCGCGGCGTGCGCGGCGATCAGGCGGAGCCAGTCGAGGCGGTCGGCGCCGAGGGGATCGACAAGCCCTACGGCGGCGTTGTTGAGCGCGAGCACCGCGCCGTAGTCGGCGGGACTCATTGCGCGGAGTTTCACAGGGACAGGGTCGCACGGTAAACCTTTCCCCGGGAGGGGTCTCCCTGGCCGCACCCTGGCCCGCACCCCGAAATTCGGGCCCGGCCTTGGGAATGACCTGGGCCATGTGCAATGTTGAGTCCAGTGAACTCAAGTTTGTTGCGTCACGGATTTGAACCGAGGCGGACGAACGGGCAACATTGAGTCTGCATCACTCAACTTCGTGGAGGTAAAGCATGGCCCGCGCGGTCGGAATCGATCTCGGTACGACGAACTCCGTCATCGCCGTACTCGAAGGTGGCGAGCCCACCGTCATCCCCAACGCCGAGGGAGCGCGCACGACGCCCTCGGTGGTGGCTTTCGCCAAGAACGGCGAGGTCCTGGTCGGCGAGGTGGCGAAGCGCCAGGCCACCACGAACGTCGACCGCACCATCCGCTCCGTCAAGCGTCACATGGGCGAGAGCTGGAGCGTCGACATCGACGGCAAGAAGTTCACCCCCCAGCAGATCAGCGCGTTCGTGCTGCAGAAGCTGAAGCGGGACGCCGAGGCGTACCTCGGGGAGCAGGTCACCGACGCGGTCATCACCGTGCCGGCGTACTTCTCCGACGCGCAGCGCCAGGCGACCAAGGAGGCCGGCGAGATCGCGGGCCTGAAGGTGCACCGGATCGTCAACGAGCCGACCGCGGCCGCGCTCGCGTACGGCCTGGACAAGGGCACCGAGCAGACCATCCTGGTCTTCGACCTCGGTGGTGGCACGTTCGACGTGTCGCTGCTGGAGATCGGCGACGGCGTCTTCGAGGTGAAGGCGACCAGCGGTGACAACCACCTCGGTGGTGACGACTGGGACGCGCGCATCGTGCAGTGGCTGGTGACCCAGTTCAAGAACAAGAACGGCACCGACCTGTCCGGCGACAAGATGGCCATGCAGCGCCTCACCGAGGCCGCCGAGAAGGCCAAGATCGAGCTGTCCGCCGCGGCCGAGACCACGATCCACCTGCCGTACCTGAGCCTGACCGAGTCCGGTCCGCTGCACCTGGAGGAGAAGCTCTCCCGGGCAGAGTTCCAGAAGATGACCAACGACCTGCTCGAGCGCGCCCGCGCGCCGTTCAAGGCCGTCATCAAGGACGCCGGCATCGACGTGTCGAAGATCGACCACGTGATCCTGGTCGGCGGCTCGACCCGGATGCCCGCGGTGGCCGACCTGGTCAAGGAGCTGACCGGTGGCAAGGACCCGAACAAGGGCGTGAACCCGGACGAGGTCGTCGCGGTCGGCGCCTCCCTGCAGGCCGGTGTGCTGAAGGGTGAGGTCAAGGACGTCCTGCTGCTCGACGTGACCCCGCTGAGCCTGGGCATCGAGACCAAGGGTGGCGTGTTCACCAAGATCATCGAGCGCAACACCACGATCCCGACCAAGGGTTCGGAGATCTTCACCACGGCCGAGGACAACCAGCCGTCGGTGATGATCCAGGTCTACCAGGGCGAGCGCGAGATGGCCCGCGACAACAAGTCGCTCGGCAACTTCGAGCTGACCGGCCTGCCGCCGGCGCCGCGGAACGTGCCGCAGATCGAGGTCACCTTCGACATCGACGCGAACGGCATCGTGCACGTGAACGCCAAGGACCTGGCCACCGGCAAGGAGCAGCGGATGACGGTCACGGGTGGCTCCGCGCTGCCGAAGACCGACATCGACCAGATGGTCCGCGACGCCGAGCAGTACGCCGAGGAGGACCGGCAGCGCCGCGAGGCCGTCGAGAACCGGAACCAGGCCGAGAGCCTGGTCTACCAGACCGAGAAGTTCCTGCAGGAGAACGAGGACAAGGTCCCCGACGACGTCAAGACCGAGGTCAAGGACGCCGTCGCGGAGCTGAAGAAGGCCCTCGAGGGTGACGACGCCGAGGCGATCAAGACCTCGTCGGAGAAGCTCGCCCAGTCCAGCCAGAAGATGGGTGCCGCGATGTACGCGAACGCCCAGGCCGCCGGCGGCTCCTCCGAGGAGAGCACCTCCGACGAGAGCTCGAGCAGCAACGACGACGACGTGGTCGACGCCGAGATCGTGGACGAGGACCGGCCGCAGGACAAGACGGAGGACAAGTGACGGATCGACCCACTGGCAGCGAGTTCGGTGACGGCGAGCCCGTCGTCCGGGACAAGCGCCGGATCGACCCGGACACCGGCGCGGCGCGGGAGACTGCGGATACGTCCGCGGCTCCCGCGCCCGGCGCCCAGCCGGGTACGCCGGGCACCCCGGGCGCGCAGCCGCCCCGGGACCCGTCCGACCTGGTCGGTCCGTCCGCCCAGGAGGCCCTGCTGACCGAGGCGCTCGCGGAGCGTACGGCGGACCTGCAGCGACTGCAGGCCGAGTACGTCAACTACAAGCGCCGCGTCGACCGGGACCGGGAGGCGTCACGGGAGCTCGTCATCGGCTCGGTGCTCACCGAGCTGCTCGGGACCCTCGACGACGTCGGCCGGGCCCGCGAGGCCGGTGAGCTCGAAGGCGCCTTCAAGGCGGTCGCGGAATCGCTGGAGCGCGTCACCGAGAAGCTCGGCCTGGTGAAGTTCGGCGAGAAGGGCGACACCTTCGACCCGCGCATCCACGAGGCCCTGCTGCACAACTACTCCGACGAGGTCGACGGTCCGACCGCGACGATGATCATGCAACCGGGCTACCGGCTCGGTGAGCGGGTCCTGCGCGCGGCCCGGGTGGCCGTGTCGGAGCCGACCGAACAACTGCCGGCCGACGCCGCGAAGGCGGACGCACCGGCGGAAAGCACAGATGATGACGCGGACAGGTCCGCGGAGTAGTAACGACCACGACGGGAGGGGAGGCGTCAGATGAGCACGAAGGACTGGCTCGAGAAGGACTTCTACAAGGTTCTCGGCGTCTCCAAGACCGCCGAGGCCGACGAGATCAAGAAGTCCTACCGCAAGCTGGCGCGCAAGTACCACCCCGACTCCAACGCCGGTGACGCGTCCGCGGAGGCCAAGTTCAAGGAGGTCTCCGAGGCGTACGACGTCGTCGGCGACCCGAAGAAGCGCAAGGAGTACGACGAGGCGCGCCGGCTGTTCGGCAGCGGCGGCTTCCGGATGCCGGGCGGCGGCAGCCAGGGCGGCGGCGGGTTCAACTTCGACGTCGGCGACCTGTTCAACCGCGGCGGCTCCGGCGGCAGCAGCGGTGGCGGGCTCGGCGACATCCTGGGCGGCATGTTCGGCGGCGGTGGCCAGCGCACGACCACCTCGACGACGGCCCGTCCGCGGCGCGGCCAGGACATCGAGACCGAGGCGACGATCGAGTTCGCCGAGGCTGTGAACGGTGTCACGGTCGGGCTCCGGATGACCAGCGACGCACCCTGCCCGACCTGTCACGGGACGGGTGCGAAGTACGGCACGGTGCCGAAGGTCTGCCTGAAGTGCGAAGGCACGGGTATGCAGACCTCGGTCCAGGGCGGCGTGTTCGCCATGACCGAGCCGTGCACCGAGTGCAAGGGTCGCGGCCTGGTCGTCGACCAGCCGTGCGAGACCTGCCACGGCTCCGGCCGCGGGCAGTCGAGCAAGACCATGCAGGTCCGCATCCCCGCGGGCGTGCAGGACAACCAGCGGATCCGGCTCAAGGGCAAGGGCGCGGCCGGCGAACGGGGTGGCCCCGCGGGCGACCTCTACGTCACCGTGCACGTCAAGCCGCACCGGATCTTCGGTCGGCAGGGCGAGCACCTGACACTGAACGTCCCGGTGAGCTTCACCGAGGCGGCGCTGGGTGCCGAGATCAAGGTTCCGACCCTGGACGGCCTGCCCGTCACGGTCCGGATCCCGGCCGGTACGGCGAACGGCAGCAAGCTGCGCGTCCGTGGCAAGGGATCGGTCCGGCGGGACGGGACCAAGGGAGACCTGCTCCTCACCCTCGAGGTGCAGGTGCCGCACGAGTTGACCGACGAGCAGAAGGAAAAGCTGCAGGAGTTCAACTCCGCGTCGGATCATCCTGACCTGCGGGCCGGGTTGTTCGGGAGTTCGTGATGAGTATCCCGTTCAGCCAGGTGCCGACCTGGGACGACCGCACCCCGATCTACGTGATCTCGGTGGCGGCCCAACTGGCCGGCATGCATCCGCAGACATTGCGCCAGTACGACCGGCTCGGGCTTGTGGTGCCGAGCCGGGCGTCCGGCCGCGGCCGGCGGTACTCGGCGTACGACGTGGCGAAGCTGCGCTATGTGCAGCATCTGTCCCAGGAAGAGGGCGTCAACCTCGCGGGAATTCGCCACATCCTCGCGCTACAGTCGGAAGTGGAGGACCTGCGCACGCGGGTCAACCAGCTCCTGGCCGAGGTTCAACGTGGTGTCGGCGCCTCCCGGCGGACCGCCACCAGCCGGGTCTTCTCGGCCGGCCCAGCAGGCGACGTGATCGCCATGGGCCGGCAGCAGACCACGACACGCTGGATCCGCACCCAGCCTCTGGAACTCGGCTCGCGCTGATCCTTCACCCGGGGGGATTCCCGGACCCACCGGAGGTACTCCGAAACCCACCCTCGGAGGCCTCCGGTTCCGGTGGAGGCCGTCGTTCCCCCGCGACGCCTCCACAGTCGAAGGCGCGTCATTCCCCCCGGCGCCCTTCGACCCCCGCGGGGTGGTCCGTCCTGGACCGCCCTGCGGCCTCTTCACCAGAGCCTCCGGCCGACCGGCCGGGGGCTCTGCGTGCGTTCAGCTACCGGGCCATCCGGAACCTGTTGTCTGCCGCCGCCGACCGCATACCCTGGCGAGGTGACGCTGAAGCTGGAGACGGACCGGCTGCTGATCCGGGACTGGGAGGAAGACGACGCCGACGCCGCGCTGGAGATCTTTGGCTCCGCCGACGTGGCGCCCTGGCTGTCACCTGCGATCGACAAGGTGCCGGATGCCGCGACCATGCGGATGATCCTGCAGTCCTGGATCGAGGCGCAGCCGAACTTCGTGGTCCCGGCCGGTCGCTGGGCGGTCGCCCGTCGCGACGACGGCGAGATCGTCGGCGCACTGCTGATCCGGCTGCTGCCGCCGTACGAGGAGGATCTGGAGATCGGCTGGCAGCTCCGGCCGAGTGCCTGGGGCAACGGGTTCGCGACCGAGGCCAGCCGCGCGCTGATGCGCTGGGCGTTCAAGGAGGGCGACGTCGACGAGTTGTTCGCGGTCGCCCGCCCGAACAACAAGCGCGCGATCGCGACCGCGAAGCGCCTCGGCATGCAGTGGGTCGGCGAGACCGACAAGTACTACGACCTGAACCTGCAGGTCTACCGGATGCGCGCCTCCGAGTTCAGCACGTAGCGGCACGACCCTCACCAGTTACGTATCGCCGGCAACCCGACTGGTGCCGGCGATCGTCGACGCACGTCGGCTACCCAGCGTGCTCACCCTGAATGATCCCTGGGATTTCTCAGAGTTGAGTGGAATGGACTCAAGTTTCGGTAGGTTGTGTCTAGTGAGACTTGTACGTTGAGCTGGAAAGGCTGGAAATAGATGGACGTTCAGCGGTTGACGACGCTGGCCCGGGAAACCCTGTCGGTCGCGATCCGTCAGACCTCCGCGGCGGGCAACCCGACCGTGGAACCGATTCACCTGCTCTCCGCGCTGCTCGCGCAGCCGGAGGGGACGACGATCGGTCTGCTCGAGGCAGCCGGCGGCGACGTGGACGCCGTACGCCAGAAGACCGCCGCGCAGCTGAGCCGGCTCCCGAAGGCGAGCGGTGGCAGTGTGCAGGCGCCGAGCCTGTCGCCGAAGACCGGCGACGTGCTCAACCAGGCAGAGCAGCGGGCCCTCGGGCTCGGGGACGAGTACGTCTCCACCGAGCACCTGTTGATCGCGCTCGCGACCGTCGAGGGTGCGGCCCAGACCGCGCTCGGCGTGACGGCGGACGCGCTGCTGCAGGCGTTCGACCAGATGCGGGGCAATCGCCGGATCACCTCCCCGGAGGCCGAAGGCACCACGAAGACGCTGGAGAAGTACGGCGTCGATCTGACCGAGCGCGCCCGGGACGGCAAGCTCGACCCGGTGATCGGCCGTGACTCCGAGATCCGGCGCGTGGTCCAGGTGCTGTCCCGTCGTACGAAGAACAACCCTGTCCTGATCGGTGAGCCCGGCGTCGGCAAGACCGCCGTCGTCGAGGGGCTGGCCCAGCGGATCGTGGCCGGTGACGTGCCCGAGTCGCTGCGTGGCCGCCGGCTGATCAGCCTGGACCTCGGTGCGATGGTCGCGGGTGCGAAGTACCGCGGTGAGTTCGAGGAGCGGCTGAAGGCCGTGCTGACCGAGATCAAGGAGTCCGACGGTCAGATCATCACCTTCATCGACGAGCTGCACACGGTCGTCGGCGCCGGTGCGTCCGGCGAGGGCGCGATGGACGCCGGCAACATGCTGAAGCCGATGCTGGCCCGCGGTGAGCTGCGGATGATCGGCGCCACGACTCTGGACGAGTACCGGACCCGGATCGAGAAGGACCCGGCGCTCGAGCGTCGTTTCCAGCAGGTGTTCGTGGGCGAGCCGTCGGTCGAGGACTCGATCGCGATCCTGCGCGGTCTGAAGGAGCGGTACGAGGCGCACCACAAGGTCGCCATCTCCGACTCGGCCCTGGTCGCTGCGGCCACGCTGTCGCACCGGTACATCTCCGGTCGTCAGCTGCCCGACAAGGCGATCGACCTGGTCGACGAGGCCGCGTCCCGGCTGCGGATGGAGATCGACTCCTCCCCGGTCGAGATCGACTCGCTGCGTCGTACCGTCGACCGGCTGAAGATGGAGGAGCTCGCGCTGTCCCGCGAGGAGGACCCGTCGTCGCAGGAGCGGCTGGAGCGGCTGCGTGCCGACCTTGCCGACCGCGAGGAGGAGCTCCGCGCACTCGAGGCCCGTTGGGACCGCGAGAAGTCCGGCCTGAACCGGGTCGGTGAGGTCAAGGAGCGCATCGACGAACTGCGCGGCCAGGCCGAGCGCGCCCAGCGCGACGGCGACCTGGAGACCGCGTCCCGGCTGCTGTACGGCGAGATCCCGCAGCTCACCAAGGAGCTCGAGGAAGCCGGTGCCGAGGAAGAGGTTGCCGAAGGCCCCGAGGCCATGGTCAACGAGGAGGTCGGTCCGACCGAGATCGCCGAGGTGATCGCGATGTGGACCGGGATCCCGACCGGGCGGCTGCTCGAGGGTGAGACCGGCAAGTTGCTCCGGATGGAGGACGAGCTGGGTCGCCGGCTGATCGGTCAGCGCGAGGCGGTCAAGGCCGTCAGCGACGCCGTACGGCGTGCGCGGGCCGGCATCTCCGACCCGGACCGGCCGACCGGTTCGTTCCTGTTCCTCGGTCCGACCGGTGTCGGTAAGACCGAGCTGGCGAAGGCGCTCGCGGACTTCCTGTTCGACGACGAGCGGGCGATGGTCCGGATCGACATGTCGGAGTACGGCGAGAAGCACAGCGTCGCGCGGCTGGTCGGCGCCCCGCCCGGCTACGTCGGGTACGAAGAGGGCGGCCAGCTCACCGAGGCCGTACGGCGACGTCCGTACTCGGTGATCCTGCTGGACGAGGTGGAGAAGGCGCACCCCGAGGTCTTCGACATCCTGCTGCAGGTGCTGGACGACGGTCGGCTGACCGACGGCCAGGGGCGTACGGTCGACTTCCGCAACGTGATCCTGATCCTCACCAGCAACCTGGGTTCGGCGTACCTGGCCGACATGTCGCTGGACGACAAGGCCAAGCGGGACCAGGTGATGGCGGTCGTGCGGCAGTCGTTCAAGCCGGAGTTCATCAACCGGCTGGACGAGATCGTGCTGTTCGACGCGCTCGGCAGCGAGGAGCTGACGAAGATCGTCGCGCTGCAGATCGCCGCGCTGCAGCGGCGGCTGACCGACCGGCGGATCACGCTCGAGGTGGACGACGGCGCGATGGAGTGGCTGGCGATGACCGGGTACGACCCGGTGTACGGCGCCCGTCCGCTGCGCCGGCTGGTCCAGTCCGCGATCGGTGACGAGCTGGCCCGCGGGTTGCTCGACGGCTCGGTTCGCGACGGCGAGACCGTCAAGGTGACCCTCAACGAGGCCAAGGACGCCCTCGAGGTGTCCTGACAGTTACCGGGGCCCGGTCCATCGTGGACCGGGCCCCGGTCTGTCATACCCGGTAGCGGGGCGAGAATGGGGAAATGACGCACTGGGTCAACACCACGCACGACTGGGCCGCCTCCGTCGACCGGGATCATCTGAGCGCGATCCGCGCAGACGCCGATCGGTATGCGCCCGGCGGCGTACTCCATCTGGTGCTCGAGGTGCTCGCCTACGCGGACGACGAGGCTGAGTCCGCGGGGCGGCGTGGCGAGTGCTCGGTCACGTCGTACGACGACGGCTCGATCGCGATCGCCGACAACGGGCGTGGGACCGATACGCGCGTCGACGAGCACGGGAACGTGGTGAAGAAGCCGGTCATGGCGACGAAGGACCTCCGGTTCTTCTCCGACCCGGCGGCGCCGTTGCTCCCCGACGGGCATCCTCGGCGTGGGATGTCGGTTGTTGCCGCTTTGAGCGACTGGCTGATCCACACCAACCGTCGATTGAACGGCTCCTGGACGCAGCGCTACGAGCGGGGCATCCCGGTCACCGGTCTAGAGCCGATCGAGGGCGACGGCTCGACGGGTACGACGGTGCGCTTCCGGCCGTCGTACGGCGAGGTTGCCGACCTCACGCCGTACCTGCGGTTTCCTCACCTCGAGATCAGGTCTTTGCGGAGGAAGTAGTTGGTGTGGCCGGGCGGGTAGTCGTGCTTGACGCCGTACTCGACGTAGCCCGCCTTGCGGTAGAAATCGGGCGCCTGGAACTCGAAGGTCGTGACGTCCGACCAGCGGCACCCGCGGCTGCGGCCCTCGTCCTCGAGTGACCGGAGCAGAGCGTTGCCCAGCCCCTGGCCGCGTACGGTCTCGTCGACCCACATCGTGTCGATGGTCAGCCAATGCCAGACTCGCTCGACCCGGCCGACGCATCCGCCTCGCAGGGTGCCGTCCGGACCGAGTGCGAAGACCTGCACCGGCTCGGACTTCAGATTCGCCGGCTCGAACCGCTCCTGGACGGCCGTCGACCGGGACTTGTTGTACGCGATCAGTTGGTCGACCAACTGATCCTCGAGCCCCGCGTCCGGCCCGGCCTGGAGTTCGAACTCGTCCACGTGGTCACTGTCGTGCTTGCGTGCCTTCCCGGCAACACATTTCCCGGCCCGGCTTGGGCTATCTGGCAGGATCAGGGGAGGGGGCAGCTGGAAGGAACATCGGAGCGAATGAGCGAGCAGCGCGGCGACCTGCCGGGCGAGGAGCGACCAGGACCGTACAGCGGTCTGTTCGGCGCCGCTCCGGACACCTACAGCTATCAGCAGACTCCGCCGAAACAGGTGAAGATCGCGATGGTGATCGCGATCGGCCTGGGCGTCATGTGCCTGCTCCTGGCAGTCCTCACCCTCACCTCCGCCGGCGACCAAATCTCCGAAGTCCTCACCGGCTCCCGCGGCAACGCCCCGGTAGCGGTCGCCGCCGCGATGATCTGCGCCTTCCTCTACCTCGTCCCCGCCCTCTACCTCCCCAAACGCCGCCCCTGGTCCCGCTACCTACTGATCGCCGTATCCGCCATGGGCATCGCCGGCGGCGCAATGGCCCTCCCCGCCGGCATCCTCGGCCTGGCCATCCACGCCACCCTCCTGACCCTCATGCTCCAACGCCCCACCAAACTCTGGTTCCGCCGCTGAAGCCTCCCCTGACAATCTGCCCCGGGATGCCCCGCGCTGCCCCACGACACCTGTGGATTACGGCGTTCGCGCGATGCCTGACTCCGGCACAATCCCGTGGTGCCTACCTCGTCCGGCCCAGATACGACCCTCAGCGCCTGGGTCGACGAGTCCGTTCTCGTCGGCAACGACCAGCGTCCGGGAACCTACACACTCGCGGCGGTCATCGCCGACGACGCCGCGCTCGACGGGCTGCGAGCGGACCTGGAGGAATTGACCGAGCGGAAGGTTGTGCGTCTCCATTGGGTTGCCGAGTCGGCCAAGCGGAGAGATGCGATCGCCGAAACCATTGCTGGTCTCGGCATCGTGGCGGTTGCTGTAGCCGGAAGCCCCGTTCACCGGCAGAGGCAGGAGCGTGCGCGGCGGTGTTGCCTCGAGCGGCTGCTGTACGAACTGGATCAGTTCGGTGTCCGCGAAGCCTGGCTCGAGTCACGGGCTCCGGCGCAGGACAAGCGTGACCGGAGTCTGGTCGACAGCGCGCGGCGCAAGGGCCTGTTGTCCCAGCGGTTGTCCATCGGGTTCGCCCGACCCCTGCAGGAGCCGATGCTCTGGCTCCCGGACGCCGTGGCGGGGAGCGTAACCGCGGCGCATCTGGGAGAGCCGCGATGGCTCCTGGCGCTCTCAGAGGTGGTTGCAGTCCATCAGTTGACAGTCCGCTAGAAGCGCGAAAGCTGGGCCCCATCATCCGGTGGGAATCCCAGCTTCACTTCTCACCAAGCAGCGCGTGGCGAGCTGCCACAAGTATTACACAAACCGTGGCAGCTGTTCCTGCAGGTTGCCGGATCAGAGTTTCTGGAGGCGGTTGAGGGCTTCTTGGAGGACTTCGGGTTGTTTGCAGAAGGCCCAGCGGACCAGGGGGCGGCCGGGGGTGGGGTTGTCGTAGAAGACTTGGTGGGGGATGGCTACTACGCCGGTTTTTTCGGGGAGCAGGCGGCAGAAGGTGATGCCGTCGGTGTGGCCCAGGGGGCGGATGTCGGTGGTGATGAAGTAGGTGCCGGCGGGGCGGTGGACGTCGAAGCCGAGGTCTGCGAGGCCGTTGGCGAGGAGGTCGCGGCGGGACTGGAGGTCGGCGCGGAGGGCGTCGAAGTAGTCGTTGCCTAGGGCAAGTGCATTGGCGACGGCCGGCTGGAACGGGGCGCCGGACGTGAAGGTGAGGAACTGTTTGGCGGTCGTGACGGCGGTGACGACCTCGGGCGAGCCGGTGACCCAGCCGATCTTCCAGCCGGTGACGGCGAAAGTCTTGCCGGCGCTGCTGATCGAGACGGTGCGGTCCGCCATCCCGTCGTACGACGCGAGCGGTCGATGCCGGAGGCCGTCGTACACCAGGTGTTCGTAGACCTCGTCGGTGATGACGACGAGGTCGTGTTCGATCGCCAGTGAGCTGATCCCCTGGAGCTCGTCGTCGGTCAGCACGGTGCCGGTCGGGTTGTGCGGTGAGTTGATCAGCAGGACCTTCGTCCGCGGTGTGATCGCGGCGCGCAGCTCATCCAGATCCAGCCGGTACGACGGTGCGCGCAGCGTCACCGGGACCCGGCGTCCGCCGGCGAAGGCGATGCCCGCGGCGTACGAGTCGTAGTACGGCTCGAGCGCGATCACCTCGTCACCCGGCTCCACGAACGCGAGCAGCGCGGCCGCGACCGCCTCGGTGGCGCCGGTGGTGACCAGGACCTGCGTATCCGGGTCGTACGACAGGTCGTAGAACCGCTTCTGATGGTCCGCGATCGCCTGCCTCAACGCGGGTACGCCGCGAGCCGGCGGATACTGGTTCGCCCCCGCGCGGATCGCCGCGATCGCGTCCTCGAGCAACGAGTCCGGCCCGTCCCGATCCGGGAACCCCTGACCGAGGTTGACCGATCCGGTCGCCACCGCGAGCGCGGACATCTCGGCGAAGATCGTCGTACCCAGTCCGTCCAACCGCTCGGCGTGTGCGCGCATCCCTCAACCCTCGACCGCAGTGACCATGTGCGCAAGCCAGGCGCGCGCTGCCGAGCGGTCGGCGGCGGTGAAGGACGCCTCGAGTTCCTCCTCGACCTTGCGGATGGCCGGGGTCGCCTCGTCGAGTCGGCGGGCCCCGGCGTCGGTCAGGTGGACCTGCTGGGTACGGCGGTCCTTCGGGTTCGGCCTGCGCTCGACCAGGCCGGCCTTCTCCATCCCGGTGATCAGCTCGTTGGCCGACTGCCGCGTCGTGCCGACCACCCGGCCGACGTCCGCGATGGTCAGGCCCGGATCCTTCCGCACGCAGAGCAGCGTCCCGTACTGCTGCACCGACAGTCCGTGCTCGTCGAGCGCCTCGGCGAGCAACGAACGCATGCTCAGCCAGGCGTGCCGGACGAGGAACGTCACACAGCCGTCGTCAGCGAAGGAGTCCATGCTCCCCATTCTGCCCGGGTCCGCGAGAGGGCACGAAAAGAAGATTGACAGGTTCCTGTCAATCGAGGATGATCGAGATCTCGTCAGGGTCCTGACAATTATAGGAGACTTCGTGTCCTCGATCGACCTCATCCCGGAGCGGCGGCACCGCCGCATTCTCGCCATCCTGGTCGTCTCGGCCGTCCTGATCTGGATCGACTCGACCGTTCTCGGTATCGCTCTCGAACGCCTGGCCGACCCCGTCGACGGCCTCGGCGCCACGCCCGGCCAGCTGCAGTGGGCCGTCGGCATCTATTCGTTGCTCTTCGCCACCGCGCTGTTCCTGGCCGGTGCGCTCGGTGACCGGTACGGCCACCGGACCATCCTCATGCTCGGCCTGCTGATCTTCGGCGGCGCCTCGGCCTGGGCCGCGTGGGCCACCGACCCCGTCGCCCTCATCCTGGCCCGCGCCGCGATGGGCCTGGGCGGCGCGCTGATCATGCCGCCGTCGATGGCGATCATCGGCTGGACCTTCCCGCCCGAACGCCGGGCCGGCGCGATCGCGATCTGGGGGTCGTCGGCCGGTGTGGGCGTCGCCGTCGGACCGGTGCTCGGCGGCCTGCTGATCGACCACTTCTGGTGGGGTTCGGTCTTCACGATCAACCTGCCGATCGTCGCGTTCGGCCTGATCGGCGCCGCGCTCGTGCTGCCGAACCCGCGCAGCCCGCAGCGTCGCCGGCTCGACCCGCTCGGCCTCGGCCTGTCCACCCTCGGTCTGCTCGGCCTGTCGTACGGCCTGATCGAAGGCGGTCACCAGGGTGGCTGGGACCGCTGGCAGGTCTGGGCGAGCATCGCGGCCGGCCTCGTCCTGCTGGCCGGATTCATCTTCTCCGAGTGGCGGGAACGCGAGCCGAGCTTCGACCCGCGCCTGTTCCGCAACCGCCGGTTCGCGGCCGGCAACTTCACGCTGGCGGTCGTGTTCCTGCTGCTGACCGGCCAGAGCTTCTACCTCGCGTTCTACCTGCAGGGTGCTCGCGGGATGAGCGCGCTGTCGGCCGGTCTGATGTCGTTGCCTGCAGCAAGCGGTGTCATCGTCGGCTCGCAGCTGGGTTCCCGGCTGGCGGCCCGGTTCGGCGTGGCCAAGGTCTCCGGTACGGCGGTCCTCGTGCTCGCGGCCTGCTCGTCGATCAACCTGCTGTACGACGTCGACACCCCGCTGGTCTGGATCGGCGTGGTCGGCGCACTCGTCGGCCTGTCCATCGGTATGACCACAGCCCCGACGACGACCGCAGTACTGGCGACGCTCCCGCTGGATCGCATGGGTGCCGGATCAGCCGTCAACAACGTCCTTCGCCAGGTCGGCAGCGTGCTCGGGGTCGCGATCCTCGGCACGATCGTCTCCTCGACGTACCAGCATCGGATCGCGCCGTCGATCGTCGGCCTGCCCGATACGGCAGGTACGTCGGCCGAGGCGACCCGTCATGTCGCGAGCACGCTCGGCCGACCGGAGCTGGTGAAGGCCGCGAACGACGCGTTCATCCACGCCATGCACGTCGCGGCCCTCGTCGGCGCCGGCATCGTCCTGGTCGGCGCCGTCGTCCTGGTCCTAGCATTCCGGCAAACCAGCCGGCCTGCAAAGGTCCAGGAAGAGGCGCCGACCGAGACGGTCGAGGTCTAGTTCCAGGGCGACGGCGGCGGGGGAGGTACGACGGCGGGGCGGTCCTCGCACCACGTCGCGCCGGTCCAGCCGCCGTCGTTACCGCCCAGATCGCGGACCTCGAACTCCGGCGGCCCGTTGAAGTGGAACGTCCCGCAGTTGTTGACGAACGGCGCGCCGACGTTGCGCGCGTCGACGTTCTCGAAGGTCGCCCAGCCGCCGACCCGGGCACTGACCACGTTGGTCCCGGTGCCGTCGACCTTGATGTTGCGGACGGCAACGTTCGTGATCGCGTAGTCGTCCTTCACCGGCCAGTCGACGACGAACATCATCGCGTTGTACGTCGAGTCCAGGAACGAGCTGTCGGTGATCTGAATGGTCCCGGACATCGTCGACTGCAGGGCGTACAGCCAGATCGCGCCGAGTCCGATGTCCCAGTTCAGATCCCGCGGACCACCGCGGACCGTGGTGTTGCGCGCGAACGTCAGCGTGCCCTGGAACGGCGTCGCATTGAACCGCGAGCCCGCATGCAGCGTGCTGCCCTCGCGGATCGGATCCGCGACCAGGTTGTCGGTGACGGCGTTGTCGCGGCCGCCGTAGATCGCGATGTTGTTCGCGAGGACAGGCGTCTGGACGGTGTTGTGGTCATAGATGTTGTCGTGGTTGACCAGGCCGTCCGCATTCGACTCCGACCACATCGCCAGTCCGTCGTCCCCGCTGTTGCGGACAAAGTTGTTGGTCGCACGAACGTTGGACACGCCAAGGTGCAGATTCATGCCGTCGGCAACGGCGTCGGTGATGACGTTGTTGCGGATCAGCAGTCCGTCCATCGGGCCGTCGAGCCAGATGCCGACCTTGGTGTGGTGCAGGTACAGGTTCTCGATCGTCGACCCGCCGCCGATCGCACCGCCGATCCCGTTCACCTGGTCGGTGTCGATGCGCTCGCGGACATCGCTCTCGATCGCGAAGTCAGACAGGTGTACGCCGGTGCTCCCGCCGTCGGCGGCGTACTTGCCGTAGAAGCCGGGTGCACTGTGCACGGACTTGTCCGGCGCGGGCTGGGCCAGCGGGAGGACCTTGCCCTTGATGATCGTCCACCAGTTGCCGGCGCCGCGGATCGTCACCTTGTCGACGACGATGTGCCGGTTGACCTGGAACGTGCCGGCCGGGATGAACACCGACCAGCCGATCCGTTGCGCCGCGGCGATCGTGCGCTCGATCGCCGGCGCGGCATCACGCCGCCCGGTCGGATCGGCGCCGAACAGCCGCACATCCAAAGAGCGAGCGGGTTGCCGGAGCGGTGCATCGACCAGCTCGAAGTCCGCGACGTCGAGCACGGTCCACGCGGCAGCAGTCACCCGGGGTACGGCGAACCGGATGCGCGAGCCGGCCTGATACGTGCGGTCGAGCATCACCCGCTGCTCGTCGTAGAAGTGGTTCGGCCGGAACGGCTTGGCGACCGGATCCGGTTCGGGCTTCCACCAGCCCGGGATCGGGTCGACATTCGGGTCGTTCGAGAACGGATACATGCCGTAGAGCCAGGCGTACTGCGAGGTCAGCGTCATCGTCCGCTTGTGCTTCCCGTTGACCGAGACGTCGAGCGGAGCGGTGATCCCGCCGCCACCGGGCGCGTCCGGGATGCTGTAGCGCAACGTCAGCGCGTTCGCCGGCCGGGTCAGCGTGAATTCGACGTACTGCTTGGGCTGCAGCCGTACGGCGGTCCGCCCGGAGGCCTCGGCCGGGAGCGTGTACGCGTCCCGCCCCGGGCCGATCTTCTCGCCGGTGAAGGCGGCGTTCTCCGCCTCCTGCTCGACGAACGGTACGTCGGCGCCGCGGCCGGCGACCAATGCGGGATCGAGCCCGGCCCTGGTGATCCGGGGTGCTGGACGGGCGGCGGCCGGTTGAGCTACGAGGACGGCACCGAGGAGTGCGGTCGCACACGCGACCGTGAGCAAGCGTGAACGGGACATTGGCGGATCCCCCCTCCGGACGAATTGTCTGGAGGTTATGCACCCGACGATCGGTGCGCAAGATCTCGACAGGTCAGAGAAATTTCCGGACCATGAAGACGTCGACCGGGTCTTCGCTCTCCACGACGAAGCCATGGCGCTCGTACAGCCTGCGGGCCGGGCTGCCCTGCAGGACGTTCAGCCACACGGTCCCGTCGGCGCGGTCCAGAACGGTCCGCAGTACCTCGGAGCCGAGGCCTCGGCCCTGGTGGTGCGGGGCCAGGTAGAAGTGCTCCAGCCAGCGGCGATCCTCGGCCGGCCGTACTGCGATGGAGCCGGCCAGCTCGCCGCCGACCTCGATGATCTGGGTGTGCTCGGGCGAGAACGAGTCCCGGAGCCGCTGCCGGACCCGATGCGCGTCGTACCGGCCGAGGCGCTCCAGGTCCGGGCGCATGACGACGGCCCGGATCTCGACGAGGTCCTCGAGGTCGTCCGATGCGGCCGGCCGTAAAGCGAACCTCATGGCAGGTCGGGCTGCGGTTCGGGGCGGAGCGCGCGGAGCCAGAGCTCGGTCTGGGCGATATGCGCGGAGGCCGCGGTCGAGGCTGCCGCGGGGTCGCGGGTGGCGATCGCGTCGAGGATGGCGCGGTGGCCGCGGTCGCTGGTCTGCTTGATCGCGTTGAAGTCGGCGCCGGGCTCGAAGATCCGGTAGTGGCCGCCGCGGCCGCGGATCACGTCGGTGAGCGCGGTGACGGTCGGGTTGCCGCCGGCCGAGCAGATCGCGCCGTGGAACTCGGCATCGAGGTACTGGATCTCGACCGGGTCGGTGGTCGCCTCGAGCCGATCGAGAATCGAGCTCAGCTGCGCGGCGAGCTCCGGGTCCTGGCGTGCGGCCGCGGCGGCGGTCGCGTGCGACTCGAGAACCCGGCGTACCTCCAGCAGCTCGAGCAGGCCCTCGAGTGGGATCAGCTCGACCGACAGCGAGAACCGGCTGATGATCGCGGCCGGGTCGAGCGCCGAGACGTACGTACCGGATCCGTGCCGGGACTCGATCACGCCGAGCGCGGCCAGCGACCGCACCGCCTCACGCAACGAACTGCGGGACACCCCCAGGTGATCGCACAGCTCGGGTTCCGGCGGGAACTTCGCCCGCGGCCCGAGCTCCCCCGACGCGATCATCTGACGCAGACCGGCCAGCGCCTTGTCCGTGGCAGCCATTCGTCACCTCCTCCACGAAGCGTAAGTCCTCAGACCAATCACGGTCACATTCGCCACATTGCGAGCAGTCGCCCGCGAGAGGCTGGGCGATTCATCAGACGTCAGGAGGTGAGTTCGCGCGCAACGACGAGGCCGAGCTGGAAGCGGGTGGTGACGCCGCGGTCGGCCATCACCTGCGCGATCCACCGGCGCGTGGTGCGCAGGCTGATCCCGAGCTGACGGGCGATCGCCTCGTCCTTGAGCCCGGCCGACAGCAACTGGAGCACCCGCTGCTCGGACTTGGGCGGCGGCTGACCGCCGTTCAGGTGCTGGTCGAACGAGATGCTCCGCTCCCACATTCCGTCGAAATGCGTGACGAGCAGCGAGAGCAGGGAGCTGGGGTGGACGAGTACTGCGGTTTGCGCCGCATCCGAACCGTCGACACCCAATGGCATCAGCGCGAGACGGCGGTCCACGATGACGAGCTTGGTCGGCACCACCGGCGACAGCCGGGCCTGCTCGCCCGCGTCCCGGAAGGCAGTCATCCTGGCGAGTTGGCCCGGCTCGGTCAGTGACTCGGTGGAGTAGATCGCTCGCCACCGCACGCCGCGAGCCAGCGCATCCATCTCGTCGGGGTTGTCCTGCGCGCCGACGTACGGCGGCTTGTCGAACAACACCACCTCGTGCTCGGCGCCGCTCATCAGTTGGGCCGCGCGCTGGCTGATGGCGGCCTGGCCGCTGATCAGCTCGACGACCTGCGAGCTGTGCTCGTAGCGCGTGCCCTGGTGGAAGTCCGCGAGCAGACTCTCTGCCTCCAGCCTGGCCCGCTCGAGTTCGTCCTGGCGGCGGGCGATCAGGGAGCCAACAGCGACATCCGGCGGCGCCGGCATGAACCTCGCCGGTACGCCGGGCCGCCGGCTCACCAGTCCGCACCGCTCGAGCCGCGCGACCGCCTGGCGGGCGCGGGTGGTGCCGATGCCGGTCCCGGCCGTCAGCTCGGCCAAGGTCGAGCCCGGCGCGGTCAGCAACCGCCGGTACAGCTGCTCGTCCAGAGCGGTGACACCGACAGCGGAGAGCTTGCCTTCGTCAACTCTCTCCCTGGACATCCTGGCGAGAGTACTCCGCGAAACAGGCTCCGGTGCAGCGAATTTCCCGATGGCCACTGAAGGACATTGGCTTCATCGTGCCGCCGGATCCACTGGCCGCGCGCTGCGCGTCGTGAGCACACTGCATCCGCCATAGATCGATTTCCGTCCTGCCATCGGGAGTGCCCTCCATGCATCCTGTACCGAGACGTGTCGTCCGAGGGGCGCTGGCGTTGGCGACGCCGCTGACCCTCGTCCTCGCAACCACCCCAGCCCTCGCCACACCGTCCACACTGTCGACACCGTCCAGGCCGACCTCTCCCACGCCTGATACGCGGGTGATCGTCCAGTTCGCCGGCACCCCGGCCCTGTCCGCGGGAACGCTGGTCCCGCAGCGGGTGACCGCAGTACAGGTCGCTCATGCGAGCTTCCGGCAGGCCGTGGTGGCCGCCGGTATCCATGCCACCGTCACCCACGAGTTCAGCGAGCTCCTCAACGCCGTGGCCGTCACCACCGACGCGGCCGGCGTCGCCCGGCTCCGCGCCCTACCTGGCGTGACCGCGGTGTATCCGGACCAGCAGGTCCACTCGAGCGGTGACGCCGCGCTGACGCAGATCAAGGCGCCCGCGGTCTGGCAGACCAAGGATCGCAAGGGTACGGCGGTCACCGGCGCGGGTCAGACCATCGCGATCGTGGACACCGGGATCGACTACACCCATCCCGATCTCGGCGGCGGATTCGGCAAGGGTCACAAGGTTGCCGCCGGCTACGACTTCGTGAACGGCGACGCCGACCCGATCGACGACAACGGTCACGGCACCCACGTCGCGGGAATCGTCGCGGGCCGCAGTACGCAGGCCGACGGCCGTACCGGCGTCGCGCCGGACGCGACCCTCACGGCGTACAAGGTGCTGGGCGCGGACGGCAAGGGCTTCGAGTCCGCCGTCATCGCCGGGTTCGAGGCCGCGGTCGCCGCTGACAACCCGTACCGCGCGGACGTCGTCAACCTGAGCCTGTCGGGCGATCCGTCGCCCGACGACCCGCTCGAGCAGGCCGCCGAGAACGCCGTCCACGACGGGGTCGTGGTGGTCGCTGCCGCAGGCAACGAAGGTCCCGGTGAAGGCACTGTCGGTTCACCGGCCGAGGCGCCGGACATCCTCGCGGTCGGCGCGAGCATCACCGGGATCGACGTACCGACCGTGACCGTGACCGCGCCCGTCCGGCGTGCACTCGACGTCCAACGGGTCGGGTTGTCGGCGAACCCGCCGGCTGGTGGTGAGGACCTGGAGGTCGTCGACGCGGTCAACGGTGGCCCTGGCGACTACGACAACATCGACGCCACCGGCAAGGCCGTCCTGGTCGCGTACAACAGCGAGATGCTCGGCGACATCCTCGCGACCGCTGAACAGCACGGCGCGAAGGCAGTGCTGCTGCGGACGCCGAACTACTACAAGGGCGGTGCGGGCCACCTGCTGCTGCCGGCCTTTGCCACCGGTACGGCGGACGACCCCGGCAAGGCCTCGCTGGTCGCCACCGTCATGAACGGGACCGATGCGTCGGATCTGTCGCAGTGGCTCACGCAAGGCCCGGTCCGGATTCACATCGGTGGTACCGACGCGACCGACCAGGTCGCCGAGTTCAGTGCACACGGCCCGGTGTCCGGCAGCTATGCGATCAAGCCGGACCTGGTCGCGCCGGGGGTCGAGATCAGGTCCACGTGGCCTGGCGGACAGTACGCCGAGGACAGTGGCACCAGCATGGCGGCGCCGCACGTCGCCGGTGCTGCCGCGCTGATCCGGCAGGCTCATCCTGACTGGACTGCCGAACAGGTCGCCGCGGCACTGGCTGGTGGCGCCGACCGACTGTCGACGGCGTTGGACGCCGTGACCCAGGGATCAGGCCGACTGGATGTGGCTGGTGCCGACCAGTTGGCCGTCCTGCCGAACAAGCGGTCGCTGAGCCTCGGCGTAGCAGACCTCAGTAGCCGCACGCTCCGCTCGACGAGCACGGTCACGCTGACCAACGTGTCGTCCACGACCAGGACGCTGCACTTCGACGCGAAGTCGGCCACCGGTACGCCGGCGAAGGTCTCGGTCTCCCCGAGCTCCGCCCGACTCGGCCGGGGGCAGAAGGTGACTGTCCGCCTTACCGTGACCGGCGCGCGTCCGGCAGGTGGCGCGGACTGGAGTGGATGGCTGCGTGCCTCAGTCAGCGGGTCGCCGGACCTGTCCGTCCCCTGGCTACTGGCCGTGCGGCCGCTCGACCTGCACGCGAACCCGGACCCGACTGTGGCCGGTGCCTCGGTCTACATCCACTCCGACGCCGGACTGACCGCGGCGCCGCGAGTGTCCGTGACTCCGCCCGGGGCGCACCACGCGATCACCGGTACGGCGACGTTCGACCACACCGGCTGGTGGAAGTACTCGGTGCCCGCGGGGCCGGCTGGTGCGTACCAGGTGTCCGCGAGCGCTCGGACGTCCTCGGGCGCCTGGCTCGACGGGCAGACGTCGTACGAGGAACTCGGCACTGCACACGGATCCGGTCCGAACGGGTGGCAGTCCGTCGGTCCGACCAGTCAGGGTGCCGACAAGATCGGCTACACCTCGAAGGCCGGGCGGATGTTCGCCATGCCGTACCTTTCGCCGCGGCCCGGCGTGTTCCGGACCGACGACGGCGGCTCCACCTGGCGTGAGCTCCGCAATCTGCCGATCGGTGCCGGTGTCGATCTCGGGATGGCGACCGACCCGACCCGGCCGGACACGGTGTACCTCGCGGTCGAGGGCGGGCCGGACCCGACGTACCAGGGCAAGATCCTGGTCAGCCACGACGCAGGGGAGACCTGGACGACGCTGCCGTTCCCGGACGTCAGCCCGAGTGACCTGTCGATCGACCCGACCGGGCGGATCCTCGTCGTACCCACGTTCGACAACAGCGTCTACGTCAGCACCGATCGCGGTCAGACCTGGACGAACTACCCGAGCCCGGGCGAGCACCTGCAACAGGTCAGCCTGATCGGCCACGACCTGTACTTCGGCGACGGCCTCAAGCTCTGCGTGATCCGGAACATCGACAGCACGCCGGAGCCACTGCAGGAGCTGTTCACCTCGCCCGAGGACGACCAGTTCGTGGCGGAGGTCGCCGGTGACGCGAACCTGCTCGTGGCCCGTACACCGCGGCAGCTCTACCTGTCCCGTGACAACGGTGCGAGCTGGCAGCCCGGGCCGGCGGCGCCGGTGGGTGAAACCATGTCCACGGTGCAATTCGTCAACGGCGACGTGTACGCCGCGACCGAAGACGAGATCCTCGTCGACCGGGGCGAGGGAACGCAGTGGAGCACGATGCCGGCCCCGGTCGAGAACGACATCTTCCGGATCTCCTCGCCGCCGAACAGCAAGCAGTTGGTCGTTTCGGCCGCGGGTAGCGGGCTGTACCTCACCGACGACTCCGGCGCCACGTACCACCGCGTCGGCCTGACCAGCGCCGACGTACACGCGCTGGCTGTCGGCCAGGACGCGTCCGGCAAGTCCACCCTGGTTGCCGGTACGACGTTCTCCACGTTCACGACCGCACTGCCGGTGCAGCGGGTTCCGAGCCCGGCCGACCACGACTGGGGCCTCAACGGCAGCGACATCCTGCTGGGGAACCGGATCACGGCCCTGACCACCGACCCGTCCGATCCGCACCGGCTGTTCCGGGCCGTCTCGAAGGCGCAGGGCCGGCCGACGATCGAGGAGTCGACCGACGGCGGCAGGACGTGGGCGGTCAAGCTGAACGTGCTGGCCGATGCCCGGGTCTACCAGATCGTCGTCGACCCGGCGAACCGCGACTACATCTATGCGGCGGTCGACGACGTACTCAGCCCGGGCGTGGTCGTCAGCAAGGACGGCGGGAAAACCTGGCGGAAGAACAACCTGGCGATCGGCGTCACCGCGGTCGTCGCCGATCCGCGCAACCCCGACCACCTCTGGCTCGGGGGACCGGACGGGTTGTACCGCTCCGACGACCAAGGCCAAACGGTCCAGCGGCTGTCCGACGTACCGGTGTCGGTGCTGGCGCTCGACCCGCACGACGTCAACCACCTGGTCATCGGCGGGGACGGCCTGTACGACAGCCGGGACGGCGGCCGGACCGTGAAGGCGGCCGCGACCTCCGGGTTCCGGCTGAACATCACCGCGCTGACGTACGGCGCCGACGGCCAACTGTTCGCGGCCGACGGTGACGGCGCCGACGCAGGACTCCCGGTCGGCGGCCGGGGCGTGCTCAACAGCCGCGACGGCGGCCGCAGCTGGCACAACATCTCCGACGGACTGCCCAACCTCGACGTGGCGAGCCTGATCACGTCACCGGACGGACAGTGGCTGTACGCCGGAACCGTGGGCGGTGGCGTCTACCGCATCACAACTCACTGAGCCGACAGGTAGCCGAGGAACGCTGGCAGGTCATGGACCTGCCAGCGTTTCGGCCCGAGCTGCTGGTACGGCGTCCCGTCGGCGGACGGCTCGTGCGTGATCAACGCTGTCGTCATCCCGCGCTCGTGCGGGAGGGTGAGATTCACCTCGAGGTCGTCGACCATCGCCGCCCGCACCGGGTCGATCGCGAAGCGGACCAGGAACGCGTCGAGACTCTCGGCGTACGGCTTCGGGATGAGATCGCCCGCGAGGATGTCGAAAACCCCGTCGAAATGAGCCGTCAGCCCGAGCCGCCCCAACGCCTGCTCGGCGTGGTAGGCGGAGCCGTTCGTGTACAAGTAGCGCCTGCCGGGGAGTGACTGCAGTGCGTCGGCGAGCGCTCCGTCGTGCCGGAGGACCGAGTAGTCGATCGTGTGTTCCCAGGCGAGGTAGTCGTGTGCGTCGATCGACCGGGTGTTCATCAGACCGCGCAGAGTCGTCCCGTGCTCGGCGACCAGCTGGGCCTGCAGGCGACGAGCCCCGGCGTCGTCGGTTCCGAACAGATTCGCCAGGTAGGCGCGGATCCGGGTGTTCATCTGATCCGCGAGACCGACGCTCGCCGGATACAGCGTGTTGTCGAGATCGAGGATCCAGGTGTCGACGGCAGACCGCATCTGGCCAGGGTAGTGACACACTGGGGGCGTCACCGACGGGAGGATTGAACGTGGCGACTGCGCTCATCACCGGGCCGGCGACCGGGATCGGCCGTGCGTTCGCGGACAAGCTGGCGCTGGAGGGCTACGACCTGGTGCTGGTGTCGCGGGACGAGGCCAAGCTGAAGGAGGTCGCCGCCGACATCACCCGGCTGCACGGTGTCGAGTGCGAGGTGCTGGCCGCCGACCTGACCGATGCCGACGATCTGGCCCGGGTCGAGGAGCGGTTCCGCACCGGTCCGATCGAGGTGCTGGTCAACAACGCCGGCTTCGGGCAGAAGAAGCCGTTCTGGGCCAACCCGGTCGACGTCGAGGAGAAGCAGCTGGATCTGCTCGTCCGCGTCGTACTGCGCCTCACGCACGCGGCCGTGCTCCCGATGATCGAGCGGGGCTCTGGTGCGGTGATCAACGTGTCGTCGGTGGCCGGATTCCTGCAGCGCAACGTCTACAGCGCGCACAAGGCCTGGGTGACGAACTTCTCGGCCGGGCTCGCGCTCGAGCTGCACGCCAAGGGCGTTGCGGTGATGGCGTTGTGCCCGGGCTTCGTGCACACCGAGTTCCACGAGCGGATGGGGATGGACAAGTCGCTGATCCCGTCGTTCATGTGGCTGGACGCGACCGATCTGGTCGACGCGGCCTGGAAGGACCTGATGCGCGGCAAGCCGATCTCGATCCCGAGCCGCCGCTACAAGCTGATCGTCGCCGGAACGCGCTTCATCCCGCGAGCGCTCATCGCGCGGGTGTCGACCGTGGGCCTGGACGGCCGCCGCCGCGCTTGAGCGGGTTCGGGCGCAGGGCCTCGTAGATGGTCCGGCCGAGTGCGCCGGCGTACGCGGTGCGCTCTTCGGTTGTCGGCGTGCGGCCGGCGAAGTTGACCTCGAAGCCGCGCTGGAAGCAGGCGCCGAACAGCAGTGCGGCCGCGGCGGTGACATCCGCCGTACGGCGGACGCGGCCGAGCTTCTGCTCTTCCTGCAGGTAGCGGACCAGGCCCTCCTGCGCTTTGTGCGGCCCGGCGTCCAGCTCACGTAGGCGTCGGCGATGGGCGGTCAGGAGGTCCTGGGACGAGAACAGCGACACCAGGATCGGGAAGCCCTCGACGTAGAAGTCGATCGCGATCCCGGCCAGCCGGATCAGGTTGGCGTGGACTGTCCCCGACCCCGGGTTGCCGATCAGCTCTTTGAGCGAACCGGGGAGCGTGGGCATGCGCTCGTGCAGGACGGCGAGCAGGATCGCGGCCTTGTCCGCGAAGTGCTTGTACAGCGCGGCCTCGGAGTACCCGGCGACCTGGGCGATCGACTTGGTCGTCGCCCGCGCGAACCCCTGCGTCCGCAGCACCTCCGCGGCCGCGTCCAGGATGTCGTCTCTGGTCCCCATGGATCGCAGCCTATCTTGACAGGTTGGTGAGTGTTCACTAACCATGGTGAGTGAGTGTTCACTAACCTGGAGGGGTTGACGATGAAGTTGGTGGTGTTCGGTGCGTCCGGACGGATCGGGACCGAGCTGGTGCGTCAAGGCGTGGCAGCCGGACACGCGATCACCGCGGTCGTCCGCGAGGGGTCGAGTCTCCAGGTGGCGTTGCCCGAGCTTCGGCTGGTGGCGGCCCGGGCCGGGGTCACCGGTGCGCTGGCCGACGTAGTGACCGCCGACGTCATGGATCCACACGCAATCGCGCCGATCCTGGAGGGACACGACGCGGTGCTGTCCGTGCTCGGACCTCGACCGTCCGGGGCGAGCAGTGTCCTCACCGACGGCGCGCACAGCATCCTGCAGGCGATGGACGAGAGCGGAGTACGACGGTTCCTGGTGGTGAGTGTGGCCGGCATTCACAGCACGGGCGACGACCCGTTCACGAAGTACGTCGTGAAGCCGATCCTGCAGCGGATCCTGCGGGAGTCGTTCGCGGACGCGCGCCGGATGGAGGAGCTGGTCGTGGCGAGTGAGCTGGACTGGACCATCGTGTGTCCGCCGCGGCTGACCAACGGTGCGGCGAAGGGAAAGTTCCGCAGCAACACCGAAGGGACGGTGCGCGGCGGATTCTCGATGACCCGGGCGGACGTCGCGACCTACCTGCTGAACGCGGTCGACAACGCCGGCCTCATCCGGCAGACGGTCGTGATCTCCAACTGACTACAGCTTCTCGGCGACCTCGGTCAGGACGTCGAGGGTGGCCGTGATCAGCGGGTGATCGGCGCGGCTCGCGCGGACGGCGGCGTACACGCGGCGGGTCGGCACCGGGTCGGGGAGCGGGCGGATCAGGGCGAGCGTCGGCTCGGGTACGGCGAGGCGCGGGACGAGCGAGACCCCGCCGCCGGCCGCGACCAGGGCGGCGACGGCGCGGAAATCGTCGGACTGGTGGACGATCCGCGGCTGGAATCCGGCCTGTTCGCAGGCGAGGACGACCACGTCGCGGATCGGGTTGCCCGGTGCGGTCATCACCCAGTCGTCGTTCGCCAGCATCGCGAGCTCGATCGTGTGTTGCTCCGCGGCCGGGTGGTTCGGCGGCAGTACGGCGACGAAAGGCTCGGCGTACAAGGGGATCCGGACCAGTCGGCGGTCGTCGGGGCGAGGTGAGCCGCGGTGCTCGACGGCGATCGCGAGGTCGGCGTCACCGTCGAGGAGATGGGTGATGCCCTGGTGGCCCTCGGCGTCGCGGACGACGAGGTCGAGGCCGGGCGTGGTCTCGCGCAGCCGGGGGAGGGCCGGCGCGACGAGCAGGGTGATTGCGGTGGCGAAGGCGACGATCCGGACCTCGCCGTTGGCGCCGTTCGCGTGCAGGCGCATCGCGTCCTCGGCGCGTTCGACCTCGGTCAGGATCGTGTCGGTGTGTTCGAGGAGCAGGCGGCCGGCGGAGGTGATCGCCACCCGCCGGCCGCGGCGTTCGAGCAGTTCCTGGCCGACCTCGGACTCCAGGGCGGCCAGTTGCTGCGAGACGGCCGAGGGCGTCAGATGCAGCACCTCGGCCGCCGCGGTCACAGTCCCGTGGTCAGCAAGCGCACGCAACACTCGCAGGCGTCGTACCTCGATCACGAACCTCAGCTTCGCACGGGCCGGCTGTGGATGCGATCAGGGTCAGCTCGACAGCCTGCGGAGCCGGGGTACGGCGCTCCCGCCAGCGCCGGTAGGCGTCGCGGATCGGGTGGCGTCGCGGGACATATGGCCGGATCGGTGCGTCCGGCATGGCGGAGTGGGTCTGTTCGTGGATCGACTTGATCACGGAGAACGGTACGTATTGCACGGTGGTTCCTTTCGACTCTTCGACAGTAGGAACCAGCGCATTGATACGTCCAATGAAAGTTCTGCGCTGAGTTGATGTGTCTGGTGCATGATTGTGGTCATGGAACTACGACAGCTCAGGTCGTTCGTGGTGGTGGCCGAGGAGATGAACGTCGGGCGGGCTGCGACGCGGCTGCACCTGACCCAGCCGTCGCTCAGCCGGCAGATCGCGGCGCTCGAACACGATCTCGGTGTGGAACTGTTCGCCCGGGTGAAGCGCCGGTTCGTCATGACGGCTGCGGGTGAGACGTTCCTGGCGGAGGCCCAGGACCTGTTGCGACGGTCGGACGAGGCGGTGCGCGCGGCGCAGCGGACGCAGCGCGGTGAGCTCGGATCGCTGCGGCTGCGGTTCGTGCAGTCGGCAACGTTCGAGCCGCTGCCGCAGATCCTCGGCGCGTTCCGGGAGGCGTACCCCGAGGTGGTGCTCGACCTGGAGTCGATGACCACGCTCCGGCAGACCGAGGCGTTGCGGGACGGCCGGATCGATGTCGGGCTGCTGCGGCCGACCGTGCCCGCGCCGGCGGGATCAGCCGGCGGGCAGGGCGGGACCGTCGTCCGGCTGGCGCCCGGGCTGCTGTCCAGGGTGGTTGCCGAGGACCACGTCGTGGCGGTATTGCCGGCTCGGCATCGGCTCGTCCGGCGGAAGCGGATCCGGCTGACCGATCTCGCGGAGGAGCCGTTCGTGTTCTATTCGCGGCCGAGTGGGCCTGCGGTGCACGACACGATCGTCGGGTTCTGCCGCGCGGCCGGTTTCACGCCACGGATCGAGCAGGAGGCGGCCGACGTACAAACGATCGTGTCGCTCGTCGCAGCCGGCCTCGGCGTCTCGCTGCTGATCAGCCCGACCCCGCCGTCCAACCCCGACGCGATCGTCTACCGCGAGTTGTCCGACGACCTACCACCCTGGCCACTCTCCGTAGCCTGGTCGCCGGACAACCGTTCGCCAGTCCTGGCGCGCTTCCTCGAGATGCTTTAGCCGAAGACGTCCGGGTCGCCGCCGGTGCGGACGCCGGTTTCGAGGTCGGCGATCGTTGCCATGTCGTCGTTGTCGAGGCGGAAGTCGAAGACCTCGAAGTTCTCCTTGATCCGGCTCGCGGTCTTCGACTTCGGGATCACCACGTTGCCGAGCTGCAGGTGCCAGCGGATCATCACCTGGGCGGCCGACTTGCCGTACTTCGCGCCGATCGTCTTCAGCGCCGGGGCGTCGATCAGCTCGCCGGACGCCAGCGGGCTCCACGCCTCGGTGACGATGTCGTTCTCCGCGTTGAACGCGCGCAGCTCGTCCTGCGGCAGCGCCGGGTGCAGCTCGATCTGGTTCACCGCCGGGCGGATCGTGGTCTCCTCGAAGATCCGCCGCAGCGCCGGCTCGTGGAAGTTCGAGACGCCGATCGAGCGCACCCGCTTGTCGGCGTACAGCTGCTCGAACGCCTTCCAGGTGTCGACGTACTTGTCCTTCTTCAGGCACTGCCAGTGGATCAGGTACAGGTCGACGTACTCCAGCCCGAGCTGGTCGATGCTCTTGTCGAACGCCGCCAGCGTCGAGTCGTAGCCCTGGTCGCTGTTCTGCAGCTTGGTGGTGATGAACAGTTCGTCACGGGGCAGGCCGGACGCGGCGATGGCTCGCCCGACACCGGCTTCGTTGCGGTACGCCGCGGCGGTGTCGATGTGCCGGTAGCCGGTCTCGAACGCCGCGGTCACCACGTCGGCGACGATCGCGTCCTCGACCTGCCAGACCCCCAGGCCCAGCTGCGGGATCTCGACGCCGTTGTCCAGAGTGATGGAGGGGACTGTGCTCATCTGCCCATTCCACCCGGCAAAGGGTTTCTGGCCCAGTCATCCGACGTGTGACAACAACCTCATTAACCAGCAGTAACCACTTCATGGGACTTGGCATCTGGCTCGAGAAAACGGAGCAATGCGCTGCCCTCGCGCTCCAGCTCGGCCAGCGTCTTCTTCAACGTCTTGCCGAACGGAGTGAGCGTGAGAGTGGCCACACCGCGCTTCTTCTCGGCCGTCCACAGCCCGGCGACGACGCCGTCGACGGTGTACGTCGCCTTGACCCGGAGGTTCTTCGTGAAGACGTGCGGCTTGTGCTCGTCCGCGATGATCCGCTCCCGTTTCGCGTGCGAGAGCAGCACGTTGTCGAACTCCGGCAAGAACCGCGCCGGCGCAGGCGTGTCCTCGTCGGGCCGCGGTCCGTCCGGTACGTCGTACACCGTCTTGCCGGCCTCGTCGGTGAACGTCTCCAGCTCGAGCTCGTCGAACAACGGCTTGGCCTTCTGCAGCCCGGACCAGGTCTGGAAGTCCGCCGGTGTGGCCGGACCGAACGCCTGCAGGTAGCGCGTCACCAGCTCCTTGGGCTCGGCGCGTTTGTGCAGCTTCTTCCCGATCCACTCCTCGGCCGGAGTGAATCGCGAGTTGGCCGTCCAGGACCATCGCACGTCCGCCGGATACATCACCAGCGGCACGAGCATCCGCGTGCAGAACCCGAGCGCCCGCTCGTTCACCTCCGGGAACTGCTCCTGCAACGCGTCCCGCACCTCGGTGAAGGTGAGCGGCTCCTTCGCCAGCAACTTCTCCGCCGCGGCCACCACCTTCTCCGGCTCCAGCCCCGCGCCCCGATCCCCGAGCACCCGCAACCCGGCCTCGAGGACCGGACTCACCGTTGTCCGAAACCGTAGGTAGTCCGCCGCCGTCACCAGATGCAACGTCCCCCGGAACATCGTCGCCCGCACCACATCCCGCGCCGCGACGGCCTGGTCCAGCTGGGCTTCCGAGAACCCGTCGATCCGGGTCCACAACCCGACATAGGGATGCTTGGGCTCCTGCCCTTGCATCCCGGCCAGATGTCCCACCACGTCAACCGCCGGGACGTCCGCCCGCTCCAGCAGCAGTTGCCTGGCCAGTGTCGCCCGGTTGATCGCCCTCGCACTCAGAACCGACATGCCCACATCCTGCCCGTGCGGACCGACAAGTCGAGCAGTCGACCGTCCGAATATCGCCCCACCGGGATGAGTCGGACCACCCGCGCAGGTGCGATCTTCGTCGGGACAGCACGAGCTGCGCGCCATCGAGCGGGAGGGGTCCACTGATGATGCGAGCGGTTGGTCTGGTGCTGGCGGCGCTCCTCCTCGTCTCCTGCGGAGGGTCCGGTGAGCGACCGTCGGGCTCGTCGACGCGCACGCCCGCATCGCTGCCGCCCGTGACCGCGACGGTTCCGAGCGCGACCCGTACGCCGGAACGCTCGGAGAAGCCGACCACCACCTCGTCATCGGAGTCCCGGCAGCCGGAAACCAGCAGGACGACGCAGACCGAGACCGAGACCACCAGGGCGACCGAGACCGAGACGACCAGGGCGACGAAGACCGAGACGACCAGAGCCACCGAGACGACCAGGGCTACGCGGACCGAGACCACCACGGCGACCCGGACAGCGTCGGCCGCGCCCTCATCGGCGACCACGTCCTCGACCCAACCCACGTCGGCCGAGACGGACGGGGCACCAACCTGGCTGTGGTGGGTGCTGGCGGCGATCGTGGTCGCGCTCGCCGTGGGGATTCCGTTGCTGGTCAGGTCGCGCCGTCGCCAGGCCTGGCGCGACGACCTCGCGTCCGGTGAGGACGAGGTGGCGTGGTTCGCCCGCGGGCTGATCCCGGAGCTCCGCCGGCAGCCTTCCCCCGCGCAGGCCGCCGGCGCCTGGAACGTCGAGTCGAGCCGGGTCGTTTCCGCCGAGGACAAACTGACCGCCCTCGAACAGTCGGCTCCGGACGAGGCCGCCGGCACCCGCGCCCGCACCCTCCGGGACGCCGTCCGGGCAGCCCGGAGCGACATCGAGAACCTGCTGGCCTCCGCGACCGCGATCTCGATGCCGCGGGAACTGGACGCGGTCGGTGCGCGGCTCGAACAAGCCCTCGGGCAACCGCGTCCGGCGACGACTACCCCGCCAGCGCCGCCCGGGCCTCGATGAAGGCGGCGATGGCGGTTTCCACGTCCTGGGTGGAGTGGGCGGCGGAGAGCTGGACGCGGATGCGGGCCTTGCCCTGGGGGACGACGGGGTAGGAGAAGCCGATCACGTAGATGCCGAGGTCGAGGAGTTTGTCGGCCAGGCGGCCCGCTTCGGCGGCGTCGCCGATCATGACGGGGGAGATCGGGTGGTTGCCGGGGAGGACGTCGAAGCCGGCTTCGGTCATCTTGGTGCGGAAGAGCCGGGTGTTGGCGTCGAGCTTGTCGCGGAGGGCGCTCGACGTGCCGATGAGCTCCAGGGCCTTCAGTGACGCGGCGGTGACGGACGGGGCCAGCGAGTTCGAGAACAGGTACGGGCGCGAGCGCTGCCGGAGCAGCTCGACGATCTCGCGGCGGGCGGAGACGTAACCGCCGGACGCGCCGCCGAGAGCCTTGCCCAGCGTGCCGGTGACGATGTCGACGCGGTCCTTCACGCCGAACAGCGACGGCGTACCGGCGCCGTCCGGACCGACGAAGCCGACCGCGTGCGAGTCGTCGACCATCACGAGCGCGTCGTACCGCTCGGCCAGGTCGCAGATCTCGTCGAGCGGCGCGACGTACCCGTCCATCGAGAACACGCCGTCGGTCGCGATCAGCCGGTACCGCGCGTCGGCGGCGTCCTTGAGCTGTGCCTCGAGGTCGGCCATGTCACGGTTCTTGTAGCGGTAACGCTTCGCCTTCGAGAGCCGTACGCCGTCGATGATGCTGGCGTGGTTGAGCTCGTCGGAGATGATCGCGTCCTCGGCGCCGAGCAGGGTCTCGAACAGCCCGCCGTTCGCGTCGAAGCAGGAGCTGTAGAGGATCGTGTCCTCGGTCCCGAGGAAGTTGCTCAGGGCACCTTCCAGGTCCTTGTGGATCTGCTGGGTGCCGCAGATGAAGCGCACCGACGACAGCCCGAAGCCCCACCTATCGAGGGCTTGCTTGGCCGCCGCGACGACCTCCGGGTGGTCGGACAGCCCGAGGTAGTTGTTCGCACAGAAGTTCAGTACTTCGTTGCCTGACGCAACTGAAATCAGCGACTGTTGCGGCGAGGTGATCACCCGCTCGGACTTGTACAGCCCGGCGTCCCGGATCTCGCCGATGGTCGCCGTCAGGTCGTCCCGCATCCGTCCGAACATCAGTGCTTCTCCTCCAGAGACTCAGCCGTCCAGTCCATGATCACCTTGCCGCACTGCCCCTGTCGCGCGACGTCGAACGCGCGCTCGAAGTCGCCGTACCCGAACCGGTGGGTGATCACCGGGGTCAGGTCCAGTCCGCGTTCGAGCATCACCGACATCGAGTACCAGGTCTCGAACATCTCCCGGCCGTAGATGCCCTTGATCGTCAGCATGTTGAGCACGACCGTGCCCCAGTCGATCGCGATCTCGTCCGACGGCAGGCCGAGCATCGCGACCTTCCCGCCGTGCGTCATGTTCGCGAGCATGTCGCGCAGCGCGGCCGGCTGCCCGGACATCTCCATCCCGACGTCGAAACCCTCCCGCATCCCGAGGCTCTGCTGCGCCTCCGCGATCGTCTCCTCGCCGACGTTCACCGCGCGGGTCACGCCGATCTTCCGGGCCAGGTCGAGGCGGTACTCCGAGAGGTCCGTGATCACCACGTTCCGCGCACCGGCGTGCAGCGCGACCGCCGCGGCCATCACCCCGATCGGGCCGGCGCCGGTGATCAGCACGTCCTCGCCGACCAGCGGGAACGAAAGAGCAGTGTGTACGGCGTTGCCGAACGGGTCGAAGATCGCCGCGACGTCGAGGTCGACCGGGTCCTTGTGTACCCACGCGTTGGTCGCCGGCAGCGCGACGTACTCGGCGAACGCGCCCGGCACGTGGACGCCCAGCCCGCGGGTCTTGATGCAGAGGTGGCGCCGGCCGGCGCGGCAGTTGCGGCAGCGGCCGCAGACCAGGTGACCCTCGCCGCTGACCAGATCGCCGACCGCGACATCGCGGACGCCGACGCCGACCTCGACCACCTCACCGCAGAACTCGTGCCCGGTGACCATCGGCACCGGCACGTTCTTCTGCGCCCACGCGTCCCAGTTCTGGATGTGCAGGTCGGTGCCGCACAAGCCGGTGCGGAGGACCTTGATCAGAACCTCGTCGGCCTCGATCTTCGGCTCCGGAACATCCTGCAACCACAGACCGGGCTTCGCCTCGGCCTTCACGAGCGCCTTCATGCCCACATCGTCGTCCCGGGCAACCATCGCCGTCCATCGACACGTCGTGCACAGCCTTTGCAGTTGAACTGCATACTTGTCCGCATGCGGGGAGTAGTCAGGGGACTCGGGATCGTGTTCCTGGTGGTGGGTGTCGGGTTGCTCGGCTGGGTCGGGTGGCAGTACTTCGGTACGGGGATCACGTCGAACGCACAGATGGGTAAGGGGGAGGACTCGCTGCGGAAGCAGTGGAAGGCTCCGGCCGTCGTGAAGCCCTCGACCGGGAAGCCGTTCGTTCTCCTGCGGATCCCGCGGTTCGGCGCCGACTGGGAGAAGCCGGTCGTCGAAGGGGTCGACGCGGACGATCTGGCCCGCGGGATCGGGCACTATCCACAGACCCAACTGCCGGGCCAGCCGGGCAACTTCGCGGTCGCCGGGCATCGCGTCACGCACGGTTCGCCGTTCCGCAAGCTGCTCGAACTGCAGAAGGGCGACCAGGTCGTCGTCGAGACCCAGGACGCTGTCTACACCTACGAACTCGACGGCTCGCCCCGCGACCTGACCGTCAAGCCGACCGACACCTGGGTCCTCGACCCGGTCCCCGGCAAGCGCGACGCCCCGACCGCCTCGATCATCACCCTCACCACCTGCCAGGACCTGTTCCACTCCCCGGACCGCTCGGTTGCCTTCGGCCACCTGGTCAAGGTCCACAGGAAATCGTGAGCTCGACCGTGTTCTAAGCTCAACGCTCATGAGCTACGACCGGGACGGACTGCTGGAGCAGGTCAAAAGCAAGGCGATCGTGCACGGCCGGGTGACGCTGGCGTCGGGGAAGGAAGCCGACTACTACGTCGACCTGCGGCGGATCACACTGGACGCGGCCGCGGCGCCGCTGATCGGCCCGGCGATGCTCGAGCTGACCAAGGACCTGGAGTACGACGCGGTCGGCGGGCTCACGCTCGGCGCCGACCCGGTCGCGATGTCGATGCTGCACGCCGCTGCCCAGCAGGGCCGCACGCTCGACGCGTTCGTCGTACGCAAAGCAGAGAAGACGCACGGTCTGCAGCGGCGGATCGAGGGACCGGACGTGAAGGGCCGCCGGGTGCTCGCGGTCGAGGACACCTCGACGACCGGGGGATCGGTGCTGACCGCGGTCGAGGCGCTGCGTGAGGCCGGAGCCGAGGTCGTCGCGGTCGCGGTGATCGTGGATCGGGCGACCGGCGCGCAGGAGCGGGTCGAGGCGGAAGGCCTGGAGTACCGGTCCGTGTTCGGGCTCGAGGACCTTGGGCTGAACTGATGCAGGCCAGCACCCTCCTGCTCGTCGGGGTGGCCGTCGTGGTCGGCGTCGGTCTCGCCTACTTCAACTACTACCGGGCGAAGAAGCGCCGCGAGCAGTTCACCGGCCTGGCGGCCCAGCAGGGCTGGTCGTACGTGCCGTCCAACCCCTCGCTGGCCGGCCAGTGGTCGGGTACGCCGTTCCAGACCGGCGACAACTGGCATGTCAGGAACGTTCTGTCCGGGCCGTTCAACGGGCGCCCGATGGTTGCCTTCGACTACAGCTACCAGACCCACACGACCAACGGGCGGGGGCAGCGGCGGACCACCACGCACCGCTTCGGGGTTGTCGTGATGCAGCTCCCGGGCGCGCTCCCGCATCTCGAGGTGACGCACGAGGGGATCTTCGGCGGCGCGGTGGCGAACGCGTTCGGCTTTCGCGACATCCAGTTCGAGAGCGAGCAGTTCAACCGGGCGTTCCGGGTCAAGGCCGACGACGAGCGATTCGGGCATGCCGTGGTCACCCCGCGGATGATGGAGCTGCTGCTCGCCCGCGGTGAGATCGCCTGGCGCACCGAGGGGAACTCGCTGGTCGGCTGGGCCAAGGGCGACCACGACCCGAGCCAGCTGATCAGCCGCCTCGGGCTCCTCCAGCAGGTGATCGACAACGTCCCGCCGTACGTCTGGCGCGACTACGCCGGAATCGACCCCCGCGTTCAGTAACACCACGGCGGACCCGCGGAGGGGGTGTCTCCTGACCCCACGCCTACTGCGCGGCACTCGGCACGGCACCTCGCCGCACTGGGCACCTGCTCGCTACGGCGTGGGGTCAGGAGACACCCCCTGCCCGTAGAGTCGCAGTCAGCACTGCCAAACACTCGGGAGCTCGTCATGGTTTGGGTCATCATCGTGATCGTCGCGGTGATCGTCGTTCTGGCGATCATGCTGATCACGTCGTACAACCGGTTCGTCAAGCAGCGGAACCTGATCCAGGAGTCCTGGCGGCAGATCGACGTCGAGCTGCACCGCCGGTACGACCTGATCCCGAACCTGGTCGAGACCGTCCGCGCCTACGCCGCGCACGAGCGGCACGTGTTCGAGGAGGTCGCCCGGCTGCGCACCCAGGCAGTGAACGTGCAGGGCGCGACCCCGGAGCAGCGGGCCGCCGCGGAGGGTCAGCTGTCCGGCGCGCTGCGTCAGATGATGATCTCGGTCGAGGCCTACCCGCAGCTGCAGTCGAACCAGAACTTCCTCGGCCTGCAGCGCGAGCTGACCGACACCGAGGACCGGATCGCGGCCGGCCGCCGCTTCTACAACGCGAACGTCGGCGACTACAACACCCGGATCGAGGCGTTCCCGTCGAACCTGATCGCCGGCGCCTTCAAGTTCGAGAAGGCCGGGTACTTCGAGGTCAAGGACGAGCAGGTCCGCGCCGTACCGCAGGTGTCGTTCGGCACGATCGGGTCGGTGGCCGGTGAGCAGGCGCCGCCGCAGATGCAGCCGGGCGCGCCGTCGTCGGGGCAGATCCACCCTCAGATGCCCGGTGACCAGGGCAACTACCAGTCGCCGCCGCAGCCGATCCCGGGCGGCTACCAGCAGCCGCCGGCCCAGCCCGGTCAGTACCCCGCGCCCGGTCAGTACCAAGGGCAGGGAGAGCCACCGGTGGGCGGGCCGCCTGCGGGTTCCCCCGCACCGCAGGACGGTCAGCCGCCATTCACCGGTGGCCAGTAGGCACCGGTTCCCCGTAGCCCAGGACCCCCGACCCCGGACTCTCTCCCAGTGCCAGACCCGGAGTGACGGCGGTCAAGTCGCCACACCCGGGCCTGCCCTCCCCCCGGTACCTGAGTCAACAGTGCCGCAGCGAGATACATCCGGCGTACATCGGGCTTCCGCATGGTGCGACCGGATGACACGATAAGCCGGTTCAAGAGTGGAGAGGTCGGACGAGTGGACAGTCTGAGGTACGGGATCCTCGGACCTCTGCGCCTCGTCCACGTCCAGGGCCAGCCGCTGAAGGCCGCCAAACCGCGCCAGCTGCTGGCAACTCTGCTGCTGCACCCGAACCGGTTCGTCTCGACCGATCTGATCGCTGACGCGCTCTGGGAGAGCAGTCCGCCGCGTTCGGCCACCGCGAACATCCGGACCTATGTCCGCGCGCTGCGTGGTGTGCTGCAGGACGCCGGGCTGCCCGCACCCATCGACACCTCCGCCGCGGGCTACAGCATCGAGGTGGGCGTCGACGAGCTCGACGCCAGCCTGTTCGAGTCTCTGCTGGCCGAGGGCGGCCACCTGCGAGACGCCGGCGACGGGCGGCAGGCGATGCAGGTCCTGTCCCGTGCGTACTCGCTCTGGCGCGGTCGTCCGCTCGACGACCTGCCGATGCCCGCGGCGTGGGAGGGCTCGATCGCCCGCCTGGAGGCGCAGCACCGCAGCTTGGTCGACAACCTCCTGGACCTGCGGCTCGAGTACGGCGACGCGAGCGGCGCGGCAGTACTGCTCAGCGCCCGTCTCGCCGACGACCCGTACGACGAGCAGCTCTGGCGACGGCTGGTCGATGCGCTGCTCGCGGCCGGCCGGGTCGGTGAGGCGCGGGCGGCGTACCAGAAGGCAGTGCAGACGCTGGCCGACGAGCTCGACATCAAGCCCGGTCCGGAGCTGGAGGCGGCCGGTGCGCGTGCCGAGAACGGCCGCTCGGCCAACTGGCCCAACCCAGGCATCCCCGCAGACCGTACGGCGGAGCGCCCCGAACCGGCCGCACAACCCGGACCGATGGCCGCGCCTGAGCTGACCGACCCGGTCCGGCCGCCGAGTCAGCTCCCGCTCGACCTGGCTGACTTCAGCGGACGGCAGGACCACCTCGAGCAGCTGCGGGACCTGGTCTGCGGACGGGACCCGGTGCGGCCGCCGATCGCGGTCATCTCGGGAGCGCCGGGGACCGGGAAGACCTCACTGGCCGTTCGGCTGGGCCATCTGGTCCGGGAACACTTCCCGGACGGGCAGATCTACCTGGACATGCACGGCGCCACCCAGCCCCGGGATCCGGCCGCCGCACTCACCGATCTGCTGCTGAGCCTGAACCTGCCGGACTTCGCGATCCCGACCGATCCGGAGCGACGGTCCGCGATGCTGCGGTCCGAGCTGGCGAGCCGTCGGGTGCTGATCATCCTCGACGACGTGGCCGCGGCCGGTCAGGTCACTCCGCTGATGCCGGGCACCGGTGCATCGGCGGTCGTGGTCACGAGTCGCAACCGGCTGATGGACCTGGCCGGGGCAGACAGCATGCCGCTCGACACGTTCGACGACCGGGAGGCCGCCGTACTGCTGTCGTCGGTTGCCGGGTCCGGTCGGATCGACGCGACCTCTCCGGAAGCCGAGGAGATCCTGACCGCGTGCGCGAACCTGCCGCTCGCGATCCGGATCGTCGGCAGCCGACTGGCGCAGCGTCCTGATCTGAGCGCGCGTGAGCTCGCGCGGCGGTTGCGGGACGAGACCTCGCGGCTGGACGAGTTGAGCATCGGTGAGCTCGCCGTGCGGACCAGTGCGGACCTGAGCTACGACGCCCTCAGCCCGGAAGAGGCTCGGTTGTACCGGCTGATCGGCCACTTCGCGGTCGGTGTCTTCTCCGCCCGTGCATTGGAGGCAGTCGCGTCGCCGGCCGCGGTACGGCGAAGTCTGGACCGGCTGATCGAGGTCAACCTGGTCCGGATCAGCTCGGTCGACCAACGCGGTACGGCGCGTTATCGCGTCCACGATCTGCTGCGGCTGCACGCGCTCGGCGTCGGCGATGACGAGCAGAAGGCGCAGGCGGTCCGGGACGTGGAGACCGTCGTCGAGGCGATCCTGAACAAGATCCGCCGCGCCAACGAGGCCTTGTCCTTCGAGTACTTCGGCGTCCTCGAGCACACCGGACCACTGACGGCTCCGGATCCGTCCCCGTTCACCGAGGCCGACGCGATCGCGTGGCTGGACAGTGAACGCAGTACGTTCGTGCCGGCGATCCGGGCCGCCGCGCAGAACGGGCTGCACGACCACGCGTGGCGGATCGCGGCGGCATGGGGTCCGTACCTCGATCTGCGGGCCGGCTTCGACGACTGGAACGGTTCGCACCAACAGGGTTTGTTGAGTGCGATCGAGTGCGGCGATCGGCACGGCGAAGCGATCATGCACCGCAACCTCGGCCAGCTCGCCGTCTACCAGGACGACTGGGATACGGCGCGACGGCACTTCGACGCGGCCGCGGAGGCGTTCGCCGAGGTGGGCGACCGGCTCGGCGAGGGCGTGGCGGCGGTCGGGCTCGGCACCTGGCTGCGGGAACGCGGGCAGCGCGACGAAGGACTCGCGCAGTACGAGAAGGCGATCGAGGCGTTCGTCGAGGACGGCAACGCGAATGCCGAGGCGCTGGCTCGGACCGCGGCCGCGAACGTGTACCTGGTCCGCGGCGATCTGGATACCGCGCGAGGCCTTCTGGCGCAGGCGTTCCTGATCGCCGTACGCCGGGCCGACGCGCACCGCGAGGCCAAGGTACGACGCCGGATCGCGGCGCTCCGGGTCAATCAAGGCCGGCACGACGAGGCCGTGCGGCAGCTGCGTAAGGCACTGGCGATCTTCGACGGAATGGGTGACGACCACTGCGCGGCGTACACCCGGGCTCTTCTGGGGCAGGCGTTGATGGAGCGCGGTGAGGTTGCCGCGGCGCGGAAGACCCTGCTGGACGCGATCGACATCGGCCACCGGCTGGGTGATCGCAGCGTCGAGGGCCAGGCGGCGCAGCACCTCGGCGAGCTGTACCTGTCCACGGGCAGCCTCGACAACGCCCGCCGTACGCTCGAACGCGCCGCGCGCGTGTGGCAACAGGCAGGCAACGACGCCGCTGCGAACACCTGCCGACGGCTGCTCGCCGGGTCTGAAACCGGGGTTGCGGCCGGCTGAGCCGAATGTACGGCGGCTGTATTCGGGTCGGACAGGATCTGACCATGCCACGGCATGCAGGCCGAGGTTTTCGGGGAATCGGGGGAGAGAACCTATGGCCTGGGGGGAGGTTGCCGTGGAGCGCCCGAACGTCCCGCGGGTGGCAAACCCGCGGGACACCGAGGCGGCGCTGAACTGGCAGCTGGAACGACTCGGATCGGCGGCCTGGAAGGACTGGCCGCTGAAGTTCCAGCGGATGGCGTTCGGCTATGCGCACGACAGCGGCTGGCACGATGCGGCCGATGCGATCGGTTGGCTCAACCACCACGACCTGCTCCGTGAGGGGGCGGCGCCACGGGGGGCGCTGGTCTGGTACCAGGCGGCAGACCGGATCCGGGTGGCATGCTCGCTCGGCTCCGGCCAGGTGGTGGGCCCGCTGCTGATCGGCCCGGTCGAGATCGCTGAGCTGTCGCTGCTCAGCACCGACTTCGTCTGGTCAGAGCCGCACTTCCCGTTCGGACACTGACTCATTCGGTGTGATTGTTGGTGACCGCGTGTTTCGGGGCGGCGTGCTTCGGTGCGTCGCCCGAGCTGTTGTTGCGGTTGCGGCGCCTGGCGAGCAGGTACTCGACGACCATCGGGATCAGTGAGACCAGCACGAGCAGGATCAGCGCCGACTCGAGATGGTCGTGGATGAACTGCACGTTGCCGAGCGCGTGGCCGAGCAGCGTGATGCCGGGGGCCCAGATGATCGCGCCCACACCGGTCCAGAGGAAGAACTTGCGCGGGTCCATCCGCCCGGCGCCGGCGACGATCGTGATGAACGTGCGGACGATCGGGACGAAGCGGGCCATCACCAGCGCGCGCGGGCCGTACCGCTCGAAGAAATCGTGCGTTTGCTCGATGTACTTCGGTTTCAGGAACCGGGCGTTCGGGTTGCGGAACAGCGACGTACCGAGGAATCGGCCGATGTAGTAGCCGGAGACGTTGCCGAGGAATGCGGCGGCGGTCAGCAGGACGCAGGCCAGCCACAGCGGTACGTCGATCGTGCCGCGCGCGATGAACAGGCCGACCGCGAACAGCAGCGAGTCACCGGGCAGGATCGGGAACAACACCCCGCACTCGATGAACACCACAATCAGCGTGCCCCAGAGGGCCCAGTTACCCATCCAGTTCAGGAGGTACTCCGGGTCCATCCAGTTCGGCATCAGCATCGCGACAAGAGGAAGCACGCGGACAGGGTAGCGTCCCGACCTGTGCATGAGCTGAGCAGCGACCTCCGGGGCGCGGACATGGTCGGGCCGAGTGAGGTCGGTGTCGGACCGTGGGTGGGCGATCTGCCGGACGACCCGCGGCTCGATCCCGAGCTGCTGGCCGAGGGTGACCGGCGCAACGTCGTCGACAAGTACCGGTACTGGAAGCTCGAGGCGATCGTCGAGGACCTGGACCGGCAGCGGAACCCGTTCCACGTCGCGATCGAGAACTGGCAGCACGACCTGAACATCGGCTCGGTCGTCCGGACAGCGAACGCTTTCCTCGCTGCGGAGGTCCATATCGTCGGCAACCGGAAGTGGAACCGCCGCGGCGCGATGGTCACCGACCGCTACCAACACGTCCGCCACCAGCCGACACTGGCCGACCTGGCCTCGTACGCCGACTCCTCGGGCCTCCCGGTCATCGGGATCGACAACTTGCCCGGATCGGTCCCGTTGGAGACCTACGACCTACCGCGCGGCTGCATTCTGCTCTTCGGTCAGGAGGGGCCCGGGCTGACCGAGGATGCCCACGCGATCTGCACAGCCGTCCTCTCGATCGCACAGTTCGGCTCGACCCGCTCGATCAACGCCAGCGCTGCTGCCGCGATCGCGATGCACGCCTGGATCCGCCGTCACACCTTCGGTCAGCCGTCGAGCAGCTGATCGAGGATCCCCGCGGCCAACTGAAGGACCGCCCGCTCGGTCGGGTTGAGCCGGGTTTCGATGGCTTCGGCCAGCCAGTCGTCCGAGCTCTTCATGTGCTCGCGAAGCAGCTCCCGACCGTCGTCGGTCAGCTCGATCGTGTGCCGGCGGCGATCGTGCGGGTCCTGCTCGCGCGCGATCAGCCCCTGCTCCTCGAGACTCGCCAGCACCCGCGTCAGGGACTGCGGCTGCACCCGCTCGGCCGCCGCGATCTCGCTCGCCGTCAGCGCGCCCCGCCGATGCAGCTGTCCCAGCACGGCAACGCCCGTACTCCCCAGCCCGTCACCTGTCCGCTCAGCCCGCAGCCGCAGCGCCAGCCGAGTGCTCGTCCGCCTGAGCGCGACGGCGGTATCATAAGCTTCCACTTGCTATCCTTCTCTCAGCGACGCTTGAGAATGCTAAGCTCAGCTTACTATGAGCGTCCATCTCATCCACTGGTCGCGGGACACGCCAGTCGTTCCGGCTCAGTTGGTCACCGCGGCTCTCGCGATGGCCGCTCCCATCACGTACGGCGTGACCACCAACCACCTGGCGCACGCCTCCTTCGCGGCGCTCGGTGCGCTGGCCGTTCCGGCCATTCGCAGGTCGGCTGGAGCCCAGGTCGGCCTGGGCGGTGTGGTGACGGTGGCTGCGTTGCTTGGGGCCTCGCTCGGTGGGCGGGAGTGGATCGGCGCCGCGGGCGTGGTGTTGTTGGCTGCGGGTGCCGCCGTTGTGGGCGGGTTCAGCCGGTGGATGGCCGATGCGACGACGCGGTTCGTCACGTTCCTCGTGATGGCGACCGGGTTCGGTGGGGCGGATCCGTGGGAGGCGGCTCGGTGGTTCGTGGTCGGGGTCGTGTGGGCGATCGTGCTCGGGTCGTTCGCGTCAGCGAGTGCTGAGGCCGCGCGTCCGACGTACCGGCAGTTGTGGCGACGTTGGCGCGGGAAGCTGGGGGAGTTCGAGGGCTGGCGGTACGCCGTGCAGCTGGTGTCTGCGCTCGCGGTCGCGGAGGTGATCGGCGTGCTGTGGCATCAGGAGAAGGGGTACTGGATCGCGCTCGCGGTGGTGATCGTCGTACGGCGCCGTGGCGGATCGTTGCTCCGGGCAACACAACGCTGCGCCGGGACCTGCGCCGGCGTGCTGATCGGCGGCCTGCTCATCCTGTGGGCGCCCCCGTCGTGGGCGATCGTGGCGATCGTCAGCGTTCTCGCCGGACTGCGACCGTTGCTGAAGGAACGGAACTACGCTGCTTATGCCACCGTCATGACCCCGCTGGTGGTCCTGCTGATGGACCTCGGCCGTACGCCGGAGCTGTCGACCGTCGGCTACCGGCTCATCGACACCGTGATCGGCTGCTTGATCGCGATCGTTCCGACTTTGCTGTTGAGGAGAAGACATGTGGGCTGACCACGCGATCTGGTGGCAGATCTACCCGCTCGGCTTCACGGCCGACCAACCCGCGCATCGCCTGGCCCACGTGGAGAACTGGCTCGACTACGCGATCGAACTGGGCTGCAACGGACTCCTGCTCGGTCCGATCTTCGCGTCCGAGACACACGGCTACGACACGATCGACCACTTCCGCATCGACCCGCGTCTGGGCGACGACGCCGACTTCGACCGCTTGGTCACCAAGGCGCACGACCGTGGGCTGCGCATCGCTCTCGACGGCGTCTTCAACCACGTGGCCCGCTCCTTCGTCCACCCGGAGTGGTTCCGCGACGACGGCGCTACCTTCGAGGGCCATGAGCACCTGGTTACCCTCGACCACGGCAACCCCGCAGTCGCGCAGTACGTCGGCGACGTACTGCGTCATTGGCTCGATCGGGGCGTGAACGCCTGGCGCCTCGACGCGGCGTACGCCGTCCCGCCCGAGTTCTGGCGCAACGTGCTGCCCCGGGACCGGGACGCGTGGTACTTCGGTGAGGTCATCCACGGCGACTACGCCGGGTACGTCGAGAAGAGCGGGCTCGACTCGGTCACGCAGTACGAACTGTGGAAGGCGATCTGGAGCTCGCTCAACGACGGCAACTTCTTCGAGCTCTCGTATGCGCTGGGCCGGCACAACGCGCTGCTCGACACCTTCGTCCCGCAGACGTTCGTCGGCAACCACGACGTCACGCGCATCGCGACCCGTCTCGAGGACTCGCGGCATCTCGGTCACGCTGTGGCGATCTTGTTCACGGTCGGCGGTGTGCCGAGCGTCTACTACGGGGACGAGCAGGCGTTCCGTGGTCTGAAGGAGGATCGCATCGGCGGCGATGATGCGATCCGGCCGGCGTTCCCGGACACGCCTGACGGATTGGCGTCGTACGGCTGGCCGACGTACCGCCTGCACCAGGACCTGATCGGGTTGCGGCGACGTCATTCCTGGCTCACGCACGCCCGGACCGTGGTCGAGCACGTGACCAACCAGACGATCGCCCTGCGGGCTCGGCACGGCGACGAATGGGTGCTGCTCCTGCTCAACGTGTCGGACTCCGACGCTGAGTTCCCGCTCGAGGATGCGGCGGTCGTCCCGCCGCACAGCTGGAAATTCTTGACACATCCGTAACGTGCACCCGGGGTGCCGCGTTGTACCTGCTGACAGAAGTGAGGCCTTCTCGACACAAAGTCAGCCCCAACTCGGGGGGCTCGGCGTGCATCAAGCACGTCGTACTGGGTTTGCGACGGGAATCATGGGGGTTTGTTGATGAACGCTCTGTGGGACGAACTGATACACGAGTTAGGGACCGTGCGCGCCTTGAGCGCGGCGGCTCTGGAGGCGCGCACGGAGACCTCCCGGGTCGCGCTGATCACCCTGCTGGACGCCGAGACCGCGGAGATCTCGGCGATCCTCGACCAGATCCTCCGCTCGGAAGCCTCATCGGCGGCCTAGTACCGCGCTGATCGCCTGCGTCAGCGCCCCCGTCGGGTCGTCGGGCTGTTCGAACGAACGGTAGGCGATGTGCGCGTCCGGACGAACGAGCAGACAGCCCTCGTCCGGGATCTCGCGCACCCGCGCCCAGTCGCCGTACAGATCGTCCAGCTCACGACCGGGCCCGATCACGTAGGGCTCGATCGGTACGCCGAGGTGCTCGGACACCGACTGCGCCGCCTTCACCCACGCGTCGCCACCGATGCCGGTGAGCAGCGTGAACCGGCCCTTGCCGACCACGTCGAGTGTGCTGACGGTGTCGGTGCCGCGGGTGAGCCAGCAGTGCGGGATCCGGGCGCCCGGCCAGGTCGTCGGGTGGTAGTACAGCTCGTGGTCCCGCTCGTACGGCGGCTCCGGCGTACCGTCCTCGAGCACGGCGGATGACGTGTAGCGCTGGCCGAGCTCGACACCGTGCGCGTTGAACTCGTAGTCCTTGAGCTCGATCGCCTGCCGCAGCTCCTCGCGCTGTGCGGCGCCTTCGGGAGTGTCGTCCTTACGGGACTCGATCGTCCGTCCGGCCGGCGCGTCCGGGGTCATGCCGAGTGCGCGGAAGATCTGCCCGAACTGGTTGCGGCTCTTGTTGGCGCGGTCAACGATCTGCTTCGCGATCGGCGCGCGCTCCGTGTCGTACGTCTGGAGAAGCTCGGGCGCGGCCTGTCCTTTCAGGACGAGGGCCAGCTTCCAGGCGAGGTTGTACGCGTCCTGGATCGAGGTGTTCGAGCCCAGTCCGTTGCTCGGCGGGTGCCGGTGGATCGCGTCGCCCATACAGAACACACGGCCCTTGGACGTCTTCTCGGCGTACATGTGGTTGACGCTCCAGACCGACGTGCTCTTCAGCTTCACGTCGATGGTGTCGTCGCCGACCAGGTTGTGCACGATCTCGGTCGCCATCGCCTCGTCGACCACCGGCGCGGGCTGGGAGATGTCGTAACCCCAGACGATCAGCCATTCGCTCCACGGGCGGACCATGCGGACCAGGCCTGCGCCGATCCCGCCGATCTGCGCGCCCGGCTGGAGGACCCAGTACAGGACGCTCGGGCGATGAGCGACGTACCGGCTGAGGTCGGCCTCGAAGACGATGTTCATCGAACCCTCGATGTCCATCGCGCCGGCCATCGGCAGACCGATGTCCTGGGCAACCTTGCTCCGGCCGCCGTCCGCGCCGATCAGGTACTTGGCCCGGATCTGGTACGTCGTGTCGCTGAGTCGATCGCGGACCGTCGCGGTGACACCGTCGTCGTCCTGCTCGAGCGACAGGTACTCCGTGTTGAAGCGGAGCTGGGCGCCACGGCTGGCCGCCGTACTGACGAGGATCGGTTCGAAGAGCGTCTGCGGGAGGTCGCAGGGCAGACACGGGCTCGCCTCGGTGTAGTCGGCGAGCCGACGCGGGTGCGTACCCCAGGTGCGGATCCGGCCGATCTCCTCACCCGCGAGGCTGGTGCAGAACGCGGTCTGCCCCATCAACTCGTGGGCTGTCCCGTTGTCGACGATCTGGTCCTCGATGCCCATGTCGCGCATGAGTTCGATCGTGCGCTGGTTGGTGATGTGCGCGCGGGGCGTGTTCGCGGTCCAGCCGTACCGGGTCAGGACGATGTTGTCGACGCCGTACGTGGACAGGAAGAGCGAGGCGGCGCCGCCGGCGGGGCCGCTGCCGACGATGAGGACGTCTGTCGTGATCACGCTTGCGTCTCCTCTTCGGTGGCGAGCACCAGGTCGTAGTTGACGGAGAAGTACGTCTTTCCGTCGTCATGATGTTCGGCGAAATCGGCGATCAGGGACTGCTTGACTCCGAAGACCGCATCCGTGTCGAGGTACTCGTCCCCGGCTGCGAAGACATGCGTGATCAGGCGGGCGTATCCGGGTGCGGTGACCATGAAGTGGATGTGCGCGGGCCGCATCGGACCGCGCCCACCGGCTCGGAGCAGCTCACCGACCGGGCCGTCGTCGGGGATCGGGTAGGCGACCGGCTTCACCGCCCAGAACCGGTAGTTGCCTTCGGCATCGGTTGTCAGATGGGCCCGGTTCTGCGGGCCGTCGAGATCCTTCTGTACGTCGTAGAACCCGTCCTCGTCGGCCTGCCAGGTCTCGACGAGCGCGCCCGCGATCGGCTCGCCCTTCGTGTTCAGGACCTTGCCGCTCACCAGGCACGGCTGTCCCGGGGCGCCGTTCGCAATGTCTTCGCCGAGCTGAGCCTCAGGCGATCCCTCGACGAAGAATGGGCCGAACACGGTGGACTGCGTGGCTTCCGGCGGCTTGCGGTTGCCGAGTCCGACGGTGAGCATCGACAGCCCGAGTACGTCGGCCAGCAGCACGAACTCCTGCCGGGTTCCGGTGGAGATCTGGCCGGTTCGGGTGAGGAAGTCGATCGCGGTGAAGTACTCGTCCTCGGTCAGCTCCACCTCCCGCGCGAACGCGTGCAGGTGCCGCACGAGGGTGCCCATGACGTTTTTGTAGCGTTCGCTCGCGCTGCCGTCGAAGCTGGCCACCACCGCTTCGGTCAGGTCATCGCCTTGCAGATCCATCGGTCTCCTCGTAGGTCAAGGTCGTGTACCGGCCCAGGCGCGGGTGAGGATCTCGCGCACCAGGTCCTCGGTCACGGGGATCGGGTTGTCGGTGGGCTTGAACGCCTTCGCAGCCTCGAACGCCTGCTCCTCGGTCAGCCCTAGTTCCTTCAAACTCGTGGGAATTTCCGCCGCCGCGAACAGGTCGAACAATCCTGTGGCCAGATCGGGCGCTCCGGCTGTGCTCAGTGCATCTTGCAGTCGTACTGCTGCTTGCGGCACGGCGGGCGCGTTGACGCGGGCGACCTGGGGCAGCACCGCCGCGTGTGTCTCCGCGTGGGGGAGGTTGTAGGTCCCGCCGAGCAGGTGGCACAGCTTGTGATGCAGCCCGGTGCCGGCCGTCGCCAACGCCGATCCGGCCAAGCACGCGCCGTAGAGAAGGTTGCTGCGGGCATCTAAATCGGTCGGCGCCGTCTGGACCTGCCGTAGACCTAGCGCGAGCGCGCGGAGCCCTTCTACCGCGGTGGCTTCGGTGATCGGGTCGGCCTTCGGCGTCCAGACAGCCTCGACGCAGTGCGCGATCGCGTTGGCGACGCTCGCCGCGGTGACCTTCTTCGGCAGGTGCTGACTCAACACCGGGTCGTAGACAACAACCCGCGGCAGAACCCTCAAATCCGAGCCGGTCGTCTTGCTCCCGCCAGCAGTCTCGCCCCACACCGGCGTCATCTCGGACCCCGCGTACGTCGTAGGCACCGCAACGATCACCACCTCGCTGGTGAGGGCGACCGCCTTTGCGAGGCCGATCGCCGATCCACCACCGATGGCGATGACTCCGTCCGCGCTGACGTCCCGCGCCTTGCCGCGCGCGTGCTCCGCGACCGCGGTCGGCACGTGCTGGGCAACACCGTCGATCCGCCCCGCGAACCCATCGCCCAGCTGTACCTCGACCACATCCGCCGCATCCCGCGCGGACTTCGTCGCCACGACCAGCGCCCGCCGTACGCCGACGGTCTCGACCTCGGCGGCGACGCGGTCGAGCGCGCCCGCTCCGAACACCACCCGCCCCGGCAGGAACGTGTGCACGAACCCGGTCTGAGGCTCCGCTCGTCCCGGTTCAGCTGGACGCGGCATCGGCAGCTTCGATAGGATTTCGCTCAGCGAATAGTTCTTCTTTCAACGAAAAGTAGGCTAGCCGATGGCGAGTGACGCGTCTACAGGCACGTTTCTGCAAGGCCTGGAGCGCGGGCTCGCGGTGATCCGCGCCTTCTCCGCCGACGCGCCGTCGCTCACGCTCAGCGAGGTCGCGCGTGCCGTCGGCATCACGCCCGCGACCGCGCGACGCATCCTGCTGACGCTGGAGGAGCTCGGGTACGTCCGCAGCGACCACCGCCGCTTCTCCCTCACCCCGCGCGTACTCGCCCTCGGCTGGGCCTACCTGTCCTCACTGGACCTCGGCGAACTCGCCGGCCCGTTCATGGAAGAGCTCAGCGCCAAGACCCGCGAATCCTGCTCGATCGCCACCCTCGACCTGCCGGACATCGTGTACGTCGCCCGCGTCCCCACGAGCCGGATCATGACGGTCGCCCTCGGCGTCGGCGCCCGCCTCCCGGCGTACCCGACCTCCATGGGACGCGTCCTGCTCGCAGGCCTGCCGGAGGACGAGCTCACGTCGTACCTCTCGTCCCTGCAGGCCGAACCGCTGACCGACCGCACGGTGATCTCCCCGGATGACCTCCACGCAACCATCACCAGGGCCCGCGCCGACGGTTATGCATTGGTCGACCAGGAGCTCGAGCAGGGCCTTCGCTCGATCGCCGCCCCGATCCACAACTCCCGCGGCCGCGTGATCGCCGCCCTCAACGTCTCCGCCCACGCCTCCCGCTCGACCTCCACGTCGCTCCGCACGGAGGCTCTCCCGCACCTCCAGCAAGCCGCCGCCCAGATCACCACCGCCCTGACCCATCGCGGCAACTTCTAGACGGATGAGGCCTTCAGGCCTTCGAGGATCTGCAGGTAATGCGGGTTGTTCATGATGCCGATGAGGTTGCCGAACGGGTCGACGACCGACGCGGTGCGGAAGCCGGTGTTGTTGCCGCGTTCGGTGATCGGCTCCTGGAGCGTGGCGCCGTGGTCGAGGAGGTGCTGGAGCTCGGCCTCCAGGTCGTCGACGTGCCAGTGGATCACGGCGCCGGCGGGACCCGACGCGACCTGATGCGTGGCGTACTTCGCGTCGATGATCCCCAGCTCGCACTGGAAGTCGCCGAACCGGAACTCGACGTACGCCGGGTCCTCGGCCGTCGGCACGGCGTAGTACGCCTCGATGCCGAGCAACTCCTCGTACCAGGCGCGTGCCGCCTTCACGTCCGTGGCGTAGAAGCTGACGGTGGCGAATCCTCGCAACATCGTGGTGGTCCTTTCCTGGGAACTTCCCGGTTGATGACCACCACCATTCCAGCCAAAGTGCTCACCGAGTGAGCACTTTGTTGGACGAGATCAGGTGTCTGCGCGCAGGCGGCCGTGGAGGTGCCAGTCGTGCCAGCCGTCGGCGTGCTTGATCGCCTGCCGCAGCGTGCCCTCGGCTCGGTAACCGGTGCGCTCGGCGACTCGGCAGGACGCGGTGTTGACGCTGGAGTGCTGGATGTTCAGCCGGTTGAAGCCGATCACCTCGAACGCCCAAACGGTCAACGCCTCAACCGACCTCGCCGCAAGGGACCTGCCCCGAGCCGCTGGGGTAACCCAGTACGACAGGCTGGCTGACCCCTCCGCGAGGGAGACGTTGCGCAGCCCGATCTGCCCCAGCGGCTGATCCACGTCCCGAAGCGGCCGATCTGACTGTCCCAGCACCTGATCTGACTGTCCCAGCGGCTGACTTACCCGCTCTGCTGACGGAAGTGCTGCGTCAGCGTCGGCGACGATTGCCCAGCTCGCCGCCGTCTCGGTCTGCCAGCGGTCAGCCCATTGCCCGACCCACTCGACTGCTTCCTCGAGTGAGTCGAGCCGGCGGACGTGCCACTGCTGGATCTCGGGACAGGCGAACGCTGTAAGCACAGCCTCCGCGTCGTCCTGCCTCCACGGCCGCAGCACCAACCCGTTGTTAGTTGCCAGCCGTGGCTGGGTGATACCTCGCAGCGTTCCGGCGGGCAGCGCTGGATCGACGAGCAGCGGCACGGATTCAGTCCGTCTGGGTGACCTTGCGGAGGCCTCGGGGAGCGTCGGGGTCGAGACCGAGCTTGCGGGCGAGCAGCTCGATGGCTCGTTGGGCGGGGATGACGAGCGCCAGCGGTGCGAGGGTCTCCGGCAGATCGGGTCCAGGGAGGTTCACGTCGCAGCGGGAGGCGAACGTCGGGTCGCCTCCGATCCCCAGGATCTTGCTGCCCTTCTCGCGGACAAGGCCGGCCAGCTCGGTCATGCCGGGGAGCGCGGGACCATCGCCCGCAGCGACCAGGATCGTGACCAGGTCGGCGTCGACGACAGCAATCGGCCCGTGCTTCAGGTCGGCGTACGACAGCCCACGCACGGGCTGCAGGCACGTCTCCTCGAGCTTCAGCGCGACCTCGAGGGTCGTGCCGAATGTCAGGCCGCGACCGCTCGCGAGCACGTCGTGCGCGCCGGCGAGCAGGTCCGCCGCGGCCTCGACCGACCCCGACAGCATCTTGGCCGCCGCGTCCGGAACCCGCGCGATGTCCGCGTCGAGCGTCCCCGGCCGCTGCGCCAGCGCGTCCACGGCGACCGTGATCGCAGCCAACTGCGTCGTATAGGTTTTGGTGGCCGGTACGGCGAGCTCCTTGCCCGCTTGCGTGATCAGCGCGACGTCGGCCGTCGAAGCCAACGGGCTGTCGCCGTCGTTCGTGATGCCGACGATCGCGGCGCCGTTGCGCTTCGCCCACTCGGCCGTGTCGACGATCTCCTGGGTCGCACCGGACTGGCTGACCGCGACGACCAGCGAGTTCGACAGGTCGAGGTTCGCGCCGTACAGCGTCGCGACCGAGGGCGCGGCCAGCGACGCCTGCCGGCCGGCGTGGATCTCGGTCAGGTAGCGGCCGTAGACCCCCGCGTTGTCCGACGAACCGCGGGCCACGAAGATGACGTTCCGGCGCCCGGCGGCCAGCCGGGTGATGTCGTGCCGCAGCGGCAGAACATGCTCGAAGGTCGCTGCGAGCGCCGCCGGCTGCTCGGCGATCTCGTGCGCCATCTGGGTTTCGTGGGCAGGGACAGACACCACTGAGATCACTGGTCCTATCTGGTCTTAACAGGTATGCTGCGCACGATAGCAGTGAGCGGCGTCCCGGGGCACCCCCGAGATCCGCCCAGGTCTGGAGGATCGAGATTCCATGGTGGCGACCAAGCGGGCCCAGGTCCGATCGGTGCTGGAACGGCTGATCGATGTCGAGCTGCATCCCGGCGATCCGATCCCTTCCGAGCGGGCCCTGGTGGACAAGCTGAACGTCTCCCGGGTGACCGTCCGGCAGGCGATCAGCGACCTGGTCGAGTCCGGCGCGCTGGAGCGGGTGCACGGCAAGGGAACCTTCGTCACCGGCCCCCAGGTCGACTCCCAGCTGCACCTGACCTCGTTCTCCCGGGAGATGCGGGCCCGTGGCCTCGAGCCCGGGACCGTGGTGCTGTCGGCCAGCGAGATCGAGGCCTCCGACGAGACCGCGAAGGGCCTGCGGGTCGCCAAGGGCACCAAGGTGATCCGGGTCGAGCGGCTCCGCACGGCCGACGCGTCGCCGATGGCCTACGAGGTCGGCTACTACCCGTCCGCGCTCTTCCCCGGCCTGCTCGGCCGTGAGCTCGGCACCCTCTACGACGTCTTTGCCAGTGAGTACGACGTCGTCGTCACCTCCGGTGAGCAGACCGTCCGGGCGGACAACGCCGACGGTCATGTCGCCCGGGTGCTCGGCGTGGCCAGGCGGGCACCCCTGCTGGTCCTCGAGCGCACCACGTTCGCCGGCCGCAAGGTCGTCGAACTGTCCTGGTCGGCCTACCGCGCCGACCGCTACCGGCTGCACATGGCCCTGACCCCCCGCGGCCCGCGAACCGGGTCCGCCTGACCGTCCCCGGAGCGGCCTGTGCTCCTGAAGGACATCCGGACGCAACGAACTGGATCGGTCCTGTTCATCAACTGGTCTACATCCCTGCCGATCGCTCCCCGGCCACCGGGCCGGCCCGGCAGGCGGGCCGCTGGTCACGACGAAGTGCCAGGCGGCAATACTGGAGCCGAACCCACAAGAACTGTGTTGTGAGGAGTACCGCGAGACATGCCTATTGCAACCCCTGAGGTCTACGCCCAGATGCTGGACAAGGCCAAGCAGAACCGCTTTGCCTACCCGGCCATCAATGTCAGCTCCTCGCAGACGCTGAACGCCGCGATCCGCGGTTTCGCCGAGGCGGGCTCGGACGGCATCATCCAGGTCTCCACCGGTGGTGCGGAGTACCTGTCCGGTCCGACCGTGAAGAACATGGTGACCGGTGCGGTCGCGCTGGCGGCGTACGCGCACGAGGTCGCCAAGAACTATCCGGTGAACATCGCGCTGCACACCGACCACTGCCCGAAGGACAAGCTCGAGGGTTTCGTCCGGCCGCTGCTGGAGATCTCGGCCGAGCGCGTCGCGCGCGGCGAGAACCCGCTGTTCCAGTCGCACATGTGGGACGGCTCGGCGGTGCCGCTGGCCGAGAACCTGGAGATCGCCAAGGAGCTGCTGGCCAAGACGGCCGCGGCGAAGATCGTCCTGGAGATCGAGGTCGGCGTCGTCGGCGGCGAGGAGGACGGTGTCGCCAACGAGATCAACGAGAAGCTCTACACCACCGTCGAGGACGGCCTGGCCACGGTCGAGGCGCTCGGCACCGGTGAGAACGGCCGCTACCTGACCGCGCTGACCTTCGGCAACGTGCACGGCGTCTACAAGCCGGGTGCGGTCAAGCTGCGCCCGGAGATCCTCGCCGAGATCCAGGAGCAGGTCGGTGCCAAGGTCGGCAAGGAGCGTCCGTTCGACCTGGTGTTCCACGGTGGCTCCGGCTCGACGCTGGAGGAGATCCGGGCCGCGGTCGACCACGGTGTCATCAAGATGAACGTCGACACCGACACGCAGTACGCGTTCACCCGGCCGGTGGCGGGGCACATGTTCACCAACTACGACGGCGTGCTGAAGGTGGACGGCGAGGTCGGCAACAAGAAGGCCTACGACCCGCGCGCCTGGGGCAAGGCCGGCGAAGAAGGTATGGCGAACCGCGTCGGCGAGGCCTGCGAGAGCCTTCGCTCGACGGGTACGTCGCTGAACGGCTGACATCATCTGGGGTCCTCCTCAAAGGGATCTGTCGAAGGGCTCACCACCGCGTCGACCGCACGCGGCGGTGGGCCCTTCTGTCACATCCGGGATCGGGCCAGATCGAACTGGCGGACGCCGGTGCGGCGGGCTGCTCGGGTGAACGTGGTTCGGATGCGGTCGGCCACGGTCGATGGATCGTCGAGGTCTGTCCAGGAGATGCGGCAGTGCTCGACGGGTTGCGGTCCGTCGGGATCGGCAGCTTGTGGTTCGGGGAGTGGTTCTTCGACGGAAGGCTCGAATTCCTCGCACCAGAAGGGGAAACGCGCCTCGAACTCGACGACCGTGCGCTCGTCGGGGAACCAGAATCCTTCGGTCGGGAAGTCCGGGTCGTCGGCTTCGGGCGGTGGTGAGGGGCTGGGTGTGGGCAGGCCTGCAGCGGCGAGGATCAGGCGGAGGCGGGACTCGGCGATCGAGGCCGCGCCGGTCACGTGATCCAGAACCGTGAGCGCCCGTTTGGCGCCATGGTCGAGCGAAGCGACCGCGTGTTTCAGCGTGCGCTTGCTGACGAGACCGGCGTACAGGGCAGCGTCGGCGAGCACGACCGCAGACGTAGGTGGCGCGGTGGCAGCGACTTCGGCGATCGAGCGGGCCGGCGAGGACATCCGCAGGCCGTTCCACAGTTGGAGGCCGGAGCCGACGGGATCGCGGATGTGGCGATGGACGCCGCCGCGTATTCGGCCGGATCGCCCGTCGGACGCTGTCACGTGGACGCGGGTCAGGTCGAGACCCCAGACAGGTAGGGCATGCAGGGCCGCCGCGGATTGATGGCTCGCGTAGAGGTTGGGCCCGCCGGCGCGAAGGACTCGATACAGCTTCCGCAGGTGGAGAACCTCGTCGGTGACGAGCATGAGCGAGCGTTGGGCGGCATACGTCCCGCGCCGGATCCGGCGCCAGCAGCCGGTGTCCAGCAGGGAGTCGATATCAGGGTCGGGGTAACCACAGGCACGTGCGTCGGCGCGGGTGAACACCCCGCCACGGATCGCCGCCATCACAGCAAGTTGAGGATTCATGCCCTAGAAACTGCCGCGATCCAACCCCGCCAGGACCGACGATTTTCAAGCTGTGGAGAACTCGTGCCGCACCCAGACGTTCGGCTCCACGTAGACAGCCCGATCGGCCGCCACGTCGCAATCCACCGGCACGAGTCCGCCTTCGACCTCGACGGGTCCGCTGCGATCGAACGGAAGCCCGGTCCACGAACGCCACTCGGCCAGCGAACCGGCGACCACCCAGGATGCAGGCGCGATGCCGGCGATCTTCCCGCCGGCGCGGACATGGGTGCGCAGCCACGGATCGCACGGCAGGCCGTCAGCGCCCGTCCGGGCGGCGTACTCGGCCATCGACGTCCGAGGCTCCAGGTGCTTGTGAGTCGGCCGCACCGGGGCATCCAGGACGTCTAGCCCGACGTCAGCGGCCGCCTGCCGAAGAGCGGCGAGCATGAGTGCAGCAATGCCCTGGTTTTGGCAGTCCTGAGCCACGCTGATGTGGAGTGCGCAGGCTGAGTCAGGACCTACGCCGCGGCGTACGTCGGTGAAGGCCCGGACGACCACCTGTTCCCATCCGCCGGGCGGGAAGTCCGAGCGGCGGGCGAACTGGACGGCATGGGCGTCGGCGACGACGCGGTCGCCCACAGTCGCGATGAGGCACGTTTCGGGGAAGGTCGACGGGACCTGGGCGAAGTACGCCTCCGACACCCGGTTGTGGCGCATGAACTCGGGCCAGCCGTGGACGTCGATGTCCGCGTTGGCGAGCTCGGGGCGATCAGCGACGGTGGTGATCTCCACGGGCATGAAAAAAGCTCGTCATCTGTCTATGACGAGCTCGGCGCGGGTTGGTACCCAGGGTTGCCAAAGGAGCGGCATGTTGGCCTCGGACGGTGTGCGGTTGCCTTTCCGCTCGTTGCACGAGGCATGGGCGGCCACGGCATTCAGCCACTCGGTGCGGCCGCCCCTGGATCTGGGTTGGACATGGTCCATGGTGTCGGCGTTCTCGAGACCGCAGTACGCGCAGCGGAACTTGTCCCGGCGGAGTACGCCGTGCTTGCTGTACTTCATCCGGCCGGCTGCGTAGCGCCAGTGCGTCACGACGTACCGGACCAGGCGCAGGACGCGGGGGACCGGGAAAGGGCCGATAGTTCGCTCTCCGTGCGCCTCTTCCACCACTGCGACCTCCCGCACCAGCATCCGGATGGCGTGCTGGATCGAGACGGTGTGCAGCGGTTCGTACGACGCGTTCAGGACTATGACGCTCATCCGGTGCCTCCTTCCGGCCGTAGCTGGGAACCACGGCGGTTTGACGCAGGGTCTCAAGCATCCGTGGCCGGTGGGTGAACGGTCAACGGATTTCGTCAGACGGTCACGTGCCGGTACGGCTGCGTGATCGGCGAAGATGTGCTTATGGAATTGAACAATCTGCTCTCAGGCCCACCCGAGACACTACTACCGGTCGACCCGGCCGCGGCGGAACTCGCCGACGGGGCCGCTCCGGCGGACGTCGCCGCCAAGTACCCGACGTCGTCGCTGGCCTGGGCCGTGCTTGCCGAGGGCGCCTTGGCCGACGGCCGGACCATCGAGGGGTACGCGTACGCGCGGACCGGATACCACCGTGCGCTGGACCTGCTCCGGCGCAACGGCTGGAAGGGGCACGGACCGGTGCCGTGGGAGCACGAGCCGAACCGCGGGTTCCTGCGCGCGCTGGCGGCGCTGGGCAAGGCGGCCGCGCTGATCGACGAGAAGGACGAGGCGGAGCGATGCGCCACGTTCCTGCGTGACTCGTCGCCGGCTGCTGCCGACGCCCTGAGCTGAAACCTGGTTGTGGGGTTGGTTGCTCGGCGGGATGATCTGCCGGGTGACCAGCCCTTATGTGCAGTCCGGGTTCGGCGTCGGGTTCGACTGGGGCCCGGTGGGTGCTGAGGTTGTTGCCGGAGACATCGTCGCTGTGGTGGATGTGTTGTCGTTCACCACCGCGGTAACCGTGGCGGCCGATCTCGGGATCGAGGTCTACCCGTACCAGTGGCGGGACGAGACGGCTGCGACCTATGCCGAGCAGTGGGGAGCGAAGCTCGCGGTCGGGCGGTCTGAGGCTGGGCCGGGCGACGTGAGCTTGTCGCCGGCGACGATCCGGCGGGCGGAAGGTGTCAACAGGTTGGTGCTGCCGTCGCCCAACGGATCGACGATCGCGAAGCAGTTGAGTGACGGTGGCGCGACGGTGATTGCGGTGTCGTTGCGAAACCGTCGAGCGGCCGCGGACTGGGTCAAGAAGCAGCCGGGGGTGGAGAGCGGCCGCCAGTCAGGGCCGAAGGTTGTTGCGATTGCGGCCGGCGAGCGGTGGAAGGACGGATCGCTTCGGCCGGCGGTAGAGGATCTGTGGGGAGCCGGTGGGTTCCTGAGTGCGCTTGGGCGGCACGACCTGTCCCCGGAGGCGCGCGCAGCGGTGGCGGCGTACGACGCGGTTGCCGATGAGCTGCCCGACCTCCTGCACGAGTGCGCCGGCGGTCGCGAGCTCACGCAGTACGGCTATCCGGAGGATGTCGCGATCGCGGCGGAGGTGGACGAGAGCACGAGCGTGCCGGTGCTCGAGGACGGTACGATGTTCCGGTCAACCTGAACCACGAATGACTGCCCGTTGACAGTGCCGGTGGGTGGCGAGCGTCCCCGTTGCCTGCCGAACATGGACGGTTCTAGGCGGACGGACAGACCGGCGAAGCTGGACGCCCACGGTCGGGTCCCCGCCCCTCCGGGCAGCGGAAGGTCACACCGTGCCGGCTCTCACCGGACGGATAGGCGCGCCCACTTACGCAGCGGTACTGCGTGCTCCTGGCGCATGGAAGTTCTACCTGGCAGCGGCCCCGGCAAGGATCGGGATCGCGATGACCGGCCTCGGCATCGTCTGGCTGGTCCACGGATCGACGGGCTCGTACGCCGCGGCCGGCAGCGTCACCGGCGGATTCGCCGTCGCTGAAGCGGTCGCCGGACCGCAGGTGGCCCGGCTCATCGACCGTTTCGGTCAGACCCGGATGTTGCCGGTCACGCTGCTCGCACACGCGACGGCGATGGCTCTGCTGATCAGCCGCACCGTGTCCGACGCCTCGCTCTGGTCGCTCGTTGTAGCCGGTGTTCTCGCCGGCGGATCACTGCCGCAGGTGAGTGCACAGACGGCGGCTCGGTGGTCGTACGCGCTTCGGGACACCCCATTACTGTCGTCGGCGTTTGCGTTGGAGGCGTTGAGCGTCGGCATCGCGTTCATGGTCGGTCCAGGGCTGGTCGGCATCGTCAGCTCGTCCACGAGCCCGGCAGCAGGTTCGATCCTCGCCACGAGTCTTCTGCTGGCGGGCGGCTTTCTGCTGGCGATGCAGCGCCGTACGGCGCCACCGCCGACTGTGGCCGGTGAGCACGGCAGCGCGAAACGCCTACTGCACAAGCGATTCGCCGGCCTTGTCGGTACGAACATCGGCATCGGCCTGTTCTTCGGCAGCATGCAGGTCTCCGTCACGGCCTTCGCAGTCGCCAGAGGTACGCCGGGCCTCGCCGGACCGCTCTACAGCATCACCAGCCTGGTCAGTCTGTTCGCCGGACTCGTGTACGGCGCTCGCCGCTGGCGGACCGCTCCGGAGACACAGTTCGTCATCGCGTTCGTCTGGCTGACCATCAGTTGCGTGCCTTTGATCGCCGCGCACACCCCACTGACCGCAGCTCTCGCATTGGCCCTTCCTGGCTTGGCGATTGCACCGTTCCAGACCCTGTCCGCAGTACTGACCGAGTCGACCGTCCACCCCGCAATCCTGACCCAAGCCTTCACCTGGCTGAACTCAGGCGGCGCCGCAGGCATCGCCCTCGGCTCCGCCTTCACCGGCTGGATCGTCGACGACCACACCGCACAACAAGGCTTCCTGGTCGCCCTCGCAGCAGCAGCAACAGCCACGCTGATGGCAATGACCGTGAAGCTCAGCGGCAGATGATCTGGCGCCCTCGACCCCCACCGTGCATGATCGATTCTTCGTGGGGGCGAGGGGGGTTGGTTGTCGTGGTGGATCTGCCAGATCCGGAAGATGCGCTTACCTGGTTCCTGGTGAACGTCATTGCACTACCGGTGCCGATAGTGACGCTGCTAGCAGTTGGGATGTGGGCCTGGGCCTGGATATCGGCATCGCGTTCTGTCGTGAAACACGGGTCTGTCGTTCTGGAGCGGTCTTCGGAGGCGATCCGATCAGGGCCGATTCCGGCGCTGATCGGCGCGGTCTGCGCTCAGGTCGGATTTATTGCCATCACATATGCGCTGGGGCAGTTGGTGCAGTTCGTGAATCTCAGTGACGTCACCGGAGCGCCTGTTGTGGATTATCAGTCGTTCGACCTGGGGTGGACATTGCGGGCCACGTTCTACTACGACCACTGGACGCCGATCTCGCGTTGGGTCGTCCAAGGTGCGATTGCCTTTGTCTTGCTCGTCGACCTGCTCTGCCTGATGACTCGGAAGGGTGAGTCCGTCGCGAGTCTTGTCGTGTACGTTCCAGCGATCGGTGCCGCTGTTATCGCCGCCCTCCTCGGTCTTTTGGGACTGATCAGCACGGATGCCGGCGCGCTCGAGCGGTCGGGTTTCCTCGGAGTATGGGCCGTGATCCTGGTGGCCTTGGCATTTCTGGCGTCCTGGTCGTGCGAGTTGCCCAGAGCCTTTGTGGATACAGCACGGGACAAGGCGGCCGCGGTCAAATCTCCTAGCGGTAGGTGATCTCGCGTTCTGCGGCGGCTCGGGTGGCGTATTCGAGTGGGGTCAGGCCGATTTGTTGTTTGAATTCTTTGGAGAAGTGGGCCTGGTCGAAGTAGCCGAGGGAGGCGGAGAGTTCGGCCAGCTCGGTTACTTCGCCTTGGGCCAGGAGTTCGGCGCCGTCGTGGAGGCGGTAGCGGCGGAGGATCCACTTGGGGCCGACGCCGACGTACCGGCGGAAGAGTCTTTGCAGGGTGCGGATCGGGACGTTGAAGCGGTCGGTGATCTCGTCGACGCGGGCCAGCGATCGGTCGGAGGCGATCGTCGCGACGATCTCTCGCACCAGCTCGTACGACGGGTCGGGCGGCGCGAGATGGTCGCGGAGGAATGCCTCGAATACCGCCCGGCGTCGTACGTCGGATTCGGCGGTGAACATCAGGTCCGCGAGTCGATCGCCGTCGGGGAAGACATCGGTCAGCGGCAGTACTTCGTCGCGGAACGAGCCGACGTCGAGGCCGGTGATCGCGCCGAAGCCGCCGGCCCAGAACTTCACCCCGAAGCCCCGGCCGCGCCCCACCAGCTCGCGCTCGAACTTGCGGGTGCAGACCCCGTTCACGAACGCGCCGCCCGGCTGCTCGAAGGTCACGTTCACGCTCGGGAACGGCAGCACCTCGGCCGTGTACGGCTCGTCCAGGTCCCACTCGACGATCCAGTACCACTCCACGAACCGGCCCGCGTCCGGGCCCGGTGCGAGGCGGTGAAGCGAACGGTGCCGGGCCTGCTCCCGTGGATGCAGGATGCCTCGCTCGCTGTCCGCTGGCTGGGTCAAGGCTGGCTGTCGCTTTCTTACAAGACCGCTACGGCCCCCGGCGACTTCACTGGAGGCATGACGACGAACACGGTAAACCCCATCCCCGACGGTTATCACTCGCTGACCCCGTACCTCGCCGTCCCGGACGGGCCGAAGGCGATCGAGTTCTACACGTCGGTGTTCGGGGCGGAGGTGATCAGCCGGCAGGACATGCCGGACGGGCGGGTCGGTCAGGCCGAGCTGAAGTTCGGCAACTCGATGCTGCAGCTGAGCGACCAGATGCCGCAGATCGGGCTGCGGGCGCCGAACGGCGAGTGGGTGCACTCCTCGCTGGTGCACTACGTGCCGGACGTGGACGCGACGTACGCGAAGGCGATCGAGGCCGGCGCGAGGTCCGTGGAAGAGGTGCAGACCTTCATGACCGGGGACCGGTTCGGCACCGTGATCGACCCGTTCGGGCATCGCTGGGCGATCCTGACGAAGGTCGAGGACGTGTCGCCGGAGGAGGCCGACCGCCGGGTGAAGGAGTGGCTCGCCTCGAATCCCGAGGGCCTGGACCAATGAGGAAGCGGCCCGCCGGAACCGTCCCCTGCGGCAGTTTCGGCGGGCCGCTGACTAAGAGTGTGCACGCGATCACGCTAAATGGCAACCCATCGTTTGATGAAACAACTACTTGAAACGCTTGCTTAAGGGTTATGGACAGGCCCGAAACGGCTGCGCCCGGTTCCGGTAGGCTTTGGTCGCAAGAGCCTGGATGCGTCGCCGGATGAATGTCTGGTGAACGTCTCCGGGCTTCACCGTTTCCAGCACCGACCGCCACGGGGTGTGAAGTTGGTGCGTGAAGAGGAGGGCTGAGATGCCCGCAATCGTGCTCGTCGGCGCCCAGTGGGGCGATGAGGGCAAAGGCAAGGCGACCGATCTGCTCGGCAACACGGGCGAGGTCATCGACTACGTGGTCAAGTTCAACGGCGGTAACAACGCCGGCCACACGGTCGTGATCGGCTCCGAGAAGTACGCGCTGCACCTGCTCCCGAGCGGCATCCTCACACCGGGTGTGACCCCGGTGATCGGCAACGGGGTCGTGGTCGACCTCAGCGTGCTGTTCGAGGAGCTCGACGCGCTGCAGGCGCGCGGGGTGGACACGTCGCGACTCGTCGTCAGTGCGAGCGCGCACGTCATCCCGCCGTACAACCGGACTCTCGACAAGGTCACCGAGCGGTTCCTCGGCAGCCGGAAGATCGGGACCACGGGCCGCGGTATCGGTCCGACGTACGCCGACAAGATGAACCGGGTCGGCATCCGGATCCAGGACCTGTACGACGAGAAGATCCTCGAGCAGAAGGTCACCGGTGCGCTGGAGCAGAAGAACCAGCTGCTGGTGAAGGTCTACAACCGGCGCGCGGTCGAGATCCGCGAGGTGCTGGACGAGCTGCTGGCGTACGCCGACCGCCTGCGGCCGATGGTCGCGGACACCAGCCTCCTGCTGAACAAGGCCCTCGACGAAGGCAAGACCGTGCTGATGGAGGCCGGTCAGGCAACGCTGCTCGACGTCGACCACGGCACGTACCCGTTCGTCACCTCGTCGAACGCTATCTCCGCGGGTGCCTGCACGGGCACCGGCATCCCGCCGACCCGGATCGACCGCGTGATGGCCGTGGTGAAGGCCTACACGACTCGTGTCGGTGAGGGTCCGTTCCCGACCGAGCTGCTGGACGCCGACGGTGAGTGGCTGCGGCAGCAGGGCTTCGAGTTCGGTACGACGACCGGCCGCCCGCGCCGCTGTGGCTGGTACGACTCGGTGATCGCCCGGTACGCCGCCCGCGTCAACGGCGTCTCGGACTTCGTGCTCACCAAGCTCGACACCCTGACCGGCCGCGAGAAGATCCCGGTCTGCGTCGCGTACGACGTGAACGGCGTCCGGTACGACGAGATGCCGATGACCCAGACCGACTTCCACCACGCCACGCCGGTCTACGAGGAGTTCGACGGCTGGTCCGACGACATCTCCGGCTGCCGCACGTTCGACGACCTGCCGAAGGAAGCGCAGTCCTACGTCCGCGCGGTCGAGTCGCTCAGCGGCGCTCGCATCTCCGCGATCGGCGTCGGCCCGGAGCGCAGCCAGATCGTCCAGCTGTAAGCAGGACGCCCGGCCTCCCCGTCAGTTGCCGATGATGGGGAGGTCCCGGATGAACGGCGCGTTGCGCAGATCGCCGAGCGTCGGCCGCTCGATGTTCGGGGTCTCGATCGGGTTCCGCGCCCAGTCCGCGCCGGCGCCCTGCGTCGCCTTGTAGAACGTGATGCCGCCGATTGCCAGCAGTACGACGGCGATCAGCGCGGCCAGCCAGTGCGCGCGGAACGTGTTGCGCGCCGCGATGTGGGCGCCTCGACGCAGTGAGCTGCCGCCGGGGCCCCACCACACGAAGAAGAGCGCGGTCAGCGCGGCGCTACCGAAGCCGACGGCCGACAGCGGCTGCCAGTCGAGGTCGTACGTCGTGGCGGCGACGGCTGTGACGATGCCGCCGACAACAACCGCTGAGATCAGCGGCAGGATCAAGCAGGGCAGCGTGATCAGGAAGGCCATCACCAGCTGCAGCGGGCTGGCGGCCGCGGCGATGACGCCGTCCGACTTGCCGGACCGTCCGCGGACCTGACGGCGCCGCATCAGCGCCGTACTCGAACGGTCGACCGTCCGCGCGAGCACGAGCAGTAGGACGGCGACAGCCGAGCCGACCACCGGGGTCAGCGCGATCAGTCCGGTCAACGCGATCATGAAGCCGACGACGACCGCCGTACGCCGACCGGTCGGCGGAGCCTTGGTCGGTTGCGCAGGTTGCGCAGGTTGAGCAGGCTGCACGGGAGCAGGCGGGCCGGCCTGCTGGTACGGCTGCGGGTAGGGCTGTGCGTACGGCGCGGGCGGACCGCTCTGGTACGGCAGCGGCATGCCAGCGGGAGCAGCCGCGTTAGGAGCCGGGCTGTACGTCGCTGGGTGCTGCGGAACCTCCGCGACCGGCTTCTTCGCGGCAGCATCCCGGATCTTGTCCGCGAGCGGCGCGAACGCCGACAGCGGTGGGATCACCGGCGGAACCAGTTGCGCGACTTCAGTTGGAGTTGGGCCGTCGGCTACTTCCTCCGTCGGCATCACCTTGGTCACGAGCCGAGTCGGCGGTACGGCGGCCACCGTCGGCGTCTCGCGTGGGGCGAGCGCGTCTCGGCCCTCGGAGTACCGGCTGAGACCGTCCATGATCTCGTCCTGCGTCGGCCGGTCGGCCTTGCTCGGTGAGAGCGCCGCGGCGAGCAGTGGCTTGAGTCGTGGATCAAGTCCGTCCAGGTCGGCCTGGCCGGAGTGCACCCGTGCAAGCACCGCCTCGAATGGTCCCTTGCCGAAAGGCCGGCGTCCGGTCGCGGCGAACGCGACAGTGGCCGCCCAGCCCCACCAGTCCGCGGACTGCGACACCATCTCGCCCTCGATGAGCTCGGGCGCGAGGTAGCCCGGCGTACCGATCACCAGGCCGGTCTGGGTGAGTCGCAGGTCGTCGGCGGCCTGGGCGATGCCGAAGTCGATCATCACCGGCTTGCCGTTGAACATCATCACGTTGCCGGGCTTCAGGTCGCGGTGGATCACACCGACCGCGTGGATCGCCTGCAGCGACTCGGCCAGGCAGCCGGCCAGCGGCAGCCACTTGCGCGGGGTCAATGGGCCGCGCTCGTCCACCTGCTCGTCCAGCGGGCGGCCGGGGACGAACCGAGTCACCAGGTAGGGCCGTTCGGCCTCCAGGTCGTGGTCGAGGATGCCGGCCACACCGGGGTGGTCCACCTTCTGCAGGGTCGTCGCTTCGCGCTGCAACCGGGCCCGTGCGATCGGGTCGTGAGCGACGTGCGGCCGCAGTACCTTGAGAGCGACTTCCTGGTGCTCAGGGCCTTCGGCGAGGTAGACGACTCCCATGCCGCCCTGGCCGAGCCGCCGGATCAACCGGTACGGCCCGAGCCGCTCGTCCTCCACCTCCTCCGCATGGATGGAAGGCGGTCCCCCTGTGACTGACATGGCATCTACGGTACGTCGGGAGCAGACCAAGCCGTCCCGATGACCTCAGAGGTAATCGTGCGAATTCTCCCCGTGGTCAAGGCTGAAGCCATGACACAGAGAATGAAGGCCTACGCGATCGCCTACCTGCGCAACGTCCGGATGGGCGACGACATCGTCGAGTACCTCGAGCGGATCGACGAGACGCTCGCGCCGTACGACGGTCACTTCCTCGTGCACGGGGCGACCCCCGAGCAGATCGAGGGCGACTGGGAGGGCGCGCCGATCGTGATCGAGTTCCCCGACTACGACCATCTGCGGGACTGGTACGAGTCGCCCGACTACCGCGAGATCCTGCCGCTGCGGACCGAGAACTCCGACGGCGTGGTGATCTTCGTCGAGGGCGTCGACCGCAAGCACAAGGCCACCGACGTGCTGGTCTGAGGAGGCTGACCAGATCCTTGCGAGCATGGTCGTCGTGGCCACTGGCTGCCTCCGGGCCGTCCCGGTCGGGTGGAGGTATGCGAATCGAGCTCCTGGTGTTCGACGGTGTGGACGAGATGGACGTGATGGGGCGGTTCGAGGTCTGGAGCCACGCCTCGCGGCGGCCCGAGTTCGAGCTCGCGCTGTGGCTGGATGAACCGCGCGGAGAAGGGCGCCTGGGCCGAGGCCCGACGCGGTGTGATGACGGCCCGGATCGCCGAGCTGGCGCCGTCGCTGGAGTGGATCGGCTCCGTGTGTACCGGCTCGATGCTGCTCGCCGAGGCCGGCCTGGTGAAGGGGACGTCTGGACCTCGGACACTGACCAACCGGTCTGAGGACGACCGCGACGGGTCGCTGCAGCGTGCGACCCGTCGGCGACCTCGGGTTGGTCAGTGGCTGATGTCCGCGAGCTCGGGGTAGACAGCGGTCAGGTCGCCGGACATGGCCGCCTTCGCGCCGCGGGTGATGTCGTCGGCGAGGACCTCGTGGGCGCCGGACTCGATGCCGTCGAGGGCCTGCTTGGCGATGTCCTCGGGGCGGGACTTCGGGGCGGTGACCTGGCTGGCCATGTCGGTGTCGACGTACCCCATGTGCAGGCCGGTGACGCCGATGCCGCGGTTGAGCAGCTCCACGCGGATCGCGTTCGTCTGCAGCCAGAACGCCGCCTTGCTCGCGGAGTACGCGCCATGCCGGGCGACCCAGGACAGGACCGAGTGGGCGTTCAGGATGTGGCCGCCGCCGTTGCGCTCGATGATCGGGACGAAGGCTCGGGTCAGCTGCAGCGGTCCGAAGAAGTTCGCGTCGAAGACGGCGCGGACGTCCTCGATCGTGCTGTCCAGGTAGGTGTCCGGCGAGCTCGCGCCGGCGTTGTTGATCAGGATCGTGACATCCGGAGCGGCCTCGGCCAGGGCGTCGATCGAGGCCTGGTCGGTGATCTCGAGCGGCAGCGGTACGACGCGCGGGTCCGTGCTCGGCTTCGGAGCACGGGCGGTGGCGTAGACCTTGGCCGCGCCGCGGGTGAGCAGGTCGTCGACGATCGCCTTGCCGATGCCGCGCTGGCCGCCGGTGACGAGGACGACAGCGCCATCGAGTGTGGTCATCTGAAAACTCCTTGAGAGGAAACCGATCTGTTTCGCACACAGTAAACCGATCGGTTTCCGTTTTCAAATCCAACCGGTACCCTCGTTCCATGAGCACTTCGGCGACACCCCGTGAGCGACTGCTGGACGCCGCGGGGGAACTCTTCTACCGCGACGGCGTCAACATCGGAGTGGACGCGCTCTGCAAGGCGGCCGGGGTGTCGAAGAAGTCGATGTACCAGTTGTTCCGGTCGAAGGACGAGCTGATCGCGGAGAGCCTGGCCAGCCGCGGTCCGGCGTACCAGACCTTGCTGCACCCGGGGGCCGAGGACGACCGGTCGCCGCGGGAGCGGATCCTGACCGTGTTCGAGCGCCAGGACGATCTGGTTGCTTCGGGCAACTACCTTGGCTGCCCCTACGTGAGTACGGCGGTGGAGCTGAAGAACCCGGAGCACCCGGGGTCGGTGGTGGCCCGGCACTTCAAGCAGCAGCTCACCGACTTCTTCCACCGCGAGCTGGTGAAGGCCGGCGCCGAGGACCCGTCGACGCTGGCGATCCAGCTCACGATGGTCTTCGACGGCGCGAACGCGCGAGCGGTCGTCCGCGCCCAGCCGCTCGGCGGCATCGGTGCCGTGACGGCGGCGGCGTTGCTGGACGCGGCCGGCGTGCACGCGGGTGAGCTTGCCCTCAGCTGAGCCTATTCTCGGCGCCGTGGAGATTCCTGGTGAGTTTCATGACCTGCTGGCTTCGAAGGCGATCGCGATGGTCGGGACGATCGGCAGGCGCGGCGAACCGCAGGTGACGCCGCTGTGGTTCCTCTGGGACGGCGAGCGGGTGCGTATCAGCCTGGTCGAGGGGCGGCAGAAGCTGCGCAACCTGCAGCGGAACCCGGCGATCTCGCTGGTCGTCGTCGACCCGGCCCGGCCGACGTACTACGTCGAGCTGCGCGGCCGGATCGACGACCTGGTGCCGGATCCGGAGCTGTCGCTGGAGCAGGCGGTCGCGACGAAGTACACCGGCAGCTGGACCGACGTCGAGCCTGCCGGTACGACGCGGTACGCGACGAGCATCGTGGTCGAGAAGATCACCAGCCAGCTCGGCCACTAGCAATGGGACAAAGTCTCACTTTGTTCCGCTGACCTGGGAAAAGCCGGTCGCCTGTTCCGTTCGGGCTGGGGTGTTGACGCCGTTACTTAACGTCGTCAACACTTTCGCAAAGACCCTGCGCTAGTGGGGGAAGCGCACGTGTCCACCGCCCCGAAAGACAGGACACCGCCCATGAGAAAGAAACCTCTGGTCCTGGCCGCAGCCTGTGCTGCGCTGGTTGCCGGGACCCTCAGCAGCCCCGCAGTCGCGTCCTCGAGCGCTCCGGCGAGAGAAGACGCACCGGCCACGTTCACCCATCCGGGTGTGGGAGTGAGCCGGGCCCAGCTCGACTTCGTCAAGGCAAAGGTGCAGGCCGGGGCGCAGCCCTGGACGAATGCGTTCAACCAGGCGAAGAACAGTGCGTACGCCTCGCTGTCCCGGACGCCTACGCCGCGCGCCGTCGTGGAATGCGGTCCGTACTCGAACCCGAACCTCGGCTGCACCAATGAGCGTGAGGACGCGATCGCGGCGTACACCGACGCCCTGCTCTGGTACCTGACCGGCAACACCGCCTACGCGCAGAAGTCGATCCAGTTGATGGACGCGTGGTCGGCGACGATCCAGGATCACACCAACAGCAACGCGCCGCTGCAGACGGCCTGGTCCGCGTCGTCGTGGCCGAAAGCCGCGGAGATCATCAAGTACCTGTACGGGAACTGGCCGAACTCGGGCCGGTTCGCGACCATGCTGCGCAACGTCTACGTACCGGAGATGATCAACGGCTCGAACTCCAACGGGAACTGGGAGCTGAGCATGACCGAGGCCCTCCAGGGCATCGGGGTGTTCCTCGAGGACAAGACCATCTACGACAAGGCGATCTCGCTGTACCGGCTGCGGGTCCCGGCGTACGTGTATCTGGAGTCGGACGGTGCGCTGCCGAAGACGGTGCCGAGCCAGAACCTCAACACCCGCGACAAGATCGTCAGCTACTGGCAGGGTCAGGGGACGTTCGTGACAGGCTTGACTCAGGAGACCTGCCGCGACTTCACCCACACCGGCTACGGCATCTCGTCGATCTCACATGTGCTGGAGACGGCCAGGATCCAGGGCATCGACATGTATCCGGAGTTCGGTGAACGGCTCCGCCAGGCGCTCGGATTCCAGTCCCGCTGGGAGCGCAACCTCGAGCCGGTGCCGTCCTGGCTCTGCAAGGGCACGGTGAATCGCGGCCTCGGCCCGATCACCGAGGTCGGCTACAACGCGCTGCACACGCGGCTGGGGATCGCGATGGCGAACACCCAGGCGCTGACCGAGTCCCGTCGCCCGGCGGGTTCGAACAACCTGTTCGTCGCCTGGGAGACGCTGACCCACGCGGAGAATCCGTCCTAGTTGAAGACCTCCGGGAGGGCTGAACCTCTGCCCTTCAGCCTTCCCGGACCCTCAGCAGTGCGCTTCGCCGCGCTTCCAGTACCCCTGGAAGGAGATCGCGGCCTTCGGTATCCCGACGACGTTGACCAGGTGACGGCGTACCGACTTGATCATCGACGACTCGCCGGCGACCCAGGCGTAGTCCGGGGCGAACGGCAGCTCCGCCGACTTGAGCGCCTCGAGCAACGATCCGTCGGTGATCCAGGTGATGTCGGCGTTCCCCGGCAGCGCCCGTACGTCGGCAGCATCCGGTACGGCGATGAACACGGTGGCACGTACTCCGGCCGGGAGCTCCTCGAGGATGCCCGCCACCGCCGGAAGCGCCGTCTCGTCGGCGACCAGGATCCGTTGCACGCTGCTCGCCGGCGGCACGTAGTCGACGCCGGAGTGGAGCAGGCCCTTGACGCTCGTCGTGTCGACCGCGAACGGCAGCAGCAGACCGACCGCGTCGCCGACCTGAGCCTCGCTGACCCATGCCGAAGCCGGCCCGTTGACTCCGTGCAGGACGAACTCGACATCAAGCTCGGCGACCTCCGGGCGGAGTGCGCGCACGGTGTACGTCCGCATGATGAAACGCTCGTCGACCGGCTGCGCGCACCAGTCGGTGTACCACTCGGGGCCGGACGGCAGCCTGATACCGGCGCCGTTCGGGGGCGCGAGGAGGACCTTGATCCGCTGGTCCGGCCCGGCGGTCACCGCCTCCGCGATCCGCGGTGCGACGAACGTCACGCGGCGCAGATGCGGGCTCAGGTCCTCGACGGCCGCCACGGTGGCCAGGAGCGAGTCGAACTCGATCGGTCGCTCGAGCACAGTCGTCATACTGTGGTTTCTCCATAAACTTCGCAGGGGGGAGGCGCAGATGCGCACCCGAGGGCGGCCGGGTTATGGTGAAGCATCTAGAGGTTAGCCTTACCTAAGAGGATCCCGAAAGTCCAATGCCTCCGCCTAGTGCTGTCGCCTCCACCGACCCCGACCTGGCAGCCGCTCCCGCGCGTCCTCGACGCCGGGCCCGGCGGACCACGCTCGTCCTCGGCCTGGTCGGCTGCGTCGTGCTGCTGATCCTGGTGATGTTGCTCAGCATCGCGATCGGTTCGAAGCAGATCCCGCTGCCGACGGTGATCGATGCCCTGCGCCACTACAACGAGTCGAACACCGATCACGTGATCGTTCGCTCGCTGCGGGTGCCGCGGACGCTGATCGGTCTGATGGTCGGGGCCGCGCTCGGGCTGTCGGGGGCGTTGATGCAGGGCGTGACCCGCAACCCGCTCGCCGATCCGGGCATCCTCGGGGTGAACGGCGGCGCCGCGTTGTTCGTTGTCGGAGGCATCTACTGGTTCGGGTTGAGCACGCTGACGGCGTACGTCTGGCTTGCGTTCGCCGGCGCGGCGGCCGCGTCCGTAGCCGTCTATTTCCTCGGGTCGCTCGGGCGGGAAGGCGCGACGCCGGTGAAGCTCGCGCTGGCGGGTGCGGCGCTGACCGCGATGCTCGGCTCGTTGACGACGGCTCTGCTGATCGGTGACGTCGACACCTTCGACCAGTTCCGGTTCTGGTCGGTCGGCTCGTTCGCCGGCCGTGGCTCGGACGTGGCGGCCCAGGTGGCGCCGTTCATCCTGGTCGGGGTTGTGCTGTCGCTGTTCTGCGGGCGGGTGCTGAATGCGATGTCGCTGGGGGACGACGTGGCGAAGTCGCTCGGGCAGCGGGTCGGACTGGCCCGGTTGTTCGTTGCGGTTGTCGTCGTACTGCTCTGTGGTGCGGCGACTGCCGCGGCTGGTCCGATCGGGTTCATCGGGCTGACCATCCCGCACGTTGCGCGGCTGGTGACCGGGCCGGACTATCGATGGATCCTGCCGTACTCGATGCTGCTCGCGCCGATCCTGCTGCTCGGCTCGGACGTGATCGGCCGAGTCGTCGCGCTGCCGGGTGAGCTGCAGGTCGGGATCGTCACCGCGGTCCTCGGTGCACCCTTCTTCATCGTCCTGGTACGACGGCGGAAGCTGGCGGACCTGTGACGGCCGAAGCGGTTCATGTCATCGCGAGGGCGCGCGCCGCCCGGCAGACCCGTTCACTGGTCGTCATCGTCGTGCTGGCTGTCGTGGTGTTCGCGACCTTCTGCGTCTCGTTGTCGCTGGGAGACTTCAAGATCCCGGTGATCGACGTGGTGAAGACGCTGTTCGGCGGCGGTGACCACGCGACCGAGTTCATCGTCAACACGCTTCGGTTGCCCAGGGCGCTCACCGGTCTGCTCGTCGGTGCGGCGCTGGGCCTGTCCGGCGCGATCTTCCAGAGCATCGCCCGCAACCCGCTGGCCAGCCCGGACATCATCGGTGTGACGTACGGCGCCAGTGCGTTCGCCGTGTTCGCGATCGTGACTCTGGGCGTGACCGGCGTCGCGGTGTCGGCGTTCGCGATCGTCGGCGCGGTGCTGACCGCGTTCATCATGTACGTGCTGGCGTGGTGGCACGGGGTGTCGAGTTACCGGTTGATCCTGATCGGCATCGGGATCGGTGCGATCGCGACCAGCATCACGTCGTACCTGTTGACGAAGGCGCGGGTGGAGATAGCCCAGCAGGCGCTGATCTGGCTGACCGGGAGTCTGAACGGGCGGGACTGGTCGAACGTCCGGTCGCTCGCGATCACGTTCGTGGTCCTGCTGCCGTTCATGGTGATCCTCGTGCATCAGTTGCGGATCCTGCAGTTGGGCGACGAGACGGCGTACGGGCTGGGGTTGCGGGTGGAGGCGTCGCGGCTCGGGCTGATCGTGATCGCCGTACTGCTGGCCGCCGTGGCGACTGCCGCGGCTGGGCCGATCGGGTTCGTGGCGTTCGTGGCGCCGCCGATCGCACGGCGGCTGACCCGCTCGCCGGGGCCGGCGATGATCGCGTCCGGGTTGCTCGGGGCGCTGGTGGTGGCGTTGTCGGATCTGGTGGCACAGCACGCGTTCGGGGACACGCAGTTGCCGGTCGGCGTGGTGACCGGCGTGGTGGGTGCCCCGTACCTGATGTTCCTGCTGGCCCGGACCAACCGTGTCGGAAGTGGTGGCTGACAGATGGAGAACGTTGTGGAACACAGCTTGGCTGCTGACGGTCTTGCGGTCGGGTACGACCAGCGGGAGATCATCCACGACCTGTCGGTGCGCATCCCCACCGGGAAGATCACGGTCATCGTCGGCGCCAACGCGTGCGGCAAGTCGACACTGCTGAAGACCCTGGCGCGGTTGCTCAAGCCGTCGCGCGGGACCGTGCTGCTGGACGGCAAGAGCATCCAGCAGATCCCGACACGTGAGGTGGCGACCAAGCTCGGTCTGCTGCCGCAGTCGCCGACCGCGCCGGAGGGGATCACGGTCGCAGACCTGGTCGGGCGTGGCCGGTACCCGCGGACGCGGTGGATCCAGCAGTGGTCGAAGTCCGACGACGAGGCGGTCGCGGAGGCGATGACGTCGACCGACGTGTTGTCGATCGCTGACCGGCCGATCGACGAGCTGTCCGGTGGGCAGCGGCAGCGGGTGTGGATCGCGATGGCGCTGGCGCAGGAGACCGACATCCTGCTGCTGGACGAGCCGACCACGTTCCTGGACCTGACGCATCAGATCGAAGTGCTCGATCTGCTCGTCGATCTGAACAAGTCCGACGACCGTACGATCGTGCTCGTGCTGCACGACCTCAACCAGGCCTGCCGGTTCGGCGACCATCTGATCGCGATGAAGGACGGCGCAATCGTTGCCGAGGGCAACCCAACCGAGGTGATCACCGAGGACGTGGTCCAGGACGTCTTCGGCCTGGCCGTCAAGGTCGTCCCCGACCCGGTCGCCGGTACGCCGCTGGTCGTACCGATCGGCCGGCACACCACCCGTGACAACTCCTCCGGCTCGGAGGCCGCGGAGGTCGCCTCGGGGAGCAACCCCGCGGCAGCCGCCCTGGCCGCCAGCGCCGCGGCCAACGGGATCTGTCGCCCGAGCTGATCGTCAGCGCACCGTTTCGTCGGTGGGGCTGGCTAGGGTGGCCCACATGTTGTCAGTCCTCGGGTATCACCGGGCCGTCCTGGCGTTCGTTCGCCGGGTGGACGAGCGTGCCTGGACGGCGCTGCACGGTGGGCCGGAGGGCGATGTCGGCGACGTGCTGTTGCGGAATGCATACCGGCTGGAGGAGGACGCGCATCCGGTCGTACATCGGGCGGGGCGACGGGCCGCCGAGGCGCTCGGGGTGGCGGAGGAGGTCGAGTACTTCCAGGTGAGTGGCGAGCCGAATGCGGCGTACATTCACCAGGCGAAGCCGGTCATCCTCTTCCAGGGACCGTTGCTCGATCGGCTGGACGAGGACGAGCTGACCGCGGTGATCGGGCACGAGCTCGCGCATCGGCTGTTGTGGGAGGCCGAGGACGGTGGGTACCTCGCGGTCGACAGGCTGCTCGACGCGGCGGCCGGTGACGCGCGGACGCCTTCGCAGTACCTCGAGACACATCGGCGGTGGTCGTTGGCGACCGAGCTGTTCGCGGACCGGGGCGCGCTGACGGCATGCGGTGACCTGCAGACCACGATCCGTGCGTTGCTGAAGCTGGAGACCGGCCTGAGTACGGCCGACCCCGCGGCGTACCTGCGGCAGGCGGAGTCGCTGGATCTGCGCTCGGGGAGTCGTGGGACCACACATCCTGAGGCCGTCGGGCGGGCCTGGGCGTTGAAGAACTGGGTCGACGGTGAGTACGTCGAGGAGTTCGTGACCGGGCCGCTCGACGTTGACGCGCCGGACCTGCTCGACGCCGCGCTGCTGCGCGAGCTGAGCCGGGACTTTGCCGGTCTCATCGCGCAGACCGAGGGCCTCCGGACCGATGCGGTGGCTACGGCGGCTGCCGGCTTCGTGGACGCTCCGGCCGAGCCAGGGGGAACTGTGCGGTTCGACGAGCCGTTGACAGTGCGTCCGGTGGATGGGGCCCCGATGCCACGACCGAGACCGCTGGCGGCGGCGACCACGCGGTACCTCTGCTACCTACTGCTCGATCTCGCGACCGCCGATCCGGATGCCGGCGACGCCGGACTGATCGGGTCGCTGGCCCTCGCGCGGCGGTCGGGGCTGCCGGGGTACGTCGATGTCGCGGATGACGAGCTGGGATGGAGTGACAAGCAACGAGCGAGGTTCGTGCAGGCTTCGGAGGTGGTCGGATGAGCGCTGAGGATCTCGTTGCGCTGGCCGTCTCCCAGGGCGGGCTGGGCAACGACGCGTTGCTGGCTGCGGTGCTGCCGTTGTTCCACGAGACGGCCGCTGTGCACGAGCGCGGACTGGTCGCGCCGTTGCGCGGTCTGGATCGGATCGTCGTCGACGAGCAGAACCGGCTCGGTTTCGCGCCCGCGGATGCGGGCCGGCCGACGCTGGCCGCGCGCGAGCTCGATGCACGGCAGGGATCGCGGCCGACCGCCGTCGAGGTTGTCACGCACCGGCAGTCCGACTTCGACCTGGGCGAGAGTGGCGGTCGGGAGAAGACCGTCGTGCCCGAGCCGGTGCCGGATGCGATCACTTCGCCGACGCTGGTCGCGGGTTGGCAGAGCTGGGAGCACGTGGTCGGTCACCACGACCAGCTCACCGACATCTTCAGCCTCGGGCAGCTGCTGCTCGCACTCGGCTGCGGGCTCGACCTGTCCCGTACTGCGGATGTCGCCACCCTGATCGATGCCCGAGGCAACTTGTACAAGCTCGATCCGGATCTGCATCCGGTGATCGTCTCGGTGGCCGCGCAGATGGTCGAGCCGGACCGGCACCGGCGCGCGCAGGACCTGCACTCGTTGATCGAACAGCTCGAGAACTACCGCGACCAGCCGCTGGACTTCGACGTCGAGGCGATCGTCCGGGGCGCGGCGGATCGGCGCACGGCGGTGCTCGGCGCGTTGCGGGACCGGCTGTTCGACCTGTCCCGGCGCAATCGGCTGATCAACTTCCGGCCGACCGCGCAGACGCTGAACCTCACCGAGGTGTCGGTGCCGCTGATGCTCGACGTACGGACGATCCGCTCGGAGCAGTTGTTCACCTGGCGGGACGAGCTCGCCGGTGAGTTGCTGAAGAAGGCGCAGCCGCTGGGCAAGTGGGTCCGGTACGACGAGGCGCCGTACGCCGCGAACACGTTGGACAAGCTGATCTCGACCGCTCGTCGCGACCGGGCCGACTACGGGCAGGATCAGCTACGGCTGGTGCCTGCGTTCCTGCGGTGGCACGACTTGAAGAACGATCGCGACACCCGGATCGCGTCGCCGTTGGTGCTGGCGAAGGTGGAACTGACTCGCAAGCGCGGTGTGCGGGATTCGTACACGCTGCGGGTCACCGATCCGATCGCGGAGGTCAATCCGACGCTGCGGCACAGTCTGCGGATCTTGTACGGGATCACGTTGCCGGAGACCGTCGACCTGTCGTCGCCGGGCGCGCTGAGTCAGTTGCACGAACGGTTGGCGAAGGAGATCCAGGCGACCGAGCCCGGGTTGCAGTTGCACTTGCGGGAGAAGCCGCGAATCGATCTCGTGCGGCAGCGGGCGATGACGCGGTTGCGGACGTACAACCGGCGTCGGCGCGGGAACGTGGCGACCGGGTTCGGCGGGAAGCAGTACCCGTACTCGTATCGGCGTACGGACTATCAGCCGTTGGGTGTGCAGATCTACCGGACGCAGATCGCTGAGCAGACGCTGCCGCTGGGGATCGTGCTGGGTGAGGCGCCGCGGCCGGCGCGGGCTCTCGAGACCGATGTGTACTCGCTCGACACCGAGGGCGGGCCGTACTCGTGGGACGTCGATCTGTGCGCGGTCTCGCTGGCGAACTTCAACTACCGGACGCTGGGACTGGTGCGGGACTACGACGACCTATTGACGAGCGGGGAGTCGGCGGCGTCCTTCGAGCAGCTGTTCTCGGATCGTCCACGGCCGATCGGGAGTACGCCGCCGGAATTGGCGCCGGCTGACCGGCATCTCGTCGTACCTGCTGACGGCTCGCAGGTGGCGGCGATCGCTCGTGCGCGGCGAGGCGAGAGCTTCGTGATCCAAGGGCCGCCTGGGACGGGGAAGTCGCAGACCATCACCAACCTGATCGCGGACTTCGTCGCGCGCGGGAAGCGGGTCCTGTTCGTTTGCCAGAAGCGGGCCGCGCTGGATGTGGTGCATGCGCGGTTGGCGAGCCAGCGGCTGGACGGGTTGTGTGCGCTGATCCACGACTCCCAGGCGGACAAGAAGGCGTTCGTGCACGGGTTGCGCGACACGTATGAGTCGTGGCTGTCTGCTGATGACGACTTCGACGCGTTGGAGACGCGCCGAGCCGAGTTGGTGGCTCGCATTGACCGTCTTCTCTCCACCGTGGAAGCCTTCGAGCACCAGCTGACCGCGGGTGCTCCACCTCTCCGGGAACTCATCAACCGCCTGGCCGAGCTGCACGCGCACGCTTGGCGCCCGACCGAGGCCTCCGTGGCGCCGGCGTCCCCCGTGCGTCCGGTGGTGCCCGGCGTCGCGGAGTGGTGGGGAGTGCGCGACGCGGTGCGTGAGGCCGCTCGGGAGTTGGCCTCGGCGGATCCGGCTACCGGTGGCGTGCTTGCGCGGAGCTCGCTCGCGTTCATCGCGACCAAGCACTGGGACGACGCCGACGTGACCATCCCGGCCCGCGAACTCCGCACCCGCTGGGACGCGGTAGCAACCGCCTTGGCGGCGCTGGATGAGCCAGCTGCGCCGGCGGCCGACGCGGGAGGCGCGGGGCGGGTGGGTCTGCTCGTGGGGGAGGTGCGTGGGTTTGCTCGGCTTGGGCGGGTGGTGGAGCCGTTGGCGGGGGTGGATCGGGTGGAGGCGATTGTGCCTCGGTCTGCTGTTGCTCGGGAGTTGGCGGCTGCTGGTGATGAGCGGAAGCGGCTGGTGGTGGCTGAGGGAACGGCTTGGAAGGAGGCCGCGGGGTGGAGCGACCCGCTGGCGCCGGCTGACGCACGGGCCGCGTTGAAGGTTGCTCAGGGCAAGGAAGGCGGGGTGTTCTCGTTCCTGAGTGGTGATTGGCGTCGGGTGAAGAGCCTCGTCCGATCACGCTTCGACTCGACCGACCGCGCCGTACAACCATCCATCACCGACACCCTGACCGATCTGGTAGCCGCGTACTCCGCGTCGGCCGCCGTCCAGGAGCACGTCGTGCAGACCCGGCGCGAGTGGGCCGTCGACGACCCGGGCGAGCTGATCGACGAACTAGCCGCGGCCCGCAAGGCCGTCCCCGACTGGCAGTTCGTACTCCGCGACGGTGCCCCCGCCGAGCTCGCCCGCCTGGCCGACGCGCTCGACCAGGCCGAGGAGTCGACCCAGGACCTGCTCGCCGACCACTGGGACACTCTGACGGTCGACGAGCTCCGCGCCCTCGCCGACCGGCTCATCGCCGAGAGCCCCGTCGTACGCGCGGTCGGCCCCAAACTGCGCGACCTCGCCGACGCCCCACCCGCCGTACTCACAGCTCTCCGCCAACTCGACGCCTCACCCGACCAGCTCGAGTACGCCGTGTGCGCCGCCGAATGGGAACGCGCCCGCGCAGCCGCGCCCCTGCAACTCTCCTCCGCCCGGGTCGACGCGATCGTCGGCGAACTCAGCATGGTGTACGACGACCTGACCGAGCTCAACGCCCAAGTCGTCACCGCCCAGGTCCGCCGCCGTTTCCTCGCCGAGGTCGCGCACTCCGAGCAGAGCGTCACCGGGATGTCGCCCGAGGACCGCGAGCGGAAGAAGACGTTCGCGACCGGCCGGCGCGAGCTGGAACACGAGTTCGGCAAGGTGATGCGGTACCGCTCGATCCGCGACCTCGCGTCCGGCGCGCCCGGCGAGGTCGTCTCGGTCCTGAGGCCGGTCTGGCTGATGAGCCCGTCGTCGGTCTCCGAAACGTTGCCCTTGACAACCTCCTTCGACGTCGTCGTGTACGACGAGGCCAGTCAGATCCCGGTGGAGGAGGCGATCCCGGCCCTGCATCGTGCGCCGCAGGTGATCGTCGTCGGTGACCAGATGCAGCTGCCGCCGACGCAGTACTTCCGCGTGCGGACACCGGACGAAGAACTAGTCGAAGACGAGGCGGCCGAGCAGGTCGGGATCGCGCTCACCGAGGACAGCTTCCTCTCGATCAGTGCTCTGCGGCTGGCGTCGACGATGCTCACGTGGCACTACCGGAGCCGCTCGGAGGCGTTGATCTCGTTCAGCAACTCGGCGTTCTACCAGGGCAAGCTCGCGACCGTTCCGGATCGGCTGCCACCGCATGCGGCGCCGCCGTGGACGGTGCGGTCGGACTCGCCGATGGTGTCCGAGGTCTGCGACAGCATGCTGGCGGGGAGCATCACGGCGGTGCGGCTCGTCGACGGCGTGTACGTCCGCCGTACCAATCCGGCCGAGGCGCGATGGATCGCCGCGTTGGTGCGGGAGACGTTGGTCCGGCAGACCGGGAAGAGCCTGGGGATCGTTGCGTTCTCCGAGGCCCAGCAGAGCGAGATCGAGCGGGCGCTGGACGAGCTGGCCGAAGCGGATCCGGAGTTCGCGGCGCTGTACGAGGCGGAGCAGGTGCGTACCCACGGCGAGCAGGACGCCGGCCTGTTCGTGAAGAACCTGGAGAACGTGCAGGGCGACGAGCGGGACATCATCCTGATGAGCGTCTGCTACGGCACCGGTCCGGACGGCCGGATGCTGATGAACTTCGGCCCGATCAACACCTCCGGCGGGGAGAAGCGCCTGAACGTGATCTTCAGCCGCGCCCGTGAACACATGGTGATCGTCAGCAGCATCGAGCCCGAGGCGATCACCAACACCTACAACGACGGCGCCAACACCCTCCGCCGCTTCCTCGCGTACGCGACTGCGGTCTCCCGGGGCGACCACGTCGCCGCGAAGGCCGCCCTCACGCCGTACGCCGTCAAGGCGCCGGCGTCAGCTCGGCCGAGTGCCGTGATCGAGCAGCTCGCCGCGGCGCTCGAAGCACGTGGCGTGGAAGTGGACACGGCTGTCGGTGAGTCGGTCTTCCGCTGCGATCTCGCACTCAAGCTCCCCGAGGACGCCGGCTATCGCCTCGCAGTACTCGTGGACACGCCCGACCGAGTCGCCTCGGACACGCTGCTCGAGCGCCTCACCACGCATCCGAGCGCGTTGACCACCACCGGCTGGCGGGTCCACCACGTGCTCACCACGGACTGGACCCGCTCACCGGAGACCGTCATCGCACAGCTTCTGAGCGCTCTCCAGCGCCCGGTCGATTAGCCGCCCATCAGAAGCCTGGCGGCCACCGTCGCTCCGTCGGTCTTGATCTCTCCGCCCACCTTCACAGCCTGAGCCCGCGTTTCCGGACTCAAAGCGATCTCGAGTGCGGCTGTCAGCGAGTCGACGGTCGGCGTCGCGCGTTCGTGCGCGGCCCCGATCCCGAGCGCTTCGACCCGGGACGCCCAGTACGGCTGATCCGCGATCAGCGGTACGACGACCTGCGGAGTACCCGACCGGGCCGCGGTTGTCGTGGTGCCGGCGCCGCCGTGGTGCACGATCGCCGCGACCCTCGGGAACAACGCCTGCTGGTTGACCTCCCCGACCACGAAGCAGTCCTTGCCTTCGTCGGCCAGGTCCAGCCCAGCCCAACCGCGGCTGAGCAGTACGCGGCGACCGTGCGCACGGCACGCCTCGATGGCCGTCCGGGCGATGTCCTTCGGCGCGTACGCGGCCATGCTTCCGAACCCGACGTACACCGGCGGCTCGCCGGCCTCGAGAAACGCGTCCAGCTCATCAGCCAGTGGGCGGTCGTCACGCAGCAACCACGCGCCCGTTTGGACGATGTCGAGGTCGGTCATGCCATTCGACGGACACAGGACCGGATCCGCGGCGAGCCACGGGTGCTCGGTCAGCACGTAGTCCCGCACGTTCTCCACCGGCGGCAGGCCGATCTCCGCGCGGTGGCTGTTGAGGGAAGGGCCGTACAAGGCGTTGACGCGCTCGGCATCCTGCTGCCACAACACGCGTCGATCGGTCTCGCCTTCCGGCGACGGCGTACCCGGCCGTGCTCCCGGCGAGAAATGCTGCGACGGGATCCCACCCAGGTGGAAGCACGCGAGCACGTAGCGGATGCCGAGTTTGTCGGCGACGTCCCGCGCACCAGCCGGCATCAGACCGGTCGCCACCACCGCTTCGCAGCCCTGCGCCACGGTGCCGAGCGTTTCGAACCGCGCGGCGACCAACTGGGGTGCCAGCTCGAACGCCGCATGCCCTGACGGTGGTTTCGGCGCCGTGACCACCGACTTCACCGAGGGCCCGAGCGGCACCATCGGTACGCCGGCCCGCTCGAGCAGCGCCTCGAAATCGTCGTCGGGCGGTGCGCAGACCGTTGCCTCCGCACCGAGCTCCTGTAGCGCAACCGCAAGCCCTGCCAATGGCTCCACATCGCCGCGCGATCCCCACGTTGCCAACACAAAACGCACTGGCCAATCTCCGTTCCCCGAGCTCCGACGAGCTGATCGGCCCACCATTCTGCGAGCCGAACCGGGGCTTGCGGCAAGTCCCCTGAGCCGCTATACGTTGGAAGTAGAGGGGGATCGACGCAGCTGGTAGACGATCAGTCCGGCCAGCAGAGCGCCCAGCGTGCCGAGGGCCAGGTCGCCGAGGGTGTCGGTGTACGCCGTCTGTAGTTCGGGGGAGTTGCGGACGAACGCGACGTACTCGCCCAGCTCCCACACAACCGCAGCGGTGGCGCCGAAACCGAGGGCCACGAAGGCGGTGAGGCCTCGCGACAGGCCGCGCGGCGCGAAAGCGAGCAGCACCCCGGCGGTGAGGAAGCCCCAGAGGACGAAGTGCATCGCGTCGTCCCACCAGTCGACGGTGTCGAACAGGTTGAGCCGGTTGCCGATCAGGTCGATCAACCACGGCAGCGTCATCAACAGATCCGCAGGCCACGGGAACGTGCGGTGGAGTTTGCTGCGCGTGCGCCCGTAGGCCCACCACCACAGCGGGAGCACCATCGCGCCGATCGGGTAGACGACCAGGCGGGCGGTCGACGCCTTGCCCTTGATCCCGCTCAGGTCCGGCCAGATCAGGGCCGAGAGCAACAATGCGAACAGCAGTACCTTTGCGGCCACTGCGGTGTAGCGCAGCCAGTTCGTCCGCGTCCCGGGGACCGTGGTCACAGCCATCGTCGTCATGCCTCCCAGTCAATCGGGCCGCTGGGCGAGGCGGATGAGTACAACTACGCGAAGAACCCCCGCGGTCTCCGTCATTGTGACGGAGACGCGGGGGTTCCGGACAGCGCTCGGTTCAGCTGACGCTGATCAGGTCCACGACGAAGATCAGGGTCTCGCCCGGCTTGATCGCGTTGCCGGCGCCGCGGTCGCCGTACCCCAGGTGCGGTGGGATGACCAGCTTGCGCCGGCCGCCGACCTTCATGCCCTGGACGCCGGTGTCCCAGCCCTGGATGACCTGGCCGACGCCGAGCTGGAACGCCAGCGGGGCGCCGCGGTTGTACGACGCGTCGAACTCCTCGCCGGTGGAGTGGGCCACGCCCACGTAGTGCACATTGACCCGCGAACCGGCCTTCGCCTCGTCGCCGTCGCCAACGGTGATGTCGGTGATCTCGAGATCCGCCGGCGGCGGCCCGTCCGGAAAGTCGATCTCTGGCTTCTCAGTCATACATTCCAGCTAACCAGATGATCAGCCGAGGATCTGGCGCAGGGTGGCCGCGAACTCCTCCGGCTTGCCGGGCTGGCCGTACTCGTTGCCGAGGAAGCCACCGTGGCCGCTGGGGAACGTGACCGGCTCCAGGCCGAGCCGCGCTGCCGCAGCCTTCCCGCCGCGGGCCGCCATCTGATTGCCCGACTCCTCGCCGACACCGATGACGATCCGCTCCTTCGCCTTGCTCAGAGCGTCGAAGTCGGGCTGGTACGACGTACAGCCGCGAAGGTTCTGGCCGAGGAGGGCGTCGTTGCGGGAGCCGTCGTCCTCGGTGGGGAGACCGAACATCGCCGGGTCCGGCGCGGGTTGCTGCGTGTAGTCGGCGGGGACCTCGCCGTCGTACCCGACGAAGGCGATGAACTTTGCCATGCCGGCGCCCATGCCGTCGCGCTGGTACGTCGCGTACATGTCGGCGACCACGGCCAGGGCGTTCTCGCTGTCGGGGAGGATCGCGGCCAGCGGGGGCTCGTGGGCGACCAGCGTGTTGACCAGGTCGGGACGCTTCGCCGTGAGAGCGAGCGCATTCACCGCGCCGCCGCTGCTGGCGAAGATGTCGACCGGGCCGACGTCGAGCTGCTCGATGAGCGCGGCGAGGTCGGCGGCGTGGTCGTCCGGGGAAAGCTCGGTGATCTCACCGGCGCGGACGCTCCGCTCGACGCCGCGCGGGTCGTATGTGACGACGGTGCGATCGGCGAAATGTGAGGCCAGGGTCGGGAATCCGCTTGCACCCATCGGCGAGCCGATCATCAGTAGCACGGGCCGATTCGCGAGGTCACCGCGAACGTGGTACGTCAGCGTGGCTCCGGGCACGTCGAGCGTCTGGGTCACAGGCTCTGGCATCGCACAGCTCCTCTGCGGTCGGTCTCGTGGTGGTGAGCCTAGACCGCTCCGGCTGCACGGAACAGGAACTCGAGGTGCACTATTGTCGCACTCTGTGATCACGAGGCTTGCTGTGTTGTCCGGCCTGGCAGCGGTCCTGACGTCGGTTGTCGCAGTGGCGGCGCCGGCCGAGACCTACGGGCAGTACTCGTTGATGTTCGAGAAGGCAGCCGGCCAGTACTTCGCGGGTGGGACGGCGGCCGGCCAATGGGCCTGGACGCCGCTGAGCGCCACCGAGTCCGACATCTCCTGGGGTGACCCCAAGGCCTGGCCTCCGAAGTCCGCCGAGCACTTCATCCACGACGGCGAATGGGTTCTCCTGGACGGCTACAACGACGGCGCCGGCCGCCCGCTGACCCAGGTCCAACGTGTCACCAGCGAAAAGCTGGGCGACGCCAACTGCAACAACCTGCAGCCGATCCCGTCCGCCGGCGGCCGCCAGCACTACGTCCGATGGACCATCCCCACCACCGGCTACTGCCTGGACGCCACCGGCACCATCAAGCCCCCCAACGGCTCCACCACAGTCACCTTCCGCCACCTACAGAAGTGGCTCCCACCCCATCCCTGCAGCAACCCGTTCTACAAGTCCCAGACCTGCATAACCCAGTACGAACAGTGGTGGGACGACAACCAGCACCCGTACTCCCTGCAACTGACCCGCACCGTCGAGCTGGCCAAAGGCCTGGGCATGGCCTTCACCAACCGCACCACCGTCCCCCTCACCTGGAACGCCGACGGCCGTTACTACTGGCACTACTGATGGCACTACTGACGCTGCCGGTCGGAGTACTGCGGATCACACGCTAGGCTGAGCGCCTGTGAAGGTCTTGGTGATCGGCTCCGGTGGCCGCGAACACGCACTGGCCTGGGCGCTGGCCCAGGACCCCGAGGTCGAGCAGGTCGTGGCGGCCCCGGGCAACCCCGGCATCGCTGTGTTGCGTCCGGCGTACGACGGGCAAACGATCGTTTGCCGTTCTGTGGACATCGAGGATCACGACGCGGTTGTCGCGCTGGCGCAGGAGCTCGGTGCCGACCTGGTTGTCGTCGGTCCGGAGGCGCCGCTCGTCGCGGGGCTGGCCGACCCGTTGCGGGACGCCGGAATCCCGGTGTTCGGTCCGTCCCGCGAGGCCGCGCAGATCGAGGGCTCGAAGGCGTTCGCGAAGGACGTGATGGCCACCGCGAGTGTGCCGACCGGGCGTGCGTACGTGTGCACGACGCCGGAGGAGGCCGCGACCGCGATCGACGCGTTCGGTCCGCCGTACGTCGTGAAGGACGACGGACTCGCCGCGGGTAAGGGCGTTGTCGTCACCTCGGACCGCGAGGAGGCGCTCGCGCACGCGGCCCAGTGCGGCCAGGTGCTGATCGAGGAGTTCCTGGACGGCCCCGAGGTCTCGCTGTTCGCGATCACCGACGGCACGACCGTGCTGCCGATGCAGCCGGCGCAGGACTTCAAGCGCCTCGCCGACAACGACGAAGGCCCCAACACCGGCGGCATGGGCGCGTACACACCGTTGCCCTGGGCACCGGACGACTTGGTTGCCGAGATCACCGAAAAGGTCCTGCAGCCGACGATCGACGAGCTCCGCCACCGCGGTACGCCGTTCAGCGGCCTGCTGTACGCCGGTCTCGCGCTGACCTCGCGTGGTGTCCGCGTGATCGAGTTCAACTGCCGCTTCGGCGACCCGGAGACGCAGGCGCTGCTGCCGATGCTGAAGACGCCGCTCGGCGGCCTGCTGCTCGCAGCCGCCACCGGCAAGCTGGCCGACCAGGGCGAGCTGAGCTGGCGCGACGCCGCCTCGGTCGCGGTGGTCGTCGCCGCGAAGAAGTACCCGTCCAGCCCGCGCAAGGGCGACCCGATCGCGGGCGTCGAGCAGGCCGAGACCGACGACGTACGGGTCTTCCAGGCCGGTACGGCGATCGAGGACGAGGAGCTCGTCACGTCCGGCGGCCGTGTCCTGGCGGTCAGCGCCGTCGGCAAGGACCTGGCCGAGGCCCGCCAACGCGCGTATGCCGCCGTCGGTCAGATCCGGATCAAGGGCTCCCAGCACCGCACCGACATCGCCCTCAAGGCCGAACGCGGCGAGATCACCGTCTGACGACTCCTCGCACCCCCTCGCCTGTGAGAAAGTCATACGCTCGAGGGAACCGGATCGATGGGTCGGGGGTGTAGGTGGTTATGGAGACGGAGGGGCTGCGGGAGTTCTACCGCGCGCACCAGCCACGGCTGGTCGGGGTGATCTCGCTGCTGACCGGGTCGCGGGCCGAGGCGGAAGACATCGTCCAGGAGGCGTTCGTCCGGCTGGTGCCCCGGTGGCAGAAGGTCTCGCGGTACGACTCTCCGGAGGCCTGGGTGCGCCTGGTCGCCGTACGGCTCGCCGCGAACCGGCACCGTGACGGCAACCGGTTCACGCAACTGTTCCACCGGCTGCCGGCGGAACACGTCCCGGACCCCGCCGACAGGTACGCCGGTGATCTCGAGCAGGCTCTCGCCGGCCTGCCGATGCCGACCCGGCAGGTCGTCGTCCTCCATTACGTCTGTGACCTGAGCGTGGCTCAGGTGGCGGACACGCTCGGGATCGCGGAAGGCACGGTCAAGTCGCGCCTGTCCCGCGCCCGGGACGCCCTGTCCGATTCATTGCTGTTGAGGAGTGACGACCATGCCTGATCTGCAGGAGGATCTGCAGGCCCTGGCGGACCGCAAGGCCGCCGAGTCCGCCGGTGACTTCGACTCCGTCCTGACCGCGGCCCGTTCCCGCAAGCGCCGCCTGACCGCCGGCCTGACCGTGCTCGGCGCGGCCGCCGTGGTCGGCGCCGTCGCGGTCGTCCCCACGCTCCGGCCGGCGCACGACGCGCCCGTGGCCGACAGCCCGGTGCCGACCAACCTGGTCGCGCCGCCCGAGGTGTCCGTGCAGCCGAACCCGGCGCCGGTCGAGAAGGCCGGTCCGCTGACGCTGACCTCGGCGAAGGCGCTGGTCGCCGGTGGCCAGGTCGTCGCCTCGTTCCCGGACAAGCAGGTCCGCCACGTGACCTTCACGCTCGCATCGGCGGCCAAGCCGGACGTGCCGCTCTACACCCTGGTGGCCAAGGTGCCGGGCGACGCGACCACGCCGTACTCGATGAAGGTGAACCCGGGTGAGTCCGGGATCGCGATCCCGCAGTACACCAGCGCTGGGCCGTACACCCTGGCCCTGCCGAAGGGCCTCGCCGCCGGTTCGTACCAGGTGTGCACGCTGTCCGGCGCCAAGCTCTGTGGTCTGGTGACGGTCAAGTAGGAGCCGTCTGGGAGAATGGGGCTCGTGACCAAGCCCCTGATCCCCAACGTTCTCGCCGCGCGCTACGCCAGTCTGTCGATGGCTGAGCTGTGGTCACCGGAGCACAAGATCGTGCTCGAGCGGAAGCTCTGGGTCGCGGTGCTGAAGGCCCAGAAGGAGCTCGGGGTCGAGGTTCCGGACGGGGTCGTCGAGGACTACGAGCGGGTGATCGACCAGGTCGACCTGGCGTCGATCGCGGCCCGGGAGCGGGTCACCCGTCACGACGTGAAGGCGCGGATCGAGGAGTTCAGCGCGCTCGCCGGGCACGAACACATCCACAAGGGGATGACGAGTCGTGACCTGACCGAGAACGTCGAGCAACTCCAGATCCGCGCCGGTCTCGAGCTGGTCCGGGACCGCGCGGTGGCAACCGCCGTACAGCTCGGTCAGAAGGCGGCCGAGCACGCGTCGCTGGTGCTGACCGGCCGCTCCCACAACGTCGCCGCGCAGGCGACGACGCTGGGCAAGCGGTTCGCGTCGGCCGCGGACGAGCTGCTGGTCGCGATCGCGCGGATCGAGGAGCTGATCGAGCGGTATCCGCTGCGCGGCATCAAGGGCCCGGTCGGTACGTCGCAGGACATGCTCGACCTGTTCGGCGGTGACGCGGCGAAGCTCGCCACGCTGGAGAGCACGATCGCGCAGCACCTGGGCTTCAGCCACACGCTCACCAGCGTCGGCCAGGTGTACCCGCGGTCGCTCGACTACGAGGTCGTGTCCGGGCTGGTCCAGCTGGCCGCCGGGCCGTCCAGCCTGGCGACGACGATCCGGCTGATGGCCGGGCACGAGCTGGTCACCGAAGGCTTCAAGGAGGGCCAGGTCGGTTCCTCGGCGATGCCGCACAAGATGAACACCCGGTCCTGCGAGCGGGTCAACGGTCTGGCCGTCATCCTCCGCGGCTACGCCTCGATGGCGGGCGAGCTGGCCGGCAACCAGTGGAACGAGGGCGACGTCTTCTGCTCCGTGGTACGGCGGGTCGCGCTGCCGGACGCGTTCTTCGCGCTGGACGGACTGTTCGAGACGTTCCTGACCGTCCTGGACGAGTTCGGGGTGTACCCGGCCGTCGTGTCGCGCGAACTCGAGCGGTACCTGCCGTTCCTGACCACGACCAAGGTGCTGATGGCCGCGGTGAAGAACGGTGTCGGCCGGGAGACCGCGCACGAGGTGATCAAGGAGCACGCGGTCGCGACCGCACTCGACCTGCGGAAGGGTCTGGCGGGCAACGACCTGTTCCACCGCCTCGGCGCCGACGGCCGGCTCGGCCTCACCGAGGAGCAGATCGTCGGTATCGTCGGCGAGCCGCTGACGTTCACCGGCGCGGCCGTCGACCAGGTCGGAGTGGTCGTCGCGAAGATCGACGACCTCGCGAAGCGCCACCCGGAGGCCGCCGCCTACACCCCGGGTGACATCCTCTAACCCGTGTTCGCACCGCTCACCTGGTTCCTGGTTGCGCTGTCGCTCGCCGCGGCAGTCTTCGCCGTCGTACTCGCGGCGCGTGACAAGCGGATCAACTGGACCCTGCTCGGCGTGCTCGGGGTCATCGAGGTCGCGCTGCTGGCGCAGTTGGTCGTCGGCATCGTGCAGCTGAGCGGGACCGACCGGGACGTCTCCGGCCCGTTCTTCATCGGGTACCTGATCGGCTCGCTGATCATCCTGCCGATCGGCGCGTTCTGGGCGCTGGCGGAGAGCAGCCGCTGGGGCGCGGGCGCGCTGGCCGTCGCCTGCGTGGTGATCCCGATCCTCGAGCTCCGGCTGCACGACCTGTGGACGGCCTGACATGACCGATCCCGCGGCGACCAAGCACGGGCCCGGCCGGATCCTGATCGCGGTGTACGGCGTGTTCGCGCTGGCCGCGACCGCACGCGCCGGCGTACAGATCGCGACGAAGTTCAGCGACGCCCCGATCGCCTACCTGCTGTCGGCCGTTGCCGCGATCATCTACTGCGCGGCGACCTTCGCGTTGGCCAAGGCAACGAAGGTGTCCCGCAAGGTCGCCACGACTGCGATCGTGATCGAGCTGATCGGCGTACTCGCGATCGGTGCGTTCAGCTACGCGGTACCGGACGACTTCCCGGACGCGACCGTGTGGTCGCACTTCGGGCAGGGGTACGGGTTCGTGCCGGTGGTGCTGCCGGTACTCGGACTGCTCTGGTTGCGTCGCACTCGGTAACTGCCAGGAAACTGCCAGCCACACGCAGGGGCCGGCACAGCTTCACCGGACAGCATCGGTGACATGCAGATACCAGGTCTTCCTCGGGTCGAGATCGTCGTACCCGTCAAGAACGAGGAGAACGACCTCGGACCGAACATCAGACGGTTGCGGGAGTTCCTCGACACCGCTTTCCCGTTCCCGGCCGAGGTCTGCATCGCGGACAACGGAAGTACGGACGCGACATATGAGATCGGCATGCTGCTCGCGAGTGAGCTGCCCGGGGTCCGGATCGTCCGGCTCGAGCAGTCCGGTCGCGGCCGTGCGCTGAAGCAGGTCTGGTCCGCGAGCACCGCCGAGGTGCTTGCCTACATGGACGTCGACCTGTCCACCAACCTGAACGCCCTGCTCCCGCTGGTGGCGCCGCTGCTGGCCGGCCACAGTGATGTTGCCATCGGCACCCGGTTGGCGAAGAGCTCGCGGGTGGTCCGGCGGCCGAAGCGCGAGTTCATCTCCCGCTCGTACAACCTGTTGCTACGGGCAACGTTGAGCGCGCACTTCTCGGACGCCCAGTGCGGGTTCAAGGCGATCCGCGCCGACGTGGCCCACGAACTGCTGCCGCTGGTCGAGGACACCAGCTGGTTCTTCGACACCGAGCTGCTGGTGCTGGCCGAGAAGGCCGGGCTGCGGATCCACGAAGTACCGGTGGACTGGGTCGACGACCTCGACTCCCGGGTCGCGATCGCGAAGACGGTCGGCGAGGATCTGCGGGGGATCGCTCGGCTGATGCGCAGTCGCGTCGACCTCGAGCCGATCCGGCAGAAGTACGGTCGCCCGCGGATCCTCGATCCTCGTACGGCGATGGCCGCACGGGTACTGCGGTTCTGCGCGGTCGGCGTGCTGAGCACCGCGGCGTACGCGCTGCTCTACCTCGTGCTGCGCCAGGGCATGCCGGCCCAAGTGGCGAACCTGCTGTCGCTGCTGATCACGGCAGTCGGCAACACCGCGCTCAACCGCCGGATCACCTTCGGCGTACACGGTGTGGAAGGCCGCTGGCGGCATCAGCTGCGCGGCCTGGTTGCCTTCGGCATCGGCTGGAGCCTGACCGCGGCCTCGCTCTGGCTGTTGCACACGGCAATCGCCGCTCCGCACCAAGCGGTGGAGATCACCGTGCTGACCATCGCGAACCTGGCCGCGACCGTGGTCCGGTTCAGCCTCTTCCAGACGTGGGTGTTCGACGACGACGCGCCTACTTTGCCCGCCTTCGAACCCCCAGCGGTTCTCGACCAGACCCGGAGCAACTGAGATGACAACGCTGACCGATCCCGTCGAGGCGACCAGGCCGCGCGCGATCAGTACGCAGTACACGCTGGGCCGGGACAAGGTCCTGTACGCCGGGCTGCTGGTGCTGACCGCGATCGCGTACCTGTGGGGCCTGTCCAAGAACGGGTACGCCAACGAGTACTACGCGGCCGCCGTACAGGCCGGGTCGACGAGCTGGAAGGCCTGGTTCTTCGGGTCGTTCGACTCGTCGAGCTTCATCACCGTGGACAAGACCCCGGGCTCGCTGTGGGTGATGGGGTTGTCCGCGCGGATCTTCGGCTTCAACAGCTGGAGCATGCTGGTGCCGCAGGCGCTGATGGGCGTCGCGAGCGTCGGGTTCGTGTACGTATCGGTGCGGCGGTGGTTCTCCGCGAACGCCGGTCTGCTGGCCGGAGCGATCCTCGCGATGACGCCGGTCGCGGTGCTGATGTTCCGGTTCAACAATCCGGACGCGCTGCTGATCCTGCTGCTGTGCGCGGGGGCGTGGGCCGTGACGCGGGCGATCGACTCGGTGAAGCACTCGGCGCGGTGGATGATCCTGGCCGGCGCGCTGGTCGGATTCGGGTTCCTGACGAAGATGCTGCAGGCGTTCCTGATCCTGCCGGCGTTCGGGCTGGCGTATCTGGTGGCCGGAAAGCCGGCGCTGGGTAAGCGGTTGGTTCATCTTGTGCTGGCGACGGTGTCGCTGATCGTGAGTGCCGGGTGGTGGGTCGCCATCGTCGAGCTGATGCCGGCGTCGGCCCGGCCGTACATCGGCGGGTCGTCGAACAACAGCATTCTCGAGCTGACACTCGGGTACAACGGGCTCGGCAGGTTGAGTGGTAATGAGACCGGATCGGTCGGCGGCGGTGTCGGGAATCCTGGCTGGGGTGGCGCGACAGGGCTGCAGCGGTTGTTCGGTGGTGAGTTCGGGTCGCAGATCTCGTGGTTGATGCCGGCTGCGTTGCTGGCGACCGTCGTACTCGTCGTTGCTGCGGGGAAGGCGCCGCGGACCGACAAGACGCGGGCGTTCGCGTTGCTGTGGGGCGGATGGCTCGTGGTCACCGGGCTGGTGTTCAGCTACATGCAGGGCATCATCCATCCGTACTACATGATCGCGCTGGCACCGGCCTTCGGTGCGGTGATCGGCGGGGCGATGTCGATCCTGTGGCGCCGCCGGGCCGAGTGGTTGCCGCGGGCAACTCTTGCTGGTGGAGCGTTGCTGACGGCCGGGTGGAGCTTCGCGTTGCTGAACGGGACTCCGACCTGGCATCCGTGGCTGCGTTGGCTGGTGTTGATCACCGGTGTGCTCGCGGCCGGGCTGGTGCTCCTGCTTCCTGAGCTCAAGTTGCATGGGACGGCGGCTCGGCGGGCCGGGGTTGCGGCTGCTGCGGTGCTGGCTTTCAGCGCGCTGGCGGGGCCGACGGCGTACTCCTTGGACACCATCAGCACGGCGCATGCAGGAGCGATTCCGACCGCTGGGCCAGGCGGGATGGGTGGCATGGGCGGGGGACGCGGTGGGTTTGCGGGTGGGCGGATGGGGACGCCTCCCGGGCAGACGGGGACCACTGGCGGCGGTGGAGGCGTCGGTGGGTTCCTTGGTGGCGGCGGGACCAGCGGCGTTTCGAGTGAGCTGGTGACGCTGTTGCAGAACGGGTCCAAGGGGTACACCTGGGCCGCTGCTTCGGTGACTGCGAACGGCGCCGCGCCGCTGCAGATTGCGTCGGGCGAGCCGATCATGGCGATCGGCGGGTTCAACGGGACGGATCCGGCGCCGTCGCTGGCCGAGTTCGAGCAACTGGTTGCCCAGGGCAAGATCCACTACTTCGTCGGTGGCGGTGGGATGGGTGGCGGCTTCGGCGCCCGCGGCGGGACCTCGAACGAGATCTCGACCTGGGTCTCGGAGAACTTCACCGCCCAGACCGTCGGAAACACCACCGTGTACGACCTTTCCACTGGAACAGGAGCATAGGCATGACGCAAGAAGCCCAATGGCAAGCAGCAAAGGCCGCCCAGCCCGGCCCGGCACCGGAACCGCCGGCGGCGCACGCACCCGCACCGGATGCGGCTCCGAGTACGAAGCGGCCGAGCAACGTCGCTCTCGCTGGAGCTGGTTCGATACTTGCGGTTCTCGCATTCCTTGGTGGGATGGCGGTTGGGCATTCGTGGGACGGGACGAGCACTCAGCAGAACCAGTTCGGTGGGCCAGGTGGTGGTGGGTTCGGCCGCGGGTTCCAGGGACAGGGCAACGGTCAGGGCCTCCAGCCGGGGCAGGGAACTCTTCCAGGGCAGGGGACCCAGCAGCAGCCGGGGACGACGCAGAACGGGTGAACCTGGCTTGAAGTAGGCAGCCCGGCGGGTCATGAGCGGACACTCGGCCCGCCGGGCGCTGTTGTCCGGACGATCGTCAAGTCGCGAGACGACACGCGGAATGGTTCACCGGCCCATCGGGTGGGGTAGTGATGGGGCGTGGAATGGTCGAACGTCACCTGGTTCCTGACCGCGCTCGGCGCGGTCGTCGTCCTGATCACGCGCGTCCGGCTCGGTGGAACGGTGGTGGACGGCACCGCGCACGGCGCCGGTCGGCACGGGTTCTCTGCTGCCCTGCTGCGGTTGCACACCGTCGTGGGTGTGATCACGCTGCTCGGCTGGGTCGTAGCCCTCGTCACCGGTCGGCGGGAGATCGCGCTGGTGATGCTGGCCGGCTGGTGGTTGCTGACGGTCATCGGACTGTTGCTTCTGGCCCGTTGGTTGCCGAGTGGAGGCAAGCATTCCGAGGACACACAGAGTGATGCGTGGGGTTCCGGCGCGGGCCTGTCCGTGCTCGGCCACGTCGGCATGCTGGTCGGCGTCTGCTACTTCACCTTCGTCACGATCACCGATCGCCTTTGAGCCCCGCGATCAGCGCCACGACAGAACGCCGTACGGCGGCCTCGAACGCTTCTGGTGAGAGCGTTGCGCCCGCCCCCGCGACCCGGTCGTACATCAACCCGTCCATCATCGCGGCCACCGGCCACGCTGCAGCCTCCGGCTCCGGTACGCCGAGGCCGTCGAGCAGCTGTGCAAGCATCGCCCGCAACTGTCGCCCGCCCTCGGTGATGGCCGCCCGCAACTCGGGCTGACGACTCGCCTCCAACGACAACTCGTACCGCGCGACCAGATCGTCCGGCCGGTCGCGCGCCATCCCGAGCGTCATCCCCACCATCAGGTCGAGCGGATCCGCGCCGGCCGGCGGCATCGCGCTCACGTCCCGGGCGAGCATCCGGCTCACGCACGCTGTGAGCAGAGCGTTCCGGGTGCGCAGGTAGTACGACGTGGAGCCCGGCGGTAGGCCGGCCTCGGTGTCGACGGCGCGATGGGTCAGCCCGCGCAGGCCGCGCGTCGCGACGAGATGGATCGCGGCGTCGGCGATCGCGTCCTGGCGATCCGCACCCTTCGGAACCTGCTTCGTCACGCGGGTCAGTCTCGCACTTCCCAACCAAACTCTACAGATGTAGAGTCAGGTTCATGAGTACGGCAATCGTGGTCGGGGCGGGTATCGGAGGGGTTACGGCTGCTGTCGCGCTGCAACAGTGCGGCTGGCAGGTCACGGTGCTGGAGCGTGCGCCGGAGTTGGGTGAGGTAGGGGCCGGCATCTCGGTCTGGCCATCCGCTGTTGCTGTGCTCGAGCAGCTCGGGGTCAAGGGCGTCGAGAAGGCGTCGGTGCAGTCGAGACCGGCCGGCATGCGCAGGCCTGACGGCCGGTGGGTGGTCACTGCGACCGAGCTCGGCGTCGAGCTGCCGGTGATGATCCACCGCGCGCAGTTGCACGAGCTGATCACGGCCGAGCTCGGCCTTGCCGTCACGGTGCGGACCGGGTACGACGTACGGACCGTCACGCAGGACGGCGACGGCGTGACGGTCAACGGTGAGCTCCACGCCGACCTCGTGGTCGCCGCGGACGGGATCCGGAGCGTGGTGCGGGGCGCGTTGTACCCGCAGTACAAGGGGCCGCGGTACTCCGGGTTCTCGGCGTACCGCGGGATCGCGGACGTGGATCTCGACGACGGCGGTGGGGAAACCTGGGGCCGTGGGCAACTGTTCGGGTTCGCGCGGCTGATCGACGGGCGCTTCTACTGGTACGGGACGGCGAACCAGCCGGCCGGCACGACGAGTGAGCCGACCGTGTTCACGAGCTGGCACGACCCGATCCCGAGGCTGATCGCCGGCAGCGACAAGGTGCTGCAGAACGACATCTACGACCTGACGCTGCCGCTGGTCCCGTTCGTCCAGGGGCGAATCGTGCTGCTCGGCGACGCGGCCCACGCGATGACGCCGAACCTCGGCCGCGGCGCGTGCTCGGCGATCGAGGACGCCGGGGCCCTGGCGCGGCACCTGCAGGCAAGCGAGCTCACGCAGGCGCTGACGGCGTACGACGCCGAACGGCGGCCCGCGACGACCAAGCTGGTCAAGCGGTCCCGGGGTCTCGGCCGGCTCGCGCAGGTCGAGAATCCGATCGTGTGCGGGCTCCGTGACGGGCTGTTCGGCCTAGGGGGCAAGGTGATGGCGCTGCGTGCCCGCAAGTAGGCTCGCGGCTGTGATCACTACGCCGCAGGCGCCGGAGATCCCCGGCGCGAAGCACATCCACTCCGGCAAGGTCCGGGACCTGTACGAGCTGGAGTCCGGCGACCTGCTGATGGTGGCGAGCGACCGGATGAGCGCGTTCGACTGGATCCTGGAGTCGCTGATCCCCGACAAGGGGAAGGTGCTCACCGCGATGAGCCTGTGGTGGTTCGAGCAGCTGGACGTGCCGAACCACATCATCTCCACCGACGTTCCGGCCGAGGTCGCGGGCCGTGCGGTGGTGTGCGAGAAGCTCGCGATCTACCCGGTCGAGTGCGTCGCCCGCGGATACCTGAGCGGCACCGGACTGCTCGACTACAACGCCACCGGCGCCGTCTGCGGCATCCCGCTGCCGGACGGCCTGGTCGAGGGCTCCCGGTTGGACGACCCGATCTTCACCCCGGCGACCAAGGCCGAGCTCGGCGAACACGACGAGAACGTCTCGTACGACGCGGTGGTGGCGACCGTCGGCGCGGACACCGCGTCGACGCTGCGGGACACCACCCTGGAGATCTACACCTGGGCGCGGGCGATCGCCGAGGATCGCGGGATCATCCTCGCGGACACGAAGTTCGAGTTCGGCGCCCGCGCGGACGGGACGCTGGTGCTTGCCGACGAGGTGCTCACCCCGGACTCGAGCCGCTTCTGGCCGGCTGCCCTGTGGTCCCCGGGCAAGCAGCAGCCGTCGTACGACAAGCAGATCGTCCGCGACTGGCTGCAGTTCGAGTCCGGCTGGGACCGTACGTCGGGGGAGGCGCCGCCGCCGCTGTCCGACGAGGTGGTCGAGCGGACCAGGTCGGCGTACATCAATGCCTACGAGCAGCTGACCGGGCGTAAGTTCGAAGCTTAGAAGGCGCTGACGCCCAGCGCGAGCAGGATGAAGCGGGCGCCCCGTCCGGCCAGGACCGACAGGGTGAAGACGACGGTCCGCATCCGCGAGGCGCCGCCGATCAGCGCCACGCCGTACAGCGGTGGGATGCCGACGAAGGCGCTCAGCAGTGTGACCGGGACGCCCCAGCGGCTGTCGCTCATCGCGTCGAGGAGCCGTTTGGTGAGGTCGCGGTTCCACTGGACGAAGCGGCCCCAGCGGGTGTCCAGGTCGACCGGCTTGGGTTCCTTGGTCTTGCGGGCCGCGTAGCCGGGGCGGTAGCGGACGGCCAGGAACATCGCGACCTTGCCGATGGTCTGGCCGACGGAGACGCCGGCCGCGGCGACGACCGGGTTCAGGGCGTGAGTGGCCCCGACGGCGAGGACGTACGCCTCGGCGTTCATCACCGGTACGACGGCGGAGCCGATGCCGAAGCCCACCGCGAGTACCAGTTGCCAGACCCACATGACTCCGAGGCTATGCGCCATTGCGGCCATTCCCACGGATCTCAGGCCCACCTTCGGGGGTGGACCAGGGTCCACCCCTCATCGCGGGTGTCCCGGGGCGGCGAGCCGGCGGCCGCAGAGGATCGTGATCAGCCGGTACGACGAGACCACCTTGACCGCGAGCGCCGCGATCGCGACGACGTACGGCAGCCACTGCGCGCCGGTGTGGCCGGCCACGACCAGCGAGATCACCACCGCGCCGGTGTTCAGCGCCTTGGCGGGCTTGGACCAGTTCCACAGGTAGATCGGCCGGTCGACCTTGTAGAAGTAGTTCGGGCTGAGCATCCACGGCCAGAGCAGGAACGAGAACGTCAGCATCGTGTCCAGGACGCCGAACTGGGCCAGGTAGATCGCCAGCGGGCCGATCGTCGCCGGGTACGTCGCCATGAACGCGGCCGCGAGCAGGAACGAGCAGGCGCGGTCGCAGACGATGTCGAACACCGCTCCGGACAGCGACTCCTCGTTCCGCCGCCGGGCCACCCAGCCGTCGAGACTGTCGCCGAACCAGTACGAGAAGTAGCCGAGCACCAGCCAGGTGAGGTCGCCGGTACGGAACGCGAAGGTGGCGACCGCCATCGCGATCAAGGTCCGGACCAGGGTGATGCGGTTCGGCAGGCCCAGTAGCAGCGCAGGCCGGACCGCTAAAGGGGTCGTGCTCATGCGGCCCTCAGATTCTCGGGATCCAGTGCGTCCCGGAGTTGGTTGCGAAGGAGATAGCCGGCGGCCGCGCCGCCGAGATGACCGAGCAGCCAGCCCCCGGCCGTCAGGGCAACCGCGATCAGCAGCGTGCCTGGCTCGAATCGATCTACGGCACCACCGACCACGCGGCCGAGACCGATCAGCGTGCCCAGCAGCAGGCCGGTCGCCAGCGCTGGCGCGGCGACAGCGGTCAGTTGCCGACGGATCACGCGGCGGAGGAACGTCAGGTCGACGCCCAGTGCGGTCAGGCTGGCGAACTGGCGACGATGGTCGACCAACTGGTCCGCCACACCGACGATCAGGGCAGCCATCGCGGTCAGGGCGACCAGGGCCAGGCCGGCGATCGTCAGCCCGAAACCGGTGGTGTAGAACGCGGCATTGCCACCCCGGTCGTTCTCGGCGTGGACGCCGGCGATTGCGTTGGCCATGGTGCCGACGAGGAACCCGCAACAGCCCAGAAGCATGCAGATGCGGGACGCCGGGCGTGAGTCGGTGACCAGCCGCAGTCCGGTCAGCATGTACGCCGGATCGCTCGACCGCTGCAGCCGCCGCCCGACGGCGCGGATCCACACGGCTGAAGTGCTGAGGAAGAACAGTGCGATCCCGGCAAGCGCGATCGTCGACGCTACGTATCCCAAGTACCGCGACGTCAGCAGACCGAGCACGATCAACACCGGCCCCGCGATGATGCCGGTACGACGCTGCGCCGCGGACTCCGGCGCGGACGGCACTGGACCGTCCCGGTGCAACAGTCCGCCGATCACCGCACCAGCCGCCGTCATCGCGATCACCACTGGGATCCACAGCGCCGCATCGAGCACCTCCGCACCAGGGAGGATCCGGGCCATCCGGGGGAGTGCTCCGAAGAGCAGGCTGAGCAGCAGGTACGCCGGTCCGGCGAGCAGGCCGCCGACGAGACCCGCGATCGCGCCATCGGTCACAGTCAGCTGGCGCAGCTGCTTCCTGGAGGCACCTGCGAGTCGCAGTGCAGCCAGTCGCCGTTCGCGTGCCGCCGTACCCAGGCGCAATGCCTGGACTGCAAGGCCTCCGGTGAGGACGGCGAGGATGATGAGGATCGCGATCAGTCCGGAGCGGAGACCGCTCTCGGCGACGTAGTTGCTGTAGACGCCTTCGCTCAGCTCTCCCTTGCCGAGACGTGCGATGCGCAGTGCGCCGAGCAGCAGGGCTCCGCTGAGTGCGAGGGTCGCAGTGGCCAGCTTGACTCGGCTGCGGTCCGCCAGGGTCCGCGAGCGGGACAGTTGCACCAGCGTCTCGAGCGTCATCAGAGCGACACCTCGTGCTGGATCAGGCCGTCGCGCAACCTGATCTCCCGGTCTGCCGACGAGGCGACGACGTTGTCGTGCGTCACCATCAGCAGAGCGGCGCCGCGGTACCGGGCGGCCTGCAGCAGTACGTCGAGCAGCTCCTGCCCGGCGCGGCTGTCCAGGCTGCCGGTCGGCTCATCAGCCAGTACGACGGATGGTCCGGTGACCAGTGCGCGCGCCAACGCGGCACGCTGCGTCTGACCTCCGGACAGCTCCGCCGGCACCGCGTCGGCGTCGTCGGCGATCCCGACCTGGTCCAGCCAGTGCCGTGCGGCGACGTGGGCTTCGCCACGTTCGTGACCGTCCAGCAGGAGTGGGAGCGCAACGTTGTCGATCAGTGGCAGGTCCGGCACCAGTTGGCCGAACTGCAGCACGATGCCGACCTTCGTACGCCGGAGTGCCGCACGCTGCTCTTCCGGTAGAGCGGTCAGGTCCTGACCGTCCACCCGGACCACGCCGGCGTCCGGGGTGAGGATGCCGGCCGCACAGTGCAGCAGCGTGGACTTGCCGCAGCCGCTGGCGCCGGTCACCGCGACCACCTCGCCCGGCTTGAGCTTCAGACTGACGCCGCGGAGCGCAGTGTTCCGCCGGTACGAGTACTCGACGCTCTCCAGCTCCAGCACAGGTTGTCCGCTCATCTGTGAGCCCCCCTTTGCTCCGATATGCGGTCCAAGGCGCTGTCCAGCCAGCGCAGGTCGGCGTCGAGGTGGGCCACGATGTACTCGCGGACCAGCGGCGAGGTCGGGTCGTCGTCGGCAGGCGTCTCGCGCAGTTCGCGGATCCGGCGCAGGTGGCTGGCGCGCTGACGGGCGAGGAAGCCGGCCGCGTCCCCGCCGGTGCGGATTGCCGCCACGAGCTTCCGCAGTACCTCGTCGGCGCTGCCCCAGGCGGGAGGGACCGGATCGGTGAGCCAGCCGGCCAGGTGATCGCGGCCCTTGCTCGTGAGCGCGTAGACGGTCCGGTCCGGGCCGCCGCCGGATGTCTTGTCGACCACCTCGACCAGGCCGTCGCGCTCCAGTCGCCCCAGCGTCGTGTACACCTGGCCGAAGGCGAGCGGCCGGCTGTCGGGGAACCACGCGTCATGGCCGCGCTTCACGTCGTACCCGTGTGCCGGGCCCGCGGACAGGAGCCCTAGCACGAGCTCTGCGGTGGCCATAACGGTGACTATACACTGCGTGTATGTACTGAGTGAATAGTCTCTTCGCCGATGCAGGATGCGGCATTCTGGGGCTCGCTCGGTAGGATTCAGGCGTCACCCCGGAACGAACCTGGAGTAGTCAGTGGCTCGCGTTGTCGTCGACGTCATGCTCAAGCCCGAGATTCTCGACCCGCAGGGCAAGGCGGTGCACGGCGCGTTCGGCCGGCTCGGCTTCGCCGGTGTGGCCGATGTCCGGCAGGGAAAGCGCTTCGAGATCACCCTGGACGGTGAGGCGACCGAGGAGGCCGTTGCGGAGATCCGCAAGGCCGCGGACACGCTGCTGGCCAACCCGGTGATCGAGGACTACACACTGCACGTGGAGAACGGACAGTGAAGATCGGGGTCGTCACCTTCCCGGGTTCGCTGGACGATGCCGACGCCCGTCGGGCGGCCGCGGTGGCCGGTGCCGAGGCGGTCGCGCTCTGGCACGGTGACGCCGACCTGCACGGCGTGGACGCGGTCGTCCTGCCCGGCGGCTTCTCGTACGGCGACTACCTGCGCGCCGGTGCGATCTCGCGGTTCGCGCCGGTGATGGAGACCATCATCAAACGGGCCGGCGAGGGGATGCCGGTGCTGGGGATCTGCAACGGCTTCCAGGTGCTGTGCGAGTCGCACCTTCTGCCCGGTGCGCTGATCAAGAACCACCACCGCAAGTTCATCTGCAAGGACCAGCCGCTGCGGATCGAGAACAACCGCACCGCCTGGACCAGCGACTACGACGCCAACCACGAGATCACCATCGTGCTGAAGAACCAGGACGGTTCGTTCGTCGCCGACGAGGCGACGCTGGACCGGCTGGAGGGTGAGGGCCGGGTGGTCGCCCGCTACCTGGACGAGAACCCGAACGGCTCGTACCGCGACATCGCCGGGATCACCAACGAGCGCGGCAACGTGGTCGGCCTGATGCCGCACCCCGAACACTGCGTCGAGACCCTCACCGGCCCGACCACGGACGGCCTGGGCTTCTTCACCTCGGTCCTGAAGGCCGTCGTCGCCTCCTGATGAAGCTGTTGCGGCGGTGGCAGTGCCGCCGGACCTTGCTCCGTGCGGCCACCGCGGTCGCGGCCGCAGCAGCTGCACTCACGCCGGCGGCTACAGCACACGCCGCGCCGACTGGGGCGGCTGACCTGTTGGCGAAGGTTGTGGTGATTGGCGTGCCGGGGTTGAGCTGGAGTGATGTGAAGGCTTCGCCGGAGTTGACTGCTCTGGTGGATCAGTCGCATGTGGGGTCGATCTCGGTGAAGACGGCCGGCCCGCATACCTGTCCGATCGATGGATGGTTGACGATCAGCGCAGGGACGCGGGCGTGGGGCAACGTCCCGGACCAGCCGTGTGGTGACCTGCCCGCAGTGGCGGACGGGAAGATCACCGGCTGGCAGACGTACGTCGACCGGCAGGCCCAGCACCACACCGGCGCCCCCATCGGCCGCCTCGGCGTCAGCCGCGACCGCGTCTGCGGCTTCGGACCAGGCGCAGCGATCGCAGTGGCGAAGCCCGACGGCACCGTCGCCAACTGGAGCCCGGACTTCGACGCCTCCAAGCTGGCCAGTACGGCGTGTGGCGACGCGATCGTCGACGCCGGCGCCATGCCGCTCCGCGAAGGTCGCGACGAGGCACGCAAGCACGTAGCCGACCTGGTGGCGCAGGCCAGAGCCGCAGGCGGCTGGGTGCTGCTCGTCGGCGTCGCCCAGGAGACGGTCGACGCACACCAGCAAACACTCGTGGCGATGCAGCTCCCGCCGGACAACGGTCCGCGCTGGCTGACCAGCGACTCGACCCGCCGCCCCGGCCTGATCCAGCTGACCGACATCACCGCCACCGTTCTGCGCGGTGATGCCAAGCCGGTCGACCCAGCCGGATCCGAGAAGGCAGGCCCGCTCGACGGCGCCGAGATCCACTTCACCGGCGGCCTGCACACCGACGCGGCAGCAGTCATCGAGGACCGCCTCGACGCGAACCAGCGGTTCGAGCAGCCGCGCCCGGTGCTGTTCGCAGTGGCGCTGACGATCGTCGGCGCCGAGGTGCTCGCGCTGGTGTGGTTCCTGATCAGACGCAGCCCGGCGTCACGTCGTACGACGGTGTTCATGCTCCTGGTGCAGGGCGGGTTCTACATCGCCGTCTTCCTGGCACAAGCGACAGTCTGGTGGCGGTGGCCGTCGCCCGGATTCTCCTTGTACGCCGTGACGATCGGGATCAGCGCACTGTCCGCAGCCCTGGCACAGGTCTTCCTGAAGCGCTACGCCTACCTCGGACTCGCGCTGGCGGCATACCTGCTCCTGCTCATCGACGGAGTGCTCGGTACGCCGATGCAGGTCGGCAGCATGTTCGCTGACGGACCTGTGATCGGTGGGCGGTTCTACGGCTTCGGCAACTCGACCTTCGCCACGCTGGCGGTCGGTGCGCTGGTCACCGCCGGCTGGGCTGCGCAGAAGCTGATCGACAAGAGCAGAGTGCAGGCCGCACTCGCAGTACTGGCCATCGGCGGCGCTGCGATCGTCGTGGACGGCAAACCGGGCTGGGGCACCGATTTCGGCGGCATCATCGCACTGACCCCGGCTGTGCTGCTGATGGCCTGGCTCACCTGGAAGGGCACCATCTCGCTGCGCGCACTGATCGGCGTGGGTCTTGCCGGCCTACTGGCCGTCTCAGCGGTCGCCTTCCTCGACTATCTGCGTCCGCCCGACCAGCGCAGTCATTTCGGTACGTTCGTCGCCCGGCTCCTCGACGGCGATGTGAGCGACGTACTCATTCGCAAGCTCCAGATGGCGGTCCAGTTCTTCAGCGGACCGGCCGGTTGGCTGATGCTCGTCGCTGTCGTCCTCCTCATGCTGGCGACGGTCCTGCCGCACCGTGTGCCGTCAGAGTCGTACCGCGAGTTCTACGGCAGCCTGCCGATGATCCGGCCCACTCTGCTGGCCATGTCGGCCTGTGGTCTCGTCGGCATGCTTCTGAACGACGCCGGGGTCGCACTGCCCGCGATCATGGCCGGCTTCGCCGTCCCGTTGCTGGTGGCTCATCTCATGGCCTCCCGGCAGCCCGCTACCGTTTCACCTGAGTCCCACCTAGTGCAGGAGTCCTGAAGTGTCCACCGACACCGTTAGCAACGCCAACAGCACCCCGGACGTCGAGCAGCCCTGGGCCGAGCTCGGACTGAAGCCGGACGAGTACCAGCGGATCCGGGACATCCTGGGGCGGCGGCCCACCAGCTGCGAGCTGGCGATGTACTCCGTGATGTGGAGCGAGCACTGCTCGTACAAGTCCTCCAAGGTGCACCTGAAGCGCTTCGGTGAGATCCCGCAGGAGACCCCGACCGGGAAGATGCTGGCCGGTATCGGTGAGAACGCCGGCGTGATCGACATCGGCGAGGGGTACGCCGTCACGTTCAAGGTCGAGTCGCACAACCACCCGTCGTACGTCGAGCCGTACCAGGGCGCGGCCACCGGCGTCGGCGGCATCGTCCGCGACATCATCGCGATGGGCGCCCGCCCGGTCGCGGTGATGGACCCGCTGCGCTTCGGTCCGCTGGACGCCCCGGACACCAAGCGGGTGCTGCCCGGGATCGTGTCCGGCGTCGGCGGCTACGGGAACAGCCTCGGCCTGCCGAACATCGGCGGCGAGGTCGTCTTCGACCCGACGTACCTCGGCAACCCGCTGGTGAACGCGCTCTGCATCGGTGTGATGCGGCACGAGGACCTGCACCTGGCCAACGCGACCGGCGTCGGCAACCAGATGATCCTGTACGGCGCCAAGACCGGCGGAGACGGCATCGGCGGGGTGTCGGTGCTCGCGTCGGAGACCTTCGCCGAGGGCGGTCCGACCAAGCGGCCCGCGGTCCAGGTCGGTGACCCGTTCATGGAGAAGCTGCTGATCGAGTGCACGCTCGAGCTCTTCGCCGCGAACGTGGTCGAGGGCATCCAGGACCTCGGCGGCGGCGGTCTGTCCTGTGCGACCTCGGAGCTCGCCAGCGCGGGCGACGGCGGTATGCGGGTGTCGCTGGACAAGGTGCCGCTGCGGGACGCGTCGCTGTCGCCCGAAGAGATCCTGATGAGCGAGTCGCAGGAACGGATGATGGCGTGCGTCACGCCGGAGAACGTCGAAGAGTTCCTGAAGATCTGCGCGAAGTGGGACGTCCAGGCCGATGTGATCGGTGAGGTGACCGACACCGGTCGGCTGGAGATCGACTGGCACGGCGAGCGCGTGGTCGACGTACTGCCGGAGACCGTCGCGCACGAGGGGCCGGTCTACAACCGCCCGTACGCGCGGCCGGACTGGCAGGACGCGCTGCAGGCCGACGGCGCCGAGAAGTTGCCGCGGGCAAGCAGTGGGGCGGAGCTGCGGGACACCCTGCTGCGGCTGGTCGCTTCGCCGAACCTCTGCGACAAGTCGTGGGTGACGGACCAGTACGACCGGTACGTGCTCGGCAACTCGGTGCTCTCGCAGCCCGAGGACAGCGGGATGATCCGGGTCGACGAGACCAGCGGCCTGGGTGTCGCGGTCTCGACCGACTGCAACGGACGGTTCGCCAAGCTCGACCCGTACACCGGTGCGAAGCTGGCGCTCGCCGAGTCCTACCGGAACGTGGCCACGACGGGCGCCCGGCCGGCCGCGGTGACGGACTGCCTGAACTTCGGTTCGCCGGAGGACCCGGGCGTGATGTGGCAGTTCACCGAAGCGATCCGCGGTCTGGTCGACGGCTGCATCGAGCTCGGCATCCCGGTCACCGGCGGCAACGTGTCGTTCTACAACCAGACCGGTGAGACCCCGATCCTGCCGACCCCGGTGGTCGGTGTGCTCGGCGTGATCGACGACGTCACCCGGCGTACGCCGATCGGGTTCACGCCCGAGATGGAGGGCCACCAGCTGTACCTGCTCGGTGAGACCGAGGAGGAGCTGTCGGGGTCCGAGTGGGCGAACGTCATCCACGGTCACCTCGGCGGACGCCCGCCGGCGGTCGACCTGGAGGCCGAGAAGCAGTTGGCCGACATTCTGATCAACGCGTCGCGGGACGGGCTGATCGACGCGGCGCACGACGTCAGCGACGGCGGTGTTGCCCAGGCGCTGGTCGAGTCGGCGCTGCGCGGCGGCGTCGGTGCGCGGGTGTGGGCGCCGGACGGGCTCGACCCGTTCCTGTTCCTGTTCGCGGAGTCGGCCGGCCGCGCGGTAGTCGCAGTACCGCGGACGGAGGAGGTGCGGTTCACCGACATGTGCACCGCCCGCCGCTTCCCGCACGCCAAGATCGGTGTCATCACCGGTGACACCCTCGACGTACAGGACCAGTTCGAGGTCCCGCTGACCGAGCTGCGCGCGGCCTGGACGCAGACGTTGCCCTCGGCCCTCAACTGACCAGCCGTCCGTGGACCCGGGCACCTCGCGTGCCCGGGTCAGCGGATGTCAGCCGACAAGAGTGGCGGTCTGAGTCGCCTCGGCCATCAGGCTGTTGAGGCCGGCCTGATCCTGCGGGCGACCGGCGACGGTGACCTCGATGTACGCGTGCCGGCCGTTGCCGTAGATGTCGAGGAACCGGGTGGAGACCAGCCGCTTGCCGCGGGCGCCGTCGGTGTAGGTGTAGGTGAGCGAGGTGTAGGCGGTGGAGGACATGCCCGCCGCCGTCGACTTCACCGTGCCGTGGGCGCGGGACACGATCTTCAGGCCGCGGACGCCGTGCAGGGCCTTGACCCGCTGGTTGGCGGCCGTGGTGGTGCTGACCTTGCCGTTCAGGCCGCCGTCGACCCGGAGCATCCAGGTGTTCGAGCTGTCGGCGAACTTCGCCTCGGTGGTGCTGAGCTTGGTGAACTTCCACCCCTTCGGTGCGTGGACCGCGACGTTGCAGTTGCCGACGTGGCCCCAGCACTTGAAGGCGTAGGACAGGCTGCCCCGCTGCAGCGCGGGCTTGGAGTGTGCCGCGGCCGCGGCGTGGGACGGCACGGCGGCGTCGCTCGGCGCGATACCCACCAGCAGCCCTGCGGCAGCGAGGATCGCGGTGCCGGCCAGCAAACGAGCAGAGATCTTCTTCATGGTTCCGTCCTTCGTGGTCACGGGCGTCGTTCGGCCCTTCGTGACTTGAGATGACCTGGTGCTCGGAGAGGGTTGATTCCCGAATCTGTGATCAACGTCTCGGCCGGATCCGGCAACCAATCGTCTGGCAGACTCAACGGGGAGGGATGAGGTGAGGCGGATGGCTGAGCGGCGGCCAGTGAAGGCGGGCGAGTTGATGGGGCTGGCGGCTGCGGCCGGCCAGGAGGCCCGGGCTGCGGCTGCTCGGCGGCGGATGGCTCAGATCCGGCTGACGGACGAGGAGCGTCGGGTCGCCACCGATGAGCTGGCGGAGCAGTTCGCGATCGGGCGGCTGGACGAGCCGGAGCTGCACCGGCGGGTCGATCTGTTGAACGATGCGGTCACGCATGGTGACCTGCAGCCGATCTTCGCCGGGTTGCCGGCGCCCTCGTTGTACACGCCGCCGGCGCGGAAGCCGGGGAGGTGGCGGTGGGCAGGGTTCGCCGCGGCCGCTTGGCTGGCGGTGCCGTTCGTGCTGACCGGGCTGGTGTTCATGGTGTTCGGGCGCGAGATCGCTGCGGCCATCTTCGGACTTCCCGCGCTGGCGTGGACGTTCTACGCCTACCGCTGGGCGTCACGTCCGGCCCGGGAGGAACGCCGGCGGTCAGGGTCCTAGCGTCGACTCCCGCGTGACCAGCAGGGCGGGGAGTTCTAGTACGCCGTGGTGTGGCGTGCCCGCGATCGCCTCCAGGAGCAGGGAGGCGGCGCGGCGGCCGAGGTCCTCGAGGCGGAGATCGACGGTGGTGAGCGGCGGCCTGCTGGCCAGGGCCATCACCGGCCAGTTGTCGTAGCCGGTCACGGCGATTTCGTCGGGGACCGATCGGCCCAGCTCGCGGAGGCGGTCGCACACGCCCCGGGCGATCTGGTCGCTGCCACAGGTGATTGCGTCCGGGCGATGGCGCAGTACCAGGTCTGTGGCTTGGCGGCCCCAGCGTTCGGTCCACTCACCGAAGAGCGGCTCGGTGCAAAGTGCAGCGGCGACAGCCTCGGCGCGTTCTGCTGCAGAGCGGTGGTGGGCGGGGCCGGTGATGTGGGCGATCCGGGTGCGCCCGAGTCCCTGGAGGTGGGTGATCGTGGCGGCTGCGCCGGCCGCGTCGTCGACGATGACCGAGGCGTCCGCCGGATTGGTCGAAGCGGCGAGCGCGTAGACGACCGGCAGCGGTACGTCGATCGGCCGGCGCGGCTCAGTGCGCCTGCCGGTCACGACGATGCCGTCGACCCCACGCGCGACCAGTGTGCGCAGGTAGCTCTGCTCGCGCAGCGGATCGTCGCGGGTGTCGCACAGGACAGTCGCCAGCTCGCCTGCGCTGAGTACGTCCTCGACACCGCGCATGATCGGGATGCTGAAGCGGCCCGAGCTGTCTGTGGTCAGCAGGGCGACGGTGTACGTCCGGCCGGACGAGAGCGCGCGGCCGCGGGCGTCCGGTGTGAACCCGAGCTGCGCGGCGGCCCGTCGTACCCGGGCTCGTGTCTCCTGGCTCAACTGGCCGGTGTTGTTCAGCGCCTTCGAGGCCGTCCCGGCAGACACGCCGGCCAGTGCGGCAACGTCGGTGATCCGCACGCCTGGCCTCTTCATCGCGTTTCCTTCCGCTCTCCGGCGGGAGCCTATCAGCAGACCTCAGCAACCTTGCTGACCTGCGCTTTGATCTTGACCAAGACCGCTCGCAGTCCTACGTTGTCAACGACGGAAAACGTGTGCGGTCTTTCCGTCGGTGTGATGTCCGCCCCCGTCACCCGAAAGGCGTATCGCCATGCCCGAACCCACCCCCGAAGGAATGCCCCGACGTGACTTCCTTGGTGTCTCTCTCGCTGCGGCGGCCGTTGTGACCGCCCTCGATCCGGCCCACGCCGACGCGGTCCAACCGTCCGCGCCGCCGCCGGCCGGCCGTGGCGGGCACTACGTCCCGCAACGCGCACCGCTCCGGCCGGTGCCGTTCCAGAAGCTCCCGCCCGGTGCGATCGAGCCGCGCGGCTGGCTCGCGCAGCAGCTCGAACTGCAGGTCGACGGACTCTGCGGGCGGTATGACGAGATCTCGGACTTCCTGGTCTACGAGACGAACGGATGGGTCGACCCGGCGCAGGGAGCATGGGAGGAGCTGCCGTACTGGCTACGCGGGTTCGGTGACCTCGGGTACGTCACCGGGAACACCGGAGTCCTGACCAGGACGCAGCGGTGGATGGAAGGCATCCTGGGGACCCAGGCGGCGGACGGATGGTTCGGTCCGGAGAGGCTGCGGACCTCACTGGAGAGCGGACCGGACTTCTGGCCGGGTATGCCGCTGCTGGCCGCGTTCCGGTCCTGGTACGAGTACTCGGGTGATGAGCGGGTCATTCCGTTCATGACGAAGTACCTGGGGTTCCAGAACACGCAGCCGCCGGAGGTGTTCAACCGGTCGTGGGGTGCGTTCCGCTGGGGCGACAACATCGACAGTGCGTACTGGCTCTACAACCGCACCGGAGACGAGTGGCTGCTCGACCTGGTGACCAAGATGCACAGCGGGTCGGCGGACTACGTCAACGGGATCCCCACGTGGCACAACGTCAACCTGGCGCAGGGGTTCCGGGAGCCGCTGCAGTACTGGCTGCTGTCCCGTGACGAGAAGCACCGCGCGGCGACGTACCGGAACTATGCGACCGTGATGGGGCTGTACGGGCAGTTCCCTGGTGGTGGGTTCGCGGGGGACGAGAACTCGCGGCCCGGGTTCGGTGATCCGCGGCAGGGGTTCGAGACGTGCGGGATCGTCGAGCTGATGCACAGTTGCGAGCTGCTCACTCGCTTCACCGGTGACAGGGCCTGGACGGACCGGTGTGAGGAGTTGGCGTTCAATTCACTGCCCGCGTCGTACGACCCGCAACAACAGGTCATGCACTACATCACCTGTGCCAACAGCGCGCAGATGGACGACCAGCCGAAGCACGGGCAGTTCCAGAACCCGTTCCCGATGCAGGCCTACAAGTACGGCGTACACCAGTACCGCTGCTGTCCGCACAACTACGGCATGGGCTGGCCGTACTACGCGCAGGAGCTCTGGCTGGCGACGACCGACAACGGCCTGGCTGCGTCGATGTACGCCGCAAGCAAGGTGACTGCTCGCGTGGGTGCTGCCGGTGAGACGGTGAGCATCGTGCAGGACACGGAGTACCCGTTCTCCGATGCGATCTCCTTCACTGTGCAGGGCGCGGCGCGATTCCCCTTGTATTTAAGGCGTCCTGGCTGGGCTCACGACGTGTCGGTGAAGGTCAACGGCCAGCCGGTGCGGGTGAGTGGCGACTGGCTCAAGGTGGACCGCATGTGGCACCCGGGCGATCGCGTAGAGCTCGTGCTGCCAATGCGCACCAGCACTCGGGTCTGGGACGACAATCAGAACTCGGTGTCGGTGGACCGTGGGCCGTTGACGTACTCCCTGCAGATCGACGAGCGGTACGAGCGCATCGGTGGGACTGACGAATGGCCGGAGCTCTCTGTCTATCCGGAGTCTCCCTGGAACTACGGCCTGGTTGCAGGTGCGCGTTTCGACGTCGTACGACGGGACGCCGGCGCGAATCCCTTCACTGCCGAGGGAGTGCCGCTCGCACTGACCACGCAGGCGCGGCGGCTCCCGCAATGGGAGATGGACAGCGAGGACGTGGTCGGACTGCTGCAGCCCGGTCCGGCGCGGTCCGAGGAGCCTGTGGAGACTGTGACGCTGATTCCGATGGGTGCGGCGCGGCTGCGCGTCACGTCGTTCCCACAGGTCTCTCCACATGGCAAGGAGTGGAGCTACCGCACGCGGATCACTGCATCGCATGTCAACGACGGGGACTCGCTCGAAGCTCCTGACTCGGGACGGGTGCCGGAGTCCTCTTCAGACACGTCGATTCCGCGCTTCACCTGGTGGGACCGCCGCGGGACGACGGAGTGGATCTCGTACGACCTGCGTTCGCCGCGTGAACTCTCAGAGGTCTCCGCCTACTGGTACGACGACACGGGCTCCGGTCAGTGCCGCGTGCCGCAGTCCTGGCGGGTGCAGTGGCTGGACGGGGACACCTGGCGGGCAGTCGACAACAGCACGCCGTACGAGGTTGCAGTCGATCGACCCAACACGACGACGTTCACGCCGGTGCGGGCGCAGTACGTTCGGGTCGAGGCGGTGCTGCAGGCGACTTACTCGGGGGGATTGCTGCTTTTGACATTCGAGTGACCGCCTGGAGCTGCGAAAATACTCCCTGTGGGGGATGAACCAGCGCTGGAGCACGCGCTTCTCGAGCATCTGCAGTTCGCACCGCTGAGCCGCGCGGAGCTGGCACGCCGTACCGGCGCCGGCGATCACCGGGTCCAGGCTGCGTTGGACGACCTGATCACGGGGACGTACGTCGTACGCCGCCCGCAGGACGCCGGACCGGCCGACTACGAGATCACCGCGGCCGGTTCCGGGCGACTGGAGGTGGTCGAGGAGCTCGTCCAGTCACCGCTGAAGATGATGGGGAAGCTGTTCGCCGCGACCGTCGCCGACACGATCCACCCTCGGCAGACCACGCCGGCTGACCCGAGGGACCTGCTGCTGTCCGATGAGGACCAATCGGCCTGCTCGCAGGCGTTGGCGAACCAGTACGCTCTCGGCCGGATCGACAGGACCGAGCTGGGGCGTCGTACGGACCTCCTGCTCGTTGCGAAGACCCGCGGCCAGCTGGAGCCGATCTTCGAGGGACTGCCGGTACCCGACCTCGCTGAGCCGTTCACGCTGCCACCCGGGGCGAAGGGGCCGACCTGGGGGACGGTTGCGCTGATGCTGCTGCCGGTGCTCTTCATCGTCTTGATCATCGGCCTCAACATCTGGCGCGGTCATGCGAGTCTCCCGACAGCGGTGCTCTACACGATCATCGTCATCTGTCTGGTTGTCTGGCCGTTCCGAAGGCGACGCAGGTGAGAGATCCGCAGGTGGAGCGTCTGGTGCTCAAATGCCTGGAGGGCCGCACGCTGAGCCGGGTCGAGCTGGTCAGCCGTACCGGCGCCACTGACCACGAGGTCCAGTCTGCGCTGGACGAGTTGATCAGCACCGCCTACGTCGTACGTCGCCCACAGGACGTCGGCCCGGCCGACTACGAGCTGACACCGGTCGGGGCGGAACGCTTGGCTCAGATCGGCCGCATCATCGCCACGCCGATCCCCGCTGCCAGGCGGCCGATCACCAAGCGTCAGCCCGCCGCCAAGAAGCGCCGAGCGCCTGACGTCGCGCCGGTTCCACGCCCCGCCGGTCCGGAGTCTGCCGCGGTCCGCACGCCGCGATTAGAGGCTCAGCCCGAGCCGGCCGATCGGGAACTGATCGTGAGGCTGGCGAAGGACCTCGCGGTGGGAGTGGTGTTCGCGGGCGTGATGATCGCGACGCATACCTCGCTGCTGATGATGGCCCTGGTCTTCTTGATCACCGGCGTCCGGATGTTCTCCACCTACCGAACCTGGGCCAAGAAGCGTCGTTCGGAGTGAACTAGCCTGTGCCCGTGGATCCTGTGCTGCGGTTGGCCGTGCCGGCGGACGGGGCTGCGATCGCCGAGCTGGCCAGAGACTCGGTGCGGACGCAGTTCCCGGCGTACTACGACGAGGCGGAGACCGCGAGCGCGGCCGAGCACATCACCACGCTGGACACTGCGCTGATCGACGACGGCACCTACTACGTCCATGACGCTGACGGCGAGATCGTCGCCTGCGGCGGGTGGAGCCGGCGGAACAAGCTGTTCAACGCAAGTACCGCGGGAGCCGATGAGCGACTGCTCGATCCGGCGACTGAGCCAGCACGCATCCGCGCCATGTTCGTGCGTGCGGACTGGACGCGGCGTGGGCTCGGCAGGGCGATCCTGACCGCGTGTACGGACGCAGCGCGGGCGGAGGGGTTCACCAAGTTGGCGCTGATGTCGACGCTGCCCGGAGTGCCGCTCTACAAGGCTTTCGGCTTCACCGAGGTCGAGGCTGCGCAGCTACCGATGCCCGACGGCACTGTGCTCGCCGGTGTCGCGATGGAACGACCGATTGAGGAGACCGCATGACTGCAGGCACCACTGTCACCGCTCCGGACGGCAGCGAGGTCGTACTGGGTGAGATCGGGACCCGCGTGCTGCTGAAGAACTCGCGCGTCCGCGTCTGGGAGGTGTCGCTGCAGCCAGGCGAGGCGCAGGGCTGGCACCTGCACCACAACCCGTACGTCGTGCTGTGCCTCTCGACGTCCCCGTGCCACATGGACTGGCTGGACGGCAGTCCGGCGCGGCAGCTGAGCGAGACCGTCGGCGGGTCCGTGTACCGCCCGGTGTCCCCGGTGCACATGCTCACCAACGACGGCGACGCGCTCTACCTCAACCGCCTGATCGAGGTCCTCGACCTGGGCGAGGAGGCCGGCGGCGACCCGTACTTCGCGGTCGCCGGCGTCCCGGCAGAGTCCGGCTTCGACCAGGCCGGCGAGCTCCCGGTGAAGGTAGTCGTCGACGAGGACGACGTACGCGTCCAGCACGTGACGCCGGAAGCCGGCGAGTCCTACACCTGGCACACCGGCGCCTATCCGGCCCTCGTCGTCGACCTCGACCTCGAGCACCCGGACGTGACTTACCTCGAGCCCGGCGAGTCCTACACCCTCCCCGCCAAGGCCGCCCGCACCTCCGGCTTCAACCTGGTCGAACTGCGCTACTACAGCAGGCCGCGCACCTGATCCGCGTCCCCAGCTTTGAGCACTGCGGCAGTGTCGACCTGACTGAGGTCGGACTGTCGCAGGCGGGCCTTGACGAGTGGCACCTGTGGGCCGACGGCGCTCAGTTCGGTGACGCCGAGGGCTGCCAGTAGTACTGCGGCTTGGGGGTCGCTGGCGAGGTCGCCGCAGACTGCGACGCGGACGCCGGCGTTGCGTGTGACGTGGTCGATGAGTTGGAGTACTGCGGGGTCCAGGCCGTCGGCGAGAGATGCGACCGCGGTGTTGGTGCGGTCGGCGGCTGTCGTGTACTGCGTAAGGTCGTTGGTGCCGATGCTGACGAAATCGAGGTCCTTGGCGAGGGTGGCGACGCGGAGGGCCGCCGCTGGGACCTCGACCATGATGCCGACCTCGAGACCGTCCCGCGGACCGAGCTCCTCCAGCGCCCAGGCGACCTCCTCGGCCGTCGTCACCATCGGGAACATCACGTGCACCGGTGTCTCGGTCGCCACTCGGCGGATGGCCTCGAGTTGGTCGCGCAGGAGCTCCGGGCGCCGGCGGAAGACGCGGAGGCCGCGCTCGCCGAGGAACGGGTTCGCCTCCTTGGCCTGCGGGAGGAACGGGAGTGGTTTGTCGCCGCCGATGTCCCAGGTGCGGATGGTGATCGGCTTGTTTCCCAGCGCTCGTGCGATCGCGTGGAAGGCCTCGACCTGCTCGTCGACGGTCGGCGCAGTACGGCGGTCGCCGAACAGCACCTCGGTCCGCACCAGGCCCGATCCGTCGGCGCCGCGCGCGTCGATCGCGTCCTGGACGACGCCGACGTTCACGAGTACGTCGATCGTCCGGCCGTCGCGGGTGATCGCATGCTCGTCCGCCTGGGCGACCGCGCGCTCGCGCTCTTCCTGCCGCTCGGCGATCGTGGCCCGCACCTGCTCCTCGTCCGGTGCGACCTGGAACGATCCGGTCCGTGCGTCGAAGGCGATCGTCGCGCCGGGCCGTACGTCGACGTCGCCGATGCCCGTGATCAGCGGGATCCCACGCGACCGGGCGACGATCACGCCGTGGCCGGTCGTCCCGGCCGCCCGTACGGCGATGCCCGCGATGCGCGCGGCGTCGAGCGTGGCGGCGGTCGCCGCATCCAGCTCCGGTACGACGAGGATGCCGTCCGCCGGTGCTTCTTCGGATGCGCCGACCAGGATCCGCAGTACGCGATCCCGTACTGCGCGGACGTCCTGTGCTCGTTCGCGTTGGTACGCGTCGTCGAGTCCTTCGAAGGTGGTCGCCAGGTCGTCGTACACCTGCTGCCATGCGGCCGGCGCCGATGCGCCGCCGGAGATCGAGGCACGCACGTCGTCGAGCACCTTCTGATCGCCCAGCAAGGCGAGGTGGGCGACGAAGATGTCGCCGTGTTCGGGCGTGTTGTCACGAAGGTCGCGTAGCTGGTCGCCTGCCGTTTCCAAGGCTCGACCGAGCCTCTCAAGTTCGTTGTCCCCAGCAACATAACCACTCAGATCCACCCCCGAACCCACCAGCACCGCAGGCCCGATAGCCACATCCAACCCCGACCCACCACTCGCACCCACAGCGCCGGCCGTGCCCCCGCCGGGCGCGCCCGCACCCGCGGCGGCCCCGTCGAGCGCGTCCGCACCGGCTGCGGGTCCGTCTCCGAAGTTCGCGGTGGCGAGTTGCTCGATCGCGGCCAGCGCCTCGGATGCCTGTGATCCGCTGGCGGTCACGCGGACTCGGTGGCCCTGCTGGGCGTTCAAGGTCGCGACCATGCTCAAGCTGCCGGCGTCGACCGGCCCGCCGCCGGTCTCGAGATCCGTCAGCGTGACCGTCGCATCGAAGCCGTTCACCAGCCCGACCAACCGAGCCGCCGGCCGAGCGTGCAGCCCGTGCTCGTTGCTGACCAGAATCTCCACCGACCGTCCGGCTTCCACAACCGGAGTCGCGTCAACGGCCGGTGCATGCCCGAGATGATCCCGCTTCCCGACCAGACCGCGCTCCGCCTCGGCCACCACAGCGTCGAGGGATGCACCAGTAGAAGCAGTCACAACCGCGGCGACCAACCCCTCGACCAGCGGCGCACTGCTCAGCCGCACGTGCTCCGCGACCGACGGATCCACGAACTCCAGCGCCATCTCCGCGCTGAGCACAGCGCTACCGAGGTCCAGCAGCACCAGCACGCCATCCGGGCTGTCCGCAGTAGCGAGCGCCTCGGACACCGCCATCGCATCGGTCCCGAACGTCGTCGCGTCCAACCCGGCTGCGACCGCGATCACCGGACGCTTGTCCTCGGCAACCATCTCCGAGGCGAGCCCGACCGCCGCATCAGCCAGCGCGCGACTGTGCGACACCACCACGATCCCGATCATGCGAGTGTTCGGGCCGCAGACTCCAGAATCAGCGTCGTGCTGGTCGCCCCGGGATCCTGATGACCGGCGCTCCGCTCACCCAGATAGCTCGCCCGTCCCTTCCGCGCGACCAGCGGAATCGTCGCATCCCGGCCCTTCGCCGCGGCCTCCGCGGCCGCGGTCAGCGCCGGACCGATCTCGGATCCACCCGCCACGGCAGCGTCATACGCCTCCAGTGCGGGCGCCCAGGCGTCGTACATCGTCTTGTCGCCGGGCTCCGCCTTGCCGCGGGCGAGCACGCCCTCGACACCCGCGTGCAGCGCCTTGCCGACCGCCTCGGCGGTGATCGGCGAGACGCCGGCCAGCGCGGTCCCGAACCGCAGGAAGAACGTGCCGTACAGCGGCCCGCTCGCCCCGCCGACCTTGCTGACCAGCGTCATCCCGGCCTTCTTCAACAGCTCGTCGGCGCTGTCGAACGACGTCTCGTCCAGCACCGCGACGATCGCCTGGAATCCGCGATCCATGTTGGCGCCGTGATCCGCGTCCCCGATCGCCGAGTCGAGCTCGGTCAGGTACGCCGCGTTCTCGTGCAGCACGCCCGCGGTGTCACGCAGCCAGTTGACGAAGGAATCGACTCCCATGCTCACGCGCCCCAGCGTAGGCCGGGGGTGTTCACTGGCGCGTCCCAGAGGCGTACCAATTCGTCGTCCACCTTCAACAGCGTGACCGAGCAGCCCGCCATCTCGAGCGAGGTGATGTAGTTGCCGACGAGCGAGCGGGCGACGGTGATACCGGCGCGGTCGAGCAGCTGGGCCACCTCGTTGTACATGAGGTACAACTCGATGAGCGGCGTACCGCCCATGCCGTTGACGAAGGCAATCACCGAATCGCCTTGCTGGTAAGGCAGATCGGAGACCACCGGGTCCACCAGCATCGCGGCGATGTCCTTCGCGGGTGCCAGTGGCAACCGTTGCCGGCCGGGCTCGCCGTGGATGCCGATGCCGACCTCCATCTCGTTGTCGGCCAGGTCGAACGTCGGCTTGCCCGCGGCCGGGACCGTGCACGAGGTGAGCGCCATCCCCATGCTGCGGCCGTTGTCGTTGACCCGGCGGGCCAGATCCGCGACCTGGGCCAGCGGCTGACCCTCCTCGGCGGCCGCACCGACGATCTTCTCCAGCAGCACGGTCACGCCGACGCCGCGACGACCTGCTGTGTAGAGGCTGTCCTGGACGGCGACGTCGTCGTTCGTCACGACCGACAGCACCTCGGTACCGGCGTCGGCCGCGGCCAGCTCGGCCGCCATCTCGAAGTTCATCACGTCACCGGTGTAGTTCTTCACGATGTGCAGTACGCCGGCGCCCGCGTCGACCGCCTTCGTCGCTGCCATCATCTGGTCCGGCACCGGCGAGGTGAACACCTCGCCCGCGCAGGCGGCGTCCAGCATCCCGAGCCCGACGAACCCGCCGTGCATCGGCTCGTGCCCCGACCCGCCGCCGGAAATGAGCCCCACCTTGCCCGGCCTCGGCGCGTCCTTGCGGTAGACGATCCGGTTCTCCAGATCCACCCGCAACCGATCCGGATGCGCTGCCGCCATCCCCCGCAGCGCCTCACTCACAACATCACCTGGGTCGTTGATGAGCTTCTTCATGACCCCATCTGAGCACACGCCCGCCCAGAACGGGACCCCCCAACCACCCCCCACCGCCCTGCCCCCTCGCTCCCTCGTTCCGCCGCGAGATGGGTTCACCCACCGTGTGGTGGGTTCGCACGCCGTGTGCCGGTGGGCGAACCCACCACGCGATGGGCGAACCCACCACGCGATGGGTGAACCCATCCAAGGCGGGTGGGGTGGTGGGCGGCGGTCAGGCCGGGGTGGGGGACACCTCCGTCAGCAACGGGATCGACCGGATCGGACGACTCAGGGTGAGCAGTACGGCGGCGAGCGCGAGCAACGCGCCGAAGACCAGCAGCGCCGTCCGTGCGCCGAACCCTTCGAGCATCAGGCCGCCGAGCAGCGGCGCGAGCGGGTTGGTGCTGCTCGCGAGGAACATCACCGCACTCTGCGCACGTCCTTGCAGGTTGTCCGGGGTGATCAGCATCTGGTAGCCGAACAGGCCGGAGTTCAGCGCGGGGAGCAGGAAGATCGCGAGCGCCGGCAGCACGATCAGTACGGCGGCGTGGGTGGTGAACGCCGTCGCGCCGAACGTGATGCTGGTGATCCAGCTGGACGTGATCGTGATCTTGCCGGTGCTGAACTTCGCCAGCAGCTTGGGTGCGGCGATCGCTCCCACCAGGCCCCCCACCCCCAGTCCGGTCTCCAGCAACCCGATCACCGGTGTCGGTACGCCGCGCTGCTGCATGCTCAGGATCAGGACGATGAACGTGCCGTTCGCGGCGAAGTTGAGGATGGTCGCGACGGTCGCGATCGTGCGCAGCGCGGGCTGCCGGAACATCCACGTCAGCCCGGAACGGATCGCCTTCAGCATCGGCTCGTGCTTGTCGCCGTCGGGTTCGGCGGCCGGCAGCGGGTGCCGGATCGTCGACAGCATGACGGTCATCACCAGGTACGAGATTGCGTCGACCGCCACCGGAATGACGCGGCCGATCGAGTAGAGCGCGCCGCCGAGCGGAGCCCCGATCAGTGCCGCGAGGTTCTGCCGGCCGTGACTGGCGGCGAGGGCGGTCCCGATGTCGTCGGGGTCGACGATCTGCCGCAGCGCACCGGCCTCGGCCGGGATGAACAGGACGTAGCCCGCCCCGCTGAGCAGGCTGACGGCGATCAGATGCGGCAGCGTCAGTACGTCGAGCCAGCCGGCGACCGCGACCGAGCCGTAGAGCACGGTCCCGAACAGGCTGTACCCGATCAGGATCCGGCGCCGGTTCCAGCGGTCGGCGAGCGCACCGCCGGGGAGTGACATCAGAGTCGATCCGAGCGCACTCGCCGTACCGATCAGGCCGGCCTGAACCGGGGAGCCGGTGATGGCCAGGCCGAGCAGCACGAACACGAACGAGCTCATCGACGAGCCGATGGAGCTGATCGTCTGGCCGGTCAGCAGCTTGAGATAGTCACCGTTGTGCAATAACCCCCGGGCGGACATAACTCGGAGGGTATGCCTGGACTAGGCCACAGCCCGGGGAAATCAGTCCTTCGGGCGCAGGAGCGGGCGGACGACCTCGCGGGCGTCGTGGATCCGGGACTTGACCGTGCCGAGCGGTGCGCCGACCTCGGCGGCGATCTCCTCGTACGACAGTCCGTAGACGTCGCGCAGCACCAGCGGGGTGACCATCTGGGGTCGGTCGCGCTCGAGGGTCTCCAGCGCCTCCAGGAGGTCCAGCCGGGTGCCGGCGATGACGCTGGTGGTGCGTGGGTCCGGCTTCTCCATCTGCTCCGGGTTGTGCGCGGCCTGAGCGCTGCGCTTGAGCTTGCGGTACGTCGAGCGGGCCGAGTTGGCCGCGACCGAGTGGACCCACGTGGAGAAGCTGCTGCGGCCGGAGTACGTGTTGATCTTGGTGGCGATGTTCAGCAGCGCTTCCTGGGCGGCGTCCTCCGCGTCGGCGGAGTACGGCAGGACGCTGCGGCAGATCCGCAGGACGCGGGGGTAGACCTGCCGCAGCAGATCGTCCATCGCGTTCTTGTCACCCGCCTGCGCCTGCTCCGCGAGGGTTGCGAGGTCGTCGGTCGGGCTGGTGCTTTCGCTCATCTGCGCCTTTGCTCTCGATCGGCCCCGGCACGGGACACTCCAGTACTCCATAATGCCCTGTATGGGGGTCCCAACCAGACTCGGGCGTTACGTCGTGCGCCGACGCCTGGGCTCAGGCGGTTTCGCTACGGTATGGCTCGCTCACGATGAGCAACTGGACGCCGAGGTCGCGATCAAGGTGCTCGCGGACAACTGGGCGCACGACGACTCGGTCCGGCACCGGTTCCTCGAGGAAGGCCGGTTCCTGCGCCGCGTCGAGTCCGAGCACGTCGTCCAGGTGCACGACGTCGGCGAACTGGAGGACGGCCGCCCTTTCCTGGTTCTGACGTACGCCGATCGCGGCACGCTGGCCGACCGGTTGAAGAAGAACCCTCTGCCGCTGGCCGAGGCCGTCGACGTGGTGGTCCAGGTCGGTCGCGGCCTGCAAGCCCTGCACCGGCGCGGTCTGCTGCACCGTGACGTGAAACCGGCCAACGTTCTGTTCCGCAGTACGGACGACGGCGAGCGGGCTGTCCTGTCGGACCTCGGTCTGGGCAAGTCCCTCGACGAGGTGTCGAGGATCACGATGCCCGGCGGCACCCCGTCGTACGTCGCTCCTGAGCAGGCGCTGGGTGAGCGGCTGGACCAGCGCGCCGACCAGTACTCGCTGGGCGCGGTCGCGTACGCCGCTCTCACCGGCCGATCCCCGCACCAGGTCGACGGGCTCGGCGCGGCCAGCCGGGTCGAGGTGGCCCCGCCGCCGAGCTCGCTCGGGTTCGAACTGCCCGAGCAGGTCGACGCCGCGATCGTCCGCGCGCTGGACCCGGACCGCGAGAAGCGCTGGCCGGACGTCCAGTCGTTCACGCGGGAGCTCGTCGGCGGGCTCGACGAGACGACGCACGACTTCCCGCTGTCGATCCGCGAAGTGATTTCCGTCGACACGGACCACCTCGGCGCCAAGACCGCGCTGAGCGACGAGAACCAGCCGACGATCGTGAAGCTCGCCGAGCCGTCGGAATCGGTGGAGGCGGAGACCGTCGTCGTCGAAGCGCCTGCCGCGGCCGACGAGCCGACATCGCCGACAGGGCCGACAGCGCGGACAGAGCCGACAGAGCCGACAGAGCCGACAGGGAAGGTCGAGCCTGCCCCCGCGCCGAAGCGCAAGAGGAAGCGCGGCCGGTGGGTGGTCGCCGCCCTGCTGGCCCTGGTGGTCGGCGGCGGCGCCGGGTACGCCGGCCAGTGGTACCTGTCCAGCCGCAAGGCGATCGTGGTCTCGGAGGGACAGTTCCAGGTGACGCTGCCGCGGGCCTGGGCGAAGTCGATCGCCCAGACGAACTGGCTGGCGCCGGGCAGCAAGGCCGGGTCGCCCGCGTTCCGGGTCAGCCGGGACGCCGACTGGTCGCCGAACACGCCGGGCGTGTTCATCGGCCTGGCGGGTTCGAAACTCGCCCTGCCCGACAACAAGGCGCTCGGGTGCAAGCCGGGCCCCACGTACGCGGGTACGTTCAATGACCGGCCGACCACGGACCGGATTTCCAGTGGATGCGCCGGGGCCGATATGGTCCTGTTCGAACGGGTCGTCGATCGCGGGGACGGCGGCTCGATGCTCGTCCAGGTGATCACGCCAGATGCCGCCCGTGCTGCCGAGATCGCCGATTCGGTGAAGTACTAGGGCTGAGGAAGTCCCCCATGCGTTTTCCGACCGAACGGCTGCGGCCGTCGCCGGCGCTGATGCAGTCTGCTCGTCGTAGGTTCCTTCGGCTGCGCTCAACGATCTTCCGCACCATCTGGCCGGTCGACTAGTTGTGATGTCCAGGGACGTTGGTTAGTCGGGTGATGGGTGGTTGGCCGCCGATTGCGCTGTGGGGTCGGTGGTGATTGTAGAAGTGGAGCCAGCCGGGTAGGGCTGCTCGGCGTTGGTTTTCTGAGGTGTAGAAGCGGGCGTAGGCCCAGCCGTCGGCCAGGGTTCGGTGGAAGCGTTCGATTTTGCCGTTGGTTTGTGGGCGGTAGGGCCTGGTCTTCTTGGGTTTGATGCCGAGCTCCTGGCAGGCGGCTAGCCAGGCGCGGGAGCGGTAGGCCGCGCCGTTGTCGGACAGAACACGTTCGACGGTGACGCCGCGGTCGGCGTACCAGGTGATCGCCCGGTGTAGGACGCCGATCGCGGTGGCGGCTTTCTCGTCGGTGTGGATCTCGATGTAGGCGACGCGGGAGTGGTCGTCGATGGCGGTGTGCAGGTAGGCGGTGCCGATGTTGGCGTGGTACTTGTCGGTGTAGCCGGTGCGGGTCCTGGCGGTGTGCTGGGCGTTGCGTTTGCCCTGGTGGCGGCCGAGGTAGCGCCAGCCGCCGCCGTCGGGGATGTTGGCGAACTTGGTCACGTCGACGTGGATGAGTGAGCCGGGGTGGTGGTGCTCGTAGCGGCGTAGCGGTTCGGCGGTGACCCGGTCGATGCGCGCCAGCCGGTTGATCCGGCAGCGCACCAGTACGGCGTGCACGGTCGAGGCCGGCATGCCGACACGGCCGGCGATCTGGACCGGGCCGAGCCGCAGCCGCCACCGCAAACCCACGATTCGACGCACAGTCTGCGGTGGTGTCTTGGCTGGGCTGTGGTGCGGTCTCGAGCTGCGATCGGCCATCCCGGCCGGCCCCTCGCACCGGTACCGCTCGGCCCACTTGCCAGCCGTCCGGGCAGAAACCATGAACATCTTCGCCGCAGCCGCGCACGTCCAGCCCTGCTCGACCACCAGACGCGCCAGTCTCAGCCGCGTGCGTGGGGTCAGGGTCGCGTTAACGTGGGACACGAAGGCCTCCTGGTTGGTGAAGTGGTTCCTAGACAGCTCCACTTCACAACCGGAGGCCTTCACCTGTCAGACCGACTCACCGCCCACCCGATGAACAACCTCCCTGGACATCACAACTAGTCGACCGTCAGCCAGGTGATGCCGAGTGCAACCACCCACAGAACGCCGCCCACCCAGGCAAGGGTGTGGAGCCCTGCGGTGAAGGTCGAGGAGCGGCTCAGTACTGCGCTGTAGAGCGCAACGCCCGCTGCACCGACGGCCTGTCTGGCCGTGTTGTTGACGCCACTGGCCAGCCCGGCGCGGTCCGGGGGGAGTGCCGCGATGGCCGCGTGCACTACCGCAGCGGTCAGCAGACCCATGCCGATGCCCAGGCAGACCTCCACGGGAATGATTGCGCCGTAACGGCTGCCGGGGCGAACGATCAGCAGGCAGAGCGAGCCAATAGCCCCGAGAGCAAGGCCGAACGACATCGGCAGGCGAGAGCCGTACCGAGCTGTGATGCGGCCTGATACCGGACCGAGAACAGCTAGCGGCAGCAGAACAGGCAGCAGCTCCAGACCGGCGCGGAGTGCGGATTGGTCCAGATGCTCTTGTAAATAAAGGGTCAGCGCGAGGAGCGTGCCTAGACCAACCAGATTCATCAGGCCGGAGACCAGGTTGGCACCCACGAACGCAGGGCCGACGCGCAACCGGATGTGTGTCTCGCGGCGAGCAGTCCGGCGTCGCGGCACCATCCGCCAAGCCATTGGCAGCACCAACGCGATGATCGGCAGGTTGATCAGGAACACCGCACGCCAGCCGAGTCCGTTGACCAGTACGCCTCCCAGGACAGGCCCGGCGACCAACGCCAGAGAGCCCGCACCGGCCCAGATCCCAACAGCACGGGCCCTTGCGGCGCTGTCGACGTACTGATCGGTGATGACGGCCAGCGTGCTCGGCAGGAGCAGAGCGGCACCGACGCCCTGGAGTGCGCGTGCCGCGATCAGGAACTCGATGTTCGGTGCAGCCCCGCACACCAAGGACGCGCAGCCGAAGACCGTCAGCCCGGTAAGCACAGTACGGCGGTGGCCGATGCGATCGCCCAGTGCGCCACAGACGAGCAGAAGCCCAGCCAGCGCGATCATGTAGCCGCTCACGACCCATTGCTGCCCCGCTGCACTGGTGTCAAGACCGGTCCGGATCGTCGGCAGCGCCACGTTGACCACTGTCACGTCGAGCTGGATCAGGAAGATTCCGACACACAGCAACGCGAGAAGCATGCTTTCCACGTTCGCACCGAAACACTTCGGGTTGCGTCGAAGTATGACGGTTTGAGCATGGAGTACATGAGCGGAGATGCCGACGTGGCTCGCGCCGCCGGCCTGATGGCCGAGCCCGCGCGGGCGAAGGTCCTGATGGCGCTGGCGGACGGCCGCGCGCTGCCCGCCTCCATGCTCGCCTCGGAAGCCGGCGTGTCACCACAGACCGTCAGCGGCCACCTGCGCAAGCTGCTGGACGGAGGTCTGGTCGCGGTGGAGCGCTCCGGCAGGCACAGGTATTACAAGCTATCCGGACCGGAGGTGGCCGAGGCAGTAGAAGCCCTGGCCCGCATTGCGAAACCCCTACCGATCAAGTCACTCCGCCAGAGCACCCGTGCCGCAGCACTCCGCGAAGCCCGCACCTGCTACGACCACCTCGCCGGTCGCCTCGGCGTGGCCCTGCTGGACGGTCTGGTACGCCGGGACGCGCTGACCCGCACTGATGGCGGCGTCGGCGCAGAACGCCGTCCGGACGACCCGCTGGCCGCACAACTCCCGGATGGCCCGTATGCGTTGGGTCCTCACGCCAAGGAGGTCTTCGCCGAGCTAGGCGTGGACCTGTCCGACCAGCCGTCCCGCCGCCAACTCCTGAGGTTCTGCGTCGACTGGAGCGAACAGCGCCACCACCTGTCCGGCCAGCTAGGAGCCTCCGTCGTGAACAGCCTGCTCGCCAACAACTGGCTCCGCCGCCGGCCGAACCAACGAGCAGTAGAACTCACCGACACCGGCCAGCAGTCCCTTGCCGGGCTGCTCGGAGGCTAGGAGGAGCCCAACGGTGAGTCGTCCCGCGTGGCCGAGTTGGCCGCGTGGTCGAGGATGTCTTCCATCGCATCCTTGTCCTGCGGCAGCCCGGTGACGGCGATCTCGAACGTGCACAGGCCTTCGTCGTTGGCGACCCAGCGGATGATCACGTAGCGAAGTGAGTTCTCGGGCACGTAGGTGTAGGCCAGCGTCGCTTCGTTCGTGTCCGGATCCACCGTCTGAGACTTGATCGACAGCATCTGGGCGGCAGGGACCGTGGCGAGGTCCGTGAGCCGCTGGGCCATCGAATCGGCGGGCGCCCGGCGGATGGTGAACCCAGCCTCGATCCGGATCCAGCGTTTGCTGGTCGGATCGGTGTAGCGCCCGATCTTCGGCGGATCGGGCTGTGTGAAGCTCCAGTCCCGCGGCACCTTGAGGCGGACCACCGAGCGTACGACGCTGGTCGCGGTGAACTCACGGACCCGGTACTGGAGGTCGTCCTTGTCCAGTGCCTTGGTGTCGTCGGGGACGATCTTCTTCGGCGGCGGGGCCGGTGTGGACGGCGTCGCCGACGGATCCGGAGTGCCCGCCATCGGAAGCGGTGCCGCGGTACCGGCCAGGCTGGGCTCGTCGGTGAGGAACAGGCCGACGCCGTACCCGCCGGCGCCACCGACTCCGGCCAGCGTGAGCAGGCCGGCGCCGAGCAGCGCGCGCCGCGACATCGTCCTCTTCACGCCCCCACCTTCCCCGGTTCCCTACTGAACAGAAGACACCTGAGCCCAGTCTCAGGTTGCATGCCCACAGATAACAATTCCGTGAAAGCGCTCAGCCGACCTCGTGGACCGACGTCGAGGCGTGCTGCAGCACCTCGTCGAGGGCCGCGGCGTCCTCGGGAATCCCGGTGATGCTCATCTCGACGTTGGTCAACTGCCCGTCGATCGCGATCCAGCGCACGATCACGTAGCGCAGCGTCTCGCCCGGGATGTAGGTGTAGACCAGCGTCGCCACCGGACGGGAATCGCCGTCCTCGCCGGTGATCGTGGCGTTGGTCTGACTGACGATCTGTACGTCGTTCTCCGGTGCCTGGCTCTTCTTCAGGTCGACGATGAGCTGGGCCATCGCGGCCGCGGGGGTGGTGTCGACCGGCTCGACCGCCTCGATACGGACGCCACGCTCCTTCTGGTCGTCCAGGTACTTCACTTCTTGGGGCCGCTTCGGATCTCTGGTGATCTTCCAGCCCTGTGGCGTTTCGACGGAGAGCTGGACAGAGGGTTCGTCCTGCGGCGTGACGGTGAAGGTGTGGCGGATGTAGTCGAGGCCTGGCTCGAGCGGCTCGAGGTTGCTCGGGACCGGGGTCTTCACCGGGAGGGACGGCTCGCTCGGGGTCGGCGACGGGGATTCCGACACGGCGCCCAAGGGTCCTGCTGTGCCCGAAGCGGTCGGTTCCGGGGCGTCCAAGCGGTCGCCGGTGTAGTAGCCACCGCCGACGCCGAGCGCCAGGGCCAGCAGCAGAAGGCCGGCCAGGAGGACTCGTCTCACGCCTGCACCGGTCCGTGGGTGGACACGACGGGACCGCCCGGCAGCGATACGGAGTACGGCGTACCGGCCGGAGCTGGGAAGGCGGTCACGGGCACAGCGCCATCTTCTCAGGACAGGCGGGCACCCGCCCAAAAGCCCGGCAGAGACCTTTTCGCACCGATCCCGACTGAATCCTTTCAATGAGGTCTTGACAGTCTCCCGGGCCGTCCGTAGCGTCCCGCGTGACGAAAGTAACACGATCCTGCGGTTACTTCACAGACTTCGCCGATATGTCGGCGCACAGGAGGACCCATGGCACTCGATCAGTCCGTCAGCCGACGGCGGCTCCTCCAGTTGATGGGCGGCGCCGCGGCGGTCGGGACGCTCGCAGCCTGCGGCGGCGGCAGCGGCTCGTCGTCGTCCGGCGGCACGCTCAGGGTGATCGGCGTCGGCGACCAGGAAGCCGGTCTGCGGAAGGTGCTCGACGCGTACAAGTCGTCGCACTCCGGCTTCGACTTCAACCTCTCGTTCGCGCCGGCCGACCAGGTGCAGACCGCGCTCCGCACCCAGCTCGGCGGCGGTAACGCACCCGACGTACACGTCGTGTACCCAGGCAACGGCAGCGCGATGTCGATGGCCCAGCTCGCCAAGGCCGGACTGCTCGCGGACCTCAGCGACCAGTCCTGGACGCAGAAGATCCCGGCCGGCTTCAAGGGCGCGTTCCAGAGCGACGGCAAGACGTACATCTACTCGCCCGGCTCCAGCATGCTCGGCGCGATCTACAACAAGAAGGCGTTCGCGACGGCCGGCGTCGAGCCGCCGACCACCTGGTCGGAGCTGCTGTCGGTCTGCGAGAAGCTCAAGGCGAAGGGCATCGTCCCGATCGCGCTCGGCGCGCAGACGCCGTGGATCACCCAGCTGATCCCGTACGCGCTGGTCCCCGGCACGGTCTACGCCAAGACCCCCGACTTCGACGACAAGATGCTCGCCGGCCAGGCCTCGTTCGCGGACTCCGGCTGGGTCGACGCGATGAACAAGTACCTCGAGCTGCAGAAGAAGGGTTTCTTCAACGACAACCCGAACGGTACGACGTACGAGCAGGCGACCTCGATGGTTGCCACCGGCAAGGCCGCGATGGCGGTCCAGGTGTCCGCCGTCCTGTCGGCGTTCCGGGCCGCGTCGCAGACGCCGGACGACCTGTCGATGTTCCCGTTCCCGGCCACGGATGTTGCCGCCGACAACTGGATTCCGGCCGGCGTGGTGGTCGGGATCGCGGTCAGCGCGAAGAGCAAGAAGTCCGACCAGGCCAAGTCCTTCCTCGACTACTGCGGCCAGCAGGAGAACCTGAACACCTGGGCCGAGGCCGTCTCCTGCGTCCCGCTGTACGGCGACGCGAAGGTCGACCCCGCCTTGAACCTGTTCCTGCCCGCCCTGAAGGCGAACAAGGCAGTCCCGTTCATGGACCAGCGCTGGCCGAACGCCGAAGTACAACCGACCCACTTCGCCGTCGTCCAGGAACTCCTCGGCGGCAAAACAACCGTCGACGCCGCCTTGAAGAAAATGGACGAGGCCTACCGGAAGAAAGCATGAGAGTACGTATTGCCCCGCCGTGGTGGTTCGCGGTGCCCGCGATTCTCGTGTACGCCGTGGTGGTGCTGTACCCGAGTATCGCGGGGGCGGGATCGGCGTTCACGGATTGGTCGGGGGTCGGGAACGCGAAGACCTTCGTCGGGATCGACAACTTCAAGCAGCTTGTGCATGACAGTCAGGCGCTCGGGGCGTTGCGTAACACGTTGCTGTTGACGGTTGCGATCGTCGTCGTGCAGAACGGGATCGGGCTGTTGCTGGCGCTCGGCGTACACACCAGCATCAAGAGCCGGATGGCGTTGCGGCTGGTGTTCTTCGCGCCGGTGGTGGTGAGTCCCGTGATGGTGTCGTTCCTGTGGAAGTTCGTCTACAACCCGGCGCCGGACGCGGGACTGAACGCGGCGCTCGGGGCGGTCGGGCTCGGTGGATTGCGGCAGGACTGGCTGGGGAATCCGTCGCTGGCGTTGTGGTCGGTGGCGTTCACGGTGATCTGGCAGTGCGCGGGGTACTCGATGGTGATCTTCCTGGCGGGACTGGAAGGCGTGCCTGCCGAGCTGCACGAGTCCGCGATGGTCGACGGCGCGGGTACGGTTGCGCGGTTCCGGCACATCACGTGGCCGTTGCTGGCGCCGGCGGTGACGATCAATGTGATGTTGTCGACGGTGGGCGGGCTGACGCTGTTCACCCAGATCATCGCGATGACGAACGGCGGGCCGGGATACGCGACGGACACGTTGTCGACGGTGTTGTACAAGCAGGCGTTCGTGTTCGGGAAGTTCGGCTACAGCACCGCGGTCGCGCTGGTCCTGGCGATCTTCGTCGCGGCCGTGTCGTTCGTGCAGATCGGGTACTTGAGGTCGAGGGAGACGGCGGCATGAAGTATCGCCCGCGCACGTTCGTCCTGGAACTGGTGATGATCGCGGTCGCGATCGGGTTCCTGTTCCCGGTGTACGTCCTCGTCACGCTCGCGTTCAAGGATCCCCAGCAGATCGCGAACCGGCCGTTGTCGCTGCCGGACCCGCCGAGCGTGGGGAGCTTCGGCGAGGCCTGGCGGTCGGCCGGGCTCAGCTCGGCCCTGCTGAACAGCACGCTGATCACGGTCGTCAGCGTGCTGCTGCTGATCGCGCTGGGCTCGCTCGCGGCGTACTTCCTGGCCCGTACGGCGACGCGCCTGAGCTACAGCCTCTACATCCTCTTCCTGGTCGGCATCATCCTGCCGTTCCAGCTGGGGATGATCCCGCTGTACCAACTCGTCGACAATCTCGGGCTGCTCGGCACCTATCAGGGAATGATCCTTTTCTACACAGGGATCCAGCTGCCGTTCACGGTGTTCCTGTACACGGGCTTCATCCGGTCGCTCCCGGCCGACTACACGAACGCCGCGTTGATCGACGGCGCCTCACATCTCCAGGCCTTCGCGCATGTGATCTTCCCGCTGCTCCGGCCGATCACCGGGACGGTCCTGATCCTGAACGCCGTACAGATCTGGAACGACTTCTTCACCCCGTTGCTCTACCTCGGCGGCTCCGGCCACGAGACCGTGCCGGTCCGGGTGTTCGCGTTCGTGAACCAGTACACGTCGAACTACGGGCTGGTCGCCGCCGGGCTGATTCTCGCCGCGCTGCCGATCCTGCTGCTGTTCCTGATCCTGCAGCGCTATGTCATCCGCGGGTTCGCGTCCGGGCTGAAGGGATGACCTCCTTCGTGAAGGACACTGTCCATCCACGAAGGGGGAGGCAAATGGTACGTCGGTTGTTGGCCGGGCTGCTGGCCGTCGGGGCGATGCTGGGAGGGGCTGTAGTAGCCGGCACGCCGGCCGAGGCGGCGGTGAAGGACACGCTGTTGCCGGGCCAGAAGCTGCTGGCGGTGCAGTCCATCAAGTCGGCGAGCGGCGTCTACACGCTCACCATGCAGCGCAACGGGAACGTCACGCTGCTCCAGCGCGGCACCAGTACTCCGCTGTGGATGACGAACACCTATCGGCCGGGGGCCGTGCTCGTGATGGGCACGGACGGCGTGATGCGGGTCATCTACGGCCGGACCGCGATCTGGTCGATGGGCGCCGCCAGTCCGCAGGCGAAGCTGGTACTGCCGAACACCGGCCTGCTCGGGATCTACAACACCCGCGGCAAAGCGGTCTGGAACCGGCACATGGTGATCGGGACACTGATGCCCAATGCGCTGCTGCGGGCGCCGGACAGCCTCGGACGTGACGTGACGATGTACTCGACCAACCACGTCTACACGCTCCAGTTGCTTGCGAACGGCAACCTGGTCTTCCTGAAGAACGGCAAGACCGTGCTCTGGAGCACCGGCAAGACCGGATGGCCGGAGTCCAGGGCCTCTATCGACAGCAACGGCCGGTTCGACACCCTGAACCGCGACGGCGACGAGACCTGGGGCTACGACAGCCGCCGGGCCGGAACCGTCGTACAGATCCGGAACGACGGCCATTTCCTGTTGATCAACGGTCGCACCGTCGTCAAGACATTCGTTTGATGTAATGTCCGGACTCCTGGCTCGATACATCAACGGGTGCGCATCGGTTCGCCCATTCTGACTCCGGGGGTTCCCTTGCGTAGCGTTCTTCTGCGTATCGCCACGCCGATCGTTCTGTCGGCACTGACTATGACCGTCGCGGCTCCGGCCATGGCGTCGGGTGAACAGGCTGCCGCCGTTCCCTCGGTGCCGGCCGGCGTTCGGGTGAAGGGCACCTTCACCGGCATCGACCTGGCCTGGAACCTGCCGGCCGACGGAGGCACCGGTCTGACCGGCTTCGTTGTCCACCGCAACGTGAACGGCACCGAGACCACGTACCCGGTGCCGCCGACCAAGCTGAACTGGCAGGACACCGAGCGGCTCCCGGGTGCGACGTACTCCGTGGCCGCGGTGAATGCCGACGGTGAGGGACCGGCCAGCACTCCCGGCCCGGCGGACACTGTGCCGGGCGCTCCGACCGCCGCGCCGACTGATGCCATCACCGTCGCGCACACCGTGACGACCGACGGCGTCAGCCGTACGTTCCTCGGCCAGATCGCCGTCCAGGGGGCAACCCAGGTCATCCCGCTCGCCACGTCCGGCCCGACGCAGCAGGTCGACAAGGCCATCGCCGCGTCGGCCGACGGACGGCAGGTCGTCTTCTCACAGGGGCAGACGAGCCTGTGGACCGTCTCTGCCGTCGTACCACACGCGCAACCGGTGAAGATCCTCGACGGCTCGAGCGGCATCACCGAGAAGTCCTGGTCACCCGACGGCACCCGGATCGCCTTCGAGCGCGAACAGAGCGGCACCTCCTGTATCGAGATCATCGGCGCTACCGGCGGGACGCCGGTCCGGGTCGGCTGCAACCTGGCCGCGCCGTCCTGGCTGCCCGACAACCAGACGCTGATCGTCAAGGACCAGGTGACGGGCAAACTGCAGCGCGTCCAGGCCAAAGCCGGCGGTGCGGTCCTGACCACGTACGCCGGCACCGAGCTGGCCCAGCACCCGGTCGCGTCACCGAACGGTCTGTGGATCGCCTACTTCAAGAACACCTCGGTGAACGTGATCCCGGTCGCCGGCGGCACCCCTGTACCGGCGCCCTCGTACGGCACGAGCGGGGACTCGATCAGCTGGGCGAAGTCCAACCTCCTGCTCGTCGCCCGCCGGACCGACTCCGGGGCCAGCACCCTCCAGCAGATCCCGGTCAACGACGGACGCCCGTACGCGAACGTGGAGCTGTTCGTCCCGCCGGCCGGGGAGACGGTCAACTCGGCCGTCTGGCAGGGGCCGCGGCTCACGATCAAGCCGTCCGCGGCCGTGGTGGGGCCGAACCTGTCGCTGCCCTTCGACACGACCGGACTGGTCAATCCCTACGTGAGCTGCGAGTTCGACGGCATGAAGACCGCGCCGTGCCCGGCGTCGCCGTTCCAGAAGACCGGTGTCGCCGCCGGCCGGCACGTACTGCGGATCTGGGGCGTCGAGGACGGCGGACGCGGCACCGAGGCCGTTCGCTGGCTGACCGTCGACACCACCGCCCCGAGCGCCAAGGTGACCGGACCGACCTTCGACGTCACCAAGGCCGCTACGGCCACGGTCACCTACGCGGGCTCCGATGACACCGGCGTCGCGTCGTACGACGTCAGGTGGCGGATCGCGCCGACCGCAGGAAACTTCGGCGCGTACGCCGCGGTCAAGTCAGGTACGACGGCCACCTCGGTCGCGATCGGCGTCGCGGCGGGCTACGAGTACTGCGTCTCGGTCCGGGCGCGTGACGTCGCGGGCAACCTGTCGGCATGGACCGCCGACAAGTGCTTCTCGCGGCCTTCGGACGACCGTCTGATGGGAGCCGCCAAGGGTTGGGTGCGCGCCTCGAACCGTGCGTACTACCTCGGCACCGCGACCGTCACGACTGCGAAGGCGATCTCCGTCTCGCGGAGCGTGCAGGCCAAGCGGCTGTTCCTGATCGCGACGAAGTGCGTCACGTGCGGCGGGCTGAACGTCTACTACAACGGCAAGTACGTCGGCGCCGTGAACTTGTACAAGGCAACGACCGAGTACCAGGCCGTCATCCCGCTGCCGGTACCGGCGAGCTTCCTGACCGGGTCGGTCCTGCTGACGACGCGGGTCGCGGGCAAGGTCTACCAGGTCGACGGGCTCGCCGTCCGTCGTACCTGACCGTCAGTAGACCTCGATCCGGTCGAGGCTGATGACCGTGCTGCCCGACGCGGGGTTCTTGTCGCCGGTGACTCGCACCTTCAAGGTGTGGGCGCCGGCGGCGAGCGTCGGGCTGATGTACATCAACTGCTCGCCGACGCGGATCGAGCTGTAGTAGTCGATGCGCTGCTCGGGACCGCCGTCGACGGAGATCGCGGCGATCCCGTTGCCGGTGTCGGCGACGCTGAGCAGCGCGACCCGGGTGCCGGTGAAATGGATCGTCGCGGTCGCGTTGGTCTGCCCGCTCCAGTGGTCGTTACCCCAGAAGCACTGGTTGCCGCAGCCGGATCCCGAGGTCCAGCTCCCGGCGTACTCGACCGTGCTGTCGGTGTCGTTGATCCAGTAGTTCGACGAGCCGGGGTCGCCGGACGGCAGGTTCTGCGTGGCACCGGCCGCGAGCGGCCGGCCGAGGTTCGGTGTGCCGTCGGCGTTCCAGGTGATCTTCTGGACGCGGGTCGTGCGGAACGAGTAGGTGTAGGTGCTGGTGTTCTTGCCGTGGTAGGCGATCCAGTCCTCGGTCCCGTCCGGCGACTTGAAGAACGAGTGGTGTCCGGGACCCCAGACGCCGGTCTCGTCGTTGCGGGAGAAGATCGGGCCGGCGTGCTGGACCCAGTTCGACGCGACCATCGGGTCGGCGCCGTTGGCGATGCTCTTCATCCACAGCTGGTAGTCCGGCTTGCCGGTGTCGCACGTCGAGTAGGTCAGGAACGTACGCGTCGCGCCGTACAGCGGCGTCGGCCCTTCCCGGACCTCAGAGCAGCCGCCGTCCGCCGGGATCGCGACCCGGTCGCCGACGGACGTCCACGGGTTGCTCATCCGGACGATGTACAGCTGTGCGGGTCCGCCCTGACCGCGGCCGGGGCCGGTCCAGACGAAGTACTGCCGGCCGTTGACCGTGATCGGCTCACCGTCGATCGCGTACTCGCCGAAGTCCGCGATCTTCGCCTTGAACGAGTACGGACCGAGCGGATCGTGGCCGGCCGACTCGAGGACGTACATCCGGTGGTTGGCGTCGACGCCGTCGGAGGCCGTGTAGTAGATGTACCAGCGGCCGCCGACGTGGCGGAACGCCGGCGCCCACATCTGCGTGTTGCGAGTCGTGTCCGAGTCCCGCCACACCACCTGCTCCGGCTGCACGAGCAGGGTGGCGAGGCTGGGTGACGACCAGATCCCGATCCGGTCGCCGCGGGTCGTCGCGACGTAGTACTTGCCGTTGTAGAACATCAGCGACGGATCCGCGGACGGATTCACCGGGTTCCGGAAGGTCTGCGAGGACACTGCAGTCTCCTGCTTCTCGGCTGCTGGTGCGGCCGGCGCCAGTACGCCGGTGAGCAGTACGGCGGCTGTTGCGGTCACTGCGGCACGGAAGGACCTCATGACACACCTCTCGAAACCTGGGGGCGGACCAGTCTCGATCAACGTTCTACTGGCTCTTTGCCAACGTTGTAAACCCTTCAGCGGCCCTTCTTCGCCTGCTTCTCGGCCGCCTTCTTGACTGCGTTGTTGTAGTCCCTCGTGGCTCTCTTCACGCCCTTCTCCGCGCTGCGGTTGGCGGCGTTCCCGGACCGGATGGTCTGGTGGATCTGCGACGTCCCGCGCATCTGCTGCCGCATCTCCCTGGCGTTCTCCGCGGTGTCGTCGCGACGGCGTTCGGCCGCGTCGAGCCTGGCTTCCGCCTTCCGCACTGCCCTCGGCGGCTTCTTCTCCCCGAACAGGCCCATGGATCGCTCCCTCGTTGTCGATCGAATTGATGTCTGCTGCGACGAGACGCTAGATCGCCGGGTTCCGGTCCCGGGACCCTTTCGATGTAGGTCGAAAGGAACCCGGTTCGGAGGTATGGCGTCTCACCGCACATGAAGCTCAAGGTGCGGGTCGTGCACTACCGGCACGACTGCTGGTACGCCGACATCGACGACGCCGACGATCGTCAGCCGGACGATCCCTTCTGGTACGTCGACGGCTGTCGCACCCAGGCCGAAGCGATCGCGCTCGCCTGCTCCCAGCTCGCCGCGCTCGACCAGGCAGTTGCCGCCGGCACGCTTCCGTCAAGGATCAGCGAGACTGTCGCCGCGTGATCCCGCCGCCCGGCCCACTAGGGCGATGTTCGGCGAATCGGACGGCACACAGGCGACGCGACGTCCGTCATGGCGTCCATCTACGCGGCGTACCGGGCCTTCAAGTACGTCAAGTTCCTCGATCGCCAGTCCTGGAACACCCACGCCCGTCTCGTCGATCTGTAACACAACGTCACGGTGACTGGATGTAACCCCCGAGGGGGAACTCACCATGGCAACTTTCAATTCACCGCCGTCCTGGCCGGCGCCGCCGGAACCGAACTGGCAACCACCACCCGGCTGGCAACCGGATCCGTCCTGGCCGCCGGCACCGCCCGGTTGGGCGTTCTGGCTGAACGCCCGCGGGCTGCGGACCCGCGGACCGAGCGGCAGGTACGGCGCCGAGCCGCCGGTGAAGCTGATCGCGGGCTGGGCCGCGGGAGCGGTCGCGTTCATCGTGATCCTGGGGGCGATCGGTGCAAGCAACAGTCCGGCGGCGGTCTCGTCGGCGCCGGGCACGACAGTCACTGTCCCCGGTCCGACGACGACGGTCACGGTTCCGGGCGCGGAAGTCACCGTGCAGCAGACGGTTGCCGGGCCGACGGCAACGGTCACCCTTCCGCCGCTGCCTGCCCGGACGGTGACGGTCCCGGCGCCGCCGACAAGTCGCAGGACCACGAAGACCACCGCGCCGGTGCCGCTCGTGCAGAACACCCAGAGCGCCGAACCCAAGAAGACAGAAGCTCCGGAGACCAGCGTGTACTACGCCAACTGCGCTGCGGTCCGGGCAGCCGGCAAAGCACCGCTCTACCGGGGCGACCCCGGGTACTCCGCACATCTCGATCGTGACAATGACGGCGTCGCGTGCGAGTAGGTCCACCGACACGCTGTGTATCCACAGAAATGGCTGTGGATAACGATGGATGGTTGTGGATATGTGGACGGTTGCTGTGGACAACCTCGGGTTTGCTGTGGAGGGGGCAACCAATGCCGGTGAGGATGCACGTGCAGTCCGGCCAGTGAGAGAGCGGTTGCCGGGGTGGGGTTCTGGTGGTGAGATAGGTGGCCGTGCGCCGGATGAAACTTTACGAAGATTTATCCGTGACATTCGGCGCGCCAGCTCGTTGATCTGTCAGGCAGTTCGCGAATCAGCGGATCGCTGGGGAATCCGGAGGGACCGCTCGTGCACAAGTTCAACGCTCCACCTGACTGGCCTGAGCCGCCGAGTGACAGCTGGCGTCCGCCGATGGGCTGGGAGCCCGACCCGGCCTGGCCCGACGCCCCGGCCGGCTGGGGTTTCTGGACCAACCGCAGCGGCCGCCGCAGCAGCGGCCCGATCGGTGCGTACGGCGCTGTCGACGCCGGCCGGGTCGAGCTGGCGACGATCGACCCGGCGCTCGTGCTGATGCACTCCTGACCATCGACTTCGGCTCCCGCCTGCCGACCGGCTGCGGGAGCCTTGTCGTGTCCGCGTTCGGCCACCGGGCTGGCGCGTTCTTATCGCCTTCTGGTGTTATGTTATCAACCTAGATAACACTCACCTGGGAGGCTTCGTGGGCTGGATCGGTCTCGACCTCGGCACGCAAAGTGTGCGTGCCGTGCTGGCCGATGCCAAGGGCCACGTGCTGGCCCGGGCGAGCCGTCCGCTCACCAGCCATCGTGACGGCGTCCGCCATGAGCAGGATCCACAGTCCTGGCTGAGCGCCGTCGACGCCGTCCTCGCCGAGGTCGGCACGACCGATGTCGACGGCATCGCGATCTGCTCGACCTCCGGCACCTTCCTCCTCACCGACCGCGCCGGCCGACCGGTCACGCCGGCTCTGATGTACGACGACGCGCGCGCGGCCGCCCGTCGCGATCACATCGTGGACGCCGACCCGGACCGCTGGGCCACCAGCATGCAACCCACCTGGGCCCTGCCGAAGATCCTCGACCTGGTCGCGGACGGTCACGACCTCGCCGACCGCCGCGTCGTCCACAGCGCCGACTTCGTCGCGGCCCACCTCGTCGGCCACCCGGTCGCCACTGACACCAGCCACGCCCTCAAGACCGGCTACGACCTCGTAGGCGAAACCTGGCCGGCCCAGGCGTTCGACAAACTCGGCCTCCCGCTGTCGGCCTTACCCGAGGTTGTTCGTCCCGGCGTCGAGCTCGGCCGTACTCCCGCCGGCGTCCCCGTCCACGCCGGCATGACCGACGGCTGCGCCGCCCAGATCGCCGCCGGCGCCCTCACCCCAGGCGCGTGGAACTCGGTCCTCGGTACGACGCTCGTCCTCAAGGGCGTCAGCAACGACCTGCTCGTCGACCCCACCGGCGCGGTCTACAGCCATCGTCACCCCGACGGCGGGTGGCTCCCCGGCGGCGCGTCCAGCACGGGTGCCGGCGTACTCACCGAGCTCCTCCCCGGAGCCGACCTCGACACCTTCGACCGTGCCGCGCGCGCCCAGGGCCCGATCGACGCCGTCACGTATCCACTCGCCAAGACCGGCGAGCGATTCCCCTTCGTCGCGCCGCAGGCCGAGCGCTTCACCCTCGGCGACACCCCTGACGACCTGCACACGTACGCCGCCGTACTCCAAGGTGTCGCGTTCATCGAGCGGCTCGCGTTCGAGCATCTCGAGACGCTCGGCGCCGACCCGGTGCGATCGGTCTCCCTCACCGGCGGTGCCACCCGGGGCGGCTACTGGAACCAGCTCCGCGCCGACGTCCTCGGCGTACCCGTGGAGCTTCCGGCCGTGCCGGACCCGGCGTACGGCATGGCCGTCCTGGCTGCGTCAGGCGGGACCGACCTCACCGGCACCGCGGGACGCATGGTTCGGGTGGACCGTGTGCTCGAGCCAGGCGACCAACGACTCGACGACCTGTACGGCGCATTTGTCGCAGAGCTCGACCGGCGGGGGTATCGCGGATGAGAACGACGATCGTCCTGGCCCGCCACGGCCGGACCGAATGGCATCACGGCAACCGCTACACCGGTTCGACGGACCTCCCGATCGACGAGGTCGGCGTACAGCAGGCTCAGCAGCTGAAGGACTGGGCGCTGGACTACGCGCCGGACGCGTTGTGGTGTTCGCCGATGTTGCGGGCCCGACAGACGATCGGACCGATCGCCCAGACGCTGGACCTGGAGCCGACCCTGGACGCACGGCTGCGGGAGGTCGACTTCGGGTCCGCCGAGGGGAAGATGCTGAGCGAACTGCCTCCGGCGGTTGCGAAGGCGTTCATGCTGGATCCGGTGCTCGACCACTTCCCGGGCGGCGAACATCCCGCCGATGCGGCCGATCGGGTGCACGAGGTTTTCGGGGAGATCGCCGAGCGGCACGAGGGTCAGCGGGTCCTCGTGGTCGCGCACAACACGCTCATCCGGCTGCTCGTGTGCAGGGTGCTCGGACTGCGACTGAACGACTACCGCAGACTGCTACCTGCACTCGGTCCCGCGGCGCTGGTGCGTTTCCGGTGGCAGGACGGCACAGTGGGTCTCGAGGCGTACAACGTTCCACCTGTGATCGAGCCTGCGCGAATGGAGACCCGGGAATGACATCGGAAGTCGATGGTGACACCACCGAACTGAGCCGGCCCGCGCGCCGGCAGGCCGAGATCGCGGCGTACGTCGTGAAGCACGGCTCGGTCTCGGCCAACGACCTGGTCGAGGCGTTCGGGGTGAGCGTGATGACGGTGCACCGCGACCTGGACGAGCTCGAGCGGCAGGGCGTGGTCCGCAAGTACCGCGGCGGCGTCAGCGCGCAGCCGACAAGCGTGTTCGAGAGCAACGTCGCGTACCGGCTGAACACCGCGCACGCGGAGAAGGCCGCGATCGCCCGGCACGCCCGGGCGATGATCGAGCCGGGGATGTCGGTGATGCTCGACGACTCGACCAGCGCGCTGGCCCTGATCGATCTGATCGAGGACATCACGCCGTTGACCGTGGCAACGAACTTCCTGCCCGCGATCACCCGGCTGTCCCAGCTCCGCGACATCACGCTGCTCGCACTCGGCGGGATCTACTCCGCGACCCACGACTCGTTCGGCGGCATGCCGTGCGCCGAGGCCGTCGAGGCGCTGCACACCGACCTGCTGTTCTGCTCGGTGTCCGCGGTGTCGCCGACGCACGCGTTCCACCAGGAGGAGGAGATCGTCCTGGTCAAGCGGGCGATGTTGCGCTCGGCAAGGACCAAGGTGCTGCTGGTCGACCACGCCAAGCTGCAGCGCACGGCCTTGCACCGGCTCGCGCCGCTGACCGACTTCGACCTCGTGATCGTCGACGAGAAGACCCCGCAGGACCTGATCGAACCGCTGCGCGACCACGGCGCCACCGTGGAGGTAGCCAAACTCTAGGAGGGGGCTCATGGACGTCGGAGTAGACGTCGGCACCACCGTGACCAAGGCGGTCGCCTTCGACGCCGACGGCCGCCCACTGGCAGAGGCATCCCGGCCGACCAGGTTGCTGCACCGCAGCACTGGGCGGTTCGAACACGAGACTCTCGAAGTAGTTGCCTCGGTCAACGAAGTTGTGCAGGAGCTGGCCGGTGCGGTCGGGAGCCGGCCGGGGGTGCTGGCGATCACCGCGCAGGGCGACGGCCTCTGGCTGGTCGACGACACGGGTACGCCGGTCCGCCCGGCGATCTCGTGGCTGGACGCGCGGTCGAGCCCGATCCTGGAGGAGTGGACCGCCGGTGGGGTGGCCGAGCGGGTGTTCCGGCGGTCGGGGAATCGGATGTTCCCGGGTGCGTCGGGGCCGCTGCTGGCCGCTGTACTTGCGGAAGAACCTGCGGTGATCGAGCGCGCGGGCACGGCGGCGTACTGCAAGGACGTGGTGATGCAGGCGTTGACCGGCGTACGGGCGACGGATGTGTCGGATGCGTCGGCGCCGTTCCTCGATCCGAGGACCGGGGAGTACGACGAGGAGGCGCTGGCCGCGACCGGTCTGACCGAGCTTCGACGGCTTCTGGCCCCGGTCGCCGCGGCTGGTCCGGTGGGCGAGTTGCGTGACGACTCGACCGGCATGGCCCCGGGGACCAGGGTGTCTGCCGGGCCGTACGACCTTCCGGCTGCTGCCGCCGGGGCCGGCGTGACCGAGCCGGGCGACGCGCTTCTGACCGTCGGTACAACGTTGGCGTGCCAGGTCGTCACTCGTGAACTGCCCGTCGACGGCGAACCCGCCGGCCTGTTCCTCGGCACCTGGACACCCGGCGTCTGGTTGCGCGCGATGCCCGCCATGGTCGGTACGGCGGCCCTCGACCGCGTGCTCGCGCTGGTCGGCGTCGGAACTGCGCAACTGCCCGGTCTGCTCGCCGAGAGCTCGCCCGGCGCCTCCGGCGTGACCGTGCTGCCCTACCTGTCGGAGGCCGGTGAACGCGCGCCGTTCGTCGACACCCGCGCCCGCGGCACGATCGACGGCATCTCGCTGTCCACGACGACGGCCGATCTGGTTCGCGCGACCTGCGAAGGGATCGCGTACGCCGCTCGCCACTGCCTCGACGCAGCCGGCTGGACCGGTCGCGTGACGGTCTGCGGCGGTGGCGCCCGGAGCAGCGAGTGGACGCAGATCCTCGCCGACGTACTGAATGCCCCGCTGCACACCGCCGAGGCCGAACAGGTCGCCGCGCGCGGCGCGGTGATCTGCGCGCGCCGCGCCACCGACCCGGACAGCGCCGGTACGGGATGGATCGCCGAGACCCGCCAGGTCGACCCGGATCCGGCCCGCGCTGCGTTCTATGCCGAGGGATACGCCCACTACCTGCGCCGGATCGAGGCGGCCCGCCCGCGCTGGTCCGACCCAGCACCCACGTTCACAGGAGATCGATGAGAACCGTCAAGACGCTGCTCGCCGGCGACCACTTCGTACGCAACGAGCTGCTCGCGGCGGCGCTCGGCACGATCCCCGACGTCGCGTTCGAGTTCAGCGAGATCACGTTGCCGTGGCCGCTGACGCCGTACGGGCGGGTTGCCGAGGTGGATGAGGCCAGTGATGTGGAGGACCAGCTGATCGAGGCGCTGGCCGGGGTCGAGCTGGCGGTCACGCAGATGGGGCCGTTCACGGAGCGGGTGCTGGATGCCGCGCCCGATCTGCGGTACCTGGTCGTCTGCCGCGGCGGGCCGGTGAACGTGAATATCGCCGCTGCGGCGAAGCGCGGGATTGCGGTCGCGTCGACGCCCGGACGCAACGCGGTGGCGGCCGCGGAACACGCGGTCGCGCTGATGATGGGTGCCCTGCGCAACCTTCCGCGACTGCAGCGGACGTTGGAGCTGGGCGAGTGGCGGTCCGACCTCTACGCGTACGACGAGTGCGGCGGCGAGCTGGACGGATCCACGGTCGGGCTGGTCGGTTATGGCGCGATCGGGCAACGGGTCGCGCGGGTGATGCTTGCCTTCGGCGCCCATGTGCTGGTCGCCGATCCGTACATCGACCAGGCGCCGGAGGGTATCGATCTCGTGGAGCTGGACGAGCTCCTGCGGCGATCCGAGGTGGTGAGTCTGCATGCACGGCTGACCGATCAGACCCGCGGGATGATCGGCGCGGAGCAGATCGCCTCGATGCCGCGCGGCGCCGTACTGGTGAACACCGCGCGGGGAGGTCTGCTCGATTACGACGCGACTGTCGACGCACTGGAGTCGGGGCAGTTGGGAGCGGCGGCGTTCGACGTGTTCCCGGCCGAGCCGTTGCCGGCGGGGTCGCGGTTGCTGACCGCGCCGAACATTGTGATGACGCCCCACCTGGCCGGAGCGACACGGCAGACAGCACACCGGGCCGGCTCGATCGCGGCCGAAGCAGTGGCAGCATTCCTGTCAGGAAAGGATCCGGTAGGACTGGTCCCGGCGTAGTCGGGAACAGGGTACGAACCATGAAACTGGCAACATCCACCACCTGGACCGAGCTCCTTCTGCTGCTGATCGCGTTCGCGCTGTCGATGATCATCGGCATCGAGCGGCAGGTCCGGCAGAAGAGCGCGGGGATGCGGACGCACACGCTGGTCGGCACCGGCGCCGCACTGTTCACACTGGTCTCCGGGTTCGGCTTCAACGCCGTCCTCGGGACCGAGGTCAACCTGGACCCGTCCCGGATCGCGGCGCAGATCGTCTCGGGTGTCGGCTTCCTCGGCGCCGGCGTGATCTTCATGCGCCGGGACGTGGTCCGCGGACTCACGACCGCGGCCACGATCTGGATGACGGCAGCGATCGGGATGGCCTGCGGCGCCGGGATGCCGGTGCTGGCGGTCGCCGCGACGGTGCTGCATCTGGTCGCGGTCGGCCCGTTCGCCCGGCTCGGGCGGTTCCTGCCCTCGCCGGACCGCCGCCGCATCGTCACGGTGCGGTACGACGACGGTTCCGGCGTACTGCGGTCGATCCTGGCGACCGCCACCTCGATGGGGTTCGAGGCGTCGGTCCTCGGGACCGAGGTGCATCGGGACGGCGGGCGGCAGCAGGTACGGGCGGCGATGCGGTTCACCGGGCGGCCGCCGTTGCAGAACCTGGTGATCGCACTGGACGACCTCGACGGGGTCACCGGGGTGCGACTGCGGGAGGACGACGACGATTGATACCATCAGCTACGCTGATGGTATGAGTACGTCTGATCAAGCCGCGCACGAGATCCGCACGAGCCTGTTCCGGTTGGTCCGCCGGCTGCGTCAGGAGCGGCCCGAGGGTGAGCTCAGCTACTCCCAGTTCAACGTGCTGGGCTGGCTGGAGCGCGAAGGCTCGATGACGAACGCCGACCTGGCGGCCGCCGAGCGGGTCACCCCGCAGACCATGATGCGCGCCACGACGGATCTGGTGGCGAGCGGGTTCATCAGTCGTGCTGATAATCCTGCCGACCGTCGGCAAGTGCTCCTGGAGATCACGCCCGCCGGTGCCACCCTGGTCCGCGAAGACCGCCGCCGCCGGGACACCTTCCTCGCGAAGGCCATGGACGCGACCCTCACGCCCACCGAGCAAGACCTCCTCCACCTGGCCGCCCGGCTGATGGACCAGCTATCGGAGGTCACCCGATGACCGACGCGACCTTGAGCACGCACCAACCGTTTCCGGGCTGGCGAAGTGGTTGGCGGGTGCTCAAGGTGCACCTCGGCGGAGGGGCATAGGTGTGACGAAGGTCGTTGAGGAGCGAACCGGGGAGCTGCCGGCGCGGTACGCCGCATCCGTGGGGCTCGGCACCCTGTTGCAGCCACTGAACTCGTCGATGATCGCCGTTGCGCTGGTCGCGATCGGCGCCGACTTCCACGCGGGGACCGAGACGCAGTGGCTGGTCTCGGGGCTTTATCTCGCGACCGCGGTCTCGGCGCCGACGGCCGGGCGACTGGCTGACCTGATCGGTGCCCGGCGAGTGTTCCTCGCGGGGCTCGCGCTCGTGGCCGTCGTGTCCGCGTTGGCGCCGCTCTCGCCGAGCCTCGGGTGGTTGATCGCCGCGCGGGTCCTGCTCGGTATCGGGACCGGCGCGCAGTTCCCGTCGGGCGTCGCGATGATCCGCCGGATCGCCGACCGCCGGAAGGCTTCTGCCGTAGGTGCGCTCGGGCTGCTTTCGGTCTTCGCGCAGACCTCCGCGGCGTTGGGCCCGAGCGTCGGCGGTCTGCTTGTCGGCACGTTCGACTGGCAGGCGATCTTCCTCGTCAATCTCCCGGTCGCCGCCGTCGCAGGCATCGCCGTACTCCGGCTTGTCCCTAAGGATCCACCTCGGCCGGTGAGCGACGACCGCAAGCTGTGGCGGGAGATCGACCTCGCCGGGCTGGTCCTGTTCACGCTGGCGATGACCGCGCTGATGCTGGTCCTGCTCTCGCTGACCACCGAGCCGAATTGGTGGCTCCTCGGCGCGGCGATCCCGCTCGCTGTGCTCTTCATCCTCTGGGAACGCCGCTCCGCGACGCCGTTCGTCGACGTACGCCTGCTCGCCCGCAGCGCGCCACTGTCTCTCGGTTATCTCCGCACGATGCTCACGTACGTCGCCTTCTATGCGATCTTCTACGGCCTGCCCGGCTGGCTCGAGCAGGGCCGCGGCCTACATCCGACCGAGGTCGGTCTCGTGGTCCTTCCGATCGCGACCCTCGGCGCGATCACCGTCGCGATCGCGACCAAGCTCGCCCGCCGCCACGGACCCCGGTTGCTGCTGATGATCGGTTCGGCCGGGCTCCTGGTCGGGGGCGCCGCGCTGGCCTTCGGAGTTCACACCGGTACGCCGATCGTCGTCCTCGTCGTGATCAGCGCGGTCCTCGGCGTACCGAACGGCTTCAACGGACTCGGGAACCAGTTGGCCGTCTACCGCGCCGCCCCACCCGAGGTCGCCGGTGCCGCGGCCGGTCTGTTCCGGACCTCGCAGTACGTCGGAGCGAACCTCGCCGCCGCCGCGATCGCCCTCGTGTTCGCGGAGCCGGCCACCGACGCGGGCCTGCACCGCCTCGGCCTCCTCGTCGCCGGAATCGCTGCGGTCCTCCTGCTTGATGTGATCTTCGTGAGAAAATCACAGTGATTCTCTATACGTAACCATCAAGCAGTGATAATTTCACCGGCATGCCCGCCCCATCGACACCCGCTGACCTCTGCGACCTGGCCGTTCGGCTGGCCGTCGCCGCGGGGGAGGAGCTGCTGGCCCGTCAGCAGAGTCTCTCGATCGACGCCGCCGCTGTCGAAACCAAAAGCTCGGCCAGCGACCCGGTCAGCGCGGCCGACCGCGCCTCCGAGAAGCTCATCACCGACGGTCTCACCGCGGAACGCCCCGGCGATGGACTGCTCGGCGAGGAAGGTGCCTCCCGCCCGTCGGCCACCGGTCTGACCTGGGTGATCGATCCGCTCGACGGCACCGTCAACTATCTGTACGGCCGCCTCGACTGGTGCGTCTCGATCGCCGTCGAGGACGAACAGGGCGCGCTGGCGGGCGTCGTACACCAGCCTCCGACCGGACTGACCTGGTCAGCAGTGCGCGACGCCGGCGCTTGCCGCGCCGTCCGGACGCCATACCAAACCGTATGGGATGGTGGCCGGTCGCTGAGTCTGCAGCGGCAGGTCGGGTTGGAGACGGCTCTGGTGTGTACGGGCTTCTCGTACCTGCCGGATCGGCGGGCCGAACAGGCGGCCTTGTTGCGAAACCTGCTTCCCGCCGTACGCGACCTCCGGCGCGGTGGATCCGCCGCCCTCGACCTGTGCTCGGTCGCGGACGGTACGGCGGACGCGTACTACGAGCACCTCATCCAGCCGTGGGACGTCGCAGCCGGTGCACTGATCGCCCGCGAGGCCGGTGCCACTGTGGTCCGCGGACCCGGAACGGCTTTCCCGCAAGGCATCCTGGCGGCCGCCCCCTCCCTGGCGGCGCCGCTTCTCGACCTGCTCACAACCCCAAGGAGGTCGGTGTGACGGTAGTTGACCTGCCGGCCCGGACGCATCCGGACGAACTGACAATTGCTACCGGCAACGATCAGCTGAAACGCCGGCGGCGTCGCGAGTACGGGCTGTTCGCCCTGCTCGTCGCGCCGAACCTGCTGGTGATCGCGGTCTTCGCGTACTGGCCGATCATCTACAACGCGTTCCTCAGCCTGACCGACTGGAACATGATCGCGGCCCGGCCGAAGTTCATCGGGCTCGCGAACTACGGGCGGACGCTGACCGACCCGGCGTTCCACAAGACGCTGTGGATCACGGTCGTCTTCACCGGCCTGATCGTGATCGGCAGCCTGGTCATCGGGCTGGCGCTGGCGTTCCTGTTCAACCTGCCGTTGAAGGGCCGGGGCGCGGTCCGGACGATCGCGTTCGCGCCGCACATCCTGTCCGGCGCCGCGGTCGCCACGATCTGGGCGTTCATCTTCGACCCCGGCTACGGCCTGATGCGCGCGTTGATCGAGCCGTTCGGCGCGGAGCCGCCGGACTGGATGAACAACTCCGACTGGGCCCTGCCCGGGCTCGTCATCGTCTACCTGTGGAAGAACGTCGGCTTCGCCGCGCTGATCTACCTGGCCGGTCTGCAAGGGCTGCCGAAGGAGCTCGACGAAGCGGCGGCGATCGACGGCGCCTCGACCTGGACCCGGTTCCGGGCGATCAAGCTGCCGCTGCTTGCCCCGATCACCTTCTTCCTGCTGATCACCACGGTGATCGGCACGTTCCAGGCCTTCGACGTGATCGCGGTGATGACCGGTGGTGGCCCTGGTGATGCCACGACCACGCTGAGCTGGTCGATCTACAACGAGGGCTTCCAGGCGTTCAACGCGGGTCGTGCGGCGACGCTGTCGATCATCATGTTCGTCATCCTGCTGGTCGTCACCACGGTGCAGGCCAAGGTGATGGAGAGGCGGGTGCATTACCGATGAAGGTGCGCGCGATCCAGTACGTCGTACTCGTCGGTGTGGCGGCCGTGTTCCTCGGACCGCTGTACTGGTTGCTGTCCACGGCCTTCAAGCAGCCGAGCGAGATCTACCAGTGGCCGCCGGCATGGTGGCCGCATCTGACGTGGGAGAACTTCAGCCTGGCCTGGAAGGCTGCGCCGTTCGACCGGTTCTTCCTGAACTCCACGATCATCACGGTGGTCGGTACGGCGCTGAAGGTGATCAACGCCGTCCTGACGGCGTACGCCTTCGCGTACCTGCGGTTCCCGTTCAAGAAGGTGCTGTTCTTCTTGGTGCTCGGGGCCATGATGGTGCCCGGCCACGTGACGCTGCTACCGAACTACTTGACTGTGGCAACGCTCGGCTGGATCAACACGTACGCCGGGCTGATCATCCCGGGCATCGGATCGGCGTTCGCGACATTCCTGATGCGCCAGCACTTCCTCACGCTGCCGTCCGAGGTCACGGACGCGGCCGCGGTCGACGGTGCGGGACACCTGCGGACGTTGTGGCGCGTCGTACTGCCGATGTCGCAGCCGATGCTGGTCACGGTCGTGGTGATCACCGCGGTCGAGGAGTGGAACAACTTCGTCTGGCCGCTGATCGTCACCAACACCGCCTCGATGCGGACGCTGCCGGTCGGGCTGCTGATCCTCAAGGACGAGGAAGGTCTCGCGGCCTGGGGCACGATCATGGCCGGCACGCTGCTGGTGCTCGCGCCGATGCTGGTGATCTTCCTGATCGCCCAGCGCTACATCGTCGGGGGAATCACCCAGGGAGCTCTGAAGGGATGAGCATGCGTCGCAGGACTTTCCTCGGAGTGACAGCGGGTCTGACACTCGCGGGTTGCGGTTACCGATCGGTGGACGCGGTCTACTCGCAGCCGGCCGGGGCCGTGCCGAAGCAGTACGCGAACCGGACGCGGGTCGTCTTCTGGTCGCCGTACGGCGGGGTGAACGGCAAGGCGGTCGACAAGCTCGTTGCCAAGTTCAACGATTCGCAGGACGACGTGTACGTCGAGACGCAGTTCCAGGGCAGCTACGACGACGTGGCGCAGAAGGTCGCGGCCGCGCTGGTCGCGAAGCAGGCGCCGGACCTCGCCGTACTGTCCGACGTCACCTGGGAGCGGTTCTTCCTGAACGAGGCGCTCGAGCCGCTCAACGGGTATTTCACCGACGGTTTCGGGCCGGGGGTTTTCCAGTCGAAGCTGTTCGGCGAGTACGTCGTGAAGGGGCAGAGCTGGGCGGTTCCGTTCGCCCGCAGTACGCCGATCCTCTACTACAACCGGGATGCGTTCGAGAAGGCCGGGCTGCCGGATCGTGCGCCGCGGACGTGGAGCGAACTGCGGTCGTGGGTGCCGTCGTTGGCGAAGGTGCAGTCCGGCGGGCGGTCGCTGCGGACGATCGCGTTCGCGAAGATCGACGGGGACTGGCAGTTCCAGGGGAACGTGTGGCAGTTCGGCGGTGCGTACTCGCGCGGTCTGGACGTGACGATCGACGAGGCCGGCGCAGTCGCGGCCGGTGAGTGGCAGCGGTCGATGGTGCACGATCTCGGCACGGCGTACATGGCGAGCAGCCCGAGCACGGACTTCGCCAACGGGCTGGTCGCGGTGATCCAGGAGTCCACCGGCGCCATGAAGACGATCAGCAGCAAGGCGAAGTTCAAGGTCGGGGCCGGCTTCATCCCGTCCGAGGTCGCGACCGGACTGGCGACCGGCGGCGGTGGGATCGGGATGCTGCGGAACATCTCGGACGAGCGCAAGCAGGCTGCCGCCGCGTTCCTGCAGTTCCTCGCGCATCCCGAGAACTCGGCGTGGTGGACGACGCAGACCGGCTACCTGCCGGTGGTGAACAAGGCGCGCGAGGATGCCGAGCTGAAGAAGCTGATCGCCGAGCAGCCGAACTACGGGGTGGCGATCGCGCAGCTGGAGAACGCGCGGCAGCAGGACGCGATCCGGCTGTACGGGCGGAACGCGAACGTGCAGATCTACACCGGGTTGCAGCAGATCTACGCGGACAACGCCCAACCCAAGAAGGTGTTCGGCTCGGTCGCGAAGCGGCTCGAGGCGATCGGCGACGAGGTCAAACGGCTCTACGAGGAGAAGGTGCTGTGATCATCACCGGGCATCGCGGTGCGTTGGGGACCGAGCCGGAGAACACGCTGCGGTCGTTCCGGCGGGCGGTCGCGGACGGGTGCGACGAGATCGAGCTCGACCTGCGGGTGAGTGCGGACGGGGAGCTCGTGATCATGCACGACGCCACCGTTGACCGCACCACCTCCGGGTCGGGCGAGGTCGCTGCGCTGACGCTCGCCGAGCTCCGGTCGCTGGACGCGGGGCTCGGCGAGCAGGTCCCGACGTGGTCCGAGATGGTCGCGGCGATCGACGTCCGCATCCAGGCGGAGGTCAAGGCCGAGGCCGCCGTACCCCTCCTTGCCCAGTCCCTCAAGTCGAACCCGTCACTCGCCGCCCGAACCCTGGTGACGTCCTTCCACCCCGAGATCCTCCTCGCAATCCGCGAGGCGTTCCCGGACGTGACGACGGGTCACATCTTCGGCCGTACGTCGCCGATGGCCGAGGTCGTCGTACGCACGCGCGAAGCCGAGGCCGGCTGGGCGCTCTGCGGAATCGCCGGGCTGACCGCGGCGGGTGTCGCCGAGCTCAAGGCCGCAGGCCTGAACGTCACCGCCTGGCCGGTCCCGGACACCGAGTCGCTGGCGCAGGCCGCCGCCCTGGGCGTCGACGGCATCACCACCGACAACCCGCACCTCCTCCACCCCTGACCCCCTCCCGACGCACGACTTTGTGCACCCACCGACCATTTCCGTGGCTCGCAGACGGTCGGTAGGTGCACAAAGTGCAGCGGATGGTGGGGGTGTGGTGGGAGTCACGTGTTTTGACGTGCGAATTTGTTCTTCCGTGGAAGAAAAATGTGTGATTGGCTCTCCCGTATGGGAATCAGCATCGGTGTGGTCGGCGCCGGCCAGTTCGCTCCTTCGTTCCTGCGGCTGTGGTCCGCGCACCCGGACGTGTCCGAGGTGCGGCTGACCGACGTCATCCCGGAGCGGACCGCGGAGATGGCCGCCAAGCAGGGCATCGCAGTCACGCACGCGTCGTTCGAGGAGATGCTCGAGTCGGACCTGGACGCGGTCGCGATCTTCACGCAGCGGTGGCTGCACGGGGAGATGGCGATCAAGGCGCTCGAGGCCGGCAAGCACGTGTACTCGACGGTCCCGATGGCGATCGAGGCGGACCAGATCGCGCGCATCATCGAGCTGGTCAAGGAGACCGGCCTGACCTACATGATGGGCGAGACCAGCTTCTACTACCCGTCCTCGGTGTACTGCCGGCAGAAGCTCGCCGAGGGTGCGTTCGGGCGGGTGTTCTACTCCGAGGGTGACTACGTCCACGACATGGACCTCGGCTTCTACGCGGCGTACCAGTACTCCGGCGGCGACGACTGGAAGAAGACCGCGTCGTTCCCGCCGCTGCTCTACCCGACGCATGCCGTCGGCAACGTTCTGTCGGTGACCGGTCAGCACGCCACGCACGTGTCGGCGATCGGCGTCAAGGACGACCGCGGTGACGGCGTCTTCGACAAGGACGTCAGCCAGTTCAACAACGACTTCTCGAACGCGACCGCGCTGTTCAAGCTCGCCGACGGCGGCATCATGCGGACCAACGAGATGCGCCGCGTCGGGTACCCGTCGCACATCCGCGAGTCGCGCCTGCGCGTGTTCGGCACCGAGGGCAGCTTCGAGCAGCTCGCCACCACGACGCTCTGGCAGAACAAGGAAGGCGTCGAGGACGTCAGCCACCTGATGGAGACCAAGCCGAGCAGCACCCTCGACGACGCCGACCTGGCGAACGTCGACCCCGCACTCCGCGACGCGTTCCGCTCCGGCCTGTCCCCGGTCCACGACCGCAGCCGCCTGCCGAAGGAATTCGACGGCATGCACAACGGCCACGAGGGCTCCCACCACTTCCTCGCCGACGACTTCGTCCGCGCGGTCGCCGACAAGACCCTCCCGCCCATCAACGCCTGGGTCTCGGCCCGCTACACCCTCCCCGGCATCTACGCCCACCAGTCCGCACTACAGGGCGGCGTACAACTGGAAATCCCCGACCACGGCGACGCTCCTGCCTAGAGGTAGTTGCTGAGCTCGATCAGGTTTTGGTCGGGGTCGCGAAAGTACACGCTGAGGATCGGTCCGGTCGCGCCGGTGCGCTCGACCGGGCCTTCCTCTATTTCGACGCCGTGCTCGGCCAGCTCCGCTCGGATCTGGTCGATCGGTTCGTCGACGATGAAGCACAGGTCGGCGGTTCCCGGCCCTGGCCGGGCGGCCTTGGGTTCGAACTCGTGCCCGGACTGGTGCAGGTTGATCTTGCTGTTCCCGAAGGTCAGTGCGCGTCGTCCGCCCTTGAAGGTCACCGGCTCCATCCCCAGCACCCGCTGGTAGAAGTCGACGGTCGCGTCCACGTCCGCAACCGTCAGGACGAGATGATCCAGCCGATCGATCCGCACCTGGCCGAGGCTACCTGTCGATAGGGTTCGGTATGGACCTGTTTGCTGGAGTCTCCGTGCGCGACTACGGGATCGCGGTCGCGTGGTACGAGCAGTTGTTCGGCGGGCCGCCGAGTTTCCTGCCCAATGATGTCGAGGCGGTGTGGGAGCTGGGTGAGCACCAGTTCCTGTACATCGAGGTCGTGCCGGAGCATGCGGGGCATGCGCAGCACACGTTGTTCGTCGAGGATTTCGACGGCGTACTGCGGGCGATCGCCGAGCGAGGTCTCGTTCCCGCAGTACAGGAGACGTACGAGAACGGCGTACGGCATGCGACGTTCTTCGACCCGGACGGCAACGAGGTCTCCTACGGCGGCGCGCCGCTGGAGTGACGTTTATTGTTCAAGAACACGACGCTCCGCTCAGGTTGCGACAGGGGAGGGCGGAACGTAGGAACGTCCTATGACCCTGCGACGTCTGGGCCTGTCCGCCCTTTGCCTCTCCCTGACCCTTGGTGGCACGACCGCGGTCGCCACCCCGCCGACGCAACATCTTCCGCTCGGCCCGGACAATCTCACCGAGACCCGTGACACCCGCACCCTGCAGCCGGGCGTCACGCTGACGACGATCGTCCGCGGCCAGACCGACACCAAAGCCGGTTGGACCGTCGAGATCGCGATCCCGTCGTCCTCGCCGGATCCGGACGCGCCCGCGGCCGCGATCTCCGACCAGGCCGGCGCGAACAAGGCCGCCGACAAACTCCGCGCCGCGGGCCTCGAGCCGCGGGTCGAGGATGTGCCGACACCGAAGCTTGCCGACGCTGGTGGGGGCAGCCTCGGGTACCGCGTCCGGCTGGGACTGTTCGCGAACAAGGCGGACGCTGACGCCCTGCGGACCAAGGTGATCGCGGCCGGGCTCAGTGGCTCGAGCATCTACACGGGATGGGACGGCGAGCCTGACGACATCGCCGGTTCGACCGGTCCGTGGAATGTACAGGTCCTGACGATCGACCCGAAGAAGTTCCGCGGCACGCTCGACGCGACGTACGGCTCGGACATCGAGCAGCGCGAGACGACCAGCACCCTCGCGACCCTGACCGGTGCGACTGCAGCAGTGAACGCAGGCTTCTTCGTGCTCGATCCGAAGTCGGGAGCGCCTGGCGATCCGGCCGGTGTCGGTGTGTACGACGGGCGTCTGGTCAGCGAGCCGACCAACGGCCGGCCGGCGCTCGTGCTCGGCCCGGGTGGTACGTCCGTCGACCGATTCACTTGGCGCGGCACGGTCCAGGGCGTTGGCGCGTCGCTTCCACTCGACGGGCTGAACCGGGTGCCTGGGCTGATCCGCAACTGCGGCGGTACGGCGGACGACGTACCGACCGCGAAGCCGATGCACGACACGACCTGCACCGATGCCGACGAGCTGATCGCGTTCGACGAGTCGTACGGCGTTGCCACGCCGAGCGGACCGGGTGCCGAGGTGGTGCTCGATCGGCGGGGGATCGTGACCACGATCCGTACGACGACTCGCGGCGGGGCGATCCCTGAGGGCGGGCGCACCGTGCAGGCGACCGGCAATCTCGTGGCGCCGCTGCTGGCCGCGGCTCGCGTCGGGCGGCCGCTGACGATCCGCTCGACCTTGCTCGACGACCGCGGCCGGCCGGTCCCGCTGTCCCGCCGTACGACGATCGTCAATGGGGGACCTGAGCTGGTCCGCAACGGACGAGTGTTTGCCACCGCGGCGGCGGACGGGATGGTGCAGGACACGCCCAGCTTCTACTACGGCTGGGTGCACAAACGAAACCCCCGCACGATCGCCGGCGTCGACGACCACGGCCGCACACTCCTGATCACCGCCGACGGGCGAAACGTCAACAGCCTCGGCCTCTCGATCTCCGAAGCCGCCGCCGTCGCTGCCTCGTTCCACCTCACCGAAGCCATCAACCTCGACGGCGGCGGCTCCACCACGATGGTTGCCAACGGCAAGGTATTGAACGCACCGTCCGACGCAACCGGCGAACGCCCGGTCGGGGATGCCCTGGTCATCACCAAGTAGCCGCTGCGGTTGCACGCGGGGGTGATCAACCCCCGCGGACCGCGATCCGGTCCAGGTCGGTCCATGGGAGGACGCGCACGGCGACGACGGTCCGGCCCTCGAGTTCGGCGCGTAGCAGCCGATGCACCCCGTCCAGGATCGTGAGCCGGTCGTCGGGTCGGCGTACGACGTCGAGCGGATGACGTAGATCGGCAGCAAGCGTGCGTTCGTACTGGTCTTGGTAGGTGACCGGATCCGCCGCCACCTGGTGTGGCGTGATCTGGAACGGGCGGCCGTCATACGCCCAGAACGGCAGGTCGAGGTGATGTGCCAAGTCGGCCACCGGCAACTCGATCACCGGCAGGTCGAGAGCGTGCAAGAGCTCGAGATCCCAGTGGAAGTCCAGGAGGTACGCCGTCAACTCCGGGGGCACCGCCAGCGGGAACGGCCGACGGGTCATTCGTAGATGCGGCGCAGTCGTAGTGTCATCGAGTTTTCGATGTGGTGGGTCATTGCTGCTTCGGCGGCGGAGGGGTTGCCGGAGGTGATGGCTTCGACGAGGGTGCGGTGTTCGGTGAGGACTTCTGGGCCGATGTCGCGGTTGTAGTGCAGGCGGAAGATGTGTAGGTGGCAGTGGGTGCGTTCGAAGGCGAGGCGGACCTGCTCACTCCCGGACAACGACGCGATCAGCGAGTGGAAGCGGTTGTCGTGGGCCGTGAGTGACTTGTAGCCGGCGTAGTCGATCGAGGTCGGCTCGACTGCGTTCGCCAGCTCCGAGCGCAGCTGTTCGATCCCCGCGGGTGAGATCAGTTCCGCGGCCCGCCGTGCGGCCCAGGGCTCGAGGAGGAGGCGGAAGCGGTACAGGTCGTCGAACTCCTCGAGGGTCAGCAGCGGCGTCGCGCGGTACCCCTTCAGTGGCTCCTTGACCGCCAGCCCCTCCGACTCCAGCCGCGCCAACGCCTCCCGGACCGGGGTCGACGACACCTGGAACTCCCGCGCCAGGCCGTCGATCGAGATCCGCGCGCCGGGTCTGATCACGTGGTCCATCAGCATCGTCTTGATGGCCTCGTACACGTCGTCGGCCAGCATCTGTCGCCGCAGCAGTCGCCGGTCCACCGGCGCGACGGACTCCATCGGCCCCGTCTGCCCCAACGCGTCAGCCATCAGCTGTCTCCGGAATCTGGTCGCGCCCTTGACCCCACCGGTCAGGTTTCGGCAGGGTAACACTGGTAATCATGCATCATGCACGATTCCGCCCGGAGCAAGCTATGGGAAGGCGCGAACGAATGGTGAGGTTCGAAGAGGTCGGCGTTCTGCCAGAGCCCGGGGACAACGTCGCGATCGCCTCCCGGCGGCTGGAGGCCGGCACCGAGATCGACCTGAACGGTACGACGGTGACGCTGCCACACACCGTGCTCGAAGGGCACCGCTTCGTGGTCACGCCGACCGGCACCGGCGACGCGCTGACCTCATGGAACACCGCGTTCGCGCGCGCATCCCGCGACCTGGTTCCCGGTGACTACGTGTGTACGCCGACCAGCCTGGCCGCGGTCACCGCCCGCGGCGTCGAGGGTCTGCCGACGGAGCCGTCCGCGACCAACGAGCCGCTCGACCCGTACGAGCTGGACGAGTCCGCGGTCAACTTCGGCGCGCAGGTGACGAGCGTCGAGCAGCCCGGCACGTTCCTCGGCTACCCCCGTGAACAGGGTCCGGCCGGCACGCGCAACCACGTCGTACTGATGGCGACCAGCTCGCGCAGCAGTGGATTCGTCACCGAGCTCGCGCGGCGCTTCGACGGTGCGGCGGCCGGCGACGGCGTCGTACCGGTGGCGCACACCGAGGGCGGTGAGGACGAAGTACCGAACAACCTGCACTTCCTGCTCGCCACGCTCGCCGGCTTCACGCTGAACCCGAACGTGGGCGCCGTGCTGATCGTCGACACCGAGGGCGACGTCGTCTCGGGCAGCGCGATCCAGAACTTCATGGCCGAGAACGGGTACCCGTCGATCAAGGTGCCGCACGCGTTCTTCACCCGGAAGGGTGGCTTCGAGCACGACCTGACGATCGCCGGCGCATTGATCGAGCCGTGGCTGCCGGTCGTCGACGCGCAGCAGCGCGAGGAGGTCCCGCTGGCCGATCTGAAGATCGCTTTGCAGTGCGGCGGTTCCGACGCGTTCTCCGGCATCTCGGCCAACCCGCTGGCCGGACAGGTCAGCGCCGAGTTGATCCGGCACGGAGGTACGGCGGTGCTCGCGGAGACCGACGAGCTGATCGGCGCCGAGCCGTACGTACTGAAGAACGTGCGCGACCTCGCGACCGCGAAGAAGTTCCTCGCCACGATCAAGTCGTTCAAGGAACGCGTCGGCTGGCACGGCCACACCGCCGAGGGCAACCCGTCCGGCGGCAACGTGTACCGCGGGCTGTACAACATCGTGCTGAAGTCGATCGGTGCCGCGCGCAAGCTTCCGCGCGAGGTCCGCCTCGACCACGTCATCGAGTACGGCGAACCGCTGCCCGGCAGCGGCTACATCTTCATGGACAGCCCGGGCAACGACCTGGAATCGGTGGCCGGCCAGATCGGCAGCGGCTGCAACCTGATCTTCTTCACCACCGGCAACGGCTCGATCACCAACTTCCCGTTCGTTCCCACGCTGAAGTTCGTCACGACGAGCGCCCGGTACGAGCGGCTGCACGCCGAGATGGACGTTGACGCAGGCAAGTATCTGACCGGTACGTCGATGGCCGACCTGACCGCGGACACGTTCGACCTCACGATCCGGGTCGCATCCGGGGAGCCGAGCGCGGGCGAGCGTGCCGGCCACAGCCAGGTGTCGATCTGGCGGAACTGGAAGCAGGTCGGCCCGGTCGAGGGGATCTCGATCACCACCGACGGCCGGATGAGCCGCAAGCTGACCGACCTCCCGGCCGAGGATCGCGACGCTCCGCTGGACGGCCTGCCGCACAGCGGGCTGACGTCGGACGCAAAGACCCCCACCGAGCTTCTAAGGGTCGACGACAGGCTGGTGCCCGAGGCCGTCGGCCTGATCCTCCCGACCAGCCTCTGCTCCGGCCAGATCGCTCTACGCATCGCAGCCCAGGCAGAGTTGGAGAAATGGGCCGGGAACGCGGTCACCCGGATGGTCGCCCTCCCGCACACCGAAGGCTGCGGCAGTAGTGGCGGCGCGTCCGAGGAGACGTTCGCGCGGATCATGCTCGGCTACCTGCTGCATCCGAACACCCGGATGGCGCTGCTGCTCGAACACGGCTGCGAGAAGACCCACAACGACTACTTCCGCTCGCGACTCGTCGAGGCCGGCGCCGATCCGTCCCGGTTCGGCTGGGCGAGCATCCAGGCGGACGGCGGGCTCGAAGCGGTCGGCGACAAGGTGAAGGACTGGTTCAGCAGCTTCGACCTGGCCGCGCCGGTTGACGAACGTGGGAACCTCGGTGCGCTCACCATCGGCCTCGAGGCACGAGGTCCGTTCTCGGATGCGACTGCGGAGGCGCTCGCGCTGATCGGCCGCGAGATCGTGGGCTCCGGCGGTTCCGTCGTACTGTCGTCGCGTGGCGCACTGCTCGCTCACGACGGGTTCCGTACTGCGGCGTTCGGGTCGGCGGATCCGGTCGGGCCGACCGTCGCTCATGGGCAGCGGCTCGCGGCGCCCGGCTGGCACGTGATGCGGATGCCGGGAACGGACTGGATGGAGACCGCGACCGGGTTCGGCGCGACCGGTGTCCAGCAGATCCTCGCGCATGTTGCCGGCGGCACCTTGTCGGCGCAGCGGTTCGTACCGGTCGTCGAGTTCAGCAACGACCCGGAGACGGTCGCGACGTACGGCGACGACCTGGACGCGGTCGCCACCGGTGACGCGGCCGAGCAGGCGCGGATCGGGCTCGACACCATCGCCGCCGTCGCCAGTCGCCGGCTCGTCCCCAAAGCAGTTGCCTCCGGAAATGTCGGTTTCCAGATCACCCGTGGTCTGCTCGGCACCTCGATGTGAAAGGCCTGTCAATGCACTTGGTCCGTTACCTCTCTCCGATCGACGGTCGCCCGATCCCCGGTGTGCGCACCGGGGACACGGTGTCGTCGCTCGCCGGCATCAACACCTTCGCGGAGCTGCTCCAGCTTCCGCTCGAGGACCTGCAGGCCGCGGTCGGCAAGCTGGGGGAGGGGGAGCCGGTCGAAGGGCTGAAGTTCCTGCCGCCGCTCGACGGCCGTGGTGAGGTGTGGTGCGCGGGCGTGACGTACGAGCGGTCGCGCGGCGCCCGGATGGAGGAGAGCACCGAGCAGTCGGTGTACGACAAGGTCTACAGCGCGGACCGGCCCGAGCTGTTCCAGAAGGCGCCGGCCTGGCGGGTCGTGGTGGACGGCGAGCCGGTCGGGATCCGGTCCGACTCCGGTCACGACGTACCGGAGCCCGAGCTCGCGGTGGTTGCCAACAGCCACGGTCAGATCGTCGGGTTCACCGTCTGCAACGACATGAGCTCGCGTTCGATCGAGGGCGTCAATCCGTTGTACGTGCCGCAGGCGAAGCTGTTCGCGGGCGGGTGTGCGCTGGCGACGGGGATCCGCCCGGTGTGGGAGGTCGCCGATCCGAAGAACCTCGGCATCCGGCTGGTGATCGAGCGTGACGGCGCGGAGGTGTTCGCGGATACCACGTCGACGGCGAAGCTGGTGCGGGAGCTGCAGGACCTGATCGACGTACTGTTCCTGCCGAACGACTTCCCCGACGGCGTGATCCTCGCGACCGGCACCGGGATCGTCCCCGAGCTGGACTTCGCGCTCGCCGCGGGCGACGTCATCACGATCACGATCGACGAGGTCGGCACCCTCACGAATACCGTGGCCGTAGGCCGGGAACCGTTCGCGTTCCTCGCAACCGACAACCTGGAGGGAATCCGATGACCCCCGACACCGGCTCCGAGCAGACGCCGGCCGCCGCGCTCCCGGACACCACCCCCGCCCAACTCGAGCAGGCGCTGGCGGCGGCCGCCGCGGCGGCACCTGCGTTCGGTGCGTCCGAGCCGGCTGTGCGCGCGGGGTGGATTCGCGCCGTCGCGGACGCGCTGGATGCGGCGTCCGACGAGCTGGTCCCGATCGCGATGCGTGAGAGTTCGTTGCCTCAGGCCCGGTTGACTGGTGAAGTTGCCCGCAGCAGCGGCCAGCTGCGGATGTTCGCCGACGTTCTCGAAGAAGGATCACTGCTCGAGGTCGTCATCGACACCGCCGACGCCCAGGCCAAGCCCGTACCGCGGCCGGACCTCCGGCGCGTGCTCATCCCGCTCGGTCCAGTCCTGGTGTTTGCTGCCAGCAACTTCCCGTTCGCGTTCAGCGTCTGTGGCGGCGACACCGCCTCAGCGCTGGCGGCCGGCTGCCCGGTGATCGTCAAGGCACACCCCGGGCACCCGGAGCTGTCCGCGCGGACCGCTGAGGTGATGATCGAGGCGCTCAAGACCGCCGGTGCACCGGACGGAGCGTTCGGCCTGATCGCGGGCTTCGATGTCGGCGTCACCGCGCTGAAGGACCCGCGCATCACCGCGGCCGGCTTCACGGGCTCGGTCCCGGCAGGCAAGGCCCTGCACGAGATCGCCGTCACCCGCCCGGAGCCGATCCCGTTCTACGGCGAACTCGGCAGCCTCAACCCGGTCTTCGTCACGCAGGCTGCGATCGATGCCCGAGGCAAGGACATTGCCAGCGGGTACGTCGGTTCGTTCACGCTCGGCGTCGGCCAGTTCTGCACCAAGCCCGGCCTGCTCTTCCTGCCGACCGGCCACGGCCTGCAGGACCAGCTCGTCGAGGCAGTCGGCGGAGTCGCCGAGGCCCCGATGCTCAACGACCGGATCAAGGACGGCTTCAGCTCCGGCCTCGACCGCCTCGAGAAGGTCGACGGCGTCCGGGTCTGGTCGGCCGGTGCCGCAACCCTGCTGCAAACCACTGTCACCGAGCTCCTCGCGCGCCGCGACGAGATCCTCGAGGAGTGCTTCGGCCCCGTCTCCATCGTCGTCGAGTACGACGGCATCGACCAGCTCGCGCAGGCCGTCGAAGCATTCGAGGGCAACCTCACCGCAACCCTCCACGCGGAGGACTCGGATGCCGACCTGGCTCGCGAGCTCCTCCCGCTGCTGACCGCCCGTGCCGGACGCGTGCTGTGGAACGGCTGGCCGACCGGCGTTGCCGTGTCCTGGGCGCAGCACCACGGCGGCCCGTTCCCGTCGACGGTCGGTTCGATCCACACCAGCGTGGGGGTGACGGCGGCGCGGCGGTTCCAGCGCCCGGTGGCGTACCAGGACGCTCCCGATGCGGTGCTGCCCGACGTACTCAAGGACTCGAACCCGGCCGGTATCAGCCGCCGGGTGAACGGAACCGTGACCACAGACGAGGTGACGCGATGAGCGACGAACCGACCGTTGACGAACCGGACGAGCCGATCGGCCGGCGCAGTTTCGACCACTGGTTCGGCGAGAAGGGCCGCAACGGCTTCATCCACCGGTCGTGGATGAAGGCGCAGGGCTTCTCCGAGGAGGCGTTCGACGGGCGCCCGGTGATCGGGATCTGCAACACCTGGTCCGAGCTCACCCCGTGCAACGCGCACCTGCGCCGGCTCGCCGAGTCGGTCAAGCGCGGTGTCTGGCAGGCCGGCGGGTTCCCGTTGGAGTTCCCGGTCATGTCGCTCGGCGAGACGCTGCTGCGTCCGACCGCGATGCTGTTCCGCAACCTGCTCAGCATGGACGTCGAGGAGTCCCTGCGCGGCAACCCGATCGACGGCGTCGTCCTGCTGACCGGCTGCGACAAGACCACGCCGGGCTCGATCATGGGCGCCGCGAGCGTCGACCTGCCGACGGTCGTGGTGACCGGCGGTCCGATGTTGAACGGTAAATTCCGCGGCTGCGACATCGGCTCCGGTACGGCGGTGTGGCGGTTCACGCAGGATCTCAACGCCGGCCGGATGTCGGCCGAGGACTTCGCGGCGGCCGAGGGCGGCCAGTCCCGCAGCAACGGCCACTGCATGACCATGGGTACGGCGTCGACGATGGCCTGTATGGCCGAGGCGCTCGGACTGCAGTTGACCGGTTCCGCGGCGATCCCCGCGGTCGACTCGCGCCGCTACGTGGTCGCGCAGAAGACCGGCCAGCGGATCGTCGAGATGGTCAAGGAAGACCTGAAGATCAGCGACATCCTCACCCGGGACGCCTTCGCGAACGCGGTCCGGGCGAACGCCGCGATCGGCGGCTCGACCAACTTCGTCATCCACCTGCTGGCGATCGCCGGCCGGGTCGGCGTCGACGTGACGCTGGACGACATCGACGAGTGGGCGCGCGGCGTGCCGTGGCTGGTCGACCTGCAGCCGTCCGGCAAGTACCTGATGGAGGACTTCTACTATGCCGGCGGCCTGCCCGCGGTACTGAAGGAGATCCTGCCCCTGCTCAAGACCGACGCGATCACGGTCACCGGCAAGACGATCGGCGAGAACGTCGCGAACGCGGAGCGGATCGAGGCGACGTACCCCGGTGCCGCACCCGGCAGCGAGACGTACGCGGTGATCCGGCCGGTCGGCGATCCGCTCGGGAGTGGCGCGGGGACCGCCGTACTGAAGGGAAACCTCGCACCGGACGGTGCCGTCATCAAGCAGTCGGCGGCGTCGGAGCGGCTGTCGCGGCATCGCGGCAAGGCGCTGGTGTTCAGCAGCATCGAGGAGTACGACAAGGCCGTCGAGGACCCCGATCTCGACGTCGACGAGGACACCGTGCTGGTCCTGCAGAACGCCGGACCGCGCGGCTACCCGGGGATGCCCGAGGTCGGCAACATTACGATCCCGCGCAAGCTGGCCGAGATCGGCGTCGACGACATGGTGCGGATCTCGGACGCGCGGATGAGCGGTACGGCGTACGGCACCGTCGTACTGCATGTCACGCCGGAGGCGGCCGTCGGCGGACCGTTGGCGCTGGTACGGACCGGCGACTGGATCGAGCTCGACGTACCGGCACGGCGGCTGCACCTCGACGTACCGGACGAAGAGCTGGAGAAGCGCCGCGCCGACTGGCAGCCGCCGACGCCACCCTCGGACCGCGGCTGGGCCCGGCTGTACGTCGACCACGTGACCCAGGCCAATCAGGGCTGCGACCTGGACTTCCTGGTCGGCCGCACCGGTTCGGCCGTCGGACGGCAGAGTCACTGATGAGCTGGGGACCCTTCGAGGCTGTTCGCGGACTCCGGCCGTCCGGCACCCTCCCGCAGGTGACGCCGATCCGGCGGATCCTGTCGGACGTCCAGAGATCAGCCGATCCGTACGCCGAGGCGCGGGCCGCGCTGGAGCCGCTCCGGGCGCGGATCCTGCCCGACGCCCGGATCGCGGTGACCGCGGGCAGCCGCGGGATCCGCGATCTCGTGCCGGTGGTGAAGGCCGCGGTGGACTGGCTGAAGGACGCCGGCGCCGCGCCGTTCGTGATCCCGGCGATGGGGTCGCACGGCGGCGCGACCGCGGACGGGCAGCGGGAGATGCTCGAGGGGCTCGGCATCACTCCCGAGTCCGTCGGCTGCCCGATCGAGGCGACGATGGAGACCGTGGTCGTCGGCACGCTGGACGACGGCACCGAGATCCACCACGACGCGATCGCCGCGAAGGCCGACGGCGTACTCCTGGTGAACCGGGTCAAACCGCACACCGACTTCCACGGGCAGATCGAGAGCGGGGTCGCGAAGATCCTCGCGATCGGCCTCGGCAACCACCGGGGCGCCGCCTCGTTGCACGCCGGCGGTATCCCGTCGCTCGGCGGCAACATCGAGGCCGCGGCCCGGATGGTCGTTGCGCAAGGCAAGATCCTCGGCGGTCTGGCGATCCTGGAGAACTCGCTCGACGAGACCGCGTCGGTAGAGTTCGTCGAGGCCGACGGCATCGCCGGTGCGGCCGAGAATGCCTTGCTGCAAAGGGCCTCGAGCATGCTCGGCCGCCTGCCGTTCGACGAGCTCGATGTCCTGGTGATCGATGAGCTCGGCAAGGACAAGTCCGGCGCCGGGATGGACACCAACGTCATCGGCCGTTGCTGGGTGCACGGGATCCCGGAGTTCGAGTCGCCGTCGATCGCGGCGATCAGCGTGCACTCGTTGTCACCGGCATCGCACGGGAACGCGTCCGGGCTCGGCCTGGCCGATGTCATCCCGGCGCGTCTGCTGGAGCAGATCGACCTCCGCGCGAGCTACGTGAACGCCCTGACGTCCGGCGCCGGCGGTGCGCGGCGTTCCCGGCTGCCGATGGTGATGGAGGACGACGAGGCCGCCGTACTCGCGGCCGCGACGATGTGCGGACGACGGCACTGGTCCGAGCTGCGGCTGGCCCGGATCAAGGACACTCTGTCCCCGCACGAGCTGATGGTGACGCCGGCCCTGCTGAACGAGGCGGCCGACCGTTTCGACCTGGAGATCACCGGTACCGCGCGCGACCTGACGGCGGCCGGGAGCCTCGGACCCTGGAGCGAGTGATGAACCTTCGCGAAGCACGTGCCCTGCTTGCCGATCGCGGCTTCGGGCCCGGGGACGCCTCGACCCGGACCTTCCCGGACGGATCGCCGTACAAGGTCGAGATCCCGTCCTGTGAAGGGCCGCGGGTGATGACCGCGGTGCTGGAGGAGGCCAAGTCGCGCGGCATCACGATCGACCGGGTCTCGCAGGGCAGCGGCGTGATGATGCTGACCGACGGCGAGATCGAGGAGATGCTGTCGCTCGGCGCCGACGCGGGCGTCGAGGTGTGCCTGTTCCTCGGGCCGCGTGGCGCCTGGGACATCGGCGGTCAGGCGAAGGTGTCGGCCGCGGTCGGTGGTGTTGCGCGGGGCAACGATCAGGTCGCGGCCTCGCTGTGCGACGCGTTCCGCGCGGTCGAGCTCGGCGTACGCAGCCTGCTGGTCGGCGATATCGGCGTACTGGAGTTGCTCGGCGCGTTGAAGATCGAGGGTGAGCTGCCTGCGGATCTGGTGCTGAAGACCTCGGTGTTGATGCCGTTGCCGAACGCACCTACCGCCCGCTTGTACGAGCGGCTCGGGGCAACCAGCCTGAACGTGTCGACCGACCTGCCGGTGCCGGTGCTCGCGGAGATCCGCTCGGTGACGACGGTGCCGATCGACATGTACATCGAGGTCCCCGACGATCAGGGCGGCCACGTCCGCTTCTACGACGTACCGGAGATCGTCCGGGTCGCGGCGCCTGTCTACCTGAAGATGGGCCTGCGGAACGCGCCGAACATCTACCCGGTCGGCGCGCATCTCGCCGGTACGGCGGAAGCTCTCGGGCGGGAGCGGGTCCGGCGAGCGGAGTTGATCCTGCGGCTGCTCGCCGAACAGGATGAGGCATGACTGATCCCCTGGTAGCCCGGCTCCGGTCCGCGTTGGGCGACGCGGCGGTCGTCGATGATCCCGATGTGCTGGACAGCCATCGGCACGATCACGCCACGTTCTCGCCGGCCGGGGTGCCGCGGGTGCTGGCCCGGCCGTCCTCGACCTCCGAGGTGGTCGAGGTCTTGCAGGCTGCGGGCAGTTTCGGCGTACCGGTTGTCACTCAAGGCGCGCGGACCGGGTTGTCGGGCGCGGCCAACGCGATCGACGGCTGCTTGTTGCTTTCGACCGCGCGGATGAATCAGATCCTCGAGGTCTCGGTCGAGGACCAGGCCGCCGTGGTCCAGCCGGGTGTCGTGAACGCCGATCTGTCGCGGGCCGTGCTGGAGCAGGAGCTGTTCTACCCACCGGACCCGTCGTCGTGGGAGATGTCCACGATCGGCGGCAACATCGCGACCAACGCCGGTGGGTTGTGTTGCGTGAAGTACGGCGTGACGTCGGACTTCGTCCGCGGGCTGGAGGTCGTGCTGGCGTCGGGCGAGGTCGTTCGCACCGGCCGGCGCGCGGCGAAGGGTGTCGCCGGATATGACCTGACCCGGTTGATCGTGGGATCCGAGGGGACGCTGGGTGTGGTCACCGAGGCGACACTCGCGTTGCGCCCGGCGCCCGAGGCCGCGCTGACGGCAGCTGCGACGTTCCGCTCGATCGAGGACGGGATCGCGGCCGCGGCGGCGGTGATGGCATCGGGGCTGCGGCCGTCGTTGCTGGAGTTCCTGGACCAGCCAACAGTGCGGGCGATCCAGGACTACCGCGACATGGGTCTTCCGGGGGATGTCGGTTCGATGCTGCTCGCGCAGTCCGACCGTGGGCCGCGTGCGGCCGAGGACGTGGCGCGGATCGCGGCGATCTGCGCGGAGCACGGCGCGATCGAGGTCGCGGAGGCCTCGGACGTCGAGGAGTCGCGGATGCTGCTCGAGGCGCGGAGGCTGGTGAACTCCGCCCTGGAGCCGCTCGGGACCACGCTGATCGACGATGTGTCCGTACCGCGCTCGCAGTTGGTCGCGTTGCTGCGCGGGATCGCCGAGATCGGCGACATGTACCAGGTGCTGATCTGTTGCCCAGGGCATGTAGGTGACGGCAACATGCACCCGACCGTGGTCTTCGACCGCAACGACCCAGCGGCCGAGGAGCGCGCGCTGGAAGCTTTCGGCGCCGTGATGGAGCTGGGTCTCCGCCTCGGCGGAACGATCACCGGCGAACACGGCATCGGCACGCTGAAAGCGCGCTGGCTGGAGACCGAGCTCGGGCCGGTCGGGCTCGAGCTCCATCGACGGATCAAGCACGCCTTCGACCCCGACAACCTGCTGAACCCCGGGAAGGTACTGCGGTGATCGATCCCTCTGCCGTCCGTCCGTCTGCGCGGCAGCTCGCGTGGCAGCGGCAGGAGCTGACCGCGTTCGTGCACTTCGGACCGAATACGTTCACGGATCTCGAGTGGGGGACCGGGGTGGACGATCCGGCGGTGTTCGACCCGTCGGATCTTGACTGTTCCCAGTGGGTCGAGACGTTGGTGGCCGCCGGGTTCAAGAGTGTGATTCTGACCGCCAAGCACCACGACGGCTTCTGTCTGTGGCCGAGCAAGTACCTCCCGCATACCGTTGCCGCGAGCCCGTATACCGGTGATGTCGTGGCCGAGCTGTCGGCGGCGTGCAAGGCTGCTGGTCTCGGTTTCGGGATCTATCTGTCGCCGGCCGATCTCTATCAGGAGAAGGCGCCCGGCGGGTACTACGGCAACGGCAGCCCCGCGGTCGAGTCGGCCATCGGTGAGTTCACCTACACGGTCGACGACTACAACCGCTTCTACCTTCAGCAGTTGCACGAGCTGCTGACGTCGTACGGGCCGATCGCCGAGGTCTGGCTCGACGGCGCGAATCCGACCAGCAGCGCGCAGACCTACGACTACGACGCCTGGTTCGATCTGATCCGGCGGCTGGCCCCGGACGCCACGATCGCGATCGGCGGTCCGGATGTGCGGTGGGTCGGCAACGAGGACGGGTTCGCGCGCGAGACCGAGTGGAGCGTCGTACCGTTCGCCGCTGGGCAGATGGTGGCCGAGCAGACGGCGCCTTCCGTGGCCGGACCCGATGAGCTGGCGAAGGCCGACGAGCTGCGGTGGTATCCGGCCGAGGTGGATGTGTCGATCCGGCCGGGGTGGTTCTACCACGCGTCCGAGGATGCGGCGGTGAAATCGGTGGCTGAGCTACTCGACATCTATCGCAAGTCGGTCGGACGCAACGCCGTACTGCTGCTGAACATCCCGCCTGACCGGCGTGGGCGGTTCGCCGACCCGGATGTGACTGCGCTGTTGGAGTTCGGCTCCGCCGTTCGGGAGTACTACGGGACCGATCTGGTGCTGCCAGCAACGATCAATGTGCTGGACCTGCGCGAGAACATCGAGGCCGGCCAACAGGTCTCGGAGTTCGCGGTCGACGCGCTGCTCGGCGACTCGTGGACCGAGATCGCTCGCGGCACCACGATCGGGTATCGCCGTCTGCTCACGCTGGCCGAACCGATCACGCCCACCGACGTACGGGTCCGCGTCCTGTCCAGCCGGGCCGAAGCGGAGGTTTCATTGTCCGTCCACTTCGACCCGGTGCTGGTTCGATCAGCTGAGGCGGGAGATTGATCCGCCGGCGGTGATTCCGATCGACGTGCGTACGCCGGCCACGCTCAGGTCGACGACGTACGTCGTACCGGACCAGCGGGTCGCGTACGTGACCGCGCCGGTGGCCTTGACGGGTGCGATGAACGACAGGATCGACGCCGTCGTGCCGGACCGTGCGAACATCAGCGTCGGCGCTGACAGCCGGGTGTTGATATTCGGGTAGGTCCAGCCCTGGATCGGCTTGGTCTGCGCCTGCTTCAGGAGGATCGCCCCGGGCGGCAGCGCCTGCCGGTACGGCACCTGGAACAGGATCGTCCGGGTGTCCTCGCCCGTCTTCGACGCCAGGGCGGTGGTCCGCGAGTACACGGTCGCCTTCTGGTCCGCGGGCAGGTGCCACAGCGTCTGGAACTGCTGCGCGGTCTTGGACGACGCGCGGTCGAGCGTGACGACCAGGTCCGGGTTGTTCAGCACGAGTACGGCGCGGACGCGGCTGATACCGGGCCCAGGCACGTCGGAGAACTCGAAGAAGTCGGCACCCGGCTTCACCTGCGATCGGGTCAGCTTGGTCGCGGGCAGCGAGTCGGCCGACAGCGGCGTGGTCATCGCGCTGCTCGCGAACGGGCTCTTCGCCCAGGTTCGCCAGACGTCGTTCTGGTAGCCGGCGTGGCCGCCGTCGATCAGGATGTCCCGACCGCGAGCGGTGTAGGTGAGCGACGTGTGGTCACTGTGACCGTGCAGCTGCCGCGTCGGTCCGTACCTGATGCTGTACGACGACTGGCCCGCGAAGTTGCCCCATCCGGAGCGGCCGAAGACATAGCCGGCCGAGAACGTGCCGACCCGGTCCGTCGGGGCGATGCCGGTCGCGCCCTGTGATCCGGCGTACTCGAGCGGGGTGCCGGCGACGGGCGCCGTACGGACGACCTCGGAGTCGCCGATCTGGTGCAGGTTGCCGAGCGAGTTCGTGGCGAGCGCGAGCCAGTTGGCCAGCAGCGCGCGGCGGGCGGTGATCGTCGTACCGGGGTCCGCGCCGCAGGCTCGGAGTACGTCGACGGCTCGGCCCCAGAGGGAATAGTTGAACTGCGCGTAGGCGGTCGACTGCTCGTTGGTCGAACCCTCGGCATCGATCGAGGTCGTGATGCCGGCGTTGAGGCGCTGCTGCGCGAGTGTCATGTAGTCGGTGCGGTCGAGCGTGCAACCGACGCCGAACAGCGCGATGCTCTCGTCGGTGCCGTGGTTCCAGGCACCGCTCCAGTTGTTGACCAGGAACTTCGCGTGGTCGAGTAGCGCCGCGTCGAGCCAGGCGTACTCCGTCGGCAGTGTGGTCACGTTCAGCCCGGCGAGGACTGCTTGCCGGGTGCAGATGATCACGTTGGTGCGGTGCATCGTCGACTCCCAGGCGCCGACGTCGCCCTTCCAGGAGTACGGGTTGTCGCGGACCCAGTCGTGAACGATCGTCGTCACGTGGTCGATGGCGGCCGTGTCACCCTGGCCGGCGGCGGTGATTCCTTGGCCCAGCCAACGAAGCGAGTGGAACCACATGTACCAGCTGGGATTGCCGTACGGGTTCAGCTTCCAGTTGATGTTTCCCTTGCCGTCGCCAACCTTGTAGGGCTTGAAGCCGCCCCACGTGTAGGTGTCCTGCATCACGGACGAGAGCGGTGTCGCGTCGTCGACCGTGCTGAAACCCGGGCAGGTGTAGGTGCCACCTGCGGCTGCGGTGATCGCCTGAGCACTCTTCGCGGCCACCGCGGTCGCCGGGACCACGTTTGTTGCCCCTGGCACGAACTGCGCCGCCTCAGGCTCCGGCAGATCCGCGGCGATCGCGATCCCCGGCCCGGTCTGAGCCGTTGCGACACCGGTGGTGCCGGCGAGCCCCGCGGTAACGAGGCCGAGCACCAGTAACCCTCTGATCATGCATTTCCCCACCCACTCGCCCGCGGCCCCCCGGCCGGCGGTGACAGACCTGTACAACCGCCACGATGGTCAGCCGGTGGAGAAAGTTGCGATGAGGTTCAGATGGGTTGGATCGGCCGCCCGCCGTCTCCCCTGACGACGGCGGGCGGCGTGACCGAGTGACTACTCTTCGACGGAAACGACACGGATCCAGTCGGAGCAGTCGGCCTCACACCACACGTGATCGCCTGCGTGAGCGATCCGATCCCGCTGCACATGCCCACAGGCGAGCCGAACCCGCCGCAACGCATGCCCCTGCTTCACCGGAGCACCGGTCCTACCGCCGGGCACCCGCTTCCTGTTCCTGAGGTCGGCCATAGCCGGTCCTCCTCTCTTCCTGATTGGTTGGCAGGGCGGCCGGTCCTTCCCGGCCGCCCAGCGGTGAGAGTGAGATTCGAACTCACGGGCCGACGTGCCAGCCGACCGACGGTTCAGCAAACCGCTGCCCCTGCCCACAGGCGGATCTCACCGTGATGTGTACATAAGAACGGGTAGTGGTCTTGGATCGCGGCCGACGAGTCGCCTCGCCACGTTTGGGCGACCGGTCGCCGGCCCACCACTACCCGTCCTTCGGTACACGGGCCACCTCGCTCAGCCCTTTACACAGATGACCTGCTTGAGGTGGGCCACTACTTCGACCAGGTCGGACTGGGCGGCGATGACCGAGTCGATGTCCTTGTAGGCCGCCGGGATCTCGTCGATCACGCCGGCGTCCTTGCGGGACTCGACGCCCGTGGTCTGCGCGACCAGGTCGTCGACCGTGTAGCGGCGCTTCGCCTCGTTGCGGCTCATCCGGCGGCCTGCCCCGTGAGAGGCCGAGTAGAACGAGCGCTCCGAGCCGAGACCGCGAACGACGTACGAACCCGTGCCCATCGACCCCGGGATCAGCCCGAGGTCCCCGCGCCCGGCCCGAATCGCGCCCTTGCGGGTGACCAGCAGATCGAGCCCGTCGATGTGCTCCTCGGCCACGTAGTTGTGGTGGCACGAGATCGGCTGCTCGAACCGCACCTCGACCGCGAACGACTCCCGCACCGCCTGCATCACCAGTGCGAGCATCACCGCGCGGTTACGGGCGGCGTACTCCTGGGCCCACGTGAGGTCGCGACGGTACGAGTCCATCTCCGGCGTACCGGACAGGAACACCGCCAGGTCACGGTCCGGGAGGTCCGCGTTGTGCGGCAACTCCCGGGCGATCCGCATGTGCCGCTCGGCGAGCTCCTTGCCGATGTTGCGGCTGCCCGAGTGCAGCATCAGCCACACGCGGTCCTCGTCGTCGAGGCACATCTCGATGAAGTGGTTGCCGCCGCCGAGCGATCCCATCTGCTGCTTGGCCTTGCGCTCGCGGTCCTGCACCCCGTCGTGCAGGCTCGTGAACGCACCCCACAGCCGGTCCCACGGGCGCGGGTCGAGCCCGAGCCGACGTACGCCGACCGCGTCCTTGTGAGCACGGAAGCCGACAGGTACGGCGGCCTCGATCCGCGAACGGATGCTGGACAGGTCGTCGGGCAGATCCGCGGCCGTCAGCGAGGTCAGGACGCCTTCCATCCCGCACCCGATGTCGACCCCGACAGCGGCTGGCGACACAGCCTGGTACATCGCGATCACGGACCCGACGGTCGCGCCCTTGCCGAGATGCACGTCCGGCATCACACGAACCCCGTGCACCCATGGCAGCGCCGCGATGTTCCGCAGCTGCTGCAGCGCCCGCGCGCCTACCTCATGCTCCTGCGCCCACATCAGCGTGGAGTTCTTGGCTCCACTCAACTCGATCGGAAACTCCACGATTCCCCTCCTTGTTCGACGGCATGCAGCTGCCAGGGCAGGAGTCGAACCTGCGGGGCCTCGGGTCAGAACCGAGGGTGGGTCGCCGGCGCCCACCTGGCATCGCGCTCTGCCGCGACACCGGGTGGGGTCGGGTCAGAGCGCTAACTCGGCACGGGAAGGGATCCAGGGCTGCCACAGCAGTGGCATGCCGGCCTCTTCCGGTGTTCGCGAGCCTTTCTTCTCGTTGCACCCAGAGTGCGCGGCGACGGCGTTCAGCCATTCGCCGCGTCCACCACGTGATCGTGGGACCACGTGATCCATCGTGGTGGCGCCGGGCTTGCCGCAGTACGCGCAGAGGTACTTGTCGCGCTTGAGTACGCCGGCACGGGTGTACTGCAGCCGTCCTGACGCGTACCGCCACTTCATCACGACGTACCGGACCAGACGCAGGACTCGGGGGAGGGGGAACGGGCCGATGCTGGCGCCGTCGTGGGCTTCCTCGACGACGGCGACCTCGCGGACGAGCATGCGGATGGCGTGCGGGATCGACACGACGTGCAGTTGCTCGTACGAGGCGTTCAGAACGATCACACCGCTCATGTGGGTCCTCCTCCCTTCCAGTGTGCCCGACCCGGGCTCGCCGGGTCGGTGATGTCGGTGTCGGGTCAACAGATGTTCACTCAGGGTGTCCGGCGGGGCTCGAACCCGCTTTCGCCGGGGCCACGTCCCGGTGCATCGCCCGCTTCTGCTTCGGACACAGCACGCCCGGCAGGATTCGAACCTGCACCCCCCGGCTTCGTAGGCCGGTGCTCTCTCCGGTTGAGCCACGGGCGTTCAGGTGCCCTGCGCCGGATGTACTGCGGATTTCCGTCACAGGGCACGCTTGTGGCGCCCGCTCGGCCGGTAGCAAGCATCCTGCGGGCGCCGGGTCCAGCTGGGAGGACTCGAACCTCCGATCTCCTCAACCCAAATGAGGTGGCCTCGCCACTGGCCTACAGCTGGTAATTCAAGAATTCAGTTGTCAATTGTTCGAGCCGGTATCCGTGAATACCGAAAATGGCAGGTAGAACTGACCCGGATTCCGGGCAAAAGAAAAGAGCCGCCTGCTGCCGGCACCCGGCTCAGACGGCTCCTGGAGATCTCTCCACTCGGAGATCACCCAGGCGGGCCGCCTGCACGCGGGCTCAGCTCGATGCCGAGCCGGTGGCATTCGAAGGTGTTGTCGGTGACGGGTCGCAGGCACGCCGACAAAACCATGCGGCCGCGCCGCCAGGTCTTTGTCAGGTTGCTCGCGCCGTACACGATCTCTCCTCAGGGTCTTGGTCCTTGCGGGAAATAGTCTCACCCATCCCGCTCTTCGAAGTCAACGCATTTCCCGCAGCATTTGTTCCACCGGTTAATTCGCTGCCGGTCCGACGTACGCCGCCCCACCCCGGTTCCCCGTCCGCCGTCCCGCGGGTGATCCGGACCACAGCCTGGTGCGGCCGCCGGGGAACCGATTCGGAATCACCCCCCGACTCCCGCTACACTCTTGCCTCGGCACCCGCCGCCTTAGCTCAGTCGGCAGAGCGTCTCACTCGTAATGAGAAGGTCGTCGGTTCGATTCCGACAGGCGGCTCCACCAGACCCCCAGGTCAGAGGTCACTCTCTGAGGCTGGGGGTTACTCTTTCCGCTGTCCATGGTGCAGGTTGTGGTGTCACCTGCCGGACGCACAGTCGATGCAGGTGCGGACCACCGGACGCGCTTGAAGCCGCTCCTCCGAGATCGGTCGCCCGCAGCTCTCGCACGTTGCGTAGGTTCCGGCCGCAACGCGCGCCAGCGCGGCATCGATCTCCGTCAAGGCCTTCTGGGCGTGCTCGGCGAGCGCGCCGAGTTGGGATCGCTCGAACGCGATCGTCGAACCCTCAGGATCGTGCTCGTCGTCGGCGTTGCTGTCGCGCGACGCAGCCACGACCTTGTCGAAGTCCTCGGTCAGGCTCGCCAGGCGGTCGATCGTCCTTTGCCGCTCACGGTCGAGCTGAGCACGCGGGTCGTCCATCTATCAATTCTGACTCGCGGATCCGTCTCACCCAACGCACTCCAGCCGGCCGTTCGGCCTCATTGCTCTCCGATGAGGTCGAGGAAGAAGAGCATGGAGTAGCTGTCGGCGGGGTCGTCTACCTTCGCGCCGGCGTCGAGCATGTTGGTGAGATAGTCGGCTCCGGTGGCGGCGGCGTAGGTGGCGATGAAGTCGAGGGCCAGGTCGGCTTCGCGGGTGGTGAGGGGGCGGGTTGCGTCGTACGCCTCGATCAGGTGCTTGATGCGGGTGAGGTCGGCGTGGCGGTCGGGGGTGCGGCCCCAGGTTTCGGCGATGCGGCCGAGGTCGTAGAGCTGGAAGGACGTCATGCAGTCGTCGAAGTCGATCAGGGCTGTGATGTCGCCGGGCTCGTCGAGCAGGAGGTTGACGGCGCTGATGTCGTTGTGGACCAGGCCTTGGCGGAGGTCGGCTGGGTTGGCGTAGACGGCCGCGATCTTCCGCTGGAGGTCGGTCAGGTGGCGGATTGCATCCCGAAGGACGGGGAGGTCGGCGTACGGCGAGCGGAGGAAACGCTGGATGCGCTCGAGAGGATCGAGCCGTGTGGTCCGTCGGCCGGGGAAGGTCTGGTCTGCGGTCAGCATGTGCAGTTGTGCGGCCAGGCGCGCGGTGTTGCGGCCGAGGTGCAGGTCGGGCGAGAAGTAGCCGTCGATCAGGTCGGTTGGATGCGTGCCGGCGGCGTACGTGAAGAGCGCGGCTGGGCGGTCGTCGATCCAACCCCAGAGTGATCCGTCATCGGCCCTGATCGGAGTGGGTGTTGGGAAGCCGCGGGCCGCGAGGAACTCGGTCGCATGCAGTTCGTATTCCACTTCAGCGGGAGTGCTGGAGCTGTAGCTTCGGGCAACGAACGCGTCGTCGACGAGCCAGCTGCGGTTCTTCTCGCCGCCGAGGAGGGGTACGACGTCAAGCGCGTCAACGCCTCGCCCGCGAAGGAAGCCGGTCAGGTCGGAGGCGCTCATGATGCCCGACCCTTCCACGGCAGACCGGCGAGCGCGACCGGATTGCCATGGTTGAATGCGCTGATGGAGGTCCACCCCGTCGACCAGGCTCGATGGGACGACCTGGTCGAGCTGTTCGGACCCAGCGGCGGGACGCGTGGGTGCTGGTGCATGGCGCGTCGTCTGCCGCCTCGCGAGTTCGCCGGGAGCGACGAGAACCGCGCGGCCCTCGAGGGCTTCGTCCGCGCCGGGATGCCGGTCGGCCTCATCGGGTACGTCGACGACCGCCCGGCCGCCTGGTGCGCGGTGGCGCCGCGGCCGGAGTACCACGCGATCGTCCACTCACGAGTGCTCCCGATCGATGACCCCGACGACGACTCGATCTGGGCCATCAACTGCCTCTTCGTCAAAGCCGGCCACCGCCGCCGCGGCCTCACCCTGCCGATGATCGAAGCAGCCGTCGACTACGCGCGAACCGAAGGCGCCCGCCTCATCGAGGCCTACCCGGTGAAGACCATGCCAGGCGATCCCGGGCGCGGCGTACTCACCACCTTCCTCGATGCCGGCTTCACGCAGTACGCCGAGAACCGCACCCACGCCAAACACAACGTCGTCGTCCGCCGGGACCTATGAGTCCCAGCTCCAGTTCTCGCCGTCCGACGTGAACGTCCACTCCTGCCGTCGCGCCCCGTAGGTCAGGTAGTCGATCGCCGGCACAGCGATAGGCGGATACGGCAGCCGGCCGAGCCGTCGTACGGCGTCCTCCGCCGAGAACCAACGCACCTCCATCACCGACCCGTCCGGATCGTCGATCGCGAACGCCGGGTCCCGCACATCCGCAACGTAGTTCCACGACCGCGACGACACCCGCCCGCCCACCGACACCTGAGTCGTCCACACAAGCGAAAGATCCGCCTCGGCAGCCAGCAACCCCGTCTCCTCCCGAAGCTCACGGATCGCCCCGGCGGTCGGCGTCTCCGCCTCTTCAACAGCTCCACTCGGGAGATTCCAGTACGGCGCATCCCACGCGTCGTACCGCTCCCACACGAGCGCCACCTGCCCGTCGTACCGCGCGATCACACCCGCGTACCGTCCCATCCGCCGAACCCTAGCCAGCTGTAAGGTTCCGGAAGGGGAGTGTCCGGAATGGGGTTTACGGTGCTGGCATGGCTGAGGATGAGTGGGTTTCGCCGTGGTGGGAGCCTCCGATTGCGGGGAGCGATGTCGAGCATCTGGTCGGGGCGCTGGATCGGTTGCGTACGACGTTCCGGTACAAGGTGGACGAGTTGGACGCCGACGGGCTCAACACCCGGATCGGGGTCTCGTCGATCACGCTCGGCGGGTTGCTGAAGCACCTGGCGGCGAACGAGGACTACATGTTCAAGGTGAAGTTCCGCGGGCTGCCGATGGACGGGCCGTGGCTGGAGAACGGCTGGCGGGATGACAACGACTGGGAGTTCGACTCTGCGGTCGACAACACCCCGGAGGAGCTCTACGCCCTGTGGGACGGCGCGGTCGAGCGTTCCCGCAAGACGTTGGCCGCGGCCATCGCGGACGGCGGGCTCGACCAGCCGGCCGACATCACCTGGCCGGACGGGCAGCACGCCAGCCTGCGCCGCCTGGTCTGCGACCTGATCGAGGAGTACGGACGCCACACCGGCCACGCCGACCTCATCCGCGAGGCCGTCGACGGGCGGGTCGGCGAGGACCCGCCCAGCGACTGGAAGCCGAAGAGCATCACTTGATCCGCTGCAGGGTCCCGTCTGCGGACACGGCAATCACCGTGGTCACTCCATCCACTTTCAGATTGACGAGCATCCGGGACCCTTGCTGCGACGTCGTGTAGCTGACGACCGCGTTGGCGCGGCTCGGTGCGATCACGGACAGGATGCTCGCCTCGTGCCCGGAGCGGTTGAACTTCACCACCGGCGCCGCCGCCCGCTTGTCGATCGTCGAGTAGTGCCATCCCTGGATCGGATCCTGCGAACCGGAGACAACCTCGATCGGCGTCGCCTGCTGCCGGAAGGGGATCTGCAGCAGCGTCGTCTTCACCCGATCGCCCGGCTTGGCCGCCACGGCCCGGTCGTTGCCACTGACAACCACCTTCTGATCCGACGGCAGGTGCCAGAGCGTAGAGTAATCCTCATCCGAGGAAGACGTTCCGCGATCCAGCACCACCATCAGATCGGGATCCTTCAGCACGAGTACGTCGCGCGTCCGATCGATCCCGGCCCCCGGCGAGTCCTGCAACTCGTAGAACTCCGAGGTCGCGCCGATCGACGACCGCGTGAGACGAGTCTCGGGGTGCCCGGTCGCCGACTTCACCGTCAGCTCGTTGTGCGCGAACTGGCTCTTCGCCCAGAACCGCCAGTCGTCGATCTTGTAGCCGGCATGCCCGCCGTCGATCAGGATGTCCCGCCCGCGCGAGGTGTACGTGACCGAGGTGTGGTCGTTGTGCCCGTGCAGCTTCTGCGACGGCCCGAACCGGATGCTGTACGTCGACTCCTGCGTGAACGGCCGCTTCTCGCCCCACCCGGTCCGCCCGAAGATGTACCCCGCGTCGAAGATCCCGATCCGCTGCGTCGGCCGGATCCCGTGCTGCCCGAGCGTGCCGGCGTACTCAAGAACCGTCCCGGGAACCGGCGTCGTCCGCACCACCTCGGAGTCACCCAGCTGCGGCAGGTTCCCGAGCGAGTTGGTCGCGAGCGCGAGCCATTTCGCCAGTTCCCGGCGCCGCGCGATGATCGTCGTACCGGGATCGACCCCGCACTTGCGCAGTACGTCGATCGCCCGTCCCCAGAGCGCGTAGTTGAACTGCGCGTACGCCGTCGACTGCTCGTTCGTCGACCCCTGTGTGTCGATGGAGGTCTTGATCGCACTCGTCAGCCGGTCGGACGCGAGCTTCTTCAGGTCGTTGCGCTGCAGCGTGCACCCGATGCCGAACAGCGCCAGGCTCTCGTCGGTGCCGTGGTTCCAGTCGCCGCTGTAGTTCTTCTGCAGGAACCACGCGTGCTCCATGAGCGCGTCGTCCAGCCAGGTGTACGTCAGCGGAAGCTTGACCACGTGCAACCCGGACAGGACCGCCTGCCGCAGGCAGATCAGCACGTTGGTGCGGTGCATGGTCGACTCGTACGCGCCGACGTCGGACTTCCACGAGTACGGGTTGTCGTTGACCCAGTCGCGCGCGATGTTGCTGACCCGCTGCAGCGCCCGCTTGTCGCCGCGGGCGCCGGCCTCGATTCCTTGCCCCAGCCAACGAAGCGAGTGCAGCCACATGTACCAGCTCGGGTTCTTGTCCGGGTTCATCCGCCAGTTGATGTTCCCCTTGCCGTCGCCGACCTTCGTCGGCGGCGTCGTACCCCAGGTGAACTTGTCCTGGTACAGGTTCGCGACCGGGTTGGTGTGGTCGATCCCGCTGTACGCCGGGCACGTGTAGGTGTTCTGCTTCACCGGGGTCGGCGGTGCCGTCGGCGGTTCGGCGGTGTGACTCACGGTCGGGTCCGGGGCTGCCTCCGGCTCGGAGCCGCCCCACGGGATCACCAGTACGGCGGCCAGAACGGCGGCGCTGACGAGCAACGGAATCATCAGCCGGAGCGTCGTTCTGGTCGTGCGCAGATGTCTCGCGGGCATCGTTGGTCCTCCCCACATGCTCGCGCATGCCTCTTCTGGCCTAGACCTGAATTCGGGTAGGGCGCTCCCCGGGAAAAATGGTCAGGATGTGTGTGGTGGTGCTCAGGAAACGTTCGGTGGACCGTCAAAGGTTGCGCGCGGCATCGATTGTGCTGCCGGTCACGCTCCGGTCAGGTACGTCGCCATCGGTTCCCCCCGAGGTTCGGATCGGATCCTCTGCTGTATAGATGTTTTGAGGGGGGTAAAAAGTTGCGTCGGATCGGCGACTCCGGTTCGCCGTTGCCCGGAAGGGCAGTGTCAGCCGCGCCGGATGGCCTGCAGAATCAGGGCATTCCGGGCGTTCTGCCCGGCGGGCACGGTGGTGTGCCGGCCGTCGCGCAGGTCCGTGTGGATCCGGTCGGGACGGGCCGCGAGGAACTCGGCCCACCCCACGATCCGCAGGTTCGGGTGTTGTGAGAGCGCCTGCTCCAGTTGGAGATCGATCCATTCGCTGTTGCGTTGATCGGCGACCTGAACGGAGGGCGGTTCGTCGGTGCGGGAGACCTGCACGTTCACCCAGTACACGGTCCGCCCCGGGCCGGCGATCCGGAGCGCGCGCTCGACCTGCGCGGCGAACGCGGGCGGATCGAAGATGTCGTTCGACCCGACCGCCATCACGATCCGCTTCGGCAGACCGTACGCGTGCGCCCACGAGGCCATCGCGTCGACAGCGGCCGAGGTCGGCTGGCCGGACCAGCTGTACTCCGCGAACGTCGTACCCAGCTGTTGTCCGAGGAGCCGGCCCAGTGCTCCGCCGTCCTGTACGGCGATGCTGTCGCCGAACAGCACCACGCCGTTCGTCGAGACGACGTGGCGGACGTGGGCGCCGCTGGAGACGACCCGGTTGTTCCCCTGCCAGGAACCGAGCGTGCCCGATCCGTAGCTTCCTGTACTGACGGCGGAGGTGCTCGTCTTCGCGTGCGCGGCCGGGGCGTCGAAGTGCAGGAGCGCGAGGAGGAAGGCGGTCAGGACCACGATGATGGCGGCTGAGGTCGACCAACCTCGGATGATTGTGCGTGACATGGCTCGGCCCTCCCGTACTGCGGACGCGGAGGCGGGCCTGGAGGTTGTCCTACGGACCGTTCTTGATCGCCTCGGCGATCAGCTCGTTGCGCGCGCTGCCGCCGAGCGGCTCGCTGGTGTGCACACCGTCGCGCAGGTACGGCGTGGGGCCGCTCGACCGAGAGGTCAGGAACGAGGACCAGTCGATGATCCGCAGGTTCGGGTGGTTGAGCGCCGCCTCGTTGAGCTCCTGGTTGACCCAGGCGCTGTTCGCGAGGTCCGCGTCCCGTACGGCGGGCGGCTGCTTGGTGCGGCTGACGTACACGTTCACCCAGTACACCGTCCGATCCGGCCCGGCGAGCTTCATCGCGCGCTCCACCTGGGCGGCGAACGCGGGCGGGTCGAAGATGTCGTTCGTACCGACTGCCATCACGATCCGCCGGGGCAGACCGTAGTTGCGCGACCACTCTTCGAGTGCATCGACCGCTGCCGACGTCGGCTGGCCGGACCAGTCGTGGAACGCGATCGAGTCGCCGGTGCTGTCTGCGAGCCGGCGTTCGAGGGCCGCGCTGTCCTGTACGGCGATGCTGTCGCCGAACAGGAAGATGCCGTCGAACGTGAGTGTGTCGCGGATCTGGTACTCCGGGGAGATCCGCCGGATCAGGTCCTGCCACGGGCCGAGAGTGCCCGAGCCGTAAAGGCCGGGGCCTTTGGTCGGCACGCTGTACGAACCGGTGCCGTCGGCCGTGGTGTCGGCGTCGATGGTCCGGGGCTCGAGCAAGACCATCGCACCGGCGAGGAGCGCCAGTACCACCAAGGTGACGAAGATCGAGGCGACGGACCCCAGGAACGCCCGGAGAAGCGACACACGCTCGTGGTGCGGGTGGATGTGGGCCTGTTTCAGCGTGCTGCCACCCCCCAGCTTGAGTCGTCGTCTCCGCACAGCGACATGACGCGGTGCGCCCCGAATCTGGTGCATCCCCCCGGCCCCCCACTACTAAACGCTCCAGACCGCCCGATTGGTTGCATCGAACGGTCAGTGTTTCAGCGTGTACCCCTCACCCGTCAGGCGGGCCCGCAGGTCCTTGACCTCGTCCCGTCGCGTCCCCCGCCGCCGAGGTTCCCCGTCCTCAGCAGCCTTCTTCTTCCTCCGCCACCACCACTTCACCCCACAAGCATCCCCGAAGACCGGACCCAGGCATAGGTTTCCGGCTAGACCGGTTGGCGGCCCGGGTCCGGGCCGTGGTTCAGCCGGCGCGTTCCGCCTCGCTGCGCTCGACGCAGAACTCGTTGCCTTCGGGATCCTTCATGGTGACCCAGCCGCGGCCGTCGGGGAGCCGGTGGTCCTCGTGGATCGTGCCGCCGAGGGAGAGGATCCGCTCGACCTCCTCGTTGCGGGTGCGCTCGGTCGGTCCCCAGTCGAGGTGCACCCGGTTCTTCACCGATTTGCCCTCCGGTACTGCGATGAACAGCAACGCGGGCACCGGCGCCGGCGCCACCAGCAGCACCTCGTCGTCACCCGGCTCGTCCCCGTCGGCGACCGGCCAGCCGGTGACGGTACTCCAGAACTGAGCGAGCTCGTAGGGGTTCCCGGCATCGATGGTGATGTGTCGCAGGATCATGCCGAGACCTTAACCGGACGGCCGGGTTCGAAGGGTCGCGGACTGTCGGCGGCCGGGTTTACTGTGCGGGCATGAGCGCCGTACCAGAGGGTCCGGCCGTTGGGGGAAGGAACGATTCGATGGCATCCCGGCTCAATCCGTACATCCAGTTCAAGAGCGAAGCGCGTCCGGCGATGGAGTTCTACCAGGGGGTCTTCGGCGGTGAGGTGGCCAAGAACACCTTCAAGGAGTTCGGTGCGGGCCACGGCCCGGAGGACGACGACCTGCTCATGCACGCCCAGCTCGAGACCCCGAGCGGGTTCACGCTGATGGCGGCCGACACCCCGCAGGGCATGCCGTACAACCCGGGCGACAACATCTCGATCAGCCTCAGCGGCGACGGCGACGAGCTGCGCGGGTACTACGAGAAGCTGTCCGCCGACGGCGGCAAGGTGACGGTCCCGCTGGAGAAGCAGATGTGGGGTGACGAGTTCGGCATGGTGACCGACAAGTTCGGCATCAACTGGATGGTCAACATCGCCGCGAGCTGATTCCGCTGCGCCCGCGCCTCGCCCGGGGCGAAATCCAGTACCCCGGGCCGGGCGGGCACGGCTAGCTTGACCTGCATGGGACTCAACGACCTCCTGTACGACCCCATCCGGCACAACAACTGGGCGACCGGGAGTCTGATCCGGTTCTGCCAGGACCAGAAACTCACGGCCGACCAGCTGGAGATCACCGGCGTCGGCACGTACGGCGGCATTCTCGCGACCCTCGACCACATCGTCCGGTGCGACGGCGGCTACCTGCGCCGGATCGTGGACCGCCCGCTCGACTACGTCGACCGCGACACTGCGACCGATCTCGAGACCCTCGAGGGCTGGAACGCCGAGGCCGGCGCGCTGTGGGAGGTGTTCCTGACCCAGCCGATCGACGTCGAACGCGTGATCATCGTCGACAACAACACCCGCGGTACCCGGGTCGGCATCTTCATCGCCCAGGCGATCAACCACGCCAACCACCACCGCGAGCAGGTCTGCGCCATCCTCACCGGCCTCGGCATCGAGCCGCCCGACATCCAGGCCTGGGAGTACGCCTGGGAGACCGAGCGGATCTGGGATCTAGCTGTTGATGGTCGCTGACATCAGGCCGGGCTCGTAGGAACCGCCGAGCTGGTTGAGCGTCACGGCCATCCGGTTGGTGGCGTTGATCATCGCGATCAGCGTCACCAGCGCGATCAGCTGATCCTCGTCGTAGTACTTCGCGGCGCGGGCCCACGTCTCGTCGGAGACACCCTCGGAGGTGTCCGCCAGCCGGGTCGCCTCCTCGGTGAGCGCGAGCGCGGCCTGCTCCTCCTCGGTGAAGACCGTCGAGTGCCTCCAGGCGGCGACCAGGTTCAGGCGGGTCGTGGTCTCGCCCTCCGCCGCGGCCTCCTTGGAGTGGATGTCGATGCAGTGCCCGCAGCCGTTGATCTGGCTGGCGCGCAGCATCACCAGGTTCTGCGTCGCGTGCGGCAGGCCGGTCTGCTGCAGCAGGTTGTGGACCGCGAACAGCCGCTTGGCCAGCTTCGCGCCGAGCTCGTTCTGCATCACGTCGATACGGGGTTCGGTCATCATCGTCCTCATTCATGAGATCTACTGGATGACCACGAGATGCCGCCGGCCCGTTCGCCGTGACGCTCGCCGGACGTGACGAGCGCCATACCGGACCGGGTGTCACAGAAGTCCGGCGGGCGGCATCTGATGGCTGACACCCGCGCGGACAAGGAGTTCAGCAATGACCGGTACCGACAAGGCCACCGAGGCTTTCGTTGCCCATCGCAACCTCCTGTTCACGGTCGCCTACGAACTCCTCGGCTCGGCCGCGGACGCCGAGGACGTCCTCCAGGAGACGTGGCTCCGTTGGGTCGGGGTCGACCTGGACACGGTCCTGGACCACCGCGCGTACCTCGTCCGCATCGCGAGCCGTCAGGCCCTGCAGCGCCTCCGCACCCTGGGCCGCCGCAAGGAGTCGTACGTCGGCCCGTGGCTCCCCGAGCCGCTCCTCACCGCCCCCGACGTAGCCGACGACGTCGAACTCGCCGACAGCGTCTCGATGGCGATGCTCCTGGTCCTCGAGACCCTCAAACCCACCGAACGTGCCGTCTTCGTCCTCCGCGAGGTCTTCGGCCTCGAGTACGACGAGATCGCCGAGGCCGTCGACAAGAAGCCGGACGCCGTCCGCCAGATCGCCCACCGAGCGCGCTCACACGTAGCCGCCCGACGTCCCGCCGGCCACGTCAGCCCCACCGAGACTCGCAAGGCCCTGGCCGCCTTCCAACGAGCCATCGAAACCGGCGACCTCCAGGGCCTGGTCGACATCCTCGCCCCCGATGTCGTGTTCCTCGGCGACGGCGGCGGCGTGGTCCAGGCCGTTCAGCGCCCGGTCGTCGGCGCCGACAAGGTAGCCCGCCTCCTCGCCGTCGCCGTCGACCGCCTGACCGACGCCACCCTCGACCTCACCCAGATCAACGGCCAACCGGCCCTGATCCTCCGCTTCAACGGCGAGATCGACACCGTCACCGCCCTGCGAATCGACCACGGACAGATCACCGGCCTCTACTCGGTCCGCAATCCCTCGAAGCTCTCCCATCTGACCAAGGAGGTCCCCCTCACCCGCTAGCCCAGGTTCCTGATGTCAGGACCGGATGAAGGCCAGCAGGTCGGCGTTGACGACGTCCGCCTGCGTGGTGGGTCACCAGCACCGGCACGCTGATCTTCTTCAGGTCCTCGGTGAAGTCCTCGCAGAACGCGGCGATCTCGTCGTACTCCGCCTTCGCGGCGCCCGTCATCGCTCGGCGTCGCCGGCTCGTTGAACCGATACAGCGTCAACCCCGGCCGGCCGCCGTCATTCCCCCGACCCGCGGAGCCAGAGCCGCGACTGTCGCAACAAGGTCCGCCGAACTCACCCGATGCTCGATCACGACCCGCCCTCGCCACCAACGGGCAGTCCCCGGCAAGAACTCCACCCACGAGCATCCGACGCCAACAACTCAACTTTCCCCCCATCGAAACAGCCTGGTCGAACCAGTACGCTGCCCGCATGACGGACAGCTTGCGTGTCAGCGCGTGTGTTGGCGCCCGGTTTCGTAGATGAAGCGGCCGTTCGTCTGTCCCGCCTGCAACGCGTCTGCCACCACCTGAGCCTCACTTGGGCCGGCCGAGAGGCCGATGAGCCTGGTGCTGTACGACTCGATCAGACAGCCGAGCGGGCCGAACTCCTCGACGACCGATCGGATGCCGTCGCCGTCCGCGCTCGAAGGAAACCACAGGCGAAAGGTGTGGTTCCCGGCGTCTTTGACGATGCCTGTGCCTACGAGCGTTCCATCCGCGGAGACGACGACCGACAGCTCGTCGCCGTAGTTGACGTCATAAGCGAACAACGGGACAGCACGAACCTCGACCGTGTCACCACTCGTCAGCCGGTGCGCAGCCAGACCCTCCCAGAGCTGCACCTCACCAGATTCTGTCGGCAACGCCAACCAGACCGTCGCGCCCGCCGACACAGATTCGGGAACCGGTACGAGCTGCCCGTCCACAAGCCGGCCGGTCGGCGCAGGGTGCTCTTTGTACTGGTGATCCACGGAGCGAGCCTAGGACAGATAGCCCGGTGCCGGACCGATCGTGCCGCTGTGGGCGGCATGGCAGTCGCTCGCGCGATGAGCGCGCACGCTCGCGGGGCTGGCCCAGCTCAGTTGATCAGGTTGGTGGATTCGGGGACGGGGGTTAGGGGAGTGCCGTCCGACAGCCAGTGGCGGATGTTGTCGACTACGAGGTTGGCCATGGCGGTGCGGGTGGGGATGGTGGCGGAGCCTACGTGGGGGAGGAGGACGGCGTTGGGGAGGGTCAGGAGGTCGGGGTGGACCTTGGGCTCGTGTTCGAAGACGTCGAGGCCGGCGGACAGGATCGTGTTGGTGCGGAGCGCGTCGACCAGAGCCTGTTCGTCGATGACCGTGCCGCGGGCCACGTTGATCACGATGCCGTCGGGGCCCAGCGCCTCGAGGACGGAGGCGTCGACCAGATGGCGGGTGCTGTCGCCACCGGGGATCACGATCATCAGGATGTCTACGTCGGCGGCCATTTCGGCCAGCGACGCGTAGTACGGATAGTCGACGTCCTTCGGGTTGCGGTTGTGGTAGGCAACGGAGACGCCGAAGGGCTGGACGCGGTCGGCAATGGCTTGGCCGATGCGGCCGAGGCCGAGGATGCCCATCCGGCGGCCGTGCAACGTTGCGCGGGTCAACGGGTACGGGCGACCGCCTGCCCACTTCCCGTCGCGCAGGTACTGCTCGGCCCGCCCCAGCTCACGCACCGTCATGAGCAGCAGACCCATCGCCGTGTCGGCAACCTCGTCGTCCAGCACACCAGGCGTGTTCGTGACCACAACACCACGCGCGGCGGCAGCGGCCGCGTCGATCCGGTCGTACCCGACTCCGAAGCTGGCAACCAGCCGCACGGCCGGCAGTTTGTCGAGGAACGCCCCGTCGATCGTCGTACCACCGGCGGCGACGGCAACGATCTCGTCCCGGCGGGCCGCGAGTACGGCGTCCGGGTCGCTCTCCTCCCACAGCCGGATCAGCTCGCAGTGGTCAGTGAGGCCCTCGGCGACAGCGGGGTGCATCGGGCCTGGCATCAGTACGACCGGTTGTCCCACGGTTTCTCCTCACGGATGTTCACCACCGCTTTCCCGGCCAACCCTATTTCCTATCGGCATCGAGTACGACGATCGGGGGAGGAGGCCACCATGATCGTCGACTGCGCTTACTACCGGGACGGACGCCGCCAGCACGTCGAGGCGATGTCGGTCGAGGATGCTGCTGCCCACTGCCAGCAGGGTGGGTTCGTCTGGCTGGGCATGTACGAGCCCACCGTCGAGGAACTCGCCCAGACGAGACAGAGTTTCGGCCTGCACGAGCTGGCCGTCGAGGACGCGCAGACCTTCCATCTCCGGCCCAAGGTCGAGCCGTACGCCGGTGAGGTCGAGCTCGTCATCCTGAGAACCGCCCGGTACGACGACGAGCGCGAGGAAGTCGACTTCGGCGAGGTGAGCGTCTTCGTCGGACCGTCGTTCGTGATCACTGTCCGTCAAGGTGTCGCCAGCGACCTGCACGGCGCCCGGATCCGGCTCGAGCAACGTCCCGAACTGCTCGAGTGCGGCACGAGCTCGGTCCTCTGGGCGATCCTCGACCAGGTCGTGGACAGCTACGGTCCCGTCGTCGCGGAGCTCGAACGCGACATCGAGCGCGTCGAGCAGACCGTCTTCGCCGGTTCGGTCGCTCCGACCGAGCAGATCTACTCCCTCCGACGCGAGGTCACCGACTTCTACCGGGCTGTTCACCCGCTCCTCGCCGTACTCGCGACGATCGAGCGCGGCGCCCGCGACACCGCCCTGCTGCCCTACTTCCGCGACGTACACGATCACCTGGTGCTGGTGAACGAGGAGGTCGCCGCCCAGCGCGATCTGCTCGCGACCGTCCTGGAGGCGAACATGGCGGTGATCGGCGTCGAGCAGACCAAGATCAGCGTCCGGCAGAACGCATCCATGGAACAGCTGACCAAGCTGGCCACGGTGTTCCTGCCGTTGACCTTCCTGACCGGGTTCTTCGGGCAGAACTTCGGCTGGCTGGTCGACCACATCGACGCCGAGTGGGACTTCCTCGTGCTGGGCATCGGCGGGCTCGTGGTGCCGTGTATCGCCCTCGCGCTCTGGTTCCGCCGCCAACGAACAGCCCGACGGCAAGCTGCCTGACGCATCAGATTCACGCGCCGTTCCAACGGTGAAACGAGGGTCGGGGGAGCAGGATCCATCCCCTCGGAGGTTGTGATGCGAAAGCTCCCCGCCCTCATCGCGGCGTCGACCGTGCTGGCCGCCGTCGCGCTCCCGCCCGCCTCGGCCGCGCTTCCCGTCGCCCAGGTCCATACCAAACAGTTTGGTATGGCGGCCGCCGCTGCCGAGCCGCCGACGTACGACGCGACCCCGCTGAAGTCGTACCCCGCCTTCGACGCGAACCAGGCGATCGCGGTCGACGCGAAGTACTTCTATGCGGTCAACAACACCACGATCACCAAGCACGACCGCCGCACCGGCGAGCCGCTGCTGCAGTTCGCCGGTGACGAGGACGGCCCGTTCATCCACATGGACAGCGGCATGGTCCTCGGCAACAAGCTGTACGCCGTCCACTCGAACTACTCCGACTGGCCGATGGAGAGCTCGATCGAGGTGTTCGACACCAAGACGATGCGGCACATCGACTCGTACTCGTTCGGCATCTACCGCGGCTCGCTCACCTGGCTGGACCGGCACGACGGCGCGTGGTGGGCCGGGTTCGCGAACTACGACGATGTCTCGGACGAGACCGGCGAGCCGTACGGTCAGACGTACAACACCCAGATCGTGAAGCTCAACGACAAGTTCGAGCCGCTCGCGTCGTACACGATCCCGAAGCAGATCCTGGACCGCTTCAAGCCGATGTCGAACTCGGGCGGCTCGTGGGGCCCGGACGGCCGGCTCTGGCTGACCGGTCACGACCTCGGCGAGGCGTACGTGATGGAGCTGCCGACGGCCGGCTCGGAGCTGCGCTGGATCGCGACCGTCAACCTGCCCGACGTCCAGGGCCAGGGCATCGCGTGGGACCGCTCGGACCCGCGCCACCCGACCTTCTGGGCGATCAGCCGGCCGGACCGGCTGGTGCACACGTTCTCGATGCCCGTCACCTCGATCAAGACCCCAACCGCAAAGGGTTGGTCCGTCCTCGGCCCGGGCCAGTTCCGGAAATAGTCGAGCGGGGTAGCGGACGGCCTCCGTCCGCTACCCCGCCGATGCTGGAGACATGACCAACACAGCGACATTCCATGCGTACTTCGGCTACCGCGATGCTCCCAGCGCACTGCGCTGGCTGGAGAAGGCTTTCGGGTTCGAAACCACCATGGAGGTCCCGGACGACAAGGGCGGCATCATGCACGCCGAGATGAGGTACGGCGGGGTCGCATTCACGCTCTTCACCGACGAGGTGCAGTACGACCGGCCGACCCGCAAGGGCGACACGGTCGGCCACGGGATGTACGTCGCGTTCGACACGCAGGACGAGGTCGACGCGGTGTATGCGACTGCGACCGCCGCCGGCGCCGAGTCCGTCTGGACCCCCGAGCTGTCGGAGTGGGGCAACTACCGCTGCCGCGTCGCCGACCCCGAAGGCTACGAATGGACCTTCGGCACCCACCGCCCAGGTCAGCCTGCCACCTGGTAGCCAGCGGGGGTGCCGACGGCCCAGTAGATTACGGGACTAGGACGTCCAGCCGCCCAGGCCCAGGTCGGCGACGGTGACCGGTTGGCCGGTTGCGAGGGACTGGTTGGCGGCGATGCCGACGGCAACGGCTCGTACGCCGTCGTTGACGTCGGCGGCGCGGGCCAGCGGGTCGTTGGTCGGGCCTACGAAGAGGTCGGTGTACAGGAGGCGATCGCCGCCACCATGACCGCCCTCGCCGCGCGGGATCTCCACCTCGACCGCGGTCGCCCAGTGCTTCTGCAGCACCAGCCGCTCGCCGTTCGTCCGAACTTCGCCGGCGATCACACGGTCGGACGGGTAGCTCGGGTCGATCTGGTCGTCGACGACCGCGGCCCGCTCGACCACCTCGAGCTCGGCGCGCCCCTCGGTACCGTTGACCGAGACGCGGTACCCCTCCCACGGCGAGTGCGCGTTCAGCGAGTAGCTCAGTCGCGCGCCGTTCGCGTACTCCGCGATCACGGACATGTTGTCCTCGATCGTGATCCCCGGGCCGAACACGTCCTGGTCCCGCAGGTACCCGTCGTACTTCTCGCTCTCGTAGTACAACTGCCGGTTCGTGTCGTCGTTGCGCAGGTCGAGCAACCACGGATCATTGGCCGACCCATCGATCGTGCCACGTGCCGGTCGTTGCCCGAGGCCCCGAGCTGCCGCGTTCTCGTCGCCGTAGAAGAACAGTCCACCGGAGGCGAAGACTCGCGTCGGCGAGGAGGCGATCCACCAGTTGACCAGGTCGAAATGATGCGACGCCTTGTGGACCAGCAGACCACCGGAGTTCAGCTTCTCGCGGTGCCAGCGGCGGAAGTAGTCCGCGCCGTGCCGCGTGTCGAGCACCCACTGGAACTCGACGCTGGTCACCTTCCCGATCTCGCCGTCCGCGATCACCTGGCGGAGCGCGCTGTTCCGCGGCGAGTAGCGGTAGTTGAAGGTGACGACGACGGACTTGCCCGACTCGTTCATCGCGTCGACGATCTGCCGGGTCCCGTCCGCGTTGATCGTCAGCGGCTTCTCGACGATCACGTCCGCGCCGGCGCGCAGCAGCCGCGACACGACCGACGCGTGCGTGTAGTCCGGGCTGGTCACCACGACCCGGTCCACGGACTGCTCCTTGACCATCCGCTCCAGGTCGTCGGCGCCGTACTGCGGGAGCTCCGGGCCGCCGAGCTCTGTGACGAGCCGCTGGTGGAACGCGAGCCGGCCCGGGTTCGGGTCGAGCAGCGCGACGAGTTGGGCTTCCTCGGGATGTGCCTGGAACATCGCGCGGATGTACGACTGCGCCCGCGATCCGGTCCCGGCGACGGCATAGCGTCTGGCCACGACGATCTCCTCCTACTCGTGTAGATCCTCACGCTAGCAATCGCTTTCCGGAGCGGTCAACCGTCGTACCATCACTGCATGCGGAAGGAACCGGTCACGCGCAACGACGTGGCGGAGTACGCCGGGGTCAGCTCGGCCGTCGTCAGCTACGTGGTGAACGAGGGCCCGCGCAAGGTCGCGCCCGAGACGCGTGAGCGGGTGCTGGAGGCGATCCGCGTGCTTGGCTATCGGCCGAACGCGACGGCGCGGGCGTTGCGGATGGGTACGACGCGGACCTTCGGGCTGATCACGCCGGACGGTGGGAATCCGCTGTTCGCGGAGTTGGCGAAGGCGATCGATCGGGAGGCGGCGTCACGCGGGTACGTCGTACTGCAGACCAGCGCCGACGGCGATCCGGCGACCGAACGCGCCAAGATCGCGGAGCTGTTGGTGCGCCAGGTCAGCGGGCTGTTGCTGGTCGCACCCCACGAGGACCCGGATCTCACCGACGCCGAGGTCCCCGCGATCGCCATCAACCGCGTGCTGCCGGCGGTCAGCTCGGTCCGGCCCACCTACCGCGAGGGCGCCCGCCAAGGCGTCGAGCACTTGGTCGGCCACGGTCACCAAGTAGTCGGCCTTGTCATAGGCGGCATCGGCCACCCAGAACGCGAACTCGGCTGGCAAGACGCGCTCGAGTCAGCCGGCCTTCCCCACGGCCCGATCGCCCGCGCAACGTTCTCCCGAGAAGGCGGCTACACCGCGGCCAAAGATCTCCTGCAGGCCGTCCCGCGTCCCACAGCCATCTTCGCCAGCTCAGACCTACAAGCCATCGGCATCCTCCGAGCGCTCCACGAGTCAGGCCTCCGCGTCCCCGAAGACATGGCCGTCGTTGCCTTCGACGGCACCCCTGAAACCGAATACACCTGGCCCCCACTCACCGTCGTCCGCCAGCCCCTCGAACTCGTCGCCCAAGAGGCCGTCCGTCGCTTGATCGAAGGCGAGGAAGCGGTCGAGGCCGTGGCGCTCCCGACAGAGCTGATCCTGCGACGGTCCTGCGGTTGCTGAGCGTGCCGCTACAGCGTGCCGACGTCTTCGAAGATCAGGGCTGTGCGGGTGGCGAGGACCTCGGGGATGGCTTGGAGTTTTTCCAGGACCAGGCGGCGTAGGCCTTCGTTGTCGGCGGCCCGGACCAAGAGGATGGCGTCGAAGTCGCCGCCGACCAGAGCCATGTGTTTGATCTCCGGGATCTCCTGGAGTTGTTTCCGGAGGGTCCGCCACGAGCTTTGCCGGAGACTGAGGGTGACGTACGCCGACGTCGCCAGCCCCAGCCGTAGCGGGTCCACAGTCACCGTGAAACCGGTGATCACCCCGGTGTTCGTCAGCCGCTCGACCCGCGCATAAGCGTTCGCCCGGGAGATGTGCACCTCGTCCGCGAGAGCGCGGATGGACAGCCGTCCGTCCCGCCCGAGAGCCTCGATGATCTGCCGATCGATCTCGTCGAGCGCGGGAGCGACGACAATCTGTCCAGGACCGGCCCGGTGGACCATCACCTCGTCGGACATTGTGTGACCCCCAAGCGACAACGAGCGCCAATCGTCTCTCAATTCTTCCAGCTATAGATCCACTTGGCCAGGAGGGACGACGATGTGGCTACCGTCCGTCTCCTGCGCTGGAGGGTCAATGACCACCGTCACGGAGCGATTGCTCCCCTCCGCGGAACCCGTCTGTCTGATCGATCAGCACGGCGTGCCGCACGAACATCCGTCGTATGACCTCCCCACGAAGGAAGCCCTGCTCGACGGCTACACAGAGTTGATCCGGGGCCGCCGCTTCAACGACCAGGCCAGCGCGCTCGTCCGCCAGGGCCGGCTCGCGGTCTACCCGTCCTCGCACGGACAGGAGGCCTGTCAGGTCGCAGCGACGATGGTCCTCAAGGAGGGCGACTGGCTGTTCCCGACGTACCGCGACTCGGTCTCGATCGTGAGTCGCGGCGTCGACCCGATCGAGACGCTGACGCTCCTCCGCGGCGACTGGCACTCGGGCTACGACCCGTACGAGCACAAGGTCGCCCCGCAGTCGACCCCGCTCGCGACCCAACTGCCGCACGCGGTCGGCGTCGCGCACGCGGCCCGGCTCAAGGGCGCGGACACGGTGGTGATGGCGCTCGTCGGCGACGGTGGGACGAGCGAGGGCGACTTCCACGAGGCGCTGAACTTCGCGGCGGTGTTCCACGCGCCGGTCGTGTTCTTCGTCCAGAACAACGAGTACGCGATCTCGGTCCCGCTGGCCAAGCAGAGCGCCGCGCCATCCCTTGCCCACAAGGGCATCGGGTACGGCGTACCTGGTGAGCGTGCCGACGGCAACGATCTCGCCGGCCTCCTCGCCGTACTGGGAGAGGCTGTCGACAAGGCCCGCGCGGGCGAAGGACCGCAGCTGGTCGAGGCGCACACGTACCGCGTGCAGGCGCACACGAACGCCGACGACGCGACCCGCTACCGCCACGACGACGAGGTCGCCCCGTGGCTGGACCGCGACCCGATCCAGCGACTGACGACGTACCTCGAGCAGCAGGGCTGGCTGGACGACGACGTACGGCAGCAGGCGGAGGGTCGAGCCGCGCAGGTGGCGCAGCAGTTGCGCGACGGTCTGATGCCGGAGCCCGAGGTGGATCCGGCGGATCTGTTCAAGCACCTGTACGCCGAGGAGACCCAGCAGCTCCGCGAGCAGGCCGCGTTCCTGCGGGACGAGCTCGCGCGAGAGGAGGCCTGACGCCATGACGCACACGAAGATCTCGATGGCCCAGGCACTCAACCAGGCATTGCGGGACGCGATGCACGCGGACGACAGCGTGGTCATGTTCGGCGAGGATGTCGGCGCGCTCGGCGGCGTGTTCCGGATCACCGACGGGCTGACCGCGGAGTTCGGCGAGAATCGTTGCTTCGACACCCCATTGGCCGAGGCCGGCATCGTCGGTATGGCGGTCGGCATGGCGATGAACGGGATGCGCCCGGTCGTCGAGATGCAGTTCGACGCGTTCGGGTACCCGGCGTTCGAGCAGGTCGTCTCGCACGTCGCCAAGATGCGCAACCGGACCCGCGGGCGCGTCCAGCTCCCGATGGTCATCCGGATTCCGTACGGCGGCGGCATCGGCGGCGTCGAGCACCACAGCGACTCGTCCGAGAGCTACTTCGCGCACACGCCCGGTCTGACCGTGGTGACACCGGCAACGGTCGCCGACGCGTACGGGTTGTTGCGCAAGGCAATCGAGTTCCCCGACCCCGTCGTGTTCATGGAGCCGAAGAAGCTCTACTGGGCGAAGGAAGAGGTCGACCTCACCGAGGATCAGCCCGGTATCGGCACGGCAGTCGTACGGCGTGAAGGCGCCGACGCGACGTTGATTGCCTACGGTCCCGCCTTGCCGGTCGCACTCGAAGCGGCCGAGGTCGCCGCGGCTGAGGGGCGGCAGCTGACCGTGGTGGACCTGCGTTCGGTGGTGCCGTTCGACGACGAGACCGTGTGCGCGGCGGTACGGCGTACCGGCCGGGCGGTCGTGGTCGCAGAGGCCAGCGGGTTCGCGAGTGTGTCGTCGGAGATCGTTGCCCGGGTCACCGAGAAGTGCTTCCACTCGCTGGCGGCGCCGGTGCGGCGCGTGACCGCGTTCGACATCCCGTTCCCGCCACCGAAGCTGGAGAAGTACCAGCTGCCGAGCGTCGACCGGATCCTGGACGCGGTGGACGACCTGCAGTGGGAGGACTCGTGAACACGTTCATGCTCCCCGACCTCGGTGAAGGGCTGACCGAGGCGGAGATCGTCCGCTGGCTGGTGAAGGTCGGTGACGTGGTCGTCGTCGACACGCCGGTCGCGGAGGTCGAGACGGCGAAGTCGATCGTCGAGCTGCCGTCGCCCTACGCCGGTGTCATCGAGGAGCTTCACGGCGAGCCCGGTACGACGATCCCGGTCGGCAAGCCGCTCATCACGGTCGGCGATCCCGCGGGCGAGGCATACCGCGAGGAAGAACGCGCCGGGTCCGGGAACGTCCTCGTCGGCTATGGCACGACCGAGCTCTCCGGCACCGGCCGCCGCCGCAAGCCACGCTCCGCCGGCCGAGGCCTGCCGCCGGCCGCGAAAGGGGTCGGGGTGCCGGCCGCGGAGGAGGGGCGGGTGCCGGCCGCGAGCGAGAGGCGGGTGCCGTTGGTGGTCTCGCCGCTGGTTCGCCGGTTGGCGCGCGATGCCGAGGTGGACCTGCGCACGCTGGACGGATCCGGCCCGGACGGTCTGATCGTCCGCCGGGACGTCGAGTTGGCGATCGCCCGCCGCACCCAACTCGAGCCGGTCCAGGCCGCACGACAGACCGAGCTGACCGCAACGCAAGCGCAGCAGGGCGCACAGCAGACCCCACCGGCCGCCGCCCCGCGGACGGGTCTCCCCGAGCTGCGGCGTACGCCGATGAGCGGCTTCCGCAAGGCCGTCGTCGCGACGCTGACCCGCAGCCGCGCCGACATCCCCGAAGCCACCACCTGGGTCGACGTCGACGCGACCGCACTCCTGGACCTCCGTGCATCGTTGCGCACAGCAACAGACCCCGGCCCCGGCCTGCTCGCTCTGATGGCCCGCTTTACCGTCGCCGGCCTGCTCAAATACCCGGAGCTCAACGGCTACGTCGACACCGAGCGCGAAGAACTCGTCCAGTACGACGGCGTGAACCTCGGCCTGGCCGCTCAAACGGACCGCGGTCTCGTCGTACCGGCCGTCGCAAACGCCCACTCCATGACCACCAGAGGACTCGACGCCGAGATCCGCCGCCTGACCGAGTCTGCACGCGAAGGGAAGCTGACCCAGCAGGAGCTGACCTCCGGGACGTTCACGCTGAACAACTACGGCAGCTTCGGCGTCGACGGCAGCGCGGCGATCATCAACCATCCACAGGTCGCGATCCTCGGCGTCGGCCGGATCATCGACCGCCCGTGGGTGGTCGACGGCGAACTCGCCATCCGCAAGCTCACCCAACTCTCCCTCGTCTTCGACCATCGCGTCTGCGACGGCGGCACCGCAGCCGCCTTCCTCCGCTTCGTCGCCGACGCCTTCGAAAACCCGGCCTCGGCCTTCGCGGACCTCTAGGACAACTGACGCGGTCGCAGGCCGACCAGGATGACTCGGAGTCCGGAGGCGAAGCGGGCTTCGGGGCCGGAGCGGCTCTTGCGGTTGAGGTACGCGGCGAGGTGGGTGGCGTCGACGCCCATGCGGCCGGCCGACGCGGTGGCCCAGTGCGAGTCGTTCATGCCGCTGCGGCGTACGACGGAGAGCCACGCCGAGTCGGTGACCGCGGAACCGACCAGGTAGTGGAAGATCGCGGACACTGCCGAGTCCAGGTGCGTGCCCTTGAAGCCGGCCGCGTCCAGGACGGACTCGACCCGGTCGATGAGCGCGTTGTAGTTCGGCCCGAGTCCGCCGTGGGATGCGAGCAGCCGTGCTGCCCACGGGTGCTCCCACAGCGCGTCGTACGCCGCCTGGACGACGACCGTGACGTGGTCGCGCCAGTCACCGCGCTCGGGCGACGGCACGAGCGCGTCCGCGAAGATCTCGTCGACCACGAGCTCGAGCAGGTCGTCCTTCGTGGCGATCCGCCAGTACAACGCCGACGTCGCGGCCGCATCCAGCTCCGCCGCCATCCTGCGCATCGAGAACTTGTCGAGGCCCTCGCGGTCCAGCACGCGGATCGCGGTCTTGACGATGTCGTCCCGGCTCAGCCGCGCCCGCGTCGGCTCCGGCTCGTCGCGCAACCACACCGATCCCAGCACCGATCGTCGATCTGCTTCTCGCACTAAAACAGTGTGTCAGATCCGAAGACACTGTTTCACCATCCAAAGTCGAGCGGCCGGCGGGTCATCCCGCCGCAGTACGTCCGCAACGAGCAGGATCAGGCGGACCACCTGGCCGACATGCTGAGCGTGTTCAGCGGTGAGGGCTTCCTGGGCGCATCGCCGTACCACTGGCTGCCGAAGAGGTCTTTCCATGCGGTCAGTGCGTTCTACCGTCGTCAGAGGACGTGACAGTCTGCGGGCATGAGGTCCACACACTTGGGTGTCTACAGCGACTGGATCGAGCACGCGACCGCACCGGCTGTGAGGGAGTCAGCGCAGCCGGCCCCGGATCAGGTCCGCGAGATCGTACGGCGGATGGTGGCGACCGCCGGAGACGACGACGGCCCTTCGGACATCCGGGTCGAGCGGCGCTGGACGGCTGACGGGCTGGTCGGCGAGGAGATCTCGTACTCCGTCGGCTTCGGCCCGCGGACCCGTGCGCGCGTGCTGAAACCGGCCGATGCCGACGGCCCACTGCCCGGTGTACTCGCTTTGCACGGTCACGACGGCTTCAAGTACTACGGCCGCGAGAAGATCGCTGACACCGACGAGGAGCCCGCGGCCGAGGTACGGGCGTTGCGGGACCAGTACTACGAGGGCCGCGCGTACGCGAACGACCTGGCGGCGCAGGGGTTCGTCGTACTCGTGCCGGATGCCTTCTGCTGGGGAAGCCGTCGCTTCCCGCTGACCGAGATGCCGCCGCAGGTCCGGGAGGATGCTGTGGACGGAGACGCCGCCGCCTACAACGCTGCGGCCGGCCGTCACGAGCACCTGGTCGAGAAGTACTGCACACTGCTCGGTACGACGTTTGCCGCCGTCGTCGCCCGGGAGGACCGGATCGCGCTGGACTACCTACGCGGCCGCGACGACACCACCGACCGGACTGCCAGCATCGGACTGTCCGGTGGCGGTTGCCGCTCTGCGTTGCTGCGGGCAACGAGCAGTAACCTGACCGCTGCGGTCGTGATCGGGATGATGGGCACCTACAACTCGCTGCTCGACCAGAACGTCGTGTCCCACACCTGGATGCTGATGCCGCGGATGTTCCCTCCGCAGGTCGACTGGTCGGATGTCGCCGCCTGCCAGGCTCCGGCATCGCTCCTGGTGCAGTACAACCGCCATGACGAGCTGTTCCCGTTGGGCGGGGAGGAGGCGGCGCATCAGCGGATCTCGGCGCAGTACGCCGCCGCCGGGTCCTCAGCGTCGTACGTCGGTCAGTTCTTCGACGGGCCCCACAAATTCGACCGGGCGATGCAGGCCGCCGCCTTCACCTGGCTCCGCGACGTTCTTGCGGTCCAGTAGGCCGGAGACGAGAGCGACGAGCAGACCGGAGAGCGCGAGGGCAGCGCCGACCCAGTTGGGTGCGGTGTAGCCGAGGCCGTGCTCGATGGTGAGTCCGCCGAGGTATGCGCCGGCTGCGTTGCCCAGATTGAACGCAGCGATGTTGGCCGCGGACGCCAGCGCCGGAGCGCCCTTCGCCTTGTCCATCACGCGCTTCTGCAGCGGAGCGACCGTGGCGAAGCCCGCAGCGCCGAAGAGCGCGATCGTCACAGCGGACGGGAGCTTGGCGTGCGCAGTGAACACGAAGGCGACCAGCACGGCGGCCAGTAGCGCAAGGATCAGGTAGAGACTTGGCATGAGCGACCGGTCCGCAGCCTTGCCGCCGAGCAGATTGCCGACGACGAGCCCACCGCCGAACAGCACCAGCAGCCAGGTCACCGCTCCCGCAGAGAACCCGGCGACACCAGTCATCATCGGTGCGATGTAGGTGAACGACGCGAACACTCCAGCGAACCCCAGTGCGGTCATCGCCAGCGCCAGCCACACCTGCACGCTCTTGAACACAGCCAGCTCGGTCCGCAGCCCCGGCCCCTCAGCCGTGCCCTGTCGTGGCACCAGGAACACAATGCCGAGCAGACCGACCACGCCGAGCGCGGTAACGGCCCAGAACGTCGACCGCCAGCCGAAGTGCTGTCCGAGCGCAGTCCCACCCGGTACGCCGAGCACGTTGGCCACTGTGAGCCCTGTGAACATCAGCGCGATCGCACTGGCCTGCTTCGCCTTCGGTACGAGCGACGCCGCGACAACCGATCCGACTCCGAAGAACGCTCCGTGGGACAGCGCCGCAACGATCCGCCCGGCCATCAGAACGCCGTACGACGGAGCCAGCGCGGACACCAGGTTGCCGGCGATGAACACGCCCATCAGCGCGATCAGCACCGTCTTGCGGGAGACCTTCGAGCCGATCGCGGTGAGCAGTGGAGCGCCGACCACGACCCCCAGCGCGTAGCCGGAGATGAGCAGGCCGGCCGACGGGATGCTGACGCCGAAGTCGGTCGCGACCTCGGGCAGGAGTCCCATGATCACGAACTCCGTGGTGCCGATCCCGAACGCACCGATGGCCAGGGCCAGCAAGGCTGCGGGCATGACGCGGATTCTCCCTCGAATGTAGTCTGATGACTGTTACCGGCGTGCGCGATAGTTGCACACGCGGGCTATTGCACAAGCGCTATGATTGCGCATGCAAGCGTGAAGTTCAAGTGGAGGTGCCGTGGGACTACCGGATGACGCCGCGGAGGCGCGGGCGCAGGGGTGGCGCACCCTGGCCGCTCTGCATGCCCGGATCGAGGACGAGCTGGAGCGTGCGCTGCAGAAGCGGCACGGCCTGTCCGTGAGTGAGTACAGCGTGCTCGACGTGCTGGCGCGGCAGGACGACTACCACCTGCGGATGAACCAGCTGTCCAACGCTGTGGTGCTCAGCCAGTCCGCCACGACCCGCCTGGTGAACCGGTTGGAGGACCGCAAGCTGCTGCAGCGGTACCTGTGCCCGACCGACCGGCGTGGCATCTACACCGAGGTCACCGAGGCCGGCCGCGAGCTGCTCGACGAAGCACAGCCGACCCACGACGCCGTACTGACGTCCGCATTGAAGAACGCCTCCGAGCTGCCCGAGCTCTCGCCGCTGGTCGACGCCCTCGGGAAACTGTCGCTGGCGGTGTGACATGGCGCGCCGGTGGGACAACCGGAAGGCCTACTACTGGCTGATGGGCAGCTGCCTCGCCCTGATCGGGCTGGCGTGGTTCGTCGTCCGGCTGTTCTCGATCCCGGTCGCGATCGGGATGAGCGCGGTAGCCGCCGTACTGCCGCCGATCGCCGTCATCGTGGCGAACTGGGGTCACGATCAGCGCTGACGCGCCCCTCCGCGGGCGTCGGGTCCAGATACAGGTGCCGCACCATCGGGAACGCCTCGCGCACCCGTACGTCGACCTTCTCGGCGAGCTGCTCGACGGCAGCGCCGGTGGTGTCTGAGTTGTCCAGGTCGACGGTCGCAACGACCAGGACCTGGTCCGGCGCCAGCTGCAAGGTGAGCAGCTCGAGTACTTCGTCGATGCCTGGTGTGCTCGCGATCAGCTCGCGCAGTTCGCGCTGGGTGTCGGCCGGTAGCGCGCGTCCGATCAGCATGGTCTTGTTGTCGCGGCCGAGTGTGAACGCGACGACGATCAGCAGCAGGCCGATGGCGATCGACGCGGCACCGTCCCAGATGTGCTCGCCGGTGACGACAGACAACGTCACACCGGCCGCTGCGATGAGCAGTCCGATCAGTGCGGCCGAGTCCTCGAAGGCCACTGTCTTCACGGCGGGCTCGGCGCTGCGTAGATGCGTGAGAACCGGTACGCCGGCTTCGCGAGCCTCCCGGCGGAGCTGGAGCACCGCCCGGAGCCAGGAGCTCCCCTCGAACAGGAACGAGATCCCCAGCACCGGATAGATCACGGCCAGCGCGGCGATCGGCGACGGCGCGAAGAGCGAGCGCAGGCCCTCGGTGATCGAGAAGCCGGCGCCGAGGACCAGGATGCCGACCGCGGCGAGCAGCGACCAGAAGTACCGCTCCATCCCGTAGCCGAACGGATGCCGGGCATCGGCCGGCTTACGGCTGCGGTGCAGAGCGGCCAGCAGGAACACCTGGTTGAGCGTGTCCGCGACGGAGTGCGCTGCCTCGGCGAGCAGCGCGGTGGATCCGGACAGCAGACCGGCGACGATCTTGGCGATCGCGATCGCCAGGTTCGCCGTACCAGCCAGAAGGACTGTCGCGTCCGATTCTTCGTCAGCCATCACCTCCGCGTGCCCGCGGCGTCATCACCCCAAACGAGGACGTCGATGAACGCTGCGGCCAGCGGATCGGGCTCACCGCGCGTGTACGCCGTGAGCGTGCGACGGACCGGTGGATCCAGGTGAAGGACGTGACTGCCTCTCGGCAGGCCGATGTTGTCGGGCACCAGGGCAGGTCCGAGACCGGCCGCGGCAAGCGCCGGCGCGGCGGCCGTCTGCTCCGTGCGTACGGCGATCCGCGGCTCGAAGCCTGCCTGCGCGCAGGCGTGGTCGAGGACGTCCGCGAGTCCGTGGCCCGGCGCGTAGTGGACCCACGCGCGGTCGGCGAGATCTTGCAGCTTGACGGTGTCGCCGATTGCTGCGGGATCGTCGGAGGCGACCACGACGACGAGTTCCTCGGTGCCGATCGTGCGGGTGACACCGGACCAGCCGCCGGGCTCCGGGCCGACGGCGAGGTCGGCTTCGCCGGCGTTCATCGCCTCGATCAGCTCCTCGGTATGGCGGTGCTCGAAGAGCCGGATGCCGACGTCGGGATGCGTCTGCCGCCACCGCCGCAGTGCGGCGGGCAGCACGCCGAGGGTGATCGAGTAGAGCGTGGCGATCTGCAGTTCGCCGACCTCGAGCCCTGCTGCCTGCCGGGCGGCGCAGCGGGCGCGTTCGGCGTCGGCGAGGGCGGCGCGGGCGTGCGGGAGCATTGCACGGCCGGTCGGAGTGAGGCGGACCGTGCGGGGGAGGCGTTCGAGCAGTGGTCCGCCGGCTGAGCGTTCCAGTGTGCGGATCTGGTGCGAGAGGGCCGGCTGGGTGACGTGCAGGAGCTCGGCGGCCTTGGTGAAGGAGCTCTCATCGACGACGGTGACGAAGTACTCGAGCTGCCTGAGCGTTGCCATGAGTTGAGCTTATGGCTTCGGTGAAAACTATGCCTTGGTTTTATCTGCGCAGGTCAGCAAGGCTGTTCGCATGGAGAACGTCGCGTTGGTCGTGGGTGCCCGGGGTGTCATCGGGACGAATCTGGTCGAACATCTGGCGTCGCTGCCGGACTGGCGGGTGATCGGCCTGTCGCGCCGCGGCGGTGTCGACGTACCTGGTCGTGTCCGTCATGTCGCGGTCGACCTGCTCGATCCGGACGACACGCGGAACCAGCTCTCGGGACTGTCCGACGTGACCCACGTGTTCTATGTCGCCTACCAGGACCGGCCGACCTGGGCCGAGTTGGTGGCGCCGAATCTCGCGATGCTGGTGAACGTCGTGGACGCGATCGAACCGGTCGCGCACGGGCTGCGGCACGTGAGCCTGATGCAGGGCTACAAGGTGTACGGCGCGCATCTCGGGCCGTTCAAGACGCCGGCGCGCGAGGACGATCCGCCGCACCTGCCGCCGGAGTTCAACGTCGATCAGCAGCGGTTCCTGGAGGAGCGGCAGCAGGGCAAGGCGTGGACCTGGTCGGCGCTGCGGCCGTCCGTCGTCGGTGGGGCAGCGTTGGGGAATCCCATGAACCTCGCGGTCGCGATCGCTGTCTACGCGTCGATCTCCAAGGAACTCGGCGTACCGCTGCGGTTCCCGGGGAAGCCCGGTGCGTACGACGCGCTGCTCGAGCTGACCGATGCCGGTTTGTTGGCGAAGGCAACGGTCTGGGCGGCGACGGCGCCCGCGGCGGCGAACCAGGCGTTCAACATCACGAACGGCGACCTGTTCCGATGGAACGAGTTGTGGCCGCGGTTGGCTGCGTGGTTCGGCCTCGAGGCGGCGCCGCCGTTGCAGATGTCCTTGCAGGACGTCATGGCGGACAAAGAGCCGCTCTGGAAGGAGATGCAGGCCACCCACGGACTGGCCGCGACATCCTTCGCGGAGGTGTCGTCGTGGCCGTTCGCGGACTTCGTCTTCGGGTGGGACTACGACTTCTTCGCCGACTCGTCGAAGTCCAGACGCGCCGGATTCCACGAGTACGTCGAGACCGAGCAGATGTTCTACGACGTCTTCGCCGAGTTGCGCCGGCAGCGGATCATTCCCTGATATGGCATGCTCCGGGCTGTGACGGCGATGGGTGCGGGGAAGCTGCTCGGGACGAACCTGCGGGCGCGGCGGGACGAGCAGGGCATCTCGCTGTCCGAACTGGCCCGGCGGTCCGGGATCGCGAAGGGCACGCTGTCGCAGCTCGAGTCCGGCGCGGGCAACCCGACGATCGAGACAGTGTTCAGTTTGTCGAACGCTCTCGGCGTACCGGTGTCGGCTCTGCTGGCCGAGTCACCGGCGTCGGACCTGGTCCTCGTGCGGTCCGCGGACGTCGACGTACTGTCCGGTGAGGCGATCGATCTGCGGATGCTCCGGCGGCTCGAGCACCCGGGCGGGCTGTTCGAGATCTACAACCAGGAGATCCGGCCGGATGCGGTCCAGCACTCCGACGGACATCCGGGGACCGAGCACCACATCGTTCTGGCCGGTCGGCTGCGTGTTACTACACAAGGGCAGACCGAGGAGTTGGGCCCTGGCGACTATCTGGCTTTCCGGGCGGCCGGACCGCACGGCTACGAGGCTGTCGACGGTCCGGTGCGGTCGGTGCTGCTGCTCGAGTACCCGCCGGACGTCTACCCGACGGCCGCCGGCGGCCCGCACCTGCAGGGATAGTTCCGGGAGAAGTCCAGGAGAGGTCCGGTTGAGTACATTGACCGGTCGTCGGAACCGCGCGTACTCTCGATATCGTTCATTTTAGCGAACGTCTTCGAGGAGAGCCGTCATGCACCGGTCCGCGACACCCGATGTGGTGGTGGTCGGCGCGGGCATGGTCGGGGCGGCCTGCGCGGAGGCGCTGTCGGCGGCGGGCGTGCGGGTGCTGGTGATCGACCGCGACGGGCCGGCCGCGGGGACGACGGCATCCGGTGAGGGCAACGTGCTGGTCTCCGACAAGGAGCCGGGGCCGGAGCTCGACCTCGCGATTGCTTCACGCGCGGAGTGGAATGTGGTGCGCGGCCGCCTGCTCGAGCACGTCGCCGACATCGAGTGGGAAGCCAAGGGCGGTGTCGTCGTGGCGACCGGCGATCCGGAGCCGTTGACTGCCTTCGCCGCGAAGCAGCAGGAGGCCGGGGTCGCGGCGCGGGTGATCACGCCTGCTGAGGTGTTCGAGCTGGAGCCACTGATCACGCCTCGTGTGACGATCGGGGTGCATTACCCGGACGACGCGCAGGTGCAGCCGGTGCTGGCGGCGACGGCTCTGCTGGCGACTGTTCGCGGGCGCGGTGGTGAGGTGCGATCGGGGGTGACCGCGCTCGGGGTTCGGCAGTCGCGTGGGCGCGTGGTCGGCGTGGATACGTCGGACGGCGACATCGCTTGTGGCGCAGTGCTCAATGCATGCGGACCGTGGGCCGGTGCCTTCGGTGCTGCGGCGGGTGCGCCGATCGAGGTGCTGCCACGACGCGGGATGATCCTGGTCACCGCACCGCTCCCGGAGTCCGTGCGCCACAAGGTGTACGACGCGGACTACGTCGGCGCGGTCGGGAGTGGCGACGCCGAGTTGCAGACATCCACGGTGGTCGAGTCGACGCGTGCCGGGACGGTGCTGATCGGGTCGAGCCGGGAGCGGATCGGGTTCGACGAGGCGATCCGGGTGCGGGTGCTGCGGGAGCTCGCGCGGAAGGCGGTCGGGCTGTTCCCGTTCCTCGGCGATGTGCCGGTGATGCGAGCGTACGGCGGCTTCCGTCCTTACGCTCCGGATCATCTACCGGTCATCGGTGCGGATCCACGGGTCCTCGGGTTGTGGCATGCGACCGGTCACGAAGGCGCCGGTATCGGGCTCGCGCCTTCGACCGGCCGGCTGATCACCGAGCTGTTCCTCGGCCTCGCGCCACACCTTGATCCATCACCGTTCCGCGTCGACCGCCCGGCGGTGATCGCATCATGAGCGCCTATCTGCGCCCACGCTCCGGCGATCCGGCCGCGGTCGGTGCGTCGCCTGCGGTGGACGTCACGGTCGACGGGCATCCGGTCACGGCTCATGCCGGTCAGACGGTGGCCGCCGTACTGCTGGCGAACGGTCGCGACACGTGGCGGACGACTCGCGTCCACGATCGTCCTCGCGGGACCTTCTGCGGCATCGGGGCGTGTCAGGACTGTTTGGTGACGGTCAACGGTCTTGCCGATGTGCGCGCGTGCCAGCGGACGATCGCGACCGGCGATGCGATCACGACCCAGGACGGAGCGGTTCTGCCTGCTGCCTTGGCGACTGAGACTGTGCCGCATTCACCGATGTCCGCCGAGGTCGTCGTTGTGGGTGCTGGTCCGGCGGGTGTCGCGGCGGCGCTTGCGGCGGCGGACGCCGGCGCCGAGGTGCTGCTGGTCGACAACGGCCGGGCGATCGGCGGGCAGTACAACCGGCAGCTGCCTGCGGAGTTCGCCGCGCGGCGGCCGGATCGCATTCAGCATGAGTGGAAGGCTTTTGCGGCTCAGCGGGAGGTGCTCGGCGGTCACCCGCGGATCACCCACCTGCCCGAGACCTCGATCTGGGCGATCGAGGACCGCGCCGATGAGCGCCAGGAGCTGCCGGCGGCTCGGCTCTGGGCACAACAAGGTCCGGCGGATGCTGCGGGGCGGCAGCCGTTCCCGATCGACGCGAAGGCTCTGGTGCTGGCGACGGGCGCTTATGACCGCGTGCTTCCTTTCCCCGGTTGGGACCTGCCCGGCGTGTACACCGCCGGTGCGGCCCAGGCGCTGGCCAAGGGCCAACGCATCGCGGTCGGCCAACGCGTGCTCGTCGCGGGCACCGGGCCGTTCCTGCTGCCGGTGGCCGAATCCCTCCTGGGCGTAGGTGCTGACGTGGTCGCGCTCCTGGAGGCCAACTCGCTCGCCACGGTCCGCAAGGGTTGGTCCACCGACCCATTGGTTGCCCCAAGCAAGCTTCGGGAGGCCGTCGGGTACGGTGCGCTGCTCGCCCGCCACCGCATCCCACTCCGCCACGGCTGGACCGTGATCGCCGCCCACGGCACCTGCCACGTCGAATCCGCCACCATCGCCCGCCTCGACCCCACTTGGCGACCGATCCGCGGCACCGAACGCCGCGTCGATGTCGACGCGATCTGCGTAGGCTTCGGCTTCACCGCCAACCTCGAGCTAGCAGTCGCCGCCCGCTGCAACCTCACCACAGGCCCCGACGGCGGCCCCGCGGTAGCCGTCGACGCCAACCAGCAAGCGAGCACCCCAGGCATCTACGCCGCCGGCGAGCTCACCGGCATCGGCGGCGCCGCATTGTCGAGTGCAGAAGGTGCTCTGGCAGGCGCTGCAGCAGCTCATCACGCGACCGGTGGCACCCCTCGGCCTTCGGACTCAGCAGCCGTCACGCGCGGCCGGCGGTTTGCCGTTGCTCTGGCTCGGGCCTATCCGGTGCGGGATGGGTGGAAGAGCTGGAGTGATGTGGACACGATCGTCTGCCGGTGTGAGGAGGTCACGCGGGGAGAGCTCGAGACCGTCGCCGGTGAGCGGGGTCTTGATGACGGCCGGGCAATGAAGCTCAGCAGTCGCGCGGGGCTGGGGATGTGTCAGGGGCGGGTGTGTTCGCGCAACGTCGCCGAGCTGCTGGCCGCGCCGGGCGACGTACCGAAACCAAGCATGAAGCGACCGATCGCCGTACCAGTGAGGCTGCGCGATCTGGCTCAAGCCGAGGAGACAACATGAGCGAGAAACTGGACGGCGTGATCGTTGCGACCGCGTTGCCGTACGCCGAGGATGCGTCGGCGCCGGCGGGGTTGCGGCCGGACCTGGACAAGTACGCCGAGCACTGCCGCTGGCTGGTCGACAACGGCTGCCGAGGGGTCGGGCCTAACGGCTCACTGGGTGAGTACTCGTCGCTGACCGACGACGAGCGCCGCGCTGTGGCGAGGACTGCGATCGAGGCGGTCGGTGACGACGGCGTCGTGGTCGTCGGGGTGCACGGCGTCGGTTCCCACCAGGCGCGCGCGTGGGCGGAGAAGGCAGCCGAGGACGGAGCGGACGGCGTACTGTGCCTGCCGCCGACCATGTACCGGGCGAACCGTGGCGAGGTGATCAACCACTTCGCCGAGGTGGCGAAGGCCGGTCTGCCTGTGATGGTCTACAACAATCCGCTCGACACCAAGGTCGACCTGACCCCGGACCTGCTCGCCGAGATCGCCGGGATCGAGAACATCGTCGCGGTGAAGGAGTTCTCCGGTGACGTCCGCCGGATCCTGGAGATCCGTGAGCTCGCGCCGGACCTCGCCGTGGTCGCGGGCGCCGACGACCTGACACTCGAGGCACTGCTGATGGGAGCCACCGGCTGGTTCGCCGGCTTCCCGAACGTGTTCCCGAAGGAATCGGTCCGTTTGTACGACCTCGCCCTGGCAGGCAAGCTGGAAGAGGCCCGCGCGCTGTACGAGCCGCTGGTCGCCGCGTTCCGCTGGGACTCGCGGACCGAGTTCGTCCAGGCGATCAAGTACGGCATGGACTACGTCGGCCGGTACGGCGGACCGTGCCGGCCGCCGCGCGGACCGCTCGTCCCCGAGCACGTCGCGCAACTGGAGCAGGACATGAAGAAAGCCGTGGAATCCCTCCGATGAGGTCAGTTCGGACGATCACTGCGATCGACTCGCACACCGAGGGCATGCCGACCCGCGTCGTCACCGGCGGGGTCGGCGTCGTCCCGGGCACGACGATGGCCGAGAAGCGCGAGTACTTCATCAAGCACCTGGACGACCTGCGGTTGTTCCTGATGAACGAGCCGCGCGGTCACGCCGCGATGAGCGGAGCGATCCTGCAGCCGCCGACGCGCTCCGACGCGGACTGGGGCGTGCTCTACATCGAGGTCTCCGGTCTGCTGCCGATGTGCGGTCACGGCACGATCGGTGCCGCGACCGTGCTGGTCGAGTCCGGCATGGTCGAGGTGACCGAGCCGGTCACGCAGGTCCGCCTGGACACACCGGCGGGCCTCGTCGTGGTGGACGTTGCCGTGAGCAACGGTCGCGCGGAGCACGTGACGCTGCGGAACGTCCCGTCGTACTCGCACGCGCTGGACGCGTCGGTTGACGTGCCCGGGCTCGGCAAGGTCACCTACGACCTGGCGTACGGCGGGAACTTCTACGCGATCCTGCCGCTCGAACAGCTCGGGATCCCGTTCGACCGCGCGGAGAAGGACCGCATCCTGAAGGCCGGGCTCGACATCATGGACGCGATCAACGCCGCGGACCGCCCGGTCCATCCGCTCGACCCGGGCATCAACGGCTGCAAGCACGTACAGTTCACCGCACCGGGCGAAGACGGCGCGGACTCCCGGAACGCGATGGCGATCCACCCGGGCTGGTTCGACCGCTCACCGTGTGGCACCGGTACGTCGGCGCGCATGGCCCAACTGCACGCCCGCGGCGAGCTCCCGCTCAACACCGACTTCGTCAACGAGTCCTTCATCGGCACCCGCTTCACCGGCCGCCTGATCGAGGAAACCACCGTAGGTCCACACCCTGCCGTCGTCCCCACCGTCACCGGCCGAGCCTGGATCACCGGCACCGCCAACTACCTGCTGGACCCCGACGACCCCTTCCCAACCGGCTTCGTGCTCTAGGCACGTCTCCCACTCCCGCCCCTACTGCGCGACGCTCGGCGCGTCCCCTCACCGCACCGAGCACCTCGCGGCGGGGGATGCCCTAGACCGGCGGCCAGATCGAGGCGAGCTCGACTACTTCGAGCTCGCGCAGGGTGCAGTCGGCTCCGGATGCGGTGAGCGTCAGTTCGTAGTGACCCGGTTGCACGCAGGCCGTTAGCGAGGCCTCGCCGTCGTTGGCGAACACCTCGATCGAGGTCGTGTCCACGAGGATGTCGAGCTTGCGGACCGCGGTGATGGTCGGCTGTTCGCCACCGAGTACGGCGATGCCGGCCGAGGTCGCCGTCACGCGCGTGCCGCAGATGTCCAGCGCCAGCTCAGCCGCCGGCGCGAGCGCGACCTCACACGTGATGCGGAGCAACGGCCACGCGGTCCCGATCCGCCACGGGCCGACCCAGGTCGCCCGGCTGTCCGCCTGCGAGTCGACCAAGTCCGACGACGAGACCGGGGTGGTGCTGGGCAGGGTCGTGCTGTCCGGGGTGGTGCTGTCTGGGGTGGTGCTCACCGAAGCGGTGCTGGGTGGGGCGGTGGCGTCCGGGGCGGTGGGGACCGAGGTGTGGCTCGGTGAGTCGGCGTCCAGGACCGCCGGTGAGAGGGTTCGGGTGGGCCAGGTGTGGCGGGTCTGTGCCAGGGTCTCGAGTTCGGGGACCGGGGTGCGGTACATGCGCAGGCCGTCGGCGGTGTGGTGCAGGGAGAGGTCGCAGGGGATGCTGACCTGTTGGTTGAACGGCATGTTCGGGTAGTGGCCGCCGCGCATCCACGCGACCTGGATCCGGCGTGGAGCCGTGGTGCTGCCGGCCGCCCAGCTCTGGGTTGCGTAGAAGTTCGGCCCGCCGTCGACCTGCAACTGTGAGGTCTCCTCGACGAAACTCCGCCCGTCGAAACTGCCGATCGAATACCGGCCGTCGCCACGAACCAGGACCCACCGCGACTCGTCCGACCCGGCCACCCCGAGCTCGAAGAAGTCCGGGCACTCGAAGCTGTCCGAGATCGAGCTGTCCAGCGACTCCCAGTGCAGCAGGTCGTCGGACCGCAGCAACTGATAGCGATCGTCGCCGTACAGAACCATCACCCACTGCGCACGCCGGTGATCGCGGAAGACCATCGGATCGCGCTCCGGCAGGTCCATGATCGGGTTGCCGGCATAGTGCGTCCACGTCCGTCCGCGATCCAGGCTGTACGAGACGCACTGGGACCGGTTGTCGTTCCGCGACCAGAACGCGACCATCGCCGGCCCTGAACCCGGCCCTGAATCCGGCCCCGAACCCGGCCCTGAACCCGGCCCTGAACCCGGCACAGCGAGACCCGAGGTGTTGTCGACGTCGATCACGCAGCTGCCCGACTGCACGCCGGTGTCGAGGGACTCCTCGAAGAAGGCCGGGTCGAGCTCGGTCCAGTGCACCAGATCGTTGCTGACGGCATGGATCCAGCACTTGTTCCAGCGCTGCGCGAACAGGTGGTACTCGCCGTCGTAGAAGACCAGCCCGTTGATGTCGTTGAGCCAGCCTTCCTCCCGCTCGACCGGGTTGAGCCGGTGCATCGCCCATTGCCGGGCCGTGAAGTGGAGCTGCGGGCGGAGCGCTTCGGCGTACAGCGGTTGCGTCACCGTCGCAACGGAAGGCGTCGAGCTCAGGACGATGTCGCTCACGCGCAGGCAGCCGTCGGGTTCGTCGACGATCTCCAGCCGCGCTTCCGACCCGAGCCAGTCGGAGAGGTCGAACGACGCCGGATGCAACAGCTCGGTGGCTCGGCCGGTCTCGCTGCGGACGATCCGGCCGTTCACGACGACGTTCAAGCAGGTCTTGTACTCGAAGTCACCGCCACAGATCCGGAAGTTCAGGTACGGGCGGGAGACGACGAACGGCACGGTGAAGTCGCCGATGACGACATCGGCGGAGAGATCGGTCACGGCGTCCTCAGCGGTGGAGCTTGCCCTGCCAACCGGTGGGGACGTTGCCGCCGGGGACCGGTTGGTTCTCGGGGTGGGCGGCGGGCGGGGCCAGCTCGGGGCCGTTGTAGTACTCGGACTCGCCGTAGTGCCAGAACCAGTCCTCACCCGGCTCGAAGCTGCGGACGATCTGGTGACCGCTCTCGGCCGCGTGGCGGGACGCGTGCTGCTCGGGGGAGGAGTCGCAGCAACCGATGTGGCCGCACTGCGCGCAGCGCCGGAGGTGGAACCACCAGCCGTCGGCGGCCAGGCACTCGACACAGCCGGTGCCGCTCGGAGGGACAGAACTGTCGATGCCTGGGACTCCAGAACTCTCCGTCATACCGCACATCCTCGCCGCTCCTCGCTCCCCTCACAAGCAAGGCCCTACTCGGGCCAGGGCGAGTTCTTGATGACGTCGACGAAGTCGGTGTGGTGGTAGCCGGGCACGAAGTGTTCGAGAACGTCGGACTTCACGTTGCCGAACGTCGTCGCCGGCCGGTCCTGGATCCCTTCGGTGAAAGCCTCCAGGATCCGGTTCTTGAAGTCCGGACGCGGGTGGGCGGCGGTGACGGCGTCGCGCTGCGCGTCGGTGATGGCGTCGTACCCGAGGCCGAGTACGTCGAGTTCGACACCGCGGGTGACGAGCGCGATCTCGGCCGGCAGGTGCAGCGGGATCTCCGGCGTGGTGTGCAGCGCGATCGCGGTCCAGACCCGGTCGGCGCTCTCCCCGGTGATGCCGTGCTGGTGGAGGAAACGCCGGGCCTCGTCGGCGCCGTCGATCTCGAAGCGCTGGTCGGTACGGCGGTAGCGCTCGGTCAGGCCGAGGTCGTGGAACATCGCGCCGACGTACAGCAGCTCGGCGTCGTACTCGAGGTCCTTGCCGCGGAGGGCGCCGAACAGGAAGACCCGGCGGGAGTGGTCGAACAGCAGCGGCGACGCCACCTCGCGGACGAGTTCGGTCGCCTCGCGGGCCAGGGTGCTGTCGGGGATCCGGACCCCGGCGATGGTTTCGATCATGACTACAGGTTCGGCGTGCGGGCTAGGCTGACGCCATGTCCAATTCGCCGGATCAACCACAGATTCGGACACACCGAGTCGCCTTCGTGGTGTACGACGGCGTCACGCTCCTCGACGTGAGCGGCCCACTCGAAGTACTGCATCAAGCCAATCGAGTGCAGGACCGCCGCCGGTACGACACGGTGCTGGTGTCAGCCTCCAGTGGGCAGGTGACGACGGCGTCCGGTGTCGTGCTCGCGGGGGTGACCGCCGCCGCGGAGGTCGGGATGGTCGACACGGTGGTGGTCGCTGGTGCCGATCACCTGGTCGAGGGCGTGCCGACGGAGGTTGCCGACCTGACGCGGGCGCTTGCGGACGGGGCTGAGCGGGTGACGTCGGTCTGTAGCGGGGCGTTCGTGCTCGCGGGACTCGGTCTGCTCGACGGGCGGCGAGCGACGACGCACTGGCGACATGCGGCCGCGATGGCGCGGCAGTACCCCAACGTCGAAGTCGAGCCCGATGCGCTGCACATCACCGACGGGCGCTACGTGACCTCGGCCGGCATCAGCGCCGGCATCGACCTCGCGCTCGCACTGGTCGAGGCTGACCTCGGCGCCGACGCCGCGCGGACCGTGGCCCGCGAGCTGGTGGTCTTCATGCAACGGCCGGGCGGCCAATCCCAGTTCTCAACCGCGCTGGACACGCCGCCGGCGCGCAGCGATCCGCTGCGGGTGGTGACCGAGACCGTTGTGGCAGACCCCGCGGGCGACCACACCCTGCCGAACCTGGCGGCATCCGCAGCGGTCAGCCCGCGACACCTGACCCGCTTGTTCCAAAGCGAGTTCCAGACCACGCCGGGCCGCTGGGTCGAACGAGTCCGACTCGACCGCGCGCAGCAGCTCCTGCTCCACGGCCACAGCATCACCAAAGCAGCCCGCCTCAGCGGCCTGGGCAGCGACGAAACCCTGCGCCGCGCCTTCGCCAGACACCTCGGTCTCACCCCGACGGAGTACCTCCGCCGCTTCCAGGCGACGAGCTGACGAGCTGGACCGGTTGGCCCGGTCTTACCTGTGCGCACACGTCCAGGTCGGCGTCCGCGACGTACGCGATGACGGGGTAGCCGCCGGTGACGGGGTGGTCGGCGAGGAAGATGACCGGGGTGCCGGACGGCGGGATCTGGATCGCGCCGCGAGCCATACCTTCGCTGGCCAGTTCGCCGGATCGGGCGCGTTCCAGGGCAGTGCCGTCGAGGCGTACGCCGACGCGGTTGCTGTTGCTGCTGACCTGATAGGTCTGGGAAAGCAGTGCGGACCAGCCCGCGTCGGTGAACCAGTCGCGGCGGGGTCCTGGGGTCACCCGCAACACAACCTGACCACCTGCGGGGTGTGCGACAGGAGCGAGGTCCACCCCGGGCATCGGTTCGACAGTGTGGCCGACCGGAAGGGTCTGGCCGGACGTCAGCGGTGTCGGTCCGAGGCCGGACAGTAGGTCGGTGGAACGTGAGCCGAGGACCGGCGGTACGTCGATCCCGCCGCGGACGGCAAGGTAGGTGCGCAGGCCGCTGGACGGTGGGCCGAGCCGCAGCACCTCACCCGCCTTCAAGAACGCAGGCGCATTCAACGGCACACCGGTGCAGGGAGCCCCGGTGATCGCGACGACGAGGTCGGAGTCGGCGTGCAGCACCAGACCACCGAAGGTCACCTCGAGGGCGGCCGCGCCGGGAAGATTGCCGACCAAACGATTGGCCAGCGCATAAGCGGCCCGGTCGCAAGCACCTGACCCCGGTACGCCGAGCGCCGCCTGCCCGGATCGTCCGCGGTCCTGGATTGTTGCCAACGGCCCCGTTTCCAGGACGGTCAGGCTGCTCATCCACGGCCCGCGTCGACGAACCGGACCCTACGGCCCGGATGGAACAGCGCGGCAGGGTCGCGCTCCTGATCGAAGATCTTCGCGGTGGTGCGGCCGATCAGCTGCCATCCACCGGGGGACTCGCGCGGGTAGACGCCGCTGAACTCACCGGCCAGCGCGACCGCGCCGGCGGGGACCTTGGTCCGGGGTGATGAGCGGCGAGGGATGTCCCAGTCCCCGGTGGACGTCAGATAACCGAATCCCGGTGCGAAGCCGCAGAAGGCGACAGTCCACTCATCGGCGGTGTGGCGGCCGACCACCTCGTCCTGGGTGCAGCCGAGGAGCTCGGCGACGTCGCCCAGGTCGGCGCCGTCGTAGATCACCGGGATCTCGATGAGATCGCCGGTTGTCCGGTTGTCTGCGGAGGGAGTCACGTCGTGCAGGGTTCGCGACAAGGCAGCTAGGTCGCCCGATGTGGTGACCAGCACGGTACGGGCGGCCGGGACGATGTCGACGACGTCCGCCGGCGCATCCGCGGTCAGCGCGGCGTAGTACCCGAGCACCTGGTCGAGATCGTCGAGCTCGACCAGCAGCGCCCGGTCGCCCGCCGGGAGGATTCGCATCAGCCGGTGAACGGGCGCACAGTGACGCCCGCTCCCTCCAACGCGTCACGCACCCGTCGAGCGATGTCGACAGCGCCCGGGGTGTCGCCGTGGACGCAGATCGATGCCGGGTCGACCACCAGCGAGCCGCCGGAGCTGTCCCGGATCGGTTGGCCGGTCGCCATCGCAGTACAGCGGGCCGCGATCTCGTCCGCGTCGTGCAGCACGGAGCCGGCCTCGCGTCGCGACACCAAGGTGCCGGAAGGGGCGTACGCACGGTCCGCAAAGGCCTCGTGCACTGCCGTCAGGCCGGCCTCCGACGCAAGCCGAAGCCACACCGAGCCAGGAAGGCCGAGCACAGGCAGCGTCTTGTCGTACTCCGCGACCGCGGCGACGACTGCAGCCGCCTGCGCTTCATGATGGCCGATCGTGTTGTACAGCGCGCCATGCGGCTTCACGTACCGCACCCGGTCACCCGCGATCCGCGCGAACGCATCCAGCGCGCCGATCTGGTACAGCACCTCGTCGCGCAACGCGGCCGGCTCGATGTCGAGGAACCGCCGCCCGAAGCCGGACTTGTCGGCGTACCCGACATGGGCCCCGATCGCGACCCCGCGCTCGACCGCCTCGGCCGTCACCCGCCGCATGATCGACGGATCGCCGGCGTGGAACCCGCAGGCCACGTTCGCGCTGGTGACGACCTCGAGCAGGGCCGAGTCGTCGCCCATCGACCAGGAACCGAATCCTTCACCCATGTCCGCGTTGAGGTCCATGCGGCCACCTCCCTTGCCCGAGCCTAGAGATTGTTCAACAATCCTGCAAGAGGCTTGTTCTACTTTTCCTTGCTGCTCCCGTGCGGGATGATGCGGAGATGAGTACGGGTGGGGCCGAGACCGAACGGCAGGCGTGGTTGCGAACCGTCGCCGCCGACGTCGCGCGACTGGATCGGAGCAGCTCCGCGGAGCGGGCCGCCGACATCCTTCGCCGCAGTATCACCGAAGGTGCGCTGCCGCCCGGCGCCCAACTCTCCGAGATCGAGCTGACCGAGGTCCTGGAGGTCAGCCGGAACACGCTGCGCGAGGCGTTCCGTCTGCTGACCCATGAAGGTCTGCTCGTCTACAAGCTGCACCGCGGAGTGTTCGTCCCCGAGCTGGACGAGCGCGATGTGATCGACCTCTACCGGCTCCGCCGGGTGCTGGAGGTGGACGTCGTCCGTGGACTCGCCGACCGCGACCCGGAGCTGCCGGCGAGTCGCCTGGAGCCGTTGCAGGACGACGTCGAGGCAGCCGAGGCTGCCGCCCGCGCGGACCGCTGGCCGGCCGTCGGTACGGCGAACATGCGCTTCCACGAGCACCTGATCGGTCTGGCGGACAGCTCCCGGATGGACGCGATGACCGGCCGGCTGCTCGCGGAGTTGCGGCTCCTCTTCCACGTGATCGCGACCCCGCGCGAGCTGCACGAGCCGTACATCGCGCGCAACCGCAGGCTGTTCGAGCTGCTCGAGGCCCGCAAGTACGACGAGGCCGCGGCCGACCTGCACCAGTACCTGCTCGACTCCGAGGCCGGCATCCTCGCGGCGTTCCGAGATAAGGGCTTGCGCACGCCCGCAAAAACCTGAGTTGATGAGTCAAATCGTGAGCTGCAAAGGGGAGCACAGTCATGTCGGATGACGCCCGGACCGAAGAGACGCCGAAGTCGTACCGCCCCATCGACGCCAAGGGGTTCCGGGACTTCATCTCGCGTGGCTGGGGGCCGGTGGATCGCTCGGTCACGGTGCCGGAAGGGCTCGCCGAGGCGGCCGCCGAGCACCGGCGGAAGCTCGCCGCGGCGTTGCCGGGACGGCGCATCGCGATCGCGGCCGGCCGTGCGCCGGTCCGGTCGAACGACACCGACTACCTGTTCCGCGCCGACAGCGACTTCGTCTGGCTGACCGGATGCCAGGCCGAGGGCGCCGTACTGGTGATCTCGGGCGACGGCGACGCGACGCTCTACCTGCGTGAGACGGCCGGCCCGGACGAGGCGGACTTCTTCGCGAACGCGCGCGACGGCGAGCTGTGGATCGGCCCGGTGCCGGGGCTCAAGGACTGGTCGGACGCGCTGCAGATCGCCTGCCGCCCGCTCGAGGAGCTGCCCGCCGCGGTGCGCGGCGCGGTTCCGTTCATGCTGTCGGTGCCCGGTGTCGAGCCGATGCTGGACGCGTTGGTACGGACGTCGCCGACCGACGGCAACGCGCTGCGGCAGACGCTCGCCGAGCTGCGCCGGATCAAGGACGACTGGGAGCTCGATCAGTTGCGCGAGGCGGTCGCGGCCAGCGTGCTCGCGTTCGGCGACGTGGCGAGCGAGCTTCCCGAGGCGATCCGCGGCGGCGGTGAGCGCTGGCTCCAGGGCACCTTCGACCGGCGGGCGCGGACCGCGGGCAACGGCGTCGGGTACGCCTCGATCGTTGCTGCTGGCAACCACGCGCCGGTGCTGCACTGGGTCCGCAACGACGGCCCGGTGAACGAGGGCGACGTGATCCTGCTCGACGCGGGCGTCGAGACCCGGACGCTGTACACCGCCGACGTGACCCGGACGTTCCCGGCGACCGGCGAGTACACAGAGGCGCAGCGTCAGGTACACGACCTCGTGCACAAGGCGCAGCTCGCCTCACTCGAGGCGGTCAAGGTCGGAGCGCCGTACCGCGCCTTCCAGTACGAGGCGCTGCGGGTGCTGGCCGAAGGGCTGCGGGACTGGGGTCTGCTCGAGGCGTCGATCGACGAGCTGCTCGGCCCGGACGGGCAGCAGCACCGCCGCTACATCGTCTGCGGGACCGGTCACTACATCGGCCTCGACGTCCACGACTGCGACGCATCGCGTCCGGAGGCGTACTTCGCCGGCACGATCGAGGCCGGCATGGCGCTCGCGGTCGAGCCCGGACTGTACTTCCACCCGAACGACGAGACCGTGCCGCCGGAGCTGCGCGGGATCGGCATCCGGATCGAGGACAACGTCGTCGTGCACGCCGACCGGCTGGAGATCCTCACCGAGGACCTGCCGATCACCACCGACGGCCTGGAGCAGTGGACCCGCTCACACCTGAAGTAATCAAGCGATCGCTCAAAATTAACCGTCACAACCGGTAACACTCGCCCGCCCAGCACGATGTACAGAGCGGGGGAGGGTCGAACTCGGCCGGGCGCGTGGCTAGTGGGGGGCCGCGTACCATGCGCCAGGCCGAGGCGGCCCCGACTGGGCCCGGGGGGACCCAGGGATCCCTGGGTACGGGGAGTAGTCATCATGAATCTACGGGTGCGTGTAGTGCACTACGGCAGTCGGCACTGGTACGCCGACATCGATGACGCCGACGATCCGCAGCCCGACGACCCGTTCTGGTTCGTCGACAACTGCCGGACCCAGGCGCAGGCACTGGAGACCGCCTGCAACGAGCTCCGGCTGATGTCGGGCCGGCTGGTCCGCGGGGACCAGCTCGACCGCGTCCTCGAAGTCACCGGCGTACCGGTCTGAGTTTCACCCGACCGGCGGTACGGCGGCGCAGCTGCTGCCGCGCCTCGGTACGTCGCGTGCGATCAGGTAGTCGTCGATCGTGGTCTGCATGCACGGGCTCGAGTTGTAGCTCCCGTGTCCCCAGCCCTCGTACGTCAGCAGCACGCCGGAGCGGCCGAGCTGCCGCTGGACGCTCTGCGCCATCTTGTACGGCGTGGCAGGGTCGTGGATCGCGTTGGCGAGGAGCACCGGCGTCTTGAGTCCGTGCACCTTCAGCACGTGCTGCGGGTTGTTCGCCTGCGGCGCACCGAGGCAGATCGACACAGCCATCAGCTGACCCGGGTAGCGCATGTCCCGGTTGTTCCGGGCGAGCCGCTGCAGGTGCGCGGCGTACTCGCGGTAGTCCTTGACCGGAAGATTCCAGTCCTGACAGAACACTGCCAACGGGTACTGCGCAAGCCCGGTCGGGACCGCGGCCGCTGACGGAGTATCGAGGGCCTTCAGCGTCTCGGCCAGCGCGGACCACTCCGGGTCGTAGAGCATCCGGAACACCTGGAAACTCAACTTGAACGGATCACTCGACCGCGCCAGCAGCCCGGCCCACAGCGCATGGATGTCCCGCCCGTGCAGTGCACAGCTCGCCGAAGCGTCACACCACTTCACGAACTCGTCGAACGAATCCTGCGCCGCAGCCGCCTGCACGTCCAGGAAGGACTTCGTCGTGGGCGAGCCGTGGTCGATCACGCTCTCCACCACCATCGCTTGGACCCGGTTCGGATACGTCTCGGCGTACTGCGCTCCGAGCAGCGTCCCGTACGAGCTGCCATGGAACGAGATCGTCGACTCACCGAGTGCCCGGCGTACTGCGTCGACGTCGCGCACTGTCTGCCACGTGTCGATGTGGTCGTACAGCGGACCGGTGTGCTCGCGGCAGTCCGAAGCGAGCTGTCGGTTGTAGGTGATAGTCGCCGCGAACTCGGCCGTGCTGTTGATGATCGGCGACGGCTGCTTCGCGAGCAGTGCGGCCGAGCACTGCACCGGATTGCTGCGGGCCACGCCTCGCGGGTCGAAGCTGACGATGTCGAAGCGGTCCTGCAGGTCGGCGCTGAACCGGCTCATCCCGGTCTTGATCCGATCGACCCCGGAGTCGCCCGGGCCGCCCGGCCCGAACACGAGCACTCCGATCCGCTGGCCCTTCGCCGTACGTCGGGCGATGGCGAGGTCGAAGGTCGGTCCATTCGGGTTCCGCCAGTCGACCGGCAGTTGCAGCGTCGCGCATTGGGAGCCCTTCACCAGGGCGGGATCGTCCTTTCCTTCCGGTCTGCAGTCGGCCCAGTGCACCCGGCTGGGAGTGGCAGAGGCGGTCGTCGTCAGCCCGGCCGCGGCGACCCCGAGTACTACGGCGCCGGCCAGGGCGCGTCGTGTGAACTTCATGCCGACGATCCTTCGGCAATCGCTTGCTGACAACATCAGGGACGATCCCCGCGCGACCCTGATCACGGATTCAGGGGCCGGATTGACTGAGGCCGGGCGGCCGCCGTACCGTCCACAGCGTGAGGTTGCGTCTCTCGCTCTCACGCCTACTGCGCGGCGCCCGGCGGGCACCTCGCTGCGCTGGAGGGAAGGGAATGATGGATCCGCATCGCCCCCTTCCCTCCAGCACACCGAGGCACTCCGCCGGGCACCTGCTCGCTACGGCGTGAGAGCGAGAGACGCAACCTGGTCAACTCAACAGCCGCATGAACCCGTGCGGGAGAGTCCCGGGCCAGGTAGACAGACTCTGGACCCGGGCGCCGTAGGAGCAACTCTCCCCAAGAATCTCTCAGGCACCTTCACCGCACGGGCGAGGCATCTCTGGAGGACGTCGGGTCCAACAGAGCGGGGAGGACACCAAACGGTCAACGGCGACCGGAAGGAACCTCCACACGATGGCGATCAGCGTCTTCGACCTGTTCAGTATCGGGATCGGCCCGTCGAGCTCCCACACCGTGGGACCGATGCGTGCGGCCCGCACCTTCGCACTCGGCCTCGCCGCCGACGGCCTGCTGGCCGCCACCGCGACCGTCCATGCCGAGCTGTTCGGTTCGCTCGGCGCGACCGGGCACGGACACGGCAGCAACAAGGCCGTCCTGCTCGGACTCGAGGGCGCCGACCCGGAGACCGTCGCCACGGACTCGGTCGACGCGCGGGTCGAGACGATCCGTGAGCGTGGCCGGATCGTGCTGGCCGGTGAGCACGAGATCGCCTTCGACGAGAACGCCGACCTGGTGATGCATCGCCGCAAGGCCCTCCCGTACCACCCGAACGGGATGATCTTCGTCGCCCGCGACGCGACAGGCGCAGTACTGCGGGAGCGCACGTACTACTCGGTCGGCGGCGGATTCGTCGTCGACGAGAACGCCGCCGCGGGTGACCGGATCGTGCTGGACACCACCCCGCTCAAGTACCCGTTCACCACCGGCGCGGAGTTGCTCGACCGGTGCCGCGAGTCGCAGCTGTCGATCAGCGAGGTGATGCTCGCGAACGAGCTCGCCTGGCGGACCGAGGACGAGATCCGCGACGGCCTGCTGCGGATCTGGCAGGTCATGCAGGACTGCGTCCGCGAGGGCTGCGAGACCGAGGGCATCCTGCCCGGCGGGCTGAAGGTGCCGCGCCGGGCGCACGCCCTGCACAAGAAGCTCAGCCAGGACCCGTGGTCGGTCGATCCGCTCAAGGTGATGGACTGGGTCAACCTGTTCGCGCTCGCGGTGAACGAGCAGAACGCGTCCGGCGGCCGGATCGTCACCGCGCCGACGAACGGTGCCGCGGGCATCATTCCCGCCGTACTGCACTACTACCGCCGCTTCGTGCCCGGTTCCACCGAGGACGGTGCGGTCCGGTTCCTGCTGACCGCCGGGGCGATCGGCGTGCTCTACAAGGAGAACGCGTCGATCTCCGGCGCCGAGGTCGGCTGCCAGGGCGAGGTCGGGTCGGCCTGCTCGATGGCCGCCGCCGGTCTGTGTGAGGTCCTCGGCGGTACGCCGCAACAGGTCGAGAACGCCGCCGAGATCGCGATGGAGCACAACCTCGGGCTGACCTGCGACCCGGTCGGCGGCCTGGTGCAGATCCCGTGCATCGAGCGGAACGCGATGGCGTCGGTGAAAGCGATCAACGCGGCCCGGATGGCGATGCACGGCGACGGCGTCCACGTGGTCACGCTCGACAAGGTCATCAAGACGATGCGCGAGACCGGCGCCGACATGAAGATCAAGTACAAGGAGACCTCCCGCGGCGGCCTCGCCGTCAACGTCATCGAGTGCTGATCACCACGGGACGGTCCCGTGCAGGCTCAGGTACTCCGCGGTCGGCCCGGTCTGATCGATCTGCGCCAGCCGGGCGATGATCTCGGCGCCTTCCTCGACGGTCTGGTAGCCGTTGTGGTCGTTGAAGTCGGTCGCCGTGTAGCCGGGGTCGACGGTGTTGATCCGCAGCTCGGGCAGCTGCCGCGCATACTGCACCGTCAGCATGTTGAGCGCCGCCTTCGAAGCGCCGTACGCCGGGGTGGGTACCCAGACGGGCACAGTGCTCACCCCGTTCGGATCCACGGCGGCGGCGATCGAGCCGAGACCGCTGGAGACGTTCACGATCACCGGGTTGTCGCTGCGCTCCAGCAACGGCAGGAACCGGCGGATCATCCGCACCGGCCCGTACACGTTCAGCTCGAAGACCTGACGGAAGTCGTCGGCGGTCAGATCCCGGATCTCCTTGCGTGGTCCGGGGATGCCGGCGTTGTTGATCAGTACGTCGAGTGAATCCAGCTGTTCGGCCGCCGCGTCGACGGACTCGTCGCTCGTGACGTCCAACTCGACGTACTGCGCGCCGAGGTCCGCGGCGGCCTGCTTGCCGCGTTGGGGGTCCCGGGCGCCGATGTAGACGGTGTGGCCGGCCGCGATCAGCTGCCTGGCCGTTTCGTATCCGAGGCCTCTGTTCGCCCCGGTGATGAGTGTCGTGGTCATGGCTTCAGGCTCCCGTGGGCGCTCCCGAGCAGGTAGTACCCGTGATGTCCTAGGGAATGGCAGTACCAGGCTGTTCCGGACCGGGCGCGGAATACTGGAACCATGGCTGAGCTCGGTAGGACGCTGCACGCCTGGCGCGATCGCGTGACACCGGAGCAGGTCGGACTGCCGGCCGGCGGGAAGCGGCGCGCGCCGGGGCTGCGGCGTGAGGAGCTCGCCCAGCTCGCCGGGTTGTCGGTCGACTACATCGTCCGGCTCGAGCAGGGCCGGTCGGACTCGCCGTCCGCGCAGGTGCTGACCGCGTTGGCCCGGGCCCTCCGGTTGTCCGATGCCGAGCGCAACCATCTGTTCGTGCTGGCCGGTGCGGTGGAGCCGTCACCCGGCCGGCTGTCGGCGTACATCCCGCCCGGGGTGCAGCGGATCGTGGATCAGCTGGACGGGGCACCGCTGTGCGTGTGCGACGCCGCCTGGACGATCATCACCTGGAACCCGCTGTTCGCCGCCGTGATCGGCGATCCGTCCGAGTGGCGCGGGTGGGGCCGCAACATCGTCTACAAGCAGTTCATGGCGCCGGGCGGTCGCGTCGTACAGACGCCGGAGCAGCAGCGGGACTTCCGGATCGCGATGGTGACGGATCTGCGGGCGTCGCTCGCGCGCTACCCGCACGACCCGGATCTCCGGGGGCTGATCGACGAGCTCCGCGCACAGCACGAAGACTTCGCGCGGCTGTGGGACCAGCCGGTGATCGACTTCCACCGCTCCGAGCAGAAGACCATCCGGCATCCCGAGGTGGGAACGTTCACGATCGACTGTGACGTGCTCGCGGTCCCGGGCAACGATCTGCGCATGGTCGTGTACACCGCCGCACCGGACACCGAGGCCGCCGAGAAGCTCCGGCTGTTGTCGGTGATCGGCCTGCAGGCGTTGACCTGAGCTATCAGCTAACGCACCGCATTCCTACGATCGCGTAGGCGGTTCGGAATTACTGGAATTTGAAGTTCTTTCGTTCAATTTCTTCCAAGGGCTGTTTGAATCGACTCTTGGGCCGATAATCTCCGGGACTTGTGAGACCGATCTCTGCCACGGCATCCCGCCGCCCGCCCTGGCAGAATCCGCGGCATCGCCGTCAGGCTGCCGCCGGCGCGGGTGTTCTGTTGCTCGGATGCCTCGTGCTGGCCTTTCTCGGGTTCCGCAGCGGCGGCCCGCAGCCGGCCAGCCCGGTCGCCGGCCTGGAGCCCGGTCGCCCGACCCAGAACCTCCCGGCCATCCCGCGGACCGCTTCGCCGACACCCGGTACGACGCCCAGCGCCGTACCGACGACGTTGCCGACAGCAACCAAGCCGGGCGAGATCGAGTTGCCGAGCGGTCTCACCACCACGGGCTATCCCGTGATCACCACGGGTACGCCGACGCCGCAGATCGTCGAGACGACCGGTCCGACGACGGTGGTCACCGAGCGCCCGCCGACCGTCCCGCCCACGGTGCCGACCACTGCACCGACCACTGCACCGAGCACCGCCCCGACCAGCGCCCCCAGCGACCGCCCGACCACATCCACTCCGACCGAGCCGCCCCCGACCAGCAGCACCCCGACCGCCCCGCCCACCACACCGGACGACCCCGATCACCCCACGGGCGGCCTGGGCGGCCTCCTCGGGTCCCTCCTGGACAAGCTCGGGCTCTAGTACGCCTCGACCTCGGTGGTGTCGGCGTTGCCGTTGGGCATGGGTTTGAGGTTCACCTGCCAGCCCTGGTTCTTGCCGAAGGTCTGGTCGAACTTCTCGAAGGCGCAGTCGGCGCGGAACTTGCGGTTGTCCGCGTCCCAGTCGGTGCCGCTCTTGAAGTACAGGTGGTAGGCGCCGCCGATCTGCTTCACGGTCGTGGTCCTGGTCGCCCGGATGTAGACCATCACCTGTGGGCTGCTCGGTGGCTTGCCGTCGGTGACGATCGAGACCGCGACGTCCTTCGCCGTGCCGTTGGTGATCTTGAGCTGTCCCGTTCCGTTCGGGCCGCGTCGTACCAGTACCTCGCCGCTGTCCGGGCGCACCTGTTCAGGCGCGGGACCAGGGTCGGGCAGTGTCTTGCCGAACGTCAGCTTGAGCCGCTGCAGCTGGACGAGTGCGGCACTCAGGTCGGTGCGTAGCTGACGCTGGACCTGCTGTGACGTGTACGCGACTCCGCCGCACCGCGCGTCGTCCTCGGTCACGGCCGACAACCCCGAGAGCTGGGTAGCCGCAACGCCGATCCGCACCTGGAGCAGCCCGTGTACGGCGCTCAGTCGCGAGGTCACCTTGATCGCAGCCAGTCGCACCGCGATCGTGTTGAGTGAATCGGCCAGCGTGTTCATGGCATCGCTCAGCCCTTCGGCCGTGCGGACCCGCGTCAGCCGCGACGCCGGGGCAGCCAGCACCTGGTCGATCCGGGTCAGCTCGGCCTGGTACGCCGCCGTACCCAACGGCTCCGCCACCGGAACCGATGACGCCGGCGCAGGCACAGCACTGCTCGAGGCGGATGGTGCGGTCGGCGAAGGATCCGCCGTTCCACCACAACCGGCCAGCAAGCACACCCCGACACAGAGCGCAGCCCAGCGCCTCATCCCCTACCCCCCAGGTCCTCACCCCTGAAGCAGCAAGAGTACCCGTCAGTCCCTGGAGCTGGGACGAACGAAAGGAAACGCCAGCGTGCTTCGGATGTTCTGCCCGGTCAGCATCATCATCACCCGGTCGACGCCGATGCCCAGACCGCCGGTCGGTGGCATCGCGTACTCGAGTGCGGACAGGAAGTCCTCGTCCAGCGACATCGCCTCCGGATCGCCCGCGGCGGCCTTCAACGACTGCTCGGTCAGGCGCCGGCGTTGTTCGACCGGGTCGACCAGTTCGGAGTACGCCGTACCGATCTCGGCGCCGAAGGCAACCAGGTCCCAGCGCTCGGCGAGCCGCGGATCGGAGCGGTGGTTGCGGGTCAGCGGCGAGGTCTCCAGCGGGAAGTCGGTGTAGAACGTCGGGAACGTCGTGTTCGGCTCGACGAGCTCGTCGTACAGCTCCAGCACCAGCTCGCCGGCCGACATCTCGAACGTCGTGTGGATGCCGTGCTCCGCGCAGAGCTCCCGCAGCCGTTCGACCGGGGTGTTCGGGTCGATCTCGACCCCGGCCGCCGTGCCGACGGCGTCATGGACCGTGACGACCGGCCATTCCCCGGAGATGTCGATCTCGGCGTCGGCCCGGCGGACGACGGGCTTGCCGAAGACCGCGGTCGCGGCCTCGATCAGCAGCTCACGGGTCAGCTCGCGCATCACGTGGTAGTCGGCGTACGGCTGGTAGGCCTCGACCGAGGTGAACTCAGGGTTGTGGGTCGCGTCGGCGCCTTCGTTGCGGAAGTTCCGGTTCAGCTCGAAGATCTTGCCCATCCCGCCGACGCTGAGCCGCTTCAGGAACAGCTCCGGCGCGATCCGGAGAAACAGTTCGGTGTCGTAGGCGTTGATGTGCGTGACGAAGGGCCGGGCGTTCGCCCCGCCGTGCACCGCCTGCAGCATCGGCGTCTCGACCTCGATGAACCCGCGCGTCTCGAAACCGTTGCGGATGGCCCGTACGGCGGCACTGCGCTGCTGCATCATCCGCAGCGAGTCCGGGTTCATCACCAGGTCGATGTGCCGCTGCCGCACCCGCGCCTCGGGATCGGTGAACCCTTTCCGCTTGTCCGGCAACGGATGCAGGCACTTCGCCGCCATCACCCACGACGTCGCCGCGATCGACAGCTCACCGCGCCGGCTCGTCACCACCTCACCGGTCACGCTGACGTGGTCACCGATGTCGACAAGTCGCCGCCACTGCTCCAGCGGTACGTCGCCGCACGCCTCGGCCGTGAACATCACCTGCAGCTGCGTCAGCCCGTCCTGCAACTGCGCGAACGCCAGCCCGCCGTGGTTGCGCATCCGCATCACCCGGCCGGTCACCGACACCTGGCGATCGGTGTGATGATCCGGCGGCAGGTTCGGGTACAGCTCCCGCACCCGCTCCAGCGTCTCGGTCCGCGGCACGCTGACCGGGTACGGGTCGATGCCCGCGGCAACGAGCTCGGCGAGCTTGGCCCGCCGGATCTGCTCCTGCTCGGTCAGCTTGCGCTCCGGCAACGCCGGCCGCAGCAGTTCCTCTTCCTGTCCGCGGACGGCGGTCGCGAACGCGCGCCCGTCGGCTGCCATGATCGCGTGCCGCTCGGCCGTCTCGACACTGTCGACGCGGGTCCACGGACGCGGTGCGGGCAGGAAGCCTTCCGCCGTACCGGCCGCCAGCACCACCTGAGCGAGCGACGCACCGCGCGAATAGCACATCAACCGCGGGGACCAGCGCGGCAGGTACTTCTCGTTCGACTGGTACAGACTCTCCAGTTGCCAGAAGCGCGAGGCGCCGGTGAGCAGCGCGTTGGTCAGGCGCAGCACCGGACCGGCGCCGACCCGCTCGGCATCGCTGAAGATCTCGCGGAACATCGCGAAGTTCAGCGAGATCCGGTGGATGCCTTGATCGCCGGACGCCTCGATCAGCGAGGTGACCATGAACTCCATCAACCCGTTCGCGGACTCCGGGTCGCGCCGCATCAGGTCCAGCGACACACCCCGCACGCCCCACGGGACGAACGACAACAGGCCGCGTACGACGCCGTCCGCGTCCCGCGCGATGACCATCACACAGCGCGCGTCGGCCGGATCACCGAGCCGCCCGAGCGCCATCGAGAACCCGCGCTCGGTCCGCGCACCCCGCCACCGCTCGGCCAGGTGCACGTACTGCGCCAACGTCTCCGGCGACAGGTCCCCGTGCCGCACGACCTCCGCGTGATAGCCGGCCCGTTGGACGCGCGTCACCGCCTGCCGCACCGGGCGCATCGTCCGGCCCTCGAGCGTGAAGTCCGCGACGTCGATGATCGCCTCGTCGCCCATCGACAACGCGCGCAGGCCCGCGTCGACGTACGCCTCGGCTGCCTCCTCGCTGGCGGACAGGACGGCGGGAGACCAGCCGTACCGTCGCGCTTCGACGAGCCAGCGTTGGATCGCGGCCGGCCAGGCGAGGGGATCGCCCAGCGGATCACCGCTGGCCAGGCTGACACCGTTGACCACCCGGTAGGCGATCGCGGCGTTGTTGTCCGGCGAGAAGACGATCGCCTTGTCGCGGCGGGTCGCGAAGTACCCGAGGGAATCGCGCTCGCCGTGCAGGAGCAGGAGCCGTCGTACCTCGAGCTCTTCGGGCTGGGTCAGGTAGCGGACGCGTTGGACCGAGCGGAGGAAGATCCAGAACGCGATCACCAGCGAGGCCGCGGAGATCGCGCCGACCGTCAGGCCGATCCAGCCGTGTCCCTCGTGGCCGCCCAGCTTGCTGCGGGACTGGCCCAGCGCGGCGATGATCGCCCAGCCGATCTTCTGTCGCTGACCGCTCAGCGTCCGCGGGAAGATCTGGGTGAGGGTGATGCTGACCGCGATCGAGATCAGCATGCCGAAGACCAGCGCGCCGACCGCGAGCCGGCGCGTGCCGGGGGCGAGACGGGCCGGGAAAGCGCCACGGATCTTCCACAGCAGCACGATCAGCGCGGCCACGACGACCCACTGGACGATGGCCCACTCGAGATCCTGCACCGTGGTGCGGTCGAGATCCGACAGCCACTCGGTGTCCCCGGGGTTGCTCAGCCGGACGGTGCTGAACGCGATGTACGCGGTCAGCCCGAGCAGCCACAGTGCTTCGAAGACCCACAGCACCCACAGGAGTGCGGCTCGCTTACCGCGCAGCAAAGCGCTGCCGACCACCGCGAGGTAGACGGCGGAGAAGAACGTGTGACCAGCCGGGATGCCGACGAAGTCGAACGCCATGTCGACGTGCTTGACGAAGACCGGAGCTCCGATGTGCAGCGGAATGGCAAGGAACGACCAGACCGAGGCGAGCACGACGACGCGGCCCACCCAGACCGCGGCCCGGTGCTGCCACACCGGTATCACTGCTACTTGTTCCGACCGCACCAGCCGATCATCCCATTAGTTCGATGAGACTTCGGTCGACCTAGCACTACCTCGACCCTACCCCTGACGCCACAGCCAAGGCTTTGGTTGTCATGCCACGCTGACCAACATGGAGGCAGTCCCGTACCGCCTGGTCCGCAACCTGCTGCTGGCCGCCGCCGTGCTGTACTGCAGCCTGCTGCTGGAGGCGGCGGCCGGCTTCCCGCTGAACGTCCACACGTCCTTCCTCAGCGAGCTCGGTGCACGCGACCGGTCGACCAGCCTCTACGCGCGGGCGATGGACCTGTCCAGCAGCGTGCTGACGCTGCTCGCGGTCCTGCTCGCGCGCCGGAATCGTGCGCTGGCCGGGTTGCTGATCAGTACTGCGGTCTTCGCCGTCGGGACGATGTTCGATTCGTTCTCGCCGATGGACTGCGCACCGTCTGCCAGCGAGGCGTGCCGGGCAAGCGAGACGAGCGGACAGGCCGGTGCGGCGCTGGTACTGCATGAGGCGACGTCGACCATGGCCGGCGCCGGCACGATCGCCATGGCTGTCTACGCGATCCTGCTCCTGCGGCGCGCGCGAAGCTGGTTGAGCAGGCTGGTCGTCGTACTCGCGGGTGGAGTCCTGGTCACTCAGGTCTGGCTCGGGTCGGTGGTCGGGTACGAGACGCTGAGCGGCCAGGAGGTGGCCGCACCGGGCATCCTGCAACGGGCCTCTACCCTGCTTTTCTGCTTAATGTTGGGGACTTTGTTACCAGGTCTGAGGCAAGCTTTCTCTCGATGACCGTGATCTGGATCGTGGTGCCCGGCCTGGCCGAGACTCCGGAGGAGTTCGCCCGGGTCGTCGAGCTGTTGCCGGACCAGGACGTCCGCGTGATCGATCCGTGGCGTACGCCGATCACGTCCGACGTGGACGCGTTGCGCGCGGCCGCCGACGTACCGCCGGACGCGGTGATCGGACTGATCGGGCATTCGATCGGCGGGCTCGCCGTACTGCGGTGGGCGCTGACCCGGCCGCTGGAGGTGACCCGGTTGGTGCTGGTCGACACCAGCCTGACCTCGGAGACCGGATGGCGTGCGTTCTACCCGGGCACGCGCGGTGATCGGGCGATCCGGTCGCTGGCCCGGTTCCTCGGGCGGGCCGGCCTGCCGAGCGTGATCGGTACCGGACTGCGGCGGCTGAGTGTCCGCGTCGGCAGCAGGTCGAACCACGAGCTGTTGTCGAAGGCAACGGCGAGGAGCAGGTACGGCGCGGACACGTCGTGGCTGCTGTTCTGGGACGAGCTGGCCGGCAGCTGGGAGCTGGCCGCCGAGGTGCAGAAGCTGGTGGCCGGACCGGTCGGCGCACTCCCGCCCACCACGCTGCTGGTCGCCACCGGCGGCAGTTCGCGCTTCACCGCCACCCGCTGGCTGGCAGGCCAACGCCGCCTGGCCGACAAACTCGGCGGCACGGTCGAGGTGCTCCCCGACTCCGCCCACCTGGTCCACCTGGACCGCCCCGACGCCATCGCGGCCGCCGTACTGCGGTAAACCCGGCCTAGGTAGTGCTGGTCATGGCGGGGGTGGGTAGCTTGCGCTGCCAGACCTCGTCGAGGGCCATGCGCATCGCGCCGGTGACCACGGCGTCCTCGGCCAGGGCGGACAGCTCCAGCTTCGGGTGGTTGAGCGTCAGCAGCCGCAGCTGGTCGGAGATGGCATCCAGCAGTACGGCGCCGGCGCGTGCGACACCGCCACCGATGACCACGGCAGTCGGGTCCAGCACCAGGATCGACGGCGCCAGCGCGCGTGCGAACGACCGCGCCACCTGCTGTACGACGGCCTGCGCGACCGGATCACGGTCGGCCGCCGCGGCGAACACGTCCGCGGTGTCGAGTTGGTCACCGCCCAGTTCGGCCAGGCGCGACTCCGGGTGGTCCAGCGCGGCCTGACGGCCAAGCGCAGCGATCGCCTCCGATCCGACTGCCCGCTCCAGCGGTCCGCGGCTGTCCTCGGGGTTGATCACGTCATCCGGACCAGTGGCGATGAAGCCGATCTCACCGGCCGCCCCAGTACCCCGGTGCAGCCGACCGTCGATGACGATGCCGGCACCGAGTCGCTCACCCCACTGGACCGCCAGCAGCGTGCCGGTGCCACCTCGGGCGGCAGCGATCGCCAGCGCGGCCAGGTTGGCGTCGTTGTCCAGCATCACCGGGCAGTCGAGCAGGCCGCGCACGTGCTTGATCAGGTCGATCGCCGACCAGCCCGGCACGCTGGGAACCAGCTGGACCCGCCCGGTGTGCTCGTCGACGATGCCAGGGCTCGCGGCGACCGCGGCGGCGACGTCCTCGGCCGGCACCTCGGCCTCGGCGAGCGCCTCGGTGATCACCTCACCGATGACGCCGAGCAGCTCCTGGGCGGTCCAGCCCGGCCCGGAACGCCGTACGAGGGACAGCTTGCGGCCGGCCAGGTCGGAGACGCCCACCGTCACGCGGTGCGGACCGACGTCGAGGCCGAGAACCGGCGCGGCGCGGCCGCGGAGCGAGACGCGGATGGCCGGGCGGCCGAGCGAGCGGTCCGCGGAGTCGGGCCCGTGCTGCTGCAGCCAGCCGGCGTCGAGCAGCTCGTCGACGGCCTGTGCGACCGTCGGTCTGGCCAGCCCGGTCCGCTCGACCAGTTCGGCGACGCGCAACGGTGCCGGCGCGGATCGTCGGACCGCATCCAGGACCGAGGCGACATTGATCCGCCGCAGCATCGTCGTACCGCCGCCGCCGACCGTTCCCTTGCTCATGTCCGACCCCTTGCCTGCCACTCGCCCAGTATAGATAGCGAGCGTTCGTAAATACTGTCCATTGGCCGCGTCGGCTGGCGGGTCCCGATGCGTGAGTCGACAACTATCACCCAACGGGTGCCATATGTTCCAGCACACGCATCGCTGCCCGGAATCGGATCTGTTCAGTCCTGAAAAACCGTTCGGGCGAAACTGCTCAGTGCCTCCCGGTCGGGTTGCTGTGTCTTGGTCATCAGACTGGCCACGTGTTTCTCGACCGTCCGTGGCGAGATGTGCAGGCGGGACGCGATCGACTTGTTCCCGATCCGGTCCACCAGCAGCCGGCAGACCTCGTACTCCCGGGTGGTGATCCCCAGCTGCCGCAAGTGCGCCGGCACCTGCTCCGAGCCGTTCCGGCGCTGGGAGACGGTCGCGCCGAGCTGCCGCATCAGCCCGCGGCAGGCACTCGCGACCGCCGAGATGTCCGCGGTGTGGAAGTAGTCCTCGGCCAGGCGCAACCACGCGACCGGGTCGCCCCAGCCGTCCGCGGCGGCCGGCTCGGCCACCATCCGCAGCCCGAGATGCCGCGCCAACGGGAACAGCGACGCGGTCTCCGTCGCCTCCAGCACCTTGGCGTTGGCCGCCTCGACCTGACCGTCCCGGCCGAGCAGTACGGCGTGGGCCAACTGGACGAACTGCCTGTTCCACCGCATCCCGCTCGCCGCGGTCGCGGTCACCGCCTCGAAGTGCGCCCAGCCGTTGCGACCGGACAGTACGCCGAGCAGCAGCGCCAGGCCGTTCTTCCCGGAGAGGTGGAACGTGGTCGGGTTCTGCGCGTCGTACGCGAGCGCCTGCGCCAGCTCGGAGTCGGCGAGCTCACGGTTCTCCTCGAGGAGTGCGCAGAACGTCCGGGCCAGGCCGTAGGAGTACGGCAGCTCGTACGACGCCCGCTCGCCGCCCCAGTTCGTGATCTCGGCCAGCGTCGCCTCCATCGCGGACCTGCGGCCCTGGTGCGCCTCCAGGATCGCCTTGGTCGCAAGGAAGAACGTCGCCGACCGGCCGAGCCGCATCCGCCGGGTGACCTCGACGCACTCGTCGATGATCGCGGCGGCCCGCGCGTAGTCGGACTGCAGGATCAGCTGCTGGCCGAGCATGCCGTCCACGTCGTATACCAGCGTGATGGCGCCGATACGGAGCGCCTGCTGCCGGGACCGCTCCAGCTCGACGATGCTGCCGTCGGCGAGATAGAGGCTGACCGACTGGAGGATGTGCGAGACGACCCGCTGGAGCGTCATCCCGTGGTCCTCGGCGATCTGCCGGGCCCGATGGAAGTAGTCGATCGACCGGTCGAGGTCGTGCTCGCGGGCCAGGATGCCCAGCAGTTGCAGGGCCTCGCAGGCGACCTCGGGCAGCTCGGCGCGTTCGGCCGCCGCGGCGGCGCGGGTGGCCAGCTCGGTGGCCGCCTTCAGCCGGCCGGGGTTCGTCCGGGCGAATTCCAGGTTGGCGGCGACCACGTCGATCGGCGCGAGGTCGGCGTCGCCGGCGTCGTTGCCGAGCAGCGACCGGGCGGTCGCGACATGCTGGAGCGCGGCCGCCCAGCGGCCGGCGACCATCTCCGCGTTCGCGAGCTGGACGTGCAGCGCGGCGACCTTGCGGCTGTCGAGATTGCGGTCGGCCAGTTCGTCGACGGTCGCGGCGTGCACGGCCAGCTGCTCGAAGCCTCCGGTCGCGCTGAGTGCGAGCAGCAGGGCGCCGAGCACGTCGGCCCGGTGGCCGATGTCGGGATCGGCGGCCAGCAACGTGTTCGCGCGGTCCAGCAGGTTGGCCGCCGACCCGGTCGAGCCGTCGTCGAAGGACCGCCGTCCGGCGAGTGCGAACAGCCGGCCGGCGCGGACGGTGTCGCCGCCGGTCTCGGCTAGTTCGGCGACCATCGGGCACCACTCGCCGGGCAGTCCCGGGTGCAACTCCTCGACGGCGTCCGCGCAGCGGCGGGCCAGGGCGGAGCGTTCGGTCGGCGTCAGGCCGGCGAGCAGCGACTCGGCGGTGAGCGGATGCCGGAACGCGTACCAGTCCGGCGCGGGCTCGTCGGGACCGACCAGCTGGGCGGCCACACCGGCCCGGAGCGTGGCCAGCAGCACACGTTCGTCGGTCCCGGTCGCCGTACGCACGATGCTCAGCGGGAACCGGTGCCCGATCACCGCGGCCAGCACGAGGATGTCGCGCGACTGCGGCCCGAGCTGCGCGGTCCGGCTGCTGATGCTGCGCACCACCGCCGCCGGGACGTTCGTGTGCAGGTCGTCGACGACCTGCACGCTGCCGTCCGGCCCGGACACCAGCTGTCCGCTGCGGTTCGCCTCCTGCAGCAGTTCCTCAACGATGAAAGGGATTCCGGCGCTGTCGTTCCACAGCTGGTCAGTCAGCTGTTCCGGCACGCCGTCGACCGGAACCTCCAGGCACCCCGCGGCGAGCTCGGCGACCTCGCCCCGCCCCAACGGCGGCAGTTCGATCAGTTCGGCGGTACCTCGCTGCGCCGACAACCGGGCCAGTTCGTACGCCGGGCACGTCTCGGGCCGCATCGTCGCGACGAGCGTGATCGGCTGGTCGTCCAGGTTGTCGAGCAGGTACTCGATCACGGCCAGCGTCTCCGGGTCGGAGCCGTGCAGGTCTTCGAGAACGAGTAGACAGCCGCGGTCCCGGCCGACCAGGGTCAGCAGTCGCAGCACTGCCTCTCCGAGCACGACCGGTGACGCTGCGGTGTCGTGCGCGGTGCCGTCGTCCCAGTCCGGAACGAGCCGGCCGAGGACCTGCCGGTACGGGCCGAGGCCTTCGGTCGTGGGCATCTCGCCGCGCCGGATCAACGACAGCAGGGCTTCGGTGAACGGGCGGAAGGCAACCATCGTGCCGATGGCGCCGACCCGTCCGCGCAGCGTCGTCATACCCGCGTCGAGGGCCTGGGTGGTGGCGGTCGCGGCCAGGCGGCTCTTTCCGATGCCGGGTTCGCCGACCAGGAAGATCGCACCACCACGACCGTCGTGTGCTCCGGTCAGCAGGCGCTGAAGGCTCTCGATCTCCCGGGCTCTGCCGACCACGGTAGGCGAACGGGTCTGCATGGTTGCCAACTGTAACTACAGATGCTTGTCGCCGCAGGAGTCCGACCGAGGGTCGGCCGCCCACAAGGGGGCGGCCGGCCACTCCATCAAACGTTCGCTGCTTGTCGGCAGGTTGCTCAGCCGCCGACGACCCACGGAAGGCCGTTGGGCGTCATGACTGTGACTGCCATGGCGCTGGCGCCGGCGACGCCGACGAGGGCCATCGCCCGGGCCGCGATCCGGTACCGCTTCGGCACCGTGATCGGGCTGACTGCTTCGGTGCGGTCCGGCGTCGCGAACTGCTCGTCTGCCGGAGTTTCGTGCTGAACCTCGTGGTGCTGCTGGGCGGTCATGTTGTTCCCCTGTCACTGTGTGGGCTTTGGTGCTGTGCCACACCTCGACCCGGCGGTTGGTTCGAGCAACAGCACGGACGGAACCCGTGCGGGGAACGCAAGGCGGAGTACTCCGTACCCGATCCCTGCCAGACCGGTCAGCAGGCCTGGAGACGGTACGGCTCGTGGTGTTCCGCAGTGCGGTCCGTACTGCTGTACTGCCGCGAGCACCAACCCGGCACGACGACGTCGTACCGCCTCTGCAGTTGGGTACTCACGTGCGGCGAGCCACGTCAGTGACTCCACCGCGCCGAGCTCGCCGTGGCACAGACTCAGGTCGGCGAGCACCGGGCGTTCTGCCGCGGTCCTCAGGTAGCTGTCGAGATCCGCTGGTACTCCGGCCGCCGACCGGGCGAGCGCTGTCCCGGCGTCGCCCGAACACCAGCCATGGCCGGCGGGTGCGTTCCGCCGATCCAGGTCGGCTGCTGTCCGGGCGGCATCCAGGTACCTGTCACCAGGTACGCCGTACTGCCCGAGGGCCCATGCGATTCCCTGGAAGCCGCGAGCGAAGCCGTGTTCCGCTGCTACTCGGCCACGGAGGCCGCTCTCGACTGTGGTGACCAGGTGATCCGCGTACCGCTCGGCCAGTCGGTCGGCGGCCGGAAGTCCTGTTGTTGCTCGCATTGCGGCCAGTCCACCGGCCGCACCGTCGACGTACGACGGGAACTTGGCCGGGTCCGGCACGAGCTGCTCGGTGAGCTCGAGCGACGCTGTCAGCCAGTTGCCCAGGTCGCTGTCACCGAGGAGGGTGCGCAGCCGGTCCAGGGCGTAGGTGATGCCGCCGAGTCCGTGGAAGCCCGGTCCGACGAGTTGCGCGGACTCCAGGTCACCGGCCAGCGCTTCGAGCAGCTGCGGGATCGGACGGATCGCGTCGCGGGCCAGCTCGCAGTACCTGTCGGCTCCGGTGATCACGCCGACCTGTGCGAGGAAGAGCGCCGTACCGGTGTAGCCGTTCGAGAGGCCGGCGCCCATGGAACGCACAGCCCAGTGGTGATCGTCGAGCAGTTCCAGGCCGAGCCAGTTGGCCGCACCGCCGGTTTCACCGATCACCTGCGCGACGATCTCGTCGGCGATGTCGGTGGCCGCTGCGAGCAGCTGATCGGGGTCCGCTTCGGTCGTGCCCAGATGTTGCCGAGTCTTCGTACTGACGTGCTTGACCGGCTCCGGACGGGTTGCGAGGCACGCGGAGATCAGCCAGGTCTGCCGATGCTCGTCGACATCGCTGAGGCTTGCGACCTTCGCCTCGACCTCCGAAAGCCCTGTATTTGCGAGGACATCGGGGATGTGTGTTCCGTCCGACGCCCACACGGCTGTGCTGTCGGGGCGAGCGGTGAACAGCGGTACGTCGCCTGCCCACAGGTCGGCCAGCTCGTACGGGACGATCGCGTGCAACGACTCGTCCGCATCCCACAGCAGGTCGAGCAGCTGACTCCGGCCGGCCGCGTCACGCAGTGCGTCCGGATGAGTCGACTCGTCCAGCAGACTGGTGTAGAGGCGGGTGCTGCGCGGTACGAAGCGCAGCTGGTCCGAGGCGCACTGTGCCAGCAGTCCCTCCGGTCCGAGGAACTCGTCACGGTGTCGGGCGATCGCCTCATACGCGGCCCGAAACCCTGTGAGCACAGCGATCTCGTGTTCACGCGGCTCGACCATCGCGCCGTCGAGCATCGGCCGGTTGGCCGCGCTCTCCGCCTGTCCGGGACGCCGGACGAGGTGCATCGAGTCCAGCCCTGCGTCGGCCCAGTCGACCACGCTCATCGACGCTGTCGCCCCGGCGTCACCGCCGAGGCCGGACACGTCCGCGACGCCGTACTCACCCGAGACCAGCAGCGGAAGCAGCGCGGTGCGGTACACCGAACCGACCAGCGAGCGGTACGCCGGATCGTGGCTCAACCCGGTCACCGGAAGGCGACTCGGGTGGAACAGCGTCTCGACGTCGACCAACACCGGCTGGTCGCCCGCGGCGATGAGGTTCTCGAAGTGCATGTCGGTGCCGTCGAGCACGTACAGCAGCGCCAGCAAAGCACCTTGCCGCTGGTAGAACCGCCGGACGCCGGCGAAGTCGTCGCACGGCTCGTGGACGACGTACTCGAGCCAGCCGTAGCCGTCCTGGGTCAGCAGGCGGACCGTGCGGATGTCGAGCGTGGTCTTGGCGTTCAGCCAGTCCACAAAGGTGTTGAAGTGCTGGTGGAGCTCCAGCGGCCTGGGCTTGTAGACCAGTCGCCGGCCGTCCGCGAAGGTGAGGATCGCGGTGCTCCGACCGCCCCGGTGCGGGTCGCCGCCGGGGTCGATCGCGGTCAGCGCACCGGGGTCGCGGCCGTCCAGCAGCCCGGTGACGAGCGACTCACGGTCCTCGGCGAGTCGTGCCAGCAGCTCGAGGTGACCCTCGACGCCCTGTCGGCACGACTCGCCCAGGACCCGGGCCAGCACCGGGTAGGCGGCCAGGAACTCCGCCAGCTCGCTCGCTCCGACGAGCCGCTGGGTGAAGTCCAGGAACCGTGCGGCAGGGGTGTCGCCGGCCAGCTCGCCGCGGTCCCGGGCCCGGGCGAGCTCCAGGACCAGCGTGCGAGCGGCCAGCTTGACCAGACGGAGTCCTAGCCGCTGCAGGAACTGCTCGGCGAGTACGCCGGTGTGCCCGGCCGCCGCGAGGTCCCGGCGTGCCGAGTCCAGTAGCGGTTCCAGGCAACGCATGAGCGCCTGCCGCCAGTCCGTGCCGGACCCATCCGTTGCCGCGGCCGCTCCACCTGACGTGTAGCCGCCAATGACATCGGTCCCTGCAGGGTCTCGACCGGCGACAGGCGCGCTCGGTGGGAGAGAGGTACTGCGCTCCACGTACTCGGCCCAGGCCGGCGCGGAGTGGGTCAACTCATGCGGCCGCACACCCGCGGACCACCAGGTCTCGCGGTGGCTGATCCGGGATTTTCCCGTGGTCGCTGAGTTGAGCACGCGCTCAGGCTGCCATCGGGGACTGGGCCCGGGCATGGGTACTCAGCCCCCATATTCTTGGCCTTTCCGGGTCTGTGTAGCTGAGTGTCGACCGGTGTCTGCCGCGGGGTGACGACTGGGGGGTAGACGACCCCGCGGCAGCGGACCGGGCCGGCCGGCCTTTGGTGGAAGGCCGGCGGCACGCCCGGAACGATGCCCGCGTGGGACCAGGCCCGGCAAGGGCTGTGAACACCCATTTTCGGACCGTCGACAGGGGTACCGAGGATGGGGGCAAGGCGGCCGGAACTTGGGTGGCGAATCCCCATGCGTGAACAGGTTCACCGCTGTCACCGTAGGCCCGTGCACACCACTGTCGCTCCCGGACTATCCGTCTCGGCCCACTCTGTGCTGGACGTTGTTCCGCAGCTGCCCGGTCAGTCGGCTGCGGCCGCTCTCCGGGAGACCGCGGAGGTGGCACTGGCCGCCGATGACCTCGGATACCGTCGGTTCTGGCTCGGAGAGCAGCACGGTGTCCGAGGCGTCGGCGGCGCAGCACCCGCTGTGCTCGCCGCTGTACTGGCTGCACGGACCGATCGGATCCGCCTGGGCGCCGGCGGGCTCCTACTGACCACCCACCAGCCGCTTGTCGTCGCGGAACAGTTCGCCGCACTCGCGGCGGCGTACCCGAGCCGTATCGACCTGGGCGTGGGGGAGCAGCGCGGCGTCGCACCTAGTACTGCGGCCGCACTCGCGGGCGGCGCACGCGACTCGTTCCCGCAGCGGCTGGACGAGCTATGCGGGTTCTTGCGCGACGGCACGCCGGGCCGGGCGCCGGTGGGCGACGTACGGCTGTCGCTGGCTGGTCTGCCGCCGCCAGTGTTCGTGCTGGCCGATCACGCAGGTACGGCGATGACTGCCGCCGTACGCGGACTGCCTCTCTTCCTGGCGCACCACCGCGCGGCCTCGGTGACGGCAGCTGCAGTGGCGGCGTACCGGGAGCACTTCGAGCCGACCGGGCCGAAGGTACGGCCGTACCTCGCCGTCACGGTCGGCGTGGTGGCAGCCGACTCCGAGGAGGAGGCGTTCGCCCGATTCGCGGAGTACGTCCGCGTGAAGACCCGGCTGGCTGCGGCGGGACCACGTGTCACGTCGGGCGAGCTGATGGCGCTGCTGGAACCGCCGCTGACCGGGCGGGAGCGCGGCCGCGCAGAACGACTGCTCGACGACCCGGGCCACATCGTCGGCTCACGTGCGACCGTTGCGGCCGGACTGGGCGCACTGGTCGCGAGTACGACGGCAGACGAGGTCATGCTCGTCCCGCTGGCCTTCGACGGACTGATCCGATCGGCGATCCTCCGCACCGTCGCGGCCGGTCTGACCCGCATCGTCCGTACCGTCCCCAGACACACACCCCCGCTGATAGCCACGGCCTAGTCTGGGTACTGCGAACCAGACGAGAGGCGGGCCCATGTCATCGGAGCGGGAAGTCATCGAGGCGTGTCCGACGGAGCTGTTCATCGGAGGCAAGTGGGTGGCGGCCGAGGGCGGCAAGACGCTCGCCGTCGAGGACCCGGCCACCGGGGCGACACTCTGCGATGTGGCGGACGCCAGTCCGGCCGACGGCAAGACAGCGCTGGACGCAGCGGTCGCCGTTCAGGCGGAGTGGGCAGCTACGCCACCACGTGAGCGTGGCGAGATCCTCCGCCGTACGTATGAGCTGATGACCGAGCGGGCCGACGACCTTGCGCTGCTGATGACGCTGGAGATGGGCAAGCCGGTCGCCGAGTCCAAAGGCGAGATCGCCTACGCAGCAGAGTTCTTCCGCTGGTTCGCGGAGGAGGCGGTCCGGATCGAGGGTGGGTACCAGATCGCCCCGAACGGCTCCGGACGGTTCCTGCTGATGCGCCAACCGGTCGGACCGTGCCTGCTGATCACGCCGTGGAACTTCCCGGCGGCGATGGGCGCACGCAAGATCGGACCGGCCGTCGCCGCCGGCTGCACGATGGTGATCAAGCCGGCCGCGCAGACGCCGCTGTCGATGCTCAAGCTGGCCGAGCTGATGACCGAGGCCGGCCTGCCGGCGGGCGTGCTGAACGTGGTCACCACCCACGATGCGGGCGGTGTGATGGAGCCGCTGATCCGCGACGGCCGCGCTCGCAAGCTCTCCTTCACCGGATCGACTCCGGTCGGCCGGAAGCTGATCGAGCAGGCCGCCGACCAGGTACTGCGGACGAGCATGGAGCTCGGCGGGAACGCACCGCTGCTGGTGTTCGAGGACGCCGACCTGGACAAGGCGGTCAACGGCGCGATGCTGGCCAAGATGCGCAACGGCGGCGAGGCCTGTACGTCGGCCAACCGCATCTACGTGCACTCGTCGGTGATGGCGGAGTTCTCGTCCCGGCTGGCCGAGCGGATGGCGGCGCTCAAGGTCGGCCGCGGTACCGAGGAGGGCGTCGAGGTCGGGCCGCTGATCGACGGCAAGCAGCGCGACAAGGTGGCCGATCTGGTGGCCGACGCGATCGCCCAGGGCGCGCGGACGTTGACCGGCGGTTCAGTTGCTGAAGGCAACGGGTACTTCTTCCAGCCGACCGTACTGGCCGACGTACCGGCGAGTGCGCGGCTGCAGAAGGAGGAGATCTTCGGCCCGGTCGCACCGCTGACCGCGTTCGAGACCGAGGACGAGGCCGTGCGGATGGCGAACGACACGGAGTTCGGCCTGGTCTCCTACCTGTTCACCAAGGACCTGAGCCGGGCACTCCGCGTCTCCGAACGCCTCGAAGCCGGCATGATCGGCCTCAACCAAGGCATCGTCTCCAACCCCGCCGCCCCCTTCGGCGGCGTCAAACAATCCGGCCTCGGCCGAGAGGGCGGCACAGTCGGCATCGACGAGTACTTGGAGCTCAAGTACGTCGCTGTCAACGTCGACTGACCAACTGGGTGACCGTGACGAGTTGGTAGCCGCGGGTGCGGAGGGCTCGGACGATCGGGCCTACGGCTTGGGCGGTGTAGGGAGCGTTGTCACCGCCGTGCATGTGGAGGACGACGATCGAGCCGTCCTGGACGTGGTCCAGGACCTGCTTGATGATCGGTTGGGGTGACTTGGCGAAACCATCGGCGCCCGGGACGTCCAGCCCGACCGCGGTGACGCCGGCCGGGGCCAGCTCGCGCAGTGCGGTGGCGTCGTAGCAACCGCCGGGGAAGCGGAACCACCTGGTCGCGTGGGGATCCAGGCGGTCCAGCTCGACGATCGCCCGGCGTACGTCGGCAAGCATCTGGTCGCGGGGAACCGTCCCCAGCGTGTAGCAGTGCTTGGTGAAACCGCGATGGTCGTAGGTATGTGTGCCGAGCTCGAACAACGGGTCATTGGCGAGCCGGCGGGTGATATCCGGATACTGCTCCATCCACATCCCGGTCAGGAACATGGTCGCCGGGACGTGCAGCGCACGCAGCTCGTCGATCAGCGCCTTGTTGTAGTACGACTTGACCTTGCCGGACACCAGCCGCCTGCGCATCAGTGCAGTCAGGTCCGCGTCGAACGTCAACGCGATCTGCTTCTTGTCCCGCGGCCCATGGTCGAGCACTGGCATCAACTTCACGTTGCTGGAGGCACCGGGCCTCGCCTGCACCGGCGCGATGGTCGGCCGCACCGGTTTCGCAGTACGCACAGGTGCTGAGGGCGCTCGGGTCTGGGGCCCGGCTACCGGCCTGCTGTTGCTGCAAGCAACAAGTGCGACGAGCAGGCCGACGACAGCTACATACTTCCCCCAGGTCATACCCTCACTCTACGGTCAGCGAGAGTCGCTGGATGCCCCAGTTGTCCGCGTCCGGGCCCGGTGGGAACCACACGTCGACGATGTCGTCCTTGATCCAGCTGCCGATGTCGGCCGCGTAGCAGTGGCCGTAGCCGGGGACGTAGAGGCGCGTGCCCCACGGGATGATGCGGGCGTCCACCGCGCAGATACCGGTGCCGGCGTTGTAGCCGAGCGCCGTCTGCGCGACGTCGTTGTACGCCGACACCCGGTAGTTCAGCGTGGTCCCGACCGGCATCCGGTACGACGCCAGGTGGTTCGACGAGTCGAGCCGGTACGACGTACTGATCTGGCCGATCGACGACGCCGAAGTGTCCTCGGCCGACATCGCGTACACCTGGTAGTGCGCGCCGGCGCACGGACTCGCGTCCGTCACCTGCAGCGTCGGCTGACCCCAGTCGCTGATCCACTGCAGCGCCTGCCCGTTCCGGAACGCGCGATATGCCTTCGCGCCGGCGACCCGGTTGAAGGTGAACGTCACCTTCCCGTCAGCACCGAGACCGCCGCTGATCCCACCAGGCGCGGGCAGTCGGCCGCTGACGTCGTACGGCGGTGCCGTGGTCCCGTTGCCGTGACCGCCTGAGATCGGCCGATCGGGGATCGGACCGGTGTAGAAGTGCTGACAGGCCGGCAAGGCCGCGGATGCGGTGGCCGGAGCGATCAGCAGCGAAGCGAAACTCAGCAGAACGACCGCGAGAGAGCGCATGACCGTAAGACCTCCAAGGTGGGGCGGGACCAGGGAGTTTCACTCCCAAGTAGCGGTCCCGTCCCGCCTTTAGTCAAGGTCTCGACGTAAATCAGTCGAGCAGATCGTTCGCCGACCGCAGCACCGGTACGCCGGCCCATTCGGGGGCCTTGGCGCCGGTGACGTGGAAGGTGTGGCTCTCGCCGGCCGAGAGGGTGATCAGGCACGAGTCGACCCGCGCTGCCGGGTCCAGCCGGTCCGGGAAGAAGGCCAGATCTTTGGCGAGCGCGGTCGCGACCACGGTCACGTCGTACCCGTCCGGGGTCGACGCCACCTCGACCGTGAAGGCATCCGCGGCCAGCTCCAAGGACGTGTCCTCCACGAAGTACCAGTAGGCGGACGCGCCGTCAGCGCCGCGCACCTCCAGATACTCGCCGGCCGGGTTGGAAGTTGCCGCAACCGAGGAAGGCAAGGCGTTGCTGACAGCAGATCGGGCCGGCACCTCGAGCGCGAACGTCTCGCGAGCCAGCACTTCACCGTCGCGCGCAGTCGACCGCCGGGTCACCGTCACTTCCGTGGTCCAGGCATCGTCCGTGTCGTTGTGTGCGGCAACGACCAGCTCGTCCTCCCGGGGTTGCACGGTCAGCAGGCGGTCGGCATAGACCCGCTTCAGCGCGTACCAGAGCGGCTTGCGGATCCCGTGGCCGTCGACGGCCGCCCAGGAGACCACCGGCCAGTTGTCGTTCAGCTGCCAGACCACCGCACCCGTGTTCAACGGGAACAGCGAGCGGAAGTGCTCGATGCCGTAGGCAACGGCTCGCGCCTGGTTGAGTTGCGTGGTCCAGTGCCAGTCGTCGATGTCCTTCCAGACCGGCAGGTGCTCGCCGAGTCCGCGCTCCAGCTTGAGGTTCCCCTCGAACGCCTTCTGGTGCACCAGCATCTGCGAGCCGTAAGGATCGAGCGGCGCGTCGTGCACCACCGACGTGAGCGTCGACCAGGCCGGCGGTCCCTGGAAGCCGAACTCCGACACGAACCGCGGCTTGTACTTGCGGTACGTCGTGTAGTCCACCTGGTTCCACACGTCCCAGATGTGCATCGTCCCGTGCCGCTCGTCGTTCGGGTGGATGAACTGGTCGAACGAGTACGGGCTACCGGCGGAGTACGGCGTCCGTGGGTCGAGCTCGGCAACGATCTTGGGCAGCAGGTCGAGGTAGTACCCTGCGCCCCACGGCCGCCCGGCCAGCGGGACCCGCCAGCTCCACTCGACATACCCCCAGATGTTCTCGTTGTTACCGTTCCAGACCGCGAGGCTGGCGTGCTTGCTCAGTCGCGTGACCGCCTGACGCGCCTCGGCCTCGACCTCACTCCGGAGCGGCTCCTCCTCCGAGTACGCCGCACACGCGAACAGGAAGTCCTGCCAGACAAGGATTCCCAGCTCGTCGCAGACGTCGTAGAAGTCTTCGCTCTCGTAGATCCCGCCGCCCCAGACGCGCAGCAGATTCATGCCGGCGTCGATGGCGTCCTGGATGCTGGTCCGGTACGTCTCGGCATTCAACCGGGTGACGAACGCGTCGTCCGGGATCCAGTTCGCGCCGCGCACGTAGATCGGCTTCCCGTTCACCGACAGCACGAACGGCGTACCGTCGTTGTCCGGGGCAACGTTCACGGTGATGTCCCGGAAGCCGACGCGCCCGGTCCACTCCTCGTCGGCCAGCTTAACGACCACGTCGTACAACGGCTGCTCGCCGTGCCCACGCGGCCACCAGAGATCCACGTCGGGGACCGTATTGGTGACGGCAACGGTGTCCCACCCCGGCTTGACGCTCGCGGACTGCGTTGTCCCGGCAACCTCAACGGTGACGGTGGCGTACTCCGACGCCGTGTCGGTCCACACCAGCGACACGAAGGTGTTCAGTACGCCGTCCGCCCCGGCGAGCGGCCGGACCGAATCGATGCGCACACCGGACCAGGACTCGATGCGGATCGGCCGCCAGATGCCCGCGGTCGCGACATCCGGTCCCCAGTCCCAGCCGAAGTTCGAGGCCATCTTCCGCAGCTCGTTGTACGGGTGCAGGTTGGTGTGCGGCCAGCTGCCGACCTTCGCCCGCTCCGCCTCGGCCGCCGCGACCGGACCCTCGAACTCGATCACCAGCTCGTTGTCCCCGGCAACGAGCACGCTGGTCACGTCGAACCGGTACGAACGGTGCTGGTTCGCGGTCCGGCCGATCTCCTGCCCGTTCAGCGTGACGGTCGCGACCGTGTCGAGACCCTCGGCGACCAGTTCCTGGCGGTCGTTCCCATCCGCGACCCAGCCGAACGTCGTCCGGTAGCTCCACCGGGTCCGGCCGATCCAGTGCAGCTTCGACTCGTTGTCGCCGTCGAACGGATCCGGGATCTCGCCGGCCGCGAGCAGATCGGTGTGCACCTCACCCGGAACGGTCGCGGCCACCGGCCGGTCGATCAGGCCGTCGGGCGCCGGACCCTCGACGGCGCGGACGGTCCAGGCGGCGCCGCCTTCGGTGGTCAGGTCAAGGGTCTTCAGCGATGTCACAGTCGGGCTCCAGGGGTGAACCGGTTTAGTGAAACTGCACTGCTCCCCGCCAGGCGTGAGGAGCAGCGGACGTCAGTCGTCCAGGACGTAGCGTCGCCACAGATCGGCGAGGGCACGGTGTCCGGCCGGGCTCGGGTGCACGCCGTCTCCGGCGAGCGTCTCCCGTCCGACGGACGCGGCCTGCTTGGTCAGCTCGATGTCGGTCGGCACCAGGATCGCGCCGTACTCGACGGCCAGTTTCCGGACCACCTCGAGCTTCGGGTCCAGGTCCTCGCGCCACTCGTCCTGCCCCGCCTTGACCGGCAGCAGGAACGGCTCCATCAGGACCACCGGACAGTCCAGTGGATCGAGCAGCGCCCGGTACGACGCCTCGAAGGACTCGGCCGTCGTCGGATCGTTCTCGTCGTACCGCCGCCAGGTGTCGTTGATCCCGATCAGGATCGACACCAGCGACGGGTCGTGGGCCAGCACATCGGCGGACCACCGGGCGGCCAGGTCGGCCGCCCGGTTGCCGCTGATGCCGGCATTGACGATCTTCGGCCGGCGTTCGCGGTATCGGCCGGCCAGGTCGTCGTACAGATTGCGGACGTAACCGTCGCCCAACCCGTCCGGGTCGGTACGGCGGCCGCAGTCGGTGACCGAGTCCCCGGCGAACACGACGGTCCGCCGGGGATCGAGAAAGATACTGGTCATAGCGTTGCTGCGGTCACGTCCCAGTCGTCGGGCAGGATCGGCGCGACCTCGACCGTGCTGTTCACGTCGACGAACGCGCCGGTGTCGATCGAGTCGGTGATGGAGGCCATCACGTCGACGATGTGGAACGCCAACGCCCCGGTCGCCCGGTGCGGCCGGCCGGCCCGGATCGCCCGCGCCATCTCCAGCACACCGGTGCCGCGCTGGGCCACCGCCTTGGTCTCCGCGATCGTCTCCCAGTCGTCGGCGCCACGGCGACGGATCTTGATCTCACCGTCGAACCCGTTCGGGTCCGGTACGGCGAGGGTCGCGTCCGAGCCGGTGATCTCGACGAACCCTGCCCGCGACAGCGGCGAGTCGAAGCTGAAGATGCTCTGCGACGACTGACCCGACTCGAACTTCGCGATCGCGCTGACATGCGTCGGCACGGTCACGTCGAAATCGGTCCCCGCCAGCGGACCGGAGCCGATCGTGCGCTTCTGTTTCGACTTCGACCCGATCCCCGCGACCGCGGCCACCGGACCGAACAGCTGGACCAGCGTGGTCAGGTAGTACGGGCCGATGTCCCACAGCGGGCCGGCGCCCTCCTGGAACAGGAACGCCGGGTTCGGGTGCCAGGACTCCGGGCCGGGGGACTGCATCAGGGTCAGCGCGGTCAGCGGCGTGCCGATGTCACCGCGCTCGATGATGCGACGGGACTCCTGCAGACCCGGGCCGAGGATGGTGTCGGGTGCGCAACCCAGCCGCACGCCCGCGTCCTGTGCCGTGGCCAGCAGCTTGAGCCCGCTGTCCTGGTCCAGCGAGAACGGCTTCTCGCTCCACACATGCTTGCCTGCGGCAACCGCTGCCAGGGCCACCTCGACGTGCGCGATCGGGATGGTCAGGTTGACCACGATCTCGACGTCGGCGTTGTTCAGCACGACCTCGGGGCCGCCGTGGGCCTCGATCCCGTACTGCTTGGCCTTCTCCTCGGCGGCTTCCGGCCGGAGGTCGCCGATCGCGACGACCTTCAGGTCCGGGAAGCTCTGCATGCTCTTGATGTAGGCGTCGGAGATCACTCCGGCGCCGATCACACCTACGCCGACCGCTGTCATTCAGGCGCACCCTCTCCGGTGAGGAACGTGTAGCTGCCCTCGACCGCGTCGAAGATCTCGCCGGTGAAGTCGTCAAGCTCGACGACCCGCAAGGCAGCAGGCGCTGCCGCGAGGATCTCCCGGACCGCGATGACGCCGTCGCCGACCGCGACCTGGGCCTTGTTGTTCAGCGTGCCGTCGCCGTCCTTGACGTGGATCGCCTTCACCCGGTCGCCGAACTTGCCGAGCAGCGCCGGTACGTCGGCGCCGCCGACCGCGGCCCAGTAGGTGTCGACCTCGAGGATCACGTCGTCGGACAGGTTGTCGACCAGGATCTCCAGCCCGTGCGCGCCGCCGATCTTCGACTCGAGCTCGAACTGGTGGTTGTGGTAGCCGACCGTGATGCCGTGGTCGGCGGCCTCGATCGCGGCCTTGTTCAGCCCGTCGGCGATCACCTTGATGTCGTCGGCGTTCTGCCAGCGGGCGGGGTCGGTGTGCGGGTCGATCACCGTGCTGATGCCGAGACGCTTGGCGGCGGCGTAGATCGGGCCGGCCTCGTCCCGCAGCAGGCCGGCGTGCGTGGTGGGGGCCGAGAGTCCGTGCTTGGGCAGCGCGTCGGCCAGACGGTCCGCGAAGGCAGTCACACCGAAGGGCTCGACCTTGGTGTAGCCGATCTCCGCGATGCGTGCCAGAGTGCCGTCGAAGTCCTCTTCGAGCTTGCCCCGGACCGTGTACAGCTGGAGGGACAGGTGGTCCACTGCGACCATTGGTTTCTCCTTGTCGGCGGCGCGTCGCCCGCTGCCCTGGGGTTTACGCCGACTGATAAGCCGAACCGGTTAAGTAACGACGGCAACGCTATCCCACCGAGCCCCGGCGGCACCACCCTCCGCCCAACCACTGGGCGGTCACCTGAGTGTTCTCTCGGATTTCTGAGTTTGATCAAACGGTCACTTTGTGTGCTCAAGTGATGACAGGGTGTTCAGGTCAGGCGCACACTGAAGGATTCCGGACCGACCGTCAGCGGTCCGGCCGCCCGTGAGGAGTGAACCGTTGTGTCCCGTGTGACCATCAAGGAGATCGCCCGTCGCTGTGGTGTCTCCCAAGGCGCCGTTTCGTACGCCCTGAACAACCAGCCCGGGGTGTCGGAGGCCACCCGCGCGCGTGTGCTGCAGGTCGCCGCGGAGCTGGAGTGGGTGCCCAACCGGGCCGCCCGCCAGTTGTCCGCGGCACGCAGCGAGACGTTCGGGTTGGTGCTCGCGAGGTCGGCGCAGACCTTGATCGAGGAGCCGTACTTCATGGGCTTCGTCGGCGGCGTCGAATCGGTCCTCGCGGAGAAGTCGTACGCGTTGGCCCTGCAGGTCGTGGCCGATCTCGACGAGGAGTTGGCGACGTACCGGAAATGGGCCGCCGAACGCCGCGTCGACGGGGTGATCGTCGTCGACCTGCGCGTCGCCGATCCCCGCCTCCCGGTACTGCGGAAGCTCGGTCTGCCGGCCGTTCTGGTCGGGGATCCGGCGCTCGCGGACGGGATGCCGTGCGTCTGGACGGACGGCGCGGCGGCGATGAACGCGGCCCTGGATCACGTCGCGTCGCTCGGCCATCGGGTGATCGCGCGGGTCGCGGGGCCGCCGGAGTACGGCGATGTCTGGATCCGCGACCAGGCCTTCGAGCTGGCCACCCGTCGGCTGTCGGTCGAGACGCGCATCCATCACACCGACTACTCCGCCGCCCAAGGTGCTGCCGCGACGCGCGACGTCGTGACCGGAAGCCCGCGCCCGACCGCGATCATCTACGACAACGACCTGATGGCGGTGGCCGGTCTGGCCGTCATCCAGGGTTTCGGCCTGCGCGTGCCCGACGACATCACGCTGGTGGCCTGGGACGACTCGGCGCTGTGCCGGATCACCCATCCGACGCTCACGGCGCTCAGTCACAACATCGTCGGGTACGGCGCGGAAGTGACCCAGCGTCTGCTGGCCCTGATCTCCGGCGCCCAACCGCAGGCGCACCTGTACTCCACGCCGTTGCTGATCATCCGCGACAGCTCAGCGCCGCCGAGCTAGGACGCCGTCACCGTGACCGGCACGCCGTTCACCGCGGCGGTACCGGCCACGGCGTCGGTGTACGCGGCGTCGGTCACGTCGTTCGCGCTCTGACCCGCCACCTGGTTCGCGACGGTGAGCCGGGCGCCGGGACGGTTGTGGCCGAAGCCGTGCGGGAGGCTGACCACGCCGGGCATGATGTCGTTGCTGGAGGCAACTTCCACGGAGATCGAGCCGGCCGCCGAGGTGACCGTGACGAGCTGGCCGTCGGCGAGTGACCGCTCGGCCAGGTCGTCCGGGTTCATCAGGAGCTGGTGCCGGGGCTTGCCCTTCACCAACCGCGCCGAGTTGTGCATCCAGGAGTTGTTGTTGCGGAGGTGTCGCCGGCCGATCAGCAGGAGCTGGCCGTCCAGGTCGTTGAGCGAATCCAGCCGCGGCAGGTCGTCGAGGATCATCCGCTGTGCGAGATCGATCCGCTTGGACTTGTGATGCAGCGCGCCCGGGAGGGCAGGTTGCAAGGGGCCGAGATCGATCCCGCCGGGCGACTTCCGGAGCTTCGCCACCGACAGCCGGTACGGCCCGATCCGCAACCCGGCGTCCACGATCCTGCGCGGCGAGACCCGCAGTCGAGCGATCACCTGCACCCGGCGACGGCTCCACGGCGTACGCCTGATGAATGCCAGACCCAGGTCGCGGAAGATCTCCCAGTCGTGTCTGGCCTCCGCGGGTTTCGGCAGTACTGCGTCGTTCCAGCGCGCGGTGTTGCGGACGGCGAGCTGGTGGAAGATCACGTCGTAGTGATCTCGCTCGAGCGGCGGCGCCGGCGGCAGGATCACGTCCGCGTGCCGCGTGGTCTCGTTGATGTACGGATCGATCGCGACCATGAACTCCAGCGACCCGAGCGCCTCGTCCAGTCTGCGACCGCTCGGCGTCGACAGCACCGGGTTGCCGGCCACCGTCATCATTGCCCGGATCTGCCCGTCGCCCGGCGTCAGGATCTCCTCGGCCATCGTCGACACCGGCAGCTCGCCGCCGAACTCCGGCAGTCCACGCACGCGGCTCTTCCAGACGCCGATGTGCCCACGGCCCAGCCCGAGCAAGGCGTTCACCGCCGGCCGCGGGAACATCGTGCCGCCCGGCCGGTCGAGGTTCCCGGTGATGATGTTCAGCACCTGGATCGCCCACTGGCAGATCGCGCCGAACTGCTGCGTCGACACCCCGACCCGCCCGTAACAGGCCGCCCGATCTGCTTCGGCGAATTCACGAGCGACTCGCCGGATCACGTCCGCCGGGATGCCGGTGATCCCCGCCGCCCGCTCCGGTGTCCACGCCTCGACCACGGCCTCGACCGTCGCCAGCCCGTCGACGTATTCCGCCGGCCGCGCGGCACCCAGCGAGATCACCTCGTGGATCAGCGCGAGCAGGAACGCCGCGTCCGTCCCGGGCCGGACGAAGTGATGCTCGTCGGCGACCACCGCCGTCTCGGTCCGTCGCGGATCGATGACGACGACCTTGCCGCCGCGCTTCCGCACGTCCTTCAGTCGCCGCCCGAACCCGGGCGCCGTCATCATGCTCCCGTTCGACGCCAGCGGATTCGCGCCGAGCATCAGCAGGTATGACGTCCGGTCGATGTCCGGCACTGCGACCATCAGCTGATGCCCGTACAGCAGGTACGACGACAGCATGTGCGGCAGCTGATCGATCGAGGTCGCGCTGAACTTGTTCCGGGTCCGCAGCTGCCGGACCATCGTCGGCATGTGCGTGAGCGCGCCGAGGCTGTGCACGTTCGGGTTGCCGAGGTAGACGCCGATCGAGTTGCGCCCGTGCTCCTTCTGGATCCCGGTGAGCTTGTCCACCACGAGCTCGTACGCCGCGTCCCAGCCGATCTCCTGCCAGCCATCGGACGTGCGTCGTACCGGCGTGGTCAACCGGTCCGGGTCCTCCTGGAGGTCACGAAGCGCGACCGCCTTCGGGCAGATGTGACCGTGGGACAACGGGTCCGACTCGTCGCCGCGGATGTCGGTGACCCGCCCGTCCTCGACGGTCACGAGCACACCGCAGATCGCTTCACACAGGTTGCACGAGGTCCGCCGTACGGTCATCCACTCAAACTACCCTTGGGTAGGGACACCGGGCACCTGTCGAGGAGCGGCAGCTTGTGGCAACCGTCAGTCGAAGACTGCCTCGTCGAGTCGCCCGAGGATTGCGTCGACGGTCTCGCCGACCGACAGGTCTGAGTTGTCCAGCCACAACCCGCGCCGCGGACTGAACGCGTGCAGCTCGTAGTCGAGCTCGTCGACCAGATGATGCGCTCCACCGAGCCGGCCGGAGATGACCTCGGGCCGCGGCGTCAGTACGACGAGATACCGCGGGCGGGTCCGGATGCCGTCGAGGAACTCGCGCAGCAATTCACCGATCACGACATCCTGCAGTACGACGGTGAAGCCGGCCTTCGCGTACTCGTCGGCGGCCAGGCAGGCGAGCCGGTAGCGGAGCTGCAGCTGACGCTGCGCCTCGAGCACGTCGTCGGCCATCGAAGCCTGTCCGCTGACGATCATCCGCCGGAAAACATCCCCCCGGAGATGCACTCCGTACTGGAATCTTTCGGCCAGCATCTGGGACACCGACGACTTCCCCGCCGCCATGATTCCACTGACGACGATCACCCCCTCGGACTCCATGCGGTGATCGTGCCACGTGGCGCAAGGTTTTGAACCGGTCGCGGCGATTCTTCTCCGAAAACCCTAGTTTTGTCAGGGCTTTTCGGCCATCAGCGAGTCCAGATGGCGGCGCATCAGCTGCCGTAGCCGGGCCGGCGTCGTGCGGTCCGGCTGGATCGCGGCGTGCAGTGCGAGGCCGTCGAGGAGTGCGTGCAGCAGCTCGACCTCGCGACGCAGATCGAGACCTTCCTTCAGTACGCCGGCGTCGGCGAGCGAGTGCAGCAGCGACTCGCACAGTTGGCGCAGTCCGTTGTGCACGGTGTCGACGTGTTCCTGCAGGGTGCCGGCGCCGGATTCGGCCCGGGCCTGCGCCATGAACGCGAGCCAGACGTCGAACTCGGCGCGGCGTTCGGCGTCCAGCGGCAGCACCTCGTCGAGATAACGCAGCACGATCGTCTGGATGCCGCCGCCCTTGGGCTCGAGCGCGCCGATCCGCGCGGTGACCCGGCGGGTGACCAGGTCCATCGCGAAGCTGAGCAAACCGTCCTGGTCCGGAAAGTAGTAGCGGACCGCGCCGGCCGACCAGCCGGCCTCGGCGGCGATCGTCCGGACGGACGCGGCCCGGATCCCGTCCCTGCGGACCACTCGCCACAGCGCCTCGGCGATCTCCTCGCGGCGGACGTCGTGGTCGACGATCTTCGGCATGTGGTCCTTTTTAGCACAGTTGTGTTAGTGTCGCTTTACAACACAGTCGTGCTAAAAACGGGAGGGTGAACGACGTGCTGGTCGCTGTGATCGCCGCGTGCGAGATCGGGTTCTGGGTGCTGCTCGCCGCAGGCCTGGTCACGCGGTACCTGCTCAAGCTGCCGAAGGCCGGGATGGTGCTGCTGGCGGCCGTGCCGCTGGTCGACGTCGTCATGCTGGTCGCGAGCGTGATCGACATCCATCGCGGGGCCGAGCCGGCGTTCAAGCACTCACTGGCCGCGATCTTCATCGGCGTCAGCGTCGGGTTCGGGCACCAGACGCTGAAGTGGGCGGACTCGTGGGCCGCGCACTACCTGGGCGGTGCGCCGCGTCCGGTGAAGCCGCCGAAGCGGGGGCCCGAGCGGGCTCGGCGCGAGCGGGCCGGCTGGTTCCGGCACCTGACCTCGTATGTCATCGGCGTCGGCATCATGATCGGGCTCGGGCTGCTCTCCGGCCGCGGGTACGACGCGGTGCTCGCGCCGGCCGGGACCTGGACGCTCATCCTCGTGATCGACGCGATCGTGTCGTTCAGCTACTCGTTCGATCGCGACCGCGAGAAGCAGCCCATCTAACCGGCTTTGAGCACCCACCAACCATTTCGCCGGCCGGAAAATGGGCAGTGGGTGCTCAAAGTCGGCTTGCTGACGTCCCCGGATCGCGCGGTCACTCGTCGTACATTTCGTGCATGACGACGGTTGGGCGGATCTGGGCTGCGGTGAGCGCGGCGGTGGTTTTGTGCGGGCTCGTCGTACAACTCTTCGTGACGGCGAGCGGGCACGAGGGGTTCTTCCCGGACAACCCGGAGCGCGTGTTCAACGTGTTCGCGTACTTCACCATCCAGTCGAACCTGCTGCTCGGCGGTACGGCGCTCGTGCTCGCGCTGCAGCCGGACCGGTCGGGCGGCGAGCTGTTCAAGACTCTGCGGCTGAACGGCGTGCTGTGTATCGCGGTGACCGGCATCGTCTATCACGCGGTGCTCGCCGGACAGGATGATCTGCACGGGTGGGCGTCGGTCGCGAACCTGCTGCTCCACACCGTCGCGCCGGTCGTCGGCGTGCTGGGCTGGTTGCTCTTCGGGCCGCGCGGTCTGACCGACTGGCGGATCGTCGGCTGGTCGGTCGTGTACCCGCTGCTGTGGCTGGCGTTCACGTTGATCCGCGGCGCGTTCGTCGGGTTCTACCCGTATCCGTTCGTGAACGTCGACGAGCACGGGTACGGACGGGTGTTGCTGAACTGTCTGCTGGTGGCGGTACTGTTCCTGGCTCTGGCGGCCGGGGCAACCACACTCGATCGCCGGATGCGTCGGAAGACAACCGTCGAAAGGTAGACCCGTGCTGGTGACCTCGCGCTCGTACGCCGAGTACGAAGCGATGTTCGACCTGAAGGAACTCCCGGACTCGATCCTCGACTGCTGCGCCGGCGGCGCGAGCTTCACCGCCGAGGCGGCCGAGCGCGGCGTCGACGCGATCGCCGCCGACCCGGCGTACGAGCTGGAGACACCCGAACTCGTCGACAGCGTCCGGAAGAGCCTGCCGGCGACGTCGGGAATCGTCGACGAGCATCAGGGGAGTTTCGTCTGGAACTGGTACGGATCCCCGGAGCGGAAGGACCAGTACCGGATCGAGGCCGCCGACCGCTTCCTGCAGGACGTGATGGCGGCGCCGGAGCGGTACGTCGCCGCCGGCCTGCCGGACCTGCCGTTCGGCGACCGCCGCTTCGAGCTGGTGCTCTGCTCGCACCTACTCTTCACCTGGTCGGACAAGTACGACCGCGCTTGGCACGAGGCTGCCCTGCGCGAGTTGGTCCGGGTCAGCAACCACGAGGTCCGGATCTTTCCCCTGGTGCAGCAGGGCGCAGGCGATCCGATCCCGTGGCTCCCGGACTTGCTCGACTCCCTCGACGGCGTGACCACCGAGATCCGCAAGGTGCCCTACGAGTTCCAGGTCGGGGCCAACGAGATGCTGGTCATCACCCGCAACTGACGCTTCTGGTGCTTCCCGCTCATCGCGATCACGGATGAGTTTGCGCCTACCCGCCACGATGAGCGGGAAGCGGTCCAGTGGTGCCGGGCAGGTGGCGGGAGGACGGTCTACCGTCACCTACCCAGCGGCAGTAGTGCAGGGTCAGCGGAGGTACTTGCCGCAGACGGGCCAGGGGGAGGCGCCGCGTTGGGCGTAGAGCTTCTTCGCGCGCATCAGCTGCTCGGCCGCGGAGGCCTTCGCCGGGTTGCCGGAGCCGCCGACGCTGCGCCAGGTCTGCAGGTCGAACTGGAACAACCCGTAGTAGCCGGCAGGATTCACGGCGCGGGGGTTGCCGCTGGACTCGCAGTTGGCGACCTTGGCCCAGGCGCCGCTCAGGTTCGCCTTGCCGCTGCTCGCCTTCGGGCGGTCCTCGGACCGGCTCGAGCGGACGTCGCGGTCGGCCTTCTTGGTCGTCGAGCGCTTGGTCTCGGACTTCTTCACGACCCGCGGCGCCGAGGTGGACTTCTTCGCGCCGTCCAGGGTCAGGGTCTGCCCGATCAGGATGAGGTTCGGGTCCTTCAGGTTGTTGATCCGGGCCAGCTCGTGCCAGTCGGCGCCGTTGGCCTGGGCGATCTCGGAGAGGGTGTCGCCGGCTTTGACCTGGTAATCGGTCGCGAACGCCGCGCCGGCGCCGGCGGCGGTGATACCGGCTCCCAGACCGGCGATGGAGAGGGTTCGAGCCACCCGGCGAGTACTTCGCCGGGCGCGCGCATGTCGGGCCTTGGACATCAGAAAGCGCTCCTTGTGAGCTCGGGCATGGTGGGGCACACCAGGCCCTCGTGCAGGGGGAGGGGCAATCCGGACACATCCCACAGCAGGTCACAGGACAGCGTCCGAATGATCACGCCACGGTAACGACGCGACCTGAGTCATCCTCGGTGAGGTTGCTCCGAAACGCAAGTGCAGATCCGGATCTGCCCCGAACTTTTTCCACCCTCTGACGTACCGAAACCCCAACAACAGAACGGTTTCCGGGCCGGCACGCCGATCGGCCGAGGTGCGGAACCGATCGGTTTATCAGCGTCGGAAATAGCGTTCCGGGACCAGTTCCACGGTCAGTTCCCGGATCGTCGCACGGGCGTCGTCAGGCCACGATTCCCAGACCTGACGGGCCCACTTGAGCAGGGCCGACTCAACCTCGTCGACCCCGCCCGCGGTCAGCACGTCGTACGCCGTCAGCTCGCCGACCCGGTCCGGCGGGACGAGCCGCGGCCAGTCGTCGTACGAGTTCGCCATGATGCCGTGCGCCGTCCGTACGTCGAGGTTGCCCGAGCCGCGCTCGAAGAACATGTAGAGGCCGTTCAGCGCGAAGACCGGGCCGATCCGGGGAGCGTCCGGGGTGACGTGCTGACCGCCGTACGCGTCGATCCGGAGCTGGTGCAGGTACCCGAGCCGGGCCGCGTTCTCGACCTCGAAGCCGAGCAGCTCGCCCGCGACCTCGGCGCACTCGGGTGAGGCGTTGTACTTCGGGGTGGCGGGCCACTCCGACGACGGAAGTACGGCGCGGCAACCTGGACAAACCGTTGATTCGTGCGTGTCATCGGGCGGGTTCACTCGTTGATCGAAGCACGGGCCCCGCCGTCCCGGCAGTTGGTTTTCGAAGCTGGGGGCGTGGGGCCGGCGGATGAGGCGACGGATGTGATGGGGGCTGTAGGCGTGATCCGAGTGGCTCTCGGCCATCGCGGCACGTTGGTGCGTGGTGCACTGGCCGCGGTGCTGGCAAGAGAGAACGACCTGGACGTGGTGGCCGAGCTGGATCGCTCGGAGGACGTCCTCCAGGTGGCCGGTCGGCGCCCGGATGTCTTCCTGCTCGATCCACAGCTGCCCGGCCGGATCCGGATCGAGGAGCTCTGCCGCAAGCTCGCCGGCCGCGGCGTGCTGGTGCTGATCGACCACGAGGCGATCGCTGCCACCAGCCTGGCGCTGGTCAAGCAGGCGCCACGGATCGGGTTGATCGCGACCGACGCGACCACCGACCAGCTGGTGCAGGCTGTCCGCGATGTGGCGAAGGGCCTGCCGGTGGTCGACGTACGTCTGGCCGTGGCTGCGCTGAAGGCGGGCGACAACCCGCTCACCGATCGCGAATGCGAAGTGCTGCGGCAGGTGACCACGGGAGCGACCGCGCAGGAGGTGGCGCGCACGCTCAGCCTGAGCGCCGGGACCGTGCGGAACTATCTGTCCCGGATCCTCGCCAAGACCGGTTCGCGGAGCCGGATCGAGGCGATCCGGAAGGCTCAGGACGCAGGCTGGATCTGAGCGCTGGGCGTCCAGCTGCCGTGCAGGTCGCGGTAGAGACGTGAGGTGCGCATCAGGCTCGCGTGCGTGCCGAGCGCGGCCTTGTTGCCGTCGAGGACGAGGATGCGGCGCGCGCGCAGAGCGGAGCTGATCCGGTGGGCGATGACGATCAGCGTCCCGTTGCGCTGGGCAAACGCCTCTTCGGCCTGCCGCTCGGCCTCCGGATCGAGGAAGCAGGTCGCCTCGTCGAGGACGACGAGCGGAGCGGGTGACAGGTACGCACGGACCAGCGCGATCAGCTGCTTCTCGCCGGCGGACAGCTCGCCCGGCTTCACCTGCGGGCCCAGCCGCTCGATCAGCCGCCTGGCCCCGACGGCATCGACGGCTCGGGCCACCTGCTCTTCTGTGGCCTCGGGCAACAAGTAGGTGAGGTTGTCGTGCATGGTTCCGCTGAAGACGTAGGCCTCCTGCGGGATCAGCACCCTGGTCTTCGCGAGCTCCTCGGTGGTGACCTCGGTCGGCGGAGCTCCGCCGAGGAGCAGCCGGCCACTCGTCGGGGTCAGCATGCCGCAGACCAGGCCGGCCAGCGTCGACTTCCCGATGCCGCTCGGTCCGACCACCGCCAGGTGCTCGCCTTCGGGAATGGTCAGCTCGAGTTTGTCGAGCACGGGTTCGGCCTTCGGGCCATACGCGAACGTGAGGCTCTGGAGCCGGACCCGATAGCCGTTCAACTCATCGACCGGCCGCGGCTCCTCCGCCGGAGTGGACGTATCGAGGATCCGCCCGAGCGTGATGACGTACCGCAGACCGCTGTCGCCGAGCGCGTTCATCACTGTGTTCAGCGCCGGCTGCAAGCCGATCAGCACGTACGTGAGGCCACCGAGCAGCGTGCCCGTGCTCACGCCGCGACCGACCAGCCACGGCCCGGTCGCGAGCAGGATCAGCAGCGGCAACCATCCACCGACCGCGAAGCACAACGTCCGCAGGGCCGCGACCTTCGCCAACGCCCGCTCCGCCGCGGCGTGTGCCTCGATCGGCTGACCGACGAGCCATTCGGCGTACTCCTCGGTGCCGGCCGCGGTGATGTCCCGTACGCCGCTGAACACCATGCCCGCGGACGCTGCCAGATCCTCGTCGGCCGTCAACGACGCGCGGACCCGATCCGCCGCCATCCCCAGCACCGCGAGCGACAACGCGAACCCGACGAGGAACGGCGGTACGACGAACGCCGCGACCAGCGGAGCGAGTGACAACAGTCCGGCCAGTACGCCGAACAGCGTGACCGCGAAACTTCGTAGTACCAGGACCAATCCCGCGAACGTGTCGCGGACGATCTCGACCTGCCGGTTGAGCCGCGCGACGGCGCCGTCGTCTCCCGAGCGGAGTGCGCCGCCGACAACTCGCCGTACCAGATCGTCGCGGAGGGGCTCCACCAGTTCGCCCAGTCGGGCGTAGACCTGTCGAGCCCCGGCGGCACCGAGGCCCGCTGTCGCGACCAGGCCGCCGAGCCACGCGATCCCTTGCCACGCGTGACCGGCGAGAAAGCTGTCTGTCGCCCGCGCCACGGCGATCCCGTACACCGCCGTCGGCAGGATCTCCGGAACCGACCACGCGATCAACTTGACCGTGGCCCGCTTCCGCAGCGCGGCAGCGCCGTACGACAGCTCCCGCTTCATCCGAAGACAGCTCGATAGGACGTGTCGTGCCAGAGGTCGGCATGTGGGGCGATGGCGCGGATCTGGCCGTGGTCGAGCCAGATGACCAGGTCGGCGCGGGCCGCGGTCGCGGGGCGGTGGGTGACGATGAGACGAGTGCGGTGGTGCCGGTCCTCGGTCAGCGTGCGGGTGATCTGGCGTTCGGTGGCCGTGTCCAGGCTCGATGTGGCGTCGTCGAGCACCAGGAGGCGGCGGGCGGACCAGGCCCTGGCCAGGCCGAGGCGCTGACGTTCACCACCGGACATCGGTGCCTTGCGCAACGAGGTGAGGTACCCGTTGGGCAGCCGGCTGACGAAGTCGTGGGCGTGGGTGGCGCGGGCCGCGGCAAGGGCGCGGATCGGGCTGATCGCATGCGGATCGATCGCCTCGCCGACCGTCCGTCCGACCAGCTGCGGGCGCTCGAACGCACAGCCGACCGCGCTCCGCAGCTCATGGCGGCTGATCGCCTGCAGCGGTACGCCGTCCAGCGACACCTGTCCCGTCGACGGGTCCCGCAGCCGCGCCGCGACCGCTGCGAGGACGGACTTGCCGGCACCGCTCGGGCCGACGACCGCGACGGTGAGACCGCCGGGAAGATCGAGATTCACGTTGTCCAGCAGGACATTTCCGTCGGCGATCACACTGACACCGTCGAAGCTCAGCTGCCCCGGGCCGGCCGGGACCGGAAGCGTGCCGTGGGCGACGGTCTCGATCGCGATCACCTCGGCGGACCGGCTGACCCCGGCCTTCGCGCGGGCGAGCTCACCGAGGACGCCGGTCAGGTTGCCGAGGCCGGCGCCGAGGACGGCGTACTGCGAGGCGGCGAACAGCTCGCCGGCGGTGATGTGGCCGGCGACGAGCTGCAGACCGCCGACCGCGAGTACGGCGACGAGTACGAGCGGGCCGACGACCGCGGCCTGGGCGCCGGAGCGGGCGAGGATCCGCCAGGTGACGACGCCGTTGCGGTGGAGCTCGGGGAGGAGGCCGAGGATCCGGCGCTCCTCGCGTTCCGTCGTACCAGCGGCGGTGATCGTGCGGATGCCGGTGAGTGATTCGGACAGCAAGGCGGCGATGCGGCCCTGGGTCTCCTGGTAGTTGAGGCTGACGTCGGCGGTCCGCTTCGCGAACGTCCACAGGACGAGGATCACGAGCAGTACGCCGCCGAAGAAGGCCGCGGCGAGCCACGGGTCGATGATCGCCAGGAGCACGAGACTGCCGAGCGGAGGCGCGATCGCGGCGATGGCTGTCACCGCGGCCGGGCCGGCCTGGGCGGCGTCGGTGGCGTTGGCCGAGACGCGGGTGACCAGGTCGCCGGTCTCGAAGTCTCGCGTACCGGCGGGGCCGCCGCGGACGACATGCCGGACCAGACGATGACGCAGCCAAGCGGTGGTCTCGGCGACACAGGCCGCCCCGGCGAACGCGTCGACGATGCTCGCCGCGATCCCCAGCCCGATGAGCGCGGCTGCGACGATCAACCAGCGGGTGTAGCCGTGGCCGGCCACGATCGCGTCGACCGAACGACCGAGGATGGCCGGCAGCGCCAGCGTCACGCCGCTGCCGATCAGCGCGTTCAGACCGATCAACGGCAGCCAGCCGCGACCGCGTTTCGCGACCTCCCCGAACGTGATCATCGGTCCAGGCCCGTCTCGTGGGCGAGGAAGGCGAGCATGTCGGCGGCGAGGTTGATCCCGCCGGTCGTGTGCCCCGCCTCCGGCTCGAATCTCAGCAGCACCGGTCGTTGACTCGCGGTCGCGTGCTGGAGCGCCGCGCACATCTTCCTTGCATGCAAGGGATCCACACGCGTGTCGTTCCCGAACGCGGTCAGCAGCACGGCTGGATATTTCACGCCGTCGACGACGCGGTGGTACGGCGAGTAGTTCGCCAGGGCCGCGAACTCGTCGGGGTCCTTGACGGAGCCGTACTCCGCGATCCAGCGTTCGCCGAGACCTGACAGCTCGTAGCGGAGCATGTCGGTCAGCGGGGCCGAGGCGACCGCGGCGGCGAACAGCTCGGGCCGTTGGGTGAGGGCGGCCGCGACGAGCAGACCACCGTTGGACTCACCGCAGATCGCGAGTTGGTCGGACGTCGTCCAGCCCTCGGCGATCAGGTACTCCGCCGCGGCGATGAAGTCGTCGATCGTCTGCTGCTTCGTCGACTCGCGATGCTGGGCGTCGCCCCGGATGGTTGCGGTCACGAAGGCGCCGCCGGCTTCGACCCAGGCGAGCGTGAAAGCAGAGTACGTCGGAGTCAGCGATTGCCCGAAGCCGCCGTACCCGTACAGGATCGTCGGTCCGCCTCGGTTGCCGATCACGTGCAACTCGAGGGCTGTGCCATCGGGCGAGTTGTAGCTCAGGCGATGAGTCTCCGACTGCCTGCCAGGTGGCGCCGTCGTCTGGCCGGTGGTGGCGTCGTAGCAGTAGACCGTCGGTGGCGTCACGCTGTCCGTGTAGGTGAACCAGGCCCGATTGCCGTCGCTGCTGAGGGATCCGACAGAGCCGAAGCCAGGCAGATCGATCGCGCCTTGGCGCTTGCCGGTCTCACGCTCGTGGACGGTGATGGTGTTGGCTGTCGCGACCAGGACGACGTCGTCGAGGATCGCGAGCCCGGTCAGCGGCGCGTCCGGCTGGATGTAGTCGCGCCAGACCGTCGGCTCGGCCGGGTCGCCGATGTGGATGCCGCCGGCGTTGACGACGTACAGGCGGTTGTCGGGGCCGACCGACATGATCGTGGTGGTGTCCTGCGGGAGGTGCGCCGGCGGCTCGTCCGTCATCAGGTCCGCGAACCACAGGTCGTCGGTCGTACAGACCGTCAGCCAGCGGCCGTCGGCGCTGAGCTCGAGTCCGTACGACGCCTCGCGGTCCAGGATCGTGGTGTCGTCGGGGTCGCCCAGACGATGGCGTCGTACCTGACGGAAGCGCACGTAGTAGAACGCGCTGCCGTCCGGGAGCCAGGCGACGGGGGAGTAGCGGCAGCCGTCGAGCGGGCCGTCGATCAGCTCGCCGGTGGTTGTGTCCAGCACGTTGAGAGTCGAGCGTTCGTCGCCGCCGCGGGAGAGCTGGAACGCGAGCTTGGTGCCGTCCGGTGACGGCTGCCAGGCGTCGAGCGTGGTCAGCCCGGTGGGATCGAGCCGCTTCGGGTCGAACAGCGGAGTCTCGTCGACGAAGAGCACGGGTTGCTGGCCTGGCTCACGCCGCAGCGTGAAGCAGCGGCCGCCCCGCCAGACCGGCGTGGACACGCTGCCGACATCGGACAGTTGCCGGACCCGGTTCTTCCAGCGGAACCGGCTGGTCAGCGCGCCGGCGTACGTCAGCCACAGATCGTCCTGGGCCCTTGACCATGCTTCGGTCTCCGCGCTCGACGAGTCCTCGAGCCAGCGGTACGGGTCCGCGACGCTACGACCGTGCACCTGCTCCACGAGCGACAAGCGCTCGGCGCATGGACAAGACTGCACGGAATCGATCACCTCACTCTCCTTCCGTCCCCCACCAACACAACGAGCACCGGGTCGCTGAGCTACAAGAAGCCGTCCCGGCGACCGAGGCGAGTCGGTCACCGGGTTCTGAAAGCAGGTCGGCCCTGGGTGGACATGCCGCCCACCCAGGGCCTCACTACCTGGCAATACAGGTGCCGTATCAGTGGCAGAGCAGCAGGCTCAGGTTGCTCGGGGTCTGCGAAGCGCAGCCCAGCACGGTCAGCGTGGAGCCGCCGTGGTGGTGGCCGCCGTGGCCGTAGCCCGGGGTCTCCAGACCCTGAAGGTCGAGAAGTGCCATGTGTTTACACCTCCTTCGGTGTGGATCGTCGGGACATGGACTCGGACCACTGGGGAGGTCCGAGGAACGGGAGGGCGACCGGCGCGTCGTGCAGCGCCGCACCCAGAGCCAGCAGTACGCCGGCAGATCCGGTCGCCAGGTCCATCGAGAGACGGAGCAGCTGGTTGCCCGGGTACGCGAGGCCGCCCTCGAACGGCATCGCGTGCCAGCCGAGACCGTGCACCAGGTCGTCGACCGTCGCCTGGTCCTCGCCGAGTGCCGCGGCGGTGAGGAGCAGGCCGGCGCGACCCATGAACAGGCCGGGCTGGACGTAGTAGTCGCAGTGTGTGACACGCTTCAGCTCGCCGAGCGCCAGGGCGAGCTCTTCGGACGGCCGGTGGCGCAGGTACCGCTCGAGGACCAGTGCGACTCCGGCCGAACCTTCTTCGAGGTACGGCAGGGTCCGCCAGCCCTGGTTGACCTGACGCATCCCGTCATCGGTGAGCACGGTCCGCTTGAGGTCCTGCCGGATCGCGATCTCGGCCAGGTCGAGCAGGCCGGTGTCGCCGAGCTGCTCGAACGCGTTGAGGAACAGCAGCGCGGGCCCGGACGATCCGTACATCAGCCCGGCGCGCGCGTGCTGACCGCCGCTGATCTCCGGCACGTCGACCTGCAGCCGATCCGCGACCAGGTCGAGCACGCGGACGGCCTTGGCCCGGAGCGCTGGCTCGGTGTCGAAGTACAGGAGGTTCAGACCGATGCCGGCGAGGCCGGAGTGCAGGCCGAGCTCGCGGGAGCTCCAGTCGTCGGCGAGCGTGCGGTCGACGAGGTCGAGCGCGTCCTGCCGATAGCCGAGCTCGTCGAGGACATGCGCTACGCCGTGCAGGCCGTCGTACAGGCCTGGTCCGGCCGCGGTGTCCATGACGCGCTTGCGCAGCCATTCGTCGTACTGCGGGAATCGGGAGCCGGTCTTGCTCAGTGCGTACAGGACGCCGGCTGCACCCGTCGCGAGATCGATACCGCCGCCGTCGCGGAACTGCGCGATGTCGCCGGGGAACAGCCGGTCGGTGCGTTCTGGGGTCGCGCCGGCGACGATGGCCTTGGTGAGCGCGTCGCGTACGTCGGTCCACTCGCCCTCGCCGGGCAGTGCCAGGTCGACCATCGCCGGATCGTGCGTCTTGCCCGGGCCGACGATCGTCTTCACGGCTTCGTCGAGCGTGGCACGCGGCACCGGGAACGTGTCGGCGATCATGTCGGCGAGCTGGAACGCTTTGCCGGGGTGGAGATTGAGCAGAATCGTTGCCTGCGGCGCATAAACTCCGAGCGCGATACAGGCCAGCGCGTACCGGTCGACGTCGACGCCTTGCCGGTCCTGCGGAGCGGCGTACCCGGGATGGGCGAGCGTCGAGCGGGCCTGGTCCTCGGCCTTGGTCGCGACCTCGAAGTCGATCAGCGTGAGCTTGCCGTCCGCGTCGAGCAGCAGGTTGTCCGGGTGCAGGTCGCAGAACACGACACCGCGCTCGTGCAGCTGCCCGACGGCCTCGCCGACCTTGGCGATCATCGCGGTCGCCCACTCGGCGTACTCCGCCTTGTCGGCCTCGGTCGCATCCGGGTGGGTCAGCGGATACCGCCGTACCAGCTCGCGTTGCAGTGACACCGAGTCGATGTGCTCCTGGACGAGGAAGTGGTGCTCGCCCAGCTGCAGGTAGTCGTGGGTCTTCGGCACTGCGTCGAGGCCGTCGAGCTGCTCGAGGATGTCGCGCTCGTGGGAGATCCGCGCGACCGCGTCCCGTCCGGCCATGTCGAGACCGGCATACGGACGGCCCTCCTTGAGCACGACGCGGGCGCCGGTCTCGTTGTGGCGGCCGACGTACACGCCGCCGCCGTTGGAGAACTGGATGACGCCGTCGATCGTGTAGGCGAGGTCGTTGGTGGTGACCGCGTTGCGCGCGTCGAGATGCGGCTGCAGGAAGTCCGGCAGCGTGATCCACGGCGGCGTGACGAAGGTCGGGCCGCGGTGGTCCGGGACAAGGTTGCCCTGGGCATCTTCGATGGCGAGGACGCGTTCGCCGGTCGGGGACAGGCAGTGCCGGCTGACGAAGGCGCCGTACCGGACGAAGAGCGGACCCTCCGCGTAGCGCAGATCGCTCAGGATATAAGGGCCTTCGACGCCGGCCAGGATCTCGTTGAGCTCCTTGAGCACGAGCTCCAGCTGCGCGTCGTCGGTCGGGTAGATCGTCACCAGCTTGCCGCTCGACCCGCGGGGAGCAGCCTTCGAGTTGACCATCACCAGGACGGCTTCGTTGCGCAGGAACTTGAACGCGATGCCGCGGGGGACGCAGTACTCCCACACGGCCTCGAGCGTCCGCTCCACGTCCTGCAGTCGCGCCGAGACGTGGATCTTCCACCCCTGGGCCGGCAGCCGGAGATTGTCGGGCGCGTAGTGCATCCACTGCTCACCCGGCACATGCCGCCATCCCTCCGGCACCGCCCGCCCGGCGATGGCGAAATCCGGATGCTGAGCACCGCGATTGGCCGGCGTCTCGTAGAACCGCCGATCCGCAAGGCAATAGAACTCGTAACTCTCGTGCATGACTGTCCGACCCCCTTTCGTGGCGCCCCGCCACATCTTGGGCGCCGTCGGAGGGCTCGGCGTAGTGCACGATGTCATCACTCTCGTGTGAAGAATCCACACACTACGAGTGAGTAACTAAACACTCTTCGTTACCGTACTGCGCCAACTGAGCGTGAATCAGCCCGTAACAACATGTCAATCCACGACAACCACGTCACGGCCCGTAACCTCATCCGAGCTGCTTCGTGGGGCGCCTGTGGTCATACCCCGGCGAGGATGCTGATCGACAGCGCGTTGTCGGCCGAGTCGTGACGACCCCTCACCGGTCGCAGCAGGGATGGGTTACCCGCCCATGTTGTGCCTTCTCTGCTGGTGTAACGAGGTGAGAAGGCACAACAGCACGGGAGAACCCCTCGGGTGGGGAATACAACCCGAACGTTGCTTGGCGAGGCACAAGTCATTGGGTCCTGATTACACCGGATAGGTGTGGACCTCGGTGGCTTTGAGAGTGGTGTGGAGAGGTTGGCCGGGTGTGAGGCGGAGATCGGCCACCGCAGCCGGCGTTATGTCGGCGATGACGGTGGCAGGGCCGGCAGGCGAGGCGTCGAGGCGGACCCTGACGGTGTGGGCGTGTTGTTCGATGCCCGTCACCACCGCGGGCCAGGTGTTTCGAGGACTGCCGGACGGGGGCTCCAGGTAGAGCGAGATCGCCGTGGGTGGGAACGCTACGTGGACAGGCCCGGTGGCTGGTTCGGCGAGGGTGATGGTGCCGCCTTCGGGCAGAGTGACTGTGGTGCCGGTGGCTGTGCCTCGGTAGAGGTTCAGGCCTACTAATTGGGCTACGTAGTTGGTGCGGGGGCGGTGGGCTACCTCGGTGGATTTGCCTTCTTGGACTATTTGGCCGCTTTCGATGATGACGAGGCGGTCGGCCAGGACCATGGCGTCGAGGGGGTCGTGGGTGACGAGGAGGGTGCGGCCTTCGAAGCGGTGGAGGTGTTGGCCCAGTTCGGCTCGGACGTGGAGGGTGGTGCCGGCGTCCAGGGCGGCTAGCGGTTCGTCGAGGAGCAGCAGCTCGGGGTCGGTGGCCAACGCGCGGGCCAGGGCTACGCGTTGGGCTTGGCCGCCGGACAGAGCGCGCGGTCGCGTACGGGCGTACTCCGACAACCCAACGGTCTGCAGCCAACGGGCAGCCTCGGCGCGCGCGGTCTGCTTCTCCACGCCGCGGGCTCTGAGGCCGAACGCAACGTTCTCCAGACAGCTGAGGTGGTTGAAGAGCAGGTAGTCCTGGAAGACCACGCCGATCGGTCGCCGGTCGGGTGTGCGGAAGGTGCGTGGCGGCTCGTCCCAGACAGAAGAGTTCAGTGCGATGCGTCCGCCGTCCAGTGCGAGCAGGCCGGCGATCGCACGGAGCGCAGTGGTCTTCCCGGCGCCGTTAGGGCCGAGGAGTGCGACCACCTCGCCAGGCTCGACAGTCAGGTCCAGCGACAACGCGAACTCACCACGCGTCAGCTGCAGATCGGCGTACAGAGTCATCGCAGCCCGCTGATCCAGCGCTCGCGCAGAGACGCCAGTACGACGACGGAGACCAGCAGCAGCACCAGACTCAGTACGACGGCCACATCCGGATCAGTCTCCAATGCCAAATAGACAGCCAGCGGCATAGTCGTCGTACGGCCGGGGAAGTTGCCTGCAAACGTGATGGTGGCGCCGAACTCGCCCAGTGCGCGCGCCCAGCACAGCACAGTCCCCGCAACGATCCCCGGCGCGATCGAAGGCAGTGTGACCCGCCGGAACGTCGTCCAGCGGCCCGCACCGAGGGTCGCAGCAGCCTCCTCGTATCGCGGATCAGCAGCACGCAATGCGCCCTCCACAGAGATCACCAGGAACGGCATGGCCACGAACGCCTCCGCCACGATGACGCCGGCAGTTGTGAACGGCAGAGAGATCCCGAACCACGAGTCGAGGTACTGCCCGACCAGACCGCGTCGCCCGAGCACCAGCAGCAGTGCGACACCACCAACCACCGGCGGCAGCACCAAAGGCACCGTCACGAACGCACGGATCAAGCTACGCCCCGGCAGGCCGCCCCGAGCCAGCAACCACGCCAACGGAACGCCCAGCACCAGACACACCGCAGTAGCAGACGTAGCGCACACCAGAGACAGCCTGAGCGCCTGCCAGACGTCCGCACTGTGCAGCTTCGCCGGCAGCGTCGACCAAGGCGCCTTGGCGAGCAGACCGATCAAAGGGACGACCAGGAACGCCAGTCCGATCAGCGCAGGCAGCAGGAGGACGAGGGGCATCCGCCCGCTCGTACTCCTGCCACGGCGACTCACGGTGCGGAGAAGCCGGCTGCGCTCAGGACTGCCTTGCCCTTGTCGGACAGAACGTAGTCGACGAACGCCTTCGCGCCGTCAGCGTTCGGAGCCTTGGTCAGCGTGGCGATCGGGTACTCGTTGACGGCCTTGCTCGCTTCCGGGAATTCGATGCCCTCGACCTTGTCCTTGGCGGACAGGACGTCGGTCTTGTACACCAGCGCGGCGTCGACCTCACCGAGACCGACCTTGGTCAGCGCAGCCTTTACGTCCTGCTCGAGGCTGTCCGGCTGCGGGGTGATACCCGTTGCCTTGAACACCTTGTCCGCCGCGGCGCCACACGGGACCTGCACGGCGCACAGGGCGATCTTCTTGCTCTTGTCGGCGAAGTCCCTGAGTCCGGTGATCTTGCCCGGGTTCCCCTTCGGCACGGCGATCTCGAGCGTGTTGCTGACGAAGTTCGTCGGCGTGCCCTTGTCCTTCACGTCGTCCATGTTCTTCGGCGCCGCCGAGGCGAACACGTCCGCGGGCGCACCGTCGTTGATCTGCTTCGCGAGCGCGGAGCTGCCGGCGAAGTTGAAGGTCACCTTCGTGCCGGGGTGTGCGGCCTCGAAGTCCTTGCCCAGTTGGGTGAACGTCCCGGTGAGCGAGGCGGCCGCGAATACGGTGACGGTGCCGGACAGTGCCGGAGTACTGCTGCTGCTCGAAGACGAGGACGACGCAGCCGGGCTGTCGTCACCGCAGCCGGCCATGGTGAGGGCGGCGACCGCGGCGAGGCCGGCGAGCGCGGTACGACGGAACATCAGGCCTCCGGTATCTCTACGACGACATGAGTGGACTTGATCGACGCGACGGCCACCACACCTGGCTCGAGCCCGAGCTCGTCCGCGGCCTCACGACTCATCAGCGACACGACGCGGAACGGCCCGGCCTGCATCTCGACCTGGGCCATCACACCGTCCTTCAGCACCCGGGTGACGATCCCCCGCATCCGGTTCCGCGCGGAGGCGGCGGTGGTGTGGCCGGGCTCCGGGGAGTCGGCCAGCTCCTGGGCGAACGCGGCGAGCGCTTGCCCGTCGACGGCCATCCGGCCGCTCTCCTGCTTCGACGGCAACCGCCCCTGATCGATCCAGCGCCGAACCGTGTCGTCGCTGACCCCCAGAAGCGCGGCTGCCTCACTTACCCGCAAGTTCGGCACGGGAGACAGCATACTTCCGCATCTGCGGATTGGTGCCAGATTATCCACAGTTACGAACCGATGACGGATCTCGATCGGCAATCCGCATAAGTTAAAGGCATGAGCACATCGGGGATGCGGGACTACTTGGACGGGCCGCACAAGGCGGCGCGGGACGTCGTGCGAAGCCGGCTGGCTGCGCACGCGGATCTGGCGGATCTGGCGGTGCGGCTGCCGCGGGACGAGTATCGGGACAAGGTGCTCGAATTGTTGCTGGAGTCGGCTGCGGACGGGTTGCCGGCGCGCGGGTATCCGAAGGAGTACGGCGGTGAGGGTGATCTCGGCGGGTTCATCGCCGGGTTCGAGACGCTCGCGTTCGGTGACCTGTCGCTGATGGTGAAGGCGGGCGTGCAGTTCGGGCTCTTCGCCGGCGCGATCCTGCATCTCGGCACGGAGAAGCACCACGAGCACTACCTGGCGGATGCGGTCAGCGGGCGCCTGCTCGGTTGCTTCGCGATGACCGAGACCGGTCACGGGTCGAACGTGCAGGCCCTCGGCACGACGGCGACGTACGACGAATCGACGGGAGAGTTCGTCGTCCACACTCCGACACCGCAGGCGCGGAAGGACTACATAGGTAACGCGGCGCGGCACGGGCGGATGGCAGCGGTGTTCGCGCAGCTTGTCGTCGGTGGTGAGACTCACGGCGTGCACTGCCTGCTGGTGCCGATCCGGGACGAGGACGGTACGCCGCTGCCGGGCGTGACGCTGTCGGACTGCGGACCGAAGCTCGGGCTGAACGGGGTCGACAACGGGCGGATCGTGTTCGACCAGGTCCGGGTGCCACGGGAGGCGCTGCTGGACCGCTATGCCCAAGTTGATGCTGACGGCAACTACATGAGCGCGATCGAGAACCCGGACCGGCGGTTCTTCACGATGCTCGGGACGCTCGTGCAGGGACGCGTGTCCGTGGGCGGCGCGGCGATCAACGCGAGCAAGGTCGCACTGACGATCGCGATCAGGTACGGCGATCAGCGGCGCCAGTTCGGAGCTCCGGGGAGTGCCGAGGAAACGGTGCTGCTCGACTACCGGATGCATCAGCGGCGACTGTTGCCGCTGCTCGCCCGGACGTATGCGTTGCACTTCGCGCAGGCCGAGCTGGTCGACGAGTTCGCGCGGGTGTTCAACGACGATCGCGACGAGCACGACCGGCGCGCGTTGGAGGCGCAGGCGGCCGGCACGAAGGCGCTGGGGACGTGGCATGCGACCGAGACGATCCAGATGTGCCGCGAGGCATGTGGCGGTGCCGGCTACCTGGCGGAGAACCGGCTGGCCACGTTGAAGGCGGACACGGATGTGTTCACGACGTTCGAGGGTGACAACACCGTCCTGCTGCAGTTGGTGGCGAAGGGTCTGCTGACGGACTACCGGGAGTCGTTCGGCAAACTCGACCCGCTGAGTACGGCGCGGTTCGTCGCGGCGCAGGCGGTGGAGATCGCGGTCGAGAAGGCCGCGCTGCGACCGGTGATCGAGCGGCTGCGCGACGTCGTACCGAATCGGGGTGACGCGGCTGATCCGGATGCGGGGTTGCGGGACGATGCGTACCACTCGGGCATGCTGCGGTTCCGCGAGCAGCACATGTTGTCCGGGGTGGCGCGGCGGCTGAAGGCCGGGATCGATGCGGGTGACGAGCCGTTCGACGTGTTCAACCGGTGCCAGGACCACGTGATCGCGGCCGGGCGCGCGCATGTCGACCGAGTCGTCCTCGAGGCGTTCCAGGCGGCGGTGCAGGATGCGCCGGAGGAGCTCCAGCCGCAGCTGCACGACCTGTACGACCTGCATGCGCTGGTGACGATCGAGGCGGAGCGCGCGTGGTACCTCGAGCACGGGCGGCTGTCGGCGGGCCGGTCGAAGGCGATCACCGCGCTGGTCAACGAGTTGTGCGCGACCGTCCGGCCCGCGGCGGTGGAGCTCGTCGACGCGTTCGGAGTACCGGGCTCGGCAGTGGAGGTGCCGATGGTTGTACCGTCACAGCATGAGTGAGTCGATCGAACCCGCGTCGGCTGCCGAAGCCGCCCGCGAACTCGCCCGGGTACTGCTCGAGCAAGCCGATGCTCTGGACCTGCACGACCTGCGGGCCACCGGCGCGATCGAGAACGTCCGGGTCCAGGCCCGGGCGCTCGCGGACGCCGTCCACGAACGAGGCTGGGGCGACATCTTCCTCGGGATCGACTCGTACGACCCCGACGAGCTGGACGACCTGCCCCTCGGGCCGGACGACTTCGACGACCCGGCGGACTACCGGGAGATCGTCGAGGGCGGTCTGGACGACCTCGAGGAGCTCGGTGAGCCGTTGCTACCCGAGGACGGCGTCCGGCTCAGCTACCAGGCGCGCTACGACTACGTGGTGACCGACCCGGAGGCCTTCGTGCAGTACGTGCGGAGCCGCGCGGACGAGGCGCAGAACGACGAAGTGATCGACGACATCGAGGACGCCCAGTCGGCGTTCGAGCTGCTCTGCTACCTCGACGGTCTCGGCTCAAAGGAGTACGAGTCGTTCGGGCTGATCCCCGGCGGCGGCGAGGAATCGCACAAGGTGGTCGAGTTCTCCCTGTGGGACCTCGACCCGACCCGCCGCGACGACACCTACCCCTACTAGAAGCTCCCGGAGATGGAACTTCCCCGCTGTACTGGTCCCCAGCAGCACCAGTACGGCGAGGAAGTCTCCACATAGAAACGCCGACCGTGCCGGACGTTGGTCGCCACCTCACTGGCGACCAACGCCCGACCGGCACGGCCGGCGTCCTGCTGTTGCCCCGAGAGGGCAAGTGGCCCGAAGGAGGGTGGGCCCGAAGCTCATTCCGAGGCCGGCAGGGGAGGTACAGTCCGGTCGCGGACGGGAGCTCGTCGGGGGCCACCTGGACCCGGTGTCGGCGACCCGTCCGCCGCCGACAAGAGAACGTTGTCACGGGGCGGCTACTACCGGGAATCATCCGGTTCAAACATTTGCATTGCCTTTGAAGTAGGCAACGCTCAGTGAAAACTCCCTCACTTTCCGTGTAGATGTTGCCTTCTGCAACAACTAACCACTCGTCAAGACGCTCACTGGCGCAGCTGAGTGAGGACAGCGAGCACGCGGCGGTGGGTGTCCGGCGCCTCGTCGATGCGGAGCTTCTGGAAGATGCTGCGCATGTGGCTCTCCACCGTTCGCTCGGCCAGCACGAGCTGCGCGGCGATCGCACTGTTCGAGCGCCCTTCGGCCACCAGCGCCAGCACCTCACGCTCCCGCGCGGACAGCGCGGCCACCGGGTCATCGATGCGGGTGGGCGTCACCAGCGCCGCGACGATCGCCGGGTCGAGCGCGGAGCCGCCGTCCACGACCCGGCGCATCGCGTCGAGGAAGTCCCCGACCCGCAGTACCCGATCCTTCAGCAGGTACCCGAACCCGCCGGTGCCGACCAGCCCGACCACGTGACGCGTCTCGATGTGCTGCGACAACATCAGGATCGGCCGCGCCGGCGACTCCGCCCGCAGGATCACGGCCGCCCGCGCGCCGTCGTCGGTCATCGTCGGCGGCATGCGTACGTCGATGATGGTCAGATCGGGATCGACCGCCCGCACCACGTCGACCAGCTCGTCCGCGGAGTTCGCCGTACCGATGACGTCGTGACCGTTCTCGGTGAGCAGGCGGCTCAAACCCTCACGAAACAAGGCGGAATCCTCGCCGATCACGATGCGCATGGGATCTCCACAGTGATCGAGGTCCCGGACCCCGGCGGGCTGTCCACGGTGAACTCCCCGCCGACCGAGGCCACGCGGTCTCGTAATGACGTCAACCCGAATCCTTCCCTGGCTCCGCCCACACCGTCGTCACGCACGACCGCACGCAGTACCTGATCCGTCAGTCCGACCGAGATCGAGATCCGCGTCGCCCGGGAGTGCTTCAACGCGTTCGCGATCGCCTCACCGACAGTGAAGTAGACCGTCGTCGCAGCGCTCTCGCCGACGTCCAGTTCGGGTACGACGAGGTCGACCGGCAACGTACTGTCCGCGACCAGTTGTCGCAGCGCCACCGCGAGACCGTCGTCGAGCCGGCTCGGCCGGACCCCGTGCGCGATCCGCCGCAGCTCCGCAACGGTGTCCTCCAGCGTCTCCACCACCTCATCGAGCTCGCGGTACGCCGGTACGCCGGGCTCGAGCTGGTACTGCACCGAGCGCAGCCGCATCCCGATCGCGATCAACCGCTGCTGGGCGCCGTCGTGCAGGTCGCGCTCCAGGCGCTGCCGCTCCGCGGTGACCTCGTCCATCAGTCGAGCCCGACTGGTCCGAACCTCGGCCAACGCCTCGCGCAGCTCGAGCTGCAGCCGGCTCACCTCGATCGGCAGCCGCGCTTCGACGACTGCTTCCCGGGCGCGCCGGACCCGCCGCGCGGACGTCGTACCGAGGACGAGCGCGCCGACCACGGAATCGCCGGTCTGCAACGGGATGGCGCCCGCGGGCGGTTCGAGTTCCGATCCGGGTCGGTGCAGCAAGACCCGCAGGCCGGGGTCGTCGAGGGCGGAGCGCAGTACGGCCTCGATCTGTTCCGGCTCGGCCTCGCCGTCGCGGACCCGCCGTACGAAATCGCGGATCCGGGCCAGTGCGACGGTGCGATCCGGGTCGACCAAGCGACCGACTGTGCGATGGATCCAGTGATAGACAGGGAGAAGGAGCAGCGCGGTCACAAAGGCGGCGGTCGTGACGCCGACCCGGTCGGGGAAGAACCCACCGGCCGTCGTCACCACTGCCGCGAACACACCTGCGGAGATCAGCGTCGTGACGAGCCAGCTGACGGTCGCGCCGAGCAGCCGGTCGATGTCGAACAGATCGTGCCGCAGGATCGCGACGGTGATCGCGCCCGGCACCAGGACGAGCATGGCGATCAGGAACCAGGTGTACGCCAAGGTTCCGGGAGCGCCCAACGCGATCGCCAGCCAGCTGAGGCCGAGCAGGATCGGCACGGCGACGGCCGCGGCCATCAGCCAGCGCAGCCGTTGCCGGGTCAGTTGATCGCCGCGTCGGTACCGCACGACCAGGCTGGACGCGGACGCGAGCAAGGTAGCCAGGAACGCCGCAAGCGCGATGACGATCAGGACTGCACGCGCCGGCGTGGTCTCGGTCCGCGCGGCGTCTTCGCGGGAGACCACGAAGTTCACCAGGGCAGCCGAGACGGGCATCGCGACCCAGATCCACCGCCAGTGCCGGCCGGGCAACAGGCCGTCCGGGAACAGCAGGACCAAGGTGACGAACCCGAGGAACAGCCACGGCCAGGCGCCGACTGACACCTTGTCGACAACGGATGCCAACGGCCACGGGCTCGAGGTCCGCGCCGATGTGCCCCAGTCCTCGATGGCGAAGACGAGCGCAGGCACGGTCGCGGTCAGCGCCAACGCGGGACCGATCGGACTCGCCGGAGCCCGTACGGCGACCAGCCAACCGAGCAGCAAGGCGGGTAGCAGCAGCGCGGTCGTGATCGGCCAGTCGGCCGGCTGCCCGACCGACGCCGGGCCGTAGGCGAGCGCTGCACGTACGACGGCAGCCGCGACGAACACGACCGTCGCGGCAGCGACCGAACGCCGACGCCGGAGCACATCCACATGATGACCGCGGACGGCCGCTCGCGCACCAGTGCCAGCACGTAGCGGCTGTCCACGGCCGAAGTCCGGCGACAGCACCGATGCATCAGGCCAGGCGAGAAAGCGATCGTGAAGGAGTCAGCTACTCGAGGAGGGGACTCCGATGATTGCCATCGCCACCGTTCTGTTCGCGTTTCCGCTCGGATTCTTCCTGCGGAACCGCCTGTCCGCCTACGTCGCGTACATCGCGATCTACGCGTACTGCTTCACGTTCCAGACGCTCTACCTGCTGAGGTCGTGGGTCGGCGACAGTCACCAGGCCTTCCCGGCGGATCCCGGCACGCTGCCGTTGGGCTACCTGGGCGTCACCGCCGGGATCTACGTCGTCGGCTTCGTCCTCGTCACCATCGGTCACCGGGTCGGGGTCAAGCGGCGTTCGCGTGCCGTCGACCTCGACCCGGTGACGTGATCAGGCGAGTTCCAGCGACGGGCGGGCCGGGACCTCGCCGTACGTCGTGGTGCGCTGCCGGGCCGGGCGTCCGGCCGCGGTCGCCATTGCGGTGAGCTCGCTGATCGACTTGCGGCTGCCGTGCTTGGAGCCGGCCATCCGGCTGATCGTCTCCTCCATCAGCGTGCCGCCGATGTCGTTGACGCCGCCGTTCAGTACGGCGACGCACCCGTCGACGCCGAGCTTCACCCACGAGCACTGGATGTTGTCGATCCGCCCGTGCAGCATGATCCGCGCCATCGCGTGCACCGCGCGGTTCTCGTCGTACGTCGGGCCCGGGCGCGCGACCCCGGCCAGGTAGATCGGCGAGTTCTGGTGGATGAACGGCAGCAGGACGAACTCGGTGAACCCGCCGGTCTCGTCCTGCACGGCGGCGATCGTGCGCAGGTGCTGGACCCAGTGGTGCGGTGCGTCGACGTGGCCGTACATCATCGTCGAGCTCGACGGCAGGCCGACCTTGTGTGCGGTGCTGATCACCTCGATCCAGCTTGCCGTGGGCAACTTCCCTTTGGTGAGGATCCAGCGCACGTCGTCGTCGAGGATCTCGGCGGCGGTGCCGGGGATGCTGTCCAGTCCGGCCTCCTTCACCGAGATCAGGAACTCCTCGATCGACAGGCCGGTGCGGACCGAGCCGTTCACGATCTCCATCGGGGAGTACGCGTGGACGTGCATCTCCGGCACGCGATCCTTGACCGCGCGGACGAGGTCGGCGTACGCCGTACCGGGGAGGTCGGGGTGGATGCCGCCCTGCATGCAGACCTCGGTCGCGCCGATGACCCAGGCCTCCTCGGCGCGCTGGCCGACCTCGTCCATCGACAGCGAGTACGCGTCGGCGTCGGTACGGCGCTGGGCGAACGCGCAGAACCGGCAGCCGGTGTAGCAGACGTTGGTGAAGTTGATGTTGCGGTTCACCACGTAGGTCACGTCGTCGCCGACCGTTGCCTTGCGCAAGTCGTCGGCGATCCGCGCAAGCTCGTCGAGCGCCGGACCGGTCACGGTCATCAATGTCAGCGCCTGGGCGTCGGAGAGCCCGGCAGGGTCACGCTCAGCGGCGGCCAGGGCCGCCTTCACCTCGGCCGAGATCCGCTCGGGGGAGGAGCCGCCGGGAGCGGTCAGGGCGTCGCCCGCGGCTGCTGCTTCAGCGGCTCGTCTGGCGGCGACGTCCTCGCGGAGGACGTCCCAGTCGCCGTACGCCGCGTCGAAGTCGGACCTGGTTTCGGTGCGACGGCCTTCGGTGTCGATCGCGGTGTGGAGGTCGGTGCGGCCGACGCTGTCCCAGCCGCCGTCCGGTTCCTGCCAGGGCAGGCCGACGGGCTTGGCGTCCTCGTTGGCCAGACCGGTCGCCGGGTCGACAAGCGCCTCGACGTGCGAGATCAGCCGCGGGTCCAACCACGGCTCGCGCAGGTACTCCGGGTGCGCCGTGAGCCGTTCACGCAGTACGAAACCGGCGTCGGCCGTCACCTTCGCCAGGTCGTCGATCTGGGGCCAGGGGCGCTCCGGGTTAACGTGGTCAGGCGTCAACGGCGACACCCCGCCGAAGTCGTCCACACCCGCGTCGAGCAGCGCACGGCACTCGGCCAGGTCGACGAGGTTCGGCGGCGCCTGCACCCGTACCCGCGGCCCGAGCACGATCCGCGTGACCGCGATCGCGGCCAGCCACTCGTCCAGCGGTACGTCGGCGTCGTTGCGCATCGCGGTGTCCGGCTTCACCCGGAACCCCTGGATGATGACCTCCTGGATCCCGTTGTACTGCCGCGCAATGCGACGCAGGGCGAAGATCGAGTCCGCCCGCTCGGGCAGCGTCTCACCGATCCCGATCAGCAACCCGGTGGTGAACGGAACGTTCGACCGCCCCGCGTCCTCCAGCACCCGCAGCCGGATCGCGGGATCCTTGTCTGGCGACCCGAAGTGCGGCTGCCCCTTCTCCTCGAACAGCCGCCGGGACGTGGTCTCCAGCATCATGCCCATGCTCGGAGCGACCGGCTTCAGTCGCTGCAGGTCCTGCCACGACATCACGCCTGGGTTCAGGTGCGGCAGCAGACCGGTCTCCTCGAGGACCCGGATCGCCATCGCCCGCACGTAGTCCAGCGTGCTGTCGTACCCGGCCTCCTCCAGCCACTGCCGCGCCGCGTCCCACCGCTCCTCGGGCGCATCGCCCAGTGTGAACAGCGCCTCCTTGCAGCCGAGCGCCGCACCTTGCCGCGCGATCTCCAGCACCTCGTCGGGCGACAGGTACGGCGAGTGCACGCGGCCGGGCGTCGTCGCGAACGTGCAGTAGTGGCACCGGTCCCGGCACAGCCGGGTCAGCGGGATGAAGACCTTCTTCGAATACGTGACGATGCCCGGACGGCCGGCGTCGACCAGGCCTTGGTCGCGGACCCGGGCTGCGGTCGCCATCAACGCGGTCAGCGCGTCGCCCCTCGCGCCGAGCAGCACCTCCGCCTCCGCCGGGTCGAGGGTCTTGCCGTCGTCCGCACGCTTCAGAGCGCGCCGCATCGCAGTACTCAGATCGTTGGCCACGAAATCCGAGCCTAAGACGGGAAAACCGATCGATCTCGCGATTCCGGGCACCAAAAACAATCCGTACAGACGTCCTGATAGTTTGCTGTTCGTGCAGGTCAGGAGGGGTGCGGACGGTCGGCGGCTGCGCGGTGAGCAGCGGCGGAGCGAGCTGCTGCGGGCCACGCTGACCGTCATCGAACGCGACGGAGTCGCAGGTGTGAGCCATCGCGCGGTGGCTGCGGCGGCCGATGTCTCGGTCGCTTCGATCACGTACCACTTCCCGACCCTCGACGATCTCCTCGTCGCCGCGCTCCGCTCGGCCGCGGAAGATCTCGCGGTCGAGCTGCACGGTCGGGGCAGCGAGCTGGGTGCGCGGCCGGCCGATGAACTGGCGCGGTTGATCGAGCACAGCGTCGTACGGCGACGTGGCAGGACGCTGGCGCTCTACGAGCTGTACCTGTATGCCGCCAGACGCCCGGAGCTCCGTGAAACTGCTGGAGCGTGGTTGGAGCCGTTGACCGAGATCGCCCGGACCTTCACTGCGGATCCGCAGAAGGCACGGCTGCTGGTCGCGGCGCTGGACGGGTTGCTGATGCAGGCGCTGATAGGTGCGCGTGAGGTTGACCAGCAGGACGTCGCCGCGCTGGTGCAGGTGCTGAGGTAGCGCACGGGCTACCTGCGGTCGGGTGCTGAAGCCAGAGCGGTCGGGCAGTCGCAGCAGGTTGGCTGGGCTCATGCTGAGGTTGTCTGTCGGAGCGCTGCGGACCAGGTGGCAGCTGTTCGCCGGTGCGGTCGTCGCCGTCGCGCTAGGGGTCGGGTTGGTGCAGTCCGGGCTGCAGATGCTGGCTGCGACCGATCGGCCCGTTCTGCCGGCGGGACTGTCGGCGTACCAGCGTGCTCAGGTGCGGGAGGGGTACGTCGGGGCCGCAACACTGCTGGGGATGTCGGTGATGCTGGCCGTCTTCCTGGGCGTGTTCATCGTCAGTACGACGTTCGGGTTCATGACGGTGCAGCGGCGGCGGGAGTTCGGGCTGCTGCGACTGGTGGGCGCGCCGCGGGGATACCTGTGCCTGATGGTGGTCACTGAGGCCGGACTGCTCGGGCTCGTCGGCAGTGTGGTCGGGCTGCCGCTCGGAGTACTGGCGACGTGGGCTCAGTCATGGCTGCTCATGCGGCTGGGGATGCTGCCGAGCTGGTTCGAGGCCCCGTGGGATCAGGGCGCTGTGTGGGCGGCGATGATCATCGGCGTCGGTACGGCGCTGGCCGGCGTACTCGCGGCGGCCTGGCGGGCGTCGCGGATCAACGCGCTGGATGCGGTCGTGGAGGGGGCGGCCGCGCGGCGGGTGATGACAGGCTGGCGATGGTTCTGGGGACTGTCGGCCGCGTTCGGCACGGTGGTGCTGGTGATCGCGGCGCAGGCGGCGCGCGATCTCGTTGCGGGATTGATGATCGGGCTCGTGGTGATGATCAGCGGATCCGTCGCGCTGAGTCAGTTGAGTCCGGTCGTCGTACCGCTGGTCGGCCGCGTTCCCGCGGTCGTTGTTCGCGGCAACTTGATCGCGGATCTGGCCCGGGCCGGCGTCCTGCACGCAGTACGGCGAAGTGCGGCGACCGCGGCGCCGCTGATCGTGCTGGTCGGACTGGTCGTCGGGTTGTGGGGGACATTCGGCTCGCTGGCGAAGGCGGTCGGGGTGGAGCAGGAACGGTTGATCACGGCCAATGTCGTCGTCGATCATCCGGTCGCGCCGGGGCCGGGGATCGTGGCGGCGTCGACGCAGACCGCGGTACCGATCGTTGTCATGCGCGGGAAGAACACGGTGTACTCCGAGGCGATCGGGATCGACGCGGCGGCGTACCAGCAGACGCACAGGCTGCGGCCGCGGAAGGGTTCGCTGGATCGGCTGACCGGGCGGACGATCGCGATCGGGCCGGGGATGGCGGTCGAGGGTTACAAGCTCGGGTCGATCCTCAAAGTTGCTCTAGGCAATAGAAGTGTCACGGTGAAGGTTGTTGCGATCATGCCGGAGACGCTCGACGTCAGCGAGAACTTCTTCATCCCACGGAGCTTGTTGCCGGCGGGCGGACGGACCGAGACCCTGGTCAAGCTCGCGGCCGGTGCGACGATGGGTGGTCGGACCGTGAAGGAGTGGGCGGAGGCGCGTGGCGAGGCTCAGCAGCGGAGCAACTCGGGTCTGTTCGCCGCGCTGATGGGATTGGCCGGGATCTTCACCGCCGTCGCGGTGGTCAACGCGGTGGTCATGTCGACGGCTGATCGACGGCGCGAGTTCGCGCTGGGGCGGATGGCGGGGTTGACCCGTGGGCAGGTCGTGGCGATTGCGGTGGTCGAGTCCGCGACGGTCGTGGTGGTCGGCGTAGTGCTCGGAGCCCTGGTTGCCGCGGGCGCGCTGGCGGGGATCGCGGCAGGTCCTTACGGCCTTGCTGCGTTGGCGATTCCGTGGCGGCTGCTCGGGTTGATCTTCGCGGCGGCGCTGGTGGTCGTCGGTACGGCGGCGGCACTCACTGCTTGTCGCGCGATGTCTCGCCGGCTCGGCACATACTGAGCAGGACGAGGTGGTGGAACGGGCGGATCAGGTTGTAGTAGAACCGCCCGGCGGGACGCAGGAACTGCACCAGGGTGACGACCTTGAATGTCGCCGGTCGCTCGTTGTCGGTGATGATCGCGAGGTAGCCGATCAGGTGGTTGTCGGAAACCTTCAGCAATAGATAGTGATCCTCCTCGCCGCGCACGACGGTGAAGAACGCATCCTTCTCGCCTGGCGTGAAGCTCACTGTCTCCGGGCGGAGCCGCCGCGAGTCCGGCACGGTTGCCGTCTCGAGGCGCAGTACCATCGCGACCGCGATCCGGATGGCGAACAATCCCTTGACCCACAACGGGCTGTGGCTCAGCGCGCCCGCGGTGAACTCCCGCAGCGTCACGTCGCCACGCGCCGTCTTCACATCGATCTCGTCCACGACCGGGATCAGGTCGTCGAGCTCATGCAGTGTGGTCGGCATCGTTCGCTCCCTCTAATCGATGAGACGGAGAGTGAGGTCGTAGATCTCCCGCAGCTCTGCCCGCCCGATCGGCGGCAACACCTGCTCGGCCCCGATCAGAATCAGATACAGCAACTGCGCGAACCGGTCCGGGTCGCCGTCGGCCCCCAGCCCACGACACAGCTCCTTGAGGTACGCCGTCCGCGCCTCGTCCACCCGCTCCTGCGCCGCCCGAACGTCGGGATCCTGCAAGGCCCACGCCCGCACAGCAATCTCCAACGCCGCACTGTCCGGATCAGCCAGCACCAACCGCAACAGATGCTCCAGCTTCGCCCGAGGCTTGGCGTTCTCCTGCTGGATGGCGTCGATCAACCGGGTCGTGTACTGCACCTCGAAGTACTCCAGCAGCGCCGTCTTGAAACCGCCGGCACTCCCGAAGTGGTGGTAATACGACCCCTTCGTCACCCCGAGCTGATCAGTCAACCGCTCGATCGTGAGAGCCGGCGCCCCCTCGGTCGCCAACAACTCGAGCCCGGCATCCAACCACTCAGTCCGCGTCACCACACCCGGACCATACCATACGGTTTGGTATGGTCGATCAGGCGTCGGCGGCGGTAAGGGCTTCGGCTTCGGTTTCGGAGTGGTTGGCGGGGACCCGGAGGTGGGAGAGGGGCTTCCAGCCCGAGGCCAGGACGCCGACAGCGAGCAGGACCGCGATTGCGCCGACGTAGAACGGCAGTTGGATGTTGAACTCCTCGCCGAGCTTCCCGGCCAGCCATGGTGCGACCGCGCCGCCGGAGAAGCGAACGAAGGAGTACGCCGCGGACGCCGTACCGCGCTCGACCGGCGCAGCCGACATCACGGCCTCGGTGATCAGTGTGTTGTTGATGCCGAGGAACAGACCGGCCACGACGACGCCGATTGCCAGCACGGCCTTGTGGTGGGCGAACAGCCCCATCACGGCGAGGTCTGCGCTGAACAGCAGCAGCACGGTCATCGCGACCGGCAGTGTGCCGAACCGGCGCTGCAACCGCGGCGCCACGAACACCGAGGTGAACGCGAGACACAGACCCCACCCGAAGAAGATCAGTCCGATCTCCCGCGCCGACATCGCCAGCGGGAACGGGGTGAACGCGAGCAGCGTGAAGAAGCCGAAGTTGTACAGCAATGCGGTGACCGCGACGGTTGCCAGCGACCGGTGCCGCAATGCCTTCAGCGGCTCGAGGATCGACGTACGACGGGCTTCCGGCGGCGATGCGGGCAGCAGGAACGCGGTCGCGGCGAGCGCGATCGTCATCAGGACGGCGACGCCGAAGAACGGGCCGCGCCACGAGATCGTGCCGAGCTCACCGCCGACGAGCGGGCCGGCCGCGATGCCGACACCGAGGGCGGCCTCGTACAGGATGATCGCCTCGGCGACCGAACCGGCGGCCGAGTTCACGATCGTGGCGAGGGCGGTCGCGATGAAGAGCGCGTTACCGAGGCCCCAGCCGGCCCGGAAAGCGACGATCATGCCGATGCTGTTGGATGCGCCGGCCAGTGCGCTGAAGACCACGATGATGGCCAGACCGATCAGCAGGGTGCGCTTGGCGCCGATCCGGCTCGAGACCGCACCGGTGATCAGCATCGCGACACCGATGACCGCCATGTAGCTGGTGAACAGCAGCGAGACCTGGGACGGGCTCGCGTGCAACTGCTCGGCGATCGGCTTGAGGATCGGGTCCACCAGGCCGATGCCCATGAATGCGATCACGCAGGCGAACGCGACCGCCCAGACGGACTTGGGCTGCTTCAGGAACGATGACTTGCTCACCGGGGCGTGTCCTCCAGAGGTTCGAGGGTGAGGAGTTTGTGGATGACGGCGACCGCGGCCTCCAGGGTGGTGAGGTCCGTCGCGGAGAGTTGGTGAAGCCGGGAGGCCAGCAGGACACCGGCCTGCCGCCGTGCGCTGTTCAGCTCGGCGAGGCCGGCATCGGTGAGGCTGATCAGGCTGGCGCGGGAGTCGGCGGGGTCGGCCGCGCGCCGCACCCAGCCCTGCTCTTCCAGGCGCTGGACGAGGTTGGACATCGTCGGCTGGGAACACCGGTCGGCCTTGGCCAGCTCACTGATCCGGGCCTGGCCCAGTTCGTCCAGCCGGCCGAGCACGCGCATCGCGGCGTGCGGCAGCGTGTTCACGTCCCGGGTCGCCATCCGGGTCAGTCGCGACGACGCGACGACGACATCCTCGCCGAGCCGAGTCAGATCCGTAGCTGTCACACTCACAAATATACATAGGAATGCTATGTATAACCACAGGAGTGAACGAGATCACGCGCCGACCGGTGTCGAGAATGCGACGGGCGGGGAGCGGCAGGTCGCCGCTCCCCGCCCGTCGTCAGCAGGTCAGTAGAAGATCAGCAGGTCAGTAGGAGAACTGCTGGATCTGCGTGCCGTCCGGGCTGTACGTCCAGGCCGTCCGGGCCGCCGGGTCGAGCTGGAGCGAGGTGTCCTGGATGCCGTGCAGGAGCAGGCCGCCTCGGTTCGTGACGATGATCCCGTTGAGGGTGCGGACGACCTGTCCGGTGCTGAGATCCACGACCGCGACCTGGCTGGTCGCGTTGTTGTCGGAGACGACGCCTTGCTGCGAACCGACGTACACGGTCCCCTCAGGCGCCGCGAACGACACCAGGGCGAGGTGGTGAACGCCGTCGACGGCGAGTGAGGCCGGCGCACCCTTGCGCAGGGCGATCCCGTCACCGGTGGTCTGCGAGGCCTCGTCGTACGGCGTGAGCGTGGCGGTCGGAGCGATCTTCGTGCTGACCGATCCGGCGGCCAGGTTGTAGAGCGTGCCGGCGCCGTCCGACGCGATCCCGTGCCCGCAGGCGGACACTGACTCGGCGGTGGTCACCGCCCTGCTGTCGAGGTCGATCTTCGCCGGCGCGACTCCGCCGAGACAGATGATCGCGCTGCCGATCTTGCCCAGGAGTACGGCGCCGGTCGACCGGTCGAGGTCCAGCAGACTGTAGGTCCCGGCCGGGATCGTTCCATTGCCATCAGCAACGATAGGCGTTGCAACGGTGCCGTCGGCAAGGTCGACGGGGAGGACCGAGTCGACGTTGTCGGCGTTGGCGCGGACCAGTACCGCGGCCCGGTTCCGTGACGGGTCGACCCGCCCGGAGACGACCCGGTAGTCAGCGGCACGGACTACCGAACTGCCGACCAGTGTTCCCCTGGCGGTGTCCCAGGTCTCGAGTTGGGTGTCTCCGCCGGCCGTGGCCACGTGTGCGAGCAGGACCCGATGCGTGGCGGGCGCAACGCCGATGACGTGGTAGTCGGAACCGCTGTGTGCGTCGGAGGTCAGGACCGTGCCGTAGGTGCCGGTCGCGGTGGAGTAGCGCCGGACTTCGCTGCCGCCCGTGGTGGTGCGCAGGGCCGCGATCGAGTCATTGCCGGAAGCAATGAAGCTCAAGAGGGTGCCGCCGTCGGGCGCAGGACCGTCGTCGACGGCGAGGTTCGAGACCGATGACGCCTGGCCGACGACGCGGTGGTGGTTGTCAAGGGCAAGGATCCGGACGCTGTAGGTGCTGGAGGTGGCCAGGCCGAGTGCCAGCGCGTCGAGTCGGACGGTGCCCGAGGTGCCGGACAGCGCCTTGGTCGCGGTGGACGGAGTGTTCACTCCGTCGTTGTCCAGCGCCGACCCGTCCGGGTTGCTGAAGGTGTTCAGCGAGCCGAACAGGGTCGGGGCGGGCGCGGAGAATTCGGCGATCGCAGACTGCGCGCCGGGGACGTTCCGTACGTCGTACCGCAATCCGAAGCCGGGCGCGGTGCGGGTGACCTCGGCTGTGTGGCCGTAGGCGCCCTTCTTGGTGGCGGCCCCGCTGAGTGTCGGCGCGTCCGGCCGGAGGGCAGCGGTGCCGCCGACGATCCGGATCGGTGCGAACTCGCCGTACTTCGTCAAGCTGGGGTTGCCGCCGAAGCCGGACAGGGCGATGCCGATGCCGTAGAGCCCGCCTCCGCTCGCGAACGCCTCGGCCGGGATGGTGACCGTACCGGTGGACGCGGTCAGGGGCTGGTGCCAGCCGGCCGAGAAGATCGGACCGAGGGACGGGTTCCAGTGGCCGACCGTCGAGACGACCAGCTCGGGGGCGGTCGCGGTCGCAACTCCGGTGAGGTCGTACGAGACCGTGACGGAGTGCGCTGCCGGAGCCGTGGCCGGGGCGAGCGGCGCGGTGGCCTCGACGTATCGGCCGTCGCTCGGGCCGACGGTCAGGGTGCGATGCACGCCGGCCTGCGCCTTGCCGCCGATCAGCACCTGGAAGGTGTAGTCGACGGTGCGGTCGGCGGCAGAGATCACTGGGAGTCCGGCCGCCGACAAGAGCTGGCTGGGCGTCACCCGGATCGTCGGGGTGTCGGAGGAGAAAGTGACCGGGTGGTCGGTGCCGACGCTCAGGGTGTAGCGGGGCGTGGCGTTCCGCGGCAGTCCGGTGATGTCGGCGGCGAACGTCACCGGACCGACCAGGCCTTCGCCGTTCCCGCCGGAGGCCATGTCGCCCAGGTCGATGCGGTTCTGGTCGGTCGTCTCGAGGAACGTGCCGCCGAGGCCGCCGACGGTGACCCGGTGGGCGATGGAGAGCCTGACGATCGAGGGACGGATGCTCTTCAACTTGCCTCCGAGCGCCTTCTCGGTCGCGGCGGTGACGTCGATCTGCGGGCCGACGTTCAGGGCGCGGTCGAGCTGCGGCGGGGTCTGGACTGCCCGGCCGGTCTCCTTCAGCAGGTCGCGAACCTGTCCGGGGCTCAGCCGGTGACCGGCAAGCCGACCGGCCTGCAGTACGACGGCAGCGGCCGCCGCGATCTCGGGCGCCGATGCCGACGTACCGCCGTTGAACACCGGAGTGACCGCCTGCGCGCTGCCACCTGCGGTGTGCTGGAAGGCGATGATGTTGTCGCTCGGCGCGGACAGGTCCACCCGGCTGCCGAAGCCCGAGGAAAAGGTGCCGAAGCCGCTGATACGAGTCTCGGCGTAGGTGCCGGAAGCACCGGACTTCGCCGGTACGGCGAGCGTGTCGTCCAGCGTGGTTCCGCCCGCGGCGATGGCGCCGCTGTCGGGCACCTGGGACGGCGTCGTCGTTTCCGCGACGTCGTCGATCGTGGTGGCCGAAGCCGCGCTCGCGGCCCGGTCGGTGGGCGTGCTGCCGCCGTCGGGGCCGACCGCGGCCGGGGTGTACAGCCGGGTGCCGTCGTTCGAGGAGATCGCGACGACGATGCCGTCCTTCTTGACGATCGAGGTGACCACGGACCGGACGTACGGGTCGTCCTCGAGGTAGCGGCCCGGGAACCCTTCGGAGTCCGTGCCGAAGCCGAGGCTCGCGGTGATGACGTCAGGACGCGGCGTCTGGTGGGCGGCCGCCAGCAGCGCTCCGGCGATCTGCTTGATCGTGGGCTCCTGCGGCACCACCAGCCGGTAGTCCGCGCCCGGCGCGATGCCGAGCAGATCGGTGTAGCCGCTGCCGGCGGCGCCTTCGCGCTGCTGGTCGTGGGACAGCGGGGCCATCACGCTGAAGTCCAGGAGCACCTCGCCGAGCCCGGGATCCTGGTTCTCGGTCGAGCCGGCCGGATCGAGCGAACCGTCGGCGCCGGCGACGTAGGTGGGAATCAGCGGCATCGACGGCAGATCGAGGTACCGCCGGCCGTCCTTCAGGATCGTCGTCGGGCCGTAGCCGGTGACGTAGTTGTCGCCGGCGTCGGCCATCGACTGGTCGGTGAGGTCGCCGATCGACACGTTGGTGATGATCTCGCCGGCGCCTGGCTGCTGACCGTAGTCGTTGCGGAGGGTGCTGAAGGCGCCGAGCGCGTTCACCCCGCCGGCGTTGAGGAATGCCTGCGCGGAGTTCGACACCGCGTAGTTCGACGGCAGCTCGCCCGAGGGGCTCCCTGCCGTCGCAGGCGGCGCTACGGCAGGGGAAGCGGGGGCGGCAGGCAGCGGCCGAGGTCCGGTGTTCATGGTGTTCACGTAGCGGTCCGGTTCGGCGTGAACGACCCCGGACGTGCTCTGGAGGGCGTCGGCGACCGCTGCCGAGTCCTTTTCCGTCGTCGTCACCACGTAGGTCCGGGACAGGTCCGGTACGTCGGTGGCGAGCGACGGGAACAGCGGATGGAGCGAGGTCGCGCCCACGGCGCGCAGCTTCGCGTCGAGCGCCTTGTCGTTGGTCTGCGGAGCACGGGCGGCCACCTTGGTCTGGGCCTTCCCGGTGAGCGCAGGCCCGGTCACCGAGGTGTCCTGGTCGAGCGTGACCAGGACCTGGCCCGGCACGACTCCCTGCTGCTGGGCAGGCGGCTTGGGTACGACTGCGGAGAGCGCAGCGGCCGGCGGAGTGGCAGCAGGACGGGCGGCGGAGGCGATACCGGAGCCGGCAGCAGCCGTGACGGTCGCCAGCGCGAGTGCGGCAGCGCCGAGTCTGCGATACCGAACATGATTGAGGTGCATGGGCGGGCCTTTCGGGCAGGACACAGCAGGCAGCGGGCCGGAGCGGGCTGCCAGTGGCGGAGAGGTGGACCAGGCGGGCGTGGACGGGGGCGGGAGCTGCGCCTGCCACTGATGGAGGATGTCAACGCAGGCAGCAAGGACACAAGGCGTGTGGGTGGCCGAAGTACGCCGTGTGGCGGAGAGCCGCCACCCGCTCCGGAGGATTCATGAAACTGGACGTGCTCGGACTCACGGACGAAACAGAGGCTGTGTATTCAGCCTTGGTCGGGAAGCCGCGGTGCACCGCTTCGGAGTTGGCCGAGACCTGTGGAATGGCCGCGGCCAGTGTCGGACGATTGTTGTCGGCGCTGGTCAAGGACGGCCTTGCCATCCGGTCAGCGGGACGTCCACCGCGGTTCTCGGCCACCGTCCCGGACGTCGCGGTGGCCGCGCTGATCGACGAGCAGCAACATCGCCTGGACGCCGCGCGTTCTGTGGTCCACCAGCTGATGGAAACCTATCGGGAGGCGGCGCGGATCACCCATCCCGAGCTGGCGGTGGAGCTGCTCACCGACCGCGACGACATCAGCTCGGCGGTGGGCAGGCTGACGGCCGACGCCCGCAGCGAGATCCGTGCGTTCGACCGGCCGCCGTACGTCGACCGGCCGGGCTCCAACCTCGACCTGCAGATCCAGCGACAGCGAAGGGGAGTAGATCACCGGGTGATCTACAGCCGGGAGGCGGTGGCCTGGCCGGGGCGGATGACCTCAGACATCGGACCCAGCATGCGAGCAGGCGAACAGGCCCGGGTGCGACCGGAGTTGCCGCTGAAGCTCGTGATCAGCGACGACCGGGCGGCGATCATCCCCTTCAGCCTCGCGGCCGGCGGCCAGTCGGCGGCATACCTGATCCAGCAGTCGCCGATGCTCGTCGCGCTGGAGTCCCTGTTCGAAGCCGAGTGGGAGCGCGCAGTCGCCCTGACGGACGGTCTGGAGCCAGAGGCGGCGCCCGACGAACCGGACGTCGAGACTCGGCAACTGCTGACGCTGCTCGCGTCCGGCCTCACGGATGCGGCGATCGCTCGCTCGCTCGGGTGGAGCGAGCGGACCACGCAACGGCGTATCCATCGGCTCATGCAGCAGCTCGGCGCGTCGACCCGCTTCCAGGCCAGCCTCACCGCGGCACGACGCGGCTGGCTCTGAGACTCCATGCTGCGGGACTACCCGCTGCAGCGGCGAGGGTTCCGCCGCGGGATCGACCGGACCGGTCGACAACCGGGCTCAGGCGACGGGGACGGCGGGAGCCTGGGTGCGGGCGAAGAGGCGGTCGAACACCGCGGCCCGGTCGAACTGCAACGCGTGCGCCCGCGCGCGTCCCTCGGCCGCCGACCGTTGCTCGCGGGTCCAGTCGCACACGACCTCGTCGAGTACGGCCCGCAGCGTGGCCGGGTCGTGCTGCGGCACCAACAGGGCCGTGTCACCGACCGCCTCGGGTACGCCGCCGGTCGCGCACGTGATGATCGGCCCGCCGCCGGCGAGAGCCTTCTCGACCAGCGCGATCCCGAACGTCTCCACGAATTCCGGCTGCTCGCGGGTCGGCAGCACGAACGCCGCGCTCCCGGCCATCAGCGCCGGCTTCTCCGCGTCGTCCACGTCGGTCAGCACCTGCACTCGCTCGCTCAGGCCCGCTGCCGCCACCCGCGCCACCACCGCAGCTTCGTGCGGCCCGCGCCCGGCCAGGACCAGCGGCACCCGCTCGGCCGACCGCGAACCGGCGTACGCGTCGATGAGGTCGTCGACCCCCTTCGCGGAGGCGATCCGGGACAGGAACAGCACGTACCCGTCCCTCGAAAGGCCACGGCGGGTGAGGGTTTCGGCGATCATGTCGTCGGTGATCGACAGGTAGGGCCAGGAATCGACGGCCGGGTAGGAGATCGCGATCCGCTCACGGCACCGCTGCGCGAACGTCGTACCGTGCATGTCGTCGAGGGTCGCAGCCGAGGCCACGATCAACTCCCTGGTGTACTCCGACACCGCCACGCAGTGGTCTGCCGCCAGATAGACCGACAGGATGTGCGCCGCCGCTCCGAACCTGCCGGTGGCCACGCACTCGCGCACGACGTTGGTGATGTCGGAGCCCACCGCCTCGGCCACGGTGACGACCTGCGCAGGCCCGATCTGGCGCGCCACCCGGACGGCTTCCTCTACGGCGATCGTGTGCGGACTCAAGTACAGCGACATAGCCACCGTCGGGACACCGTCGCTGAACAGTTCGACGAGCCGCCCGATGAGCCCGGACAGGTAGCGCCCGTCCGGGACCCGGTAGTCGCCGACGGGACCGGGCCGTTCCACGGTGATGCCCGGGCTGTACGGCAGCACGCGATCGAGTGGTTTCATCGGCAGTCCGGCGGCCTCCAGTGCGTCCAGCGGCCAGGTCACGATCCGTACGTCGTCGAACCCGCGGGTGAGCGCCACCTCCGCGAGGCACCGTGCCTCACCGGAGTGCCCGCAGATCACCGGGTCGGCGCGGACGACGATGACCAGGCGGCGGTTGGGTCTTGACGTGGCAGGGGTGTCGTCGGCGATGTTCATACCTCACCTCCAGTGGCGTGCAGCGCGTCGGATGTGGATGGTGGCCTGATCCGCGTGCCCCAGCCGGATGGCTGCGGGCCGAGTTCGATGTGCAGGTTGCGGACGTGCCGCAGTTCCCGGCCGGAGATCCAGGGGCGTTCGAGTGTCTTGCCATCGATCGCGACGGACTGGACATAGGAGACCGGTCCGCCTGGCATGACGGGCTCGAATCCTGTTGTGGTGATGGACAGGTCGCCGTCCGGCAGTTGGGTCGTGGACTCCGCCACGGCCGGCGCGCTCACCAGGAACAGGTTCTGACCGGCCACCGGGAACAGCCCGAGCGTCGCCCACACGTACCACGCGGACAGCCCGCCGGAGTCGTCGTTACCCGGCAGCCCACCACGGCCGGTGCCGAACTGGTTGGCGACCGCGGCATGTACCACCTCGGCGGTTCGGTCCGGTCGTCCGGCGTAGTGGTAGGACCACGGCGCCTCATAGTCCGGTTCGTTGTTCAGTCCCTCGAACCGGCACAGGCCGTACCCGGCGTTCATCTCGGCCACGCTCGGCGCCACCCCCGGCTGGATGACTGGCGCGGCGTCGTACCCGAAGAACCGGTCGAGCAGACCCACGAACGCCTCGTCGCCTCCGGCGAGTGCGATGCGGGCGCGCATGTCGTGCAGCAGCCGGAAGGAGTAGTTCCAGCGGCCGCCCTCGTAGAACGTCGAGTCCCGCAGCAATCCGGTGTCCGGGTCGTACGCCGCTTGCCAGCCGCGGGCGAGATCGCGCATCTGGTGGGCCAGCTGCCGATCCCGCACCTTGTGGGCGATCGCCGCGGTGCAGTGATAGGCGTAAGCGAGGTCGAGGGTGTGGCTGATCGGGTGGGCCACACCGTGCACCAGGTAGTCCTCGCCGTACGTCCGGCGTAGGTCCATCTCCAGGTGCACCATGGCCCAGTCCCAGTCGATACCAGGCAGATCCAGCTGGCACAGGTCGGCGAAGAAGGTGTGGGCGAGAGCGCTGCCCTGGCGTGAGAATCGATCGGCGCCCTTGGCCATCCGGTAGCCGATCGGTAGGTTGCCCTCCTGTTCGCAGATCGACAGCAGGGCCCCGGCCAGCTCGACCGAATGCTGCGGGAACAACGTGTTCATCAGCGGCAACTGGGTGCGGTAGATGTCCCACATCGTGCAGATGTCGAACGCGTAGGGGCCTTCGGTCGTCCACGACGGGCTCTCGTCCGCTGCGAAGCACGGCTTGACCAGCGAGTGGTAGAGCGCGGTGCCGAAAACCGTTGCCTGGTCGTCGGACTCGGCCTTGATCGCGACCTTGCCGAGGTGGTCCCGCCAGGTTGCTGCCGTCTGGTCACGTCGGCCGTCGAACGTGAGCTGGCTGCGGCCGACGTCCAGGTGCAGGTTGTCGCGGGCCTTCTCGCACCCGCGCAGGGAGAACCCCAGCCGTACTTCGACGGTCTGCTCGGCACGCGAGGCGCCCATGAACATCAGCCCGAACGGCCGCAACGTGGTCGGCCGGATGTAGTCGAAGTCCAGGCGGGTGCCGCCGGGCATCAGACGCCGGTCGTACCACAGCAGCTGCCGCCAGCCCGGGGCGTCGACCTCCAGGTGTACGGCGAGCGGCACCCCCTCGACGTGGATCTCGCCTTGCGCCACGCCGGGCTCCAGCATCGCGAGGTGCGCCTTCAGCGGCACGGTCCGGCTGTGCGGGATGGCCAGGCCGCCGGTCGAGGCGTCGATGACGATCCGGGCGGCGTCGTTGGCCGGGAAGGTGTACCGGTGGACGGCCGACTTGGGGCCGACGGTCACCTCGCAATGCACCCCCGAGCTCAGCGTCGCCGCGTAATAGCCGGGCTCGGCCACTTCGTCGAGCAGGTCCCAGGTGGTGCCCAGGTCGTCGAGCGGACCGAGCATCGGCGTGACCCGGAAGTAGTTGTAGTACTTGCGGATCGCGCCGGTGCCGGACTGCTGGAAGTGCGTGAAGCCGGATGCGACCGGGCGGTCGTACAGCAGGTCGGGCACGCCCTCGGTGTTGAAGTCGTACAGCCCGTACCCGGTCGGGTAGGCCCCGGAGTACGGGCAGGCCGACACCATCCCGAAGGGGTGCATGGCGCCCGGGTGGGTGTTGCCGACCTGAGGCTTGGGCCACCACCAGTTCGCGGCCAGGCCCTGCGGTGTCGGCAGGTCAGTGGCGCCGGTCCCGATGAACGGGTCGACGTGCTCGTACATCGGCTCACCGCCTCGCCCCGGCTGACGTGGGCTCTCAACGTAAGAAGCGCATGTTTCAGCCGCGTGACCGGACGAGACGCGCAGGTTACGACCGGACCGGGTAAACGGCTTCCAGGGCGGTGCGGATCGCTTCCAGCTGGAGTACGACGGCCTGGGCACCTGGATCGACGACGCCGAGGACGCGATCACCCAGGTAGCTCGACCGCCCGCGCACGGCCACGATGCCGGCCGTCTGCTCGGTACCGGCCCGCGCCGCGGTGACCGCATCGGCGAGTTGCCCGCTGCGCAACGCGGCCGCGGCCGGGATCAACGCGTCCAGCATCGTCCGGTCGCCGAGCTTCGCTCCGCCGAGCTCGGCGATCGCGTCGACTCCTGCCGCGAAGGCGATCGGCCAGGGTTCGCCGTCGCTCCGTTTCGCCGAGATCCGGAGAACGAGCGCCGCATACAAGGGACCGGACGTGCCTCCGACAGCGCGTCGTACGGTGCCGGCGATTCCGCGGAGCACGCTCGCGTCGTCGGTCCCGTCGTACTGCGGTTTGTCGGTCAGGACGGCGCGGGCGCCGCGCGCGAGGCTGAGGCCCAGGTCGCCGTCGCCGACCTGTTGGTCGAGGTCGGTCAGCTCCTGCTCGGCATCGAGGAGCCGCGCGCAGATCGCCTCAACAGTCCGCCACAGCAGGGAGTTGTCGTCGACGGGAACGGTGCTGACGGCAACGATTTCGTGATCGCCCGGCGGAGTCGGCAGCTCGCGTACGACGCGACCGACGTGCGCGGCGGGCCATGCCGTCGTCCGGGTGGGTGCGTCCAGGCGTGACAGCACCTCGTCGTCGACCCGGGCCAGCGACAACGAACAACCGGCCATCTCCAGGGCGGTGAGGAAGGATCCGGTCCAGGCGCGCTCGAGTTCGATCCCGTGCTCGGCCAGGTAGGTGACGGCACGGCGGGCGATGACGCCGAGCTCCATCGTCGGCGTACCGCCCAGGTTGTTCACGAGCAGGACGACGCGATCCCCGGCTGTGATGCCGCGATCGACGACGAGGCGGGTGAGCAGGGTGTCGATGACCTCGTCGGCCGGGCGGAGCTCGCCGCGTTCGACACCCGGTTCGCCGTGGATGCCGAGGCCCCATTCGATCTCGTTCGCGGCGAGTTCCAGCCCGGGCTTACCCGCGGCCGGAACCGTGCAGGCGGACAACGCGACGCCCATCGTCGCGATCGACTCGGCCGCCTTGATCGCCTCGGCTTTGACTGCGGCGAGCGGCAGGCCTGCCTCGGCGGCGGCGCCGGCGATCTTGTGGACGAGCACCGTTCCGGCCAGACCCCGCCGGCCGGCGTTGTCCCCGTCCGCGGCGAGGGCGGCGTCATCGGCCACGACGATCATCTCGACCTCGAGGCCTTCGGTCCGTGCGATCTCCGCCGCGAGTCCGAAGTTGAGGCGGTCGCCGGTGTAGTTCTTCACGATCAACAGCACGCCGCCAGGGCCGCCGACCGCCCGGATGGCGGTCAGGACCGCGTCCGCAGAGGGCGACGTGAAGACGTCACCCGCGACCGCGGCGGTCAGCATTCCCGCGCCGACGTACCCCGCGTGCGCCGGCTCGTGGCCGGCACCTCCGCCGGACACGAGTGCGACCTGGCCGCGCCGGCGGAGTACGTCGTGATCAGCGCGAACGACGACGCCGTGATCGAGCAGGGTGATGTCCGGGTTGGTCAGCGCGAATCCCTGCAGCATCTCGGGGACCACCGCGGCCGGGTCGTTGACGAGCTTCTTCATGACGGCACTCCTCGCGCAGAATCCGAATAGCATTCGATAATGTCGAATGGATTTCGGAGCATAGAGTGCAGTTCATCGGGCTGTAAAGAGCCCCCGTCTCAGCGCGGCGGGACGGGCCAGCGGTTGGCGCCGAGCTCGCGGGAGATGTTGCGGGCCGCTTCGCGGACCGCGGCGAAGGTGGCGTCGGCCTGGGGCCAGTCGACCGCGGGGAGCACGATGCCGATCGCTCCGACGGCCAGGCCCGAGGCGTCGAAGATGGGCGCCGCGACCCCCGCCTCGCCCAGCACGGCCTCTTCCTGTTCGGTCGCCAGTGCGTCCTTGGCCACCTCGTCGAGCTGCTTCCTGAGCATCGCCGGGTCGATCACCGTCTCCGACGTCATGCTGCGCAGCTTCCCTCCTGCCAGCAGTTCGTCGGCCTGCTCGGGCAGGAACGCCAGCATCGCCTTCCCGAGTGCGCTCGCATGCGCCGGGATCACGATCCCGACCTCGGGCATCTGCCGGCTGCCGTCCGGCCGCGGCTCGTGGTGGATGATCACCACCTCGTCGAAGGTGAGCACACCGGTCCGTACGGCGTGGCCGCTGCGCCGGGCGAGCTCCTCGGACCAGGTGACGGCCCGGGATCGCAGTTCGAGCGTGTCCAGGTAGACGTTGCCGAGCTTCAGCACCGCCGGACCGAGCTGGTAGCGGTTCGAATCGCGGTCCTGCAGCACCATCCCGTGCGCCTGCAGGGTCTTGAGGATCCCGTGCACCGTCGACGGCGGCAGGTCGAGCCGCGCCGCGAGGTCGGACAGGCTCAGCCGGCGCGCGCCCTGCAGCGCTCCGAGCATCCGGATCGCCCGGTCGACGGACTGGATCATCGACAACCCCTCAGCTGACACGACGAGCAACTCTTTACATCAGTGAACCACAGGCGTACCTTCCGAACTGCATTCGACAATGTCGAATGAGCCTCGAAACCCGTGCCGCTCTCAGGCTCATCCCGGAAGGACCTCGATGGACGACAACAACCTGCCGCAGCGGCTCGCCGCCGAGCTGATCGGTACCGCGATCCTCGTCTTCGTCGGTGTCGGCGCGGTGCCGACGACGCTGATCGTGAACGGGTCGGCGCCCTTCACGATGGCCGACCTCGGGATGATCTCGCTGGCGTTCGCCGCCGCCGTCGTTGCCACCGTGTACGCACTCGGTCCGATCTCTGGCAACCACATCAACCCCGCCGTGACGGTCAGCCTCGCGGTGACCCGCAAGTTCCCGTGGTCCCAGGTGCCCGCGTACCTGGCCGCACAGCTCGTCGGGGCGATCGTCGGAGCGGCCGCGATTCTCGGCGTACTCGGATCGAAGGCGAGCGATCTCGGGCTCGGCGTCGCGGCCTACGCGCCGGGTGTCGGTGCGGCACAGGCGTTCACGGGAGAGTTCGTCGGGACCTTCATCCTGGTGTTGGCGGTCTTCGGCGCGACTCACCGCAAAGCGGCGCCGGGATTCGCCGGACTCGCGATCGGTCTGGTCGTCTTCGGCGTCATCATCCCGATCGCTCCGGCCACCGGAGCCTCGATCAATCCGGCCCGCACGGTCGGCCCGATGCTGGTCCAGCAACTCGCCGGCGGTCACGTCCAGTTCAGCCAGCTGCCCGTCTATGTGCTGGCCGAGCTCAGCGCCGGCGTGCTTGCCGGGCTGACCTTTCTTGCTCTCTCCCGAACCGCCGCCGACCGCCCGGCGACCGAGGCCAGTCGGCCGGTCGTGAAGGTATGACTGTGGCCGACGTCATCACTGCGCCGATGCTGGCCGGCTGGGTCCGTGAGTTCGGCCTGCTGGTCAGCCTGCACAAGGATCGGCTCAACGCCCTCGACGCTGCCATCGGCGACGCCGACCACGGCACCAACCTGGATCGCGGATTCCGCGCGGTGACAGCGGAGCTCGACACCGTTCCGCAGACAGACCCCGGCGCGCTGCTCGCCCACGTCGGCAGAACCGTTGTCAGCAAGGTCGGCGGAGCCGCCGGCCCGCTCTTCGGCACCTTCTTCGTCTGTCTCGGTGACGCCGTCGGCGACAACCCCGGTATGAACAGCGAGCGGTTCGCGCTCGGGCTGCGAGCCGGCCTGGCCGGTGTCGTGGCCAGAGGGCGAGCTGAGGCCGGCGACAAGACTGTGTACGACGCGTTGGCGCCTGCCATCGACGCAATCGAAGCCGCAGCCGCGCGACTCGAGCTGCCCGACGTACTGCGAGCGGGGTTGCGCGCTGCCGAGACCGGGCGGGACGCCACGATCGGCATGCTGGCCAGAAAGGGCCGGGCCAGCTACCTGGGTGAACGCAGCGTCGGTCACCAGGATCCCGGCGCCACCTCGGCCGCCCTTCTTTTCACCGCCGCGATCCGCGCCCTCGCCTGAGCCGGCTGGGGGATAATGGCGGTTCCGGCTGGCTGGAGGGGGAAGACATGCCGATCGGAAAATCTGCACTGTCGTCGACCGGCTCACTCCGGATCGACGCGGAGACCGCGATCATCCTGCGCGAGGCGTTCCACAAGATCGAGGCGATGAATCGCACCGACCATCACGGGTTGTACGACTACGTCCGGGCGGTGGCGTGCAAGCTGGCCCGTGTCGACACGTTCTACATCGGCTTCCTGCAAGGCTCGAACCGGGTGCGCTATCCGTACGGGTACGACGGCGGGAAGTTCGACGATCCGGCGACGCATACGTACGGGCCGAACGGTCAGACGGCCTGGTTGCTCAAGCATCGCCAGACCTATCGGTTCGCGTACGACAACGGCGAGGTGCTGAATGCGGGGGTGCCGTGCGGCGACGTCAGCAAGCAGTCGGCCGACGCCGTCACCGTCCCGCTGTTCCGCCAGACGGGTCAGCTGTTCGGCATGGTGTCGATGCAGAGCTATGCGCCGCACAGCTACGACGACAACGTGGTGCGGGCGTTCGAGTGGCTCGCCGAGACGGTCGCCCGGGTGCTGGCCCGTGAGGACGAGGACCGCAAGGCGCTGCGCCTGCTCCCCGCCGGCGAGGACACCCCGAACGTGCTCACCTCCGACCACGTGATGGAGTTCTTGTCCAACCGCATCTCCTCACTGCGCACGATTGCGGGCGATGCGCTGGACGCCGGAGTGATGGCGGACGCGGTCAGGGATCGCTTGGCGGAGTTGATCCGGACGGCCGAGCGGACGCAGTCCGAACTGATCGAGATGATGCTGGATGTCGACGAAGGTCCGGAGGAGCGTTTCGCCAGTCTCACCCGGGCGCAGCAGGGCGTCGCGCTGCTGCTGGTCGAGGGCTACGACAACGACCAGCTCGCGACCGAACTCGGTATCAGCCTCAACACGGTGAAGTCGCACCTCAGCACGATCCTCCGCAAGTACGAGTTGGACAGTCGCGCGCAGGTCGCTGACGACGTACGGCGGTATCTCGCCCGCTGAGGCCCGTCAGAGCTGCTCGGCGATGGCTTCGGCGGCGTCGGCCGGGCCGTTGACGGCGGCGTACTGCTTCTGGATCCGTTCGGCGGCCTCGTGGTGGGTGGGGTTGTCGACCATCTGGGCGGCGAGGTCGGTGAGCTTGCCGGGGCGGACGCGGCGGGCGGCGCCGAGGCGTTCGACCAGGGCGACGTTGAGGTCCTGCTCGATGTGCAAGGGGATGCCGAGGAGCGGCGTACCGCTGGCCATGGCGGTCTGGACGCTGCCCTGGCCGCCGGTGGTGACGGCGAGGTCGACCTGCGGCATGACGAGATGGCTGGGAAGAACGCCTTCGATCAGGATGCGGTCGGTGGCCAGGTCGCCGAGGTCGTGGATGGTGCCGGCGACCAGGATCCGTACGTCGAGGCGGCTCAGCTCGGCGATCGCCGTACGAACCTGCGCGGGCGGCGTCGACGTCATCGCGAGGTAGACGATCGGGCCTGGGCGGTCGAGGAACGACTGCACGTCGGCCGGCATCGGGAGATTCAGCTGGGCGAACAGCGGCCCGACCGCGCGGAGTCGTGCGCCGGCTCGATAGCCCTTGTCAGGAGTCCACGTAGCGAGGTCGGCGGCCGAGATGCCCAGCACTTCCGGCACCTCGGGAACCAGCGAGAGATCCCCGAGCAGAAGCGCTGCCAGGCTGGGGATCTGCTCGACGCCGAGCTCGGACGCGACCCGGTTGAAGCCACCGCAGTACGCCGTGATCCGGTTCGGCGACCTGTTGATCAGGAACCGGGCCAGCCAGTCCGGCGCGTGCTTCAGCCGCGGATCCACCGGCCGGGTCGGGGCCGGGAGCAGGCGACGCTCGAAGACCGGCGGCACGAAGCTCCCGGCATGTTCGGTGACCACGCGTACGCCGGTCAGCCGCGACGACAGCAACGTGGTCAGCGTGAATCCGGTGACGGCGACGGTGATCCCATGAGCGCGGAAGTACTCCGCCTCGGCCGCGACGTACGTCCGGATCTCGGCGTCGTCGTACATGCTCTGCCGGGGATCGCCGAGCCCGACGGCCGAACCGACGAAGGCCGCCGCGCGGGCCGTGGACAGCCCAGGACCGAGTACGTCGTACTCGATGCCGGCCTCGGCCAGGAGGCGCTCGTGGGGACCGCCGTGGGTGGCGACCCGCACGGGGAGGCCGAGCGCGGTGAGCGCCCGGTGCAGCTCGAGCATCCGGGACGTCTCGGACAGGTAGGCGCAGTGTGGCAGCAAGCAGATCACGGGTTGCCCCCTTCGATGATGATAGGTAATATATTGCCTATGTCCTCCAGGAGCAAGAAGCTGTTCGGGATCGGAGCGGGTTCGGAGCTGGCGCCGTCGGTGCGGGCGTTCCGGACGACGCTGATGCTGGCGCAGAAGCTGCGCTACGAGATGGACGAGCGGCTGCGGGCGGACGGGTTGACCACGCAGCAGGCCGCGCTGATCACAGCCGTGAAGGCGCTGGGGAAGCCGTCGCTCGCGGAGGCCGCGGCCGCCCTGGGCAGCACACATCAGAACGTGGCGCAGATCGTCGCCGCCCTGCAGCGCAAGGAGTTGCTGGCGGTCGAGCCGGATCCTGCCGACAAGCGCCGCAAGTTGCTGTCAGCAACTAATCACAGCGCGGCCTACTGGCGGCAGCGGGACGCCGGGGACATCGCGGCGATCGACGACTGGTTCGGCGATCTGAGTCCGGCCGAGCTCGAGACGTTCTGTGCCTTGGCCGAGCGCGTGATCGAGAGGGTCGGTCGTGACTAGGGCTGTGCTCGGCAGCACGGTGTTCTTCTTCGCGGCGCCGTGCATGGTCGGTGGCGTGATCCCGTGGTGGCTGAGCGGGTGGGCGGCGCCGCGGTTCTGGCCGGGGTTCGTCGTGGTGGCGGTCGGCGCGTTCGTCGTACTGCGGGCGTTCGTGCGGTTCGTCCGGGAAGGCCGGGGGACGCCGGCGCCGGTCTTGCCGACGGAGGCGTTGGTGGTCGGCGGCGACTATCGCTTCGTCCGCAACCCGATGTACGTCGGCGTGGTGACCGCGATCTTCGGCCAGGCTCTCGTCTTCCTGGACTGGCGGGTGTTCGCGTACGGGGTGATCGCGTGGGCCGTGATGGCCGCGTTCGTGAAGGGCTACGAGGAGCCGGTGTTGCGGGAGCAGTACGGCCGGCGGTACGAGGAGTACCGCCAGGCCGTGCCTGCCTGGGTGCCTAGGTTCGCACCGCTCGGCCGTGGGCGTCGCGGAACAGGCTGACCGGGATCGGGCCCCGATGCAGGACATGCGGGATGTCGGCCCAGGGGAGCAGGGGCTCCGTGGCGTTGAGATTGCGAAGCCGGTCGAGAGCCTTGGCCGATGGCGTGGAGAGCGTGGCCGCGGTCTCGGCGCTGTACGGGATGTAGTCCTCGGCGGGTTGTGGACGGAACAGCGGGTCGTGCCGTTTGAGCAGGATGCAGGTCCGGCCCGGGTCGAGCAGGTCGGCGTCGATGGTCCAGTAGGGGAGCGAGCCGGGGCCGGTGCGTCCGGACTCGCGGAGAGCGTCGAAGATCGGCTCCGGGTGGACCGGCGACAGGAAGACGACATCGGTCCACGTGCAGTCGAGCAGCGGGATCGGGCGGCTCATCGACTGCGGGCGATCGGCGTACTTCTTGGCGTGGCGTTCGTACAGGTCGGGATAGCGGTCGCGGAGTTGGTTCAGCGGAAGGATGTCGTCGCCGCGGATCGTGCCCGCGAGCTTGTAGAGAAGTGTCGGCATACAGAAAAGCCTCCGAACACAGGAAGTCTGCGTCAGAGGCCTACCTATATTTTATCGGATGAAAGGGTCCACCGTTCCGGATACGTTGAGCGGCATGGACAAGCGCTTTCTCGGTCGGACCGGCCTCGAGGTGACCGAGCTGTGTCTCGGCACGATGACCTTCGGCAGTGAGACCGACGAACCCACCGCCCACCGGATCCTGGACGAGTACGTCGCCGCGGGCGGCACGATGATCGACACCGCCGACACGTACTCGGCCGGCTCCTCCGAGCAGATCATAGGCAGCTGGCTGAAGAAGCAGAACCGCGACGACCTGGTGATCGCCACCAAGGTGTACGGCGAGGCCGGTCCCGGACTGCCCGTTCGCGGCGCCGGGCGCAAGCACATCCTGGCTGGGGTCGAGGACAGTCTCCGGAGACTGCAGACCGACTTCATCGACCTGTACCAGATCCACGTCTTCGACGACGCGACTCCGCTCGAGGAGACGCTGAGCACCCTCGACACGCTGGTGACGAGCGGCAAGGTCCGCTTCATCGGCGCGAGCAACCTGACCGGATGGCAGTTGCAGAAGGCGATCGACCTGTCCCGCCGGCACGGCTGGGAGCCGTACGTCTGCCTACAGCCGCTCTACAACCTCCTCGACCGCGACGCCGAGCTCGACCTGATCCCGGTCTGCCTCGCCGATGGCGCGGGCGTGATCGCGTGGAGTCCCCTGGCCGGCGGCTGGCTGTCGGGGAAGTACAGCAAGGATGCCGGCGGTCCCCCCGAGGGCAGCCGCAGCAACCAGGCGGACTGGGACGCCCACGACAACGACCGGACCTGGCGCGTCCTCGACGCGGTGCGGGCAGTGGCTGACGAAGTACGCCGTACTCCGGCCCAGGTCGCCCTGCGGTGGGTCGTGCAGCGACCGGGGCTGACCGCGCCGATCATCGGTGCTCGTACTCCGGAGCAACTGGCCGACAACCTCGGTGCAACGGGCTGGAGCCTGACCGACGAGCAGCTGGACCGGCTGACCGAGGCCGCCGACCGGCCGCTGCCGTACCCGCACAACATCCTGCGGCTACCCCAGTTCGTCCGCCGCCAGGGGTGATAACTGCAGCTGTGCAAAGTTGCAGCATTAATAGTTTGCACTGACTGCAAGTTTTTCCTACCCTCGATGTCATGGGGGCCGAGGGTGGGTTGCGCGAGCGCAAGAAGCTACAGACGCGCGCGGCGCTGGCCGATGCCGCGCTACGGCTGGCGTTGGAGAAGGGGCCGGACCACGTCACGGTCGAGGAGATCGCCGAGGCGGCAGACGTCTCGGTGCGGACCTTCTTCAACTACTTCCCGCACAAGGAGCACGCGATCCTCGGGCGCAATCCCGAGCACCTCGAGCGGGCGTTGGACCGGATGCGGACCGCGCCCGCCGAGGAGTCGCCGCTGACCACGATGTGGTACGTCGTCCGGGACGTGCTGCACGACCTGGAGAGCGACGGCGAGCTGTCCCGCCGGGGTGAGCTGATCATGAGTTCCCCGACCCTGCTCTACCAGCTGATGATGTCGAGCTTCGACGACGAGCGGCAACTCACCGCCGCCCTCACGGAACGGATGGGCGAACCGGCCGGCTCCATCCGCCCGGCGCTGATCGTCAGCGCGACCGGCGCCGCCTGCCGGATGGCGATGGAGCTGCACAAGGCCGCGCCCGATCGCCCGGTTCTCGAGCTCGTCCGCGAAGGCTTCCAACTACTTGCCCAAGGCATCGATTCTGCCTTCGACCAGAAAGGTCATTCATGACGACGACGTCTTCATCCACGCCCGAGCCGGCGGCGGATGAGGTCACCGCCACCGTTGCACTCACCCCGCGGCAGACCGTGCAGGCGATGTCCGGTCTGATGATGGGGCTGTTCGTGGCCATCCTGGCCGGCACCATCGTGTCGACCGCGTTGCCGCGGATCATTCACGACCTGGGCGCGAGCCAATCCTCCTACACCTGGGTCGTCACGCTCGAGCTGCTGACGATGACGGCGACGGTGCCGTTGTGGGGCAAGCTCGCCGACCTCTACAACAACAAGCTGCTCGTCCAGTTGTCGCTGGGCTTCTTCGTGGTCGGTTCGCTGGTCGCCGGCTTCGCCCCGAACATCGAAGTACTGCTCGGCAGCCGGATCCTGCAGGGGCTGGGCGGCGGCGGTCTGACCGCGCTCGTGCAGATCGTGATGGCGGCGATCATCCCGCCGCGTGAGCTCGGCCGTTACTCCGGCATCTTCGGCGCGATCTTCGCCTCGGCGACCGTCGGCGGACCCTTGCTCGGCGGCTTCCTGGTCGACTCGCCGCTCGGCTGGCGGGCCTGCTTCCTCGTCGGCGTGCCGTTCGTGCTCGCGGCGATCATCCTGCTGCAGCGAACGCTGAAGCTGCCGACCGTGCGACGAGAAGTGAAGATCGACTGGTGGGGCGCGGTCCTGATCATGGGCGGCGTGAGCACGTTGCTGGTCTGGTCGTCGTTCGCCGGCAACAAGTTCGACTGGGTCTCCGGCTGGAGCTTCGGGCTGGTCGGGGCAGCCTTGGTCGTGCTGGTGGCCGCGGTGCTGGTCGAGCGCCGGCACCCCGAGCCGATCATCCCGATGGACCTGTTCCGCAACCGCACGGTGACGCTGTCGATCATCGCCAGCGCGCTGGTCGGTGTGTCGATGTTCGGTGGCTCGGTGTTCCTGGCGCAGTACTTCCAGATCGCGCAGGGCTACTCGCCGACCAAGGCCGGTCTGATGAGCCTGCCGTTGATCATCGGCATGATGGTCGCGTCGACGATCGCCGGCGGGCTGATCACGAAGTACGGCCGGTGGAAGATCTACCTGGTCGTGGGCAGTGTGCTGCTGCCGATCGGGCTGGCGCTGTTCGGCACGATCGACGCGAACACGTCGAAGTACATGCTGTGGGCGTTCATGCTCGTGCTCGGTGTCGGGATCGGCCTGGTCATGCAGAACCTGGTGCTCGCCGCGCAGAACGACGTACCTGCACGTGAGCTGGGCGCCGCCACCTCGGCGGTGAGCTTCTTCCGCAGCATGGGCGGCACGATCGGCGTCAGCGTGCTCGGCGCGATCCTGGCCAACAAGGTCACCGAGACGCTGAACCCGGGCGGCTCGTCGTCCGGCGGCGGTACGGCCGTACCGAACATCAAGGACCTGCCGGAGCAGGTGCGGACCGTGGTGGAGAACGCGTACGGCGACGCGACCGCGGAGCTGTTCATGATGTCGGTCCCGTTCGCGGTCCTCGCGCTGATCGCGGTCCTGTTCATCAAGGAGAAGGCGCTGCTCACCACCTCGGGAGCCGAGCGCCGCGCCCAGGAGGAGCCTGACATCCTGGATGCATGATCGTCGCATTCAGCATCAGCCCGTCGGCCGGTGACGAGACCGGAGGTGTGAGTGAGGCGGTGGCCGAGGCCGTCCGCGTCGTCCGCGCCTCCGGTCTTCCCAACGAGACCAACGCGATGTTCACGAACATCGAGGGTGAGTGGGACGAGGTGATGGCCGTCGTGAAACAGGCCGTCGACGCGGTCGCCGCCGCCTCGCCCCGGGTGAGTCTGGTCCTCAAGGCCGATATCCGGCCCGGGTACACCGGCCAGCTCACCGCCAAGGTCGAGCGCATCGAGCAGGCGTTAGTGGACTGAGTTCAGGACGCCGATCACGTCGTCGTAGCGGTTCTCGCGTTCGGCGTGGCGGAGGAAGCGGACCCGGTCCACGAGGACCTCTTCGGCGTCGGGCCGGTCCTGGAGGATGCGCGTGGTCTCGTCGAGGTACTCGTCGAGAGGCATCGCGCGCTCGTCGTTCTCCTGGTTCATCAGCGTGGTCTGCACCGCCGGCGGGACGAGCTCGATCACCTGGATGCCGGTGTCCGCGAGCTGGATCCGCAGGCTCTGGGTGTAGCTGTGGATCGCGGCCTTCGTGGCGCTGTACGTCGGGGTGATCGTCAGCGGCACCGACGCGAGCCCGGACGAAACGGTCAGGATCACCGGATCGGTCTGCTTCAGCAGGTACGGCGTGAAGGTGGCGACCGCGCGGATCGTGCCGAGCAGGTTGATGTCGATGGTCTGCTCCGCGGTCGGCAGGTGACCGGGGTCGCGGAGGTCCTCGATCTGCATGATGCCGGCCATCGTCACGAGCACGTTGACGTCGTGGGCGCCGGTGACCTTCTCGAACGCGGCCGTGATCGAGGCCGGGTCGGCGACGTCGAGGTAGATACCCTCGATCCCGTCCTCGGCCGCGATGGTGTCGAGCAGGTCCTGACGGCGGCCGCTGATGATCACGGTGTTGCCGAGGTCGCGGAACCGGCGGGCGAGCTCGAGGCCGATACCCGACGTACCGCCGGTCATGAAGATCGTGTTCCCTGTGGTTTTCATGTCTCCAGCCTGCGGTCGGATGCCGGCAGCAACCAGGCCGCGCTCAGCCACTGCTCCGCAAGCAGTGGATAACGCCTGTGCGCCGTGGACACTGGATGTATGGAGTACGCCGAACTGTCCGACTTCCTGCGCAAACGCCGGGAGGCCCTGCAACCCGAAGACGTCGGCATGCCGCGCGGGCGCAGGCGCCGTACCCCTGGTCTGCGCCGCGAGGAGGTCGCCGCGCTGGCGTCGATGTCGGCCGACTACTACAGCCGGCTCGAGGGCGGGCGCGGCCCGCAGCCATCGGTCGAGATGCTCGGCGCGATCGCCCGGGCGCTCCGGCTGACGCTCGAGGAGCGCGACCATCTGTTCCTGCTGGCCGGCCACGGTACGCCGCCGCGTACGACGCGTGCCTGCCACGTCGACCCCGGCATGCTGCGGATCCTCGACCGGCTGCACGACACCCCCGCGATGCTGATCAACCGTTGCGGCGAGGTGCTCGCGCAGACGCCGGCGCACGTCGCGTTCGCCGGTGAGCTGACCAACTTCCAGGGCATGGAACGCAGCGAGGTCTACCGCTGGTTCGTGCATCCCGAGACGCGGGCGCTCTACGCGGAGCCCGAGCTGACCACCCACAGCAAGCTGCTGGTCTCGATGCTGCGCACGGTCGCCACCATCGACGGCCCGAAGTCGTACGCCGCCTCGCTGGTGAAGGCGCTGCAGAAGCTGAGCCCGGAGTTCGTCGAGATCTGGGACGCGCACGAGGTCGTCGTCGCGCACAGTCAGACCAAGCGGTTCCAGCATCCGGCGGTCGGCGACCTCGAGCTGTACTGCGAGCTGATCGACAACCGGGACGGGCAGCAGACCCTGATCGTGTTCACCGCCGAACCGGGCAGTGAGAGCGCCGAGAAGCTGCAGTTGCTCGGCGTTCTGGGCAGTCAGGCGATGAACTCTGGACAGGGCTTTGATCGGGAGTTAATTTAAGCCCTGAAATTTCATAAAGTTCTGACGGAAAGGTCCGCCCCCATGCTTTCCGATCGATTTCGCCTGCCCGCCTTCCTGCTCGCCCTGGTGCTGCTGATCAGCGGGCTCACCTCGACCGCAGTCGCCAAGGTCGAGGCGACCTTCAACGTGCTCGCGTTCTACAGCGGCACCTACGACGCCGCGCACATCGACTTCGAGAAGGAAGCCAACCAGCGCTTCCCGCAGTTCGGTGCGCAGAACGGGTTCTCGTACACCTCGACCAACAACTGGGACCAGCTCGACAACCTGAGCGCATCGCAGTACCAGGTCGTCATGTTCCTCGACGACTCGCCGCACACCGACGCGCAACGCAACGGGTTCAAGCACTACATGGACAACGGCGGTGCGTTCTTCGGCTTCCACGTGTCGGCGTACAACGACGCGAGCGGCGGCTGGCCGTGGTTCAACAACACACTGCTCGGCACCGGCCGGTTCGCCTCGAACACCTGGGGACCGACCGCGGTCACGCTGAAGGCCGAGAACCGTTCGCACCCCGCGCTGGTGAACACCGGTGCGACGTTCCGCTCGTCGGTGAGCGAGTGGTACAGCTGGCAGAACGACCTGCGGAACAACCCCGACATCCAGATCCTCGCGTCGATCGACCCGTCCAGCTTCCCGGTCGGCACCGATCCCAACCAGACCTGGTACTCCGGCTACTACCCGATCATCTGGACCAACAAGAACTACAAGATGATCTACGCCAACTTCGGCCACAACGCGATGAACTACGACACCAACACCCGGCTGTCGTCGACGTTCGACAGCCCGGCGCAGAATCAGTTCATGATGGACGCGCTGAAGTGGCTCGGTGGCGGCGGTACGACGCCGCCGGTCGACCAGCCGTCGCCGACCGCGTGGTACCAGATCGCCAACAAGGCCAACGGGAAATGCGTCGACGCCCGCGCGGCCGGGGTCGCCAACGGCACCGTGATCCAGCAGTACAGCTGCAACGGCACGCAGGCACAGCAGTTCCAGTTCCAGCCGACGTCGGGCGGCTTCACGCGGGTCAACAACCGCAATGACGCCACGAAGGTGATCGACGTGACCGGAGTGTCCGCCGCCGACAACGCCGGCCTGCAGCTGTGGACCTACAGCAACGGAACCAACCAGCAATGGCAGGCCGTCTCCGAAGGCAGCGGCTACTTCCATTTCGTCAGCCGCTTCAGCAACAAATGCCTGACGGTTCCGGGCGGCTCGACGGCCGACAGCACCCAACTCGTCCAACTCACCTGCAACGGAAGCACCGCGCAGTCCTTCAAGCTGACATGACCTGCGGTTAGATTGCGGCGCATGAGAATCCTGCGTGTGGCCGCTCTCGCGGCAGGAGGTCTGTTGTTGATGTCGTCCCAGGTCATCCCCGCCCAGGCGCATGGCGGGCCGTCGTACCGCTGGGAGCTGACGCCGACCGGAAGTACGGCGCAGTTCCGCGGGCTTGCGGCGGTCAGCAAGGACGTCGCCTGGGTGGGTGGGACCGGGGGGACGGTACTGCGTACCGTCGACGGCGGCAGGCACTGGCAGAACGTCAGTCCGGCCGGCGCGTCGGCGCTGCAGTTCCGCGACGTGGAGGCGTTCGACGCGAAGCGCGCTGTCGCGTTGTCGATCGGGACCGGCGAGGACTCCCGGGTCTACCGCACCGCCGACGGCGGCAAGTCCTGGACCGAGACGTTCCGGAACACCGACCCGAACGCGTTCTACGACTGCTTCGCGTTCAACGACGACAAGCACGGGCTGGCGATGAGCGACCCGGTGGACGGGAAGTTCCGGATCGCGGCGACCGCGGACGGCGGCAAGTCGTGGAAGGTGCAGTCGAACGCCGGGATGCCGGCCGCGCTGCCCGGTGAGTTCGCGTTCGCGGCGAGCGGGACCTGCCTGGTCGCCGGGCCCGGCCGGACCGCGTGGTTCGCGACCGGTGGCGGCGATCGGCCACGGGTGTTCCGGACGATCGACGGCGGCCGGCACTGGCGGGTCTCGGACTCGCCGATGGCCAGTGGTATGGCGGCCGGCATCTTCAGCCTCGCGTTCCGGAACCCGCTGTTCGGTGTCGCGGTCGGCGGTGACTTCGAGAAGCCGGACGAGGCGGTGAAGGCGGCCTCGATCACGTACGACGGTGGCCGCACCTGGAAGCTCGTGCCCGCGGACAAGGCGCCCAAGGGGTACCGCAGCGGGTCGCACTTCGTGCCGTGGTCGCCGTCGACCGTCGTCGCGGTCGGCCCGTCCGGAAGCGACGTCAGCTTCGACGGCGGACGCAGCTGGAAGCAGTTCTACGACGGCAGCTTCGACAGCGTCGAATGCGCCGGCCACGGCTCACACGCCGGCTGCTGGGCCTCGGGTGCGAAGGGCGCGGTCGGCCGCCTGGTGCACTGAGAGCCTCAGGCGCCCACCGCCGTTCAGACCGGCGACACTCATTCGTTGTGCGAGTGTCGCCGGTTTTCCGGAAGGATGGGCGCATGCGTAAATTGCTGACGGTCCTGGTGGGGTTCCTGGTTGCGGTGCCGACCGTCGCCGCGGCGAATCCCGACGCCGGGCGGCCGGAGCGGCCGTTGACGGTGATGACGTACAACATCCATCACGGCGCGGGGATCGACGGTGTCCTCGATCTCGAGCGGATCGCCGTACTGATCGAGCAGTCCGGGGCCGACGTGATCGGCCTCCAGGAGGTCGACCGGCACTGGGACGTGCGGAGCAACTGGGTGGACCAGCCGGCCTGGTTCGCCGAGCGGCTCAAGATGCACTACGCGTACGCCGCCAACCTCGACCTCCCGCCCGTCAACCCGGGCGAGCCGCGGCGCCAGTACGGCACCGCGATCCTGTCGAAGTACCCGATCAAGAACTTCGAGAACACGCTGCTGCCGCTGTACCCGACCGGCGAGCAGCGCGGTCTCGCGGTGGCGAAGATCAAGGTCCGTGGGGCCGACCTACGGTTCGCGAACACGCACCTGACCAGCAACAGCAACGCCGAGCGGCTGGAGCAGGCGCAGAAGGTCGTCGAGCTGCTCGGCAAGTCGAAGACCCCGACGCTGCTGGTGGGCGACCTGAACGCGACGCCGGAGGCGCCGGAGATCAAGACCCTGACCGCCGTGTACGACGACACCTGGACCGAGGTCGGCGTCGGCCCCGGCTATACGATCGAGGCGGGCAACCCGACCAAGCGGATCGACTTCCAGCTGCACAGCGCGGGCCTGCGCGCGGTCAAGGCCGCCGTGCCGGTCACGCCGGCTTCGGACCACCTCCCGGTGGTCGCCTCGTTCGCCCTCCGCTGAACACCTGACACGTCACAGAACGCCCTCCGGCTCCGGCCGGAGGGCGTTTTTGCGCGCCGACCTGGGCCTTCGCGGAATTACAAGCTTGTAGTTTGTCAAGTCGACACACGGGTGAAACAAAGTTACTTGTGTGAAAGCTGTTCCCATTGGGGCTGTAGGCAACTAGTGTCACGTATGTGGTCCAGGAGGACCAAAAGTTCACGAACCCTGGGGAAGGGGTTCGTGACCGGCGGAAGGAACGATCCCGATGCGGACGCCCCTCAGGGCCACGTCCGGCGGGCGGGTCGGGAGCACTGGGAAGACCGGTAGGGCACTGCTCTCCGGGGTGCTCGCGATCTGTCTGGCCGGCACGATGGTCATCCAGCCCCTTGCGGCCGAGGCTGCCAAGCCGAAGCCGCCGGTGATCCCGTCCAAGGCCGCGGTCGAACGGGCCAAGCAGGCCGCCGCCTCCAAGGCTGGTCAGGTCGCAGCCATCGAGCGCCGGCTGGCCGCGGCGAACGCGCGGCTCGAGCAGCTCGGCATCCAGTCCGGCATCGCCGACGAGGCGTACAACGGCGCCGTCTACCGACTGCAGCAGGCCAAGGCAGAGGCAGCTGCCGCCGCGGCCCGGGCAACGGAGGCGGAGAAGACGCTCGCCACCCAGCGGGCGCAGATCGGTCGCTTCGCCGCCGCGTCGTACCAGGGTGGTGGCGACGTGGCGAAGATCGCGCCGCTGTTCACCGCGAACGGTCCGCAGGATCTGCTCGACTCTGCAGGCGCGGCGCGCTCGGTGTCCGCCGCGATGCAGGGTTCGTACCTGCGGTTCTCCGCGACGCAGGTGATGACCAACCTGTTCAAGGTGCAGGCCGACCAGGCGGTCGTGAAGGTGAAGAAGGCGACCGACGAAGCGGCCGCCGCGAAGAAGGCTGCCGAGGACGCGGAGGCCGCCCAGTCCGCGGCCGTGACCGCGATCGGGGTGCAGCGCACCCAGTCGATCGCGCAGCTCGCCGTACTGCAGAACATCTCGGTGAAGGTAGCCGCCCAGCGGCAGGCGGGGCTCGAGGAGCTTGCGCGACAGCGAGCCGCCGCCCTCGCCGCGAAGAAGGCCGCCGAGCTGAAGCGCCGGATCGCCGCCCGGGAGGCCGCGGAGCGCCGGGCGGAGGCCGCCGAGCGGGCCCGCGAAGCAGCTGAGCAGGCCCGCGAGGAGAAGGAAGAGCAGAAGCAGAACCACGGCAAGAAGCCGCCGAAGCACCACAAGCCGAAGCCGGGCAACGACGGCAACGACGGCAATGGCGGCAATGGCGGCAACGGCGGCGGGCACAGCTCGGGTGGTAGTGCCCGGGACGCGATCAACTTCGCGTTGAGGCAGCTCGGCGACATGTACCTGTGGGGTGCGACCGGACCGTCGCGCTGGGACTGCTCCGGGCTGACCCAGGGCGCCTGGGAGCGGGCCGGTGTCCAGCTCCCGCACTACAGCGTCGCGCAGTACGAGCAGATCCAGCACATCGACGAGGACGAGCTGCGGCCGGGCGACCTGATCTTCTGGGCCACCAACCCGAGCGACCCGGGGACCATCCACCACGTCGCCATGTACCTCGGCAACGGGCAGATGATCCACGCGCCGCGGACCGGGAAGCCGGTGCAGATCGACAGCGTGTACTACTGGATCCCACCGAACTTCTTCGGCCGTCCCTGACCTGTTACCTCCTAGACCAGCCGGTGTCCGCCGTCGGCGTGAAGAACGGTGCCGGTGATGAAACCATTGCGCAGCAGGGCGATGATGGCGGCCGCGATGTCCTGGGTCCGGCCGATACGGCCGACCGGGAGGCGGTCCGCCATCGCGGCCAGGGTCGCGGGCGCGGCGTCGCCAGCGACGTCCTGCCAGATCGGGGTGTCGACCCAGCCGGGCGACACCACGTTGACCCGGAGCGGTGCGAGCTCGACCGCGAGCGCCGCGGCGAGTGACGCCAGTGCGCCGTTGAGTGCCGCGAGCAACGATGCGCGCGGTCCGGGACGGTACGCCGCGATGCCCGAGGTGAAGACGATCGAGCCGCCGGGTTCGAGTACCGATGCGCCGTGCTTGGCCAGCAGCAGCGGCCCGAGCAGCTTGGAGTCGACCGCGGAACGGGCCGCGTCCACGTCGTACTCGCTGATCGGCTGGTAGGCGCCGCCGACGTCCGCGGCGGTCGTGACGATGTGGTTCACCTTGCCGGTGGTGGCGAGGAGCCGCTCGATGTCCTGCTCGATGCCGAGGTCCATGGCAACGGTGTGGACCCCGAGTTCCCGGCGTACCGCGTCGAGCTTCTCGGGTGACCGGCCGGCGATCGTGACCTCGCTGCCTTGGGCAACGAGCTCGGTGGCCAGCGCGCGGCCCACGCCGGAGCTGCCGCCGACGATCACTACGTGTTCCTGCACTGAATCTCCTTCGGTGGTTGACGTTTCGAGCCAACCACCGGACGAGTCAGTCGACCACGACTTCTTGACTAACGACCGTTAGGCCGGGGCTAACGAGCATTGCCTGGAGCACTGGGTTGCGCGAATCGGTGCGCCAGACGGCGGCGTACCGGGCGATCAGCGGGCGGCCGGCGATCGGTCGCCAGACGATGTCCGCGGTTGCGGCGCGGGGAGAGCCGAGGCTGATCGCGGACCGGCGGACGAGCAGCGCGGAGCGCAGTTGCGAGTGGCTCATGCTGATCTCACTGATCCGTACGCCGGGGCCGAGCCGGCCGAGCGCATCGTCGTAGAACTCCGGCGCCGCGACCCGCGGGATCCAGATCAGCTCGAGGCCGGCCAGGTCGTCGAGAGTCAGCTCGAGCCGCGCGGCGAGCGGGTGGGTCGCGGTCAGCAGTACTCCGAGCTCCTCGGCGGCGAGCTGTTCGGAAGTGATTGCTGGGGGCAACGTCAACGGCGTGCGGACCAGGCCGAGGTCGATCTCGCCGGCGGTGAGCATCCGGAGCTGGTCGGTGGTGGTGCCGGCTTCGAGGGTGACGGTGCTGTTCGGGAAGCGTTCGGTGGCGAGCTGCTCGAGGGCGGCGGGGAGCCGGCCGGGGATGCCGTTCAGCAGGCCGAGCCGCAGGACCGGCTCGTCCAGGCCGGCGGCCCGGCGCGTGTCCTTCAGCGCCAGGCCGGCCGCCTGGATGGTTTCGCGGGCGCGGGCCAGGAACACCCGGCCGGCCGGGGTCAGCTCGACGCCGCGGCTGTGCCGGATCAGCAGCGTCGTACCGACCTCGCGTTCCAGCTGTTTGATCTGCTGGCTCAGGGTCGGGGTGGAGATGTAGAGGCGCTCCGCCGCCTTACCGAAATGGAGCTCCTCGGCAACGCTGACGAAGTACCGCATCTGCCGAAGCTCCACCCTGCCATGGTTTCACGGGACGGCGATCAGCCGGCCGAGGTTTTCGCGGGCGTCGAGGGTTTCGTGGATCCGGGCCACGTCGGTGAGCGGATGTGTGGCGTGGACGACCGGGCGGAGGTCACCGGACTGCCAGCGGCGGACGACCTCGGCGATGTCGGCCCGGGCCTCGTCGGGGCGGGCCTGCTGCCAGCCGTACAGGGAGACACCGGTGAGGATCCGGAGCTGGAGGCCGAGCGCCGGGACGGTTGGCACCTCGGTGGTGATGGCGCCGTACGAGACCATCCTGCCGAGCGGCTTCACGAGCTCGAGGCCCTGGTCGAAGACGCTGCCGCCGACCGCGTCGAGGACGGTGTCGAGGCCGTCCGGGGCGAGGGCGCGGACCTTGGCCGGCCAGTCGGGGTCGCCGAGGTCGACGGGTTCGGCGCCGAGGTCGCGGATGAAGTCGAGTTTCTTCGCGGAGGACGCCGTACCGATGATCTTGCTGGGGTCGTAGAAGCGGGCGAGCTGGGTGGCGAGGTGGCCGATCGTGCCGGCGGCGGACTGGATCAGCACCGTGCCGCCGGCCGGGATGTGACCTGCTTCGAGGACGCGGAGGGCGAGCGGGGCGGTCAGCGACATCATCGAGGCTTCGCCCGCGTCGGCGTCGTCGGGAATCGTGGCGAGGAACGTGGCGTCGGCAACGGCGTAGTCGGCGAAGGCGTCGACGGTGAGCGCGGAGACGCGTTGGCCGACGGCCACGCCGGGCGGGGTGTCCGGGCCGAGCTCAACGATCCGGCCGACGACATCGCCGGTGAGGGTGCCGGGGAGAGGGCGGTCCCAGGGCGAGCCGCCGCGGCGGAGTACGGCGTCGATCGCGTTCGCGCCGATCGCCTCGGCCTGGATCAGGACCTGGCCGGCGCCGGGCTCGGGTACGTCGATCTCGTCGAGCTGAAGGACTTCGGGGCCGCCGTGGCGGTGGAAGCGCACTGCGCGCATTGTGGGCTCTCCATATCGTGGGAGATATAAATAATAGGAGGTTCCCACGATAACGCGATGTGTGGACGGTGCCAATAGAGTTGGAGGGTGAAGAAGGGGCCGACGCATCGACTGGCCGACCGGGTGCTGTGGACGCTGGGGCGGTCGAACCAGCAGGCCCAGCGGCTGGTCCGCCAGCACATGACGGAGGCCGGCGTCCGCACGCAGCACTACCACGTGCTCGCGAGCCTCGCCGACGACGGCGAGGCCGCTCAGGCGACCCTTGCCAACCGCATCGGCTTCGACCGCAGTGATCTGGTGACGCTCCTCGACGAGCTCGAGGAGCTGGAGTTGCTGGTCCGGCGGGTCGACCCGGCCGACCGGCGCCGCAAGATCGTGGCGATCACTCCCGCCGGCGAGAAGCAGCTGGACGCGATGGACCAACTCATCTACGCCGCCGAGGCGGACCTGCTGGAGCCCTTGACGGCGGCGGAGCGCAAGACCCTGCTCGCGCTGCTCCGCCGCCTCTCAGGTGATTAGTGCCCTTCGGTCTTGAGGCGCTCGAAGGAGGCGGTGATCTCGGCCTCGGCGTCGGAGCGGCCGACCCAGGTGGCGCCCTCGACGGACTTGCCGGGCTCGAGGTCCTTGTAGACCTCGAAGAAGTGCTGGATCTCGAGCCGGTCGAACTCCGGCACGTGGTGGATGTCGCGCAGGTGCTCCTGGCGCGGGTCCCCGGCCGGGACGCAGAGCACCTTGTCGTCCGGGCCCTTCTCGTCGGTCATCCGGAACATGCCGATCGCCCGGGCCTTGATCAGGCAACCGGGGAAGGTCGGCTCGGTCAGCAGCACGAGCGCGTCCAGCGGGTCGCCGTCCTGACCGAGGGTGTCTTCGATGAACCCGTAGTCGGACGGATACTGGGTGGCCGTGAACAGCGTCCGGTCCAGTCGGAGCCGACCGGTCTTGTGGTCCAGCTCGTACTTGTTGCGGGTGCCCTTGGGGATCTCGATGAAGACGTCGAACTCCATACGGCAGATACTGTCACGGTTCCGACCGACCGAATGACAGGAGCAGCCCGGTGGCACGACCTGCCCGTGCGGCATTCGTCACGCTGCTCACCACGGCCCTGTGCGCCAGCATGGGCGCCGGCCTGGTGAGCACAGCAGGCGCCGTACCCGGATCAGTGCAGACCACCCAGCAGGCGCCGCCCGTTCTGGCGCCGGCGACCACCGAAGGCGTCGCGCCGACGGCGGCCGGTGTCGGCAAGGCGCTCGCCGCCGTTCTCAAGGACCCGTCACTCGGCACGCACCACGGGGTCTACGTGTACGACGCCTCGCGCGGCAAGCCGGTGTTCTCGGTCGGCACGGCCACGCCGTACACCCCCGCCTCGACGCTGAAGCTCCTGACCACGGTGTCGGCGCTGGCGACGCTCGGGCCGGATCACACGTTCGCCACCAAGGTCGTGAGCGCGGGCAAGGGCTCGATCGTTCTGGTCGGTGGCGGCGACCCGCTGCTCGCGGTGAGGCAGGCTCCTGACTACCCGGCGCGGGCCACCCTCCAGACGCTCGCGGCGAGTACTGCGAAGGCGTTGAAGGCGCAGGGCACCACTCGGGTCACCCTCGGGTACGACGCCTCGCTGTTCACCGGTCCGGCGGCCAACGCGAACTGGGAAGCCAACTACATCCCGGAAGGGATCGCCGCGCCGACGACCGCACTGTGGGTGAACGAGGGGCGCCTGTCGCCAGGTATGGCGAAGCGGGCGACCTTACCGGCCCAGGCTGCGGCCACATCGTTCGCGAAGCTGCTGGGCACTTACGGGATCACGGTGGCGCCGACCGTCAAGGCGGCGACGGCTCAGGCCAAGGGGGCGCCGCTGGCGCTGGTGAAGTCGCCGACGCTCGGGCAGATCGTCGAGTACATCAACCAGCACAGCGACAACGACGGGGCCGAGGTGCTGCTGCGGCAGGTCGGCATCGCGACCGGCAACGGCGGTTCGTACGTCGGTGGCGTGAAGGGTGTGCGTGCGACGCTCACCAAGCTCGGTCTGGACGTCAGCAAGGCCCGCATCTACGACGGCAGCGGTCTGACCCGGGCGAACAAGGTCCCGCTCGACCTGCTGGCCGGCGCGGTCCGGGTGGCGATCTCCAAGGACCACCCGGAGCTGCGGCACCTCCTGACCGGTCTCCCGATCGCGGGCTTCAACGGCAGCCTGAGGGAGCGGTTCACCACCCCTGGCACCGCCACAGGGACCGGACTGGTCCATGCGAAGACGGGGACGCTGACCGGTGTCCACAGCCTGGCTGGGTACGCCCGGGACCGCTCCGGCACGCTGCTGGTGTTCGCGGTCGCCAGCGACAGCGTCCCGGTCCCGAAGACCCTGGACGCCCGCGCAGCACTCGACCGGACCACCGCTGCATTGGCCAACTGCGGCTGCTGATTCAGCAGCACATGTTGGGACATAGCACTAGGGTCGTTGTATGAGTACGGCTGAAGGCGAGACCACGACCGAGATGGTCGACTGGCAGCTGGCGAACGGTGTGGCGCGGAAGTTGCTGCGCCCCGGGCCGGCGGTCAGCCGCGCGGAAGCGGAGCAGGTGGTCGCCGACCTGCGTCGGTTCGCGGCCGAGTCCGAGGGGCACGTGCGCGAGTTCACCGGGCTGCAGGCCACGTCGGCCACGGCGCCGGTGGTGATCGTGGACCGGCCCGGTTGGGTGCAGGCCAACGCGGACGGCTTCCGGACCGTACTGCAGCCGCTGGCGGACAAGCTGCGCGAGAAGGCGGACCGGACGGCCGGTCTGTCCTCGGCGGTCGGCTCGCGGGTGACCGGGATCGAGGCCGGTGCGCTCCTGGCGTTCCTGTCGTCGCGGGTGCTCGGCCAGTTCGACCCGTTCTACCCGGCACAGCCGGACCCTGACCGGCCGCACCTGACCGGTCGGTTGCTGCTCGTGGCGCCCAACGTCATGCACGTGGAGACCGAGCTCGACGTCGTACCGCGGGACTTCCGGCTGTGGGTGTGTCTGCATGAGGAGACCCACCGGGTGCAGTTCACCGCCGTGCCGTGGCTGCGGGACCACCTGCGGTCGGAGATCGCCCTGTTCCTCGACCAGGCCGAGCTGGACGCATCGGCGTACGCCGCGATGTTCCGGGAGGCCGTGCAGCGGCTGGGGCGGTCGGTGCGTGGTGAGGCCGACCTGAGCCTGGTGGACCTGATGCAGTCGCCGGAGCAGCGTGCCGTGCTCGACCGGCTGACCGCCGTCATGTCGTTGCTGGAGGGCCACGCGGACTTCGTGATGGACGGGGTCGGTCCGTCGGTCATTCCGACCGTCGAGAACATCCGGTCCAAGTTCACGTCCCGCCGGCAGAGCGGCAACCCGGTCGACCAGCTGCTGAAGCGGCTGCTCGGGCTGGACGCGAAGCTGCGGCAGTACAAGGACGGTGCCGCGTTCGTACGCCGCGTGGTCGACCAGGTCGGTATGGAGGGTTTCAACCGGGTCTGGACCGGACCGAACACGCTGCCGACCAAGACCGAGATCGCGAACCCCGATGCCTGGGTCACCCGACTCCACGGCTGACTCGGCCGTGGAGCAATTGGTCGAGAGCAGACGAGGAAAGCTCCATCCGGCCATCGCTCGCGCCCGGGAGGCAGTGCGGGCGACGCTCGCCGAGCTGCCGCAGGGGACCACTGTGCTGGTCGCCTGCTCCGGCGGCACGGATTCCCTCGCTCTTGCGGCCGCGACGGCCTTCGAGGCGCCCAAGCTCGGTCTGCGCGCCGGAGCGATCATCGTCGACCACGGTCTGCAGCCGGACTCCGCGCACGTTGCGGCGACCGCTGCCGAACAGTGCAAGACGCTCGGGCTCGACCCGGTCCAGGTGCGTGCGGTGGAGGTCGGCAGCGACGGCGGTCCGGAGGCCGCGGCCCGCGCTGCGCGGTACGACGCTCTGCGGGACGCGGCGGACGAGCTGGCGGCGGACGTCGTACTGCTGGCTCACACTCGTGACGATCAAGCCGAGACCGTCCTGCTCGGGCTGGGGCGCGGGTCAGGCGCTCGGTCGCTGGCTGGGATGGCTCCGGCGGTCGGCCTGCTCAGGAGGCCGTTTCTAGAGGTGCCGCGCGCTACTACGGCCGCGGCGTGCATCGCATCGGGGCTTCGGCCGTGGCACGACCCGCACAACGACGATCCGCAGTACACGCGGGTTCGCGTGCGACATGAGGTGCTGCCGGTGCTGGAGGAGGCGCTAGGGCCTGGTGTGGTCGAGGCGCTGGCCCGTACGGCGGGACTGCTCCGGGCAGACGCCGATGCGCTCGACCTGCTCGCTGCGGACGCGGCCGAGTCCGCACTGAGCCGTGCCGAGGGCGAGGTACGCGCGGAAGTCGGCGTACTGACTGACCAGCCGACGGCGATCCGCACGCGGGTACTGCGGCAGGCCGCGCTGGAAGCCGGTTGCCGGGCCACTGACCTGACCGCCGGACACGTCGCCGCTGTCGACGCGCTGGTGACCGACTGGCGCGGTCAGCGGTGGATCGACCTGCCACAGGGCGTCCGCGCGATCCGCAAGGGCGGATTCATCATCCTCGGGCCGGATGTGACAGGCTGACGGCTGTGGATGCGGCGGACATCGAGAAGGACCTGACCAAGATCCATTACACCGAGGACCAGATCCTCGCGAAGCTGCGGGAGCTGGCAGCGCGGATCGAGGCCGATTACGAGGGCAAGGACCTGTTGCTGGTCGGTGTCCTGCGCGGCGCGGTGATGGTGATGGCCGACCTGGCCAGGTCGTTCAGCCGGCACGTGGAGATGGACTGGATGGCCATCTCGTCGTACGGCTCGGGCACCAAGTCGTCGGGTGTGGTGCGGATCCAGAAGGACCTGGACACCGACATCACCAACCGGCACGTGCTGATCGTCGAGGACATCATCGACACCGGGCTCACGCTGAGCTGGCTGGTCAGCAACCTGGAGTCACGCAAACCCGCCTCGCTCGAGCTGTGCACGGCGTTCGTGAAGCCGGACGCGGCGAAGATGCGGGTCCCGGTGAAGTACGTCGGCCTGGAACTGCCGGACGAGTTCGTCGTCGGCTACGGTCTGGACTACGCCGAGAAGTACCGGAACCTGCGCTGTGTGGCCACGCTGGCCCCGCACGTCTACTCCTGACCCGCTCCTACAAGGCAGACTTGGTGACGGCCTGTACAACAGGTCGTACTGTCCTTTGGTGACCCTCGTGCTGTGTTGTCTTGTGCGACACGAGACACTTGGACTGGTATCACCGTCACAAGCCCGCCATACCCGGGCCTGCCGAGCTAGGAGGGACGGGGCCTAGGCCTCGATCATGGACGTGAAGCGCATCTTCCGCGGACCCCTGTTCTGGATCGTCGTCGCCTTCCTGGGCGTACTGGTGATCGGGCAGCTCCTGACCGGCTCGACCGGGTACAAGACCGAGGCCACCGGCCAGGTCGTGCAGCTGATCCAGCAGGCCAAGTCGTCGAGCGACAAGACGATCAAGTCGGTGACGCTGATCGATCCGGACCAGGAGATCCGGGTCGAGAAGACCGACGGCACCAAGCTCCGGGCGCACTGGGTCGACGGCCAGGCCGAGACTCTCGGCACCGACCTGCAGTCCCTGTTCCAGGACGGCAAGATCGAGCGGTACGACGTCGAGAACCCGAAGCCGAGCTTCATCGGCCAGGTGTTCTCCACGCTGATCCCGTTCCTGCTGATCGCGGTGGTCTTCATCTTCTTGATGAACTCGATGCAGGGCGGCGGCTCGCGGGTGATGAGCTTCGCCAAGTCGAAGGCCAAGCTGATCACCAAGGACACCCCGAAGACCACGTTCGCCGACGTCGCGGGCTGTGACGAGGCGGTCGAGGAGCTCGGTGAGATCAAGGAGTTCCTGCAGGAGCCCGGCAAGTTCCAGGCGGTCGGCGCGAAGATCCCGAAGGGCGTGCTGCTCTACGGCCAGCCCGGTACGGGTAAGACGCTGCTGGCCCGCGCGGTCGCCGGCGAGGCGGGCGTGCCGTTCTACTCGATCTCCGGTTCGGACTTCGTCGAGATGTTCGTCGGTGTCGGCGCCTCCCGCGTCCGCGACCTGTTCGAGCAGGCCAAGACGAACGCCCCGGCGATCGTGTTCATCGACGAGATCGACGCCGTCGGCCGGCACCGTGGTGCGGGCCTCGGCGGCGGTCACGACGAGCGCGAGCAGACGCTGAACCAGTTGCTGGTCGAGATGGACGGCTTCGACGTCCGCGGCGGTGTGATCCTGATCGCGGCCACCAACCGGCCCGACGTGCTCGACCCGGCGCTGCTGCGCCCGGGCCGGTTCGACCGGCAGATCGCCGTCGACGCGCCGGACCTGCCAGGCCGCACGCAGATCCTCAAGGTCCACTCCCGTGGCAAGCCGATGGCGCCGGACGTCGACCTGACCGCGGTCGCCCGCCGTACTCCGGGTATGACCGGCGCCGACCTGGCCAACGTGCTGAACGAGGCGGCCCTGCTGACCGCCCGGTCGAACGCGCAGGTCATCGACAACCGCGCGCTGGACGAGGCCATCGACCGCGTGATCGCCGGCCCGCAGCGCCGGACCCGCCTGATGTCGGACAAGGAGAAGGTGCTCACCGCGTACCACGAAGGTGGACACGCGCTGGTCGCCGCGGCCCTGCCGCACTCCGACCCGGTCCAGAAGGTGACGATCCTGCCGCGCGGCCGCGCGCTGGGCTACACGATGGTGATGCCGGACGAGGACAAGTACTCGACCACCCGGTCGGAGATGCTCGACAAGCTGGCCTACATGCTCGGTGGCCGAGCAGCGGAGGAGATGGTCTTCCACGACCCCACCACCGGCGCGAGCAACGACATCGAGAAGGCGTCGGCGCTGGCCCGGGCCATGGTCACGCAGTACGGCATGACCGAGCGGCTGGGCGCGATCAAGTTCGGCCAGGACAGCAGCGAGCCGTTCCTGGGCCGCGACTTCGGCAGCCAGCGGAACTACTCCGAGGAGATCGCGGCCGCGGTCGACGAGGAGGTCGGCAAGCTGATCCTGAACGCGCACCAGGAGGCCTTCGACATCCTGGTCGAGAACCGCGCGGTCCTGGACCACCTGGTCGAGGAGCTGCTCGAGAAGGAGACGCTGGACAAGCACCAGATCGCCCGGATCTTCGAGCCGGTGATCATGCGGGAGCGGCGGCCGGCCTGGACCGGCTCGTCCACCCGGGTGCCGTCGGACCAGCCGCCGGTGATGCCGACCAACAGCAACGGTCGCGCCGAGCAGAACGGCTCGCTGCACGACGTGCTGCCGGGCGGCTCGGTCGGTCCGGACGAGGCCATCCGGCCGACGGACTACGGCAGCGGGCCGACCCCGCCGAACAAGCAGTAACAACAACTGCAGCGCCGCCACCCGTCGGGTGGCGGCGCTGCTGTTTACAGTGGCCGGATGACCTCACCGAATTTCGATCACGAGCGGGCGGCACGGGCCGTACGGGAGCTGCTGTTCGCGATCGGGGAGGACCCGGACCGCGAAGGGCTGCGGGACACGCCGGACCGGGTGGCCCGCTCGTACGCCGAGATCACCGCCGGACTCGGTCAGACCGCCGAGGACGTGCTGACGACCACGTTCGCGCTCGAGCACGACGAGATGGTGCTGGTGAAGGACATCGAGGTCTGGAGCCTCTGTGAGCACCACCTGGTCCCGTTCACGGGTGTCGCGCATGTCGGGTACATCCCGAGCCGCGACGGCCGGATCACCGGGCTGTCGAAGCTCGCCCGACTGGTCGACGTGTACGCGAAAAGGCCGCAGATCCAGGAACGGTTGACCACTCAGGTCGCCGAATCGCTGGTCGAGATCCTCGAACCGCGCGGTGTGATCGTCGTGATCGAGTGCGAACACCTGTGCATGACCATGCGCGGTGTCCGGAAACCGGGCGCCAAGACGATCACTTCCGCCGTCCGCGGCCAGCTGCGCAATCCCGTCACCCGCGCGGAGGCGATGAGCCTGATCGTCGGCTGAGCCGTAGCCCCCGGCCCCCTGCTCTCGTTGAAGTTTGAGAGTCCGGCACTATGGACATTCTGTCGCTGAGCGTTTACTTTCCGTAGTGGCACTCGGCCAACGGGGACCAGAGTGCCGGTGTGAGGAGGACAGGATGTCGGGGCGTTTCCGGGTCGGCGCCGCACTTGCCGGGGTCGTCGTCCTGACGGCCGGCGGGTTGGTGGCAGCGAACTGGGCCACCGCGGACACGCGGACCAAGACCACCCAGAAGAGCTCCCAGAAGCAGACCGAGGACCCGCTGGTGGCGGAGACCCTGGAGTCCCAGCTCGGGTCCGACTCAGGTGTGGTGGGCAGCTACTACGACAACTCCGGCGAGCTGATCGTCGCCGTGTCGGATCTCGCGACGGCCCAGCTGGTCCGCCAGATCGGTGCGATCCCGCGCCTGGTCCGGTTCACCGCGCGCCAGCTCAACGCCGTACAGGGCGAGCTGAACAAGCTGGCCATGACATCGAGCGCCGGCAAGGTGCGGTCGTGGTACGTCGATCCCGTCTCGGGGACCGTGGTCGTGTCGGTGCCGAAGGGCGCGCACGACTCGATCACCAACCGGTTCCTGTCCCGCGCCGTGGCGAACGGCGAGCGGGTGACGATCCGCCAGGTGGTCGGGACGGTCCGCCCGACCGCGGACGACTTCAGCCTGCGCGGCGGCGTACAGGTCGACAAGAACACCGGGTACGTCTGCTCGCTCGGCTTCAACGCCCGGACCCGCAAGGGCACCCGGATCTTCCTGACCGCGGGGCACTGCACGGCGGGCAAGCCGTCGTTCTCCCGGAACGGATACATCCTCGGGAACACGTATACCTCGAGCTTCCCCGGCAACGACTTCGGCTCGGTCGGCGTGATCGAGGGCTGGGACCAGCAGGGGTACGTCGAGGGCTGGGGCGCCGGCAACGTCGCGGTCAAGGGGCTCGCGGACGCCACCGTCGGGTCGACGCTGTGCAAGTCGGGGAAGAGCACCGGCTGGACCTGCGGGCGGATCGTCGCGCGCAACGTCACGGTGAACTACGGGAACAACCGCATCGTCCGCGGCCTGTTCCAGCACACCGCCTGCGTTGAGGCAGGCGACTCCGGCGGCGCGAACATGACCGGCAACTACGCCCAGGGGATCACCAGCGGCGCGGCCCTGATCAACGGCCAGTGCCTGGAGAAGTCCGGCCAGACCAACGAGTCCTACTCGCAGCCCATCGCCGAGGTTCTCCGGTCCACCGAGTCACGCCTGATCCTCGCCAACTGAGCCCAGGCGACCCGCCTCACTCCGTCCCGCCCCGATCCTCAGCCAAATGTGCGGCTGGTTGCTGGAGTGGGGGAGGGGCCTACTACGGTGTGTGGGTGGGAAACGGATCGTGGGGTCACGTGGACGGGCTGCCGGTGGTCGACCGGTGTCTCGTCATGGGCGTTGTGAACGTGACGCCGGACTCGTTCTCGGACGGCGGTGAGTGGTTCGAGCCGGCCGCGGCGATCAAGCACGGGCGGGAGTTGCTGGCCGAAGGCGCCGACCTGCTGGACGTCGGCGGCGAGTCGACCCGGCCCGGTGCCGTCCGGCCGTCGACCGAGGAGGAGATCCGCCGCGTCCTCCCGGTGATCGAGACCCTCGCGGCCGAAGGCGCGATCATCTCCGTCGACACGATGCGGGCGAGCGTCGCCGAGTTGATGCTCGATGCCGGCGCCACGATGATCAACGACGTGTCCGGCGGGCAGGCCGATCCGGACATGCTCCCGCTGGTGGCCGAGCGCGGAACGCCGTACCTGTGTATGCATTGGCGCGGACACTCGATCGACATGCAGAACCGGGCCGAGTACGACGACGTCGTCGCCGAGGTCATCGCCGAACTCGGCGAGCGGCTCGACGTCCTGCGGCAGGCCGGTATCGACCTGAACCGGGTCGCGCTCGATCCGGGGCTCGGGTTCGCGAAGAACGCGAACCACAACTGGGAGATTCTTCGCCGGTTGCGGGAATTCGCCGTACTGGAAAGACCGTTGCTCATCGGTGCGTCCCGGAAGACGTTCCTCGGTAGGCTGCTCGCCGACGAGCAGACCGGTGAACCCAGACCGGCCGTACGACGAGACGACGCGAGCGTGGCCGTGACCGCCCTGGCCGCCGCAGCGGGTGCCTGGTGTGTCCGGGCGCACGCGGTGGCGCCGAACGCGGACGCGGTCCGGGTGGCGAAGAGATGGGGAACGGTATGACCGACGGACCGCGGCAGGGCACCGGTGGCGATGGTGCACGCGGTGCCACCGTCGAGGACGTCGTACTGAATGCGAACACCGCGTTCTACAACGCGTTCGAGGCCGGCGACCTGGACCTGATGGCGGCCGTCTGGCTGCCGGAGCCGGATCCGGTCTGCATCCACCCCGGCAACGCGGCGATCTCCGGGTACGCCGAGATGATGCGGGCGTGGGCGATGATCTTCGCGAACACGCCGTACATCCAGTTCTTCCTGACCGATGTGCAGGTCCGGGTAGATGAAGACGTGGCATACGTCACGTGTACGGAGAATGTCCTGTCCTCGGGTGAAGGTGCCCCCGAGGACGGGTTCGCGGGTGGTAAGGCGCTGGCCACGAATGTTTTCCGTCGAACTTCTGGCGGCTGGCGGTTGTGGATCCACCATGCCTCCCCGGTACTGTCGTCGTCTGGGGGCCGACAGGAGGAGGCGGAATGAGCGGTCCCGTACCCCCTTCTGACGTGATCGAGATCCGGGGCATCCGCGGTTTCGGGCGCCACGGGGTGTTCGAGCACGAGCGGGCCGACGGACAGGAGTTCGTCGTGGACGTCCGGCTGGAGCTGGACACCCGGGCCGCTGCGGCCTCCGACGACCTGGCCGACACCGTGAACTACGGGGTGGTGGCCGAGCAGGTGCACACCGCGATCGAGACCGACCCGGTGGACCTGATCGAGACCCTCGCCCAGCGCATCGCCGATCTCTGCCTCGCCGACAAGCGGGTGACAGCGACGGCGGTCACCATCCACAAACCCTCGGCGCCGATCTCGGTGCCGTTCGACGACGTTGTCCTGACCGTGCAGCGCAGAGCCGGAGAATCCTCGTGACTGAGACCCCTAGTCCCCACGTCATCGACGCGGACACCCTGAGCGGTGGTCTGAAGCCGATCCGCCAGCTGATCCTGTCGCTCGGCAGCAACCTCGGCGACCGTGAGGCGAACCTGCAGGGCGCGGTCGATGCGCTGCGGGACACCCCGGACGTCGTGGTGGTCGAGGTCTCGCCGGTGTACGAGACCCAACCGATCGGCGGTCCGGAGGAGTCCGGCCCGTACCTGAACATCGTCCTGCTCGCCGACACGACGCTGAACGTCGACCTGCTGCTGGAGCGGGCCCAGGCGATCGAGCAGGCGTTCGGCCGGGAGCGCAGCGTGCCGGGCGCGCCGCGGACCCTCGACGTCGACCTGATCACCTACGGGCAGAAGACGATCGAGACCGAGGAGCTGACGATCCCGCACCCGCGGGCGCACGAGCGTGCGTTCGTGCTGGCGCCCTGGCTCGACATCGAGCGGGACGCCGTGCTGCCGGGCCACGGCCCGGTCTCCGAGCTGCTGGCCAAGGTCGGGACCGACGGCGTGACCAAGCTCGACATCGAGCTGCAGTAGTGGTGTCCGGCGGTACCGAGCCGGGGCAGGCACCCCGGGACAAGGGCGAGCCGCCGCGTCCGGGCTCGGTGCGGCCGACGTCGCGCCGGCTGCTGATCGCGATCGCCGTCCTCGGGGTCGCGATCGGCGTCACGATGGTGAAGGCGATCGAGTCCGGCGGCGGGGTCGCGCCGGCGGTGTCGTGGCTGACGCTGGTCGCCTGGGCGTTCCTGGCCGCGCTGCTGTTCGCCGCCGCCCGCAACACCCATCAACGGATCCAGGTACGCCGGGAGCGGGTCGAACCGTCCCGTGCGGTGTTCCTGCTGATGATCGGGAAGGCGAGCGCGTTCGTCGGCGCGTTATGTACCGGTGTTTACGCAGGGTTCGCGTTAAGCTTCCTGCAGGCGATGGGTTCTTCGGGCCCTCGTAACCGTGTGATCATGGCCGGTGCCGCGGCGGTGATCTCTGTGCTGGTCGTCACGGCCGGATTGTTGCTCGAACGCGCGTGTCGCATTCCCGAGGACCCCGACGAGACCCCCTAACATGTCGGTCCATGGGGTCAAGGGGTAGCCGCCGTCGAACCAGGACCACCGTTCTCACCGTTGCCAACGCATCTCTGATCGTTGTCTGCCTGGGCGTGAGTGTCGCGCTGTTCTCGCAGAATGCCTGGATCCTCCGGGCGGCCGCGGTCGGTGCAGCCCTGGTCGCGATCGCCGGTGCTGTCCTGTTCCGCCATCAGTTGCTGGTCGAGCGGCTGGCCCACTCCGACGAGCGCGCACAGGTCGCGCAGGAGTACTCGCGGATCACCAGCGCCCGCGTGGTCGAGAACGCGGAGTTCGTCGACCTGATGCAGCGCCGGCTGGACAAGATCGACCAGCGCCTGGACAAGATCGACGAAGAGGTCGCCACGGTCGTTGCCGCCGGCGACAAGCACTCGCAGGCCGACGCGCCGACCGTCGTGGACCTGAAGCTCCGAGGTCTGGCCGCCTCCTGAGCCTGGCCCCATACTGCGTTCATGGGGCTGGATGCGAACTACCCGGCTGTGACGATGAACGATCCGAACGGCCATGTCACGGTCTACAACGAGGACCATCTGCCGATCGGTCAACTGGGTCCGACGCCGTACGAGTCGCCGTCGGTCAACGTCACCTGCCGGCGCAAGGCCTGGGACGACCTGTACTGGTACCGCCTGCTGAACCCGGAGGGCTTCCCGTTCCCGGCCACGGAGGCGTACGTATCGGCCGACGATACCCACGAACTGAACCCCGGCCAGCCGTACGCAATCCCCGACTGCGCCTCAGGCTGCCCGATCAAGATCGGCCAGGCGGCGGCGGTCGGTGCGCTGGCTGTCGGTGGTGTGGCCGCGGCAGCGGCTTGGCGCCGTCGACGCCGGCAGTTGGGCATCGCGTAGGTTCTGAGGTGTGGATCTTGCCAAGTTGCTGAAGGTTGCTGAGGCTGCTGTTGCGCGTGGGCGGGTGGTGACGCAGACGCGCGCGGTGGGGGAGTTGACGTCCAAGGGGGATCGGGACATGGCCTCCGAGGTGGACTTCGCCGTGGAGCGGGAGGTGCGGGCGTTCCTCGAGCGGGAGACCCCGGAGATCGGGGTGCTCGGCGAGGAGGAGGGTGGCGCGACCGACGGGACCCGGTGGGTGCTCGACCCTGTCGACGGCACGGTCAACTTCATCCACGGCGTACCGCTGTGGGCGATCTCGCTCGGTCTCATCCACGAAGGACGGTCCGTCGCGGGCGTGATCGACCACCCGGCACTCGGTACGACGTACGCCGCCGCCGAAGGTCTCGGCGCCACCTGCAACGGGAAGACGATCCGGGGCAGCGAGTGCACCGACCTGACCGACGCATTGGTTGCCGTCGGCGACTATGCCGTCGGCCCCGACGCCGAGACGGTGAATGCCGATCGACTCGCCCTGACCCAGCGCCTGTACCCGCGGGTGCAGCGGCTGCGGATGATCGGTACGGCGGCGACCGCGCTCACCTGGACCGCGAACGGGTACTTCGACGCGCTGATCATGTTCTCCAACAAGCCCTGGGACACGATGGCCGGCGTGGCGATCTGCCGCGAGGCCGGCGTCACCGTCCTCGATCTCGACGGCACCGGCCACGCGCCGGAGTCCCGCGGCGTCTTCGCCGTCGCCGACGGCATCCGCGAACCGCTCCAGGAACTCCTGGGCTGAGGGTTATCGATGTCGACTCTCGGAATCATCGGCAGCGGGAACATCGGGTCGGTGGTCGCGTGGCTCGCGGTCGACGCGGGCATCGACGTGGTGATGGCGAACTCCCGCGGCCCCGAGAGCCTGGCCGACAAGGTCCGCGATCTCGGCGTCCGGGCCGCCACCGTCGACGAGGCCGCACGAGCCGGCGACTGGGTCCTCGTGGCCATCCCGCTCGGGCGGTACGCCGAACTGCCGGTCGAACCGTTCGCGGGCAAGGTCGTGCTGGACACGATGAACTACTACCCGCATCGTGACGGCCGGATCGATCGGCTCGACCGCGAGGTGGTGACGACGGCGCAGCTGCTCCAGGAGCACTTGCCCGAAGCGCACACCGTCAAGGCGTTCAACAACATCAGCGCCCGCAACATCGTCACGCTCGCGAGGCCTGCCGACGCGACGGATCGCAGTGCCTTGCCGATTGCCGGCGACGACGCGGACGCGAAGGCCGCAGCCACGGCGCTGATCCAGACACTCGGGTTCGATGTGGTCGATGTCGGTCCGCTCGGTGAGAGCTGGCGGTTCGAGCCGGAGACGGCGGCGTACGTCACGCCGTACCTCTCGAAGGCGAGTACGGCGAAGCAGCGGGCCGCCGGGCAGGCCGATCCGGGGAAGCCGCTGCCGGTGGCCAAGCTCGTGCAGCTGATCGCGGCCGCACACCGTCCGCCGGTCGCGGGTCGCGAGTTCTGACTACTTGTCGATGTCGCCGACGACGAAGAACATGCTGCCGAGGATCGCGATCATGTCCGGGATCATCGTGCCGGGCAGCAACGCCGGCAGCGCGGAGATGTTGTTGAAGCTGGCCGAGCGGAGCTTCAGCCGCCAGGGCGTCTTGTCGCCGCGCGAGACCAGGTAGTAGCCGTTGATGCCGAGCGGGCTCTCGGTCCAGACGTAGGTCTGGCCCTCGGGGACCTTGAGGATCTTCGGCAGCCGGACGTTGACCGGTCCGGCCGGCAGCGTGTTCAGCTTGTCGAGGCAGGCGTCGACCAGGTCGAGCGAGACCTTCACCTGCTCGAGCAGTACGGAGAAGCGGGCGTAGCAGTCGCCTTCGGGGCGGGTAACGACGCGGAGTACGTCCTGCAGTTCGCCGTACGCCAGGTAGGGCTCGTCGCGGCGGAGGTCCGCGTCCACCCCGGACGCGCGGGCGATCGGGCCGGAGACGCCGTACTGCGCGACGAGCTCGGGGGCGAGCTTGCCGACGCCGATCGTGCGGGCCCGGAAGATCTCGTTGCCGAGGATGATGTCCTCGATGTCGGGCAGGCGCTTGCGGACCGCGGCGGAGGCGGCGGCCGCACGGCCGAGCCAGCCGTACGGCAGGTCCTCCTTGAGGCCGCCGACCCGGTTGAACATGTAGTGCATCCGGCCGCCGGACAGCTCCTCCATCACCGCCTGGATCGTCTCGCGCTCGCGGAACGCGTAGAACACCGGCGTGATCGCGCCGAGCTCCAGCGGATACGAGCCGAGGAACATCAGGTGGTTCAGCACCCGGTTCAGCTCGGCCAGCAGGGTGCGCAGCCAGACCGCCCGGTCCGGTACTTCGAGTCCCATCATCCGCTCGACCGCGATGACGACGCCGAGCTCGTTGGCGAACGCCGACAGCCAGTCGTGGCGGTTCGCCAGCACGATGATCTGCCGGTAGTCGCGGACCTCGAACAGCTTCTCGGCGCCGCGGTGCATGTAGCCGATGATCGGCTCGCAGCCGACGATCCGCTCGCCGTCCAGCGTCAGCCGCAGTCGCAGTACGCCGTGGGTCGCCGGGTGCTGCGGACCGATGTTGAGCACCATGTCGGTCGTCGCCAGCTCCGAGCCGCTCCCGGTCCCGCCCCGCTCGTAGGCAGGGTCGAATCCGGCGGCTCCCGCCCCGACTCCAACGACTCTTTCGGTACTCATGCCCCCTATCGTGACAGGCTGGGAGTGTGGATGACCTCTTCGCACCCTCGGATGTCAGCTGGACGCCGGTCTCGCCCAAGCTGGCCACGCTGCGCCGGCTGAACGCGTCGATCGTGGCGGGGCTGGTCGCGATCGTGGCGTTGCTCGTGCTCGGGCTGACACTCAGCTGGCTGTACGGCGTACTCGCGGTGGTCGTGATCGCGCTCGCACTCGTCTGGGCGTGGGTCCTGATCGGCCGCAACCAGCGGTCCTGGAGGTACGCCGAGCGCGAGGACGAGCTGCTGGTCAGCCACGGGATCATGTTCCGCGAGCTGGTCGTCGTACCGTACGGCCGGATGCAGTTCGTCGACGTGACGGCCGGGCCGCTGCAGCGCGCGTACGGGTTGGCCACCGTCGAGCTGCACACCGCCACCCCGGCGACCGACGCCAAGATCCCGGGACTGCATCCGGATGAGGCAGGCCGACTGCGTGACCGGCTGTCCGCCCTCGGCCAGGCGCAGGCGTGGGGCCTGTGACCGACCAGGCCCAGCAGACCGCAGAGGTCGTGGGGCAGCGGCTCCACCCACTGACCCCGTTCGTCAAAGGCTGGGGGTACTTCGTCGTCGCCGCCGTCGCCCTGGTCAACAACGAGGGCTTGCGGCAGAACCTGACGTTCGCCGGTATCGGACTGGCCGTCGTTCTCGTCGGAGGCATCCTGCTCGGCGCATTGTCCTGGTGGTTCACCAAGTGGCAGCTGACCGGGGATGCGGTCCGCGTGGACAGCGGGTTCCTGTTCCGGCGGACGAGGATCATCCGGTTCGACCGGATCCAGGCGATCGACGTCGCCCAGCCGTTCGTGGCCCGGCTGTTCGGCATGGCCGAGCTGCGGATGGACGTGGCCGGTGGCGGCAAGAGCGACGGCAAGCTGAGCTACTTCAGGTACGACGAGGCACAGCAGCTCCGTACGACGCTGCTGGTCCGTGCGAAGGGCGAGCAGGCGGCTGAGCAGCAGGAGTACGAGCAGCAGGCCGAGGCGGAGGCTCCGCCGCTGTTGACGGTCCCGACCAGCCGCCTGCTCGGTGCGACCCTGCTGTCGTCCACCGTCGTCGGTACCGCTGGTGCGTTGATCTGGCTGATCGTCGCGACCATGGTGCTGAACTTCCACGTCGGTCTGTTCGCCGGTCTGCCGCTGCTGCTCGGTGTGGTGCAGCCGATCTGGAAGCAGGTCGTCGGCAACCACGGGTTCACGCTGGCCGAGACCAGCCACGGTCTGCGGACCAAGCGCGGGCTGTTCGACGTACAGCGGCAGACGATCCCACCGGGCCGGGTGCAGGGTCTGCTGATCACCGAGCCGCTGATCTGGCGGCTGATCGGCTGGTCCCGGGTCGAGTTGGACATCGCCGGTGTGGCTGGTCAGAAGGAGGACGGGGACGACGAGCGAGAGGGTGCGCAGCTGCTACCGGTAGGCGAGCGCAGCGAGGTCGCCTACGTGCTCTCCCGCGTGCTGCCCGGGTTCGACCTGGCCAGCATCCAGATGCACGTCGCCCCGGAGCGGGCCAAGTGGCTCCGCCCGGTCGGCTGGCGCTACCTCTCGTACGGCGTCGACGACCAGGTGATGGTCACCACGCGCGGCTGGGTGAGCCGCCGTACGTCGATCGTGCTGCACCACAAGACGCAATCGGTGCGGATGGAGCAGGGGCCGCTGCAGCGGCGGCTGGGGCTGGCCAACGTGCATGTGGACACTCCGCTCGGGCCGACGGACGCTGTTGCGTTGCACCGCGACCAGGTCGAGGCGGCGGCGCTGGTGCAGGCTCAGGCGGACAGAGCGCGCGAGGCACGGCGTACGGCGTCGGCGCCGCTCGCGGTCCAGACCCAGCCGAACCCACCGAGGCCGGAGGGATCGAGCAGCTCGGCAGCCTCACCGGCCGACGACAACTCGGAGAGGTAGCGCATGGGCTCTGTCTGGGCCAGGTCGAGAGGTGGCCTGGTTGCGCTGACGCCCAAAACCCTTAGGGCGTCGCGCTGGCTCACGATGGTGCCGCCGAGGGAGTCCAGCGCCACGTGGGCGGTGATGTCGCAGGTGCCGTCGGGTGTCGGTTCGCACTCGCGGCCGTTGCGGAAGCCGGTGAGGGTCCCGTACGGCGGCCTGCTCCTGCGGACGTGGCCGTAGTCGATGGCGATCGCCACCGCGTCGTCGGTCAGCCGTCGAACCACGTCCTGCCAGGCCGCGTCGCGGGTGATGCCGACCTCGGCGCGGTCGCCGGGCTCGCCGGGCCACCACTCCCGGAGCCAGGCGAAATCGTTGCCCTCGACAACATCACCTGGAGTGAGGTCGGCCGACAGGTACCGCGGTACGCCTTCGTCGTCCCACTCGACGAGCTCGCACGGGATGTTGTCGAGCCACTCGTTCGCGATCACCAGTCCGGTCAGATGCTCGGGGAGTTCGTCGTCCAGCTCGACGTCCACAACCGATAGCGCTTCAGCTCGTAGCACCTTGCCCAGCTCCCCACGACCAGCGCCGATGTCGACGACGGTGGACAGCTCGAGAAGGCGGGCGAGGCGGGCGATGGCCTGTCCGAAGAGCGGTGACGCGTGGACCGACGTACGGAAATGCTCCGATGGACGCTGACGGCGATAGAAGCCGTCGTCGCCGTACAGTGCCTGCTGCCACGCGTCTCGGAAGGTCATCCGAGCGGTACGGCGCCGAACTGGTGCCACGCTCCGTCCGCGTCCTCGCGCCACAACCCGAGCTCGGTCAGCTGCACTGTCGGGGCCGGCGTCGCGGCCAGGGCGGCGTTCGCCTCGGCTACGACGGTCGGACCGCCCTGCGTGGACGACGAGATGGTCAGGTGCGGATGCGCGTCCGGGAACTCACCGCCGTACGGCGGGCACTCGGGGAAGGCCGCGAACACCCTGTGGAGCAGCGAGCGGACGGTGTCGAACGGTTCAGGCCTGAGCCAGGCCGTACCGTTCGGGAACTGACCTGCGGTCGGGAAGCTGAGCTCGAAAGGCTGGATGGACGAGACAGCCGCCCGTAGGCGCGCGACATCGGCGTCCGTGGGCTCCGCAACCCAGGGGACCAGCACGGTCACGTGCGGTGGGATCAGCTCGGTCAACGGGACCTGTGGTCTCGCGGTCGACCGTGACATCGAACGCCAACGGTCGGTGTACGCCGCCAGCTCAGGGACTGTGATCAGAATCGCGGTCAATCCAGTCCGCGCCGCCCACGCATCACTCACCCACACATGCTCTCATCACCTACCCTGGCAAATAGATCGTCTGGTACCCCGAAGTGGGACTGGAACGAGAAGAGAGTGAGTGATGGAACGGATCGGCTTGATCGGAGCCGGCCGGGCCGGGACCGCCGTGGGAGCAGCCTTGGCGGCAGCCGGACATCGGTTGGTGGGAGTCACTGCGCGTTCGGACGCGTCCCGGGACCGCGCTGCCCGCCTCCTGCCCGGAGTACCGGTGCTGCCCGCTGACGAGGTCACGGCGCTCGCTGACGTCGTACTGGTCGCCGTACCGGATGACCTCATTCGTGAGGTGGCGCAGACGCTGCCGTTGACGGATGCGCAGTACATCGTGCACCTGTCCGGCGCGCACGGGCTGAGCCCGTTCGAAGGGCTGGCCGCGACACCGGTCGCGCTGCATCCCTCGATGACATTCCCGGGCGGTGCGGTGCAGCTGGACGACGTCATGTTCACCGCGACCGCTCCGGACGCGGCTCGGTCGGTGGTCGAGGGACTGGTGAAATCGCTCGGTGCACAGGTGCAGTGGGTGGCCGACGAGCAACGGGCGATGTACCACGCCGGTCTCGCGCACGGCGCGAACCACTTGACCACGTTGGTCTCCCAGGCGCTCGGCGTACTGCGGGAGGCCGGCGTCGCGGATCCGGTGGCGACACTGCGGCCGTTGCTGGCCGCAACCCTCGACAACACGCTGCGATCCGGTCATCATGCGCTCACCGGGCCGATCGCCCGCGGCGATGTCGACACGGTGGCAGCACATCTGACAGCGCTACAGGGACTACAGGGACTACAGGGACGACAGGTACCGCGGGACCGGACGGCGACGACGTACGCCGAGCTGGCCCGCGCGACGGTGGAGATGGCGGTAGCGGACGGGCGGCTGGACGCGGAGACGGCCCGCCGGTTCATCGAGGTGCTGGACGGGCACCGGGCAGGAGTCCCAGGGCAGGATCGGACAGGGGAGACACCGGGATGAGACTCACCCAGACCAAGGCCGAACTGCGAGCAGCGGCCGCGATCCGGCCCCGGGCGGTTGTGATGACGATGGGGGCCCTGCACGAAGGCCATGCCGCGTTGCTGGCGGAGGCCCGCGAGCGGGTCGGGCCGGACGGCAGCGTCGTACTGACGATCTTCGTGAACCCCTTGCAATTCGGCCCGTCGGAGGACTTCGACCGGTATCCGCGGACGCTGGCCAGCGACCTGGCGATCGCGAAGAACGAGGGCGTCGACCTGGTCTTCAACCCGTCGCGCGACGAGCTGTACCCGAACGAGCCGTCGATCACCGTGCACCCGGGACCGTTGGCGGACGAGCTCGAAGGGGTGTTCCGGCCCGGGCACTTCTCCGGCGTCCTGACCGTGGTGTCGAAGCTGCTGCATCTGACCGCGCCCGATCTGGCGCTGTTCGGCGAGAAGGACTACCAGCAGCTGACGCTGATCCGCGAGATGGTCTGTGACCTGGACATGGACGTCGACATCGTGCCGGTGCCGACCGTACGCGAGCCGGACGGGCTCGCGATGTCCTCACGCAACCGGTACCTCAGCGAGACCGAGCGTGACGAGGCCCTGGTGCTGTACCGCGCGCTGAGCGCCGGCGCGAAGGCCGGGATGAACGGTCCGGACGCGGTGATGAGCGCGGCCCAGGCCGAGTTGGAGGCCGTTCCGTCGGTGAAGATCGACTATCTGGCCCTTCGCGCGCCCGATCTGGGCCCGGTCATCGGTCCCGGCGAGGCCCGGATGCTGATCGCCGCCCGAGTCGGTCTGACCCGTCTCATTGACAACATTTCCATCACCCTTCGATGAAATCCGTTGATACGGTCGCCGGATGACCGCACCCGCAGTCCCGCAACGGTTGGCCGCGCCTGAACCCGGCTGGACCGACTCAGTTGACGTGGTGGTGATCGGTTCCGGTGTTGCCGGACTGTCTGCTGCGCTGAAGGCTCGCGAGTTGGGCACCGTCCTGGTGGTGACCAAGGACGTCGTCGCGTCCGGCTCCACGCAGTGGGCGCAGGGTGGCATCGCTGCCGCGCTCGACCCGGAGGACTCGCCCGAGGAACACCTGCAGGACACGCTGGTCGCAGGCGCCGGGCTCAGCGATCCGGAGGCCGTCCGTGTGCTCGTCACCGAAGGCCCCGACGCGGTCCGCGACCTGATCGAGCTGGGCGCGCGGTTCGACACGATGGCCGACGGCGAGATCTCGCTGGGGCGTGAAGGCGGGCACCACCGCAACCGCATCGCGCACGCCGGCGGCGACGCGACCGGCGCCGAGATCGAGCGCGCCCTGGTCGCCGCGGTCAAGCGGTCCAAGGACATCCGGCTGATCGAGCACGCGCTGGTTCTCGACCTGCTCACGGCCGAGGACGGCGCCGTCGCCGGTGTCACCTTGCACGTGATGGGCGAGGGGCAGTTGGACGGTGTCGGCGCGATCCGTGCCCGGGCCGTCGTGCTGGCCTCCGGTGGTCTCGGACAGTTGTATGCGGCAACGACCAACCCGAGCGTGTCCACCGGAGACGGCATGGCGCTGGCGTTGCGGGCCGGTGCGAAGGTGCGGGACCTGGAGTTCGTCCAGTTCCATCCGACCGTGCTCTGGCTGGGCAAGAGCGCGAAAGGCCAACAGCCGTTGGTCTCCGAGGCCGTCCGCGGCGAAGGCGCGTTCCTCGTCGACCATACCGGCAAACGGTTCATGCAGGGTCAGCACGAGCTCGCCGACCTGGCGCCGCGGGACATCGTGGCGAAGGCGATCATGCGGCAGATGCTTGCCACCGGCAAAGATCATGTCTACCTCGATGCCCGGCACTTCGGCGACGAGAAGTGGCGGGTGCGGTTCCCGACCATCCTGGCGTCCTGCCGATCGCACGGTATCGATCCGGTCCGCGAGCTCATCCCGGTCGCGCCGGCCTGCCACTACTCGTCCGGCGGCGTGCGGACCGACCTCGACGGTCAGACCTCGGTGCCCGGTCTGTACGCGTGCGGTGAGGTCGCCTGCACCGGCGTACACGGTGCGAACCGGCTCGCGTCGAACTCGTTGCTCGAAGGGCTCGTCTTCGCCCGCCGGATCGCCGCCCATCTCGCGGAAGGTCTGCCCGAGCGGCGCGAACCGGCCGTCGACGTCCGTACGCCGGGCCTCGTCGACGCGGACGTCGTACCCGAGCTGCAGCGGGCGATGACCGTCGGCGCCGGCGTGATCCGGAGTGCGGCCGGTCTGTCCGAGGCGGGTGCGACGATCGGCAAGCTGATCGAGCAGCCGGCCGGCGAGCCCGGTACGCCGGGATGGGAGGCGACCAACCTGGTCACGGTCGCCTCCGCGCTGCTCGCCGCCGCGACCGCTCGCGAAGAAAGCCGTGGCGCGCACTGGCGCGAGGACCACCCGGATCGGGATGATCTGCACTGGTCCGGCAGTCTGGACCTGACGCTGCCTGCCGTGGCCGAGCGGGCTGTGCCGCAGGCCACGTTCGTTCCCCACGTTTCCGAGGAGAATCACCGGCATGGATGAGACAGTCGACCGGGAGTGGGTCGTTGACCTCGTGCGGGCAACCATCGAGGAAGACCTGGCCGGGGGAGTCGACGTGACCACGACGGCCACCGTCGACCCGGACCAGATCTCGGTCGCCGAGCTGGTGGCCCGCGCCGACGGCGTGGTGGCCGGGTTGGAGATCGCGGAGCTCGTACTGCGGCTGGTCGCCGCACCGGACGAGCTCGAGATCGAGTACTCCGTTCGTGACGGCGCGTCCGTCGAGGCCGGCGCCGTCCTGATGACGGTCCGCGGCAAGACCCGGCAGCTGCTCACCGCCGAGCGCACCACGCTGAACCTGCTCTGCCACCTGAGCGGTGTCGCAACCCTGACCCGGCGCTGGGTGGACGCGGTCGCGGGCACCGGCGCGATCATCCGCGACACCCGCAAGACCATGCCGCTGCTCCGGTCCCTGGAGAAGTACGCCGTCCGCTGCGGTGGCGGGAAGAACCACCGGATGGGGCTGTCCGACGCCGCGCTGATCAAGGACAACCACGTGATCGCCGCCGGTGGCGTCGCGGAGGCGTACCGGCTGGTGCGTAAGGCCTACCCGGACATCTCGATCGAGGTCGAGGTCGACTCGGTCGACGACGCGCTGATCGCGGTCGAATCGGGCGCCGAGCTGATCCTGCTCGACAACATGGACGTCCCGCAGCTGCGCGAGGCGGTCGAGAAGGTCGGCGGCCGGGCGCGCCTGGAGGCCTCGGGCGGACTGACCCTCGCGCAGGCTCACGCGGTCGCCGAGACCGGGGTCGACTTCCTCGCGGTCGGTGCGCTGACGCATTCGGCGCCGGTGCTCGACATCGCCCTGGATCTGCGAGAAGGCTGACATGTTGCTAGCCGTCGCCGTCGAGAACACCAGGACGCTGGTCGGCCTGGTGTTCGAGGGTACGGTCAAGCGGCATTGGTGGGTCGGCACGGACCCACGGCGTACGGCGGACGAGTGGGCCGTGCTGCTGCAGGGCCTGCTGGCCGGTGAGTCGCCGGTCTCCGGGATCGCCGTGTGCTCCGCCGTACCGCATGTGCTGCACGAGCTGCGGGACGTGGTCTCGCGCTACTACCACGACGTGTCGAGCGTCGTCGTCGAGCCGGGGGTGAAGACCGGGCTGCCGGTGCTCGTCGACAACCCGCGTGAGGTCGGCACCGACCGGATCGCGAACGCGCTCGCCGCGGTGCACAAGTACGGCGCGCCCTGCCTGATCGTCGACGTCGGTACGGCGATCACGATCGACGTTGTCAACCCGGCCGGCGCCTTCGTCGGCGGAGTGATTGCCCCAGGCATCGAAACCGCGACCGACGCGCTCGGGTACGCCGCCGCGCAGCTGCGCCGGGTCGAGCTGGTCCGGCCGCGGTCGGTGGTCGCGAAGAACACCGTCGAGGCCCTGCAGTCCGGTGCGATCAACGGTTTCGCCGCCCTGGTCGACGGCCTGGTCGCGCGGATCCGGACCGAGCAGTCTCTGAACGCGGACAGTCCCGTCGTCCTCACCGGCGCGTTGGCTCCGCTCCTGATCGGCCAGTTGACGACGGAGATCCGCGACGAACCGTTGCTGACGTTGCACGGTCTGTACCAGGCGTACGCCCGCAATCACGGCTGAGGTTTTAACCTCTTGTGCCCTTGAGGTGATCTGCATCACCATGAGGACAGCCACAATGGGGGGAAACCATGAGAGCTACTTGTCGGGTACTCGCGGGTCTCATATCGATCGGCGTTCTGGTTCAGGCGATGGCCATCGCGGTCGGCTGGTTCACCGCGTTGAAGGATGTCGACGACGGTCTGGTGATCGACAAGAACTACGACGGCAACTGGGGCCACAGCCTGCACGGCATCGTCGGGTCGATGATCATCCCGCTGCTCGCGATCCTGCTGCTGATCGTCTCGTTCTTCGCGAAGGTCGACGGCGGCGTCAAATGGGCGTTGTACGTGTTCGGCCTGGTCGCGCTGCAGATCGCCTTCGCCTTCGCGGCATTCGCCGCGCCGGTGATCGGCGCGCTGCACGGTGCGAACGCGCTGGCACTGCTGGCGGTGGCGGGTATAGCCGCGCGGCGAGCCGCCGGTGCGCCGGCCACGGCGGCGGCGCCGTCCACCGAGGCGACCGCTTAGATGCCTTTGGCAACTGACAGGCGGCGGCCGTGAAGCTGCGGCTGCCGCCTCGCCGGGTGCTGGTCGCGCTGCTCGCCACGATCGTCGTCCTCACGCCGATCGTGTTCTTCTGGGTGCGGAGTCTGGTGCCGAACGACCTGTCGCCGATGGCGATGGGGTACGCCGACCACGGCGGCGGGCCGGTGTCGGAGCATCAGCACCACGGGGCCGACGTCAGCAAGCTGACCGGACCGGTCGACCAGAAGCCCGACGTCGCGGTGGAGCTGGTCGCCCGCAAGGAGCGCTTCGACATTCCCGGCCGTGGTTCGTTCGACGGCTACACGCTGAACCACACCTCGCCGGGGCCCCGGATCGTCGCAGAACAAGGCGATCTGATCCAGGTCACGCTGCACAACGACAACGTGGCCGACGGCGTCACACTGCATTGGCACGGTGTCGACGTACCGAACGCCGAGGACGGTGTCGCGGGTGTCACCCAGGACGCGGTCCGGCCGGGGAAGTCGTACGTGTACCGCTTCGTGGCGAAGGACGTCGGCACGTACTGGTACCACTCGCACCAGATCGCGCACGAGCAGGTGCAGAAGGGTTTCTACGGCGTACTGATCGTCCGGCCCGCACCAGATGACGTGATCGCCGCCGTCCACACGTACGACAAGATCCGCACGGTCAACGGCGAGTACGGCGAACGCCGGGTGAAGGCACCAGGTCCGACGGCCCGCGTGCGGTTGATCAACACCGACAACGGACCGATGGCGATCTGGGTCGACGGGGCGTCGTACAAGGTGGTCGCGGTCGACGGGACCGATGTGAACGCGCCGACCGAGGTGAGTGGTAAGAAGGTACTCGTGACGGCCGGCGGGCGGGTCGATCTGGAGATTCGCACGGACAAGCCGGTGCGGATCGGTCTCGGCGGCGGACCGACCACCCTGGTGATCGGCGACGGTGACGCTCCGACCGGGACGGAGCCCAGGGACCGGGTCGATCTGCTGACGTACGGGTCACCGAAGGCGATCGCGTTCGACCCGGCGAAGGCGACGCGGGTGTTCCGGTACGACATCGGCCGGCGGATCGGCTTCTTCGACGGCAAGCCCGGGCTGCGGTGGTGGACGATCAACGGGCACCAGTACCCGGACGTGCCGATGTTCGTGGTGGACGAGGGCGACATCGTCCGGATGACGATCAAGAACACCTCGGGCCAGGTCCATCCGATGCACCTGCACGGCCACCACCTCGTCATCCTCAGCCGGGACGGGGTCAAGGCGACCGGGAGCCCGTGGTGGACGGACTCCCTCAACGTCGAGGACAAGGAGACCTACGAGGTGGCCTTCGTCGCGGACAACCCGGGCATCTGGATGGACCACTGCCACAACCTGCCGCACGCCTCACAGGGGCTGATCACGCACCTGATGTACAACGGCGTCAGCACGAACTTCCACCTCGGTGGCGGGACGGGCAATCACCCCGAGTAGATCGGGCGGCCTACGGTCAGCGCCGTACGGAGGGTGTCGGGAAGGTTGTTGAAGACCGAGTCGGGCTGCGTCCCGGTGGCGTCCAGCGTCTTCGAGAAGAACGCCCGGGCCGCGGCGGCCAGCGCGACGTCGAGTACGTCGGCGTCGGTCAGGCCGACCGCTTTCAGTGCGTCGACGTCGGTTTGCGTGACGGTGTCGGCCGCGAGCGCGACCTTCCGGGCGAAGGCCATCACGGCCTCGTCGACCGGGTTGTTCGGCGGCTCGTCGACCAGCGCCGCCACCTCTTCGGCCGTGTAGAACTTGTCGGCCAGCACCTGCCCGTGCGCGAGGCTGCAGTAGCTCGACTTCAGCGCGGTCGCGGCGGCCAGTGTCGCCAGTTCGTAGCGGCGCAGGTCCATGGACTCCTTGATCGCGCCGTTCAGCTGCTTCCAGGCGTCGTAGACGGCAGGCCGGGCCGCGAACGTGTGGACGAAGTTCGGCACGTGACCGGCCGGCGCACGGTTCGCCTCGAAGAACTCCGGTTCCTTCGGTGTGTCGATGAATGCCATCGTGGTTCCCCCCTCTGTGGCTCCTCTCACGGTAGGAGCGCGATACCGATCCGGCAACGGCGGTGGGGATCCGGTACTCCTGACTGGGTATGGTTCACGAGGTTCGGTTGTGAGGCAGCCTGAGACGAGGTGGTGCGGGTGCGGCGGGTGTTTGCCGTGGCGCTGGCGGTGGTCGTGGGAGCGACTTCGCTGACCGCGTGTGCCTCGGATCCGGCGCCGAGCGATGTCGCGGTGGCCTGGGCACCCAACGGCCGGGCCGCGGTGGTGGTGACCTGGAAGGACGCCAACCAGCCGAACCGGATCACGATCGAGGGCGTGCTCAGCGAGAGCCCGTCGTACGTGAAGTACATCCCGGCCGGTGACCCGAACCGGTGGGAGATCCCGACCTCGGCGTTCCCGCCGGACGGGAACTACAAGGTCGCGGTGGCGACCGGGACGTCGCAGGGCGGCGTCACCAGCAAGCTCACCAAGTCGCCGGTGTTCGACACCGACGGGCCGGTGCGGCCGAGCGCGGCCGCGGTGGCTCCGCAGGGCCGCGGCGTACTGATCAGGTGGTCGGTGCCGGTCGCGCCGCAGGACTTCACCCCGAACGACCCGCTCGACATCAAGGGCAAGAAGACGCAGCGGTACGTGCCGATGATCGGCCGGCCGGGCCAGATGCTGAAGGCGATCGGCCCGGCGACGACCTCGAACCGGCAGGTGATCAAGAGCATCAAGCCGCCGTACGTCTTCCAGCTCCGGACGACGAACGAGTGGAGCACGCAGATCGGCGGACAGGTCCTCGGACTGACCAGCTCGATCAGCGGCGCGGTGCCCCCGCTGGCGCAGTTCAGTGTGCCGATCCGGGTCCGCGGACGCGTGATCCTGCATCAGGTCGGCTGCGACCTCGAGAGCCCGTGCACGACCCAACGGGCGACACCGGCCGGCGTACCGGTCGTGGTGCTGACACAGGTCACTCCGGGCGCCCGCTGGACCCCGGCGGCACGCGGTACGACAACGGGGGGCGGGTACTACGACGTCGCAGTACCGACCGGTGGGAGCCGGCCGTACAAGATCACGGTGCCGGTGTACTCGAAGGCGGGCATGATCACCGGGACGTCGACGAGCAGACCGGCGTACACGAAGAGCGTCGTCCGGGTCACGTCGGCCGGGTTCGCCGGCGGGGACACGGCGAAGAAGGCCGGCTCGACGGTGACCATCTCGGCGACGGTCAAGCCGGCCATGAACACGACCGTGATGCTGCAGGCGTGGAACCGGCAGACCCGCACCTGGGCCAACCTGAAGGCGATGCCGATGCGGCAGGGCCAGACCGCGCTGGCGTTCAAGGCCGGCCAGCCCGGCGACTTCGTCTACCGGTTCGTGATCCCGGGCGCGATGATGCTCGGCCGTCCGATGCAGGGCATCACCACGGCGGGCCTGCAGCTACACATCCGCTGATTCGGCGGCTGATTCGGCGGCTGATTCTGCGGCCGATTCGGCGGCTGGTCGGGCGGGCGCCGACTCCGGTACCTCGGCGTCCCTGCGCCGCTTGCGGACCTTGTGGACGACGTACAGCGCGACCACGACGGCCGCGATCCCGGCCAGCGCCCACAGCGACACCCGGCCGAAGATCTTGTCGGCGTTGTCGCCGATCTTGTAGGCGACGACGCCGATGGTGGCCGACCAGGCGATACCGCCGGCGGCGTTGGCGGCCAGGAAGCGCGGGTAGTGCATCCGCAGCATGCCGGCCATCGGGCCCGCGAAGATCCGCAGCAGCGCGACGAACCGGCCGAAGAACACCGTCCAGACGCCGTACTTGTGGAAGTACTTCTCGGCGCGGACGATCCGGTCCTCGGAGAAGTGGTGGAACCGGCGGCCGAGCCGCTCGAACAGCCGGCGGCCGGCCTTGCGGCCGACGAAGTACCCGATCGAGTCGCCGATGATCGCGCCGGCGGCCGCCGCCAGGATCACGAACTCGATCCGCAGATGGTGCTGTGAGGCGAGCAGTGCGGCCGCTACCAGGGTGGTCTCACCCGGCAGCGGGACACCCATGCTCTCGACGCCGATGACGAGTCCGACCACCAGGTACGCGAGGACGGCCACACCGGTCGGGATGGCGATCGCCTGCGCGAGCAACAGAGGTTCCCCCATACACCCATAGTGACATCGAGCGACAACCGATTTGGTGACGGGGCAACTAACCCCGGGAGATTTCAGGGTTGTGCCCGTTCTCCGAAGGGATCGCGGGGGTCGTGGGAGCTGTGTCGCCGGAGAACGCCTTGGTGACGTTCTGCAATGCGCTGGTGACCTCGGAGGGAATGACCCAGAACGTGTTGCCGGGGCCCTTGGCGAGCTCGGGGAGCATCTGCAGGTACTGGTACGCGAGCAGCTTCGGGTCCGGGTCGTTGCGGTGGATCGCCTCGAAGACGGTGTCGATCGCCTTGGCCTGACCCTCGGCGCGGAGGATCGCGGCCTGCCGGTCACCCTCGGCCGTCAGGATCCGGGACTGGCGCTGGCCTTCGGCGTTCAGGATCGCGGCCCGCTTCTCCCGCTCGGCCCGCATCTGCTTCTCCATCGACTCCTTGATCGACGCCGGCGGTTCGATCGCCTTGAGCTCGACCCGGTTGACCCGGATCCCCCATTTGCCGGACGCCTCGTCGAGGACCCCGCGGAGGATCGAGTTGATGTGCTCGCGCGACGTCAGCGTCTTCTCCAGGTCCAGCGCGCCGATCACGTTCCGCAGCGTGGTCACGGTCAGCTGCTCGATCGCCTGGATGTAGTTCTGGATCTCGTACGCCGCCGCGCGCGGATCGGTGACCTGGAAGTACAGCACCGTGTCGATGTGGACGACCAGGTTGTCCTCGGTGATGACGGAGTTCGGCTGGAACGAGACCACCTGCTCGCGCAGGTCGATCAGTTGCCGGGGCCGGTCGATGAACGGGATCACGATGTTCAGTCCGGGCTCGAGCGTGCGCAGGTACCGGCCGAGGCGCTCGACGTTGCTCGCCCGGGCCTGCGGGACGATCCGGACGGTCCGCAGTACCAGCACGACCGCGAGCAGTGCGACGACGATTCCGATGATCAGTTCGGCCATGGCTCCTCCTGAGGATGGACGAGGGCGGTGGCCCCCTCGATGGCGAAGACGTCGACCCGGGTGCCCGCGGGGATGTGCAGGTGGGGGTCGTACGAACGGGCGCTCCACTCCTCGCCGCCGATCCGGACGCGGCCGGCGTCCCGATCGCAAGGAGCGAGCACCACGGCCTCTCGTCCGATCAGGGCGGCCACCCCGGTGCGCAGGTGCGGGTGCCCGGTCAGATGCCGACGGGCGATCGGCCGGACCAGGATGGCCAATGTCGCGGCGGTGATCGCGAACGCGAGCACCTGGAAGCCGATGCCGAGTCCGATCCCGGCGACCGCGCCCGCGGCGAGGGCCGCGAGGGCGAGCAGGAGCAGGTCGAAAGTCGCTGCCATCAACTCAGCCGTGCCGAGGACGGCGGCGACGATCACCCACAGGATCCAGGACTGCATCTCAAGTACCTCTACTTCGAAGGTACTCCTGGATACGTGGTTGTGTAGCTAACGGTTCAGCTCTGTTGTCAGCTCCGTTGTCAGCTCCGTTGTCAGCTCTGTTGTCAGCGCTGTTCGGGCGGCTTCCCGGTCGGCACGATCGCCACCAGCGTGCTCACCGGCCGGGTGCCGGCCGGGTGCTCGGTCGCGGTCCTGCCCTTGCGGTACTTGTCGATCAGCGCCGTGACCTCGGTGGCGAGCTCGGTGGCCTCGTCGTGGGTCAGCCACAGCCGGCTCCGGCTGAGCGAGCTGAGCTCCTCCCACGGGTCGTCGGCCGGCAGTTCCTCGAACTGCTCGATCAGCCGGTCGACGTAACCCCGCATCATCGCCTGGGTGGCCAGCCGGCCCGCCCCCTCGGACTGCGAGGCGATCTTCAGTCCCGTACCCAGCGCCCGCCACGGACGCTCGCGGCCGTCCTCGGAACTCTCGGCCCGCTCGATCAGGCCCCAGCGTTCCAACGCACGTAGGTGATAGCTCGTCGCCGACGGGGTCAGCCCGGCCAGCTCGGCACACTCCGTCGCGGTCAGCACCCGGCCGCTGTAGAGCTCGTCGATGATCAGCTGCCGCGCCGGGTGGGCGAGTGCCCGGATCGCCCGCGGGTCCGAGATCTCCACCCGTTTCTGCTTCGCCACGTCGTCACCCTACCCCTTGACGGCCGTAGATGTGAAGCATTAACTTCACATCTATGAAGCAAACCCTTCAGACTTCGATCTGGTCGCACCGCGACATCCGGCTGGTGCTGCCCGCCCGTGCGCTCTCCTATGCAGGTGACTCGATCGCGCTGATCGCGTTGATGCTGCGCGTGTCCGACGGCCACGGCCCGGCCGCGATCACCGCACTGCTGCTCGCGTTCGCCGTACCGACCGTCGCGATGATCCCGTTCGCCGGGCGGATCGTGGACGGGTTCGACTCACGGGTCGTCCTGGTCTGTTCGGGTTTGCTGCAGGTCGCGGCCGGTGTGGGCCTGGCCTTCGTGCACGACCTGGTCAACACGCTCGCCTTGGTCTGCGTCCTGCAGGTCGGACAGGCTGTCGCCGGTCCCGCGTGGGGGGCGCTGATCCCGCGGATCGTCGGCGAGGAACTCGTCGGCCGGACCACCGGAACGAGTCAGGCCCTGATCGGAGTCGCGACGCTGGCGGGCTCGGCGGCCGGCGGTGTGCTGGTCGAGGCGGCCGGCACCCGTGGCGCTCTTCTCGTCGACGCCGGGACGTTCCTCGTCCTGGTCCTGGTTGCCCAACTGGTCCGGACGCGCCGCCGGCCGGAGCCGGCGGCTCCGCATGAGCGCGGCGGAGTGTCGGCCGGTCTGCGTGCCATCTTCGGAGACGACGTACTACGGATCCTGGTGCCGGCGCTCTGGGTGTTCGTGCTCGCAGGTGAGGCTGTGAATGTCGTGGAGGTCTTCCTGATCACCGGCGAGCTCGGCCTCGGTCCCGGCCTGTACGGCGCGGCGGGTGCGGCGACCGGCGCCGGCGCGATCCTCGGCGCCTGGTACAGCGGCCGGCTGCGGAACGACCGGGCCCGGTCCTTCGCGGTCGTCGTCGGGATGGCGGGTATCGGCGGGTCCAGCGTGCTGATGGGACTGGCCGGGAACTTCGCGACGCTGATGATCGGGGCCACCACGATCGGCATCGGCAGCGGGCTGCTGAACGCCGCGACGAGCGCGCTGGTGGTGATGCGGTCGACCGAGTCGGTCCGTGGCCGGGTGCTCGCCGCCCTCAACGGGACGGTCCGCTCGTTCAGCATCCTCGCCATGCTGCTAGGCGGTCTGGCGGGGGCGTTGCTGGGTCCGCGGGGGACGTTCGTGACCGGCGGGGTGGCCTGCGCTGTGGCTGCCGTGGTCGTCGGAGCGCTGGTCGCCAGGATCGAGCACGGAACAAACGATTCGGAGCTGGAGGCGGTCAGTCACTAGCCTTGAGCCATGACTGATACGCACGTGGACCCGGTGAACCCCGACAACGGGCAGGACGACCTGCCCGAGCAGATGCGGGTTCGCCTGGACAAGCGTGAGCGCCTGCTGGCGGAAGGGGTGCAGCCGTACCCGATCTCGGTGCCGCGGACGCACCTGCTGAAGGACCTGCGGGCGAAGTACGACAGCCAGGACCTGGAGCCCGACACCCGGACCGGCGAGCAGGTCTCCGTGGTCGGCCGGGTGATCTTCCTGCGCAACACCGGCAAGCTGTGCTTCGTCCGGCTCCGGGAGGGCGACGGGACCGAGCTGCAGGTCATGCTCTCGCTGGCCGACCTGGGCGAGGAGGAGCTGGCTCGGTTCAAGCAGCTCGTCGACATCGGCGACCTGCTGGCCGTCCAGGGTGAGGTGATCACCAGCCGTCGCGGTGAGCTGTCGGTGCAGGTGACCGCGTGGCAGATGGCCGCCAAGACGCTGCGCCCGCTGCCGAACGAGCACAATCCGCTGAGTGAAGAGGCCCGCGTCCGGATGCGGTACGTCGACCTGATCGTGCGGCCCGAGGCCCGCGAGATGGTCCGCGCGAAGGCAGCCGTCCTGAAGGCGCTGCGCGCGACGTACGACGAGCACGGCTTCGTCGAGGTCGAGACGCCGGTGTTGCAGCTGACCAACGGCGGCGCCGCGGCCCGTCCGTTCAGCACGCACCTGAACGCGTTCGACCAGGACATGAAGCTGCGGATCGCGCTCGAGCTCGACCTCAAGCGGGCGATGATCGGCGGCGTCGACCGGGTCTACGAGATCGGCCGCACGTTCCGCAACGAGGGGCTGGACTCGACCCACTCGGCGGAATTCTCGATGATCGAGGCCTATGAGGCGTACGGCGATTACGACTCGATGGCCGAACTCATCCAGGAGCTGATCCGGAACGCGGGCCGTGCGATCGGTCGTACGACGATCACTGCGCGCGACGGTTCGACCATCGACGTCGAGCAGCCGTTCCGGCACGCGACGCTTTTCGGGCTGCTCTCCGAAGCGGTCGGTGAGAGCGTCGACGTGAGCACCGACCTGGCTACTCTGACCAAGTTGGCCGAGCAGCACGACGTCGAGCTGCAGCCGGGCCGGAATGTCGGTGAGATCGCTGTCGACTTGTTCGAGAAGCTGTGTGAGCACACGCTGATCCAGCCCACCTTTGTCCGCGACTATCCGGAGTCGGCACGCCCGTTGGCCAAGCCGCACCGGGAAATTCCGGGCCTGGTCGAGGCCTGGGACCTGTTCGTCAACGGTGTCGAGCTCGGGGTCGCGTACTCGGAGCTGAACGACCCGGTGATCCAGCGCGATCGCCTGGTGGCACAGTCGATGCAGGCCGCGGCCGGTGACCCCGAGGCGATGGAGCTGGACGAGGACTTCCTCCGCGCGATGGAATTCGGGATGCCGCCGGCCGGCGGCATGGGGATGGGCCTGGACCGGTTGGTGATGCTTCTCACCGGGACCGGTATCCGGGAGACGATTCTCTTCCCGTTGCTCCGTCCGGAGTGATTCCCGAATCCCCCTGCAGATCGTTGCATAGCACAACGGACTGGTTCCGCAAATCCGGGGTCAATTCATTCCGGTCCAGCCGCTTACGAGTGGGATGAATACTCAAAGTTACGATGGCTGCGCGGCGTCGATGAATGACACGAACCCGGTTTGTGCGGTACAAATCAGGTGCTAACAATTCGGCAGGGGGATTGTGCCCGATGGCGGGCGCGGAAAGGTTGTCATCGATGGCGCAAAGGGTTCAGGTGGTTCTCGAGGACGATCTCGACGGCGGTAAGGCCGACGAGACCGTCACCTTCGGGCTGGACGGAACGACGTACGAGATCGACCTGTCCAAGAAGAACGCCGCAAAACTGCGTGACGCACTGGCCGCCTATGTCGGCTCCGGGCGCCGGGTCTCCGGCCGCCGCGGCGGTGCGGGCCGGACGCGTGGCCGCGGCCGCTCGGCGTCGGACTCCGCCGACATCAGGGCCTGGGCCAAGGAGAACGGCTACGAGGTCAGCGAGCGCGGCCGGATCTCCGCCGAGGTGCGCGCGGCGTACAACGAAGCCAAGTAACTTATTCGGACCGCCGGTCCCGGCCCCTGCATTGGGGTGCCGGGACCGTCCGCATTCCGGTTGTTTCACAGAGTGGGACACGGCGTGTCGGATCTGGTGACTGACCGGGCAGGTAGTTGGGGAAATTCGCTGGTGGCGAACACGCTGTCTGATCGGGTCGGAGTGGGAACACGCTGGTGATCAGTGCGGTTGTTCCCTTGTGATGCCGCCCGGGCAGTCGGTGGAAGCGTGATCGGATGTTCGCCGAGAGCGAGCCTGTCGGCGCCGGGGACTAGCATGCATGTACGGGGGTCGGCCACCACGGCACGTCCGACTCCTCTGAGGCAAGGAGCGCTTTGGCGATGTTTGAACGATTTACGGACCGCGCCCGTCGGGTAGTCGTCCTGGCTCAGGAAGAGGCCAGGATGCTCAGCCACAACTACATCGGGACCGAGCACATCCTGCTCGGCCTGATCCACGAGGGTGAAGGGGTCGCCGCCAAGGCTCTCGAGAGCCTGGGTATCTCGCTCGAGGCCGTTCGTTCCCAGGTCGAGGAGATCATCGGCCAGGGGCAGCAGGCCCCGAGCGGGCACATCCCGTTCACCCCCCGCGCCAAGAAGGTGCTGGAGCTCTCCCTGCGCGAGGCCCTGCAGTTGGGCCACAACTACATCGGCACCGAGCACATCCTGCTCGGCCTCATCCGCGAGGGTGAGGGTGTCGCAGCGCAGGTCCTGGTCAAGCTCGGTGCGGACCTGAACAAGGTCCGGCAGCAGGTCATCCAGCTGCTGAGCGGTTACCAGGGCAAGGAGACCTCGACAGCCGGTGCGCCCACCGAGGGTGCGCCGAGCAGCTCCCTGGTGCTCGACCAGTTCGGCCGGAACTACACCCAGTCCGCTCGTGAGGCGAAGCTCGACCCGGTGATCGGGCGCGAGACCGAGATCGAGCGGGTCATGCAGGTGCTGTCCCGGCGGACCAAGAACAACCCTGTCCTGATCGGTGAGCCGGGTGTCGGCAAGACCGCCATCGTGGAAGGTCTGGCCCAGCAGATCGTCCGTGGTGACGTCCCGGAGACGCTGAAGGACAAGCAGATCTACTCCCTCGACCTGGGTGCCCTGGTGGCCGGTTCGCGCTACCGCGGCGACTTCGAGGAACGCCTGAAGAAGGTGCTCAAGGAGATCCGCACCCGCGGCGACATCGTGCTGTTCATCGACGAGATCCACACCCTCGTCGGGGCCGGTGCGGCCGAGGGCGCGATCGACGCCGCGAGCATCCTGAAGCCGATGCTGGCCCGTGGTGAGCTGCAGACGATCGGCGCGACCACCCTCGACGAGTACCGCAAGTACGTCGAGAAGGACGCCGCGCTCGAGCGCCGGTTCCAGCCGATCCAGGTGGCCGAGCCCTCGATCGCGCACACGATCGAGATCCTCAAGGGCCTCCGCGACCGGTACGAGGCGCACCACCGGGTGACGATCACCGACGCCGCGCTGGTGAACGCCGCACAGATGGCCGACCGGTACATCTCGGACCGGTTCCTGCCGGACAAGGCGATCGACCTGATCGACGAGGCCGGGGCCCGGTTGCGGATCCGCCGGATGACGGCTCCGCCGGACCTGCGCGAGTTCGACGAGAAGATCGCGACCGTTCGCCGGGAGAAGGAGTCGGCGATCGACGCGCAGGACTTCGAGCGCGCCGCGCGGCTGCGTGACGACGAGAAGAAGCTCATCAACGCGAAGTCCGAGCGGGAGAAGCAGTGGAAGGCCGGCGACATGGACGTCGTCGCCGAGGTCGACGAGGAGCTGATCGCCGAGGTGCTGAGCACCGCGACGGGCATCCCCGTGTTCAAGCTGACCGAGGAGGAGTCCTCCCGGCTGCTGGACATGGAGAAGGAGCTCCACAAGCGCTACATCGGCCAGGAAGACGCGGTCAAGGCGCTGTCCCGCTCCATCCGGCGTACTCGCGCCGGCCTGAAGGACCCGCGTCGCCCGAGCGGCTCGTTCATCTTCGCCGGCCCGTCCGGTGTCGGTAAGACCGAGCTGTCGAAGGCACTGACCGAGTTCCTGTTCGGCGACGAGAACGCGCTGATCAGCCTCGACATGTCGGAGTACTCGGAGAAGCACACGGCCTCCCGGCTGTTCGGCTCGCCTCCTGGCTACGTCGGCTACGAAGAGGGTGGCCAGCTGACCGAGAAGGTCCGCCGCAAGCCGTTCTCCGTGGTGCTGTTCGACGAGGTGGAGAAGGCCCACCCGGACATTTTCAACTCGTTGCTGCAGATCCTGGACGAGGGTCGTCTGACCGACGCCCAGGGCCGCGTGGTCGACTTCAAGAACACCGTCATCATCATGACCACCAACCTGGGCACCAAGGACATCGCCAAGTCGGTGAGCCTCGGCTTCTCCCAGGCCAACGATGTCGGCGGCTCGTACGAGAAGATGAAGGCGAAGGTCACCGAGGAGCTCAAGCAGCACTTCCGGCCCGAGTTCCTGAACCGCGTCGACGAGATCGTGGTCTTCCACCAGCACACGATGGAGGACATCGTCCGGATCGTGGACCTGATGGTCGCCCAGATCGAGCAGCGGCTGAAGGACAAGGACATGGGCATCGAGCTCACCCCGGCAGCCAAGAAGCTGGCCGCCGAGCGTGGCTTCGACCCGGTGCTGGGAGCCCGTCCGTTGCGCCGCGCCCTGCAGCGTGACATCGAGGACGTGCTGGCCGAGAAGATCCTGTTCGGGGAGCTGCGTCCCGGCCAGATCGTCCTGGTCGACGCGATCCCCGAGGGCAAGGTCAACGACGACGGCGTGACCGAGTTCTTCACCTTCAAGGGCAACGAGAAGTCCTCGGCGTCCGACCTGGAGCTGACCGACCTGACCGCCGGCGGCGGTACCGGTCCGGCTTCCGGAGTACAGGACTCGTAAGCCTCGTAAGCCTCGTAAGCACAGCCGACCCAGAAGGCCCCGCTCCGGCGGGGCCTTCTGCATGTCCGGCGACACGCACGATTTGCGCGGAAGCTACTGATTGGTCGTATCGTCCTGCGGAGCGTGACCACTTCGATACTCGAGTAGGTCGCGCCCGCCAACGTATCGATGGGAAGATCGCGCAACTGCTGATGAAGCAGTTACCTACCGCCTGTCTACTGCGTTGTTAACCCTGTGAGCACGCTGTTCGGACCCGGACTGTCGGAAAGGGGGCCGGGGATGGAATCATCTCGTCGCATGGACGCTCCGCGTCTGCCCCTGACCAAGGAACCGGTCGCCGACACCGGTTCCTTTGGCGTGCGGCAGGCCGGCGGTGTCCTCGAGCGGGCCCAGCGGATCGCGGACACGCTGCGCGAGCAGGCCGAGCACGAGAACGACCTGGCCCGCGAGGAGGCCGGCCGGATCCGCGCCGAGAACGAGCGCCTGAAGGCCGAGGCCGAGGCCGCCGCCCGGAAGCTCCGGACCGATGCGATGACGGCCGCCCAGCGGGTGCTGAACGACGCGGAGCGGGCCGCGGAACAACTCCGTACCGACTCCGAGGCCGAGGCCGAGCGGGTCCGCTCCGAGGCCGAGGAAGCCGCCGACCGGCTGCGCGCCGAGTCCACCGCCGAAGCCGACCGGGTCCGGCGGGATGCTGCCTCCGCGGCCGACAAGCTGACCACCGACGCGAACGCCGAGGCCGAGCGGGTCCGGTCCGAGGCCACCGCGATCGCCGAGCGGCTGAAGACCGAGTCCGAGTCTGCCGCCGAGCAGCTCCGCGCCGCCGTCGCCGACGAGGTCGCGAAGCGCCGGTCGGAGTCGGAGGCCGCGGCCGAGAAGCTGCAGCTGGAGAGCCAGGCGGCCGCCGACCAGTTGCGGGCCGAGTCGCAGGCGGCGGCGCAGCGCCGGATCGCAGCGGCCGAGAGCGAAGCGGCTCGGGTGAAGGAAGAGGCCGACGAGCTCCTCGAAGAGGCCCAGTTGGCCCGCGAGTCCGCACAGGCCACCGTCGAGCGGGCCGGCAAGGAAGCGCAGCAACTGGTCTCCGACGCCGGTGAGCAGGCCGCGCTGGTGTCGCAGGCCGCCGCGCGCAACGAGGCCGCCCTGATCGCCCGCGCCGAGTCCGAGGCGGCCGACCTGCGGGCCGCGGTCGAGCGCGAGGTCGAGGCGGCGCGGGAGAAGTCCCGTCGCGAGATCGGCGAGGCACATGCCGAGATCGAGCGCCTGCGCGGCGAGAACCGGACCGAGCTCGAGCGTCGTACCGCCGAGCTCGAGGAGACCGAGCGGGCCAAGCTGGCCGCGATCTCGCTGGAGATCGACAAGCTGCGGGCCGAGGCGGTCGCCGAGATCGCCGAGCGCAAGGCCGAGGCCGAGGCCGGCAACGAGCGGCTGATGGCCGACGCGCGGGCCCAGGCCAAGCTGGTGGTGGACTCGATCGAGGCCGACCGCCGGACCGCGTCCGCCGAGGCGCAGCGGATCGTCGAGGACGCGAACAAGGCGGCCGAGGCCGCGATGGCCGAGGCCGAGAAGCAGACGCTGTGGAGCAAGAAGACGGTCGACGACCTGATCGGCGCCGCGGAGACCGAGGCGCAGTCGATCCGCGACGCGGCCGCCGCCGAGGCCGCCGAACTGATGCGGAAGAAGCGTGCGCATCTGCGTCGCGTCGTCGGTCGCTCGACCAGCCGCCTGAAGCAGACCCAGGACGCGATCGCCAAGGAGAACGCCGAGCTGACCGCGCTCGCCGAGACGACTCTGTACTCCGCCGGCGAGCAGGCCGAGGCGACGCTGGCCGCCGCGAAGCAGGAGGCCGAGAAGGTCACCGCCCAGGCGCAGGCCCGGGCCGACCGGCTCAAGGCCGCGGCCGCGAACGACGCCCGCGAGATCATCGAGCGGGCCAACCGCCGCGAGGCCGAGGCCGAGGCCGCGACCCAGCATCTGCGCGAGCGCGCGGCCAACGACCTGGCCGAAGCACAGCGCCAGTCGCACGAACTGATCCGCAAATCGCGGGGCGAAGCCCAGCAGCTCGAGGCCCAGGCCCGCGACCACGCCGATAGTCTGCGCGCACAGGCACGAAAACTTCTCGCCGAAGCCGAGGCGAGGGTCGCGGCGTTGAACCAGCGCCGTGATGAGATCACCAAGGAGCTCACCCAGCTTTCGGGTGTGATCGAGGCACTCGCTGTACCGGGGTTCCGCCCAGGTGGTGGAATGTCCTCCAGTGAGGGTTCCACGGGGGAATCAGGATGAGGACGTGACAGTCAGATCCTTGTCAGTGACAATGTGTGATCCACCCACCCATCGAAGTGAGCATCGGAAAACATGAGCAGTGAAAGCCCAACCCCGTTCCGTACCGTTCTGCGTGGCTACGAGCCTGCCCAGGTGGACCAGCACATCCGTGAGCTGACCACCTCGCTGACTGCGCTGCAGCAGCAGTCCGAGCAGCTGCAGCGTCATGTGCAGGAGCTGCAGTCCCGCACGGACGCGGCGGAAGCGGCCGTCATCTCCGCCCAGGAGGACTCCAAGGATCGCGCGCCCACCTTCACCGAGTTCGGTGAGCGCGTTGCGAAGATCCTGTCGCTGGCCGACGACGAGGCCCGTGACCTGGTGACCCGCGCCCGCACCGACGCGGAGGCGATCGTCGCCGACGGTGAGGCGCACGCGAAGAAGGTCCGCAAGGAGGCCGAGCAGTACTCCCTGGACTGGAAGAGCGAGGTCGACGCCGAGGCCGCCCGGATCCTCGAAGAGGCCCGGACCCAGGCCGACGACATGCGCGACGAGGCCGAGCGCGACGCGACTGCGCGCCGCAGCGAGGCCCAGGCGCTGTACGAGCAGGAGCGGGCCAAGTCCGCTCAGGCCGCGGCCGCCTTCGAGACCACCCTGGCCGAGCGCCGGGGCAAGGTCGAGCAGGAGTTCGCCGCGCGCACCGCGCTCGCCGAGCAGCAGCTGGCCGCCGTCACCGACCGCGCTGCCCAGGTGCAGCGGGAGGCCGACCGGTCGCGTTCCGAGGCCGAGCGGCTGTCGCAGCAGCAGCTGGCCGACGCCAACCGGCAGGCCCAGGAGATCGTCGCCGCCGCGAAGGACAAGGCCGAGCGGATCCGCGCCGAGTCCGAGCGTGAGCTCGCCGCCGCGACCCAGCGTCGCGACAGCATCAACGCGCAGCTGACCAACGTCCGCCAGATGCTGGCGACGCTGTCCGGCAGCCCGGCGATGCCGCTCGACCTGCTGGCCGACGACGAAGAAGAAGCCGCCGGCAGCAAGAAGAACTGAAGCAGGAACTAAGAGGGCGTCTGGGGACTCCCCGCCTACTGCGGGGCCCTCGGCACGGCACCTCGCCGCACGGGTGCAAAGGCCACGATGCTCCGCATCGAGACCTTCGCCCCCGCGCGCCGATGCACCGCACCGAGCACCTCCTCGCTACGGCGCGGAGTCCCCAGACACCCTCTAAGAGGCCGGCTCGAGTCGTCGAGCCGGCCTCTTGCTATTCGGGGAGCCGGTAGCGCCTGCGGGCGAGCGGTTCTACGAGGCCGTCGGCAACCAATCCGTCGAGGGCGCGTTCGCGTTGGACGGCGTCCGGCCAGGATGCGTCGAGCTTGTCCTTGGACACCGGCGTCGACGCGGCACGGAGTACGGCGAGGAGGCGGCCGCGGGCTTGGCGGTCGGTGCCTTCGTACGTCTGACCGCGGCGCGGCGGGCCGTCGTACGGCGGACTGCCGGCGCGGACCCAGGCGCACTGCGAGCGGATCGGGCAGTCGGCGCAGTTCGGCGTACGGGCGGTGCAGATGAGTGCACCGAGTTCCATCGAGGCGACGGCCCAGCGTGCGGCTGTTGGTTCGTCAGCAGGCAGTGCGTCGGCGGCCAGGCGCTGGTCTGCGGCGGTGGGGGAGATGCTCGGCTGGGCTACACCGGTCAGCGCCCGTGCGAGGACCCGGCGGACGTTGGTGTCGACGACGGCATGACGCTGGCCGAAGGCGAACGATGCGATCGCCGCGGCCGTGTACGTGCCGACTCCGGGCAGTGCGAGCAGTGCGGCGTGGTCGTCCGGCACCTCGCCGCCGTGGCGCTCCACAATCGCCTGAGCCGCCGCGTGCAGCCGGAGGGCGCGCCTGGGGTACCCGAGCCGGTCCCAGGCCCTTACAGCCTCACCAGGGGCCGCTGCGGCCAGGTCCACCGGCTTCGGCCACCGCTCCAACCAGCTCCGGTACGCCGGCAGCACCCGATTCACCGGTGTCTGCTGCAGCATGAACTCACTGACCATCACCGCCCACGCCCCCGCACCCGGCTCCCGCCACGGCAGCACGCGCGCATTCGCGTCGTACCACCGCAGCACGCGCTCGTGGAGAGCGGCGGCCCCTGTCACGGGGCCTCCCGGTCTGGACTGAGGAGCGCAGGGAGCGAAGCGACCGGAGCGACGGGGGAAGGCCGGGAGCAACAGCCCCGTGACCCGCCGCGACGGAGTCGCGGCCAACTGCACAGCGGCGAGCCTGAGTGGTCCAGCACAGTGCCGATATTAGAGTGCGCTTCATGAGCAGCCTGCTCCGTCCGGTCGGGCACCTGCCCGCCAGCGTGTACTGGTTCCGCCGGGGACTGGTGCTCGCGGTCGTAGTCGTGCTGATCTTTCTGGTCTCCCGGCTCTTCTCCGGCGCCGGTGACGCGCAGAACACTGCCGCGACCGACCCGCAGCCGAACCCGTCCGGCGCCCCGCCGGCCTCGGCCCCGAGTACCGCGGCGAGTACGACGCCGACCCGGACGCCGACTCCGAAGCCGACCAAGACCACGCCACCCGCGGACCTGGCCTGCAAGGGCTCCGACATACGCATCGACGCGCTGCCGGGCAACCGGAAGATCGTCTCCGGCTCGATGCTGAACTTCGTCGTCCAGCTGACCCCGGTCGACGACGAGTGCAAGGCAACGATCAGCAACGACCAGCTGGCCGTCACCGTGACGTCGGGCAAGGACCTGATCTGGAGCACCAGTCAATGCAGCAAGGTGATCCAGACCGCCACGCTAGTTGTTGCCAAGGGCAAGCAGGCGGCCGTCACGGTGCCGTGGAACGGGCACCGCTCCGGGCCTGGCTGTCTACCGGGTCAACCGGTCGCCAAGCCCGGAACGTACGTCGTCAAAGCCGAGTACGACGGCCACCTGTCGAGCGCACAAGCCTTCCAGGTCGTCTGATCAGGCTGCTTCGGCCGGCTGCGTCGCGGCGTCCGGCTTCTTCTGCAGGTGTGACGGCGCCACGAACAGCAGGGCGGCGACCAACCCGATCAGCAGCACCGCGGCGGGCAACATGAGGGACTGCGCCATCGAGTCGCTGAATCCTTGCCGCACCGCCTCGGGCAGCTTGCCGCCCGCAAACCCTTCAGCCGCGGCGCCGCCCGGCATCGCCGGCAGGTTGTGTGCCAGCCGCGACTCCATCAGTACGGCGATGCTCGCGCTGCCCAGCACCGCGCCGACCTGCCGGGTCGTGTTGTAGACGCCCGCGCCGGCGCCGGCCTGATGCATCGGCAGGTTCCGGGTGGCGGTGGTGCCGATCGGCGCCCACATGAAGCCGTTCGCGACACCGAGCAGCGCGATCGGCAGCAGTAGCTCCCAGATCGCCACGTCCGGCTCGATCACCTGGCTCATCCAGAACATCGACACCGAGCAGCACAACAGCCCGAACCCGGCGATGAACCGCGGCGGCGTCCGGTCGACCAGCCGGCCGACGAACGGCGCGAGCGCACCGGAGATGACCGCCATCGGCACCAGCAGCAGCGCCGACCTGGTCGGCGAGAGCCCGCGGACCGCCTGCGCGTACAGCATCAGCGGGAACGCCATCGCGGTGATCGCGAACCCGACCGTGGTGATCGCGACGTTCGCCAGTGAGAAGTTGCGATCCTTGAACAGGCCCAGCGGCAGCAACGGCTCGCCGCGGTTGCGGGACTGCCAGACGACGAAGATCGCGAGGACGACGATCCCGGAGATGATCAGGCCCCAGACCGTGATCGGTCCCTTGATCTGACCCCAGTCGTACTTCTGCCCTTCCTGGATGCCGAACACCAGCAGGAACAGCCCGACCGCGCTCAGCACGACGCCGATCAGGTCGAACTTGTGCTCGTGCGTCGGCAGGTCCGGCACCAGCCGCATCGCCAGGACGAAACCGATCACGCCGATCGGCGCGTTGATGAAGAAGATCCACTGCCAGCCGAGTCCGTCGACCAGCACACCGCCGAGGATCGGGCCGACCAGCGTCGCCACGCCGGCCGTCGCACCCCACAGGCTCATCGCCCGGCCACGCTGGTCCGGCGGGAAGATCCGGGTGATGACGGCCATCGTCTGCGGCGTCATCGCCGAGGCGCCGAGGCCCTGGAACACCCGGGCGACGATCAGCATCTCGATCGAGTTGGTGAGCCCGCACCAGACCGACGCGAGCGTGAACAACGCCAGTCCGGTCAGGTAGAGCTTCTTCGGGCCGATCCGGTCGCCGAGGCGGCCGGTGATCAGCAGCGGTACGGCGTACGCGAGCAGGTAGGCGCTCGTCACCCAGACCACGGTGCCGACGTCCGACCCGAGGTCCTCGAGGATCGCGGGTGTCGCGACCGAGACGATGGTCGAGTCGACCAGGATCATGAAGAAGCCGAGCACCAGCGCCCACAGTGCGGGCCACGGCCGCACCTCGGGCCTCACTGCGTCTTGTGGGGTTGCCATTCCAGATCCTTGCTCTCGATACGTTCGATGATGGTGGTGAGCCAGTCGCGTTCGGCCGCGACCTGCGCTCTGACATAAGTGCCCGCCAGCCAGTACGGCTCCGGCACGTCCCGGGCCTTGGCGCCGGCCATCGCCTTGTCGACGTCGGCCAGCCAGAAGTCCATCTCCTCGATCCGGCGACGGAACCGGAGTACGGCGTCCTCGGCATCGAGGTTGTGCGCTTCGGCCAGGAACACCGGGAAGACCGGGTACTCGTAGACGAAGGTCTCGATCCCGCTCTCGACCCGCCGGACCATCGCCTCCCGGCCGGCGGGGGTGATCTCGTACGTCGTCCGCTCGGGCCGGTTCCCGGCCCGGTCGGTGCCGATCGCACGGACGTATTCCTGACCGGCCAGCCGCTCGACGGTGTGGTAGAGCGAGCCCGGCCGGACCTTCACGATCCGGTGGTTGTGACGGCTGACGAGCAGTTGGTACATCTCGTAGGCGTGCATCGGCTTCTCCTCGAGCAACGCAAGCACCGAGATCGCCAGCGGGGTGAGGTCGGCCATGATCCTCCAGCTGGATTGTTCCGCGCCAAATGTTCCATGTGGAGTATTCGCCCGAGCGCGCGGAAATGCAAGACGCCTCCGGTTCTTTCACGAACCGGAGGCGTCGGATGACTGCGAGTGATCAGACGTAGCGTTCCAGGATGCTGGACTCGGCCAGCCGGGACAGGCCCTCGCGGACCGTGCGGGCGCGGTTCTCGCCGACGCCCTCGACCGTCTGCAGGTCGTCGATGCTTGCCGCGAGCAACTTCTGCAGGTGGCCGAAGTGGTCGATCAGCCGATCGATCACCGCACCCGGGAGCCGCGGCACCTTGGCCAGCAGGCGGTAGCCGCGCGGGGTGACCGCGGCGTCGAGCTGCTCGGCGCCGCCGAGCTGCAGGGCGCGGGCGACCTGGCCGATGTCGAGCAGGTCCGTCGGGCTGACCGCGTCCAGCTCGAGCAGTACGTCGTCCGCCGTCTTGGCCCGGCGACCCGTCGCCGGCGGGAGGTAGTCGCGGACGACCAGCTCGCGTTCGCCGGCGACTCCGGCGACCAGCTCGTTGAGCTGGAGGGTGAGCAGCCGGCCGTCGGTGCCGAGCTCGACGACGTACCCGTCGATCTCGGTGGCGATCCGGCGGACCATCTCCAGCCGCTGCGCGACCGCGGCCACGTCCCGGACCGTGACCAGGTCCTCGATCTCGAGCGCGGACAGCGTGCCGGACACCTCGTCCAGGCGCAGCTTGTACCGCTCGAGGGTGGCGAGGGCCTGGTTCGCGCGGGACAGGATCGCGCCGGAGTCCTCGAGCACGTACCGCTGGTCGTCGACGTACAGCGCGATGATGTGCATCGACTGGGATACCGAGATCACCGGGAACCCGGTCTGCCGCGCGACCCGGTCGGCGGTGCGGTGCCGGGTGCCGGTCTCCTGGGTGACGATCGACGGGTCCGGCATCAGGTGGACGGCGGCCTGGATCAGCCGGGTCGCCTCGCGGTCGAGGACGATCGCGCCGTCCATCTTGCTGAGCTCGCGCAGTCCGGTCGCGGTGAACTCGACGTCGATCTCGAAGCCGCCGGTGGAGATCGCGTCGACGGCCTTGTCGTGACCGAGCACGATCAGTGCGCCGGTCCGGCCGCGCAGGATCCGTTCCAGGCCTTCGCGCAGTTCGGTGCCGGGCGCGACCGCCGCGAGCGTCGCGCGCAGGCGGGCGCCGGTGCTGTTCTTGTCCGTGTTCGGTGCCACGGAACCTGAGTCTATGCGGTTACGAGGACGCAGTTGTGCGGATATCTGCCGCTCGGCCGGACGCACGCGAAGTCCTGCGGTCCGTAGTTGCGGTTGCGCGTGCACCCGCCCGTGCATCCGGACCGTGCAGTAGTGGTTTCCCGCGTGATCACGCCCGACCGAAGTACGACGCCTGTCGCGTCAGGGGCAGCGGATGACCTGACCGGCGTACGACAGACCGCCGCCGAAACCGAACAGCAGCACCGGCGCGCCGGACGGGATCTCGCGCTTCTCGACCAGTTTCGACAGCGCGATCGGGATGCTCGCGGCCGAGGTGTTGCCGGACTCGACGACATCCTTGGCGACCACGGCGTTGGTCGCGCCGAGCCGCTTCGCCAGCGGCTCGATGATGCGCAGGTTCGCCTGGTGCAGGACGACGCCGCCGAGCTCCTCGGGTTTCAGGCCGGCCTTCTCGCAGACCTGCTGGGCGATCTCGGGCAGCTGCGTTGTGGCCCAGCGGAAGACGCTCAGGCCCTCCTGCTGGAACGGGCCTTCGCGGCCCTCGATCCGGACCGCGTCGGACATCTCCGGCACCGAGCCCCAGACCACCGGGCTGATTCCGGGGTCCTCGTCGGCAACCACCACGGCAGCGCCGGCGCCGTCGCCGATCAGCACGCAGGTGGTGCGATCGGTCCAGTCGGTCCAGTCGCTGAGCTTCTCGACGCCGATCACCACGGCCTTCGACGCGGCGCCGGCCCGAATCGCCTGGTCGGCGGTGGCAAGTGCGTACGCGAAGCCGGAGCACGCCGTGTTCAGGTCGATCGCGGCCGGATTGCCGAGGCCGAGCCGGGCGGCGACGCGGGCGGCGATGTTCGGTGAGCGGTCGATCGCAGTACACGTCGCGACCACGACGTAGTCGATCTCGGCGACGTCCAGGCCGGCGTTCGCGATCGCCTTGTCGGCGGCCCGCCAGGCCATCTCGTCGACGGACTCGTCCGGGGCCGCGATCCGGCGCTCCCGGATGCCGACGCGGCTCTGGATCCACTCGTCGTTGGTCTCGACCATGGTGGCGAGCTCGTCGTTGGTGAGCACCCGTTCCGGCTGGTAGTGGCCGAGCGCGACAACTCTTGATCCGGTCATCAGGTGCTCCTGCAGTCATCCGGGGGGCTATCCGGGCTCGACGACGAACCCGGCGTGGGGGCGCCCCCAGAGTACGTTCCCGATTGCGGGTCTGTTGATCCCCCTGTCCACCCTGTGGCGGGGAACACAGCCGTCAGGCGAGACCTGCGGCCATCAGTGCGGAGGGCAGATCCGGGGCCGCGAAGGTACGCAGGCCGTACTTCTTCTGGATGTCCATCGGCTTGAGGTCCTTGCTCCGGTTCGGTACGTCGGCCGGGACGATCGCCTTGGTGAACCCGAGCCGGGCCGCCTCCGCGAGCCGCTTCTCCAGACCGCCGACCCGCCGGACCTCGCCGGCCAGGCCGACCTCGCCGATCGCGATCAGTCCGGGGTGGATCGGTTTGTCCATCACCGAGGACGCGACCGCGATCGCGACGGACAGATCCGCGACCGGCTCGGTGATCTTCACGCCGCCGACGGTCGCGACGTACACCTCTTTGTCGGTCAGCTTCAGCCCGGCGCGATTGCCGAGCACGGCGAGGACCATCGCGACGCGCGACGACTCCAGCCCGGAGGTGGTCCGGCGCGGCTGTGGCGCGGCAGACGGCCCGACCAGCGCTTGTACTTCGGCCAGCAGCGGGCGGCGGCCTTCCATCATCACAGTCACGCAGGTCCCGGCGACGGGCTCGGCGTGCTCGGACACGAACAGCCCGGTCGGGTCGGTGACCTCGACGATCCCGGTGTCGACCATGTCGAAACACCCGACCTCGTCGGACGGGCCGAACCGGTTCTTGGTCGCGCGCACCATCCGGAACCCGGAGTGCCGGTCGCCGTCGAACGCGAGCACGACGTCGACCAGGTGCTCGAGCATCCGCGGACCGGCGATCGCGCCGTCCTTGGTCACGTGGCCGACCAGCACGACCGCGATGTGCCGCTCCTTCGCCAGCCGGACCAGCGCGCCGGTCACCTCGCGGACCTGCGTCACTCCACCCGGCGCACCGTCGACCTCGGGATGCGCCATCGTCTGCACCGAGTCGATCACCAGGAACGCCGGCTCGACCGCGTCGATCTGCCCGACGACTGCGGACAGATCGGTCTCCGCGGCGAGGAACAGTTCGTCGACGAGAGCGTCGGTCCGTCCGGCGCGGAGCCGCACCTGCGCGGCCGACTCTTCGCCCGAGACGTAGAGAGTCCGCTGGCCGCCGCGCGCCGATTGCGCCGCGACCTCCAGCAGCAGGGTGGACTTGCCGACACCCGGCTCACCGGCGAGCAGGATCACCGCACCTGGTACGACGCCGCCGCCGAGCACGCGGTCGAGCTCGCCGATACCGGTCGGGCGCGACTCGGCCTCGATCGCGGACACCTTGGCGATCGGCATCGCGGGCGACGACACCGGACCCGCGGTGATCCGCGCGGCCTTCGGCGCACCGACCTCGGCGACCGTGCCCCAGGCCTGGCACTCGCCGCACCGCCCGATCCAGCGCGCCGAGGTCCACCCGCACTCCGAGCATGCGTATGCCGGCTTGCCCTTCGCCTGTGTCGCCGCCTTCACCATGGCACGAACCTATAGGGGACGTCCGACAAATCCCTTCAACGACCGAACGAGCCGCTTCAACCAGCTCGCCGTACGTCGCGGCGCGTCGTCGGCGACGACCGGCAGCTCGGAGGTCTGCCTCGCGGCGTCGAGGTATTTGAGGAGGATCTCGCTCTCGGTCCGGCGCAGCATCGCGCTCTGCTCGAGCAGTTCGAGAGCGTCGGACAAATGACCGGCGACGACCTCCGCCGAGCCGAGGTGTTGCAGGCAGCGGGCGTGGCCTTCGCGTTCGTCGATCTCGGCGTACAGGTGGGCGGCGTGGTCCCAGCGACTGACGGCCTCGTGCTTGTTGTCTTGCATCCACGCGGCCACGCCCATCAGCTCGAGGGCATGTGCCTGGCCGCTCAGGTCGCTTGCGGCTGTGGCGCGGGCGACGGCGGGTCGCAGATGGTCGAGCGCGCCTTCGGCGTCCTGCTGGTACAGGTGCACGACGGCGAGGTTGATGGCGATCGCCACATCGGCCGCGAGGTCCGGACCGGGCCGCTTGAGCCGTGCCTCGTCCAGCCGGTCCCGTGCGTTGAGGACTGCGTCGTCACGGTCGTTCCCGGCCGGTGAGCGGTCCGCGCGGGCAAGCGACAGCAGAGCTCGCTCGACCTGCCGTCGCGTAGTCATCGCGGCCGCAGTCCGGGTGTGGGTCGCGATGTTGTCCGAGATACCCAGCCTGGTGCTGGCCGTGTCCAGATCGCCGAGCATCCGGTACGCCGTTGCCGCACGCGCCGCTGCGAGCTCAGCGAGATCACGGCGACCGCACACTTCGGCGGCCGCACTCAGCAGGTCGCTGAGCTGGAGTAGTGCGTCCGGATCGGCCCGTCGTACGTACCAGGCCTCCAGTGCGTCGCAGATGCGGGCGAAGTCGTCGATAGTGTCGACGTGTGGCTTCTCCGTCATCAGCAGGTTGCGGAGCCACTCCTCGTGCAGCGCGTACCACTCGGCAGCACCCATTCCGCCAGCGTGGGAGCCAAGCGCGATCATCCACTGCTCCGCCTCCTCGGCGGTCGCGTGCAGTTCAGGCGCGCTCTCGCCGGTGCGCCGCCAGGAACGACGGATCGCCGGGCCGTACTGGGTGATCGTGATCGCTCCGAGCAGCACGGTCACACCCAGGCCGATCCACTGCACCCAGCCGCCGCTGTCGAGGCTCTGGTTGAGAATCTCCGACGCCAGTCCGGTGAGCAACGCGGAGGCCACAGTGCCGATGACGAAGCGGAATCCGCGCGTCTGGTACGGCGACTCCTCCTGCGGCGCCTTCTCTTCCTCCTCGCTCATGGCCTGCTGCCTGTCGTCAGCCCGCGCACCACGGTCCGCCAGAACGTCAGCATGAGAACCACGGGCACGATCGACGCGACCACAGCCGCGGCGGCGACCGGTCCGCTCGAGGCGGAGAACTGTCGCGCCTCACCCCACAGGACCAGCGACAACGGCGTCGTACCCGGTCCGCTGACCAGGAACCCGACGATGAAGTCGTTCCAGACCAGCGCAAACTCCAACACCGCAACGGCAATCAGCGCAGGTCGATAGGTCCGCTGCACAGTCGCCAGTACGGCGCTCTGCCGCACCGGGCCTTGCAACGCCTCGGACACCAACGCAGGTGGGGCAGACGCGAATGCGGACCGCAGCAACAGCACAGCAAACGGAAGACCAGCAGCCGCGTGCACCAAAGCGAGTGCGATCCGGGAGCCGGCCAGTCCGGCTGCGTCGATCACGTCGCGCAAGGGAGCGGCGTACATCTGCACTGGTGTGACTGCGAGTACTACGAACACCGCCATCACAGTCCGGCCGACGCGCAGCGGCAGGCCGCCCCACGCGACCAGATAGGCCGTCGGCACAGCGATCACGAGCAGTACGGCGGTCGCAGCGCTCGCAATGATCAGCGTGGACAGCAGCGCCCGGAACAGCCCGACATTCGCCGCAGCAGCGAATGATGAGAATCCCAGTCCCGACGCAGACCACCAGCCACGCACTCCTGCCTCTTCTGGCGAGTGCAGCGCGGTGATGACCAGTACTACGGCCGGGAAGATCCACACCAGCGCTACTGCGAGCCCGATGAGCCAACCGAACCGGCGTACCGAACGGCGAGGCTTCGACCGCCCCAGCGACGGATCCGGTCGTACGACGGTCACCGGCATCGCCCATCGACGCCGGCGCAGCCCTCGTACGCCGATCAGCCCGACCGCTGCAACGATCGCGAAGAGCACGACGCCGAGTGCCGCCGTACGGCCCGGGTCGTCACCACTGGTGGTCGCTCGCCACCAGTTCAATCCGAGTACGTCGGCGGACCGCTGCATCGACCCTGGTACGACGATCAGGATGAGGTCGAAGACCCGCACTGCCGCGATCACGACTGTCAGCGTGACGACACCGGCGATCGGCCGAAGTAGTGGAATCTCCAACGCACGCAGGCGTCGCCAGCCTCGGACGCCTTCTGCGGTGAGGGCTCTGGACACGTCGTCCGGTATCGCGTCCAGACCGGCGCGGAAGAGCGACACGACGTACCCGAGCCAGGTCCAGCCGAACGCCGACACCAGCACGAGCCAGAACAGACCAGGTCCGAGCCACACGGGACTCGACCCGAACAGTCGCGTCCAGACCGCCGTGACCGTCCCACGCTCCGGCGTCGGGTCGAACAGCAGCCGGAACGTCGCACCGGACACCAGCACCGACACTGCGAACGGAATGACCAGCGCAGGCTGCAGGAACGTCGTCACCGCGGGCAGCCGATAACTCAACAGGGCAAGGAAGAATCCGACCACGACGATCCCGAAGGTGACCAGCACCCACAACAGACTGTTGCCCACGGCACGCAATGCGCCCTGGTCGGTCATCACCGCGAAGTTGCCGAACCCGAACCCGCCCGGCGTCCGGAACGCCGCCACCACGGTCACTCCGATCGGGATCAGCAGCAGACAGCTGAGCAGCAACGCCGGCAGGCCCAACAGGTACGGACCGGCCGGCCGACGCGGTTTGCCGGGGACCGGTCGGCCGGTGATCTCGCGGCCGACGATCTCGAGGGACAAGCCGTTGGTCTGCAGCCCCATCAGCTCTCCTCCACCCTGCGCAGCTCGTCGATCGCGTCGTCCACAGCCCCTGGTACGTCGCCGCCGCGGCCGCCGACCTGGATCAGGAAGTCGGTCAGCACGCGCCACAACCCGTTGATGTCGCCGAGCCGACCGAGCTGGTCGGACAGGTCGAACTGCAGTTGCTCACCGGGTTTTGTCAGCTGCACGGCAAGTCGGGTGAGTTCAGGCGAGTACCCCGAGACCCGTCCGTCGACCAGGAAGCCGCCCTCCTTGATCCACGGATCGGGCGCGTCCGGTGCGGACAAACGGCGTACCAGATCGCGTGCGTCGTCCCTGGTTGGCTTCGGCAGCACCATCACGTCGCCACCGACCACCACAGGTGCCGCAGCTCCCGGACTCATTGGTGGGAACGTGAAGAGGCCGATGTCCTTGGGATCTGCGGCGAACGAGCGGACAACCGGTTCGGCGAAGTCGGATGCCAGCACCATCGCGGCTCTGCGATGGCCGAACACCTCGATCAGCGCATCCGGGAACTGCTGGACGAGTGACTCCTTCACACCGCCCGCCAAGACTCCAGGCGCCGACCACATGGACCCCAGCAACCGGAGTGCCGCAGCGAACTGCGGCTGTCGCGACGGACGCGGATCGGTCGCGGCGGCCAGGTCTACGTAGACGCTGGGCGCGATGCCCAGCAAGACGTTCTCGAGGAAGTCGGTGAGCACCCAGCCGTCACCTGCGGCCAGTGACAACGGCGTGATGCCCGCCTGCGTCAGCGTCCGGTTCAGGGTCAGCCACTCCGACCACAGTCGGGGCGGTTGTACGCCGACCTGTTCGAACACCGACGGCCGATACCAGACCGCCGACTTGTGAGCAGTCTTGAACGGCACGCCGTACGTCGTCCCGTCGTGGGTCAGGAGGTCCTTCCACAGCCGGGCCTGTCCGAGCGGAGCCAGGTCGTCGGGCATCGGCTCCAGGTCGCCGAGATGACGCGGGACCAGACCTGGCTGCGGGAGCATGACGATGTCCGGCCGGCGCGTGGACCGTGCACCGAACGCGGTGGAGATGTCGTCGCCGAGCGGTACGACCTCGACGGGGTAGTCCAGCGTGCCCAGACCATCGAGGACCTTGTGGAACGCGCGTAGCTCCTGCCCGCTCCAACTGACGGCCACGCGAACTGCACGCCGCAGTCCCAGCACGTCACTCGAACACCCGGTCAGGAGAAGAGCTCCTGCAGCGCCGAGGAACGCTCTGCGGCTACTCGGCATCGTCGAACCCGGTGATGCGTGTCGCGCTGGTCGTGATGAGCAGCAAGGCGACCGAGGCGAGGTCTGGGTTGGGGCGGATCGAGAGGAGCGATCCCCAGGTGGGCAGGCCGGTCGCGTCCTCCAGCACGATCGCTCGCGGGTATGCGCCGAGTGCCCGGGCCACGCCGGCGAGTCGGCGACGACCTGGCGTGATCTCGTGCGGGTAGCGGTTCTGCACGTCTTCGAGACCACAACCGATCACCTTGACCAGGCTCTCGTCCCGGGCAGCCTGCTTGGTCACCTGATGCGTCGTGCGATGGCCGTGCATCACATTGCCGAGGACGGTCAGGTGGGGGAGCAGTCCGCCTTCCGCCGGTACCAGCCGGACCGGTCCGCCCTTCAGCACGACCGCACCGGGCGGTGGGTCCTCCAGTCCGATCAGTACGTCGGCCAGCCGTCGACGACCAGCGGCCTGCGGTACGACGACCGCACGCTGCTCGCCTACGTCGATCCGGAGCCGCTCCGGCAGCCCCGGTACGCGTTCGAGCAGCAGACCGTCCATGGTCCGTCAACCCTATGAGTACTGTGGGTCCGCCTGCAGACCACAGAGTGTCGCTAGAAGATCTTGCTCCAGAGGTTGATCGCATAGTCGACTTCGGACCCCACGTGCGAGTCGAGGATCCGCTTGGCGTCCTTCGGGGTGAACTCGATCTTCACCACGGCCTCGAAGTCCTGGCGCGACTCGAACCGCCAGCCCATGTCCAGCGGCGTCCGATGCCATCCGCGGTCGGTCCAGAAGCGCTCCACCTCGGCCGGCTTGATCATCGGGTACGACGTGCTGAACCAGCTGCCGAACGTCGACCGGCTGCCGTCGTTGTCGATCACGAACGCTGTCCCGCCGTGCCGCATCACCCGGTCCAGTTCGGCCAGCCCGGGTTCACAGCCCGGTCCGAAGAAGTACGCCCAGCGCGCGTGCATCACGTCGATCGACGAGTCCGGCACCGGCAGGCGCTGCGCCGTCCCCTGCCGTACTTCGACGTTCGGCAAGGCCTGCGTCCGTCGACGGGCGGCGTCGGCCAGCGCGCCATGAGGCTCCACGCCGATCACCCGCGCGGCCGTCGCGGCGAACTTCGGCAGGTGGAATCCGGTGCCGCAGCCGATGTCGAGCACAGTCGCGCCGGCCCAGTCCCGCACCGCCCGCATCGCCGGCTCGATCACCCCGTCCGGGTCCACGCCCCGGTTCTCGATCTCGTACACCTTCGGGTGGTGCCAGATGTTGGGACTGGGGATCCCGCCCTCCGCGATACTCACGAGGTTCGAGCCTAATGCAGTTGAGTCGACCCCCTCCCACTGCGATGCTGCGCTCCGTGCAGATGACCGAGTACGCCGGCCGTGACGGCCTCAGCGACATGCAGGAGCTCGTCCACCGGACCTGGAGCCCGGCCTCTCGGCTACACCTCGGAGACGTGGCCTGGGAGCGCAGCGTGAACGCCCGCCGGTCGGCGGACAACTGGCGTACGGCGGTCTGGCGTGACGGGGACGAGGTCGTTGCGTGGGGGTGGCTGGCGCAGCCGGGCCATCTCCTGATGACCGTGGACCCGGACCGGCCGGAGCTCGCCGCCACGGTCGTCGAGTGGTTCCAGGCGAGAGCACACGGGCCGAAGCTGGCTGCCGGCGTACTGGAGACCGAGAAGCATCTGCTGACTGCGTTGGAGTCCGCCGGCTTCCGGCTGGACGGCGATGCACCGTACTTCACCCATCACTGGATCTCGCTGGACGCACTGGCCGAACCAGTCGTGCCCGAAGGGCTGACGCTGCGGCACGCGCGGCAGGACGAGGTGGCCAAGCGGGGTGCTGCACACCGCGCAGCCTGGTCCGACCTAGGGCCGTCGAACGTGACCGACGACGACATGGCCGAGGTGATGTCGACCTGGCCCTACCGACCCGAGCTGGACTGGGTGGTGGAGAACGAGGCAGGCGAGTTCGTCGCCTCGGCGTTGATCTGGCTGGACGAACAGCATCAGGTAGGGCTGGTCGAGCCGGTCGGGTGCGCTCCGGCGTACCGGAGGCGTGGGCTCGGTGCGGCGGTCAACCTGGCCGCACTGCATGCGCTGCAGGAAGCAGGCGGGACCAAGGCTGTCGTCTGTCCGCGGGGTGACGACGGGTACCCGCAGGCGCGGGCGCTCTATCAGAGCATCGGCTTCCGGCCGGGCTCACGCACGCTGCATCTGCTGCTTGGTTAGCGCGGCGGTCAGGGCGGCCGGGATCAGGAGCAGCCCGCAGAAGATGGCCAGCCAGTGGAAGCCGAGGTAGGCCAGGACCGGTCCGGCAGCAGTGCCCGAAAGGGAAGCCAGGACACCCATGGTGAGGTCGGACAGGCCCTGTGCGGAGGTGCGGATGCCTTCCGGGACCGATCGGGAGAGCAGAGTCGATCCGGCGACCAGACAAGCGGACCAGCCGAGGCCCAGCGTGAACAGAGCGAGCCCGGTGAGCGCATGCGCATCGTCCGGCGCGACAGCGGCCAGCGTCATCGCAACTGCGAGTACTCCGAGGCCGATGCCGATCGTGGGGATGCGTCCGAGCCGGTCTGCCAGCCACCCGGTCACTGGCGACAGGGCATACATGCCGGCGACGTGACCGCTGATGACGAACCCCACGATGGTCAGGGAAGCGCCGTGGTGCCGCAGGTGTACTGACGTCATCGACATGACCCCGACCATCACGGCGTGCGCCGTCGCGATGGCCAGCAACCCCAACCGCGCGTGGGGGATGGCGATCACCTGCCGGAACGTCTGCGCGAGCGGCTGACGTTCCACCCTGGTCGGCCGCACCTGACTGCGCATCCCGATCCAGACCGTGGCCGCGCTGAGGCCGAACGCGATCACCGAGAAGACATATGGCCCGGCGAGGGCGAGGATGCCGAGTAAGGATCCGAGCGAGCCGCCGACGCCGGTCAGGTTCGGGCCGACGATCACGCCGATCGTCGTCGCCCAGACGACCAGTCCGAGCGAGCGGGCGACGCGGCTCGGTTCGGCGTTGTCGGTGGCGGCGTACCGGGACTGCAGGTTGGAGGCGGAGCCGCTGCCGAAGAGGCAGCCGGCCGCCAGGAGCAGGGCGAGCGACCCGATCTGGGCCGCGACGATCGTGAGCGCGGCGCCGACGAATGCGATCAAGTAGCCGAGGCTCAGCGAGACCCTTCGACCGTGGGAGCGGGCCAGACCGGCGAGAGGTACGGCGAGGGCCGCGGCGCCCAGCGTGGTGGAGGTGGCGACCAGGCCGGCCAGGGAGGTCGAGCCGGAGACGTTTTCGGCGAGGAGGGCGGCTACTGCGAAGCCGCTGGCGGTGGCGACTCCGCCGAGGGCGTTGCTGGCGACCAGCACCCGTAGTGTCGTCCGCTGCTGCTCGCTGGTCACGGGCAAACCCTCTCATGAGCCTGACAGGGAAGCTGCTTATATGATCGGTCCCGACATAAATCGATCCACTCCCTGGGAGTTCGGAATGCCCGATATCGCGATCGTCCCTGCCCCGCGAGAACTCACCCTCGACGAGGGCCGGTGGATCACCGCCGATCCGCTCGGGGAGGCCGTCCGGGACGTGGTCGAGAACCTCGAACCGAACGAGTACCGCATCGACGTCAGCCCGGACGGCGCCCGGCTGACGGCCGGCTCCGAGGATGCGCTGCGGCACGCCGAGACGACGTACGCGCAGCTGATCGAGGCCGCCGAGCAGACCGACGAGTTCGGAAAGGTCGCGGTGCCCCTGGCGCGGATCGCCGATGCGCCGCGGTTCGCCTGGCGCGGGATGATGCTCGACGTGGCCCGGCACTTCATGCCGAAGGACTTCGTCCTCAAGATCATCGACGTGCTCGCGCTGCACCGGCTGAACGTGCTGCACTTCCACCTCACCGACGACCAGGGCTGGCGGGTCGAGATCGAGGCCTACCCCCGGTTGACCGAGGTCGGCGCGTGGCGGGCCGAGACCATGGTCGGCAAGATGACCCGCGGCCAGAAGGAGTTCGAGTACGACGGTCAGCGGCACGGCGGGTTCTACACCAAGGACGACCTGCGCGAGATCGTCGCGTACGCCGCGGAGCGCGGGATCACCGTCGTGCCGGAGATCGATCTGCCGGGGCACATGCAGGCCGCGATCGCGGCGTACCCGGAGCTGGGGAACCACCCGGACCAGCAGTTGACGGTCCGCCAGTACTGGGGCATCAGCGAGGACGTGCTGAACGTCAACGACGCGACGGTCGAGTTCGTGAAGACCGTGCTGCGTGAGGTGCTGGACATCTTCCCCTCGCCGTATGTGCACCTCGGCGGCGACGAGTGCCCGTCGGTGCAGTGGGGCGAGTCGGAGGCCGCGCAGAAGCGTCAGGCCGAGCTGGGGCTGGACGAGCCCGGTCAGCTGCAGGGCTGGTTCACCGCGCAGGTCGCCGAGGTACTGGCCGAGCAGGGCCGGCGACTGGTCGGCTGGGACGAGATGGTCGACACCGACTGCCCCGACGCCGCCGTGATCATGGCGTGGCGGAGCGCCAAGCGCGGCGAGATCGCGGTCAAGGCCGGCCACGAGACCGTGATGGCGCCCTGCGAGTCGGTGTACTTCGACTACTACCAGGGCGACCCGGCCACCGAACCGCTTGCCATCGGCAACTTCATCCCGCTGGAGAAGGTGTACGACTTCGAGGTGATCCCGGAGTCGCTGTCGCCGGAGGAGCAGGCGCTGATCGTCGGCACCCAGTGCCAGATCTGGACCGAGTACATGGAGGGTCCGGAGCAGGTCGGTTACATGCTGCTACCGCGGCTGTCCGCGTTCGCCGAGCGCGCCTGGGGCTCGGAGAAGGTCTCGTACGACGAGTTCCTGGGCCGGCTCCGCCCGCACCTGGCCCGGATCGAGCGGATCGGCGTGAACTACCGCCCACTCGATAGCTGAGGGGATAACAAAATCTCCGTTAGCCCTGTTAGCAGGGGTAGACGACCCGGCCTTATCTGGCAACGATGAAACGTCAGGAGGCCGGGTCGGGGAGCGGAGGACGCATGACTGTGTTGATGCCGCGGCTCCGTCGCGGCGGGCCACGGGGCTGTAACTCCCGGCCTTCCCTCGTCGCTCCGGTCGCTTCGCTCCCTGCGCTCCTCAGTCCAGGCCGGGAGGCCCCGTGACCAGGGTGGGGCCGCTGGACGCGATGTTCCTGGGTGGGGAGACCCGGGAGCAGCCGATGCACGTGGGTGGGCTGATGTTGTTCGAGCTTCCGGAGGGGGCCGGGCGGGATCATGTTTTTCCCGAGAGCTCGCGGGATTTCGTGTCGCGGCTCTACCACGACATGGTCGCGGCGCCCGAGGTGAATCCGCTGTTCGCGCGGCGGGTGCGGAACCGGCCGGTCGACCTCGGCTACTGGTCCTGGGAGCAGGACGACGAGATCGACCTCGAGTACCACGTCCGGTTGTCGGCGCTGCCGCGCCCGGGGCGGTTCCGCGAGCTGTTCGAGCTCACCAGCCGCCTGCACGGCACGCTCCTGGACCGTCACCGTCCGCTGTGGGAGATGCATCTGATCGAGGGCGTCGAAGGCCGCCGCTTCGCCATCTACAGCAAGATCCACCATTCCCTGATCGACGGCGTCACCGCCCTCCGCTGGATGCAGGACACCCTCACCACAGACCCCACCAGAACAGACATGCCCGCCACCTACGCGTTGCCGCAGTCGCACCAGCCGGTCGAGCCTGCTGCAGGATGGCTGCCGTCGCTCGCACGGATGCCGGTCGATGCGGTGAAGACCTTCGCCGGTCTGGCCGGTCTGCCGGTGGCCGGCATAAAGGGGCTGGTGCGGTCGACCATGCCGTTTCAGGCGCCTAGGACGATCTTCAATCAAGGGGTGAGTGGGGCGCGGCGGTTCGCGGCTCAGTCCTGGGGGATCGAGCGGTTGGAGAAGGTGCGGGCGATCACCGGCGCGACGTTGAACGACGTCCTGCTGGCGATGTGCTCAGGGGCCTTGCGCAACTATCTGCTCGAGTTGAACGCCCTGCCGGACAAGGCGTTGACGGCCATGGTGCCGGTCTCGTTGCGTGACCGTGACGGCGCACCCGGCGGTGGCAACTCACTCGCCACGCTGATCGCGGACCTCGCCACCGACCAAGCGGATCCCGAGCGCCGCATCCGCCGCATCATGGCCTCGACCGCGCACGGCAAGAGCGTGCTGTCCGACCTCAGCCCGCTGCAGAACCTGATCGTCGGCGCCCTCGGCTTCGGCGTGGCCGGACCGGCCGCAGTACTCCCCGGCGTCGCAGGCCGTACGACGCCGCCGTACAACGTGGTGATCTCGAACGTCCCAGGCCCTACCGAGAGCCCGCTGTACTGGAACCGCTCGCGGCTGCTCGGGATGTATCCGGCGAGCATCGTGCTCAACGGCCAGGCGCTGAACATCAGCGTCACCAGCTACGACCACCAGCTGCACTTCGGCCTGATCGGCGACCGTCGTGCGGTCCCGCACCTGCAACGCCTGCTCGGCCATCTCGAGACCTCACTCGCCGATCTCGAGAACATCCACTAGATCCGGACGATGCCGTTCGGGGTGTCGAAGACAGCGGCGTTGAGACCGGGCTGACCGTTCGGCCCGACCCACGCGACGTCGAGGTCGTTCAGCAGGTGGTCGGCCGGGTGGCCGATCCAGTCGGTGACGCGGACCGGGTCGCCGGCGATCTCGAGCGCGGTCAGCTTGAGGCCCTTGCCGCCGACCGACGGGTGCTCGTCGAGGTCGTCCCAGTGGATGAAGAACGGCAGTTGCGGGTCGGCCATCAGACCCCTGACGCCGATCTGCCGCCAGGTCAGGTTCACCCCGTCGGGCCGGTGCCGGTTGCCCGGAACCGCCTGCCGGCCGAGGCGCTGCTCCATTCGCTCCATGTCGCGGACGGCAACCACCCAGCCCAGCCAGCCGCCGCCGAGCTCCTTGCGGGCCCGCACCGCCTGCCCGAACGGAGCCTTGTCGGAAGCCGGGTGGTCCAGCACGTCGACCACCTCGATGTAGCGGTCGTTCTCCAACGGGAGGATGTGGTTGACCGTGCCGAAGCGCGGGTGCACCCCACCGTCGACGAACTCCGCTCCGAGCAGCGTGGACAACCGCTCGACGGTCGCACGACACCCCTCGGGCCCGCACGCGTACGACAGATGATCCAGACGCATGCCAGTCATTGTGTCCTCACCCACCGACAGTTGCCGCCCCGGGTGTGTCGTTAGTCTGTACGGCATGCGTACGGTCGTCATCGGAGGCACCGGTCATATCGGCACTTATCTGGTCCCGGCGTTGGTCCGCCTGGGGCATCAGGTCACGGTGCTCAGTCGCGGCGAACGTACGCCGTACCAGTCGGACGGAGCGTGGCTGCAGGTCGAGCTGCTCCAGGTCGACCGGGAGGCGGAGGACGCTGCCGGGACGTTCGGGCAGCGGGTCGCAGAGCTGGGTCCGGACGTGGTGATCGACCTGATCTGCTTCACCGAGGACAGCGCGCGGCAGCTGGCCGAAGCGGTGCAGGGAAAGATCCAGCACCTCCTGCACTGCGGCACGATCTGGGTGCACGGCCCGAGCGTGATCGTCCCGACCCGGGAGGACACGCCACGCAGGCCGTTCGGCGACTACGGCGTACAGAAGGCCGCGATCGAGGCGTACCTGCTCGGCAAAGCGCGCCGCGACGGCCTGCCGGTCACGATCGTCCACCCCGGTCACATCTGCGGTCCCGGATGGACCCCGGTCAACCCGGCCGGCAACTTCGATCTCGGCGTCTTCGACAAGCTTGCCCAGGGCGACGGTGTCCTGCTGCCGAACTTCGGTCTGGAGACGCTCAACCCGGTCCACGCCGCCGACGTGGCGGGCGTCTTCCTGGCCGCGCTCGCGAACCGTTCGACCGCGCTCGGCGAGAGCTTCCACGCGGTCGCGAGCGACGCGGTGACGCTGCGCGGGTACGCCGAGAGCGTGGCGAGCCGGTTCGGTCAGGATGCCCGGCTGACCTTCGCGTCCTGGGACGAGTGGCAGCGGACGGTGTCCGAGCGGGATGCGGGAGCCACGAAGGACCACATCCAGCACAGCCCGAACTGCTCGATGGACAAGGCGGCCCGCCTGCTCGGCTTCCGGCCGCGCTACTCCGCCATCGAGGCGGCGCTGGCCGGTATCGACTGGCTCGTCGACAACGGCAAGATCGCTACTACTTAGACGCGGGGTGGGGCAGTAGCGGGCGTGCTGCCTCCAGGTGCTGGCGGCACAGGTCGGCGAGTACGTCGTACGCCTTGGGGCCCATCAGCGTCTGCAGTTCGACCTTGCTCGACTCGAAGACCGCCTCGACGCCGATGTGCGCCTCGGTGTTGCCGGTGCAGTACCAGTCGAGGTCGTGCCCGCCCGGGCCCCAGCCGCGACGGTCGTACTCAGCGATGCCGACCTCGGTGTACGTCGTGCCGTCGGGCCGCTCGACCTCGCGGAAGGTCCGCCGGATCGGCAACTGCCAGCAGACATCCGGCTTGGTCTCGACGAAGTGGATGTCACGCTTCAGCGCCAGCCCGTGCAGCGCGCAGCCCGCGCCACCGGGAAAGCCCGGACGGTTCAGGAAGATGCAGGCGCCGTCCCAGACCCGGGTCTTGCGCTCGCCCTCGTCGTCTGTCTCGACCCAGCCGTTGGCCCGGCCTTCCTTGCGGAACTGCCAGTCCTCCTTGCCGAGCTCTTTGACCCACTTCTTCACCCGCTTCTCGTCGTCGGAGTCGGAGAAGTGCGCGCCGAGCGTGCAACAGCCGTCGTTCGGCCGGCCCTTGTAGATCCCCTGGCAGCCACCGCCGAAGATGCAGGTCCAGTTGGACGTCAGCCAGGTCAGGTCGCAGCGGAACACCTGGTCGGAGTCGTCGGGGTCGATGAACTCGACCCAGGCGCGGGGGAAATCGAGAGAAACCTCAGGCACTCAGAAAGCGTACGCGCCTTCACGCCCCAAGCGTGAACCCCGACTCCCGACCCGCCGCTACTCTGTCCGTCCAGTAGCGTGGTGGAATGCGGCTCGGCGTACTCGACGTGGGATCAAACACCGTCCACCTGCTCGTGGTGGACGCGCATCGCGGTGCCGCGCCGCTCCCGGCGTACTCGCACAAGACCGAGCTGCGGCTGGCCGAGCACCTCGACAAGGACGGGAAGATCGACCAGTCCGGAGCGGACGGGCTGATCGCGTTCACCAAGGAAGCAGTCGAGCTGGCCGAGGACAAGGGCTGCGAGTCGGTGCTCGCGTTCGCCACGTCCGCGCTGCGCGAGGCTCCGAACGGCGAGAAGGTGCTGGACCGGGTCCGGTCCGAGACCGGCGTGGACCTCGAGGTGCTGAGCGGCGAGGACGAGGCCCGGCTGACGTTCCTCGCCGTACGGCGTTGGTTCGGCTGGTCGTCCGGCCGCCTGGCTGTGTTCGACATCGGCGGCGGGTCGCTGGAGATCGCGGCCGGATCCGACGAGCAGCCGACCGTGGCGGCATCGGTCCAGCTCGGCGCGGGCCGGCTGACCCGCGAGGCCCTGACCGCGGATCCGCCGGACAAGGACCAGGTCCGCGAGCTGCGCAGGCGGATCCGGCTGGAGATGGCGGCCGTCGCAGGTCCGGTACTGCGAGCCGGGAAGCCGCAGCGTGCTGTGGCCACCAGCAAGACGTTCCGCTCCCTGGCCCGGATCGCCGGAGCGGCTCCGTCCGCCGACGGACCCTATGTCGCCCGCACGCTGAACCGCGACGACCTGAGCGACTGGATCCCGAAGCTGACCAAGATGACGGCCGCCGATCGGGCCGCGCTGCCCGGGGTGTCGGCCGGCCGCTCGACCCAGCTCGTCGCCGGCGCGCTGGTCGCGGACGCCGTGATGGATCTCTTCGACCTGCCCGCGCTCGAGGTCTGCCCGTGGGCCCTCCGCGAGGGCGTCATCTTGTCCCGGCTCGACCAGCTGCAACCCCGGTGAACCAATGAACCCCCGCACAACCGCGAAGATCGGTCTGTCCACAGCCTCCGTCTACCCCGAGTCGACCGCGAGCGGCTTCGAGCTCGCCGCCCGCCTCGGGTACGACGGCGTCGAGGTGATGATCGGGATCGATCCGCTCAGCACCCAGATCGACGCGATCCAGCGACTCGTCGACTACCACCAGCTCCCCGTGCTGGCGCTGCACGCGCCGACACTGCTGATCATGCAGCGGGTGTGGGGGACCGACCCGTGGAGCAAGCTCGAGCGCAGCGCCGAGGCCGCGAAGGAGCTCGGCGCGGACGTGGTCGTCGTCCACCCGCCGTTCCGCTGGCAGCGTGACTACGCGCGTGGCTTCGTCGAGGGGATCGCCCGGCTGGAGGCCGAGACCGGCGTGACGCTCGCGGTGGAGAACATGTACCCGTGGCGCGCACCGGGCCGGGACCTGCAGGCCTACGCGCCGAGCTGGGACCCGACCGAGCAGTCGTACGCGCACACCACCCTCGACCTGTCGCACGCGTCGACGGCCGAGCAGGACTGCGTCGAGCTGGCCGCGACGATGGGCAAGAGCCTGACCCACGTCCACCTGACCGACGGGACGGGCTCCGCGAAGGACGAGCACCTGGTGCCGGGCCGCGGGACCCAGCGGGCGGCGGATCTGCTCGGCGCGCTGGCCAACCAGGACTTCCGCGGGCACATCATCATCGAGATCAACACCCGTCGCGCGACCAGCCGCTCCGAGCGTGAGGTCGACCTGGTCGAGTCGCTGGAGTTCACCCGCAAGCACTTCGTCCGGAGCGCGTCCCGCCGTACGTCGTTCGCCGTCACCCCGGAAGGTGAGATCTCGGAGCTGACGCCGTGACAGCTTCCCGCCGTACGCCGGGACGCCGCCCCGGTGGACCGGACACCCGGGGAGAGATCCTGCACGCAGCTCGGGAATCCTTTGCGGACAAGGGATTCGCGGCCACCTCGATCCGCGCGGTCGCCCGGCAGGCCGAGGTCGACGCGGCACTGGTGCATCACTACTTCGACAGCAAGGAAGAGCTGTTCATCGAGGCGATGGCCATCCCGGTCGACCCCCGCCTGATCGCCGCGAACATCGTCGGCGGGCCGCGCGAGGAGACCGGCCGGCGGATCGCGACCGCGTTCCTCGGCGTCTGGGAGTCGCCGGACGGACAGCAGCGGATGAAGGCGCTGTTCCGCAGCGTGGTCAGCAGCGACGAGGTGGCCCGGATGATGCGGGAAGGCATCACCCAGATGATCGTCCAGCCGGTCTCGCAGATGCTCGACGTACCGGACGCGCAGCTGCGGGTCTCGCTCGTCGCCACTCAGTTGGTCGGGGTCGCGGTCGTTCGCTATCTGGTCGGGCTCGAGCCGGTCGCGTCCGTCGACGTCGAGACGCTGATCGACCGGCTGGCACCCGTTCTCCAGCAGCATCTGACCGGCTGATGCAGATCCCGACCGACGCCGAGATCCGTGCGCTGCACCGGGAGTACGCGCCGTCGCCGGACGCCTTCGACCTCGTCTTCGAGCATTGCCGACTGGTCTGCTCGATCGCGGAGCAGTTCTTCGCCGGGCTCGATGTCGACACCGATCTCGTGCGGGCCGGCGCTCTGCTGCACGACATCGGGGTCTATCGGCTCGAGTCGTCGGCTTATGTCCGGCACGGCGTTCTCGGGCATGAATTGCTTGCGTCGCTGGGTTTCCCGGTCGAGATCTGCCGGTTCGCGTCCTGCCACACCGGCGTCGGGATCACCCGGGACGACGTCGTGCGCCAGGCGCTGCCGATCCCGGTCGACGACTACCTGCCCCGGACGCCGGAGGAGGAGCTGGTCCTGTACGCGGACAAGTTCCACAGCAAGCGCACGCCGCCGGTGTTCCTGACCGGCGACACGTACGCCGCGGAGGTCGCGCGATTCGGACCGGACAAGGCGCGGCGGTTCGCCGCGCTGCGTTCGACGTACGGCGATCCCGCGTTGAGCGCGTTGAGTGACTCGACCGGGTACGCCGTTATCTGACGGATCACAGGCTGTTGCCAGGGGTCGTCGTACGCGCTAAATTCATCACATGGTGAAAAACGCGGTGAGTTGCCGTGAGGTGGTCGTCGTCCGCGGCGACCGGGAGGTGCTGCACGGGGTCGGGTTCGACCTCCGGGCCGGGACGGTGACCGGGCTGCTCGGGCCGTCCGGCTGTGGCAAGACGACGCTGATCCGAGCGATCGTCGGCCTGCAGGCTCGCGTGACCGGTGATGTGTCGGTGCTGGGACTGCCGGCCGGTGCGCCGAAACTGCGCGGCCGGATCGGGTACGTGACCCAGGAGCCCAGCGTGTACGGCGATCTGACCGTCGCGGAGAACCTCCGCTTCTTCGCCGCGGTGCTCGGCGTCGCGTCGTCCGACGTGGAGCGGGTGATCGAGGCGGTCGACCTGACGAGTCATGCCAACTCCCGCGTCGACAGGCTCTCCGGCGGTCAACGCTCCCGGGCGTCCTTGGCCGCCGCACTACTCGGCAGCCCCGAGCTCCTGGTGTTGGACGAGCCAACGGTCGGCCTCGACCCTGTGCTGCGCCGTGATCTCTGGGAGTTGTTCCACAAGCTGGCCGACGACGGCGCGACGCTGCTGGTCTCGAGTCATGTGATGGACGAGGCTTCTCGCTGCGATCGGCTGCTGCTGATGCGGGACGGCGACCTGTTGGCCGACGACACCCCTCGGGCGCTGCTCGACTCGGTCGGCACCGAAGACATCGAGCAGGCGTTCCTTACTCTGATCGACCGGAAGGCTGGTGCGCGATGACTCCGCGGGTGACGTTTGCGGTTGCGGCTCGGGTGCTCGCCCAGTTGCGGCGGGACCACCGGACGGTGGCGATGCTGATCGTGCTGCCGGCCTTGCTGGTCAGCCTGATGTGGTGGATGTTCCACGACTCGCCGGGGACGTTCGACCGGATCGGCGGACCGCTGCTGGCGGTGTTCCCGGCGATCATCATGTTCGTCGTCACCTCGGTCGCGACGCTGCGCGAGCGGTCGAGCGGGACGTTGTCGCGGTTGTTCACGATGCCGATGGCGAAGCTCGACTTCCTGCTCGGGTACGCGCTCGCGTTCGCGCTGATCGCCGTCGTGCAGGCGCTCGTGGTCGTCTCGATCGCCTTGTATCTCTTGGATCTGAACATCCAGGGCGATGCCTGGCAGTTGGGTGTGGTCGCGGTACTGGACGGCGTACTCGGTGCCGCGCTGGGGTTGTTCGCCAGTGCGTTCGCGGCGACCGAGTTCCAGGCCGTGCAGATGATGCCGGCGGTGATGATCCCGCAGATCCTGCTGTGCGGTCTGCTCGTCCCGCGGGACCAGTTGCCCACGGTCCTGCACGCGGTCAGCGACGTACTGCCGTTGTCGTATGCGGTCGATGCCGTCATCGGTGTTGCCAACGGCAACGGTCTCACCACCGGAACCGGCAGCGACGCCCTGGTCGTGGTCGCATTCGTCCTCGCAGCCCTCGGCCTGGGCGCCGCCACCCTCAAACGGCGTACCGCCTAGCTCACTCGCCGAACAGCCAGTCCGACTTCACCGGCGGGGCGAAGCGGAAGTAGTTCGGGTCGCCGAAGGTGCCGGGCACCTTGCCGTGGCCGGTGATCGACGTCTTCACCCCGTCGGCGTGGCCGAACGTGTAGAGGTACGCCGACTTCGTCTCCTTGTCGATGCCCACGACAACGGTTCCGTAGTTGCCGCAGCCGCCCGCGACAAGCGTCTCGAACCCCTGCCAGGTGGCGGCGCGGACCTTGGTGACGACCGGCTTCATCGCGGTGTTGACCGGGATGCGGATGGTGTACAGCGCGCCGCCCCGGGTGTTCGCGAGGAACGTGTCGTACGCCGCGGCCTTGCTGATCAACGTCATCGACTTCACCGACGCGAACCCGGGTGCCGAGCCGTACGCCTTCCAGGCGCCGGTGTCGCCGACAACCCACCGGAACAGCACGCCGTCCGACCGCAGCGCGTACTCGTACGTCCGCGGGTGGGTCGGGTCGTCGTTGAAGGTCGACGTCTCGTGGTCGACGAACTTGCTCCACCCGCCGCCGATCCGGGCCGGCTGCGACTCCGTCACCTTGCCGCTCTTGTCGAGCTCGATCCAGTGCTGGTACATCGTGTCCCCGATGACGACCCGCCCGGACCGCGAGCTGCCGGCCGCCGTCGGCTCGTTCACGAACGACGCGTTCATCCGCACCGCGCCGTCGGAGTACAGATTCGGTACGACGCTCCTCGTGCCTGCCGACGGCGTCGTGGTCACGCGCTGGAACGTCTGGTCCCCACCGGCCGTCACCGAACCGAGGTTCAGCGCGCACCCCGCAGCCGGACTCGCAGCTGCCGTCGTGGCCGCGGTCGCCGTCGTCGTAGCGGCGGCGACCATACCGGCCGCCGCCGCAACCATCGTCAGGATCGTGTGCAGTTTCCTCATATCTCCCCCTTCGCAATCAACCCTTTGCGATGGGTGAGACTCTGGCCGGATCCCTTTGGTTGATCACGATCCGAAGACTTTGACGACCTTCCCGTTCTTGTCGTACGCCGCGACCTTCGGCTGGTCGTGGATCTTGTACTTCGTCTTGGTGGTCCACGTGTACGCGAACCACCCGCCCTGGCCGACCGGGACCTGATACACCGGTCCGGATCCGATCCGCAGCCGGACCGTGGTCGCAGCGGTCGATTTGACCCGGCCCCAGCCGGTCATGCCGTACGTCGTGCAGATCCCGTTGGTGCAGCCCCCGCCGCCACCGCCGCCGGCGTACATGTCCGACCGGACCGACTTGTCGGACGGATCGAGCACCGGGTCGCTTCCGGTGAGATTGGTCAGGGTGGCGAACGTCGTGTTGCCATCGGCCTCGCCCGAGAATCCCTTCTCTCCCGAGAGTCTGCACTCGACAACCTTGTGGCCCGACGGCGAGATCGCGACCACCTCCGCCTGCTTGAGCGCCTTCGACTGGTCCAATGCCACCACCTGCCAGTCGGTGAGGTCGATCCAGGCGAGCACCGAGCAGTTCCGCAGCTTGTTCGCAGTGCTGGCGGGCAGCGGGTCCTTCGCTGCGGCCGCGACCAGCGCCGGCTTGGGCCTGTCCCCGCCGGGGACGATGCACTGCGCGAACATCTCGCCGTTCTTGACCTCGTACAGCATCACGTGTCCGGACCGGACCCCCGGGCCGCCTCCCTGGAGCGGCCGCTTCTCGTCCGGATACCGCAGTGCGCAGCGGCGGGTGGCCTCTTCCTTCGTGATCCGCTGGTCGGCGCCGGCCTCACCGCCGGGTACGCCGGGCACCGGGTCGAACTGCGAGTTCTTCGGGCTCTGATCCGCGATGCCCGGCGTCGAGTCTGCGGAGACCAGATTGGGCAACAGGCTCGCGGCGACGGCGATCGCGGCAACGCCGACGACCGTTCCACCCACGCCGACGAGCTTGCGGCGGCGCCGGCCGCGCTGTCCACGTCGCAGTAGCTGTGTGGTGTCGAAGGGGTCCAGCGGCTCCGACTCGGCGAGCCGGTGGAGTTCGGCGCTGACCTCACGTACGTCTTCCATCTCGTTCTCCTTCACAGCGCCCGGCTCGTCCGCCGTCGGTCGATGGCTCGTCGGAGAGTGTCGAGACCACGTGCTGCCTGGCTTTTCACGGTGCCCGTCGTACAGCCGAGGATCTCCGCGGTCTGCTCGACGGACAGGTCCTCGTAGTACCGCAGTACGACGCAGGCCCGCTGCCGCGGCCCGAGCGATCGCAACGCCTCGAGTACTTCGTCCCGGTCGGCGTGCCCCGCCGCGAAATCCTCGTGATCGACCTGATCCGGTACGTCGGCAATCGCAACCTCCCGCCGCCACGGCCGCCGCCCGCCGTCATGCGCGGCATTGACCACCATCCGGCGGGCATAAGCGAGCGGATTCCCCACCCGCCGCACTTTCGGCCAGGCAAGGTACAGCTTGTAGAGCGCGTCCTGGACGACGTCATCGGCCCGATGCCGATCACCCACCACCAGAAACGCAGTACGCCGCAACGAGGCACTGGCCCCTTCGACGAACTCGGCAAACTCCCGATCCCGCTCCGCCATCCGCCCCTCCACTCTCCATCTCCCCCTCAAGACGGAACCCCAGCACCCCCAGGTTGCACCCAACCGAGGTCAGCCCCTCGCGGTCCCATGCGACCGCCACGCGGCTGCGTGGCGCTCGTGCTCGGTGAGGTGGCGTGTGGTCAGCCCGCGCTGTATCGGGCAGGGTGTGGGTACTGGCAGGGTCTGGCTTGTCCGTTCGAAGGAGTAGGGATTGATGAGTAGTTGGTCTGCGGAAGAACTGGATGCCCTGGATCGGATCGAGGAGATCCGCGTCGCCGGCCGCCGCCAGGACGGATCGCTCCGCACGCTCACGATCGTGTGGCACGTGGTCGTCGACGGAGGCCTCTACGTGCGCTCGGTGCGCGGTGCCGAAGGCGCTTGGTACAAGGGCGTGCTCCACCACCACGAGGGCGCGATCTCGTGGGACGGCGAGACGCGCGAGGTCACCTACATCGCCGACAGCTCAGTCGACGACCAACTCGACGGGGCGTACTACAAGAAATACGGCAACGGCCCGGACACCGACGCAATCGTCAACAGCAAAGCCAAACCGACAACCCTCCGCATCGAGCCCAGGTAGGCCGCCGGCTTCCACAGCTGCCTCGAAGCCTGCGGCCCGGCGCGACCGCGAGGCGGTCGCCCGCAGTTCCGGCGGTAGCCGGAAGGGATGCGCCGCGATGGGCTGATCTCAGCCCGACAGGTGCGCGACGTTGTGCCACGCGGGGTCGGGCTCGACGGTCAGGGTTACCTTGCCGTGGGGCCAGCCGGTGGTGGCGGCTTGGAGTTGGGCGTCGGCGGGGGTGGTGCCGTCGGTGTAGTAGTGCAGGACGCGGGTGCCGCCGGACGTCTCGTGGGCCAGAAGGTTGCCGGAGCCACCTAGTCGGTCGGTGAGGTGGTCCTCGAAGGCCCGCAGCTCATCCAGCATCTCCGACTCAGGCAGCCCGTCCTCGCGCACCACCGGATAGTGGATCGCCACCGCCACATGCGTATCCAGATGCGGCCGCCGGATCGACCGCAACGGGTACTCCGCCGTCGCGATCACCCGCTGCCCGTCCCGTGTCCCCTCCAGCATCTTCCACGCCGGACTCCCGTCCTCCAACGTGTGCTCAGCAGCAAACCCAGCCACCGCAGGCAGCAAAGACTCAATCGGTACGGCGTCATCCGGCGGCGCGGGCAACGTGTCGATCGCCCCCACCCACGTCTCCACCATCTCCTCGCCCAGCACCAGGTCCAGGATCAGGAACGTCACCCGCCGCTGTGCGTCCACCGACAGCGACGCAAAAACCGGATGATGGACGCCGACATGCACCGACGCACTGTCCGGCTCGATCGACACCACCGACTCGTCGGTCGCAACCGGAGGCAGCCCGTCGAACTGGATCGTCACCGCGGGCCCCGGCCGGCGCAGATCGGCGTACTCCCAGGTCTGGTCGGACGGCGGGGCGGCCCGCAGCCAGCGTCGAGCGACCGCGCGTTGAGCCGGGTTCCCCGCGGCGGTGACGATCAGCACATGCGACGCGTGCAGCCCGGGCCCTAGCTCCCACTCCAGGTCGGGGTTGATCCGGGAGATCCGCTCGTTCAGCTCCACGTTCACGTCGGTCGGCTGCCGGCGGGCGATCGCGTCGGCTACGGCTGCGGCGCCCGAGGCGGACCACCAGGACCAGAACGCGCCGATCGGATCGGCCTCCACGGCGTTCCGGCGACGACGCTTGAAGATGGGCATGAGCGCATCCTCTCCCAACCAGGGGTGCGACCATCGAACCAGTGGGTCTGCTGGTGTGGCCCCCGCCACATGATTAGGGAGCGCCAGGTTCAGGCGCGTAACCTGCTGACACCACTGGCAGATGGGTGGGTTGATGAGGAGGAACACGTAGTGCTTCGGCGAGTCCTGCTGGGCATGTCCCGCAGCCCCCAGATCAAGAAAGCGGTGTCGTCGCTCCCGGTGTCCAGTGGCATCGTGGCGCGGTTTGTCGCCGGCGAGACCGCTCCGGAGGCCGTGCTGGCCACCGAGAAGCTGGTCAGCAGCGGGCTGAACGTCACCCTCGACCATCTCGGCGAGGACGTCACCGACCTGGCCGCCGCGCAGGCCACTGCCGACGCGTACCTCGACCTGCTGAAGAAGCTCGCCGCCGCCGGCCTGACCAAGAACGCCGAGGTCTCGGTCAAGCTCTCCGCGGTCGGCCAGGCCCTCCCGGGCGACGGCGAGAAGATCGCACTCGAGAACGCCCGGACCATCTGCCTCGCGGCCCGCAACGCCGGTACGACGGTGACCCTCGACATGGAGGACCACACCACCACCGACTCCACGCTGGGCATCCTGCGCGAGCTGCGCCAGGACTTCCCCGAGACCGGAGCGGTCCTCCAGGCGTACCTCCGCCGTACCGAGGCCGACTGCCGCGACCTCGCGCACGCGGGCTCCCGCGTCCGCCTCTGCAAGGGTGCGTACAAGGAGCCCGAGTCGGTCGCGTTCCAGGAGAAGCGCCAGGTCGACAAGGCGTACGTCCGGGCGATGAAGGTCCTGATGAACGGCGCCGGCTACCCGATGATCGCCTCGCACGACCCGCGGCTGATCGCGATCGCCGGTGCCCTCGCGGACCGCGCGAACCGCCGGCCGGGCAGCTACGAGTACCAGATGCTCTTCGGCATCCGCCCCGAGGAGCAGCTCCGCCTCGCCGGCCTCGGCCACACCATGCGCGTCTACATCCCGTACGGCGAGGACTGGTACGGCTACCTCGTCCGCCGCCTCGCCGAGCGCCCCGCGAACCTGCAGTTCTTCGCCCGCTCCTTGATCAGCAAGAAGTAGCCGGAGCGCTCAGCAGTAACCTTTGCACCATGAGTGCAAAGGTGGCCGTTCTCGGGGCCGGAGTGATGGGGGAGACGTTGCTGTCCGGGCTGATTCGGGCCGGGCGGCGACCGGAGGACCTCCTGATCACGGAACGCCGGGAGGAGCGCGCCGCCGAGCTGCGGGAGCGGTACGGCGTTGACGTCGTCTCCAACCTGGACGCGGCGAAGCAGGCGGACACGCTCGTCCTGGTGGTCAAGCCGCAGGACATGCCGGACCTGCTCGCCGAGATCGCGCCCGCGGTCCAGCCGACCCAGACCGTGATCTCGCTGGCCGCCGGTATCACCACCAAGTTCGTCGAGTCCCGCCTGCCCGAAGGTGTCGCCGTCGTCCGGGTCATGCCGAACACGCCCGCCCTGGTCGACGAGGGCATGGCGGCGATCTCCCGCGGCGCGCACTGCGACGAGAGCCACCTCGAGCTGGCCGAGAGCCTGCTGGCCGCGACCGGTCGCGTCGTCCGGGTCCCGGAGAAGCAGCAGGACGCGGTCACCGCGATCTCCGGCTCGGGTCCGGCGTACATCTTCTTCGTGGTGGAGTCGATGATCGAGGCCGGCGTCCACATGGGGCTCCCACGCGGTACGGCGACCGACCTCGTCGTCCAGACCGTGGTCGGCTCGGCGAAGCTGCTCCGCGAGACCGGCGAGCACCCGACCGTACTGCGGGAGCGCGTCACGTCCCCGGGCGGTACGACGGCCGCCGCCGTCCGCGAACTGGAGGACCACAAGGTGCGTGCTGCGTTCCTCTCGGCGATCGAGGCCGCACGCAACCGTTCCCGCGACCTGGCCGCCGAATAACACCTGTCGGGTTGCTGGCGTTATGGTTATGCGCCGCAGTTCCTTCCTTGTTCAAGGGTTGAGTCGCTATGGTCCCGCCCATGGGTAATGGTTCGGCCGAGCCGGACACCGCGCCTGCGCAGCAGCACCACGAGGTCGCGCAGCAAGCTGACGTGCCCCAGTTGCCGTGGCGTGTGCCGCTGGATCCGGCGCCGTGGTGGGCCTGGGCGCTGTTCATCCTGCCGTTCGTCGTCGTACCAGGGCTGAACTCCTGGCTCTGGATGGGTGCCCGCGACATGCTCGCGGTCGGCCTGCTGACGATCATCGGCGCCTCCGTCGTCCGGGTCGCCGGCGGCGTCGTGCTGTACCGGGTCGAGCTGACCGAGACCGCGCTGAAGGCCCGCACCAGCATGCTGATCCGCAGCCTGGCCTGGCAGGACGTCGACTCGATCGAGATCGGCGACGACAACGTCGTACTCACCCGCGGCCAGGACGAGAACGAGATCAACGGCATCCCCAAGGACCGCACCGCCGAGGTCGGCGCCGTGATGGAGGCGATCCGGGCTCAGGCCGCGGACACGCCGGTACGCCGCCACCGCCCGCGCCCGGGTATCGGCGCGGCACTCGTGCTGCTGTACCTCGTGCTGTCGATCGGCGCCTTCCTGCTCCGCTGGCACATCGTCATCTGACGCTCCACGGTCCTTCGCCGGCGACCCGCTCCACGGTCACCCGCGCGATCACGCCGGTATCCCAGATCCCGTCGCCGAACGGGAACTCCGGCAGGCCGAGGTAGCGCTGGGTCTCGCGATCCATCAACGCCTTGTACTCGGCCGGGATGCCGGGGCCCAGGAGCTTCGCGGTGCCTCGCACAACGAGGTATTGCGTGATGCCTCGCGCGCTCGTCTGGTCGTCCTGGATCAGCAGCGTCACCCGTGGATCCCGGAACAGGTTGCGGGTCTTGCGGTGCGGCGCCTGGAGACCCAACAGGAGGTCGTCGCCGTCGCGCTCGACCCACACCAGCGAGGCCTGCGGCGACCCGTCCGGATCGATGGTGATGATCGTGACGTCCTTGGGCTCTTCGAAGAGCCGGTGCGTGCTGTCGGGGAGGATGCTCATGGCACGGAACGCTAGACAGCGTCGTGGGAACCGCTGGGTACCCTGACAGCTGTGTACGGTGTGGAACCCGGCGACATCTTCCTGGCCGACTGCCCGGCGCGGTTGGCGGTCGAGGTGATCGCGGACAAGTGGGCGGTCGTCGTCCTCTGGGGCCTCAACGACCATCCGCGGCGGCACTCCGAGCTGGTCGAGCTGATCGGCGGTATCTCGAAGAAGGTGCTGACCCAGACCTTGCGCCGCCTGCAGACCAACGGCCTGGTCACCCGCACCGATCACGGCGGCGTACCGCCCCGCGTGGAGTACGACCTGACCGAGCTGGGGCGCACGCTGATGGGCCCGATCCGGATGCTCACAGAGTGGGCAGAACAGAACGGAGACGCGGTCCTCGCGGCCCAAGAGGGAGGATGACCGCATGGACTTCTCTCTGTGGCCCGCAGCCTCCCGGACCTGGAACGGCGTACTCGAAGGTGCCGAGTACGCCGAACGCACCGGGTGGCACGGCGTTTGGATAGCTGATCACTTCATGCAGAACGGCGACGACCTGACCGTCCCGGTCAACGAGGCTCTCGCGCTGCTGGCCGGCATCGCCGCGCGCACCTCGCGGGTGCGGGTCGGTTCGATGGTGCTCGGCAATACCTATCGGCACCCGGCCGTGGTCGCGAACGCGGCCGCGACGATCGACCAGATCGCGAACGGGCGGTTCGTGCTCGGGATCGGCGCGGGCTGGCAGGTCAACGAGCACGAGGTGTACGGCATCGAGCTGCCGGCGATCGGTCCGCGGCTGAAGCGGTTCGAGGAAGCGTGCCAGGTCATCAAGGGCCTGCTGACGCAGGAGCGGACGACGTTCGACGGGAAGTACTACCAGCTCACCGATGCGCCGTGTGAGCCGAAGCCGGCGCACCTCCCGATCCTGATCGGCGCGTCGGGCGAGAAGGTTGCCCTGGGCATCGTTGCGAAGTACGCCGACGAGTGGAACCACTGGGGCCGGCCGGACCTGGCGGCCGCGAAGGGCGCAGTGTTTGCCCGGCACTGTGAAGAAAACGGCCGGGATCCGCAAACGGTGCGGCGGTCGGCGCAGACGTTCCTGGAGGTCGTCGTACCGGGGGACACCGAGGCGATCGAGCGTAAGCAAAGGCTGGAGAGCAACGGTGCGCACGTGATCATGGGCTCGGCGCAGGAGGTGCTCGACGTGGTCGCGCAGTACCCGGCGGCCGGGATCGACGAGCTGCTCGTGCCGGACGCGTTCCTCGGCGACGGTAACCGCCGCTTCGACGCGCTCGAGCGACTCCGCGAGGAAGTGCTACAGAAGCTCTAGCGTCGCGACCACGGGCCAGTGGTCGCTGGGTACGCGCCCGTCCGGGCGGTAGTGCGAGACGGCCGCGTCGGTCACCGTCCACGTCGGCGTGACGAGGATGTGGTCGATGCGGTCGTCGTCCACCACGCCGCTGAAGTCGTGCCAGCTGCCACCGGCTTCGAGCGGTACGGCGAGGGACAGGCCGGACTCGACCAGCGACTTCACCGGCGGCGAGTCAGGCGTGGCGTTGAGGTCGCCCATCACGATCCACGGCAGCGATCCACTGATCCAGCGGGCGATCAGCCGCGACGACTGCAGTTGCGCGACCTCGCCGGCATGGTCGTAGTGCGTGTTCACGACGCCGACCGTCGTACCGTTGCGGTGCCGCAGCCAGACCAGGGTCGCGATCCGGGTCAGGTCCGCGTCCCAGCCGACCGATCCCGGCGTGCTCGGATCGTCGGACAGCCAGCGGGTCTCGTGCTTCTCGATCCGCCAGTCGCCGGGCCGGACCAGGACCACGGAGTGCTCGCCCGCACTCATCCCGTCGTCCCGGCCGGCGCCGACGATCTCGTACTTCGGGAACCGCCAGCGCAGGTACTCGAGCTGGTCGGGCAGCACTTCCTGCAGCCCGACCACGTCCGCGTCCAGGTGCTCGATCGCCGCCACGGTCGCTTTCCGCCGTACCGGCCAGGCGTTGTCGCCGTCCGGTGCGGAGGAGTTGCGGATGTTGAAGGTGGCGGCACGGAGCTTCATGGAGTCGATCCTGCCAAACCCATAGCTCGCGTCGCAGCCTGGAGTCGGGGAGTGCTCGCGTCGATCGCCCGGTCGCGGCCTTGCGCGAGCAGGTGGTCGATCGCTCCCGGGTCGGTCGTCAGCCGCGCGTACTCCTTCTGCAGCGGGTCGATCACCGCGAGGACAGCGTCCGCGACATCCTGCTTGAGGGCGCCGTACGACGGATAGGACTTCGCCAGCTCGACCGGGTCGCCGTCGGTGCACGCGGCCAGGATGTCGAGCAGATTGGTGACGCCCGGCTTGTTCGCCTCGTCGTGCCGGACCTCGTTCTCCGAGTCCGTGACCGCACGCATGATCTGCCGGCGGATCACGTCCGGCGGGTCGAGCAGCCGGATCGTTCCGATCGCGTCGTCGGCGGCGGACTTGCTCATCTTCGCGGCCGGGTTGGCCAGGTCCTTGACCCGGGTCGCCAGCGCGGCCTTGTTCAGCTGCGGTACGACGAACGTCTCGCCGTACTCGCGGTTGAAGCGGATCGCGATGTCCCGCGCGAGCTCGACATGCTGGTCCTGGTCGCCGCCGACCGGGACCCGCTCCGCGCCGTACAGCAGGATGTCCGCGGCCATCAGGCACGGGTACGTGAACAGCGACGCCCGCGTCATCGGGCGGTTGCCCTTCTCCTTGTACTGGATCATCCGCGACAGCTCGCCGACGTACGACGTGCACTCGAGCAGGTACGCGAGCTGTGCGTGCGTGGGTACGTCGGACTGGATGAAGACCGTGCCCTCGGGGACGCCGGCCGCGAGCATCAGCGTCGCGAACTCACGGGTCAGCGCGGCGAGTCTTCGGGGATCGTGTTTGGTCGTCATCGCGTGCAGGTTCGCGACGAAGTAGAAACCGTCCGGATCGGTGAACCGGCGCAGCGCGCCGAGGTGGTTGCCGAGCGTCAGCCGGCCGGACGGGGTGATGCCGGAAAGCGAGGTCATGATCGTGCCCTTCGGTGTGTGAGGCCCCACCGAGGACACGAAAAAGGCCGCCTCGGAGAGGCGGCCTTGGTGGCTGCGTGCGAACACGCCGGGTGGACCGCCCTAGGCGGCCCACCACAGCTGCAAGTTCGTGTTCACGGAACGAGAATACCTCATCGCGCGGTCAACGACTGGACGATCAATTCGTTCCGGGCGTCCTGACCCAACGGCACCGACGGGTGTACGCCGTCGCGCAGGTAGTTCAGCAACCGGTACGGCTTGACCCACAACCACTCGGCCCAGCGGATGATCCGCAGGTTCGAGTACCTCTCCTGGGCGTCGTACATCTGCATGTTGAGCCACGAGCTGTTGCGCTGGTCGGCGAGCTGCATCGTCGCGCCCACGCTCTTGCGGACAGCCTGGATGTTGACCCAGTACACGGTCCGGTTGCGGCCGACGATGCTCATCGCGCGGTCGAGCTGGGCGGCGAACTTCGGCGGGTCGAAGATGTCGTTCGAACCGCTGGCCATCAGGACCCGTCGCGGCAGGCCGTACGCCGCCGCCCACTGCTGCAGCGCGTCGACGGCGCCGGACGTCGGCCGGCTGGACCAGTTGTTCACGGCCATCTGGCTGCCGTCGCGGCCGAGCAGCCGGGTCGCGAGCGACTTCCCGTCCTGGACCGAGATGCTGTCGCCGAACATGAACACGCCGTCGGTGTCGAGGACGCGATGGATCTGCGCGGTGGTCGAGATGGCCCGGGTGCCGTTCGCCCAGGAGCCGAGCACGCCCGAGCCGTACGGGCCGGTGGTCGTGGTGGCGGTGGCTGCGAAGCCGTCGAAGTTGTCGGTGGCAGAGGTGGACGCCGTGGCGGCGGATGCGGTTTCGGTCGAGACGGCCACAGTCACGGCGGCTGCCGCTCCGACTGTGAAGATCTGCCGCCGGTTGGGTTTCATTTGCCTCACGGGAGGTACTGTGCGGCCTGCTCCGTGGCACCCGCAAGTCCGAATCTCACTGTCCGCAGTCGAATCACACCGGAAACGGCCCGGAGATCGCCCTTTCGAGCGCTTACTCAGGCGTAGATCTGCAGGAACCTGCAAATTCTGTAACGCTTTGCAGTCCGCTGCCGATGAATCGACTGTTGGACCACTGACGAGCCGGCGCAACCAGGGAGGGGTGTTGCGTCGGCTCGTCTTTCTTGGCTCAGGTTCCGGTCGTGAGCTCCTCGATCAGAGGGCCGGCAACAGCCGTCAGTTCCTCCGGCGACGCATCCAGTCCGTCCAGCCGGACCAGGTGCCGGCTGATCACCAGCCCGAGCGTCAACGCCCCGATCACCCCGGCTCGGCAAGTCCCCCTGATGACCGTCTTCCATGCCGGCGGCGGCGCTTTCCGCCTGAACGGAAGATTCGGGAAACCCATGCCGAGGAGCTGACGGTTAAGGTCGAGGGCATGAGCGGTGAGGCGATGCTGGTCTTCGACGAGGGGCTGACGGCGTACGACTTCGGCCGTGGGCACCCGATGAGTCCGATCCGGGTCGAGCTGACGATCAAGCTCGCGCGGGCGCTCGGCGTCCTCGACGAGCTGAAGGTCGTGCCCGCGCCGACGGCGGACGATGCGCTGCTCGAGACCGTGCACACCCCGGAGTACGTCGCCGCGGTGAAGAGCGCCGGGGATCACCCCGACGAGGCCGATCCCGTGCACGGCCTCGGCACCTCCGACACGTACTGCTTCCCACGGATGCACGAGGTCTCGGCACAGATCGTCGGCGCCTCGGTCGAGGCGGCGCGGGCGGTCTGGGAGGGCGACGTACTGCACGCCGCGAACATCGCCGGCGGTCTGCATCACGCGATGCCCAACCAGGCCAGCGGTTTCTGTGTGTACAACGACCCGGCGATCGCGATCCAGTGGCTGCTCGACCACGGCGCCGAGCGGGTCGCGTACGTCGACGTGGACGTGCATCACGGTGACGGCGTACAGGCCGTGTTCTACGACGATCCGCGGGTGCTGACCGTCAGCCTGCACGAGTCGCCGACCACGCTCTTCCCAGGGACGGGCAGCCCGGGCGAGACCGGTGGACCGGGAGCCGAGGGTACGGCGGTCAACGTCGCGCTGCCGCCGGGGACCGGGGATGCGGGCTGGTTGCGGGCGTTCCATGCGATCGTCCCGGAGGTGGTGAAGGCGTTCCGGCCGAGCGTGCTGGTGACGCAGCACGGGTGCGATTCGCACGTCGAGGATCCGCTGGCCCATCTGACGAAGACGATCGACGGACAGCGGGCGGCGTACGCAGCGTTGCACGACCTCGCACACGAGGTGGCGGACGGGAAATGGGTCGCGACCGGCGGCGGTGGCTACGCGATCATCGACGTCGTGCCGCGGGCCTGGACGCATCTGCTGGCGATCGTCGCGGGTAACCCGATCGACCCGCTGACGCCGGTGCCGGAGGGGTGGCGCGAGGAGGTCCAGATCCGGTTCGGCCGGGTGGCCCCGATGCGGATGACCGACGGCCAGGATGCGAAGTACGTGGACTGGTCGACGGGCTACAACCCGAACACCTGGCTCGACCGCTCGATCAAGGCGACCCGCGACGCGAGCTTCCCTTTGTTAGGTCTTGATACAACCTATTGAGTCACAGGAGTCCCCCTCTTTCCCATTCGTACCAACAGCCACTACGCTCGTTGCATGCACGGACGGAGGTGCCGGAGGGGAAGCCGGCGCACGATCCGTGCTGGAAGTGCGGTGCGCAATGGCATCAAAGAAGTCCGGTGGTGAGCAGCCGCTCGCCGAGGTGAAGTTCCTGACCGTGGCGGAAGTCGCCACGGCCATGCGCGTGTCCAAGATGACTGTGTACCGCTTGGTGCACTCCGGAGAGCTCCCCGCGGTGCGGGTAGGTCGTTCGTTCCGGGTGTCGGAGGACGCCGTGCACGACTACCTCAAAGGCGCCTTCTTCCAGGCCGGATAACAACGAGAGTCGAAGGGGCCGGATCCCACGTGGACCGGCCCCTTCGTCATGCCCGTTCGTCATGGTCTGAAGAGTGCTCGCAGCGCCTTGGCCGCCTGAGCGACGGTCTCGTCCGGCAGGTCCGCCCAGAGTTCGTGGTGCGCGGCCGAGCTCGCCTTCACCGCCTGCTCCGCGAGGCTGATCCCTTCCGGAGTCAGGCGGATCTGTGTGCCGCGTCCGTCGTCCGGGTCCGGTTCGCGGGTGACGAGGCCCCGGCGTACCAGCTGGTTGGTGACGTTGCTGGTGCCGCCCGAGGACAGCAGGAGGCTCCGGCTCAGGTCGGACGGCTTCTGCCGGTACGGCGTGCCGCCCCGGCGCAGCGAGACGATCACGTCGAACTCCGCGGTGGTCAGGCCGAGGTCGCGCAGTACGCGCCGGGTCGACTCGTTCAGCTCGCCGGCCAGCACCATGATCCGCTTGGCCAGCTCGCTGGTCGGGTGCAGGACCTCGGGCAGTTCCTGCTGCCAGGACGCGATCAGCTGGTCCACCGGGTCGTCGTTCACGGTTGACAGTCTAAATCCCTTTGGTGATAGCTTTTAAGAAAGCTTTCTAGTGAGGGAGATGCTGGTGAGGTTGTTGCTCGAGGGTGGGACCGTGATCGACACCTTCCCGGAGGTGGTCGTCCGGCGGGGGACCGACGTACTGATCGAGGACGGTCGGATCGCGGCCGTCGGGCCGGGGTTGTCGGTGGACGCCGAGGTGATCGACGCGAGTGAGCGGATCGTGCTGCCTGGCTTCGTGGACACGCATCGGCATCTGTGGCAGACGGCGCTGCGCGGGATCACGGTCGACGACGGCCTCGGGACCTACTTCGAGCGGGTGCTCGGTGCGTACGGGTCCCGGTTCCGCGCCGAAGATGTTGCGGCAGGCAACCTTGTCGGTGCGCTGGAATGTCTCGATGCCGGCATCACCACGGTGCAGGACTACTCGCATGTGCAGCGCACGCCCGCGCATGCCGACGCGGCTCTGGATGCGTTGGAGCGCAGCGGGATCCGGGCGGTCTTCGGCTACGGCCCCTCGCCGCTCGGCGGTGGTGCTGTCGACGCGGGCGAGATGCGGCGCATCATGTCACGGCAGTCCGACCGGCTCGGCCTTGCTGTGGCCGCGATCGGGCCTTCGTTCGCGCCGTTCGAGACTGTCCGGGCGGACTGGGAGCTCGCGGACTCGTTGGGCGTGCCCGTGGTGGTGCACATCAGCAGCAGTTCTCGGACGCCGGATCCGATCACGCAACTCCGCAACGCCGGCCTGGCGCGGCCGAACACGCTGTACGTGCACGGCAACAACCTGCCTGACGCCGAGTTGAAGGTGATCGCCGAGACCGGTGCGGCCGTGTCGATCACGCCGACGGTCGAGGCGCGGATGGAGATGGGCCGGCCGCTCGCCGGTCGGCTCCGCGCGGCCGGGGTCGACTTCAGTCTCGGGATCGACGTCGTGACCACCTCGGGCGGAGACATGTTCCGCGCGATGCACGAGGTGCTTGCCCTTGGTTACCAGGCGTTCTCCGCCGCGGACGTGCTGCAGCTGGCGACGCTCGGTGGTGCTCGCGCGCTCGGGCTGGCCGATGTCGGGTCGCTTGCTGTTGGCAACAAGGCCGATGTCGTCCTGGTGCGCAGTACGGACATCAATCTGGTCGGCGGGCTGCATGATCCGGTCGCGACGGTGGTGACCGCAGCGCATCCCGGCAACGTGGACACGGTCCTCGTCGGAGGTACGCCGGTGAAGCGCCACGGTCACCTGGTCAGTACGTCGTTGGATCAGGCGCTCGGCGCGCTGGCCGAGTCGACGGCGTACCTCACCGCTCGAGGAGTGCGCGGATCGCAGCACTGATCTCGTCCGGTGCCTCCTCGGCCATGAAGTGGCCGGCGGTGGTGGTCCGGTGATGGAGGTCGGTCGCCCAGGCCTTCCAGCGAGCGGCGGCGTCGAAGCCCAGCGCGGCGCCCCAGTCCTGCTGGATCACCGTCACCGGCATCCGCAGCTTGTTGCCTTGAGCAAGATCCTCCGAGTCGTGCGTGACGTCGATCGTCGCCGAGGCTCGATAGTCCGCCACGATCGACGGCACGGCCCGCCGCGAAGCCTCCAGGTAGACGGCTCGCACCTCGGGCGGGATCGCCGCGGGATCCTTGGCCCAGAGATCCAGGAAGTACCCGAAGAACTCGTCGGAGGAGGCCGCGATCATCCGCTCCGGCAAACCGGTCGGCTGTGCCATCAGATACAGATGGAACCCTACGGCCGCACTCGTCCCGTGCAGCACCTCCCACATGTCCAGCGTCGGCAACACGTCCAGACACATCAGCTGGGACACCACGTCCGGATGATCAAGCCCCGCCCGGAACGCCACCAACGCACCCCGGTCATGGCCCACCAACGCAAACCTCGAATGCCCCAACTCCCGGGCCACCCCGACAACATCCGCCGCCATCGTCCGCTTCGAGTAGTCCCCGTCCGGCTTGTCACTCTCGCCGTACCCGCGCAGATCCGGACAGATCACGGTGTGCTCACCCGCCAACTCGCGAGCCACCTTCCGCCACATCAGATGCGTCTGCGGAAACCCGTGCAGCAGGACAACCGGCGTCCCGGACCCGGCGACGGCGACGTTCAGTGTCACGTCGTTCGCGTGGACGCGGTGATAGTCGAATTCGTTCACGCCGGTCAGCCTGCTGGATGCCGATGAGCGTTCGATGAGCACGCTACGGTGGCTGGGTGGAGTTCGGGGTGCTTGGGCCGGTCGAGGCCTGGGACGGGGAGCCGGTTGATCTGAGGGGACCTCGGCATCGGGCGGTGTTGGGGCGGTTGATCGTGGCGCGAGGGCGGGTCGTGCCGGCGCGGGTGCTGGTGGACGACCTGTGGGCGGATCCGCCGGCGGGGGCGTTGAGCGCCTTGCGGACGTTTGTGGCGGCGTTGAGGCGGGCGATCGAGCCGGATCGGGTGCCGCGGACACCTGCCAGGTTGCTGGTGACGGAAGGGCCTGGTTACGCGTTGCGGACCGAGGCCGTGGATGCGTGGCGGTTCGAGGCGGCGGTGCAGGCGTCGTTGCCGCCGGGGGAGTTGTTGCCGGAACTGCTTGCAGGACTGGCGTTGTGGCGCGGCCCGGCGTACGCGGAGTTCGCGGATGAAGCGTGGGCGCTGGCCGAGCGGTCGAGGCTGAACGAGCTGCGGCTGCGGGCGGTTGAGCGGGTCGGGGAGGCGCGGCTGGCGCTGGGGCTCGCCTCGGAGGCGGTGCCTGACCTGGACGCACACGTGACCGAGCATCCGTGGCGCGAGGACGCGTGGCGGCTGCTGGCGTTGGCCTTGTATCGCGGCGAGCGCCAGGGCGACGCTCTCGCCGTACTGCGTCGCGCCCGGGAGACTCTGGTCGGGCAGCTCGGTGTTGATCCCGGCCCGGCGCTCAGCCGGTTGGAGACCGACATCCTCAACCAGGCAGCGCATCTGACCCCGGCCGGAACAGTGTGGGCGGAGACGGCGGCGGCGTACGACCGCGTGGTCGGCGGGAGCCGAGCCCGGATCGAGTCGACGGTCGGCCTGCTCCGCAACCTCGCGGTCACCGGTGGCGGTGGGTTGGAGGCGGCTCGTGGACATCGCCTCGCTGCCATCACCGCAGCCGAAGAGTTGGGCGACCCCGATCTGACGGCGCGAGTGATCGGCGCGTACGACGTACCGGCGATCTGGACGCGCTCTGATGACGAGGTGCAGGCTGCGGCGATCGTCGCGGCGGCCGAACGGGTCCTGCCGACGCAGGATCACCCGAGCATCCGCGCTCGACTGCTCGCCACCATCGCACTCGAGTCGCGTGGCTCGCGATCATCGCGTCCTCGCGAGGCGGCGCTCGAGGCTGAGGAGTTGGCGCGTGGTCTGGACGATCCGGCGCTGCTCGCATTCACACTCAACGGCGTCTTCATGCAGACCTGCTACCAAGCCGGCCTCGCCTCCGCACGCGACGCCATCGGCGCCGAGCTGGTCACGCTCTCGCAGCGCCACAACCTCTTTACTTACGAGGTTCTCGGCCATCTGATCCGGCTGCAGTCCGCCTGTGCGCGAGCCGACCACCCAGCCGCCGACGAACACGCCGCGGCCGCCGACGCGTTGGCTGCCCGCCACGAGCTTCCGCTCGTCTCCGTCTTCACCCGCTGGTACGCCGCGCTCCGCGACGACACTCCGGAGTCCTACCGCGCCGCCGCTGCCCTGCTCGACGGTGCAGGCATGCCCGGCCTGAGCGAAGGCCTTCTCCCGCTCGCGCTGGCCGCACATGCGATCCGCCACGACCAGCCGATCCCAGACGCTGATTACGGCCCGCACACCCCGTGGGTGAAGGGATCGCCGAACCCGCCGCCCGGGCTCCTACTCGAGACCTACTGGGCGCTGACCGCACACGCGGCCCGGCAGTCAGGCGACACGCAGCTGTTGGAGAAAGCACAGGCTGCTCTAGCTCCTGCAGCCGGTGAGCACGCGGCCGGTAGCGGCCTGCTCACGGTAGGTCCGGTGGCTGACTTCCTGCGCTAGAGGTCGTCCGGCGAGCCGCTCTCGGACTTCCGGTCAGCCTGCCGCCGCAGCTCGTGATGCGACTGGTGCGCGGTGGTCCGGTACGCCTCGTCGTACGCCGCCAGCGCGCCGGCCACCCCGGACCCGCGCCCACGCCGCTTCGCCCACGAGGCGAACCAGGTCAGCCCCGCGAGCACGACCACGAGTCCACCGACAAAGACGACGTACGCCATGCGACCACCGTACTGCGCCTTTCCCAGTGCCCTCCCAGGTTTCTTCCAGGACCGTCGCAGCGCGCGCCACCAGGATGGAACCACCAACCGGAAAGAGGCTCCCGATGCCGATCCGAATCCTCAAAACAGTTGCCGTAGGCACCATTGCCACCCTGGGCCTGGCCGCCGTCGCCTTCACCCCCGCCGCCTACGCAAGCTCCACCACGGCCACCGCCACCCCACACCTGGCCGTCCTCACCAAGCCGGTCACCGAGGTCACGGTCCGCAAAGCCGCCTAGGCTCGACGAGCGCGGAACGCCAACGCGTGCGGAACGTCGGGGCCGGTCGGCTCCTCGAACCGCTCGACCGTCAGGCCGGAGGCGATGATCGCGTTCAGGTACTCCGCCAACGGCATGTGCCGCATCCCGATCCGGCGACGGATGCCGTCCTCGGCCCACCACGGAGACTCGGTGTGCCAGCCGGACCGACGGTACGTCGGGTAGGCGGTCCGCCGGCCGTCCTCCTCGTACAGGACGTGCGGCCCGTTGAAGCAGGGGTGCACGCCGTACGCGACCAGCGCCCCGCCCGGGCGCAGCACCCGCGCCGCCTCGAGCAGCACCGCCCCGAAGTCGTCCACATCCGTCGAGATCCACATGGTGATCGCGGTGTCGAAGGACGCGTCGGCGAACGGAAGCGCGGCGGCGTCTCCGTGCACCAGCGGACCGTCGGTGCGGGTCCGGGCGAGGCCGAGCTGGTCCCTGGAGAAGTCGAGGCCGACGACGGTGCGCCCGCTGGCCCGGATCGATTCGAAGTTCCGCCCGGTGCCGCAGCCGATGTCGAGACAGGGCCCTGAACCGGGGCCGAGCAGCTCCAGCACGCCGGGCTGATGTGGCTCCGAACCCTCCACGAACCGCTGTTCGTACCAGTCCGCCAGACCGTCGTACCGAGCCCTCAAAACAACCTCCCCAGGTCACTCCCCAGCCTAGTCGTCGAGGCTGCTTTAGGTCGGGACAGTGACCTACGGGTAAGCTTTGCCGACGTTCTCTTTGAGTTTGGATGGTCAGACGTGGGTTCCGTAATCAAGAAGCGCCGCAAGCGTATGGCGAAGAAGAAGCACCGCAAGCTGCTGAAGAAGACGCGGGTGCAGCGCCGCAAGCTCGGCAAGTAGCCGGCAGGTACTGTTCGCCGCGCCCGGTCCGGCTGGGGGTAGCTCGTGGCACAGGTAGTGATGGTGACCGGCGTCTCGCGAGACGCCGGTGCTCGCTGTGCCCGCAGGCTGGCCGAAGATCCGGCGATCGGCACCGTGCTCGGGGTCGATGTGGTCCCGCCACGGGCCGAGCTCGGGCGGGTCCGGTTCGTCCGGGCCGACATCCGCAATCCCGTGATCGCGAAGGTGATCGCGGCCGAAGGCGTGGATACGGTCGTCCATACGGGCGTCGTGGCGACCCCGGGTAGCGCCGGTGGTCGTTCGTCGATGAAGGAGATCAACGTCATCGGCACCATGCAGCTGCTCGCCGCCTGCCAGAAGGCGTCCGGCGTGGCCAAGCTGGTGGTCAAGTCCTCGACCACGGTGTACGGCGCCGGGCCGCGCGATCCGGCCATGTTCACCGAGGAGATGGCGCCGCGCGCGATCCATCACCACGGGCTGAGCAAGGACGCCGTCGAGGTCGAGGGGTATGTGCGCGGTTTTGCCCGGCGCCGCCCCGATGTCTGCGTCACCACGCTCCGGATGGCGAACTGGATCGGCCCCAAGACCGATTCCCCCATCACACGGTACTTCGGCCTCCCCGTCGTGCCGACCGTTTTCGGGTACGACGCCCGCCTGCAGTTCCTGCACGAGGACGACGGCGTCGAGGCGATCCTGCGCGCGACCGTCGACGATCTTCCCGGGACCTTCAACCTGGCCGGTGACGGCATGCTCTCGCTGTCCCAGGCGATCCGCCGGCTCGGCCGGCCGACGCTCCGGCTGCCCTCTTTCACCGCGTCCAGCACGGCCGCCGCCGTACGGCGGGCCCGGCTCGCGGACTTCTCGCCGGACCAGATCACGTTCCTGACCTACGGGCGCGGCGTGGACACGACCCGGATGCGGACCGAGTTCGGATTCGAGCCGAAGTACACGACCGCGGAGGCGTTCGACGACTTCCGGGCCTCGCTCGGCGTCGGCGCGATGACGCGGGTGGCCGGCCTCCTCGGCGCGGGGCTGGGAGCGCTGCGTGGCTGACGCGGACGTGATCCCGATCGGCTCCGGCGGCCGCCCCGGCCGCGGGAGCGGACGCCGTACGACGCCGTCCGCCGCCGCCCGCGCACTCGCGGGTCCGGGCAAGAAGAAGAACAACCGCGGCGGCGACCAACCCGCCGACGGCACGGCCACCGGCCGTTCCGCTGCGGGGGCGGGCGGCGCATCCGCGGGGCGCGTCCGGGTGGACGACCCGCAGAGCTCGGCGGGTCACGGGGCGGATGAGGCGCACGCCGAGGCACTGGGGATCGTGCCCGATGTCGGTGGGCCGGATTTGTCCGAGCTCGACTTCGGGCGGCTGGAGCGGATGGTGCGGGAGCTGTTCGGTGAGGACGGCGAGCGCCGCGTCGCCGAGTGGCTGGCGTTCCTGCGCAGGCGGCTGAGCGGTGACTACGAGCTCGACGAGTTCGGGTACGACTCCGATCTGACCGACCAGGTGCTGCTGCCGATGCTGCGCCCGATGGTGGAGAAGTGGTTCCGCGTCGAGGTGCGCGGCATCGAGAACATCCCCACCGACGGCAGCGCGCTGATCGTCGCGAACCACTCCGGCACGATGCCGATCGACGGACTGGTGACCCAGGTCGTCGTCGCGGACCACACCGGCCGGCCGCTCCGCACGCTGGCGGCGGATCTGGTGTTCCAGACGCCGTTCGTCGGCGAGCTGTCCCGTAAGGGCGGCGCCACGCTGGCGAACAACGACGACGCCGAACGGCTGCTCCGCCAGGGCAACCTGGTCGGCGTCTGGCCCGAGGGGTTCAAGGGCCTCGGCAAGCCGTTCTCCGAGCGGTACAAGCTGCAGCGGTTCGGGCGGGGCGGGTTCGTCAGCGCCGCGATGCGCACCGGCGTACCGATCGTCCCGTGCTCGATCGTCGGCGCCGAGGAGATCTATCCGCTGGTCGGCAACATCGCCTCGCTGGCGCGCCTGCTCGGCGTCCCGTACATCCCGATCACGCCGTTCTTCCCGCTGCTCGGTCCGCTCGGCCTGATCCCGCTGCCGTCGAAGTGGCTGATCGAGTTCGGCGAGCCGATCCGCACCGACGAATTCCCGGACGGCGCCGCGGACGACCCGATGCTGGTCTTCAACGTCACCGACCAGGTCCGCGAAACGATCCAGCAGACTCTGTACACCCTGCTGATGCAACGCCGCAGCGTCTTCTTCTGAACCCGGACAGCAAGAAGCCCGGCACACGATCGGTGTGCCGGGCTTCTCTGCGTCTTACCTCCAGGTCCTACTTCCAGGGCGGAAGCAGGGTCTGGATGATCCCCGGAAGATCGATCAGGGGAGTCGTCGGGAACGGCCACGGCCAGGCCGGCGTGGACGGGGTGAGCGTCGAAGGCAGCACCGTGGGCGTCGTAGTCGGCGAGTTTGACGACGACGGCTTGGGTGGCGTCTTCAGGACCGTCGGAGGCGGAACCGTGGACTCCTCGACGATCGTGGTGTTCGGAATCTTGGTCGGCGCCGTGCTCGGCTGCAGCGTGGTCGACGCACCGGGTGTCGGGATCGTCGAGGACGCCTTGGTGCTCGTCCCCGGCTTGGTCGGGTCACTCGGCTCGCCGTTGCCGGGTGTGGTCCGGTTCGGCTTGCTGGTGGTGCCGCCGCCGGTGTTGGCCGACTTCGGCGCCGCGCACTTCGGGCAGGCCGCGGACGTGTGCTGCGCCAGCTGCTCGATCGTCGCCAGCGCCTCCACTCCGGACTTCAGCGACTCCGGCGGGAGTTTGGGCGCGAGCCCCACAAGAGCCTGGCGGGCGCTGGTGATGAAGGCCGTGATCGCGCTGATCGAACTCTCGTCGCCGTCCTGCTGGTACGACGCGACCAATCGGGACACACCCTTGCGGGACTGCGCCGAGAAGTCGTCCAGGGTCGCGTTGATCGTGCCCACCGAACCGCCGTTGCCGGCGAGCTCGCGGACTTCGGACAATCGGGTCATCGCGTGCTCGAGGTCGCGCCGGCCGCGTGAGTCGTCCCCGACGCTCACATTGGTCGACACGTTCTCGATGCTGCGCTTCATTCCGTACAAGGTGTCGCCGGGCATGGCCTGCTGGGCGGCGGCGGCAGAACCGATGCCACCTCCGAGCAGGACGAGCGCGGCGGTACTGGCCACGAGCCGGATCCTCCGGCCCTGTCGGCGGCGGATATCTGTCACGGACGCGCCAACGTCCTCGCGACCCGGCGGGTCGTCCGAGCTGTCCGGTGCGCTGCGCACCATCGTCGGAGTCGCAGTGGTCGCCGCGCGCGCCGCCGCCTGCTCCAGCAGACGGTGCCGCAACTCGGCGCTGAACTCCGGTCGCGGTGCAACTGCGCCGGCGGTCCTCAGCCGTCCGACCAGCTCCACAGCTTCCAGCAACTCGGGGTCATCGCTCAGTCGCGCGGAGTGACGGGGCCCGTGATCGACGGCGTGCGCGAATGACTCCGCGCGCGCTCGAGCCCTGTGTAGGTCACTCATGATGTTCGTTCTCCTCAATGGCCAGTCGGGGTCACCGACAGGTCCTCATGAAGAGGAACGAGGAAACTCGCTGACGGGTTACGAAAGACATTCGTTGTCATCCGCCTCACCTCAAGTCCTTGGGGATAACCTTCGCCAAGTGCCTCACGGCCCTCAGTTGCAGTTGCTTGACGGCGCCCTCTGACTTCTCGAGCGCCTTGGCCGTTTCCGCGATCGACAGGCCGGCGAAGAACCGCATCGTCAGGCAGTCGCGCTGCTCGTCGGGCAGACCCGCGACCGCGTCCCGCAGTACCTCTGCGGTGGCGGCGGCGAGCACATCGATCTCCGGACCCTCGGTCTGCCGGTCGTGGGTCTCGATCTCGTCGGTGACCACTTCCAGCCGGACCCGGCCGGACTTGTAGTGGTCGGTGATCAGGTTCCGGGCGATCGTCACCAGCCAGGCGCCGAAGTCCCGGCCCTGCCAGCGGAACGAGTCCAGCGCGCGCAGCGCCCGGACGAAGGTCTCGCTGGTCAGGTCCTCTGCGAGTGCCGACGAGGACACCCGCGCATAGATGTAGCGATAGACGGTGAGCGAGTACTCGTCGTACAGCTCTCCGAAGGCACCGACGTCCCCGGCCTGGGCGCGATCGACGAGCTCTGCACGTCTCATCCCGTCCGGGCTTGGCTCCGGCGTGGTCAAGTTTTCTCCCCGTTCAACTGACACGTCTTCTGACACATCCGCGAATGGCCACAGTGGCTGGGACAGGACAGAGCGTTACCGCTCGAACGCACACTGTCAACAGCCTGAGGCGTGCCGCCTTCCGTCCGGTCTGGTCGTCACGAATGCGCCAGCGGACTGCGTCCGTAGGTCGGAGCAGCCTGCTGTCGGGGATGGTGGTGCATCGCGCATGAGGTTCCCCGCGCGGCCGGGTTTCTGCAGTGTGAGGTTCGACAGAAGCGCGCCCGCGAAGTCACCTGTATATCGGTGGTCACGCTCTGCTGCAACCGTTCTGCGCAAGCCGGTTGAAAGTTGGTGCCGCCCCCGGGCGTGACAGACTCACCTGGTGAACGTGAATTTCGCGGACATTCTTCGTGACACAGCGCAACGGCACGGCGAGCGTCCCGCGCTGGTCGACGGGGACCGGCGGCTGACCTGGAGCGAGGTCGACGAGGCCGTCGACCGGACCGCGCAGGGGTTCGCCGCGGCCGGCCTGGTGCCTGGGTACCGGGTCCTGCTCCTGGTTGCCAACAGCATCGACTTCGTCACGTCCTACCTGGGCATTCTCCGGGCCGGCCTGGTCGCGGTACCGCTGAACACCGGGCTGACCAAGCCCGAGATCGCGACCGTCGTGGCGCACTCCGGAGCGCGGCTGGCGGTTGCCGGACCGGGCCTCGCGGACCGGATCGAGGGCGTCCGGACGGTGGCGCCGGGCCAGCTCGAAGGTGACGCTCCGTTACCGCCGCCGATCGATCCCGAGGCGCTCGCGGTGCTGCTGTACACGTCCGGAACCAGTGGAGATCCGCGTGCCGCGATGCTCACCCATCGGGCACTTTCCGCGAATGTGCAGAACCTCACCGAGCTCGGAGAGGACCGGATGGGCCCCGAGGACGTGGTCCTCGGGGTGCTGCCGATGTTCCACGCGTTCGGCTTGAACGCCGTCCTCGGCTGGGCCGTCGCGACCGGTGCCGCACTGATCGTCGAGCAGCGGTTCGACCCCGAGGAGACCCTCGACCTGGTCGGCAAGTACGGCGTGACGCGCCTGCCGCTCGCTCCGCCGGCGCTGCACACCCTCCTGGGCCGGGCCGATCTGCGCGAGGCGCTGCGCTCGGTCAAGGTCGTGCTGACCGGCGCGTCCACGCTCGACCGCACGCTCGCGGACCGCTTCGAACAGGTGAGCGGTCACTTCGTGCACCAGGGGTACGGCCTGACCGAGGCGTCCCCGGGTGTCACCACGACCCTCGGCGAGTCCGAGCCGAAGCCCGGCTCGGTCGGCCGCCCGCTGCCGAACGTCGAGCTCCGGATCGCCGACGAGCAAGGCGAGGACGTCGAGGGCGACGACCCCGGCGAGATCCTGATCCGCGGCCGCAACCTGTTCTCCGGCTATTGGCCGGACGCCGTGGACGGTCCGGACGCCGAAGGCTGGTACCGGACCGGTGACGTCGGGTTCCTCGACGCGGACGGCGATCTGTTCCTGGTCGACCGGTTGCGCGAGCTGATCATCGTGTCCGGCTTCAACGTGTTCCCGAGCGAGGTCGAGGAAGTACTGGTCGCCGCTCCCGGCGTACGGGAGGCGGCCGTCATCGGCATGCCGTCCGAAGAGACCGGCGAGGCGGTGAAGGCGTTCGTCGTACCGCGGGCCGGCACCACGGTGGATGTCTCGGCGGTCCGTGAGTACGCCGACGGCCGGCTCGCGCGGTTCAAGTCGCCGGTGGAGATCGAGGTCGTGGACCAGTTGCCGCACTCGGTCACGGGCAAGGTCGCCAAGGGGCGGCTGCGGGAGAGCGGTCGATGAGCCGGGTCACGATGTACGGCAAGCCGGGGTGTCACCTGTGCGACGACGCCCGGGAGATCATCCGCTCGGTCTGCGCCGAGCTCGGCGTGGAGTGGACCGAGGTCGACATCACCCAGGATGACCGGCTGTTCACGGAGTACGGCGAGCAGATCCCGGTCACGTTCGTCGACGGCAAGCAGCACGACTTCTGGCGGGTGGACCCGGCGAGGCTCAGGAAGGCCTTGACAACCTAGGGCGTGTCTTGCAGGTCACCCATCGCCGATTTTGTTCTCACGTTCACAAGCTCCTAGAGTAAGAACCGCCGCCGGCCGTCAGACCGCGGTGAACCAACCGCTCCCAGGAGAATTGTGACGCGTGCCAGCAGCCGTCGCCCCGGCCCGCCGACGAGAACCGAACGCGGCATCCCCGAGGCGACTGTCGCGCGCTTGCCGGTCTACCTGCGGGCCCTGACCGCGCTCTCGGACAGCGGCATCGCGACCGCGTCGAGCGAGGATCTGGCGACCGCGGCCGGCGTGAACTCCGCCAAGCTCCGCAAGGACCTGTCCTACCTGGGGTCGTACGGCACCCGCGGCGTCGGGTACGACGTCGAGTACCTGCGCTACCAGATCGCCCGCGAGATCGGCGTCACCCAGGACTGGGCCGTGGTCATCGTCGGGATCGGAAACCTGGGCCACGCGCTGGCGAACTACTCCGGCTTCGGCACCCGCGGGTTCCGCATCGTCGCCCTGCTCGACGCCGACCCGAAGCTGGTCGGCGAGCGGATCGGCGACATGGAGGTCCGCGACTTCGCCGAGCTCGAGGACATCGTCGAGCGCGACCGGGTCTCGATCGGCGTGATCACCACGCCCGCCGGTCCGGCCCAGGAGGTGTGCGACCGGCTGGTCGCCGCCGGCGTGACCAGCATCCTGAACTTCGCGCCCGTGGTGCTGTCCGTGCCCGACGGCGTCGACATCCGCAAGGTGGACCTCTCGATCGAGTTGCAGATCCTGGCGTACCACGAACAACGAAAGTCCGGAGAGGCGGCGCTCCCCCAGGTGCCCGAACTACCAGCGATGAACGGTCTGACGGATCTCCCGAGTGTCGGGGGTGTCGGCGCATGAGTTACCTGGTCGTCGGCATCAGTCATCGTTCCGCTGACATCAACGTCCTCGAGCGGGTCGCGCTCGACGCGGACGCGGCGACCAAGCTGGCGCTGGCCGTCCAGCAGACCCCGGCGGTTGCCGAGTCCGCAGTACTTGCCACCTGCAACCGGACCGAGGTCTACGCGACCGTCGACCGGTTCCACGCGGGCATGGACGAGGTCACCGCGATCCTGTCCGACATCACCGGCGTACCGCTGCTGGATCTGGCCGAGCACCTCTACGTGCACTTCGAGGAGGGTTCGGTCGCGCACCTGTTCCAGGTCGCGGTCGGGCTGGACTCGATGATCGTCGGCGAGAGCCAGATCCTCGGCCAGGTGAAGGAGACGCTGCGCGTCGGCCAGGACCTGGAGACCATCGGCACCGACCTGAACGCCCTGTTCCAGCACGCGTTGCGGGTCGGCAAGCGGGCCAGGACCGAGACCGGTATCGACTCCGCCGGACGCTCGGTCGTCTCGGCCGGACTCGAGGCGGTCGGCGGGTTCGAAGGCCGTCGCGCGCTGGTCGTCGGCGCCGGTTCGATGGCCTCGCTCGCCGCGCAGACCCTGATCAACGGTGGCGCCAAGAGCGTGACCATTGCCAACCGCAACTACGACCGCGCGGTCGCGCTGACCGACCGGATCGGCGGTACGGCGATCCGCCTGGCCGACGTGCCGGATGCGCTGCGCGAGGCCGACCTGATCGTGTCCTGCACCGGCGCGCGTGGCGTCGTGCTGACCGAAGAGATGATCCGCAACGCGAGCGACGGGCGGCCGCTCGGCGTGCTCGACGTCGCCCTGCCGCGGGACGTCGCTCCCGAGGTCGCCCGGATCCCCGGCGTCACGCTGGTCACGCTCGCCGACCTGGCTGGTACGGCGGGCGGCAGCGACGCCGACATCGACGAGGTACGCCGGATCGTCGGCGAGGAGACCGGTGCGTTCGAGGCGACCCGGCGGGCCGCGTCGGTGGCGCCGACCGTGGTCGCGCTGCGGACGATGGCGACCGAGCTGGTCGACTCCGAGCTGGCCCGGCTGGATCGCCGGCTCCCTGGTCTCGACGAGCAGCAGCGGCACGAGGTCTCGCGGACCATCCGCCGTGTCGTCGACAAGCTGCTGCACAACCCGACGGTTCGGGTGAAGGAGCTCGGGGGAGACCCGGGCGGACCGACGTACGCCGACGCGCTGCGCGAGCTGTTCGCGCTCGACCAGGCAACGGTCGACGCGGTGACAGCGGTCAAGTCGCCCGAAGAGACCAGCAAGACATCCGCGGATGCCCGGCAGGGTGGAGGTGAGCAGGCATGATCCGGCTCGGTACCCGCCGTTCCGCGCTCGCGACCGCGCAGTCGACCCTCGTCGCGGATGAGCTGCGCAAGCTCGGCCATGAGGTCGAGCTCGTGCTGATCACGACCACCGGCGACGTGAACCGTGCCCCGGTCGAGCAGATCGGCGGCACCGGCATCTTCGTCAGCGCACTGCGCGACGCCTTGCTGGCCGACGAGATCGACATCGCGGTCCACTCCCTCAAGGACCTCCCGACCGCCCCGGTCGACGGTCTGGTGCTCGGCGCCATCCCGCTCCGCGAGGACCCGCGCGACGTACTCATCGCCCGTGACGGCCTGACGCTCGGCGAGCTGCCGCGCGGTTCGGTGATCGGCACCGGGGCCGCACGTCGCGTCGCGCAGATCGACGCGCTCGGCCTTGGTGTCGAGTGCACCGGGGTCCGCGGCAACGTGGACACCCGGATCGGGCTGGTCACCGACGGCAAGGTGGACGCGGTGATCGTCGCCCGCGCCGGGGTGTCCCGGCTCGGACGGCTGTCCGAGGTCACCGAGACGCTGGACCCGATCCAGATGCTGCCCGCGCCGGGGCAGGGCGCGCTGGCCATCGAGTGCCGGTCGGACAACACCGAAGTGCTGGCCGCCCTGGCGCACCTCGAGGACCCGGCCACCCGCGCGGCGGTGACGGCGGAACGGCAACTGCTGGCCACGCTCGAGGCAGGGTGCACGGCTCCGGTCGGCGCGCTCGCCGAGGTGGTCGAGGGTGAGGACGGCCCGGAGCTGTGGCTACGGGGCGCGCTCGGCCAGGAGGACGGCGTACGACGGCTCTCCGCGAACGGGCCGGTGGAAGACCCGGTGTCTCTCGGCAAAGCGCTGGCGAACGAACTGCTGGAGCGAACATGACACCGGCACAGGGCACTACGACGGCGGCCCACAAGACGGCCCACAAGACGAGCAGGAAAACGACGAGGGCGAAGGCAGACGTGAGCGCGAAGACAGCGGCCACCGCGGCACCTCAGAAGGCTGCGACCAGTACCGTCAAGCAGACCAGACCACTCGGCCACGTGACATTCGTCGGCGTCGGCCCCGGTGACCCCGCACTGCTGACGCTGGCCGGCCGTGACGTGCTCGCCAACGCCGACGCGGTCGTTGTCGAGGGCCCCGAACACGACGCGTTCCTGACCTACTGCAAGCCGGGTGTCGAGGTCATCGACGGCTCGGGTGCCGAGGGCAGCCGGGCGCTGCGGATCGCGGCCCGGGCGCGGCTCGTCGTGAAGACGGCCAAGACCGCGGCGAACGTCGTACGCCTGCTGACCGGGGACCCGTTCACCTTCTCCAGCGGCGCCGAGGAGGCGGCCGCGTGCAAGAAGGCGGGGATCGGGTTCAACGTCGTCCCGGGTGTCAGCGAGGTGAGCGCGGTCCCGACGTACGCCGGGATCCCGCTGACGATGAAGGGCGACCGCGAGGTCACCGTCGTCGACCTGGCCGAGAACAAGCTCGACCTGGGCCGGCTGCAGCCGAAGCAGACGCTGGTCCTGCTGAACGCTGTCGAGACCTTGAAGGAGACCGTCGCGGCGCTGGTCGAGGGCGGCTTCGACGCCGCCACCCCGGTCGCCGTGACCGTCGGCGGTACGACGACCGCGCAGACCAGCGTGGTCGGGACGCTGGAGTCGATCGTCGCGGACCTGCGTGCCTCCAAGGTGACCGGCGAGGCCGTCATCGTGGTCGGCGCGGTGGTCGAGCAGCGCGAGGCGCTGTCCTGGTTCGAGACCAAGCCGCTGTTCGGCTGGCGGATCCTCGTGCCTCGCACGAAGGACCAGGCCGGTCCGCTGATGGACCGGCTCCGTCGCTACGGCGCGACGCCGGAAGAGGTCCCGACGATCTCGGTCGAGCCGCCGCGCAATCCGCAGCAGATGGACAAGGCCATCCGCGGTCTGGTCGAGGGACGCTACGAGTGGGTCGCGTTCACCTCGGTCAACGCGGTGAAGGCGGTCCGGGAGAAGTTCGACGAGTACGGGCTGGACGCGCGGGCGTTCTCCGGGCTGAAGATCGCGGCGGTCGGCGACAAGACCGCCGAGGCGATCGGTGCCTGGGGCATCCGTCCGGACCTGGTCCCGTCCGGTGAGCAGTCCGCCGCCGGGCTGGTCGAGGACTGGCCGCCGTTCGACGAGGTGCTCGACCCGATCAACCGCGTGTTCCTGCCGCGGGCGGACATCGCCACCGAGACACTCGTTGCCGGACTCACCGATCTCGGCTGGGAGGTCGACGACGTCACGGCGTACCGGACCGTGCGCGCCGCCCCGCCGCCCGCGCCGACCCGCGAGGCGATCAAGTCGGGCAAGTTCGACGCGGTCGTGTTCACTTCGTCCTCGACGGTGCGGAACCTGGTCGGTATCGCCGGCAAGCCGCACGCGTCGACCGTGATCGCGGTGATCGGCCCGGCCACGCTGAAGACCGCCGAGGAGCACGGCCTGCGCGTCGACGCGATGGCCGAGTCGCCGTCGGTCGAGGAGCTGGCCGACGCCCTCGCCCGGTTCGGTGCGGATCGGCGTGACACCATGGTGGAGGCCGGTGAGCCGGTCACCCGTCCGTCCGAGCGTCGCTCGGGATCTCGTCGGAAGAGCTGAGTTCCATGCCTGGTGGTTTCCCGGAGGTCAGGCCGCGGCGGCTTCGGTCGTCCGCGGCGGTGCGTCGCCTGGTCGCGGAGACGACCATCGAACCGCGGCAGTTGATCCTGCCGATGTTCATCCGGGAGGACGCCCGGGAGCCGATCCCGATCAGGTCGATGCCGGGCGTCGTACAGCACACCCGGGACACGGCCCGGAAGGCAGTCGCCGAGGCTGCTTCTCTTGGTCTCGGTGGGGTGATGTTGTTCGGCGTACCCACGTCGAAGGATCCCGTTGGCTCCGGAGCGCTGGATCCGAACGGGATTCTGAACGTGGCGATCGCCGATGCGGTTGCCGAGGCCGGTGACTCGCTGCTGGTGATGTCGGACCTGTGCCTCGACGAGTTCACGTCGCACGGGCACTGCGGCGTACTCGACTCTGAAGGCCGGGTCGACAACGACGCGACGTTGAAGATCTATGCCGAGATGGGTGTCGCGCAGGCTTCGGCGGGCGCGCACGTCGTCGGCCCGTCCGGGATGATGGACGGCCAGGTCGGCGTCGTCCGCGCCGCCTTGGACAAGGCCGGCTTCATCGACACCGTGATCCTGGCGTACGCCGTGAAGTACGCGTCGGCGTTCTTCGGCCCGTTCCGCGAGGCGGTCGACTCGTCCCTCACCGGCGATCGGAAGACGTACCAGCAGGACAACGCCAACGCCCGCGACGCGATCCGCGAAGTCGACCTGGACATCGCCGAAGGCGCAGACATCGTCATGGTCAAGCCCGCCCTGGCCTACCTCGACATCATCCGCCAGGTCCGCGACCACGTGAACCTCCCCGTTGCCGCGTACAACATCTCCGGCGAATACGCCATGGTAGAAGCCGCCGCCGCCAACGGCTGGCTCAACCGCGAAGCCGCCATCCTCGAAACCCTGACCTCCATCCGCCGAGCCGGCGCCGACACAATCCTCACCTACTGGGCCACCGAAGCCGCCCAACTCCTGAGGTAATTCAGCCCCCGCACGCTACGCAGCCGTTCCTTCGCCGCTCCGCGCCTCGTCACGCCGGCTACGCGCGCTCCCACCCACCCCCCGGCTTATCGCCGGTGCATCCTCCCGGCTATCGCCGGACTTTCCGGCTGCCGCCGGACCGCGGCCGGCTACCGCCGACGTTGCGCGCTGCCGCACGATCGACTACCTGGCCAGTGCGCCCGAAAATTCCTCCACTGTCGGGTCAGGGGTGGCCCGTTCACCATGTGGGGGGATTCATGACACAGCAGTACCCGCAGCCGCCTGCCCAGGGGCAGCCGATGCAGCCCATGCAGCCGATGCTGCCGCCGAAGAAGAAGCACACCGCGCCGAAGGTCATCGGGATCATCGCGCTCCTCGGCCTGATCGGACTCGTCAGTTGCGTCGCGATGCTTGGCAAAGCTGCCAACGACGTGGGCAAGTCGATCGAACAGGACCAGCAGAAGAATGCGCCGCGTGCGGTGGTGGTCGGCAAGGCGTTCACCATCGGCAAGCACGAGACGCTGGCCGGTTGGAAGGTGACAAAGGACGCGCAGGCCTCGGGGGCTCGAGCCGGGGCAGACCCAGGTGCTGAACTGCATCCCGGACGGTACGTTCGGCAAGTACGTCAAGGTCACTGCTGAGGCGACTTTCTAGCCTCGGCGTCGTCTACAGGTCAGGCTCCAGCCGAAGCACGGGCTGGAGCCTGACGCGTAGGTACCAGACTGACCGCTGTCGCGACTGCGATGTACGACGTGCGCGCCGCGTGGCTGACTGAGGTGCGAAAGCCCCGTCGAGCTTGGGGGCTCGGGCGAGCACGCCCGCGGATCGACTAGATGCCGACGTCCGCCAGTCGGGCAACAGACCCCGGTTTCAGGCAGCAGGCTGGTTGTCGCCCCACGGATCGAATGGCGCGGGTTCGCCGGTGTCGGCAGGTGGCGGACTGTTGGGGCCTGCTGGTGGCGCGGCAGGTTCTCCGTCGCCCCACGGGCTGAGCGGTGGGGTGGCGGGCCGGTGAACGATATCGGCCGTCGGCGGTTGGTATCTGCCAGGCGGGATCGCCGTGGGAGTGGCCCAGGTGGGGTGAGTGACATGCACGACGCCGTTGAGGATGCGGATCTGCCAGTGGCCGGAGTGAAGGTCGAGGTGGTGGCGTTTGCAGAGCAGGGCGAGGTTGTTGATGGCGGTGGGGCCGCCATCAAGCCAGGAAATGATGTGGTGGGCCTCGCACTGGATGGGTGGGGCGTTGCAGATGACGCAGCCTTTGTCGCGGGCGTTGAGGGCGCGGCGGATCGGGCGGGTGACGAGGCGTTGGGTGGTGCCGACGTCGAGGGGTTGTGACTTGCTGCCGAGGACGATGGGGAGGATCTGGGCGTCGCAGGCGAGGCGGCGTACGGTCGCGGCGGAGAGGTTGTCGCCGAAGGTCAGCTGGCCGGTGGCGTTGGCTGTCGCGGCGGTGAGGCCGTTGTAGTCGATGGTGATGCTGATGTGCGGCTTCGGTCCGTGACCTGGTACCAAGTTGTCGCCGGCGCTGTCGACGCTGTTGGCCGCTCCAGTCGCGTTGCCCAGATCCCCGTCATCCGCCGTACTAACGGCTCCATCGAGTGCAGGCAGTACTGCCTCAGGCGCGACGGCGTTGTTGTGCTCGGGTGAGGTGGCTGTGCCTGCTCGTGATCTCGAGGCAGTTGGCGCGGTGCTGGTTGCGGTGGCGAGGATGGTGGTGAGGGCGTCGGCTTGGCGTTTGTCGCGGGGGCGGGGGTCTTGTTGGCCGTCGATGGTTTTGTGGGGCTTGGCGTGGGCGTGGATCAGGGTGCGGAAGAGTTCGGCGTTCTCGTTGGCGAGATAGCCGCGGAAGGTGACGCCGCGGTCGACGGTCTTCAGGGTGAGGGACTCGCGGGTGTACGCCGCCTTCTCGTCTGGCTCGGGGCCGTCGGGGTCGAGGATGTCGCGGATCTTGCGGCCGGCGCGGCGGAGCTCGGTCGGGGTGTGGGTGGCGGCCAGGCCGATGAGTTGGTGCTCGGCGAACTCCAGGTCCTCGGCCGGGACCGTCGCGGGGACCTGGTTCAGGACGGAGACGATCGCGGCCGCCTGGGCAGGCGAGACGCGCCACCCCGGAGTGCCTCCATCCCGCACGTCGTCCACAGCCTCGTTTGGGTCGTCAACCTCGGCTGGATGTGCGGTGGCCGGGCCGGCAAAGGGCGTGCTGGGGTCGGGGAGAGCGGCGGTGGTGGCGGAGTACTTGGGCAGGTCGGTGGCGATGCGGACCTGGCGCCGGGCTTCGGTGGCGTCGGTGCGGTATCGATGGGTCAGGAGGCGAGCCGTGTCGCCGGCGCCGAGATCGGTGGCGTAGCCGGACTGGTCGATGGCTGCGATGAGGTGGAGCTCGAGGGTCTCCAGGCGGGCCTTCTCCGCGACGACCGCGTCGAGAGCGGACAGCTTCTCGCTGTCGCTCATCGACCAGACGGGTCGTTCGCCGAGGACCTCCATGCCGACAAGCCTAGACAGGACCTCCGACAGTTTTCCGACCTAGAACCCCTTATGAGCAAGGCATTTCAGCCACATCGGTTATCCACAGGAGAGCCAGCTCGTCCCGCACTTCAGTGCTGGATCGTGTAGTCGGACTGGGTGAAGCCGGCTTTCAGGGTTCGGGTGGCGTTGTGGGTTAAGGGGATTTCGGTGGGGAGGGGGCCGAAGAGGGGGATGCCGGTGCCTAGGAGGACGGGGGCGGTGGTGATGGTCAGTTCGTTGAGGAGGCCGGCGGTCAGGAAGGTTTGGATGGTTCTGGCGCCGTCGGTGTAGATGCGTTGGGCGCCTCGGTCGGTGAGGGTTTCTACGAGGGCTTCCAGGGTGCGGTGGACGAGGATACGGTCGTCGGCGTTCGGGTCGAGGGTGGAGCTGAGGACCTCTACCTGCTTGCCTTCGTACGGCCAGAGGTCGTACGTCAGGGCCAGCTCATAGGTGTTGCGGCCGAGTACGACGGTGTCGATCGAGGACATGAATTCGTCGTACCCGGTCTCGCCGGCCTGTTCGGCTCGGGTGGTGAGCCAGTCGATGGAGCCGTCGGGGCGGGCGATGTAGCCGTCGAGGCTGGTGGCGATGAAGGCAGCGGCGTGGAAGCTCACTCCGTCATTTTAGTAGCCCGCTACCTCCGGCCAGCTCAGCTCGACGCCGTCGGCGGCTAGACGCGACTGGTACTCCTCGAGCAGAGCCGGAGTACTGCGGACCGCGCGCGGCGTTGCGCCCCGATCCAGGCAGAACGCCGCCAGCGCGCCCGCGGACTCGCCGATGTTCCATTCGACCGGATGGAGCCGGTAGCAGCCGTTGGTGATGTGGGTCGTGCCGAGATTCTTGTTGGCAGGAAGAAGATTCTCGACCCGCTGCGGGATCAGCGCGCCGAGCGGGATCCGGAACGGGCTGCTCGCGACATCGATGTAATTGTCGCCGCCGGTCGACGGATGCAGGTCGATGCGATACATCCCGACCCCGACGGTGTCGTCGTACTCGACCGCGCCCCGGTCGCCGCGCACCGCGACCGAGAGGTCCTGCTCGACGATCGTGTACTCCGCCTTGATCCGCCGCGACTCCCGGATGTACGGCGCCTGCGCCAGCCCGTCCGCGGACCCGAGCAGATCCCCGCGCAGCCGCAGCCCGGGGAAACCGGACCCGCCGTCGGGCCGAGGCGCCTCGGTCTGCAGCCAGTAGAAGACGGACTGCGACAGCTCGCGAGCCGCGGCCAGGTGTTTCGAAGCGTCCGGTACGTCGATGACCGGGCCCTCGAAGTAGTCGATCATCGGCCAGTTGACCAGGCAGATGTCGCTCTCGTACGCGCCCGGGACGAAGTGCCGGCGCGCGGCGATCCGGCGGAACGTCCACAGGTTCGTGTCGCCGCCGGTCAGGCGCTGATCGGCAACCACGGCAAGTGGATCGTCGTCCGGGTTCGGCGTGAAGGAGCGGTGCGACGTCTCCAGGGTCCGCGGGTTCGGCGCGGTCCAGGACAGTAGGCGGTCGCCCCAGAACGACGGCTGGTAGTTCCGCCAGAAGGCGTAGTTGGCCGGCTTGTCGCCGACCTGGTCGCCGTCGACGTGATCGACCGCGAAGCAGTACGAGACCGCCTGCATGTTCATCGGCTGCGCTTCCGAGGGCGCGCTCGGCTCGCCGGTCTCGCGCTGCGACTCGAAGCCGGTCACGTACTCCGTCCCGGTGAGCGGCAGCAGCTCGCCGGTCTCGGTCGCGTCGAGGATGTACGGCGCTGTGACCGCGAACTGCTCGTCGGAGTCGCGGTGCTGCACGGTCACCGCGGTGACCCGATCGCCGTCGGTCTCGGCCGCGACCGGACGGTACGGCTGGAGCACGCGCAGTCGACGGCTCGCGCGGTACGGCGCGAGCATGGCTTCCAGTACTGCGAGGGCGACGCGCGGCTCGTGGCAGAGCTTGGACACGTATCCGGCGCCCGGGTTCAGCTGGGGGGTCGCGCGGGAGGCAGCGGTCAGCGGATAGTGCCGGCGGTAGTACTCGCGGATGCCGTCGCGGAGAGCGCGGTACGACGCCGTAACGCCGAACTGCTCGACCCAGCTGTGCTCGTCCGGCGGGACGGCCTGGCTGGTCAACTGCCCGCCGAGCCAATCGAACTCCTCGGTCAGGATGACCGATCGACCGGCGCGCAACGCAGCCAGCGCCGCCGCGACGCCGCCGAGTCCGCCGCCGACCACAAGTACCTCTGTATGCATTCAGACACCTTTGGGTGGAGTGAGAGTCGTTCCTTCGGTCAGCTCGCACGGGAGCAGGATCTGCTGTGAGGTCGCGGTGCCGCTGAGGATCGCCTCGAGCAGCTCGACCGCTCGCACCCCCATCGCCCGCCGCGGTACGTGGAACCCGCTGAAGTCCACGTCACTCGCCACCGGACGAGTCGAGTCACCGAGCGCGACTACCGAAAGATCTCCGGGTACGTCGATCCCGCGCGCGGTCGCCGTGGACAGCAGGCTCACCGCGTCAGCACGCTCCTCGACGAACACCGCGGTGATCTTCCGATCCAGCAACACGTCGAGCAGGTCGCCGGCCCAGCCTTCCGTCTCCCGGGCCTGTGGCGTGGAGGAGGTAGAAGGCGAGCCGGGGGGACGGGATGCGAGTTGGCCTGTCGGGACGACCAGGGCTTTGGGGCCGGCGGCTTGGTGGAAGCCTCGGAGGCGGTCGGCTGAGGATTCGGGGATGGGGGTGGGGCCTGCGGCGGGTCCGGCGTACGCGACGTGGCGGTGGCCCAAGGAGATGGCTCGGGTGACGACGGTGTGGGTTGCGGTGGTGTAGTCGGCGCCTACGCACGGGACGGGGGCGCCGGCGTCGTCGCGGCGGCCGACCGAGACGAACGGGTAGTCCTCGGCGATCAGGCGGGCGAGCTCGTCGGAGGGGACCTCGCGCCCGAGGAGCAGGCAGCCGTCGGCGATGCGGAGGCGGTTGTTCTCGTGGAAGATCCGGCGGTGGCCGTCCGCGACCGGGGCGCTGGTGAACAGCAGCAGGTCCCACCCGAGGCGCTCGGCGCGATCCTCGATGCCGGCCAGGAACGGGTAGTAGAAGTCACCGCTGGTGCTCGGGAACACCGACTCGTAGGTGAACACGCCGAGGATCTGGTTGCGCTGCTTGAGCATCCGCCGGGCCAGCGGATCCGCCTGGTACCCGGTCTCCCGGATCACCTTGAGCACCCGGTCCCGGGTCTCGGCCGGGATCCGGGCGGTCGCGTCGCTGCGATTGTTCAGCACCAGTGAGACCGTCGTCTGGCTGACATTCGCCAGCCGCGCGATGTCGCGCTGGGTCAGCCGGGTCGCCTTCTGTGGCATCGCCCGACCATAGCTGGACCGCCCCAGTCGGTCAAGTCAAACGCCAATGATAATACGGATCAGCAGACCAGCTACGACGTCCTGAGCTGGAGCACCTGCCGTCCCGGGATCCGGCCGGTCAGATACACCCGAAGGCCGTCCGGGGTGAGGCTGCCGCCGAGGTAGGTGTACCGCTCGCCCGGATCCATCGCCACCCGCGCCGCCCCGTTCCCGGGACCGAACTCGATCCGGTCCGCGCCGACGGTGTAGCTGCCCGTCCCGGACACCAGCTGATAGTTGCCAGCAGCATCCAATGCCTCGACGCCCGCCAACGTCCCGCCCGGCCGGAAGCAGAGCTCGATCGCGTACGCCGTCTCGTCGCCGGCGAACTCGAAGACCAGGTCGAAGCCGTTCGAGACCTCCGTAACAGCGATCTCGGTGTCGAGCACCCGGTACTGCTTAGGGCGGTGAGAAAAGTCCATCGAGGCGTAGAAGCGACCGTCCGGGGTCAATGCGTACCGGCCGTCCGCTCGGCGATAGCGCCTCGGAAGGGGGAGGTGATACGGCACCTTCACCTCCGACGACAGCCGGAACGTCTTCCCGGACACCTGCAGACCGTCGCTACGGAAATGTCCGGTGCTGAAGAACTGCGGGGACAACCGGACCGAGTCCAGGATCGCCGCGCCGTTTCGCAGCTTGAAGAACGTCGGGTTGGTCGACAACCCCGACGAGATGACTGGAATGTCGGGGAAGTCGGTCCCGCCGAAAACGGTCGCGGTGCGCGCACCACGACGTACCCGGGCCGACGCCTGCGACGGGAAGTGCTGAACGAAGTCGGTGGGCACGGGGTGAGCGGCCGGCAGAGTGGCCGCGAGTTCAGGCCGCTCGAGCACCTCGGCCAAGAAGTCGCCGAGTTCACCGGTCCCGCGGCTTTCGATGCTCTTGGCAACAGTCGTGAAGCGGCCGTCGTTCGTGTGCAGTGCGAGCTCGCGGTACTGCGTCAGGTACCACCACACGTCGCGCACACCCTTCTGGTCCTGGCGCCGCGAGGCCGTCGTGTCGATCTCGCCGTTCGGCTCGAGGAAGTACAGGGTCGCTTCGAGGTTCCGCCGTACGTAGTCCACCAGGGCCGGCTTGCCGCGCAGCCAGGCGATCGTCAGCAAACACGGGTTGGTCACCTCGGCGGCGTACGTCGAGCTGCGTTCGCTGTAGATCCCGTCCGGGGTGGCGTCGATGCCTTCGTCGAGCCAGTCGTCGATCCGGGCCGCGTACCGCCGGTCCGGGAACAGGTGGTGCGCGCGGGCGAGCGCCGCCGACACCTCCCACCGGTGGTTCGGGGTGTGTACGCCACCGGCAGCGAGAGCGGGCGCCGCCTTGCGGATCACGGAAGCGAGCGTCGTCCGCAACGACGACGTCTCCGCCGAGTCGTCCGCGTCGAGCAGCGCGTACAGCACGCACACATCCTGGATCGCGAACGAGCTGTCCGGCGGCGAGTGCAGGTTGCCGACGTCGTACAGACCGTCCTCGTGCTGTCGCGCCGCGAGCTGATCGACCAGCCAACCGAGCGGCCCGAGCAGCGAGGCGTCGTGGTGGTACGTCGACCTGCCCCACACGTACCCGGAGATCAGCCGCCTGGCCTTGCGCGCGACGGTGCGGATGCTGTCGCCGGCGTTCTGGTGGTTCGCCAGCACCAGCGGGATCTGGGCCTGGTTGGCGTTGGTCAGCAGGGTCAGGAAGTCCTCGTCCACAGCTGATACCTCAGCACGCGCCGCGGCCGGATGCAGCGCGCCGACCGCGACGGTGGTCAGCGAACCGGTGAGGAAGGTACGTCGCAGCATGGCGCCTCCTGGGCGGTAAGCGGTTGCCAAATGCTCAGAACTGTCGCTCCGGAACTTTGTCCTGTCAATAGCTCGCAAACCGGCCGGATCCGGTCGGTCCGGACGACGGCGAACTCTTGCGGGAACCGGTTTCTTGTAATAGTTTGACCGGCCAAGGCAAGCGCTTTCCATCCTTTCCGGAGGTACCAAGACGATGAGTGCGCTGGGTGAGCTCGGCAGCCTCCGGGGGAAGAAAACCGCAGGTCAGAAGCCTGACCGGGGCGGTGGGGTGGGACCTGTCAGCAAGAGAGACAACCTGGCCGGTTACCTCTTTCTGGCGCCTTGGTTGCTGGGGCTGTTCCTGATCACGATCGGCCCGATGCTGGCCTCGCTGTACCTGTCCTTCACGGACTACAACCTGATCCAGGCCCCGAAGTGGATCGGCCTGGAGAATTTCACCCGGATGTTGTCCGACGAGCGGCTGCACAACTCGCTCCGAGTGACGTTCACGTACGTCTTCGTGTCGGTCCCGCTGCAGTTGGCGATCGCCCTGCTGCTGGCCGTCGTGCTCGACCGTGGCGTCCGCGGGATGGCGTTCTACCGCTCGGTCTTCTACCTGCCATCGCTGCTCGGCTCGAGTGTCGCGATCGCGATCCTCTGGCGACAGGTGTTCGGCACCACCGGTCTGCTGAACCAGTTGCTCGACGTGGTCGGCATCGAGGGCAAGGGCTGGATCTCCGACCCGAGTACGGCGCTGGGCACGCTCGTCGTGCTGAACGTGTGGACGTTCGGTTCGCCGATGGTGATCTTCCTGGCCGGCCTCAGACAGATCCCCTCGATGTACTACGAGGCCGCGTCCGTCGACGGCGCCGGGACGCTGCGCCGGTTCTTCAGCATCACGCTGCCGCTGCTGACACCGATCATCTTCTTCAACCTGGTGCTGCAGATCATCCACGCGTTCCAGGCGTTCACGCAGGCGTTCGTGGTCTCCGGGGGCAGCGGCGGGCCGTCGGACTCGACGATGTTCTTCACGCTGTACCTCTACGACCGGGGCTTCGGGAACTTCGACATGGGCTACGCGTCCGCGATGGCCTGGTTCCTGCTCGTGATCATCGGGATCTTCACCGCGGCGAACTTCCTCCTCTCGAAGTACTGGGTGTTCTATGACGACTGAAACGCTCCGCACCACGGTCACCACCCGACGGGCCGGCGTCATCACCTGGGCGCGGATCCGGCCGCTGGTGATCCACGTCGTACTCGCGGGATCCGCGCTGGTGATGCTCTACCCGGTGATCTGGATGGTGGTCAGTTCACTGCGGCCGGGCAACGAGATCTTCCGCGACCCCGGGATCCTGGTGAAGGACCTGCGGATCGACAACTACCGCGTCGGCTGGAACGCATTGACCGAGCCGTTCACCCGCTACCTGCTGAACTCGGCGGTGGTGGTGCTCGGTTCGATCCTCGGCAATCTGGTGTCCTGCTCGATGGCGGCGTACGCGTTCGCCCGGCTCGAGTTCGTCGGCAAGAAGTTCTGGTTCGCGATCATGCTGCTGAGCATCATGCTGCCGATCCACGTGGTGATCGTGCCGCAGTACATCCTGTTCTCGCACGCCGGCTGGATCAACACGTTCCTCCCGCTGATCGTGCCGAAGCTGCTGGCGACGGACGCGTTCTTCGTGTTCCTGATGGTGCAGTTCATCCGCGGTATCCCGCGCGAGCTGGACGAGGCCGCCCGGATCGACGGCTGCGGCCGGGGCAGCATCTTCCTGCGGGTGATCCTGCCGCTGATGGTGCCGGCACTGGCCACTACGACGATCTTCACGTTCATCTGGACCTGGAACGACTTCTTCAGCCAGCTGATCTACCTGACCGACCCGCACATGTACACCGTCCCGGTCGCGTTGCGGGGCTTCGTCGACTCGACCTCCAGCAGCTCCTGGGGATCGATGTTCGCGATGTCGGTCGTCTCCCTCGTCCCGGTCTTCCTCGCCTTCCTGTTCGGCCAGCGGTTCCTGATCAAGGGCATCGCGACCACCGGCATCAAGTAGCTCCCCCTGAAAGGTGCACATCATGAGGCTGCACATCCCACGCGTCGCAACGGCCCTGGCCCTGGCCACCACGTTGCTGGCGGCAAGCGCCTGCGGCGGTGACTCCGGCGGTCCCGGCGGCTCGTCGGACGAGGCCGGCGGCAAGGTCACGCTCCGATTCACCTGGTGGGGGTCGGACACCCGGACCAAGCTGACCCAGCAGGTGATCGACGCGTACCAGAAGGACCATCCGAACGTCACGATCAAGGGTGAGTTCGGCGAGTGGTCCGGTTACTGGGACAAGCTGGCCACCACGGTCGCGGCGAACGACGCCCCGGACATCATCCAGATGGACGAGAAGTACCTGCGTGAGTACGCCGACCGCGGCGCGCTGCTCGACCTGAAGAAAGCACAGGGCCTGGACACCGGCAAGTTCGAGCCGGACACGTTGAGCGCCGGCGAGTTCGACGGCGGGTTGTACGGGCTCAACGCGGGCATCAACTCGTTCGCGGTGGTCGCGAACCCGGCCGTGTTCAAGGCGGCCGGTGTGGCGATCCCAGACGACAGCACCTGGACCTGGGACGACTTCGCCCGGATCTCCGCGGAGATCTCGGCCAAGTTGAACGGCAAGGGCTGGGGGACCGGCGCGCTCGGCACGAACGAGGCCGGCCTGAACCTGTGGGCCCGGCAGAACGGCGAGTCGCTCTGGACCAAGGACGGCAAGCTCGGCGTCTCGCCGGACAAGACCACCGACTTCTTCAAGTACGTGCTGAAGCTGCGGGACATGAAGGCGATCCCGTCCGCGGAGTTCACCTCGCAGGACATGAACGCGGCGCTCGACCAGTCCGCGATGGCGACCGGCAAGCTGGCGATGAGCTTCATCTGGAGCAACCAGCTGCTCGCGTTCAGCCAGGCGTCCGGTCAGCAGCTGAAGCTGTTGCGGATCCCGAGCACCGACGGCAAGGCCAGTGACAACGGCTCGTACTACAAGGGCTCGATGTTCTGGTCGATCTCGTCGCGGTCGAAGCACCAGAAGGAAGCCGCCGACTTCGTCAACTACCTCGCCAACAGCGATGCCGCCGGCAACATTCTGCTGGCCGAGCGGGGCGTGCCGCCGAACACCGAGATCCGGACCGCGGTGACGCCGAAGCTGAAGCCGGCCGACGCCGCGTCCGCGAAGTTCATCCAGGACATCGGCAAGGAGCTCGGCGACCCCTCGCCCGCGCCGCCGGTCGGCGGCGGACAGGTGGAGAAGATCATCCAGCGGTACACGACCGAGGTACTGTTCGGCCGGCAGGCGCCGGACGCAGCCGCCAAGGCGTTCCTTGACGAGGTCAACGGGGAGCTCAAATAGTGTTGCCAGTAGCAACTGATTGTCGATGACGAGGACGCGCGTGGCCGTGGCCGGAGTCCACGGCCACGGCGCCTCCCATGTTCGCAACGTCACCCGGCTGGCCGAGGCCGGCCGGGCCGAACTGGTCGCGGTCGCCGATCCACGTCCTACCGAGGGCGTGCGCGCCTTCGACAGCCTCGAAGAGTTGCTCTCGGCAGCCCAGGTCGACGTCGTGATCATCAGTACGCCGATCCAGACGCACGTCCCGCTGGCGGAGCTGGCGATGCGCGCAGGAGCCGACGTACTCCTCGAAAAGCCTCCGACCGCATCCCTGGCCGAATTCGAGGAGCTGACGAAGCTCGTCGACGAGACCGGGCGAGCGTGTCAGGTCGGTTTCCAGGCGCAGGCGTCCGAAGCCACTCTCACGCTGGCGAAGACGGTCGCGGACGGAGAGTTGGGTGAGATCCGCGGCATCAGCGCGGTGGGGAAGTGGGTGCGCAGGGCGCAGTACTTCGAGCGGGCGCGCTGGGCCGGCAAGCGAAGGCTCGACGGGGTCGATGTCGTCGACGGCGCGGTGACGAATCCGCTGGCACACGCGACCGCGGCAGCGTTGCTGCTGGACGGCTCCACCGGCGTCGACGACGTACGGTCGGTCGAGACGGAGCTGTACCGGGCGAATCCGATCGAGTCCGACGACACGTCGACGGTGCGCGTAGTGACGAGCCGCGGTACGACGATCTTGATCGCGGTCACCTTGTGCGCGACCGAGCATCTCGAGCCGGCGGTGATCGTGCACGGATCCGAGGGCGACGCCGTACTGCGGTACACCTCGGACCGGATCGGCGAGACGAAGTACGGGCGGGCGGATCTGCTGGAGAATCTGATCGCGCATCGGGCCGATCCCACCGTACCGCTGTATGTGCCGCTGGCTGCGACGGGTGCGTTCACCCGCGTGGTCGAGGCGGTGCGGACGGCGCCGGATCCGGCGCGGATCCCGGACGAGTTCGTGCGGTGGGAAGGCGAAGGACTTGAGCGCCGGCCGATCGTTCTCAACGTCGAGAACTGGATCGACCGGGCCTCGGACGAGCTGGCGCTGTTCGGCGAGCTCGGGGCGCCATGGACGGTGCAACCACCACGGGAGAAGTCATGAATCTCGGCTGCAACCACGCTGTCAACGAATCGATCCAGGTCACCGCCGGCGGCGGCGAGCTGTTCACCTATGTCTACAACGCGCACGATCCGCAGTACGAGTCGCCGCGGCCGTACTTCCACCCGATGCGGACGCTGACCGGCGACCTGGTCAGCGTGTACCGGCCGTGGGATCACCTGTGGCACAAGGGGATGTCGTGGTCGTTGCCGCATTTCGGGCACGACAACTTCTGGGGCGGACCGACGTACACCAAGGAGAACGGCTACAGGCCGCTCGGCAACAACGGGTCGCAGGACCACGACCGGGTCGACGCGCTGGACGTGTCCGACGACGAGGTCCGGTTCGTGCACCGCCTGTCCTGGCACACCCAGGGCGGCAAGCACGTCGTCGACGAGACGCGCACGATCACCACGCGGCTCGCGGACGACGGCTGGGTGCTGGTCTACGAGACCGCGATGACCAACGTGTCCGGCGACGACATCCAGATCGGCAGCCCGACGACAGCCGGTCGGCCGAACGCCGGGTACGGCGGTCTGTTCTGGCGCGGGCCGCGTGCCTTCACCAACGGCACGATCCTCGCTCCACAAGGCAAAGGCCGCGACGAACTCCGCGGTCAACGCGCCCCGTGGATGGGCTTCACCGCCCGCCAGGACGAGACCGACACTGCATCGACGATCATCGTCGCCGACGCCACCGACAACGTCCGCCACCCACCCGAATGGTTCGTCCGCTCGGAGGACTTCGCCGCCGTCTGCCCCGCCCCGTTCTTCTCCGAAGAACTCCCGTTTCCTGCCGGCGACACCCTTTCCCTCCGGTACGCCGTCCTGGTAGCCGACGGCCTCTCCGACGACGACCGCGCCACATCCCTCGCCGCCCAAGCCCAGAAGGCCCTCGTGGTGGCCTAGCCTCTCTCTCGCTCGCTCTTGACCGGTCAGGCGGTCTTCACGCTGCCGCCGTCGATGAGGTAGTCGGCGCCGACGATGCTTGCGGCCAGTGGGGAGCAGAGTTGGACTATCAGGGTGGCTACTTCGGACGGCTCGATGAGGCGGTCGGTGAGCATGCCGATCTGTTGCGGGAGGCCGGCCAGTAGGGCGTCGTGGGGGACGCCGAGGGTGCGGGCGAGTTGGCCGCCGTACTTGTCGGGGTCCGTCCAGAGAGCCGTCCGGACCGGTCCGGGAGAGACGGTGTTCACGCGTACGCCTTGCGGGCCGAACTCCTCCGCGAGGGCCTTGCCCAGTGCGGTGAGTGCTGCCTTCGCGGTTGTGTACGGCGCTGGGCCGCCGGACGGGACCCGGGCCGAGTTCGACGAGACGTTGACGATCGCACCGCCCTGGCGGATCAGGCTCGGGAGCGCGGCCCGCGTCGTACGGACGGTGGCGAAGTAGTTCACGTCGAACAGCTGACGCCATGCGTCGTCGTCGATCGCCAGGAACCCGCTGGCCAGCTCGCCGTCGCCACCGCCGACGTTGTTCACGAGTAGATCGAGTTCACCGACCTCGGCAAGAGCGGCAGCCACGGCCTGCTCCGGCCCGTCCGCGGTCGCGAGATCTGCGGGTACGACGAAGGCGCCGGTGTCGCGTAGCTCCGGCGTACTGGTCCGGGCGACGGCGACGACACGTGCGCCCTCCGCGACCAACTGCTCGACGACAGCCAGGCCGATCCCGCGGCTGGCACCGGTGACGAGCGCGTTCTTGTCCTTCAACTGAAGATCCATGACCATCCTTAGTTGCATCGGTGTTGACCCTGAAAACGTACTACTTGCAACAGTTATGTCGCAAGTAGGTGAGCAGAGGGGACTTCCGGGTACACTTTTGTCATGCGCGCAGACGCCGAGCGGACCGTGCGGACGATCCTCGAGGCGGCCGAGCGAGTCCTGAACCGCAACCCGTCCGCCTCGATGGAGGAGATCGCCGCCGCGGCCGGCGTCGCCCGGACGACCGTGCACCGGCGATTCGCGACCCGCGAGGCGCTCGTGACGGCGATGAAGACCTGGGCGTCGCAGCAGCTCGCGAGCGCCGTCGACGAGGCCCGGTTCGAGACTGCGCCGCCGATGGTCGCCCTCTACCAGGCGACCGCGAACGCCCTCCGGGTCAAGCTGTCCTGGGGCTTCTCGATGAACACGGCCCTTGCCGCCAGCAGCGAGAGCGACGAGCTGATGGCCGGCGTCGTCGCTTCCTGCGACCGCCTGTTCGAGCGCCTGAAGCAGGCCGGCGTACTGCGAGCCGACGTCGACCCGATCTGGGCCCGCCGCATCTACTACGCCCTCCTCCACGAGGTCTGCCAGAACCGCCGCGACGAGGACCCCGACGACACCGACGCCCTCGCGACCCAGCTCGTCGACACACTTCTCCGCGGCGTGGGCAGCCCGACCGCGCAGCTCTAGGTGGGTAGGGCCAGCGTGAAGCTGGTGCTGCCTGGCGTCGAGGTGAGGGTAAGGGTGCCGTTGTGCGCGTGGGTGATGGATTGGGCCAGGGAGAGGCCGAGCCCCGTACCGCCGGTTGTGCTCGTGCGAGCCGTATCGGCTCGGGTGAAGCGTTGGAAGACATTCGGGAGTAGGTCGGCCGGGATGCCGGGGCCGTCGTCGTGGATGGTGAGTACGGCGGAGTCGTCGGCGAGCTTGGCGGCGACGGTGACCGTGGTGCCCGCCGGGGTGTGACGGCGGGCGTTCGTGAGCAGGTTTGCCACGACCTGGTGGAGACGCTGCTCGTCGCCGATGACGACGATCGGCTCCGATGGCAGCTTCAGCTCCCAATGGTGGCTGGGGGCAACGATCTGGGCATCGGTGACGGAATCGCGGGCGAGGCGGGACAGGTCGACCGGCCGCCGGTCGAGCGGGCGGCCGGCGTCCAGGCGGGCGAGCAGGAGGAGGTCCTCGACCAACGACGCCATGCGAGTGGTCTCGACCATGACCTTTCCCATGGCGTGCCCGTAGAGCTCGGGATCGCGTTGGCGGAGGCTCAGCTGTGCGTAGCCGTGGATCGTGGTCAGCGGCGTACGTAGCTCGTGGGATGCATCGGCAACGAACTGCCTGACCTGCTGCTCGCTGCGATGCCGCGCGTCGAGGGCGTTCTCCATATGACCGAGCAGTGTGTTGAGGGCGACCGCCACCTGGCCGACCTCGGTGCGTTCGTCGGTGAGCTGGTCGGGTACGCGAGCGGTCACCCCGATCTCCCCGGTGTCCAGCGGCAGACCGGCCACCTCGCGGGCGGTCTGCGCGACCCGACGCAGCGGCCGCAGTTGACGCCGTACGACGAAGACGCCGACTGCGCCGGCGGTCACCACGCCGATGCCGCCGAAGAGCACCTCCCAGCCGATCAGGCTGTTGACGGTGTTCTGGATGTCCTTCGTCGGGAGCCCGGTGATCACGGTGACCGCGCCGACGCTGGACGCGTGCACCCGGTACTCGCCGAGGTCCGGCAGGTCGACCGTGCTGTTCTCGCCGGCCGTCAGGTCGTCGAGCATGCCGACCGCCGGGTCACCGAGAGCGGTGAGCGTGCCGTCGGAGGTGATCACGTTGCCCTCGGCTCCGGACGGCGTGACGTACACGGTCACGGTGCCCGCGTCCTGCCCGTGCGGCGCATCCGGAGGTGGTCCGCTCTGATTGCCCTTCATCAGCGCGTTGATCGCCCGCCCCTGGGTCGCGGCAACCTTTCCGTCGAGCTGCTTGGTCAGGTACGAGCTGATCGCGGCGGTCGTCAGCGCGCCGATCACGAGACTCATCACCGCGACCAGCACCACCATCGCCGCCGCGACCCGCACACTCAACGACCGCGCCGCAACCCTCATGCACCCAGCATCTGCCGCCAGCCCTCAACCCAGCTCCACGTTCCCTGGCACCTCGCTGTGAACCCAAAGACTCAGAGCAGTACGGCGGCCGCCGTACTGCGGCCCGTCGAGCTCCGCCGCGGCGGTGTCGTCGCGACGCCGGTGAAATCGGCCGCCAACGGGCCGACCGCGGCGAGGTCGAAATCGAGCAGCAGAAGTCCCTGCTCGGTCAACAAAACATTGTCCATCGTGACGTCGCCGTGGCAGGTTCCTGCCTTTGAGTACTGCGCGAGGTTGTTCCGTACTGCACCCGCCAGCGACCGGAGCAGGTTTTCCTCCGAGTTGTCCACAGCGAGAATCTGCTCGAGCGGTTCGTCGAGCCGATGCGCGACGTCGGCCGGCCGACGGTAGTACTCCGACTTGTAGTTGCCGGCGGCATTGTGGAATGCGGCGAGTTGCGCTCCGAACGCGGCGTACAACTCGTCGGTGAACGGCTGCTGCGGCTTGCTCCCTTCGACGTACGTCGAGAGGGTGAACGCGCGGGGTCCTTCGGGTGTCCCGAGCAGCCCGACCGTGTCTCCGTCGAGCAGCGGAACCACCGTCGGTGCGAGTACGCCGGCCGACCGCAGATGTGCTGAAAGCCCTGCCTCCCAACGGATTTCGTCGGGATGGCGGCCGTCGTACCGGTAGAGCTTGAGGATGTACTTCGCGCCGTCGCCGGTGGCGAGTTCGTACACGTCGTTGACCAGTGAGCGGAGCAGGGTCGCGCCGGCGAAACCGAGACCGTAGCGTTCCGCGAGGTGGTCGGCGAGTGGGCCGGGAGCGGGGAGGGAGCGCACGGTCGGGAGCATGGATGCGAGGATATGAGTCGTTTGAATGACGGATGTTGTGGGGAGGTTCGAGACGTTTCCGGATTCGCCTCCCCTTCCGGGGCCGGAAACCGGTAGCCTCGTGCAGCGCGCTATATGGGGGCCGCCGTTCCACCCACCCGACGAACTGCCGGAGAGCCCAAACCGGTCAGGAGTGCACGTCTTGCAGGAGAACACCAGCAGCACCAGTACTGGCGAACTGGTCAACGTACCCCTCACCGGTGCGGACAAGGTCGCCTACGCTTTCTACGCGACCGCGGCTGCCGCGGCGCTGGTCGGCCAGGTCTGGGCCGGCGTGACCCACATCCCCTGGCCGGACAGCGGCTTCTCACCGCTGCTCAAGATCGTCCTCGTCACGCCCGCGGTCGCGGTGCTCGAGCTCGGTGGCGTCGCCACCGCCGCGCTCGCCGACCTGCGCCGGCGTAAGGGCGAGCAGGCCTATGCCTATCGCGCGATGTCGTTCTTCGCGGCACTCGTCGCGGTCGTGTTCAACGTGGTCGGCCACTGGCGGCCGGAGGAGCGGTTCCTCGCCTTCGGTTTCGGCGGCCTGTCCGCGTTCGCCTACGTGCTCTGGCTGATCCACAGCTCGGCCCGCCGCCGCGACGCACTGCGCCGGGCGGGGCAGATGCGTGAGACCGGCCCGGTGTACGGCGTCGTGCAGTGGGCCCGCGAGCCGCGGGTCACCTGGCTGGCGCGCTCGCTGGCGATCGAGCACGGCTACGGCCTGTACGAGAGCCTTCGCGCGGCCCAGCACCAGATCCGCAACCGGAGTCGTCGCGAGGCGATCGCCGGCACGGTCGCGGAGTACATCCGGTCCGAGCACCAGGACGAGCGGCTGGCGAAGATCGCCGAGACGACGTACGACCCGGACCGGCTGGCCGGGATGCTCGAGGAGCGGATCAACTACGAGGTCATCACCAACAAGCTGACCAAGGCGATCTCGCCGCCGCCCGAGCCCGAGGAGGGACCGGCCGTGCCGGCCGCCGTCTGGGTGCTCGAGGGCGGGCAGCCGCGACGGGTGGACAACACCGGTGTGTCGCTGCGCGACGAGGACGCCTGGACCGGCGAGCTGATGGCGATCGTCGACCAGCCGCCGGAAGGTGACGAGTCGGTCGCCGAGGCGGTCGTGGTCGAGGACGCCGGCGAGCCGCAGCATGTCGTCAACGGCAACAGCAACGGTGCCTCCGGCAAGCTCAAGCCGTTCGCGCCGCAGCCGAAGGCCGAGCCGACGGTGGAGAAGCCCAAGCCGCCGTCGCCGTTCGCAGGCCCGACGGACCCCGAGCCGCCGGCCCTGATCACCACGCCGAAGGTCGAGCCCGTCGTCGTCAGCAAGCCGGTCGAGGACGAGCCGGTCGAGCCGACCGACCTGGAGAAGAAGCGCATGCGGGCCTGGAACATGCTGGGCGATTGGCCGGAAGGTCACGAGCGTTCGGCCAAGAACCTCGCCACCGCGATCAACTGCAGCGAGCCGATGGCAGCCCGCTTCATCGAGCAGTACGAGACCGAGCACGGGGTCGTGTTCGCCTCGCAGAACTGAGTCATCCAGCTGCCGGTGGACCTCCCAGGTTCACCGGCAGTTCTGCGAGACCGCTGACCAGCACGCGACGCCACTCGAGCTCTTCGGCCGGCTTCGCGAGACTCATCCGCGGGAACCGGCGGACCAGCGCCAGCAGCGACTCCTGCAGCTCGATCCGCGCCAGCTGTGCGCCGAGGCAGAAGTGCGGCCCGAAGCCGAACGACAGGTGCTTGTTGTCCTGCCGATCCACCCGTAGCTCGTCCGGAGCGTCGTACGCGCGCGGATCCCGGTTGGCCGAGTTGAGCGCGGCCATCACGCCCTCGCCGGCCTTGATCTGTACGCCATGCAGCTCGAGGTCCTCGACCGCGACCCGAAGCTGACCGACCTCGCTGAACCGGTTGAACCGCAGCAGCTCCTCGATCGTGGTCGGGATGAGCTCGGGCTCCTCGACCAGCCGGGCCCAGTTCTCCGGCCAGCGCAGCAATGTCGCGACACAGCTCGAGATCTGGTTCGCCGACGTCTCGTGCCCGGCGACGAGCAGGTTCACGCCGAACGCGATCAGCTCTTCCTGGCTGAGCCGGTCACCTTCCTCGCGGGCCCGGACGAGTTCGTCGAGCAGGTCCTCGGCCGGCTGGTCCGTGTTCGCCAGCTTCTTCGTGACCAGATCCTCGATGTACGCCGTCAGGTTGGTCATCGCGTCCTCGACCAGGTCCTTCTCGGCCATCTTCATGCTGTACCCGAGCTCGGTCCACTCCCGGAACTGCGCGCGATCCGCATACGGTACGCCGAGCAGCTGGCAGATCACCTGGATCGGCAACGGCAACGCGACCAGCTGCCGGATGTCGGCACCGTCACCGGCCCGCGCGACGTCCTCGGCGAGCTGCGCGGACAGCTCCGCCACCCACGGCCTGGTCCGCTCGATCTTTCGGTGCGCGAACGTTGGCACCACCAACCTTCGCAGCCGGGTGTGCTCCGGCGGGTCGGTCGTGGTCAGGCTGTTCGGCATCGGCTTGGCCAGCGCGACCCGCGGCGCTCCTTGTTTCACCACCGCGGCCCGCGAGAACCGCGGGTCGGCGAGCACGAGCTTCACGTCGTCGTACCGCGTCACCAGCCAGACCTCGGCACCCGCGAGTGTCCGCACTCGAGCCACCGGCTCGTTCTCCCGAAGCTCCGCGAACGTCGGGGACGGATCGAACCGAAACGCGTCCTCGAACGGAATCTGCAGCACCATGAGTCCAACCCTAGGTTGGTTAGGTGACCCTTCGCCGGCTGGTCTGCGCGTCGTGAAGACAGGAGGTAGTCCCCTCGAACGACGCCGTCTGAGCGCGAGCCACGCCCGCCGAGCCTCGTAAGGCGGACTACCTCCTGTCGTTAACGCATCTACTTCGTGCCGAAGCTGTAGATCGTGGTGCTCTTGTAGGTCTCGCCGGGGCGCAGGACCGTCGACGGGAAGTTGGGGTGGTTGGGGGAGTCGGGGAAGTGCTGGGTCTCGAACGCGAAGGCGTCGCCCTGGCGGTACGCCTTGTTGCCGATGCCGAGGAAGGTGCCGTCGAGGAAGTTGCCGCTGTAGAACTGGACGCCGGGCTGGTCGGTGTGGACCTCGATCGTGCGGCCGTGCTCGGGCTCGGTGAAGCGGCCGGCCAGGCGCAGACCGTGGCTGTCCGGTCGCCCGGCGATCACGAAGTTGTGGTCGTAGCCGCGGCCGAAGATCAGCTGCTGGTGGTCGCCGCGGAGGCGCGCGCCGATCGCGGTCGGCCGGTTGAAGTCGAACGGCGTGCCGGCCACCGGAGCGATCTCGCCGGTCGGGATCAGGTTCACGTCGACCGGGGTGTACTTCGCGGCGTTGAGCTCGAGCACGTGGTCGTAGATCGTGCCGTTGCCCTCGCCGAGCAGGTTGAAGTACACGTGGTTGGTCAGGTTGACGATCGTCGGCTTGCCCGCGACGGTCGCGTGGTAGTCGATCCGCAGGTTGTCGCGCCGGTCCAGCGTGTACGTGACGGTGCTGGTGAGCTCACCAGGGAAGCCCATCTCACCGTCCGGGCTGACATAGGTGAACGCGACGCCGACCGCCTTGTCGGACTTGACGACCTCGGCCTTCCAGACCCTCTTGTCGAACCCGATCGTGCCGCCGTGCAGCGCGTTCTCGCCGTTGTTGACCGGGATCTGGTACGTCGTACCGTCGAGCGTGAACCTGCCCTTGGCGATCCGGTTGCCGTAGCGGCCGATGGTCGCGCCGAAGTACGGGCTGAGCGCCGCGTAGTCGGGCAGGTTGTCGAAGCCGAGGCTGATGTTCGTCGTCCGCCCGCGGCGGTCCGGCGTCTCGACCCGCTGGATGGTCGCGCCCCAGGTGAGCATCGAGATCGTCACCCGGCCGTTGGTGAACGTGTACACGTCCACTCCCTGGCCGTCGGGGGTGGTACCGAACGGGTCCTTGCGGATCTCGAGCCTGCCGTGGTGTTCGCCCATGGCAGTCAACTTATCCGTCGTACCAGCGCCGGAGTTGGTCTGGGTACTGGCTTCCGCGGTGCTGGTGAAAGCGCCCGCGGCGGCGGCACCGAGGCCCAGTGCGCCGGCGGTCCGGAGGACCTGGCGGCGGGGCAGGTGATCGGGCATCGCAATCCCCTCAATCGTTGTAGAAGCAGACCTGGGCACGATAAGCACGCCAGACCGGTGTTTGGAACAGTTCGGATGGGTGTGGATTCGTCCGATCTCTTCACGGTGATCTCGGTGCTGACCAGATCGGTCCGGTTCGGGCCCCGATCGAGCCTTCCCGGGACGCCGTCCGCGGGTGATCCTCGGGTCATGAGCCGAACCGCACTGATCGTGATCGACGTCCAGGAATCCTTCCGGACCCGCTCGAACTGGCAACTGGTGAACCACCCGGACATCGCCGAGCGGGTGAACCGTCTGGTGCAGGCGGCCCGCGACAAGGGCGAACTGGTCGTGTGGGTGCTGCACAGCGAGCCCGGCACCGGCGGCGCGTTCGATCCGGCCAATGGCCACGTCCGGCTCATCGACGGTCTCGAACCGTTGCCGGACGAGCCGATGATCACCAAGACGTCACACAACGCCTTCACCACAACGAATCTGCAGCAGCTGCTGACCCAGCAGGGTGTCTCCGAGATCGTTGTCAGCGGCATCCGCACGGAGCAGTGCTGCGAGACCACCGCCCGTGTCGGGTCCGACCTCGGGTACGACGTCGTGTTCGTGACCGAGGCGACCGCGACGATGGCGCTGGCGCACTGGTCGATCCGCGAGGAGGCGTCGGTCGAGGAGATTCTGGCCGATCCCCGGACCCTGACCGCGGAGCAGGTGGCCGAGCGGACGGAGTACGTGCTGGCCGGGCGGTTCGCCACGATCCGGACGCTCGACGAGCTCACCGGCGTACCCGTGGCATCCTGACCGAATGCGTCCCACTCGCGTGGTCTTCGTGCTGGTGCCCAAGGTGCACCTGCTGGACCTCGCGGGTCCGGCGCAGGTGTTCACGACGGCGAACGACTTCGGGTACGGCTACGAGGTCAGTTACGTCGCCGAAGCCGAACAGGTCATGACCGCGCAAGGCGTGCCGTTACGCGCAGAGTTGGACTGGCCGGAGGTCGGGCCGGACGACCTGATCGTCGTACCCGGATGGCGTTCCCCGCGGTTGTCGCCGGTCCCGCCGATCGGCCCGGGCACCCGCCGGCGTCTGCGCGATCACCACGCGGCAGGTGGCACGGTCGCGAGTGTCTGCTCGGGCGCCGACGCCCTCGGCGCGAGCGGTCTGCTCGACGGCAGGCGGTTCACGACCCATCACGACCTGACCGACGAGTTGGCCGCCCGCTACCCGCGGGCGACCATCGTCCGCGATGTGCTGTACGTCGAGGACGATCGCGTCATCACCTCGGCGGGCATCGTGAGCGGTATCGACCTGACCCTGCACCTGGTCGCGGTCGCCCACGGCGCGGAGGCGGCCGCCCGCGTCGCGCGCGAGATGGTCGTCTACGCCCGCCGCAACGGCGACGAGCTGCAGGAGTCGGCGATGCTCCGCCATCGCGGTCATCTCAGCGATCTGGCCCACCGCGTCCAGGACGTCATCGACGCCAGATACGCCGACCGCCTCCTGCTGTCCGATCTCGCCGGCCAGGTCGGTGTCAGTGAGCGCACGCTGACCCGCATCTTCACCACCGCCACCGGCCTCACCCCGCTCCGCTACCAGCAACTCCTCCGCCTGGAGCGCGCCGAGCACCTCATCGGCCACGGCACCACGATCGAAACCGCCGCCCGGACGGTCGGCTTCGAAGACGCCCGCATGCTCCGCCGTCTCCGCAGCAGAACTTCTGTCTAGACCGGAACCCAACTTTTCTGAGAGTCTTCGCGTCTACCTCGGCACAACCGACCAACGAGGGGACGAGACATGAAGGTTGCTGGGGGCAAGCTGCGGGGGATGCTCGCGGCCGGTGCAGCGGTAGGTGCGATGGCCGCCGGGATCGGCGTGCTGGGGATGGGCGGCGCGGATGCCGCGACGTCGGGCACGACTGCGACCACGGCGTTGAGCCGTTCGCAACTGCTCACCGTGGGAGAGGTGAAGAAGGCGGACGCGCGCCGCAACTGGTTCCGGCAGGTCGACAAGGGGATCCTGCCGAGGACGTACTGCGGGCCGGCGTCGACCGAGGGCAAGCATGTTGCCGCCCGGATGGCGCGTGGGTTCACCGACGAGATGGACGCGTACGGCGCGCAGTACGTGAGCCGGTACGCGAACGCGGCGGCCGCGAAGGCGGCGTACAACTCGATCATCGCGACGCTGAAGAGCTGCACGTACAGCAAGCCCGCGCCGACGCACGCGCGGAAGATCACCGAGAACCGGGTGGTGAAGGGCGCGTCCGGCGATCTCACCTAGGTGATCCGCTGGTACGACTACCCGAAGCCGAACGACCCGGGCAGCGAGGACGGCGCGTTCCCGTACGCCGTGACGCTGAAGGGCCGCAACGTCTCGGTGCTGGCCTTCAGCGAGATGGGGCAAGGCGTGCCCGCGCCGAACTTCGACAAGCTTGCGCGGCAGGCGGCCGCGAGGATCAGCCGCTGACGCACGGGGACAGGGACGTGCTGGCCGGGGCGGATGAGGGGTCACCGCCCCGGCCAGCACCTACTACGGGAGCTTCGAAGCCGCGATCAACTTGGTGGTCGCGGTGCTGAGCTGCCCGCTGAGGAGGGCGTGATCCGCGTCCGAGATGAGCCTGGACGCGGGTTCGTCGAGGTTCTGGCCGATGTGGTTCTGCGCGATCCACCGGCCCACTCCGACGACCGCGTCGTCCTCGGCGAAGGTGTCGGCCTTGGTGCGCTCGAGCAGCTTGGCGGACTGCGTGGCCGCGGCCAGGGCAATGGTTGCCTGCGGCCCTGACCAGTCCTTCACGCCGAGCGCGACGCTCGCCGCGATCCCGGCCGCCACCGCAGAGGCATCGTGCTTGCGCAACAGGCTGTTGCGCGCCTCGGTCAACGCCTGGCGGGCCGCGGCCTGTGTGGTGAGACCCCAGCCGAACGGGTACTGCGGGTCGTACGACGCGTCGCCGACGTTCAACGGTTGCTGGTCCTCGGTGCGCGGCCAGCTGACCGGCAGGCGGCCGCTGAACGGGACCTTGCCGAACAGCACGTCGGCAACACCCGCGCCCTCCGTACCTGGCAACCACGACGCGACCACGGCGTTGATCTTGCCGAGTTGGTCCGCGATGACCTGCGGACGCCCGGACACGATCAGCACGACGCACTTCATCGCGCCGCAGACCTTGTCCACAGCTGCCTTGTCGGCCGCGGTGAGCTGCAGGTCGTGACCGTTGCCCACGTCACCGATTCCTTCGGCGTACGGGCGTTCGCCGACCACGACCACGCCGACGTCGTGACCCTCCAGCGGAGCGGACGCGTCCGCGCTGAACGTTGCCGTCGGCACCACCTGCTTGATCCCGTCGAGGATCGTCGTACCGGTGGTCGTGGCGCCCGAACCGCCCTGCCAGGTGATGCTCCAGCCGCCCATCTGGTTGCCCAGGTCGTTGGCGTTGCTACCGGCAACATAGACCTTCTGATCGGCCTTCAGGGGCAGCAGATTGCCGTCGTTCTTCAGCAGTACCTGGGATTCCGCCGCGGCCTGGCGTCCGACCGCGCGGTGGGCGGCCGATCCGATCGACGAGATGTTCGACGTGTCGGCGTACGGGTGCTCGAAGAGGCCGAGCTTGAACTTCTCGGTCAGGATCCGCCGGACCGCGTCGTCGATCCGGGCCATCGGGATCCGGCCGGCCGCGATCTCGTCGGTCAGGCCCTGGGTGAAGCCCTGGTAGTTCGTCGGCACCATGATCATGTCCAGGCCGGCGTTGATCGACGTCCGGATGTCACTCGCGTAGTCGCCCGGCAGCTGGTCGATCGCCTGCCAGTCGCTGATCACGAACCCGTCGAAGCCCATCCGCTGCTTGAGTACGCCGTTGATCAGCTCGCCGTCACCGTGCATCTTCACCGGCGGCGCGCCGTCGATCGACATACTCGAGTACGACGGCATCACCGTGCCGATGCCGAGGTCCACCGCGGTCTTGAACGGTGCCAGGTGCAACGTCTCCAGCTGCTGCCGGGTGACCTGCGTGATGCCCTGGTCGATCTTGTACGACCCGGTCGTCGAGCTGCCGTACGTCGTACCGCCGTCGCCGACGAAGTGTTTCGCGGTCGCCAGCACGTGGTTGTTCTGCTTGAGCTGACTGCCGTCCGCCTTGCCCTGCAGGCCGGTGATGACCGTCGCCATCGACTGCACGAGCGCCGGATCCTCGCCGAATCCCTCGTACGCACGACCCCAGCGATCGTCACGAACCACGCAGACGCACGGCGCGAAGTCCCACGGGATGCCGGTCGCGCGGACCTCGGTCGCGGTCACCTCACCGGCCTTCTGTGCCAGTGACGGATCGCGGGTCGCGCCGAGCGCGATGTTGTGCGGCAAGATCGTCGCGCCGACGACGTTGTTGTGGCCGTGGACGGCGTCGACGCCGTAGATCAGCGGAATCTGCAGCCGGGTCGCCTGGGCGTTCAGCTGGAAGTTGTCGATCATCGCGGCCCAGGCGGCCGGGGTGTTCGGGGTCGGGACCGAGCCGCCGCCGGACAGCAGCGAGCCGAGGTTGTACGACGCGATGTCCGAGCGGGACCGCAGCGCGTTGCGTTCGGCCTGGGTCATCTGGCCGACCTTCTCGGCCGTGGTCATCCGGGCGAGCAGGTCGTCGACACGCTTCTTGATCGGGAGTTTTGACTTCAGGTACGGGAGATCGTGTGCGTTGATCACGACGACCGGGTTCGCAGGTGCCTTCGCACCGGTGACCGTGAGCTCGAGCGGAATGGTCTCCGCGGCTTCGGCGGTGTGGTCCTTCTTCGTCGCGACCGCGACGGTCTGGCTGGTGCCGGACGCCGTACCGGCCGGGAAGGTGAGCGTGCCCGCGACGGGTGTGTAGTCGCCGGCCGAGGCGGTGCCGGTGCCGGACTTGTAGTCGACCGTGACCGGCTCGTCGATCGGCTTCCCGTCGGTGGTCGCGACCGAGACCTTCACCTGGGCGGTGCCGCCCTCCTTGACCGGGTAGACACCCGCGTCGGTCGTGACGCTCGCCCGCAGCGCCGGATCGGCCTTGCCGTAGACCTCGACCTGGTCGATCGCGAACTCGCCCGGCGAGCCGACCGGCATCGTGAACGCGTAGCCCCACATGTGGGTCAGGTTCAGGATCTGGTCGATGCCGCCGACCGGCTGGTAGTCACCGCGGTACACCAGCTGGCTGAACGGGATCTCGACCTGGTGCCAGCCCTGCCAGTCGTCGGTGAAGCTGGTGTTCCACAGCTCGGAGGCCTCGGCGTTCGCGCCGCCGTCCTTGATCTCGAAGAAGATCCGCTTGCCGGAGCCGGGTGGGAGCGGTGCGGTGTTCTGCCCGTACCACCAGAACCGGATGCCCTTGTACGCCGACCAGTCGGCCGGGTTCACGTCGTACGTGATGTCGTCACTGAAGCCGCCGTACCCGCTGATGTTGTAGGTGCCGTGCAGGACCTTCTCGCCGGCCGGCGCGTCCGCACGGGTCTGCAGCTCCATCGTGGGTGGATCGTCCGCGTCACTGCCCCAGGTGAAGATGCCCGCGTTCGGCGGGTAGGCGAACGGTTCGCCGCCCTCGAACGCCGCCAACGTGATCGGCGTCGGGTCGTCGGCCACCGCCGGGCTCGTCACCAGCATCCCCGCGACCAGTGCCGCCGCCGCAACTACAGCAATCCGCCGGAAACCTCGCATGGACGCTCCCCACCTCGGCGCGAGCCTCACACCCGCGTTCGGCCCCGACTCTCAGCTCTCCCACCCGCCTGGTCAAGACCTCACCGGTTCCGGAACTAGAGCGCTCTCACAGGCTCCAGGCGCATATACGGCCTCGGGCCGGGGTGGTACTCGGCGCGCACGAGCTCCGGTGCCGCGATCGTGGTCGTGCCGACGACAGTGTGGCGGCGCGCAGCCACCCAGTCGATCAACCCCTGAGGCGACGTGATGTCGGTGGTGAAGTGGAGGAGGTTCAGGTACCAGATGTCGCGGGGTTTGGTCTCGTGCGAGGCGTCCGGGCCTAGTTCGGTGGTGAGGCGGGCGCTGAAGAGCTCGGGGCCTAGCGGCTCGGCGCAGGCCATGACGGTGCCCGGGGTCAGGGTGAGACCGGTCACCTGGAAGCGGACGGGCCAGGTGGTGGCGGCTGTCGCTCGGTGGAGGGCGGACTGGTAGCGGGCGAGGGTGGGGTCGTCGGGTGGGATGACGTCGCGGCGGGGCTCGAGGGCGCGGACGGTCAGGTGGGCGGAGCCGAGCTGGCCGGTTTGCCAGTGGTCGGGGCCGGCCAGGGCGGCTGCCTCTGTGGTCAGGGCGTCCAGGGCGTGGGCGAGTGGGCAGTCCTGTGGAGGGCGCAGTACGACGCTGATGGGCCAGCGACCGCCGTCCTTGGGGAGTTCGTCGCGCTGATGGGTGCCCTGCGCAATCTGTGGTGCTGCGGTGCTGAACAACTGCTCGAACTTGTCGATGAGAGTTCTCCCTTGCGTCCGTTCGGGTGGGACGCGAAGTCTGGACAGTTGGTTGGTGAGTGGGTGACTGTGGTCCCGGCGACGAGGGGGAGGGGACTCCATGAAGCTCCGGTATGTGCTGAGCAGCGTGGCGCTGATCGTTCCGATGGCTGTGGTCGCGGTGGTCTCACCCGCGACAGCGGCCTCACCACAGGAACCGGCAGCCTCGGCCAAGATTCCGACGATGCTGCGGCAGAGTGCGGCGCTCGCGAAGGCCGGCGCGACGGCCAAGGCGAAGGCCGCCGGCCCACAGGCTCGCGCGCTCGGGGTGACGGACGGCGGCCGGATCGGCGTGCAGGTGTACGCCGCGGCGCCGGTGACCGCGGCGCAGGAAGGCGACCTGTCCAGGCTCGGAGTCTCGGTGCTGAAGAACTCGGCCGACTTCAAGGCTGTACCGGGCGCGGACCTGCCGAACACCGGACTCGTCTCCGCCTCGGTGCCGTACGACAAGCTCGACGCGCTCGCCGGCCTCGACTGGGTGACCGCCCTGCGCCCGTCGCTACGTCCCGCCGTCGACGCCGGCCCGATCACCGCCGAAGGAGTCCAGCTCCACAAGGCCGACAAGGCCCAGGCACGCGGGCTGACCGGACGCGGGCAGAAGGTCGGCGCGATCTCGGGCGATGTCGATCACCTGGCCGACGCCGTCGCCGCGGGTGAGTTGCCGCCGGACGTGCAGGTGCTGCAGCAAGCAGCGTCGTACGAGGACGACGAAGGCACCGCGATGCTGGAGATCATCCACGACATGGCGCCGGGCGCGAAGCTGGCCTATGCCAGTACGCAGGACACGACAGCGCAGTACGTCGAGGCGTTCCACACGTTGGCCAACGCGGGCGTCACGATGATCGCCGAAGACATCGCGCTGGACGACGAGCCGGCGTTCCAGCAGGGCATCGGCGCCGCCACGGCGGAGAGCCTGGCCAAGCACGGGATCTGGATCAGCTCCTCGGCCGGCAACCTCGGCAACCGGCATGCACCGCGGGTGACCGCCGTCGGAACCGGCAAGGGCCCCGACGGAGTCACCGGACCGTTCAACGGCTGCCCGAACGCCCCCGACAACGTGGTGAAGCTCCGCGGCGCGGACACGTCGTACGACCTCAACCTGCTGCCCGGCGCGGCGATCCTGCCGACGCTGCAGTGGAGCGAGCCCCGTGCGGTCTACCCGACCGCCGGTCAGGGTGGATTCACCGACCTCAACCTGTATCTGATGGACGCCTCCGGTACGACGTGCCTCGCGGCCAGCAACGCGGTCCAGGCGAACGGGGTCGGCGACACCATCGAGCAGTTCATCTACGAGAACACGACCGGTGTGGCGCAGCCCGTCAAGCTCGTCGTCGACGTCCAGGGCACCTCGACCGCCCGCAAGGCGCCGATCCTCGATCTGCGCTGGCGTGCGCTGTCGGCCGGCGTACAGACGATCGATCCGCCGGACCGGGCCGGCTCGATGAACCCGGACTCGAACTACCTGGGCTTCGCGACCAGCGCCGGTGCGGTGAACGCCAGCGTGTCGGTCGACCCGAAGACCATCGCGCTCGAGCCGTACAGCGCGGCCGGTCCGACCCAGATCGTCACCACCACACAGTGCCCGGGCGGGAAGCCGGGTCCGTGCAAGGGCGTCCCCGGTTCGTCGCGGAGCTTCCCGGCGCCGTACTGGGCCGCCGCTGACGGTGTCTCGGTCAGTGGAGCCGGCGGCTTCGGATCTGGCACCTGTCCGACCAACCTGCAGGGTGCTTGCCGGTTCTTCGGTACGTCGGCAGCCGCGCCGACGGCTGCCGGTGTGGCAGCACTGACCCGGCAGGAGTTCGGTGGCCGGCTGGCGCCGATCGCGCTGAACGCGATCCTCGCTGCCCGGGCGGTGCACCGCACCGACTCCGGAATCGGAGCGGGTGTTCTGAGCGCGCGATGAATTAAGAAGCTGTAGTGGTCCGATTGAGTGCAAATTCAGTACTCGTATTCATGGACCGATGCCGCCATCCCCGGAAAGGATGGCGGCATGACTACACGTTTCGGGGTATTCGTCCCGCAGGGCTGGAAGATGGATCTGGCACAGATCGCGGATCCGATCGAGCAGTGGGAGGCGATGACCGACGTCGCCAAGCGCGCCGACGAGCAGTCCTGGGACTCGATCTGGCTCTTCGACCACTTCCACACGGTGCCCGAGCCGAGTGACAACACCACCTTCGAGTGCTGGAGCGCGACCGCGGCGCTGGCCCGCGACACCAAGCGGGTGAACATCGGCCAGATGGTCGGCTGCAACGGCTACCGCAACCCGTCGCTGTACGCGAAGATCGCGTCCACCGTCGACGTCGCCAGTCACGGCCGCCTGTACGCCGGTATCGGCGCCGGCTGGTACGAGCACGAGTGGAAGGCGTACGGCTACGAGTGGACCGACATCCCGCAGCGGATGGCCGCGTTCCGCGAGGCGACCGAGATCATCTACAAGATGTGGACCGAGGACAAGCCGGTCTACAACGGCAAGTACTACTCGATCGACGCGCCGATCAACGAGCCGAAGGGCGTCCGCAAGCCGCACCCGAGCTTCTGGATCGGCGGCGGCGGCCCGAAGGTCACGCTCAAGCTGGTCGCGCAGTACGGCGACGCCGCGAACATCGGCGGCGGCAACCCCGAGGTGATCAAGGAGAAGTGCGACATCCTCCGGGAGCACTGCAACAAGATCGGTCGCGACTACGACGAGATCATCAAGTCGACCGGGCTGAACGTGTTCCCGATCGACAAGGGTGACGACCCGCAGAAGGCGACCGAGAAGGCGCTCGGCCCGATGAACCGGGACAAGTTCGACAAGGACAACCTGATCACCACCGAGGACGAGATCGCGAACAAGGTCGAGGCCTCCCTCGAAGCCGGCGCCGACTACGTGATCTTCTACATCCCCGGCGTCGCCTACGACCTCGACCTCCTGGAGCGCGTCGAGAACGTCGCGAAGCGTTTCGCCTGACCCCTCGACCTTGAGCACCCACCAACCACTTTTCGCCGGCAGTTCTGGTTGGTGGGTGCTCAAGGTGACCGGTACCGGTCATGGCGGGTGTACGTCAGACAGACCGGTGGACCGGGGCTGAAGGCAACTGACAGGCTCCCGATGATGGCCTCGCGTGGGTCGGGGCATCGGGAGGTGTCCGCCTGTGTTTCCCCGATCGTCCCGGTCCGCGTCCGGCCTGCTCGCCGCGGTGGTCGTCAGTTCCCTGCTGCTGACGACCACCCCGGCGCACGCCGCGCAACCCGGGTCCACCCAGCCCGCCGGGGCCGTCCACCCGACGCCGGGTGCGTCGGTCAAACGGATCACGCTCGTCACCGGCGATGTCGCCGAGCTGACCACGAGCGCCGACGGGCAGGTGTCAGCCCGGCTGACCGACGACGAGCCGTACTACTTCGGCACGTTCGACGGCGAGCTCAGCCTGATCCCGTCCGAGGCCTACCCGCTGCTCACCGCGGGCCGCCTGGACAAGCGCCTGTTCAACCTCACCGAACTCGCTGCGCAGGGGTACGACGACGCGAGCAGCGATCGCCTGCCCCTCCTCCTCACCGCGCCGGCCACCCTGCGCAGCGCCCCCAGTACGCCGGCGGCCGCGACTCTCCGCCGTACGCTCACCAGCGTCGGAAGCTCCGCGGTCACCGTGCAGAAGTCCGACGCCAAGGCGTTCTGGGACGGCATCAGCGGCCCGACCACCTTCAAGACCGGCCAGGTCACCAAGATCTGGCTCGACGGCCGCACGCACGCCACCGACGACTTGTCGGACAAGCAGATAGGTGCCCCGACCGCCTGGAAGCAGGGGTACGACGGTCACGGCGTCAAGGTGGCTGTTCTCGACACCGGGTACGACGCCGGGCATCCCGATCTCGCCAAGCAGGTCGTCGCCTCGGAGAGCTTCGTGCCGGACGAGGCGGTCCAGGACCTGCACGGCCACGGCACCCACACGGCCTCGATCGTCGCCGGCCTCGGTACTGCGTCCGCAGGTAAGCGGAAGGGGGTTGCGCCCGGTGCGGAGCTGCTGATCGGCAAGGTGCTCGACAACAGCGGCGGTGGGTACGACTCCGAGGCGATCGCCGGTATGGAGTGGGCCGTCCAGCAGGGCGCGAAGGTCGTCAGCATGAGCCTCGGCGGTCTCCCGTCGGACGGCACGGACCCGATGAGCGAGGCTGTCGACCGGCTGTCGAAGTCGAGCGGCACGCTGTTCGTGATCGCCGCAGGCAACGCCGGAGCCGAGCAGAGCGTCGGTTCGCCCGGCGCCGCGGCCGAGGCGTTGACCGTCGGCGCGGTCGACGGAGACGGCAACCTGGCAAGCTTCTCCAGCCGCGGCCCGCGCCTGGGTGACGGGGCGCTCAAGCCCGAGGTGACCGCGCCCGGTGTGGAGATCGCCGCCGCCCGGGCCGCCGGCACCGCGCAGGGCCACATCCTCGACCAGTACTACACCCAGCTGAGCGGTACGTCGATGGCAACGCCGCACGTCGCCGGCGCTGCCGCGATCCTGGCCCAGCGGCACCCCGACTGGACCGGCCCGCAGCTGAAGGCCGCGCTGACCTCGACCGCCGTCCCGTCCGCCGGCGCCCGCACCGACCAGCAGGGCCTGGGCCTGATCGACATCCCGAACGCCCTCGACCCGAAGGTGCTCCCGGACACCGCCAACCTGTTCTTCGGCGACCTGTCCTGGATCGGCCCGGCCGCACCCGTGCCGGTCACCCGGAAGGTTGCCTATCACAACAACTCGAACCGGCCGGTGACGCTGACCCTGTCGGTCGGCGCCAAGTCTCCGGCGGGGGTGGCGGCCGGGCTGACGGTGAGCCCGGCCCGGCTGACCATCCCCGCCGGTGGTACGGCGTCCGCGGCGGTCACGCTCAACCTGGCGAAGACCCAGCCCGCGAACTATGCCGGTGTCCTGACCGCTCGCAACGGGAACAGCCTCGTCCGGACCGGTCTCGGGTTCACGGCCGGTGGACGGTTGAACCAGGTGACGGTGAAGGCGATCGGTCGCGACGGCAAGCCGGCCACCACCGCGGCCGGCGCGAGCGGCGTGCAGCTGTGGAACCAGGACACCGGTGATGTGAACGCGATCGCCTTCGACGAGAACGGCACCCGCACCCTCGACGTACCGACCGGCCGCTACAGCGTGATGGTGTACGCCGTGGGCGGCGACGAGGCGGACTGGGCCAACTCGATCACGTTGCTCGGCGATCCGGACGAGTGGATCGGCACCGACCGTACCTTCACGTTCGACGCCCGGACCGCGCACAAGGTGACGATCAAGACCCCGCGACCGGCCGACGCGAAGAGTATCGGGATCGCCTGGCACCGCAAGGTCGGCGACCGGGATGCCGTGTCCGGCTGGGGGTTCGACGGCAAGGTTGCCAACGGCATCTACGTGCAGGACTTCGGGAAGGTCGCCAACGGCACCTTCCAGGTCGTGCAGCGCTGGGATCTCGCCCAGCCGCAGCTGACCGTCGACGTACCAGGTGCGGGTCGCCTGCCGACGCCCGGCCAGGGCTCCTACCGGACCGTGTACGTCGGCAACGAGAATCTCCCGCTCTACAACGGCGGCGACGGCACGCCGGCGGAGCTGACCGGCGCCAAGGACAAGATCGCGCTGATCCGCTGGATCTCACCCGACGACATCGTCGCGCAGGTCGAGGCGGCCAAGGCGGCCGGCGCCAAGGTGGTGTTCCTCTACAACGAGGCGCCGGGCTACTGGTCGGACGGGACCGAGCAAGGCATCCCGCTCTACCTGCTGCGCTCCGAACAGGGCAAGCAACTGCTCGGCGCACTGGCGAAGGGACCGGTCTCGCTCAAGCTGAGCGGCCTCCTCGACAGCACCTACCGGTACGACGTCGCGATCGGACCGTCGACGGTGAAGGGACCGCTGACGTACGACGTCGCGAAGATGCACCCGGCCGTGGTGACCACGAACTTCCAGCGCAACGACGCGTGGTTCCTGCACACCGACCAGCGGATCGCACACCTGCCCGGGATCAGCACCGGGCTGACGTCGACCCGCGCGGTGACCGGGCCGGTCAGCCGGACCGACTACCTCGTCACCGACCTCAAGGGCGTGACCTGGGACGAGGCGACCTCGGCAGGGGAGTGGAACGAGAGCGGGTACGAGTCCACGATCCCGCGTAGCTACCGGCCGGGGGAGCAGGTCACGCGGGGCTGGTGGGAGTCGCTGATGCGTCCCGCCGTACCGGGATTGTCGGACTCGGCCGGTGACGTGGCGCAGGGTTGGCCGCCGGCGCGGTTCGAGAACGCGTTGCGGATCGCGATTCCGCAGTACGTGAGCGGCGACCGGAGCGTCTTCGGCTGGGGTGATCGCGGCGATGTGACGAGCATGAAGCTCAGCAGCAACGGCGTGGAGCTCGGTAGTGAGAGCTGGTCGGTGGCGCAGTGGGCGGTGCCGGCGCGGGCGGCGTGGTACGACCTGACCCTGGATCAGAAGCGCGGGCCGAACAGCTGGGCGACCACCTCGACGTCGACGCACACGGTGTGGCACTTCCTGTCGGCGCCGACCAAGAGCCGGGCCGTGCTGCCGCTGGTGCAGGTCGACTACAAGCACACCGACGGGTGGCTCGAGCTGACCCCGGCTTATCAGCCGGGTGTGCGCGGACTGGGGATCTTCCGGACGACCGCCGAGATCTCCTACGACGGGAAGACCTGGCAGAAGCTGTCGCTGCGCGGACTCGGCACCGTCCGGGCCAAGCTGCCGCCGCCTCCGGCGGGTGCGTCCTCCGCGAGTGTGCGGGTCAACGCGAGCGATCTGCTCGGCAACAGCATCAGCCAGACGATCGAGAAAGCCTGGACGTTCTGATCGTTAAAAGAGCGACGCCACGGAGCCGGGGGGATGTGCTCCGTGGCGTCGCCAGGGGCGCACCTAGGGAGGGGTGGGGGCAGGTGCGCCGGTCTGTGAGGGATCAGCTCCCGAGGATGCCTCCACCGAGAACGCCCAGCAGTCCCAGCAGGGACAGCAGGTTGCGGATGACCTGGTCGACCGCCTTCGCCCCACCGGTCTGGTAGGCGGTCACGCACTTCTGCAGCTGGTCCTGGGTCGGCTTGGTGATCGTCACCTTCGCCATCTCGGACTGGCAGTACGTCGTGGCGGTCTGCAGCTCGCCCACCGTGGAGCCGACCGTGCCGACGATCAGGCCCACCGCGGTCGTCAGCGTCGCGACACCGGGAGTCGTCGTGGTCGGAACGGTCGGCTTCGACGTCGGCTTGGTCGGGGTCGGCTTGCCGGGCGTCGGCTTCGACGTCGGCTTGCTGGTCGGCTTGGACGTCGGGCGCTCGGTCGGCACGACCGTCGGGCGGGTGTCGTCGCGCTCGTCGGTCGGCGTCGTGATCACCGTGGGCGGCGGGGTCGGCAGGTCGATCGTCTTCGGCAGGTTCTTGTCCGACGGCGCGTTGATGTCGCCGCCGCCGATCTGCTGGCCGGCGTCGTCCACGTCGTCACCGGACGTCCCGTTGCCGACCGCGATCCAGCTGCCGCCGGCGTACGCCTTGGCGATGCTGACCACGAGGTCGACGTACTGCTGGGAATGGTTGTAGCGCAGCACGGCCGCGTTGACGTCGGAGGCCTTGGACAGGTCGGTGTTGCCGGAGCACAGGTACACCGCGGTCGACATCGCCGCGTCGTCGATGTCCTGCGGGTTCCGCACGCCGTCGCCGTCGCCGTCGACTCCCATGGCCCGCCAGGTGCCGGGGATGAACTGCATCGGGCCGACCGCGCGGTCGAATGCTCCGTCGCCGTCGAACGCGCCGGCGTCGGTGTCGGAGATCCGGGCCGTGCCGGACGAGCCGTCCAGCCGCGGGCCGTAGATGCCGGGAACCGCGACGCCCTGCGAGTTCAGCGCGTTGCCGCCGAAGCGGCCGTGGTTGGACTCGACCCGGCCGATCGCGGCCACCAGCGTCCAGGGCAGGTGGCAGGACGGGTCGGCCTGGGCCAGCACCTGCTGGGCCCGGGAGTACGCCTTCAGTGCGGCGTTCGGGATGCCGTTCCTCGACAGTCCCGAGACGACCTGGGTCGGCTGCTCGCCAGGGTCGACGCCCGGGCCGACGACACCCGGCTGCGGCACGTTGGCCGGCTGGGAGATCGGCTGCTTCGGAACGACGACCGAGTTACCGCCGGACAGACCCTGCTCCAGCGACGCCGTGGCGACCGCCGGATCATCCGTGGCACTGACGGTGAATGCGCTCGCGAACAGCGCCAACGGGATCAGCGGCGCCGCCTGACGCCAGCCGCTACCCGTGGCGCGGCGCTTGCCCTTCGCCATCGATGATTCCCCTCCGTGACTCATCGACCAGCCCGGCCCCACGCCGCGGACTGTCTCTGTGTCTTTGTCGGTTGCCGTCGTAATAGGTCTAACGTCCGCCCCGTTGCGTGGGTTACGCGCCGGACGAGACCGTGTACGTGCGGTCACCGGGTACCCATACTGGCGCGTAACAAAGCGCCTGTGAACCCCCTGCGCACGATCCACCCGTGTAATTCGGACCGCCCTGCCCGTCGGCCCGCCTGGCCGGTCGGGGAGAATGTCCGGCGTGCCCGCACACACAGAACAGTCCGCCGAGCTCTTCGACAGGGCCTCCGCAGTCACCCCGGGCGGAGTCAACTCTCCCGTACGTGCGTTCCGCGCCGTCGGCGGCGTACCGCGTTTCATGGCGTCTGGTGACGGATGTCACATGACCGACGTCGACGGCAATCGCTACCTCGATCTGGTCTCCTCCTGGGGTCCGCTGCTGCTCGGACACGCTCACCCGGAGGTGATCGCCGCCGTCCAGGCCGCGGTCGCCCGGGGTACGTCGTACGGGACGCCGACCGAGACCGAGGTACTGCTCGGTGAGGAGATCGTCGCCCGGACGCCGGTGGACAAGGTCCGGCTGGTGTCGTCCGGAACCGAGGCGACCATGTCCGCGCTCCGGCTGGCCCGCGGGTTCACCGGGCGCGCAAAGATCATCAAGTTCGCCGGCTGCTACCACGGACATGTGGACGCACTGCTGGCCCAGGCCGGTTCCGGTGTCATCACGCTGGGCATCCCCGGTACGCCGGGTGTCACCGAGGCGACGACTGCCGACACGATCGTCCTGCCGTACAACGACCAGCCCGCGGTCGCCGCCGCGTTCGCGGAGTACGGCGACCAGATCGCGGCCGTGATCACCGAGGCCTCGCCCGGCAACATGGGCGTCGTCCCGCCGCGCGACAACTTCAACGCCTTCCTGGCGCAGACCTGCCGCGACAACGGCGCCCTGTTCATCTCCGACGAGGTGATGACCGGCTTCCGGATCACCCGGTCCGGTTGGTACGGCGTCGACGGCGTACAGCCGGATCTGATGACGTTCGGCAAGGTGATGGGCGGTGGCTTCCCGGCCGCGGCGTTCGGCGGCCGGGCCGATGTGATGGCCCACCTGGCGCCCGAGGGCTCGGTCTACCAGGCCGGCACCCTGTCCGGGAACCCGATCGCCACCACGGCCGGTCTGACCACGCTGCGGCTGGCGACCGACGAGGTCTACGCGAAGATCGACGAGACGTCGCTCACGATCCAGCGGCTGGTGTCGACCGCCCTGGACAAGGAAGGTGTGCCGCACGTCATTCAGGCGGCCGGGAACCTCTTCAGCGTCTTCTTCGTGGAGTCCTCGGAGGGACCTGCCGAGATCCGGGACTTCGCCGGAGCCAACGCCCAGGTGCTGCCCCGGTTCACGGCGTTCTTCCATGCCATGCTGGACGCCGGCGTCTACCTGCCGCCGAGCGCCTTCGAGGCCTGGTTCGTCAGTGCGGCGATCGACGACGACGCGCTGGCTTCGTTGGAGTCGGCCCTGGTACCGGCGGCCCGCGCGGCGGCCGGTGTACAGAACTGAAGGGACAGCGGTGACCGAAACGACGGTCGTGCACCTGATGCGTCACGGCGAGGTGTACAACCCGACCGGCGTGCTCTACGGCCGGATCCCCGATTTCCACCTGTCCGAGCTCGGCCGCGCGATGGCCGAGCGGGTGGCCGAGCACGTCAAGGGCCGCGACATCGTGCACCTAGTCAGCTCGCCGCTGGAGCGGGCCCAGGAGACGATGGAGCCGATCGCGAAGGTGTTCGGGCTCACGCCCGACATCGACGAGCGGGTGATCGAGGCGGCGAACCTGTTCGAGGGCAAGAAGTTCGGCGTCGGTGACGGCGCGCTTCGCCGGCCCAGCGCGTGGTGGCTGTTGCGGAACCCGTGGAAACCGTCCTGGGGTGAGCCGTACCAGCAGATCGTCCGGCGGATGCGGGACGCGATCGAGACCGCCCGGGAGAAGGCCGCCGGGCACGAGGCGCTGATCGTGTCGCACCAGCTGCCGATCTGGATCGTCCGGTCCGCGATCGAGGGCCGGCGGATGTTCCACGACCCGCGCAAGCGGCAGTGCAGCCTGGCCAGCCTGACCTCGTTCACCTTCCACGGCGACCAGATCGTCTCGGTCGGGTACTCCGAGCCGGCGAAGGACCTGCTGCCGGTCAAGCCTGCCAAGAAGTTCGTAGGCGGCGCGTGATGTTCCGTCGTACTGCGGTCGCCGTGGCCGGACTGCTCCTCGTCGCGGGGTGCAGCTCGGGCCAGCAGGCCGCGCAGAACCGCCAGGGTCAGTCGGGCTTCGTCAGCGGCAACGGCAACGTGTCGGTGTTCGCGGCCGGGGACCGGAAGGCCGCGCCGGAGCTGACCGGGAAGACGCTGGACGGGAAGACCTGGACGCTGTCCGAGCAGACCGGCAAGGTCGTCGTACTGAACGTGTGGGGCTCGTGGTGCCCGCCGTGCCGCAAAGAAGCGCCTGACCTGGTCGCGGCGTCGAAGGAGCTCGGCCCGTCGGTGCAGTTCATCGGGCTGAACACGCGCGACCTCGATCCGGCGCAGGCGAAGAAGTTCGTCCAGGAGTTCGCGGTGCCTTACCCGAACCTCTACGACCCGGACGGCAAGGGCCTGCTGCGGTTCCGCGGGCAGATCTCGTCGGCAGCGATCCCGACCACACTGGTGATCGACAAGACCGGCAAGGTCGCCGGGCGGGTCGTGGGGGAAGTGACGAAGCAGACTCTGCTCGGCATGGTCAAGGACGCCGGTTGAGCTGATGGGACAGTGGTTCGCCGACTCGATGACGGGGTCGATGCTGGTAGCGCTGCCGATCGCAGTGCTCGCCGGCGCGATCTCGTTCTTCTCGCCGTGCGTCGTACCACTGCTCCCCGGCTACCTCTCCTACGTCACCGGCCTGTCCGCTGCCGAGCTGGACTCCGCCAAGCGCGGCCGGATGCTGGCCGGTACGGCGTTGTTCGTGGCCGGGTTCTCGGCGGTGTTCATCCTGACCGGGGTGGTGTTCGGCAAGGCCGGTGATCTGCTGATCGATCACCAGACCGCGATCACCCGGGTGCTCGGCGCGCTGACCGTTGTGCTCGGCATCATCTTCCTCGGCGGGTTCGGATTCATGCAGCGGGACCTGCGGGTGCACCGGGTTCCGGCGGTCGGGATCGCGGCGGCGCCGTTGCTCGGCGTACTGTTCGGATTCGGGTGGACGCCGTGTATCGGTCCGACGCTCGGGACCGTGATGACGCTGGCCACCACCGAGGGCAGCACCGGGCGGGGTGCGGCGCTGGCGCTGGTGTTCAGCCTCGGGCTGGGCATTCCGTTCATCGTCGCGGCGCTGGCGTTCCGGCGGATGCTGGGCGCGGTGGCGTGGGTCCGCAAGCACCAACTGCTGGTGATCCGGATCGGCGGCGTACTGATGATCGCGGTGGGACTGCTGCTGCTGACGGGAGTGTGGGATGCGATGACCGCGGACCTGCGGCAGTGGGTCGCCAACTTCGGATCGGCGGTCTGAGATGACAGAGGTCAAGGACCGCATCGCGGCCGCGTCCGGACCGGAGGAGCCGTCCGGCCCGCCGGCGATGGGACTGGTCGGATGGTTGCGGTGGACCTGGCGGCAGCTGACGTCGATGAAGACCGCGCTGGTGCTGCTGTTCCTGCTCGCGCTCGGCGCGGTGCCCGGATCGCTCGTGCCGCAGACGCCGATCGACCCGATCAAGGTCTCGGACTTCCTCACCGCGCACAAGACGCTCGGTCCGCTGTACGACAAGCTCGGGCTGTTCGACGTTTACAAGTCCGCGTGGTTCTCGGCGATCTACCTGCTGCTGTTCATCTCGCTGATCGGTTGCGTCGTACCGCGGCTCTCTGTTTACGCGAGGGGATTGCGGGCGCGGCCGCCGAAGCCGCCACGGAACCTGAACCGGCTGCCCGGGTACGAACGCTTCGAGGTCGACGCCCCGGACGGCGTACTCGAGGCCGCGACCCGCGAGCTGCGCAAGCGCCGGTTCCGCGTGCAGGTGTACGACGGTGGCGTCGGCGCGGAGCGTGGTTATCTGCGCGAGGCGGGCAACCTGCTCTTCCACTTCTCGCTGATCCTCGCGCTGGTCGGTGTCGCGTGGGGTTCGCTGTTCGGCTACCGCGGCACGGTGTTGGTTGTCGTGGGCAACGGGTTCTCGAACACGGTCGCGCAGTACGACGACTTCACGCCGGGGCGGGCGTTCAGCGGTGACGACGATCTGCCGCCGTTCTCGCTGACGGTCAAGGACTTCGAGGTGAAGTTCCAGGAGGACGGACCGCAGAAGGGTGCGGCGCGGGAGTTCAAGGCGCAGCTCGGTTACCAGGAGACGCCGGACGCGCCGGAGAAGTCGTACGAGCTGCAGGTCAACCATCCGCTGAAGCTGGACGGCAGCAGCGTCTACCTGCTCGGGCACGGATACGCGCCACGGGTGACGGTCAAGGACGGGCAGGGGAACGTCGCGTTCTCCGGGCCGGCGCCGTTCCTGCCGCAGGACTCGAACTTCTCGTCGTTCGGCGTGATCAAGGCGCCGGACGCGCGGCCGATGACGCTGGGCTTCGAAGGGTTCTTCCTGCCGACCGCGGTGATCGGGCCGGACGGACCGGTGTCGGTCTTCCCCGACGACCTGAACCCGCAGCTGGTGATGACCGGGTACTACGGCCGGCCGCAGCCGGAGACGGGTAAGCCGGAGTCGGTGTACCAGCTGGACAAGACCAAGCTGACGCAGTTCCAGCAGAACGGCGACAAGTGGCGGTTCCAGCTCGCGCCCGGGCAGAGCGTCGCGCTGCCGGACAAGGCCGGGTCGATCACGTTCAACGGGTACAGCCGGTGGGTGAAGCTGCAGATCAGCCACACTCCCGGTACTGATCTCGCGCTGGCAGGCATCCTGCTGGCGATCCTCGGGCTGATGGGCTCGCTGTTCGTGCATCCGCGGCGCACCTGGGTGCGCGTCCGGGACGAGGACGGGCGTACCGTTGTCGAGGTCGCCGGTCTGGACCGTGGTCCCGAACGCGGCCTCGGCGACGAGATCCAAGCAATCACCAAGAGCCTCAAACCAGCCAGCTCGAGCACCGAGGAGCAGCCATGAGCGAACGGAGTGAGCTCATCATCAAGCACAGCGCGTGCAGAGCCTCATCCGCGCCCGGAGCGAAGCGAGGACGCGGATGAGCGGGGAGACCTACGCACAAGTCTCCAACCTGCTGATCCCGACCGCCACGGTGATCTACGTCCTGGCCCTCATCTCCCACGCCATGGAATGGGCCCTCGGCCGCGCAGCCGTCGCAAAGGCTCCCGCGGAGCAGGAAGCAGCCAAGGCCGAGCTCGTCGCCTCCGGCTCCAGCGCCGTTGCCTCCGGCTCGACCGGGGTCGCCGAGGGCGTCGGATCCGGCGCGGCCTCGTCCCCCTCCACCTCCGGCGCCGAAGGCGCCGAGTCTTCGGAGCGGATGGATGCGGCGAGCCGGATCGGGTTGTTGCTGACCTGGCTGGGCTTCGTGCTGCACCTGGGTGGTGTTGTCACCCGCGGGTTGGCGGCGGGGCGGGTGCCGTGGGGGAACATGTATGAGTTCTCCATCACCGCATCGCTCGCCGTGGCGATCGTCTACCTGATCTTCGTGCAGAAGTACAAGCTGCAGTGGCTCGGCCTCGGCGTGACCTTCGTGATCGCCGCCGTACTCGGCCTCGCCTCGCTCGCGCTCTACACCCCGGCCGGCCCGCTCGTCCCGGCCCTGCACTCGTACTGGCTCGTCATCCACGTCTCGTCCGCCGCGATCTCCGGTGGTGCGTTCACCGTCGGAGGCCTCGTCTCGGTCCTGTACCTCGTGAAGGCCCGCGCCGAGCGCAAGGTCCTCGCCGGCGGCACGATGTCGGCATCGCTGCGCCGCCTCCCGAGCGCGGAGGCGATGGACGGTACGGCGTACAAGGTGCTCGCGTTCGCGTTCCCGCTGTGGACGTTCGGCGTACTCGTGGCCGGTCCGATCTGGGCCGAGCACGCCTGGGGCCGGTACTGGGGCTGGGACCCCAAGGAGGTCTGGTCGCTGGTGACCTGGGTGGTGTACGCCGCCTACCTGCACGCCCGCGCGACCGCCGGCTGGCGTGGCCGCCGGGCCGCGACGATCGCGATCGTCGGCTGGTTCGTCTTCATCTTCAACTTCGTCGGCGTGAACCTGTTGGTCTCTGGCCTGCACTCCTACGCTGGGGTCTGAGATGAAAGAGTTCGCCATCTACACCGGCCTGCGGGCGGCGCTGTTCGCCGTCTGCTTCGCCGTGCTGTGGTTCGCCCTGAACAACTGGCTGACGATCTTCCCGCTGCTCCTGGTCGCCCTGATCCTGTCGTCGATCCTCTCGATCTTCGTACTGCGCGCCGCCCGCGAACGGCTGGCCGGCAAGATCGAGACCCGCGCCGCGACGATCTCGCAGCGCCTCGAGCAGGCCCGCACCGCCGAAGACGACGACTGACGCTCGCCCCCATACGCGATCGTCGACACCGCGGAGATCCATCCGCTGTGCAGCCGCGTGCATGGTGAACGCCGCGTGCATGGTGAACGCCGCGTGGATGGTGAACGCCGCGTGGATGGTGAACGCCGCCAGAACACGCCCAGCGCGGCCATCCCTGGGGGGCCACCCCTGAGCTGGCCGATCGACCCCGTGGATTCGGTGGTGTGAACCAGCCGCGCGGTATCGCACCGGCGTGGCTGTCCCGGGGGACGACCCCGAGTGGGCCGGTTGGCGCCGCAGATCTCCGGGCGGTGCGGACCGACGAGATGGGTTCACCCATCGCGTGGTGGGTTCGCGGCCTGGAGTAGCGGTGGTGAACCCACAACCCGGTGGGTGAACCACCCCTGGATTGGCAACCCTGGTTGACGGGCGGGCGATGTCGATCCACGTTGCTCATGGCGAGAGGGTTGGCCCTGGATGTTCCCGAGCGGGGGAGCTGCGGGCGGGGCTGCTGGGGTTGTACCAGTGATCAACTGGTACGGACAGTGACTTATGCCACTGGCGAAATCTCCGCAAAATCCTTTGTGCACTCCTTCACATGAGTCGTAGAGTGATGGATGAAACGAAACAGTTTCGTTCTATCGGTGTTCTTGTAGCTACGCAGGGTGATGAACGTGGACAACGTAGGCGTTCGGCAGCGGCCGCGGGTCGAAGGCGGTCGTGAGGAGGAGATCCTCGATGCGACCGTGGCGGTGGTGGCCGAGCTCGGCTACGACCGGCTGACGATGGACGCGGTCGCGACGGCGGCCAAGGCCAGCAAGGCGACGCTGTACCGGCGCTGGTCCACCAAGGCCGAACTGGTCGTGGACGCGATCAGCCGGGCCAAGGGGTGCCCGATGCCGGAGGAGGTCGACACCGGCAGCCTGCGCGGTGACCTGATCTCGATGTCGTGCGGCGCGGGCGGCTTCACCGACGAGCTTCCGATGTCGGTGATCGCCGGTCTGCTGACCGCGCTGCATCGCGACGCCGAGCTGCAGAAGGCTTTCCGTGAGCGCTTCCTGGCGCCCCGGCAGGCCCTGACCAACAAGGTGTACGAGCGTGCCGTCGAGCGCGGCGAGATCGCACCGGACGTCGACGTCGACCTGTTGTCGGTGACGTTGCCGGCGGTGGTCATCCACCACGCCTACATCCTCGGCGTCGAGCCGACCGACGACCTGATCCTCCGAGTGATCGACAACGTGATCCTGCCTGCGGCGCGGGGGTCGCAGGTGAGCTGACCGGTGAGGGGCCGGTCCGCGGTGAAGCAAGACAGTCTGCCCAAGAGGGGAAAGTTTCTTATGTCCGAAGAAGTCATCAAGGCCGATCCGCCGGAAGGCAGGCCGACCGACGCGGTCGGTGAGTCCAACGGCCACGGCCACCGCAATCTCGGTATCGCGCTCGCGCTGATCTGCATGGCGCAGCTGATGGTGGTGCTGGACGGCACCATCGTCAACATCGCGCTGCCGCACATCAAGGGCGCGCTCGGCTTCAGCGACGCGTCGCTGCCGTGGGTGGTCAACGCGTACGCGCTGGCCTTCGGCGGTCTGCTGCTGCTCGGCGGCCGGATCGGTGACATCCTCGGTCGCCGCAAGGTCTTCGTGTTCGGTGTGGTCCTGTTCGGCCTGGCGTCGTTCGTCGGCGGTATCGCGCAGAGCGAGAGCGTGCTGCTGATCAGCCGGATCCTGCAGGGTCTCGCGGCCGCGGCGGCCTCGCCGAACGCGCTCGCGCTGATCACCACGACGTTCCCGGCCGGCAAGGAGCGCAACCGGGCGATGGGCGTGTACGCCGCGATGTCCGGGGCCGGCGCCGCCGTCGGTCTGATCCTGGGTGGGGCGCTGACCGAGGCGTCCTGGCGCTGGACGTTCTTCATCAACACGCCGATCGGCCTGCTGGTCGCCGTACTGGCCTTCCGGTTCCTGGGTGAGTCCGAGCGGCAGACCGGCAAGTTCGACCTGCCCGGCGCCATCACCGGCACCCTGGGTCTGACCTCGCTGGTCTACGGCCTGACGCACGCCGCGACCAACGGGTGGGGCGACGCGCTCACGCTGACGTACATCTTCGGCGGTCTGGCGCTGATCGGGATCTTCCTCGGTATCGAGGCCCGGTCGAAGCACGCGCTGATGCCGTTCCGGATCCTCGCGAACCGGACCCGTGGGGTCAGCTTCTTCGTGATGCTGATCGTCGGTGCGGCGATGTTCTCGATGTTCTACTTCCTGGGCATCTTCGTGCAGAGCATCATGGGCTACAGCGCGCTGAAGACCGGTATCTCGTTCCTGCCGTTCAGTGTCGGCATCGTGCTCGCGGCCCAGGTCGCGTCGACGCTGGTGGCGCGGATGGACCCGCGGTGGATCGCCGGTACCGGTGGCGTCTTCGTGGCGGCCGGCATGTTCGGATTCAGCCGGCTCGAGGTCGACTCGACGTACTGGACGCACCTGCTGCCGTACATCCTGGTGCTCTCGTTCGGTATGGGCCTGATCTTCGTGCCGCTCACGCTGACCGCGGTCAGCGGTGTGGCCGCGGAGGACTCCGGTGTCGGATCGGCGGTGCTGAACACGGTCCAGCAGATCGGTGGTGCGGTCGGCCTGGCGCTGCTGGGCACGATCTCCACCAGCGCGATCAAGGACAAGTTCGCCGAGCTGGCCCCGGGCCTGCAGAAGGCGGCCGAGTCCGGGCAGTCGCCGGACCAGATCAAGCAGCTGCAGGGACAGTTCACTGCACTGGCCACGACGCACGGGTTCACCCGCGCGTTCGTGTGGTCCGCGTTCCTGGCGCTGGGCGCCGCGCTGATCACGCTGATCGGCCTGTCGATCAAGCACAAGGACCTGGCCAACGACGGTCAGAGCCCGGTCCACATGGGCTGAGTGCCGTTGATACTCGAAAGGCCCGCTTCCCGGGAGGGGGGAAGCGGGCCTTTCGTCTTTGTCTACAGGGGTTTCTGCATCACGAGTTCGCGGGTCACGCCGTCCGCCATCAGGTCGCCGGGCTCGTCGGTGTCGACGTACCCGTGGCGCAGGTAGAGGTTGTGCGCCGGGTCGTTGCCGGGGACAACAGACAGCTTCAGGGTGGTGGCGCCGATCCCGCGGGCCCAGTCCTCGATTGCGGTCATCAGTGCGTTGCCGACGCCTTTCCCGCGACCGGCGGGGGCGACCCACATCGACACGAGCTCGGCCGCGTCATCGTCCGGGAATCCGCCGGCCATGCCGGCTGGCGTACCGTCGATCGAGGCGATCACCTGGTACGCGCCGGGCGCACTGAGCCGCTCCCGCCAGCGTTCCTCGGGGGCGTCCACCCAGTCCGCGAGCTGCGAACCGAAGGCGAACGGCGCCTCCGCGAGTGCGGCGAGCCGGAGCTCGCTCCAGGACTTCCAGTCGTCCGGGCCGATGGCCTGTATCTCGATCACGCGGACAGGATCGCAGTCGGCCCGGAGTGGAGACCAGTCAGTTTCGGGGTGGGAACCTCGAGGAGACCCAGTCGCGGACGCCGCCGAGGCCGTCGCCGAGGTCGCGGAGCAGCTTGGCCAGCGGGTCCTGCGAGCGGTTGAACGCGTCGGTGTACGACTTGGCCGCGTTCTTCGCCTCCTGCGAGATCGACGCGTTCGCATCGTCCTGGCGCTTCGGGTAGTCGCCGGACACGATCGTCGTGTACTCGCCCTCGTCGACCCAGCGGCGCAGCTCGTGCGCGCGGATCACAGCCATCGGGTGCGACTGCGCCTCGAGCAGCAGCAGCTTCAGCACGCTGTCGCGCAGGTCGCCGGCACTCTCGTACTCCGTGCCCTGCGCAAGGAACGTCGTCGTGTCGAGCTCGCCGAGCTGACCGCCGCTGGCGAGCTTCATCTGGACGCGCAGCGCGACCGCCGGGTCCTGGGCCGCGAGCAGACCGGCGCGGTCACCCGACAGCTCGGCCTTGCGGGACCACTCGTGCAGGGCGGCGACGATCGCGCGGAGGCCGAGAGCGCCGATCGGCATCCAGTTCAGTGCGCCGGTGAGACGCATCAGCCAGAGCAGGAGCGACTGGTACAGCGCGTGGCCGCTCTGCGCGTGACCGAGCTCGTGACCGAGGACGAACCGCAACTCCTCCTCGTCCATGCCTTGGATCAGCGCGCTGTTCACGACGATGAACGGCTTGTCCATGCCGATCGTCATCGCGTTCCAGATCGGGCTGTTGGTGACGTACAGCTCGGGAAGCTGGCGGACGTCCAAGGTGGCGGCGGCCTCGGTGTAGAGCCGGTGCACGGTCGGGAACTGCCGCTCGTCCACCCGGATCGCCCCGCCGAGGAACTGCAGCCGGAACGCGCGCTCGTTGATCATCCCCGACATCTTCCGCAGCAAGTAGTCGAAGCCCTTTAACTGCCGCAGGGCCACCAGCGCACCGCGGTCCGCAGGGTGCTCCCACGCCCGCGAACTGATATCGGTCAACGTCACCCGCTGCCGTGTCGGCCGATCGCCGTTCTCGCTCATCGCTCCCCCTGCTTCCCGGTCGTCATGGACCCCCAACTTAGCTCGCCCGTGGGTCTGATCGAGGTTTGAGCGCTACGGCCAGCAACAGGGTCGGTAGCCAGCCCATGGGCACCGCCCACCAGCCGAGGCCCTGGCCTGCCGCGAGCGCGGTCGTGGCGAGGCAGATCGCCGTACCTGTCAGCCAGTATCCGAACGCAGCCCAGCCCGGGTGATCCTTGGCCCGGAGGTGCCCGACCCAGGCGAAGGTAAGGGTCGCGGGGAGGGCGAGGGCGGTGGCGCCGAGGGTCAGTACGGCGAGGATCAGGGCGACGTCGCCGGGGGAGAACTCGACCGCTCCGAGGGGGATCATGTCTGCGATCCTCGCCTCGCGGACGCCGGTCACCGAGCGTAGGAATACTCAAATCGGGCTGTAGGTCCTAGCCTGGCCCGCATGAGTGAGGCTGACAGGGTGTGCCGCGAGGTCGACCGGCGGGACGACAAAGCACGCGCCTGGGTGTCCGAGGCGATCCGGATCGTGGACGCCGATGCGAACCGCAGCGCGGACACCCATCTGCACGTGTTCCCGATGCCGGAAGGTACCGGCGTGGACCTGTACCTCAAGGACGAGTCCGTCCATCCGACCGGCTCGCTCAAGCACCGGCTCGCCCGGTCGCTGTTCCTCTATGCCCTCTGCAACGGCTGGATCCACGAAGGCACCACGGTCATCGAGGCGTCCAGCGGGTCCACGGCCGTCAGCGAGGCGTACTTCGCGCGGCTGCTCGGGCTCCCGTTCGTCGCGGTGATGCCGCGCTCGACCAGCCCCGAGAAGGTCGAGCTGATCGAGTTCTACGGCGGCCGCTGCCACTTCGTCGAACGCTCCGGCCAGATCTACGGCGAGGCCAAGCGGCTGGCCGAGGAGACCGGCGGGCACTACATGGACCAGTTCACGTACGCCGAGCGCGCGACGGACTGGCGTGGCAACAACAACATCGCCGAGTCGATCTTCGGGCAGCTGTCGCTCGAACAGCACCCGATCCCGACGTGGATCGTGGTCGGCGCCGGGACCGGTGGTACGTCGGCGACCATCGGGCGGTATGTGCGCTACCAGCGATACGACACGTCGGTCGCGGTGGTCGACCCGGAGAACTCGGCGTTCTTCCCGGCGTTCGAGGCCGGCGACCACGACTTCTCCACCGGCCGCCCGTCCCGCATCGAAGGCATCGGCCGGCCACGCGTCGAGCCGTCGTTCGTGCTGGGCGTCGTCGACCGGATGATCTCGGTCCCCGACGCGGCCTCGATCGCCGCGATGCGCTTCTGCTCCCGCGTCACCGGTCGGCTCGTCGGCGGCTCCACCGGCACCAACCTCTGGGGCGCGCTGCGGTTGGCCGCGGAGATGCGTCGTACCGGGTCGCGCGGCAGCATCGTCACCCTCCTGTGCGACAGCGGCGAACGCTACGGCAACACGTACTACGACGACGCCTGGCTACGGACCAGCGGCATCGACATCATGCCGTACACCACCACGCTCGAAACCTTCACCCGCACCGGCACCTGGACCGAACCGGAGTAACTGGGGCTACCTGGGGAGTGTGGTGATGGGGGAAGGTGGTCAGCCCCCGCGTGCTCCGCAGTCGATCAGTCGTCGCTTGGCTCCTCCGACGCGCCAGCTATGCGCGCTCCCGCCCACCGCTGAATGGGTTTGCTGCCAGCTGGCGGCGTTCTCTGGACTCCGCGTATGCCTCGCGCATGAGCGCCAGCAGCGCATCGTCGAGCTGGGTCTGGATGTAGTTACCGCGGCCGATCTCGTTCGGAAGAACCTCGTCGAGTTTTGCGAGTGTAGTGGGCGCTTCCTGCTCGAAGACTGTGCGATACGGGGAGAGATATGGCCCGTTCTCGTTCCAGATCGACACCATGGCGCGGGACTGCCCTGGCAGGCGTGGGTTGAGCACCCAGCGTCCCTTGCCGATCGACGTGTAGAGGGTCGCGAGGCCATCATTCTCCAGCGCCTGAGCCCACTCCAGCAGTCGTCGTAATGATGGTCGCTGTTCGGCGGCGACGGTGCCGATGGAGCCTTCGAACTCGTCGGAGCCAAGCAGGATCTCGCTTGCGGAGGAGGGCTTGCCTGTTCCAGCTGATTCGGCCGTCAGTTGCGTGCGGTCCGGCTCCACCAGTTGAGGAACCAGGATGCGCTGGCCGGCTACCTCGTACGCCGTCACCACCACCAGGTCGAGGGCCAGACGATCGCTGGTCACCTCCTGCAGGTAGCCGACAAGATCGACCAAATCACCTGGCGCTTCGTCGAGGACGACGACCGCTCGCAACCGACCGTCCGACAAAGCGTCCTGGAGGCGCGTGTTGAATGAGTCTTCATCGAAGTTCGGATCGCCTTCAGTCGCGGCGGCAGCGGCGTCGGCGATCGATGCGTACCCGTGGCGCCCGAGATAGTCGCGTAGCAGGGTGTGGAGCCCTTCGCTGTCGAGCCGGCGAAGGTAGGCCGCATAGCCAAGCACCTGCGTCAGCGAGCGCCGCCGATCTGTGTTTGCTGCCAGTTTCACCTCGATGACGACAGGTCTGCCGCTCTCGACCTCGACCGCCACGAGGTCCGCACGCTCAGGTCCGCACCTGACCTCTTTGCCAATAACTGCCAAGCGCGGTGCTCCAGCCAGCGGCAGCATGGCCGGTGTCTGCTCGATCAGGTCGTGCAAGTCGGCTTCGAGCACGAATCCAGCAGCGGTTAGCGGTCGCCATTGGCCCTCGTCGCCGAGACCCCATATTCCTGACATCAGTTCCCCCACGTTCGGCAGACCTGGCTGACGCCTGTCGGATGGTCATCTGCCTGCATCGTCGTTCGGGGCGGCGGATAAGTCCACGACTTGGCTTGAAGGGCCCTCAGGAGTCGGTGAGGCGGGTGGCGATGTCGTTGGTGAGTTTGGTCAGGAGGCGGTTGAGTTCTGTGCGGTCGTTGGTGGGCCAGTCGGCGACTACCTCGCGGAACCAGTCGGTGATTGTCGAGGTGTAGCGGTTTGCGGCTTCGGTGCCGGTTCTGGTGGGTTCAATCAGGCTGGCTCGGCGGTCGTTGGGGTCGGTGACGCGTTGGACGAGGCCGCGGTGTTCGAGGGCCTGGACCTGGCGGGTGACGTGGGGGCCGACGACTTGCATGCGGTCGGCGATCTCGCCGACGCGGAGGGGGCCTTCAGCCATCGAGAGGGTCAGCAGGATCGTCATTGCCGGGCGGTCCAGCGCCAGCCCGGTCGCCTCCATCGCCTGCTGGGCGACCCGGCCGCGGTTCATCGCCGTACCCAACTGAGCCAGTCGCGGGAGCAACGCCAGCTCGTCGCCGGAGTCAGCGGTCACTTGATTACCTACCTTAGGTATGTTTATGATCGAGAAGTTAGATACCTAAGGTACATACTTCTGGAAGGGGTCACCATCATGACCGCTGTTCTGATCTCAGGTGCAAGCATCGCCGGGCCGGCGTTGGCCTACTGGCTGGATCGGTACGGCTTCGACGTGACCGTGGTCGAGAAGGCCGCGCAGGTCCGCGGCGGCGGGTACGCGATCGACATCCGGGGTACGGCGCGGGACGTCGCCGACCGGATGGGACTGCTGCCGCAGCTGCGGAGGGCGCATGTCGCCACGCAGCGGATCTCGTTCGTGGACGCCGACGGCGAGCCCATCGCCGCGATCCGGCCCGAGGCGATGACCGGCGGCACGGAGGGGCTCGACCTCGAGGTACGCCGTGGTGATCTCGCCGACGCGCTCTACACGCCGATCCGGGACCGGGTCGAGTTCCTGTTCGGTGACTCGATCGCCGAGCTCGACGATCGCGGGGATCGGGTCGAGGTTCTCCTCGAGAGCGGCGTACGGCGGACGTTCGATCTCGTCATCGGCGCCGACGGGCTGCACTCGAACGTACGGCGGCTCGTCTTCGGCCCGGAGGAGCAGTTCCACGCCTATCAGGGCTACACGTTCGCCGGATTCACGCTGGCCAACGACTTCGGGCTCGCCCATGAGGGCGTCTCCTGGAACGTCCCGGGCCGAGCCGCGGTGCTCTACGCGCACGAGCCGAGCGAAGTCCTGCACGGCTTCCTCACGTTCTGGCAGGACGAGCCGCCGTACGACGCTTTCCGCGACCCGGAGGCGCAGCGCGAACTGGTCGCCGCGACGTTCCCCGACCAGGGCTGGCACGTACCGCGACTGGTCGCCGCGATGCGGGACGCCGATGATCTGTTCTTCGATGTGGTCAGTCAGATCCACATGCCGACCTGGTCACGCGGGCGGGTCGCGCTGGTCGGGGACGCGGCGTACGCGACCTCGTTCATGTCCGGTCAGGGGTCAAGCGTTTCGCTGGTCGGCGCGTACGTGCTGGCCGGCGAGCTGGCGACGCATGCCGATCACGCCGAGGCGTTCACGGCGTACGAGAACCGGATCCGCGAGTTCGTCGAGGACAACCAGGCGCTGGTCGAGATCGGCAAGCAGGTAGTTGCCCCTAGCACCCAAGAACTGCTCGACGCCCGCAACGCGAAACTCCGCGAGGCGACCATGACAGGCGACGAGGGCCGAGAGGCCAACAGCGGCTTGGTCCTGCCGGACTACCCGCCCAGCGCGAGGCCGACGGCCAGGCCGATGGCGTAGAGGAGTTCGGTTTGGCCGGTTCCCTTGAGGACCGGGATCAGGGCGGGGCCGACGGCGTCGCTGAGGACCACGCGGATGGACTTGATCGCGAGCGGTGCGGCGATGAACGCGAGGAGGGTCCAGGGGGTGGCGATCACGGAGACCGCGGCCAGGACGAACGCGAGGATCACCAGCGCGGCGTACAGCTGACGCGAGCGCGGGGCGCCCAGAACCACGGCGAGGGTGCGTTTGCCGGTGACGGAGTCGGTCGGGATGTCGCGGAGGTTGTTGGCCACCAGGAGCGCGCAGGCGATCGAGCCGACCGAGACGGCGCCGGCGACCGCGGGCCAGGTGATGGTTTCGGCTTGGACGTACGTCGTGCCGAGGACGGCGACCAGGCCGAAGAAGAGGAAGACGCTGACCTCGCCGAGCGCACGGTAGCCGTACGGGCGTTTGCCGCCGGTGTAGAACCACGCGCCGAGGAGGGAGGCGGCGCCGGCGACCAGGAGCCACCAGGTGGTGGTGGCGGCGAGGACGATGCCGAGCGCGGCGCCGATGCCGAAGCAGGTGAAGGCTGCGGCCTTGACCTGGCCGGGAGAGGCGACCTTGGAGCCGACCAGGCGCAGCGGGCCGACGCGGTTCTCGTCGGTGCCGCGGATGCCGTCGCTGTAGTCGTTGGCGTAGTTGACGCCGATCTGGAGCGCCAGGGCGACGCCGAGGGCCAGCAGCGCCTTCCACCAGACGAAGCCGTCCAGGTACGCGGCCGCGCCGGTTCCGACGAGAACAGGAGAGATCGCGGCGGGCAGCGTGCGCGGGCGGGCGCCTTCGATCCACTGGGCAGGTGTGGCCATGACCGTCGATTCTGTCAGCCGCGAGTCGGGCGCACGGAGGTGGGCCGTACGCTCGGGGTGTTATGGCTAGATTGCGGCTGGTTTCGGGGACACCGGATGCGGTGCTGGCGGCGCTTGCCGGTGTGTTGGACGGTAGCGGTACGCCGTTCGCGCCGGCGCCGGAGGATGCCGTCGGGGCTGCGCGGGTCGAGCAGGCGGCGGTGCCGGGCGAGCCGGTCGAGGATGACTGTGCGGTCGTGCTGACCACTTCCGGGTCCTCAGGCGAACCGAAGGGCGTGCTCCTGTCGCGGGAGGCGCTGATCGCATCTGCGCTGGCGACGCACGATCGGCTCGGTGGCCCGGGGCAGTGGCTGCTGCCGATGAAGCCGTACTTCGTGGGCGGGTTGCAGATCCTCACGCGATCGCTGGTCGCGGGCACGACGCCGGTCATGCTCGGCGAGAGCTTCACGGAGAGCGCTGCCGCGATGACAGGCGCTCGGCGGTACACGGCGATGGTCCCGACACAGCTGGCGCGCTATCTCGAGACCGACGCGGATGCGCTGCGGTCGTTCGACGCGATCATCATCGGTGGGGCGTCGACCCCGGAGCCGTTGAAGATGAAGGCGGCGGAGGCGGGAGTCACGGCGATCCCGGCGTACGGGATGACCGAGACCGGGAGCGGCTGTGTGTACGCCGGAGTGCCGCTCGACGGCACCTCGATCTCGCTCGATGACGAACAGCGGATCCTGATCAAGGGGAGCACGCTGTTCTCCGGGTACCGGTTGCGGCCGGAGCTGACGGCCGAGGTGATGAAGGATGGGTGGTTCCGGACGCAGGACCGGGGCGAACTGCTGGACGGTCGGTTGCGGGTTGTCGGCCGGGTCGACGATGTGGTGATCTCCGGCGGGGTCAATGTCACGCTGACCACGGTGCAGGCGCGGATCCTCGAGCATCCACTGGTGAAGGACGCGGTCGTGCTGGGCGTTCCGGACGCGGAGTGGGGGACGCGAGTGGTCGCGTTCGTGGTCGCTTCGGCGGGCGCGGCCGGGCGCGAAGAGTTGCGGGACTGGGTGAGCGAGACGTTGCCTAGGGCATGGGCTCCGCAGGACGTGATCAGGCTGGAGGCGTTGCCGATGCTTGCTTCGGGCAAGGTTGATCGGCAGGGGTTGCTGGAAGGCGTGCGGTGATCACGTACTCGATCGGGCTCAAGAACAAGTTCCGTGGCATCACGGTCCGCGAAGGCATGGTGTTCGAAGGGCCGGCTGGGTGGGCTGAGTGGAGCCCGTTCCTGGATTACGACGACCCGACCTGCGTGTCCTGGTTGCGAGCGGCTCGCGAGGCCGCCGAACTCGGGTGGCCGGCGCCGGTGCGCGACCGGGTCCCCGTCAACTGCACCGTGCCCGCGATCGGCCCTGAGAAGGCGGCGGAGATTGTCAGGGCAAGCGGATGCCGCACGGCGAAGGTGAAGGTGGCCGAGCCGGGTCAGACGCTGGCCGACGACCTCGCACGCGTCGAGGCGGTACGAGACGCGATCGGCACCGGACACGTGCGGATCGACGCGAACGGTGCGTGGTCCGTCGACCAGGCCGTGCGGAGCCTCAAAGAGTTACAGCGTTTCGACCTCGAGTACGTCGAGCAGCCGTCGGCGACCGTGGAGGAATTGGCCGAGGTACGGCGGCGGACCGACGTACCCGTGGCGGCCGACGAGTCGATCCGGCGGGCCGAGGATCCCTTGCTGGTGAAGAAGCTCGACGCCGCGGACATCGCCGTACTGAAGGTGCAGCCGATCGGCGGAGTCCGGGCGTGCCTGGAGATCGCCGAGCAGATCGGGCTGCCGGTTGTCGTGTCGTCGGCGTTGGAGACCTCGGTTGGGATCGCGGCGGGCGTCGCGCTGGCGGCGGCGTTGCCGGAACTTCCTTATGCGTGTGGGCTGGCGACGGTGTCGATGTTCACATCCGAACTAGTTGCGGAGCCACTAGTTGCAGTCGACGGATTCCTGCCGGTGAAGCGAGTTGTGCCGGACGCGCAGCTGCTGGATGCGGCACGAGCCGACGCGGAGCGGACCAAAGTGTGGGAAGAACGCCTGATGCGAGTGAGGAGTGCGGGATGAACCCGTCCACGGCCTTTGCGACTGTGGTGGTCGATGAGCTGATCCGCAACGGCGTCCGGGAAGCGGTGGTCTCACCAGGTTCCCGGAGCGCGCCACTGGCGTTGGCGTTCGCGGAGGCGGATCGCGGCGGGCGGCTCAGACTGCATGTGCGGATCGACGAGCGTACGGCGGGATTCCTGGCCATCGGTCTGATGCGCGGCACCGGTCTGCCGGTCCCGGTGGTCACCACGTCCGGTACGGCGGTGGCGAACCTGCACCCCGCCGTACTGGAGGCATCGCACAGCGGGCTCCCGCTGATCGTGCTGAGCGCGGATCGCCCACCGGCCCTCAGAGGTAGCGGTGCGAACCAGACGACCGACCAGATCAAGGTGTTCGGCTCTGCGGTCCGGCTGTTCCACGAGATGGGTACGCCGGTCCGTGAGATCGGACAGGTGGCGTACTGGCGGTCCCAGGTCGCGCGTGCGGTCGCCAACGCGACAGGGGCTCGCTCCGCCGACCCGGGACCGGTCCAGCTCAACTGCCCGCTCTCGGAACCCTTGGTGCCCACTGACGGACCTGACTGGCCAGAAGCGTTGAGTGGGCGTAGCACCGGGCCGTGGACGGCTGTGCATGCGGCGACTGTTCATCCGGCGGCAGTGTCTCCGGGGCCTCGGACTGTGGTGGTTGCGGGTGACGGGGCTTCGCAGGCGGCACGACTGGCTGCTGAGGCTGGGCGATGGCCGTTGTTCGCCGAGCCGTCGAGCCGGGCGCGGACCGGGCCGGCGGTGATCGCGGCGTACCGGTTGTTGCTGCAGGCAAGCTCATTGAGTGATCAGATCGAGCGTGTACTGGTCTTCGGGCATCCGACGTTGTCGCGCCCGATCTCGAAGTTGCTGGCGCGGACGGACGTCGAGGTGGTCGTGGTGGCGCCGACCGGGCTGTGGCCGGACCCGGCGCGCCGGGCCAAGTCCGTGGTGACCGCCTTGGAGGTCACCGGGCCGGACACCACCGACTGGCTCGAGCAGTGGCAGCACGCGGATCAGCTGGCGCGTCCGGAGATCGACAAGGTGCTCGCGGACGGACTGAGCGGACCGCGCGTCGCGGCGCTCGTCGGCGAGGTCGTCGGCGCTGACGGCATGCTCGTCGTCGCGTCCTCGAACCCGATCCGCGACCTCGACCTCGCCCCGGTCGTTCCGATCCGAACGATCGCCAACCGCGGTCTGGCCGGTATCGACGGCACGATCTCGACGGCCGTCGGCGCCGCGCTGGCGAACGCGGGCCCGACGTACGCGCTGATCGGCGATCTCGCGTTCCTGCACGACAGCAACGGGCTCGTCATCGGCCCGGACGAGGCCCGCCCCGACCTGCGGATCGTGGTCGTCAACGACAACGGCGGTGGCATCTTCTCCACGCTGGAGCAGGGTGACCCGACGCACGCCACGCACTTCGAGCGGGTCTTCGGTACGCCGCACAACGTGGACCTGGGCGCACTGTGCGCCGCGACGGGTACGCCGTACGTGAGCGTCGAGACGGTCGACGAGCTGCGGACTGCGCTCACGCCGACGGTCGCCGGCATGGATGTCGTCGAGGTGAAGGTCTCGCGCGACGACCACCGCCCGTTGGGTGAGGCGATGGTGGCCACGCTCAAGCCGCTGTAACCGGGACCTTCTCCGGCGTCCGCGCCGGGTGCAGCGTCCTGAGGTGGTTGAGCAGCGTCAACGCCACGGCGACGACGAGAGCCGTCGTGGTCAGGATCGGGATCGTCGCGCCGCGCAGCGACGAGTTCAGCGGTGCCGCGATCGTGAAGATCAGACTGACCGCCGTGATGATCGTCGTCAGCTTCCGCCCCGGTCGTGCGACGGCCAGGAACGGCAGGCACCACAGGAAGTACCAGTCGTGCGCGCTGGGACCCAGCACGACCACCGCCAGCAATGCGATGCCGACAGCACGCGCCGCGTAGTGGATCGACGACCGGAGACTCAGTACTGCGATCAGCCCGAGCGCAGCGACCATTCCGACCAGTCGGACGATCTGGAGAGCCTGCGACGCCGCAGTGTCCTCACCTAGCCAGCTGAGTACGCCGGACGCCGCCATACCGATCAGATTGGCAACGGAGAACGGCGACCGGACCAGCCCCGGCACATCGAGCGCACCGAACCACCCAGAGCCCACACCGGTCAGCGCACCGATCGTGAACAGCGTCAGCACCGACACAGCCCCAGCAATCACCAGACTGGCGAATCGGAGCAGCCGCCCGGCCAGTGGACTCATCACTGCGGCGATAGCGATCACCACGAGACCGCCCGGCAGCTTCACCGCGGCAGCGGCTCCCGCCACGACAGCCGCCGTACCCCACCGGCCAGTCAGCGCCAGTGCGAACGCGCTGCAGGCCAGTCCGATCATCAGTACGTCGTTGTGCGCCGCGCCGATGCCATGGGTGATCAGCATCGGGTTCAGCACGACCAGCCAGGTCGCGAAGACCGGATCGACCCGGCACGCGCTCGCCAGGCGCGGTACGGCCCAGGCGATGAGCACGATGCCCAGGACGGCGAGGAGGCGGTGCGCCAGCATCAGCGTGTACGGGTTCATGGTGACGTGCGCGACCAGACCGCCGTACGCGAGCGGCAGCGGACCGTACGGCGCAGGTGTCTGCATCCACATCGGGTCGACTGCCTCGATGATGTGGCCGGACAGTACGCCGGGACCAACGTCGTACGGGTTGTAGCCCTTGGCGACCAGAGCGCCCTGGGCGGCGTAGCTCCAGGCGTCCCGGCTGAACAGCGGCGGCGCCAGCAACAGCGGTGCGCTCCAGTACGCCGTCATGCGGAGCAGCGGGAACCGTTCGCCGGCCATGACGCGGCGGCCCACGGCCAGCCAGGCCCAGGCCATCAGCCCGAGCCCAGCGACCATGAACGTCAGGCCGACCATCCGGCCGATCAATGAGTGCCGAAGATCGCCGGTGATCGGCAGACTGGCTACCCACGAGGACTGGGGCACCACCGAGGTCACCAGACTGGCCAGAGCAACGACGACAGAGCCGACCAGCCCACGGACCATCGGCGAACGCATACGCCCGACGCTAGTGGCGCTGAGCGACCACCAAATGAACAGTGCCTAGCGTCAGGCGGACTCCTTACGGAAAGTGCGCGCTCCGACGGCGAGACCGATCACTGTGAGCAGCACGACCCAGAACCCCACAGCGACGCCGAGCTGCTGATGTCGCCGCGGAACAGGGCGCGGACACCGTTCACGACGTGCTTCAGCGGGCTGATGTCGGACAGCCGCTGCAGCCAGGTCGGGCCGAGCAGCAACAACCGCGTGGTGGACCTGGTCGCGGTGTAAATCCGGACGACCCGCAACCGTCCCCAGGCGTACGATCCGGGCCATGGAAGTCCGGGTGACGAGCGATCCGCAGGTGTTCGAGCAGACCGTGTTCCCTTTCCTGCAACAGGATCCGGTGCTGCACACGATCATCATGAGCAACGTCCACGAGCGCGCGAACGGTACGGCGCGAGCCGAGTCCGAGCCGTCGTACTACGTCTCCGTGCACGATCCGGACGTGGTCGGCGTGGCGATGCGTACGCCGGGCCGCGGTGTGTACCTCGGCGCGCTGCGGGATGCCCTCGCCGAGCCGATCGCCGATGCCTACGCCGACGTACTGCCCGAGCTCACCGGTGTCGCGGGCGACCGACCGGCCGCGCACCGGTTCGCGGCGCGGTGGGTCGAGCGGCGCGGCGGGAACCTGACGGAGACACGCGGCACCCGGCTGCACAAGCTGATCGACTTCACGCCCCTCTCGGCGGACGGCGGAACGCCGCGCCCGATGAACGCCGACGAAGTCGACCTGGTCGCCGCCTGGGGCAAGGACGGTTTCGCGGAGGAGCTGTCGAGCGGCCACCACGAGTGGGCCGGCGGCCGGCTGGCGGACGGGACGATGTGGATGTGGGAGGTCGACGGCGAGGCGGTGAGCATGGTCGGCTACCACCTCCCGCTCTTCGGCGTCTGCCGGGTCGGTCCGGTCTACACGCCACCGGAGCACCGGCGCCACGGGTACGCCGGCGCGCTGACCAGCCACGTCTCCGCGATGATCCTTGCCGACGGCAACCAGGCCTGCCTCTACACGGACCTGGCCAACCCGACCTCCAACAAGATCTACTACGAGGCCGGCTACCGCCCGGTGGCCGATTTCGTCGATGTGGAGTTCAGCACGTGAGAGCGCAGCTCACGTCGGACGCGTCGGCGTACCGGGAGCTGGTTTTCCCTTTCCTGCAACGCGATCCGGTGCGGAACCTGATCATCCTGACCAGTGTGCAGGAACACGCCGACAATCCACGGTCCGAGCATGAGCCTGCGTACTTCGTCTCGGTGTACGACGACGCGGTGGCGGGCGCCGCGATCCAGGCCCCGGGCCGACTGATTTATCTGGGCGCGCTGCAGCCGAAGTACGCCGAGATCGTCGCCGATGCCTTCTTCGAAGCGGTGCCGGACGCGCCAGGGGTCGCAGGCGATCGCGTCGTCGCGGACCGCTTCGCCGATCGGTGGTGTGCGCGGCGCGGCTGCCGGGCGACCGAGGTCAGAGCCGCTCGTCTGCACAAGCTGGACACGTTGACTCCGCTGCCGGCGGATGGGCAGCCACGCCTCATGACCGCGGCTGACGTCGAGCTGATCGCCGCGTGGGGAGCAACTGGGTTCGGGCAGGAGATCGGGGGCGACTACCTGGACTGGTCGAGGCTGCACCTGCGCGAACGGCGGCTCTGGCTCTGGACGGTCGACGATGAGCCCGTGAGCATGGTCGCTCATCACCTGCCGGTCTTCGGCGTCTGCCGTGTCGGGCCGGTGTACACGCCGCCCGAGCATCGGCGGCAGGGGTACGCCGGGGCTCTGACGAGCCACGTGTCCGCCGAGATCCGTTCTGCCGGCAATCAGGCCTGTCTGTACACGAACCTTGCCGATCCGACGTCCAACTCGATCTACCAGCAGGTGGGCTATCGTCCGGTCGCCGACTTCGTCGAAGTGGAGTTCTCTGCATGATCGTCCGTGCCACCGATGATCCGGCCGCGTTCAAGGAGCTGGTTTTCCCTTTTCTGCAAGGTGATCCGGTTCGCAACTCGACGATCCTGACCAACATCCCCGACCGCGTGAGCGGGATCATGAATGATCCCGAGCCGCCCGTGTTCGTCTTGGTGCATGACGGCGCACGGGAGCGCGCCCACCGGGCAGCTCGTGGAGAGCCTGCGGCCGGCCGAGGTCTGTTTGCGGACAGACCTCGGCAATCCGCACTCACATCGCGTGTATCAGCAGCTCGGGTTCGAGACTGTGGTGGAGCTGCGCAGGTTTCAGCTGAGTTCGGTGGACTCGCCCGCCGCGAGACCGGCGTACGGGCGGTCGTCGGAGTTCAGGAAGCGCGAGAACATGCTTTGACCGATCGGGCTGAGCAGCGCGTCGTGGATGCCGACGAGACGGTCCGCCTTGACGCTGCGCGCGTACTCGACGGCCGGCGGGAGTGCGAACCACGGGCCGGAGATCGGGACGAGGTTCAGGTGTACGGCGCGGTCGGGCTGCGTGAACGAGTCGCCCGGGTGGTACACGGCGTCGTCGACCAGGAAGCCGATGTTCTCGCAGGGCACGCCCCACTCCGGGAGGATCACCGCGTGGTCCTTGCCATAGGCACTCACCGAGAAGCCGGCGGCCTCGAACGACTGGCCGCCCTCGACCACGTGCACGCGCTCGCCCAACGCGGTGAGCTGCGCGGCGACGCCGGCGTTGGTGTATACGGGCACGTCGAGCGCCGCGACCCGGTCGACGTCCAGGTGGTCCTGATGCTCGTGCGTCACCAGGATCGCATCGGCCTTCTCGAACGCCGCGTCCTCACTGAACGATCCGGGATCGATCAGCAGAACCTTCCCGTCCTTCTCCAGCCGAACACAAGCATGCGCAAACTTCGTCAACTTCACTTGTCAGTCTCCCAATGCGTCGTTCACCGGAACCACTAAGGCGCTCGCTCCAGCCAGCTTAGTTCGCCCCCGAACACATCCTCAGCCGACCGCGCACCTACTCCCACGGCCGGCCGGGGCGGTCGGTTCAAGCCCACCCACCAGCGGGTTGGATGAAGGCATGCGGAGCTGTGCTCAGTCGCCCAGGGCGTCTCGCATGGGGACCAGTTTGGCGTTGGTTTCGGCTAGTTCGGCGTTGGGGTTGGAGCCGGCGACTATGCCGGCGCCGGCGAACAGGCGCATGCGGCGGGGGTTGTCGGGGTCGGCTTGGCCGCAGCGCAGGGCGATGCACCACTCGCCGTCGCCGGCGGCGTCCATCCAGCCGACGGGGCCGCTGAAGCGGCCGCGTTGCATGCCTTCGATCTCGCCGATCAGGTCGCGCGCCACGGGGGTCGGCGTACCGCAGATCGCGGCCGACGGATGGAGGGCGGCGGCCAGGCCGAGTGCGGAGGCGCCGTTGTTGGCCACGCCTGCGACGTCGGTCGCGAGGTGCATCACGTTCGGCAGGTGCAGGACGAACGGCGTCTCCGGCACGTTCATCGACTTGCAGTGCGGCTCGAGTGCCTCGGCGACCGAGCGTACGGCGTACTCGTGCTCCTCGAGGTCCTTCGACGACCGCGCCAGCGACGCCGCCAGAGCCAGGTCGTGCGCGTCGTCTCCGGTACGGCGGATCGTCCCCGCCAGCACCCGAGACGTGATCAGGCCCTTCTCCCGGCGCACCAGCAGCTCAGGAGTGGCGCCGATGAGACCGTCGACGGAGAACGTCCAGCAGTTCGGGTACGACGTCGCGAGCCGGTGCAGTGGCCAGCGCAGATCGATCGGCTGCTCGGCGATCGCGATCAGGTCGCGGGCGAGCACGACCTTGTCGAGCTCGCCGGCGGTGATCCGGCGTACAGCCTCCGCGACGATGCTCGACCACGCCGTCCCGGTACGGGCGCCGTCCGCGAACGTCACGTCGTACACCGGCGACGGCTCGTGCTTGACCAGCTCGGGCGGTGCGGTCAACGAGCTGGCCGGCGAGACCGTGGTCACCCAGGTGGTGCCGGCGCGGCGGCCGACGATGACTTCGGGGACGACCAGCACGCTCGGGTCCTGGTCGGTGAAGCCGAACGATCCGAAGCAGACCAGTCCCGACCCAGGTACGCCGACGTCGTCACGCACCACGGCTGCCGCAGTGATCTCCTGCCACCAGCGCATCGCGTCCTGAAAGCGGTTGCCACCGGCAACGTCGAGCCGGGCGGCGACGCCCCAGCCGACCTGGCCGTCGCCCCGCCGGACCCAGGCGAGTCCGCCTTCGGCGGGCAGATGGTCCAGTAGTTGCGCGGACACATCGTCGACCACCTGGCTGCGGATCACCAGGCGCGGAGCCTGGTCGCGAACCGGCTCAGACAAACTCACGGGACCACTCCTCGCGCGTGCTGCGGCCCCGGGTTGCGGCGGCCGGACGGCTCCCAAGAGATGTACTCACGAGATGCAAGCGTATGCCTGCCGGACAGGGCACCGCCTCACCCGTGATGAACTAGACAGGTGACGCGCGCAGACCTGAGCAAAGAACCGCATGCCGTGGCGGCCATGTTCGACAACGTGGCCGAGGGGTACGACCGGACCAACGCGGTCGCGACGATGGGTCTGGAGAAGCACTACTGGCGGCCGGAGACGTTCAAGGAGATCGCGCCGCGGAAGGGGATGAAGATCCTCGATCTGGCGGCCGGAACCGGTGCGTCGAGCATCAGGCTGCGCGAGGCCGGCGCCGAGGTGGTGTCCTGCGACTTCTCGGTCGGCATGCTCCGGGTCGGCAAGCGCCGCCACCCCGAGCTCGACCTGATCGCCGGCGACGCGCTCCGGCTCCCGTTCACCGACGACACCTTCGACGTGGTGACGATCTCGTGGGCGCTGCGGAACGTGAACGACGTCACCGTCGCGCTCGAGGAGATGCTCCGGGTCACCCGCCCGGGAGGGCGACTCGTCGTACTCGAGCAGTCGCATCCGACCTGGAAGCCGTTCCGGGTCGTGTACCTCGAGTACATGATGCGCGCCGTACCGGCGGTCGCGAAGGTGGTCTCGAGCAACCCCGAGGCGTACGAGTACCTGGCCGAGTCCACCCGCGCGTGGCTCCCGCAGGAGCCGCTGGCCCGGACCATCCAGGACGCGGGCTGGACCCGTGTCCAGTGGCGCAACCTGACCGGCGGTCTGGTCGCCATCCACCGGGGAGTGAAGCCCGTTTAATTACGCAACGGAACTTAAGCGTAATTTGCTTGCCTGCAAGGGGGTTGGGGCGAGTTTCGTGTCCGCGTCAGGCAGTCCTAGACTGTCAAGTGACGAGTGCTCGTGAAGCGATTCACGAGCGCACCAGCCCCCTCAGCCAGGCCAGGAATCGAGATGAGCCAGAGCGTGCCGAGCGCGCAGCAGGTGGAGACCGCCGATGTGATCGTCGTCGGTGCCGGGCCCGCCGGATCAGCGGCGGCGTACCACCTGGCGAACGCCGGACTCGACGTGCTGCTGCTGGAGAAGACCGCGTTCCCGCGCGAGAAGGTGTGCGGTGACGGGCTCACCCCGCGCGGCACCAAGCAGCTGATCAACATGGGCATCGACATCTCCGAAGAGGCCGGCTGGATCCGCAACTACGGGCTCCGGATCCAGGGTGCCGGACACCAGCTGCAGCTCGACTGGCCGGATCTGGCCAGCCACCCGAACTACGGCCTGACCCGCAACCGGATGGACTTCGACGACATGCTCGCCCGGCAGGCCGTGAAGGCCGGGGCGCGGCTGCGTGAGCGGACCAACGTGAGCGGCCCGGTCCTCGACGACCGCGGTTTCATCGTCGGCGTCACCGCGAAGCCGGTCGACGACAACGGCCGCCGGGCCGGCGCCGACCTCGAGTTCCGGGCGCCACTGGTGATGGCGGCCGACGGCAACTCGTCCCGGCTGAGCATCTCGATGGGCATCCACAAGCGCGACGACCGGCCGATGGGCGTCGCCGTCCGGACGTACTTCACCAGCCCGCGGACCAACGACGACTACCTCGAGTCCTGGCTGGAGCTGTGGGCCGACGACCCGAAGCAGCCCGGCGGGAAGGTGCTGCTGCCCGGGTACGGCTGGATCTTCGGGATGGGCGACGGCACGGTCAACGTCGGTCTCGGCATCCTGAACACCTCGGACGCGTTCGGCAAGGTCGACTACGCCGACCTGCTGAAGGCGTGGCTGAAGAACACGCCCGAGGAGTGGCAGTTCCGCGACGAGTTCCAGACCATCCCGATCCGCGGCGCGGCCCTGCCGATGGGCTTCAACCGGCAGCCGCACTACACCCGCGGCCTGATGCTGCTCGGCGACGCCGGCGGCATGGTCAACCCGTTCAACGGCGAGGGCATCCCGTACGCGATGGAGTCCGGGGCGTTCGCCGCCGAGGTCGCCGCCCAGGCGCTGCGCCGGCAGCCGAACCAGCGCGAGCGCGCGCTGACGGCGTACCCGAAGGCGCTGAAGCAGGAGTACGGCGGCTACTACACGCTCGGCCGGATCTTCGTGAAGCTGATCGGAAATCCGGAGGTGATGCGGCTGTGCACCAAGTACGGTCTGCCGCGCACCACGCTGATGAAGTTCACCTTGAAGTTGCTCGCGAACCTCACCGACCCGCGGGACGGTGACGTGATGGACAAGATCATCAACGGTCTCACGAAGCTCGCACCGGCCGCCTAACCGGCGGGGCGAGTGAGCTGAGCCACAGCGCTACTGATAACACAGTCCTGGCAGTAGACACCGTACTGGCGGGCTGACCCGAACGACAGAATCAACCGGCTGAAGGAGGGAGCACCCAGCGATGCACCCCTACACACCGATTCTCGCTCTTGGTGTGCTCGCGGCGCTCTTCGTCGCAGGCAGCATCACCGTGAGCGCGCTGGTCGGCCCGAAGCGCTACAACCGGGCCAAGCTGGACTCCTACGAGTGCGGCATCGAGCCGACCCCACAGCCGGTCGGCGGTGGGCGCTTCCCGGTGAAGTACTACATCACCGCGATGCTGTTCATCGTGTTCGACATCGAGATCGTCTTCCTCTACCCGTGGGCGGTGGCCTTCGACCAGATGGCGCTGTTCGGGCTGATCGAGATGGTCATTTTCATCGTCACCGTCTTCATCGCGTACTCCTACGTATGGCGTCGTGGCGGACTGGAGTGGGACTGACATGGGTCTTGAAGAACAGCTTCCGGCCGGCGTACTGCTGAGCACGGTCGAGGGCCTGCTGGGTTATATGCGCAAGGCGTCGTTGTGGCCGGCAACCTTCGGGCTGGCGTGCTGCGCGATCGAGATGATGACGACCGGCGCACCGCGGTACGACGCGGCCCGGTTCGGCATGGAGGTCTTCCGGGCGTCGCCGCGGCAGGCCGACCTGATGATCGTGGCCGGCCGGGTGAGCCAGAAGATGGCTCCGGTGCTGCGCCAGATCTACGACCAGATGCCCGGCCCGAAGTGGGTGCTGGCGATGGGCGTGTGCGCGTCTTCGGGCGGCATGTTCAACAACTACGCGGTCGTCCAGGGCGTGGACCACGTCGTACCGGTCGACATGTACCTGCCCGGCTGCCCGCCGCGGCCGGAGATGCTGCTGGACGCGTTCCTGAAGATCCACGACCAGATCCAGCACATGAAGCTCGGCGCGCACAAGAAGGCGCTGCAGTCCGAGCAGGAGGCCGCGGCCCTGGTCGCCGCGCCGACGATCGAGATGAAGGGCTTGCTCAGGTGACCGAGCGAAGCGAGGGCACCCAGAGGCACAGCAGCGTTCCGCTCATTTGTGGACGAGCGAAGCGAGGGAGCAAATGAGCGACACGCAACCCGAGAACCTGCCGGCCACGTCGGCCGCCAGCGACGCGCAGACGCCGCAGGCCGAGGTCATCGAGCAGCGCGAGGGCATGTTCGGTGTCCGCGGTACCGGTGACACCTCCGGCTTCGGCCGGCTCAAGCGCCAGATCGCGTTGCCGGGCAGTACGCCGAAGCCGTACGGATCCTGGTTCGACGGCGCCGTCGACCGCCTCGAAGGGCTGGTCGCTGACGGTGCGATCGAGAAGGTCGTGGTCGACCGCAACGAGCTCACGCTGCACATCAAGCGTGAGCACCTGGTCGAGGTCGCCCAGCACCTGCGCGACGACGAGGCGCTGCGGTTCGAGTTCTGCTCCGGTGTCAGCGGGGTGCACTACCCCGAGGAGACCGGCCGCGAGCTGCACGCCGTCTACCACTTCCTGTCGATCACGCACAACCGCCGGATCCGGCTGGAGGTGTCGGCGCCCGACGCGGACCCGCACATCCCGTCGATCGTCTCGGTCTACCCGGCCAACGACTGGCACGAGCGGGAGACCTGGGACTTCTTCGGCATCGTCTTCGACGGACACCCGGCGCTGACCCGGATCCAGATGCCCGACGACTGGCCGGGCCACCCGCAGCGCAAGGACTACCCGCTCGGCGGTATCGACGTCGAGTACAAGGGCGCTGTCATCCCACCGCCCGACACGCGGAGGTCGTACAACTGATGACCACTACAGATCCGTACGCGACGACCCGGGACACGACCGAGGGCAAGGTCTTCACCGTCACCGGGCAGGACTGGGACTCGGTCGTCTCCGGTCTCGGTGACGAGCCGGAAGAGCACGTCGTCGTCAACATGGGCCCGCAGCACCCGTCGACGCACGGCGTGCTCCGGCTGATCCTCGAGCTCGAGGGCGAGTCGGTGACCGAGGCCCGCTGCGGCATCGGCTACCTGCACACCGGCATCGAGAAGAACATGGAGTTCCGCTCCTGGGTGCAGGGCGTCACGTTCGTCACCCGGATGGACTACCTGTCGCCGTTCTACAACGAGGCGGCCTACTGCCTCGCGGTCGAGAAGCTGCTCGGGATCGAGGACGAGATCCCGGACAAGGCCAACGTGATGCGGGTGCTCCTGATGGAGCTCAACCGGATCAGCAGCCACCTGGTCTGTATCGCCACCGGCGGTATGGAGATCGGCGCGCTGACCGTGATGACGATCGGCTTCCGCGAGCGCGAGAAGACCCTCGACCTGTTCGAGCTGATCACCGGCCTGCGGATGAACCACGCGTTCATCCGGCCGGGCGGTGTCGCGCAGGACCTGCCGCCGGGTGCGCTGGACAAGATCCGCGAGTACATCACGTGGATGAACAAGCACCTCAAGGAGTACGCCGAGCTCTGCAACGCCAACCCGATCTTCAAGGCGCGGCTGCAGAACGTCGGCTACCTCGACCTCGCGGGCTGCATGGCACTCGGCATCTCCGGCCCGACGGTGCGCTCCACCGGTTACGCGCTGGACCTGCGCAAGACCCAGCCGTACTGCGGCTACGAGACCTACGACTTCGACGTACCGACCTGGGACAGCTCGGACTCGTACGGACGGTTCCGGGTCCGGCTGCAGGAGATGCACGAGTCGCTGAAGATCGTCGAGCAGTGCGCCGACCGGCTGGAGAAGATGGAAGGCCAGCCGGTGATGGTGGCCGACAAGAAGATCGGCTGGCCGAGCCAGCTGGCCGTCGGCGCCGACGGGATGGGCAACTCGCTCGACCACATCAAGCACATCATGGGCGAGTCGATGGAAGCGCTGATCCACCACTTCAAGCTGGTCACCGAGGGCTTCCGGGTCCCGGCCGGCCAGGCCTACGTGGCGATCGAGTCGCCGCGCGGCGAGCTCGGCGCGCATGTCGTCTCCGACGGCGGCACCAAGCCGTACCGGGTGCACTTCCGTGACCCGTCCTTCGCAAACCTGCAGGCGATGCCGATCATGTGCGAGGGCGGCCAGGTCGCCGACGTGATCGTCGCTGTCGCAAGCCTTGACCCGGTGATGGGTGGAGTGGACCGCTAAATGGCCGAGAACCACACGACTGCTACCGACAAGCCGGTGCCCTACAGCACCGGCGACTCGAAGATCACCGACGCCACGATCGCGGAGATGCGCGAGATCATGGCGCGGTACCCGCAGGCCCAGTCGGCGCTGCTGCCGATGCTGCACCTGGTGCAGTCGGTCGAGGGCCGGGTCACCCCGGAAGGCATCGAGATCTGCGCCGACCTGCTCGGGCTGACCGGTGCCGAGGTGTCGGCGGTGGCGACCTTCTACACGATGTACAAGCGGCGCCCGGTCGGCGACTACCACGTCGGCGTCTGCACCAACACGCTGTGCGCGGTGATGGGCGGCGACCTGATCTTCGACCGGCTCAAGCAGCACCTCGACGTCGGCAACGACGAGACCACCGAGGACGGCAAGATCACCCTCGAGCACATCGAGTGCAACGCCGCCTGCGACTATGCGCCGGTGATGACGGTCAACTGGGAGTTCTTCGACGACATGACGCCGGAGACCGCCACCCGGCTGGTCGACGACCTGCGCGAGGGCAACGAGGTCAAGTCGCCGCGGGGCGCCACGATCTGCACCTGGCGCGAGGCCGAGCGCGTGCTGGCCGGCTTCTCCGACGGGCGCGCCGACGAGGGCCCGACCGGTGGCAAGGCCTCGCTGGCCGGTCTCCGGCTGGCCCGCGAGCGCAACTGGTCGGCTCCGAACGGCTCCGACACCCCGAAGGAGGGCTGACCATGGCCGACACGCTGACCCCGGTGTTGTCCGACAACTGGGACCAGATCAACGCCTGGCAGCTGGCGTCGTACCAGCGCTCCGGTGGGTACGACGCCCTCCGGACGGCGCTCGGTATGCAGCCGGCCGATGTCGTGACCGCGGTCAAGGACTCCGGTCTGCGCGGCCGTGGCGGCGCGGGCTTCCCGACCGGGATGAAGTGGTCGTTCATCCCGCAGGACAACCCGAAGCCGAAGTACCTCGTGGTGAACGCGGACGAGTCCGAGCCGGGCACCTGCAAGGACATCCCGCTGATGATGGCCTCGCCGCACACGCTGGTCGAGGGCGTCATCATCGCGTCCTACGCGATCCGCGCCTCGGCCGCCTTCATCTACGTGCGCGGTGAAGTGCTGCACGTGATCCGCCGGCTGCAGCAGGCCGTGCAGGAGGCCAAGGACGCGGGCTTCATCGGCCAGAACATCCTCGGCACCGGCTACGACCTCGACGTGGTCGTGCACGCCGGCGCCGGCGCCTACATCTGCGGCGAGGAGACGGCACTGCTGGACTCGCTGGAAGGACGTCGCGGTCAACCCCGTCTGCGCCCTCCGTTCCCTGCTGTCGCAGGCTTGTACGGCTGCCCCACTGTTATCAACAACGTCGAGTCGATCGCGTCGGTTCCCGCCATCATCAAGAACGGCGCGGACTGGTTCGGCTCGATGGGCACCGAGAAGTCCAAGGGCATGACGCTGTACTCGCTGTCCGGGCACGTTGCCCGCCCGGGTCAGTACGAGGCGCCGATGGGCATCACGCTGCGCGAGCTGATCGACCTGGCCGGCGGGGTCCGCGAGGGCCACACGCTGAAGTTCTGGACGCCGGGTGGTTCGTCGACGCCGCTGCTGACGGCCGAGCACCTCGACGTACCGCTGGACTACGAGGGCGTCGGGTCGGTCGGTTCGATGCTCGGCACCAAGGCCCTGCAGATCTTCGACGACTCGGTGTGCTCGGTCCGCGCCGTACTGCGGTGGACCGAGTTCTACAAGCACGAGTCCTGCGGCAAGTGCACGCCCTGCCGTGAGGGCACGTGGTGGCTGGTGCAGATCCTCGAGCGCCTCGAAGCAGGCAAGGGCACCGAGGAGGACCTGGTCACGCTGCTGGACCTGTGCGAGAACATCACCGGCCGCTCGTTCTGCGCGCTGGCCGACGGTGCGACCGCTCCGATCACCAGCTCGATCAAGTACTTCAAGGACGAGTACCTGGCGCACTTCGAGAACGGCGGCTGCCCGTTCGACCCGATGGCAAGCACTGTCTTCGCGACCGCTGGAGCTAGCGCATGACGATCCAAGCGAACCCGCCGGCCGGGTCGGAGGTGGAGCGGACCGACCTGGTCACCGTGACCATCGACGACATCGAGGTCAAGGTTCCGAAGAACAGCCTGGCGATCCGGGCCGCCGAGCAGATCGGCATCCAGATCCCGCGGTTCTGCGACCACCCGCTGCTCGACCCGGTCGGCGCCTGCCGGCAGTGTCTGGTCGAGGTCACCGACGCCGGCAACGGCCGCGGTATGCCGAAGCCGCAGGCGTCCTGCACGCTGACCGTGGCCGACGGCATGGTGATCCGCACCCAGGTGAGCTCGCCGGTGGCCGACAAGGCACAGCACGGGAACATGGAGTTCCTGCTGATCAACCACCCGCTGGACTGCCCGGTCTGCGACAAGGGCGGCGAGTGCCCGCTGCAGAACCAGGCGATGTCCAACGGCGGCGGCGAGTCCCGGTTCACCGAGGTCAAGCGGACCTACCCGAAGCCGATCAACATCTCGGCCGAGGTGCTGCTGGACCGCGAGCGCTGCATCCTCTGCGCGCGCTGCACCCGGTTCTCCGAGCAGATCGCCGGTGACCCGTTCATCGCGCTGATCGAGCGCGGTGCGCTGCAGCAGGTCGGCATCTACGAGAAGGAGCCCTTCGAGAGCTACTTCTCCGGCAACACGATCCAGATCTGCCCGGTCGGCGCGCTGACCAGTGCGGCGTACCGCTTCCGTTCGCGGCCGTTCGACCTGGTGTCGGTGCCGTCGGTGGCCGAGCACGACTCGTCGGGTTCGGCGATCCGGATCGACTACCGGCGCGGCAAGGTGATGCGCCGGCTGGCCGGCGACGACCCGCAGGTCAACGAGGAGTGGATCTCCGACAAGGACCGGTTCGCGTTCCAGTACGCGACCACCGGCGACCGGCTGACCCACCCGATGATCCGCGAGGACGGCGAGCTGCGGCCGGCGTCCTGGCCGGAGGCGCTGAGCTTCGCGGCCGGGAAGCTGAACGCGGCCCGCGGCAACGCGGCGGTGCTGACCGGCGGCCGGCTGACCCTCGAGGACGCCTACGCGTACTCGAAGTTCGCCCGGGTCGCCCTCGGCAGCAACGACATCGACTTCCGGGCCCGGCCGCACTCCGCGGAGGAGGCGGACTTCCTCGCCGCCGCGGTGGCCGGGACGGGTCTGGGTACGACGTTCACCGACCTGGAGAACGCCGGCACCGTGCTGTTCGCCGGGTTCGAGCCCGAGGAGGAGGCGCCGTCGGTCTTCCTCCGGGTCCGCAAGGGCGTCCGGACGCACGGGACCAAGGTGTTCACGGTCGCGGCGTACCGCTCGCGCGGGATCGAGAAGCTGGACGGCGTCGCCGTACTGACCTCGCCCGGGACCGAGGCCGCCGTACTCGGGGATCTCGGCAACGCCGGTGAGGCCGGGGCTGCTGCCCGGGCCGCGCTCGGCGCGGACTCGATCATCGTCATCGGCGAGCGGCTGGCCAGCGTCCCGGGTGGGTACTCGGCCGCGCTGCGGCTGGCGCTCGACACCGGTGCGCAGCTGGCCTGGATCCCGCGGCGTGCGGGTGACCGGAGCGCGCTCGAGGCCGGCTGCCTGCCGGGTCTGCTGCCCGGCGGCCGCCTGGTGACCGACCCGCAGGCGCGGGTCGACCTGCAGGCCGCGTGGGGTGTGGACCACCTGCCGGGTGAGACCGGCAAGGACCTGTCCGAGATCCTCGCCAACGCGGGTTCGCTGCAGGCGCTGGTCGTCGCGGGTGTCGAGATCGACGACCTGCCCGACCCGGCCGCGGCGCTGGCCGCGCTCGAGGCCGCGCCGTTCGTGGTCAGCTTCGAGGTCCGCAACTCCCAGGTGACCGAGTACGCCGACGTGGTGTTCCCCGTCGTACCGCCGGTGGAGAAGTCCGGCACCTTCGTGAACTGGGAGGGCCGCGAGCGGTCGTTCCCGGTCGTGCTCAAGGTGCCGACCGCGATGCCGGACGTGCGGGCGCTGGCCGCGCTGTCGCAGGAGATGGGCCACTCGATCGGGTTCAGCACGCCGGACGGCGCGAAGCGCGAGTTCGACGAGCTCGGCCGCTGGGACGGCGACCGCGCACAGGAGCCGACGTACCAGGCCGCTCCGGCGCTCGGTGCGTTCGACTCCACCCGGCTCGCGACCTGGCGGATGCTGATCGACGACAGCCGGGCCTGCGACGGTGAGCCGCACCTGACCGCGACGGCGCGTACGCCGGTCGCCCGGATCTCGCTCACCACCGCGCACCGGGTCGGTGTCGCCGACGGGGACGAGCTGGTGGTCAGCACCGACGCCGGGTCCGTCCGGCTGCCGGTCGTGATCACCCCGATGACCGACAACGTGGTCTGGCTGCCGACCAACTCGGCCGACTCCCACGTCCGCCGGTCACTGCACGCAGACCATGGCTCGATCGTGACGATCGCCGGAGGGAACGCATGACAATCCCACTCGCCGTGCCGGACGCGGGGGTCGGTCACGATCCTTGGTGGGTCATCCTCATCAAGGTCCTCTTCATCTTCGTCTTCCTGGTAGTGCTGACGCTGTTCAACATCTGGTGGGAGCGCCGGGTCGTGGCCCGGATGCAGCACCGGATCGGCCCGAACGTGCACGGACCCTTCGGTCTGCTGCAGTCGCTGGCCGACGGCGTCAAGCTGATGCTCAAGGAAGACCTGATGCCGAAGGGCGTCGACCGGTTCGTCTTCGTGCTCGCGCCGGCGATCGTCGCCGTACCGGCCTTCCTCACCTTCGCGGTGATCCCGTTCGGGCCGACGGTGAGGATTCCCTGGACCGACACCTACACCCGGCTGCAGCTGACCGACCTGCCGGTCTCGGTGCTGTACGTGATGGCGGTCGCCTCGATCGGCATCTACGGCATCGTGCTCGGCGGCTGGTCGTCGAACTCGACGTACTCGCTGCTCGGTGGTCTGCGGTCCAGCGCGCAGATGATCTCGTACGAGGTCGGCATGGGCCTGGCTCTGGTGACCGTGTTCCTGTTCGCCGGTTCGATGTCCACCTCGGAGATCGTGGCGGCGCAGTCGCACCAGACCGTGCACTGGTTCGGGACGGCGATCCCGCTGCCCGGGTGGTACGCGTTCCTGTTGTTCCCGTCGTTCGTGATCTACGTGATCTCGATGGTCGGCGAGACCAACCGGGCGCCGTTCGACCTGCCCGAGGCCGAGGGCGAGCTGGTGGCCGGCTTCCTGACCGAGTACTCCTCGATCAAGTACGCGATGTTCTTCCTGGCGGAGTACATCAACATGGCGACCGTGTCCGCGCTGGCCACCACGCTGTTCCTGGGCGGCTGGCGGGCGCCCTGGCCGATCTCGATCTGGGACGGCGCGAACTCCGGCTACTGGCCGGTGCTGTGGTTCATGGGCAAGCTGATGGGCTTCATCTTCTTCTACATCTGGTTGCGCGGAACGCTGCCGCGACTGCGCTACGACCAGTTCATGAAGCTCGGCTGGAAGATCCTGATCCCGATCTCGCTGGCCTGGATCCTGCTGGTCGCCACCGTCCGCGCCGTCGGCCGGGAGACCAACTTCAGCCGGACGACGCTGCTGGTCGCGGCCGCCGTGGTCCTCCTGATCGCGGTCATCAGCATGTTCCTCCCGCAGAAGCCGAAGCCCGAGGACACACCTGAGGTTGCCGACGGCAAGGAGTTCGACGCCTTCGCCGGCGGCTTCCCGGTCCCACCACCGATCACCACTCAACAGTCCGAGACGAAATCGGGGGCAGCCTCCCGTGGCTAGTGTCAAAGAGTCCCTCTGGGACCCGGTAGCCGGGTTCGGCGTCACCTTCCGGACGATGTTCCGGAAGGTGTTCACCGAGCAGTACCCGTTCGAGAAGAAGCCGACCGCACCACGTTTCCACGGCCGGCACCAGCTGAACCGCTGGCCGGACGGGCTGGAGAAGTGCATCGGCTGTGAGCTGTGCGCGTGGGCCTGCCCCGCGGACGCGATCTACGTCGAAGGCGCCGACAACACCGAGGGCGGCCGGATGTCGCCCGGTGAGCGGTACGGGCGCGTCTACCAGATCAACTACCTGCGCTGCATCCTCTGCGGTCTGTGCATCGAGGCCTGCCCGACCCGGGCGCTCACGATGACCAACGAGTACGAGCTGGCCGACACCAGCCGCGAGTCCCTCATCTACGAGAAGAAGGACCTGCTGGCGCCGCTGCTCCCGGGGATGCAGGAGCCGCCGCACGACATGCAGCTCGGCGCGACCGAGAAGGACTACTACCTCGGTCTGACCGGTGCCGCCGTACCGGCCGAGGGGAGTGACGCGAAGTGATCAGCCTGGTTACCGGCCCGCAGGTCGCGTTCTGGCTGCTGGCCCCGGTGATGATCCTGGCCGCGATCGGCATGGTGCTGGTCCGCAAGGCGGTGCACTCGGCGCTGCTGCTCGCGACCGTGATGGTCTGCCTCGCGGTGCAGTACGCCGCGCAGGACGCACCGTTCCTGTTCGCGGTCCAGATCATCGTCTACACCGGCGCGATCCTGATGCTGTTCCTGTTCGTGCTGATGCTGGTCGGCGTCGACGCCTCGGACTCGCTGGTGGAGACGATCCGCGGTCAGCGGCTGCTGGCCTCGGTCGCGTTCATCGCGTTCGGCGTACTGCTGATCGCCGCCGTCGGCAACGCGACGTACGGGCACCCGACCGGGCTGGCCGACGCGCAGCCGGACGGCAACCCGAAGGCGATCGCGGCGCTGCTGTTCGGCAAGTACGTCTGGGCGTTCGAGGTCACCTCGGCGCTGCTGATCACCGCGGCGATGGGCGCCATGATGCTGGCCCACCGCGAGCGGCTGACCAAGAAGCGCACCCAGCGCGACCACGCCGAGGAGCGGATCCGCAAGTACGCCGAGCAGGGCATCCACCCGGGTCCGCTGCCGACTCCCGGCGTACTGGCCCGGCACAACGCCGTCGACACGCCGGCCCTGCTGCCGGACGGGTCGATCGCACCCACCTCGGTTTCGCGTGTGCTCCAGGCACGTGGCACCGTGTTCCCCGAAGCCGAGGAGCGCGACGAGATCGAGACGGTCCGGGAAATCAGCGAAGGCGAGTACCCGGCAGAGGAGGACGACAGGTGAGCGAGCGGAGCGAGCGAGCCATTCAGCGCAGCAGCCTCTGGTCATGCGCGCCCGGAGCGAAGCGAGGACGCGCATGAGCACCGAGCCTTACATCGTGCTTGCGGCGATCCTGTTCAGTATCGGCGCGTTGGGCGTGCTGGTACGCCGGAACGCGATCGTCGTCTTCATGTGCGTCGAACTGATGCTGAACGCGACCAACCTCGCGTTCGTCAGCTTCGCCCGCCAGCACGGCAACCTCGACGGTCAGATCGCCGCCTTCTTCGTGATGGTGGTGGCCGCGGCCGAGGTCGTGATCGGGCTGGCGATCATCATGGCCATCTTCCGTACCCGTCGCTCGGCCTCGGTCGACGACGCCAACCTGCTCAAGTACTGAGGTAAGCACCGATGAGTCATGAGCTGACGTGGCTGCTGGTCGCGGTACCGGCGGTGTCCGCGGCGATCCTGTTGCTCGGTGGCAAGGCCACCAACGCATGGGGTCACCTGCTGGGCACGCTGGCGCCGCTGATCTCCTTCGCCTTCGGCGTCGTGCTGTTCTTCCAGATGCGCGGCAAGGCCGACGGCGAGCGGTCCGAGACGGTCAAGCTGTTCGAGTGGTTCTCGGTCGGCCACATCACGGTCGACTTCACCCTGCTGATCGACCCGCTGTCGATCCTGTTCGTGCTGCTGATCACCGGTGTGGGTTCGCTGATCCACATCTACTCGATCGGCTACATGGAGCACGACGAGCGCCGGCGGCGGTTCTTCGGGTACCTGAACCTGTTCATCGCCTCGATGCTGCTGCTGGTGCTGGCCGCCGACTACCTGCTGGTCTTCGTCGGCTGGGAGGGCGTCGGTCTGGCGTCGTACCTGCTGATCGGCTTCTGGCAGTACAAGACGTCGGCAGCGGTCGCCGCGAAGAAGGCGTTCGTGGTGAACCGGGTCGGTGACATCGGCCTCTCGCTCGCGGTGATGAGCATGTGGGCGCTGTTCGGCTCCTCGGCGTTCGGCACGGTCAACGCCGGCGCCGAGCACCTGTCGACGACCTGGGCCACGCTGCTCGGCCTGATGCTGCTGCTGGCCGCCTGCGGTAAGTCCGCGCAGGTGCCGCTGCAGTCCTGGCTGCTGGACGCGATGGAGGGCCCGACCCCGGTGTCGGCGCTGATCCACGCGGCGACCATGGTCACCGCGGGCGTCTACCTGGTGGTCCGCTCGCACGCGATCTTCGAGCAGTCCGACGCGGCCTCCACCGCGGTGGTGATCGTCGGTACGGTCACCGCGCTCGCCGGTGCGATCATCGGTTGCGCCAAGGACGACATCAAGAAGGCGCTGGCCGGTTCGACGATGAGCCAGATCGGCTACATGATGCTGGCCGCCGGCCTCGGCCCGGCCGGGTACGTGTTCGCGATCTTCCACCTGCTCACCCACGGCTTCTTCAAGGCCAACATGTTCCTCGGCGCCGGATCGGTCATGCACGGCATGAACGACGACGTGAACATGCGGCACTACGGCGCCCTGCGGACGGCGATGAAGGTCACCTTCGTGACCTTCGGCTTCGGCTACCTGGCGATCCTCGGCATCCCGCCGTTCGCCGGCTTCTTCAGCAAGGACAAGATCATCGAGGCCGCGTTCGCGGACAACATCGTGATCGGTCTCTGCGCGCTGCTCGGCGCCGGCATCACCGCGTTCTACATGACGCGGGTGATGATGATGACGTTCTTCGGCAAGAAGCGCTGGGACGACGAGGTGCACCCGCACGAGTCGCCCAAGGTGATGACGTGGCCGCTGATCATCCTGGCCGCGCTCTCCCTCGGCGGCGGTGCGCTGTACTTCGCCGGCCACTGGATCGTCGACTGGCTGAGCCCGATCGTCGGCCACGAGGAGGAGCACGCTCCGCTGAGTGCCACCGTGATGACGATCATCACGCTCGTGGTCGTTGCCGTCGGCATCGCGATCTCGGTGCTGATGTACCGCCGGGACATCCCGCGCGAGGCACCGGCCGGATCGCCGATCACCACGTTCGCGCGGCGTGACCTGTACGGCGACGCGCTGAACGAGGCCCTCTTCATGCGCCCGGGCCAGTACCTGACCCGGACCCTGGTCTGGCTCGACAACCGGGGCGTCGACGGCCTGGTCAACGGCCTGGCCGCACTCTTCGGCGGACTGTCCGGCCGGCTCCGCCGGGTCCAGACGGGCTTCGTCCGTTCGTACGCACTCAGCATGGTCTTCGGCGCCGCATTCGTGGTCGTCGCCCTCCTCGCGGTGAGGTTGTCGTGAACATCGGTTGGCTGACCCTGTTACTCCTCCTGCCGTTCGTCGGGGCCATCGCGACGATGCTGGTGCCCAAGGCGAAAGGCCTGCTGGCCAAGCAGGTCGCGCTCGGGTTCTCGCTCGTCACGCTGGTGCTGACCGCGATCGTCGCGATCGGCTACCACCGCAACGGCCCCGAGGACTACGCCGAGACGTACACCTGGATCAAGGCCTTCGGCGCGCACTACGCGCTCGGCCTCGACGGTGTCGGCGTGGTGCTGGTGGTGCTGACCGCGCTGCTGTCGCCGATCGTGATCATCGCGTCCTGGAACGACGCCCAGAACGGCCGCTGGTCGGAGAAGTCCTTCTTCGCCTGGATCCTCGGCCTGGAGGCACTGTCGATCGGCGTGTTCGCCGCGACCGACGTCTTCCTGTTCTACGTGCTGTTCGAGGCCACGCTGATCCCGATGTACTTCCTGATCGGCGGCTTCGGCGGCCCGCAGCGTTCGTATGCCGCGGTGAAGTTCCTGCTGTACTCGCTGCTCGGCGGTCTGCTCATGCTGGCGTCGGTCGTCGGCCTGTACGTCGTCTCGGCCAAGCACGGCGCCCCGTCGTACCTGCTGTCCGACATGGTCAAGCTGGACATGAGCCAGAACACCGAACGCTGGCTGTTCCTCGGCTTCATGTTCGCGTTCGCGGTCAAGGCGCCGATGGTGCCGTTCCACACCTGGCTGCCGGACGCGGCCGGTGAGGCGACGCCGGGTACGTCGGTGCTGCTGGTCGGCATCCTGGACAAGATCGGCACCTTCGGGATGATCCGGTTCTGCCTGGGCCTGTTCCCGAACGCGTCCCAGTGGGCCACCCCGGTCGTCCTGGTGCTGGCGTTGATCTCGGTGCTGTACGGCGCGCTGCTGGCGATCGGGCAGACCGACATCAAGCGGCTGATCGCGTACACCTCGATCTCGCACTTCGGCTTCATCGTGATGGGTATCTTCGCGCTGACGTCGCAGGGCCTGACCGGGTCGACGCTGTACATGTTCAACCACGGTCTCTCCACCGCGGCACTGTTCCTGGTCGCCGGGTACCTGATCTCCCGGCGCGGGTCCGCCAGGATCGCCGACTACGGCGGGGTCGAGAAGGTGGCCCCGGTGCTGGCCGGCACGTTCCTCTTCGCCGGCCTGTCCAGCCTCGCGCTGCCCGGCCTGTCGCCGTTCATCTCCGAGTTCATGGTGCTGGCCGGGACGTTCAGCCGGCACAAGGTGATTGCGGTGATCGCCGTCCTCGGTATCGTGCTGGCCGCGCTGTACATCCTGCTGATGTACCAACGCACGATGACCGGCCCGGTCCGCGACGGGATCGAGAAGCTGAAAGACCTGAACAAGCGTGAGGTGCTCGCGATCGCACCGCTCGTGATCCTGATCATCGGCTTCGGTATCTACCCCAAGCCCGTGGTCGACATCATCAAGCCCGCGGTCGAATCGACCATGCAGCGGGTCGGCGTGACCGACAAGGCACCGCAGATCCCCGTGACGGAGGGACAGAAGTGAGCGCGATGTTGCTGCCGCTGGCGGACTTCACGGCGCCGAAGATCGAGTACAACGAGCTGATGCCGCTGCTCGTCGTCTTCGGTGCGGCGTGCGTCGGCGTCCTGGTCGAGGCGTTCCTGCCGCGGCCCTTGCGGCACCTGGTGCAGCTGTCGATCACGGTGGTCGCCGTGGTCGTGTCCGGGGTCCTGACCGGCATCCTGATGAACGACAACAAGGAGCTGATCGCCGCGCAGGGCGCGATCTCGGTGGACGGCCCGGCGCTGTTCACCTGGCTGATCCTGCTGGCGCTGACGCTGATCAGCGTGCTGCTGTTCGCCGAGCGGTCGATCGACGGCGGCCTGTCCGCGTTCGCCGGCCAGGCGGCCGCAGTACCGGGCTCCGAGGCCGAACGGGAGGGTACGGCGGCTCGCATCGAGCACACCGAGATCTTCCCGCTGACCCTGTTCGCGGTCGGCGGCATGATGCTGTTCGCCGCCTCGAACGACCTGCTGGTGCTGTTCGTCGCGCTCGAGGTCTTCTCGCTGCCGCTGTACCTGCTCTGCGGCCTGGCGCGTCGTCGCCGGCTGATCTCGCAGGAAGCCGCGATGAAGTACTTCCTGCTCGGTGCGTTCTCGTCGGCGTTCCTGCTGTTCGGGATCGCGCTGCTCTACGGGTACGCCGGCACGATGTCGCTCGGCGGGATCGCGGACGCGCTGTCCACCGAGACCGGTGGCGACACGATCCTGCTGGCCGGCACCGGCCTGGTGGGCGTCGGCCTGCTGTTCAAGGTCGGCGGCGTGCCGTTCCACTCCTGGACCCCGGACGTGTACCAGGGCGCCCCGACGCCGGTCACCGGCTTCATGGCCGCCTGCACCAAGATCGCCGCGTTCGTCGGTCTGATGCGGGTCTTCTACGTCGCCCTCGGCGGGACGCGCTGGGACTGGGCGCCGATGATGTGGATCGTCGCGATCCTCACCATGGTGGTCGGTTCGATCGTCGCGATCACCCAGACCGACGTGAAGCGGATGCTGGCGTACTCGTCGATCGCGCACGCAGGCTTCCTGCTGACCGCGTTCGTCGGCCTCGCGCAGGCGGGCAGCGGCGTCCACAACGGGATCACCTCGACCCAGGCGGTGCTGTTCTACCTGGTCTCGTACGGCTTCCCGACCATCGGCGCGTTCGCCGTCGTCACGCTGGTGCGCGACGCGGGCGGCGAGGCGACCCACCTGTCCCGCTGGGCGGGCCTGGGCAAGAAGTCGCCGCTGCTGGCCGGTATCTTCGCGTTCTTCCTGCTGTCCTTCGCCGGTATCCCGCTGACCGCGGGCTTCACCGGCAAGTGGGCGGTCTTCAGCGCGGCCTGGACGGGCGGCGCGTGGCCTCTGGTTGTCGTCGCTGTCCTGTCGAGCCTGGTGGCCGCGTTCTTCTACGTCCGCGTGATCGTGCTGATGTTCTTCTCCGACCTGCCTGCCGACGCGCCGGACGTGGCGCTGCCCGGCTGGCAGACCACGTCGGCCGTCGCGCTGGGTCTCGCCGCCACGGTGGTTCTCGGTCTGGTTCCCGGACCGGTGCTCGACCTGGCGGCCCGAGCTGGTGAGTTCATCCGTTGAGTCCGACCCCGCTGCCGGCCGAGAGCCTGGGATTCGAGTTCGCCGATGCGGCGCTCGAGTCCCGGGTTCGCGCCGGGCTGGAACGGGTAGAGCAGGCGCTGCTCGACGCGACCCAGTCCGAGGCGCCGTTCGTCACCGCGGCCGCCCAGCACGTGATGGTTGCCGGTGGCAAGCGGTTCCGGCCGCTGCTGGTCATGCTCGGGGCCGAGTTCGGTGCTGATGTCGCCTCCGACGAGGTGGTGAAGGCGGCGGTCGTCGTCGAGCTCACGCACGTCGCGACGCTGCACCACGACGACGTGATGGACGAGGCGGCGCTGCGGCGCGGCTCGTCCACCGCGAACGCGCGCTGGGACAACTCGGTCGCGATCCTGTCCGGCGACTGGCTGTTCGCCCGCGCGTCGGACCTGGTCGCGGACCTCGGGCCGGAAGCGGTCCGGATCCAGGCCCGGACGTTCGGCCGGCTGGTCGAGGGGCAGATCCGCGAGACGATGGGTGTCGGCGAAGGCCAGGACCCGTTGAAGCACTACCTGTCGGTGGTCGCCGACAAGACCGGTTCGCTGATCGCGACGTCGGTCCTCTTCGGCGCGCGGTACGCCGGTGCGTCGGAGGACGTGCAGGAATCGCTGCGCGCATTCGGCGAGGAGATCGGCGTCGCCTTCCAGCTCGCCGACGACCTGCTCGACATCGCCTCCGAGTCCGACCAGTCCGGCAAGACGCCGGGCACGGATCTGCGCGAAGGCGTGCCGACGCTACCGGTCCTGATCTTCCGTGCCCAGGCGGATCCCACGGATCCCACCGACGCCCGGCTGCTGGACCTGTTGGACTCCGACCTCTCCGACGACGTGCTGTTGTCCGAGACGCTGGATCTGCTCCGCTCGCATCCGTCCTTCCAGCAGGCCGAGAACGACGTACGCCGTCGTGCCGCCGACGCCCGCAAACTCCTCAGCACGCTCCCCGAAGGCCCCGGCCGGGAAGCTCTCGACACCCTCTGCGACCTGGTAGCCACCCGCTCCGTCTGACGCGAGGTCTGGGCTGCACGGCAACTCTGTGCGATGCTGTGCCGACTATGAGTAGGGCTGCGGGGCAGGATGTCGCGACGTTGAGCGTCGAGGCGCTGGCCGAGAGTGTGCTGCTGCATCTGCCGGCGTTGACCGATGCGCTGGTCGAGACCATCCACGAGCAGAATCCGGCGTACCGCGAGATGGGTTCGGTGCCGCGGCAGGATCTGTGGCGGTCGTGTCATGACAACGTTGCCCGGGTCGTGCAGATGATTGCCGCGGGCGACAACCCCGGCGTTCACTACTTCGACGCCGCGCTCGCGACCGGACGGCGGCGGGCCGAGCAGCGGATGCCGTTGGACGACGTACTCAAGTCCTTCCGCCTCGGTGGGCGGGTGGTGTGGGAGGCCTTGATCGACGAGGCCCGCGCCCAGGGGACGGCCGAGTCCGAGGTCCTGCTCGACGTCGCCGGCAAGGTGTGGGAAGTCGTCGACCGTACGTCGTCGCAGGTCGCGGCCGCCTATCACGCCGCCGAGCGGGATCTCGTCCGCGCGGATGAGCAACGCAGGTCGACGCTGTGGCAAGGGTTGCTCGAGGGGCGGGCGGACCGGGCCTTCGTCCAAGAGGCGGCGACGGTCCTCGACGTACCGGTGAACGGTCCCTACCTGGTGGTGGTGATCGACAACCTGGTCGACGACGAGGGTACGGCGACCTCGTTCAAGCGCCGGTTCGCCGGTGTCCGCGTCTGTTCCGCCTGGCAGGTGCGGCCCCAGACGGTCGTCGGCCTGCTTGCCCTGGGCACGGAATCCGCCGGCAAGGTCCTGGGCATCCTGCGCGAGGTGGTGCATGCGCCCGCGGGCTTGTCCGGCGTTGTCTCCGGCCTGGCCGAAGTCGACCTCGCCTACCGCCAGGCGATGCTGGCCCGCCGGACGCTGCCCGCCGGACAGATCGACGTCGTGGCGCTGACCGAGCGGCTCCCGGAAGCGTTGTTGCTGAGTGCACCGGAGTTGGCGGAGCAACTCGTGCAGACCTGGCTGGTGCCGCTGATGACGGTGCCCGAGGCCGAACGTGAACTCCTGCTCCGCACGCTGGACAACTGGGTGACGGCGGCCGGCTCGGTACGACGTACCGCCGATCTCGCGCATTGTCACCGGAACACGGTCATCAACCGCTTGCACCGGATCCATCAGATCACCGGCCGTAACCTCACCGACGACGGCTTCCAGCTCGAACTCGGCCTTGCATTGCGTGCTTTCCGGCTGTTCCCGCCGCCTGCGTGACCGAACTGCCGCCTGTGCGTTGTGCACAGTGAAGCCGCGCAAAACGTGGGCATCATGGCCATCCCGGCGCACGGCCGGCGGTGCCAGACTGCGTTCCCAGCATTGCTCGAGCACGGAGGACCCCTCATGGCCGAAGACCCACGTTCGTTGGACCGACCAAGCGAACAGCCGGCCGACAGACGTGGCCTGCTGGGGCGGCGCAAGGTCCTCGGCTACCTGATCGCCGCGCCCACCCTCGCGGTCGGCGTGAGCTGGGCCCTCGACTCGTCCGGCGCGCACCCGGCGGACGCCGCGGTGCCGTCGGTGCCGCAGCCGGTGGACATCTTCGACCTCGGCGACCTGCAGAACCTCGCCGCGGCGCCGACGTCCAGCCTGATCACCGTCGAGTTGAGGACGGACGGTACGGCGTTCTTCGCGGTGCCGCGGGCCGAGGTCGGGCAGGGCATCACCACCGCGTTCGCGATGATCGTCGCCGAAGAGCTGGATCTGCCGATCGAGAAGGTGGAGATCGGCCTGGCGGATGCGCGGCCCGAGTTGCTGATGAACCAGCTGACCGGCGGGTCGAACTCGATGCGCAGCATGTATCTCCCGGTCCGCACCGCCGCCGCGATCGCCCGGCAGCGTCTGGTGGACACTGCCGCTGCGCAGTGGAGCGTCGGTGCGGCTCGAGTCACCACGCGCAACGGTGTTGTCAGCGGTCCGAACGGCCGTACGGCGACGTACGGATCGCTGGCCAAGGCCGCGGCCAGCGCCAAGACGATCACGGTGTCCGCGCAGCTCAAGTCGCCGTCCGAGTTCAGCGTGATCGGGAAGCCGCGCAACCGCGTCGATGCCCACGACATCGTCACCGGCCGCAAGCAGTTCGCGATGGACCTGCAGATCCCGAACGCGAAGCCGACCATGGTGGCCAGGCCGCCGACGATCAACGGGACGCTGCGCTCGATCAACAACCTGGCCGCGCTGCGGGCGATGCCGGGGATCACCGATGTCGTTGGGATCACCCACGGTGTCGCGATCAGGGGCGAGACCTTCGGCCAGTGCATCGATGCGATCCAGAAGGTCGACGCGACCTGGGGGCCGGGCACGGTCGACAAGGAGTCGGACGCCACCGTGCTGGCGAAGCTCCGAGCGGCCCAGCTGCCGATGGCGGTGCCGCCGCTGCTGTCGCAGACGATCGACGCCGAGTTCGTCTTCGCGTTCGCGAGCAACAGCCCGCTCGAGCCCGACTGCGCGATCGCGGACGTCCGTCCGGACAGTGCGGAGATCTGGTCCAGCCTCAAGGTGCCGATCGTGGCCCAGGAGGACATCGCCAAGCAGCTCGGCCTGCCGATCGACGCGGTGAAGGTGCACGTCACCCAGGGCGGCGGCTCGTTCGGCCGGCACCTGTTCCACGACGTCGCGGCCGAGGCGGCGGAGATCTCGCAGAAGATGGGCAAGCCGGTCAAGCTGTCCTGGTCCCGCACGGACAACTTCCGTCAGGGCCGCACCCACCCGATGTGTACGTCGCGGGTGCGGGTGAACTACCTGGCCGGCAACGTGCTGACGTACGAGCAGCGGCACACCAGCGTGCAGACGGACTTCGGTCACGGCCTCGGCGAGATGATCACCGCGTTCGCGGCCGATCTGCCGGTCGGTGGCAACCTGTCGTTCGCGGAGACGATCTTCGAGCTGACCCAGTCGTCGCCCTACAACTTCGGGGTGACGACCCAGCTGCTCAACGAGGTCCCGCTGAAGTTCAACACCGGCAGCATGCGCAACATCTACTCGCCGAACGTGGTCTGCGCCGAGGAACTGGTGGTCGATCGGCTCGCCGCGAAGATGGGACAGGACCCGGTCCGGTTCCGGCGGAACTTCCTCAAGGACCAGCGGTTGCTCGCGGTGCTGAACAAGGCGGCCGAGGTCGGCGAGTGGGGCAAGGCGATGCCGAAGGGTACGGCGCAGGGTGTCGGCGTGCACTCGGAGTACCGGGCCGCGGTCGCGACGCTGGTGGAGATCGACTGCCGGCCGGAGACGGTCAACCGGCCGGTCGAGGGAGAAGGCGTGACCGGTCCGCGGGTGACCAAGGCAACGATCGTCGTCGATCCCGGGTTCTGCATCAACCCACGTGGACTGGAAGCCCAGATGTTCGGCGGTCTGCAGGACGCGATCGCGCTGGCGCTGACATCGAGCCTGCACATCAAGAACGGCATCCCGCTCGAAGGCAGCTGGGACAACTACTTCTACACCCGGGAGTGGAACTCGCCGCTGGACGTGCAGGTGGTGATCATGCCGAACACGAGCGACAGCCCGGGCGGCGCCGGTGAGCTGTCGGTGGCGCCGGCCTTCGCCGCGATCGCGTGCGCCTATGCGCGGGCGACCGGCACGATGCCGACGTACTTCCCGATCAACCACGGCACGCTCGGCTTCGAGCCGTTGCCGGTCCAGCCGTCCACCCCGCAGTCGCCGACCGACGGCCTCGACCACACGTTCTGAGGAATCCATGCCAACGCACACTTTCAAGCTCAACGGCAAGCAGATCAGCGTCGATGCCGAGGACAACGTCCGGCTGCTGTGGGTTCTGCGCGACCTGCTCGGCGTCACCGGACCGAAGTACGGATGTGCGCTGGAGGTGTGCAAGTCCTGCACCTCGCACATCAACGGCAAAGCCTTCAACCCCTGCTCGGTGCAGGTGAAGGACATCGAGCCGACCGACGAGGTCACCACGATCGAGGGGTTGCCGGCGACGGTCGGCAAGGACCTGCACCCGATGCAGGAGGCCTGGCTGACGTACGACGTGGCGCAGTGCGGGTACTGCCAGCCGGGCCAGATCATGGCCGCCGTCGCCAAGGTCCGGCAGGCGCAGGCGGAGGGCCGCGACATCACCGACGCGGATCTCGACGAGCTGCGCAACATCTGCCGGTGCGGCACGTACTCGCGGATCCGCGAAGCCGTCAAGGCCGGCGCGGAGGAGATGCGTGCGTGACGTTCTGCCGCACGTACGGCGGTGGTACGCAGACGGTGAGCGGTTCGCGATCGCGACGGTGATCGGCACGTTCCGTTCGGCTCCGCGTCAACCGGGTGCGGCGATGGCGGTGTCGGCCGGCGGCGTGGCGGTCGGCAGCGTGTCCGGCGGCTGTGTCGAATCCGACGTGTACGCGGTGGCCCAGGAGGTCATCCGGACCGGCCGGCCGGAGGTGCGCCGGTACGGTGTCTCCGACGAGGACATGTTCGCGATCGGCCTGACCTGCGGTGGTGTGGTCGAGGTTCTGGTGGAGCCGATCGATCCGGCGTCGTTCGCCGAGTTCGAGTTGGTCGCCGCCGCGGTCGACGCGGGGCGACCTGTTGCAGTCGCGACCGTGGTCACGCCGGGCGAACACCTGGGTCGGCGGCTCGTCGTCAGGCCGGACGGAGTCAGCGGCGGCCTGGGTGATACGGGCCTGGACGAGGCCGTGCTCGAGGACGCCGTAGCCATGCTCGACAACGGCTCCAGCGCTGTCCGGCAGTACGGCGCTCACGGTGAATGCCGGCGTACCGAGGTCGCGGTGTTCGTGCAGTCGCTCACCCCGCCGCCGCGGATGTTCGTGTTCGGGGCGATCGACTTCGCGGCGGCCGTGGCCCGGGTCGGCAAGTTCCTCGGCTATCACGTGACCGTGTGCGACGCCCGTGCTGTGTTCGCCACCCGGCTCCGGTTTCCCGAGGCTGACGAGGTCGTCGTCGACTGGCCACATCGCTTCCTGGCCGGCGTACTCGAGCAGGTCGACAGCCGTACGGCGCTGTGCGTGCTGACTCATGATCCGAAGTTCGACGTACCGCTGCTGGAGCTGGCATTGCGCACGAACGCCGGCTACATCGGCGCGATGGGCTCACGGCGTACCCACCACGACCGGCTGTCCCGGTTGCGCGCCGCGGGCGTCACCGAGGACGAGCTCGCCCGGCTGTCGTCGCCGACCGGTCTCGATCTCGGCGCGCGGACTCCCGAGGAGACCGCGATCTCGATCGCGGCCGAGATCATCGCGACCCGCAGCGCGGCGAGCGCACGGCCGCTGTCGACGACGACGGGCCGCATTCACACCCCGGCCTTGTCCTGACGTGACGTGAGCTGAGGCGTGGCCGGGCGGTGTTTCTCGACATACCCGCCGTCCGGGGTGCGGGTGATCTGGCCGGTCTCGATGCCGTGTTCGAGGATCTCCGTGTCGCGCAGCTGCAGACCGAGGCAGAGGCGGCGGGTGATCGAGAACGCGACCGGTGGGCCGAGGATCAGCAGTACCTGGAACAGGTGGATCAGGGCGTTCACCGACAGATGGAACTGGACGGCCATCGTGTCGGCGCCGGCCGCGGCCCAGAGGACGCCGTAGAAGACGACTCCGGCGACACCGATGCCGGTGCGGATCGGGTTGCTGCGGGGGCGTTCGAGCAGGTTGTGCTCCCGCCGGTCGCGGGTCCCCCGCTCCTCGATGAACGGGTAGATCCCGACGATCGCGAGGAACAGCGTGCAGATCGCGACCGGCAGCAGGATGGCGAAGCTGATCGTCCTACCCCACCAGACGACCTCCCAGCCCGGCGCCAGCCGCAGCGCGCCGTCCAGGAAGGCGAGGTACCAGGCCGGGCCGACTCCGGCCGAGGTGTCCGCCGGATCGGCCGGACCGAACAGCCACACCGGGTTGATGGTGGCCAGCGCGGCCATCAGGGTCACGACTCCGGTCACGAAGCAGAACAGGCCGGCGCCCTTGACCGCGGCGACAGCCGCCCGACTCCCGACCACGTTGTCCTCGGTTCGCCCGGGGCCGGGGAACTGCGCCGGCTTGTTCTTGAGCGCGAGGACGCCGCTGATGATGAAGAGCACAACGAGCAGTGCCGGTAGGACGATGATGTGCAGCGGGTAGAACCGCGCGATCACATCGCCCGGGAAGTCGCCTCCGAACAGGAGCGCCGACAGTTGGGTACCGACGAACGGCGTCGCCTGCAGCACGCCGTCCAGTACGGCGAGGCTCGTGCCCGACGCCATGTCGTCCGGGAGCGACGTACCGGTGAGGCAGGCGCCCAGCGTGATGATCAGCAGCCCGAAGACGACCAGCCAGTTCAGCCGCCGCGGCCGGCGGAACCCGGCGGTGAAGAACAGCCGCAACAGGTGCAGCAGGATCGCCGCCACCATGATCAGCGCGCCCCAGTGGTGCATCTGACGGATGAGCAGGCCACCGCGCATCTCGAAGCTGATCTTCATCGTCGAGTCCAGCGCCTGCGACATCTGTACGCCGTGCAGCGGTGCGTACGGGCCGTCGTACACAACGTGTTCGACCGACGGCTCGTACGGCACCATCAGCACGAGGCCGCTGAGTGTGACCACAACGAAGCTGTAGAAGGCGATCTGGCCGAACAGCAGCGACCAGTGATCGGGGAATACTCTCGCTCGGAGATTGCTCCAGGGACCATGCATGATTCGGCCCTCCTCATACATACGACCCCGCCGCACCCGAGACTGTGACGCCTCGTGTCACACCTCACAGGCAGCTAGAAGGTGTTACGGCGGCGTGCGGCCCGAGGGCGGGCGTCGGGGTCGTAGAGGTGATGGGCCAACCAGGGCGCCCAGAGCGACTGGGTGCGGGTCAACGGCTGCGGGCGATGAGGGCGGATGCGGCCCTGAGGGCGCGGGCCTTGCCGGTTGTCGGTGTACCACTTGTCGAGGTCGGCGGCGATGGACTTCCACTGGGTGAAGCCGGTGTGGGGGTCCAGGTCGGGGGACGGGGTGCACAGGTGCTCGGACCAGAGTTCATGACGTAGCGAGCGGGCGAGTTCGGGCGAGTCGATCGCGCACGTGAGTTCGCTGTCGTTGGTCCAGGAGCGGCGGTTGAAGTTGTCGGAGCCGCAGGTCATCCAGGCGTCGTCGACGATGCAGACCTTCGCGTGGACATAGATCGGTACGCCGTTCTCGTTCTCCAGGTCGTAGACGGCGACCCGGTCGGAGTCCAGTCGGCGGAGTGCCTCCAGTTGGGCGTGCCGCGAGGGCGGTCCGCTGACCCGGCCGTCCTGGTCCGGGTACCGCGGTACGACGGCGATGATGTGCAGATCCGGCGACCGTTCCAGGGCCGCATGCAGGCCCTCGGTGACGGCGTCCGACCAGAGGTACTGGTCCTCGACGTAGATGAGCCGCTCTGCGCGGCCGAACGCCTTCAGATACGCGCGTGCGATGCTGCGCTCGCCGTGTGGTGCGAACGGGAAGCGGGGGTGCTTGGGTGCGTAGGTCCGCAGTACCTGGACGGCATGCGGACCGGCCGGCGGCGGATCCGGGAACGCCTCCGGCAGATCACTCGGGTGCCGCGGCATCCGGGCCAGCCGCTGCACCAGCATCCGGTACGGCGTACGCCGGTCCAGGGGATGTGGATCGTCCCACCGCTCGACGAAGCACCGGAGTAGATCGCCGACCACCGGACCGCGGATCTCGAGCGTCAGGTCGTGCCAGGGCGCGCGGTCGCCGTACCGCGGATCCATCGGCGCGGTCTGCGGGTCGCCCTGGTGGCGGGCGTCGTCACGCCGGCCGTGGCACAGGTCGATGCCGCCGACGAAGGCGACGTCGCGGGTTGGATCGTCGCGGTGCCTGATCACGAAGAGCTTCTGGTGATGCGAGGCCATTCGGCGTACCCGTTGATCCAGCAGGACCTCGCCACCGGCTTCGTTCAGCTCGGTGCCCAGGTGCTGGTTCTCCTGCGCGTTGAAGCTGAGGTGATCCGAGTGCGACCGCCACAACAGCGCGCGGACCTCCACCCCGGACCGCGCCAGATCACAGAGCACGCGACCGATCGTCGGGCCGCCGTCGTACAGCACCTCGTCCGGATCGCCACGCCAGTCGGTGAAGTAGACCCGATCGCCCGGCCGCAGGGCACACAGTTCGTCGTACAAATGCTGGAAGTACGTCGCGCCGTGTACCAGCGGCCGCACGAGGTTCCCCTCCGTCCACGCTCCGTCGGCGTCGATGTCGGTAGCCGGATTGCCCCGCTCGGCCGGAGTCAGGAACCACTCGTGTGTCATCCGCCTCAGGTGCCCCGATCCGGCTCAGCCCATGAGCCGGCCCGGGTGAGTGCCTGGAGCTGCTTGGCGGTGACCGCCTCGCCGGGTGCCCAGCAGAGGTTCAGTGGGTGTCAGACCGCGGAGGCGGTGATCGCGGCGCGTTCGAGGGCGAGCGTGCGGCGGCGGGTGTGCATGCTGTCGAAGGTGAACAGGGCCAGTGCGACCCAGACCAGGCCGAAGCCGGCCCAGCGCATCGGCGTCATCTGCTCGTGGAAGATCAGCAGGCCGCAGATGAACTGCATGATCGGCGCGATGTAGTTCAGCAACCCCAGCGTCGTCATCGAGATCCGGGTGGCCGCTGCGCCGAAGAGCAGCAGCGGTACGGCGGTGATCGGGCCGGTCAGCAGGACCAGCACGAGGTACGCCGTCCCGTGGTGCGTGACCGTCGCATGCCCCTGCAGTCCGAGTACGACGATCGCCGCGAGTGCCAGCGGAGCGACCGTGCCGGACTCGACCGCCATCCCCTCGATCGCGCCGGCGCCGGCCTGCTTCTTCGCCAGGCCGTAGCACCCGAACGAGAGCGTCAGGATGATCGCCACCCATGGCGGCTTCCCGTTCTCGATCGCCAGCCCGAGGACGGCCACGAAGGCGATCCCCAGTGCGGTCCACTGCAGCGGCCGGAGTCGTTCCTTCAGGACGAAGACGCCGAGCAGGACCGTGAACAGCGGCGTGATGAAGTACCCGAGCGAGGTCTCCACGACGTGACCGTGGCCGACGGCCCAGATGTACGTGCCCCAGTTCACCGAGATCAGGAACGCCGCGGCGATCAACGGCCAGCGCCGGCGTGGTTCCGCGAGGAGAGCCTTCACCCGGCCGAACTTCCGCAGTACGGCGACCAGGATGGCGATCGTGACCAGCGACCAGAGGATGCGGTGCGCGAGCAGTTCGATCGCGCCGGAGTGGTCGAGAAGCTTCCAGTACAGCGGGAAGAGGCCCCAGATCAGGTAGGCGGTGAACCCGTAGGTGAATCCTCTTCGCTGTTCCGGCACGGCGTCAGCGTAAGCCCGCGCGACAGTCGCATCCAACTACTTTGCTCATGACGTGAGACGCACAGCCGTTAGTGTGTCCGGCGACCTGCCCCAACCACAGGAGGTAACCGATGCCGTCCCGACGCGAACTGCTCGATGCGCTGGTCGACGACGTGACCCGATCCGCGCTCGGATCAGCCGGGCTGGGCCCGGAGGATCGCGTGCTGGCCCGGCAGCGGGTGCAGGAGGCGATCCAGCGGGCGGCGACGCGGGCGCAGGGTGATGTGATCGCGCTGGCTCATGGTGACGGTCATGGGCCTGAGGCCGATCGCTTCGCCGCTCACATGGACACCAGGCACCAGGAACGGGGCGGGCCCGATCCGGCCCTCCGGGAGACGGCGGCCGGGAAGCTGGCTGCTGACCTGGTGGCGTCCGACGACAGGACGAACGGGTTCCACACGCTGCTGAGAGACCGCGCAGAGGACTACATCGCGCACTCGGTCACGGTCGCAGCGCTGGAAGAGGCGCAGAAGAGCTCGAACGGCCCGTCCCAGGCACCCGCCGCCGCGGCTGGTCCTGCTGTGGTGGTGGCTGTCGCCAAGGCGGGGGTGTCGAACCATGCCGAGCGTCGTCGTCCGCCGTCCATCGGGTGATGCGGGACGTGAGTCCGTTGGTGCGATGCGGTTGGATGGAGGGGTGAACACCAGGAGGCACGCGTGGGTGTGAGGACCGGTCTGGTCTCGGTGACGTTCCGGCAGTTGCCGGTCGACCAGGTGGTGGAGGTGGCGGCGAAGTCCGGGCTCGCGGCGATCGAGTGGGGCGGTGACGTGCATGTCCCGCTCGGCAATCTCGTCAACGCCAAGCGGGTGCGGAACCTGACCGAGGTCCACGGCCTGCAGGTCGCGGCGTACGGCTCGTATCTCCGGGCCGGCAACGTCGACCGCGAGGAGATGCGCTCCGCGGTCGCCACCGCCGAAGCGCTCGGCGCACCCCGGATCCGGGTCTGGGCCGGCAACGTCGGTACGGCGGAAGCCGGTGTCGGCGACCGGATGGCGGTCACGCGTGGACTGGGCGAGCTGGCCGATATGGCCGCCGGTTCGGGGATCGAGATCGCGATGGAGTTCCACCGCAACACGCTCACCGACGAGGTCGACTCGACGATCACGCTGCTGCTCGACGTCGGCGCGCCGAACCTGAAGACGTACTGGCAGCCGCCGGTCGACCTCGATGACGCGCAGTGCCTCCAGCAACTCGAGGCATTGATGCCCTGGCTGAGCACGGTGCACGTGTTCTCGTGGTGGCCGTCCAACAACCGCCTGCCGCTCGCCGCACGCGAGTCCCTCTGGCGCCCGGTGCTCGACCGCCTGGCCGCGGAGCCGCGCGAGATCAACGCCCTGCTCGAGTTCGTCGCCGACGACTCGCCCGAGCAGTTCAGCAAGGACGCCGCCGACCTGCACAGCTGGGTCTAGCTGACCCGGGCCGGCCGCGGGACGTCGGAAAGTTTCGCCGAGCACTGGCCAAGCGGCGGATTGTGCCGGAATGCTGGGGTGGGACAGGTTCCTTCACCGCCCCGGAGGTGTCCGATGTCCATCACGTTCCCACGACTGTTCGCCGTACTTCTGCTGTTTGCGGCCACACTCACCGCGTCGCAGGTCGTCGCCACGACGGTCGCGCACGCGGACGGTTGTTATACCTGGGGTCGCACGCTCAGCCAGGGGATGAACGGCGAGGATGTGCGGCAGCTGCAGATCCGCGTCGCCGGCTATCCCGGGTACGGCGGTCATCTCGCGATCGACGGTGATTTCGGGCCGGCCACGAAGGCGGCGGTGCAGCGGTTCCAGTCGGCGTACGGACTGGGCGCGGACGGGGTTGCCGGTTCGGCGACGTTCAGCAAGATCTATGCGCTGCAGGACGACGACTGCACGCCGATCCACTTCACGTACGCCGAGTTGGACGACGGCTGTGGCGGATCCGGGTACGACGGCGGCCCGCTGTCGGAGGCGGCGACCAAGGCGAACGCGCTGCAGACGATGTGGCAGCTGGAGGCACTTCGTCATGCGCTCGGCGACCAGCCGCTCAACATCTCCAGCGGCTTCCGCAGCATCCCGTGCAACAACTCGGTCGGTGGCGCGAGCAACAGCCAGCACCTGTACGGCCGCTCCGCCGACCTCACCGGCGTCCACTCCCTCTGCACGATGGCGAAACAGGCCCGCAACCACGGCTTCGGCGGCATCTTCGGCCCCGGCTACCCCGACCACAACGACCACACCCACGTAGACATTCGTACGACGAACTCGTGGAGTGCCCCCAACTGCGGAATCTAGCTGAGCGGGCGGTCTCCGAAGTTGGTCAGTGGCGGTAGGTCCAGGTCTATCGCCGCTGCCAACCGATCCCAGCCCACGTGGCCGAACGGCTCCGCGCCTTCGGTGAACTGCTGCTCCAACGAGCGGGCTGCCTGCTCGGCCGCGTCGCGTTCCGCGTCTGTGACCAGGCCGGATGCGTGGGCGGCGGCCAGCTCGTCCCAGTCCTCGGTGCCGACGATCCCGTCAGCCCGGCGGAACGGGTCCAGTTCCAGGTCTTCGAACGCCCACTCCGCGCCGATCAGCACCGGCTGCGTGCTCACGTCGACGTGCAGCAGTCCGCTCTGCCGGAAGTACGCGAACCACCAGCCGTCGTGCGGCGCGAGCTGGACGGAGTGCTCACCCGGCTGCCCCGGACCGAGCTGGGCAACCTCACAGAGCTCCCCCGTGTTGTCGCGGTAGAGCGAGTGCGCCGGCGTGTAGAACCAGGTGCCGAACGCGTCCGTGGCCAGGGGATATGCCGACCACAGACCGGACCCAGTGGGCCGCTTGCGTTTGCGGATGTACGTCGCCTTCACAGCAACTGGCTGACCGTATGGATGATGAGCCCGACGAGCGCACCGACGACAGTGCCGTTGATCCGGATGAACTGGAGATCCCGTCCCACGTGGAGCTCGATCCGCGCGGACGCCTCGCGACCGTCCCATCGTTCGATCGTGTCCGAGATGACCGAGACGATCTCGGTGCCGTACGTGCGGACGACGTACCCGACCGCCTCGGACGCGCGGGTGTCGACTCTCGTGCGAAGCCCTTCGTCGTTCTGGAGCCGGTGGCCGAGATCCTGCAACGCCTTGACCGCGCGCGTCCGCAGCGTGCTGTCCGGGTCGTTGATCGAGTCGATCAGCGCCGTACGCATCGCGTCCCACACCGCGGTCAGGCTGGAGCCCATGTCCGGATGCGTGAGCATCCGCGCCTTCCACGCCTCGAACCGTTCCATCGTCTCCGGGTCGTGCTGCAGATCGTCCGCGAGTTGTGCGAGCAGCCGGTCGACCGCTCGCCGCGCCGGGTGCGTCTGGTTGTCGCGTACGTCGGCCAGCCACGCCAGCGCCTCGCGATGGATCCGGTCGATCACCAGCCGGTCCACCCATTGCGGCGACCAGCGCGGAGCCCGCGGGCCGACCACGTCCGCGAGCAGATCCCGGTTGTTCGCGAGCCAGTCGTACGCCTCGACCATCAGCAGGTCGAACAGTGCGTGATGCGCGCCGTCCTCGACCACCGACTGGACGAAATGTCCCGCGATCGGGCTCAGCGGCTCCTTCACGAACCGTGGCAGCAACGATCCCCGCACGAACGCGGCCACGTCCTCGTCACCGACCTTCGGCAGCGCAGCGCCGATCGTCCGCGCGCCTTCCGCCACGATCCGCTCGGCGTGGTTGCCGTCCGCAAGCCACTCACCGGCCCGGCGGCTCACCTCCGCCGTACGCATCTTCTCGGCCACGACTTCCTCGGACAGGAAGTTCTCCGTGACGAACTGCTCCAGGCTCTCGGCCAGGCTGTCCTTCCGGGTCGGGACGATCGCGGTGTGCGGGATCGGCAACCCGAGCGGGTGCCGGAACAGCGCGGTCACCGCGAACCAGTCCGCCAGTGCGCCCACCATCGCCGCCTCGGACGCCGCGTTCAGGTACGCCCAGCCGCCGCTGAGGTGCAGCGTCGCCACGTAGATCACCGCCGCGAGCACCAGCAGCGCCAACGCCACCGACCGCATCTGCCGCAGCCCACGCCGCCGTACCTGATCGGCAGCGCTCAGGGTCATTGTCGCCATACCCCGATTCAACCAAGTGGGCGGTGAACAGAAGGTCAGGCAAGCACCTGATTTGTCCCTCGACGTTCCATCAGGCCGGAAATCAGTGCGAGGAGCAGGCCGGCGACGGCGAGTCCTGCACCCAGCCGGCTCGGCCATTCGTAGCCGTAGCCGGCCGCGAGTACGACGCCGCCGAGCCAGGCGCCCAGCGCGTTGGCGATGTTCAACGTGGAGTGGTTCAGCGACGCGGCCAGTGACTGACCTTCGTGCGCGACGTCCATCAGGCGGGTCTGCAACGCCGGCACGAGGATGCTCGCCGAGCACCCCATCGCGAACACCGCGATCAGCGCACCGGGTCGCGTCTGCGCGAGCCAGCCGAACGTCCCCAGTACGACGGCTACCGCGACGAGTCCGCCGTACACACTGCCCATCAGTGACCTGTCGGCGAGCCGCCCGCCGACGACAGTCCCGACAGTCATGCCCACGCCGTACACGGCCAGCACGATCGTCACCGCAGACTCCGAGAAGCCGGCCAGGTCCGTCATTGTCGGGGTGATGTAGGAGTACGTCGCGAACATCCCGCCGAAGCCGACCATGCCGACCAGCAAGGCCATCCACACCTGAGGCCGCGCCAGCGCGCTCAGCTCGCTCCGGATGTTCACGTCGCCGCCGACCGGCTGCGGCGACACCCAGAACCACACCGCGACCAGCGTCAGCAGGCCCAGCACCCCGACCGCGAGGAACGGCACCTGCCACCCGAGCTTCTGCCCGAGCAACGTGGTCAGCGGTACGCCGATGATGTTGGCGATCGGCAACCCGACCATCGTCATCGACACCGCCCGCGCGCGCCGCTCGGGAGCCACCATCGACGCGCCGACGACAGCGCCGATCCCGAAGAACGCGCCGTGCGGCAGGCCGGACAGGAACCGCGCCGCCATCAGGAACTCGTAGCTCGAGGCAACCGCCGACAGCACGTTGCCGACCACGAACACCGCCACCAGCCCGAGTAGCAACCGCTTCCGTCCGGTCCGCGCGCCGAGCGCCGCGATCACCGGAGCGCCGACCACGACTCCCAGCGCGTACGCCGAGATGATGTGGCCGGCCGTCGGGATCGAGATGTGCACGCCGTCCGCGATCTGTGGCAGCAGCCCCATCGTGACGAACTCGGTGGTCCCGATCGCGAAACCACCGGTCGCCAGCGCGAACAACGCCAGGCTGACGTGCCGCGCAGTACGGCGTGTGTCAGGAGTCACCGAACTTGTCACACCTGATTGTCGCAGAGATCAGCAGGGCCACCGCGAGGAGGGCGAAGACCGCGTTCCCGATCAGGTCGGCGCTGCGCGGGGCGTCGAAGACCGGGGCCTCCGGGAACGCGTGCCACGCGTAGGTGAGCAGCGCGCCACCTGCGGCGGCCAGCGTGTGCATGCGGGTCCAGCCGGTCCGCCGGGACCAGGTCACCAGGACGAACACCGCGAGTACTTCGATCGCCAGCAGCAGGATCGCCTCGAGCCAGCCGTTCTTGACCTGGTCGTTGACGACCATCCAGCCGGAGCTCAGCACCAGCGCGGCGCCGCCGACGATCCACGCCGACGGGACGCTTCCCGTCGTACGGCGTGGTGTCCGGCGGCCGACCCAGACGGCCACGGCCACCAGTACGACGATCGCGATGCCGACGCCGACGTCCTGGCCGGCCGACGCGCGGAACGAGTCCTTCGTGTAGCCGAAGGCGGTCGTGGCGACCACGCCGGCGAGGAACAGAGCGCCGTACACGCTGAGGCCGACCTTCCCGAGCCACGGTTCGCGCGGGCGGCGCGAGACGGACTCCATCAACACGATCGGGATCGTGATGCTCCAGACGGTGTGCAGGCCGAGGACGAACACGGTCCACGGCGCGCCCATGCCGAGCGCGGAGATGTGGCCGGGGTCCAGCAGGCGGAGGTCCGCGTAGTTCGGGTTGAACAGCGACTGGGTGGTGATGCCTTCCTCGATCACGCCGTAGGCGAGGGCGAGGATGACCACGGTCGGGTAGCCCCAGCCGCGGCGGCGGACGAGTTCGCGGATCAGGACGGCACCACCGCCGTACAGCGGCGCCAGCGTGATGATCGCGTAGAACGCGGTGATCGGGATGTTCCCGAGCAGGAACTCCGCGACCAGGGGCGACAGGAAGAACAGGCCGAGGGCGGGCAGGCTCCGCTTCACACTCGTTTGCTGGGGCGCGGTGATCGTCATGGTCATCACTGTGCTGCGCGCGGAGGGGGTGTGTGGATGCGATCCGTCCGGTTCCGGCGCTGACGGATGTCATGGCTCAGGGTTCGACCAGGGTTATTCTGCCTATACGGCGTATAGGGAATGTGTATTCAATGGTCGTCATGAACGACGTGACGACCAAGGACCGGATCACCGCCGCGGCGACGTACCTGTTGACCGAGCACGGCGCGGCCGGGGTGTCGATGCGCAAGGTGGCGGCCGCGGTCGGGATCACTCCAATGGCGATCTACCAGTACTTCCCGGATCGGGAGACGCTGCTGAACGCGATCGCGGACGCGGCGTTCGCCGAGCTGGTACGACGCTGGGAGTCGGCGGAGCGTCCCGTCGAGGCGGACGCGCTGCTGCGGGAGATGCTGATCGATCACGTCGACTTCGCGCTGGAGCATCCGCGGCTCTACGACTACATGTTCACCGAGCGGCGTGACCAGGCGCGGAAGTTCCCCGCGGACTTCGAGGCGCGCAAGTCACCCACGCTCAACCTCGTCGCCGACGCGATCACCGCCGGCATCGACCAGGACCTGTTCCGCGCCGACACGGACATCTGGGAAACCAGCCTGATGTTCGCCGCTCTGCTCCACGGCCTGATCCAACTCCACCACGGCGACCGCATCGGCATGCCGGAAGCAGCCTTCCGCACCCTCTGCCTCCGCCTGGGCGAAAGGATGATCGATGAACTACGTGTCTAGATGGGTCGCGGTCGCAGCGGCCCTTGCGACAGGTGTGCTGCTGTACTTCGGGTCCGGGTTGCACACGATCCCCGCGCTCACCTGGCTCGCTCCGATTCCCGTGTTTGTGGTGGCTCCTCGGCTTGGGCCCGGAGCGGCCTGGCTGACTGCGTTTATGGGGTGGCTGCTGGGGCTTTCCAACCTGGCGCGGTATTTGCTGGGTGATCTCGAGTTGCCGTTGATCGTGCTGGTGTTTCTGGTGGGATTGGCGGCTGTGTTTGGGCTGACGGTGTTGTTTTTCCGGGGGCTTGTGGTCCGCGGCCACCCGGTGGCCGCGGCGTTTGCGGCGCCGGCTTTGTGGGCTGCGCTGGATTATCTGATTGCCACGCTGTCGCCGCATGGCGCGTTCACGAGTCTTGCGTATACGCAGGCAGAAGTTGCCCCGATCAACCAGATCGTGTCGTTGACCGGGCCGTGGGGACTCAGCTTTCTGCTGTTGCTGCCGGCTGCGGTGATTGCTGCGCGCAAGCTCCTGCCGATCGGCGTCCTGGTGATTGTTGCCGCTAGCACCTGTCTGTACGGAGTTGTCCGGCTGCACGGGACGCCCGAGAGTGCGGCCGTGAGGATCGCGGTGCTGTCTGCGCAAGGAGCGGACGACGCGGGCTGGCCGAACGCTGCAGGACCGGCGATCATCGAGCGCTACCGTCCGATGATCACCGAAGCCGCCCGGGCCGGCGCGAAGATCGTGCTGTTGCCGGAGAAGATCGTCGACGTCCGGACGACCGATCTCCCGCGGCTCTCGCAGCAGTTCCAAACATTTGCTGCGAGCAACAAGATCGAACTCGTCGTCGGGCTCACCGTGCTCGGCGACGGGGATCACAACCGCGCCCTGATGTTCCACCCCGACGGCGCCGCGCCGACGTCGTACGACAAGCATCACCTGATCCCGGGGATCGAGCCGTACACGCCGGGCGGCCAGTTGGCGACGTACAACACCTCGGGGCTGATGATCTGCAAGGACCTGGACTTCCCGGCCCTGGCTCGTCAGTACGGCGAACTCGACACCTCACTCCTGCTCGTCCCTGCGCTCGACTTCGTCGACGACGGCCGGCTCCACAGCCGGATGGCGCTGCTCCGCGGTATCGAGAACGGCATCCCGATCGCCCGCGACGGCAGCCTGGGCCGGCTGACCCTGACCGACGCCAACGGTCGGATCGTCGGCGAAATCATCGCGCCGGCGAACGCCCCGGCCGTCCTGATCGGCGAGCTTCGGCCCGGGATCGACCACACGCTCTACACCGCCTGGGGTGACTGGTTCGCCTGGTTGTGCGGCCTGATCGCACTGGTCGGGATGGTGTTGTTGAGGTCGCGCGGTGGGCGTGAAAGCATCCGGCATGGCCAACTTCGGGGACTACCAGTTGCAGATCTACCTGCAGGGGATGTTGCAGGGGACGAAGCCGGAGATCACGACCGACCTGGCCCGGCTGGAGTCGCAGGCGGCCGGGAAGCTCCCGCTGGAGGCGATGGGGTACATCGTGCCGAGCGCGGGCGGCGGCGCGACCGCGCGGGCCAACCAGGCGGCGTTCGACCGCTGGCGGCTGGCGCCCCGGATGCTCCGCGGCAGCACCGAACGTGACCTGTCCTGCACCATCCTCGGTACGGCGATGCCCGCGCCGGTCCTGGTCGCACCGATCGGTGTCCAGACCCTCGCGCACCCCGACGGCGAACTGGCCACGGCACGGGCCGCCGACACCCTCGGCCTGACCTACACGCACTCGACCCAGGCGAGCCACGCGATCGAGCAGATCGAGGCCGCCAACAAGTGGTTCCAGCTGTACTACCCGACCGACCGCGACGTCTGCCTCAGTTTCCTGCAACGCGCCAAGGCTGCTGGGTACGGCGTACTCGTCGTCACCCTCGACACCGGGACGATCGGGTGGCGGCCGGCCGATCTGGATCGCGGGTTCCTCCCGTTCCTGAAGGGGGAGGGGCTCGCGAACTACTTCAGCGACCCGGCCTTCCGGGCGAAGCTCGCCAAGCCGATCGAGGAGGATCCCGGCGCGGCCGTGATGCTCTGGGCGCAGATCTTCCCGAACGTCGGGCTGGCCTGGGACGACCTGTCGTTCCTGCGCGACAACTGGGACGGCCCGATCGTGCTCAAGGGCATCACCGCGGTCGAGGACGCCAAACTCGCGGCCGAACACGGCGTCGACGGCATCGTCGTCTCGAACCACGGCGGCCGCCAGGTCGACGGCGCGGTCGCGTCGCTGGATGCGCTGCCCGCGATCGCGGACGCGGTCGGCGAACAACTGACAGTCCTGTTCGACTCCGGCGTACGCACCGGCTCCGATGCGGCGAAGGCGCTCGCCTTGGGTGCGAAGGCAGTGCTCCTCGGTCGTCCCCTCCTCTACGGTCTCGCGCTGGCCGGTCAAGCGGGCGTCGAGCACGTACTGCGCTGCTTCCTGGCCGAGCTGGATCTGACCCTCGCCCTCTCCGGCTACGCCAACCACCGCGAACTGAACCGCGACTCGGTGGTCCGGGCGTGAAGGCGGTCATCTTCGACCTCGACGACACGCTGTTCGATCACAGCGGCTCGGCGGAGCTGGCGGTTCGGGCTTGGGTGGCTGGGCTCGGGTTGGCGCCGACGGACGAGCTGGTCGCGCAGTGGGTCGCGGTCGAGGATGAGGTGTATCCGCGGTTTCTCGCGGGTGAGCTGACTCATCAGGAACAGCGCCGGGAGCGCCTGCGGGCGTTCCTGCCGATTCTCGGTCTGCCTGTCCCGGTGGCGGACGGCGAGCTGGACGAGGTGTTCATCGGGTATCTCACGCAGTACAAGAGCAGTTGGACGGCGTTCCCGGATGCGCGACCCGCGTTGGAGGTTGCTCGGGGCAACGGTTTGCGGATCGGCGTGCTGACCAACGGGAACCCGGTGCAGCAGAACGCGAAGTTGGCGGCGATCGGACTGGCGCACCTGATCGACGTGGTGCGCACGTCCGAGGAGCTCGGGGTCAGCAAGCCGGATCCGCTGACCTACCTGTCCACGTGTGAGGCGTTGGGAGTCGAGCCGGGGGAGACGTTGATGATCGGCGACAATCTCGAGCTGGATGTGCTCGGCGCGCGGGCCGTCGGATTGGTGGCGCGGCACCTGGACCGCAGTGTGGGACACACTCTGCCGGAGCTGCTCGACCTGTTGTAGTCTCCGCGACAGAGATTGAGTTCTCTGAAGCGATCATTACAGGAGGCTGATGACCTCGCCGCTGTCTGTGCCGCACTTGACGACTGACGACGGTTGCAAACTCTGGACCCACGTCAGCGGCAGCGGTCCACGCGTCGCACTCGTACATGGCGGTCCGGGTTGGTGGGACGTCTTCCACGACTTGTCGCTCCCCGGATTCACCTTGCACAGATGGGACCAACGCGGCTGCGGCCGCTCCGACCGCCGCGGCCCCTACACCCTCGAACGGTACGTCGCCGACCTGGCCACCGTCGCCGGCCCCGAGCCGTGCATCGTCATCGGCCATTCCTGGGGAGCCTCGCTGGCATTGGAGTTTGCCCAAGCACATCCGCACGCCGTCGACCGGTTGGTGCTCGTGTCATCGGTCGGCCTCGACGGTCCGCCCGCCGACTACCGCCGGCGCGTCGCGGAGCTGCTCGCCGGTACACCGGAAGCTGACCCGTGGATCGCCCAGATCTCCGTGAACATCGCCGATCGCGCCACGGCCGTCGCCCGCTCGAGAAGGCTGAACACGCCGTGGTTCGAGCCGAATCTCGCGTGTGCAGAGGCATTGCGGGCGGAGCTACACGCCCTGCCGGATCGGGCGGCGGCTTGCGCGCGGGTCGTCGTACCGACGTTGTTGGTGCATGGCGCCGAGGACCTGCGGCCGCCGTACGTCACCGACAGCCTGCTGGACGCACTGCCCAATGCCGAACGGGTAGTGCTCGACGGTGTCGGGCACTACCCGTGGGTGGAGGACCCGGACGGCTTCCAGAGAGTCGTCCGGGAGTTCCTCGTTAGTTGATCGTCCAGGTGTCGGCGCCGGTGACGAGGGCCTGCAGGTCGCCCGTGCCCTGGGTCTCCTGGGCGGTGGTGATCTGCTGACGGACCAGGTCGTCGTACGCCGGGCGCTCGACCGAACGGAACACGCCGATCGGGGCCTGGTGCAGCACGCCCGCATCGGTCAGCCGCGACAGCGCGAACGCGTACGCCGGGTCGTCCGTGTGCGCGTCGTGGACGACGAGATCTGCCTCGCCGCCGGGCAGGTCCGCGACCTCGCGCACGGCGAGCGACGCAAACCCGTCACGGACCACACCGAGATGCCCGTCCTTGCCGAAGCGGATCGGCTCGCCGTGGACCAGCGGGATGATCGCGTCGTCCCGGGTCTCCGGGTCCTTGAACGCCTCGAACGCGTTGTCGTTGAAGATCGGGCAGTTCTGGTAGATCTCGACGAACGCCGTACCGCGGTGCTCGGCGGCGGCCCGCAGTACCGAGGTCAGGTGCTTGCGGTCGGAGTCGACCGTCCGGGCCACGAACGTCGCCTCCGCGCCGAGCGCCAGCGAGACCGGGTTGAACGGGTTGTCGACCGAGCCCATCGGCGTCGACTTCGTCACCTTGCCCGGCTCCGAGGTCGGCGAGTACTGCCCCTTGGTCAGACCGTAGATCCGGTTGTTGAACAGCAGGATCTTCAGGTTCACGTTGCGCCGCAGCGTGTGGATCAGGTGGTTGCCGCCGATCGACAGCGCGTCGCCGTCACCGGTGACGACCCAGACGCTGAGGTCGGGCCGCGCCACCGCGAGCCCGGTCGCGATCGCCGGCGCACGCCCGTGGATCGAGTGCATGCCGTACGTCGACAGGTAGTACGGGAACCGGGACGAGCAGCCGATCCCGGAGACCATCGCGACGTTCTCGCGCTTGATCCCGAGCTCGGGCAGGAACCCCTGGAAGGCCGCGAGTACGGCGTAGTCGCCACAGCCCGGGCACCAGCGGACCTCCTGGTCCGACACGTACTCCTTGCGGTTCTGCGGCTCGGTCGCGGCCGGTACGCCGCGCAGGCCACCGGGCAGACTCGGCAGGCCGAGGTCGACCGTGCTCATCGTGCTCCCTCCGACTCGTGCAGTTGCCCCTTCGACTGGCCGTTCGACCGGCCGTTGGCCTCGGCGTGCAGCGCTTCGCCGTGTTTCAGGCCGGCGGCGGCCGAACCGAGGTGACGGGCGTCGTCGTCGATGCCCTCGGTCTCCTCGACCAGGTTGCCGATCACCTCGGCCAGCTCCGCGGCGCCGAGCGGCATACCGCGGACCTGCGCGTAGGAGACGACGTCGACCAGGTACTTCGACCGCAGCAGCATCGCCAGCTGGCCGAGGTTCATCTCCGGAACCAGGACCTTCTCGTAGGACCTCAGCACGTCGCCGAGGTTCGACGGGAACGGGTTCAGGTGCCGCAGGTGGGCCTGGGCGATCTTCCCGCCGACCGCGCGGACCCGGCGGACGCCGGCGCCGATCGGGCCGTACGTCGAACCCCATCCGAGCACCAGGACCTTCGCCGTACCGTCGGGGTCGTCGACCTCGATCGGCGGGATCGACCGGGCGACCGCGTCCACCTTGGCCTGGCGGGTGCGGATCATCAGGTCGTGGTTGGCCGGGTCGTAGGAGATGTTGCCGGTCTTGTCCTCCTTCTCCAGACCGCCGATGCGGTGGTCCAGGCCCGCCGTACCCGGGACGGCCCAGGCACGGGCCAAGGTCTCCGGGTCGCGCAGGTAGGGGAGGTAGGTCGGCTCGCCCTTGTCGTTGGTCGCGTTCGGCTCGAGGGTGAAGTTCGGGTCGATCGCCGGGAGGTCCGCGACGGCCGGGATCTGCCACGGCTCGGAACCGTTGGCCAGGTAGCCGTCGGACAGCACGATCACCGGCGTGCGGTAGGTGATCGCGATCCGGGCCGCCTCGACCGCGATCGCGAAGCAGTCCGCGGGGGACTGGGCCGCGAGGACCGGCAGCGGGGCCTCGCCGTTGCGGCCGAACATCACCTGCAACAGGTCGGCCTGCTCGGTCTTGGTCGGCATACCGGTCGAGGGGCCCGCGCGCTGGATGTCGCAGACGACCAGCGGCAGCTCGAGCATCACGCCGAGGCCGATCGTCTCGGACTTCAGGCTGATGCCCGGGCCGGACGACGTGGTCACACCGAGCGCCCCTCCGAACGACGCTCCGAGCGCGGCGCCGACACCCGCGATCTCGTCCTCGGCCTGGATCGTGGTGACGTTGAACCGCTTGAGCTTGGACAGCTCGTGCAGTACGTCGGACGCCGGGGTGATCGGGTACGCGCCGAGGACCAGCGGCAGGCCGGCCCGCTGGGCGCCCGCCACCAGGCCGTACGCCAGCGCGAGGTTGCCGGAGATGTTCCGGTAGGTGCCGGAGGCCATGCTGGCCGGCTTCACTTCGTACCGGACCGAGAACTCCTCGGCGGTCTCGCCGAAGTTGTAGCCCGCGCGGAAGGCCGCGATGTTCGCGTCCCGGATGTCCGGCTTCGACGCGAACTTGGTCTGCAGGAACGTGATCGTCGACTCGACCGGTCGCTGGAACAGCCAGGACACCAGGCCGAGCGCATACATGTTCTTGGCCCGGGACGCGTCCTTGCGGGTCAGCCCGAACTCCTTGACCGACTCCACCGTCATACCGGTCAGGTTGAGCGGGATCACGTGGTACGCGTCGAGCTCCCCGGTCTCCAGCGGGTTCTCGTCGTACCCGATCCGCTTGAGGTTGCGGGCGGTGAAGTCCGCGGTGTCGACGATCAGCGTCGCGCCGCGGGGGACGTCCTTGAGGTTCGCCTTCAGGGCCGCCGGGTTCATCGCGATGAGCACGTCGGGCGCGTCGCCCGGCGTGAGGATGTCGTGGTCGGCGAAGTGGAGCTGGAAGGACGACACTCCCGGCAGGGTTCCGGCTGGTGCCCGGATCTCGGCTGGGAAGTTGGGCAACGTCGACAGGTCATTGCCGAACGATGCCGTTTCCGCTGTGAACCTGTCCCCCGTGAGCTGCATCCCGTCACCGGAATCGCCGGCGAAGCGGATCACCACGCGGTCGAGCTGCTTGACCTCGATGGTCACTGTTCTTTTCATCTCCAAGTCGAAGCTTGGGTCGTCCGGCCGCCTTGTGGGCAACAGGCCGATCCCCCCGTCCAGGGCGATAACCCCAATATTAGTTCGCCCTTAGAACAGAACCATGCGGAAGCCCCGGTGGTCCACAGCCTGGGACGCGGTGTTAACGGGTCGTTGGATCGGGTAGAGACGAAACCTCCCAGTGTCACACTCCGCAGCGGCTCGCTTGCGATCCGAAGTGAGAACCGGCAGGGTGTCGTCATCGAGTTGTGACTTCGAGGAGCTGTTCATGCGTCGTGTGCTGGTCGGACTGCTGACGTTGCTGATTGCGGGTTGCGCGGCGCCGATCGCCCCCGCGGACAGCGCGCTGAGCCTCGGAAGTACGGCGTCAGCAGCCGTCGCGGCGCCTGCCCGGAACGCGAAGATCTCGAGCATCCGGACCACGGACGCGACCAAGGGCGTGATCACCGTGGTCGGCACGCTGACACCGGCGCCCGCGGCCGGGACGCGGATCCCGCTCCATCAGTGGATCCCGTCGCTGAAGCGGTGGCAGGAGGTCGCGCACGGGTATTCGTCCGGCAGCAGCGTGACGATCACCACGGTCCAGCCCGGTTCGATCCGGACGTACCGGATCGCGGTGGGTGCACAGGCGCCGTACGCTGCGGCCGTCTCGCCGATGATCAGCTTCAAGCACTACGTGTGGCGCGGGATGTTCAAGAAGGGGCTGGTGGCGGCGGGCGGTGCGGGGCAGCCGCAGTTCACGGTGGTACCGCCGAACGAAGGGCCGCGGCGGGCCGAGGCCGATCTGCTCGCGAACCAGGGCGGGTACGTCTGGGGCGAGGTGGATTCGACGGGTTGCCGGTACGTGCGGAACTGGCTCGGCAACCTGACCGACGGTCTGGTCCGGGTGTCACTGCACAACGGGACGACGGCGATGACGTCGATCCGGATGCAGCAGGAGACCGAGACCTGGCTGAACTACGACATCTCCGGCGTGACCCGGCTCCGGCTGCAGGTCGCGGACATCCGATCCGGGTACGGACCGTACGTTTCGATCGACTCGCTGCTGCTCTGCACGAACTAAGCTGCTCCTGTGTCGGACAGCTATGGCGTCATCGCCGCGGTGGTCGCGCTCGGCCTCGTGGGGCTGATCGGCGCGTTCGCCCTCAACAAGGCGCTGACCGTCACGTACCCGACCGAGGGCAAACTCAAGACCTACGAGTCCGGCGTCGACCCGGTCGGCGAAGGCTGGGCCCAGGTCCACATCAGGTACTACCTGTTCGCCTACCTCTACGTGATCTTCGCCGTAGACGCGATCTACCTCTTCCCCTGGGCGACCATCTTCGCGACCCTCGGCTACGCCACCCTGATCGAGATGTTCATCTTCCTCGCCTTCGTAGCGGTAGGCCTCCTCTACGCCTACCGCAAGGGCGTCCTCCGCTGGACGTGATCGCGGGAGGCGGACCTGCGTCACTGACCAAACCTCGCTGATTGCCCTATCCGGCTGCCTGCTGAGCGCGGTCTGCCCGGGTGCGGCGAGGTTACTCAGTGCGGGACGTCCGCACCCGGTCGGCTACGCGAGCGCGGCGGCGATCGCCCAGTCCTGCGCGCCGACGCCGACGGACTTGAAGACCGTGCGGCCGCCGTGTCGGGTTGGTGGGGCGGAGAGGGCTTGACCGAGTTCGACCAGGTTGGTTTCGGTCAGGGCTCCCGAGTTGATCGCGTCGATGATTTCGCCGGATTCCTCCAGGGCGGCTTCGCGTTGGTCGACTACGACGGTGGACGCGGTGGCGAGCAGGTTGCGGGGGAGTTCTCGCATGGTGGGGCGGAAGGCGCCGATGGCGTTGACGTGGACGGTGGTGGGGAGGGCGTCGGCGTCGAAGAGCGGCGTGGATGAGGACGTGGCGCAGCAGATGATGTCGGCGTCGGCGATCGCTTCGTCGATGGTGGTGCTGGGGGTGAACTTCGCCTCGGGGAACTCGGTCGCCAGTTGGTTGGCGAGGGTAGTCGCGCGGTCGGCCGAGCGGCCCGTGATGGTGATCTGAGTGACGGGCCGTACGGCGAGAACCGCGCGGACCTGGTCGGCGGCCTGGGCGCCGGTTCCGATCAGGGTGAGGCGGGTGGCGTCGGCGTGAGCCAGGAGGTCGGTTGCGACGCCGACGACCGCACCGGTGCGCAAGGTCGTGATCGAGCTGCCGTCGGCGACGATTTGTTCGCCGTTGCCGGTCCAGATCACGGTCGCGCGGATCGCCGGGACCTGGTCGAGCGCGATCCCGATCTTCTTCACGACCGCGGTCCCGGTCGGCGAGTGGTACGCCGACATCACGAGCACCGTCCCGTCGCCGAAGATCTGCCGCGGTGGCAGCACGAAGTTCCCGGCCGCCAGCTCGCGGAACGCGTCCCGCACCGCGGCGACCGCCGTACTCATCGGGACCAGCCGGCGGACATCCTCAGCAGAAAGCACCTTCACCCGACGAGCATATTCTGGCCCGATGGATCTGCACCGTGACGCGATCGTGGCCGATGGACACAACGACCTCTTGATGCTGGTGGCGCGGCGGCCGAAGGACGTCTGGTCGGCGTACTTCCGGGAGCGGTGGATCCCGCAGCTGCGGGACGGCGGGATCGACGTACAGGTCCTGCCGGTGTTCATCGACTCGGAGTTCCTGCCCGAGGGCGCGCTCCGCGAGACGCTGCGGATGATCGAGGCCGCGCACCGGATCACGGCCGCGAACTCCGACGAGGTCGCCTTGTGTACGGCGCCGGGCGACATCGAGACCGCGACCGCCGCGGGCAAGATCGCGCTGGTGCTCGCGCTCGAGGGCTGCCCGCAGATCGACACCGATGTCGAACTGCTGCAGACGCTGCACCGGCTCGGCGTACGGATGGTCTCGTTCACCCACTTCGGTCGCAGCGCCCTCGGCGACGGCTCCGGCGAGGACGCGACCGGCGGCCGCTTGACGCACGCGGGTGTCGAGGCGGTGGGGTTGCTCGAGGAGCTCGGCGTACTGATCGACGTCTCGCACGTCGGCCGCGCCGGGGTCGAGCACATCCTCGAACTGGCGACCAAGCCGGTGGTCGCGTCGCACTCGAGCGCGTTCGCGCTGCGCGACCACCACCGCAACCTGACCGACGAGCAGCTCCGCGGGATCGCGGCGACCGGCGGCGTGGTCTGCGTGAACTTCTTCGCGGGCTTCCTCACCACCGCGGAGAAGCCGACGGTCGACCACCTCGCCGACCACATCCTGCACATCGTCGACGTCGCCGGCGAGGATCACGTCGGCCTGGGCAGCGACTTCGTCGCCGAGGTCTTCGGCGAGAAGATCCCCGCCTGCGACCGCCCACTCGTCATCCAGGGCCTGGACGCCGAGCTCTACGTCCCCGGCCTCGAAGGTCCGGCCGGTATGCCGCTGGTCACCGAGACGCTGCTCCGCCGAGGTTTGCCGGAAGCAACGATTCGCAAAATTCTCGGCGCGAATCTGACCCGGATTCTGACTACTCACAGTAATCTCTGACCAGTCGTCAAGGCTCGTTGCCTGATCACCGTTTGTAATTGCGCTGGGCAACAAACATGAGTTTCAAATTCGCGTCTTAACGGTATGCGTACGGACTGTCGCCAAGTGGTCAGTTCAGGGCTATCGTGATTACACGGGGGAACGGGGCGAATACCGGACGGTGAGGCTATGTCGTGGCAACTGTGGGTAGTGATTGCACTCGCTGCTGCAGGCCTGGTGCTTGTGGCGGCGGCGCGAATTCGGCACGCCCGTAAAATTTTCGACGACATCACCGATCTCAATCACCCGATCCGCCTGATGCCGCCGGCCACGGCCGACGACCTGGCCCGGGCTCGCGCACGGCACGCACGCCCCGAGCCGGACCGCCACCGCCGACACGGTTAGGGCCTAATCCGCGTCGAGCAGCCCGTCCCGGCGGGCCACGGCGGCAGCTTCGGTCCGCGAGCGGACGCCGAGCTTCGCCAGGATGTTCGACACGTGCACGCTGACGGTCTTCTCGCTGATGTACAGCTCTCGCGCCAGCTGCCGGTTGGTGCGTCCCTCGGCGAGCAACCGCAGTACTTCGGTCTCCCGCGACGTCAGCGCACTCGCGCCGGCGGTTTCGCTGCCACCGGTCTCGTCGAGCAGCGGCTTCGCCCGCAGTTCGCGACCGACCTCGGCTGCCATCGCGGTCTGCTCGTTCGCCTCGGCGACCCGGCCCGCGGCTCGCAGCGCCGCGGACAACCGGACCCGCGACCACGCCTGCTCGAAGACGTACCCGTACCCGAAGGCGTCCGTCGTCCGCTCCCAGGCGGCGACATGTTCCTCAGGTGTCGGCGCGTCGACCCCGGCCAGCCACCGCAGCCGCTCCCACTCCGACTCCAGCCGCGCCAGCCACGCGAGCCCTTCGACGCCCATCAACCGACCGGGCGGCAGACCCTTCTCCGCGGTCGCCTGCCCGATGGCAACCAGCTCCGCGCCGCGCGAGACCAGCTCCGCGGCCGCTGACGGCTCGCCGACGGCGCGGTGACACAGCAACTGCAGCCCTAGCGTCGAGAACCGGATCCGGCCCAGGAACCACTCTGTCTGGAACACGTCGGCACATAGCGCCGACACGTCGGTGATCAGCTTCTCGGCCTCGGCCGGCTGATCCAGCTGCCGGTACGCGTCGACGGCCGGCTGCAGCCCGATGATCGGCAGCATGACGTCGAGATCCCACCACTTCCGGGACATCTCGAACTCCTCGGCGACCGCGGTGTCACCCCGCCCGCTGCGCACCGAGAACTCCACCGCCCGCAACGCCGCCGCGGCAGCCGCAGGCGTCATCGAATCGGTCTGCGCCGTAGCGGCCGCCTCGTCCCACTCGCCGAGCATGAACTGGGTCAACGCCAGCATCCGCCGCGCGTCGAACCCGTACACAGCCCACTGCCGACCCAGCTCGCCGGCCCGCTTCGCCGCGAACGACAACGCGGCCTTCGCGTTCAGCAGGTCGCCCTGCTCGTAATGCGTCGACCCGAGCAGGAACCGGCTCCGCACCTCGGCGGCAGGGTCGCCGGTGAGCTGCGCCCGGACGGCGGCCTCTTCCAACTGCTTGGCGGCCGTCTCGGGGTCGCCCGCCCGGCGGCGGAGCTGAGCGAGCGTGATCCCGGCGTCGCTGGCCGCCGACTCCTGACCGGCCTCGCGGGCGATCTCCAGCGCGCGATGCGCCCAGCGCTCGGCCTCCATCGGTCGGCCCAGCGCGTCGGACACCCGGGCGTAGAGCGACGCGACCTGCGCCTTGAACGCACTGGACGGATCGTCGTGGACCAGCTTGAGGGCCTGCGAGATCGCCTCGCTCGCCTCCTTGTCCTGGTCGATGATCAGCGCGATATCGGCCAGCGGCAGGAGCAGCTCAGCCCGCTGCAGCTTTGGCGCGTCCGACGGCAGGTCGGCCAGCGCCTTCCGGAGCAGCTTGAGCGCGCGAAGATGCTGCGAGGACAGGGTCGCCGCCATCGCGGTGTCGACGATCAGCCACGTCTTGTCGACCGTGCTCGTCGGCGCGGCGTTCGGGAAGAGCTCGAGCGCCATCTCGTAATGCTTCAACGCCTCCTGCGGCGCGGCGACCGACAGCGCTTCCTGCCCGGCCCGGACGCGAGCCTCGAACGCGGTTGCCAGGTCGTGCGATCGAGTGGCGTGCCCGGCCAGCTCGGCCGCCGTACCGGCGACTGTCTTGTCTTCCAGAGCCTGCACGTACGCCGCGTGCTCGCGGACGCGCTCGCCCGGCAGCAGGTCGTCGTACACGGCCTCGGCCAGCAGGGCGTGGCGGAAGTAGTACCGATCGTTGGTCGGTACGTCGATGATGTGCGCGTCGATCAGCTCGCGCAGGGCGTCGTCGAGTTCACGGTCCGGCAGCTTGGCGACGGCGGTGAGGAGATCGTGCGGGACGCGGCGACCGGCGACCGCGATCACGCGGGCGACCTGGCGTGCGTCGTCCGACAGCGGGTCGAGGCGGACCAGCAGCAGGTCGGCCAGATCGGGCGGGACGGTGTCGCCGTCACCCATCGAGGCCGCGGCGGCCAGCTCCTCGGTGAAGAACGCATTCCCGCCGGCGCGCTCGAGGATGCGGCGCTCCTCGACCGCGGACAGCGGCTCGGCGAGCAGCGAGTGCAGCAGTGTGCGGGCCTCGTCGGCGTCGAGCGGGAGCAGGTTGACCCGGCGTACCCGAGGGTTGCGGGACCACTCGGCGATCGGCCGGCGGAGTGGGTGGCGACGGTGCAGGTCGTCGCTGCGGTACGAAACGACCAGCGCCAGGCGCTGCGAGGTCAGTCGGGTGATGAGGAAACCGATCAGGTCCCGGGTCGAGTCGTCGGCCCAGTGGGCGTCCTCGATGATGACCAGGATCGGCTCGCTGGTGGAGAGCGCGGTGAACGCGCCGAGCACGGCGTCGAACAGCGCGGCGCGGTCGAGCTGACCCTCCTGTGGCACGGGCTGGGCGCTGAGCAGACGGTGTGCGGGGAGCAGGCGGCTGATCGCGGGGAAGTTGGCCAGCACGCTCTCGACCAGGTCGGGGCGGTCGCCGGCCAGACGGCCGAAGATCTCCGAGAACGGCTGGTACGGCAGGCCGGCGTCGCCGAAGTCGGTGCAGTGCCCGACCAGTACGCCGAAGCCGCGCTCGTGTGCACCGGTGGCCACCTCGTCCAGCATCCGGGTCTTGCCGACGCCGGCGTCACCGGACAGCAGTACGGCGCCGGCACGGCGCGTTTTCGCGTCGTCCACAGCGCTCAGCAGGGCAGCCATCTCGGTCGAGCGGCCGACGAGAGGTGTCGAATTCCAGGGCACGTCGTCCATCTTCGCCCCTGGAGCCGACACAAATCGACGGTATCCCGTCCGCGGGCCACCGGTTCTGCTGTCAGCCCGGGTTTTCGCGGGTAAAAGAGCGCCGTCCCTGATCGTGTGATCAGGGACGGCGGCTGGGGCGGTCATCGGGCCGTGGTGGGTCGGAGGGCACGGCGCGAGTGCCGCGGCTCGGGCTGCGAGCCCTTCGCCGGGCGCTGCTTGCGGGTCGCGGACCCGAAGTCACGCTTGGTCCGCTCCAAGCGGTACGCCGTCTCCGCCTTGATCGTGTCCTGACTCAGTGGAGTGTTGAACATGGTTTCCCTCCCTTCAGGCTTTCCGGCCGAACAGGTGGCTGATGGTCCGGCGGGCCCCGGTGCTCCGGTGCTGCCGGAAGTCCCGGCTGAGACGCTCCCTGCGGTACGCGACCTCTGCCTTGACCGATTCGTTCGTGTACATGTCTTCCTCCGTCTTTCGCTGCCAGCTCCTTGCTGACAGGTGTAAATCTGCTCGTCTGAGGTAGGCCCGCACATCGGAACTCCTCCCTATCCCCGGGAGGCGTTCCGCCTTACCCCTCCTTAGGGGGTCCTAGGCGGCGCCTAAGGCGGTCGGTAGAGGGGTGACGGCCGCGCCCGCTCAGCCCGACATCGAAGGCCAAATGACGGCGGCGCGGCCGGCTCCGAAGAGCCGGCCGCGCCTGGGGGGAGGGGGCCTGCGGCGGTGACCTCGCGGTCACATCGCCGGACGGGCACGCAGCTCGGGCGCACAGGGCGCGGGCGGCTGCTGCTTGGGCTTGCGCTGGAACCAGAACGGACGCTGGAAGTCGTGCCGGATGCGTTCCTGCCGGTACTTGATCTCGGCCCGCACCGCGTCGGTCGAGTACATGAACATGATCTCCTCCGAGCTCCTGTCGATGAGAAAACAGTGCGCCCCTGAGGAGACCCGACACATCCGCACAACTCCCTATGCCGAAGGCAACTAACGCCTTAGACGCCTGCCCCGCGTGCTACGCGGGGGGATCACGCCCGGGAGATTCAGCTGCGGTAGGAGAGGCTCAGTTCGTAGTGGTCTGGGTCGAGGAGTTCGTCGGCGTGTTCGGCGAAGCGGTCGTCGGCGGTCCAGCTGGTGCGGGTGGTGTGGAGGAACCAGGTCTTGTCGGGACGGTTCAGGTGGCCGGCTTCGACGGGGGTGAGCGGGCGGCCGCGCAACCGCTGTTCGCAGTGGTCGAGGTAGAGACCGGCGCGGTTGAGGGTGACGCTGATGGAGTCGTTGTCCAGACCGCGTTCGGGCAGATCGCGGAGGGAATCCAGCGCCGGGATCCGGCTGCGTTCGAGCGAGATCGCGGTACCGTCCGTCAACTGCCGGACCCGCTCGATCACCACCACCTCGGACGACTCCAGACCCAGCCGCGAAGCCAGCCCCGGATCGTCCTCGCGCTCGATCCGCACGGTCCGCATCCGCGTCTCCACGCCCTGTTCGGACAAGGCATGCGTCCACCCGAGTCGTCCGTCCAAGGGCCGCCCGTCGAACAGCACGTACGACCCCTTGCCGGTGTGCGTCGCGATCAGCTTGTCCTCGGCCAGTACGGCGAGGGCGGCGCGGACCGTGTTCCGGCTGACCGAGAACCGGCGGGCCAGCTCCACCTCGCCGGGCAGCTGTGCACCTCGCCGTACGACGCCGGACTTGATCTCCCGCGCGAGCACCCGCGCGACCCGCTCGTGTTTCAGGGAGATCCGGCGCATCACCGCAACTGCTCCACGCTCACGATCTCGATCATCGGTGCATAGAGACGCATGATGTCGAGCGCCTTGCGGTGGTTCTCGTCGGTCGATCCGGCGCACGCCTCCTCGACCACCTGGACCTGTACGCCGGCATCGACCGCGGCCAGCGCCGTACTGATCACGCAGCAGTCCGTCGTGACCCCGCCCAGCACCAGCCGCCCATCCGCTCGAGCCGCGAGCTGCGGACCCCAAGCGCCGAAGGTGGTCTTGTCCAGAGTTGGAGCCCCTTTGAACTCGTCGACGAGCTGGTAGTCGTCGGCCTCCGGCGGCTGCAACGCGAAAGGGAACTCTTCGTAGTACGGCACCCACGCACCGATCGGTTTCTCGGGCGCCACGAACCGCGTGAAGACGACGTCCGAGCCGAAGATCGTCATCAGCTGCTTAGTAGGCTCGATCACCCGCCCGAAGTCCGGGGTCGCCCAGCCCGACTCCGGGTCCGCGAAGATCCGCTGCAGGTCGATGAGTGCCAGCACCATCAGGCAGTCGCCTCCTGCCGGCGTACGGCGGCCCCGCGGCCGAACCACTGCACGAGGAACCCGATCACCAACGCTGCCAGCACGCCGAGGTTCGCGTACGCCCACGCGCCGTCCTTGCCGCCCAGACCGAACGCCCCGAGCAGGTACCCTTGCCAGGTCAGCCAGGACGCCAGCGTGTTCGTGACGAGTCCCCAGCCGATGCCGGTGGCAACGAGCATCGTGGCTACCGGCAACCACTGCACGTCGCCGTACCGCCCGTTCGTCCGGTACAGGTCGTCCTCGGCGTAGTCGCGCTGCCGGGCCGCGATGTCGGCGAGCATGATCCCGCACCAGGCCGCGATCGGTACGCCGAGCGTGATCAGGAACCCCTGGAACTGCCCGAGGAAATCGCCGCCGTAGAAGACGACGTAGATCGTCCCGGCGATCATCACGACACCGTCGATGAACGCCGCGACGTACCGCTTGACCGGCAGACCGAGCGACAGCAGCGCGAGCCCGGACGAGTAGATGTCGAGTACGGCGCCGCCGACCAGACCGAGCACCGCGACGATCACGAACGGCACCAGGAACCACGTCGGCAACGCCTCGGCCAGCGCGCCGATCGGGTCGGCTCCGATCGCCTTGCTGAGGTCCGCCGACGAACCGGCGAGCAGCAGACCGAAGATCAGCAGTACGACGGGAGCCACCGAGCCGCCGAACGTCGTCCAGCCGACCACGCCGCGACTCGACGCCTGGCGGGGCAGGTACCGCGAGTAGTCCGCGGCCGCGTTCACCCAGCCGAGACCGAAGCCTGTCATCAGGAACACCAGCGCGCCGATCACCGCCTGCGAGGAACCGCTCGGCAGCGCCGACACCGTGCTCCAATGGATCTGGTCGGCGACCAGGATGATGTAAACCACGGTGAGTACGCCGGTGACGACGGTGATGATCGTCTGCGCCCGCATGATCAGGTCGAACCCGAGCACCCCGCACGCGACCGTCAGCAGACCGACCACGATCAGCGCGATCACCCTGGTGACGGTGCCGCCGCCCCAGCCGAGCCGCTCGAACACGGTCGCGGTGGCGAGCGTCGCGAGGATCGTCAGCACGGTCTCCCAGCCGACCGTCAGCAACCACGACACCAGCGACGGAAGTTTGTTGCCCCGGACCCCGAACGCGGCGCGGCTGAGCACCATCGTCGGCGCCGATCCGCGCTTGCCGGCCAGCGCGATCAGCCCGCAGAGCAGGAACGAGAACACCACCCCGATGACGCCGGCGATCACCGCCTGCCAGAACGAGATCCCGAACCCGAGCGCGAACGCGCCGTAGCTCAGCCCCAGCACGGACACGTTCGCCCCGAACCACGGCCAGAACAGCTGACTCGGGCGGCCCTTCCGGTCCGCATCGGCGATCACGTTCAGCCCGTTGCTCTCCACCGAGAGCGCGCGGGACTGCTGCACCTCGAGCTGATCAGCCATGGTGTCTCCCCACCGGAGTGGACCTGTTCAGTCCTGTTCAATCACGGTAAGCCTGGGGGGCGAGGTGGTCAACAATGAATTCCATGCTGACTCAAGCGGTGGATGGATTCCGGCTCGCGTACGACCGGATCGGCGAGGGGCCGGCGGTGGTGTTGCTGCACGGCTGGCCCGGCGATCGCACCGATTACCGGCTGCTGGCGCCGATGCTGGCGGAGCGTGGCTTCGAGGTGGTGGTCCCGGATCTCCGCGGATTCGGCGAGTCGGACGCAGCGGACACCGACCCTGCGCAGTACGGCGTTGCCGCGCAGGGGCGGAGCGTGGTGGGTCTGATGGCGGAGCTCGGGCTGGATCGACCCGTGCTCGCGGGGTACGACATCGGCAGCCGGATCGCGCAGGGGATCGCGCGGAACCAGCCGGAGTTGATCGACGGGATCGTGGTCGCGCCGCCGCTGCCGGGGATCGGGAAGCGGGTGTTCTCCGAGCACGCGCAGGCGGAGTTCTGGTACCAGGCGTTCCATCGGCTGCCGGTGATCGAAGAGCTGATCGACGGGAGGCCGGACGCGGTCCGCTCGTACCTGAAGCACTTCTGGACGCACTGGTCCGGGCCGGGGTTCGAGCCGGAGCTCGATCAGTTGGTAGCGACGTATTCACAGCCGGGCGCGTTCACGGCGTCGATCCAGTGGTACCGGGCGGGTGCGGGGGCGGTCGCGGTGTCGGCGGCGGAGACGGCGCCGCCGTCGTACGACCGGATCGCCGTACCGACCGTGGTGCTGTGGCCGGAGTTCGACCCGTTGTTCCCGCGGGCCTGGTCGGACCGGGTGGACGACTTCTTCAGCGACGTCCGGGTGCGGTACGTCGACGGCGTCGGGCACTACGCGCCACTCGAATACCCGGAGGTCCTCGCCGAGGAGATTGTCGGACTAGGCTGAGTGCATGACCGAGCTGGGGATGCCGACGGTGCGACCGGCAGTCGGCGCGCTGGCGAGGCTCGCGCCGGAGCCGGTCCGGTACCTGCTGAACTGGGGGCGCAAGTACTCGCTCTGGGTGTTCAACTTCGGGCTGGCCTGCTGCGCGATCGAGTTCATCGCGGCCTCGATGGGCCGGCACGACTTCATCCGGCTCGGCGTGATCCCGTTCGCGCCCGGACCGCGGCAGGCCGACCTGATGGTGGTGTCGGGCACCGTCACGGACAAGATGGCGCCCGCGATCAAGCGCCTGTACGACCAGATGCCGGAGCCGAAGTACGTGATCTCGTTCGGCTCCTGCTCGAACTCCGGCGGCCCGTACTGGGACTCGTACTGCGTGACCAAGGGCGTCGACCAGATCATCCCGGTCGACGTGTACGTTCCCGGCTGCCCGCCGCGGCCGGAGGCGTTGCTGCAGGGGATCCTCAAACTGCAGGAGAAGATCGCGGTTGAGGCGCTCGCCGACCGGTACGACGAGCCGTCCGCGGCGGCGCTGACCCGCGGATTGGTGCAGCCTTGAGCGCCGACGCACTGGAGGCGCTGACGAGTGCCGGCATCACCGCGACCTCGACGGACAGCTTCGGCCCGACCGCGATCGACGTACCGCCGGAGTCGTGGGTCGCGGCGCACGAGGTACTGCGGGATGCCGTCGGGCTCACGTTTTTCGATTTCCTGAGCGCTTCGGACGAGCTCACGGACGGCTTCCGGGTGGTGTCACATCTCGCGGACTTCTGGGGTGGGTCGCATGTCGACCACGTGCTGGTCCGGACGCTGGTGCCGCGCGACAAGGCGGTGCTGCCGACGCTGTCCGAGGTGTACGCCGGGGCGAACTGGCATGAGCGCGAAACCTTCGAGATGTTCGGGATCAGCTTCGACGGGCACCCGAATCTGATCACGCTGCTGCTGCCGGACGAGTTCGAGGGCCATCCGCTCCGCAAGGAGTTCGTGCTGGCCTCGCGGGTCGCCAAGCCGTGGCCCGGCGCCAAGGAACCGGGCGAGTCCGACCACGCTCCGGCCGGCGCGCCAAGCCGCCGTCGCACGCTCCCACCCGGCGTCCCCGACCCCGAAACCTGGGGCCCACGCCCACCAGGCTCTCCCGACCCAGACCCCCTGGCCCCAGCCCAAGCCGCCGCAACCCCCGCCCGCCCCCGCCGCGCCGGCGGGGCCGCAGGCGGAGAGCGCCGAGCCCGTCGCCAATCCCCACCCCCCGCCGCTCCTTCAGCGGACGCCGAAGGTCAGGCGGGGGATGAGTCCCGGGGCGAGTCGTCGTGATTCCCTCGGCTGAGGAGTTGGCGCAGTACACGTTGAAGCGGCAGCATCCGCTGACTCGTACGTGGGTCGACGACGCGCGGCGGTTGGCGATTCTCACCGAGGAGCATGCGGCGCTCGACATCCTGCTGGCCGAGGACCTGCAGGTCGCCTCCTATCGCGCGAAGCGACTGGCGCCCGGGCGGACGGCCGAGGAGATGCTCAACCGTTGGGTTGCCGTGAGCAACGATCTGGACGTGATGTTCAGCATCCGCTTCGAGAACATGAACCTCGCGAAACCGTTCGTCGACGCGACCCCGATGAGCCGCTCACCCGAGCCGCGAGACCTGCAAGCACTCGCCGCCGCGGCGCTCGAGTACTACGGCGTCCACAACCCGCTCTACCTGCGCCTCTGGACCGCAGACGCCGGCGTCGACGGCACCGTGCCCGACCGCCGCTTCCTCGCCGCACCGATCAGCGAGCTGCAACCACACGACGTACCGCCCGGTCTCGCGCTCCGCCCGGCGAAGAGCGTCGAGCACTACGACGAGGCACGTCGCGCGTACGAGGCTGTGGACGCCGACCACCCGCACCACGCCGAAGAAGCGGCCATCCAGGACCTCGAGGATCTCCAGGAGTCCGCGGACGACGGTCTGCTGTTCGACATCATGGTGAACGACGACTGGGCCGGGTACGCCGCAGCCATCATCAAACCCGACGACGCCCTCGGCCTACCGGCGTACGTCGTCCGCGAACTCATCCTTGCCCCGCAACACCGCGGCCACGGCTACGGCCCCCACCTGAGCACCCTCCTCGCCCAGGCCCTCCCGGACCCCACCCGCATCTTCATCGGCACCATCCACTCCGCCAACCAGGGCGCCCGCACCGCCGCCCTGACCGCCGGCCGCCACGACATCGGCGGCTGGCTTCAACTCCCGCTCGGTGGGGTGTAGTAGAAGACCTCCTCGCGGGTGATCTGGCCGGACTCGACTGTGCAGAGGGAGAGTTTGGTGGCTTGGGAGCGTGCGTCTGTTCGGGTGTTGCGTTGGGTGAACGTGAAGCGGATCGCGAAGTGGTCGGCGGTCAGGAGAGGGCCGAGGGATTCGACGGCCAGGTATTCGACGTCGGCGTTGAGGTGGCGGGTGTTCTCGAGGATTGCGGCCTTGCCTTTGAGTTCGGTGGTGGATTCGAGCGGGGCTGAGCGGACGACATCGGGGGAGAGGAAGGCCAGGGCTGCGTCGAGGCGACCGGCTGACAAGGCGTCGGCGTACCCCTGGGCGACCTCGGCGGTGGAGAGGACGCGGAACTCGTCGGCGTGTTCGTGAGCCCAGTCGGCGAAGGTGAGGGCCGGGCGGCCGGTCAGTTCGGTGACGGTGGTTGTGACGGGTTCGGGGTTGCCGACCAGTGAGGCCCAGTAGCTGACCGCGCTCGCGGCGAGGGCCGGGTCCGCGCCTTGGTCGAGCATCGCCTGACGGGCGGCGTCCTCGGTGAGGGGTACGACGTGCATGTCCTTGCCGACTGCGCGAGCGATGGTGGCGACCTGCTCGGTCTGGGTCAGCGCTTGGGGACCGGTGAGCTCGTAGATCTGGCCGACGTGCCCAGGGTTGACGAAGCTGAGTACGGCGACTGCCGCGATGTCGCGCTCATGGATCATCGACCGCGACGCCTCCGGGTACGGAAGCCGGAGCGTGTCGCCGGAGCGGAAGTCGCCGGCCCACGCCTGAGCGTTGACCGCGAACCCGCTCGGCCGCAGGAACGTCCACTCCTTGCCCGCAGCGCGGAGCAACTGCTCCACATCACCCCAGACGCCGCCCTCGCCGGCATTGAGCGAAGACAGGTACACAACTCGCCGCGGCAGCGCATCGACGATGTCCGACGCCCCTTCCGCGCTGAACGACGGCCACAGCAGGAAAGCGCCATCGGCATCAGCCGAGGCTCGGCGTACAGCGTCCGCGTCGGTGATGTCGCCCTGGATCAGCTCGACCTCGGGTGAGAACGCGGCGAGGTCCGGCGTGCGGACGAGGGCTCGGACGGTGACGCCGGCGGCCCGCAGTCCGTCGACGACGTGGCGGCCTACGCGGCCGGTGGCTCCGGTGACAAGGATTCTCATACGACCCACCCTTCGACCTCAACGTTGGTTGAGGTCAAGCCGGAACCACTAGGCTGGCGGTCATGCTGGAGTTCGTGGTGCGGGTGGTGGGCGTTCTGGTCGCCTTCCTGGTGGCGCCGTTGCTCGTCGGGCAGGCCGAGCACAAGGTGATGGCGCACATGCAGTCACGGCTCGGCCCGATGTACGCCGGTGGGTTCCACGGCTGGGCGCAGTTGGTCGCGGACGGGGTCAAGTTCGTCCAGAAGGAGAGCGTCGTCCCGGCAGCCGCGGACAAGCGCGTCTTCGAGTGGGCCCCGGTCGTCGCGATCCTGCCGTACCTCGCAGCGCTGGCCGCGATCCCGCTGGCGCCAGGTATCGTCGGCGCCGACCTGGATTCCGGTCTGTTCTTCGTGCTCGCGGTGATGAGCATCGGCGTACTCGGCTCGCTGATGGCGGGCTGGGGCAGCGGCAACAAGTACAGCCTGCTCGGCGGACTGCGGGTCGCCGCACAGCTGATGAGCTACGAGCTGCCGTTCGTGTTGTCCGCGGCGAGCGTCGCGGTCGCGGCCGGCTCGCTCAGCCTGACCGAGATCGGTCACGCCTGGAACCCGTGGTGGCTGCTCTGGCAGTTGCCCGGCATGGTCGTGTTCTTCATCGCCGGCCTGGCCGAGCTGCAGCGGCCGCCGTTCGACATGCCGGTCGCGGACTCCGAGGTGATCTTCGGCCCGTACACGGAGTACACCGGTCTGCGCTTCGCGATGTTCCTACTCGCGGAGTACGCCGGGATCGTCGTACTCGCGGGGCTCACCACGGTGCTGTTCCTCGGCGGCTGGAGCGGACCCGGACCGGAATCGATCGGCTGGATCTGGACTCTGGTGAAGGTCGCGCTCGTCTCGCTCGTGGTGATCTGGGTGCGCGTGTCGTTCCCGCGCATGCGCGCCGACCAGCTGCAGAAGCTGGCGTGGCAGGGCCTGGTGCCGGTGGCGCTGTTCCAGCTCGCGCTCACCGGCATCGGCGTCGTCATCTTCTGACCCGGACGTGCGCCACTGACCAAGTCCGCCTGAGGTAGCGCGCCGCGGGTGTGGTGAGCGTGCGTGCGGGTCGGTCGGGTCAGTTGGTCAGTGGCGCAAGTCCGGCCTAGGTCGTGGCCAGCGCCTCGGTGGGCGACAGACGCGAGGCGCGCACGGCGGGGTACAGGCCTGCCAGCGCGCCGATGACCAGCGTGGCGAGGACTCCGCCGGCGAGTGCCCAGACCGGGATCACCGTCAGCCAGCTCTGGTACGACGCGTACGCCGCGGTGACTGCGGATCCGAGGACCGCACCGCCGACCCCACCGAGCGCGGAGAGCAGCAGCGACTCGGTCAAGAACTGCGTGCGGATCTGACCGCGGGTCGCGCCGAGCGACCGGCGCAAACCGATCTCCGCGCGACGTTCGAGCACCGAGATCACCATGATGTTGGCTACGCCGACGCCGCCGACCAGGAGTGCGACCGCGCCGAGTCCGAGCAGCAGACCGGTGAACGCCTGTCCGGCGGCCTGTTTCGCGGCGAGTGCGTCGGACGGCCGCGAGACCTCGACCTCGTTCGGTGCCTCGGGGTTGGCTGTTGCCCCGAGCACCGACCGGACCGCCGGCACCTGCGCGTCGTCGGATCGCGTGTAGATCGTCGTCGGATGTCCGTCGAAGGAGAGCTTGCTCGCCGCCGGCCAACCCATCAGGGCGGCGCTGTCCAGCTCCGGTGCGAGCGCGGCCGGTTCGAGGATGCCGAGGACGGTGAACCAGACGTTGCCGATCAGGACCTGTGTGTCCGGTCCGGCCCTGGTGATGCCGAGCCGGTCGGCGGCGCTCGAGCCGAGCACGGTCGCCGGGTACGAGCCGGTCGCCGCGTCGATCCATTTGCCGCTGCGGACGGTCGCGCCGATGGTGTCGAGCAGGTTGGTACGGGCGGCGTAGGCGATGATGCCGTTGGTCTCGACGTCCGGGATCTTGTTGGTCCGGTAGACCGAGGTGTCGTCGACCTTGCCGACCGCGGACTCGGCGCGGACCGGCGCGATCCGGCGGACCATGGCTTCGGCGGTGAGTGGCAGCTGGGCCTGCTCGCCGGTCAGCCGGGTGCCTGGGGTGACGGTCAGCAGATTGGTGCCCAGGGCATCGAGTTGCCCGTCGAGCTCGGCCCGCGAGGACGACGAGATGCCGACGACGGAAACCATTGCGGCGATACCGATCGCGATCCCCAAGGCCGACAGGAAAGCCCGGGTCGGCCGCGTTCGCAGTCCGACCGCACCGACGCGGACGACATCTCTTGGTCTCAAGGATGCCGGTTTGAGTTCGCCTCTCATGACCTCACCTCCTCGACGATGACGCCGTCTCGCATGCGGACCTGACGGGGGAGGGAGGCGGCGATGTCGCGGTCGTGGGTGATGACGACGACCGTCGTACCAGCGGCGTGCAGGTCGCGGAGCAACTGCATGACGCCGGCGCCTGACGCCGAGTCGAGCGCTCCGGTCGGTTCGTCGGCCAGCAGTACGGCGGGTTCGCCCGCGACTGCACGCGCGACCGCGACTCGCTGGCGCTCTCCACCCGACAGCTCCTGTGGTTCGTGCTCCAAGCGATGCCCCAGGCCGACACGCTCGAGGGCGGTCGCCGCGCGCTTCCGTCGTTCCGACAATCGCAGACCGGAGTAGAGCAACCCGTCGGCCACGTTGTCCAACGCACGCACACCCGCAGCCAAGTGGAACTGCTGGAACACGAACCCGATCCGCGTCGCCCGCAACGCCGACAATCCGGCATCGGACAGCCGCGCCACGTCATACCGGTCGATCCGGACCGTGCCGGAGGTTGGCCGGTCGAGTGTGCCGAGCACGTTCAGCATCGTCGACTTGCCCGAGCCGGACGGCCCGACGATCGCAACCAGCTCGCCGGGCTCGATTCGCAGGCTGACTCCACCGAGAGCGTTGACGCCGCCCGGGTACACCTTGGTCACCTCGCTCAGCTCGATCACTTCGGGATCCCCACCGTGGCGCCGGCCTTGATCCCGGCACCGCTCACCTCGACCTGGCCGCTCGCGAACAGCCCGGTCTTCACGGGTACGTAGCGCGACGTCGTACCGTCCGTGACCTCGACGCCGAACCCGCCTTCGCGCAGCGCGACCAGCGCCGCGACCGGGACGGTCAGTACGTTCTTCCGCTCCGAGGCCGTGAAGGTGACATCAGTTGCCGCCGATGACCAACTGGCCACCACCTTCTGATTGGCGATGGCAACGATCACCTCGACCTTCGTCTCCGGGTCCTTGTCCGGGCTCTCCGCCGGGATGATGACGGTCGACACCTTCTCGATCCGGCCCGGCACGGTCCTGCCGTCCGGAAGCGCCACCGTGACGGTCGCGTTGAGGGTCGCCAGCCGCTGATCCGCCGCGTCGAGCTGGACCGTGACCGCTCGAGTCGTGCCGGTGTAGGTGAGCACGGGCTGGTTCGGGCCGAGCGGCGTACCCTCCTGACCTTGAACACTGTCCACCCGGATATGACCGGGCGCGAACAGCACGCTGCCCAGCTCGACGACCCCGGTCTCGTCCAGACCGAGATCGTCCTGCCACTCCTCGACCGCCTCCGCGGTGGCGTCGGTGTACTCGTCGTCGACGGTGAACCCGGTGTATCCCATCGCCTTCAGGTTCTGCTCGAGCTGAAGGACGTCGTTGCCCTCAGCCCCGATCGACAGCCTGCGGTACGCCGGGAGTGCGCCGTACAGGAGGATCGTCGGCTTGTTGTCGATGCTGTAGACGGTGTTCCCGCGACGCAGTTCCTGCCCGCTGTCCGGTACGGCGGTGACGGTGCCGGCGACCCGGCTGACGGCGGAGGACGTCGTACCGAAGCCGAGTTGGCCGTCCTGGGTCTCGGTGTCCTTCAAGGTCTGTTGCGTGACCTTGGTGGTGTTGACCGGCAGAGCCTGCGCCGGCTGATTCGTTGCCTGGCTGGTGTCGCCCCGGCTCACCAGGAACGCGCTGGCGGCGCCCCCGGCGGCCAGGACGACCACAGCCGTCAGTGCTTTGCGCATCAGCGTGCCGCCAGGATGCTCTGGCAGGCGCCCTGTGCCTTCTGGAAGTCGGGGTCATCGGCGACGCCCGGGCCGATCATGATGCCGCGCTGGTCCGGCTTCGGGTCCGGGAACTTCTCGACCCCGTTCTTCCGCATGCACTCGGCGTACTTGCGGCCGTTCTCGGCCTGCTGTGGGTTGGCGCTGCCCTGCGCCTGCGGATCGTACTGGCGGCAGGCCTCCATCGCCTTCTGGACCTGCTCCTGGGTGACACCGGAGTTCTTGTCGAACCTGAGCATCGGCCCCTTGCCCGGCTCCGGGTCCGGGACGTTCAGGCCGTTCTCCCGCAGGCACTGGGTGAACTTGACTGCCATCTCGTCCTGACTGAGGCTGGCCGGTGCGCTGCTCGGAGCAGTCGACTGTGCGCCGGAACCCGAGGCGACCTGGGCGTCGGGCTTGTCCGCGCCACAGCCGGTGATGAGTACAGCGGCCGCCAGCACGCTGGTGGCCAGGATGGTCTTGCGCATCGGTGCGCTCCTCTCGTTTCCCCGAAGCCTTCGCGGTACGCCGTTTCCCGGCCGTTTCCGAGTCCGCTAACACGGGGGAAACACCGGCGTCGGGGATCATGGGGTGCGTGCGGGTTCTGGTGGTCGAGGACGAACCGTTGCTGGCGGCAGCGATCGCGGAGTGGCTGCGTGACGAGTCACATGCGGTCGACGTGGTCGGTGACGGCGGCGCTGCGCTCGAACGGCTGTCGGTGAACGCGTACGACGTACTCGTGCTCGATCGCGACATCCCGGTCGTGCATGGCGACGAGGTGTGCCGGCAGTTGGTGCAGTCCGGGTCGGACACCCGGGTGCTGATGCTGACGGCCGCCGCTGCGGTCACTGACCGGGTGGAGGGGCTCGGGCTTGGTGCGGATGACTACCTGACCAAGCCGTTCGCGTTCGCGGAGCTGGCTGCGCGGGTGCTGGCGTTGGGCCGGCGGAGTCGTCCGGCCGATCCGCCCGTGCTGCGGCGTGCCGGGGTGACGCTGGATCCGGCGCGGCACGAGGTGTTTCGCGACGGCCGGTACGTGCCGTTGTCGAAGAAGGAGTTCGCCGTACTCGCGGAGCTGCTGCGGGCCGACGGCGCGACCGTGTCGGCCGAACAACTGCTGGAGAAGGCATGGGACGAGCACGTGGACCCGTTCACCGGGGCGGTGCGGCTGACGATCCTCAAGCTGCGCCGGAAGCTGGGCGAGCCGGGGCTGGTCGAGACCGTCACCGGCGTCGGGTACCGCATCCCATGAGGCGGCTGACGCTGCGTGGCCGGCTGACATTGCTGTACGGCGGTCTGTTCATGGTCGCCGGTGTGGTGCTGCTCGGGGTGACGTATGCGCTGTTCAACGCGAACCTCGGGCAGCAGTACCGCGTGATCGTGAAGGGGACGTACCTGAGCCCGGCGCCTGGTGCTCAGAAGCCGCCGCCGCCGACCAACGACGTCTACGTGATGAACAAGGACGGCGCCGTACTCACCGGATCGGACGCGGAGAAGGTGCTCGAGCAGCAGCGGCAGCAGGTCCGGCAGGCGGCGATCAAGTCGCTGCTGATCCAGGGGAGCGTCGCGCTGGTCGTGGTGGGTGGGTTGGCTGCGGGGTTCGGGTGGTTGGTGGCCGGGCGCGTGCTTGCGCCGCTGCATCGGGTGACTGATACGGCCCGGCGGATCTCGGCGTCACCTGCGGCATTGCATGAGCGGATCGCGTTGCAGGGGCCTGATGACGAGGTGAAGAACCTGGCTGATGCGTTCGACACGATGGTCGAGCGGCTGGACCATTCGTTCGACGGTCAGCGGAGATTCGTTGCCAATGCGTCGCACGAGCTGCGTACGCCGTTGACGCTGGGGCGGGCGTTGGTCGAGGTCGCGATGCATCGGCGCACGGCGTCTGCTGATGTGAAGGAGCTGGGTGAGAGCCTGCTCACGATCAACGCCCGGCACGAGCAGCTGATCGAGGGGCTGCTGATTCTTGCCGACTCGGAGAAGCAGCTCACGACTGTTTATCCGGTGAATCTTGCCGACGTCGTCACCCACGTCTGCAGTCAGCTGGCGGGTGAGGCTGTGGCGGCCGGGGTGGCGGTGGAGCGTGGGCCGGGGGACGCCCCGACCCGCGGCGACGCCCTCCTGCTCGAGCGCCTGGTCCACAACCTGGTCGAGAACGGCATCCGCCACAACACCTCTGACGGCTGGGTCCGCGTGATCAGCAAGACGACTGACGACTCCGTGCAGGTGGTCGTCACGAACACCGGCCCCGAGATCCCGCCGTACGAGGTCGAAAGCCTCTTCAAACCCTTCTACCGCCTGGGCGCCGAACGCCTCGTCGGCGGGAAGGGTGCTGGCTTGGGCCTGTCCATCGTCCGCTCCGTAGCCGAGGCCCACGCCGGCACGGTAACCGCCGTACCGCGCCCCGGCGGCGGCCTGGAAATCACGGTGCAACTGCCAGCCGACCAGCCGTAAAGGACCACTCATGCGCGCGGGGTGGCACGCCGCCTTCGGGGTGTTCCGCGTCGGCTGGCGTGGTTGCACTGGCTTGAGGATTGGGCGGTTGGAAATGCACGGGTGTCACGTGTCGATTGGGGGTGGGCGTGTTCGTGTAGGTGGTACAGAGTGACTAGGAGGTTGTGATGAACCAGTATCTGCTCAGCATCTACCAGCCCGATGGCGTGATCCCCGAGCCTGAGGTGCTGGAGCCGATCATGCGTGACCTCCAGGCGTTGAACGAGGAGATGCAAGCGGCCGGGGTCTGGGTGTTCGCCGCGGGGCTGCACCCGCCGGAGACTGCGACCGTGCTGAAGGCGCACGGTGATGAGGTGCTGATCACGGACGGGCCGTTCACCGAGGGCAAGGAACACCTGGGCGGCTTCACGGTCATCCAGGTGGAAGACCTCGACGCCGCCCTCCACTGGGCCCGGCGGCTCGCCAAGGTGTTGCGCAATCTGTCCGTAGAAGTCAGACCGTTTCAGTCGTGACGACTGACCTTGCGGCGATCTTCCGCGCTGAGCACGGGCGGGCGGTGGCCGTGTTGACGCGGGTGTTCGGCGACCTGGAGATTGCCGAGGACGCGGTGCAGGACGCGTTCGCGACCGCGGTGGAGAGGTGGCCGGAGGACGGCGTACCGCCGAGTCCTGCGGGGTGGATCATCACGACCGCTCGGAATCGGGCGATCGATCGGCTGCGGCGGGAGGCTGCGCGGGCGGACAAGCAGGCTGAGGCGGCGCTGCTGCATGCCGAGGGTGAGCCGGAGGAGGTGGGGGCTGTGTACGACGACCGGCTGCGGCTGATCTTCACCTGCTGCCACCCGGCGCTCGCGCTGAACGTTCGCGTCGCGCTCACCCTGCGCATGCTCGGCGGCCTGACGACTACCGAGATCGCGCGCGCGTTCCTGGTCCCCGAGTCGACGATGGCGCAGCGGCTGGTCCGCGCGAAGGCGAAGATCCGCGCGGCCGGCATTCCGTACCGCGTCCCGTACGAAGCCGATCTCCCCGAGCGGGTTCGCGGCGTACTCGCCGTCGTCTATCTGATCTTCAACGAGGGGTACGCCGCCTCGTCGGGCGAATCGCTGGTCCGCGACGAGCTCGCACTCGAGGCGATTCGTCTCGGCCGCCTCCTCGTCGAACTCATGCCCGACGAGCCTGAGGCGGTCGGTCTGCTCGCTCTGATGCTCCTCCAACACTCTCGCCGGCCCGCGCGGGTCGGCTCGGACGGCGCCCTGATCCGCCTGCCCGACCAAGACCGCACGCTCTGGGACCGCTCGCTGATGACCGAAGGCCAGACGCTGGTCCGCCAATGCCTCCGTCGCAACCACCCCGGCCCGTACCAACTCCAAGCAGCCATCAACGCCGTCCACGCCGACGCCCCCACCGCCGCCTCCACCGACTGGCGCCAGATAGTCCAGCTCTACGACCACCTGCTAACCCTGGAGCCGTCCCCGGTAATCGCCCTCAACCGCGCCGTCGCCGTAGCCGAGGTAGAAGGTCCGGCCGTCGCGCTGACCCTGGCCGACGCCCTCTCCCTCGACACGTACTACCTGTTCCACGCAATACGCGCCGACCTCCTGACCCGACTGAACCGCACCTCCGAGGCGCAGGATGCCTACCACCGCGCCCTCTCCCTAGCCCCCAACGAAGCCGAACAGAACTTCCTCCGCACCCGCCTGGTGTAGTTCCGACCGTCCGCACGCCGTACACCGGCCAAATCACCCACCGGCATTCTGTAGGGTCCACCCGTGCGGGGATTTGAGTTGATTTGTGAGGTGGAGCCGCCTACTCGGCCTGATCTGAAGCGGGTGCGGCATCAGATCGGGGTGATGAGTCCGATCGCGGACGGGTTCTTGATCCCGGACAACCACATCGGGCGGGCAACGGTGTCGAGTGTCGCGGTGGCCAATGAGGTGCAGTTGATGGGGGCGAGAGGCATCGCCTGCCTCAACTCCCGCGACCGCAACCTCCTCGGCTTCCGCCGCGACCTGCTGACGGCGGCTGCGTACGGCGTGGAGCAGTTCCTGTTCGTCCACGGTGACGAGCCGAAAGAGGGCGCGCGGACCAGCCAGCTGACCGTACGCCGGATGATCGAGCAGGCGCGCGAGACGTCGTACCCGGGCTGCAACCCGTTCCAGGTCGGTGCGGCCACCCGGCTCGGGCCGGTGCCGCGGTGGAAGGCCGAGGCCGACTTCCTGTATGTGCAGGTCAGCTACGACCTCGACGGACTCCTCCGCTGGCGCGAGTCGGTCGACCTCGACATCCCGGTGTACGCCGGTGTGATGGTGCTCGCCTCGGCGAAGATGGCCCAGAACCTCGCCGCCCTGCCCCAGCTCACCATCCCGGACCAGCTGATCGAGGCGGTCGAGCGCGACCGCGACGCCGGCGTCGACCACGCCTGCGACCAAATCCTCCAGATCCGTGACTCGGGCGCCTTCGACGGCGTTCATCTGATACCGGTGAGCCGTTACCGGCAGGTGGCAGCTCGCCTTGAACGCGAGCTTCAGCGAGGCGGATGAGGCCGTGGGACGCTAGTGTCCTGCTTAGAGACGGGAGGTGGAGCGTGGGGGTGCCTGGTAAGGGGCTGGTCGAGGGGCTGAAGGTCACCGCGAGGACGCTGGCCCGTCGGTCCGTCACCGAGCAGTATCCGGATGTGCTGCCGGAGTTGCCGCCGCGCAGTCGTGGTGTGATCGCGCTGATGGAGGAGAACTGCACCTCCTGCATGCTGTGCGCCCGCGAGTGCCCGAGCTGGTGCATCTACATCGACTCGCACACCGAGACCGCGCCGTCGGTCGGTGAGCAGGCCCGCGAACGCAGCCGCAACGTGCTGGACCGGTTCGCGATCGACTTCAGCCTGTGCATGTACTGCGGGATCTGCATCGAGGCCTGCCCGTTCGACGCGCTGTTCTGGTCGCCGGAGTTCGAGTACGCCGAGACCGACCTCCGCAACCTGACCCACGAGAAGGACCGCCTCCGCGACTGGATGTGGACCGTGCCCGCCCCGCAACCCATCGACCCGGGCCCGGCGACAGAGGACGAGGCGTGACCACACTCCTCTTCAGCGTTGCGGGAGCCGTCGCCCTCATCGCCTCAGTCATCGTCGTGACCTCGAAGCGGATCGTGCATGCCGCGCTCTGGCTGGTCGTCGCGCTCGGGGCGATCGCCGGCTGCTTCGGCGTACTGCATGCCGAGTTCGTCGCGCTGGTGCAGATCCTGGTGTACGTCGGCGCGATCGTCGTACTCGTGCTGTTCGCGCTGATGCTGACCAAAGCACCGACCAATCCGCTGCCCGGCCTGACCACCGGCCGCAGCCCGTTCGCGGCCGTCGTCGCGGGTGTGCTGGCAGTGATCCTCGGCACTGGCGTGGTTCTTGCCTTTGGCAACGAGAAGATCAAGCCGGTCGCGGACGGATCCGCACAGGCCGTGGGTACGCAGGTCTTCAAGACCTGGGTGCTGCCGTTCGAAGTTCTCTCGGTCCTCCTGCTGGCCGCGCTGATCGGCGCGATCGCCCTGTCCCAGCGGAAGAAGGAGGACTGACGTGCCGTTGATCCTCCCGCTGCTGCTGGCCGTCGTGCTGTTCTGCATCGGGGTGTACGGCGTTCTCGCGCGCCGCAACCTGATCACGCTGCTGATGTCGTTCGAGCTGATGCTGAACGCGGTCAACCTCAACCTGGTCGCGTTCGACGCGTGGCGGGTCAACGACGCCACCGGTCAGACGCTCGCGGTCTTCGTGATCACGCTGGCCGCGGCCGAGATCGGTCTGGGGCTGGCGATCGTGCTGCTCCTGTTCCGCGGCCAGGGCCACGTCGACGCGGATGAGGCACGTGAGCTGGTGGAAGAGGAGCGGGCCACGTGATCGCCACCGCCTGGCGGGTGGCCGGCGTCGGTTTCTCGCTCCTCGTCGTGCTGGCCGCCGCACTTCTGTACGGCGTCGACCCGCAGCAGACCACGGCCGGCGGAGCCATGATCGGCGAAGACTTCTGGTTCTCGTACGAGTTCCGCACCGACGGCCTGACCGTGCTGATGCTCGCTGTCGTCGGAGTCGTCTCCGCCTGCGTCCAGATCTACTCGATCGGCTACGTGCGCGAGCGCATCGCGTCGTACACGGCTCTCGTCACGCTGTTCACCGCAGCGATGGTGACCGTGGTGATCTCGGACAACCTGTTCCTCCTGCTGATCGGCTGGGAGGTGATGGGCGCCTGCTCGTACCTGCTGATCGGTCACTACTGGGAGCGTCGCGACGCGCGGGCCGGCGCGATGAAGGCGTTCCTGATGACCAGGCTCGGCGATGTCGGCTTCCTGTTCGGGATCTTCGTGCTGGGCGTCGGCTACCACACCTTCCGCATCTCCGAGCTCGGCACCAGCCCGATCGAGCCGCACACGTTGACGATCGGCACGATCCTGCTGCTGGTCGGCGTCATCGGCAAGTCCGCGCAGGTCCCGCTGCAGACCTGGCTCCCCGACGCGATGCCCGGCCCGAGCCCGGTCAGTGCCCTGATCCACGCGGCGACGATGGTTGCCGCCGGTGTCTTCCTGATCGCCCGGCTGTACAACGTGTTCGTCGAGGCGCAGACGACCCTCACCGTGCTGGCCGTTGTTGCCTGCGTGACGATGCTGTTCGCGGCGTCCTGCGCGATGGCAGCGGTGGAAGTGAAGCGGGTGCTGGCGTGGTCAACCGTGAGCCAGTTGGCGATCATGTTCGCCGGGCTCTCGCTCGGCACGCATGACGGTCGCCGCGCGGCGCTCTTCCACCTGCTGACACACGCGGCCTTCAAGGGTCTCCTCTTCCTCTGCGCCGGCGTCCTGCTGCATCAGGTCGGCAGCGCCGCGTTCGTCGTACTGCGTCGTTACACCCGCCGCGGAGCCTCGCGGAAGCAGTTGCGGGTGACGTTCGTGACGATGACGATCGGCCTCGCCGCGCTGGCCGGCGTACCTGGGTTTGCAGGGTTCTTCTCCAAGGACTCCGTGGTCGAAGCGGCGTGGGAGCAGGCCCGGGACGGTTCGACGGTCGGCTGGATCGTGCTCGTCTCGGTCTGCCTGACCGCGGCGATGACCGCGTTCTACTGCGTCCGCCTGTGGTTGTGGGTGTTCTTCCGTACTCCGGCCCTCGCGGGCGCGGTCGGCGCGTTCGAGGGCGATGACCCGATGGCGGATCTCGACGAGCCCGACGCGAACAAGTTGCGCGACGGCTCGTGGGTGATGCTCGCACCGATGGTGCTGCTCGCCGCCGGCGCGATCGGGCTCGGCTACACCGACGGCGTGCACCTCAACTGGGCGATCGCCGCCGTCACGACTGGGCTCGCGTTGCTCGGCGGGTTCGCGGCGTACTCGCTCTGGACTCGCGGTGCCGATCCGCGACCGGTCGTGCTGGAGCGTGAGTACGGCGTGGATCCGGCGTACCAGCGGCTCTTCGTCGTACCGGTGCAGTGGCTCGCCAAGCTCGCGGTCGGCAACGATCGGGATGTCATCGGTGCTTATGTACGGGCGACCGGACGTGCCGGCGTGCTGGCTTCGCAGGGGTTCCGGAAGCTGCAGACGGGCAACGTGCAGACGTATCTGACGGCGGCGGTGATCGGTGCGGTCGCGCTGGCGATCCTCGCGGGGGTGATCGGCTCGTGAGCGAATCGTTGCTGATCGCCCTGATCGCGGTGCCGACGCTGACCGCTGTCGTGCTCTGGGCGCTGCCGGTGGTGACGGCCGATCGCATCGCGGCGGTCGTCGGGACGATCGTGTCCGGGGTGCTGCTGGTCGCATCGTTCGTCCTGTGGTGGGACATGCGGCGACCGCACTGCCCGTGCACCTACACGCTGGGGTTGAGCGCAGGACCACAGCCGCGGACCTTGCCCGGCAAACTCCAGCCGTACGTCGACATCAACGTCCCGTGGATCCCGTCGCTGGACGTCCGCTTCCATCTCGCCGTCGACACGATCTCGATCCCACTGATCGCTCTGACGACGCTGCTCGTCTTCCTATGCTGCGTCTACTCGCTGAAGATCACCCCACGCATCGGCCGGACCCGCTCGCTGATCGCACTTCTGCTCGTGATCGAGACCGGCGTGATCGGCACGTTCGCCGCCTCCGACCTCGTGCTGTTCTTCGTGTTCTTCGAGATCGTGCTGATCCCGATGTGGCTCGTGATCGACATCTGGGGCGACGACCACGACCGAGCCGGGCGTCGTCGTGCGGCGACCACGTTCATCCTGATGACGGTGTTCGGGTCGGCGCTGATGCTGCTCGGCTTCCTGCTCATCCATCGGCACGCGGGGACGTTCGACCTGGTGTTCCTGGGGCAGCATCCGATCAAGGGCGGACACGGGGTTCCGCTGGCCGCCGCCATCCTGATCGCGGTCGGGCTCGCGGTGAAGATGCCGCTCTGGCCGTTGCACATCTGGTTGCCGGACGCCCACGCCAAGGCGCCGACGGTCGGCTCGGTGCTGCTGGCCGGCGTACTGCTGAAGCTGGGCAGCTACGGGATGATCCGGATCCTGCTGCCGGTCCTGCCCGATGCGACCGCCACGATCGCGCCGTACCTGGCCGGCTTCTCGGTGGTCGCGATCATCGCCGGGTCGCTGGCCTGCCTCGCGCAGACCGACGTGAAGCGGCTGATCGCGTACTCGAGCGTCGGGCACATGGGCTTCATCGGGCTCGGCATCGCGACGATGTCGCCCGAGGGACTGAACGGCGCGCTGTACGCGAACCTTGCCCACGGCATCATCACCGGTCTGCTGTTCTTCCTGGCCGGGGCGATCAAGGACCGGCACGACACCAGCGACCTGCGGGCGATCGGGCGAGCGCTGTATGCCCGGTTGCCGCGGATCAGCGGGCTCCTCACGTACGCGTGTCTCGCGTCGCTCGGGTTGCCGGGCCTGGCCGGGTTCTGGGGTGAGATGCTCGTCCTGCTCGGTGCGTATCACCCGGCCGATTGGTTGCCACGAGCCACTTTCATCGTGCTGATGGTGATCGCGGGACTCGGCGCCGTACTGACCGCGGCGTACTTCCTCCGGCTGATCCGCGACCTGTGCCAGGGTGATCCGGCCGAGAATCCGCCGGCCGCGTTCGCCGTCGACCTGAGCCGGATCGAGTTCGTCACCTTCGCGCCGTTGGTCGTGCTCACCGTGTTCCTCGGCCTGTGGCCCTTCACGCTGCTCAACCAGTGGACGTTCCTATGACGCTGACGTGGACCGATTGGCAGGCGATCGCCGTACCGCTGGTGCTGGCGATCGGTGCGGTTGCGGTGTTGCTGATCGACAGCTTCTGGAAGAGCGCTACGGCTGAGCTTCGCCATACCGTCGTCACGCTGCTGACGAGTGCGGTGATCCTGTTCGGGCTCGTGTTCGCGTGGGCGCAGCGGGGTGGGTTCAAACCCGCGTTCTGCCGGCCGGCGGTCGAGGGGCCGGCGGAGTGCAGTTTCGTGTTCGAGCCGTTGACGGCCGGGTTGTGGGCGGTGCTGCTGGTCGGCGGACTCGGCGTGGTGGGCTTGTCGACGTACCGGCTGTTGGCCTCGGATGTGCCGATCGGGGAGTACCACTTCCTGCTGCTGAGCGCGCTGACCGGCGCGACTGTGCTGGCTGGCGCGCGGGATCTCGCGACGCTGGTGATCGCGCTCGAGGTGGTGTCGCTGCCGAGCTTCGCGATGGTCGGGCTGCGGCGGGACCGGCGCGGGGCCGAGGGCGCGATGAAGGCGTTCCTGGTGTCGGTGCTGTCGACGGCGGTGATGCTGTTCGGCGTGTCCTACTTGTACGGCGTGACCGGCTCGCTGTACCTGACCACGATCGCGAACCGGCTGAACGGTCTCGACCCGGACCTCCGGCGGGTGGCGTTCGCGGCCGGGCTGTTCGTGATCGTCGGGTTCGCGTTCAAGATCGCGGCGGTGCCGTTCCACGCATGGTTACCGGACACGTACGTCGGGGCGCCGATCGAGGTCACCACATTCCTCGCGGTCGTCTCGAAGTCGGCCGGGGTCGCTGGACTGCTCGTGCTGGTGACGGCCGGGATCGCGCCGGACGGATCGCACCTGCGGACGGTGATCGCGATCCTCGCGGCCCTGACGATGACGGTCGGCAACCTGGCCGCGCTGCGTCAGGTCGAGGCGGTCCGGCTGCTCGCGTGGTCGTCGATCGGGCAGGTCGGATTCCTGCTCGCACCGTTGGCCGTCGGCGATGCGCAGGCGGTCGTCGGGTACCTGGCGGCGTACGTCGTGGTGACGCTCGGGGCCTTCGGGGCGGTCGCCGTCGTACAGCGTCACCGCCCTGGCGGGCTGCTGACCGACTACCGCGGGATGGTCCGCTCCGAGCCCGGTCTCGCTGCGGCGCTCATCTTCTTCCTGGTCGTCCTGGCCGGCCTGCCGCCGGGGCTCGCGGGCCTGTTCACGAAGTTCGCCGCCTTCCAGGCGGTCATCGATGCACACCTCGGCTGGCTGGCGATCGTGATGGCGATCAACGTGATGATCGGCCTCGCCGTCTACCTCCGCTGGATCGCCGAACTCTTCCGCCTCCCCGCCGACGACCCGTTCTCGGTCGACATCGAGACCCCCGCCGTGGCCATGATCTCCCTCTTCGCCGCCCTCACCGCGGTCCTCTCGGTCCTCCCCAGCATCCTGTTCGCCCTCGCCACCTGACAGCTTCCGGCCATCGCGGAGAAGTAGCACGTCCGGCGGTTATCTTCGACGAATGATCATCCGAGGTCTTGTCGCGGTGGCTTTGGTGGCTGCTACAGCCGGTTGCAGCTCCGGCGGCACCCCGCAACCGAGCGCAAGCGCCTCGCAGTCCACCAAGCCCGAGACACCAGCAGTTCCCGCGGCGAAGGACGGGCAGAACTACCAGGCTTGTACCGACGGCACCTGTGAGGTGCTCATCCGGCAGAAGGCCACCCTCAACCTCAACGGAGACAAGTTCACCGCGACGGTCGTAGCTGCCACCCTCAAACTCACCGACTCCCACGGCTACATCTCCCTGAGCCGCGACGGCACTGATGTCAGCCGCTCCGGCGGCGGCAGCGCGGGAGGCGTAGCCGGCGGCTTCGCCGCAGTCAGCTGGAGCAACCAGAACGGCCCACAACACATCGCCACCCTGACCTACGCCGAAGGCAACACCGTCATCGTGGCCTTCACGACACGGAAGTAGTCCGAGCGGCTAACCTTCGGCGGGTGAGCGCGCGACTTCTGGTGGTTCTGTTGGCGCTGGGGGCCCTGGCGGGATGCGGAAGTTCGGACACGTCCGCGAGCCGCCCGACACCAGTGCAGGTCGAGTCCGTTCCGGCGACGCCGGTGGCGCGGAGCTCCACGCCGGCGATTCCTCCTGCGGCGAAGGACGGGCAGAACTACAAGGCCTGTGCCGACGGCAACTGCGAGGTGCTGATCCGCAGTACGGCCGTGATCAGCGTCTACGGCGTGCTGTTCACCTTCAAGGTTGCCGAAGGGTCGTTCGACGAGCACGGCGGCGACGGCTTCGTGCAGTTTCCGGGTAGAGGTGGCCCGTTCACCATGAGCGGCTTCACCGGTGGTGCCGATCCCACGCTCACGGTGACCTTTCACGAAGGTGACACCGCGATCGTGGCGATCAGAACAGTCGGCACACCAACACCCATGCGACTCCGTACGACGATCCCGGGCGCGACGCCCCGGAGCACGACCCCGCCTCCGACGATGCTGCCGATCTATCAACCGGCTGACGGCACGGACTACAACGCCTGCCGCGACGGCCACTGCGAGGTCCTGCTTCATCGGTCCGCGAAGATCACCATCGGCAAACTGCCGTTCGACTTCACCGTCACGAACGGCGCCGTGCACATGCTGTCGTGCAAGCAGGACAACCCGCTCGACTGCTACGACTTCCACCTCGACGGCTCGGGCGGAGCAGGCTGGGCGGACGAGCCCGGCGGCGTGATGTATGACGCGAACCTGAAGGCCTACGACGGCGAGGACGCGGTCCTGTCCATCACGACGGAGTAGTCCGAGCGAGGAAGTCTTCGTACTGCGACCACACCCGGCGCCAGAGTCGGTCGCGGGCGGGCTGGGTGTAGTGGGGGAGGGGGAGGTGGAAGACGTCGGCCAGGGCGGTGAAGTAGGCGGTGGGGGTTTCGAGGAGGGTGTTGTCGACTTGGTCGGCGGAGGTTTCGCTCAGGCCGATGGAGCGGAGTACGACGACGGACTTCGGCGTACGGCGGAACGCGGAGGCGAGTCGTACGAAGGGGGACGTGGGGTCCGTCGACAAGCGGGCGTGCTGGGCGGTGAAGGCGTCGAGGCCGACGGGTGCCGACTCGAAGTCCATGCCGATGAGGTTTGCGCGGGGATCGTGGTCGAGGCGCCAGCCGTCGGTCAGCTCCGACGGGCGGAGGCGCAGCGTGAACGGGTGCTGGTGGACCTCGCCGACCTCGAGCGGCATCGGGTGACGCAGACCGTCGCCGAGACCCACGTCGACCAGCCAGACGCGGTCCGGATCCTCGATCAGACCGGTGACGGTGAGGACCATGTGACTGCCATCGACGCCGCCCGGGCGGTTGGCTGTCTGTACGCCGCCGCGGTGCATCTCCACGCGGTACCCGAGCTCTGTCAGTAGCAGTGCGAACGACCCGTTCAACTGGAAGCAGTACCCGCCGGCCTCCCGCGCGATCATCCGCTTCGCCGCGTCTTCCGGGGCCAGCGGACCGCCCGGCGTCAGCTGGTACTGGATGGACTCGTACGGCACCTGGTCGACGAACGCCTCGTGCAGTCGCGTCAACGCCTCCAGCCGCGGCGGACCGTCGTACTCGCTGACCCCGATCCGCTGGAGGAACGCCGTGGTATCCATGCGCCTTAGGCTAGGCGAGGTGATCGATACCCTCGACCGAGATGCAGCTCTCGCCATCGGCCCGGAGCTCGGCGAGGTGTTCGCCGCCGCCTTCGGAGCGTACGGCGAGGAGCCTGCCGACCCCGACCGGTTCGCGACCGAGCAGCTCCCGACGCACGCGGATCGCGAGGACTTCAGACTGGTCACCGCGCAGGTGAACGGACGGGTGGTGGGATTCGCCTATGGGTTCACCGGGCGACGCGGGCAGTGGTGGCCGGATCGGATCGCCGAGGCCGTGTCCGCCGAGCTGGCCGACGAATGGATCGGCGGGCACTTCGAGGTGGTCGAGCTCGCCGTCCACCCCGATGCCCAGCGCAACGGTCTCGGCGCCGCGCTGATGACTGCGTTGATGTCCGGTCTGCCACATGACAAAGCGTTGCTGACGACGTACTCCGATGACCGTCCGGCACCGCGGCTGTACCGACGGTTGGGATGGCAGGTGCTCGTCCCCGACCTCGGCTGGGGCTCGGCGCTCTACGGTTTGGACAGGGAGTGCCCGTCGCCCGATGACCTGGCAAGGTAGGGCTCATGACTTCTGAGCGGATCTATGTCGGGAGCTACACCAGTCAGGCCGGCGGTGGGGACGGGATCGCGTTCGGGCCGCTGGACGGGCTGCATGGGATTGCCAGCTTGGGGACGGTGGCGACGATCGCCGACCCGTCGTTCCTGGTCAGGTCCGCGGACGGGCGGTTCCTCTACTCGACCGACGAGGAGGACAACGGCCGGATCGCCGCCTTCGCGATCCAGCCGGACGGCGGCCTCGAGCTGCTCAACCAGCAGCCGACCGGCGGCGTGCACCCCTGCCACCTGGACATCGACCCGTCCGGCCGGTTCGTGCTGTCGGCCAACTACACGTCCGGGTCGATCGCCGTACACCCGATCAACGAGGACGGCTCGCTCGGCGACACCGCGTACTTCCTCCAGCGCTCCGGGACCGGACCGAACGCCGAGCGCCAGGAGGGGCCGCACGCGCACCAGATCGCGTTCGACCGTGCCGGCGCCTATGTGTTCGACATCGACCTCGGGTCCGACACCGTCTACACGTCCACGCTGACCGAGGACGGACAGCTGGAGGAGGTCGACCGGCTGCACATCCACCCCGGCGCCGGACCGCGGCACATGGTGTTCCACCCGACGGCGGGCGCGGCGTACGTGATCAACGAGCTCGACTCGACACTGACCGTGTGCAGCTACGCCGACGGGAAGCTACAGGTCGTGCAGACCGTCTCGACCCGGCCGGCCGACTCGCCGGGGGAGAACTACCCGGCCGAGCTGCTGATCTCCGGCGACGGCCGGTTCCTCTACGGCTCGAACCGCGGCGACAACACCGTCGCGGTCTTCGCGACGGCAGCCGACGGCCTGTCCGTGGAACTGGTGCAGACCATCGGCTCCGGCGGCGACTGGCCGCGACACCTTGCCTTCAGCAACGACGGACGGACCCTGTACGCCGCCAACGAGCGCTCCGACCAGATCGCGACGTTCAGCATCGACGACGGCCGGCTGACCGCTCTGGGTGAGCCGGTCAGCTGGCCGAAGCCGGTCTGCATCCTGCCCGTCTGAGACCTAGACGAGCTTCTCGAAGAAGAACTCGTGCTTGAGGAACGACACGTCGTACTCGTGACCCGGGTACGGCGGGTTCAGCTGCGACGCCTGGAACAGGCGCCAGCCGTCCTTGAGCGCGTCCAGCCCGGTCGTGTACGGCGGCTCGTCGCTGTCACCCGTGGTGGGGTGCGTCTCACCGGTGCCGTCGTACGTCGACCAGCCGACCACGTGCGCGTCGAGCGCGGAGGAGGCCAAGTAGAGCACCAGCACCTGCTGGCGCAGTCCGGTCTGCACTGGGGTCTCTGCCGTGGCGGTCATACCATCTCCTTCTTGCCCTTGGCGTGCGGGTTGTTGGCGCGGTCGGTCACGACACGCTGCGGCCGGTTCGAGACCCGGGTGACCCAGTAGTTCGGGTCGTAGGTGTCGTCGCCACTGATCGCGCGCCACAGCATGATGCGGTTGTACCGCTCCAGCCGCCCGGTGGCGTTCTCGTACCACGGGAAGCCCTGCTCGAGCTCGGCCGCGACGGCGTCGTCGTACAGGTCGTCGGTGTTCCAGAGCCGGACCTGACGGACGGTCGGGTTGAACCGGATCTTGAACATGTAGCGGTCGATGTCGCTGTCGTTCTTGCGGCCGCCGTGCCAGATGCCGTGGTGCAGGAACTGGACGGTGCCGGCCGGGCAGACCAGGCGGGTCTGGCCGAGCAGGTTCTGGTAGCGGCCGGTGTCGGACTCGTTGGTCCGGCGCAGGTGGCTGCCGGGAACGCTGAGCGTGCCGCCCATCTCGAGCGTCACGTCCTGCGGGTAGTACATGAGCTGTACGTCGAACGCGTCGGTGCGGACGTCGATGATCGCGTCACCGTGCAGGTTCTGCGCCTCGCCCTCGTGCGCCTTGCGGATGTGGACGGCGTGGTGGTCGACGGTCGGCTCGGGGCCGACCAGGCTGTGGATTGCGCCGGCGACCTCGGGAAGCTGGACCAGTCGCTCGACGAACTCGCTGTCCGCGAACGCCTCCGACAGCGGGGTGCCGTACGGAACCCCCGGGATGCCGTTCTTCAGGACCTCGATCGCCTGCTGGTTCATGTCGTCCGGTACGACGGCATCCATCCGGAGCGCGCCGGTGGCCACGAAATGCGCCATCTGTACCGAGGTGAGCAGGTGCTTGCGATGCGGCTGGGGCATCAAGACTCCCTGATGAATAGTGGTTACTACTCCACCAGCGTAAGTTTGGACAGCGTTGTCTCGCGTGGGCTGTGTTCACCACTAGTGGTAATTTCTCACCATGATCGAGCTGCATCTGGCCGCTCCGCCCGAGGTGGTCAACCTCGGCGCGGGGATCCATGGGGTGCGCCAGCGCAGAGATGTCTTCCGCCTGCCGGACCTCTGGCAGCTGCACGTCTACAACTACACAGCCGAACTCACCCTGGACGGGACCGCCTACACCGTGGCTCCTGGCTATGTCTCCATCACACCTGCTGGGGCGTCGGTGCAGTTCGACTACCTGGGGCGCTCGGAACACCTGTACGCGCACTTCCGTCCCCAGCGCACGGGCTCGCCTTCGCATGTCCCAGCAGTCCAGGACGCGGCCGGTGCGGCGCCGTTCCTGTCCAGCCTCCTGCGGTCCGCGATCGAGTCCTCTCCGTCCGGCTCGGGTCGCACCACCGCGGAGGTCTGGACCGCACTGTGGCGCATCGCCGAGCTCACGCCGGCCACCACAGAGGCAGGGCACCCGGCCGTCGCCGCAGCCATCGCCTACATCGAGGCGAACCTCGCCCAGCCGCTGACTGTGCCCGCGTTGGCCCGGTTGGCCGGCGTCTCACACAACCACCTGACCCGCCTGTTCCAGCACGAGACCGGTCAGACCGTGATCGCCTATATCCGCACCCGCCGGATGAACCGGGCCCGCCACCTCCTGGTGTCCTCCACGCTGTCCATCCCCGCGGTGGCCGCCTCGGTGGGGATCCCAGACCTGCAGGCGTTCAACAAGACCTGTCACCGCGAGCTCGGCGCCTCACCGCGCGCCGTGCGTAATGCGGTGGCCGGGGCGGGAGCGGCGGGCTAGCGTTCCGGGCATGTACGAACTGATCCCGGTCGCCGACGGCCCGCAGTACGACGAGGAGGCCGAGCAGCGCTTCGTCGAGGAGTGGCCGGAGTTCATCTTCCACGACGAGGGCGTCGCGCCGTACCGGGAGCGGCGGGTGCAGTACTTCTCGGACTGGGAGTTCTACCTCGTGTCGTCCGACGAGCGGCTGATCGGAGGCTGCTGGGGCGTGCCGATCGCGTGGGACGGGACGGTCGGCGATCTGCCCGGCGGGTTCACGGACACGCTGGCGCGGTCGGTGACGTCGTACGAGCAGGACGTCGTACCGAACACCTTCGTGCTGATGGCGGCCGCCGTCCGCTCCGACGAGCAGGGCCAAGGGCACGCGGGCCGGGTCATCACCGCCGTGCGCGAGCGGGCGATCGCCCGCGGCCTCGAGCAGGTGATCGCGCCGGTCCGCCCGACCCTGAAGTCGAGCTATCCGCTCACCCCGATCGAGACCTTCATGTACTGGACCCGGGAGGACGGCCTCCCGCTGGACCCGTGGCTCCGCACCCACGTCCGCCTCGGCGCCACTCTGCTCGCACCGGCCCCCGCCTCCCAGACCATGACCGGCGCCGTCGCCGACTGGGAGAAGTGGACCAAGATGCCGTTCCCTTCCACCGGCATCTACACCATCCCGGCAGGCCTGACGACTTTGACCATCGACCGCGAGGCCGACCTCGGCACGTACGTCGAACCGAACGTGTGGATGCGGCACGCCTAGGCAGAGTTTGCGACCGGGAAGGCTGTAGCAACGGCGGCGGTTCGGCTGTTCACGCCGAGGCGCTCGTAGATATTCTCCAGGTGCTTGCGAACGGTGCCCTCGGCAACGAATAGCCGGCGGGCGATCTGCGTGTTGCTGTGCCCGGCGGCGACCAGGCGGAGCAGCTCCCACTGGCGGCTGGTCAGATCGGGAATACCGGCCCGGCGGCGCTCCAGGTCGCGACGGATCTCGACCAGGTGCGGCCGGAGCAGCTGAAGCAGCAGTCGCTCACGCTCCGAGAAACCCGGCCCGGTGGTCCGGAACAGGAGCATCCGGCGGTCCTCGCCGTCGTGTTCCGGGAACGGCACCGCGATCTCGCTCCGTACTCCGTTCATCCGGTCCCACAGGCCGGCCTCGCTGTTCACCAGCTGACGCATGGACAGGTAGTCGTACGTCATCCAGACGCTTTCGTGGTCACCGGTCCGCTGGGGCCGGCTGCACGTCTTGTACCGCCAGTACAGCTGCCAGAACAGCTCGTCGCAGTCGTCGTCCAAACCCGGAGGCACGCTGGTCAGCTCCTCCAGACCGACGAAGACGCGGTCGTGTGGCCGGCTCACCTGGAACGTGATGTCGTCGGCCGGGATCAGGTCGCGGAGCGCGCGGAGCACGTCGCGCGGGAACTCCTGCCCGGCTCCGCCCCACCGCTGGTGGTCGACGACGTCGAGCATCCGGCGCAGATCGCGTTCGGTGACCGTCAATTGCTCCATGACTGCCCTCCCCCTGGAATTCAGCCTAGGCCCGATCCACCACGGGGCAATACGCCGAACTGCGTATGGCCCACCGGGCCGGCTCGCGGCAACGGTGGATGCGGGCGGTATCGCGCCGCCCGCTCTCGGGAAGGAACGACGATGAAACTGCTGACTCGCCGGCTTGTGTTGCTGTTGACCGGATCGTTGGTTCTGTCCGGGGTCGGTCTGTCGCCGCCGCCGAGTTCGGCCGTTGCGAGTGATGCTGCGCCGGTGCTGGACTGGAGCCGGTACGCGACGCAGGCGATCGTGGCGGGGCGGCCGCCGGCCAGTTCGGAGGTGTTGCTCGGGATTGTGCACGTTGCGATCGCGGACACCGTGGCTGGGCTCGGCTACGGCCGGCCGTTCAAGTTCGCCGTACGGCTGGATCGTCGGGCGTCGCCTGCGGCGGCGGTTGCTACGGCGGCGTACGACGTACTGCGGGCTCGGGTGCCTGGCGCGGCTGGCCTGGATACGACGTACGCCGACTATCTGGCGCGGGTGCCGTCTGGGTCGGCGAAGGATCGCGGGGTGGTGCTGGGGCGGTCGGTGGCGGCCGCCGTACTGGCCTGGCGTGCGGGGGATGGGCTGGGGAACGCCGTGCCGTATGTGCAGCGGAAGCCAGGGCCGGGTGTGTGGGAGCCGACTCTGCCTGCGCCGCCGGTGGACATTGTGCTGACACAGGTCCGGCCGCTGGCGCTGCGATACCGAGCGCAGTTCCGGCCCGACGGGCCGGATGCGCTGACGAGCAAGCGGTACGCGCGGGACGTGGCCGAGGTCGCTTCGCTCGGCCGGGCGGACAGTACGACGCGGACTGCCAAGCAGACCGACACGGCGAGGTTCTGGTCGGAGCAGACCGCTCAGCAGTGGAGTCGCGCGCTGGTGCAACTGGCCGGCGACCGGCACCTGTCGCTGGCCGGCGCGGCGCAGATGCTCGCACTGGCGCATGTGTCGGCTGGTGACTCGGTCATCGCGTGCTGGGACGCCAAGTTCCACTATCTGTCGTGGCGGCCGGTCCATGCGATCCAGCGCGCCGACACAGACGGCAACCCGCGTACGCAGGCCGATCCGAGCTGGCAGTCGTTGCTGAACGTCAACCACCCGGAGTACCCGTCGGGACACGCCTGCTTCACCGGTGGTGTGACTGGTGCGCTGCAGGCGTACTTCCACACCTCACACGTGCGTCTGGTGATGTCGAGCGTGGTCACCGGCACTACACGGGTGTATCCCGACCTGGCCGCTGTACGGAGCGACGTACGAGAGGCTCGGATCGTCTCAGGGCTGCACTTCCGTCACTCGATGGTGGACGGCGACGCTCTGGGCACCCAGGTCGCCGGCTGGATCAGCGCTCGGCACTGACCGCCAACGCCGCCAGGCCGTGGTCGAGGATGCCCTTGACCACGGCCAGCGCCTCGGCCTCGTCCGGGCCGGTGATGGCCTGGTGCGACCAGCCGATGACGTCTTCGAAGGCTCTGACGTGGCGGTAGTAGTGGATGGCGTCCTGGTCGAGGGTGTGGGGGCCGTAGCCGGCCAGGAAGGCGTCGACCTGCGTGGGCGTGGTCGGGCCGACGTCGCCCATGCCACCGAGCATGAACATCAGGTCCTGCTCACGAGGCGCGAAGATGACGTCGTCCCAGTCGATCAGGTGGAGGTGCTCGTCGACCAGGACGTTGCCGAGGTGCGGATCGCCGTGGCAGATCACGCGCGGGCCGGACGGCGCCGGCGGGCGGTTGGTGCGCAGGTCGGCGATGACGTGCTCGAACTGCTTCCAGACCGCCGCCAGCTCCTCCTCGACCTCACCCTCGGGTGTCTCGAGGCGCTTGTGGACCTCGTCCGCGATGGCCGGCATCCGTACGTCGATGTGACTGTGCTTCGGCAACGCATCCCGCAGCCGGTGCGGGGGCTCCGAGTCGTGCACCCGGCGGATCAGTACGCCGTACTCCGCCCACTGCTCGTCCGTCAGCCCGCTCTGCGCCGCCCGGACCCCGTCGATCCACGGCGTGATCGTCAGCCGCTTCTTCGCGTGGACGGACCACAGCCCGCCCTCCGTGGTCCGGATCAGCTCCGGCACGCCGAGCAGCCCGCTGTCGGCCAGGAACGCCGCCACCTGATGGCCCGTGTTCGTCCCGGCGGCGCTCCACTTCACGGCGTACGTGTTGGTCGCCGTACCGGCCTTCCACACCTGCGCGGCGATGTCAGCGCCGTCCGCGACCGGTGTGAGCTCCACCACCTCGAGCCCGAAATCGGCCAGCAACCACTTCCGCAGCAACGTCTCACCCACGCCCGCCAGCATGCCCGGCAACCGCATCGGGAGCGAGCCGATTACCGGGCGTGCCGGTCAGCGGTAGTTGACGAACTGGACGGCGAAGTCCAGGTCCTGGCCCTTGATCAGCGCCTGCACCGCCTGGAGGTCGTCGCGGCTCTTGCTGGAGACGCGGAGCTCCTCGCCCTGGATCTGCGCCTTGACGCCCTTCGGGCCCTCGTCGCGGATCAGCTTCGAGAGCTTCTTCGCGTTCTCCTGGGTGATGCCCGCGTCGATCGTCGCGGTGATCTTGTAGATCTTCCCGGACAGCTTCGGCTCGTCCGCGTCGAGCCCCTTGAGCGAGATCTGCCGCTTCACCAGCTTGTCCTTGAACACATCCAGGACGGCGCTCACCCGCTCCTCGGTGTTCGCCTGCATGTCGATCGCCTCGCCGGACCACTTGATCCCGGCATCCACGTTCTTGAAGTCGAACCGCTGGCTGATCTCCTTCGCCGCCTGGTTCACGGCGTTGTCCACCTCCTGACGGTCCACCTTGTTCACGATGTCGAAGGAGGACTCCGAAGCCATGGGCACATCCTTTCCGATTTGCTGTCAGGGCCACTACCTGTTGTATCGTCTCCCACGCCGGTTCACGAACCGGCAGCACCCTGGCGGGTTGCCCGAGCGGCCAAAGGGAGCAGACTGTAAATCTGTCGGCGTATGCCTACGCAGGTTCGAACCCTGCACCCGCCACACGCTGAAAAAGGCCCCTGACCTGCGGAAACGCGGTCAGGGGCCTTCTTCGTGCTGTCCGACTGTGTCCGGCTGTCACCGGCCGTCTACGGCTGTCCGTGCGGAATACGTGAGGAAGTTCGGCTACGCAGATCGCCGCGGCCGCGTCTCGTTGAGGGCGGCTTCGACCCGTCGCTTCGCAACCTCGTCTTGTCCGTCGAGGCACTTGGCGTAGACCTTCAGCAGGACGTTGACGCTGTGTCCGGCCCACTCCGCCACCTGTGTCGCCGGAACACCCGCGTTGAGCCACAGGGACACCGCAGCGTGACGCAGATCGTACGGGCGTCTCGCGAGCGGTGAGGCCACCTGCGCTTCGCTCAGGACCTTCTCCCGCGCCTTGTTCCACACGCGGGCGTACGTGTTCGAGGAGACCGGGTTGCTGTACGGCGGTGGGAGCGGGACGCCTGCCTTACCCGTGCGGCTGACGAACAGTCGTCCACCTGGTCCCGACCGGAAGTCGGTGATGTGCCGGCGTAGGAGTTCGACCAGCTCGGGGCAGGCGGGCACCGGACGCGTCGCCTTGTCGGCCCGGTGCTTCAGGCTCCGATCCTCGCTCGCTTCGCCGTTGTCGGTCCACTCAGCACCCGCATGCTGCGTCGAGCCTGTCAGGAGCAATTCGCCCCAGCCCTCTTCGGGAAGGTGGCAGTCGGCGACGCGCAGGTGTTTCGCCTCGGATGGTCTTAGGCCGGCGAAGTACAGGCAGCCGAAGAAGGCCTCCAGCGCCGGATGAATTTCCCCGACAGCGCGAATCAACGCGCGTGCCTGATGAGGGTTCGCGACTACTCGGCGATCTACGACGTCGGTGTTTTCCGGCTTCGTCCATTGCACCTTGTCGATCGGATTGGCCTCGAATAGCTCCAGCTCTACGGCGTACTCCATCGCGCTGTAGAACGCGGAGCGCTTCCGCGTGACCGTCGCTGCCGCCGCCGCTTTGCCGTCGAGTTTCAAAGCGAGTGCATCGAGAGCGCGGCGCATCACCGGCGCCTCCCGCAGCTTCGACAGATCCGGTGAGCTTTCCGCGATCCATCGCAGGAGGCCGGCGTCTTTGTCCGGCGCTGTCGCTTCGGCCACCGGCTTTCCACCGCGGGCGCTCTTGTTGAAGGACCAGTTCCGCAACACCGAACGAACTCGCTGCATCTCGTCAGTGGACGGCTTCGGCAGCAACGCGACGGTCACTGTTGCCAGGGCTTCGGCGATGTTCTTGCGATGCCGCGGCGAGGCATGCGGCCACTTCACGTCCACGAATTCTGTAGCGTGCTCGTACCAGGTGCGACGACTCAATTCGCGCAACATCGTTTGTGGGAGCCCGGTTGCGATGTCGAAGGGAACACCTTCTCGGGCCGCCGTCATGATGTCGGATCGGAAGCTGTCGGCGAGCTTGCTGTGAGTGAACGTCTTCTGCTTGCGCTCGCCTGCAACTTCCCACCGAACGGTGTAGCTCTTACGACGCTTTCCGGTGTAGGTGCTGATGCCGAAGATCCGCACGTCGTAGGAGAACTTTTCGTGACTCACGCGGCATCCTCCAAGCTCTGGAGCCAGTTGTCGAAGTCGGTACGGCGGATGCGCAGATCGCCGTTCGGCAGCTTGATGCAGCGGGGGGCCTTCTTGGCGGCCCGCCAGTCGTAGAAGGTGGACCGGGCGATGCCGAGTTCGGCGCACACGTCAGAGATGGTCAGGTGCAGTTTCGTGGGCCGGGTTGCCGTGCTCACTCAGGTGTCTCCTCGGAGTGGTCGCAATGACTGGACAGAACGGACAAAACGGACGGGTGGTCAGCGGTCGTTGTGGACGCTGGGGTGGACTTCGTAGGTGTCGCTGGGGCGGCCTCCTTTGCTGCTGACGGGGGTGGGTTGGGGGCGGATGTGGCCGTGGTCGGTGAGCAGTTCGAGCGCGGGTTTGATGTCCTTCACGCTGGCGAATCGGCCTCGGTTTCCTCGGAGGGCGTCGCGGCGGCTGAAGGTCTCGAGGTGGTGTTTGCGGATCCAGTCGAGGACGGCGCGGGCATCGTCCAGATCGGGGTCTGAGCGGCCCATGAGGTCGTAGACAGCCAGGGCGTGATCGAGGTAGTAGCGCCCGACCTGTTCGGCGCCGCGGATGGTGTCGGCGGTGATGGGTTGGGCGTAGCCGGTGACGAAGGTGTGGGCGACGTGGAGAAGGCCAGCGACGCGGACCACGGCACCGGCGAGCTTGGAAGCCCAGTCGGTGATCTGCGCGAGCTGCCCGGTGCGCGGGTGCAGCCTCGGTTCGATCCAGTCCTGGAACTCGAGAAGCACCTGCCGCGCCTCGGCAGTCAGCGCGAGCTCGTGAGGCGTCTCGCGGTCGGCGAGCAGCAGAACGAGAGTCGTGAGCGCGTCGGCGTAGGTGGTCTCAGTATCCTCCGGTACCGGCAGGGCTTGGTTGTCGCGCTGTCCGACGGTGTTGACGGGCAGGCTGTAAAGGATGCGCGCCAGCACCCCCCGATCGCGGAAGCCGGGCTGTGCGGCCAGTCCGGCGAGGGTGCCGGGCTGGGTGGTGACGCCCAGGGTGAGCGCGGGGCGTTCGACGGTCTCGGACGGTCGCCCCTTGCGATCGACCTGGAGCTTGTCGCCGGCATGGCCCTTCAGGAACACGCCCAGGTTGGGCGCGGCGGAGTAGCGGGTGCCGGTGAGGGTGGCGAACACGTCCCCTTCGGCGGACAGCACTGCGATCCGGCCGCCGTGGGTGGCAAGCAGGGAGATGCACGACTCGGGGGTTACGTCGTCGGTCATCAGCCGGGGCAGCTCGGGGACCACGATGCTCGCGGCTTCCTTGGCGGCGGCGGTCGCGTCGGCCAGCGCGGTCTGTGGTTCGGCTTGCGCGGTTTCGGCCTTCTTGGCGAGCTGTTCGGCCTTGGCCCACGCGACTCGCGACGCCAGCTCGGCTTCCACCCGCCGCTCGGCGGTCTGGTCCCGCAGCGCGTCCTCGGCGGCCGACAGCGGCCCGGTCATCGCCCGGAACACCGGCGACTTGCGCGACCCCGGAGGCAGCGCCGTGACCGTGTAGAGGTTGACCTGCTCCACCCAGGACCGATCGACCCGCACGAGCACCTTCCCACCGGCGGCCGTGGACAGGCAGGCGAGCGCCACGGACGCGGCCAGATCGATCGGCGTCTGGGTCGCCTCGGCCACCGCGCTCACCTGCTCGGCCAGCCACTCCGGGAACACCTCGACGGGGAACGGGCGCACCAGACGGTCGGTCTTCAACGGCACTGGTTCGCCGTCCCACGCCAGGGCCGTCGCGTCGGTCAGGGCGTTCGCCGGCGGGGCCATTCGGTCGTGATGCCTTGGTGTGATTCGACGTTCTGGCGTCGGCGTGATCGGTTCGGTAGCCCAGGGGTCGTCGTCTGGCGGCTCGGTGATCGGGGGTAGGGGCGGGAGCCAGTCGGGGACTCGTTCGGCGCTCATGCGGCCTCTCCGTCCTGTACGGCGTCCAGGTGCTGCTTGTGGTGGTTGGGGTTCTGGCCGGGGTAGTCGCCGGTGCGGGGTCGGCGGGCTTCTGCGATCCGTTCGGCTTGGGTCTTGGCGTAGTGGGCGCGCAACGCGAGCGCGGCCGGACTGGCTTGCGCGTGGGCGATCTGGCGTGCCTGCTCGAACGCCTCTGCCCAGCGGGCGTCTTCGGCGGCTTCGTGCGCGGCGCGGGCGGCGTCGAGGTCGCGGCGTACCCGGTCGGGCAGTTCGTCCAGGTCGGTCGCCCAGCACTCGGCGGCGATGACGGCGGCGGCCAGCTTGCGCGGGTCGTCGTCGGCCAGCGCTGCCCAGTGCGGGGTGCCGTACGTCGGCGATCGGGTCGGGTCGGTGATGGTGGCAACCATCGCTTTGGCCCAGGTGCGGCGCGCGGTGATCGCGGCCGGATCGGCGGGTGTCCAGCGCGGGACCTTCATCAGCTCGGTTCCTTCCACAGCTCGGCGTCCAGATCGGGGGTCGGGAGGGCCGGACAAAACGGACAAAACGGACAGAACTAGGGGTTTTGTCGGTTTTGTCCGTTCTGTCACGGGGTGTCCGGTCCTCTCGGTGGGGGTTCTGTCAGTTCTGTCCGTTTTGTCCGGGGGTCACGGCATCCAGGTCGCGGCCTGTACGCAGCGGTTCGCGGTGCGGAGGACGCGGGCGGCGTCGGTGAGTGCGGCTTGTGCGTCGTCGCCTTCGGTGGTCTGGGTCCACTGCGGGGCGTCCAGCTCGATCAGCTCCCGGAGTGCGCTGGTCGCGGCGTGCACGGCGCTCGCGGCGGCGGCCAGGGACACTGACAGCTCGGACTCTTGCGCGGCGACGTAGGCGATGTAGTCGGCCTGGGGGTCGTCGTGGGTCAGTGACGGGTCGGTGCTGTAGTCGTGGATGGTCATGCGGCGCGGTCTCCTGTCAGGTCGATCAGTTCGGGTTGGGCGTGGGCGGCGGCGGTGGTGGTGTGGGTGTGTTGGGCGGCGCGGCGTCGGCCGGCGTCGCAGCTCTCGCAGAGCGCGAGCCGTTCGGTGGCGGTGACGGCTTCGGCCAGGGTGGCGAGCGGATCGGCGGCGACGACGGCGAGGCGGTGTGCGGTGCCGTGGAGGGTCCCGCAGCGGCCGTTGGTCTTGGCGTGGGGCCGTCCGCACTGGCCGGTGCACTGGCAGCACCACTCGGCGGCGGTCATGGTTTCCTCCCAGATCCGGCTGCCGATCATCGGCGGCCGGAACGGGTCGAACCCGCCCGCGCTCACGACGCGACCTGTTCGAGGTACTGCACCGGTACGCCGACCGCGCCGGCGTAGGCGATCTCGCGGCGGGTCGAGTCACCGATGTAGCCGCCGGGGTTGACGACCAGCACCCAGCAGGAGATGTCGATCTTGGCCAGGTGCAGCCGATCGAGCCGCTGCTTGTCGGCGTCGCTGATCGGGTCGGCGTCCGGGGCATCGTTGTGGGCGAACACGCCCGGCGCGAGGACGACCTGACCCGCAAGCGTGAGCTTGCGGTTCGCGGCGGCGATCGCTTCGCGGAACCGGGTGGACCCGCAGATGGTCACCACGTGCGGGTTCATGACGCTGCCGTGACGAGCGGAGACAGCGGGGGTGCTACTTGGGGTGCTCATGGTGTGTGGATCTCCTTGCTGTGTGGGTGGTCAGCGGTTGGTGGCGCGGTGGTCGAGGAGGCGTCGGCCGATCCGTTTGCGGCGGCCGGTGCCTTTGCAGCGGGGGCAGTTGCGGAACTTCTTGCCGGACGGTGAGCGGGACTTGCCCTGCCCGTTGCAGCGCCCGCAGTTGGCGTAGGGCCAGATCGCGCAGGCGAGCAGGTACAGCCCGCCCAGGACGAGCGCGGCGACGAGCAGCGAGGCGACCTGGACGGCGACCTGTTGCGGGTGCGTCAGCGTTCCGGCGGCGTCGGTGGTCGCGTCGGTTGTGTGGTTGAGTCCGGCTGTTGCGGCGAGGACCAGTCCTGAGCCTGCGACCAGCACGGCGTGGACGGGATCGGTCACGATCGTCACTTTCTGTAGCGGCGAGTGGGTGTGGTCGGCCAGGGCGGGCACCAGTCGGCGGCCGTCCTGTCGGGATGGTTCGGTTGGATGCGGGGTTGGTTAGCTGGCGGTGATCGGGTTAGGTCTCTAACCCGGACCGTGTTGGAGGGCTAATCCGGGCGTGACCTGCGGAAAGTTAGCGAGTGAGCCGGGTTAACCGGGGCCGGAAACTGCCTGGTCAGAGCCGATTTCGGCCGGTCTCCGACCCCGGTGGCCGGGTTAACTCGCCAGCTCAGGAGCCTCGTCTCCGTCGCTGTTCTCGTCGGTTTCGCGGTGGCCGGCGTCGCGCTCGCGGCGCACGAGTGCGTCACGGACCGTAGCCGGGTCGAGCGGGTAGCGGTTGCCGGTGGAGGCGACCTTGATGCCGTAGTCCGCGGCGAGCTGCTCGCGCAGCGCCTTGCCGGTCAGCGTCTGGTACGGACCCCAGGTCGGCGCGAGCCGCTTCAGCAGCGCGGGCACGTCCGCGATCCGCACCGGCACGTCGTCCAGCACCTCGTCCAGGTCGGCGAGCAGGTCGCGCGACTCGATCTGCGGTCGCCGGGAGTCGCCCGGCGCGGGCAGCTCGCGCTTCTTGATCGCGGCCAGGGCGCGGTCGATGATCGGCGTGATCTGGTCGTTGCCCTCGGCACCATCGAGGAAGTACCACTGCAACGTCTCGTACTTGGCGGCGGTGAAGCCCTTCACGATCGCCGTACCGCGGTTCTCGCCGGGAATCAGGTCGGTCGCCCGGACGCCCTGCTTGAATGCGCCCTGACCGAGCAGGCCGTCGTTGGCCACGTAGTCCTGGACGTAGAACGCGACATTGTTGGTGCAGTTGCGGGTCACGTCCTTGGGCAGCGACGTCGCGGTCGGGGCCTGCGTCGAGACCCGGAAGTGCATGCCGCGCTTGCGGCCGAGCTTCACCAGCGCGACGGCGTACTTGGAGATCTCCTCGCCGTACTCCTCGTGCTGGAACGCCACGTGCGCCTCTTCCAGCAGACCCACGAGCGGGTGCAGCCCGACGTTGCGGTCCGCCAGCTCGCGGGTGACCTGCTCGACTTCGTAGACCTTCAGCAGGTCGCCGCGCCGACCCATCTCCTCGTACATCTCCTTGAGGTCGTCGCGGATCTGGCGGATCGACTCGTCGTCTGCGCCCATGACGTAGCGCGAGCAGCGGCGCTTGAACCGCTCGAAGTCGAAGTTCTGGTCCGGCACCCAGATCCGCATCTCCACAGTCGGGTCCAGCGCGCACCCGGCCATGAACGTCTTAGACGCCGACGACTTGCCCTGCCCCGGCGCGCCGCCCACGATCGAGTTGCGGCCCATCACCGGCTCGCGCAGCTCGTCACCGCGCAGCGTCTTCCCGGCCGGGACGCCCTTGAACACGTCCACCAGACCCTCGGTCAGCAGCGGATACGGGCCGGGGCCACCGGTCAGCGCACCCTTGTCCGCGACCCACAGATCCAGGATCCCGGCCTCGTCACCGGTCGTCGGCCACACCTCCGACCCGGCACGGTGCAGGCTGGTTGCCAGGTCCACCCGGCGCTTGGAGATCAGCTCGGCGGGCACACCACCGGGCAGCCGGATCACCGCGTGCGTGCCACGCCCCTGCTGACGGGCCGGGGTGATGAACTGCAACTTGTAGCCCTGCTTCAGGTAGCGGGTGATGTTCGGGATCCGCAGCGAGTCCAGCGCCTGCGCGATCGTGGACTCATCGATGTCCATGTCCCACTCGGCATCGGCCGTGGTGACCATCCACGACGGCGGCTCAGCAGCGCGCTTGCCCTCGCGGAACAGCGCGATCACGAGCAACACCGGCAGCGCGAACGTGAGCAGCGTCCACAGCACCCCGCCCAGCGCGATCACGAACCCGACCAACGCGAAGAACCCGCCCCACACGCCCGTGAACGACCCGTGCCCGGTGAGCTTGGCGAACACCGCGATCAGGAACACGATCACCGGCGTCGCCAGCGTCGCACCGACAGCGACCTTCAGGATGCCCCACGCGAGCTTCGGAGCGTCCATCAGGCGGCGGTGCCGGCGCTCGGTCGCGGCCTCCTTCGCCGCCGTCCACTCCTTCAGCGCCTCGCGGTCACCGGACGCCTCGGCGGCCTTGATCTGGCGGCGGTAGACACCCATCGTCCCGGCGTCCCACGCCCGCTTCGCGAACGACTCACCGCCCTTGACGACGGTGTAGGCCGCCCGCACCGTGGCCTTGCCGCCGGTCTTGGTCCGGTCGTGTGTGCCGACCCGCACCGCGACCCGCTTGGCCACCTGACCAGTTGTCACCGCACGGCGTACCAGCGCGCCCCGATTCGCGAGTCGCTCGTCCAGCGCGGCCGACTCCTCGTCGGTCAGGATCTCGCCCTCGATCACCTCGGCGTCGATCACCTCACCGTCGTGAACGGTGCCGGCCCCGTCCTCGTGAACCGAGTCCTGAACGTCGCTCGGGTCGATCCGCTCGGCGGTTTCATGAACGATCCCCGAGTCCAGGTCGTGAACGTCCTCGTGACTGCCGTCGTGAACGTCGCCGTGAAGGCGACGGACGTTGTCGTGTTCGTGGCTGGGGTTGGTGCTCATGACTTCCTCCCGGTGGTACCGGTGGTGGTCGAGTTGGGTCGGATTTCGAGGTAGACGCGGACGCCGAACGCTCCGCGGTTGGGGTAGGCGCGGTCACCGCCCGCGGTCTCGAACGTCTCCCGCAGGGCGGCGACGACGGCGGCGATGTGCTCGGGTTCGCCGGACAGCCGGACCTTGACCGTCATGCCGCCACCTCCCCGGCGTGCGCGTTGCTTGCGGTGTGGGTGGTGTGGTCGGGGATCTCATGCCCGAGCGATTCCGCGACGGCCGCGATGAGGTCGCGAGCCGCGGGCGGGGTGACGGCGTTGCCGAGCTGGCGGACCTTCTCGCGCTTGTTGCCCAGCACGACGTACCCGCTGGTGAAGGCCATGCCGGCGGCCACCTCGTGCGGCTCCAGCATCCGGAACAGGCAGTCGTCCACCGCGACAGGAACCGGCGCCGGTACGCCGTACTCGAGAACCGATTGGTGCCCGGCCGTGGTGAGCGTGCGCAGCGGTTCACCGGCCGGTGTGCACATCTCCGCGCCGTCGCCTCGTGAGCCGTTGTTGCGCATCACCAGCGCGTACCGGTCGCGGGTGGTGAAGGTGCCGTGCGGCTCGCTGGTCCGGCGGGTGGTGGCGTTGCCGTAGTACGGCATCAGCAGGGCGTGGTGGTTGCCGTTCGCGGCGAACGTGTCGAACGGCTCGGCGGAGGCGGCCTTGGTGGTGTTGTTGTTGCGCAGCGGCACCACCAGCGCCTCGGACTCGGTCGTGGTCCGGGTCCGCATCACCTCACCCGTGTGGGTCGCGGTCTCGTTCCATGTCCCGCCTGCGGGAACCAGGAGCCCGGTCTCGTTGCGGGTGGTCATGGTGCGCAGCGCGTCCCACGCCGACGCGGCAGTCTTGCCGTCGCGGCCCTCCACAGGTACCAGCAGCTCCGGGCGGGCGTAACGCGCCAGGCCTGCGCGGATGCGCTGCATGGTCTTGTCGGCCAGCGGCCGGGCACGGTCCCCGATCCGCTCACCGGTCAGCGACCAGTCGATCGCAGCAGCGGCCGGAAGCCAGCCCGGCTCGACCACCTGGTTGCGGCAGGCAACGTTCGGGCAGCGCCAGACGTACTGAGCGCGGTAGCGGCCCCACTGGCTGGCCGCGTTCTTCCACGCCTGCATCGCCCGCACCGGCCGGTCACAGCCAGCGCAGTACGCGAGCGGGCGGGTCCACCGGTTCAGGTCCGGGCACGCAGCGGTGCGCAGGTGCGCGACCACGTACAGACGGTCGCGGGACTGCGGTGCGGGCAGCCCTCCGGCCTGGGCGTGCATCGAGTTCAGGTAGACCACGTGCGAGCAGTAGCCCAACGCGTCCAGCCCGGCGCGCCATGCGCCCCACAACACCCACTTGGCCGCGTCCACGACGTTCTCCACCACGATCGCGGCGTAGCGGTGGTGCTCGGCGAACCGCACCACGTCCCACATCGTCGCCCGCGACCGCTCCGCGGCCTCGTCCGGCAACGTCTCCCCGAACAGGTCCGGCGTCGCGTCCACATTGCGCTTGCGGCCCTTGGCTTGCGAGTGATTCGTGCACTCAGGCGACGCCCACAGAATGTCGGTGCGCGGGTAGCGGCGCGGATCGACCTGCGACAGGTCCGCGCAGTCGTGATCGGTCGCCGGGTGGTTGGTGTTGTGCGTCTCCACCGCGAGCTTCCAGTGGTTCGCGGCCAGCCGCACCACCACGCCCGGCACCTGGAGCGCGCCGGTGCTCGAACCACCCGCACCGCAGAACAGGTCAGTGACAGTCAGCGTCATCAGGCAGCCTTCCGCTCGAACTCGCCGGTGATCTCGTCGGTGTGGGTGTTGGTGGTCAGGTTGGTGTCGTTGCTGGCCAGGGACTCGCGGACCGCGGTCGCGACCTTCGCGGACAGCCCGGCAGAGCAACCCGTGGCCTGCCGCGCCCACGCCGGGGTTACGTCGGCAGGTGCCGTACCCGGCTCGACGGCCGCGAGAGCGTCGGCGACGTAGTCAGCCAGCAGCTTGCGGCCAGTCTTGGCAGCGGGCTTCTTGCGCGGCTTCGCAGCCGTCTTGCGCGGAACCTTCACAACGTCCGGCCTCGTGGTCGCCGTGGCGGCCAGCTCGGGCGGCTGTGCGGCGTGCTGAGCGACTGGAGTCGGCTCGGGAACTGTCAGGGCCTCGGTCGGGCTGTCGAGCCGTTCAGCGGCCTTCTGCGGGTCCGCCAGGGCCGCCGCGCGCTCGGCACGAAGCACCGCCTCGGTCAGCCGATCCCGCAGCACCGGTGCGGTCTCGGCAGCGCAGAACACCAGCACCGGCGGCACCGAGTGCAGCACCACGCCGGCCACGTCGCCGTGACCGAACGACGCCCAGGTGTTCATGGCGTACGTCGCGGCAAACGCGAACCGCTTCGTGCGGCCGATCCACTTCGTGTGGTCGCTGACCTGGTACCGGGCGGTGATCTGCTCAGCGCGCAGGACCGCGATCAGCACCAGCGACACCATCGGGTCCAGCAGCCACGCGGCCACCCACGGAAGCGAACCCACCGGAGCACCCTGCGCGGCGAACGCCTGAACGTTGACCATCGTGAACGCAAGACCGAGAACGATCCCGACCCACATGCACCGATCGACCTGCGTACGCACCGACTCCACCCGCAGCGCGACAACGTCGGGGTGCGTGGACAACGCCCGTACCTGGGACGCCTCGGCGGCCGATGCCCGGAGCTTGTCCACACCGCTCGGCTTGGCCTCGGCTTTGCCGTTGCCAGCCGCAACCATCTCGGTCGTCATCATCGTGTCTCGCCTCCGTCCAGGTGGTCGGACACCCACTCGCCGGCATGGGGCAGGGTGTCGGCGGTGTGCATGAGGTGGTCGCCGTGCCAGACGATCCACGCCGTTCCCAGAGCCGTGCGGGGAGCGACGACCTGGACCAGGTCGTACCCGGCGCACTTCCACCAGCCCAGATCGACCCGTACGAGGTCCGGCACGGCGGTCTCGGCAACGAGCTGCGCGGTCATGCGGCGTCCTCCGTCTCCGGGGTGCGGTTGGCGATCCTGCGGGTCACGTCCAGCACCCGGCGCTCGGCCCGCCGTACCCGGCGGGTGTCCAGCACCGACGCGTCCGGACCCGCGCTGATCACCGCGATCTGCGCGGTCAGCAGGTCCAGCTCGGCCTCGATCAGCGGCATCTCCTGCTCGATCGCGGCCAGCTCGGCTGCGGTGGGCTCGTCGCTGTCGCCGTCGCCGTCGACGGCGGAAAGGTGGATGATGGTCATCAGGGTTGTGCTCCTCTACGCGATGGATTAGTGCGACCCGGACGCCTCGGTGGTGCCTGCCACCGGGGCGTCACTCATGCCAGCTAGAACGTTCGTCAAAACCGGCCGTAGGCCTTCTCCCAGGCCGTATTCCGGGCGGTCTGGCGACTCAGGCAGGACGGGCAGGGCGTTCGCCCCCGAACTCCCCGGCCAACCACGCCTTTGCCCTTGCATCGCTTGCAGCCCTTGACGTTGTTCGGGTCCTGCTTGGTGCCGAAGTGCATCTCTGTCTCCGCTCGATGGAGGGCCGCTCAATGAAGCGAACCTAAGGTGCGCACCACAGTATCGATTCATTCGAGGTTGCGCAAGTGAGGTGCGGTACACTGATGCGGTGAGTGACTTGAGGGAAGACCTGTCAGCGGCGACCCGCCGATACCGACGAACCGAGTCCGCCCACGAGGAGGCCCGGAAGGAACTCATGGAAGCCGTACTCGCTGCACTGAGAGGCGGCGTGCCGCCGACAGAGGTGGAGCGGCTGTCGCCGTTCACGGCGGCGTACATCCGCCGTACGGCACGCGCCGAGGGCATCCCGCCGGCGGCGCCCGGCCCGAAGCGGGTCAGCTCCTGAGTGGTCGGCTCGATCATGTATCCAGCGTCGAGGCGAAACGAGCGATTGAAGTGCACTCTGGAAGCTGCGCACTTTTGTGCGCATTACCTGTGCTCGAAGGCGGTTCACTAGAGGGACCAACAACGAGGGGAAGTGCAGATGCACGTAGGTGAGCGCATCGGGGCCTACCGCAAGCGGCGTGGCATGTCGCAGGATGCCCTGGCGGGACTCATCGGCATGTCGCGGTCGTGGCTCTCCCAGGTGGAACGCGGCATTCGTGGTGTTGATCGGCTGTCCACTCTGAACGACCTGGCGACCGTGCTGCGTATCGACGTTGCCGACCTGATCGGTCGGGACTGGGTCCTTGCCCCGGATGCACCGGAACAGGTGACCGCGGTAGACGCCGTACGGACTCAGCTCGCCAGCTATCACCATCTTTTAGGAGAGCCGGCGACTCCCTGGCCGCTGCCGCAGCTCCGGAACGGCGCTGTGCAGGTTAACCAGGCCTATCAGGCGGCGAAGTACCGGCAGGCGACCGCGATGCTGCCAGATCTCATCCGGGCGGCCGATGCGTACGACGGCTACCAAGGCCGTGACGGACGTGAGACGCACCTAGCCCGCTGCTCGGTCTACACTGCGGCCGCGAAGCTTCTGACGAAGGTTGGTGAGCACCAGCTCGGCTGGCTAGCCGCCGATCGCGCAACCCACGCGGCCCTGGCGGCCGAATCGAAGCCTGCTCAGGGAATGGCCGCTTATCAAGTCGTCATCGCCCTCCTGCGCAGCCAGCAAACCGACGACGCCGAACGTGTTGCCGTACGGTCCGCCGAAGGGCTCATGGCTCTTGTCGGCTCCGACGCTCCGGATGCCGCCTCATTGGCCGGTTCGCTGTGGCTGATCTCGTCCGTGATCGCCGCGCGCCGTTCCGACCGCGCAATCTCCAGCGAACGGTTGACCGAAGCTACGCGACTCGCTGATCTCCTAGCGCACGATGGGAACCACTGGTGGACTGCCTTCGGCCCGACCAACGTGCTGATCCATCGAGCCTCAGTCGCGGCTGAGTTCGGTGATCCAGCCGGCGTTCTGCGGGTCGCGACCGAAGTTGACACCGAAGCCCTGCCGGCGGGGCTCCAGGGCCGTCGCTCCCGCCTCCATCTCGATCTCGCATGGGCACAAACCCAGGCCAAGAACGACATGGAGGCAGTGTTCCACCTACAGCAGGCCGAGCGCGTCGCCCCCGAGTCGATCCGCTACCACACGATCGCCCGGGAGCTGGTCCGCGAACTCCTCAAACGCTCCCGCAAACCCGCCCCAGCCCTGACCGCCATCGCAACCCGCGCAGGAGTCCTCGCGTGACCGACCGAACCCTGTACATCGTCACCTGCGGTGCTCCCCTCGCCTCACGCGTCGGCGACGGCGTGCGTGAGGCACGTAGCCGAGGTTGGAACCCGTACGTGATCCCGACCGACGCGGCGCAGCCGTGGCTCGAGAGCCAGGATCTCGGCGACGCGCCGACTATTACGGGCAACAGGCGGCCAGGAGAGTCGAAGCGGACTCCGAAGGCCGATGCTGTGGTGGTCGTACCTTTGACGTTCAACTCGCTAAATGCCTGGGCCAACGGCAATGCCACCACGTACCCGCTGACGACTCTCAGTGCGGCTCTTGGGTCTCGAACGCCGACCGCTGCGGTTCCATTCGCGAAGCACGACCTGGCCGGCCACCCCGCTTGGCTCGCCTCGCTCGCAGTTCTTCGGTACGCCGGAGTGCGGATTGTCGATCCCCACGACGGGGCCACTGCGTCGCTCGAACCGATCGCGTCAGGGGCCGGTGACTCCGTCGCGGCGGACTTTCAATGGGATTGGGTGCTCAGGCAGCTCTGAGATCCTGGCCATGTCTGGGCATGTGGCAGAGTCATGTCGCCATGACCTAGATTCGAACGCATGAGCGATTGGCGACATCACATTCCGTTCATCGGTCAGTACGACTGGGATCACCAGGCGCCGCCGCCCTGCCTGTATGGAATCTGGGACAACGCCCGCGGCAAGTGGATCGCTAGAGGCCTCACTGGGCCGGAGGCTGGCTTGCAGGCGGCGCTGCTCTGCCTCCGCTATTCAGGTCGGGGGGAGCGGCCTGAGCGTGACGCTCGCTGGCTTGACTCGCCGGTCTATGTCGAACTGACCGTGTCTCCGAGCTTGACCGAGGTGGCCCTCTTGCGCATGTGGATCCGCGAGGATGACGCTTGGTTCGGCTACGTCAGCCACCTTGAGCGGCATCCACTAGATGCGGGTCGCTGGGCGAACTCGTCAGTCTTGAGGCCGATGTCGCCGGGCGAGGTCGGGTCGTTCGCGCGGCAGCAGGCAGCTCGAGGGGCGACCTCGGGTGGTCTGCCAGCTGGAGTTCCCGTAGTCGGCGACCATGCTGCGCGTGATGGATCCTGACTCGTGACCGTGCTCGCGGTAGTGCCCTCAGGACGCCGGAAGCGCCCGTATCGTGGGCGAGTTATTCCTAGGTGGCTGTGCGGTGAGAGATGGCCGAATCTGGTCTGCACGCGGAGGTGTTCGACGTCATCCGCCTCGCCGAGTTCGGTTCACTTCTCATCCGATCGTCAGGTCGGCTCAGGCCATCGGCGAGGACCCTGCAGTAGCCAAAGGCCCGGGGCGCGGGGGCGGAATGCCGCCGGCGTGCTATTTCCAGTCGGATCTCGCGCATCGAGCGACACTGTGATCCCATATACGTGTGCGCATGAAACATGAACCGATCGTCTCGTCATCTGCCGCGTATTACATCTACTCGTTTGGTGCGAGCGATGCGATCGATCCAAATTTGATCGCACATAGGCTTCTGAGTAGTCAGCTGGCTGAAACCATGTCGTCGCCGTCTACAGACGAAATAATGCTGGCACCGCGCTTCCGTGATCTCGCGCGTCTGAACCGAAAGGCAAAGGCGCTTGATGACCTGCGGAAGACGACTGATTGGCATAGTTTGCGGACCTGGTCGAGAAGACATCCGCTCCTGGCCAGCAGGATCCTTGGCGGTATCGTCTGGGACAAGATTCGGCACAATGCCTCGGACGCCGCAGGGGTGCAAGGTGAAGATGATGGCCCAGGTCCCGACATGGGGCAGGTTTCAGACGAGATTGAAGAGAGAGTTGCGGATGCGCAGGTATCTCTAGCGATACAACATTGGGTAGAATCGAAGCTTTTCCGCGAAAAGTATCGTGACGGTGAACCGTACCTGCGCTTACACCTCCGCCATACCTTGCAATGGTGGAAGCACAGCACTGATGTCGATGAGAATGCGGATCCGGTGGTGATGGACGCTCTGCTTATGGTTCATCACTCTGGTGTGATGCAGTTGACCCTGGGCGTCCCGTTGCCTCACGATCTTGGGCCGAGTGAGCTCGTTCAATACGGCTATGCAAAACATAGCTCGCTGGCGGCTTGCACGATCCCTGAGCCATTGCTGGCGGGTGGGCTGGGTAAGGAGGCGCACAGAGCGCTTGGTGAATGGCAGGAGGCGGTTGAGGCGGGTGTGCGCTGGAGGAGGATGCAGCATGAAACGCCAACTACCGTCACCGATGTGTTCGAGTTATACCGAGAGTCAATTTCCAAGGCGGCGGGAGTTAAGCTGGATTCTGAGTGGTTCTGCTATCCAGTGCTGTGTTTGGACGAACTCGCCTGCTGTGGGTCTGAGTCCGAGTGGCGAAGTAACCACGCCGCGGATCTCAAGGGTATTGTCATGCGAGTTCCGGATCCTTCTGTGCTTCGCGCGGGCGCGTTTGATGATGCCATGAGTAAAGATATGTCACATGTATCTCGCGCATCGACCTACTTTCACGAGGGTGGGGAGACCGTGATTTCATGGCACGGCTCCTCTAACCCTGCCAGCTTAGAAAACCGAATGTGGCACATACTGGTGACTGAGAGTGCCTTGCTGGAATATTGGCAGTTGGGACTGTTGGAAAGTCGCTTGGCCGATACCATTGGCAGTTTGAAAAGAGTCGCGCCAATCCAAGAGCAGGCAATATTTGGATTGAGAGAGTTTCGCGATGGGCGTTTGAGCTACGGCAGCGCGAATGATCTCGTTCAGCATCTGTTAAATCTTTGGGGGGTTGAGCGCCGCTACTCCATGATCATGGAGTCGCTTTCCCAGCTTCAGGATCGGTTCGCTAACGATCGTGCGTTAATGGCCGCGCGTCGAGCTAACCTCATGGCGGGCCTCGCCGTTCTCCTCGCAATTGTCTTCGGTCTCCCGGCGATCGATCAGGCGTTTGAGGTAATCAGGCGCCTCCCGAACGTAGGACTCACGGAACCGCTGGTCGGCCCGCTGAGGTCGATCGCGAGCAAAGGAGATGCAGGTGTGTGGCTGAGCTACTTGGTTGTGGCGGCCGCAGTTGTCCTGGCGGCGGTTGGGTCAGCGCTCGTCAGGCGGCTACGGGTGGCTCCCCGCCTTGCGCGCCGGCGCCGATCGGCTGGTTACGTTTGGCCGCTCGGCTCCGTCCGGCTCCAAGAGCGTGGCGATGTTGAGCGCCCTGACCCTCCAGCGTCGGGTCCGTTCTCACTCGGATAGATCTGGTTCCGTCTGGGGCAGTCAAACCGCGCCGATCAGGGCCGTGACGCGAGATACCGTCACCGGGCCTCTCCTCATCGACCTTTGCCCTTCACCTTGGCCACCCGAGCAACCTCACCTACTAGAGGTGCGGCTGGGGCCGGTGACTGATCCCCCGCGAGGTGTGTACGAAGCCCGTGCCCGTGATGGTTGTCGAACCAAGGTGAACGCCGCGGGTCAAGCCGCGAACTTGCTCGATCGCTCGCGCGGTACCAGGCTCGCCCTTCACGCATGCACTGATCGCGGGTGCGGGCACTCCATAGGCGGCTCCGATGGCATGGAGGCATCGGAGGCTCACCACTTCGCGTTAGAGGAACGTCGAACTTGCCAAATGCCCGCCTTTCTGGCGGATCAGCGATAGACGCAGCAGACAGTCGTCGAGCAGGTGTGTAGATTGGCGACCTTCAGCTTGACGTTTGGGGGAACTAGGACGTGGGTGCATGAGGATTCGATGGCAAAACTTCCGTGGCTTTGAGGACACGGGATGGTTGACAATCAACCCAATGACGATGCTGGTTGGCGCCAATAATGCAGGTAAGACGTCTCTATATTCGCCATTGCTACTGCTGAAACAGACGGTCGAATCGGCTCACCGGGCGACTCCGCTGCTTTCGCAGGGAAGGCTTTTCGACGCCGGCCGGTTCAGCGACTTCGTACGAAATCACGACATTGAACAACGCGTCACCTTCTCGATTGACCTGACGGACCTGATATCTGAGATTGCGAGTGACAATGCCAACGTGACCAATCTCCCAGCGGAGTTCATGCCCTCGGTGTTTGAACTTTCCTTCACGGCGGGGGATGAGGCCGGTCTAAGAACTGCCCTTCGGCGCTATAGGCTAACCAACAGGGAGAACCAGACGCTATTCCGTCGGACGCTGATGTCGAGTGGCAGCTATGCGATGGGTGGAACGGTAGTTCCTGGTGAGAAACAATTGGGACCCACGCCCGAGCCCTTCAAGGGTGCCATATCGGCGGTGCGATCTGAGACTCCGGAGAACTTTTTCTTCGGGGGGTTCCCGCTCCTATTCGCGGTCGATTTCCAGGACCTTGGCAATAAACAGCGTGCGGCGGCGTCGAGATGGATGTCCGCGAGCGTGAGGACGTTTCAGGTTCAACAGACTGCAAATATGGCGATCAGGAACGCTCTTCGTCAAGTCAGTTACGTCGGCCCGCTCCGAGCGATGCCCAAGCGGACGTATCGAATCAGTCCTGAGGCGCCACAAGATGTAGGCGTTGAAGGTGAATTCGCGCCCGAGATCCTCTATCGGAACAAGGTCGATGGCGATGGCGAGCTTGTGCATCAAGTCGGCGAATTTCTAGAAGACTGCGGTTACGGTCGGATCGACTTTCAGGAGCGTGGAGACGGTGACGCGTTCTCGGTGGTCGTCGGCGGACGTGCTGGCGCCAACCTAGTTGACTGTGGAATGGGTCTGTCGCAGATACTCCCTCTCGTCACACAGGTCCTTGGCGCCGGTTCCAGCAGCCTGGCGATTGTGCAGCAACCCGAGATTCACCTGAATCCGGCCCTGCAGGTAAAGCTACTGGAACTTCTGGCCGGGAGCGTCAAACGTGGACGCCGTGTACTGATTGAGACGCACAGTGAGCACCTGCTTCTCCGTCTGCGACGCCTAATCGCCCAAGGTGAAATTTCTACGGACATTGTGACGCTTATGTTCGCGGAACGCACTGAGGGGCGCTCTACATTGCGAGAGATCGGCGTTAGTGACGTGGGCGCGATATCCCGAGACGATTGGCCGCGCGGATTCTTTGCGGAGCAATTGGATGATTCGATCCTTTTGGCGCGCCAGCAGGCTCGGAGAGCCCGAGAGGAAAGGGGGGCGGATGGCGGCCAAGCCTAACGCAAAGATGGCAAGTAGCCATAAGCACCGTGATGTGGTAGTCGACGCAAATGTTCTTGCGCACAGCGATAACGCGAATAGCTTCTATTATGTGGACGCATTAGAACTGATCGATTGGATTGTTGAGCAAGGAGGTGCGGTCAAGTGGGCGATGGACGACAACGGCAAGACTGCACCAGCGATCGAAACGAGCACGATCTATGCCGAATATATCGGGACCGTTTCCCCGCAATGTCCGGCACTTCTCATCTTTCAAAATCTCCTATCGCAATCTGGACGTGTCTGCTTCGCGGACCGGCCGGATCAATCGCTGAGAAACACAATTCGCAAGCTCGTGCCTCGGAACAAGAAAGATCAGGTCGTGCTGGGTGCTGCCTGTGGATCGGGCTCGAGATGGTTGGTGAGCGGAGACCTAAATGACTTTCCTGACGATCTTCGTGACGAGTGCGAGGACTTGCTGAATGTCCGCATCACCGACTGTTCTGAGCGAGCGGCGTGACGTCTAGCTTGAGGGCAGTCGGCGCACACGTGGGGCCGTGCCGGATGGGGCTTGCTGACTGCCGGTGGGTGGTGGTCGGAGGGTGCCGTCGGCGTCTGCGAGGGTCCGCGATGCGGAATTCGTGCTGCGGGTTGACCACCTGGTGACGTCTGCGCAGGCCAGAGCGTCGCAGACGGCCCTCTGTAAATCTGTCGGCGTATGCCTACGCAGGTTCGAACCCTGCACCCGCCACCGACTGTGATGGTGCGAGGAAAGTGGCCCGTGACCTGCGGAAACGCAGACCGCGGGCCACTGTTGTATCCAAGGTTCGATGTCCGGTGGTGTCCGGCCAGGACCGAGGAACACCGGCTGTGTGTGCCCTATTCGTGCCCCAGTCCTTCGGGCTGGTCCGGCCCGCCTGACTGTCGGTCAGCCGGGCCCGAGTGCAGGCCTGCAGGGCCGCCGCTCCCGCCTGCATCTCGATCTCGCCTGGGCGCAAACCCAAGCCAAGAACGACATGGAAGCGATCTTCCACCTACAGCAGGCCGAACGCGTCGCCCCCGAGTCAATCCGCTGTCACACCATCGCGCGCGAGCTGGTCCGCGAACTCCTCAGGCGCTCCCGCAACCCACCCCAGCCCTGACCGCCATCGCAACCCGTGCAGGAGTCCTCGCGTGACCGACCGAACCCTGTACATCGTCACCTGCGGCGCTCCGCTCGCCTCACGCGTCGGCGACGGCGTACGTGAGGCGCGCCGTGGAGGATGGAACCCCTATGTGATCCCGACCGACGCGGCACTGCCCTGGCTTGAAGACCAGGACCTCAGCGGCGCCCCGATCATCACGGGCAACAGAAAGCCGGGGGAGTCGAAGCGGACTCCGAAGGCGGATGCCGTGGCGGTCGTGCCTCTCACCTTCAACTCACTCAACGCGTGGGCCAACGGCAACGCCACCACCTACCCGCTGACGACGCTGAGCGCGGCGCTTGGCTCTCGAACGCCGACCGTCGCGTCCGGGACAGGTGGCACAGTCGCGGCTGTGTTTCGGTGGGATTGGGTTCTCGATCGAATCGGCCTGTCATGTCTCAAGACATCGGTGACGAATCTGTATCAGGACATCGATGACGCTTCCGGGGCGCTTGGTGGTGACACTTCTTCGGCCCGGCGTGCAAGACATGTCCTTCCGGATCTGGCGATGAGCGGTCGTGTCACTTCGGCTCGCCCAGATGGACGCAATCTTTGTATCGGGGCTGCCGCGTGGCGGGAACGGTTCCTAGGCAGCGCCGACCTTCCTGGGCGTCAGAACCAGCCGGACCCCGGTCACCAGCAGCCACACGAGCCAGGCGGCGTAGCCGAGCAGCCCCACGAACAGGATCGGCGAGCCGTCAGCGATCGCGAGGTTGGCCACCCCGGCGGCGATCGCCAGGCTTCCCCCGGCCACGCCGAGCACACGCTGCCACGGCGCCGCCAGCCGACTCGCATGCGCCGCCAGCGCAGCGCCGATGAAGGTGGTGCCGAGCGCCGACAGCGCCAGAGCGAATGCTCCTGCATGCAGCTGCCAGACGAGCTGGAACAGCGGGCTCGGCTTGGCGAGCTCGCCGGCGGACAATACGACTCCGTCCCACAGCACGGCGTAGAGCGCGAAGACCGCCGCGAGAGTCGCGCCCGCGGCCACCGCGAGGCGCGACCAGTCGGCGCCCGCACCCCCGCGACGCCCGACCAGCCCGTGGAGACCGGTCACGAACACGAGCAGTAGCGGCAGGTTCAGCGCCTCCGAGCCGACCGCGATCGCGACCACCCCCCGGTGAACCGCGTGCCAGGCGAGCACCTTCTCGATCGGGTCGCCGTAGCCGGGCGGTCGGGCCCAGACGAACACAGCATTCTGAATGACCAACGACGCTACCAATGCGATCGCCGCCGCGCCCACGACCCGCTCCCCGAACGCAGGGGTCGGGATCGGCCCCCTTTCGTGCGGTGATCTCATCTCTTACTCCTTCGGGCGCCGTCAGCGGAACCTTGTTCACGGCCACAGCATGCGCTTGTGTAGCCGCAATCAACATAGGGATCACCAGCGCCTCTAACTGTGTGTTGGGAAAGCCACTGCTGCGCATAACGTAATGAAATGGCTAGAGCACACGCAGGCAAGATGCCGAATGACCAGGTTCTGCGCTGGGCGGCCGAGGCGGTTGGCGGGACGAGCGTCGTTTCGTCCGAGGGCCTGACCCGCGGCGAGCACCGCCCTTCGGGCACGTTCCGTCTGGGAATCGAAGGACCGGCGGCCCGGACCAGGGACGTGATCTTGAAGGTCCCTGTCCGGGGATGGATCGCCGCCGCGTGGGTGATCACGAACGCACGCGCGCTTCAGCTAGCCGAGACTCATGGCCTGGCCGCGCCGCGGCTGATCGCTGCGGATCTCGACGGGAAGGCGAGCGGAACCGTCGCCACCCTGGAGACCTTCCTGCCCGGCAGCGCCGGTCTCTCGCCGACGGTTTCGGTCGCCCGGCTCCGCGAAGCGGGAGCGGCCCTTGCCAGGGTCCACGCCTTCAGGCTGGTTCCGCAGGCCCACCTGCCATACCGGCCCCGGCCGTGCGCCGTCGACGACCGCGCCGATGAACGCCGGCGGGGCCTGATGCCGACCACACCTTTGCTGCAGCAGGCCGACGAGCGGGTCAGGTCGCACGGGATGCCGGCAGTCGCGTCGGTGTTCGTGCATGGTGACGCCTGGGGCGGCAACATGCTGTGGGAGGGTGACCGTTGCGTTGCGCTGATCGACTGGAATACAGCCGGAGCTGGTAATCCGGGCGTCGATCTCGGCAGCCTGCGGATGCAGATGGCCCTTCAGTACGGCCAGGACGCGCCGTCCCATGTGTTGGAGGGCTGGGAGCGGCAGGCGGGCCGGGAGGCAGTCGGCGTGCCCTACTGGGATGCCGTGGCCGCGCTGAACACGCCGACAGTGATGGACGGTTGGGCGGGATTCGCCGACGACGGTAGCCTCCTGGGCGCCGCTGCCGTCACCGAAAGGCGCGACGCTTTCCTTCGCACCGCTCTCAGTCAGTGGTCATAAAGGTCGCGCGTGCCGAAATCGACGCTTCGCTTCGCTCGGCTTCGTGGCTGGGTTGGGTGGTTAGGTCACCTGCGGTGGTTGGGCTGGCTCTCTAAGGGAGCTCTAAGGGTGGGTGAAAGTGGGGTTGAGGGGGCGTTGATTGTGTGTGGCCACGGCGCCGGGGTTGGTGGCGCATCGGTGGATGAAGGGGAACACGATGATCAAGCGCACTCGGGTGGTTGTGGCGGTGGTGACGGTTGTGGCGTTGGCTACCAGTGGTACGGCGTCGGCGGCGACGTCTGGGTCGGATCCGAAGCCTGGCGCGGGGAAATCGGGGGCCGTGGTGAAGGCGGGAGAGAAGTCGAAGCCGGCTGACCGCGGGGATCTTGCTGCGGTGGCGGCGAAGCTGGGGGTGACGGTTGCCCGGCTGGAGGGCGCGTTGGTTGCGGCCAAGAGGTCGTTGGCCGGGTCGGCGCGGGTTACGCCGGACATGTTCGTCAGGGCTGTCGCGGCGAAGCTGGGGCTGCCGGTCGCACGGGTCAGGGCGGCTGTGGAGCCGATGATCCTGAAGCCCGGGCGGGACGACAAGCGGGGCGGCAAGCACGACAAGGGGGCCGACGACCCGCGGAAGTCGCCGTTCGCCAGTAACGCCGCGGCGGCACGACTGGCCGCCGGGCTCGGTGTCAGTCAGGCCAAGGCCAAGGCGGCCCTCTTGGCTCTGGTGTCGATGCCCAACGGGATTGCTCCGGACTCCAAGGCGTTCCGTGAGGTGGCCGCCAAGCTCGGGGTCAGCGCGGATCGGCTGCAGGCCGGGTTGGTGCGGCTGAAGCAGTCGTTGGCCAACGGCTGAGGGGTCTCAGCTCATCACAACTTCATGATCGACGGTCAAGATGGACAACCATGCGGATACTTGTCGTGGACGACGACCCGGCCGTACGCCGGTCCTTGGAGCACGCGTTGGGCCGCGACGGGTACGACGTGGCAGCCGCGGCAGACGGGACCTCTGCCCTCGCCGCGCACGGCGCGTTCCGCCCGGACGCGGTGGTGCTCGACGTTCTCATGCCCGAACCGAACGGTCTCGAGGTATGCCGGACGCTGCGCTCCGGCGGGTACGACACCCCGATCCTGATGCTCACGGCCCGGGACCTGGTCACCGATCGGGTCGCCGGACTCGACGCGGGGGCTGACGACTACCTCGCCAAGCCGTTCGCCCTGGAGGAGCTGCGGGCCCGGCTCCGAGCGCTGCTACGGCGTAGCGGTGCGAGGGCGGAGGTGCTGCACTTCGCCGACGTGAATCTGGACCTGAGCGGCCGCCGGGCCGAACGAGGGGCCCGGCGGCTGGAGCTGACCAAAACGGAACTGTCGCTGTTGGAGCTGTTCCTGCGCAATCCCCGCCGGGTCCTGAGCCGGACCCAGATCTTCGAGTCAGTCTGGGGATACGACTTCGGCCCGGAGTCGAACGCGCTGTGGGTCTACATCAGCTACCTCCGGCGAAAGCTCGAGGCGGACGGCGGCAGCAGGCTGATCCAGACCGTCCGCGGCCTGGGCTATGTGCTCCGCGAGGAGCCATGAACCTGCGCACCCGGCTCGCCATCGCCGGCGGCGCCATCGCCGCCGGCGTCGTACTGCTCGTGTCGGTCGTCCTCTACCCGGCCGTGGAAGCGAACCTCCGCGGCCAGATCGACAGCTCGCTGGTGGCGGCGGTCGCCAAGGCGCCGGATGTGGCGCAGGCCATCAAGGAGAAGTTCAAGGGGACGGCCAACGAGTCGTCCTTCCCGGCCGTCCCGCTCGGGATCGGGAGCACCCAACTGCAGATCGTGCCGGAACCGGTCCAGGCCGGGCCGTCGACCGAGTTCGTCGATCTCACCGCCCGCGATGTCGCCGTCGCCAACGGAACGACTGCGGCCTACTTCCGGAACGCGGAGTACGACGGGATCGAATACCGGATCTACACCGCCCAGTTCCCGGGATCGCCCGGCACCCTCGTGCGTACTGCGATCCCGCAATCCGATCCCGCACCGACCCTGCGTGAACTCGCCTGGCTGCTCGGCGCATCGATCGTGGCCGCCGGACTCCTGGCGGCGGTTGTCTCCCGCCTGGCCGCACGCCGGGTTCTGCGCCCGGTACGTCAGCTCACCGAATCAGTCGAGCTGATCCGGACGACCGGCGACCTGGCGATCCCGATCCCCGCCGAGGGCCGGGACGAGATCGGCCGGCTCGGCTCCGCGTTCGCCGGGATGACCGCGGCCCTGGACGAGTCCGTCGGCGCCCAACGTCGTCTGGTCGCCGACGCGTCGCACGAACTGCGCACCCCGCTGACGAGCCTGACAGTCAATCTCGAACTCCTGGCGGAGGACCTGACCGATGCGCAGGCCCCGCACCTCGCCGCCGAGGCGCTCGACCAGGCCGGCGAGCTGACGACCCTGATCAACGACCTCGTCGATCTGGCCCGCTACGGCCAGCCGGCGTTCCATACCGAAGACGTGCGGCTCGACCTGGTCGCGGAGCGCGTGGCGGCGCGGGCGACGCGTCGCGCAGGTCAGATCAAGTTCGACCTGACCTGCGCGCCCACCCTTGTCCATGGCGATCCCGACGCCCTCGAACGCGCTGTGGCGAACCTGGTCGACAACGCCGTCAAGTGGAGCCCGGACGGCGGCCTGGTCCTGATCAGCGTGAAGGAGGGCACGCTCGACGTCGCGGACGCCGGTCCGGGGATCCCCGACAGTGACCTCGAGTTCGTCTTCGACCGCTTCTACCGATCACCTGCTGCCCGCGCGCATCCCGGATCCGGACTCGGGCTCGCCATCGTCCGGCAGGTCGCCGAGGCCCACGGCGGGACGGCCGAAGCCGTGCCATGCTCAACCGGTGCCTTACTGCGCCTGAAACTGCCGGTGTGCAGCCCGCCAGCCTGATAGTCGGCTAAGAAGATGGCTTTGGGGACATTTCGACCGGGCCGACCTCGTTGATACTGGCAATACGGCGGAGGAGTGTGGGTCATGGGCCTCATCGGAACCCTGGTCGGGTACGCGTTGTCAGCGTTCATCCTTTTGTTGATCGTGCGGATGGTCCTGGACTGGACGGGTGTGTTGGCGAACGGGCCGCAGTGGGCCGGCCGGCTGCGGGCGGTGACGCACGCCTGGACGGAGCCGGTGATCGCGCCGGTACGCCGGAGGCTGCGCCCGGTGCGCGCCGGCGGGTTCGCGATCGATCTCGCGTTCACGGCCGTGTTCTTCGCCGCACTGATCCTGCGCTCGATCGCCTTCAGCCTCTAGCTGGTCTCCGCAAAAACTTTTGCTGGTTGTGTCGGATTCGGGTTGTGGTGTTCGTAGCGTGGGTGAGGCGGGCGTGGGGTCCGCCCTAGTTAAGGAGCAGGCATGCCTGAGTACCTCATGTACTTCAACCAGCAGTGGGTGGGTGACCACACCGAGGAGTGGTTCCGCGGGCGTGGGCCGCTCGCCAAGGCGGTTGTGGAGGACATGAAGACGGCCGGGGTGTACGTCTTTGCCGGCGGACTGGAAGAGGAGGACGGCCCGATCTACGCCGCCGATCCGACCAGCGGCGAGGTGCTGATCACGGACGGGCCGTACGTCGAGTCCAAGGAGTTCCTGGGCGGGTTCGCCGTCGTCGACGTACCCGACGACGAGACCGCCAAGATGTGGGCGGGCAGGGTCGCGGAGGCCTGCGGTTGGCCCCACGAGGTACGCCGCTTCAAGTAGCCCCGAGGTTACCGACCGTCGATCGGGACGGTTTCGTACGCCGGGATGAGTTCGCCCATGCGGGCGTCGGAGTCGCAGCGGTCGCCGCCGGTGAGGTGGGAGGCCAGATCCTCGATGTGGATCTGGAGCCCGGCGGCGAACGCGGCGATCCAGTCCAGGCGGAGGCCGCGTTGTTCGAGGACGAGGACGGTTTCGTCCCCGTCGGCGGTGAGGGTGGCTTCGACGACCTGCTCGTTCGGGGCGTGCGCACCTTTGTTCGTCACCGAGAAGTGGCGCGGTGGCTCGCACGCCTCGACCCGGCCGCTGACGTCCGCGCCGCTGGAGAAGAAGTGCGCCTGATAGCTGCCGCCGAGCTGGAGGTCACCCTCGAAGCCGCCCAGCCACTGGGCCAGCCGGCTGGGATCGGTGAGCGCCGACCACACCTCGTCGATGCCGGTGCGGAACCGGTTCTCGATGCGCACGATTCCTTGACCGTCCGCTGAACGCAGACTCCCCAAAACCTCGTTGCTGGTCACCGGTACAGACTGCCGACTTCGTGCCGATGGCGGAAGTGCCGGACGATCACGGTCGGTGGGGGAATAGGGTCTGCTTGGGCGGGAGTTGTCGGTTATGACGGAGTGTCCGAGCGAGGAGAGCAATGAAACCCACTGAGTTCGTCAAGGTGAACGCACAGTTCTGGGGGGAGCACCTGAAGGAGGCGGCCGGGCACCTGCCGGTGAGCCACCGGGGTGAGCTGCCGGGGCCGATGCTGTTCCCGCGGATGATGGTGCTGACCGAGACGCCGGACTGGAACATCCTCGAGCTGGTCGGACTGAGCCGTGAGTACCGCAGCCCCGAGGTGCGGCGGCAGAAGCGGGCAAGCGTCGAGGAGTACTTCGGAGTCGCCGACGGCACCGTGGTCGCGAACCTCGAGGGGCAGAACTGGTTCAAGGACGCGACGATCGCGACCGAGCAGGGCCGGCAGTCGCTGGACAAGCGGTTCCCGACGGCCGCGAACATGCTGGGGACCGAGGTGGTCGGCCCGGCGGACGAGCTGCTGCGGTTCGCGCCCGGCAACTACTCGACCTTCGACCGGACGCTGCTCGTGCACGGCAGCGGCGACTCGCTGCGCGCGCACTGGGTGTTCTTCGCGCTGGCGATCCACCGCTCCGAGCCGGTCGACAAGTACCTGGACTTCCTGCGCAACTACTCCAACTCCCAGCCGCACCTCGACCCGATCGGCACGATCAGCCTGCCGGTCGACCCGGCCGAGCTGAAGGCGGACGCGTTCGAGAGCACCTACCTCGCGCACGGTCTGCAGGACACGACGGTCGACGGGTTCCTCGAGAAGCACGAGAGCATCCTGCTGTCGACGTTCGGCGGGACCCGGCTGCTCCGGCAGCCGTCGCTCGACGACCTGCAGCCCGACTTCATCCTCGAGCGCGCCGACGGCCGGCACATCGTCGGCCGCCTCGAGCTCCCGGTCGTCGACGTGGTCAACGGCAAGAAGCGCCGCCGCTCCTTCCGTACGCCGGTCCTCGACAGCGCGGCCGAGCTCGCGCGCTACACGGAGTACTTCGGTACCGCGGACAACCGCTCCCAGGTGAAGTCGAAGTACGACGTCGAGGTGACCGACCCGCGGCAGCTGCTGATCGTCCCGAGCCAGGAGACCGTGGTGCCCGCGGTAGGTGTGGAGATCGTCGACTACGACACGATCCTGCGCCTGCACCTGGCCGGCAAGTGACGCAGTACTTCGTCCACGGCCGCGATCGCGCGGGTGCCGGTGAATTGAAGGCCCAGCTGACCGAGGAGCACTGGGCCTTCATGGATCGGTACGCCGAGGAGCTGATCGCCCGGGGCCCGACCCTCACCGAGGATCGCGAGGAGTCGACCGGCAGCCTGCACATCGTCGACCTCCCGGACGACCAGGCACTGAAGACCTTCGCGTACGACGAGCCGTACTACCTCGGCGGCGCCTTCGACACGGTCGAGCTGTACCGCTTCCACAACCACACCGGCCGCACGATGTGGGAGTTCACGACCGCGGTCGAGGGCCTCGGCCGCTACCTCGTCCTCACCAAGGACGGCCCGCGACCGCTGACCTCGGACCACCTGATCGTGTACGGCGACCTCCTCGACGGCGACGTCCATGTCGGCCGGGCCGCGCTGGTCGAGGCGCCCGACGCTACAGCCGCCGCTGAGTTGCTGCAGGCCGCGGACGCCGAAGTACATCCCTGGGAGTTCGGCGGCCGGCGGTAAGAAATCGGCCCGGGATTCACCCGCCACGCCCAGCCTGGACCGCGCTGCGGCTGATCAGGGAATCGACGACAGTCCGGGCGACGCGCCGGCCATCGGCCGACGCGTCGCCCAACCCGCAGGTGGAGTGCGTCAGCCCGTCGAATTCCAGGTAGGTGAAGCCGATGCCTTCGAGGACCGGCTTGAGCCTGCGGAACCGACGGATCGCCGGATCCGCGGTGCCGAGGTACGCGACCTTCGCACCCGAGTAGAGCCGGAGCTCGTGGTGCCAGTCGTGGGCACGATAGCTCCGCCAGAACTCCAGCGCGGGCCGGGGGAGCCGTGGCTCTCGCTCCATCCGCCCCATCTCTGCCTCAGTCGGGAAACCGATCGGTGGGACGCCGCCCATGACGAGCGCGGTCGCGCGATCGGTTGACCGGGCGGCCATCGCGGACATGCAGGCCGGCTGGGAGAAACCCCAGACAGCGAACTGATCGATGCCTTGGTGATCCAGCACGGTCAGGACCTGGTCGCCGATGCTGCCGAAGTCGTACTCGTCCGGGCGGTCGCTCGCGCCGAAGCCGACCGGATGGATCTGCAGGACCCGGAATCGTTGGGCGAGCCAATCGGCGATCGGAAGGTCCGGCGGGCGGCGATTGTTCTTGATCAGTACGACGGCCGGGCCGGAACCGCTTGCCCGGTAGGCGATGCGGGCACCGGCGCGTTCGGCGTACTCGTACATCAACGGGTCAGGATCGACTGCAGGGCTTCGGTCAGAGTCGCGCGGGTGCCGGCCGGGAGGTCCGACGTCAGCTCCCGGATGCGGTCGACGACCGCGTCGTGGCATTGGTGGGCCAGGTCCTTGCCGGCGGTGGTCAGCTCGATGCGGCAGGCGCGGCGGTCGGCGGGGTCGGCGACCCGGGCGACGAGGTCGCGGCGCTCGAGGCGGTCGACCATGCTCGTCAGGCTGGAGCGCTCGATGCTGAGGATGCGGCTGAGCTCGGTCATGCCGAGCGGGCCGGCGATCAGGACGCAGAGCAGATGAGCCTGCTGCGGGGTCAGGCCGAGCGGCCGGCTCGTCTCGGCATGCAGGTCCTGCAGCCGGTGCATCGTCTGGACCAGCGCACTCGCGAGGTCGGAGTCCCGAGCCGTCGTCGTCACCATGCACCCATGATAGTCCGGTGGTCGGATAGTTCGTAGGCATGATAGTTCGTAGTGCTACTGTTTGGGTGTTCGAACTATCTCAGAGAGGCGACGACATGACTGTGCGTTTCGGCTACGGCTCACCCGACCACCTCCGCGACGTGGATGCGATCCTGCGCCTGGCCGCGCAGGCGGACCGCGACGGCCTCGACCACGTCAGCCTGTCGGACCATCCGTACGTCCCCGACCTGCTCGAGGGGTACGCCGCGATCGCGTTCATCCTCGGCCGGACCGAGCGGATGTCCGCGTTCGTCAACGTGACCAACCTGCCGCTCCGCCCGGCGCCGGTTCTGGCCCGTACTGCGACGTCGTTGTCGGCCTTGTCCGGTGGGCGATTCGTGCTGGGCCTCGGCGCCGGTGGTGCGTGGGACCGGATCACCACGATGGGTGTGCCGGAGCTGCGGCCGGCCGAAGCCGTCGAGGCGTTCGAGGAAGCGATGCAGTTGGTGCACTCGATGTCCGACGGCGGGCGACCGGAGCCGACCAAGCACTATCCGATCGGCGCGCTGAGGCCTGCCGCCGTACCCGCGCCGTTGATCTGGACCGGCTCCAAGGGCCGGAAGTCGCTCGCCGCGACCGGTCGGCACGCCGACGGATGGATCCCCGGGCACGCCGCGGACTGGCTGAGCGACGGCTACCTTCAGGCCCGGCCGGTGATCGACGAGGCCGCGCTCGCCGCCGGCCGCAAACCCTCCGACATCGCCACGATCTACAACTTCCCGGGCGCGATCACAGCCACCCCACTCCGCCGTACGCGGGACGAAGAGGGCCGCTGGATCGGCGGTTCCCCGTCCCAGTGGATCGAAGAACTCACCGACGCCATCCTCAACCACAATGCCGGCGGCTTCACCCTCTTCCCCAGAGGCACGGACCCCTACGAAACCCAGCTGACCCGTTGGTCCCAGGAGATAGTCCCCGCAGTCCGCGCGGCAGCCTCGGTCTGATCAGTCCAGGGTCGCGAGCTCCTCGGCACTGAACTGCAGGCCGCTCGCCGCGATGTTCTCCTCGAGGTGAGCCGGGTTGCCGGTGCCGGGGATGGCGAGGATGTTGGGGGAGCGGTGGAGGGTCCAGGCGAGGCGGACCTGTTGCGGGGTGACGTTGTGGGTGGCGGCAAGCTTCTCGACGGCCGCCGAGTGGTCGGTGCCGGAGCCGCCCTCGCGGGACGAGCCCGCGATGGCGAAGAACGGGACGTAGGCGATGCCCTGGTCAGCGCAGAAGGAGATCAGTGCGTCCTCCTCGCCGCGGAGATCGACGGCGTAGCTGTTCTGTACGCAGACGACCGGTGCGATCGCGAGCGCTTCCTCGACGTGATCGAGCCGAACGTTCGAGACGCCGAGCTGCCGGATCAGGCCCTCGTCGCGGAGGGCGGCGAGCCAGCCGAAGCGTTCGGTGATCGAGTCCTCGCCGGGCTTCTTCATGATCCGCAGGTTGACCACGTCGAGCGCGTCGACGCCGAGTTGCCGCAGGTTCGTCTCGACCTGCTCCCGCAGTTCGGCGGCCGTCGTCGCGTTGTAGAAACCGCGTTCCTCGTCCTCACCCGGCCCGACCTTCGTCGTGATCACCAGCCCGTCCGGGTACGGCGCCAGCGCCTCGCGGATCAGCTCGTTCGCGTACCGCTTCTCGCCCTCACCCACCCGCAGCGTCCCACCCGGCGACGCGTAGAACGCCGCCGTGTCGATGTGGTTGACGCCGAGCTCGACCGCGCGACGCAGTACCGCGATCGCGACCGAACGGTGCGGGTTCGCCGTGATCCGCATCGCGCCGAAGCCCATGCGGTCGACGGTCACGTCGCCCAACTGCCAGGTCCCTGCGCTCATTCCTCGATCGCCCCTCTCACCGCACGGAGATGTTGCCGGAACGTCAGCGACGGATCGGCCGCCCGCGCGGTCAGGAACTCCGCGAACCGCACCTGCTCGCGCAACGACCGGCCGGCCCGGATCTCGTCCGCCTGCCGGTGCTCGGTGTCCCGGATCGACTCCGCCAGCTCGAGCAGTTCGTCGACCCGGTCCGCCGGTACGAAGATCGCCCCGTCCTCATCCGCGAGTACGACGTCGTCCCGGGTCGCCGTCCATTCCCCGATCGTTGCCTTGGACAACGCATCGTCAGGCTGCGGATCGAGCCGTAACGGCCCGGTCGGCAACGCGCCCAGGCTGAACACCGGCATCCCGATCGCGGTGATGTCGACGGTGTCCCGGTGCAGTCCCCAGATCACGATCCCCGCGATCCCGGCCGCCGCAGCCTCCAGCGCCACCAGATCGCCGACACAGGCCTCGTCCCGCCGACCGCCGTTGTCCACGACCAGTACGTCGCCTGCCGCCGCTGACCCGAACGCCTCCAGGAACACGTCCACGCTGCCCACATGCTGAGCCGGCAACACCCGCCCCGCGACCCGCTCGCCGACAACCGCCGTCAACGCCACCGTCCGCACCGGCACGCCGGCCCGCACGCAGGCGTCGGCGACATGCGCCGTGGTCAGTCCCGCAAACCGTTCCAGCATCCCCAGCCCCTCTCGGTCGATTCGGGATCGACCTTAGGACAGGAAGGCAAGGATCTCGGCGAGAGCCGGCTCACGGGTGGTGTCGACGGTCAGGCTGGGAACGGGCAGATCGACCGGCTGGAAGGCGTTGTGGGTCCGCAGCCGGGCGTCGGGACTGATCTGCGCGTCCTCGTGGGCCGAGCGTCGCTGGTCCGACGTGGATCGGGCCGTGATCCGCGCGAGCGCTACCTCGGCCGGTACGTCGCAGTGCACGATCCGGATGTCCGCGCGGCCGAGCAGCGGGGTCAGTCCGGGGTTCCACAGCCGGTCCTGGAAGGCCGCCTCCGCGACCACCGTCGTACCGCGGCCGATCAGCAGGCCGATCACATCGAAGAACGTCGACAGCGTCCGCATCGTGAGCGGGTCACCCGGCCCCGGAACGAATCCCGGAGTCGCATGTGCCATCCCTTCCTTGATCTCGTCGCGGCAGATCGCCGGGCAGCCGATCGCGGTCGCTATCCGGTGCGCCAGCGTCGTCTTCCCGGTCCCGGGCGGACCACTCACCACGACCAGCATCGGTTTCGAATGCACCCGCCGTACCCTATCGGTGACCGTCGGCGCGCGGTGTAAGACGAGTGTCAGGAACTGTCGGTGGGCCTGATTAGCGTTGATCGCGTGACGACGTACTCCGCGGTTCGGACGACCGGGATCTACTGTCGGCCCGGCTGTGGGGCCAAGCCGCTCGCGGAGAACGTGAGCACCTTCGAGCTGCCCGCCGCCGCGGAGGCGGCCGGGTATCGGGCCTGCCTGCGCTGCCGTCCGTACCGGGTGGCCGGGACGATCGCGGACGAAGCGCCCGAGCTGGTCTGTCGCGCGGTGCAGTTGATCATCTCCGGTCTGCTGGACGAGTCCGGGGAGGAGGCGCTGGGGGCGCGGCTCGGGTTGTCGGCGCGGCACCTGCGGCGGATGTTCCATGAGCACCTCGGTGTCACGCCGGACCAGTTCGCGCGCTCGCGGCGGGCGCACTTCGCGCGGCGGTTGCTGGACGACACCGATCTCGGCATCGCGGATATCGCCTTCGCGTCCGGCTTCGGCAGTCTGCGCCAGTTCAACCGGGCGATGCGGGAGATCTTCCGGGCGTCACCGCGCGAGCTCCGCGACCGCCGGCGTCGCGGGGATCGGTTGGCGGCTGACGGGGGATTGGTACTGCGTTTGCCGTTCACCCCGCCGTACGACTGGGAGGCGATGAGCGCCTTCCTGCGATCGCGCGCGATCCCGGGTGTCGAGTCGGTCGAGGACGGTGTCTATCGGCGGACGATCTCGCTCGACGGCGAGCCGGGGATGCTGGAGATCGGCGCCGGTGGCGAAGATCATCTGGTCCTGCGTGCGCACCTGCCGTTCTGGGAAGGCGTCATGCACGTCGTGGATCGAGCTGCGTGCTTGGTCGGGCTGGACTGTGAGCCGGTGCGCGCTCGCGAGCATCTGGCGGCGGACCCGGAGTTCGGGTCGTTGGTTGCGGCTCGACCTGGGGTTCGGGTGCCTGGTGCGTGGGGTCCGTTCGAGGTTGCTGTTGCGGCGGTCGTGCGGGATCAGCTGCCGCCGGAGGACGCGACCGAGGCGTTGCGCAAGCTCGTCGAGGTGTACGGCGTGCCTGTGCCGGGGCTCGCGCATGGGCTGACGCACGCGTTTCCCGGGCCGGCGGCCCTGGCCGACGCGGAGCTGGTCGGGCCGCTCGCGCGGGAAGTTGTTGACGGCAACGTCATGCTCGATGGTGACGTGGAGGCATTGGCGCGCGTGGTGGGCAGCCGTGCGGCACAGGAGATCGCGCTGCGCCTCGGGAGCCGCGACGCCTGGCCGGTGACCGGCGAGAGCGAGCGCCTCCGTCCGTGGCGCTCGCTCGCCGCCGCTTACCGCCTCGCCGGCTGACGTCCGGCTACTCGCTCACCAGTGTTTCGTAGGTGCCGCTCGCCAGCATCTCCTTCGCGGCTGCGGTTGCGAGCGCGTAGGCCGCACCCGTGATCGCCGGGCCGACGCTGATGCGGGCGACACCGAGCTCTGCGAGTTCACCGACCGACGGAGCGCCCGGACCGACCATCACGTTGAGCGGAAGCGGTGATCCCTCGACCAGTTCGGCGATCGTCGCCGCGTCGACGACCCCGGGCACGAACAGCACGTCGGCACCGGCGTCGGCGTACATCTTCGCGCGTTCGAGCGTCCCGGTCTTGTCACCGAACAAGTACGTGTCGGTCCGCGCGTTGATCACCAGTTCGATGCCCGCGGCAACAGCTGCCGCACGCGCCGCCTTGATCCGCTCGACGTGCACGAGCGGATCATCAACCACCCGCGCGGTGCTGTCCTCGAGGTTCACACCGACCACGCCGGCCTCTAGTACGCCGGCCACCGTGCCCGCGACATCGCCGTACCCGGCCTCGATGTCGGCCGTGACCGGCACCGAGACCGCCGCGCAGATCAGCCGCAGCGCCGCGACAGCAGATTGCTGATCGAGACCGCCCGCATCATCAACGCCATGTGCCCAAGCAACGCCCGCGCTCGTCGTCGCGATCGCCTTCGCGCCCGCTGCCTCGATCGCCCGTGCCGAACCTGCGTCCCACGCGTTCGGCAGCACGAGCGGCGGTTGCTCGTGCAGTGAACGCAGCCGCCGCGCCAGCTCGTTCTGCGTGCTCACAGGCTGACCAGCAGTTCGTGGTCGATCTCGACGAACTCCACGATCAGGTCGGCGAACCGGCCCGCGATCAGTTCCTTGTACGCCGACGACCCGGTGTGCGCGTCGTACGCCGTCCGGTCCGCGAAGTGCTCGACGAACAACAGGTAGTCCGGCTTCGCCGGGTCGCGGTACACGCGGAACGACAGCGTGCCCTCCTCCGTCCCCGGCCCCTTCGACGCGAACTCCTGCACGATCGCCTCGGCGGCGGCCTGGTTGCCGTCCTTCAGCTTGATCGGAAACACCTTTGCCAGCATCTGCATCCTCCCTCGGGTTTCGTGCTTCCAGGTTCGCCCGCGCACCCGTCCCCGGTCTGGCCATATTCGGTCATGAACAGTGTCTTACATAGCGAGACAATATGTCTCATAAATCAAGATTGTGGATTAGCGTGAAGACTGTCGAAAGAGGGCAAAGGAGCCTGGGATGAACAACGTGTACACGCACGGGCATCACGAGTCGGTACTGCGATCGCACAGCTGGCGCACCGCCGGGAATTCGGCCGGCTATCTGCTGGCGCACCTGCGGCCGGGGATGTCGCTGCTCGATGTCGGCGCCGGTCCCGGCACGATCACCGCCGACCTCGCCCGCCTGGTCGAGCCCGGCCGGACCACAGCGCTGGAGGCCAATGCGGCCGCCCTCGACATCACGAAGGCAACGTTCGCCGAGCTGGACCTCGACGTTGAGTTCGTCGTCGGCGACGTCCATGCGCTGGACCTGCCGGACGACACGTTCGACGTCGTCCACGCGCACCAGGTGTTGCAGCATGTCGGCGATCCGGTGCAGGCGCTGCGGGAGATGCGCCGGGTCTGCAAACCGGGCGGGATCGTCGCGGTGCGCGATTCGGACTACCACGGTTTCGTCTGGTACCCGGAGCTGCCCGAGCTGGACGAGTGGATGGCGCTCTACCAGCGGATGGCCCGCGCCAACGGCGGCGAACCGGATGCCGGCCGCCGCCTGCTGTCCTGGGCCTTGGCCGCCGGTTTCGAGAACGTCGAGGCGACCACGTCGACCTGGGCGTTCACGAACCCGGAGGACCGTGCGTTCTGGGGCGGCATGTGGGCGGACCGCATCCGCAAGTCCGCGCTTGCGGATCAGGCCCGCTCTTCCGGCGTACCTGAGCAGGAACTAGAGGCGATCTCGCAGGCCTGGCAGAGGTGGACGGCCACGCCGGACGCGACCATTTCCATCCTGCACGGCGAACTACTGTGCCGGGCGTGAACGCTGGCGCGAGATCTCGTACAGGACTGCCGTCGCGGCGTTGGCCGCGTTGAGCGAGCTGGCTGAGCCGGTGATCGGGATGCGGACCAGGTGGTCCGCGGCTTCTCTCCACGCCGTGCTCAGACCGGCTGTTTCATTGCCGATCAGGAGCAGGACCGGCTGCGTGAAGTCGAAGTCGTAGACGTCGGTCGATCCGTGTTCATCGGTGCCGACGACAACGATCGGCTCCGGCGAACGGCGTACCCAGTCGAGGACCTCGCGATGGGAGGCCGCACGGACGGCGGGAACTGCGAACAGCGATCCGGTCGTCGCGCGGACCGCCTTCGGGTCGTACACGTCGGCGGCATGTCCGGTGACGATCAGCCCGTCCGCGCCGAACGCGTCGGCGGACCGGATGATCGACCCGATGTTCCCCGGCCCGGTCGGCCGGTCGAACACGACACCGAGGAAGTCCGGCCCGACCGGGATCCGATCGAGATCGTCGGCAGGCAGCTCGAGTACGGCGATCAGCTCCGCCGCCTCGTCCTTCTCGCCGAGCTCGGCCAGCAACTCCGGCGCCATCGCGACCCGCTCGACGCCCGGCAGCCGCTCCAGCACCTCGGACGCCCATTTCGACAGCGGCCGGGACGCGTCGGTGATCACCGTCCGCACCGGCCAACCGTTGTCTACGGCAACAGAAATCGGCCGCACACCTTGAACCAGGAATTCGCCGGCGCGCTGCCGCTTGGTCCGGTTGGTGAGCGACGCCTGCCAAACCTGGAACCTGGCGTTCCGCGACGAGATCCGTTGCACGGAACCACCTTAGTGTGCACGCCTGCGTCGTCGGCCGCGGTGCCTGAGCCGGAGCGCACCCCAGAGAATCAACGCAGGCAGCCAGAGCGCCAGCAACCAAGGCAGTCTCCACCAGCCCGACCCACCGTCGAGCTTCGGCTGTTCGGGCGCGACCAACGGCCGGGCCGAGGTCGACCAGGCCAGGAACGCGTCCCCGATCGGCACCGCGCCGAACACGTACCGCTTGGTCTTCAACCCGGTGAACGGCAGCCCGATCAGCTCGCCTTCCCGCCCCAGCCGGTCCCCGAGCGGATCGTTGTGCACCCGCGCCGCGCCCATCGCGACCACGGTCGCCGAGAGGCTCATCCCCAACACCAGCGGCCCGGAGTCCACGTCTCCCTTGCCGCTGGTGCCTTTCGGGTACTCGCGGACGCCGACCCCGGTGATGAACTTGTCCTTGAAGAGCTCGTACTGCGTTCGCGCGAACGTCGGGTCGATGTCGACCAGGAACCGCTGGATCATCGCCTGCGACGAGCCACGCGCACCGGACACCTGCGGCGCCACCTGGTGCGGAAGCAGACCGGTCGCCGGATCGAGCTTGGTCTTCGCAGTCGTGACCCAGTTCCGTGCGATCTGCCCGAACCGCGGCGCGATCAACGCGTCGTACTGCCGGAGCGAGGCGATCGCGACGACCGAGTCGACCGGCCAGGCCTGACCCGGGTACGACGCGAGGAACGGCGTCTTCGCGGTCCGGAACGCGGTGGCGAGCTCGACCGATTCGCTCGTGAACGCGTCGCGGTCGGCCGCGTCCGAGTGACCGAGCGCGATCAACCCGCCCCGCAGCCAGTTCGTCCAGCCCGCGTAGAAGACGCCGTACCGCGGTTGCAGCGACGCGTCGAAGGGCGCCGTACCGTCCGTGGAGGCGAGTCGATCCAACGACCAGCGGACCTCCGCGGTCGCGTCGGCGGATCGCGCCGAATCGTCGAGCCCGACCTGGACCCAGCTGAGACCGTAGAGCACATTGAGGAAGAAGTAGCCCTCCGGAAACTGTTTCTGCGCGGCCCGATCCGCGCCGCCCTCGATCTCCGCGCGCAGGAACGCCAGCTGCTTCACTACGCCACCGGTGGGATCGAGAACCAGGCGTGCGGTGCCCACCCCCGCCACGAGAGTGGCGATCACCGCCACGCCGATGAGGAGCTTGCGCAGCACCCGAACAAATCTAGGGTGCGTTCGGCGACTACTGGGAGTCGCCGAGGTGACGTTCAGGTGCCGAGCGTCGATTCGCGGGTGATCAGCCGGGTCGGGAGTTCCATCGGGCCGGGATGGGTCGAGCCGGCGATCGCGTCGAGCAGCAGGTTCGCCGTACGGCGGCCGAGCTCTTCGAGCTCCATGTCGACGGTGGTGAGCGGCGGCCGGCTGGCCAGCGCCATCACCGACCAGTTGTCGTAGCCGGTGACCGCGATGTCGTCCGGGACCGAGCGACCCAGCTCGCGCAAACGGTCACAGACCCCACGGGCGATCTGGTCGCTTCCACAGGCGATCGCGTCGAGGTCGGGCTGGGTCCGGAGCAGTACGTCGACCGCGTGCCGGCCCCACCGTTCGCTCCACTCGCCGTGCAGCGGTTCGCCGACGAAGGCGTCGCCCGCGGCGTCGACGGTGGCTGCGGCGCGGAGCCGCGCGCTGTGGTGGGAGTCCGGGCCGGTGACGTGCGCGATCTTGGAGCGACCGAGCGACAGCAGATGCCGTACGGCGGAGCCGACTCCGCCGCGGTCGTCGACGATCACCGACGTGTCGTCCGGATCGGTCGACGGGCTGAACGCGTAGATGACCGGGATCGGCACGTCGATCGGCGCCCGCGGCTCGGTCCGGCGACCCGTGACGATGATGCCGTCGACGCGCCGGGACACCAGCGACTTCAGGTAGTGCTGCTCGCGGAGCGGGTCGTCGCGGGTGTCGCACAGCACGAGCGCCATCTCGCCGGCGCTCAGTGCGTCCTCGGCGCCGAGCATGATCGGGATGCTGAAGCGGCCGGAGCTGTCCGTGGTGATCAGCCCGACCGTGAAGCTGCGCCCGGACGACAACGCCCGGCCGCGGCTGTCCGGAGTGAACCCGAGCTGCTCGGCGGCGCGGCGCACCCGCTCGCGGGTCTCCTCGCGGAGCTGGCCGGTGTCGTTGAGCGCCTTCGACGCCGTGCTCGTCGAGACACCCGCCAACGCGGCCACATCGGTGATCCGCGGCTGCGAGCGCAGTGGTGACGCCATCCGGCAACTCCTTTCCGGGGTTTCCGGAAGTCTAGCCCCAAGGGTTGACGTCGTGCTGCAGCGGCTCTACCTTCGTGCAGGAAAACGTGTTCCGGAATTTCCTAATCTCAGGAGACCCGCGATATGAGCGCAGCCCTTCGCAGCCCGGCCGCCACGACCAAGGGGCGCCGGCGCCCGCTCGGACTCGGCCAGGCGACGATCACCGGCGGTTTCTGGGCGCCGCGGCAGACCCGCAACGGTCTGGACGCGATCCCCAGCGGCCAGGACCAGCTCGAGAAGGCCGGCAACCTGCAGAACCTCCGCCTCGCCGCGGGGATCGGCGAGGGCGAGGCGATCGGCCCGATCTTCGCCGACTCCGACGTCTACAAGTGGCTCGAGGCCGCAGCGTGGGAGTACGGACGCAACCCGGACGAGGATCTGCTCAAGCGCATCCGCGATCTGACCGCGGTCGTCGCCGCCGCGCAGCGCGAGGACGGGTACCTCGACTCGGTCGTCCAGCTCCGCTACGGCGACGAGGGCCGCTACCAGCAACTCGTCTGGAGCCACGAGCACTACTGCGCCGGCCATCTGATCCAGGCCGCGGTGGCCCAGGTCCGGTGCACCGGCGACACCGCCCTGCTCGATGTCGCGACCAAGCTCGCGGATCATCTGGTCGCGACGTTCGGCGACGACAAGACTGTCGACGTCGACGGCCACCCGGTCATCGAGATGGCCCTGGTCGAGCTTTATCGAGAAACGGGTACGGCGGCGTACCTCGAGCTGGCCAAGTGGTTCGTCGAGGCCCGCGGTCACGGGATCATCGAGAACCACGGGCACTCACCGACGTACTTCTCCGACCGCGTCCCGGTCCGCGAGGCGACCACGGTCGAGGGGCACTCGGTCCGCGCGGTCTATCTGGCCGCGGGTGCGACCGACGTCGCGCTGGAGACCGGCGATGCGGAGCTGCTCGAGGCGCTGAAGCGGCAGTTCGATCACATGTGGTCGACGAAGACGTACATCACCGGGGGTCTCGGTGCGCGCTGGGAAGGTGAAGCGTTCGGCGACGAGTACGAGTTGCCGACGGACCGCGCGTACGCCGAGACGTGCGCCGCGATCGGCGGGATCCAGTGGGCGTGGCGGATGCTGCTCGCGACAGGCGAGTCGACGTACGCCGATGCCATCGAGCGGATGCTCTACAACGGTTTCCTCGCGGGCGTGTCGTTGGCCGGTACGGAGTACTTCTATGTGAACCCGCTGCAGTTGCGCGGGGCGGCGCACCCGGACAACGGCCGGAGCCCGGCGCACGGACGGCGTGGCTGGTTCGACTGTGCTTGTTGCCCGCCGAACATCATGCGCACGCTGTCGAGCCTCGACGGCTACCTGGCGACTGCCACGGACGACGCCATCCAGCTCCACCAGTACGCGACCGGTGTGATCGGCGACCTCCGGGTCGAGACCGCCTACCCCTGGGACGGCGCGGTCCGCATCACGGCTCCGGAACCGACCACTGTCGAGCTTCGCATCCCTGCGTGGGCGGAAGGTGCCACCGTCAACGGCGAGCCCGCCCAGCCCGGCAGCTACGCCCGCGTCACCGCCACCGAGATCGACCTCCAGCTGCCACTGCAGTCCAGGATGGTCGGAGCAGATCCGCGGATCGACGCGGTTCGCGGTTGTGTTGCTCTCGAGCGTGGTCCGCTCGTGTACGCCGTCGAGCAGGCGGACAACTCCGCGAATGTGGACGACCTGCATCTGTTGCCCGAGGCACCTACTGCTGAGACCTCGGACCTGCTGGACGGGGTGACTGTGCTGAAGGCCCATGGGCGGGTCGGGGTCGGGCATCAGCCTGGTTGGTCCTTCCGGCCTGGCGTCGAGGACGCGATCGGCGATGCGGTGGACGTGGTGGCGGTGCCGTACTACGCGTGGGCGAACCGGGAGATCGGTGCCATGCGTGTCTGGCTGCCCAGGGTCTGATCATGGTCACGCGTCGGCAGTTCCTCGGCCTCGCAGCCGGAGCGACCACGGCTGGTCTGCTTCCGGGCTGCAGCTCGGTCCTGCCCGAACCCGACGTCCGGGCGGCGGGGTTCGGGCAGGAGGCCACCGGCACCGTGCAGGTGTGGTGCCGGGCGGCGACCCAGACCGGTCTGACCGACCTGGTGAAGAAGTTCAACGCGTCCCAGGACCGGCTCACCGTCGAGCTGACGCCGGTCCTGGACGCGCAGTACGTGACCAAGCTGGCGACCGCGATCCGCGGCCGGAGTGTGCCGGACCTGGTCGACATCGACGACATCAACTCGATGCTGTTCATCTACCGCGACGCGTTCACCGACCTGACCGAACCGCTGGCCGCGCTGGACTTCCGGGACAAGCTCAGCCCCGGCCACCTGCGGCTGGCGACGAAGGACGAGCGGGTGTACGGCGTTCCGTACCTCGCGGACAACTCGATGTTCTGGTTCAACACCGAGCTGTGCGACCGCGCCGAGGTCGATCCGGACGAGGCGGTGAAGTCGTTCGACAACCTGCTCGACGCGGCCCGGAAGCTCCGCAAGCTCGGCGACGACATCTACGCCTGGAGCTTCCCGGCGAACAGCCCGGGCGCGCTCGGCTTCGTCGTACAGCCGATGGTGTGGGCCGCCGACACCGACCTGATCCAGGGCACGATCGGCAGCCAGTCCGGGCACATCGTCGGGAACGACGTGGTGCAGCGGATGCTCGAGCTGCACCGGCAGCTGTGGGTGGACGGATTGGTGCCGAGGGCAAACTTCTCCGACGACGCGTCCCGATGGGGCAGCGACTTCCGGGCCGGCAAGATCGGCATCTTCCCGTCGAACTACAGCGTGGTCGTGTCGGCGTCCGACGACGCGTTCCACCACAACGTCACGCCGCGGCTGCTGTCCGGGCCGGACGGCGGTGCGGCGTTCTTCGACGGCGGGGACAACATGTGTATCCCACGCGGCGCTCGCAATGCATCGGGGGCGTGGGAGTTCGTGCGGTTCGCGCTGGATCTGCCACAGCAGATCGACCTGCCGGCCGGCGGGTACACGCCGGTGCGGTCCGATGCGCGGACTCCCGAGTTCGCGAAGAAGTATCCGTTGGCGACGCTGCCGCTGGAGCGGATCCAGGAGGGGTACGCGCCGACGACGCTGTCCTACAACCTCCTCTACAACCAGCCGGACGGGCCGTGGCTGCAGATGTTCCGCCGCGCGGTGTTCGACGGCGAACTGGAGGCCGCGATGAAGGAAGCCCAGCAGAACTACGACCGCATCCTCAAGCAGGGGCAGGCATGAACGAGCGTAGCGAGTTCATCATTCAACACTGCGTACCTCGTGCCTCATCGGCGCCCGGAGCGAAGCGAGGACGACGATGAGTACGCCGCGCTCGTTGACGCACCCGGGACGCACCGGGTTGTTGTTGGTCACCCCCGCAGTTCTGTTCGTCGGCGTCTTCGTGCTCGTCCCGTTGGCGTTCGCGTTGGTGATCTCGCTGACCAACTGGCCGCTGATCGGTTCGGTGAAGTTCAGCGGACTGAAGAACTACACGGCGATCGTCTCCGACGCCGCGTTTGCCAAGTCCGTCCTCTACACGCTGCTCTACACGGTCATCGTGACCGGGCCGATCCTGGTGCTCGGCTACGCCCTCGCGATCCTGGTACGCCGCAAGCGCCGGGGCTCCACGCTGTTGCGAACGGTCTTCTTCCTCCCGTTCGTCGTCGGGCTGTCGACGCTCAGCTTCGTCACCGTTCTCGAGGCGCAGCCGGAGAGCGGCGTGATCAACATCGTGCTGAAGAAACTCGGGATCACCGACGGTACGACGGCCTGGCTGGTGGACGGGCCGCTCGCGACCGGACTGATCTGTGTGCTGGTCATCTGGGCGGTCAGCGGACTGACGATGATGCTGTTGATGGCCGGGATGCAGGCGATCCCGCGGGAGTACTACGAGTCCGCCGAGCTGGATGGGGCCGGCTGGTGGAAGACCGAGCGGGAGATCACGATCCCGATCCTGCGACGGACGATCGCGATGGCGGTGATCATCTCGGTGATCGGCTCGCTGCTCGCGTTCTCGCAGTTCTACATCCTGACCCGCGGCGGGCCGGGTATCGACACCACGACGGTGGTCCAGTACATCTACAACCGGGCCTTCGTCCAGCTGCAGCTCGGTGCCGCGACCGCGCTGTCGATCGTGCTCGTGATCGTGGTCGGCCTCGTCACCGCTGCCCAGTTCCGGCTGCTCCGGGAGAAGGACTGATGAGACTCAAGAACACCTTCTACGTGATCGGCGGCGGTGGCGCCTTCCTGGTCTTCGCCGTACCGTTGCTGTGGGCACTCTTCCGCTCGGTGCAGCCGAACGACGTGATCGTCGCGGCCCCGAATGCGTCCACGTTCTTCCATCTGACCTGGGACAACTTCCGGACGCTGATCGAGGGCCCGGGCAACCTGATTCGGGCCGTGGGCAACAGCCTGGTCGTTGCCCTGAGCACGGCCATCCTGACGGCGCTGCTCGCGACATTTGCCGGGTACGGGTTCGCGCGGTTCCGGTTCCGCAGCGCACCGGTGCTGTTCGCGCTCGTGGTGGTGTCGATGATGATCCCGTTCCAGGCGATCCTGACCCCGCTCTACCTGGAGATGAACACCCTCCGGCTGACCGACAGCCTGTTCGGCCTGGTGCTGTTCTACACCACGGTCAACCTGCCCTTCGGCGTCTTCGTGATGCGCAACTCGTTCGCCTCGGTCCCGGTCGAGCTCGAGGACTCCGCACACGTAGACGGCTGCGGCACCCTCCGCATGCTCGGCTCGGTCCTCCGCCCCCTGATCATGCCTGGCGCCGCCACCGTAGCCCTCTACGCCTTCCTGGCCGCCTGGACCGAGTTCCTGGGCGCCCTCACCTTCCTCACCAAGGACGAGCTCTACACACTTCCCGTCGCCCTCGTGAACGTCCAAGCCGGCGCCTACGGCGAAATCAACTTCGGCTCCCTCGTCGCCGGCGCGGTCATCGCCATGATCCCCTGCGTGATCCTGTACGTCGGCCTCCAACGCTTCTACGTCACCGGCCTCGCGTCGGGAGCGGTCAAAGGCTGACTTTGAGCACCCACCAACCATTTCACCGCGCCCGAAGTGGTTGGTGCGTGCACAAGGTCAAAGGCTAGGGCGGACTTCGTGGTCGGCGTGGGCGGCGGCGTGGGCTTCGCCTACCTGGCGGCAGAGGGCCATCAGATCCTCCTCGTTGAGGACGTGTTGTTTGGCCTTCGGGCCTAGTTCGGTGATGTGGTCGCGGGCGCGGAGGAGGCGTTGGAAGACGCGCTCGCGCTCGGCGGGGTCGTCGGTGTACTCCGGGTCGAGGTACGCGTTCGCGTCGCGGCGGATGTGGGCCATCGCCGTCTGCGTGCGGCCGCGGGTGCTGAACAGGGAGGCGAAGATCGTGATCAGCAGGACGACCAGGATCACCGCCAGCGAGAGGCCGGTGCTGATCTCCACCACCTCGACGGGCTCGCCGCCGTTCACGAACGGCAGGTTGTTCTCGTGCAGTGCGTGCAGGATCAGCTTGGCGCCGATGAACATCAGGATCGCGGCCAGTCCGAACGACAGGTAGATCAACCGGTCCAGCAGGCCGTCGAGCAGGAAGAACAGCTGCCGCAGGCCGAGCAGGCTGAACGCGGTCGCGGTGAACACGACGTACACGTTCTGGGTCAGGCCGAAGATCGCCGGGATCGAGTCGAGCGCGAACAGCAGGTCCGTGGCGCCGATCGCGACCATCACCAGCAGCATCGGCGTCAGCACCCGGCGGCCGTCGACCACGGTGGTCAGCCGGTCGCCGTCGTACTCCTCGCTGGTCCGGAAGAGCCGCCGGGCCAGCCGGACGACCACGTTCTGCGCCTGGTGCGACTCCTCGGTCTCCGGTTTGAGCATGTTCCCGGCGGTCAGCAGCAGCGCGACCCCGAACAGGTAGAACACCCAAGAGAACGTGTGCAGCAGCGCCGAGCCGGCGAAGATGAACGCGGTCCGGGCGATGAGGCTGACCACGATGCCGACCAGCAGCACCTTCTGCTGGTTCTCCCGGGGCACCCGGAAGCCGGTCATGATGATCAGGAACACGAACAGGTTGTCGACCGAGAGCGCCTTCTCCGTGACGTACCCGGCGAAGTACTCCGAACCCATCTCGGCGCCGCCGATGATCAGCGCGCCGAGACCGAACAGGACCGCGATCCCGACGTACAACCCGGACCAGACCGCGGCCTCGCGCAGTGTCGGGACGTGTGCCGAGCGGACGTGGAAGAAGTAGTCGAACAGCAGCAGGCCGACGATCGCGACCAACGTCAGCACCCAGACCAGCGGGGACACCGTCATGTCGTAACCCAACCATGGCGGGCCGCCGGGATTCCCGCCTTAGGGTGAAATTGCCTAAAAGGCATCTTTGCTCTTTCGGCAACTTCTGCTACGGTCGTGTCATGGCCGAAGGGTTGCGGGAGCGGAAGAAGCAGGAGACGCGGATCGCGTTGAGCTGGGCGGCGGTCCGGCTCGCCGTCGAGCGTGGGTACGGCGCGGTCCGGATCGAGGACATCGCCGCCGAGGCCGGGGTCTCGCTGCGGACGTTCCGCAACTACTTCGACAGCAAGGCGGACGCGATCGCCGCGCGCGAGGTGGATCGCACTCTGCGGATCGCCGAAGAGCTCCGGGCGCGGCCCGCCGACGAGCCGTTGTGGGTGGCGATCCGGGCCGCGATCGAGGCCCATTTCGCGCTCGGCGAGGAGGGCCACGGCGGGCGGCGTCCGCCGGACGAGCAGTGGATCAAGGGCATCCGGTTGATGATGACCGAGCCCCAGCTACAGGGTGCGATCGCGCGGGCGTACGCACGGGTCGGCGACGAGATGGCTGCCGCTATCGCCGATCGGACCGGGACCACCGGGCTGTATCCACGGCTGGTCGCGGAGGTGATCGGCGCAGCCCGCGGGGTCGTGATGGCCGAGTGGTTGCGGGCCGATCCGCCGCGGTCGATCGCCGACCTGCTGTCCGAGGCGCTCGACCAGGTCGAGGCCGGCCTGCCCGTGCCTGAATAAACCAACTTCTTGATTCCCCTGACCAGCCGTCGGGGTGGTCAGTCATGCCCAAACGGAGGATCGCCATGGACGCCGAAGTCGTCATTGCCGGGGCCGGACCGAACGGCCTCATGCTCGCCATCGAACTGCGCCTCGCCGGAGTCCAGCCTCTGGTGCTGGAGCGCTTGCCGGAACCGAATACGACGCCTCGCGCCAACGGGCTGGTCGGCCAGGTGGTGCGGATGCTCGACCGGCGCGGTTTGTACGAGCCTCTCGCCGCTACGCCGGGGCCGCCGCAGCCGCAACCGGCGTACATCTTCGGCGCCATGGAGTTGCCGCTCGAGATGATCGAGGACAACCCCGTCTACATGCTGCCCGTGCCTCAGGTCCGGGTCGAGGCAGTACTGCGCGAGCGTGCGCTGGAGCTCGGCGCCGAGATCCGTCAGGGGCATGAGCTGTCTGGTTTGTCGCAGGATGTGGACTCGGTGTTGGTGGAGGTGACCGGTCCGGACGGTGTGTACGAGTTGCGGACCCGCTATCTCGTCGGCGCCGACGGCGGCCACAGCCTCACCCGCAAGCTGGCCGGCATCGACTTCCCCGGCGTGACGAACGACCGCATGGTCTCCCGTACGGCGAGCGCTCAGGTGCCGGCGGAGCTCATCGATCCGGAAACCGGTGCGCTGAACGTCCCGGGGTACGGCGTGATTCCGCCGTTCATGCATCATCGGACCGAGCGGGGGATGTTCGTGTTCGCGCCGTTCCCCGGGCGTGCGGCGGTGAGTACGGGCGAGTGGGGCGATGCTGCCGACGACGTCGAGATGTCGCTCGAGGAGCTGCAGGAAAGCGTTGATCGCGTGCTCGGCGTACATCTTCCGCTGACGCCGCCGGAGGGGGACGGGCCGCGGTTGCTGCGGCGGCTCGTCGGCGGGAACAGCCGGCTGGCCGACCGCTATCGCGAAGGGCGGGTGCTGCTGGTCGGGGATGCTGCCCACGTGCACTCGGCGATGGGTGGGCCTGGGTTGAATCTCGGTCTGCAGGATGCGATCAACCTGGGTTGGAAGTTGGCCGCAGAGGTGAAGGGGACGGCGCCCTCGGGGTTGCTGGACACTTACGAGTCCGAGCGGCGGCCGGTGGGGGAGCGGGTCGTCATGCAGACCCAGGCGCAGACCGCGTTGATTGCTCCAGGCAACGAGGTGACCGCGCTGCGCGAACTGTTCGGCGAGCTCCTGACCGAGCCGCGGAACGTCCAGCGGATCGCAGACCTGATCACCGGCGCCGACGTCCGGTACTACGAGGGCTCGCACCCGCTTGTCGGCCGGTGGGCTCCAGACCTGACGGTAGATGGTGCGGCGTCGGCCTCCTCGCCCCTCGCATCGGTGCCCTCTTTTCCCGTGCGGGTGCGGTTGGCCGAGTTGATGCGTGCGGGGCGCCCGCTCCTCCTGGATCTCACCCCGGCCGGCACCTTCGCGGCGACCGCCGTGCCTGACCAGGTCGACGTGATCACCGGCAGCAGCGATCGCCAGATCGCCTTGCTGATAAGGCCTGACGGGTACGTCGCCTGGGCCGCGGAACAGGACGGGATCGCCGAGCAGGACGGTCTGCGCGATGCGCTCACTACGTGGTTTCAGGCGCGGCCTTTGACGAGTGCGACGAGGTAGCGGCACGGCGCCGTACCTGGGTTGTGGAAGGTCGTCGCCGAGGGCGGCCCGAGCTGTAGGCAGTCGCCGGTGTGCAGTTCGTGGACCTGCGGTCCTTCGTGGAAGCGGAGATGGCCGTCGAGGATCCACAGCTGCTGGTATTTGAAGATGTACGCGTCGGCCGGGTAGGAGACCGATGCGCCGGCCGGAAGCTCGACCTCGACCAGCTCGAGCGACGAGTCGGTCACCGGGGACACCGCGCGTCGGTGGTACCCGGTGACCGGGTCCGTCCAGACCGGCTGATCCTCCGCCCGCCGCAGGAGCTCGCCGGTGTTCTCCGCGCGAGCGACGAGCTCGGACAACGTCATACCGAGCGCACCCGACAACTTCCCGAGGAGTACGGCGGTGGGCTGCGCCTCGCCCCGCTCGATCTTCCCGATCATCGCCCGCGACACGCCTGAACGCTCCGCCAGCGCGTTGACGGACAGGTCCTGCGCGGTTCGCGCCTGCTGCACGGTCGTGGCCAGGGAACGAGACAGATCGTCAATCACGTTGCCACTATAGCGGCAGTTGTGGCTACTATCGTGCCATGGTTCAGGTTAGAGACGCCTCGGCGGCCGACGCCGAGGCCTGCGCGGCGATCTACGCCCCCTACGTCACCGACTCCGCCGTCACCTTCGAGATCGACCCGCCCGGCCCCGCGGAGATGGCCGAGCGGATCACCCAGGCCCAGTCCACCCACGCGTGGCTGGTCGCCGAGGACGACGGCCGCGTCGTCGGCTACGCGTACGGGGGCCCGATGAAACCGCGCGCGGCGTACCGCTGGTCCTGCGAAGTCAGCGTCTACCTGGAGCCGGGCCGCCGCCGCACCGGCACCGGCCGCGCCCTCTACGAGGCCCTCTTCACTCGCCTCACCGCCCGCGGCTACCGCACCGCCGTAGCCGGCATGACGCTCCCCAACCCCGCCAGCGAAGGCCTCCACAAATCCCTCGGCTTCGAACCCATCGGCACCTACCGAAACATCGGCTGGAAACTCAACAACTGGCACGACGTCGCCTGGGTCCAACGCCCTCTCGCCGTCCTCCCGGACCCACCCGAAGAACCCAGGTAAGCGGGCTGAGATCTGCATCTGGGCAGGATGTGTAGATGATCTTCCAGCAGTTCGAGCGGTGTTGGAGCGGCCGAACTGGGGCTTGGGGGCAGACCTCCTGTCGAGATGCAGGCGAGTCCGGCTAGTTCTTGGTGGGATCCGTCATCGGTGGGCAGTCGTCGCCTGGTTTGGTGACGAGTTCGAAGTGCCAGATTTCGTTGGTGAGGGTCTGGCAGAGGCCGTAGCGGTTGCCATGGCGGGTTAGCCAGTCGTCGGCGTTGGTGGGGCCTATGTCTACGGCGTGGCCGGTTACATGGTGGGATTCATCGGGCTCGGCTACGTATTCGAGGGCCTTCTTCTTGCTGCCGTATTTGCGGATTGCCTTGTCCAGCAGCTCTTCCTGGTACTTCTTGCTGCGCCAGCCTGTGGTGACCTGCATCTCGATGCCGTCGTGCTTCATGGCGGTTTCGGCCTGCTGGACTGCTTTGCGGAGGGCAGGGTCGAGTTTGGCGATGCCGGGGAGGTCGGTGTCGTACGCCGAGGTGTGGTCGGGGAGTACGCCGTCCGCCGCGCGAGGTGAGCCGGAGGTTGACGGGGTGGCGTCGTCCTGGGCGGAGACCGCTGTGCACGAGGTCAGGGTGAGACAGGTGACTGCGGCAACGATCGCCAGGACGGTTGTCCGATAGGCAGATGGGTGATCGGTCAGCATGCCGACAGTTCATCCGAGGCGATGTTGCGAGAGCGTCTGTAAATCCGGATACGTTTTCGATACGCCCGGCCTGGTTCAATGGGTGATATGCGGGTGCTGATTGTCGAGGACGAGGTCTATCTCGCCGAGGCGATCCAGGCGGGGCTGCGGCTGGAGGCGATCGCGGCGGACCTGGCGTTCGACGGCAACACCGCAATGGAATCCGTGACGGTCAACGCGTACGACGTGGTGGTCCTCGACCGCGATCTGCCGGGGCTGAGCGGTGACGAGGTCTGTCGGCGGGTTGTTGCGCAGGGCATCGGATGCCGGGTGCTGATGCTGACCGCGGCCGGCGATCTCGACGACAAAGTCACCGGGTTCGAGCTCGGCGCCGACGACTACCTGACCAAACCGTTCGAGCTGCGCGAGCTCGTCGTACGCCTCAGAGCTCTGGTACGCCGACCCGCTGCCGCCACACCGACGATCATCGAGTACGCCGGGGTCCGGCTCGACCCGTACCGGCGCGAGGTCTACCGAGCCGGCCGCTACGTGAAGCTCGCGCGCAAGCAGTTCGCCGTGCTGGAGGTGCTGATGGCGGCTCGCGGCGGGGTCATCAGCGCGGAAACGCTGCTGGAGAAGGCCTGGGACGAGAACGCGGACCCGTTCAGCAACGCAGTACGGCTGACGATCTCGGCGTTGCGGAAACGGCTGGGAGATCCATGGGTGATCCACACCGTGCCGGGCGTCGGCTACCGGATCGGCGAGCCGTGAGCGACGAGCGGCTGATGACGTGGCGGCCGCGGTTGACGGTTCGGCTGCGGTTGACGTTGAGCTACGCGGGTCTGCTCGTCGTGGCTGGTGCCGTGGTCGCGTGCGTCATCTGGCTGGTCTTCCGGATCGTGCCGAACTACCCGCTCACCGCCGCCAACCCGCACGACCAGCAGCCTGCTCCGACCCGCGGCGAGATCCTCCACCTGGTGGTCACGCTGTCCGGATGGGCGCTGGGATTCCTGACGGTCATCGGGCTCGTCGGTGGCTGGTTCCTCGCGGGCCGGATGCTGAAGCCGCTGCAGGACATCACCGCGGCTGCGCGCAAGGCGGCGAGCGGGTCGCTCGATCATCGGATCGGACTGACCGGGATCCGGGACGAGTTCACCGATCTGTCGGACACGTTCGACGAGATGCTCGAGCGGTTGCAGCGGTCGTTCGAGCAGTACCGGCGGTTCGCGGCGAACGCCTCGCACGAGCTGCGGACACCGTACGCGGTGATGAAGACGATGCTCGACGTGGCGCAGGCGGATCCGGAGCATCAGGACGTGCCGCAGCTGGTGAAGCGCCTGGCCGAGACCAACCAGCGCGGGATCAACATCGTCGAGACGCTGCTCAGTCTGACGGCGCTCAGCAACCGGCAAGTGGAGCTGGACCCGGTCGATCTGTCCGCGGTACTGCGGTCCGCGTGGCCGGCGCTCTCGTCGGAGGCGGCCGAGGCCGGTGTGGCGCTGGCGTCCGAGATCGAAGAGTCCGTTGTAGAGGGCAACGACGTGTTACTGCATCAACTGGTAACAAATCTCGTGCAGAACGCGATCCGGCACGGTGGTGGCGCCGTCTCGGTGACGGTTGCGCACGGGACTCTCGTCGTACGGAACGGCGGGCCCGTCCTCGATCCCGCGATGGTGCGGACGTTCGTCGAGCCGTTCGCGAAGAGCAGGTACGGCGCCGGGCACGGGCTGGGGCTCGCGCTGGTGGATCGGATCGTCGAGGTCCACCACGGGCGGTTGGAGTTGGTCGCGAACAGAGACGGCGGGCTGACGGCAACCGTCGTACTGCCCGAGACGGATGCCTGACCCGGCAAGCGGTTGGCCTGGCCCGCGGGGGAGGATGGTGCGGTGAGTGACGAACGACCTTCAGCCGAGCATGAGGTGACCGTACGACGTGCCGTCGAGGAGGACGACGCCGCGCTGCTCGCGATCGAGCAGGTCTCGTGGGACGCGTCGTCAGGGTTCCCATCGTACCAGGACGGCCTGTCGGACACGTTCTTCGCGCGGAGTGGTCCGGAGGCGCATCTGGTCGCGGAGTACGACGGGGAGGTCGTCGGGTATCTGCGCTTGCAGGACAAGTACCCGTTCCCGGAAGGCGCCGGCGTACTGACGATCAACGGTCTCGCGACCGCACCCGGCGCGCGCCGGTTGGGGGTGGCATCCGCACTCCTGAACGCGGCTGCGGCTGAGGGGGTATTGCGGGGTGCCCGCAAGATCAGCCTGCACGTCCACAGCACCAACGCCCCCGCCCGCCGCCTCTACGAACGCCACGGCTACGTCGTCGAAGGCACCCACCCCAACGAGTTCCTCATCGAGGGCGACCTGATAGCCGCCCTCGACATGGCGAAGATGCTTTAGCGGCTGATGACGGGCGAGAAGATGTTCCAGATGCTGCTCGTCCCCGGCACATAGACGCGGTAACGGCGGGTCCGGTTCGGGTAGTAGTTGTAGGTCACCTGGCCAACGCTGTTGGTGGTGACGTACGCGAGGCCCTTCCAGGTCGACGTGCCGATGTCCTGGTACTGGATCAGGACCTGCTTGTTCGCCCAGCGGATGTAGCGGTCGCTGCTCGGTTTCCAGTACGAGACGGTAGTAAGCAGCGCCGTACGGCTGCCCTTCCGGCCCCCAGTGAGGGCAACCGCTGAAGCGCAGCGCGAGACCGAGGTCGCGGAGGCCAGGTCGGCGACCTTGGTGCCGTTGATGTTGGTCGCGCCGCCGGCGGGTGTCCACGTGATGGTGCCGATCGGCGGAACCGTCCCGTAGAAGCCGAACTGGGCCACGCGATTCCCGTACGTGAACTCGAGCCTGCCTTGCGGGTTCGGTGTGACAGCTGGGGTGCTCTTCCAAACCGCGGTGTAGATGGTGTCCGGGCAGCCGGCGCCGAACCGTGCAAGGAAGTTGTTGTAGGTCGCGCCGACGCTGATCCGGGAAGGCACCCAGAGCGAGCACGTCGCCGTGGCCTGCTGCTGGGCGGCGTCGGCGGGCTGGATCGTGACAAGGCTGGCTGCCATCAGGGCGAGGACAGCCAGCGTCGTCTTGTAGAGCTTCAAGAGTTCCCCCTCTTGGAAGTGTGTGGGGGAACGCTAGCCGATCTACGGGTTGAGGCCGTGGTCGCGGAGCCAGGGTTCGGGGTCGATGGGGGCGCCGCCGCCGGGGAGGACCTCGAAGTGGACGTGGGGGCCGGTGGTGTTGCCGGTCATGCCGATGCGGCCGACCATCGTGCCGGCCTGGACCGAGTCGCCGACGGAAACGTCGAACTCTTCCATGTGGCTGTACGACGTGACCGTGCCGTCGGCGTGACGGACCTTGACCTGGCGGCCGTACGCGCCTTCCCAGTCGGCCTGGATGACCTCGCCGGCCATCACCGAACGGACCGGAGTACCCATCGGGGCGGCGAAGTCGAGACCGGTGTGGTTGTGGGCCCAGCGGCCGCCGGCCTGGTTGAAGCGGGCGGTCAGGTGGTACCCGGTCGTCGGGAGGACGATCTTCGGCGCGGCCTTGGCGATGGCGGCCGCCTTCGCGGCTGCCGCCTTCTTCGCCGCGGCCAGAGCCTTGGCCGAGTCGGCGGCCTTCTTCGCCGAGGCTGCCTTCGCCGCGGCGAGGGCGAGCGCCCGGCGCTGCGTCAGCGTCGCATTCGCGGCCAGCTTCGCGGCGCGCTGCTTCGCGGCCTTGTCGGCCGCTGCCTTCTTGGCCGTGGCGAGCGAAAGGTCGATCCGGGAGGTATCGCGGGAACCGAGGTCGCGACGGTCGATCCGGGCGGAGGTGAGAGCGCCGGCCTGTGAGGGGCTCAGGCCGGTGCCTGCGTTCGCGGTGGCCGGACCGGCCGCGGACGAGCTGAGTCCGACGGCGGTGGTGCCGGCCGCGGCAGCCAGAGCGGCGGTCAGGCCGATCAGCTGGGTACGGCGGGTTGCGAGTCGACTGATGGAGCGGTGCTTGGCCACCCGGCGCGGGGCAGCCGGACGACTTGACGTCGGCCGATCTGTCTCCGGCACGTCTTGGTGAGTAGGCACGAGAAAACCTTCCAGGGAGGGGCGTTCGCCGTCAGGGAGGGGTACGGCGACCTGAACGACCATAACGACGGCATCACAGCGGCCTCAAACACGGATTGCGAAAAGATCAACGAAATCGAACACGCTCGGTGAGGCGTTCCTACCGCCGCGTACGCGTTCAGGCGTGAACCTGCCGAGTGAAGACTCAACTATCGGCGTGACGCGGATCACCGGCCGATTGGCGCCGAACAGCCCCTCCGGACCGGTATAAGGCGTCCATATATTGAGAGCTTTGTCGACCCACTTACTAAACTTTCAATGCCGTCCCATACTGAAATGACACGAGCGACGAGAGGAGACGGAGATGACGCGCAAGCCGCCGTACTACCGCCTCCACATCGACCTTCTCCGGGTCTCCAGCGCGCTCTGTCTGCGCTGAGCTGAACCCCTTCTCGTACCGCTGAGACGTCCCGTTCCGGACGTCCGCGAAGCCTGCCCACCGCCTGGGAGTCTCATCGTGTCCACTACTTCAGTCACGTCTGTGTCCGGTGCGTCCGGTCCGCCGACGTCCGCCCTACCGCTCGAAGCCGACCTGCCCGTCGTCGCCCGCCGGCATCCATGGCGCTGGGTCGGTGTCGCCGTTGTCCTTGTCCTGCTGGCGATGTTCGTGCATGGTCTCGCCACCAACCCGGGTTGGGACTGGCCGACGTTCTTCCAGTTCTTCGCCACCAGGACGATCTTCTCCGCGCTCTGGGTGACCGTGCAGCTGACCGTGTACGGCACGGTGCTCGGGTTCGTCCTCGGCGCCGTCCTCGCGTCGATGCGCCTGTCCAGCAGCCCTTTCCTGCAAGTAGTTGCCTGGGGCTACATCTGGGCGTTCCGCTCGATCCCGCTGATCGTGCAGCTGCTGTTCTGGTTCAACATCGCGTACCTGTACAAGGAACTGAGCATCGGCATCCCGTTCGGCCCGGAGTTCGTGCACTTCAGTACGAACAACCTGTTCGGCCCGCTCGGCGCCGCCGTCCTCGGGCTCGCGTTGCACCAGGCGGCGTACGCCGCGGAGATCATCCGCGGCGGGATCATCTCGGTCGACGCCGGCCAGCTGGAAGCGGCGGCAGCGTTGGGGATCCGGCGGATCCGGCAGTTCTTCCGGATCGTGCTGCCGCAGGCGATGCGGTCGATCCTGCCGAACGGCGCGAACGAGGTGATCAGCCTGTTCAAGGGCACCTCGATCGTCTCGGTGATGGCGATCCCCGAGCTCTTCTACCAGGTGCAGGTGATCTACGGCCGGAACAGCCGCGTCGTACCGCTGCTGATGGTTGCGACGGTCTGGTACATCGTGCTGACCACGCTGCTGTCGATCGTGCAGTACTACGTGGAGCGCCGCTTCGCCCGAGGTACTACGCGATGATCGACGTGAAGGGTGTGCACAAGAGCTTCGGCGAGCTCGAAGTCCTGAAGGGCATCGACCTCGACGTGCCGGCGGGCGCGGTCACCGTGATCCTCGGACCGTCGGGATCAGGCAAGTCGACGTTGCTGCGGTCGATCAACCACCTGGAGAAGGTGGACCGCGGGCTGATCAAGATCGACGGCGAGCTGATCGGGTACAGGCGACGCGGCAACAAACTGCACGAGCTCCGCGAGCGAGAGATCCTGCGGCAGCGGTCGCAGGTCGGGTTCGTGTTCCAGACCTTCAACCTGTTCGGGCACCTGACCGTGCTGCAGAACGTGGTCGAGGCGCCGGTCTCGGCGCAACGCCGCAAGCGCAGCGTGGTCGAGCCGTACGCGCGGGAGCTGCTGGAGCGCGTCGGGGTCGGCGACAAGGCCGACGTGTACCCGCGGCAGCTGTCCGGCGGTCAGCAGCAGCGGGTCGCGATCGCCCGCGCGCTGGCGCTGAAGCCGAAGGTCCTGCTGTTCGACGAGCCCACCAGCGCGCTCGACCCGGAGCTGGTCGGCGAGGTCCTCGACGTGATCAAGGAACTCGCCCGCGACGGCGCCACGATGGTCGTCGTCACCCACGAGATCGGCTTCGCCCGGGAGATCGCCGACACGGTGGTCTTCATCGACGGCGGCCGCATCGTCGAATCGGGTCCACCGCGCGACGTCCTCGACAACCCTGTCCACGAGCGCACTCGCGCCTTCATCTCGAAGGTCCTCTGATGAAACGTTCTCTGTACGCCGTTGTCGCGGGAGCCGCCGCACTCGCGCTGGCCCTGGCCGGATGCGCCGGCGACCCTCAGGCCGTCGCCGCCTCCGACACCGGTGTGAATACCTCCGCCGATCAGAACCGCATCACCACCAGTCGCAACGATGCGGCAGCAGCATTGCTGCCGGCCAAGGTCCGCGATCGGGGCACGCTGATCGTCGGCGGCGGGTTCGGCTCCGGGAGTGTGCCGCTCGGGTTCTACGCCGACGACAACAAGACCCCGATCGGTCTCGAGGTCGACATCGCGTACCTCGTCGCCGAGGCGCTCGGGCTGAAACCGGAGATCGAGGTGACGAGCTGGGAGAACCTGTTCGTCGGACTCGACTCCGGCAAGTACGACGTGGGGTTCTCGAACATCACCGTGACGGAGAAGCGGAAGCAGAAGTACGACTTCGCGACGTACCGCAAGGACGACATCGCGTTCGAGGCGAAGAAGGGCGGGACCTGGCGGGTCTCCGGCGGGAAGGACATCGCCGGGAAGACGATCGCGGTCGGGTCCGGCACGAACCAGGAGAAGATCCTGGTCGACTGGAACGAGGCGAACGTCAAGGCCGGGTTGCCGGCAGCAACGATCAGGTACTTCCAGAAGAACACCGACACGTACCTGGCGTTGAGTTCGGGGCGGATCGACGCGTACCTCGGGCCGAACCCGTCGATCGCGTACCACGTGAAGACGTCGGGCGAGACCGAGACCATCGGCAAGTTCTCCGGCGCCGGTCCGACGCTGCAGGGCCTGATCGCCGCGACGACCAAGAAGGACGACGGCCTGGTGAAGGCCTACCAGGCGGCGCTGAACGCGGTCATCGCGGACGGCAGCTACGCGAAGGTCCTGGCCCGCTGGAACGTCGCCACAGAAGCGGTCACCAAATCCGAGATCAACCCACCCGGCCTCCCCCTGACGAGCTGAGGACAACTGATGAGAACACGTTGGAGTTTGCTGCTCGCGGCGGTTCTGCTGGCTGCGGTCGGTTGCGCCGATCCGAAGACGGACACAAAAGCAGCATCGTCAGAAGTTGCCTTTGACACCTCTGCGAAGCAGGAGCACATCACCTCCTCGAAGGTGGACAGCATCGCGGCTGAGTTGCCGGCCGCTGTGCGGGACAGCGGGAAGCTGGTTGTCGGGAACGGGTCCGCGGGCGGTGGGTTGCCGCCGCTCGGGTTCACGGCGGATGACAACAAGACGCCGATCGGGGTCGAGATCGACATCGCGTACCTGGTCGCGAGTGTGCTCGGGCTGAAGCCCGAGATCGATACGACCAGTTGGGAGAACCTGTTCCTCGGACTGGACTCGGGCAAGTACCAGGTCGGGATCTCCAACATCGGCGTGTCCGAACTGCGCAAGGAGAAGTACGACTTCGCGACGTACCGTCTCGGCCTGCACGCTTTCGAGGCGAAGAAGGGTTCGGGGCTGAAGGTCACCGGCCCGGCCGACATCTCCGGCAAGACCGTCGCGGTCAGCTCCGGAACGCTCCAGGAAGCGATCCTCGTCGACTGGAACAAGCAGAACGTCGCGGCCGGCCGCAAGCCCGCGAACCTCAAGTACTACCAGCAGGCGGCGGACACGTACCTCGCGCTGCAGTCCGGCCGCATCGACCTGTACCTCGGCCCGAACCCGAACGCGTCGTACCACGTCGCGACCCAGCACCAGACCGAGATCGTCGGCACGGTCTCGTCCAGCTACCCGGTGCAAGGGCTCGTCGGGATCACCACGAAGAAGGACGACGGCCTGGTCAAGCCGCTCGCCGACGCGCTGAACGCGGCGATCGCGGACGGCAGCTACGCGAAGGTCCTGGCCAAGTGGGGCCTGCAGGCCGAGGCCGTCCCGAAGTCGTTGATCAACCCGCCCGGTCTGCCGAAGAAATAGGAGAACTCGATGGCGACCATTGCAACCCTCTCGAGCAGTCCGTCGGTACCTTCCCGCACGGACGCCGTTCTCGACTATGTCACCAAGCGCCTGATCAGCCACGGTCACACCGTCACGCCGATCGTGTTGCGCGACCTCCCGGCCGAGCCGTTGGTGCGAGGTCAGGCCGATCATCCGGCGATCGCCGCGGCGGCCGCGGTCCTCGAGGCTGCGGACGCGGTGGTCGTCACGACGCCGGTCTACAAGGCGGCGTACTCCGGTCTGCTGAAGGTGTTCCTCGACCTGCTCCCGCAGTACGCGCTGAAGGGCAAGACGGTGTTGCCGTTGGCAACGGGCGGTACGCCGGCGCATGTGCTGGTGATCGACTACGCGCTGCGGCCGGTGCTGACGAGCCTCGGTGCTGGAGCGATCGGGCAGGGCTGGTTCGTGTTGTCGTCGCACATCCACTTGTACGACGGCGGCGGGGTCCTGCTCGATCAGGCGGCGTCGGTGCCGCTGTACCAGGTGACGGAGGCGTTCCTCGCGACGGTCGAGGGCGAGCAGGTCATCGAGAGCGGGCCGGTGCAGCTCGCCGCGGTGGAGGCGGTCCGGGTGCGGCCCGAGGACCCCGAGGCGGCGCCGCTGCTCGCGGATCTGGTGGTCGAGTACAGCAGCCGGTACGGGCGGACCAACGAGAACACGCAGCTGACCGAAGTACCCGCGTCCGACTTCCATGTCGAGAGCGGCGGGGCGTTCGTGCTGCTGCGGTACGGCGGTCAGACGGTGGCCGGCGGCGCGATCCGTCGGTACGACGACGAGACCGCCGAGGTGAAGCGGATGTGGACGTCGCACCTGCATCGGCGGCAGGGCCTGGGGCGTCGGGTGCTGGCGGAGTTGGAGGCAGCGGCCGCGGATCTCGGGTATCGGCGGCTGTACCTGACGACCGGGCCCCGTCAGCCGGAGGCGGCTGGGCTGTATCTGGCGGCCGGCTTCGAGCCGCAGTTCGACACGTCGGTCGATCCCGAGTCGATCGGTCCGCTGCCTTTCACGAAGGAGATTCCGGTGGCATTGAAGGTGGCGTCATGATCGTTGGTCTCGAGATCGATGGTGCCGGTACGGATCCAGCTGCGTGGCGTGGGGCCGAGGTTGACCCGCGGGCGATCCTCACCGGTGAACTGGCTCTGCGGGCGGTGCAACGGGCGGAGGCGGCCGGGATCGACTTCGTCACCTTCGTGGACGCGTTGGAGGCGCCGGACGACGTACCCGATCGGGTGAGTGTGCGGCTGGATGCGCTCGGGCTGGCTGCGCGGATCGCGCCGTTGACGGAGCGGATCGGGCTGTTGCCGACGATCACTGTCACGCACACGGAGCCGTTCCATGTGCAGGCGTCGGTTGCCACGCTCGACCATGTTTCGGGCGGGCGCGGCGGCTGGGTCGCGGACGTGTCGTCGTCGGCCGCCGCGGCCGCGGTCATCGGGCGCCGTGAGCCCGCGCCCGCTGCGGACACATGGCGAGAGGCGCGGTACGTCGTCGACGTGAGCCGGCGTCTGTGGGATTCGTGGGAGGACGACGCGATCATCCGCGACGCATCCACCGGCCGCTACGTCGACCGGGAGCGTCTGCACTACGTCACCTTCACGTCGCCGACCTTCAGCATCAAGGGACCGTCGATCGTCCCCCGTCCGCCCCAAGGCCATCCCGTCACGGCCGTCCGGGTGAACACACCTGAAGCATTGGAGGCAGCCGCCGACGCCGAGCTCGTACTGCTTCCCGACAGCAGCGACTTACCCACCCAGCTCAACGCCCTGGTGCTCGTGTCGGTGGACGCGCGACCTCACCTCGACGGCGTGGACAGGCTCGTCGAGCGGATCGAGGGATTGGCTGCGGCCGGGGCCGACGGCGTACATCTTCGGCCCGCGTCGCTGGAGCTGGACGTGCCGGTGATCGCGGATGAGCTGTTGCCACGGTTGCGGGAGCGCGGGTTGGTGGGGGCGGCGGACCGCGGCGGGAGTCTGCGCGGGCGGCTCGGGCTGGGGCGACCTGCGAACAGGTATGCGGGGAGTGAGCGATGACCAAGCAGATTCATCTGGCTGCGCACTTCCCGGGGGTCAACAACACAACCGTCTGGTCGGATCCCCAGGCTGGCTCGCAGATCGACTTCAGTTCTTTCAGGTACTTGGCGGAGACGGCCGAGCGGGGCACGTTCGACTTCTTCTTCCTGGCCGAGGGGCTGCGGCTGCGTGAGGTGAAGGGGAAGATCCACGATCTCGACGTCGTCGGGCGGCCCGAGTCGCTGACCGTGCTCAGCGCGCTGGCTGCCGTGACCACGCACCTCGGCCTGGCGGCGACAGTGAACTCGACGTTCAACGAGCCGTACGAACTGGCGAAGCGACTGTCCACGCTCGATCACCTGTCCGGCGGGCGCGCGGCGTGGAACGTCGTCACGTCCTGGGATGCGTTCACCGGCGAGAACTTCCGCCGCGGCGGGTACCTCGACAAGGCGGATCGCTACGTCCGCGCCCAGGAATCGCTGCGGATCGTCCGCAAACTCTGGAACTCCTGGAGCGAGGACCAGCTTGTCCTCGACCAGGCGGCGGGTGCGTTCGCCCGCGAGGGCGCTGGGGCCTTCGCGGACGAAGGCGCACACTTCGACATCCGCGGACGGTTCGGGCTGCCGCCGTCGCCGCAGGGCCGGCCGGTGATCATCCAGGCGGGTGACAGCGAGCAGGGCCGGGAATTCGCGGCGTCGGACGCGGACGTGATCTTCAGCCGGCACGGGACGTTCGAGGCCGGGAAGACCTTCTACAAGGACGTGAAGTCGCGGCTGTCGAAGTACGGGCGGAGCGAGGACTCGCTGAAGATCATGCCCGCGGTGACGGTCGTGGTCGCTGACACGGACGACGAGGCGATCGACAAGGCGGCGCACATCCGGGAACAGCAGGTGTCCGGTCCGACTGCGCTCGTCCTCGCGGAACTGCTGTGGGGACGCGACCTCTCGGCGTACGACCCGGACGGTCCGCTGCCTGCCGAGGACCCGGTCGTGGGTTCGTCGGTGACGCAGGGGCGGGTCGGGTACAACGATCCGTTCCCGATCGTCGCGGAATGGCGGGCGCAGGCGGAGGCACACGGCTGGTCGCTACGGCAGACCGTGATCAACCAGCAGAACCGGCAGACGTTCATCGGCTCGCCGGCCACGGTCGCCGAGGCGATCAACCATCACGTCCAGGAGGACGCCGCCGACGGCTTCGTCCTGGTCCCACACCTCACTCCGTCAGGTCTCGACGACTTCGTCGACCGGGTCGTCCCGCTCCTGCGTGAGCGCGGCGTCTTCCGCGACGAGTACGCCGGTACGACGCTCCGCTCGAACCTCGGGTTGCAGGTATGACCGTGGCGGAGCTGCATCCCTGGAAGGAGCCGCCGGCAACCATCGTGTTCGTCGGCGGAGGGCCGCGGACGGTCGGGCTGCTCGAGCGGTTCGCGGCGAGCGCGCCGGAGCTGCTCGACGGCCGCGACGTGGAGATCCATGTGGTCGATCCGTATCCGATCGGTGGCGGGCGGATCTGGCGGCGGGAGCAGTCGCGGCTGCTGTGGATGAACTCGATGACGTCGGACGTCACGATCTTCACCGACGAATCGGTCGAGTGCGACGGGCCGATCGTCCCGGGGCCGGACCTCGCGACCTGGGTCGCCGGTGAGGGCGCGGTGATCCTGGAGAAGGCCGGGCTGGAGCAGCCGGGGCCGATGGACTTCCCACCGCGGCTGGTACAGGCGGAGTACCTGGCGTGGGTGTGGGAGCGCGTCGTCCGCGATCTCCCCGCGACCGTGACCACCCATCGCGAGCGGGCGGTCGAGCTCACCGCGGACCAGCGGGTGATTCTCGAGTCGGGCCGGGAGATCGCGGCCGACGCGGTGGTCCTTGCCCTCGGCTACCTGGATCGGTTGCCCACGGCATCCGAATCCGCCTGGGCCGCCCAAGCTGCCGACGCGGGGTTGACCTATGTCCCGCCCGGCTACACCGCGGACGTCGATCTCGACGGGCTGTGGCCGAAGTCCCCGGTGATCGTGCGCGGGTTCGGGCAGGCCTTCATCGACCTGATGGTCCTGCTCACCGAAGGACGCGGCGGCTGGTACGACGAGTGCGACGGACTGCTCACGTACCACCCGTCGGGCGACGAGCCGATCCTGTACGTCGGCTCGCGGCGGGGCGTGCCGTATCACGCCAAGCTCGGCTACACCGTCGCCGGGACGAAGCCGGTGCCTACGCGGTATCTGACTGCCGAGGCTCTTGGTGACGGCTTGCTCGACTTCGATCGTGAGGTGGCGCCTTTGATCGACAAGGAGCTGGCGTACGCCCATTACAAGCAGCTGTTCGCCGCCCACCCCGAACGAGTGGTCGGCTCGTGGAAGGAGTTCGAGAACGCGCTGGACGATTGGACGCCGGGCTTCGAGGATGTAGTCGCCTCGGCGGTGCCCGATCCGGCCGACCGGTTCGTTCGCTCGGAGATCGACCGGCCGTTGGCCGGACGGTCGTTCGAGGATCGCGCAGGTTTCGAGCGGTTCATGACCGGGTTGATCGAAGGCGATCTGGTCCGGCGGGCGGATCCGGCGTACTCGGCGGATCTGGCAGTGTTCAACGCCTTGCTGAGCATCTACAGCGTGTTGTCGCGGGCGATCACCGACGGGCAGTTGTCCGACGAGGATCGGGTCCGCAAGGTCGAGACCGAGTGGCACGGGTTCTTCTCGTTCGTCGCCAGCGGGCCGCCGCCGCGGCGGTTGGAGGAACTGCTCGCACTGCATCGCGCCGGGATCGTGCGGTTCGCCGGACCTGATCTTGACGTTGCTATCGACAATGACGTTTTCGTTGCCAAGAGCCCCGGTGTCGAAGGGGAGATCCGGGCGCGGGCATTCGTCGAAGCGCGGTTGCCGCGGCCCGACGTCCTCGCCACGACCGATCCGCTGCTGCGCGGTCTGCTCGACTCCGGCGCACTTGCGGCCGACGAACTGTTCGCTGCCGACGGGACGAGTCTCGGCGGCGGTCAACTCAAGGCCGACTCGCGGTCCCGGGCGATCCGCGCCGACGGGTCCACGCACGAAGAGCTGTTCCTGCTCGGGCCGTCCGTGTCGGGCTCGGCCGGCTCGTCCGGGTTCTCCCGGCCGTATTTCAACGGTCCCGGCTTCCGGCAGAACGACGCCGTCGCCAGGGACCTGCTCAAGCTGCTCGCACCTACCGTACGGAAGGAAGAACGCCATGCCAGTTGAGTTCCTGGGCATCGCCGGGACCAACCCGGCCAGCGAGGTGACGCCGCGAACCGGCGGCCCGCTGGACCTCGAGTACACGGCCAAACTGGCCCGCGCCCACGAGGACAACGGCTGGGACCGCATCCTGTTCGCGTATCACTCGGGCTCGCCCGATCCCGCACAGGTCGCGGCGTACGTCGCCGGCCACACCGACCACATCAACCTGGTCGTCGCGCACCGGCCGAACGTCGCCTACCCGACCCTGACCGCGAAGACCTTCGCGACGCTGGACCACATCAGTGGCGGCCGGTTCGAGGTGCACGTGATCACCGGTGGCTCCACCGCGGACCAGGCCGCAGAGGGCGACTTCCTCGCCAAGGACGACCGGTACGGGCGGACCCGCGAGTTCATCCAGATCCTCAAGCAGGCCTGGACGTCCGACCAGCGCTTCGATTTCAACGGCGAGCACTACCGCTTCGAGCAGTTCCTCGCCGACATCAAGCCGGTGCAGCAACCACGTCCGCGGATCTCGTTCGGTGGCTCGTCCGCTGCGGCGTACGCCGTCGGTGCCGCGAAAGCCGACATCTTCGCGCTGTGGGGCGAACCGCTCGCCGGGACCCGCGAACAGCTCGCGACGATCGATGCCGAGGCCGCTCGCGCGGGCCGGGCTGATCGCCCGATCATCCAGATCGCGTTCCGGCCGATCATCGGCGCGACCGAGGAACTGGCCTGGGAGAAGGCGGAGAGCATCCTCGGCCGGATCAAGGACGTCAAGGCGGGACCGGCTCCGACCCGTCTCCGCTCGAAGACGCCCGAGAACGCCGGATCCCAGCGTCTGCTCAAGGCCGTCGCGGAGGGCGAGCACCACGACCGCGCGCTGTGGACCGCGCCGACCGGTGTTACCGGTGGAGGCGGTAACTCGACGGCACTGGTCGGTACGCCGGACACGATCGCGGCCGCCCTCCTCGACTACTACGACCTCGGCATCCGGATCTTCTCCGCCCGCGGTTACGACATCTACGACGACGCGATCGACTTCGGCCGGTACGTCATCCCGCTCGTCCGCTCCGAGGTAGCCCACCGCGAACAGAGGAAGGCCTCATGACCGTCGTATCCGATCTCGAGCAGGACTGGCACACCTGGCACGCGGCCCGCGAACGCGACCTGGACACCGACTACGGCTGGCTGTCCGTCGTCGCCTTCGACTGGCTGCCCACCTCACCGGTCGCACTGCGCGGCCTGCCAGGCATCTGGTGGGCCGACGAGCAGCGCGCACACGTGACCGCCGACGGGCAGTTGACGCTGAGCGGGGAGCCCGTGAACGGCACAGTGTCCGCCAGCGTCGCCGAAGCCGGTTCACTCAGCTGGCTGCTGTACGGCGATCGCCTGGTCGAGCTGGTGCTTCGCGGCGGACGGTACGCCGTACGTCAGCGGGATCCGCATGCTGCGACGAGGCAGGAGTTCAGCGGCGTACCGACGTACCCGCTGGACGACGCGTGGGTCGTGACGGGGTACTTCACGCCGAGGGCCAAGCCGGAGCGGGTGGAGGTGTCTACCGCGAGGGACGACCTGCGGCAGCACGTGACAGCGGTCGGTGCGGTGCATGTTGCGCTGGGCGGTACGGCGTACGAACTGGTCGCCACTGCCGCGGGAGACGGGCGTCTGAACCTGTCCTTCCACGACAAGACGAACGGCGAGGAGACCGCGCCCTGGCGGACGGTGACCACCGGACCGGTCGGGCGGGACGGGTCCGTGGTCATCGACTTCAACCGGACGATCAACCTGCCGTTCGCGTTCACGGCGTACGGGACCTGCCCGGCACCGGTCCCCGGCAACCGCATCGGGCTGCCGGTGACCGCGGGCGAGAAGAAGGTCAGATGAAGTTCTGTACCTACACGCTGATCGACAACTCGCCCGATCCGATCAGCGGGGTGCAGTTGACGCCGGCGGAGCGGTTCCAGCACGTCGTACGGCAGGCTCAGTGGGCAGAGGAGCTTGGCTTCGACGGGTACGGCGTGGGCGAGCGGCATGCGCAACGCTTCATCTCCTCGTCGCCGCCGGTCGTCCTGTCCTACATCGCTGCCAGCACGTCGAGGATCCGCCTGCTGACCACGGTGACCGTTCTGTCGCTGCTGGATCCGGTGCGGGTGGCGGAGGACTACGCGACGCTCGACCAGCTGTCGGGTGGTCGGCTGGACATCATCATCGGCAAGGGCAACGACCCGGACCAGAACGCGCTGTTTGGGTACGAGCTGGACGGGCAGTGGGACCGCAACCGGGAGAAGTACGAACTGCTGCGGCGGCTGCTGCGCGAGACCGGAGTGTCGTGGTCCGGTCGGTATCGCCCCGCGTTGACGGGCGCGACCACGCAGCCTCGGCCGTACCGAGCAGACGGCATCCCGTTGTGGCATGGGTCGGCGTCGTCGACCGAGTCCACTGAGCTGGCCGCCCGTTGGGGTGACCCGTTGTTCTCGGCGAACGGGTTCCACCCGCTGGAGAAGTACGCCGGACTGATCAGGCACTACCGGGAGCGCTGGGAGGCGCACGGGCGCGATCCCGCGGACGCTGTCGTCGGAGCGGGATTCAACGGCCTCTACGTTCGCAAGAGCTCACAGGAGGCCGTCGAGGGGTACCGGCCGATCTTCGACGCGTTCATGGACTCACCCGGTGCGAGGCACAACCAGCTGCCGTTCCGGACGCTGGAGGAGTTCCTCGAGGGCGGATCGGTGCTGGTCGGGTCGCCGGAGCAGGTGATCGACAAGTTCGGTCGCTATCAGGAGGCCTTCGGCCACGAGCTGTCCGGCATTTCGCTGGAGGTCGCCGGACTCCCGGAGGACGAGAACCGGGAGTCCGTCGAGACCTTCGTCACAGAAGTCATGCCAGTGCTGCGCTCGTCGTACCCGAGCCGCGTCTGGTCCTAGCCGTACGTGGGCTCCTGCGGCCAGCCTTCGGGGGAGTCCTCCCAGTCCTCCTGGCGGCCGTACGGCGCGTGATCGAGGAGGTGGTTCACGAACAGCAAGCGGTCGACCCCGCGCGAGCCGGTCGAGTAGGTGCGGTACACCGTGTCGCCGTCGCGCAGGAACATGTTGAGCAGGAATCCGCCGCCCGCACCGCAGTCGGCGGAGAACGTCGTACCCGCAGATGAGGCGAACGGGACGTCCCAGCCCATCTTCGTCCAGTAGCCGGCCATCTGGTCGATCGGCATGTCGGACACGGTCGCCCAGGCCACGCCGCTGCGGGCCAGCACGTCGAGGTTGCTGACGTGCTTGGTGAAGTGCGTGCAGCCCGGGCAGAAGTGGTCCGGGCCGGAGTGCATGAACTGGTAGAGCGCGAGCTGCTGCTGGTCGCCGAACAGCTCCCGCAGCGTCACCGGCCCGTCCGGCCCGGCAAATGTGTACTGGCCGAACTCCACCATCGGCAACCGCCGGCGCTGCGCGGCGAGCCGGTCCTGCTCCCGAGTGGCCGCCTTCTCCGCGACCAGGAGCTCTGCGCGAGCCTTCTCCCACTCCTCGGCCGAGACAACTGTCGGCATTGCAGTCATAGCTGTCCTTCCTTCTTCTGGCCTTCTTCTGGGTCCTACTGGTACGACGGAGCCGCCCGGGCTCTCTCGACATCCGAATCCAGGTGAAAATCTGGTCAGAAGCACTCCGGGGAACCGGTATGCTTTCCGGGACGGACTGAGGGGCACGCAGGGGCGGCCGGCTCGATTTCACATCGGGGCGGCGGACCGTGTAATCTCTCTCCTCGGCCCGCCCCTTTAGCTCAGTCGGCAGAGCGTCTCCATGGTAAGGAGAAGGTCTACGGTTCGATTCCGTAAAGGGGCTCGGAGAACGGCATCCCACCTTCGGGTGGGATCGCTCACCTCACCCGGCGGGGTAGCTCAGGTGGTTAGAGCACACGGCTCATAATCGTGGTGTCGCGGGTTCGACTCCCGCCCCCGCTACCGAATCAGTTCTTTCGAGAGTGCGATCACCCAAGTTGCGTACTCATTACATGAAGAGGTAGCAGTGGCCAAGTCGACCGACATTCGCCCGAAGATCACGCTGGCGTGCACGGTGTGCAAGGAGCGGAACTACATCACCAAGAAGAACCGGCGCAACGACCCGGATCGTCTTGAGCTGAAGAAGTACTGCCACCGGTGCAACGACCACACCGACCACCGCGAGACTCGCTGATCTCAGCTTCTCCGCGAGGGCCGCTTCGGATTCCCGAAGCGGCCCTTTGCTGTGTCCTCAGACGGTCAGGATCGGGCGGCCGCCCTCGTAGGCGGTGAGACGCTCGTCACGCGGAGTGAGGCAGCAGGAACCGCAGAGCGTGCCCTTGCCGACCTCGCTGGTGTAGTAGAGGCAGCAGGTGTTCCGCAGGTAGACGAGCTTCCCGGCGGCGATCTCCACGTCTCCCAAGCGGGCGAGTCCACCCGGCGCCTTGTGGACGAAGGTCAGCCAGCGGTCGAGCAGATACTCCGGTCGCACGGTGACCTCCTCACGGGTCGCGGCACAGAACCCCATCGCACAGCCCGCCGCTACTCCGCCGTGCAGTTGCCGAAGACCGGCCCGCGTCCGCTGGTGCAGCTCCTCGGACAGCGGGAGCAGGTGCCGGCGCAGTACGACGTCGTACAGCGTTTCCAGCCCGCCCGGGAGGAACGTCGCGGAGCGTACGGCGACGGCCGCGATGCCATGGCCTTCGTGCGGGCGGACCCACAGGTTCTGCGGGCGGATGTCGAGGACGCGGCCCTCGAGCGCCCAGAGCAGGAGCGCGGTCGCCGGTGCGCGGCCGGCGTAGAACGACAGCATGCTGAGCGCGTTCGCATGGGCGCTGCGATGGTTGCTGGCCTCGTCGTCACGCTTGAGCAGCTCGGTGAGCTCGGGGCTCCCCGGCTCCAGGATCCGGTCCACCCGCAACCACTCGTCGCCCTCCGGCACACCGATCTCGAGCCGGTACCTCGGGGCGTATTCCGCCAGCGCCGCCACTGCCGTCACTGATCAAACCTTTCTGGCCTGGTGGGCGGCGGAAACCCGGGCCCCAGTCTGCCAGTAGGCTTCGGGGATATGACGATCGACGCCACGATGGTCGGCCGGAGCTACGCGGCCGCCGAGTCCTACCAGGTCGGCCGGGAGAAGATCCGCGAGTTCGCCGACGCGATCGGCGACCCCAACCCGGCGTACCGCGGTGATGACGCCGTGGCGCCGCCGACGTTCGCGTTCATGCTCGGCAGCCGCGCGCTGGAGCAGCTGCTGAACGACGAGGAGCTCGGCCTGCGGCTGGACCGGATCGTGCACGGCGCGCAGAAGTTCAGCTACACCCGCCCGATCAAGGCCGGCGACGACATCGCCGCGACCGCGACCATCACCACCGTCCGCAAGGCCGGTGACGTCGAGGTGATCATGTACGAGACCGCCCTGACCACTGTCGACGGCGACCCGATCGCCACCTCGACGTCGACGATCTCGCACAACCGGGGTGAATCGTGATCGAGGTCGGCACCGAGCTCCCGCCGCTGACCGTCACCTTCCGGCGCGACGACCTGGTCCGGTATGCCGGTGCCAGCGGCGACTTCAACCCGATCCACTGGAGCGACCGGATGGCCGGCGCGCTCGGGCTGCCCGGCGTGATCGCCCACGGCATGCTCACGATGGCGTCCGCGGTCCGCGTCGTCACGGACTGGATCTCCGATCCGGCCGACCTGATCGAGTACGGCGTACGGTTCACCAAGCCCGTCGTCGTACCGGATGACGACAAGGGTGTGAACGTGACGTTCTCCGCAAAGGTGGACAAAGTTGCGGACGGGCGGGCCGAGATCGACATCACGGCGGTTGCCGGCGAGGAGAAGGTGCTCGGCCGGGCCAGGGCGGTCGTGCGCGTCCGGTGAGAACGCATGTGTCGCTGGCCGACTACACCACGCTGCGGATCGGCGGGTCGGCCGACAAGTTCGTCGAGGTCAGCACCGAGGACGACCTGATCACCGCCGTACGCGACGCGGACGCCGCCGGGGAGCCGGTGCTGTTGCTGTCCGGCGGGAGCAACGTGGTGATCGGGGACGACGGGTTCCGCGGAACCGTGATCAGGATCGCGACGTCGGGCATCCGGGTCGATTCGGACATGTGCTCCGGCGCGATGGTGAACATCGCGGCCGGTGAGGACTGGGACGGCGTCGTCCAACGCGCGATCGCGGAGGAGTGGAGCGGCCTCGAGTCGATGTCCGGCATCCCCGGGCTGACCGGCTCGACACCGGTGCAGAACGTCGGCGCTTATGGGCACGAGGTCGCGGAGACGATCGCGTCGGTGCGGGTGTGGGACCGGGTTGCCGGTGCGGTGCGCACCATGTTCGCCGCCGACTGCGGCTTCAGCTACCGCAACTCCCGCTTCAAGGCGGACCCGTCGCGGTACGTCGTCCTGGAAGTCACCTTCCAGCTGACGCTGGGCGATCTGTCCGCAGAGGTTGGTTACGCCGAACTGGCCCGCGTCCTGGACGTCGAACCAGGCTCCCGCGCTCCCATGACCGAGGTCCGCGAAGCCGTCCTCGGCCTGCGCCGCAGCAAAGGCATGGTCCTCGACCCGCTCGACCACGACACCTGGAGCGCCGGCTCCTTCTTCACCAACCCCATCCTCGACACCCCCGCCGAGGTCCCCGCCGGCGCCCCCCAATGGCCCCAACCCGACGGCCGGGTGAAAACCAGCGCCGCCTGGCTGATAGAACACGCCGGCGTCTCCAAGGGCTACACAATCGGCGCCGCCGCCGTCTCCACCAAACACACCCTGGCCCTGACGAACCAAGGCGGAGCCACCGCCAAGGAACTCCTGACCCTGGCCACCCACGTCCGCACCCAGGTCCAGCAGGCCTTCGGCATAACGCTGGTCAACGAACCCGTGCTGGTGAACTGCTCGCTCTGATTCGCGTTGTCGGCGTACCGACGAACGGGTAGTGGTGGTCGTTTTCGGCCGGGATCGCTAGTGGCACGGCTGGTCGGTGTCGTCAGGCGGGGTGACTACCCGTTCGTCGGTACCTGTGGACAAACTTCGACCGGATTCCGCGTGCGGGGTGCAAGATGCCGCGATGGAAACGGTAGGCGAGGTTCTGGCACGGCTGGGTGGCTGGGCCATGGCCGCCGACTTGGTGCGGGTGACGTCCCGGCGATCGCTGGCCGCCGCGGTCCAGCGGGGGGATGTGCAACGGATCGCTCGTGGCGTCTACGGCTTGCCTGGTCTAGCGGCTGACCTGGCTACCGCCATCGCGCATGACGGCGTCCTGTCGCATACAAGCGCCGCGGCGGTCTGGCGACTGCCGCTCCTGGTGCCTCCAGCCAAGCCCCACATCACGCTGCCGACCAACCGGAACGCCAAGGCTGGTCCGCCGGCTGTCCTGCACTGGGCGGACCTGCCGGTGGGCGACCGGCGCACCCGTCGGACCTCGCTACTGCGAACTGTCCTGGACTGCTCCCGGATCCTCCCGTTCGGGGAGGCGCTGGCGGTGGCTGACGCTGCATTGGCCACAGGCCGGGTTACACAGGACGAGTTGACTGCGGCTGCGGTCACCATGTCCGGGTTCGGCCGACCGAATGCGCTGCGCGTCGCGGCGGTCGCCACCAGTCGTGCCGAAAGCTTCCTCGAGTCGATGTTGAGAAGTCTGCTTCTCGAGGCCGGAATCGGGGGATTCGAACCACAAGTACACGTGACCACCGGCACATCGCGGGTCCGGGTCGACCTGGGAGATCGTGCCAACAGGATCGCTCTGGAGGCCGAGGGTTTCGAGTTCCATGGGTCGGCCGCCAAGTTCGCTGCAGATTGCCGGCGGTACGACGAGCTGGTTGCGGCTGGGTGGCTGGTACTCCGGTTCACCTATCAGCAGGTGATCGGCGACCCGCGATGGGTGCTCGCGACTGTCGAGGGTGCGCGTGCCGGGCGGATCGATGTACCGGACGACGGGTAGTGGTACCGCACCAAGCGCCGGATTGAGCGTGGACGGTGACGTGCGAGCGGTGTTCGGCGTACCACTACCCGTCGTTCGGTACCTGAAAAAGTTTTGCAGTTGGGGTTCACAGCGGGCGGCGGGGTCGCTAATCTTTTGCACAATTTGGTGGGAGGTGGAGGGTGAGGCGCAAAAGATTTTCTCGGCGGGAGGTTCTTGCCGGGATGGGTGCGGGGCTGGCGGCTGCTGTGGTGCCGGGGTGTGCGGCGGGTGGTGGCGGGCGGTCGGGGGCCTTGCAGGTGTGGGGTGGGGTGCCGGCGGCGTCGGGGCCCGGCGACGTGGTGAAGGCGTTCCGGGAGAAGTTTCCGCAGTACGACGTGAACTACACGCGGTTCGTGAACGACGATCGCGGCAACCTGAAGCTCGATACCGCGCTGCAAGGTGGCGTCGACATCGACGTGTACTTCACCTACTCGCAGGGCGCGATGGCGCTGAGGGCCGGGTCCGGACTGGCGGCGGACCTGACCGATCGGGTGAGCAACGATCCGGACCTGAAGGTGTTCCTCGACACCGAGCAGCCGCGGTCGTACATCGACAACGGCAAGGTCAAGGCACTCGCGACGGCCCGCGAGCCGTTCTTCGTGCTCTTCAACGAGAAGCTCCGGCAGCAGGCCGGCGTCGACCTCCCGCACGCGTGGACGATCGACGAGTTCCGCAGTACGGCGAAGCAACTGACCACGAACAAGACCGTCGGCGCATACACGGTCCCGGACATCGCCCGGATCGCCCTCGGCCCCAACTACTGGTACGACGGCAACCGCAGCAACTTCGGCGACCCCCACTTCGAGCAGGGCTTCCGGGTCGGCCGCGAGATGATCGCCGCCGGTACGGCGTTCCCGTGGACCGAGGTCCTCGCCCGCCACCTCGACGCGTACCAGCAGAACTCGTTCCTGACCGAGGAGTTCCACCTCTGGTCGACCGCGCCGTTCAACCTGCGCTACCTGTACGACGCGAAGAAGTACCCGCACGACTTCAAGGTCGCGTTCGCCCCGTCGCCGACCGTCGACGGCAAGGACTGGAACGGCGGCTCGTACAGCAACTTCATCATGATCAACCCGGAGTCGCCGAAGTTCGAGGCGGCCTGGGCGTTCGTGAAGTTCTGGTTGACCGAGGGCGCCACGCCGATGCTCAAGGGCGGCAAGCTGCCCGCGCTCGGCGGCGTCACCGACGACCAGGTGATCACCGGCATGCTCGGCAAGGAGCCGGACAAGTACTTCGACATGGACTCGTTCCGCCGGGTCGTACTCGAGGCGGATCCCAAGCTCGCGACCGACACCCGGCTGACCGGGTTCCCCGAGATCACCCTCGCCGTGAAGCAGCAGCGCGACCTGTGCTGGCTGGGTGAGAAGGACCCGGGCGCCGCGATCCGTGAGGTACGGCGGCTCGCCGACGCCGCGATCGCCCGTAACGAGAGGAGGCCCTGATGGCCACCGCAACCGTCGCGGCCGCCCCGGCGGTCCGGACCGAGAAGGCACCCGGGATCAAACCCCGCGGCTGGATCGGGTTCCTGTTCATCGCGCCGAACCTGCTCGGCGTGATCGCGTTCACCCTGATCCCGTTGATCAGCGTCGTCGTGCTCGCCTTCACCGACTGGAACCTGGTGTCCGGTCTCGGCGGCATCACCTTCAACGGCATCGACAACTTCGTCGCGATCGCCCGCGACCCCGGTTTCTGGCACGCGATCGGGCTCACGCTGGTGTACGTCGTGGTGTCCGTACCGCTCACCGTCGTCGGCGGACTCGCCCTCGGCATCGCGCTCAACCGCCCGCTACCGGGCCGCGCCGTACTGCGAGCGATCTTCTTCCTCCCGTACATCGTCAACGTGGTCGCCATCGGCATGACTTGGCTCATGCTGATGAACCCGAGGGCCGGCCTGGTCAACCAGGTCCTCGATGCCTTCGGCATCCAACCGGGCTGGTTCGCCTCGTCGCACTGGGCGCTGCCGGCGCTGATCGTGATGGCGATCTGGGGCGGCGTCGGGTACTGCTCGCTGATCTACCTGTCCGCGTTGCAGGACGCTCCGCGGCAGCTGTACGAAGCCGCCGACATCGACGGCGCCTCGGTCTGGGCGAAGTTCCGGGTGATCACCTGGCCATCGTTGCTGCCGACAACGATCTTCCTGCTGGTCACGCTGATCATCGGAGCGTCGCAGGGCTTCGGCCTGATCGCGCTGATCACCGCGGGCGGTCCGGGCGACTCGACCACGACGATCTCGTACTACATGTACCAAACAGGATTCCAGTTCTACCGGTTCGGCTACGCGTCGGCGATCGGCCTGGTGACGTTCGTCGGCGTACTCGTCCTGACGCTGTTGACCTGGCGAGCGCAGCGAGGAAGGGCTCTCAATGAGTAAGTCCAAGTGGTTGTGGGGGATCCCGCTCTGGATCCTGGCGCTGGCGTTCCTCGCGCCGTTCGCGTGGATGATCTCGACCGCGCTGAAGCCGGACGTGGACGCGTACAAGATCCCGATGCAGTGGATCCCGAACCCGTTCCAGTGGGACAACTTCAGCACGGTGCTGACCGGCGCGACCTCGGTACTCCCGGCGTTCGGTCGTTCAGTCTTTGTCGCAGTCCTGCGGGTCGCGGGCGAGCTGACCACCGCGACGATGGCCGGTTACGCCTTCGCGCGGATGTCGTTCAAGGGCCGCGACAAGTTGTTCCTGCTCTATCTCGCGACCGCGATCATCCCGGCGCAGCTGCTGCTCGTGCCGCGGTTCATCTACTTCCAGAAGCTCGGCCTGTACGACACGTTGTGGGCGCTGATCCTGCCCGGCATGTTCACGGTGCTCGGCACGTTCCTGATGCGGCAGTTCTTCATCAGTCAGCCGGCCGAGTTCGCCGAAGCCGCGCGGATGGACGGCGCGAACGAGTGGCGGGTGTTCACCCGGATCTACTTGCCGTTGGCAACGCCGGTGATGAGTGCGCTCGGCATCCTCGCGTTCGTCTGGTCGTGGAACGACTACGAGACGCCGCTGGTGCTGATCAGCAACCCCGACCGCTACACACTGCCGCTCAGCCTGACCAACTTCGTCGACGAACAGGGCCAGATCGCGCCCGGCCTGACGATGGCCGCCTCGGTGATCTCGATCGTGCCGGTGCTGATCGTGTTCGTCGTCCTGCAACGCCGGTTCATCGCCGCCATGACTCACACAGGGATCAAATGAACAACGTCTCAGGTGTCTTCCCGCAACTCGCCCAGGTCGGCGACTTCGGTCCGCCGCGCAGCGAGCTCGGCGTCGGTTCGCTGATGCCGTGGAACGGGAAGCTCTACGTCCAGAACTACAACTCGCACAAGGCGCCGTCCGGCGCGGGCGTGAGCCTCCGCCGGATCGACGCCGACTTCTCGATGGAGATCGTCGCCGAGACGCTCGGTGTGGACGGCACGTACACCAACCGCTTCGTGCACTTCCCGACGTCCAAGCTCGTGCTCGGCCCGCACGTGATCTCTGCCGACCACAAGATCGTCACCATTCCCGAGCTCCAGCCGCTGCGCGTCTGCGGTACGTCGCGGCACCTGACCAAGCCGGACACCCACGTGTACGTGCTCGCGATGGAGGGCGAGCTGCTCGAGCTCGACCTCACGACGTACGAGTGCACGCAGCTCTTCGACCTCAACGACGAGCTCGGCACCGACGGCGAGATGAAGGTGCATTACAAGGACTGCTACACGTCGTTCGGTCGGCTCGTGGTGTGTTCGAACGAGTACGCCGAGCCCGAGTGGGCCGGGATGCGGTCGCGCGGACGGCTTGCGGAGTACGACGGTCAGACGTGGAAGGTACTGCGGGAGGATCCGTTCACCGCGATCGGCGGGCGGCACGAATTCGGCGGGACCATCTTCGCGACGGGGTGGGACCGGGCGTCGGCGATCCTCGAGGTGTTCACCGACGCGGATCAGAAGTGGACGCGGTACCGGCTGCCGAAGGCGTCGCACTGTTTCGACCACAAGTGGCAGACCGAGTGGCCGCGGATCCGGGAGGTCGAGCACGAGCGGCTGCTGATGGACCACCACGGGATGTTCTACGAGCTGTCGCCGTGGGCGTACGGCGGGCGGATCTGGGGCGTGCGGCCGATCTCGACCCATCTCTGGGTGCTGGGCGACTTCTGTTCGTGGCGCGGGATGTTGGTGGCGGGGGCGGACAATGCGTCGCCCAGTCATGGGCTGAACCCGACGACGGCCGAGCCGCAGTCGGGATTGTGGTTCGGGAAGACGGACGATCTGTGGAGCTTCGGGAAGCCGGCCGGGTGGGGCGGGCCGTGGTGGGAGACGACGGTCGAGGCCGGGGTGCCTTCGGATCCGTATCTGATGACGGGCTTCGACGGGAAGTGTCTGCACCTGGAGAACTTTGGCGCCGAGGCTTTGCAGATCACGGTGGAGATTGATTTCCACGGGCACGGCCGGTTCGGTGCGGTGGAGAAGCTGACGGTCGAGCCGGGGCAGATCCGGACGCACGTGTTCCCGCCGGGGTTCAGTGCGCACTGGGTGCGGGTGGTGAGCGACACCGACGGTGTGGCGAGTGCCCAGTTCGTCTATACGTGACGATAACGGGATGGCAGACATGGAAAGAGCCGAGAGCCCGAGCCCGTTGCAGCAGGTCAAGCGGGCCCTGCCCGAGCTGAACGGTGCGATGCAGCGGGTCGCCGAGCACATCCTGGCGAACCCGGACGAGGTCGCGCGCGGGTCGATCACCAAGCTGGCCGAGGTCGCCCAGACATCGGCCGCAACCGTGACGCGTCTGTCGACGCATCTCGGGTACGGCGGGTATCCCGCGCTGCGGGCGGCCCTGGCCATGGAGGTCGGCCGCGGGCTGGAAGCCGGGTGGGCGAGCGACATCGGCATGGCGATCGGTCCGGCCGATCCGCCCGAGCAGGTGCTGAACGTGCTCGCGTCGACGCAGGCGAATGCGTTGCGGAACGCTTTGGCGGCGATCGATCTCAACGCGGCGACTCGGGTCGCGGATGCCATCGCCGGCGCCCGGCGTACTCATATCTACGGCGAGTGGGGCGACGCGATCCCGGCCCGCGAGCTCTACATCCGGCTGCTGAGGATCGGGATCCCGGTGTGGTTCTTCGACGGGCCGCAGTCGTCGCAGATCGGTGCCGGTCTGCTCGGATCGGGAGACGTCGCGCTGACCGTCACGCGCTCCGGGACCGATCCGACGACGCTGGAGTTCGTGCGCCGGGCGCACGAGGAGGGTGCGTTGACGGTCGCGATTACCGGGATGGTCGACTCGCCGATCGCGCGGCTGGCGGACGTCACCTTCGACACCGGTACGCCGAACGGCGCGAACTGGACCGAGTTCTTCGCCGGCCGCGCGAGCGACGTACTGACGGCCGGTTTGTTGTTCGTGCTGGTCGCGCAGCGGGTGCCCGATCACCTCACCGCCAATCACCCGAACGGGCCGGGGCAGCCCGTCGTACATCCGGATACGTGAGAGGTTTCTGAATGCAGCAGCTCGAGGTCCAGACCGATCTGACCGTCGTCGGCGGCGGGCTCGCCGGGATCTGCGCGGCGATCGGCGCCGCGCGGCAGGGGAGCACCGTGGCACTGGTGCAGAACCGGCCCGTGCTCGGCGGCAACTCGTCCAGTGAGGTGCGGGTGTGGGTGTGCGGGGCGACCGCGCACGGCGTGCAGAGCTTCGCGCGCGAGACCGGCATCATGGGCGAGCTGTTCGTCGAGAACCAGTACCGCAACCCGCTGGGGAACCCGTACTACTGGGATCTCGTGCTGCTCGAGGCGGTCCGCGCGGAGCCGCTGATCACGCTGTATCTCAACACCGATGTGCGGTCGGTCTCGGCTGACGACGGGGTGATCGAGTCGGTGACCGGGTGGCAGATGGGGTCGGAGAAGGAGATCCGGTTCGTCAGTCCGGCGTACGTCGATTGTTCCGGGGACGGGCTGGTCGGGCTGCTGGCAGGGGCTGACTTTCGCACGGGGCGTGAGCCGCGATCGGAGTACGGCGAGTCGTGGGCGCCGCTCGTGCCGGATTCGAACACGCTGGGCAGCACGATCCTCTTCTACACGAAGGACGTGGGGGAGCCGGTGCGGTTCGTGCCGCCGTCGTTCGCGCGGGATGTCACCGAGACGGCGATCCCGGATCGCCGGGTGATCCGGACCGATATGAACGGGTGTGCGTTCTGGTGGATCGAGTGGGGCGGCTCGCTCGACGTCGTCGACGACAACGAGGCCATCCGGGACGAGCTGCAGGCCGTGGTCTACGGGATCTGGGACTACATCAAGAACTCCGGGCGGTTCGATGCGGACAACCTGACGCTCGAGTGGATCGGGTCGGTGCCGGGGAAGCGCGAGTACCGGCGGTTCCTCGGGGATCATGTGCTGACGCAGGACGATGTGCTGTCGCAGACTTCGTTCGAGGATCGGGTTGCCTTCGGTGGGTGGTCGATCGATCTGCATCCGCCTGGTGGGGTTTATGCGGCCGAGCGTGGGTCGAAGCATTGGCATCCGGACGGGAACTACCACATTCCTTTGCGGTCGCTGTACTCGCGGAATGTGCGGAACCTGTGGATGGCCGGGCGCAACATCAGCGCGAGTCACGTAGCGTTCGGTACGACGCGGGTGATGGCGACGTGTGCGCTGCTCGGTGAGGCGGCCGGGGTGGGCGCTTCTGTTGCTCTGCGCAACGGATTGTCGCCGCGGGAGTTGGCGGTGTCGCGTTTCGATCTAGTGCGGCATGCGCTGACGCGGGCTGACTCGTCGGTCCTCGGCGTGGTTGACGACGATCCTGCCAACCTTGCGCTGTCCGCTGCGGTTAGCGCGTCGTCTACCTTGACCCGCCCGGTGGTCGAGGTCTCTTCGGGCACGCTGCCGTTGACGAGCGATGTCGGCATGGTCATCCCGGTTGATCCGTCTTTGGACGGCTTCGAGTTGCTCGTGGACTCCGCCGGTGGGTCGTTGACCGTCGAGTTGCACGATCCGGTCAAGCCTCAGAACTACTTGCCCGCTGCGTTGGTCGACTCGTGCACGATCGACGTACCTGCAGGAGAGAAGCGCTGGATCCGGGTGCCGCTGTCCTGGCGTCCATCCACGCCGGCCAACGCTTTCGTCGTACTGCGTCAGACGCCGGACATCTCCGTCCACACAGCGTCGACCGGGCTGCCGGGGACTGTCCACTTCGTCCATCGCGAGCCGGGTCCCGACGAGCAATGGACCGAGCAGTTCCGCGCCTGGAAACACATCCTGCCCCGCGGCGGCTTGTGCATCCGCCTCGGCGAGACCGCGGCGTACTCCGCATCGAAGGTGATCGGCGGCTACTCCCGCCCGTACGGCGGGCCCAATCTCTGGTCCTCCGAGGACCTCGCGTGGGACCCGAACCCCTGGCTGGAACTCTCGTGGCCCGAGCCGGTCGAACTCTCCGAGGTCGTAGTCATCCTCGACGCCGATGTCCAAGAAGACCTCATCAACCTCCACCACCACCGCACCCCCTTCGAGTCCCTCCCCACCCTCCTCGCCGACTACACCCTCGAGTCCCGTCCCACTCCCGACGCCCCCTGGCAACCCCTCGCGACCGTCACCAACAACCACCACCGAACCCAACGCCACCACCTGGCAACCCCCACCCAATCCACCCACCTCCGCCTAACCACCACCCGCACCAACGGAGCCCCCCGAGCCCACGTCGTCTCCATCCGCGCCTACGGTCAGTAGCGCCACTTGAGGGGGTGGGTGAGCATCCAGTCGGTTAGGGGGTCGGCGGTGCGGCGGGAGGGGGCGGCGCCGGTTAGTAGGTCGGACAGGACTTGGCTGGGGGCGGCTAGGCGGAGGCCGGTGGGGGTTTTGCGGGTGCGGGTGTAGACGACGTCCTGGGTGGGCTCGGCCAGGACTACTGACTTGGATCTGGTTGTCGCCGGGATCAGTTCCCAGCCAGCGGCGGCTGTTTGGGCGTCGGGGGTGTAGATGATTGGGCGGCCGGTGGGGGTTTCTGGGGACCAGTGTTGGGCGGCCGCGGTGCCGGTGAGGGCGTGGCGGATGTCGGTGGTGGGGATTCGGTCGAGGAGGGGGTGGGCGCCGGGTTTGGTGCGCCAGTAGGTGAGTTGGGTGGTGCGGGTGAAGCGGGAGTCCTCGTTCCAGCGGTGTAGGAGGGACAGCCAGTTGGGGACGGTGACTACGCCGGGCGCCCGGCGCTCGACGAGATCGTCCTGCTCGAGGCGGTCGACGATCCGGCGTACATCGTGGGCCGGGACGCCGCTGGTGCTGACCAGGTCGTGGGTTGTCCACAGGCTGCGGAAGTCCAGGAGGGCTCGGATGACATGGGCGGCGAGGTCTCCGGCGTACGCCGCGGTCATCCGCCGGTCCCGTCGCGTGGCACCTGGATGCCGAGCGGCACGGTGGCGTACGTCGTCCACTCGTACTGGTTGTGGTCGCGGTTGAGCTCGATCAGCGTGACGTCGGTCAGCTCGGTCGTGGCGACACCGCCGCCCATCGCCTTGACCCGCTTCTCGAGCGGCTCGGCCGGGGCGACCTGGCTCCAGTAACCGAGGGAGATATGTGGATCGAGCTCGGGCAGCGCGGGGACCGAGTCGCGGCCCCAGACGTCGGTGATCGCCGCGCGCAGCTGGGCGCGGAGCCGGCGCATGCGGTCGACGGGCTCTACCGGGAGTTGCAGGCTCTCGACATCGACGACAGCCGAGCCGAGCTTGATCTCGAACGGCCGGAAGTGCTCGAGCCGCCGCCGCGTCGCCTCGACGATCAGGTCGAGATCCCGCCGCGGGACCTTGTCGGTGAACCCGACTCCTTGCACCGTGAGATGCAGCCACTGCGCAGGCACCGGCGTGATTCCGGGAAGCGAATCGACCAGGTGCTGGTACGCCGCGTGCACCTCAGTCACCACGGAGTCTTCCGGAAAGACGACGTGCCAGGTGTAGAACGATCGCCCGGGCCGCCAGTTGGGGCGCCAGTACCAGTGATCGCGGACGTCCTTGATCATGTCTGGTCCTCTTTCCTCCATGCCGGGAGCTGTGTGAACTCGGCGATGCGTGCGCGGAGCAGGCGCGCCTTCGGCGTGCGGGCGTACGGCGAGGTGAGCGCCGCGACCTCCGCGAGGCGATGAATCAGCGGACGGACCCGGTACTCCAGCTGAAGGTCCAGCACCGGCTCGACGGCCTCGATCGCACCGTCGAGCTGGCCGAGGAGCAGCCGCGCCTTGGCCTGCTGCAAGCGGGCCATGCGTTCGGACCCCGGATTCCGGAGCGCGTACGGCGCTGCCTCGAACAGTGCGACGCTGCGATCGGCATGGTTCGATGTGTGCTCCGGTTGACCGAAGGCGAGATAGGTGTCCGCCCACAGTCCCTCGGCGCGCTCCGGCGTACAGAGCAACAGGCCGCCTGGCTCGGAGTCGGCCTGGCGCACGGACAGCTGCTGGGCCAGGTCGAGCATGTCGCGGGCCTTGTCGCTCTGGCCGGCGCGGGCGTAGTCGACCGACGCTGCGCTGGCCAGGAACAGTCTCGAGGTGCCGGCGGAGTACCGCAGTCCGTCCTCGGCGTACGACGCAGCTCGGGCGAAGTCCTCCTGCCAGAAGGCGGCGGTGTGTTGGGTGGCGCGGATCCAGCCGCGCAGTACGTGGTGGTCCGCGGCCTCGGCGCAGGCCCAGGCGGTGCGGGTGTGGCTCTCGGCGATGTCCGGGCGGCCGAGGTCGACGGACATCCACGCGAGCATGGTGATGGCCCAACCGGCAGCCGAGTACAGGTCGCGGGACTGGCGGGGGGACTGGTTGCCGGCGAGCAGCGCGAAGGCGCGGTCGCGGATCGCCCGGCTCTTGGCGAACAACGGTCTGGTCGGTGTGCGGAGATAGGACTGTGCGATGCGTTCGATGTCCGCCTGCAGTTGCTCGACCGTGAGCTCGCCGACGTTGGACTGCTCGGCGAACGACAGCAGCGCGATCGACTCGTCGCTCGCGTGGATCAGGTCGTCGTCGTGGCCGAGCATCGACGGCGGCGTCGGCTCCGGCTCGGCCACGGCGACGCCGGACGGCGGGTAGAACCCGAGGTCGTTGTCGGTGGCAACATCGAGGACATGCCGCAGACCGGAACGGTAGGCGGCGCCGGGCCAGCGGACGGCGCCGCGTTCCAGCTTGGCGATGTAGTGGCCGTCGAGCTCGTACTTGATCTCGGTCGTGTCCCACAGCCAGGCGCAGATCGCGTCGGCGAGCTCGGCCCGGGACATGTGTTCGCCCGGCGCGCGGCGCGATGGGGTGCGCTCTCGCGCGCCGCGCAACATCTCGTTGGGCTCTGACATGGCGGTAACTGTAAGACGCTGAACACCCTCTGCGACCACGAAATCGGGCCTTGTGGACGATCTGCCCCACGATGCCCCGAACTGCCCCGAAAACGCTGCTGAGAAAGGGATCTGGCCGCAATCGATGACCGCTTCGTGGCCGTAAATCGGCGCAGCTGCGCCGGTGATGCCCTGGCTTCACGCTCGCTGAGCGTGATCACGACGGGGCATCGCGGGGCAACCCGGGGCAGATAGGGGCAGCCCCTCCATTTGGGGGTGGGCGGCCCTTAGGGTTGTCGGGTGGTCGAGGAAGCCGTTACTACCTTGCGTGCCGAGTTGGACCTCTTCGGGCGGGCCGAGGAGGGGTTCGCGCTGCTCGAGGTGTTTCTGGACGTGGCTCGGCCGCGGCTGGGTGCGGTCGTGCTGGATCCGGTCGGGCTGCGGTTGCCGGAGGCGATGACCGACGACCGCGCCGTCGTACAGAAGCTGATCGACGAGATCGATCAGGAGCCGCGTGGGGCTGGTCGCGTGCTCGAGCGTGGGTTCGACATGGAGGACGAGCAGGCGCGGTGGGATTACGTGCGGCTCGCCTACAGCTCCAGTCAGGCGACGGTGTGGAGCAGGCGTCAACGGACGACGTACTTCGAGGCGTCCGGGCAGCACAGGGCGACGTACTGGCTGCCGGACAGCCTGAAGACGGATTACTTCGAGGCGCTGAGCTCGCGTGGTTGGGCCATCCCGCCGGACTGGCTCACCGCGGTCGCCAGGCGCCCGAAGCCGTGGTGGAAACGCGGCGGACGCTAGCCAAGGGCAGGCAGACGGGTCAGGGCGTCGGCGACTGCTGATTGGATCTCGGCGTCGTCCCAGCTGCGGTCGGTCATCGCGTTGGAGAGATAGGCGTCGTACGCCGCCAGGTCCAGGTGGCCGTGGCCGCAGAGGGCGGTGAGGATGACCTTCTCCTCGCCGGATTCCTTGCAGCGTTGGGCTTCCTCGATGGCGGCGGCCAGGGCGTGGGTGGGCTCGGGGGCCGGGACGATGCCTTCGGTGCGTGCGAACTGGATGCCCGCGGCGAAGCACTCGGACTGTGGTTTGGCGATGGCCTCGATCTCGCCGGACTCGTACAGGTGGCTGATCAGCGGGCTCATCCCGTGGTACCGCAGGCCGCCGGCGTGGATCGGGTCGGGGATGAAATCGTGGCCGAGCGTGTGCATCTTCATCAGCGGAGTCATGCCGAGGGTGTCGCCGAAGTCGTACGCATACGTGCCCTGGGTGAGTGACGGGCAGGCTGCCGGCTCGACCGCACGGACGACCGGCGACATCCGCCCGGCCCATTTCTCCCGCAGGAACGGGAAGGCCAGGCCGCCGAAGTTCGACCCGCCGCCGGTGCAGCCGACGAGGAGGTCGGGGGTCTCGCCAACCATCGCGAGTTGGATCAGGGCTTCCTCGCCGATGATCGTCTGGTGCAGCAGCACGTGGTTGAGCACCGAGCCGAGGGCGTAGTGCACCTCGGGATCCTGGACGGCGGCCTCGACTGCCTCGCTGATCGCGATCCCGAGTGATCCGGTGGAGTCGGGGTGCTCGGCAAGGATCTTCCGACCGGCCTCGGTCAGGTCCGACGGGCTCGGGTGCACGGTCGCACCGAAGACCTGCATCATCGTCCGCCGGTACGGCTTCTGGTCGTACGACGCACGCACCTGCCAGACCTCGCACTCCAGGTCGTACTGCGCGCAGGCGAAGGCGAGCGCCGTACCCCACTGGCCTGCGCCGGTCTCGGTGGTGAGCTTCCGGACGCCGGACTTCGCGTTGTAGTACGCCTGTGGGACTGCGGTGTTGGGCTTGTGTGATCCCGCGGGGGAGACGCCTTCGTACTTGTAATAGATGCGTGCTGGTGTGTCGAGCGCCTTCTCCAACCGATGCGCCCGGTAGAGCGGGCTGGGTCGCCACAGCCGGTAGACGTCGAGCACCTCGCCCGGGATGTCGACGTACTGCTCCTGCGAGACCTCTTGCATGATCAGGTCCATCGGGAACAGCGGAGCCAGATCGTCCGGCCCGATCGGTTGCCCCGTCCCCGGATGCAACACCGGCGGCGGTGGCGTCGGCAGATCGTGAAGCACGTTGTACCAACGGGTTGGCATCTCGTCTTCCGGCAGCAAGATCTTCGTCGGCGTCATGCCAGCAAAGTTAGGCCCGCCCCCACCCCCAGGCAACGACCTGAACCGGAACTCGTCCAGCACTTAATTTGCTCAGGTCAACCGCTCGACCGTGCCGTCGGCCCGCACGCGGTAGACCACGTCCGACGGCTGCCGGGTCCCGAGTGCGTCAGGTACGCCGAGTTGCCGCAGGAGCATCCGCCCGATCATCTCGTGCGACACCAGCAACGGCCGCCGTACGCCGGTCCGCCCGACCTCCGCCAACGCCTGCCCGGCGCGCACCTCGCCATCCGCGTAGCTCTCGCCCGCCGGGAACCGGAAGCCGTACTTGTCCCGCTCCCGCTCCGCACGCTGCCCCGGCCAGCCGGCATCGATCTCCGCCGACGTGAGCCCCGACCACAACCCATGGTCGATCTCAGCCAGTTCGTCGAGCACTTCAACGGTCAGACCGAGCTTCGCCCCAATGATCGAAGCCGTCTGCTGCGCACGACCGAGTGGGCTCGCGAAGACTGCATCCACACCCTCCGTGGACAGCAGTTCGGAGTTCCGGGACGCCTGTTGCAGGCCGAGGTCGGTGAGTGGCGAGTCGAGGCGACCTTGGCGACGTCCCGCGACGTTCCACTCGGTCTGACCGTGCCGAGCCAGATAGATCGTCAGGCCGGGACCGTTGCTGGGGTGCCTAGCCATTGGTCTATTTCGGTTAGGAGGGTTTTTTGGATCTCGGGTGGGGCGGTGGAGGCCAGGACCGAGGAGCGGGCCAGGTCTGCTAGTTCGGGGTCGGTGAAGCCGTGGACTGTGCGGGCGGTCTCGTACTGTTCGGCCAGGCGGGAGCCGAAGAGCAAGGGGTCGTCGGCGCCTAGGGCGATGCGGGCGCCGGCTTCGTAGAGGTGGCGGAGGGGGACGTCTTCGGGGCGGCGGTAGACGCCCAGGGAGACGTTGGAGGCGGGGCAGACTTCCAGGGCGATCTGGGCGTCGACCACGCGCTTGAGGAGGTCGGGGTCCTCTACGGAACGTACGCCGTGGCCGATACGGCCGGCGCCGAGCTCGTCCAGGCAGGTGCGGACGGTGGCAGGGCCGCACAGTTCGCCGCCGTGCGGTGCGGCAAGGAGGCCGGCGTGGTGGGCGATGCGGAAGGCGGGGGCGAACTCGGACGTCGTACCGCGGCGCTCGTCGTTGGACAGGCCGAACCCGACCACCCCACGCCCGACATACTGCGATGCCAGCCGCGCCAGCGTCCGTGCGTCCAGCGGATGACGTGTCCGGTTGGCGGCGATGATCACCTGGACCGAGATGCCCGTCGACTCCGACGCGTCCCGCGCCGCGTCGAGGACCAGATCGGTGAACTCCGTGATCCCGTGGAACCGGTTCGCATACCCGGACGGGTCGACCTGGATCTCCAGCCACCGCGATCCGTCGGCGCGGTCGTCCTCGGCCGCCTCACGGACCAGACGCCGTACATCGTCCTCCGTCCGCAACACCGATCGGGCGATGTCGTACAACCGCTGGAACCGGAACCAGCCGCGCTCATCCGCCGCCGACAGCTCCGGCGGCCAATCGGTCCGCAGTGCGTCCGGCAGCCGGACTCCGTGCTTGTCCGCCAGCTCGACCAGCGTCAGATGCCGCATCGACCCGGAGAAGTGCAGATGCAGGTGTGTTTTCGGCAGCACCCGCAGATCCCGCTGCGTCATTACCGAAGGTTACCGAGGCCCTACCCGCACGACGAAATCCGGTCAGCTCAACAGCTTGGCGATCCGGCTCAGCCCCTCGACCAGGTCGTCGTCGCCGAGCGCGTACGACAGACGCAGGTACCCCGACGCGCCGAACGCCTCACCCGGCACCACCGCCACCTCGACCTCGTCCAGAATCAGGTCCGCCAGCTCGGCGGAAGAACCAGCCGTCCGCCCGTTGATCTCCTTCCCGAGCACGCCCTTGACCGACGGGTACGCGTAGAACGCCCCGGTCGGCTCCGGGCACTCGACGCCGGGGATCTCGTTGAGCATCCGGACCATGGTCCGCCGTCGCCGGTCGAACGCCTTCTTCATCTCGTCGACCGCACTCAGATCACCGGACACCGCGGCGAGCGCCGCCCGCTGAGCGACGTTGCACACGTTCGAGGTCTGGTGCGACTGCAGGTTGGTCGCGGCCTTGATCACGTCGACAGGGCCGATCATCCAGCCGACCCGCCAGCCGGTCATCGCGTACGTCTTGGCGACGCCGTTGAGTACGACGGTCTTGTCGGCCAGCTCCGGCACGACCACCGGGATCGACGTCGACCGGGCACCGCCGTACGTCAGGTGCTCGTAGATCTCGTCGGTGATCACCCACAGGTCGTGCTCGAGCGCCCAGCGGCCGATCGCCTCGATCGTCTCCGGGCTGTCGACCGCGCCGGTCGGGTTCGACGGCGAGCAGAACAGCAGAGCCTTGGTCCGCGGGGTCCGGGCCGCCTCGAGCTGCTCGACCGTGACGGAGTAGTTCTGCGACTCGTCCGCGAACACCTCCACCGGCACCCCGCCGGCCAGCCGGATGGTCTCCGGGTATGTCGTCCAGTACGGCGCCGGCAGCAGCACCTCGTCGCCCGGGTCGAGCAGCGTCGCGAACGCGTTGTAGACCGCGTGCTTGCCGCCGTTCGTGACCAGGACCTGGGCCGCGTCGATCTCGTAGCCGGAATCGCGCTTGGTCTTGGCGGCGATCGCCTGCTTCAGCTCCGGCAGACCGCCGGCCGGGCTGTACCGGTGGTTCTTCGGATCCCGCGCGGCCGCGACCGCGGCTTCCACGATGTACTCCGGCGTCGGGAAGTCCGGCTCGCCCGCGCCGAACCCGATGACCGGGCGCCCGGCCGCCTTGAGTGCCTTCGCCTTGGCGTCGACCGCCAGCGTCGCCGATTCACTGATGGCGCCGATCCGCGCCGAGATCCTGGAACCCATACGGCCCATCCTGGCACCGCCCGCGTCGGCCTCGCACCGGGTATCACGAGGTGATGCGGACGTCGAGCACTGACCAACCACCCGCCACGTGCCGCCGGTGCCGGGTAGTGAGCGTGGTGCCGAGCCGTCGGCCGGCTCTGATCAGTGCTGGACGTCCGTGATCCCCGGGAACACGCAGGGGGTGTGGTCCGTTGGGACCGAGTAGAGGCTGTATGGTTCTGACCGCGGTGCGGCGCCCGGCAGGGGGGTCGTGCGGGCGAGGGCCTCAGTTCGACCAGGTGGCTCAGACCCCGTACACTCTTCTAGTCCGGGCGTTGGTGGCCCTGATCCGGCATGCCTGAGATCAGGTCCGACGCGGCGTCCGGATGGATTGCAGAGGGCACTAGCTCAACTGGCAGAGCATCGGTCTCCAAAACCGAAGGTTGGGGGTTCAAGTCCCTCGTGCCCTGCAAATCCTGACCGGCGCAGGGCCGGTCAGGCCGCCGCTAGCGAAAGAGGTAGGTCGTGACGGAGACGCGCACCCCGGCACCGTCCGGCGCCGGCAAGCCTGCGGAAGGCAAGCAGCGCCGTGGACTGGTGCGCTTCTACCGCGAGGTGGTCGCCGAGCTCCGCAAGGTCGTCTGGCCGACCCGCAAGCAGCTCTCCACCTACTTCGTGGTCGTGCTGACCTTCGTGGTGTTCGTCATCGCGATCGTCTCGGTCCTCGACCTCGCCTTCGGCTGGGCGATGTTCAAGATCTTCGGCTGAGGTTCGCCGAACGACCCACCGCAGGCCCCGGGCCCCGGCCCGACCGGAAGCAGACAAGACCCCGAACCAGATGACGGAGTACGACGTGTCCGAGCGCGACGACGAGGTCCTCGACTACGAGGACGAGTTCGACGTATCCGACTCCGACGATCTCGAGCTCGACTTCGACGAGAACGCCACCGATGACGACCTGTTCGGTGACGACGATGATGATGACGACCCGTTCGCGGACCTCGACGCAGACGACGATGACGAGGACGTGGACGTGGACGAAGACGAGTATTCCGCCGATGACGAGGCGGAGGTGCCCCCGGCTGACGCCGACACCTCCGACGACGAGCCGGTCGTCGTGGTCGCTGCCGCCGACGAGGCCGAGGACGCCGAGGTGGTGACCGAGGAAGACGTCGAGGACGCCGCCGAGGAGCTGGCCGAGGAGACTGCCGAGACCGCCCCGGAGACCACTGTCGAGCAGCCCGCTGCTCCGGACGAGGTGGTCTTCTCCAGCGGTGACGACGAGGCCGACGACGACGCCGACGCGGACGCGCTGGCGGTCGCCGCCGCTGCTGCGGAGGACGACGAGACCGAGGACGCCGCCGAAGAGGCGGAGCCGGAGGAGCCGGGCGACCCGCTCGAGGAGCTGCGCAGCCGGCTGCGTTCGCAGATCGGCGACTGGTACGTCGTCCACACGTACTCAGGGATGGAGAACCGGGTCAAGGGCAACCTGGAGAACCGGATCAACTCCCTGAACATGGAGGACTACATCTTCGAGATCATCGTGCCGACCGAAGAGGTCGCCGAGATCAAGAACGGTCAGCGCCGGATGGTCAAGCGCACCGTCCTCCCCGGCTACGTGCTGGTCCGGATGGACCTGACCGACGAGTCCTGGTCGACCGTGCGGCACACGCCGTCGGTGACCGGCTTCGTCGGGAACAGCCAGAAGCCGGTCCCGCTCAGCCTCGAAGAGGTTGAGAAGATGCTCGCTCCGGCCGTCGTGGCGGCGGCCGAGGCGGCGGCAGCCGAAGCCGGCGCCGCACCCGCCAAGACCGCGGCGAAGAAGAAGGTCGAGGTTGCCGACTTCGGTGTCGGTGACTCGGTCATGGTGGTCGACGGGCCGTTCGCGACCCTGCACGCCACAGTCACGGAGATCAATGCCGAGGCCCAGCGGATCAAGGCCCTGGTGGAGATCTTCGGCCGGGAGACCCCGGTGGAACTCAGCTTCAACCAGATCCAGAAAGTCTAAGGACCCGACAGAATGCCTCCGAAGAAGAAGATCGCTGCACTCGTCAAGGTGCAGCTCCAGGCCGGTGCTGCGACGCCGGCGCCGCCGGTCGGTACCGCGCTCGGTCCGCACGGCGTCAACATCATGGAGTTCTGCAAGGCGTACAACGCCCAGACGGAGTCCATGCGCGGAAACGTCGTACCGGTCGAGATCACGATCTACGAAGACCGGACCTTCACCTTCATCACCAAGACGCCGCCGGCGCCGGAGATGATCAAGAAGGCCGCCGGGCTGCAGAAGGGCTCCGCCGTTCCGCAGCGCGACAAGGTCGGCAAGATCACCAAGGACCAGGTCCGCGAGATCGCGACCACCAAGATGCCGGACCTCAACGCCCGCGACATCGACGCTGCCATGAAGATCATCGAGGGTACGGCGCGCTCCATGGGCGTCACCATCGACGGCTGACCGGCACCAACTTTTCAGTACGCAGTAGTGGCAGGGCGAAGCGCCGCCCGGAGACCACACCCCAGAGAGGAACAGTTATGGCACAGCGCAGCAAGGCTTACCGCGCCGCCGCGGAGAAGATCGACTTCGATCACCTGTACACGCCGCTCGAGGCGATCCGGCTGGCCAAGGAGGCCGCCGGCAGCAAGAAGTTCAACTCGACCGTGGACGTCGCGATGCGTCTCGGGGTCGACCCTCGCAAGGCCGACCAGATGGTGCGCGGCACCGTCAACCTTCCGCACGGTACTGGCAAGACGGCACGGGTCCTCGTCTTCGCCACCGGTGAGAAGGCCGAGCAGGCGAAGGCCGCCGGCGCCGACTTCGTCGGCGACGACGACATGATCAAGAAGGTGACCGACGGCTGGCTCGACTTCGACGCCGTCGTCGCGACCCCTGACCTGATGGGCAAGGTCGGCCGCCTCGGCCGGGTCCTCGGCCCGCGTGGTCTGATGCCGAACCCGAAGACCGGCACGGTCACCCCCGACGTGGTGAAGGCCGTGAACGACATCAAGGGCGGCAAGATCGAGTTCCGGGTCGACCGGCACGCGAACCTGCACTTCATCATCGGCAAGGCGTCGTTCGACGAGGCCCAGCTGGTGGAGAACTACGGTGCCGCGCTCGACGAGATCCTCCGGCTCAAGCCGGCCAGCTCGAAGGGTCGCTACATCAAGAAGACGGTCTTCTCGACCACGATGGGACCGGGCGTCCAGGTTGACCCCAACCTGTCCCGCAACCTGACCGAGGAGTCGGCCGAGGCCTGAGCCTCACCTCTTCACCAGAAGCCCCCGGGTTCTCCCGGGGGCTTTCTGTTTGTCAGCTCCAGGGCAGACGCGTGACAAGGTCTGGGGTCAATGAGGCGGGCGTCGGTTGGCCTATCAGGCGCAGGGTGTGGTCGAGTTCTTCGCCGAGTTCGGTGATCAGGCGGGTCACGCCGGCCGAGGAGTCGACCGTCAGGGCCCAGAGCGCGGGTCGGCCGACGAAGGCCGCTCGGGCGCCCAGAGCCAAGGCGGCGAGGATGTGTTCGCCGCGACGGATGCCGCCGTCGACGTACAGCTCGACTCCGGTTCCTGCCAGGGCTTCGGCGACCTCGGGCAGGGCGCGGGCGGTCGGGATCGAGGCGTCGAGTTGGCGGCCGCCGTGGTTCGAGACGATGATTCCGGCGGCGCCCGCGTCGGCGCAGCGTTTCGCGTCGTCGCCGCGGAGTACGCCCTTCACCACCACCGGCAGACCGGTGCGCTCGGCGAGCCAGCCGATCACGTCCGGGTTCAGGTCGTCGGCCTTGTCGAGGTCGTCGTCGGTCCAGTCGCCGTCGGGCAGGTTGGCCAGGAACTGCCCGGGTTGCGCGAGGTCCCAGACCGTGTCGCCGTCGTCCTCCTTGCGACCGACCACGGGTGTGTCGACGGTGAGTACGACGGCTCGCGCACCGGCTTCGACCGCGGCGTCGAGCATCCGGCGGGTGATCTCGCGGTTCCGCAGGATGTAGATCTGCAACCACCACGGCACCCCGGTCGCACCGAGCTCGGCGAACGTTGTACCCGCGTTGCTGGAGATCCCGAGCAGTGACTTCGCGGCGCCGACACCGCGCGCCATCGCAAGCTCGCCGTCCGGGTCGGCCATCCGGTGCATCGTCGACGGCGAGACCAGGATCGGTGCGTCGACGGGTACGCCGAGCACCGTCGTCCTGAGGTCGATCGCGGAGACGTCGTTCAGCACATGCGGACGGAAGCGGTACGCCGACCACGCCGCGGTCGCCTCGCCGACGCTGACACCGCCCGCGGAGCCTTGCCGGAAGTACCGGTGCACAGCCTCCGGCAGCTTCTCGGCGGCGGCAGCTTCCAGGGTGTCGATCCATCGCATGCGGCCCATCGTCGCACTCGTGCCGGTCGGGGTGAGACGAATTTCGCGGGCAGGGCTGGGGTGCGGGCGGTACAGTTGACGGCATGACGCAGTACGGGCAGCGATTTCTGCGCCCCGGCCGGCACGACGGTGCCGACGGGGTGAGCTGCTGCTGCGCTCTCTCCTGAGGTGACCGCGGCCGACCGGGGTGGACCCCCGTCGAGACCGTCATCCTGGAGAGAAACTCATGTCTGTCCTCACTGTTGAAGAACTGCACGCTGCCCTGGCACTCCGCGACCTCACCGATCCCGCCCAGGGACCACACGCCGTCCAGTTGATCGTCGACTCGATCCGTACGTCGCTCGGCGCCGCCTGGCCGTACACCGAGATCTGGACCCGCCGCGACCATCCCGTCGTATCGCTGGCCGACAACTACGACAACCTCGGCTACGCGACCGACGCGGTCACCCGCGAGGCTCGCTACACCCGCTACGTCTCGGACACCGAAGTACTGCGAAGTCACACGTCCGCGATGATCCCGCCCGCGCTACGTGAGCTGGCGAAGTCCGACGCATGCGATGTGCTGATGATCTGCGCGGGCATCTGTTACCGCCGCGACTCGGTCGACTGGCAGCACACCGGCACCCCGCACCAGCTCGATCTGTGGCGGATCAGCCGCAACGTCACGCTGGGGGAGCCGGAGCTGGAGGAGATGATCGCCCGCCTGGTCGACACGATCCTCCCGGGCCAGACCTACCGCACTGTGCCGGCCGTGCACCCGTACACGATCCATGGCCGTCAGATCGACGTGCTGCTGGACGATCAGTGGATCGAGATCGGCGAGTGCGGAGTCGCGGCGCCGCATGTCCTGCGCATGGCCGGCCTGGACGAAAGCTGGACCGGCCTCGCGATGGGACCCGGCCTCGACCGGCTCCTGATGCTCCGCAAGGGCATCCGGGACATCCGCCTGCTCAGGTCGACCGAGCCGCGGGTGGCGAGCCAGATGCTGGATCTCTCGCCGTACAAGCCGGTCTCGTCCATGCCGCCGGTACGACGCGACCTCTCGGTCGTAGTCGGAGCGGAAGCCGACGTGTCGGCGGAGGTCCTCGGCGACAAGGTCCGTGCCGCGCTCGGCCCGGATGCCGATGCCGCGGAGTCACTGGAGGTGCTGGGCGAGACGTCGTACGACGACTTGCCGACGGCTGCGCGCGAACGCCTCCAGTTGACGCCGGGTCAGCGGAATCTGCTGGTCAGGCTGGTCCTCAGGCCGGTCGACCGCACGCTCACCGATGCGGAGGCCAATTCCCTGCGGGACAAGGTGTACCGGGCCCTGCACGAAGGCCCGGTGATGGAGCTCATCGCCTCTTGAGTTCGCGGGCCGCGACCACGAACGCGCAGACGGCCAGAGGCAGCTCCAGCAGCAGGGCCTCGGTCAGCGAGAGGGTGCGGTCGAAGCCTGCCGACGCGGTACTCACGTCGAACCAGGCGTCGGCCGTCAGCAGCGTCCCGGCGGCCATCGCGGTCAGAGCGGCGTACCTGTTGCGGTTGTGCAGCAGGTACGCCGTGAGGCCCGCGGCGATCGCTGTGCCGCAGTCGAGCCCGATCCAGGTGAGCTTCCAATGGCCGGCCTGGTAGGTGCTCGGCAGCGTGGCCGCGAGGATCAGGCACCACGGAAGCAGCACGGCCGCGACGCCGGCGGCGACCAGCGCGGCCAGACCTTGAGGGGACCGGCGCGGGCGGATCCGGCCGTCCAGCCGGCCCTCGGCGATGTAGTCCTCGAGAGCGTCCGCGACGCGGTCGTCGATCGCGTCGCCGAGCTTGCCGTCCAGAGACTCGGAAGGTCTGTTGTCGAGTGTCGTCGTCATGTCTTCGAGCATCCCGGCGGCGGCCGTCGCGCACAGTCCGGTCAGCCCACGAACCGGGGTGGGGATAACCCCCGGCCGGATCCGTGGGATGTCCTCATGCCGGCTGCCCGCCCGAACGACGTAAGTTGTGACGGCAAGCAGGCGCTGACATGGGGAGGTGGTCCGGGTGACGGTTGCTGCGAACCCGGTTCCCCGGGCTCCGTGGCGGCTGTGGCGTTCGCCGTACTTGTGGTTGGCAACGATCCACCTGCTCGGTGACGCGGTGGTCGTGCTCACCTCCGGCCTGCTGGTGCTGCTCACGGTCTGCGTCGCGTTGCTGGCCCTGCCGCTCGCGTACGTCGGAATCCCGTTGACCGTCGGTGCGAACCGGTTCGTGTACGTGGTGGCCGGCTGGGAGCGGGCCCGGGCACGGATCACCCGCGGGCAGGTGATCCCGGCGTTGATCCCGCCGCCGACGGCCGGGTCGCGGATCGCGGACGCGAGGCTCGCGGTGACCGACCAGGGGATGTGGCGGCAGTTCCTGTACTACGCGCTGCTGTTGCCGCTGGCAATCGTCTGGGTCCTGCTGATCCTGCTCGTCTGGTCGGTGCCGCCGGTGCTGATCGCGCTGCCGGCCTACTACGACAAGTTCGCTGCGTCCCAGGCGCAGCTCGGGCCGTTCGTGATCGACTCGGTCAAGACCGCCACTGTCGTGGCGATCGTCGCGGCGTTGTTCCTCCTGGTGGCATCGCCGTTGCTGATCCGAGCGGCATCGACCCTGGACGGCGAGCTCGCGCGCGTTCTGCTCGGCCGGTCCGAGACCGGTGCCCTGTCCGAGCGCGTCACGCAGCTGGTGACGAGCCGGCAGCAGGTGGTCGACTCGGCCGAGGCCGAGCGGCGGCGGATGGAGCGCGACCTGCACGACGGCGCCCAGCAGCGGCTCGTCTCGCTGGCGATGACCCTCGGACGGGCGAAGAACCGCCTCGGGGACAGGGAGCCGACAGTGCGCACGCTGATCGAGGAGGCGCACTCGGAGGCGATGCAGGCGATCGCCGAGATCCGCGACCTGACCAGGGGACTGCACCCGCCGGTCCTGACCGATCGCGGTCTGGACGCGGCGCTGTCCGCGGTCGCGGCCCGCTCGCCGGTCCCGGTCCGGCTGCGTGTCGACGTACAGCCCAGGCCGTCGCTGACGATCGAGTCGATCGCGTACTTCGTGGTGACGGAGGCGCTGACCAACGTGGCCAAACATGCAGAGGCAGCACAAGCGGAGGTGCAGGTGACACGGGTCGGCGACGTACTGCGGGTCGAGGTGCGTGACGACGGACAAGGTGGCGCCGATCCGGCCGGCGGCAGCGGATTGCGCGGCCTGGCCGATCGGGTGGCCGGTGTGGACGGACGACTCATGGTGGACAGCCCGCCCGGTGGCGGGACCACGCTGATCGCGGAGGTCCCCTGTGGCTGAGCTGCGGGTGGTGATTGCCGAGGACTCGGTGCTGCTGCGGGAAGGCATCGTGCGACTGCTGGAGGAGCAGGACTGCACGGTCGTCGCGGCGGTCGGTGACGGCGACGCGCTGCTGAAGGCGGTCGAGGCGCATCGGCCCGACGTGTGCGTGGTCGACGTACGGATGCCGCCGACCTTCACCGACGAAGGACTGCGCGCGGCGCTGGTGATTCGCGAGCAGTACGCGGACGTCGGCGTGCTGGTGCTCTCGCAGTACGTCGAGGAGCGGTACGCGAGTGAACTGATCGGTGGCAACCCGGGCGGTGTCGGGTACCTGCTGAAGGACCGGGTCGCCGATGTGGATCAGTTCATCGACGGGCTGCGGCGGGTCGCGGGCGGTGGCGCCGCGCTGGATCCGGAGGTGATCTCGCAGCTACTGGTGCGTTCGCGGCGGGTCGATCCGCTGGCGGTGCTGAGCCCGCGGGAACAGGACGTTCTCCGCGCGATGGCCGAGGGCAAGTCGAACGGCGGGATCGCGCAGGCCCTGGTCGTGGGTGAGGGCGCCGTGGAGAAGCACATCAGCAACATCTTCCTGAAGCTCAACCTCACGCCGACCGACGGCGAGCATCGCCGCGTGCTCGCGGTCCTCAAGTTCCTGGAAACCTGATGACGAGCGCGCAGCGGAAGATGCTGATCATCGGACTGGTCCCGGTGCTGGTGCTGGTCGTCACCGGCGCCGCTGTGACGGTGTCGCTGATCCGCGGGAAGTTGCCGTACAGCTACTCGGCCTCGTACGCGCCCGGGCCGCAGGGCGTGAAGGTGGTGTCCGACGTGTCGCTGCAGCTGTTAGCGAGCGCCGACGGACAGGTGCATGTAGCGGTCGACGGTTCGTACGCCGTCGCGCAGCCCAGCGTGAAGGTGTCGACGCTCGGCGGCGTGCTCGACGTGGAGACCGGTTGTCCCGATGTGCACTGCGACGTCGAGGTGACGGTCGAGGTGCCCGGCACGTCCGCCGTACAGGCCAAGACCGACGGGACGTCCATGAATGCGGTCGGGGTCGCTTCACCCCTGAACCTGGAAGCCAACGACGGTTCGATCACGCTGACCCGGCTGCGGAGTCCACGGGTCTCCGTCGACGCCGTGCACGGCTCGGTCGACATGCTCTTCGACAGCGCTCCGGACCAGGTCAACGCCACCGCCAGCGACGGTTCGGTGACGGTGCAGGTGCCGGATACGACGACGTACGCGATCGACGCGCTGGCGGCTCAGGGCTCGACCGAGGTCAACATCCCCAACGACCCCAGCTCGTCGAACCGCCTCTACCTCCGGACCAGCTACGGCAGCATCACCGTCCACTAACTAGAGGGCTGCGCAGAAGGCCTTCGCCTTGGTGGTGATCGAAGACCAGTTGGCGGCGGCTACGTCGGCGGGGGACACGACATCGGTGCCCGCGCTGACGGCGAGGGCGCCGGCGGCGAGGAAGTCGTGTGCGTTGGTGGCGTTGACGCCGCCGGACGGGATCAGCGGTACGCCGGGGAACGGGCCGTTGAGATCCTTGAAGTACTTCGGGCCCAGGTGGTGGGCGGGGAAGATCTTCACCGCGGTCGAGCCGAGTGCCAGCGCGGTCATCACCTCGGACGGCGTGAAGGCGCCGAGTACGACGGGGATCCCCGCGGCGCGCGCCGCGTCGGCGATACCGGCCGCCTCGAGGCCCTGGCCGGGCGTGACGAGGAACTGGGCACCGGCGTTGATCGCCTGAGTCGCCTGGTCGGCCGTCTGTACGGTGCCGGCGCCGACGACGGCTCCGGTCTCGGCGGCGGTGGACGCGGCGCGTTCCAGGTGCCGTGGCAGGTCGGGGGTGGTGTACGTGAGCTCGACGACATGGATGCCGCCGGCAACCAGTGCGGCGCAGAGGTCGCGGGCGTCGGAGATCTCCGGTGCGCGGACGACGGTCAGCACCCGGTCGGCTCGAAGCAGCTCCAAGGTGTTCACGACAGGTTCCTCTCAGCTCGGGGTACGGCGAAGGGCGTGGCCGGGGCGGGCGGTGGTTCGGTGCGAGTCGTCGATGACGGCGGTGCCGTTAACGAAGACGTACGGGATGCCCTCGGCCTGCCGGCGCGGCTCGGGGAACGTAGCCGCGTCGCGGATCCTGTCCGGGTCGAACAGGACCAGGTCGGCGGCGTACCCCTCACGGACGAGGCCCCGGTCGGGCAGGCGGAGGCGGCGGGCGGGGCGGCCGGTGAGGTGGTGGATGCAGTCGGCGAGCTCGAGTACGCCGAGCTCGCGGACGTACTGCGCCAGGTATCGGGGGAAGGTGCCCCACGAGCGCGGGTGGGGTTTGCCGCCGACCAGGATCCCGTCGGAGCCACCGGTGTGCGAGCGGTGCTGCATGATCGCGCGAACGTTCTCCTCGTGGCCGACGTGCTGCAGGATCGACGTGGCGAGGTCGTCGCCGATCAGGATGTCGAAGAAGATGTCCGCAGCGGGCGTGCCTGAACGCTCCGAAAGCTCGGCGATCGTGCTCCCGACGGCGTCGGACAACAAGGGGTTGCGTACGCCGCCGATCTCGATCGTGTCCCACTCGACGACGCAGCCGTGGCAGCCGTCCGAGCCGACCTGCTCGAGCTCGTAGGTGATCCGCGAGCGTGCGTCCGGATCGCGGAGCCGGGACAGCAACGCGTCCGGCCCGCCCTCGGCCGTCCAGCTCGGTAGGATCGCGGCCAGGGTAGTTGCCCCAGGCAAGTATGGATACGTGTCGGTGGTGAGATCGACGCCGCTCGCGAGCGCCTCGTCGATCATCGCGACGAGCTCGACCCCACGGCCGGCGTTGGGCCCGAAGTTCATCACCGCATGCGTGAGGTGCAGCGCGCAGCCGGCCCGACGTGCCACGTCGACCATCTCGCCGTACGCCTCGAGGGCACCCTTGCCGTACGAGCGTTGATGCGGGGCGTAGTACCCGCCGTACTGCGCGACGACCTCGCACAGCGCAACCAATTCATCAGTGTCGGCGAACATGCCTGGCGTGTAGGTCAGCCCGCTGCTCATGCCGACCGCGCCCTGGCGTAATCCGTCGGCGAGGAGCCGCTTCATCTCGTCGAGCTCGGCCGAGGTCGCCGGACGGTTGGACGTGCCAACGACCATCATCCGCAGCGTGCCCTGCGGGACCAGGTACGCCGCGTTGCAGGCGATGCCGTCGTCGAGGCGGTCGAGGTACCCAGCGACGGTCGACCAGCTGAAGTCGAAGTCGTCCGGTTCACCGTTCCAGCCGGCGATCTGACGGCGTACGACGGCCCGCGTCGGATCGTCGATCGGGGCGAACGAGAGCCCGTCCTGGCCGAGCACCTCCAGCGTGACGCCCTGGCTGACCTTCGCGGTGTGGTCGGGGTTGACCAGGATCTGCAGATCGGAGTGCGAGTGCATGTCGATGAAGCCGGGCGACAGCACCAGTCCGTCGGCGTCGATCGTCCGGTCCGCGGCCGGCAGGTCGTGGCCGATGGTCACGATCCGTCCGGCATCGACCGCGACGTCGGCGCGATACCCGGGGGACCCGGACCCGTCGATGACCAGGGCCCCCGTGACGAGTAGGTCGGTCATCTCAGAAGAACGTCCGGACCAGGTCGACGATGACGGGGTCGGCCGCGTCCGGGTCGTCGATGACCGGGATCAGGCCCCACTTGTCGAACGCCGTACAAGGATGGGAGAGGCCGACGCGGAGTTCGTCGCCGATCACCACCGACTGCTCGTCGCCGAAGTGCAGGAAGCCGTGCTGGTCGTTCAGGTTGGTGACCGTCATCCCGGTGGCCGGCAGGATCGGCGATCCCTCGGACCGCGGCCGGATCAGCTGCGGCTCGGGCCAGTCCTGGTCGAACGGGAAGTCGCGACGGCCGCCGTCGAAGATCGCCAGGCCGGGCTCGGGCTGGGAGGTGATCCGCATCCAGCCGTGCATCGCCGGGACGAGCTGCTCGCCGTCCGTCCGCGGGTGCTCGCCGAGCGGGGACACCCGGCGGTACAGCCCGTCGTCGTGGGTGATGTACGCGCCGGACCGCAGGACGACCCGGGCGCCGTCGCCCGCCTCGGAGGCGAGGATCTTCGCGACCTGCTCGAAGTACTGACTCCCGCCCGCGCTGACGAGCGGCACGACGTCGGCGTCGTACACGCCCTTGAGCCGGTGGTGGACCTCGGCCAGGTCGCGCAGGTACGCGCGGACCTCCTCGAGGTTGGCCTCGTCGACGCCATGGCCGATCGCGCCTTCGTACCCGGCCACGCCGACGAGGCGCAGCGTCGACGCCTCGGCGATCGCGTGCCCGACGGCGAGGGCGGTCTCGGCGTCGCGAGCACCGGTCCGGCCGCCGATGCCGCCGACCTCGACCATCACGTCGAGCGGGCGCGCATCCGGGCCGACGTACGCCGACCGCGCCGCCTCCATGATCTCGACGGTGCGGACCGAGTCCGCCCACACCGTCACCTCGAACGACGGATCGGCCGCGAGCTCGTCCGCGATCCAGCGCAGCTGCAGCGGCGAGATCACCGCGTTCGCGATCAGCACCCGCTGTACGCCGAACGCGCGGGCGACGCCGAGCTGGAAGCCGTTGGCGAGGGTGATCGCCGAGGCGCCGGAGTCCAGCTGCATCGCCCAGAGCGCGGGCGCCATTGTGGTCTTGCCGTGCGGCGCGAGCTCGACGCCGTGACGCTTGCACCAGGTGTCGAGGGTGTCGACGTTGTGCCGCAGGCCGGGCGCGGACAGCGTCATCAGCGGGGTGGGCAGCTGGGAGAGCGGTGGCCGGTCGGCGACGATCTCGGCCACGGTCCGGCCCCAGAAGCCGGGCGGCAGGGCCTTGTCCCGCCAGCTCACCTGCTGGTCAGCGAGAGCGGCGACGGCGGCGGCATCGTAAGCAGGCATCTGATCCCCTGGGGTCGAAGTTGCAGAATACGCAACGTTCATTGCGTATTCTGACTCGTCGGTTGTAGCATCGCGGCCAAAGTTGCGTCAACGCACCCCATCCCATCACCCCGCCGCCGAGGAGTGCCGATGCCCGAACCGCTCCCTGAGACGGCTGCCGTCTGCATCGGTGAGGCGATGATCATGCTGGCCGGTGGGCCGGGGCCGCTCGCGGATGTCGAGGTGTTCCGGCGGTCGGTCGGCGGCGCGGAGTGCAACGTGGCCGGCGGACTCGCCGCGCTCGGTGTGCCGACGACGTGGATCTCGCGGCTGGGTGACGACGGGTTCGGTCAGCATGTACTGCGGGACCTGCAGCAGCGGGGCGTCGACGTCGGGGGTGTGGAGGTCGATCCGGTCCGGCCGACCGCGCTGTATGTGAAGGAGTCGGAGGACGGCCGGTCGCGGATGCACTACTACCGGACCGGCTCGGCTGCCGCCGCTATGGCCCCTTCCTTCCTGGACCGCCCCGAGGTGCTTGGTCGACTCGCTCAAGCACGCATCGTGCACACGACCGGCATCACAGCGGCGATCTCCGAGAGCAGTGCGCAGATGCTGGAGAGGCTGGCCACGCAGCCGCGCTCGTTCCAGTTGAGTGTGGACCTGAACTGGCGGCCGATGCTGTGGCGGGACAAGGACCCGGCGCCGCTGTGGCGGTTGCTGAAGGCGGCCGACATCGTGCTGATCGGTGCGGACGAGGCCGAGGTCTTCGCGGGGACTGGTGATCCGGATGAGCTTTACGAGCGACTCGGGGCGCGCACCTTGGTCCTGAAGGATGATGCGCACACTGCGATGGTGCTCGAGCCGGACCGTCGCACTGAGGTCCCAGCGCTGACTGTTGACGTGGTCGAGACAGTCGGAGCGGGAGACGCGTTTGCTGCTGGGTTCTTGGCGGGCACGTTGCAGGAGCTGCCGATGGTGCAGCGGTTGCGGTTGGGGCATCTGACGGCGGCGGCTGTGCTGACGGCGCCGGAGGACCACGCGCCGCCGCCGGCGCCAGAGGTGCGGGAGCGGCTGCTGAACTGCACCGACGAGGAGTGGGCTGCTACGAAGATCGGCCCGGCATGAGTCAGAGCCTAGGTCGGGCCCTGCAGATCCTCACCAGTCTCGGTGAGGGCGAGCGGTCGCTGGATCAGCTCGCCACTGAGCTAGGTGTTCACAAGACGACGGTCCTGCGACTGCTGCGCACCATGGAAGCCGACCGGTTCGTACGGCGGGACGCCGCGCACCGCTACCGGCTGGGGTCGCGACTGTTCGCCCTCGCGGACGTGGCACGCGAGCAACACGTCGTACGCGAGGTCGCTGCGCCGCATCTGCGTGCGCTGAACCAGAAGACCGGCCAGACCGTCCACCTGGCCGCGTGGGAGAACGGCGAGGTCATCTACGTCGACAAGCTCGACAGCGTCCGATCGGTCCGCATGTACTCGCAGATCGGCGTGCCGGCTGCGCTGCATTGCACTGCTGTCGGGAAGGTCCTGCTCGCCGCACAGCCCAAGCGCCGGCGGGAGGCGTTGATCGAGTCGCTGGACTACCACGTGTACACGCCGAACACGATCACTGATCCGGACCGGCTGCGAGACGAACTGGACGCGGTCATGGAGCGTGGCTGGGCGCAGGACAAGGCTGAGCACGAAGCGTTCATCAACTGCATCGGTGCGCCGCTGAAGGACGGTACGGGCCGCGTTGTGGGGGCCGTGTCAGTGTCGGTTCCCGACGTACTGCTGAACTATGAGCAGGTGCTCGAACTGCTACCCGAGCTGCTCGCCACCGCCAACGCGATCAGTGCCGACTACAACTGAGAGGTGTCAGACCCGATGTCCGACAAGACCGTCGTCTCCACCACCGACGCGCCGCCGCCGATGCCCGTGTTCTCCCAGGGCGTCCGCAAGGGCAACATCCTGCAGGTGTCCGGCCAGGGGTCGGTCGACCCGGCCAGCGGCGACTTCGTGTTCCACGGTGACGTCAAGGCCCAGACCACCCGCGTCCTGCAGAACATCGAAGCGATCCTGAAGGCCGGCGGGGCGAGTTTCGACGACGTGGTGATGCTGCGCGTCTACCTCACCGAGCGCGACAACTTCGCCGCGATGAACGAGGCGTACGCCGAGTTCGTGTCGACCCGCACCCCGAGCGGTGTGCTCCCGTCCCGCACCACCGTCTTCACCGGTCTGCCGCTGCCGGACATGCTCGTCGAGATCGACGCGCTGGCCGTTCTCAGCTGATCCACCCGAAGCCCGGGCCCGAGTGGTCCGGGCTTTGGAATGCCCGCGCGCCTTCCCGTATCGCGGGATATGGTTTCGCAATGCAGGAAACGCGGGGTTCGGTGCAGTCCATCGATCGGGCTGTGGCGATCCTGCGGTGTTTCGACGCGCGTACTCCGGACCTCGGGATCAGTGATCTGGCCCGGGCGACCGGCCTGTCGACGAGCACGGTGCATCGGCTGTTGCTGGCGATGCAGGAGAACGGGCTCGTCCGGCAGACGGCCCACCGGCGGTACGCGATCGGTCCGCTGGTCGTGCAGCTCGCGCACAGCGGTGGGATTCCGGCCGGCCTGCGGGACGCTGCGATGCCAGTGCTCCGTGCACTCCGCGATGACACAGGGGAGACCGCGGCTGTGCACGAGCTGCTGCCGTCCGGGCAGCGCGTCGTACTGGACCAGGTCGAGAGTCACCACCAGCTGCGCCGTACCTACACGGAGTTCGGCCTGCCGGTCGCGTTACCGCTCGGTGCGCCGGGGAAGTCGCTGCTCGCGTTCTTGCCGTTCGAGCGGCAGCAGGAGGTCCTGAAGGGCCCGCTCGAGCAGGTGCAGCCGGCGACCATCACTGACCCCGACGTACTCGCCGAGCAGTTCGCCGACATCCGCAGGCGCGGGTACGCGATGTCGCGGACCGAGCGGACGGCAGGCATCTGCAGCGTGGCGGCGCCGGTGTTCGGCTACTCCGGGCAGGTCGCGGGTTGTCTGAGTGTGTCCGGCCCCGAGATGCGGATGCCGGTGGATCGGATGGAGGAGTTCGGGATGAGGGTCGTCGCGGGTGCCTGGTCGGTATCGGAGTTGCTGGGCGCCACCCCGGCCGCACGGGACCGCAGTACGGCGCTGGCCGGCGGCCGGTGATGTCCCAGGCCCGAAGCCTCCTCAAGATCGCCCCCGCGGTCTATCTGCCCGCGCTGCTGTACGGAATCGGTCAGGGCGCGATCGCGCCGGTCGTCGCACTGTCCGCGACACATCTCGGAGCCTCAGTTGCAGTCGCCGGTCTGGTTGTCGCTGCGGCCGGACTGGGCCAGGTGATCGGTGACATCCCGGCCGGTGCGCTGACGAACCGCATCGGTGAGCGCAGTGCGATGCTGGCGGCCACTGTGCTGGTTGCGCTCGCACTGGCTGCTTGTCTCGTCGTGCCGAACGTGTGGGGCCTCGCCATCGCGATCGGCTGCACCGGACTGGCCGGCGCGGTCTGGGGCCTTGCCCGCCAGGCTTATCTGAGCGAGGCCGTCCCGATCGAGCTGCGTGCTCGGGCGCTGTCGACCCTCGGCGGCGTCCAACGCATCGGCTCCTTCATCGGACCGTTCCTCGGCGCCGGTGCGATGAAGTTCCTCGGCACGGACGGCGCCTACTGGGTGCACCTGATCGCCGCGCTGCTGGCGTGCGGAGTCCTGCTGAGCCTGCCGGACATCGAAGGCCGCACCCGCGGCAGCCGTCCTGTTGCCGCACAGTCGACCTGGGTCGTCATCCGCGACCACTTCCCGGTACTGCGAACTCTCGGCGTCGGAGCGCTGCTGGTAGGTGCGGTCCGGGCATCGCGTCAGGTGGTGATCCCGCTGTGGGCCCTGCACATCGGACTGGATCCGCAGACGACCAGCATCATCTTCGGACTGTCCGGCGCGGTCGACATGCTGCTGTTCTATCCCGCCGGCTCGGTGATGGACCGGCTCGGGCGCAAGTGGGTCGCCGTACCGTCGATGTTCGTGCTGGGGCTGGCGCATCTCTTGCTGCCGCTCACGCACACCACGGTGACGCTGACTCTGGTCGCGCTGCTGATGGGGATCGGGAACGGGTTGGGGGCCGGCGTGATCATGACGCTGGGTGCGGACGCATCGCCGCCGGTTGGGCGGGCGCAGTTCCTGGGCGCCTTCCGGCTCTTCGCGGATACCGGGAACGGCGCTGGGCCGTTGCTGCTGGCGGGGGCGACCGCGCTCCTCGGGCTGGGGCCGGCGATCGTCATCATGGCGGGAACGGGGTGGGCCGCGGCCACGGCGATGCACCGCTGGATCCCACCGCATCCCCGGACGGAACAACCGGCCTGAGTAACCGATTTGGTCAAACAGGTGTCCACCAGGCACACTGGACTCTGCCGAAGACCGCTGGTTGCTGCCCCAGGGCAGCTGAAGGTCCCACTCAGGTGGGCGGCCCGCGTAGGTGACTTGGATAGTGAAGCATGTATGTTCACGCCCCTTGCGCCTGCGCAGGGGCGTTTCTCTTTTTGTCAGGGGTCCTAGGCGTGGAAGCCGATAGAAGGAGACCCCCATGGCGAGGCCGGACAAGGCAGCCGCTGTCGCGGAGCTGACGGACGAGTTCCGTAGCTCCAACGGCGCCGTGCTGACCGAGTACCGCGGTCTCACCGTTGCGCAGCTCAAGCAATTGCGAGTCGCGCTCGGTGACGACGTGAACTACGCCGTGGTGAAGAACACGCTGACCAAGATCGCGGCCAAGGACGCAGGTGTCGACTCGTTCGACTCGCTGCTCGAAGGCCCCTCCGCGATCGCCTTTATCAAGGGCGACCCGGTGGTTGCGGCCAAGGGACTGCGTGACTTCGCCAAGGCGAACCCCCTGCTCGTCATCAAGGGTGGAGTGCTGGAAGGCAAGGCACTCGGCTCTGACGAGATCAGCAAGCTCGCTGACCTGGAGTCGCGTGAGGTCCTCCTCGCGAAGCTCGCAGGTGCGATGAAGGCGGCCCCGCAGCAAGCGGTGTCGCTGTTCGCTGCTCCGCTGTCGCAGGCCGCGCGCCTGTTCGCGGCGCTGCAGGACAAGCTGCCGGCCGAAGCCGCCCCTGTGCAGGACGCAGTGGCGGACGAGGCACCCGTGCAGGACACGGTCGAGGCACCTGCCGAGGCGAGCACCGAGGAGACCGCTTCAGCCGAGAGCTGAGGCAGATCTCATCCGCAACACCCCATCAGTGATCACCAAGCAACATTTGTCAGGAAGGACCGCCATCATGGCGAAGCTCAGCACCGAAGAGCTCCTCGGCCAGTTCAAGGAACTGACCCTGCTGGAGCTGTCGGAGTTCGTTAAGGCTTTCGAGGAGGAGTTCGGCGTCACCGCCGCCGCCCCGGTTGCCGTTGCCGCTGCCCCGGCCGCGGGTGGAGGCGCCCCGGCCGAAGAGGCCGCGGAGCAGGACGAGTTCGACGTCGTTCTCGAGAGCGCCGGCGACAAGAAGATCCAGGTCATCAAGGAGGTGCGCGGTCTCACCAGCCTTGGGCTGAAGGAGGCCAAGGACCTCGTCGAGTCGGCCCCGAAGGCCGTCCTCGAGAAGGTCGACAAGGCTGCCGCGGAGAAGGCCAAGGAGGCCCTCGAGGGCGCCGGCGCCACCGTCACCCTGAAGTGACCTCGTTTACGCTCCGTCAAGGAGCGTAACGAATGTGTAGAGAAGGGCGGTCCCTGCAAGGGGGCCGCCCTTCTTGCATTTGGTCATGGTTAGGATCGCAACCGCTTGACAGCTAGGGGTTACGAAAAAACGTACTCGTGCGTAACCTAGGCCACTGCCCCGTCGTTGGAACCGGAGTACTCGTCGGTTCGGGGCCAGTCAGATCATTCCCGTGAGGAGGACCGGTGGGCGTAGAAGTCCGCGTCGAAGGTCTCACCAAGTCCTTCGGTAGCCAGCTGATCTGGGGCGACGTGTCCCTGACTCTGCCGGCCGGCGAGATCTGCGTGATGCTGGGCCCGTCCGGCACCGGGAAGTCGGTGTTCCTGAAGACGCTGATCGGGCTGCTGAAGCCTGACAAGGGGCATGTCTGGATCGAGGGCACGGACATCGCCACCTGCAGCGAGCGCGAGCTGTACGACATCCGCCGGCTGTTCGGCGTGCTGTTCCAGGACGGCGCGATGTTCGGCTCGATGAACCTCTACGACAACGTCGCGTTCCCGCTGCGTGAGCACACCAAGAAGTCCGAGTCCGACATCCGCTCCATCGTGATGGAGAAGATGGAGATGGTCGGTCTGGTCGGTGCCGAGCGAAAGCTGCCCGGCGAGATCTCCGGCGGGATGCGCAAGCGGGCCGGCCTGGCCCGCGCGCTGGTGCTCGACCCCGAGATCCTGCTCGTCGACGAGCCCGACTCCGGCCTCGACCCGGTCCGTACGTCGTTCCTCAACCAGGTGATGATCGACCTGAACGAGGCGTTCAGCCCGACGTTCCTGATCGTCACCCACGACGTGAACACCGCGCGGACGGTCCCGGACAACATCGGCATGCTGTACCACCGGCACCTGGCCATGTTCGGCCCGCGGGAGATGCTGCTGTCCAGCGAGGAGCCGGTGGTCCGCCAGTTCCTGAACGCGCAGATGGTCGGCCCGATCGGCATGTCCGAGGAGAAGGACGCCGACGAGCTGGCCGCCGAGGCCGGCCAGGAGCTGCCGCCGCTGCCGCCGATCCCGATCCAGCAGCTGCCCAGCAGCGGCATGCTCCGCCCGACCCAGCGCGAGCCGGGCGCCTGGTGCCGCGAGAACGGGGTCACCCCGCCACCGGGATCGTTCGAGTCGAATGTGGTGGGCGCCAGGTGACTGTGAGCGCTACCGCCCCCCTGAAGCACGCAGGTTCGCTGTTCGCCTTCGCACTCGACACCGGCCGGGCCACGTTCCGCCGGCCGTTCCAGCTGAAGGAGTTCCTGCAGCAGGCCTGGTTCGTCGCGAGCGTGACGATCATCCCGACCGCGCTGGTCGCGATCCCGTTCGGTGCGGTGATCGCACTGCAGGTCGGCGGCCTGATCAAGCAGTTCGGTGCGCAGGCGTTCACGGGCTCGGCCGCGGTGCTGGCCGTCGTACGGGAAGCGTCGCCGATCGCGACCGCGCTGCTGATCGCCGGGGCTGGTGGCTCGGCGATCTGTGCGGACCTCGGTTCGCGGAAGATCCGTGAAGAGCTCGACGCGATGATGGTGCTCGGTATCGACCCGATCCAGCGTCTCGTCGTACCGCGGGTGCTGGCGACGATGCTGGTCGCGTTCTTCCTGAACGGGTTCGTCAGCGTGGTCGGCGTGATGGGCGGCTACGTGTTCAACGTGGTCCTGCAGGACGGCACTCCCGGTAGCTACATCGCGAGCTTCACCGCCCTCGCGCATCTGCCCGACCTGTGGCAGGGCCAGGCGAAGGCGCTGGTCTTCGGGTTCATCGCCGCGGTCGTCGCGGCGTACAAGGGTGTCAACGCGGGCGGCGGACCGAAGGGCGTCGGCGACGCGGTGAACCAGTCCGTCGTGATCACGTTCATGCTGCTGTTCGTCGCGAACTTCTCGATGACCGCGATCTACTTCCAGCTCGTCCCGCCGAAGGGGGCGTGACGTGTCGGCCCTGATGGACAACCTGGTCAAGAAGCCGCTGAACTCGCTCGACCACCTCGGTGAGCAGCTCGCGTTCTACATCAAGGCGCTCGCGTGGTCCGGCAAGTCCGTCACCCGGTACCGCAAGGAGATCTTCCGGCTGCTGGCCGAGGTGACGCTGGGCACCGGCGCGCTCGCGGTCATCGGCGGCACGGTCGGCGTGATCACGTTCCTGGCCTTCTTCACCGGCACCGAGGTCGGCCTGCAGGGCTACTCGGCGCTGAACCAGATCGGTACGTCGGCGTTCGCCGGCTTCGTCTCGGCGTACATCAACACCCGTGAGATCGGCCCGCTGATCGCCGGGATCGCGCTGGCCGCGACGGTCGGCTGCGGTTTCACCGCGCAGCTCGGTGCGATGCGGATCAGCGAGGAGATCGACGCGCTCGAGGTGATGGCGATCCCGTCGCTGCCGTTCCTCGTCACCACCCGCATCATCGCGGGACTGATCGCCGTCATCCCGCTGTACGTGGTGGGTCTGCTCGCGTCGTACTTCGCGACCCGGCTCACGGTCACCACGTTCTACGGGCAGAGCACGGGCACGTACGACCACTATTTCCATCTGTTCCTGCCACCCGGAGACGTGCTCTGGTCGTTCGGCAAGGTGCTCGTGTTCTCGGTCCTGGTCATCTTGGTGCACTGCTACCACGGCTACCACGCGTCAGGCGGTCCGGCCGGTGTGGGCGTCGCGGTCGGCCGCGCAGTACGGACGTCGATCGTCGTCATCAACGTCGTCGACCTGCTGCTGTCGATGGCCATCTGGGGTACGACGACGACCGTGCGGCTGGCGGGATGACGTCATGACAAGACTGATCTCGCACAAGGTTCTCGGCGTCGCGTTCATCGGCGTGCTGTGCTTCCTGCTCTGGCTGACGTACGCGTTCTACGCCAAGGTCTTCACCAAGACCGTGGACGTCGAGCTGAAGACCAGCCACATCGGCCTGCAGTTGAACGACCACGCCGACGTGAAGCTGCGCGGGATCATCGTCGGCGAGGTCCGCGGCGTCTCCACCGACGGCGACGAGGCGACCGTCAAGCTGTCGCTGAAGCCCGACCAGGTCGACGAGATCTCCAGCGCCGTCAGCGCGCGGATCCTGCCGAAGACGCTGTTCGGTGAGAAGTACGTCGCGCTCGTGCCGCCGAACGGCCCCGAGGGCCCCCACATCAAGGCCGGCGACGTGATCAGCCGGGACAAGACCGCGGTCGGCATCGAGATCGAGAAGGTGCTGAACGACGCGCTGCCGCTCCTGCAGGCCGTCGACCCCGCGGACCTGAACGCCACGCTGAACACACTCGCGACCGCCCTCGAGGGCCGCGGCACCGAGATCGCCGGGACGCTGACCCAGCTCGACGGCTACCTGAAGAAGCTGAACCCGAGCATCCCCAAGCTGATGGACGCCCTGGTCAAGCTCACGCAGGCCTCCGATGTGTACGGCGACGCGACACCCGACCTGGTCCGGGCCCTGCGCAACCTGACCATCACCGGCAACACCGTGGTGGAGAAGGAGCAGCAGCTGCAGCAGTTCTTCGGCAACGTGCAGAACCTGTCGACGACCGGCAACGCGTTCCTGAAGGAGAACGAGGACCGCGTGATCCGGCTCGGCCAGGTCAGCCGGCCGGTGCTCGACCTGCTGGAGAAGTACTCGCCCGAGGTGCCGTGCTTCCTGCAGGTGATGGCCGACACCGCGCCGATCCTCAACGACACGTTCCGCGACGGCCGGCTGAACATCAACCTCGAGCTGATCACCAACCAGCCCACGCCGTACGAGCCGAACGAGCTCCCGGCCTACAAGGACCACCGCGGCCCGACCTGCGTCGGCCGGAACTACAGCGTCCCGGGGGAGAAGCCGGGCCCGTACAACCAGGAGAACCCGGCGCCGTACGTGACCGGTGACGACGGTGTGATCGGCGACCACAACAAGAACGAGCGCTTCCCGCTGAATCTGCAGCTGAACCGCGCGATGCCGGGGTTCGCGATGGACACCCAGGGCGTCGGTACGCCGGCCGAGCAGAAGGTCATCGATTCGGTCGTCGGCCCCGAGATGGGTCTCGCCCCGAGCGACGTACCGGACCTGACCACCCTGATGGTCGGCCCCCTGCTCCGCGGAGGCCAGGTGAATCTAAGGTGACCCCCCTCGACTGTTCGGCACGCATCTCCGGCGCCCAGGCGGGCACCTCGCTGCGTTGTCGTCGGCGCACGATGAAACCCGCATCGTGCACCTCCTCCGCCTTGCGATGCACCCACCTGGACACCGGAGCTGCGCACCAACAGCCGAGGGGGGTCACCCGATGACCTTCTTCGACAAGAAGACGACGTTCGACACCGTCCGGCTCGGGATCTTCGTGGTGGTGACCACGATCGCGACCGCGCTGCTCGCGGTGACGATCGGCAACATCACCTTCAACTCCACGACGAAGTACCGGGCCGTGTTCACCGACGCGGTCGGGCTGAACCAGGGTGACGACATCCGGATCGCGGGTGTGAAGGTCGGCCAGGTCGACAAGATCCAGCTGTACCAGAACACGTTGGCGATGGTGACGTTCAGCGTCGACTCCGACCAGGTCGTCGACACCTCGACGCACGCCACGCTGCGGTACCGGAACCTGGTCGGCAACCGCTACATCGCGCTGACCGACGGCGTCGGCGGTGGCGAGCGGCTGAAGAAGAACGGCATCATCCCGAAGGAGCACACGACTCCCGCGCTGGACCTGTCGGTGCTGTTCAACGGCTTCAAGCCGCTGTTCACCGCGCTGACACCGGCGGACGTGAACCAGTTCGCGTTCGAGGTGATCAAGGTGCTGCAGGGCGAGGGCGGCACGATCGAGTCGCTGCTGGCCAAGACCGCCTCGCTGACCACCACGCTGGCCGACGCGGACCAGGTGATCGGCGACCTGATCACGAACCTGACCTCGACGCTGCAGATCGTCTCGCAGCGGCAGCAGAACTTCTCCCAGTTGCTGGTCAACCTGCAGCAGTTCATCACCGGCCTGAGTCAGGACGTCACCCCGATCCTGAACTCGCTCGGCTCGATCAACTCGCTGAACACCAAGACCGCCGGCCTGCTGCAGCAGACCCGGGTGCCGATCAAGGCCGACCTGGACAAGCTGCGGATCACCGCCTCGACGCTCGACGACACCCAGGCGATCTGGGTGAAGACCCTGCAGTTCATGCCGCAGAAGCTGAACACGATGACCCGCACCGCGTCGTACGGCTCCTGGTTCAACTTCTACCTGTGCAACTTCGACGGCAACGTCACTTTGCCCACTGGCACTCGCATTCCGGTCGCGTACGACCTCAACTCGGCGAGGTGCAAGAAGTGAAGCCTTTCCGCGAGCAGAACCAGGTGACGATCGGCGTCATCGGGCTGACCGTGATCGGTCTGATCATGCTGGCCGCGTTCAAGGCGCAGGACCTGCCGCTGATCGGCGGCGGGACGAAGTACTCCGCGCAGTTCTCCGAGGCCGGCGGCCTGAAGCCGAACGACGAGATCCGGGTGGCCGGTGTCCGCGTCGGTAAGGTCCGCAAGGTCGAGCTCGAGGGCACCCACGTCCGGGTCGACTTCGTCGTCGACAAGGGCGTGAAGCTCGGTGACCAGACCGGCGCCGAGATGAAGATCAAGACCCTGCTCGGCCAGAAGTACCTGAAGCTCGACCCGGCCGGCCAGGGACAGCTCAAGCCCGGTTCGGAGATCCCGCTCGCGCGGACGATCTCGGCGTACGACGTCGTGGACGCGTTCACCGATCTGGCGAACACGACCGAGCGGATCAACACCGCGCAACTGGCGAAGGCCCTGGACACGTTGTCGGCGACGTTCAAGAACACGCCGGAAGAGGTGCAGGCCTCGCTGACCGGACTGTCCCGGCTGTCGCGCAACGTGGCCGCCCGGGACGAGCAGCTCAAGCTGTTGCTCCAGCACTCGAACGTGGTCACCAAGGTCCTTGCCGACCGCAACCAGCAGTTGATCAAGCTGCTGAAGGACGGCAACACCGTCTTCCAGGCCGTGCAGGCGCGGCGGGCGCTGATCCACCAGTTGCTGGTCTCGACGCAGCAGCTGGCCTCGCAGATCACCGCGCTGGTCCGGGAGAACCGCAAGGACCTCGCCCCGACGCTGCAGAAGGTCAACGCGGTCCTCGCCGTCCTGTTGCAGAACCAGAACTCCCTCGACGCGAGCCTCAAGGGCCTGGCGCCGTTCGTCCGGGTCTTCACCAACACGCTCGGCACCGGGCCGTGGTTCGACACGTACCTGCAGAACCTCGCGCCGGTCCCGGAGATCCCGCTGCCCAAGGTCCCGATCCCCGGCCTGCCGGCGATCCTGGGAGGTGGCGGCTGATGAAGGTCAACGCCCTGTCCCGGCTGATCGCGATCGGCGTGGTCGTGGTGATCCTCGCGGTCAGTGCCGTGACGTTGTGGCCGAAGCCCGACCGGGTGACGGCGACGGCGTACTTCCCGCGCGCGGTCTCGGTGTACCCCGGGTCCGACGTCCGGATCCTCGGCATCAAGGTCGGCGAGGTGGAGAGCATCACCCCGGCCGGGCGGACCGTCCGGGTGAAGTTCTGGTGGGACGCGAAGCACAAAGTCCCGGCGACCGCGAAGGCAGTGATCGCGTCGCCGTCGATCGTCGCCGACCGGTACATCCAGCTCACCCCGGTGTACTCCAAGGGTGCTGTGATGGCCGACGGCGCGCAGATCCCGATCGAGCGCACCGCCGTACCGCTGGAGCTCGACCAGATCTACCAGAGCCTGAACGACCTGTCCGTGGCGCTCGGCCCGAAGGGCGCGAACGACCAGGGTGCGCTGGCGCGGCTGCTGGACGTCTCGGCGAAGAACCTGAACGGCCAGGGCGCCAAGCTGAACCAGACCATCACCGACGTCTCGAAGCTGACCAGCACGCTGTCGGGCAACTCCTCGGCGCTGTTCAACACGATCCGGCAGCTGCAGACGTTCGTGTCCGCGCTGGCCGCCAACGACCAGCTGGTCCGGCAGTTCAACTCGAACTTCGCGTCGGTCTCGACCACCCTGGCCGGCGAACGGAAGGACCTGGGCGCCGCGCTGTCGCTGCTGGCGACCGCGCTCGGCGAGGTCGCGTCGTTCGTGAAGGACAACCGGGGTCTGGTGAAGACCACGGTCAGCCAAGCCACCCAGCTGTCGCAGATCCTGGTCAAGGAGAAGGCTGCGATCGCCGAGGTGCTCGACACCGCGCCGCTCGGCCTCGGCAACCTGGCCCGGATCTACAACCCGCAGTTCGGCACGCTGGACCAGCGCATCAACCCCGGTCAGCTCGACGATCCGGCGACGTTCATCTGCTCGATCCTGCTGCAGGCGAACCAGTCGATGTCGGCCTGCTCGGCCTTGAAGCCGGTCCTCGACGCCCTGGCCAAGCTGCCGCTGATCACCCAGCTGACCGGCGCCAACGCGCCCGTGAGCGGCGGCCCGGCCGGTACGCCGTGGGCTCCGCTCCCGAAGGCTCCGTTGAACAGCCCCGACCCGGTGGATCCGACGCTCGGGGGGTTGGTCAAGTGAAACGCCCCCGAATCCAACGCCGTACGTCGATCGTCGCCGGAGTGATCGCGCTCGCGACCCTGCTGACCGGCTGCGATTTCAGCGTGTATTCGCTGCCGCTGCCGGGCGGCGCGAAGATCAAAGGGCCGTCGTACACGGTCACCGTCGAGTTCGCCGACGTCCTGGACCTGGTGCCGAAGTCGACGGTGAAGGTGGACGACGTCACCGTCGGCACGGTCGAGAAGGTCTGGCTGGACGGGTACGTCGCGAAGGTGCGGATCAAGCTCCCGAAGAGCCTCGCGCTGCCGGACAACACGCACGCCACGATCCGGCAGACCAGCCTGCTCGGTGAGAAGTTCGTCTCGCTCTCGCGGCCGACCGGTTCGGAACGGCCGCGCGGCAAGCTCGAGAACGGCGAACTGATCCCGCTGTCGCGGACGACCAGCAACGTCGAGGTCGAGGAAGTCCTGTCCGCGCTCTCGCTGCTGCTGAACGGCGGCGGCGTGGCCCAGCTGCAGATCATCACCCAGGAGCTGAACAAGGCGCTGACCGGCAACGAGCCCGCCATCCGGGATGTGCTGACCCAGCTGAACACCTTCGTCGGCACCCTCGACCAGAACAAGGCGCGGATCGTCACCGCGATCACCTCAGTCGATGCGCTGGCCAAGAAGCTGAACGCGCAGAAGGCGACGCTGGCGACCGCGATCGACTCGCTGCCGAAGTCGATCGCGACCCTGGACAAGCAGCGGGCCGCGCTGGTCAAGACGCTGCAGGCGCTGGCGACGCTGGGCAACACCGCGACCCGGGTGATCACCTCGGCGCAGAAGGACCTGGTGGCCAATCTGCAGTCGCTGTACCCGATCCTGACCAAGCTCGCCGAAGCCGGCGCGAACCTGCCGAAGTCGCTGGAGCTGCTGTTCACCTACCCGTTCCCGGACCAGGCTGCCAACGCGGCGAAGGGCGACTACACCAACCTCGGGATCACACTCGACGTGAACACCCAGAAGGCGCTGAAGGGCCTGCTCGGGCTCAATCTGCCGACGGTCGGCCCGACGGCGCTGCCGACCGGCCGGATCAGCCTCCCGGTGCACCTGCCGACCAGCCCGGGCAAGAGTGGCGTGCTGCCGACCCTCCCGGTCCCGACCAGCACGGCGACGACCTGCATCACGCTGCTCGGGTTGCCGGTCTGTACGCCGCAGTTGAAGCGGTCCGGGTTCGATCCTGACCTGGCCCGCGCGCTGATGCCGGGGGCGGTCAAATGATCACCAGAGCGGTCCGGATCCAGTTGATGGTGTTCCTGCTGATCACCGTCGTCGGGGTCGCGTTCGTCGGCGCGAAGTACGCGCAGGTCGACAAGCTGATCGTCGACACCGACTACACCGTCAGCGCGAGCTTCGCCGAGTCCGGCGGGATCTTCTCCGGCGCCGAGGTCACGTACCGCGGCCAGCCGGTCGGCCGGGTGGGTCAGCTCAAGCTGCTGTCCGACGGCGTCGACGTGAACCTGGTGATCGAGAAGAAGTTCAAGATCCCGAACGACCTGATGGCCGTGGTCGCGAACCGGTCCGCGATCGGCGAGCAGTACGTCGACCTGCAGCCGCGCCGCGACGGAGCGCCGTACCTGCAGAACAACTCGAAGATCGCGCGCCAGGACACCGCCGTACCGATCGACACCACCGAGCTGCTGCTGAACCTCGACCAGCTGGTGAACTCGGTCGACAAGAACAGCCTGCGGACCACTGTCCGCGAGCTGGGCGAAGCCCTGAAGGGCAAGGGCACCGACCTGCAGAAGATCATCGACAGCTCCGGTCAGCTGATCGACACAGCGGACGCGAACGTGCTGCAGACGATCAAGCTGATCAACGACGGCGACACCGTGCTCGCCACCCAGGTGGCCAGCGGAGACGCGATCAAGACCTGGGCGAAGAACCTCGCGCTGCTGTCCGACACCCTGGTCAGCTCGGACTCGAACCTGCGCAAGGTGATCGACCAGGGCTCGCTCGCGTCCACCCAGCTCACCGGCCTGATCCAGGACAACCGCGCGGACATCGCGGTGCTGCTGGGTAACCTGCTGACGGTGAGCGAACTGACCGCGGTCCGGCTGGATGCCGTCGAGCAGCTGTTCGTCGTCTACCCGGCGGTGGCGATGGGCGGGTACGTCGTACCGGCCAAGGACCCGGGCACGGGGCACTACGACGCGCACTTCGGGCTGGTCGTCGGCCTGACCCCGCCGGCCTGCCGGCCCGGGTACGGCGGCACCACCAAGCGCGTCCCGCAGAACACCGCGAACACCCCGGCCAACACCAAGGCCGGCTGTACGGCGAGCCCGTCGAGCGGTATCAACGTCCGCGGCGCGCAGAACAAGCCGAGCCCGTCGTCGCGCGACCTGAACCGGACCGGCTACGGCGTCGGGTACGACCCGGCGACCGGCGAGGCCGGCGGGTCCGGCGGGATGCCGGCGCTGACGCTCGGCTCGACCGGCGGTCAGGAGGAGCTGCTCGGCAGCGACTCCTGGAAGGCCCTGATCCTCGGACCGGTGACGAGCAAGTGATGGCACGGAACGGCCGGATGATTCTGGCGTGGGCGCTCAGCGTGCTGCTCCTGGTGGCACTCGCCGGGCTGACGCTGGCGGTGGTCGGCCTGAGCAAGCAGCGGGCCGCCGACTCGCAGCGCGACGGCGCGATGAAGGCCGCGCGGCAGTTGGCGCTGGACTTCACGACGTACGACTACCAGACCTGGGACGCGGACTCGAAGCGGGTGCTGGACGACTCGACCGGGCAGTTCAAGCAGGAGTTCCAGTCCGGGATCGACGCCGTGAAGACCGATGTGGTGACCAACAAGGCGACCTCCAAGGGGGACGTGAAGGAGGCCGCCGTGGTCTCGAACGACAAGGACTCCGCCCAGGTGCTGGTGATCGTGAACGCGGTGGTGACGAACACGGCCTCGACCGACGGGGTCGAACGCCGGTACCGGATCAAGCTGGATCTGGTCCGGGAGAAGAACCACTGGCTGACCGCCGACCTCCAGGTGGTGGGCTGATGGCAGACAATCGCAATCGTCGGCCTCGCATCGCCGGCCAGCGCCGGCCGAAACCGAGCACCCAAGATGTCGCCGAGGGTGATCTGAAGATCACCGAGAGTGCTGCGAAAACCCCGGTCGAAGATGTGACACCAGCCACACCTGAGCCGGCGAAGCCTTCGAAACCGAAGCCAAAGGCCCCGATTGTCACGCAGCGTGAGCGGCGGCAGAGCGACGTACTGCTCGCTGCACTCGGCCTGGTCGTGGTCGTGACGCTGGTCGTCGCGGCCGTGCTCGGGGTGAAGGCGTGGCACGGGAAACAGGCCGAGGACGCCCGCGACCAGGCCGCCGTCGCGGGCCGGAAGGCAGCCGAGGTCGCACTCAGCTATGACTACCGTGACCTGGACAAAAGCTTCGCCGCGGCCCGCGCGACGATGACCCCGGACTTCGCCCAGAAGTTCGACGAGACCGCCAAGGTGGCCGGCGAGCTGGCCACCAAGACCAAGGCCACGGTGAAGGCCGACGTCCGCGAGGTCGGGGTCCGCGACGGCGACGCCGACCGGGTCACGCTGATCATCTTCGTCAACCAGACCACCACGAGCACGATCACGAAGGGTAGTCCCCGGGTGGACCTGAACCGGACCCGGTTCACAATGGTCCGAAACGGCGATCGATGGCTGGTCCAGGAGATCGCCGGACTGTAATCTCTAGGTGACTCCGCACCAAGAGGACGCTGGGTGGCTCGTGGGTGATCTACCCGCTGGAGACCCCGGGTCGGTCCTTGACGGAGAGGGTGGTCCAACGGCAAACTATTGGACCCCATTGGACAGGCTTGCCTGGATCATGTAGCCTATTGCTTTGCGCTGCCTTTTTCCTCGCCTCGGCTCGGGTCTTGACTTGACTGGGGCGGCTTGGCGTGCGCTCCCAGCACCGATGTGATTTTGCGAGCCCGTGGAAGGACGCCCCTTGGTCGCCTCGCGCAACCCCCAGTCCGACAGCATTTCCAACGTCACCGGCCCCCGCCGCATCTCCTTCGCAAAGATCTCCGAGCCGCTTCAGGTTCCGGATCTGCTTGCGCTTCAGGTGGATAGTTTCGACTGGCTGGTCGGTAACGAAACGTGGCAGGCCCGTGTGGCCGCCGCCGAGGCCGAGGGGCGGTCGGACCTGTCCGGCCCCAGCGGCCTGGAAGAGATTTTCGAGGAGATCTCCCCGATCGAGGACTTCAGCGGCACCATGTCGCTGTCGTTCCGCGACCACCGCTTCGAGCCTCCGAAGAACACGGTGGACGAGTGCAAGGAGCGGGATGTCACCTATTCCGCGCCGCTGTTCGTCACCGCCGAGTTCATGAACAACGAAACCGGTGAGATCAAGAGCCAGACCGTCTTCATGGGCGACTTCCCGCTGATGACGCGCAAGGGCACCTTCGTCATCAACGGCACCGAGCGGGTCGTCGTGTCCCAGCTCGTCCGCTCGCCCGGTGTGTACTTCGAGCGCACCCCGGACAAGACGTCCGACAAGGACATCTTCACCGCCAAGATCATCCCGTCGCGCGGCGCGTGGCTGGAGTTCGAGGTGGACAAGCGCGACATGGTCGGCGTCCGTCTCGACCGCAAGCGCAAGCAGAACGTCACCGTCCTGCTCAAGGCGCTCGGCTGGACCGACGCACAGATCCTGGAAGAGTTCGGCGAGTACGAGTCGATCCGGCTGACCCTGGAGAAGGACCACACCTCCGGGCAGGACGACGCGCTGCTGGACATCTACCGCAAGCTGCGTCCGGGTGAGCCGCCGACCCGCGAGGCCGCGCAGGCGCTGCTGGAGAACTACTACTTCAACGGCAAGCGCTACGACCTGGCCAAGGTCGGTCGCTACAAGATCAACAAGAAGCTCGGCCGTGACGAGGCGCACGACATGGCGGTGCTGACCGTCGACGACATCGTCGCCACGATCAAGTACCTGGTCGCGCTGCACGAAGGCAAGACCGAGCTGCCGGCACCGAAGGGCGAGATCGTCGTCGAGGAAGACGACATCGACCACTTCGGCAACCGCCGTCTGCGTACGGTCGGCGAGCTGATCCAGAACCAGCTCCGCACCGGCCTGGCCCGGATGGAGCGGGTGGTCCGGGAGCGGATGACGACCCAGGACGTCGAGGCGATCACGCCGCAGACCCTGATCAACATCCGTCCGGTGGTGGCGGCGCTGAAGGAGTTCTTCGGCACCTCCCAGCTGTCCCAGTTCATGGACCAGACGAACCCGGTCGCGGGTCTGACCCACAAGCGCCGGCTGAACGCGCTCGGCCCGGGTGGTCTGAGCCGTGAGCGGGCCGGCTTCGAGGTCCGCGACGTGCACCCGTCCCACTACGGCCGGATGTGCCCGATCGAGACCCCGGAAGGCCCGAACATCGGCCTGATCGGCTCGCTCGCGTCGTACGGCCGGGTGAACGCGTTCGGCTTCGTCGAGACGCCGTACCGCAAGGTCGTCGAGGGCCAGGTCACCGACCAGGTCGACTACCTGACCGCCGACGAGGAGGACCGTTTCGTCATCGCGCAGGCCAACGCCGCGCTGACCGACGACAACCGGTTCGCCGAGGAGCGCGTGCTGGTCCGTCGCCGTCACGGTGAGGTCGAGCTCGTTCCGGTCGACGACGTCGACTACATGGACGTCTCGCCGCGCCAGATGGTGTCGGTCGCGACCGCGCTGATCCCGTTCCTCGAGCACGACGACGCCAACCGCGCGCTGATGGGCTCGAACATGCAGCGCCAGGCGGTGCCGCTGATCACCTCGGACGCGCCGCTGGTCGGCACCGGGATGGAGTTCCGCGGTGCGGTCGACGCCGGCGACGTGGTCGTCTCCGACAAGGCCGGTGTGGTCAAGGAGGTCTCGGCCGATCTGATCGAGATCGCCGCCGACGACGGCACGTACCAGACCTACCGGATGGCGAAGTTCCGCCGCTCGAACCAGGGCACCTGCATCAACCAGCGTCCGCTGGTCGACGCCGGTCAGCGGGTCGAGATCGGTACGCCGCTGGCCGACGGTCCGTGCACCGACGAGGGCGAGATGGCCCTCGGCCGGAACATGCTGGTCGCGTTCATGACCTGGGAGGGTTACAACTACGAGGACGCGATCATCCTCAGCCAGCGCGTCGTCCAGCAGGACCTGCTGACCTCGATCCACATCGAGGAGCACGAGGTCGACGCTCGCGACACCAAGCTGGGTCCGGAGGAGATCACCCGGGACATCCCGAACGTCTCCGACGAGATGCTGTCCGACCTGGACGAGCGCGGCATCATCCGGATCGGCGCCGAGGTCACCACCGGTGACATCCTGGTCGGCAAGGTCACGCCGAAGGGCGAGACCGAGCTGACCCCGGAGGAGCGGCTGCTCCGCGCGATCTTCGGTGAGAAGGCGCGCGAGGTCCGCGACACGTCGCTGAAGGTGCCGCACGGCGAGGAGGGCACCGTCATCGGTGTCCGGGTCTTCGACCGCGACAACGGCGACGAGCTGCCGCCGGGCGTCAACCAGCTGGTCCGCGTGTACGTGGCCCAGAAGCGGAAGATCTCGGTCGGCGACAAGCTGGCCGGCCGGCACGGCAACAAGGGCGTCATCTCCAAGATCCTTCCGGTCGAGGACATGCCGTTCCTCGAGGACGGCACCCACGTCGACGTGATCCTCAACCCGCTGGGCGTGCCCGGCCGGATGAACGTCGGCCAGGTGCTGGAGACCCACCTCGGGTGGATCGCCAGCCGTGGCTGGGAGGTCGACCCGGAGAACGAGGAGGAGTGGGCGCAGCGGCTGATCAAGATCGGCGCCGGTGCGGCCGAGCCGATGACGAACGTCGCCACCCCGGTCTTCGACGGCGCCACCGAGGAAGAGGTCACCGGCCTGCTCTCCTCGACGCTGCCGAACCGGGACGGTGTCCGGATGGTCAACGGTCAGGGCAAGGCCCGGCTGTTCGACGGCCGTTCGGGTGAGCCGTTCCCGGACCCGATCGGTGTCGGCTACATGTACATGCTGAAGCTGCACCACCTGGTCGACGACAAGATCCACGCGCGTTCGACCGGTCCGTACTCGATGATCACGCAGCAGCCGCTGGGTGGTAAGGCCCAGTTCGGTGGCCAGCGGTTCGGCGAGATGGAGGTGTGGGCCCTCGAGGCCTACGGTGCCGCCTTCGCGCTGCAGGAACTGCTGACGATCAAGTCCGACGATGTCGTCGGCCGGGTCAAGGTGTACGAAGCGATCGTCAAGGGCGAGAACATCCCGGAGCCGGGTATCCCGGAGTCGTTCAAGGTTCTGGTCAAGGAAATGCAGTCCCTCTGCCTCAATGTCGAGGTGCTCTCGTCCGACGGAAGCCGGGTCGAGATGCGCGACAGCGAGGAGGACGTCTTCCGGGCGGCGGAGGAACTGGGCATCGACCTGTCCCGGCGCGAGCCGAACAGTGTCGAGGAGGTCTGAGCGGGTTGCCGCTTGAGATCAACAACCAACTCACTCAGACCACTTTTAGCAACGGGAGATAACACATCGTGCTCGACGTGAACTTCTTCGACGAGCTTCGGATCGGCCTGGCGACCGCGGATGAGATCCGCCAGTGGTCGCACGGCGAGGTCAAGAAGCCGGAGACGATCAACTACCGGACGCTCAAGCCCGAGCGTGACGGCCTCTTCTGCGAGAAGATCTTCGGTCCCACCCGGGACTGGGAGTGCTACTGCGGCAAGTACAAGCGCGTTCGCTTCAAGGGCATCATCTGCGAGCGGTGTGGCGTCGAGGTCACCCGCTCCAAGGTGCGCCGTGAGCGGATGGGCCACATCGAGCTGGCCGCGCCGGTCACCCACATCTGGTACTTCAAGGGTGTCCCGTCGCGGCTCGGCTACCTGCTCGACCTCGCCCCGAAGGACCTGGAGAAGGTCATCTACTTCGCGGCGTACATGATCACCGACGTCGACGACGAGGCCCGGCACCGCGACCTGTCCTCGCTCGAGGGCCGGGTGGACGTGGAGCGTAAGCAGCTCGAGAACCGTCGTGACAACGACATCGAGCAGCGGATGAAGAAGCTCGAGGAGGACCTGGCGCAGCTCGAGGCCGAGGGCGCCAAGGCCGACGTACGCCGCAAGGTGAAGGAAGGCGCCGAGCGTGAGGTCAAGCAGCTGCGCGACCGTGCGCAGCGCGAGATCGACCGCCTCGACGAGGTCTGGACCCGGTTCAAGAACCTCAAGGTCCAGGACCTGGAGGGCGACGAGATCCTCTACCGCGCCATGAAGGAGCGGTTCGGCAAGTACTTCGAGGGCGCCATGGGTGCCGCCGCGATCCAGCGCCGGCTGGAGACCTTCGACCTGAAGGCCGAGGCGGACAACCTGCGCGAGACGATCAAGACCGGTAAGGGGCAGCGCAAGACGCGGGCCCTGAAGCGGCTCAAGGTCGTCACCGCGTTCCTGGCCACCAACAACAGCCCGATGGGCATGGTGCTCGACTGCGTCCCGGTGATCCCGCCGGACCTGCGGCCGATGGTTCAGCTCGACGGTGGCCGGTTCGCCACCTCGGACCTGAACGACCTGTACCGCCGGGTGATCAACCGGAACAACCGGCTCAAGCGGCTGCTCGACCTGGGCGCGCCCGAGATCATCGTCAACAACGAGAAGCGGATGCTGCAGGAGGCCGTCGACGCGCTGTTCGACAACGGCCGCCGCGGTCGTCCGGTCACCGGCCCGGGCAACCGGCCGCTGAAGTCGCTGTCCGACATGCTCAAGGGCAAGCAGGGTCGTTTCCGTCAGAACCTGCTGGGCAAGCGCGTCGACTACTCGGGCCGCTCGGTCATCGTGGTCGGCCCGCAGCTGAAGCTGCACCAGTGCGGTCTGCCGAAGGCGATGGCGCTGGAGCTGTTCAAGCCGTTCGTGATGAAGCGGCTGGTCGACCTCAACCACGCGCAGAACATCAAGTCCGCCAAGCGGATGGTCGAGCGTCAGCGCGCCCAGGTCTGGGACGTGCTGGAAGAGGTCATCACCGAGCACCCGGTTCTGCTCAACCGTGCACCAACCCTGCACCGGCTGGGTATCCAGGCGTTCGAGCCGCAGCTGATCGAGGGCAAGGCGATCCAGATCCACCCGCTCGTCTGCTCCGCGTTCAACGCGGACTTCGACGGTGACCAGATGGCGGTGCACCTGCCGCTGTCGGCCGAGGCGCAGGCCGAGGCCCGGATCCTGATGCTGTCGACCAACAACATCCTCAAGCCGGCCGACGGCCGTCCGGTCACGATGCCGACGCAGGACATGATCATCGGCATCTACTTCCTGACGATGCTGAAGGAAGGCGCCAAGGGCGAGGGCCGGGCGTTCAGCTCGGTGGCCGAGGCGATCATGGCCTTCGACCGCCACGAGCTGTCGCTGCAGGCCAAGATCTCGCTGCGGCTGAACGGTTCCGCGGCTCCGGCCGACGCGATCGAGCTGGCCGACGGTGGCTTCGGACTGGAGACCACCCTGGGCCGCGCGTTGTTCAACGAGGCGCTGCCGGCGGACTACCCGTTCGTCGACACCGAGGTGGGCAAGAAGCAGCTCGGTGGAATCGTCAACGACCTCGCGGAGCGGTACACCAAGGTCGAGGTCGCGCACGCCCTCGACGCGTTGAAGGACCTCGGTTACTACTGGTCCACCCGTTCCGGGGTGACCGTGTCGATCGACGACTTCAGCACGCCGCCGTCCAAGCCGGAGATCATGGCTCGGTACGAGGCCCAGGCCGAGAAGGTCCAGAAGCAGTTCGAGCGGGGTCTGATCACCTCGTCCGAGCGGCGTCAGGAGCTGATCGAGATCTGGACCGGCGCCAACGCCGAGGTCGGTAAGGCGATGGAGGAGAACTTCGCCAAGGACAACCCGATCTGGATGATGGTGCACTCCGGTGCCCGAGGCAACATGATGCAGATCCGGCAGATCTCCGGTATGCGTGGTCTGGTGGCCAACCCGAAGGGCGAGATCATCGCCCGGCCGATCAAGTCCAACTTCCGCGAGGGCCTGTCGGTGGTCGAGTACTTCATCGCCACCCACGGCGCCCGGAAGGGTCTGGCCGACACCGCGCTGCGGACCGCCGACTCGGGTTACCTGACCCGTCGTCTGGTGGACGTCTCGCAGGACGTGATCATCCGCGAGGAGGACTGCGGCACCGAGCGGGGCCTGCCGAAGCAGATCGGCGAGAAGGACCCGAGCGGCAAGGTCGTCCACGCCGAGAACGTGGAGACCAGCGCGTACGCGCGGACCCTGGCCACCGACGCCCTGGACGCCGACGGCAACGTCGTGCTCGCCGGCGGCGCCGACCTGGGCGACGTGTCGATCGCGAAGCTGGTCGCGGCCGGGATCGAGGAGGTCAAGGTCCGGTCGGTGCTCACCTGTGACGCCAAGACCGGTACCTGCGCGAAGTGCTACGGCCGTTCGCTGGCGACCGGCAAGCCGGTCGACATCGGCGAGGCGGTCGGCATCATCGCGGCCCAGTCCATCGGTGAGCCGGGTACGCAGCTGACGATGCGTACCTTCCACACCGGTGGTGTCGCGGGCGATGACATCACCCACGGTCTGCCGCGTGTCGTCGAGCTGTTCGAGGCCCGCCAGCCCAAGGGCAAGGCGCCGATCTCGGAGGCCGCCGGCCGGATCTCGATCGAGGACACCGACAAGACCCGGAAGCTGGTGCTCACCCCGGACGACGGTTCCGAGGAGGTCGCCTACCCGGTGTCGAAGCGTGGCCGCCTGCTGATCGAAGAGGGTCAGCACGTCGAGGTCGGTCAGCAGCTGACGCAGGGTACGCCGGACCCGCAGGAGGTTCTGCGGATCCTGGGTGTCCGCAAGGCGCAGGAGCACCTGGTGGACGAGGTCCAGGAGGTGTACCGGTCGCAGGGTGTGGCCATCCACGACAAGCACATCGAGATCATCGTCCGGCAGATGCTGCGCCGCGTCACGGTGATCGAGTCGGGCGACGCCCAGCTGCTGCCGGGTGAGCTCGCGGACCGGATCATGTTCGAGGCGGAGAACCGCCGCGTCGTGGCCGAGGGCGGTACGCCGGCCTCGGGTCGTCCGGTGCTGATGGGTATCACCAAGGCCTCGCTGGCGACCGAGTCGTGGCTGTCGGCCGCCTCCTTCCAGGAGACGACCCGCGTCCTCACCGAGGCCGCGATCCACGGCAAGTCCGACTCGCTGGTCGGTCTGAAGGAGAACGTCATCATCGGCAAGCTGATCCCGGCCGGTACGGGCATGGACCGTTACCGCAACATCCGGGTGGAGCCCACCGAGGAGGCGAAGGCCGCGATGTACTCGATGGTCGGCTACGAGTCGTACGACTACGACTTCGGCCCGTCCTCGGGCCAGTCGGTCCCGCTCGACGACTTCGACCTCGGTTCGTACCAGAACTGATTCGAGTCACCCCGCCGAGGGCGGCATCCCCATCCGGGGGTGCCGCCCTCGCGGCATTTACGCGCCGGTACGACGAGGCTTGGAGAAGACACTCGGGGTGGCGGCTGAAAGTGTGGGCGGGATAGGCCAAGATTGGTGCATGACGGATCTGCCGGCCTACCTGCGGCCTTTCGTCTTGGGGGTTCTGGATGGTCCCGATGTACGTGTCGATCGCTTGGGGGAGATCGACCTGTACCGCCCGCCCGGGACCGCCCGAGGCGGTGCAATTCTCTTTGTGCACGGGGGTCCTGGACCCGCCGGTCTCGAGGTCATGCCTCGGGAGTGGCCGGTCTACAAGGGCTATGCGACCGCGGCGGCCAGGCGGGGCCTGGTGGCAGCGGTCGTCGACCACAGCCTGATCCACGGTCTCGACCGACTGGTCGCGGCCGCGGACGAGGTGGAGGCCGCGGTCGGCGTACTGCGTTCGGATCCGCGGGTGGACCCTGATCGGGTCGGCCTGTGGTTCTTCTCCGGCGCCGGCCTGCTGGCCGGGGAGTGGCTGGACAGCCGCCCCGACTGGTTGCGGTTCGTCGCCCTGACCTACCCCCTGCTCGCCACCCCGCCCGGTGTCGACGATTTGGTAACCGCCGCCGAAGTGATCGGCAAACACAAGGACCTGCCGGTGCTGCTGACCAGAGCTGGACTCGAGCGTGAGGAGCTCGCCGGTCCGGTCGCGGAGTTCGTTTCCGCGGGTGGCGCCGCGCTGGACATCATCGACGTACCGAAAGGGCACCACGGGTTCGACATGCTCGACCACACCGAAGAATCACGCGCCGCCGTCACCAAGGCCCTGGACTGGGCCATCGCCCACCTCGGCGAGGAGCCCGGTGACGACGGCAAGCTCCTCGTCCCACCCCCGGCCGCCAAGAAGACGACCTCGACCCGGCGGACGACGTCCGCCGCCAAACCGGCCAAACCGGCCACAGCGGTCAAGGAGGCCCCTGCCGGCCCCGCTACCCGGCAGACGCCACCCCCGGCCCCCAAGGCCACGCCGGCTCCTCCTGCGGCCCCTTCTGCAGCTCCTGTGCAGGCTCCACTGGCCGACCTCGGGATGGCGGCCGTCACCGCCGACACCCCGGCCGCCCGGGTGATCAGCCGCGAGCACGCCGCCTTCGACGCGCACGACCTCGAGGCCTTCCTGGCGATGTACTCGCCGACGGCGCGGATCCTGCTCGCCGACGGCACCGAGCTGAAGGGCCGCCGGTTCCTGCGCGAGTACTACCGGCCGCGCCTCGACGCCGGCCAGGGCAAGACCGAAGTGGTGCAGCGACTGATGCTGGGGGAGTGGGTCGTCGAGCACGTGGTGTCGTACGACGACGGCGGGACCACTCCGCAGCTCGGTCTGTACCGCGTCGTCGACGGCCTGATCACCGACGTCGAGTTCCGCGTCTGACTGCTGCGAGCAGGGCCTCTGCAAGCGCTTGCCCAGGCTCATCCCGGAGGCCCTGTACACTAGAGAAGCGGAAGCTCCTCGACCGCGGTTGATTACTCATTTTGACCGTGCTTGAGGCACCCGCTAGTCTTAACGATCGTGCCCGGGGTCTTCCTTGGGCCGTCATGCGTGCCCCTCGTCCAACGGGTCGGGCCGCGTGGCACGGGACTTCTAGCCGACAGTCTTGAGATTAAGGCCTCGGTACGCCCGTGCGCACGCGACACACCCGACCGCGGGGGTCAGGTAAGAGCAACAAACCCAGCCGGACGACAGAAAGAGACCCACGCGGTGCCCACCATTAACCAGCTGGTCCGCAAGGGCCGCCAGGACAAGGTGTCCAAGAACAAGACGCCGGCCCTGAAGGGTTCCCCTCAGCGTCGTGGTGTGTGCACGCGCGTCTACACGACCACGCCGAAGAAGCCGAACTCGGCCCTTCGTAAGGTTGCGCGTGTCCGCCTGACCAGCGGTATCGAGGTCACCGCCTACATTCCTGGCGTCGGCCACAACCTGCAGGAGCACTCGATCGTGCTCGTCCGCGGCGGCCGCGTGAAGGACCTCCCCGGTGTCCGGTACAAGATCATCCGCGGTTCGCTCGACACCCAGGGTGTGAAGAACCGGAAGCAGGCTCGCAGCCTCTACGGCGCGAAGAAGGAGAAGAGCTAATGCCGCGCAAGGGCCCGGCCCCGAAGCGCCCGGTCATCATCGACCCGGTCTACAGTTCGCCGCTCGTCACCCAGTTGATCTCGAAGATCCTGGTCGACGGCAAGAAGCAGATCGCGCAGAGCATCGTCTACAGCGCGCTCGAGGGCACTCGCACCAAGACCGGCACCGACCCGGTGATCACGCTGAAGCGTGCGCTGGACAACGTGAAGCCGAGCATCGAGGTGAAGAGCCGCCGCGTCGGTGGTGCGACCTACCAGGTGCCGATCGAGGTCAAGCCCGGCCGGTCCACCACGCTGGCGCTGCGCTGGCTGACGACGTACTCGCGGGCCCGTCGTGAGAAGACCATGTCCGAGCGGCTGATGAACGAGATCCTGGACGCGTCCAACGGTCTCGGTGCGTCGGTGAAGCGCCGCGAGGACACGCACAAGATGGCCGAAGCCAACAAGGCTTTCGCCCACTACCGCTGGTGATCCGGGGTCCGATCCGGACCCCAGTGATCCCCCTTTGACGCAAGACAGAATCGAGAGGTAGACCACCGAGGTGGCCGTACAAATCACCACCGACCTGGCCAAGGTCCGCAACATCGGGATCATGGCCCACATCGACGCCGGCAAGACGACGACGACCGAGCGGATCCTCTTCTACACCGGTATCACCTACAAGATCGGTGAGGTCCACGACGGCGCCGCCACGATGGACTGGATGGAGCAGGAGCAGGAGCGCGGCATCACGATCACGTCCGCCGCGACGACCTGCACCTGGAAAGACCACACCATCAACATCATCGACACCCCGGGGCACGTCGACTTCACCGTCGAGGTGGAGCGCTCGCTGCGCGTCCTCGACGGCGCTGTCGCGGTGTTCGACGGTGTCGCCGGCGTCGAGCCGCAGTCCGAGACCGTGTGGCGCCAGGCGGACCGGTACGGCGTGCCGCGGATCTGCTTCGTCAACAAGCTGGACCGGACCGGCGCGGAGTTCATGCGCTGTGTCGACATGATCGTCGACCGGCTGGCCGCGGTGCCGCTGGTGCTGCAGCTGCCGATCGGTTCCGAGGCCGACTTCATCGGCGTCGTGGACCTGGTCGGGATGCGTGCGCTGACCTGGCGCGGCGAGACCACGATGGGTGAGGACTACACCGTCGAGGAGATCCCGGCCACCCACACCGAGATCGCCGCCGAGTGGCGCGACAAGCTGATCGAGACGCTGGCCGAGGCCGACGACGAGATCATGGAGATGTACCTGGAGGGCGACGAGCCCACCCAGGAGCAGCTGGTCGCGGGTATCCGCCGCGCGACGCTCGCCAGCAAGCTGACCCCGGTGCTGACCGGCACCGCGTTCAAGAACAAGGGTGTCCAGCCGCTGCTCGACGCGATCAACGCGTACCTGCCGAGCCCGATCGACGTCCCGGCCATCGAGGGCCACGACGTCAAGGACCCGGAGCAGGTCGTACTGCGCAAGCCGGACGACGGCGAGCCGTTCTCCGCGCTGGCGTTCAAGATCGCCGCCGACCCGCACCTGGGCAAGCTGACCTTCATCCGGGTGTACTCGGGCAAGCTCGAGACCGGCACCCAGGTGCTGAACCCGACGAAGGGCCGCAAGGAGCGGATCGGCAAGATCTACCGCATGCACGCGAACAAGCGTGAGGAGATCGCGTCGATCGGCGCCGGCCACATCGTCGCGGTGATGGGCCTGAAGGACACCACCACCGGTGAGACCCTGTGCGACCCGGCCAAGCCGGTCGTCCTGGAGTCGATGCAGTTCCCGGCCCCGGTCATCTCGGTCGCCATCGAGCCCAAGTCGAAGGCCGACCAGGAGAAGCTGGGCGTCGCGATCCAGCGGCTCGCCGAGGAGGACCCGACCTTCCAGGTCCGGACCGACGAGGACACCGGCCAGACCATCATCGCCGGTATGGGCGAGCTGCACCTCGAGGTGCTGGTCGACCGGATGAAGCGCGAGTTCCGGGTCGAGGCGAACGTCGGCAAGCCGCAGGTCGCCTACCGCGAGACCATCAAGAAGAAGGTCGAGAAGGTCGACTACACGCACAAGAAGCAGACCGGTGGTTCGGGTCAGTTCGCGCGCGTGATCATCGACATCGAGCCGACTTCGGTCGAGGCCGGTGGCGAGGGTGGCTACGAGTTCGTCAACGCCGTCACCGGTGGCCGCATCCCCCGGGAGTACATCCCGTCGGTGGACGAGGGCGCCCAGGAGGCGATGGAGTTCGGCGTACTGGCCGGCTACCCGATGGTGGACGTCAAGGTGACGCTGCAGGACGGCGCCTACCACGACGTCGACTCCTCCGAGCTCGCGTTCAAGATCGCCGGTTCGATGGCCTTCAAGGATGCTGCCCGCCGGGCGAATCCGGTCATCCTCGAGCCGATGTTCGCGGTCGAGGTGATCACCCCCGAGGACTACATGGGTGAAGTGATCGGCGACCTCAACTCGCGCCGTGGCCAGATCCAGTCGATGGACGAGGGCCCCGGTGGCAGCCGGGCCGTGAAGGCTCTGGTGCCGTTGTCCGAGATGTTCGGGTATGTCGGTGACCTGCGGTCCAAGACCCAGGGCCGCGCGTCCTACTCGATGCAGTTCGATTCCTACGCCGAGGTTCCGAAGAACGTGGCGGAAGAGATCATCAAGAAGGCCCGGGGCGAGTAATCTCTCGCTCCTGACCACCACACCCCAAGCGCGTCGGCGTACGGCGTAGTCAACATTTATCTAGGAGGGCCCCAGTGGCGAAGGCGAAGTTCGAGCGGACTAAGCCGCACGTCAACATCGGCACCATCGGTCACATCGACCACGGTAAGACCACGCTTACCGCGGCGATCACCAAGGTGCTGCACGACAAGTACCCGAACCTCAACGAGGCGTCGGCCTTCGATCAGATCGACAAGGCGCCCGAAGAGCGTCAGCGCGGTATCACCATCTCCATCGCGCACGTCGAGTACCAGACCGAGGCCCGGCACTACGCCCACGTCGACTGCCCGGGTCACGCGGACTACATCAAGAACATGATCACCGGTGCGGCCCAGATGGACGGTGCGATCCTGGTCGTCGCCGCCACCGACGGCCCGATGCCGCAGACGCGTGAGCACGTGCTGCTCGCCCGTCAGGTCGGCGTGCCGGCGATGGTCGTCGCGCTGAACAAGTGCGACATGGTCGACGACGAGGAGATCCTGGAGCTCGTCGAGCTCGAGGTTCGCGAGCTGCTCTCGGAGCAGGAGTTCGACGGCGACAACGCGCCGATCGTGCGGGTTGCCGCACACCCGGCGCTGCAGGGCGACGCCAAGTGGGGCGAGTCGATCATCGAGCTGATGGACGCGGTCGACTCCTACATCCCGCAGCCGGAGCGCGAGATCGACAAGCCGTTCCTGATGCCGGTGGAGGACGTCTTCACCATCACGGGTCGCGGCACGGTCATCACCGGCCGGATCGAGCGCGGTGTCATCAAGGTCAACGAGACCGTGGACATCGTCGGCATCCGTCCGGAGAAGCAGACCACCACGGTCACCGGTATCGAGATGTTCCGCAAGCTCCTCGACGAGGGCCAGGCCGGTGAGAACGTCGGTCTGCTGCTCCGTGGTACGAAGCGCGAGGACGTCGAGCGCGGCATGGTCGTCATCAAGCCGGGCACCACGACCCCGCACACCAACTTCGACGCTTCGGTCTACATCCTGTCGAAGGAGGAGGGCGGCCGGCACACGCCGTTCTTCCAGAACTACCGTCCGCAGTTCTACTTCCGGACCACGGACGTCACCGGCGTCGTCACGCTGCCCGAGGGCACCGAGATGGTCATGCCGGGCGACAACACCGACATGTCGGTCGAGCTGATCCAGCCGATCGCCATGGAGGAGGGTCTGAAGTTCGCGATCCGTGAAGGTGGCCGCACCGTCGGCGCCGGCCGGGTCACCAAGATCGTCAAGTGATCACACGAGGTCCGCGAGGGCTCGCAGTCTGAGCCCCGCGGACCTCTGCTTTGCGCCTGATCCGGCGCTCAGGTGGTACCGGATCAGGCGTGGAGCCACCCGATTGGCGTTTCGACGCCGATCTCTGGCACAATATTCAGGTTGCTCAGGCGAGGCCGCCGGGGTGCGCCCCAGATCTTCCGATCTGGCTGGTGCGCTGGACCGGAGACCATGCCGAGGTTCGGTCCGAGACCGAGCCCCGATCACCATCCCAGGTCGAAGAAGCGGTGGGTCACGCGCGTGCCGCGTACGCGACACACCCGACCGCGGGGGTCGGAGCAACGCACCGAAAGACGATAGAGAAGGACGAAGCGAAGCGATGGCGGGACAAAAGATCCGCATCCGGCTGAAGGCCTACGACCACGAGGTCATCGACAGCTCGGCACGCAAGATTGTCGACACGGTGACGCGTACTGGTGCGAAGGTTGCTGGCCCGGTGCCGTTGCCGACGGAAAAGAACGTGTTCTGCGTCATCCGCTCGCCGCACAAGTACAAGGACAGCCGCGAGCACTTCGAGATGCGCACCCACAAGCGGCTCATCGACATCATCGACCCCACGCCGAAGACCGTCGACTCGCTGATGCGTCTCGACCTGCCGGCTGGTGTCGACATCGAGATCAAGCTCTGAGGACGCGGAAAGACCAATGAGCACTGTGAAGAACACGCGCGGTCTGCTGGGCACCAAGCTCGGCATGACCCAGACCTGGGACGAGAACAACCGAGTCGTCCCCGTCACCGTGATCCAGGCCGGGCCCTGCGTCGTCACCGGTGTCCGCACCGCGGACCGGGACGGCTACGACGGCGTCCAGATCGCCTTCGGCGACATCGACCCGCGCAAGGTGACCAAGCCCCTGCGCGGCCACTTCGACAAGGCCGGCGTGACGCCGCGGCGCCACCTGCTGGAGCTGCGCACCGCCGACGCCAGCGAGTACACGCTGGGTCAGGAGATCAAGGCCGAGGCCTTCGAGGCCGGTGAGCGGGTCGACGTTTCCGCGACCAGCAAGGGCAAGGGTTTCGCCGGTGTGATGAAGCGGCACGGCTTCGGTGGTCTGCGGGCCACCCACGGTGTGCACAAGAAGCACCGTTCGCCGGGCTCCATCGGCGGCTGCGCCACCCCGGGCCGGGTTTTCAAGGGTCTGCGGATGGCCGGCCGGATGGGTGGCGAGCAGGTCACCACGCAGAACATCTCCGTGCACGCGATCGACACCGACCGCGGCCTGATCCTGCTGAAGGGTGCGGTTCCCGGCCCCAAGGGCGGCCTGGTGCTGATCCGCAACGCCGCGAAGGGAGCTGCGAAGTGAGCACCGTCGACGTCGTCGCCGTGAAGGGCGACAAGGTCAGCAAGAAGGGTTCCGCCGAGCTTCCGGCCGAGCTGTTCGACGTCCAGGTCAACGTGCCGCTGATCCACCAGGTCGTGGTGGCCCAGCTGGCGGCGGCCCGTCAGGGTACGCACAAGGCGAAGAGCCGGGGCGAGGTGTCCGGCGGTGGCGCCAAGCCGTACCGCCAGAAGGGCACCGGTCGCGCCCGCCAGGGTTCGACCCGCGCGCCGCAGTTCACCGGTGGTGGCGTCGTCCACGGCCCGGTGCCGCGCGACTACAGCCAGCGGACCCCGAAGAAGATGATCGCCGCCGCGCTCCGCGGCTCGCTGTCGGACCGGGCCCGTGACGGCCGCGTGTTCGTCGTCGAGAGCTTCGTGGACGGCGACAAGCCGTCGACCAGGTCGGCGCTGAACGTGCTCTCCCAGGTCACCGACCCGGGTAAGGCGCTGGTCGTGGTCGACCGCGCCGACGAGCTGACCTGGCTGAGCCTGCGCAACGTGCAGCACGTGCACCTGATCGCGGCCGACCAGCTCAACGCGTACGACGTGCTGTGCAGCGACGCGGTCGTGTTCACCAAGAGCGCGCTCGACTCGTTCGTCGCCGGCGCGCCCAAGGGCAAGTCCGTCAAGGCCGTCGCGACGTCGACTGAGGCCGAGGAGGTAGAAGCATGAGCCACGGAGTCAACAAGGACCCGCGTGACGTGCTGCGCCGGCCGGTCGTGAGCGAGAAGAGCTACGGCCTGCTGGACGAGCAGAAGTACACGTTCGAGGTCGACCCGACCGCCAACAAGACCGAGATCAAGCTCGCGGTCGAGAAGGTCTTCAAGGTCAAGGTCAGCGACGTGAACACCATCAACCGCAAGGGCAAGCGCCGTCGTACCCGCTCCGGGTTCGGCAAGCGCCCCGACACCAAGCGGGCGATCGTGACCCTCAAGGGTGACGACCGCATCGACATCTTCGGAGGCCAGTCGTAATGGGGATCCGCAAGTACAAGCCGACGACGCCGGGCCGCCGTGGCTCGAGTGTGGCCGACTTCGTCGAGCTCACCCGTTCGACCCCCGAGAAGTCGCTGCTGCGTCCGCTCCCGAAGAAGGGCGGCCGGAACAACTCCGGCAAGATCACCACCCGGCACCACGGTGGCGGTCACAAGCGGGCGTACCGGCTGATCGACTTCAAGCGGTACGACAAGGACGGCGTGCCGGCGAAGGTCGCGCACATCGAGTACGACCCGAACCGCACCGCGCGGATCGCGTTGCTGCACTACGTGGACGGCGAGAAGCGCTACATCCTCGCCCCGTCGAACCTGCAGCAGGGCACGGTCGTCGAGAACGGCCCGGCCGCCGACATCAAGATCGGCAACAACCTGCCGCTGCGCAACATCCCGGTCGGTTCCACCATCCACGCGGTCGAGCTGCGGCCGGGCGGTGGCGCCAAGATGGGCCGCTCCGCCGGTGCCAGCATCCAGCTGGTCGCGAAGGAAGGCCGGATGGCCACCCTGCGGATGCCGTCCGGCGAGGTCCGGATGGTCGACGTGCGCTGCCGCGCCACCCTCGGTGAGGTCGGCAACGGCGAGCAGTCGAACATCAACTGGGGCAAGGCGGGCCGGATGCGCTGGAAGGGCAAGCGCCCGACCGTCCGCGGTGTCGCGATGAACCCGGTCGACCACCCGCACGGTGGTGGTGAGGGTAAGACCTCGGGTGGTCGCCACCCGGTGTCCCCGTGGGGTCAGCCTGAGGGCCGCACCCGCACCCGCAAGGAAAGCGACCGCATGATCGTCCGGCGCCGCAAGGCCGGCAAGAAGCGCTGATAGGAGCCGGCCAGAATGCCACGCAGCCTGAAGAAGGGCCCGTTCGTCGACCACCACCTCGCGAAGAAGGTGGAGGTGCAGAACGAGAAGGGCACCAAGAACGTCATCAAGACCTGGTCCCGCCGATCGATGATCGTGCCGGACATGATCGGCCACACGATTGCGGTGCACGACGGCCGCAAGCACGTGCCGGTGTTCGTGACGGACGCGATGGTCGGGCACAAGCTCGGCGAGTTCGCACCGACCCGGACGTTCAAGGGTCACGAGAAGGACGACCGGAAGTCACGGCGTCGCTGATCCTCAGGGACAGTGACGAAGCGAAAGCAACCTACGGAGAGATTCGAACATCATGAGCGTTCAAGAGCGTAGGGCGATCAGCGCCCGTCGCGAGAGCCTGCTGGGCGACGAGCCCGGGGCCTTCGCGGTCGCGCGCTTCGTCCGCGTGACGCCGATGAAGGCGCGCCGCGTGGGTGATCTGGTGCGCGGTCTGGGCGTCGACGACGCACTCGCCACTCTGAAGTTCGCCCCGCAGGCCGCTGCCGCGACCGTGTACAAGGTCGTCGACAGCGCCGCGGCGAACGCCGAGGGCACCGAGCACCTGAGCCGGGCCGACCTGGTCGTGGCCAAGGTCCTCGTGGACGAGGGGCCGACGCTGAAGCGTCACCGCCCGCGTGCGCAGGGCCGGGCCACCCGGATCGACAAGCGCACCAGCCACATCACCATCGTGGTGACCCCGCGGGTCACCGACGAGCCGGTCGAGAAGGCTCCGGCCAAGAAGACGGCCGCCAAGAAGTCCGCGGACACCGGGGACACGGCGAAGAAGGCTCCCGCCAAGAAGACGGCCAAGAAGGCCGCCGACAAGGCAGAGGCCGCCGAGAAGCCGGCCAAGAAGGCGACCGCCAAGAAGTCGGCCGCCAAGAAGGCCACCGCTGAGAAGAAGGAGTCCTGACGTGGGACAGAAGGTAAACCCGCACGGGTTCCGTCTCGGCATCAGCACCGACCACAAGAGCCGTTGGTACGCCGACAAGCTGTACAAGGACTACGTGGGCGAGGACGTCAAGATCCGCCGCCTGCTGAGCAAGGGCATGGAGCGCGCCGGTATCTCCCGTGTGGAGATCGAGCGCACCCGTGACCGGGTCCGGGTCGACATCCACACCGCCCGTCCGGGCATCGTGATCGGCCGCCGTGGCGCCGAGGCGGACCGCATCCGCGGCTCGCTGGAGGAGCTCACCGGCAAGCAGGTGCAGCTGAACATCCTCGAGGTGAAGAACTCCGAGGTCGACGCCCAGCTGGTCGCACAGGGTGTGGCCGAGCAGCTGTCCGGCCGCGTGGCGTTCCGCCGCGCGATGCGCAAGGCGATGCAGACCACCATGCGTGGCGGCGCCCTGGGCATCCGGATCCAGTGCTCCGGCCGGCTCGGTGGCGCGGAAATGTCGCGGTCGGAGTTCTACCGCGAGGGCCGCGTCCCGCTGCACACGCTGCGGGCCGACATCGACTACGGCTTCTACGAGGCCCGGACGACCTTCGGCCGGATCGGCGTGAAGGTCTGGATCTACAAGGGCGACGTCGCCGGTACCCGCGCCGAGCGGGAGGCGCAGGCAGCTGCCCGCGCCGCCACGCAGCAGCGTGGCCGTCCGGCCCGTCGTGACGGTGGCGACCGCGGTGACCGTGGTGGTCGCGGTGGAGACCGCGGCGGCCGTGGCGGCCGTGGCGACGACCGTCGGGACAACGCGCGCAACAACAACGCGGCTCCGGCCGCCGAGGCTGCTGCGCCGGCTGCCGAGAAGGCCGCCGAGACGACCGGAACGGAGAGCTGACCGATGCTCATCCCCCGCAAGGTCAAGCACCGCAAGCAGCACCACCCCAAGCGCACCGGCGCTGCCAAGGGTGGTACGACGCTGGCCTTCGGTGACTTCGGCATCCAGGCGCTGGAGAGCCACTACGTCACCAACCGGCAGATCGAGGCCGCGCGTATCGCGATGACCCGGCACATCAAGCGTGGCGGCAAGGTGTGGATCAACATCTACCCGGACCGTCCGCTGACCAAGAAGCCTGCCGAGACCCGGATGGGTTCCGGTAAGGGTTCGCCGGAGTGGTGGATCGCCAACGTCAAGGCGGGTCGCGTGCTGTTCGAGCTCTCCGGCGTACCGGAGGACATCGCTCGCGAGGCCATGCGCCGCGCGATCCACAAGTTGCCGATGAAGTGCCGCTTCATCACCCGAGAGGCAGGTGAGAACTGATGGCTACCCTGACCGCCGCCGAGCTGCGGAACCTCGGGCGGGACGAGCTGATGACCAAGCTCGGTGAAGCCAAGGAGGAGCTGTTCAACCTCCGGTTCCAGGCTGCCACGGGCCAGCTGGAGTCCCACGGCCGGCTGCGCGCCGTCCGCAAGGACATCGCCCGCATCTACACGGTGCTGTCCGAGCGTGCGCTCGGTATCACCGAGGAGGTCGACGCCCCGGTTGCCGAGGCAGAGGCCGACGAGACTGCGGACGACAGTGAGAAGGCCAACGCATGACCGAGAACGTGAAGGACGAGACCGTGAGCACGACCACCGAGGCGCGAGGCCGCCGCAAGACCCGTGAGGGTCTGGTGCTGAGCGACAAGATGGACAAGACCGTCACCGTCGAGGTCGAGGACCGGGTCAAGCACAAGCTGTACGGCAAGGTCATCCGGCGGACGAGCAAGCTCAAGGCGCACGACGAGCAGAACGCCGCCGGTATCGGCGACCGCGTCCTCCTGATGGAGACCCGGCCGCTGTCGGCGACCAAGCGCTGGCGCGTCGTCGAGATTCTCGAGAAGGCCAAGTAGTTCCGGTCGTTGCGATCGGCAACCAATCGAAATTATTCGTTCCGCAAGGCTCACGTGAGTGAGAACCAGCGAGACAACCAGGAGATCAACAGATGATCCAGCAGGAGTCGCGACTGAAGGTCGCCGACAACACGGGTGCCAAGGAGATCTTGTGCATCCGCGTTCTCGGTGGCTCCGGTCGGCGCTACGCCGGTGTCGGTGACACGATCGTCGCCACCGTCAAGGACGCGATCCCCGGCGGCGGTGTGAAGAAGGGTGACGTCGTGAAGGCGGTCGTCGTGCGGACCGTGAAGGAGCGCCGGCGTCCGGACGGCTCCTACATCCGCTTCGACGAGAACGCCGCGGTGATCCTGAAGGCCGACGGCGAGCCGCGCGGCACCCGTATCTTCGGGCCGGTCGGCCGGGAGCTGCGGGAGAAGCGCTTCATGAAGATCATCTCGCTCGCGCCGGAGGTGCTCTGAGATGGCCCAGCAGAAGAAGCTGCACGTGAAGAAGGGCGATCAGGTTCGTGTGATCGCCGGTAAGTCCAAGGGCCTCGAGGGCAAGATCATCCAGGTCTTCCCCGACGACGAGAAGGTCATCGTCGAGGGCGTCAACCGGGTGAAGAAGCACACCAAGGTGCAGCAGGCCCAGCGCGGCGGCACCACCGGTGGCATCGTCACCCAGGAGGCCCCGATCCACGTCTCGAACGTGGCGCTTCTGGTCGAGGTCGAGAAGGACGGCAAGAAGCAGAAGGTGACCACCCGCGTCGGCTACAACCGCGTCGAGGTGCAGAAGCGCCGTCCCGACGGCTCGACGTACACCGGTTTCCGGAGCGTCCGGATCGCCCGGCGTACCGGCGAGGAGATCTGATGAGCACCGCAGTAACCGAGACCAAGGTCCAGCCGCGGCTGAAGACGAAGTACCGCGAGGAGATCGTCGGCAAGCTGCAGGACGAGTTCAAGTACGCCAACGTCATGCAGGTGCCCGGGCTCACCAAGATCGTGGTGAACATGGGCGTCGGCGAGGCGGCGCGTGACTCCAAGCTGATCGAGGGCGCGGTGAAGGACCTGGCCGCGATCACCGGCCAGAAGGCCCAGGTCACCAAGGCCCGCAAGTCGATCGCGCAGTTCAAGCTGCGCGAGGGGATGCCGATCGGCGCCCACGTGACGCTGCGCGGCGACCGGATGTGGGAGTTCCTGGACCGGCTGCTGGCGCTCGCGCTGCCCCGGATCCGCGACTTCCGCGGCCTGTCCCCGAAGCAGTTCGACGGCACCGGGAACTACACCTTCGGTCTGACCGAGCAGGTGATGTTCCACGAGATCAACCAGGACCGCATCGACCGGGTCCGGGGTATGGACATCACCGTGGTGACCACCGCGAAGAACGACGACGAGGGTCGGGCCCTGCTGCGGGCGCTCGGCTTCCCGTTCAAGGAGAACTGACGTGGCGAAGACAGCACTCAAGGTCAAGCAGGCCCGGAAGCCGAAGTTCGCGGTGCGTGGCTACACGCGCTGCCAGCGCTGCGGCCGGCCGAAGGCGGTCTTCCGCAAGTTCGGCCTGTGCCGGATCTGCCTGCGGGAGATGGCGCACCGGGGCGAGCTGCCCGGTGTGACCAAGTCCAGCTGGTGACCGTCTCCACCCCCGAACTTCTCCCTACTCACCATCTAGTCACCGTAGGTCGCCGAACGGCGAAACCACGGCGGGAAAGAGGCCCCAGGCCATGACGATGACCGACCCGATCGCAGACATGTTGACGCGTCTGCGGAACGCCAACCAGGCGTACCACGAGTCGACCGCGATGCCGTACAGCAAGATCAAGCAGGGTATCGCCGACATTCTCCAGCAGGAGGGCTACATCGCCTCCTACAAGGTGGAGGAGCCCAAGGAGGGCGCCGTCGGCAAGACCCTCATCGTGGACCTCAAGTTCGGCCCGAGCCGGGAGCGCTCCATTGCGGGCGTACGCCGGATCAGCAAGCCGGGCCTGCGGGTCTACGCGAAGTCGACCAGCCTGCCCAAGGTCCTCGGTGGCCTGGGCGTCGCGATCATCTCGACGTCCCAGGGACTGCTGACCGACCGTCAGGCAAAGAACAAGGGCGTCGGCGGGGAAGTCCTCGCCTACGTCTGGTGACGAAGAACCGGAAGGAGGACCACTGAAATGTCTCGCATCGGTAAGCTCCCGGTCACGGTCCCGTCCGGCGTCGACGTCACGATCGACGGCCAGACGGTCACTGTGAAGGGTCCGAAGGGTCAGCTGTCGCACGTCGTCGCTGAGCCGATCGCGGTCAACCGCGACGAGGACGGCGCGATCGCCGTCACCCGTCCGGACGACCAGCGCAAGAGCAAGGAACTGCACGGTCTGTCCCGCACCCTGATCGCGAACCTGGTCACGGGTGTCACGGACGGCTACGAGAAGAAGCTCGAGATCGTCGGCGTCGGGTACCGCGTCCTGTCCAAGGGACCGACCCAGCTGGAGTTCTCGCTCGGGTACAGCCACACCATCACGGTGGACGCGCCGGAAGGCATCACGTTCAACGTGGAGGCGCCGACCCGGTTCTCGGTGATCGGCATCGACAAGCAGTCGGTCGGTGAGGTCGCCGCCAACATCCGCAAGCTGCGTAAGCCCGAGCCGTACAAGGGCAAGGGTGTGCGGTACGCCGGCGAGCAGGTGCGCCGCAAGGTCGGAAAGGCTGGTAAGTAACCCATGGCGATCGGACTGCGTCCGCACAAGCACTCCGCCAAGAAGACGGCCTCCCGGCTGCGTCGGCAGATCCGGGTCCGGAAGAAGATCAGCGGCACGGCCGAGCGGCCGCGGCTGGTGGTCACCAAGTCCTCGAGGCACCTGTTCGTTCAGGTCATCGACGACGTGGCCGGCAAGACGCTGGTCTCCGCCTCCACCATGGAGGCCGACCTGCGCGGCGCCGAGGCCAACAAGACCGACAAGGCCAAGACCGTCGGCGGCCTGATCGCCGACCGGGCCAAGGCTGCCGGGATCGACTCGGTCGTGTTCGACCGGGCCGGGAACAAGTACCAGGGCCGCATCGCAGCCCTGGCCGACGCCGCCCGCGAGGGCGGGCTCGGGTTCTGACATGGCGACGTACAAGGAAGAAGGTAGTTCGAAATGAGCGGAGGCCAGCAGCGTCGCGGAGGCGGCGCCGGTGGTGAGCGCCGTGGTCGCGACGGAGGTCGCGGTCAGGCAGCTGACAAGACCGCCTACATCGAGCGCGTGGTAGCCATCAACCGTGTCGCCAAGGTCGTGAAGGGTGGTCGTCGCTTCAGCTTCACCGCCCTCGTGGTCGTCGGTGACGGTGAAGGCACCGTCGGTGTGGGTTACGGCAAGGCCAAGGAGGTGCCCGCGGCGATCGCCAAGGGCGTCGAGGAGGCCAAGAAGGCGTTCTTCAAGGTGCCGCGGATCCAGGGCACCATCCCGCACCCGGTCCAGGGCGAGAAGGCTGCCGGCGTGGTCATGCTGCGTCCGGCCGCGCCCGGTACCGGTGTGATCGCGGGTGGCTCGGCACGCGCCGTACTGGAGTGCGCCGGGATCCACGACATCCTGAGCAAGTCGCTGGGCTCGTCCAACTCCATCAACGTGGTGCACGCCACCGTTGAGGCGTTGCGCAGCCTGGAGACCCCGGAGGCCGTGGCCGCGCGCCGTGGTCTGCCGGTCGAGGACGTCGCGCCGGCGGCCCTGCTGAAGGCGCGGGCGGAGGTGGCGTCCTGATGGCACGCCTGAAGGTCACCCAGATCCGTTCCGGCATCGGTGGCAAGCAGAACCAGCGCGACACGCTGCGCACCCTGGGCGTCAAGCGGATCGGCGACACCGCCGTCCACGAGGACAAGCCTGAGGTTCGCGGCATGGTCCGTGCGGTTCGCCACCTCATCACCGTCGAGGAGGTCGACTGACATGGCGCTCAAGGTTCACCACCTGCGTCCGGCGCCCGGTGCCAAGACCGCCAAGACCCGCGTGGGTCGTGGTGAGGGCAGCAAGGGCAAGACGGCCGGCCGCGGTACCAAGGGCAGCAAGGCTCGTAACAACATCCCCGAGTGGTTCGAGGGTGGCCAGATGCCGCTGCACATGCGGCTCCCGAAGCTGAAGGGCTTCAAGAGCAGGAACCGGGTGGAGTTCCAGGTCGTTAACCTGGACAAGCTCGGACAACTGTTCCCCGAAGGTGGCGAGGTCGGCGTAGCCGAACTGGTCGCCAAGGGCGCGGTCCGTCGCGGTCAGCCGGTCAAGGTACTGGGTGACGGCGAGCTGACCGTGGCACTGCAGGTCTCGGCTCACAAGTTCTCCAAGTCCGCCACGGACAAGATCCAGGCGGCTGGGGGGACCACGACCGAGGTGTGACACGAGGTCCAGGGCTCGTAACGCCCGGTGCTTGATATCCTGCGCCGGTCGGACGGGCCCTGGTTCGTCTCTTGCCCAGCGGCTTAGCTAGGCCCCTGCCGTGCCCGCGGCAAGGGAAACTTGTGGGAGGACAGGGTGTTAGGCGCCTTTGCCAACGCGTTCAAGACTCCGGACCTGCGCCGGAAGATCTTGTTCGTGCTCTTCATCGTCGTGATCTTCCGGATCGGCTCCGTCGTGCCGGCACCGGGCGTCAACGTTCAGTCTCTGCACACGTGTATCAAGATCTCCCAGGGTGGCCAGAACGCCAACCTGTACAACTTGATCAACCTGTTCTCCGGCGGAGCGCTGCTGCAGCTCGCGATCTTCGCGCTCGGCATCATGCCGTACATCACCGCCAGCATCATTCTGCAGCTGCTCACCGTGGTGATCCCGCGGCTGGAGTCGCTGAAGAAGGAAGGCCAGGCGGGACAGGCCAAGATCACGCAGTACACCCGGTTCCTGACCGTCGGCCTCGCGATCCTGCAGTCGACCGCGTTCGTGGCGCTGGCCCGGACGCCGGGCCGGCTGTTCCAGGGCTGCACCGAGCCGCTGCTGTACAAGGACGACTGGTTCACCGTCAGCGTGATGGTGCTGACCATGACCGCCGGCACCGGCGTGATCATGTGGCTCGGTGAGCTGATCACCGACCGCGGCGTCGGCAACGGTATGTCGATCCTGATCTTCACCCAGATCGTCGCCACCTTCCCGACCCAGCTGTGGAGCATCCGCAAGCAGAAGGGCGTCACCACGTTCGTCGTGGTGATCGCGATCGGGTTGGTCATCATGGCCGCGGTCATCTTCATCGAGCAGGCCCAGCGCCGGATCCCGGTGCAGTACGCCAAGCGGATGGTCGGACGCAAGATGTTCGGCGGTACGTCGACGTACATCCCGCTGAAGGTCAACCAGGCCGGCGTCATCCCGGTGATCTTCGCGTCCAGCCTGCTGTATCTCCCCGTCCTGGTCAGTCAGTTCCAGCAAGGCAAGGGCTGGTCGAACTGGATCCAGGGCAACTTGGTCAAGGGCGACCACCCGATCTACATGGTGACGTACGTCGCCCTGATCATCTTCTTCACGTACTTCTACGTCTCGATCACCTTCAACCCGAAGGAGGTCGCCGACAACATGAAGAAGTACGGCGGCTTCATCCCGGGTATCCGGGCGGGTCGGCCGACGGAGGAATACCTCAAGTACGTGTTGGACCGCATCACGCTGCCCGGCGCGATCTACCTCGCGGCGATCTCGATGATCCCGCTGGTCGCTCTCGTCCTGCTGAACGCGAACCAGAACTTCCCCTTCGGCGGTACGTCGATCCTGATCATGGTCGGCGTCGGACTCGACACGGTGAAGCAGATCGAGTCCCAGCTGCAGCAGCGTAACTACGAAGGGTTCCTGCGCTGATGAGAATGTTGCTGATGGGTCCGCCCGGGGCGGGCAAGGGCACGCAGGCAAAGGTGCTTGCGGACCGCCTGAATATCCCGGCCGTGTCCACCGGCGACATCTTCCGTGCGAACGTGAAGGACGAGACACCGCTGGGCGTCGAGGCCAAGCGGTACATGGATGCCGGCGACTACGTCCCGGACGAGATCACGAACGCGATGGTCCGTGACCGGCTGTCCGAGGCCGACGCCGGCGAAGGCTTCCTGCTCGACGGGTACCCGCGGACGCTGGCCCAGGTCAGCACGCTGGACGAGATCCTGGCCGACCACGGCCACAAGCTGGACGCCGTGGTCGCGCTGGTCGCCGATATCGACGTGCTCGTCGAGCGGATGACCAAGCGGGCACACATCGAGGGCCGGACCGACGATTCCGAAGAGGTCGTCCGGCACCGGCAGGACGTCTACGCCGCCGAGACCAAGCCGCTGCTGCAGGTGTACGCCGACCGCGGCCTGCTGGTCGAGGTGGACGGTGTCGGCGAGATCGACGAAGTGAGCGAGCGGGTGCTCGCCGCGCTCAAGACGGTGACCGAATAAACCGATGATGTTCAGGGACCGCGGGATCGAGATCAAGACCCGCGAACAGATCCTCGCGATGCGGAAGGCCGGCCTGGTGGTCGGCCGGACGCTGGAGCTGCTCCGCGGGGAGGTCAAGGCCGGTATCACCACCGGTGACCTCGACGCGATCGCCGAGGACAACATCCGGTCCTCCGGCGCGACCCCGTCGTTCAAGGGGTACCACGGCTTCACCGGCTCGATCTGCGCGTCGGTGAACGACGAGATCGTGCACGGCATCCCGGGCGGCCGGGTGCTGGCCGACGGCGATCTGATCTCGATCGACTGCGGCGCGATCGTCGACGGCTGGCACGGCGACGCCGCGATCACCGTCGGCGTCGGCGAGGTCGCCGACGAGCTGCTCGAACTCGCCCGGATCTGCGAGGAGTCGATGTGGCGCGGGTTCGCCGCGGCCCGGCTCGGCGGCCGGTTGACCGACATCTCGGCCGCGATCGAGACGCACGTCCGCGCCAATTCGTCGTACGGCATCGTCGAGGACTTCGTCGGGCACGGGATCGGGTCGGCCATGCACCAGCCGCCGAACGTGCCGAACTTCGGCCGCCCCGGTCGCGGGCCGAAGCTGGTCGAGGGGATGGCGCTCGCGGTCGAGCCGATGCTCACGCTCGGCAAGCAGGACAACCACACGCTCGAGGACGACTGGACGGTCGTCACCGACGACGGCCGCTCGGCCGCGCACACCGAGCACACGTTCACTCTCACTCCGCAAGGGCCGTGGGTGCTGACCGCGATCGACGGCGGCGAGGCCAAGCTGGCCGAGCTCGGGATCAAGTTCGGCGCTCTGGCTGATTGACGGACTCCGGGGGTCCACCCGTCGGGGGACGCGGATCGGACCGCAGCTGAGGCACACTTGAGACATGCCTCAGTACCAGCCGTACCAGCGCTTCACCGAATCCGACCGCGAGAAGATCGCCGGACGGTTGCGGGACGCGTTCGCGGACGGCCGGCTGGATCAGCCCGAGTTCTCCTCCCGCCTCGACCAGCTCTACACCGTCCAGACGTACGGCGAGCTCGAGCCGCTGGTGCGCGACCTGCCGCCGGTGAGCACGTACAAGACGCCCGAGGTCGTGCAGGACACCAAGCCGGCGCCCGCGCCGGGTGACTTCCCGGAGCGGAAGAAGGACAACCGTCCGCACCGCCACGGGATCGGCGCGCTGGGCGGCGGCTTCACCGGCGTCGTGGCGATCAACGTCGTGATCTGGTTCGTGATCGGGCTCGGCAACGGCGGGCACTGGCCGCACTTCTGGCCGGTCTGGCTGCTGATTCCCTGGGCGATCATCGCCCTCGGCGGCCTCGGCAGGCGCCGTTGACGGCGGCCTCTGTCAGTCGCCGCGTCGCCGGCCCACGGCTCCGGCCGGACCTGGCGTGGCAGCTGCATCAGGGGGCTGCGGTCGTCTATGTCATCTGGTTCGCGGTCGCCGTACCGCTGGCGATCGTCGGGCTGCTGCTGGAGCCGCGCTGGGTGGGCTGGTTCGTGCTGGCCTGGTTCCTGGTGCTGATCGGGTTCACGCTGGCGCTACGGATCGGTGACGGCCGCCGCAAGCAGTCGTGGGCCGACGTGGCACAGCAGCTCGGCTGGCGGATCAGCGCGTCCGGTGCGGAGCTGCGGGATCGTTGGCCGTTTCCACCGTTCGACGCGGATCCGGGGGCCACGGTCGCGGATGTGACGACCGGCCGGCACCGGGGGCGCGAGTTCTGGACCGGGCGGTTCCGGCACAAGGTACGGCGACGTGAGCTCGGCTTCGACTTCCTCGACCTGCAGGTGGATCGGCCCCTGCCGCCGCTGCAGGTCCTGCCCGCTGGTCTGTCGCCGGTCGCGGCGGCGAGCCTGCTGCCGTTATCGCTCACGATCGACGGGCTGCCGGCGCAGTACCGCTTGTTCAACGGCCGCGAGGACCACGCGATGGCGGTCCTGCACCCGCGGGCGGTCGCGGCGCTGGCCGACGTACCCCCGTTCGGCTTCAGCTGCGAAGGGCGACGGTTCGTGGCGATCCTTCCGGCGTACCGCGATTCCGTCACTGCGCTCGCACAGATGGATGCAGCGTGTGATCTCCTGGATCTGATGCCCGAACAGGTGTGGCGCGCGGGCGAGCAGTGGGCGGCCACCAATACCTGACCGGAGGGCCCGATTGGGTTTCGTGTGGGTGCGTGGCGTACACTTTTTCCTTGGCTCTTTGTAGCCATAGCCAGTCACGTCTACAGAAGTGCGAGGACATGCCCAAAAAAGAGGGAGTAATCGAACTCGAGGGCACCATCGTCGAGGCCCTGCCGAACGCGATGTTCCGTGTTGAGCTGTCCAACGGGCACAAAGTGCTCGCGCACATCAGCGGCAAGATGAGGCAGCACTACATCCGGATCCTCCCCGAGGACCGGGTCGTCGTGGAGCTGTCGCCGTACGACCTCACCCGAGGTCGGATCGTCTATCGGTACAAGTAACACCCACCAACACCTGTCGAAGAAAGTAGCTCGATGAAGGTCAATCCGAGCGTCAAGAAGATCTGCGACAAGTGCAAGGTGATCCGCCGTCACGGCCGGGTCATGGTGATCTGCGAGAACCCGCGGCACAAGCAGCGGCAGGGCTGACAAGCTCAACGCAGGAACACAGCACTTTCGCACCACAGCGCGCATGCTCATCCGGGAGAAACCTCCCGGATGTTGCCCCCGGAACAGAGGCCGGGGCCCTGCCGGTGAAAAACAACTTCTCACCGAGGCGGGCGGGGACGCGGCGCGCCACCACACCTCTGCCGACGAAAGGAACACCGCCACATGGCACGCCTCGTAGGGGTCGACCTGCCGCGCGACAAGCGCATCGAGGTCGCTCTCACCTACATCTTCGGTGTAGGTCGTACTCGCGCCCTGAAGACGCTCGAAGCCACCGGCATCTCCGGTGACAAGCGCGTCCACGAGCTGGGCGACGACGAGCTGGTGAAGCTCCGGGACTGGATCGAAGGCAACTACAAGATCGAAGGTGACCTCCGTCGCGAGGTGACCGCGGACATCCGCCGCAAGATCGAGATCGGGTCGTACCAGGGTCGCCGGCACCGCAGCGGCCTGCCGGTGCGTGGTCAGCGCACGCGGACCAACGCCCGTAGCCGCAAGGGTCGCCGTAAGGCGATCGCCGGCAAGAAGAAGAAGTGATCCGGATGCCTGCATACGATTCCGTCGACCAGCCCAGGAGCAACTGACCTATGCCTCCCAAGAGCCGCAGCGCGGCCGGCGCGAAGAAGGTGCGCCGCAAGGAGAAGAAGAACGTGGCCGCCGGCCACGCGCACATCAAGAGCACGTTCAACAACACGATCGTGACGATCACCGACCCGACCGGCGCGGTCATCTCGTGGGCCTCCGCGGGCACCGTCGGCTTCAAGGGTTCGCGCAAGTCGACCCCGTTCGCCGCGCAGATGGCCGCCGAGGCCGCCGGGCGCCGGGCGATGGAGCACGGCATGCGCAAGATCGACGTGTTCGTCAAGGGTCCCGGCTCCGGCCGTGAGACCGCGATCCGTTCACTGGGTGCCGTCGGCCTCGAGGTCGGCACCATCCAGGACGTCACCCCAGTCGCCCACAACGGATGCCGCCCGCCGAAGCGGCGCCGGGTCTGACCCCAGAGAGAGGAAGGTAGCGAACCATGGCCCGTTACACCGGACCTATGACCAAGAAGTCGCGCCGTCTCGGGGTCGACCTCGTCGGTGGCGACAAGGCGTTCGAGCGTCGTCCGTACCCGCCGGGTATGCACGGCCGCGGCCGCCCGAAGGAGAGCGAGTACCTGCTCCAGCTGCGCGAGAAGCAGAAGGCGCGTTACTCGTACGGCGTTCTCGAGAAGCAGTTCCGCCGGTACTACGAGGAGGCCTCGCGGCGCTCCGGCAAGACCGGTGACAACCTGCTGCAGATCCTCGAGTCCCGCCTGGACAACGTGGTCTACCGCTCCGGCCTGGCCCGGACCCGCCGGCAGGCCCGTCAGCTCGTCGTCCACGGTCACTTCACCGTGAACGGCGTCAAGGTGAACATCCCGTCGTACCGGGTGGCTGCGCACGACATCATCGATGTCAAGCAGAAGTCGGCCGAGACGACGCCGTTCATCATCGCCCGCGAGACGCACGCCGAGCGCGTCGTCCCCGCGTGGCTCGAGGTGATGCCCGAGCGGCTGCGGATCCTCGTCCACCAGCTGCCGACCCGGCAGCAGATCGACACCCAGGTCGCCGAGCACCTGATCGTCGAGCTCTACTCGAAGAACTGACCGCGTGCCGGCCGGTGGCCCCAGGGCCGCCGGCCGGTCCGGTGTCTTCTTCACCCCTCGCGACCTCAAATAGTGGTCGTCGCGACAGAGAAGGAACACGAAGTTGCTTATCGCACAACGCCCCACCCTGACCGAAGAGGTCGTCGACGAGTACCGCTCGCGGTTCGTGATCGAGCCGCTGGAGCCGGGCTTCGGTTACACCCTCGGAAACTCGATCCGCCGGACCCTGCTGTCCTCCATCCCGGGTGCAGCCGTCACCAGCATCAAGATCGACGGTGTCCTGCACGAGTTCTCGACCGTTGCCGGGGTCAAGGAAGACGCCACCCAGCTGATCCTGAACCTGAAGGACCTGGTCGTCTCGTCCGAGCACGACGAGCCGGTCACCATGTACCTGCGCAAGCAGGGCCCCGGTGACGTGACCGCCGCCGACATCGCGCCGCCGGCCGGTGTCGAGGTGCACAACCCGGACCTGAAGATCGCCACCCTGAACGAGAAGGGCCGGCTCGAGATGGAGCTGGTCGTCGAGCGCGGCCGCGGCTACGTGTCCGCCGTACAGAACAAGTCCGCCGACGCCGAGATCGGCCGGATGCCGGTCGACTCGATCTACTCGCCGGTGCTCAAGGTCACCTACAAGGTCGAGGCGACCCGTGTCGAGCAGCGCACCGACTTCGACCGCCTCGTGGTCGACGTCGAGACCAAGCCGTCGATGCTGCCCCGCGACGCCGTCGCGTCGGCCGGTAAGACCCTGGTCGAGCTGTTCGGTCTGGCCCGCGAGCTGAACGTCGAGGCCGAGGGCATCGACATCGGCCCGTCGCCGGTGGACGAGCAGATGGCCGCCGACCTGGCTCTGCCGGTCGAGGATCTGCAGCTGACCGTCCGGTCGTACAACTGCCTGAAGCGCGAGGGCATCCACACCGTGGGTGAGCTGATCTCGCGCAGCGAGCAGGACCTGCTGGACATCCGGAACTTCGGCTCCAAGTCGATCGACGAGGTCAAGCTGAAGCTGGCCGAGATGGGCCTGTCGCTGAAGGACTCCCCGCCCGGGTTCGACCTGCGCGCCGCGTCCGGTGCCTACGGCAACGAGGCGGACGACGAGGACGAGAGCTTCGCCGAGACCGAGCAGTACTGAGCTGACCAAGGCCCGTCGGGCCCTAAACCCCTTCGGCCCGACGGGCCTGAGATTTCTGGAGTTACGAGATGCCAACCCCCACCAAGGGTGCCCGGCTGGGCGGCAGCCCGGCGCACGAGAAGCTGATTCTCAGCAACCTCGCGACGTCGCTGTTCGAGCACGGCGCCATCACCACCACCGCGGCCAAGGCCAAGCGCCTGCAGCCGCTGGCGGAGCAGATGATCACCAAGGCGAAGCGTGGTGACCTGAACTCGCGCCGTCAGGTGATGAAGCGGATCAAGGACAAGAGCGTCGTGCACGTGCTCTTCACCGAGATCGGCGAGCGGTACGCCGACCGTCCGGGTGGCTACACCCGGATCACCAAGCTCGGTCCGCGTAAGGGCGACAACGCGCCGATGGTGAAGATCGAGCTGGTCGAGGCGCTGGCCGACTCGCCGAAGGCGAAGAAGACCGCCAAGAAGGCTCCGGCCAAGAAGGCGGCCGCTCCGAAGGCCGACGAGCCGAAGGCGGAGGAGAAGGTCCAGGACGTCGTCGCGGGCAAGTTCGACAACTCCGCCGCGCCGCTCGAGGACGGCTCCGCGCCCGAGGGCTTCACCATCAAGGGCAACGAGAACTCGATGAAGTACCACACCACCGAGTCGCCGTGGTACGACCAGACGGTCGCCGAGGTCTGGTTCAAGACCGAGGCGGACGCCGAGGCCGCGGGCTTCGCCAAGGCCGGCGAGACCGAGGACGACGACAAGTAAGCACTCCAACAGAGCCCCCTCACCGCACGGTGAGGGGGCTCTGTTGCGTTAGATTGCCGTGTGCGTTGGCGGATAGACCTCAGGTACGACGGAACGGGCTTCCACGGCTGGGCGCGTCAAGAGGGACTCCGTACCGTGCAGGGCACGCTGGAAGAGGCCATCCGCGTCGTACTGCGGCTGCCGGAGCCGCTGACCGTGACCTGTGCGGGTCGGACCGACACTGGCGTCCACGCTCGCGGCCAGGTGACCCATGTGGACGTGGAAGGCGCTGTAGACCCGCTGAGGCTCCTGAGAGGGCTCAACGGCGTCCTGCCCGAGGATGTAGCTGTCACGGCCGTCACGGCGGCCCCAGAGGGCTTTGACGCCAGGTTCTCTGCTCTGGCCCGCCGGTACGTGTACCGCCTGTGCGACGACCCGGCCGGCTGGGACCCGCTGACCCGGGGACATGTACTCCGAGTGGGGCGGCCGCTGGACGTGGACCGGATGAACGCCGCCGCGGCCGGTCTGCTCGGCGAGCACGACTTCGCGGCGTACTGCAAGAAGCGGGAAGGTGCGAGCACGGTCCGGGCGTTGCTGGACTTCTCGTGGCAGCGGACGGGTGTCGGGCAGTTGGAGGGCACTGTGATCGCGGATGCCTTCTGTCACTCGATGGTGCGGGCTCTCGTCGGTTCGATGATCCCGGTGGGCGACGGCCGGCGGGACGTGGAGTGGCCAAGCGTCGTACTGGCCGGGAAGGTTCGCGACTCGGCTGTGTCCGTGTTGCCGGCGCATGGGCTGACGCTGGAGGAAGTGCGGTACCCGGCGGACGGCGAGCTGGCCGCGCGGGCGTTGCAGGCGCGGCAGGTCAGGGGAGAGGTGCATCAGCGTGGGTGACCACTTCTTCTCCGCGGACCCGCAGTCGGCGGACGTACGGCGTACCGTCGAGGCGCGGATCTGGGGGAAGCCGTACGTCTTCACGACAGCAACCGGTGTGTTCTCCCGGGACCGTCTGGACATCGGTACGGCGGTGCTGCTGCGAGAGACCGAGCCGCCTCGGCGGGCGGGTACGTTCCTCGACCTGGGCTGCGGCTACGGGCCGATCGCCTGTGCGCTGGCGGTGGAGGCCCCGAAGGCGACCGTGTGGGCGGTCGACGTGAACAACCGTGCGCTCGAGCTGACCGAGGTGAACGCAGCAGCCGCAGGGGTTGCGGATCGGGTTCGTGTGGCGCTGCCGGACGACGTACTTGAGGACGTGGTGTTCGACGAGATCTGGTCGAATCCTGCGATCCACATCGGCAAGCCGGAGCTGCACAAGATGCTGCTGCGTTGGCTGTCCCGGCTCGCGCCCAGTGGTGTGGCGTGGTTCGTCGTCGGCAAGAACCTGGGCGGCGACTCCTTGCAGCGCTGGATGACCGAGCAGGGTTACCCCTGCGAGCGGATCGGCAGCGCGAAGGGCTTCCGCGTACTTCGCGCCACCCGTTGATTAGCGCCCGGTGATCCGCTGGCCGGATTTCCCGTTGTCCGGTTGATGACCGCGTCGTGCCGCCGGGTCGGAACCGCCGGTGCGATCGCCGCCGGGACGCGACTGCCCGCTGGTCGCCGCGGCGACGCTCCGCATCAAGGCTTCGTCACCGGAGATGTCTGCTTGTCTGACAGGTCGGCCGGCCTTCTCGATCGCCGAAGAGAGTTGGTGACTCAGCCGTTCGCCGGCCGTGGCCCGGTTCCACGCGTGCAGCTTGGTCTGGCCGTTCCGGTCGGCCTCGGCCGCCCGTGCGACGGTGGCCTCGATGTTTCCGGCCAAGGTTTCGGTGGCTTCCGCCCAACGGTCGCGATCGACCACCATGCCCGGCTCGCCGAGGCTGAGGGCGGCTGCTCGCTGGATGCGTTCGTTCGAAGGGGCCGTGAGCAACCTGGCCGTGATCTCGTGCGGCTCCAGGCCCTGCCTTCGTGCGGCTGCCTCGGTGAGGGTCGCCATCACCTGCGCCGTAGCGGTTGAGTCGGGCTGAGCCTGATCCGCGGAGAAGCCGAGCGCGGTGAAGAGGCGGGTCTGCTCCTGATCGACGAAGTCCCGGCAGAGTTGGTCCTCGAAGGCCTGCCCCGCCGGATCGTTCGGCACTGCTCCGGGGGCGACCGGATTGCACAGGCGGGCGGCTTGGGTTGCGACGACGTCGACAGCGTCCCTCAGCTCCGGCGACGGCGGTTGGGTCGCGTCGGCGTTCGCGAGGACGTCGATCACCTTCTCCTGATCGAAGGTCAGCGAGCGATCGGTCCCGGCGTACCCGAGCGCGCCGGCAGGCAGACCAGAGGTGTGCAGCGCGCCGTTCCAGTAGTCGGTGTTGAGTTTGAGCTGGAGCACCTGCGCGTCACTGTCGCGCCCCTGGCCGGCCGAGGCTCGGCCAAAGGCGAGATCCGCCTGTACGACGGACATCAGGCTCGCGACCTGTTGGTAGCCACGCTGCTCGGTGTCGATCGCATCCCTTGCCTGGGCGCAATGCTGGAGCAGCGACGTGGCTGCCTGTCGCCCGAAGCGCTCCGCGCCCTGATCGAGCTGGCGACCGGGCTCGCCGCACCGCTGGAAGATGTCGTCGAGTTCGATCCTCAGGTTGGCCTTCAGCCGGTCCACGTGGTCCACCGGCGGAGTACGCGACGAGCCGTCCGGCAGCCGACGCTGCAGCGGGTCGTTCTCCACAACGGCGTCGGCAAGCGCCTCGAAACGTTGTGCCGGCGGGGTTCGCACCAGCATGTCCTCGAGTTCGCCGGCCTGCATCCGGAGATGGTTGCCGAGCCTCCCGGTGAGTGCGCGCGTCGCCGTCTCCAGGTACGGCTGCCGCCCCTGGACGTCGCGGATCTCCGGGAAGGCGCCGTCGATCCGCGAGCCGTCGATGACCTTCGGGACGACGACAGCGTCACGGAGGCCGGAGTCGAATGCCTGCAACGCACGTGTCGTCGCGGGCTGAGGCGGGTCCACCTTCTCGAGGTAGACGGTGATGAAATCGTCCAGCGCCTGCCTGACGTTCTCTGCTTCCTCACGCGTCGGCTCGTACTGGCCGAGGTAGTGCGCGTCGAACATGCGATGGCCGGAAACCCCGATCCAGTACGCCGTCCGCGCGCCCAGCACGATCGAGCCGTCGGGACGTACGGCGTTCCGGTTGTCCTCCCAGTCCGACCGCGCGTACAGGTCGAACGTGTCGTACCGCGTGTGCCCCAGGGCGACGGTCAGCTGGTACGCCCAGTCGAAGGCCTGCTGGTCGGCACGGCTGAAGCGGCCGTCGATCTTCTGGTACCCGTCCGGCATGCTGCAGCCCTTCCTCCTCGGCGGAACAACCGCGCCAGACTAGCGACGGAACGGGTGATGAACACCTGGCGTCAAGCACCGATTGCGTTACGCTGCGGACCGTCCAGCGGCAGGTTTCAGGGTCCTGCTGCAACGAACGCGCCACCGGCGCCGTCCTGGAGGTATGGAGGCAGCCTTGGTGGCAGCGGAGGCTCGGACAGGGCCGCTCGACTTCGAGGCATGGGTCGGCGAGAAGGCGGACGCCCTGCTGCGGTTCGCCTATGTCCTGACCGGGGACGCCAACCTGGCGGAGGACGCCGTACAGGACGCGTTGACGACTGCCTGTGCGCGTTGGGGACGGGTGAGCCGGGCCGACGATCCCGAGGCGTACGTGAAACGGATGGTGGTGAATGCGCACATCTCCTGGTGGCGCAAGTTCCGCCGCCGTGAGGCGCCTGCCGCGGACCCGGTGCGGACTGCGCGAGCCGTTTCCGACGGTACGGCGGCCCGCGCGGAGTCGGAGGCGATCTGGGCGCTGTGCGCAACGCTGCCGGACAAACAACGAGCTGCCGTCGTACTGCGGTTCTACGAGGAGCTGTCGTACGCCGAGATAGCACAGCTGCTGCACTGTGCGGAGGCGACCGCCCGGTCGCATGTGCATCGAGCATTGGCTGCATTGAAGACCACGCTGAGTACTGAGAGCACGGAAGGAGCCGAGGATGCCTGAGTACGACCCTGAGCAGGAGCTCGGCCCCAAGTTCACGTCCGCCCTGCACAACCAGGCCGGTCAGTCCGATCTGCAGAAGACAGGACTGGCCCGGGAGGCCCGTCGACGTGTGCACCGCCGTCGCCAGACGTGGTCGGTGGCAGCAGGCGTCGTACTGGTTGCTGCTGCGATCGGAGGCGTGTGGAGCTTCGCCGGTGGCGAGTCGCCGGTTGCCACCAGCAACAGCGACTCCAGTGGGGACAGCAAGGCCGCGGCTCCGAACACGGCACAAGGCATAGCACCGTCCAACGAGTCGGCGGTGGCCGGTTGTCCGGTCGACCATCCGATCCTGACGGCTCCGGGTCCGGACGCGCTGCCGGCCGGCACCGGGCTCGACCTGAACACCATGGTGACCGGCCTGCGTGCCTGCCGCTACGGCTTCGCGGAGGGCGGGACCGGGCTGCTCGGGCAGGAGTCGTTCAACGCCGCGACGGCGCAGCAGGTGGTGAACGAGATCAAGGTGCTGCCGGAGCGGAACGCGAAGCTGCCGGTGTTCAAGTGCGCGCCGCAGGTCGCCAAGCCGTCCGAGGCGATCGTGCTGCGGTTCGAGACCGCGGCCGGCATCCGGGAGATCTGGGTCGAGTACGACGGCTGTCAGTCGGCCGGGTTCTTCACCGGAACGCACACGTACGGCCTGTTCTCGGCGCCGCTCAAGCTCTTCATGACCGGCTCGGTCCGCCCGTCCGGCGGCACCTACTTGGACGCCCTCAAGGACTGGTAGCTACTCGACCCCACGCTCGGGCCTGCGAGCCGAACCGATGTGTCGTACGTTGTCCCGCTCGCCGGCCCCGGACTCCGAGCCACTGTGCTGGCTCGGAGCTGTGTGCGACCAGAGGAACTGCTGCAACCTGGCGATCTCCTGGTCACGGTCGCTCTGGTAGAGCTGGTCGGGCAGCCGCTCGTAGTAGGCCTGCTCGCGGCCCGCGACCGGCTGCTGCGCCGGCCAGCCTCGATCGGCCCAGATCTGCTGGATCTCCTCCTCGCGGTCGGCGAAGGTCTCCCGGAGCGAGTCCGGGAGCTCAGGTGCCTCGACGCCGGGATTGTCCGCGTTCCAGGACTCGTAGTGCGCCTTGATGTCCTCGAGGTTCTGGTCGAACTCGATCGCGGTCCACTCGGCGGACTCGTGGCCCCAGTTCAACTTCGAGCCCTGGTGCGTCAGCCGGCTGTGCTCCGTCATGGCCAGGCCGCTGAGCCCGCGTCGCAACGGTCCGGTCAGGTCCTGGCGCAGCTGGGCCCGGTGCGACTCGGGCACGAGGTCTCCGAGCTGCTCGTCGATCACCCGGTCGGCGATCGCGTTGAACCGCTGCGCGCGCCCGGTGGTTTCGAGCAGCTCGCGGACGCCGTCGGGGCTCAATCCGGTGGGTCGGCTGAGCGAGTACATCAGCCGGTCCGTGGCCGTCGTGTACGCCGGGAACGCCGGGAAACTGTCCATCGGCAGCGCATGCTCGGTCAGGCTCTCCGCGATCCGGCCGCCGTACCGGGTCGTGAACCGATCGGCGAGCGCGCTCTCGAGCGCGACGTCCTCGAGCGACCCGACCGGCGTCGCCCCGGGCGCACTCCCGTCGCCGAACTCGGACAGCGAGCTGTGCGCCTGGAACACCGCCATGCTCGTGGCGCTCGCTGCGGCGTACCGCTCGTCGTTGGTGATCTGATGGTTCGGCGCGTAGCCGGGACGGGCCGCGTCGAGCACGTGCTCCCGGCTGATCGTCATGCTGCCGTCGGAGTGGTAGAGGCCACTGATCGGTCCGGGCTGCTCGTACAGCTCCCCGTTCCAGTGCGAGGGCCGTCCGGCGTACTCCGCCGTCTTGGCGACGACCGACGCGAACCAGTCGTACTCCCAGGTGCCCGGGAGGATCTCCGGACCGCGCTGGAGGAGTTCGTTCATCGGCTCTCCCCGGCGATCAGCTGTGCGATCGAGCTGTTCATCAGCAGTACGGCGGACCGCTCGTCCGGAGCGGCCTGCGGCACCAGCTCACCGATCCGCTGCAGTGTCTGCTGCAGTACGGCGATCCGCCCCTGCCCGGTGGCAGTCGACATCATTGCTTCGGCGTACAGCCGCTGCGCCTCACGATATGCGTCCATCGGCGCTGATCATTCCTCGTCGGAGGGTCGCCTACCGGGCCGCTCCACCACCGGAGCCGGGCAGGATCACCGGGCCGAGGGCGATGGTTGCCACGGGCGTCACGATAACTGGTCGCGTGGGGTGTACAGGCCGGTCAGACTGGGGGGATGGGTCACGTGGATGTCGGCGGTGTGGGGTACGAGTTGCCGGACGGGCGGGTGTTGCTGGACGACATCACGTTCCGGGTCGGTGACGGTGCGAAGGTCGCGCTGGTCGGTGCGAACGGCTCGGGCAAGACCACGCTGACCCGGATCATCGCGGGTGACCTGAAGGCTCACAGCGGCAGCATCTCCCGGTCCGGTGGGCTCGGGGTGATGCGGCAGTTCGTCGGCTCGGTGCGGGACTCGTCGACCGTGCGGGACCTGCTGCTGGCCGTCGCGCCGGAGCCGATCCAGCAGGCCGCGGCCAAGCTGGACAAGGCCGAGCTGGCGATGATGGAGGACGACACCGAGAAGACCCAGCTCAAGTACGCACAGGCCGTGTCTGACTGGGGCGAGGTCGGCGGGTACGACGCCGAGGTGCTCTGGGACGTGTGTACGACGGCGGCGCTCGGCGTACCGTTCGACCGCTGCCGCTGGCGTGAGGTGAAGACGCTGTCCGGCGGTGAGCAGAAGCGCCTGGTGCTGGAGGCGTTGCTGCGCGGGCCGGACGAGGTACTGATCCTGGACGAGCCGGACAACTACCTCGACGTACCCGGGAAGCGCTGGCTGGAGGAGCAGCTTCGCACCAGCGACAAGACCGTGCTGTACATCAGCCACGACCGCGAGCTGCTGGCCAACACGGCTACTCGGATCGTGACCGTCGAGCTGGGTGCGGCCGGCAACACCGCATGGACGCACGGCGGCGGCTTCGCGACGTACCACGAGGCGCGGCGGCACCGGTTCGAGCGCTTCGAGGAGCTGCGGAAGCGGTGGGACGAGGAGCACGCGAAGCTCCGGGCGCAGATGCTGATGTACAAGCAGAAGGCGGCGTACAACTCCGACATGGCGTCGCGCTACCGCGCGTCCCAGACCCGGCTGCGCAAGTTCGAGGAGGCTGGGCCGCCGCAGGCGTTGCCGCGCGAACAGAAGGTCAGCATGCGCCTGACCGGCGGCCGCACCGGGAAACGGGCCGTTGTCTGCACGCAGCTCGAGCTGACCGGTCTGATGAAGCCGTTCGACCTGGAGGTCTGGTACGGCGAACGCGTCGCCGTACTGGGATCGAACGGGTCCGGCAAGTCGCACTTCCTCCGGCTGCTCGCCAACGGCGGTTCGGATCCGGATGTGGAGCACCAGCCGGTCGGCGAGGTGAAGATCGCCCCCGTCGCGCACACCGGCAACGCCAAGCTCGGTGCGCGCGTGCGGCCCGGCTGGTTTGCGCAGACGCATGAGCACCCGGAGCTGGTCGGCCGGACGCTGCTGGAGATCCTGCACCGCGGTGACGACCACCGTGAGGGCATGGGGCGTGAGCTGGCGTCACGGAAGCTGGACCGGTACGAGCTGGCGCATGCGGCCGAGCAGACGTTCGACAGTCTGTCCGGCGGGCAGCAGGCGCGGTTCCAGATCTTGCTGCTCGAGCTGTCCGGCGCAACGTTGCTCCTGCTCGACGAGCCGACCGACAACCTGGATGTGGAGTCCGCGGAGGCGCTGGAGGAGGGGCTGGACGCGTTTGACGGCACGGTGCTCGCAGTGACCCACGACCGGTGGTTCGCTCGCGGGTTCGACCGGTACCTCGTCTTCGGTGCCGACGGGTCCGTCTACGAGCCGGACGAACCGGTCTGGGACGAGGGCCGGGTGGAGCGCGCTCGCTAGGGCGCGACGCACCAGCCGTCTCGGTAGGCGGTCCAGTTGTCTTCGGTGGCCGCGAAGTCGACGTACAGAGCCAGTCCGAAGTTCTGGCGGGTCGAGTCGCCCAGGCCGAGGCGGGCACCGCGGACTGCCGCGGGGACCGTCTCGGCGTGGCCCCAGTGGGACGGATTGCTCTCCCAGTACGCCGGGAGACCCATGAGGAGCACTGTGTTCGTGGGAGTGACCTCTAGCGCCAGCTTGGTCTGCTTGGCGACGTAGCCGCCGTACAAGGACTGCAGTGGCATGGCGGTGTCGTAGGACATGACGGCGATCTGGTCGACCCGGCTCGCCACCTGGGCGAAGTACTCCTGCGACCACCATTTGTCGATCGGGATCGCGTGCAGGTACCAGAGTGGGTCGATCTGCGCGGCTGCGACCGACAGTGTGGTGTTGAGCGCGCGCGTCTCGTCCAGAACGGCCAGGTAGCCCTTCGAGCCGGAGCGCACCGGCTCGAAGTCGTAGTGGATGCCCTGGAACCCCTGCTGCAGCACGGCTTTCGCCGACGCGACCACCCGCTGGCGGACGGCCGGGTCGTCGAGGTCCATGCCGGGGTTCTTGCTCGGTTGTACGACGTCTCCGAGCCAGGCCTGCACGCGTACTGCGGGAGCCGCGGCGTGCATCGCGTCGACGAACCAGTGCGCCTTGGGCGATACTTTTGCCAACGGCAACGAACCGTCGTGCTCCAGCGGGCCGGTGTGCACGTACACGTCGCGGATGCCGGTGCTCTGCAGGCGCTGGGCCAGTGCGGTCACGTCGGCGACGGTCTTCCGGCCGTCGACCCAGGCGTGACCGAGCCAGAGCGCGTCGTGGTTGCGCGTGCGGGCGGTCGGGTCACCGGAGTACTGCAGTCGGAGCGAGGCCGCGTAGGTGCTGAGAGGTGCGATCACCAGTACGACGACGGCGAGCGCGGCCGAGACCAGGACTCGGCGGAGGCGCGACCAGGAGCGCCAGCGGCGTCTCACGAACGCGGCGCCAGGCCGTCGTAGATCAGGGCGAGCATCCGGTCGCGCACCGGCGGCTCGAGCTTCGCCGCGGTCGCGCCGCGGGATGCGCCGATCATCAGCGCGTACACCTCGGCCATCTCGGCGTCGGGGCGAACCGCGCCGGCACGCTGGGCCGCGGTGAGCAGGCCGTTGAACGCCTCCCGCATCCCACGACCGGCCGCCCGCGCCTCCTCGCCGGCGGCTGCGCCGGCCGCGGTCAGCGCCTCGGCGATCGCCAGCTTCGACGCCGACTCGGTCACCACCTGCGTGAAGAACTCGTAGAACGCCTTCCCCGGGTCGTCGCTGCCGGCCAGCTCCAGCGCGCGGTCCCGCAGGCGCTCCAGCCGCAACGTCAGCACGGCCTCGAGCAGCTCGGTCTTGGTCGGGAAGTGCCGGAACACGGTGGCGATGCCGACCCCCGCCAGCCGCGCGACGTCATCGGTGGACGCGCCCGGCGATCGCCCGAAGACATCGTCCGCCGCGGTCATGATCCTGGCCCGGTTGTCGCGCGCGTCTGCTCGCACCCCAGCTCCCCTCCGTCACCCTCAGCCTAAGAGACGCCGTGAACCGGCCCAGGGTTGTAAACGAAGTCGTTACTCCATATATTCGAAGTCATCACTCCGTTTATCTCCTGTGAGGAATCCGATGACTCCCGAAGAGGTCTTCCTGAAACTGGTCCACGGCGTCGCCGACCGCGACTTCGCAGTACTGCCGGAGCTGTACGCCGAGGAGACCGACGTACGGCACCCGATGAACCCCTATGGCGACCACCCGCTGCTGTCCCGGGCCGCGCTCGCGGAGCACTTCGGCGTGAACGGGCCGCGGGTGAGCGAAGTGGTGCGCTTCCAGCCGGCCAACATCTGGGTACACCAGACCGCTGACCCCGAGGTGATCGTCGCCGAGTTCGAGTACGCCGGGACTGTGCTCGCGACCGGCGAGCCGTTCACGGTGCCGGCGATCTTCGTACTCCGGATCCGAGACGGCTTGATCGTCGAGTCCCGCGACTACATCGACCACCTGGCGATGATCCGAGCCCGCGGCCAGCTCGACCAACTCATCACCCACCTCCGGGAACCGTCTCCGGCCCCAGCCACGTCCTAGTCCCCAGAACCCCCGATGGCCCCGGACCGAGGCACCAAGCCCGCCCGGGGCCATCTCCAATCCCACCCCTCCCCGCCCAAAGGACACCGCTTCGCGGCGACTGTCTTGGTTGCCGCCTTCGGGGGGCGTGTGCGGACTACGCCCTGGCTGTATGTGACCGGCGCCAAGCGTTGTCCGCTCTCGGCGGCGTTCGCGGACCGGATGCCTGCCCCAGCTCGTGGGCTGGTGGTTCAGCGGGGGTCGGGGTCGGTGAAGTGGTACTCCTCGGCGAGCGCCGAGGTGCGGACGACCTGGCCGGTGTGGTGGTCGACGTCTGGGTCGGCGGCGAGGGCTGCGACGGCGCGGCCGACGAACAGTGGCGACTCAGAGACGGTCAGGTCAATGAACTCCGCCGCGCGCAGGACCGACTCCGTGCGGACCAGGCCCGGGTAGAGGGACACCGCAGTCACCCCGTGGTCGCGGAGTTCGTGGGCCATGCAGGCGATCATGTGGTCGGTGGCCGCCTTCGCGGCGCCGTACGCGACTCCTGTGTCGGTCTTCTCAGCGCCTTCCGACGACACGTTGACGATCAGGCCCGACCTCGCGGCCACCATCGCCGGCGCTGCTGCCACGGTCGTCACGTAGTGCGCCCGTACCCCGGCCTGGAACGCCGCGTCCCATCGCTCGAGCGGCTGCGTCCAGAAGCCGGCCTCTTCCCAGAACGGCGTGCCGTCCCAGAAGTACTCGTATCCACCCCACACGTTGTTCACGAGTACATCGAGACGCCCGGCCTCCTCGATCACTCGCTGGACGGCCGCTCGAGTCTCCTCGTCGTCGCGATGCTCACATGTGATGGCTACCCCACGACCGCCCTGCTCGGTGACCTCCGCAGCCGTCTCCTGAACGGTCCCGGGCAACGGAGTCGGCGCAGCCCCGCCAACCTCCGACCGCCCCGTCACATAGACAGTCGCCCCTTGCTCCCCAAGCCCGAGCGCAATGCCCTTTCCCACTCCGCGACTGGCTCCCGTAACCAGCGCAACCTTCCCCTCCAATGTCCCCATCCGCCGAACGTAACAGCGCCCATGGACAGAAGAGGATGGTGATTCCCAGTGGTCGTCCGCCGCACCCCGGCGGCCAAACAGACAGCCGCCCCGAAGCGGTGTCCTTTGCAGGTGTCCGGTTCGCGGCGGCTGGGGTCGAGATGTGCGGGTCAGCGGTCGCCCATGGGGACGTACTGGACGCCGCGCTCGCCGGTGTAGATCTGCTTGGGGCGGGCGATCTTCTGGTCGCCGTCGCCGAGCATTTCGAGCCACTGGGCCAGCCAGCCGGAGGTGCGCGGGATGGCGAACAGGACGGTGAACATCTCCGGCGGGAACTGCAGGGCCTCGTAGATCAGGCCGGAGTAGAAGTCGACGTTCGGGTAGAGCTTGCGGGAGACGAAGTACTCGTCCTCCAGCGCGATCTTCTCCAGTTCGACGGCGATCTTCAGCAGCGGGTTGATGCCGGTGACCTCGAAGACGTCGTCGGCGGCCTTCTTGATGATCTTGGCGCGCGGGTCGTAGTTCTTGTAGACCCGGTGGCCGAAGCCCATCAGCCGCTCTTCGCCGTTCTTCACGCCTTCGATGAACGAGCCGACGTTGTCGACCGAGCCGATCCGGCGGAGCATCTTCAGCACCGCCTCGTTGGCGCCGCCGTGCAGCGGGCCGTAGAGCGCGCCGATCCCGCCGGCCACCGCGGTGTACGGGTCGACCTGGGTGGAGCCGATCGCGCGGACCGCGTTCGTGGACGCGTTCTGCTCGTGGTCGGCGTGCAGGATGAACAGGATCTCCAGCGCCCGCACCAGGCGGTCGTCGGCGGCGTACTTCGGCTCGCTCATCTTGAACAGCATCGACAGGAAGTTCGCCGTGTAGCTGAGCTCGTTGTCCGGGTACACGTACGGCTTGCCCTGCGCGTGCCGGAACGCGAACGCGCCGAGCGTCGGCATCTTCGCGATCAGCCGGCGGATCTGCAGCGCCCGCGACTCCTCGTCGAAGATGTTGCGCGACTCGGGGTAGAACGTGGACAGCGCGCCGACCGAGGCCAGCAGCATGCCCATCGGGTGCGCGTCGTACCGGAAGCCCTGCATGAAGGTCTTCAGGTTCTCGTGCACGAACGTGTGATACGTCACGTCGTGCGCCCAGGCCTCGTACTCCGCCTTGTTGGGCAGCTTGCCGTTCACCAGGAGGTACGCGACCTCGAGGTAGTTGGACTGCTCGGCGAGCTGCTCGATCGGGTACCCGCGGTACTCCAGGATGCCCTTGTCGCCGTCGATGAAGGTGACGGAGGAACGGCAGGACGCCGTGTTGACGAAGCCGGGGTCGTAGGTGGCGAGCCCGCCGTCGCCGTCGGATGCGCTGATCTGCTTGAGGTCGGCGGCACGGATAGTGCCATCGGTGATGGCAAGGTCGAAGTCCTTGCCGGTCCGGTTGTCCCGGACGGTGAGCGACTGTTCGGTCACAATGCCCTCTTCGGAAGCTGGCGTCATCGCCTGGATGAATGAGGGTAGATCAGCCGGCGGGACGCGGGTTCGGACTGCAATCTTCACCGCTAAACTAGTGCGGTCCTCAGCTGCTTCCAAGCCGGGGTCCCCTCGGCGTGTGGGCTCACTTTGACCCGCGCGTGCCGTCGCCGGTATTCTGGGCTGCTGTTGTGCGTTCCAGGTCCTGACCTCATGTCGGCGGACCGCTCGCCGACGTCCAGATTTGTCAACCTCTGAGAAACGAAGGTCAACGACCGTGCGCACGTACAGCCCGAAGCCTGCTGACGTCACCCGTGAGTGGCACGTGATCGACGCCACCGACGTCACGCTCGGTCGGCTCGCCGTCCAGATCGCCACCCTGCTGCGCGGCAAGCACAAGCCGACGTTCGCCCCGCACGTGGACGGCGGCGACTTCGTCATCGTCGTCAACGCCTCCAAGGTGGCCCTGTCGGGCACCAAGCGGACCGACAAGCTGGCGTACCGCCACTCGGGTCACCCGGGTGGTCTGACCGCGACGCCGATCGGCGAGATCCTCGACAAGGACCCGCGTAAGGCCGTCGAGAAGGCCGTCTGGGGGATGCTGCCGAAGAACCGTCTGAGCCGGAAGCTGCTGACCAAGCTGAAGGTGTACGCCGGCCCGGAGCACCCGCACACGGCCCAGCAGCCGAAGCCGTTCGAGATCACCCAGATCGCCCAGTAGCGATCGACGAACCAGGTAAACGAGGATTCACAGCGTGAGCGACATCACCACCGAGACCGAAGAGTTCGACCCCGAGGTCCCCATCGACAGCGAGGGCCCGGTCGCCTACACCTCCGAGACCAACCCGGCTCCGGAGCAGCGCGCCGAGACGGGTCGGGTCGCGGTCATCAACCCGGCCGGCGCCACTGGTCGCCGCAAGGAGGCCGTCGCCCGCGTCCGGATCGTCCCGGGCACCGGCAAGTGGAAGATCAACGGGAAGGACCTCGACGTCTACTTCCCGAACAAGGTCCACCAGCAGCACGTGAACGAGCCGTTCGTCGTCGCGGGCCTCGAGGGCTCGTACGACGTGATCGCCCGGATCAACGGCGGCGGTATCACCGGCCAGGCCGGTGCGCTGCAGCTCGGTGTCGCCCGCTGCCTGAACGCGGCCGACCTCGAGGCCAACCGCCCGGGTCTGAAGAAGGCCGGTCTGCTCACCCGCGACGCGCGGATCAAGGAGCGTAAGAAGGCCGGACTCAAGAAGGCCCGTAAGGCGCCTCAGTACAGCAAGCGCTGATCACCTGATGGGGCGTTTGTTCGGTACGGACGGAGTCCGTGGCCTGGCGAACGTGGACCTGACCGCGGAGCTGGCGCTCGACCTTTCGGTCGCGGCAGCTCACGTACTCGGCGAGGCCGGTGCCTTCGAAGGGCACCGGCCGCGCGCCGTTGTGGGCCGGGATCCTCGTGCCAGTGGTGAGTTCCTCGAAGCCGCCGTAGTCGCTGGTCTTGCCAGCGCCGGCGTCGACGTCGTCCGGCTCGGCGTTCTGCCGACCCCGGCCGTCGCGTATCTGACCGGCTCGACCGGCGCCGATCTCGGTGTGATGCTGTCCGCCAGCCACAACCCGATGCCGGACAACGGCATCAAGTTCCTGGCTCGTGGCGGGATCAAGCTCGACGACGTGATCGAGGACGCCATCGAGGCCCGGATGAACGAGGAGTGGCAGCGTCCGACCGGCGCTGACGTCGGCCGGGTCACCGACGACGGGCAGGGCTTCGAGACGTATGTCTCGCACCTGGTCCGCTCGGCCCCGAACCGGTTCGACGGGCTCAAGGTCGTCATCGACTGCGCCAACGGCGCAGCCTCGCAGACCGCGCCCGAGGCACTGCGTCGCCTCGGCGCCGAGGTGGTCACGGTCGCCGCGGCTCCGGATGGCCTGAACATCAACCTGAACTGCGGATCCACGCATATCGAGGGTCTGCAGCGTGAGGTGATCGGTCACCGCGCCGACGTCGGCATCGCGCTCGACGGCGATGCGGACCGCTGCCTGGCGGTGGACGCGAACGGCGAGCTCGTCGACGGCGACCAGATCCTCGCGGTGCTGGCGCTCGCGATGCGCGACAGCGGCCGGCTGTCCAACGACACGGTCGTCGCGACCGTGATGAGCAACCTGGGCTTCGTCCAGGCGATGGTCCGGGAGCGGATCGCGGTCGAGCAGACCAAGGTCGGCGACCGGTACGTGCTCGAGGCAATGAAGGCCGGCGGCCACAAGCTCGGCGGTGAGCAGTCCGGGCACGTGATCCTGTCCGACCACGCAACCACCGGCGACGGCACGCTGACCGCGGTCATGCTGCTGGCCCGGGTCGCGCAGACGGGGAAGAGCCTGGCCGACCTGGCCGGCGCGATGACCCGCCTCCCGCAGGTGCTGGTCAACGTCAAGGACGTCGACAAGAACCGCGCCGGCACCGACGCAGCGGTTCAGTCCGCCGTCGCTGAAGCCACCTCTCGCCTGGGTGACTCCGGGCGCGTCCTGCTCCGCCCGTCGGGCACCGAGCCGCTCGTCCGCGTCATGGTCGAGGCAGAGTCCTCGGACACGGCGCACGAGATCGCCCACTCCCTCGCCGACGTGGTTGCGACTTCGCTGAAGCTGTAGTGGAGCATCGAGAGCTGGAGCTGTTCCTGCATTTGGCGCGGACGCTGAACTACGGACGCACCAGCCTCGAATGCCATGTCAGTGCGGCCACGCTGACCCGCACGATCCAGCGACTGGAGACGCGGGTCGGCGCCCGGCTGCTCGATCGCGGGCCGCGGGGCGTCGTACTGACCGCGGAGGGGCGGCGGTTCACGGCGTACGCCGAGCAGGCGCTGGAGCTGTGGGACGACTACCGAGCGGGGTCCGACGAGCCGGCCGGGCTGGCGGGGGAGTTGCGGATCTTCGCGACTGTCACCGCGTGCCAGACCTTGCTGCCTGACCTGCTGGCGCCGCTGCGGGCGGCGCATCCGCAGATCCGGCTCGACGTACGGACCGGTGACGCGGCGGCCGCGCTCGCGCGGCTGGACGAGGGCGAGGTGGACGCGGCGGTCGCGGGCATCCCGAAGCGTCTTCCGCAGACGCTGGTGAGTCGACCGGTTGCTGACACGGATCTCGTGTTGGTGAAGGCTCGTGAGGGCGCCGTGGACGTGGCGTACGTCGTGCCGGCGCGCGGGCTGGTTCGGGAGGCGGCTTTCCGCTGGTTCCGAGCCACCGCCACCAAGCCTGTGATTGCGGCCGAGCCGGATGGGCATGAAGCGCTGCTTGCCCTTGTCGCGTTGGGATGTGGGACAGGAGTCGTGCCGCGGCTGGTGCTGGAGTCGTCGGCTGTGCGGGACAGGCTGGTCGAGGTGCCGGCTGAGCTGGAGACGCTTACGATCGGGCTTTGCGTACGGCGCGCCGACCTGCACCGGCCTTTGATCGCGGCGCTCTGGGACCTGCGACCGTAGCGCCCGGATAGAGCTTGGCGGGCACGAGCTGGGGCGGGAGGGGATCGGCGCCTTCGACCTGGCGGATCAGGGACTCGGTGCCCAGTTGACCCAGCTCGGGACCGGGTGTGCGCATGATCGTCAGCTGTGGATTCGTCAGCGCCGCCATTTCCGGTGCCATCAGCAACGGTAGTACCGAGATGTCCTCAGGAACCTTGTAACCAAGGCGATTCAGCCCGGCGACCGCCCCGAGCGCGGCGAACTCGTTGACGATCAGCACAGCAGTCGTGTCCGGATGCGCCTCGACCAGCCGCGTCATCGCCTCCTGCCCCGAGACCGTCGACCCCGAGCTCTCCATCACCACGATCTCGAGCCCGAACTCCGCCGCCACCCGCCGGTACGCCGCCTCCGACCGCACGTACGGCCCGTAGGTGCTGAACACCGGATCGGTCAGATTCCCCGAGATCAGCACGATCCGCCGATGGCCCAGCTCGTACAGGTGCCCGACCGCATCCTCGACGGTCCGGTCGAAGTCGATGTCGACGTGGGCCAAGCCCTCCAAGGACGACGTCCGCCCGATCAGCGCGAACGGCGTCGCCGTCTCCTGCAGGACCGTCACCCGTGGATCGTCCAGCTGGACTTCCATCAGCACGACGCCGTCCACCAGACCCTGCCCGACCAGCTCCTTCAGCTCCGTCCCGTCGTTCCCGACCGGCCAGAGCACCAGGTGATAGTCCTGCTTCCGCGCCGCGTCCGCCGCACTGGTGAAGAACTCCGCCGCGGAGAATCCGAACTTGTGGTCGAGCGCCGGGTACGCCATCGCGATGATGTGCGTACGCCGGCTCGCCAGCGCGCGGGCCACCACGTTGCGGCGGTACCCGAGCTCGGCCATCGCCGCCTCGATCCGCGCCCGGGTCGTCGCGGTCACCGGCTTGGTGTCGTTCAGCAGGAACGAGACCGTCGCGATCGACACCCCCGCCCGCTCAGCAACGTCGCGCATCGTGACCATCGATCCGACCCCCTCTGAACTCTTGACAGCGATGTGACGTAGGGAACATAGTCCTTCAACGCCTCAGTTAAGCGGTTTACCGCCCAATCGACAAGTGCATCCCGCTTTTCCTCGTCCCTTGGTTAAACGCTTAGAAGGAGTCCGATGTCATGATCAGCAAGCGGATCGCTGCCGCGCTGGCGGGTGCGACGACGGTGTCGCTCCTGCTGGTCGCCTGCGGTGACAACGGCGGCAGTGGCCAGTCGTCGTCCTCGTCCGGCGACAGCGTCAAGAGCCTCACGATCCTGGACTACTACAACAACGACCCGGACAAATCCCTTGTACAGAAGGGACTTGACGCCTGCGCGACGCAGCTCGGTATCACGATCCAACGGGAGACGGTGCCTGGTGACACCTTGATCCAGAAGGTGCTGCAGCAGGCGTCCTCGAAGACGCTGCCCGACGTGCTGATGCTCGACAACCCCGACGTACAGCAGATCGCCGCGACCGGCGCGCTGGCGCCCTTGAACGACATGGGGCTGAACGGCGACGGGGTCATCAAGGGCATGGTCGACGCGACGTCGTACCAGGGCAAGCTCTACGGACTCGCGCCGGTGACGAACACGATCGCGTTGTTCTACAACAAGGACATGCTGGCCGAGGCCGGCGTCCAGCCGCCGAAGACCTGGGACGAGCTGAAGGCCGCGGCCAAGAAGCTGACCAAGCCCGGCCGGTACGGGATGGCGTTCAACGCGAACGCGACGTACGAAGGCTCGTGGCAGTTCCTGCCGGCGATGTGGACCAACGGCGGTGACGAGACCGACCTGACCAGCCCGCAGGTGGCCGAAGCCCTGCAACTGTGGGTAGACCTGGTGAAGTCGGGGTCGGCCTCCAAGAGCGTCATCAACTGGACCCAGGGCGACGTCAACGACCAGTTCATCGCCGGCAAGGCCGCGATGATGGTGAACGGCCCGTGGCAGATCCCGTCGCTGAACAAGAACCCGAAGATCAAGTGGGACGTGGTCACGTTCCCACTGAACAAGCCGGACCAGACACCGGTCGCACCGCTCGGTGGCGAGGCCTGGACGGTTCCGCTGAACAAGGACCAGGCCAAGCAGCAGAAGGCCGCCGACTTCGTGAAGTGCCTGAACTCGGACGAGAACGAGCTGGCCTGGGCGAAGGCCCGGTTCACCCTCCCGACCAAGCTCGCGCTGCTCGACCAGTACGCCAAGGACGTGCCTTCGATGAAGGCCTTCGCCGAGCAGGTGAAGACGGCCCGGGCCCGGACCGGCAAGCTGGGTGACAAGTGGCCGGACGCCGCCAAGGTGATCTACCAGGCGATCCAGCTGGCGCTGACCGGTAAGGCCTCGGCCCAGGACGCCTTCAAGCAGGCTTCCGGCGGCTGATCCATGGTGGCTCTGACACGTACGACGGTGGCCGGCCGCGAGCGCGTTCGCGGCCGGCGCCACCGTGGTGAGGACCTGACCAAGATCCTGTTCGTGCTGCCGGCCGCGGTGGCCATGGTGGCGCTGTTCGGCTACCCGGTGGTGAAGAACCTGCTGATGAGCCTGCAGGACTACACCCTGAAGACGTTCTTCACCGGGGCAGCGCCCTGGGTCGGGCTGCAGAACTACAGCGCGGTCGTGCACGACAAGCTGTTCTCGGACGCGATGCTGAACACCGCACTGTTCACGATCGGGTCGATCGCGTTCCAGTTCGTGATCGGGCTCGGGCTGGCGTTGTTCTTCCGCAATCGCTTCCCGCTCGGCGGACTGCTGCGCTCGTTGCTCCTGCTGCCGTGGCTGTTGCCGCTGATCGTGTCGAGCGCGACCTGGCGCTCGATCCTCGAGCAGGACAGCGGCATCCTGAACCGGACCCTGATAAGTCTGCACATCGTCAACGATCCGGTGCCGTGGCTGAACTCGCCGTCGGTCGCGCTGATCGCGGTGATCGGCGTGAACATCTGGATCGGCATCCCGTTCAACGTGACGCTGCTGTACTCCGGTCTCACCGAGATCCCGGACGAGCTGTACGAAGCCGGGCAGCTCGACGGCGCGACCGGGTGGCGCGCGTTCTTCTACATCACCTGGCCGAACCTGCGGTCGGTCGCCGGCGTGGTGCTGATGCTCGGGGTCGTCTACACGATCAAGGTCCTGGACATCATCCTCGGCCTGACCGGCGGTGGACCGGCGAACGCGACGCAGACGCTGGCGACGCAGTCGTACGAGAAATCCTTTGTGGACTTCAAGTTCGGGCAGGGCGCCGCGCTGAGCAACATCCTGATCGCGATCTCGTTCGTGTTCGCGATCTTCTACCTGCGCAGCACCCGCCGCGCGGTCGACGAGTAGGAGGGCAGCATGCGACGTACGGCGTACACCGTCATCGGGATCGTGATCCTGGCCGTGATGCTGTTCCCCGTCTACTGGATGGTCAACGCCTCGCTGCAACCGTCCGGGAACACGCTGACCGCGGGCTTCCTGCCGTTGCACCCGACGTTCACCGGCTACAAACGCGCTCTCGACGAGCAGGGCGGCAACCTGGTCACCAGCATGATCATCGCGGCCGGGACGGTCGTGCTCAGTCTGGCGATCGCGACACCGTGTGCGTACGCGCTCTCGCAGTTCCGGTCCCGCTGGGTGTCGATCGGGCTGCTGGCGATCCTGATCTCGCAGATGATCCCGGGGATCGTGATCGCGAACGCGTTGTACACGGCGTACGAACGGATCGGGCTGCTGAACTCGATCCCGGGGCTGATCGTGGCCAACTGCAGCAGCGGGATCCCGTTCGCGATCCTGATCCTGCGGTCGTTCATGATGTCGCTGCCGCCGTCGCTGGTGGAGGCCGCGCGGGTGGACGGCGCCGGGCTGTTCCGGGCGTTCGTGGCGATCGTGCTGCCGATCAGCAAGAACTCGCTGATCACCGCGGGGCTGTTCAGTTTTCTCTTCTCCTGGAGCGATTTCCTGTTCGCGCTGACGCTGACCACCAAGGGCGGCGTGCGGCCGGTGACGCTGGGGATCTACCAGTACCTCGGCACGCAGGTGCAGAACTGGAACGCGGTGATGGCGACCGCGGTCCTCTCGGCGGTCCCGGCCATCGTGCTGCTGGTCGCCGCGCAGAAGTACATCGCCGCCGGCGCCATCGGCGGAGCGGTCAAATAACCCTTCCACACAAGGACAAAACTTATGACGATTCGCGTACTCGTCTGGGGCGAGAACCGGCACGAGCAGATCGAGCCGCACGTCCGGGAGATCTACCCGGACGGCATGCACGAGACCATCGCCGCCGGCATCCGCGAGAACCTCGACGCCACGGTTGCCACCACGACCCTGGACGAGCCGGAGCACGGCCTTACCGAGGACGTGCTGGCCGAGACCGACGTACTCGTGTGGTGGGGCCATGCCGCGCACGGCGAGGTCGACGACAAGGTGGTCGACCGCGTGTACCAGCACGTGCTGTCGGGTATGGGCCTGATCGTGCTGCACTCCGGTCACTGGTCGAAGATCTTCGGCAAACTGATGGGTACGACGTGCACGCTGCGCTGGCGCAGTGAACGCGACCGCGAGCTGGTCTGGACGATCAACCCGACGCACCCGATCGCGCAGGGCGTCCCGCACCCGATCGTGATCGAGCAGCAGGAGATGTACGGCGAGTTCTTCGACATCCCGGTCCCGGACGAACTGGTCTTCGTGTCCTCGTTCTCCGGCGGCGAGGTGTTCCGCTCGGGCTGCACGTTCCGCCGCGGGCACGGGAAGATCTTCTACTTCTCGCCCGGCGACCAGGACTTCCCGGTGTACCACCACAAGGACGTCCGCAAGGTGATCGCGAACGGCGTGAAGTGGGCGCGCACCGATCTGCCCGAGCGGGCGCTGCCGACCTTGCTGCGCTACGAGACCGACGACTTCTTCAACGGCAAGGGTTACACCGGTCCGATCGAGGAGCCTGCGGATGCCTGACCCCTTGCGTCTCCTCCAGGTCGGCGCCGGCGGCATGGGCCGCGCCTGGCTCCGCACGATCGCCGCGAACCCCGACGTCCAACTCGTCGGCCTGGTCGACCTCGACGTCGAGGTGGCCCGTGCGGCCGCGGACGAGCACGGGCACGCCGACGTGCCGGTCGCGACTTCGATCGACGGACTGGCAGACCGGGCCGACGCGGTGATCGACGTGACGGTCCCGGTCGCGCACCCGACGGTCAGCGTGGATGCCTTGCTGCGTGGGCTTCCGGTGCTGTGCGAGAAGCCGCTGGCCGAGACAGTCCGCGAGTGCCTGCAGATGGTGGCGGCCTCGGAGGTGAGCGGCAAACTGTTGATGGTCTCGCAGTCCCGCCGCTACTTCCGCGCCATAGCAGCCTTCCAACGACAACTGTCCGAGCTGGGTCCGATCGGGACGCTGTCGTGCGAGTTCTACAAGGCCCCGCACTTCAGCGGCTTCCGCGAACGCATGGCCGAGCCGCTCCTGGTCGACATGGCGATCCACCAGTTCGACCTGTCCCGCAAGCTGATCGGCTCCGAACCTGTCTCGGTGTACTGCGACTCGTACAACCCGCCCTGGAGCTGGTTCGACGGCAACGCCGCCGCGTCCGCGATCTTCACCTACGCCGACGGCACCCGCTTCACCTTCGCCGGCAGCTGGTGCGCGCCGGGCCTGGAAACGTCCTGGAACGGCTTCTGGCGCGCGAGCACTTCCGGCGGCACCGCAACCTGGGACGGCGACAACGCACCTGTCGCCGAGCTCGCATCCGGTGAGCCGCTCGCCGCCGGCATGTCCGACGAGCCTCAGGAGATCGCCGGTTCCCTGGTCGAGTTCGTCAACGCGGTCCGCACCTCGACAACGCCGCAGTCCGAAGTCCATTCCAACGTAGTAAGCCTCGCTATGGTCGAAGCCGCCGTCCGCTCCGCCAACACCGGAGCACCGGTCCGCATCGCCGACGTCATCACCGAAGCGCATGTCGAGGCGATCGCGACCACCCAGGACCCAGCCCTCCGAGCAGCCTTGAAGGCCTGGCCCAACCCGCTGAAAGCAGTCGGCCTGGAGCCGTAGTCTTCCAGTTCCTGCAACGGGGCGGTGCGGACATTGCGCTTGCTGCAATGGCCGTGCCGCCCTTTGACTGGTGGGCATGGAGAGTTCGGTGTTTCGGGTCGAGAGCATGGTCGTGCCGGGTGGGACGGAGTCCATCGTGCGGGGCGGGCGGGATCTGTTCCCGTTGCTGCCTGAAGCGCTGCACGGGGTCGAGCGCATCGGCGTCCTGGGATGGGGACCGCAGGGACGGGCACAGGCGCTGAATCTGCGCGACTCGCTCGCCGGGACGGGGATCACTGTGAGCGTCGGCCTTCGACCGGGGTCGGTGTCGGCGGCGGATGCGCGGGCCGAGGGATTCACTGAGGATGACGGCACGCTGGGTGACTGGCTGGAGGTTGCGGCTCAGGCGGATCTGGTGATCCTGCTGATCGCGGACGCGGCGCTGGCGGCCAACCACGAGCAGATCTTCGGCGTCCTCAAGCCGGGCGCGACCATTGGCCTGTCCCACGGTTTCCTGCTCGGGCACCTGACGGCGATCGGGTCCGCCTTCCCGGCGGGGCATCCGGTGATCGCGGTCTGTCCGAAGGGGATGGGGGATTCCGTCCGGCGGCTCTACCGGCAAGGCGAAACGGTCAACGGGGCCGGGATCAACGCGAGTATCGCCGTACACGCGGATCCGGACGGGCACGGATGGGATCGGGCGCTGGCGTGGTCGATCGGGCTCGGGTCGCCGTACACGTTCGCGACCACGCTGCAGGACGAGTACCGGTCCGACATCGTGGGGGAGCGGGCGATCCTGCTCGGCGCCGTCCACGGACTGGTGGAGGCGCTGTACCGGTACTTCCGGATCGACGGGGCTGATCCGGTGACGGCGTACGAGCGATCCACCGAGGCGATCACCGGGCCGATCGCGCGGACCATCTCGACCGACGGGCTGGTGGCGGTCCGGGCCGCGAGCGGGGACGTGGACCTGTTCGACCGTGCGTACTCCGCGGCGTACGGGCCGGCGCGGGAGCTCGTCGCGGAGATCTACGACGAAGTTGCTGACGGCACCGAGCTGCGGAGCGTGATCCTGGCCGAGCAACGGCTGGCGACCCGGCCCATGACCGAGATCGGCGGCAGCCCGATGTGGTCGCACAGTGCCGAGGTCCACGCCCGCCGCGGAGCAGCCGGCGCGATCGATCCGGTCACGGCGGGGCTGTTCGTGGCGACGATGATGGCGCAGGTCGACGAGTTCGCCGCCCGCGGGCACGCGTGGTCGGAGATCGTGAACGAGTCGGTGATCGAGGCGGTCGACTCGCTGCTGCCGTACATGCACGCCCGCGACGTCGCGTACATGGTCGACAACTGCTCCCGGACCGCGCGGCTCGGGACCCGCCGCTGGGGTCCGCGCTTCCAGGCGGCGTACGAGCAGATCGCCCTCCCGCACCTCGACCATCCCGCCGACCCCGCGCTGCTGAAGGCCTTCGAGGACAACCCGGCCCACGACGCTCTGGCCGCGGCAGCCGAACTCCGCCCCTCGGTGGACATTTCCGTTTAGCCTGTGCGCCATGACGATGACGCGGTCACGGCTGACCCCCATGCGCCCACGGGACCCACACGAGCCCGGCCGGACGGCGTCCTCGCTCGAGCTGTTCTTCGACCTGGTGTTCGTGGTCGCGGTCAGCGTCGCCGCGGCCCAGCTCCACCACGCGCTGTCCGAGAAGCACATCGCCGAGGGCCTGATGTCCTACGGGATGGTGTTCTTCGCGATCTGGTGGGCGTGGATGAACTTCACCTGGTTCGCCACGTCGTTCGCGACCGACGACTGGCTGTACCGGGTGCTCACGATCGTGCAGATGAGCGGTGTCCTCGTGCTCGCCGCCGGGATCGAGCCGGTCTTCGCCGACCGCGACTTCACCGTCGTGGTGTTCGGGTACGTCGTGATGCGGGTCGCCATGGTCGCGCAGTGGCTGCGGGCATCGCACTCGGCCGGGGAGAGCCGGCAGGTAGCCCTGCGCTACGCCTGCCTGATCGCGATCGTGCAGGTGCTGTGGCTGACCACGCTGGTGATGTCCGGGACGACGGTGGTCATCGCCTGGTGCGTGTTCGTGGTCGCCGAGCTCGCCGTACCGGTGATCGCGGAGCGGCGCTGGACGACGCCCTGGCATCCGCACCACATCACTGAGCGGTACGGGCTGTTCACGCTGATCCTGCTCGGCGAGAGCCTGCTCGCGTCCGCCAACGCGATCATCGAGGCCGTCCACGACCACGAGGCGCTCGGGCCGCTGATCGCGCTCTCGGTGCTGACGCTCGTCGTCACGGCGGCGATGTGGTGGATCTACTTCTGGCCGCCGCACCACACCGCGATCACGTCGCTCGCGAGCTCGCTGCGGTACGGGTACACCCACTACTTCGTCTTCGCCGCGGCCGGCGCGTTCTCGGCCGGGATCGAGGTGGAGATCGACAGCATCACCCACCACACCGAGTTGAGCGAGGTCGCCGCGTCGTACACGGTGACGATCCCGATCGCGATCTTCGTCCTCGGCATCTGGTGGATCGCCATTCGCGACAATGCCGATCGGACGGTCAACATCGTCGTACCGCTAGGCGCCGTACTGGTCCTGCTGGATCCGTTGATCCCGATCCCGTTCGCGCTCACCGCCGTCTTCATGGCGCTGATCGTGGCGACGCTCGTCATCCACCCGCCCATCGCCCGCCCCGCCCAGTCCGCATGAGCTGACATCTGAGGGGTCTACCCCTCAGATGCAGGGTTCGGCCACCAGAATCCGAGGGGCCAACCCGCCATCTCAGGGGTTGACCCCTCAGATGGGGACGGGCACGACGGGGACGGGCGCGGGGACGCCGCGAGGCGGTGGGGGCGCGGGGGTCAGGCGTGGGTGCCCAGTTCGGCGAGGGCGGTGGCGACGCGGCCGTGGGCGGCCTCCAGGGCGGCGCGGGCCTCGCCGACGGGTGATCCGGTGAGGAGGTGGACGAGGGCGGGCTTGAGCTCGCCGTCGGCCTCGGCCAGGGCGGTCTCGCAGGCGGCTTCGTCGGCGCCGGTGGCCTCGGCGAGGATGCGGAGCATGCGGCCGCGGAGCTTCTTGTTGGTCGCCACCAGGTCGACCATCAGGTTGGACCAGGTGCGGCCGAGCTTGATCATCAGCGTGGTCGAGAACGCGTTCAGGATCATCTTCTGCGCGGTGCCGGCCTTCAACCGGGTCGAGCCGGCGATGACCTCCGGGCCGGTGTCCGCGGCGATCACGACGTCGGCCAGTGGCGCCAGCGGGGCGTCCGGGTTCGACGTGACCAGCACGGTGGTCGCCCCGGCCGCACGGGCGGCCTTCAAGGCGCCGGCGACGTACGGCGTGCTTCCGGAAGCGGCGAGGCCGACGACGAGGTCCTGACCGGTGACCGCGGCCGCGTCCGCGGCGCCGCCCTCCTCGGAGTCCTCGACGTTCTCGACCGCGCGCAGCAGCGCCTCCATCCCGCCGGCGTGGTGGGCGACCACCAGTCCGTCCGGCACGTGGAACGTGGGCAGCAGCTCGGCGGCGTCCAGGACGGCCAGGCGGCCCGACGTACCGGCGCCGAAGTAGTGCACCCGGCCACCACCGCGGACCGCCTCGGCGGCGGCGTCAACGGCCTTGGTCAGCTCCGGGATCACTGCACCGACGGCACCCGCGACGCGGGCGTCCTCGTTGTTCAGCATCTGGAGGATCTCGGACGTGCCCACCGCATCGATGGCGAGCGTCCTCGGGTTGCGCTGCTCGGTCGGTGAGGTCACGGGATCGATGTTAGTTTTCTACTGAAGGTTTTTCAATTCCGTTCATCTTTGACGGAAACGATCGACGTCACTCGGATCCCTTGAGTCGGTGCCCGCGGACCGCGCTGGCGGTCTCCTCGAGCGCCTTGCGGGCGTCCGGCAGCACCTGCTGGGCGACGCCGATGAACAGGCAGTCGATCACGGTCAGCTGCGCGATCCGGCTGGCCATCGCCCCCGAGCGGTACGTCGTCTCGCGCGCGGCCGTGGTCAGGACGAGGTCCGCCGTACGCGCCAGGGGTGACCGCGGGAAGTTTGTTACCGCGACCGTGGTGGCGCCGTGCTTGGCCGCCTCCTCGAGCGCCTCGACGACCTCCACCGTCGTGCCGGTGTGCGAGATGCCGATCGCGACATCGCCCTCACCGAGCAGTGCGGCGCTGGTCAGCGCGATGTGTACGTCGGACCAGGCAAACGCCACCCGCCGGATCCGGTGCAGCTTCTGCTGCAGGTCGAGCGCCACGAACGCGCTCGCGGCGAAACCGTAGAGGTCGACCCGCGGCGCGTTCACCACAGCGTCGACCACCTTGGCCAGCGCGTCCACGTCGACCTGCTGCGCGGTCTCGCGGACCGCCCGCTCGTCGGCGAACGCGACCTTGCTGACAACGTCGGCCAGCGAGTCGCCGGGCTCGATGTCGCCGCCCACCTCCGGGCGGATGCTCTCCTGCGCCGACTGGGCCGCCAACTGCAGGCGCAGCTGCGGATAGCCGGGGACGCCGATCTGCTTGCAGAACCGGATGACCGTGGTCTCCGAGGTGGAGGCCACCTCGGCCAGTTCGGAGATCGTCATCGCCGCCACTCCGCCCGGGTCCGCGAGGACCGCGTTCGCCACCCGCTGCTCGGCCGGCGCCAGCGCGGGCATCACCGCGCGGACCCGGACCAGCAGCGGCCCCGTGGGTTCTGGAGAGGTTGTTGAATTCATGACAGCCACGGTACGGCGACTATGCACGAAGTGGGGTCACCGACGCGAAAGTCTCCAACCTGTTGCGGTAAATGATTCAGGCGATCGTTCACCGTCGAGAAGAACACCAGTCCCGCTCGTGATCTTCACACCGTCGACGTAGACACCGCGGCCCTGGTAGAGCGGATCGCTCGTGTAGCGCCAGCGGATCGTCTGGTCGCCGGCGCCGAGCTCCGCGGTGACCTGATGCCAGTGCCGGTCGCCGGAACCGCTGATCGAGCCGTCGTGGTCGACCACGGACCCGCGATCGCGCACTGTGAAAGGCACCTTGTTCCAAGTGGTTCCGTCGGTCGAAGACTCCAGATACAGCAGATCCGTGTCCTCGGTGTCGACGAACAGGTCGAAGGCCAGCTTCGCTCCGCCCGTCGGTACGGCGACCTTCGTCGACAGCGTGGAGGTCGCGCCGTCCGTGGTACCGGAGAACCAGGCGTCCTTGCCGTGGCGCGGACCGACACCGAGGGCCAGTGCGAGCCCTTGCGCGACAGCCCTCCGGGCCGGGTTGTTGCTGCCCCAGTCGCGGCTCGGGTGGACCCGGTTGGTCAGCAGGATCGCGAACGAACGCGAGTCGAAGTCGATCACGAGCGATGTGCCGGTGTACCCGGTGTGGCCGGCCGCGCGCGGCCCGGACAGCCCGCCCATGTACCAACGCTGGTTGAGCTCGAAGCCGAGGCCGTGGTCGTTCCCCGGGAAGCCCTGGTTGAAGTTCGTGATCATCGCGGTGACCGAGGATTCCTTGAGGATCCGCGCGCCGCGGTAACTGCCGCCGTTCAGGAACGTCTGCGCCAGTACGGCGAGGTCGTCCGCAGTACTGAAAACGCCCGCGTGGCCGGCGACGCCGCCCAGGGACCAGGCGTTCTCGTCGTGCACCTCGCCCCACACCATCCCGCGCGGCGGCGAGGTCTGGAACTCCGTGGCTGCGATCCGCGGCTTCTTCTTCGGGTCCGGGTTGTAGCCGGTGTCGCGCATCTGCAGCGGCTTCGTGATGCCGTCCGCGACCAGCTTGTCGAGCGTCTTGCCGGTCACGCGGTGTGCGACCTCGCCGAGCGAGATCAGGTTCAGGTCGCTGTAGAGATAGGTGCTGCCCGGCGGGTTGATCAGCTTCGCGGTCAGCGCCATGTGCAGGCGGGAGGCCGGGTCGGGCTGCGCGCTCCACAACGGCAGCCAGGACGGCAGCCCGGTGGTGTGCGTGAGCGCCTGCCGGACGGTGATCCCCTCTTTGCCGTTCTCCGCGAACTCCGGGACGTACGTCGCGATCGGCGTGTCCAGGTCGATCTTGCCCTTCTCGACGAGCTGCATCACGACGATCGAGGTGAACAGCTTGGACACCGACGCCATGTCGAAGATCGTGTCGGTCCGCATCGGGATCTGCTGGTCCGGCGGCAGCTCCGTGCCGGCACCGTCGGCGTACTTCAGCGCCAGACCGGTGGCCGTCCGGGTGACGATCTTCCCGTCGTGGCCGAGCAGCGTGACCGCGCCGGCGTACAACGGCTTCGTCGTCCCGCTCGGCTGCGTCCAGCCGGCGACCTGGGCCAGCGCCGCGTCGATCGGCGCGGGATCGAGACCGGCCTTCGCCGGGGTCTCGTCGCGCAGCAGCGTCGACTTCGGCGCGTAGCCGTCGTACGGACGGTCGAACCGGCCCGAATTGTTGCCGCCAGCAACTGCAGGCGTACCCATCGTCAGCATCACCGCCGAAGCAATCGTGAGCGCCGCGAGCCGTCTCATCGGTGCGCGCCCTTGTACAGAAGGTATTTCGCCCGCCGCGCGGTCCAGGCGTCGGTCTCGGGCTTCCAGGCTGCCACGATCTCCTCGGCGGTCGCATCCGCCAAAAGCATGGTCCGGAACCGATCGGACCCGGTCAGGAGATCGATCCACCGGCCGGGTGGGGTCTCCGCCCGCCAGGTGAATTCCGGGTAGAGCTTACGGGCCTCGACGATCATGTGCGTCGCCGCGGTGATCGCCTCGACGCTGTGCGGGTCGGTGATCTGGACCTGGACACCGCCGCAGAGCACGTTCGCGTTCTTGCTGATCGTCGGCGTGAAGTACGCCTCCCGGAACGCGACGCCCGGGATGTGTTTGGTCTGCAGCGCCTCCGCCCACCGGTAGTCGACGTACGGCGCGCCGATCAGCTCGAACGGCCGCGTCGTACCGCGGCCCTCGGACATGTTGGTCGCCTCGAACAGGCACAGGCCCGGGTACACCAGCGCGGTGTCCGGGGTCGGCATGTTCGGGCTCGGCATCACCCAGGTCAGCCCGGTGTCGTCGTACAACTGGTCGCGCTTCCAGTTCGACACCTCGATGACCTGCAGCTCCTTCAGCCGGCCGCCGTTCGGCTCGAGCGGCAGGTACTCCGCGTTGAACATGCGGGCCAGCTCACCGACGGTCATGCCGTGCTGCTGCAGGATCTCCTTCTTGCCGACTCCGGAGGTGTACCCGGGCTTGAGCATCGGACCGCGCGCGTAGCCGCCGACCGGGTTCGGACGGTCGAGTACGACGAACTTCGCGCCGGTGCGGACCGCGGCGAGCATCGCCTCGAACATCGTCCAGATGTAGGTGTAGAAACGCGCGCCGACGTCCTGGATGTCGAAGACCACGGTCTCGACGCCGGACTTGGTGTAGAGACCGGCGAGCTTGTCGGCGGCCGCGCCGTACGCGTCGTAGACCATGATCCCGGTGCGTGGGTCGACGTGGTCGCCCTCCGACCCACCGGCCTGGGCGCTGCCGCGGAAGCCGTGCTCGGGACCGAACACCGCGACGATGTTCACCTTCCCGGACGCGTGCATCGTATCGACGATGTGCTGGTAGTCCGGCAGGATCCCGGTCGGGTTGCTGATCACGCCGACCTTCTGCCCGGCCAGGGCGCGCCAGCCGTCCTCGGCCAGCACTTCGGCGCCGGTCATCACCTTGCGTTTCGGCGCGGCCTGCGCGGCCGGTACGTCGATCAGCGGTGCGGCGGCCAGCGCACCGGCGCCGGCGAGCAAACTACGTCGCTTCATTGACATCTCCTCAGGGACGGAACGAGAGGTCGGCAATCATCGGACGGTGGTCACTGGCGGCCTGCGCTGGGGACTCTTCGGCAGGCACTTCGGCACGCAGCACATTCAGACTAGTACCGACCGTGACGAAGTCGATCCGCTTGTTGGGTGCCACCGCGGGGTACGTGTTGGGTCCGCCAACGGTTGAACCAGCTGCGGTCCACGAGTCGCGCAGGCGCGTCCACAACCCGGCCAGTTCGGGCGCCGAGGCCTCCGCATTGAAATCGCCCACGAGGACCTGCAGATCCTTCCTACGGTCCTGGGCGAGTATCTGGAGCGTGTCGGCGACCTGCAGCTGCCGGACGGACGGATCAGCCCGGTAGTCCAGGTGGGTGCAGTACACGTGAAGGCGACGGCCGCGGATCTCGAGCTCTGCTTCGAGGAACCCGGGCGCCAGGGCGGGGACCGGATTCGGGTCCTGGGTGGAGAGCCGGGTGATCGGGTGGTTCTCGGTGCGGATCAGCGGGAAGCGCGAGAGCAGCCCGACGCCGTACTGGCGCCTCGGCTGACCGGCCGCCGGTGGGTCGAGGTCGTAGATCGGTGCGAACGCCGAGTGCATGCCGAGCTTGGTCGCGAGCTCGGCGAGCGTGTCCAGCCACTGGCTGCGTGCGTCCCAGTGGACGTCGACCTCCTGCAGCCCGATCACGTCCGCATCGAGCGCTTTCAAGGCCTGGGCGGTGCGGTCGAGGTCGAAGACGTTGTCCTCACCGGCGCCGGCGTGAATGTTGTACGAGGCAACGGTCAGCCGGGTCTGCTTCGCGTCGAAGGTCAGGCCGTGGCCGAACGGGTGCAGGATCGGCGCGGGGCCGGGATCGGCCGGGTCTGGCTTGGTGGGGATCTCGACAGGGAGCTTGCCGGTCGGCGCGATCTCGCCGTACAGGACCTTCGCCAGCGCCTCCATCGACGGTGCCGTGCTGCCGTAGGTGACCAGCGTCGTCGGTGCCGGGTCGAAGTACGCGACGTCGTACGGGTCACGCACCGGCACCACGATCACCGGCCGGCCCGTCGCGAGCAGAGCGTTGACCAGCTTCTGCTGTTTGGCCTGCTTGTCGGTGACCTCGGTGTCCCACGCCTTGTTGGTCAGGACCACCGTGAGATCCGCGACCGCGGCGACCGCGTCGGCGATCTTGGCGTCGGTCGGCGTCGTGCCGGTGTCCTTCACGATCGTGGTCGCGCCGCGGGACTGCAGCGCTGTCGCAAGGTTCGCAGGGCTGTAGCCGGCGACGAGGATCGTCCGCGGCGCGGGGGACAGCGGCAGCAGGGCGGCGTCGTCGCGGAGGAGCGTCGTACTGCGGTCCGCGATCCGCTGCGCCTCGGCGTAGTTGGCCGGCGTACCGACGACCTTCGCCACCTGCGCGAGGTCGACGTACGGGTGGTCGACCAGACCGGTCTCGTGCTTCAGCGTGAGGATGCGCGTCACGCTCTCGTCGATCCGGGCCTCGCTGATCCGGCCGCCGCGGACCGCGTCGAGGACCGAGTTGTACGCGAGTCCCGGATCGACCGGCATCAGCAGCTGGTCGACGCCGGCCTCGATCGCCCGGAGCGGGATCTCGGCGTCGCCGTACTTGTCCCGGACGCCCTGCATCCCGAGCGAGTCGGTGATCACGATGCCGTCGAACCGCAGCTGCTCGCGCAGGATCCCGGTCAGGATCGGCCGGCTCAACGTCGCCGGGTCGCCGGACGGGTCGAGCGCCGGTACGACGATGTGCGCGGTCATGATCGACTGGATGCCGGCCCGGATCGCGGCCTGGAACGGCGGCAGGTCGATCCGGGTCCACTCGTCGCGGCTGTGACCGATCACCGGGATGCCGGTGTGGCTGTCGGTCGCGGTGTCGCCGTGGCCGGGGAAATGCTTCGCGGTCGAGACCACCCGGCCGTCGCGCTGGTAGCCCTTCACCTGCGCGGCGACGAGCTCGGCGACCAGCGCCGGGTCGGAGGAGACCGAGCGGACACCGATCACCGGGTTCAGCGGGTTCACGTTGACGTCGGCGTCCGGGGCGAAATCGGTGGTGATGCCGAGCGCCTTCAGCTCGCGGCCCGCGATCGCGCCGGCGGAGCGCGCGTACGCCGCGGAGCGGGTCGCGCCGAGCGCCATCCCGCCGGGGAACTGGGTCGCGGGAGGTCCGACCCGGACGACCGAGCCGTGCTCCTGGTCGGTGCCGATCTGCAGCGGGATGCCCGTGTTGGTGAGCGACGCCTGCTGCAGGCCGTTCGACAGGCGGGCGATCTGCTGCGGGTCCTTCGTCGAGTCGGTCCAGGTGAAGTAGATGACGCCGCCGAGGTTGAACTTCGCGACGACCTCGGCCGGGGTGGCCACGCCGTACAGGCTGGTGTTGCGGGCGTCGGCGGTGTCGGCCGCCGGGCCGTACGCGTAGCAGACGAACAGCTGGCCGACCTTCTGCTCGAGCGTCATCCGGCGCATCGTGTCGCGAACCCAGCGGTCCGGGGTGGCAGCAGCGCTCGTGGTGGCAGCGACCGTCGTCCCGGCGACGGTCGCCGCCGCGAGTCCGAGGGTCTGACGGCGGGTCAGTTCCATGGGGGTCACCAACTCTGTGCGGGCGGGCAGGGGCGATCGCCAAGGTAATTGAATTACAGATACTCCCCCGCGACGCGAAAGTTACCCACGCGCGCACGGTGGGTCAAGTGTCGGTGACACGCGGCTGTCTGCCGGTCGGTCCGCCGTGGTGCGGGAGAACCCTGCGTCGGCTCGATGTGGGCGAGCGTATTTCTAACCGGTCGCTCGATTTACAGCGGTTTCTATTTAGCGCATTTGAGCGACTCGATCGAGGGCTTTTCGGGGCCGCTGTTTCATGGCGCAGTTGTGTGATCGTGTCGTATCGTCGCGTCATCGCCAGGCCTTGGTGGGGGCGCTGGTCTTCGAATCCTTTGTGTGTAAAGAACTTTGGAGCTCGGATGACCGATGGTGCTGTCGTGGTGCCTGGAACCACACAGGGGCAAGACTGGGTCGACGATATCTTGCTGGCCGGGCCGGACGACGAGGTTTGCTTCCGTCTGCCCGATCCTATTGATCGTTTGAATTTACGCCGATTGGTGCTCGCACGGCAAACGGAATTGGCACAGTCCGGTTTCCGGCCGGGTGGTGCGGTCGCGTTGCGGTTGCCGCCGTCGATGGCGTTCGTGACGCATTTGCTGGCGATCTGGCGCGGCGGCGGGCAGGCGATCCTGCTCGACCACCGGCTGACCGACTACGAGGTACGCCGGGCGATCGAACGGTTGGTGCCTCAGGTCGTCGTGTCGCCGGAGCGGCCGGTGCAGTCCGGACTGCGGACGTTCGTCGAGGTGGACACGGACGTGGCGAGCTACTCCGGTCATCCGGCCGGCACCGGGCATGCCGTCGTCCAGTTGAGTTCGGGGTCGACCGGGCCGTCGAAGGTGATCGGCCGTACTGCGGACGATCTGGTCGCGGAGGTACTGCGGTACACGCAGATCGACGGCGTACCGCAGCGTGGTGAGCGCATCATCCTCCTGCCGTCGATGGTGCATGTCCTCGGTCTGGTCGGCGGGCTGCTCTACGGGCTGCATGCAGGTGTCGAGCTGCAACCGCCGGCGCGTCTCACCGGGGACGCGATCGTGCAGGCGATCGGCGCGGCGACGACGCCGGCGACTGTGCTCGGGGTGCCGTTCCACATCGGACTGCTCGCGTCGGTGCAGGATCCGCCGTGGCTGCCGCAGTTCAAGCGGATGACCACGGGTGGAGAGCTCGTGCAGGCGTCGGTGTCGCAGGCGTTCGAGGAGAAGTACGGCGTACCGCTCGGGAACATGTACGGGATGACCGAGGTCGGGGTGATCGGCACCGACCTGTACGGCCGGCACCGACCGGCGATCCAGCCCGCGCCCGGGATCTCGGTCCGGGTCGTCGACGGCGAACTCCAGGTGGCTCGCGCGGAGTCGCCGTACCTCGGTCTGTCCGACCCGACCCGCTGGGCCGACGGCTGGCTGCATACGCGCGACGCCGGTGTCGTGGATCCGGAGACGGGGCTCGTCAGAATCAAGGGCCGGCTGGATTCGCAGGTGTCCGTCGGCGGGTTGAAGGTCGATCTCACCGAGGTCGAGGCCGCGCTCGCGTCGTTGCGCGGGGTCGAGGCCGCGGTGGTCGCCTTCGACGGCTCGATCGCGGCGTACGTGCAGCTCAACCAGCCGCGGTCGTTGGTGGATCTCGAAGCGGAGTTGGCCCAGCAGCTGGCGACGTACAAACGACCCCGCGCCGTGCACCTGCTCAATCAGTTGCCTCGGACAACCACCGGCAAGCTCGTCCGCGACTTGTCCACGCTGCGCAAAGCGGTCTCCTGATGTACGACGATCTCCGTCAACCCGACCGGCGCCGCGAGGGCAAGCACCGCGCCCGGCCACGGCACGTACGTGACCAGCAGCTCCGGCTCGGACTCCACCACCCCACCCCCGAGCGGCATCACCCGCCGCAGCCCGGACCCGCGCAACCCGCGCCCCAACGCCTTCCCGACAGCCTCCTTGGCTGTCCACAACCGCAGGAACCCGTCGGGCCGAGTCGACATCCAGGCCAGCTCCTCCGGTGCGAACCAACGGTCGGCCAGCTCCTGCATCTGGCGGGGCTGAACCTCCTCGAGGTCCACACCGATCGGACCGTCGGTCGAGGCCGCGACCACCACGAGGTGGTGGGTGTGGCTGATGCTCACCGCCAGGCCTGGCACCTCTGGACGGCCGCTCTCGTCGTGGCTGAGCTGCGGGTCCGGGATGAGCGTGCCCGCCAGCTCGAGCAGCAGCTCGTGTGCCGCAGCGCGCGGCTCGGCGCCCGCCGGTGCCAACCAGACATGTACAGAACCGCCCACCGAAAGAAGGTATACCGATGAAGGACGAGGTTCGCGCATTCGTTATCGCGCAACTGCAGGACATGAACTACGACACCGAAGGGATCGACGACGACACCACGCTCGGCCCGGCCGGGGTGGATCTGGAATCGCTGGCGCTGGCGGATCTGTCGGTGCGGGTCGAGGACCGGTTCGGGGTCAGGTTCTCCGACGACGAGTCCGAGCAGTTGGCGTTGATGACGGTCGGCGAGTTCACCACCGAGGTGGCCGGCCGGGTCGCTCAGCAGGTCTGATGAACTCGACCCCACCCCCGCCCGGGCGGGCCGAGATCCTCACCTGGTTGGCCGGCCTCGGCCCGCGCCCGCCGGACGCCGAACGCCTCGACTCGATGGAGCTGGCCTGGCTGGTCCATCAGGTCGAGCAGCAGTACGGCGTCGCGCTCGACGACGACCAGCTCGAACGCATGAGCACGATCGACGACGCGGTCGCCGTTCTCCGCGAGGTGCTGACCAGCCATGTCTGAACCGCTCCCGGTCGCCGTGACCGGCATGTCGATCCTGACTGCCCTGGGCCGTGGCCCGTCGGCACAGTTGTCCGGTACCCCGGCCTTCGCCGAAGTCACGCGCTTCGACACGAGCAACCGCCGCACCCACCACGCCGCGATCGCCGCGGATGCCGGCACGCTCGACGAAGAACTCGACCAAGCGATCGCCGACGCATGCGTGCAGGCCGGTGTCGACCGCAGTACGACGCCGCTCCTGCTCGCCCTGCATACGCCGCCGTCCCGGGACTTCGGCCAGCTGCGGACCTATACCTCGGCCTGCGTCTCCGCCACCACGGCCCTGGCCGACGCTTTCACCCTCATCCGCCTCGGCCGCGTCGACCGGGTCGTCGTAGCAGCCGCCTACCTGGTCGAGCCCTATCAGTTCGCACTCTTCGACGCCGGCCGAGCGTTGTCCACCGACGGCGCCCTCCGGCCGTTCTCCTTGCATCGCACCGGCACCTTGCTGGGCGACGGCGTGGCCGCGGTAGTCCTGCAGGCCGGCGAAGGCTTGGCCGAGCTGGTCAGCTGCGCCCGCTCCGGCGACGCCTACCACCCCGTCCAACCTGCCCCCGACGGCCGAGGCCTGACCACCGCCATCAACTCGGCCCTCCGCAAAGCAAACCTCCCACCCGAAGCCATTACCTACGTCAACGCCAACGCAACCGGCACCACCTACGCCGACGCATCCGAGGCCGCCGCGCTGAACCAGCTCCGCGGGCCGGCGGTTTCTTCGACGAAGAGCGCGCATGGGCACGCGTTGGAGGCTTCGGGGTTGGTGGAGTTCGTGGTGACGGTGGCTGCAGTGCGGGCTGGAAAGTTGCCGGTCAATGCGGGGTTCTTGGAGGCGGATCCTGCGTGTGCGGTTGATCTGATTCTGGATGCGCCGCGGCCGGTGACCTCGCCGTACGCGATGTCGCTCAACTCCGCATTTGGTGGAGCGAACACCGCATTGGTGGTGCGGGTCGGATGAAGACGGTGGCCGAAGGGCGCTGGGACGGCGGGGAGCCGCCGGGGGTGCCGGGGTTCGTGGGGTCGGCGTTCAACCCGATGGTGGTTGCGGCGGCCGAGCGGTGCCTGGCTCAGGTGGAGACCGGAGCACTGACAGGGATCGTGCTCGTGAGCGACGGCGATCGCGTCAGCGCCGACCACGTCCGTGAAGCAGTTGCTGAGGGCAAGCGCATCGGGCCGTTGTACTTCTTCCAGTCGGTGCCGAACAGCATCGCCGGATGGATCGCGGCCAAGTGGGACCTGCGCGGCCCGGTCGTGTGTGTGACCGACGGCGGGCTCGAGGAAGCCGGCCTGCTGCTCGACGACGGCGACGCCGAGCAGGTCCTGATCGTGGAGGTGGACGCCGACCACGCGTTCGCCCGGATGGTGAGTGGAGAACCGGTATGAAGAGCTTCAGAGCACAGCTGGCCGCGGACCCGGCCATCGGCACCGGCAACGTCCTCGCAACGGTCCTCGAGTACGGTGCCGACCCGAACGGCCCCGGCCTGACCTTCGACACCCCGGTCGACCACTTCCCGGCCGAACACCCACTGACCCTCGGCGAACTCGACGAACGTGTCCAGGCCCGTACGGCGTGGCTGCACGAACACGGCATCACCCGCCGCGACGTCATCGCGATCTGGGCCACCGAAGCCCAGGACATCGTGCTCAGCTTCCTTGCCCTCACCCGCCTCGGCGCGATCCCGGCGCTCCTCAACGGCAAGATGGCCCCGCCGATCGCCGACGAGTACATACGTCGCCTGCGCGTGACGGCCGTCCTCGCCGACGCCCGGCACCGCCCGCTGCTCGAGACCGAAGTCCTGGCCGAGCCGAGGGACCTCGGGCAAGGCGATCCGGCCAAAGCACCGCAGCACTACCGGCACCACGCCGACGACCCCGTCGTGATCACGCACACCAGCGGAACCACCGGCGTACCGAAGGCTGTGCTGCACACCCACACCACCCTGTACGCCGCCCTCAAACACCTCCTGACCATGCCGCAGGCGCAAGGCACCGACAGAATCCTCAACGCGCTCCCGATCCCGCACACCGCGACGATCCTGATGGTCAACCAGGTGCTGGGCAATCGCGCCGAGATGCTGCTGCTGTCCAGCCAGGACGCGCCGTACGTCCTGCAGAACATCGAGCGCTGGAAGCCGCATTCCGTCTACGGATTCGCCGTCACCTGGGCCGGACTCGCCCGCGAGGACCTGAGCCGGCACGATCTCGACTCGGTCCGGATGTGGTTCAACACCGGCGACTGCGCGCACGAACCGCACATCCGCAAACTCGTTGCCGCCGGCACCCGTGAGAGCGTCACCCGGGAGGGCCGGCGGACCGTCCGCGGCAGTCATTTCATCGACGGTCTCGGCTCCAGCGAGATGGGCCACAACGGCTTCCACATCACGCACACGATCGAGAGCGACCACTACGGCCGCTGCATCGGCAAGCCGTACGAGTTCGCCCGCGCGACCGTGCTCAGCTCGACGGGCGAGGAGCTGCCGACGGGCAAGGTCGGCCTGCTCGGGTTCCGGTCGCCGTCGGTCTCACCGGGCTACTGGAACGACTCGGGCACGACGTACCGATTCCGGCTGAACGGCTGGTTCCTCACCGGCGACCTGGTCTACCGCGACGACACCGGCCACTACTTCCACCTGGACCGCGTACCGGATGCGGTCGCCGGCTTCGAGGGCCCACAACTCTTCACGTCGATGTCCGAGGAACGCATCCTCGCGGCCCTCCCCGACGTCGCCGACTGCACGGTGATCATCACCCCGGACAACGGCCGGTACGTCGCCGACGTACTGCTCGAACTCTCCGCGGACGCGCCCGACCGCGACCGCACGGCCGACGTACGGGCAGCCGTCGGGGACGAGGTCGCGGCGATCCTTCGCAACGTCACCGTGGTCGGCGCGGGCGATGTGCCGGTCACTGTGACCGGCAAGGTCCGCAAGGTCGCCCTCCGGGAGGCTCGCTCATGAACGCCACCATCACCGGGATCGGCCTGATGACACCGGTCGGCCGAGGTGCACGCGCGGCGTACGACGCCTTGCTGCACGGGCGATCCGGCATCGTCAAACCACCTTCGGACCATCCCATCGCCAACTCGATCGAGCTCGCGGGCATCCTGCCGCCCTTCGACGCCGGCGACCTCGCCAAGGGACCGGACGGGAAGGTGATGGACCGCACCGTCATCCTGGCCCAACTCGTCGCGGCGGACGCGCTCGCCGACGCCGGCCTGGTGATCGGCGACAACGTCGACCCTGATCGCATCGGCGTGATCGTCGGTGGGGTCGGCGGGATGGCGACCCTCGAGCAGCAGGTCATCGCACGCGCCGAACGTGGTCGCGCCGCAGTCAGCCCCTATCTGCTCACAGGAATCCTGCCGAACATGCCGGCCGCCCGCGTCGCCATCCGCCATGGCATCCGGGGATTTACCTCGTCGGTCGGTACGGCGTGTGCCTCCGGCGCTCAGGCGATCGCGGACGCCGTCCGCCTGATCCGGTCCGGTGAGGCCGACGTGGTGGTGTGCGGGGCGAGCGAGGCGCCGTTGTTCCCGACGTTTGCCGAGACGTTCGCCAATGCGCGGGCGCTGGCTCGTGGGTGGGACGACCCGGCCGAGGCGAGTCGACCGTTCGACCTGCGGCGTAACGGATTTGTCCTGAGTGAGGGTGCCGCGCTTTTGGTGCTGGAGAGCACCGAGCATGCTGCAGCCCGGGGCGCCCGGGGGTATGCGGATGTTGCCGGGTATGGCGTGAACTCCGATGCGCATCATCCGACTGCTCCGCGTCCGGACGGTGAAGGCGCTGCGGCGTGCATGCGGTTGGCGATGGCGAGCGGGCGTGTCCGGCCCGGGCAGGTTGGCTATGTCAACGCCCACGGGACGAGCACGAAGCTGGGGGACGTCGCCGAGTCGGTTGCTATCGGCAAGGCATTCGGGGATCACCAGCCGGCGGTCAGCTCGACCAAGGCGCTGACCGGGCACATGCTCGGCACCTCCGGGGTGGTCGAGGCGATGGCCGCGGTCGGTGCGATCACGACCGGGCTGCTGCCCCCGACGTACCAACTGGAAGACCCGGATCCGGCCTGCCCGCTGGACCACGTCCGGAAGGAACCCCGCGAGGTCCGGCTCGAGTACGCGTTGTCGAACTCGTTCGGCTTCGGCGGTCAGAACGTCAGCCTGCTCCTCGGCGCCGCCAGTACGCCGGACAGGCGCGACATCAACAGTGAGGGGAAGGCCTAATGGAGATCTACGGGATCGACCACGTCGAGCTGTACGTGGGCGACGCTCGGCAGGCTGCGTTCTACCTCGGGCACGCGTTCGGCCTGCAGATACACGGCCAAGGCGGACCCGAGACCGGTCTGCCCGGACAGCGCTCGTTGCTGCTCCGCGAGGACGCGGTCCAGATCGTGCTGACATCCGGGCTCGTCGCCGACCACCCGGCGGCGGCCTACGTGCAGCGGCACGGAGACGGAGTTGCCGTGGTCGGCATCGAGGTCGACAACGCGGCGGGCGCGTACACCGAACTGCTTGCCCGGGGCGCCGAATCGGTTGCCGCGCCGGTGATCTACACGGACCAGGAGACCACGGTGGTCATCGCCGAAGTCGGTGGTTTCGGCGACGTGATCCACCGACTCGTCGAACGGCGCGGGCCGCGGCACGAGTTCCTGCCCGGCGCGATCCAGATCACCGAGCCCGCGACCGGGCCGGACGAGAAGCTGTTCAGCGAGATCGACCACCTGGCCATCTGCGTGCCTTCGGGGCAGCTGAAGCCGACGGTCGAGTTCTACCAGAAGGTCTTCGGGTTCCTGCCGATCTTCGAGGAGTTCATCGAGGTCGCCGGGCAGGGGATGGAGTCGACCGTCGTCCAGAGTCCGTCGAAACACGTCACGTTCACGCTGATCGAGCCCGACCCGAATCGTCGGCCCGGCCAGATCAACGACTTCCTCAGCTGGCATGCCGGCGCCGGCGTCCAGCACATCGCCTTGCGGACCGGCAACATCGTCGAGGCGGTCAGCACGCTGGCCGGTCGAGGCGTGAACTTCCTCGCCTCGCCGTCGACGTACTACACGGCGTTGCCGGAACGCGTCGGCGAGGTCGAGACGCCGATCGAGGACCTGGAGAAGCTCGGCATCCTGGTCGACCGGGACCACTGGGGCCAGCTGCTGCAGATCTTCACCGAGTCGATGCACGTCCGCCGCACGCTGTTCCTCGAGATCATCGAGCGCCGCGGCGCGATGACGTTCGGCAGCGGCAACATCAAGGCGCTGTACGAGGCGAAGGAGCGCGAGCTCGAGGGGGTCTCATGACGTTGGAGTTCAAGCTGTCCGAGGAAGAGGTCGAGCTCCTCCCCACCGACGAGGATGTTGCCTTCTACAACGAGCACGGCTGGTACCTGTCCAAGAAACTGCTGACCGACGACGAGACCGACGAGCTGGTGAACGCCAGCGAGCGGTACTACGCCGGTGAGCGCGACCGCACCCTGCCGCTCGCGCCGCCCAGGCTCGCGTACTGGGACCCGTCGAAGGGCGACGTCCAGCGGCACAACGACTACGTCCACTACGAACACGACGGCCTGGCGAAGATCCTCCGCAAGCCGCTGATCGGGGCCGTCGCGGCACGGCTCGCGCAGGCCGACGAGATCCGGATCTTCCAGTCGACGCTGATCTACAAGCCGCCGATCTCCGGTGAGCCGTCGAACATCGTGCCCTGGCATTTCGACAAGCACTACTGGTCGTCCTCGTCGTCGGACCGGATGCTGACCGCGTTCATCCCGTTCCACGACTGTCCGCCGGAGATGGGCACGATCACGATGGTCGACGGCAGCCACCGTTGGCAGGAGATCGGCGCCGACGACACCGTCGTACGCCACTTCGCCGAGCGGGACCGGTCCCAGCTCGATCAGATGCTGGCCGAGAACGCGGCGTACAACGGCGCCGAAGTGACCAAGCTGCAGATCACGATCCCACGCGGTCATATGAACTTCCACCACTGCCGCACCTACCACGGCAGCGGCGCGAACGTCACCGACCGCCCGCGCCGTGCGATCTCCCTGCACCTGCAGGACGGCGCCAACAGCTATCGCGAGTTCCCCCTCAGCGACGGAACTCTTGCCGCCTACAACCACGACGTCCTGGTACGCCGTACACCCAACGGCCGCCCGGATTACGCGGACCCCGACTACTGCCCAACGCTCTGGGCCGACCGCTAGGAGATCAGGACATGTCCCGTTACGACTGGGGTCAGACCCACCCCGGCATCGAGCAGCTGGAGAAGGCCGTCGGCGAGGCTCGCGACAAGGTCGTCCAGCATCCGCTCTACGCCAACCTCGACACCCACGATGCGCTGGTCACCTTCATGGAGCACCATGTCTTCGCGGTCTGGGACTTCATGTCGCTGCTCAAGTCCCTGCAGCGCGAACTCACCTGTGTCACGGTGCCGTGGATCCCGACCTCCCACAGCAGCAGCCGACGGCTGATCAACGACATCGTGATGGTCGAGGAGAGCGACGAGCTCGGCGACGGCTTCATCAGCCACTTCGAGTTGTACGTGAACGGCATGGTGGAGGCCGGCGCGGATACGTCGGCGATCACGCACCTGATCGATCTGCTGCGCAGCGGCGGCGCCGTGGTCGAGTCGTTGAAGGCTGCCGGCGTACCGCAGGCGTCGATCGACTTCGCCGGCACCACCTGGGACATCATCGAGAACGCGCCGATCCACTGCCAGGCGGCGGCCTTCGCGTTCGGGCGTGAGGACCTGATCCCGGACATGTTCCAGCAGGTCGTCGCGGTGAACGAGCGGTCCAACCGGCTCAACACCTTCGTCGACTACCTGGAACGGCACATCGAGGTGGACGGCGAGCAGCACACCCCGATGGCGATGCAGATGGTCACCGACCTCTGCGGCGACGACCAGGCCAAATGGGACGCCTGCGCGGACACCATCAACTCCGCGCTCGCGGCCCGCGCCCGCCTGTGGGACGCGATCCTCGCGGCTGTGAAGGCCTGACCGCATGAGCACTGTCGATCTCTACCGGACCGTGCGGCTGATCCGCAGGTTCGAGGAGCGGGCGATCGAGTTCGTGCGGTCCGGTGAGATCGTCGGTGGCATTCATCCGTACGTCGGCCAGGAGGCGATCGCCGCCGGTGCGTGCGCGGCGTTGACGTCGGACGACGTGATCACGAGTACCCACCGCGGGCATGGTCACGTGCTGGCTCGCGGGGCCGACCCGGGACGACTGCTCGCCGAGTTGATGGGGCGGGAGACCGGACTCAACAGGGGCCGCGGCGGTTCGATGCACGCGGCGGATTTCAGCCTCGGGATTCTCGGGGCGAACGCGATCGTCGGGGCGGCCGGGTCGATCGCGACCGGTGCGGCCTGGGCGCACCGGCGGCAGGGACGGGACACGGTCGCGGTCACGTTCTTCGGCGACGGCGCGATGAACGAGGGGATGTTGCTGGAGGCCTTCAACCTGGCCGCGCTCTGGCGGATTCCGGTGATCTTCGTCTGCGAGAACAACGGGTACGCGACCACGATGCCGGTCGGGTCGGCGGTCGCCGGGAGCATCACCGGCCGGGCGCGGGCGTTCGGGATACCGGCGTTCACGATCGACGGCCAGGACCCGGAGACGGTGCTCAAGGCAACTACCGCTGCCGTCACGCGGGCTCGGTCCGGCAAGGGGCCGATGTTCCTGGAGTGCCTGACCTATCGCTTCGACGCGCATCACACCTTCGAGCATCGTGCCCGGCTCGACTACCGCTCGCCCGATGAGGTCGCTGCCGGGGTTTCCCGGGATCCGGTCGTGATCCAGGGCGCCCGGTTGTCCGAGCACGAGCGGGCCGAGGTCGACGACGAGGTCGAGGCGGTGCTCGACGCGGCGACCGAGTTCGCGCTCGGGAGTGCGCACCCGGATCCGGCCGACGCCCTCAAGTACCTGTACGCGGTGATGCCCTGATGCCGAAGCTCTCGTACCTGAAGGCGATGAACCGAGCCCTCGCCGACTCCCTCGACACCGATCCGTCGGTGTTCCTGCTCGGTGAGGACATCCGGGTCGCCGCGTCCAATCTGACCGCCGGACTGCTGTCCCGCTTCGGCCCGGACCGGGTGCTCGACACTCCACTGTCGGAGCAGGCGTTCACGAACTTCGCGACCGGCGCCGCGCTGGCCGGGATGCGCCCGGTGATCGAGTTCCAGATCCCGTCACTCCTGTTCCTGGTCTTCGAGCAACTCGCGAACCAGGCACACAAGTTCTCCCTGATGACCGGCGGCCAGTGCAAAGTTCCCGTGACGTACGTCGTCACCGGATCAGGTTCGCGCACGGGCTGGGCCGGCCAGCACTCGGATCACCCCTACACCCTCCTCGCCCACGTCGGCATCAAGACCGTCGTACCCGCGACTCCCACCGACGCCTACGGACTCCTCGTATCAGCCATCCGCGACGATGACCCAGTCGTCTTCTTCGCTCCGTCGGCCGCCCTGGGCGTCCGTGACGACGTCGACTTCAGCACGCTCGGACCGGTTCCACTCGGTACTGGGCGGTTGGCGCGGTCCGGCCGCGACGTAACGGTCGTTGCCCTCGGCCACCTGGTACACGACGCGCTGGCCGTCGCGGACGAGTTGGCCGGGCACGGGATCTCCGTCGAAGTCTTCGACCCGCGGACCGTCTACCCGCTCGACCTCGACGGCCTGGCCGCGTCGGTCGCGAAGACCCGCCGCCTCGTGGTGATCGACGACTCGAACCGCACCAGCGGTTTCGCCGCCGAGATCCTCGCAGTCGCCGCCGAACGCTTCACCCTGGATGCCCCGCCCCGGCGCGTGACCCGCCCGGACGGTGCGGTCCTGCCGTTCGCCCTTGCCCTCGACCGAGCGATCCAACCTGACCGGGATCAGCTCGTTGCCGCGATCAACGCCGTACTGGAGGACAGATGAGTGACGTGTGGCAACAGTTGCCGGAAGCAACTCGTACGGCGCTGGTGCGGCGGGGGACGGCCTCGTGGCGTGAGGTGTACGAAGGAGTGGCGACGCACAACAAGGAGTGGCGACCGCTCCGGCCGCCGATCATGTCCGCAACCGCCTACCAGTCCTTGACGGAGCTGTCCGCAACCGTCGCCCGGCTGATCTTGGGTGCGTGTTTGCGGAGGGCGACTACGGCGGGGGAGTTGCGGCGGGCGCTCGAGATGCCGGTCGGGTACATCGATCTGCTGGACGAGGAGCTGCCGTTGACCGAGGACCTGCTCGGCGGGGTTCGCGCGGACATCCTGCTCAGCTGCGGGACGCCGTACGTCGTGGAGGCCAATATCGACAGCGCGCTCGGTGGGGCGCACGACTCGGACGGAGTCGCTCATCGGTTCCTCGCGGCCTACGCGGGCGATGCGGTGCTGGACGAGCTCGGGCTGACTGCGCCCGCGTCGGCGGTCGACGCGCGATACGAAGCGGTGCGGTCGGCATTGCAACTGACCGGGGACGATCGGTTGGCGATGGTCTTCACCACGGGCGGGACCTACCCGGGTTCGCAGGACGGGCTGGCAATGATCAAGCTGCTCGAGCCGTTCAGCGAGCGCGGTCGCGAGCTGGGCCTCGACATGCGGGTGTATCCGGTCGAGTGGCTCACGTTGGATGACTCCGGCCGGCTCTGCGTCGACGACGGGCCGATCGACGCCGTACTGCGGATGTTCGTCCCGCAGGGTATGAAGCCGAGCGACGGTCTGGATGCGTTGGGAACTGCCGTCGCGAGCCGGTCGGTGCGGATGTTCACCGCGACCGCGAGCTGGTTGCTGGCGAGCAAGACGATCCTGGCCTGGCTGTGGAGCGACCTCGACGAGTTGGACCCGGCCGACGCGGAAGTGGTCCGGCAGCACGTACCGCGGACGGAGATTCTGTCGACAGATCTGCGCGAGCGGGTACTTGCCGATCGGAACGAGTGGGTGCTCAAGCCGAACGGTTCGTACGGGGGCGTCGGCGTGGTCGTCGGTCCCGAGGCCGACGATGCGGCTTGGGCGAACGCGATCGAGGAAGCGCTGGGCGAGGGCGGCTACATCGTTCAGCGCCACATCGACGTGGATCGGCTCACCATGCAGTTCGTGCACCTCGAGACCGGAGAGACCCAGGAGGCCGACGTGCCGTTCTGCGTCGCGCCGTACCTGTTCGCGGGTACGCCGGCCGGCGCCTACCTCCGCTTCACGGTCCCGGGGGCCGGACCCGTGGTCAACGTCGGCCAGGGTGCGCTGACGAGCGGTCTGCTGCTGGTGCCTTGAGTCGGCGGCCGAGCGCCCGCAGCGTTTCGGCGGTCGCGACGGCATCGCTACGAGCGTTGCCGTGGCGGCCGTCGCTGCTGTAGAGAGTCGGGTCGGTCGACAGCGGGTGGTCGGTGAGCTGGACGTGGATCGTGCCGAGCTGCTCGGCGATCGCGGCGGTGCGATCGGAGAGTGTTCGCATTCGTTGCCTGAGGCCCGGACGGAGCCAGTCGGCGACGGCCGGACTGTACGAGATGTCGAACATGCCGAGCGTCATCACCTCCGCGCCGGCACCCTGCAGCGTGGTGATCATCAGCGTCAGCTCGCGATCGACCCGGTCGGCGTCGTACGTCGCCGGGAACGCATCGTTGCCGCCGCCAACGACCTGCGCGAGGTCCGCGCCGAAGGCGAGTGCCGGCTCGAGCTGGGTGGCGAGGATCTCGCGGGTGCGCAGTCCGCTGACGCCGAGGTTGAGGTAGGCGAGCTCTGGACGTACGGCGCGGAGCTCGGCGGCGATGCGATCCGCCCACTGGAGGTCGCTGTAACCGTCGACCGGCTCGCACAGTCCTTCGGCGACGCTGTCGCCCAGGACGACGAACCTCCGCCACGGATGGTCTGCGAGGAGCTCGAGGCTCTCGCCAGGGCGGAGGCAGTAGGGGTCAGTGGCTTCGTTCATATCGCCTCCACTGTTCTTGATGCGTCGAGAACCTTCCCAGGGCCGCGGCGGATCAAGGGATACACGCTGACGAGCAGGCACGCAACGCCGGACCAGATCAGGGCCGGGATCAGTCCCAGTGCGCTGACCAACTCACCCGCCAGCAGGGCGCCGAGCGGAAGGCCGGCGAAGGACGCCGCGGCGACCAGACCGATGACTCGGGCCTGGAGATGTTTGGGGACGTGTTCGTAGAGGGCGGCGCCGAAGACCGGGTTGATCGCGGCGATGCCGATACCGGACAGGAACGTCACGACCATGACCAGGGCGAGATGATCAGTCAGGCCGAGCACGAGCAGCCGGGGACTGCCGCCGACGAAGGCTCCGATCGCGAAGGTCAGGTAGCGCGGCACCTTGGTGGCGAGTACGGCGAACGTGATGCTGCCGAGCAGAGCACCGGCCGAGAACGCGCCCAGGGTCAGACCGAGACCGGCGGGTGAGCCGAGCTCGTCGCGGACCCAGACCGGGATGAAGACCGCCGTGCTCGCGCTGGCGAAGATGTTGATCGTGAACGTGGTGATCAGCATCGTCGCGAGCAACTCGTCCCGGCGTACGAACGAGAAGCCTTCGGCCAGGGAGCGGAAGTACTTGTCGCGGCGGGTGTCCGCGACGACCCCGGGTGGGCGGACGAAGGCCGCTACCAGGACGCCGCAGATCACGAATGTCACCGCGTCGATCCACAGCACGCTGGCGGCGTCGGTCCAGTAGATCAGCAGCCCGCCGAGCGGTGCGCCGAGCAGGGTCGCTCCTCGGGCGAAGGCTTCGTGCAGGGACGTGATGCGGATCAGTTCGACGTTGGCGGCCTCGGCCATTGGGCGCACCAACAGATCCTTGGCGCGATCTGCCGCGCCGCGGAGCGCGCCCGCGACGGCGACGAGGACGAGCAGGGCAGCGAAGCCGAGGCTGGTGGTGGCTGCGATCGCCGCAACCGCGACGGCGCTGGACAGGTTCGCGAGGATCGACGTACGGCGTGGGCCGAGCGCGTCGATGATCGGGCCGGCCATGATGCTCGCGATGATGTACGGCACGAGCTCGACCGCGGCGACCAGACCCATCCGGGCCGCGCTGCCTGTGGTGACGAGCACGAGCCACGGGATCGCCACCATGGTGATCCGGCTGCCGACCGCGGACAACACATCCGCGACGAACAGGATGACGAGACCGCGTCTGGGCGTCATGGCTGCGGGTGCAGTTCGGCGTAGAGCTTGCGCAGGGCAACCTTGTCGACCTTGGCGATCTTCGTCAGCGGCAGTTCGTCGACGAAGTCGATCGTGGTCGGTGCCCACATCTCGTTCAACGTCGTGGTGACCAACTCCTGGAGTTCCGCCGCCGCCACGGGCGATCTGGTAACAACGAAGGCGTGCACTGCTTCACCCTGCACCGGGTCGGGCACACCGATCACCGCTGCGGTGCGGACATCCGGGTGGGTGCTGAGGGCGTCCTCGATCGGGCGGCAGAAGATCGCCCAGTTGCGCCGCGTGGTGACGATCATGTCGTGCACCCGATCGACCAGGAAGAGGTAGCCGTGCTCGTCGACGTAGCCGACGTCGCGCGTGCGGAGCCAGCCGTCGACGAGGGTCTCCGCGGTGAGTTCCGGTTGGTTCAGGTAGCCGGCGAAGACCAGGTTGCTCTGCACCCACACCTCACCGGTCTTGCCCGGCGGCAGCTCCTTGCCGTCGTCGTCGCGGATCTCGATCCGGACATCGCCGTACGGCGTTCCAGCGGATGCGAGACGCATGTCCTCGGTCAGCCCGGGTTGCGCCGTCACCACGACGCACTCGCTCAGCCCGTACACGATCCGCAGGACTGGACCGAAGCGCCTGATCCCCTGCCGTAACCGCGCTGGCGTCGCCGGGCCCGCGCCGACGTTGAACATGAACAGGCTGCTGCAGTCGACCTCCGCGCCATCCGGATAATCAAGCAATTCATACAACATCGGCGGCGTCACGTACGTCGACGTGATCCGCTCGGCCGGCACGATCCGGTAGAACTCGTCCGGCGACCACGTGTCGGTGAGGAACAGCACGCCGCCGGTGAACAGGTTGAAGAATGTGGTGATCTGCCCGCTCGCGAGCCACAGCGGTGACCCCGAGTAGTGCCGCAACATCGGGAAACCCTGTGCGACAAAGGCCGCGGCCAGCTCGAGGATCTGCTCGTAGAACGCCTGCGTGTGGTGCACGAGCTTCGGATCGCCGGTCGTCCCGCTGGTCTGCAACACCGAGTCCGGCGCCGGCGTCGCACTGATCTCGTACGGCGTCGACGAGTCGAGCTCGGCGATCCGGTACGTCGGCATCGGCGCGAGCGAGTCCGCCAACTCCTGGCCGAGCTCGCTCGCATCGTCGTACACGAACAGGTCGGCATCGGCCAGCGCCGCGAAGCGGTCGATCTCGCGGCGGGACGTGATCGGCGCGCTCCAGAGCACCCGGCAACCGTGCAGGTGCAGGGCCAGTTGGAGCGCCGGCGCGTCGAAGCAGTTCGCCGCCATCACCAGCACCTTGCCGCCCGGCCGGACGCCGGCATCGCGGAAAGCGGCGGCGAAACGCAGTACATCGGCGATCAATTCACTGTACGTCGCGGTCCGGTCACCGCGGGCCAGCGCCGGCCGATCGGCGAATTCCCGGAACAGCTCCAGGACTTGACCCACATAATTGCTACCGTTTTCGGGCAGGACGAATTCAGGCGGCATTTTCGTCTGGTTCCCCTCAGGCTCCGGCCACCCCCAGCCGTCCCTTGTGACTCTACTCGATCGGCGCCCCGCGCGGTGTGAAGGAATACCCCTGCGATTCGCGGGTGCAACTGATCCGCTAACCGCTGTGCCGGGCCCGAAAGAAATGCATTCTGATTCATTGACCGGATTCCTTCTGGCGTATTACGTTCCGTCCGCATCCATTCCGCCTGGAGGTCAGTTCATGTCCATTTCCAGCAGTTGGCGCGCGGTTGCGGTCACCGCGGCTCTCACTCTCGCCGGATCGAGCCTGGCCGGCTCGAATCTGAGCGGCCACCACGACGCCCAGTGGGTCGGCACGTGGGCGACCGCTGTCACCCACGGCGACGCCACCGGCTCGACGAATCTCGGGCTGACCGACCAGAGCGTGCGGCTGAACATCCGCCCGACCGTCGGCGGCAACCGGATCCGCGTCCGGCTGTCGAACATCTACGGCGAGAAGACCGTCACGGTCGCCGCGGCAACCGTTGCGAAGCCCGACAAGTCGACGCCAGAACTGTCCGACATCGACCCGGCATCCCTGCGGACGTTGACATTCAACGGATCGGGCAGCGCGTCGATGGTCAAGGGCAGCGAGCTGCTCAGCGACCCGGTCAACCTGCGGATCGGCACGCTCGACGACCTCGTCGTCAGCCTGTACTTCCAGGACAACACCGGCCCGACGACCTTCCACGGATCGTCGATCCAGGACAACTTCGTCGGCACCGGCAACCGGGTCAGCGACCCGACCGGCGTGAACTACCCGACGACCCGTCGGTGCTGCTGGTTCTTCCTGTCCGGTGTAGACGTCCAGACCGACGACTCCGCCGGCTCGATCGTCGTCCTCGGCGACTCGATCAGCGACGGCACGAACAGCACACCGAACGCCAACAACCGCTGGCCGGACCAGCTCGCCGAGCGACTGGCCGCATCCGCCGGGCACAAGCCGTTCCCGAGCGTGCTGAACGCGGGCCTGGCCGGCAGTCGACTCAACCACGAGGGCACCGAACCGTCCGACAACGGCGCGTTCCCCGGCTTCGGCGAGGTCGGCGTCAACTCGCTGGCCCGGTTGAACGAGGACGTGTTCGCGCAGACCGGCGTACGCACCGTCATCACCGAGCTCGGCATCAACGACATCTGGATGTCCGACGACTCGGCTGCCGAGATCATCGGCGCGCTGCGGCAGGTGAACGCCCAGGCCAAGGAGCGCGGTATCCGCAGCCTGGTCACGACGATCACGCCGTTCGAAGGGCTCTCCGGAACGGACAGCTGGACGCCGGCCAAGGAAGCTACTCGGCAGGCGGTGAACAGCTACCTGCGGTCGAGCCACGAGTTCGACGGTGTGCTCGACTTCGACAAGGTACTGCGCGACCCGGCCGCACCGTCGAAGCTGCGTGCCGACATCGACTCGGGTGACCACATCCACCCGAACGACGCCGGCTACCAACTGATGGCTGCCTCGGTCCCGCTGAACCTGGTGCGTTGACATGGCTGCTCGGAGTGCGAACGAGATTCTCGCCGCCCTCGGCTCCGAGCAGGGCCGTCGCGATCCGATGCCGCTCTTCGCGGAGCTGCATCGGATCGGTCCGGTCTGCCGCCTCGAGCCCGGCACCTCGCCGTACGCGGTCGTCGTGAACGGGTACGACGCGGCCCAGGAAGCCTTGAAGGACACGCGATTCCACCGGCTGCTGACGGCCGACCCCGACCCTCGCGACTCGGTACTGCGCCGGCTCGGTGGGTCGATGATGTTCAAGAACGAGCCGGAGCATCTGCGGATGCGCAAGGTGTTCCAGGCGGTACTCACGCCGCGCCGGCTGACCGGGTTCGAGCCGGTCGTGGAGGCGTTGGCCACCGAGCTGCTCGACGACCTGGGCAAGGCCGGCCGGGACGGGCAGGTGATCGACTTCGTCGACTTCGCGTACCGCTTGCCGATCACCGTCATCGGTACGTTCCTGGGCATCCCGCGATCGGACCTGGGCTGGTTCCGGGACCGGACCAAGGCCATCGACGACTACCTCGACCTTGGTGGGAAGGCGCCTGAGCGGTTGGCCGCGGCGAATCAGGCCGCGGACGAACTGAACGACTACTACGCGCGGATGCTCGCCGACCGCCGGGGCCGGCCGCGCGACGACCTGGTCAGCTCGCTGGTGGACTCGGAGCTCGCCGAGCAGGAACTGATCGACAACCTGCTGGTGCTGGTCAACGCCAGCTTCGTGACCACGATGAACCTGCTCACGAACGGACTCGAGCTGCTGCTCGCCCAACCCGGGCTGGTCGATGCCCTGCGCAACGAACCGGCCAGGGCAGCGGACTGCGTCGAGGAGATCCTGCGGCATCAGAGCTCGGTCCAGCTGATCAGCCGGAAGGCATCGGTCGACCTCGAACTGGCAGGCGAGACGATCACCGAGGGCAGCCTGGTGCTGATCCTGCCCGGCGCCGCGAACCGGGATCCGGCCAAGCATGCGGACGCCGACACCTTCGATCCGGATCGGGTGGACCTGCAGCACCTGTCGTTCGGTGCGGGGCCGTTCTACTGCGTGGGCGCGGGGCTCGCCCGGATGGAAGGGCGGGCGGCGTTCGGCCAGTTGTTCCAGCGATTCCCGCGGCTCGAGCTGGCGGGGGAGCCGGTTCGCAGTCATAGCCTGCTGCTGCGTGGACATGCGTCCATGCCGATCCGATTGGGGTGAAGCGATGCCGTTGGACCCGCAGGTCGAGGCGATGCGCGCCGAACGCGAGGCGAACGACGTACCGCAGCTGTACACCCAGACGCTGGCCGAGGCCCGTGAGGCGGACCTCGCCTCGATCCGGGCCGCGGGTGGTGAGGTCGAGCCGGTCCATCTCGTCGAGGACATCACGACCGACGCGGGGCTGCCGCTACGGGTCTATCGCCCGGACCTGACGGGTCCGCTGCCGACGCTCGCGTACTTCTTCGGCGGCGGGTGGACGCTCGGCAGCATCGACACCGCCGACGGCATCAGCCGCAAGCTGGCGAACGCCGTACCTTGCCAGGTTGTGACCGTCGGATACCGGCTGGCGCCGGAGCATCCGTTCCCTACTGCGGTTTACGACTGCTACGAGGCGGTGAAGTGGATCGCCGCACAGCTCCATCCCGACAAGCTCGTGGTCGGTGGCGACAGCGCCGGCGGCAACCTCGCCGCGGCCGTCACGTTGCTTGCCCGTGACAACAACGGTCCGGCGCTGTCGGGACAGTTGCTCGTGTACCCGAATACGCTCTACGGCTCCGACACCATCTCGATGCGCAACGGCGCCGACCCGTACCTGTTCAACAAGACCTCGGTCAACTGGTACTGGAAGCACTACCTCAAAGACCCCGCAGACGGTACCGATCCACTCGCATCACCCCTGCTCGCAGAGTCGCACGCGAACCTTCCACCCGCGCTCGTGATCACCGCCGAGTACGACCCGCTGCGCGACGAGGGCGAGTACTACGCCGAGAAGCTCCACGCCGCGGGCGTACCGACCACCCTCAGCCGGTACGACGGCATGGTCCACGGCTTCTTCGCGATGTCCGGGATCCTGGACGGCGGCAAGAAGGCCATGGGTGAGGCCTCGGACTGGTTGGGCAGGATCTTCACGGATGGCTGAGTCACTCGCCGACTACGAGCCGCTCGCGCGGGACGTTCTTCCGACGGCTGTCTACGACTTCGTTGCCGGCGGCAGTGGTTCCGAACAGACGCTCCGCCGCAACCGAGCGGCCTTCGACGCGCTGACCGTCACCCCGCGCGTCCTCACGGGCACGGCCAAACCGAACTCGTCCTGGACGGTCCTGGGCACGCGGTGGGAGCTCCCGTTCGCGGTTGCTCCGATGGCTTACCAGAAGCTTCTGCATCCTGAGGGGGAGTTGCTCGTCGCAGCTGCCGCGGCGAGCGTCGGCATCCCGTACACCATCAGCACCCTGAGCAGTGTCCCGCTCGAGAAGATCGCCGGTGTAGCGCCGTCCTGGTTCCAGCTCTACTGGCTGCGCGATCGCCGGATGGTGGCGAGCTTGGTGGAGCGGGCGGTGAATGCCGGTTGCAGCGCGTTGATGGTGACGGTCGACGTCCCGGTGATGGGCCGTCGATTGCGGGACGTACGCAACGAGTTCGCCCTCCCGCCGGATGTCGCTCCGGAGAACCTTGTCGACAAAGTGACACAGGCCCACGATGCGGTGCCGGGGCTGTCGGCGTTGGCCGCGCATACCGCCTCGGCCTTCGAGCCGGCCGTGTTGTGGCGGGATGTCGAGTGGTTGCGGTCGCTGTGTCCGATCCCCCTTGTGGTCAAGGGGATCCTGGATCCGCGAGATGCTCGTCGAGCCGTCGAGACAGGTGCTGACGGCGTCGTGGTGTCGAATCACGGCGGACGCCAGCTGGACGGTGCGATCGCGTCGGTCGATGCTCTGGGCCCGGTTGCCGATGCTGTCGGCAAGGATTGCGTGGTGTTGCTGGACAGCGGCGTACGGAGCGGGCTCGACGTACTGAAGGCGCTCGCCTCGGGTGCTTCCGGCGTACTCGTCGGGCGACCGTTGCTGTGGGCACTTGCTGTGGACGCTGTGGACGAGGCGCTGGCGTTGCTCGACCGGGAGTTGCGGGACGCGATGCTGCTGGCGGGGTGCGCGGACCTCGCCGCAGTACGGGAGCTGAGCGTGGGGAGAGCGACATGGCCGATCTCGAGCTGAGCGATCTGCACGGCTCGCTCACCGACCGGGCGCTGAATTCGATGAACTTCCTCAACGAGATCTCGCACCACTACCCGGAGGCGATCTCACTCGCAGCGGGCCGGCCGACCGAGGAGTTCTTCGCGCTCGAGGATCTGCACCGGTACCTCGAGCTGTTCGCGCAGTACCTGCGGGACCAGGGGTACGACGAGGCCGCGGTTCGGCGGACGATCTTCCAGTACGGGCGGACGAAGGGCATCATCCAGGACTTGGTCGCCCGCAACCTCGCGATCGACGAGGACATCCACGTCGACCCGGAAGCGATCGTCGTCACGGTCGGCTGCCAGGAGGCGATGGTCCTCACACTGCGCGCCCTCCGCGCCGGCCCCGACGACGTGCTACTCGCCATCGCCCCGACGTACGTCGGCATCACCGGCGCGGCCCGCCTCGTCGACCTTCCCGTCGTACCCGTGGGGGAGGAGGACGATCTCGCCGCTGTGCTGAAGTCGGTCCGCGCGGAGGGACGACGTCCGCGCGCGTGCTACGTGATGCCGGACTTCGCGAACCCGTCCGGCCTGAGCATGGACCTGGCGTCCCGCAGCCGCCTCCTCGAGTCGGCCGCCTTGGAAAACCTCCTGCTTCTGGAGGACAACCCGTACGGACTCTTCCCGGCCGAAGGTCATCAACGCATGCCTACGTTGAAGTCACTCGACACCTCTCGCCGTGTGATCTACCTCGGCTCGTTTGCGAAGACAGGTCTGCCGGGCGCGCGGGTCGGGTATGTCGTCGCCGATCAGACAGTCGGCACGGGACTTCTGGCCGACGAGCTCTCCAAGCTGAAAAGCATGTTGACGGTCAACACCTCGCCGGTCGCGCAGGCGGTCGTCGGTGGCAAACTCCTCGCGAACGACTGCAGCCTCGTCGCCGCGAACCGCCGCGAGCGCGCGGTCTACGCCGCCAACCTCCAGGCGATCACCGACGGCCTCGCCGCCCGCTTCCCGAACGGCGAAATCACCTGGACCGTTCCCGCCGGCGGCTTCTTCGTCGTCGTCACGGTCCCGTTCCCGGTCGACGACGCCCTGCTGGCGAAGTCGGCCCACGAGTACGGCGTCCTGTGGACCCCGATGAGCCACTTCTACGACGGCGACACCCCGATCAACGCCCTCCGCCTGTCGTGCAGCGCGGTAACCCTCGATCAGATCGACGCTGCGCTGAACCGGCTGGCCGCCTTCATCACCGATCAACTGGTCCTCTCAGAGGGTGCAGAACTGGATCTGTAGCGGAGACCGGTATGTCTCTAGCGTGAATGCCATGACCACCACCTGCGACCTCCCCACCCACCCGCTCCCCACGCCCGCCGCGCAGCGGTTGCTGACTGGTCAGTTCGGGCGGTTGTTGGTGATGGTGTTTGGTTCTGGGCTGAGCATGTATTTGCTGACCTCGGTCGTCCCGCTCTACCTGGCGACCAACGGCTCCGGAGGTGTCGGCGCCGGGCTGTCCACCGCCGCGATGATGTTCTCCGCGGTGGCGGTCGAGTTGCTCGTGCCGCGGATGCTGGCTCGCTGGGGATACCAAGTCGTCCTCGGCCTCGGGCTCGTGCTCCTCGGTGCGCCTTCGCTGGTCCTGCTGACCTCGGCCGCGTTGCCAGTCGTGCTCGCGGTCTGCATCGTCCGTGGTGCCGGGCTCGCGATCCTGGTGGTCGGCGCGGTCGCGCTGGTCGCCGACCTCACCCCGTCGACCCGACGTGGCGAGGCGCTCGGCGTGTACGGCGTGGCTGTCGGCGTACCTGCGGTGATCGGCCTGCCGCTCGGTGTCTACCTGATCAACGTGATCGGCTTCGGCGCACTGTTCGTCCTCGCCGCGATCGCCTCACTCGCCGGACTGCTGGCCCTGGTCGGTCTGCCCGCCAAGGTGAACACCGCGGAAGAGCAGCATGTGAAGGTCCTCGGAGGCCTACGACGCAGCGGCCTCCTCACCCCCACCCTGATGTTCGCCGCAGTGACCGTTGCCGCAGGCATCAGCGTCACCTTCCTGCCTCTCGCCGTTGCCGGTGACAAGCAATCACTCGTCGCCACAGCCCTTCTGCTACAGGCGATCGCGGCACCCATCGCCCGCTGGCTGGCCGGCCGGTACGCCGACCGCACCGGCCCCGCGAAGCTGCTCGCACCCGCGCTGATCCTCGCCGCGATCGGCGCCGGATCGCTCGTCTTCCTCCCGAGCGCCGTCGCGATCCTGATCGGTTCGACCTGCTTCGGCATCGGCTTCGGCGCCGCGCAGAACCTCACGCTGACCCTGATGTACAACCGCGTCGACCGCTCCCGCTACGGCCAGGTCAGCGCTCTCTGGAACCTCGCGTACGACGGCGGCTGGGGTGCCGGCGCGCTGATCTTCGGCGCGGTCGTCGGTGGCGTCGGCTTCTCGGTCGCGTTCGCGCTGACCGCCGCAGTCGTCGCGGTAGCCGTCGTACCGGCTCTTAAAGCTTCCGTAGCCTGACCCAGCGGACGGCATGGTCCGGGCCCTTGCGGAGTACCAGGGTTGCGCGGGAGCGGGTGGGGAGGATGTTCTCGCGCAGGTTCGGGCCGTTGATGCCGTCCCAGAGCGATTCGGCCTTCTTGATCGCTTCCTGGCGGCTCAGCTCGCCGTACCGGACGAAGTACGACTCGGGGTTGCGGAAGGCCGTCTCCCACAGCTTGAGGAAGCGCGCCACATACCAGGAGCGGACGTCGTCGGCCGCGGCGTCGACGTACACCGAGAAGTCGAAGAAGTCGCTCACGGCGAGGCCGCTCTTGCCGTCCGCGTGCCGGGGCGCCGGCTGCAGGACGTTCAGCCCCTCGAGCAGCAGGATGTCCGGTTGCTCGACGGTGGTGCGTACGCCGGGCATGCGGTCGTAGTGGAGGTGCGAGTAGACCGGCGCCTCGACCGCGTCCATGCCCGACTTCACCTCGACGACGAAGCGGAGCAAGGCCTTGCGGTCGTACGACTCCGGGAATCCTTTGCGCTGCATCAGGTTCCGGCGCTCGAGCTCGGCGTTCGGCCAGAGGAAACCGTCGGTGGTGACGAGCGCGACCCGCGGGTGTTCGGGCCAGCGGGCCAGCAGTTCTCGGAGCAGGCGCGCGGTGGTGGACTTGCCGACGGCAACCGATCCGCCGATGCCGATCACGAACGGGGTGCGGGTCGCGGCCGGTTTGCCGAGGAAGCTCTCGGTGTCGGCGTGCAGCGCGCGGGCGTGCCGGACGTACAGCGAGAGGATCCGCGACAGCGGCAGATACACCTCGCGGACCTCGTCCATGTCGATCTCGTCACCCAGACCGCGCAGCCGCTCGACCTCGTCCGCCGTCAGCGGGGAGACCGTGGTCTCGGCCAGTTGCGCCCAGGTGGCCCGGTCGAGCTCGGTGTAGGGAGTCACCTCCCGCGACGGCTGCAGCATGTGGCCCATTCTTCCCACCGGCACGGATTGCACCCACATCGGGCCGACGTGGCCTTTGTCTCAACCACGCTACGGGCTCGAAACTTTCGGTGACCGCCTGGTGTGGAAGGATCACCGACCGATGACGGCCGATCCTCAGTCCAGGCCGGGAGGCCCCATGACCGGCGACTCCGCCTGGCTCGGTTTCCAGAGGCTGCCCGAGGTGACGGTGCACGCCTCGGGAGCGCTTGCCCAGACCATCCGGGCCGAGCTCCGGCAGACCCGCCGCGTCGGCTCGGACGTACAAGTTGCCGTGTGCACCATGACTCGCGTCCGCGAGACCCCGTTGTGGCGCGAGGTCGAGGCGGCGGTGCCCGAGCACGGTCTGGGTGTCGAAGGGTTCGTGGTGGTACGACGCGGCAACGATCTCGTCGTCGCGGCCGAGGGCGGACATGGACTGCTGTACGGCTACTTCTACCTGCTGCGGTACTTCGAGTGGATGACCGGCGACTTCAGCGTCGTCGAGCAGCCGGCCGTTCCGATCCGGATGCTCGACCACTGGGACCAGCTGTCCGGCGCGGTCGAACGCGGGTACTCAGGTCGATCGATATTCTTCCGCGACGGCAGCGTCGTGCCCGACCTCGGCCGGGTCCGTGCTTATGCGCGCCTGCTGGCGTCGATCGGGATCAACGCGGTCGCGCTCGCGAATGCCGATCTCCCCGAAGTGGCCCGGCTGGCGGCCGTGTTCCGCGAGTACGGGATCGCGGTCAGCCTTTCGGTCGAGTTCACCGACGACCCGACCGACGAGCGCGTTGCCCGGTGGTGGTCGGCAACGATCAGTCGCGTGTACGATGCCGTGCCGGACTTCGGCGGGCTCGTGGTGCGGGCCGGACGTGATCCCGAGGGCGCGAACCTGCTCGCGCGGGCGGTCGCGCCGTACGGCGGCACGGTGTTCTGGCGGTACTCCGGTGATGAACAGAAACACGATTGGCGTGATCGCGATGCGGATCGCGCGCGGGCGGCGTACGACCACCTGATCCCGCTGGACGGGCGGTTCGAGGAGAACGTTGTACTGCAGGTCAAGCACGGGCCGACGGACTTCCAGGTCCGCGAGCCGATCTCGCCGCTGCTCGGTGAGCTGCAGGAGACCGTGTTCGCGCTCGAGTTGCAGGTGACCCAGGAGTACTCCGGACAGCAGCAGGACCTGTGCTACCTCGGCCCGTGGTGGCGGGAGATCCTGCAGTTCGACACCACCGGCGGCGGTACGACGGTTGCCGACCGCATCGGTGCGATCGTTGCCGTGTCCAACGTTGGCGACGACTCCAACTGGACCGGCCACAAACTTGCCCAGAGCAACCTCTACGCCTTCGGGCGGTTGGCATGGGAGCCGGCCGCGGATCCGGTCAGCCTGCTGCACGAGTGGGCTGCGGCGACCTTCGCGATGGACGGTCGGACCCGGAGCGAGCTGGTCACGATCATGTCCGGCTCGTGGCGGACGTACGAGCGGTACACCGCGCCGCTGGGCGTCGGGTTCATGGTCACGCCGCAGACGCACTACGGACCGAGCGTGAACGGGTACGAGTACTCGGGGCGGGGGAGGTATCACTTCGCCGATCGGTACGGCGTCGGCGTGGACCGGACCGTGAAGACCGGATCGGGGTTCATCGGGCAGTACCCCGAGCCGCTCGCCGGCACGTACGAGGACGTCACCACCTGCCCGGACGAGTTGCTGCTGTTCTTCCATCATGTTGCCTATGACCACGTGTTGCACAACGGCAGCACAGTTCTGCAGCACATCTACGACTCGCACTTCCAGGGGTACGCCGAGGTGGAGGCGATGGTGGCACGCTGGCGGGTGATCGCCGAGCGGTTCGAACCCGTCGTACGGGAGAACATCACGACCCGGTTCGAGGCGCAGCTGGCGAGCGCCCGGGAGTGGCGGGACCAGGTCAACACGTTCTTCTACCGGCTCAGCGGCGTACCGGACAGCCACGGCCGTACGATCCACCGCTAAGCTGGCTCGAAAGTTTCGAGCCAGGGGGCGTGGTGAGCGAGCGACCGACCATTGCGAAAATTGCGGAACAGGCGGGCGTGTCGGTGCCGACCGTCTCCAAGGTGCTGAACGGGCGCGCGGATGTGGCCGAGGCGACCCGGGCCCGGATCGAGAGCCTGATCCAGGAGTACGGCTACCGGCGGCGGAGCCCGGGCACGGCGGCCAGCCCGATGATCGACCTGGTGTTCAACCAGCTCGGCGGCGAATGGGCGATGGAGCTGATCCGCGGCGTCGAGGAGGTCGCCCGCGCCGAGGGCGTCGAGCTGGTGCTGTCCGAGTGCGGCGGCGCGCTGCGGCCGCGACAGCAGTGGATCGAATCGGTGCTGAACCGGCGGCCGGTCGGCGTGATCATGGTGTTCTCGGACCTCGACGCCGACCAGCGGGCGCAGTTGGAGGCGCGGCGGATCCCGTTCGTTGTCGTCGATCCGGTCGGCGACGTGGGTGACGACGTACCGTCGATCGGCTCGGCGAACTGGAACGGCGGCCGGATGGCCACGACCCATCTCCGCACCCTCGGCCACACCCGGATCGCGATGATCGGCGGACCGACCGAGACGCTGTGCTCGCGGCAACGTGTGGACGGCTACACGGATGCGCTGCGGTCGACCGGGGTGGAGGTCGACCCGTCGTTGATCCGGTACGGCGACTTCGAGGTCGGCGGCGCGCACCGCGAGGCGCTCGCGTTGCTCCGCCTGCCCGATCGACCGACCGCGATCTTCGCCGGCAGCGACATGCAGGCCCTCGGCGTCTATCAGGCCGCCCGCGAACTCGGCCTGGACATCCCACGCGACCTGTCCGTCGTCGGGTACGACGATCTTCCCATCGCCCAGTTCGTCACGCCCGCGCTCACCACCGTCCACCAACCACTCCACCAGATGGCCGAGCTTGCCGCCCGCGTGGTCCTCGACCTGTCCCGCGGCCGAACCCCCACCGCGCTCCGCCTCGACCTCGCCGTGGACATGAGAGTCCGCGACTCCACGGCTGCACCCCGGGGTTAGGCTGGCCCGCATGATCGTCGGCGTGGGTATCGATGTGGTCGACGTGGATCGGTTCATGCGGACGCTGGAGCGGACGCCGAACCTGCGGGAGCGGGTGTTCACGCCGCTCGAGGCGGTGAAGCCGCCGGCCTCGCTGGCGGCTCGGTTCGCGGCCAAGGAAGCGTTGGCCAAGGCGCTCGGCGCACCCGCGGGCATGCACTGGCACGACGCCGAAGTACAGACCGACGAGACCGGCCGGCCGTGGCTGGAGATCAGCGGGACGGTGGCGGCGCAGGCGTCCCGGCTCGGCGTACAGAACCTGCACCTGTCGCTCAGCCACGACGCCGGCATCGCCTCGGCCGTGGTGATCCTGGAGGGCTGACCATGCGCAGCGCGCACACCGTCGAGCAGGTCCGCGCCGCCGAGGCCGACCTGATGGCCCGCCTCCCCTCCGGCACGTTGATGCAGAGGGCCGCCACTGGGCTAGCAGTTGCCATCAGCAACTTCCTGGGCAGCACGTACGGCGCCCGCGTCGTCCTCCTGATCGGCTCCGGCGACAACGGCGGCGACGCCCTGTACGCCGGCGCCCGCCTGGCGCGACGAGGCGCCCAGGTGACCGCCGTACTGCTCTCACCCAAGGTCCACGGGGCCGGCCTCGCGGCCCTCATCACGGCGGGCGGCCGCGCCCGCGCTCTGGAGGACCCGCCTGCGACAACGGTTCCCGGCGCGACCGCTGCCACGACCGCCGTCTCGGACGGCGTTGCTGATCTCATCCGGAGTGCCGATGTCGTGGTTGACGGCATCGTCGGGATCGGCGGGCGCCCGGGTCTCCGTCCCGACGCTCTCGCGGTGGTGCAGCTCGCCGAGCGTCACGGCGTACCGATCGTTGCCGTCGACACCCCGTCCGGCGTAGACGTCGACACCGGCGAAACCCCCGAGTCGCACGTCAACGCCGCCCTCACCGTGACATTCGGCACCCACAAGATCTGCCACTTCATCGACCCTGCCGCCACGGCCTGCGGTCCGGTCCACCTCGTCGACATCGGACTCGACCTCCCTCCCGCCGAGGTCGAGTCCCTCCAGGCATCCGACGTCCGCCACCTGTACCCCGTCCCGCACGGCGAGTCCGACAAGTACTCCCGCGGCGTACTAGGCCTGATGGTCGGCTCGACCCAGTACCCAGGCGCCGCCGTCATCGCCACCGCCGGCGCCCTCGGCGGACCCGTCGGCATGGTCCGGTACGTCGGCCCCGACCCCGTCGCCGAAGCCGTCCGCGCCGCCCATCCCGAAATCGTCGCCGGCAACGGCCGCGTCCAGGCCTGGACGATCGGCTCCGGCCTCGGCGACGAACTCGACATCCCCCGCATCCGCGAACTCCTCGACGCCGAGGAGCCCGTAGTCCTCGACGCCGACGGCCTCAAGGCCCTCGACGACTCCGGCGACCACGTCGACGTACTGGCCACCCCCCACGCCGGCGAACTGGCCCGCCTCCTGGACGTAGACCGCGCCACCGTAGAAGCCGAACGCCTGAAACACGCCCGCCTGGCCGCCGAACGCTACGACGTAACAGTCCTTCTCAAAGGCGCCACCACGGTCATCGCATCCCCCGACGGCCAAGTCCGCGTCAACACCAACGCCACCCCCTGGCTAGCCACCGCCGGCGCCGGCGACGTCCTAGCCGGCCTCTGCGGCTCCCTCCTGGCCAGCGGCCTCTCTCCACTCGACGCCGCCAGCCTCGGCGCCTACCTCCACGCCGCAGCCGCCAACCTTGCCTCCTCCTCAGCCCCCATCACCGCAATGTCCGTAGCCGCCGCCCTCCCAGCAGCCACGCGCTACCTCCTCCAAGGCTGACCGTCCGCGCCCCGCACCGCCCGCGCGGTAGCACGTGGGGTGGAGAGCATGCGGGGGCTGATCGCAGTACGAGGAGGAGGTTTGTGAATGCGGTCACAAAGGTGAAAGTGGCCGGGGATTGCTGAAAGGATTGGGCATGGCCAGCGACGGTGGGCGGCGGGGATGGGCGGCCGTTCGCGGGTGGTTGGATCGGATGGGGGAGACGTGGAGCCCGCCGGCGGCCGGGGATCTGGCGAGTCCGATGCGGTTGCTGTACTGGCTTACTCGGTCGCAGCCGCGGCGCATCGCGTGGGGTGCGGTGCTGGGGACGGTGTGGACGGTCGGGTTGACCGTGCCGCCGTGGGTGCTGTCCCGGGCCGTTGACGACGGACTCGTGGCCGGCGACACCTCCGCCCTGGTTGGCTGGGCCTTGGTCCTCCTGGCCGTCAGCGTGATGAACGCGCTGCTGGGGATCGCTCGCCACCGCACGATGACCAAGGTCAGGATCGACGCATCATTCCGCGCCGTCCGCGCCACGGTCTGGCACACCTCCCGCCTGGGCGCCTCGTTGGCGAAGCGTGTGAGCGCCGGCGAGATCGTGACCGTCGGCATGGCCGACGTCTACACGGTTGCGATGGCCCTGACCGTTACCGGTCCCGGCGTCGGCGCGATCATCGCGTACGCCGTCGTCGCCGTCGTACTGTTCACCATCAACCCCCTGCTCGCCGCAGTCGTCCTCGCCGGCGTACCGCTCCTCGCCATCGCAGTCGGCCCGTTCCTGCAGCGCATCGAACGCACCGGCGGCGAGTACCGCGTCCACCAAGGACGACTGGCGGTCCGCCTGGTCGACGTACTCGCCGGACTCCGCGTCCTCAACGGCCTCGGCGGCAAGCAGTTCGTTGCCGAGCGCTACCAAGATCAGTCGCAGCTATTGGTACGCCGTGGCTACCGCGTCGCCGGTCCCACCAGCTGGGTCGTCGCATTGTCGACCGGCCTCCCGGCGCTCTTTCTGGCCGCGGTCGTCTGGTTGTCAGCCCGGATGGCCGCGACCGGCGAAATCACGATCGGCGATGTCGTCGCCGTCTACGGGTACGTCGCGGTACTCGTCGTACCCGTGTCGTTCTTCATCGAGGGTGCCGGTGACATCGCCCGCGCTCGGGTGGCAGGGCAACGAATCATCGACCTGCTCAACCTGCCAGTTGCCCGCCGCAACGATGGCGACAACGCCTCGATCGGCACCGTCCCGTTGGTCGACCCCGTCTCTGGCGTGATCATCAGGCCGGGCGCTTTGACCGCACTGGTCACCGCCCGCCCGGCGGAGGCAGTCGCCGTGATCGAGCGGCTCGGCCAGGTGCACACCGATTCCCAAGCAGGTGTGGAGATCGACGAGACCGCGGGTGAAGAGTTCAGGCGCCGTTTAGTCGTTGCCGACAACGATGCCGAGGTGTTCGCCGGAACGGTTCGAGATGTCGTTGCCGGCCGCCTCGAACCCGACGACGACAGGATCCGTACGGCGCTCCACATCGCCGTGGCCGAGGACATCGTCGAGGCATTACCCGGCGGGCTGGATGCCACGATCGCCGCCGGCGGAAGCGACCTCTCCGGTGGCCAACGGCAACGAATCCGACTGGCCCGCGCCATCTACGCAACACCCGACGTACTGCTCGCCGTCGAACCCACCTCGGCAGTCGACGCGAACACCGAAGCGGCCATGATCGACCGGATCCGCGAAGTCCGTCGCGACACGACAACGGTCATCACGACGACGTCGCCCCTCGTACTGGACCGTGCTGACGACGTGATCGTCCTGGTCGACGGCAAGCTGTCCTCAGCCGGTACACACACGGAACTTCTGCGCAGCGATCCCTACTATCGAGACCTCGTATCGCGGGCGCAAGGTGATGGCGAATGAGCACGCAGCTGCCCGTCGCAGGCCCCACCGAAGTACGCGCCGCGTTGATCCGCGACCTGGGCGCGGACCGCCGTTCGGTGATCTGGCTCGTCCTGGTCAACGGGCTCGCGGCTGCGGCCGGCCTGGTCGGTCCGTGGTTGCTCGGTCGAATCATCGACACGATCCGCGCCGGTTCCGGTGACGTGCTCAGCGCGGTGGATCGGCTCGCGTTCGGCGCGCTGCTGTTCACCGTCGTACAGACAGTGCTGGCGTGGTGGGCGCTCAAGATCGGCTATCGGTTCGGCGAGCGTACGGCGGCGCGCGTTCGCGAGCGCTTCTTGCAGCGGACCCTGGCGCTGCCGCCACGTGTCGCGGATCATCTTCCGACCGGCGATCTGATCGCCCGCGGAAGTACGGACGCGTCCCTTGTCGCGGTGACGTTGCGATCTGCTGTGCCCGAGGTTCTCGTGGCTACCGTCCACGCTCTCTTCCTGATCGTCGCGGTGCTCGTCCTCAACGTGCGGCTCGGGCTGTGCGGGCTCGTGTGCTTGCTCGGCGTCGGCGCGGCGGTGCGCTGGTACGTACGACGTGCGCGACCGGTCTACCTCGCCGTCGCGTCAACTGGCGCCGAGATCGCCGATGTCGTCGCGAGTACGGCGAAAGGCGCCCGTACGGTCGAACTGCTCGGACTCGAGCGCCGCCGTACGGAGGCCGCTGAAGCGTCCATCAACCAAGCCCGGTCCGCCCGCCTGGCTGCGCTGTGGTTGCGGACCGTGCTGTTCCCGTGGTCGGAGATCGCGCTGGCACTCCCGGTGGTCGGGGTCCTGCTGATCGGCGGCGCGCTCTACGCCCGGGATCTGGTCAGCCTCGGGGTCGTGGTGACTGCGACGGTGTACTTGCGGCAGCTGGTCGGCCCGCTCGACACGTTGATGCTGTGGATCGAGCAGTTGCAGGGCGCGGGAGCGTCGTACGCGCGCGTCGAGGGCCTCGCGGACATCCCACAGGCGGAGCAGACCCCGCGGGTGGATGCGGTCGCCGGCGACCGCATCCGGGTCGACAACGCGCACTACAGCTACACGGGCGCCCGCGACGTACTGCACGGGATCGATCTGGTTGTGCAGCCCGGGGAACGCCTGGCCATTGTCGGGACCTCCGGGGCCGGCAAATCAACTCTCGCGCGTCTGCTCGCCGGTCTCGATCGGCCGCACATCGGGTCGGTGACGATCGGCGGTACGCCGGTTGCCGATCTGCCGCCGGACCAGCTGCGCGAACACGTCGTCCTGATCACGCAGGACCACCACGTCTTCCACGACACCGTCCGCGACAACCTGCTCATCGCGAAGCCGACCGCGACCGACGACGAGTTGTACGCCGCCCTCAACGCCGTCGGAGCCACCTGGTGGAACGACCTCCCCCACGGCCTCGACACCGAGATCGGCGAGGAAACCACCCTCGACGACGCGAGCGCCCAGCAACTCTCCCTCGCCCGCGTCGTCCTGGCCGACCCCCACACCCTCATCCTCGACGAAGCCACCGCCCTCCTGGACCCCAAAACAGCCCGCCAAACCGAACAGTCCCTGGCCGCCGTACTACGCGGCCGCACCGTCATCGCGATCGCCCACCGCCTACAAACCGCCCACGACGCCGACCGAATCGCCGTCATGGAAGCCGGCCAGCTAGTAGAACTAGGCACCCACCAAGCCCTGGTAACCACCAACGGCCCCTACGGCCAACTCTGGCAAACCTGGCACACAGACAGCTGACGGACTGTCGGCAGCTTGTCAGCCGCGCAGAGCGGCGACGCTTCCGATCAGGCCGAGGTGCTCGAGGGAGTCGAGAACGTCCTCGACCGTGCCTGGCGGGTTCCTCCACGCGTCGGCCATCCGCTGCACCTGTGCATAGACCGCCTGCTGATTCAGATCGATCAGATCAAGCACGAAGTCGTCTGCAGCCTGAGCCTCGATGTTCCACGATGCCAACGTCTTCTGCGGAAAGTCCTTCGTGTTCTCGGTGACGATTACTTGCGCGTTGGCCTTGATCGCGGCCGCGAGCACGTGCCTGTCGTCCGCGTCGGGCAGGTCGAGCACGTCGATGAGGGGTTCGTAATCGGTGACCAGCACGTCCCGGATCGCTTTGTTCATCAGTTCCCGGGTGCGATCGAGTTTGGCCGGGTCGAGGTCGGGCCGATTCTCCTTGAGGTCGCGGAAGGTCTCATCGAGGATCTGCTCGGTCCATCTGGCCCGGACCAGGCCGGCCTGGGCGACGCGGATGAGCAGGTCTCGCAAGCTGTTCGGGTAGAGAACGTTCGCGTCGTAGATGACGATGAATGGCACGTCAGTACAGACCCATGTCCTGGTTGAGCTCCGTCAGTTCGTCGGCGACTTCGCGGCGCTCGTGGTCGTCCTTGCGCTTGTAATCCATCAGGGAGGCCGCACGCACTCGCCGATGCTTCCCGACTCTCCGATACTCGATCTCGCCCGCATCCAGCAGACCGATGAGATAGGGCCTGGAGACGTTCAGCAGATCTGCCGCCTGCTGGGTTGTCAGCTCGGCGTGAGCCGGCACCACCGACACTCCTTGCCCGGCTGCCATGTGCGCAAGGATCCGCGCCAGGAGCTCAACAGCACCCCGCGGCAGGGACAGGGTGTCGTCTGGATCCCCACCAACCACGACGCGGATATCGCGCTCGTCAGCGTGGGTAGACAGGTACTTCTTGACGCGACGCATCGCAACGCCGGCCGCCTTGACTTCAGTGGCGTCCGGACGGATCGGTGCGGGCTCTGCGGGACTCATTGCGGCTCCTCCTGGGTTCGCCGGTGCTGATCAGCGATCCACAAATGAAGTATCCGCAATAAACGCAATAAACGCAATGGGCCTCAAACGACCTGCCGAGGTCGACACTGACACTCCGCCCTCGTTACAAGGCAGAAGGTCGGTACGCCGGAGCTACCGGAGCGTCCCGAACGCCCGGCGCCAGTAGAAGGTCCAGCGATATCCCCGGCATGGGCCCAGCGGGCATGCGTCGGCGCGACTTCCTTCCATCCACGAGTTGGCGGCACCACGAGGTGGTCGAACGCGCGGTAGCGCGCACGGGTGCGGGCGGTAGCCCGCCAGTCCGGCGATAGCCGGAAGAGCCCGGCGATAAGCCGGGGGCTGACCGCGGTACGCAGGGCGCGCGATTCCTGTTGCGCGGGTGACCGTCCCGGACGTAGGACTGATCTTGCTGGTGCCTCCGCCGCCTTTGGAGTGTGCACGTGAAGCGTTTTGTGGGGTTTGCCGTATTTGTCCTGCTGGCCGTGCTGCCCGTGCCGGCCGTTGCGCAACCGCATCAGTACGTCGCGGATGCGCGCACGAAGATCGACGTGATGGGGGAGTGGGCCCATCCCGACGACGACACGAGCATCATCGGGCCGTGTGGGGTGTGGCATCAGCTGTACGGCGTGAAGTGCGGCGTGATCCAGGTGACCCGCGGTGAGGGTGGTGGGAACGCGGCCGGTAACGAGCTCGGGCCTGATCTCGGTCTGCGCCGGGAGAACGAGGACCGGGTCGCGCACTACCGCTCCGGCACCGTCGACATCTTCAACCTCGACCGCATCGACTTCTTCTACAACCAGAGCGCGCCGCTGACGCAGTACTTCTGGGACGAGCAGGAGACGCTCCGACGGGTCACCCGGGTGATCCGGGAGACGCAGCCGGAGATCTACATCGGCTTCACGCCGACGCTCGCGGCCGGTCACGGCAACCACCAGCAGGCAGGTCGGCTGATCTGGGAAGGCGTGCTCGCCGCCGCCGACCCGAACATGTTCCCGGAGCAGCTGAAGGGCCCGCACGCGCTCAGCACCTGGCAGGTGAAGAAGGTCTTCTCCGGCGGCAGCACGACAGGTACCGGCGGTACGACGACAGCCGCGAACTGCACCACCGGATTCACCCCGACCGGCCTCGACACCGTCGCGGGAGTGTGGACCGGCTACAACTCGCCGTACACCTGGCCGGCCGGCAACTCGCAGGCGCAGACCGCCGGTACGCCGAAGATCTGGCAGCAGGTGGCCGACGAAGGACGCGCGGCGTACCCGACCCAGAGTCGCGTGATGTACAAGGGCGTCTCGGTGCCGGCGTGTCCGCGGTTCGGGATGACCGAGTCGTTCGTGCCGTTCCAGCCGAACAGCAACGCCGCGGCCGGGCGGGACGACGCGATCCTGTTCGGCGCGAAGAAGCCGGACCCGGGCGGTCTACCGCTCGGCACCCTCGAGTACATCACCTTCAGCCGCTTCTACAACGTCGCCGGCGAGCCGTTCCAGGCGACCGTCCACCTGAAGGCGCCGCACGGAAAGCTTGCCAAGGGCAACGTCGCGTTGACGGTACCGGCCGGCTGGTCGGTCAGCGGTCCGCAGCAGGTCAAGGACAAACCGTCCGCCGACCTGACCTTCACCGTGACCCCGGCTGCCAACGCGACGGTCGACCAGAACGCGAAGGTCTCCGCGCTCTACACGACCAAGCACGCGACCGGCTACACGGACAACGTCGTACGCATCGTCGCCGCCGCGGAAGGACGCTTCCAGCGCTGGGGCAACTGGGCCGAGTACGACCAGTGGCTGCAGAACACCGCCCCGCAGGCCAACCGCCTCGGCCGCTCGCAGGCGATCCAGTCGATGGGCATCGGCCAGACGATCGACATACCGGTCGTCGTCCACAACTGGTCCGCAACTCAGCAGACCGGCGCGGTCTCGCTGGATCTGCCGGCCGACTTCACCATCGACGCGCCGTCGAAGCCGTACGACGTCCAGCCCGGCGCCGACCAGACGGTCACGTTCAAGCTGACCAACACCGACACGAGCCTGCCCGCCCAGCAGAACGTCAGCATCCCGATCCACACCGCGACCGGTACCGAGACACTGACTCTGACGCTCGTCCCGACCACCGTCATCCCGCAGGCGACGCCGGTGGTCGACGGCAAGGCCGAGCCGGGTGAGTACCCGGGCCAGACCCTCGACCTCGGCCGCATCTGGCAGGGCGCGGCGACCTGCACCGGCGTCGACGACTGCGGCGTTTCGTCAACAGGAGAAGGCAGTACGGCGAAGGTCAGCTGGTCCGACGACGCGCTGTACTTCTTCATCCACATCCGCGACGACTACCAGTCGTACGCCGTGACGCCGGCGGAATGCGTCGGCCACTGGCAGGCCGACTCCGTCGAGATCCTGCTCGACCCGCGCGGCAACGCGTCCGAAGCACTGAAGGACACCGCGAACACGTTCAAGCTCGGCATCTTCCCGTTCACCCAGAGCGGCAGTCCGTGCTGGGAGCGTGACGCGGACAACCACCAGGGCTACTCGAGCGGCGCCCTCGACACCGGCAACGCTCCGGGCGTCCAGGTCGCGTCGACCGCGCAGTGGGTCGGCAGCAACGAGACGACCGTGCCGCACGCGTACGCCGGAGGCGGGTACGACCTCGAGGTGAAGATCCCGCTCGCCGACCTCCCGGCCGCCGTCGACCCGTCACGGCTCGGCCTGAACATCACGCCGTACGACAACGACGACACGTCAGCTCCCGGTACGACGACGTTGCGGCATATCGACATGAGTACGCGACTGGGATGGTCGGCGCTCGGGTCCGTGCAGTCCGACCCGTACCGCTGGGGTCTCGCGACGCTGCCCGGCTACACCCCGCCGTCCGGCCGCTCGACGACACCGACGCCGCCGAACGTCTCGAACCCGAACCTCAACGGCGCGTTGTCACCGCAGACGATCGCGCAGTCCGCACGCAACGGCGTACCGATCTCCGGCCGGGTTCCGACCGACGACCTCAAGATCCTGTCCAGCAAGGTCCGCCCGACCGGAGTCGATCTGGTCACTTCATCGAAGGGGTCTGGCACGGCCAGGGCGTTCTTGACGAGCGGTGACATCAACGCGATCCCGGTGTGGACAACGTCCTGCACCGCGGACCCGCCGCCGGACTACGGCTTCACCCCGTGTGCCATCACCGACGGCGCCACCCCGCCGTGGTCGCCCGACATGAGCGGCCACCTGGTCAACCAGAAGGCGCAGGCAATCACCCGCGGCGTCCAGCACTGGACGATCCCGCTGACCGCGGCCCAACGCGCCCAGCTGAAGAACCAGGGCCACCTGCTCGTCTCCTACGAGACGACACGAAACGAGGTCCAGGCCTTCGACATCCGCATCGCATAGTCCGGGTTGCGGCGGCGTGCCACACCGGTTGCCATGAGCAACGAAGGGAGCGCGCGTAGGCGGCCTCAGCGTACTGCTGTGAAGTCCAGGCCGCCGCCGGCGGAACGCAGTTGCAGGGTCGCGCCGGAGATGTGGTAGGTGACCTCGCCCTTCAATCCCTTCAATAGTTGCGATTCCAGCGTCCCGGCGTTGCCGGCGCAGGCTCGGCGAGTGGTGGCGAGTTCGCCGAAGGCGAGTTTGCCGGTGGACCGTGCGACCATGCCCTGGAACTCGTTGCAACCGGTTGAGCCCGTGACGCGTTCGCCGTTCAGGGTCAGCCAGACGTTCTCGGAGCCCGCGAAATGGCCGACGGTGTCACCCGAGATCACGCTGCTCAGGGTCCACCGGGTGCCGTCCAGGGCGAGGTCGGGCTCGACGATCTCGCGGTTCTGCAGTGAGATCGTCGTACTGCCGGACGTGAGGTCGAGCTTGTCGCCGTCCAGCTTCCAGGTCGGCTTCGCGCTGATGATGCCGGCCAGCCACGAGTCCTGGCCCTGCTGTGGACCTGGGCAGCCCATCGCGGTCGATGCCAGCTCGCCGTCGAGTGTGAGCTTGCCGTCCTTCGTCGACACCTTCGCCTGCATCGAGTTGCAGCCGGCATCGGCGACCAGCCGGCCGTCATCGGTGAACTGCAGCCGGACCCGGGTCTTCGGCGCCAGCAGCTTCGGCATCCCGTCCTCGGTGACCGAGGTGGACAGGTACGCGTTGCCCACAGGTGACGCGGCGGGGGCGGTGTTCTGCCCGCAGCCGGCCAGCAGAAGTACGGCTGCGGCGAGAGCGGTCATCCGTTTGTTCACACCCACAGGACGTCACCCCGCACGTTCGCGTTGCGTTAAATCGGGACCCAGAGTTGGCAGGCATGATCACGGTTCGATAACGTCACCGCCGTACGCGAGAGCGAATAGCACGACAAGGCCGGACAAACCGGCCCCTCTGGGGATTCAATCGAACAGTTGAGGGCCGCGCTGAAGTTCTGGGGCAACAGGGCGACCCGTCGAGCACACAAAGGATCTCTTCGCATGCCCCCCACCCGAACTGCCCGGAGTCGCAAGCTCGTCCCGGCGGTGGTCCTCGCAGTCGGCGCGCTCGTGGCCGCGCCGATCGTCGTACATGCGGCCAAGGACTCGCCGGTCTCGACTGCGAACGCAGCGGACAGCACGGTAACTGCCCTCCCGAGCGTCGGACGTGTCGAAACCTGCGTCATCGATGCGTACTCCGGCTGCACCGTCCTCCACGGTTTCACCCAGAAGCCCGTCGCGATCACCGCGACCGCTTCCGGTCCCGCGATGGTGTCGATCGACCCGAGCCGCACCACCGACAAGAGCTACCGGCTGCGCGCCGTGCGGTACGACGGCAACAAGTACCGCGCCGGCACCAAGCTGACGTACACGGTCCACTACGACTTCGCCGAGGTACCGGCGCAGCCGACCACACCGGCGCCGACCACCACGACGACCCCGACGAAGCCGCCGACGACGACCACCCCCACTGCGACGCCGACGCCGACGCAAACCACCTCGACGCCGACCAAGCCCCCGACCACGTCGACCCCTCCGACGTCCCCGCCGACCACGACGACGCCCACGTCGACCGGCAGCCCGAGCGCGACCTGCACCAACCCGTCGTTCGTCACCACCTCGACGAACAACCAGGGTGACGGCCGGACGTTCGGTGCGTACTACGTCCACAACAACATGTGGAACAACGACAACGGCACGTACACGTTGAGCGCCTGCAACTACAACAACTGGTTCCTCGACGTGACCCAGCCGCTGCCCGGCGACAAGGGTGTTCAGGCGTACCCGAACGTGCACAAGGACTACAACGACGTACCGCTGTCGAAGATCCAGTCGGCGAAGTTCGCGGCCACCACACCGGCCAACTGCCCGGCGTGCATCTACAACGTCGCGTTCGACGTCTGGATCGGTGACGGCCTGAACAACGAGCTGATGATCTGGACCGACAACTCCAAGCAGGTCCCGGCCGGCGACAAGGTCGGCACCGTGACGTTCGGCGGCTTCAAGTACGACGTCTGGCACGAGAACGGCTACACCGCCTACGTGTCCCAGGTGACGCAGAAGTCCGGCACGATGCCGCTGGCCAGCTTCTTCAACGACATGCAGACCCGTGGCTGGGCCCCGAAGGCGACCACCTGGCAGGTCGACTACGGCGTCGAGGTCGTCTCCACCGGCAACACCAAGCAACGCTTCAACTTCACCGACTTCTCCATCCAGGAGAACTGACCCCCAGATAGCTCTCGCGCACCCCGGCGGCCACTGCTCCAAGCAGTGGCCGCTTAGGGTTCCAGTCGTGATCTCACTCGTGATTTTCGACAACGACGGTGTGTTGGTGGACTCGGAGCGGCTGGCGAACACGATCTTGGCCGAGCTGCTGACCGAGGCGGGGTTGCCGTACACGTTCGAGGAGACCGTGCGGGACTTCATGGGCGGCTCGATGGCCTCGATGCGGCAGAAGACCGAGGCGCAGTTGGGGCACCCGCTGCCGGCGGATCTCGAGGACCGGTACCACCAGCGGCTCTTCGCGGGATTCGCCCAGCTCCAGGCGATCGAGGGCGTTGAGGCTGTCCTCGATCACCTGGACGCCCGCGGCGTCACCTACTGCCTGGCCTCGTCCGGCACCCACCGGCGGATCCGTACGGCGTTGACCGCGGTCGGATTCCTGGACCGGTTCGAGGGGCGGATCTTCAGCGCCGAGGATGTCGCCCACGGCAAGCCGGCGCCCGATCTCTTCCTGCACGCGGCCGCGTCGATGGGCGTGAAGCCGGCCGACTGCCTGGTGATCGAGGACAGCCCGCTCGGCGTCGCGGCGGCGGTCGCGGCCGGTATGAAGGTGTTCGGGTACGCCGGTATGACGGACCCGGCGACACTTTCCGATGCGGATACGGTTTTCCACAACATGGCGGCCCTGGCCGACCTGATCGACGGCGCCTGAGACACTGGGAAGACCATGTCTACACTCCAGTCACCTAGCGGAGACCGCCCGGTCCGCGCCGAGGCGGTCGTCGACCTGGCTGCGATCCGCCACAACGTCACCACGCTGCGTGCCCGTGCTGCCGGTGCCCAGGTGATGACCGTGGTCAAGGCCGACGGCTACGGGCACGGGATGGTCCAGGTTGCCCGCGCCGCCCGCGAGGCCGGCGCGAGGTGGATCGGCGCCGCGGTGCTCGAGGAGGCTCTCGCGCTGCGCGAGTCCGGTGACACCGGACCGATCTTCTGCTGGCTGACGACGCCGGGTGAGCCGCTGACCGACGCGATCGACGCCGGCATCGACCTGTCCGCGGGTGCGCCGTGGGAGATCGACGAGCTGGCGGCCGGCGTGACGGATCGGCCGGCCCGCGTGCACCTGAAGATCGACACGGGCATGTCGCGCGGTGGCGCCGTACCGGAGGAGTGGCCGGCGTTGATCCGGGCCGCTGTGCGCGAGCAGGCGGCCGGGCGGATCGAGGTCAAGGGCATCTGGTCGCACCTGGCGTCGTCCGACGAGCCGAAGAGCCCGGTGAACGAGTCGCAGTTGGCGACCTTCACCGAGGCGATCGAGGTGGCGGAGTCGTTCGGCATCGACGCCGAGTTCAAGCACCTCGCGAACTCGGGCGCCACGCTGGCGCTTCCGGAGACCCATTTCAACCTGGTCCGTCCGGGCGTCGCGACGTACGGCCTGTCGCCGTTCGGGCATGCGCTGCCGTCGTCCGAGCTGGGATTGAAGCCGGCGATGACGCTGAAGGCACGGCTCGCGATGGTGAAGCGGGTCCCGGCCGGCGCGGGCGTTTCGTACGGTCTGACCTGGACCGCGCCGCGCCCGTCGACCCTCGGCCTGATCCCCCTCGGGTACGGCGACGGCCTGCCGCGGCACGCGTCGAACGGCGCTCCGGTCGAGGTCGGCGGACGGCGGCGTACTGTCGTCGGCCGGATCTGCATGGACCAGTGCGTGGTCAACCTCGAGGACGACGAGGCTGCGGCGGGCGACGAGGTCGTGCTGTTCGGCCCGGGTACGTCGGGCGAGCCGACGGCGGACGACTGGGCCGACGCGGCCGGGACCATCAACTACGAGATCGTCACCCGCCTGGGCGCCCGGATCCCGCGCAGGTACGTCGACAGTGCTGAATTCCTTCCCCGCCCCACCGCCCCAGTCGAGAGGTAGACCAGCATGTCCAAAGCAGGGCGGACTGCTGGTCTGATCGGAGCCGCGGTCGGAGTGCTGGCAGCGGGCGCCGCCGCCGGAGTCGCGGTCGAGCGCACAGTCATCGGCCGGAGGTCGGGCCAGCGCAAGCAGCTCGAGGCCGAGCCCTTCGGCTCGCAACGCGGTACGCCGCACATCTTCACCGCCGACGACGGCGTCGAGCTGTATGTCGAGGTGGACGAGCTGAAACGGTCCCGGCGACCCGCTCCGCCACCGAAGCGCCGACTCGGCCGCAAGCTGCCGTTGCCGCCCGCGGACCTGACCGTGATCTTCGCGCACGGCTACGGGCTGAACATGGACGCCTGGCACTTCGAGCGCCGCGACCTGGCCGGCATCGGCACGATGGTGTTCTACGACCAGCGCTCGCACGGCCGGTCCGGCCGGTCGCCGAAGGACCACGTCAGCATCGAGCAGCTCGGTCAGGACCTGTACGGGATCATCGAGCGGTTCGCGCCGACCGGTCCGGTGATCCTGATCGGTCACTCGATGGGCGGTATGACGATCATGGCGCTGGCCGAGCAGCACCCCGAGCTCTTCGGCGACCGGGTGATCGGCGTCGGCCTGTGCTCGACCAGCGCGGGCGGGCTGGACGGCGTACCGATCGTTTTCCCGGGCAAGCTCGGCATGCTCGCGCGGTCGCTCGCGACGCCGACGGTCGCCGCGCTGGCGCGGATCCCGGATGTGGTCGAGCGCAGCCGGAAGGCCGGCTCGGACATCAGCTACCTGCTGACCCGGAAGTACTCGTTCGGTTCCGAGGTGCCGCCGGCGTTCACCGAGTTCGTCAACGAGATGATCGCGGCGACGCCGATCGAGGTGATCGCGGAGTTCTACCCGATCTTCGCACTGCACGACAAGTTCGACGCCCTCGAGCCGCTGCAGAAGGTCGAGTGCGTGGTGATCGGCGGCGACAAGGACCATCTGACGCCCTTCGCGCACGCCGAGGAGATCGTCCGGCGGGTGCCCGGCGCCGAGCTCGTCGAGGTGAAGAACTGCGGCCATCTGGGCCTGATCGAGCACCACCGTGAATTCACCGCGGCCCTCCTTGGGATGATCGAACGAGCCGAACAATCCTTAGGACCCGTATGACCGACCTGCACGTCGTCGATGCCACTGCTGAACACGTCGACGACATCGTGAACGTGATCCATCACGCCTTCTCCGCGCGGCGGGTGCTCGACCCGCCGTCGACGGCGTTGTCCGAGAACGCGACCACCGTTGCCGCGGCCGTCGCCGAGCACGGCGGGTTGCTGGTGCTGATCGACGGCGCCCCGGCCGGGGCGATGCTGTTCGAGCAGACCGGTGACGTCCTCAACCTGCGCCGGGTCTCCGTCGATCCGCGCAGCCAGGCCCGCGGCGTCGCGTCGGCGATGGTCGGCTGCGCCGAGGAGGTCGCCGTACGGCGGGGGCTCAGCAGGGTGAACCTGATCGCCCGGGTCGAGCTGCCGGACACCGTCGAGTTCTGGCGACGGCGTGGGTACTCCGTCGTCGATCAGCAGGCGCACAACCTGATCTATGCGAAGGCGCTGCCCATCGAGCTGACTGTCCCGACCGCCGAGGACATGCAGGCGATCGGTGAACAGCTGGCCGGCCAGCTGCGGGCAGGCGACCTCCTGGTGCTGTCGGGCGACCTCGGCGCAGGCAAGACGACCTTCACCCAGGGGCTCGGCGCCGGGCTGAAGGTGCGAGGTGCGGTGACGTCGCCGACCTTCGTGATCTCGCGGGTGCATCCGTCACTGGCTGGTGGGCCGGCGCTGGTGCATGTCGACGCCTACCGGCTGGGCGGGTTCGCCGAGCTGGACGACCTCGACCTCGATGCCAGCCTCGAAGACGCGGTGACGGTGGTCGAGTGGGGGCACGGCATCGCCGAAGCCCTGGCGCCGGAGCGTCTGGACGTCGTGATCACCCGGGGCGACGACGACAGCGACGAGACCCGGGGCCTGCGGATCACGCCGGTGGGTTCGCGTTGGGCCGCGTCCGGCGTTCGGGTGTCTGTACTGGAGAAGAACTGACATGTTGCTTGCCTTTGACACCTCGAGCGCCGCAGTCACGGTCGCACTGGCCACGCCGACGGGCGAGATCGTTGCCTCCTCGACGACCGTGGACGCGCTCCGCCACGGGGAGTTGCTCGCGCCTGCGATCGCGGCAGCGCTGGAATCAGCGGGCGCCACACCACGCGACCTGAGCGGTATCGCGGTCGGCGTCGGCCCCGGTCCGTTCACCGGGCTGCGGGTCGGGCTGGTGACCGCACGGACGATGGGCGAAGTGCTGGGCATCGAGGTGTCCGGCGTCTGCAGCCTGGACATCCTCGCGCGGCAGTCGTCGTTGTCATTGCCTGTTGCAGTCGCGACGGACGCGCGGCGCAAAGAGATCTACTGGGCGTTGTACGACGGTCCGGCCGCGGACGGCAGCCGTCGTCGGCTCGAGGGACCGGCGGTCGACAAGCCGGCCGAGGTCGCGCACGTACTGTCCGGTCTGCCGGTGATCGGCCGTGGAGCAGTGTTGTACGCCGACGTGCTGGGCGTCGCGGATGCCGACGTCGCGGAGTACCCGTCGGCCGAGGTGCTCGCGACCGGTGTGGCGACGCGGACGCTCGAGGTCGTCGCGCCCGAGCCGCTGTACCTGCGTCGGCCCGACGTGACGATGTCGGCCGGGCCCAAGAGCGTGCTGTGAGACCTGCGATCAGAGCGGCCCGCGCGGACGATCAACCTGCGCTGGTCGCGTTGGACGAGGTGTGCTTCGGGCCGGAGGCCTGGAGTACGGTCGGCTGGGCGGACGAGTTCGAGCGGTTGTCCGAGGACCGGGTGATCCTGGTCGCGGACGAAGGCGCTCCGGTCGGGTACGTCGTACTGCTGGTGCCGCCGGTCGCGCTCGATGTGGTGGAGGTACTGCGGATCGCGGTGGCCCCGGACGAGCGGCGGACCGGGATCGGCGGGCAGCTGATGACGGCGGCCCTGGAGCGGTGTGCGGGACGGACCGTGCTGCTTGAAGTTGCCCTGAGCAACGAGTCGGCGCGGGGGCTGTATGCGGGCTTCGGTTTCGAAGAGATCAGCCGGCGGCGTGGGTACTACGGTGACGGCGAGGATGCGGTGATCATGCGGTGGAGGATCGATGAGTGAGCCCCTGATCCTGGGGATCGAGACGTCGTGCGACGAGACCGGGGTCGGGATCGTGCGCGGGCAGACGCTGCTCGCCGATGCGATCGCGTCCAGTGTCGAGGAACACGCCCGGTTCGGCGGCGTCGTACCGGAGGTGGCCAGCCGGGCGCACCTCGAGGCGATGGTGCCGACGATCCGGCGCGCGTGCGAGACGGCCGGCATCAAGCCGACCGATGTCGACGCGGTCGCGGTGACGAGCGGGCCCGGGCTCGCCGGCGCGCTGCTGGTCGGTGTCGCAGCGGCCAAGGGTCTGGCGCTGTCGCTCGACAAGCCGCTGTACGGCGTGAACCACCTGGCGGCGCACGTCGCCGTGGACACGCTGGAGCACGGTGATCTGCCGAAGGGCTGCGTCGCGATGCTGGTGTCCGGCGGGCACTCGTCGCTGCTGTCGGTCGAGGACATCACCGACGGCGTCGAGCCGATGGGCAGCACGATCGACGACGCTGCCGGCGAGGCCTTCGACAAGGTCGCGCGGGTGCTCGGGCTGCCGTTCCCCGGCGGGCCGTACATCGACAAGGCGGCGCGGGACGGCGGGGACCGGTTGTACGTGACGTTCCCGCGCGGGCTGACGTCGCAGCGGGACCTCGAGCGGCACCGGTTCGACTTCTCGTTCTCCGGGTTGAAGACCGCGGTCGCGCGGTGGGTCGAGGCGCGCCGCCGCGACGGCGAGGACGTGCCGGTGAACCATGTCGCGGCGGCCTTCCAGGAGGCGGTCTGCGACGTGCTGACCCGCAAGGCGATCGACGCCTGCAAGGACCGCGGTTTCGAGCATCTGCTGATCGGCGGCGGCGTCGCGGCGAACTCGCGGCTGCGTTCGATGGCAGAGGAGCGTGCGTCCGCGGCGGGTATCGCCGTACGGGTGCCGCGGCCGGGGCTGTGCACCGACAACGGTGCGATGGTCGCCGCACTGGGCTCGGAGCTGGTCCGGGCCGGGAAGGCGCCGTCGCCGCTGGACCTGCCTGCTGACTCGTCGATGCCGATCACGGAGGTACTGAACAAGTGAGATGGACCGGGGCGGACGGTTACGAGGCCGATGACGATGTCGCGCGGATCGACGTCGCCGTGGTGCAGGGCTTCCTGAGTACGTCGTACTGGGCGGCCGGGATCCCGCGCGAGGTGGTGGAGAAGTCGATCGCCGGCTCCCTGAACCTCGGGGTGTACGACGCGGACGGCGCGATGGTGGCGTTCGCGCGGATGGTGACCGACCGGGCCACGTTCGCGTGGCTGGCGGACGTCTTCGTGCTGGAGTCGCACCGCGGGCACGGTCTCGGTCGGTTCGTCGTGTCGACCTTGCTGGAGCACCCGGAGTTGAAGGGCCTGCGGCAGATTCTGCTGGCGACCGCCGACGCGCACGAGCTCTACCGTTCGTACGGATTCACCGAGACCACGCCCGGCCGGATGATGGCCATCCGTCAGGATCCGACCGAGCTGTACGCGCAGCCGTGAGGTGTCCGGGTGTCGATCTCGTCCGGCACCCGGCTGGGGCGACCGATCTCGTGCTGCTCGCGCACGGCGGGCAGGAACACTCGCACGCGGACCCGAGCTTGTGGCGGCCCGCGCTGCTCCGGATGTGGCCGTTCGCCTTGGCGGCGAGGTTGGCCGCACCGGAGGCTGCCGTCGGGTTCCTGCGCTACCGCTTCCGGGGATGGAACGACGGCGGTGATGCGGCCACCGATCTGCGGAGCGTCCTGGACGAGCTGCCGCCGGTGATCTCGCGGGTGTTCCTGATCGGGCACTCGATGGGTGGACGGGCGGTCGTTGCCGTCGGCGATCATCCCCGGGTGGCGGGCGTGCTCGCACTGGCACCGTGGCTGCCGGTCGACGAACCACTGGTTGCGGTTCGCGCGCCGATCACGTTCGTCCACGGCACCGACGACACGGTGACCGATCCGGCCGGCACCGCGGCGTACGCGGCGAGGCTGAGGGCGGCCGGGGCGACGGTGACGACGTACTCGCTGGCCGGTGAGGGGCATGCGATGCTGCGGCGGCCGAAGGACTGGGATCGGTTGGTGGCCGACTTCGTCCGGCAGGTCCCGGCCGGTGGCAGTGAGCTCTTGCCGCCGGCCGACGCCCAGGTGGCGTTGGCGATCGCGGGCATCGCGCTGGCGCGGCTCCGGTTGCCGGTCAAGGAACGCTTCCGGGTGGCGCAATAGATGGCAGAGGCCCGGGGGTGACGCGCACCGCTTGCTCCCCAGGCGAACGGTCAGCGGCCAACCGGTTCTACGGTCAGCCTCCCTTACCCAGATGAATCAGGGTTGAACGATTAGTGGCGGGCCTCCGGGGAGTGCAGCAGCAGACGCAGCACCTCGCCCGCCGGCTTGTCACCCGGAGACCCGCTCGCGTGATCGATCATATGTTCGAATATGCGTCGAACGCAAGTACTGTCCAGGAGTTGTTCCGACGACGGCCGCGAACGCCGCGATGAAGCCGCTCGGGTTGGCCCAGCCGCAGGCGTGGGCGACGTACGTGGTGTCGTGGCCGTCCGCGAGCAGGACGAGGGCGTGGTAGATCCGCAGTTGGGTGCGCCATTCGTAGTACGTCATGCCGAGCTCGTCGCGGAACAGGCGGCTCAGTGTGCGGGCGCCGGCGCCGGCCTTGCGGCCCAGCTCGGCCAGTGAGGTGTTGTCCGCCGGGTTCTCGCGGAGGTGCTGTGCGATCGTCCGTAGCCGGTCGTCGCGTGGTTCCGGTAGTTGCAGCGGTTGTTCGGTCGCTTCGTGGAGCTCGTCGACGAGGACTCGCTGAAGGCGGGCGCGGGCGGAGTCGTCGAGTTGGCGACTGGTGAGGGCGAGGAGCACCTCGCGGGCGAGTCCGGATGCCAGGAACACGGCTGGGCGGTCCGGGATGCGCCGTGCCAGTGCGGCCGGCAGGAAGACGATGCGCATGTCGGTGTCGCCGTGTGCACTGTGCTGGTGGGGGAATCCGGCCGGCGTCCACGCGACGCGGTTGGCGGGGACGATCGACGTACCCCGGTCGGTGTGCACGGACAGGACGCCGCGGGCGGCGTACACCAGATGGCCTTCTTCGTGGGTCTGGATCGGGCTGGTGCCACCGGAGGCCCATTCGTGTGCGCCGGCAGCTGGGAACAGCTCGGAGCGGAGTGGTCGGCTGTCAGACATGGCTCGTCACTCTGCGGCAGGAGTAGGCGACCGCGTCCCGACCGATGCGGGTGATGATCAGAGTGGCTGACCTGGAGCCCTTCGGGGCGAGCTTCTTCCGCAGCTGGGCGGGGTCCAGGTCCACGCCGCGCTTCTTGATCTCCAGCGTCCCGATGTCCTGGCTGCGAACCCAGGAGCGTAGTGCTTTCTCCTTGTAGGGCAGCTCTTCCACTACCTCGTACGCCGAGGCGAGCGGCGTCGGGACGTAGTCGGACGCAGTCACGTAGGCGATGCGCGGATCCAGCAGCCGACCGTCCACCGCAGCCGCGACCGCAGTGACCAGGCCGGCTCGTACGATCGCACCGTCGGGCTCGTAGACATACTTGCCGACCGGACCGACCTCAGCCTCCGGTGCATCCGCGACGGTGGCCTCGCTGGGCAGCAGGGTCGCACGACGCGGTGTACCGCCGTAGAGCTGACCGGACCACAGCGCGGCCTCCTTCACCTCACCGAAGTCGCTGATCCACTCCGCCTCGACTCCGGCTGGGATTGCGTCGTGTGGGATGCCGGGGGCCACCTTCACGCAGGCAGTGCGGTCCAGTAGCTCGAGTACGAATGACCACGGCGGCGAGTAGGCGTTGTGGTCGAACACCCGTCGCCCGTCCGCACGCCGCGCCGGGTCCGCGAACACCACGTCGTACGGCGTGAGGTCGATCGACTCGGCGTCACCTACCAGCACGTCACCGGCGAGACCGAGGGCGGCCAGGTTGGCCCGGGCCGTGGCTGCGGTCTCGGGGTCACGCTCCACGCCCGTCACCCGGAGTCCGGCGCGGGCGGCGCTGATGAGGTCACCGCCGATCCCGCAGCCAAGGTCGACCACGCTGGCGCCGGGCATGCCGTTTGCGAGGCGTGCGGCACGATGGGTGCCGACTGTGGTCCGGGTGGCCTGCTCGAGACCGTCCGGGGTGAAGTACATCCGCTCGGCGTCCGCACCGAACTTGGCGACCGCCCGGTGGCGCAGCGCGGCCTGCGTGACCACAGTAGTCACCAGCGCCGCGGCGTACCGGCGTCGGAGCTTCTCGACCAACTGGAGCTCGCTGCCAGGCTTGTACTCCGCACACGCTGCCGCGAGCACGTCGGCGCCCGTCCCGTCGAGCAACGCGGTGACTGTCACCCGGGCAACTTTAGAGCGGGCTGGAACAGCTCCGGCTCCAGCTTCTCGTTGCCATCGAGTAGAGCCGCCAGTTCATGGCCGAGCGGGTCTTCGGGCCGTAGATGCCGTCCACGACCAGGTGATGGTTGCGCTGGACCTGCTTGACCGCCGCGCGGGTGTTACTGCCGTAGATGCCGTCGACGGCGAGCTTGGTGCCGTAGCAGAAGTTCAGGTTGCGTTGGAGAACCTGGATGGCGGTGTCCGGCTCGCCGTACCGATTGGAGCCGCGGTAGGGGTCGTCGCCGTACATCAGGTTGCAGGTGGTGCTGGTGCTGGCGTAGATCGACGGCATCGGGATGCCCCAGCTGCGGTTGACCGGAACGAGCCGGGCCGACCGGCATTGCGGTAGGGCCGCGGCTGCCTTGAGCTCCGCGGCGGTGGCGTCGTGGGAGACGTCCTGGTCGGTCGAAGCCTTCGGTGCCGGAGGAGCGGCCGAGGGTGCGGCGGCGGCCGGTGACTCGTGCTTCGACGCGTTGGCGGCGACAGCTCCGACCGCGACCGCGGCGACGGCGGCCAGGAGCGCGATCGTCCGGCCGGACAGCTTCGGCAAAGCCATGACCACATTCTGTACCTCGACGGTCACCGGGATATACGTCTCAGGCTGAGAATCCTTTGGCACTCGAGTTGACCGAGTGCTAATCGCGGCCTAGATTCGGTGTTGGCACTCTCGATGCGAGGGTGCCAGCGGTCCGGCCCTTGACCCCCGCGACGGCAGGGGAGCGCGACCACCATGAACCGCAAACAGCAAATCGACCGTGGAGGTCAGCAAGTGTCGGTCACGATCAAGCCGCTCGAGGACCGCGTCCTCGTCGCGCCGCTCGAAGCCGAGCAGACCACGAAGTCCGGCCTGGTGATCCCGGACACCGCCAAGGAGAAGCCGCAGGAGGGCGAGATCCTCGCCGTCGGCCCGGGCCGGATCGACGACAACGGCAACCGCGTCCCGCTGGACGTCGCCGTCGGCGACAAGGTCATCTACTCCAAGTACGGCGGCACCGAGGTCAAGTACGACGGCCAGGACTACCTGATCCTGGGCGCCCGCGACATCCTCGCAGTCGTCAGCAAGTGACGACCGCTCGCTGTTCCTGACTGACACCGCCCTGGTGCCGTACTCCGGTGCCGGGGCGGAGTCGGTCAGCGGCCGGCGATGGTTCGAGCCTGCAACGATCTAGCGATTTCAGAGAGGGACTGGATTTTTCATGCCGAAGATCCTCGAGTTCGACGAGAACGCTCGGCGCGCGCTGGAGCGCGGCGTCGACAAGCTCGCGAACACGGTGAAGGTGACGCTGGGCCCGAAGGGCCGCTACGTCGTCCTGGACAAGAAGTGGGGCGCCCCGACCATCACCAACGACGGTGTCACCGTCGCCCGTGAGGTCGAGCTGGACGACCCGTTCGAGAACCTTGGTGCGCAGCTGACCAAGGAGGTCGCCACCAAGACCAACGACATCGCCGGTGACGGCACCACCACCGCGACGGTGCTGGCGCAGGCACTGGTGCACGAGGGCCTGCGGGCGGTCGCCGCCGGCGTCAACCCGATGGGCCTCAAGCGCGGTATCGAGGCGGCCGTCGAGGCCGTGTCGGCCAAGCTGATCGAGACCGCGCGGCCGGTCGACGACAAGGGCGACATGGCCCACGTCGCCACCATCTCCGCCCGCGACGCCGAGATCGGCGCGCTGATCGCGGACGCGTTCGACAAGGTCGGCAAGGACGGTGTGATCACCGTCGAGGAGTCGAACACCTTCGGGACCGAGCTCGAGTTCACCGAGGGCATGCAGTTCGACAAGGGCTACATCTCGCCGTACTTCATCACCGACGCCGAGGCCGGCGAAGCGGTGCTGGAGGACCCGTACATCCTGATCCACCAGGGCAAGATCTCCGCGATCGCGGACCTGCTGCCGCTGCTGGAGAAGGTCGTGCAGTCCGGCAAGACGCTGCTGATCATCGCCGAGGACGTCGAGGCCGAGGCCCTGTCCACCCTCGTGGTGAACAAGATCCGCGGCAACTTCACCTCGGTCGCCGTCAAGGCGCCGGGCTTCGGTGACCGCCGTAAGGCGATGCTGGAGGACCTGGCCGCGCTCACCGGCGCACAGGTCGTGGCCCCGGAGGTCGGCCTCAAGCTCGACCAGGTCGGTCTGGAGGTGCTCGGTACGGCGCGCCGCATCGTGGTCACCAAGGACAACACGACCGTCGTCGAGGGCGCCGGCAAGGCCGACGACATCGAGGGCCGGGTCAACCAGATCAAGTCCGAGATCGAGCGCACCGACTCCGACTGGGACCGCGAGAAGCTGCAGGAGCGGCTGGCCAAGCTGGCCGGCGGCGTCTGCGTGATCAAGGTCGGCGCGGCCACCGAGGTCGAGCTGAAGGAGAAGAAGCACCGGATCGAGGACGCGGTGTCCGCGACCCGGGCCGCGATCGAGGAGGGCATCGTCGCCGGTGGCGGCTCCGCTCTCGTGCACGCGGCCGCGGTGCTGGACGAGGGCCTCGGCCTGGAGGGCGACGAGCTCGCCGGCGTCCGGATCGTCCGCAAGGCGATCGTCGAGCCGCTGCGCTGGATCGCCGAGAACGGCGGCTACGAGGGCTACGTCGTGACCGCCAAGGTCGCCGACCTGGAGCTCGGTAGCGGCTTCAACGCGGCCACCGGCGAGTACGGCGACCTGCTGGCCCAGGGCGTGCTGGACCCGGTCAAGGTGACCCGGTCCGCGCTCGCCAACGCCGGCTCGATCGCCGCGCTGCTGCTGACCACCGAGACGCTGGTGGTCGACAAGCCCGAGGAAGAGGAGCCCGCGGCGGCCGGTCACGGCCACGGCCACGGTCACTGATTCCCGGTAATACCCAGCAGTACCCAGTAGCACCCAGCAGTACCCAGCACCGCCTGGCAGGTCATCTGCCGGGCGGTGCTTTCATGTGGCCTGTGTTGATACGGGAACGTCGTGACGAAGATCTGGCTGTCTGCGTGGAGCTGCTGCGGGAGGTGCACCAGCAAGCCGGATACCCGATCAACTGGCCGACCGATCCGGCCCGGTGGTTGTCACCGGACAGCGCCCTTGGTTACTGGGTGGCGGTGGTCGACGACCGCGTTGTCGGGCACGTGGTGCTGACAGCGGTGCGTGATCACGCCGAGGTGGAGCGGCTGTTCGTCGATCCGACGGCAACAGGCAAGGGGATCGGCCGCCAACTCCTCCAGCACTGTGTCACCACTGCGGCCGCCCTCAACCGCGAGCTCTCGCTCGAGGTGGTCGACAACCGCGGTCCCGCCGTACACCTCTATCGACGGGCAGGATGGCTGGAGACCGGTCGTACGCCGATCGACTGGGGTGGCGAGCATGCCTTCGAACTCATCCGCTTCACCGCGCCGTGAGAGGTTCTGACCATGGCTGGTGCACGGGAGCGGTATCGCGCTCAGGTGCGTGACGAGGTGAAACAGCACGCCTGGACGCAGATCGCCGAGGCTGGCGTCTCCGCCCTGTCCCTGAACGCGATCGCCAAGCAGATGGGCGTGAGCGGGCCCGCAGCGGTACCTGCTGATCTACGGGACTCCCGGTCATCACGCGGCCGACGACACCGTCATGACGGTGCTGATCGCGGCCGTCGGCGGATCGGACCGGGCAGTCTCGTTTTGGTCCCGGTTGCACGGTGTCGTGTCGCTCGAACTGACAGGGCATTTCGCCGGGATGGGCATGGATCCGGCCCGGCTGCTCGACAGCGAGATCAGTGAACTCGTGAGTAGTGACAGATCGTGATCAAGTGGCCGGTAGTGACCACGAATTGCCACTAGGCAAGAAGAGTTGAGCGCCGTACCATCTTTCAGGCTGACCGGTCTGAACACGAGGGGGCGAGGGGTGACCGAGGTCCGAGTACCTGACACCCACGACCGGGTCGAGCTTAGGGATCTTGCCGCGCTGGCCGGCGACGGGGACCGAACAGCTCTCAACGACCTGCTCACCAGAGTGCGCGCTGTGGCGCACCGATACGTACGGTCCCGTCTGTGGACCTATCCCGGCGGCGCCGACATGGTCGACGACGTCGCACAAGAGGTTTGTGTCGCAGTGTTCGGCGCGCTGGGCCGGTACCGCGACGAGGGGAGGCCTTTCGAGGCTTTCGTCTACGGCATCGCGGCCCGCAAGGTCGCCGATGCCCAGCGTGCGTTCGCGGTCGCCGACGTCTCGACGCCGGACCTGCCGGACGGCGCGGACGAGTCGCCGACGCCGGAGGAGCGTGCGGTTCGGCAGTCGGAGGTCCAGCACATCATGGGGCTGCTGGACAAGTTGCCGGAGAAGTTGCGGGAGATCCTGCGACTCCGGGTGGTAGCGGGGATGTCAGCCGAGGAGACCGGCCGGGCACTGGGGATGACACCGGGGGCGGTGAGGGTCGCACAGCATCGGGCGTTGAACACGCTCAGGGGGTTTGTGGGGCATGAAGCACAGCTGGAACGAGGAAGAGCAGGGGAGGGGCATCATGGCTGACCGTTTCGACCTGGACGCGATCGAGGCCGATGACGCGCTGCTCGATCTGCTCGCCGCCGGTGGGGAGTCCGCCCGCTCGGCGGGCGAGCACGACGCGGCCGTTCAGCTGCTGGCCGAGCTACGGCTGGCGGTTGAGGTCGAGGACGAGCTCCCGGTGGAGACCATCGACGATCCGGAGAGCTTCCTGGCGCGTTGCGCCGCGCTCAACCCGATCACCGACCCGTTCGCCCGCAAGATGGCGACCCGTGGTCTGGCGCTCGGGGTGGCGGCCGTGGCCGCGTTGTCGGTCTCCGGGGTGGCCGCCGCGGTCAACGGCGACCCGCTGTCGCCGTACGAGAAGGTCATCGAGAAGATGGTCGACGCGGTCCGCCCGCAGACCAGCTTCCCGAAGGAAGACCTCGACGGTCTGCCGGTGATGGACAAGACCAAGATCGTCAAGGTCGGCAAGGACTACAAGAAGCAGCAGGTCCAGGCCGAGCACGCGGCCCAGCAAGCCGGCAAGGACGACTCGCTGATCGCCGTCGACCCGAACTCGATCGAGGTCAAGACGACACCGCCGGTCGTGGTGGTGGAGAAGCCGACGGCGACCCTGGACAGGCCGACGATTCCGACGCCGACGGGCATCAAGACGGACGACCCGGACAACGTCAACGTCGACAAGCCGACCGACACCAAGACCGACCCGCCGACCGACACGACCGGTGGCGGCGACACCGACGGTACGACGACCACGCCGACGCCGCCTCCGTCCACGCCGACCGAGACGCCGCCTCCGGCGACGCCGACCGACCCGCCGTCCACGCCGACCAGCACCGACACGACCACGCCGCCGGCGAACGTCGACACGGGTACGGGCGACAACACGGCGTCCGGCGACCCGACGGGTACGCCGACCAGCACGCCGACCGGCGACACCGGCCAGACCGACGGCACCGACGGGACCGGTTCGAGCGACACCAGTGGCTCGGACACGACCACGCCGGGTGACGAGCAGAAGCCGAGCGACCCGGTCACCCAGGTTCCGGACCAGACGGACCCGGCGAGCATCGTCGGCGACATCCTGAGCCCGGTCCTGCCGACGCCCACGGGTGAGCCGATCACGATCGAGAGCGCGAAGCTGTTCTTCAGCGAGTCGCAGGCGGGCAAGCCGCCGACGGCGAAGAAGGCGACCGCGAAGAAGCCGGCGTCGGCCAAGAAGGCCGGGACCGGCAAGCACTCGAGCGGGAAGGTCACCACGGGCTCGGTCCGCAAGGCCTACCCGAAGGGCAAGCACTCGACCGGTGAGTACGCCGAGGGCAAGCACGCGGCGATCGAGCGCACCCACGGCTCCACCGCCGACGCGAGTGTCCTGGCGATCCTGAACGTCGTCAACGCGCCGGTCAACAAGTAACCGACCACCCGCTCCGCCCGCCGCGCACCTGCGGCGGGCGGAGTGCTGTGGACGGCCGATTCGGGGCTGGGTGGGCGCGCGGATACGATGGGGTTCCGTACTCGCCGTGTAAAGGTGCTTGTTTTACCCATGGACATCACACCCGCTGGAGTTCCCGACAAGTTCGCAGTCCTCGGCCTGACCTTCGACGACGTGCTGCTGCAGCCGAACGAGTCCGACGTCATCCCCTCCGAGGCGAGCACCCGGTCCCGGGTCAGCCGCAACGTCTGGGTGAACATCCCGCTGCTGTCCAGCGCGATGGACACCGTCACCGAGGCCCGAATGGCGATCGCGATGGCGCGCCAGGGCGGTCTCGGCGTGCTCCACCGCAATCTCTCGATCGAGGACCAGTCCCAGCAGGTCGACCTGGTCAAGCGCTCCGAGTCCGGCATGATCGCCCAGCCGATCACGATCGGGCCGGACGCCAGCATCGGCGAGGCCGACGCGCTCTGCGGGCAGTACCGGATCTCCGGTGTCCCCGTGGTGGACGACGCCGGCGTGCTGGTCGGCATCGTGACCAACCGCGACATGCGCTTCGAGAACGATCTGTCCCGCCCGGTGCGCGAGGTGATGACCAAGCAGCCGCTGATCACCGGCAAGCAGGGCATCTCGGCCGACGACGCGATGGCGCTGCTGAGCAAGCACAAGGTCGAGAAGCTGCCGCTGGTCGACGACGCCGGCAAGCTGACCGGCCTGATCACGCTCAAGGACTTCGTCAAGCGCGACAAGTTCCCGCTGTCCACCAAGGATGCGAGCGGCCGGCTGATGGTCGGCGCCGCGATCGGCTTCTTCGGTGAGGCATACAAGCGCGCCATGTCGCTGGTCGAGGCTGGCGTCGACGTGCTGGTCGTCGACACCGCGCACGGTCACTCCCAGGCGCAGCTCGAGATCATCCGCAAGCTGAAGGCCGACCCGGCGACCCGCGGCGTGGACATCGTCGGCGGCAACGTCGGCACCCGTGCGGGCGCCCAGGCGCTGGTCGAGGCCGGTGCGGACGGCGTCAAGGTCGGCGTCGGTCCGGGCTCGATCTGTACGACGCGGGTCGTGTCCGGCGTCGGCGTACCGCAGGTGACCGCGATCTACGAGGCCTCGCTGGCCTGCAAGCCGGCCGGGGTCCCGGTCATCGGCGACGGCGGCCTGCAGTACTCCGGGGACATCGCCAAGGCGCTCGTCGCCGGTGCGGACACGGTCATGCTGGGCTCGCTGCTGGCCGGCTGCGAGGAGTCGCCCGGTGACCTGGTGTTCATCAACGGCAAGCAGTTCAAGGCGTACCGCGGGATGGGTTCGCTCGGCGCGATGCAGTCCGGCGGGCTGCGCAAGTCGTACTCGAAGGACCGGTACTTCCAGCACGACGGCGGTTCCGACGAGAAGCTGATCGCCGAGGGCGTCGAGGGCCAGGTTCCGTATCGGGGCCCGCTGTCCGCGGTCGCGCACCAGCTGATCGGCGGCCTGCGGCAGTCGATGTGGTACACCGGCGCCCGCACCGTCCCGGAGCTCCAGGACAAGGGCCGCTTCGTCCGGATCACCTCCGCCGGCCTCCAGGAGTCCCACCCGCACGACATCCAGATGACGGTCGAGGCGCCGAACTACTCCGGCCGCTGACCCCGCCTGCAACCCGTTAGGAACACCAGATGACCGAGATCGAGATCGGCCGTGCCAAGCGTGGGCGGCAGGCGTACGCGTTCGACGACATCGCGATCGTGCCGTCGCGGCGGACGCGTGACCCCGAGGAGGTCTCGGTCGCCTGGCAGATCGACGCGTACCGGTTCGAGCTGCCGATCCTGGCCGCGCCGATGGACTCGGTGATGTCGCCGGCCACCGCGATCGCGATCGGCAAGGCCGGCGGTCTCGGCGTACTGAACCTCGAAGGCCTCTGGACGCGGTACGAGGACCCGACCAGCCTGCTCGAGGAGATCACCAGCCTCGAACAGAAGCAGGCCACGCACCGGCTGCAGGAGATCTACGCGGCACCGATCAAGCCCGAGCTGATCTCCCAGCGGGTGCAGGAGATCCGCGACTCCGGCGTGACCGTGGCCGGGGCGCTGTCGCCGCAGCGGACCAAGCAGTTCGCCAAGCACGTCGTGGACGCGGGCGTCGACCTGTTCGTCATCCGCGGTACGACGGTGTCGGCCGAGCACGTCTCCGGGCAGGCCGAGCCGCTCAACCTCAAGCAGTTCATCTACGACCTCGACGTACCGGTGATCGTCGGCGGGTGCGCGACGCATCAGGCGGCGCTGCACCTGATGCGGACCGGTGCGGCCGGCGTGCTCGTCGGCTTCGGCGGTGGCGCGGCGCACACGACGCGGAAGGTGCTCGGCGTCGCGGTGCCGATGGCGTCGGCGGTCGCCGACGTGGCGGCGGCGCGGCGGGACTACATGGACGAGTCCGGCGGTCGGTATGTGCACGTGATCGCGGACGGCTCGGTCGGGCGGTCCGGCGATGTGGCGAAGGCGGTCGCCTGCGGCGCGGACGCGGTGATGGTCGGTTCACCGCTGGCGCGGGCGAGCGACGCCCCGGGCGGTGGGTACCACTGGGGCGCCGAGGCCTGGCACCAGGACCTGCCCCGCGGCGAGCGGGTCGAGGTCGGCGTCACCGGCACGATGGAGCAGATCCTGTTCGGCCCGTCCTGGGTCCCGGACGGCACGATGAACCTGGTCGGCGCGCTCAAGCGCGCGATGGCGACCACCGGCTACACGGAGCTCAAGGAGTTCCAGCGGGTCGAGGTCGTCGTCGGTTGAGCAGGTATTGAATGCCGCGACTCCGTCGCGGCGGGTCATCGGGCTGTGACTCCCGGTCTTCCCTCGTCGCTCCGGTCGCTTCGCTCCCTCCACTCCTCAGTCCAGACCGGGAGGCCCGATGACCGGCGTACTCCTCCTGCACGGCTCGAGTGGTGCGCCGGACGTCCAGCGCGCCCGGTTGCTCGAGGCAGAGGGGTACGACGTACTCGCGCCGCGGTGGACTGTCACGCATGAGGTGCCGCTGGAGTCGTTCCCCCTGGACGAACTGGCGGCACGCAACGACCGACTGGTCGTGATGGGCAGTTCCTGGGGTGCTGAGGCTTCTCTGCTGCTCGGTGCGCTCGACGAGCGGGTCGACGCGGTGGTCGCGTTCGCTCCGAGCGCCTACGTCTGGGGCCGGGTGCTGGAGGACGGGAGCCAGCGGTCCGCGTGGACGTGGCAGGGCGAGCCGCTGCCGTTTGTACCGTTCGACAAGGCTTGGAAGGCGGAGGACGATCCGCCGAGCTATACCGGCCTGTACCGCCAAAGTGTGCAGGTGTTCGGCGACGCCGAGCAGGCGCTGATCCCGGTCGAGCGGATCCGCGAAGTCCTGCTGATCGCCGGTGGGGACGACAAGGTGTGGCCGTCGGTGGAGTTCGCCGACGAGATCGCCCGGCGGCGCGGCGAACGCCGGACCCGGATCGTGGTCGGGCCGGAGGCGGGACATCGGCCGGTGCTGCCGGGGGAGGAGCCGAAGTCGGCCGGTCAGCGGATGGCGCGTGGCGGCACCGACGAGGCCGACCGCGAGCTCGGTGCGCGCGCCTGGGACGAGATCCGCAATCTGCTCGCAGGCTGAGCGAAATGCTACGAGTCCCCACAGCTTGAAGGCTTCTGGAAGGATTGCCGCATGGGACTTTTCAGCCGACGGAGCAGCCAGGACACGGACAATGTTGCCCTCGCCGCAGCGCGGGGCCAACTGTCTCCCGATGACGTGGACCAGGTGCGGTTCCTGATCACCACGAAGAAGGTGGTGTTCGCGGTCAAGCTGATCCGCGACCGCACCGGACTCGACCTGAAGCAGTCCAGGGAACTGGTCGACGACATCCGCCTCGGCCGCTACGTGCCTCCGACCACCGGTACGCCGCTCGTCCGCCGCCCCGGCACCAACCTGGCCGAACGCACCCGCGCCCTCAAGGCCGCCGGCGAACTTCACCAGGCCACCGCCCTGGTCGTCTCCGAGACCGGCATGACCGAAACCGAAGCCGGCCTCTTCGTCGGCGCCCTCCGCGCCGAAGCCCAGGACCTTTAGCCCTTCACGTACGACAGCTTCTCGGCGATCTTCCCGTCGCGCAGCCGCAGTACGTCGACGCCGCGGACGTGCCCGCGATCGCCGGAAGCCTCACGCCACGAGTACCGCCAGCGCACGACCGCGCGCTCACCGAGCAGCACCGTCTCCTCGGTCTCGAAGTGCGGGTCGTCGGTGTCCGCGAACAGCCGCGCCCACTCCGCCCGTACTGCGTCCGCGCCCTCCAGACGGGTGCCGTCCGGGGACGGCGAGGTGGACTCGAACACGATGTCGTCGGTGACCAGCGACATCACCGTGTCCAGATCCGCGGCGTCGAACGCGCTTCCGAACCGATCGAGCACGCCGAGCGCCGGGCTCCAGTGCGGGTCGCGACCGAAGGCGGCGAGCAGTTGGTCGGCCGGTGCGGTGAAGCCTTCGAGGTGCGGGCCGATCATGCCGACCGAGCGGTACATGTCCTCGCGTTCTGCGAACCAGGAGCCGACGTCGGCGACCAGGTCGGCGTTCAGACGCGGTTGCGCGCCGATCGCGACGGCCAGGTCCCAGCCGTGGACCAGGTGGTCGGCCGCGAGTTGGCGCAGGTACTCGTGCGGGTCCTCGTCGCCGTACGACAGGTGCACCTTGTCGATCGATCGGCCGGCCGCGGCGGTCGCCTCGCCGGCGGCGTCCGACGCAGTACGTGCCGGATCCTCACCGAGCAGATCGCCGTCGAGCGTGTCGCCGACCTCCGCGATCGTCTTGCCCGCCATCAGCGGCACGGTCCAGCGTTCCTCGCCGACCACGTGGTTCACCAGCGCCCGGACGTCCCAGTCCGAGCACGGCGTCGAGTCCGTCCACTGGTTGTCCGCGACCTCTGCGACCAGCTCAGCGAAGTTCGTGACAGTGCGGTTGTGCAGCTCTACGACATCCATCGCCCGCACCCCCTCCCAGCGTCAGCGTCCGCCCGGCCGGGCCGGACGTCAACCGCCGAGCTGGAGTTGCTGTGCGGCCTCGTGGGCGTGGTGGGACGCGGTCAGGTCACCGGCGGCGGCGAGCAGGTCGCCGTGATGCCGGTAGCAGGAGCCGGCCAGGTCCTTCATCGTCTCGTTGTCGTCGGTGAACGGGATCAGCGCCGTGGCGACCTCCGCGCACCAGCCGCCCAGGTCGAGCGCCATCTCGGTCCGGCCGGCCTGGTAGTACGCCTCGGAGATGTCCAGCAGGAGCTGGGCCCAGATCGGTACGTACGTGCTGGTCTCGTACCGCATCCGGTGGGACTCGCGCTCCGACGAGATCGCGAACAGGTAGTGCGCCTCCAGCCCCAGCGTCAGCCCGGCGTCCGCGTCCTGCATCAGCAGCGGACGCACCAGCTCAGCCAGCTCGGTCGCCCGTACGGCGGCCGACTCCGGGTCCGTCCGGCCGGACACCGTTGCCAGCGTCATCCCCGGCGCGGGCTCGCTCAACGCCAGCAACCGGTGGTACTGCTCGAACGGCCCCAGCTTGATCTCCGCGTTCTCCAGCGCGGCCACCAGCGTCAACGGCAGCCCGCGGTCCAGCTCTTCGACCACCCGGACAGCCGTTTCGCCGTCCGTGTCGTACGCCGTCCGCAGGCATGCCTCGCCCTCGAGCCGACCGACTATGCCGAGGTGCTTGCCCTTGCGGACAAGTGCGGCGACGAGCGTGCGCATGTCGGTCGTCGAGTCCGAGTCGGCGAGCGTGTCGGCTGTCGTCAGGCCGATCTCGTCCGCCTCGAGGGCAAGATCCAGCCGGCCCTCGGCTGCGTGTACGTCGGCCGACACGGCGGTCGCCGTGCAGAGGTAGCGCGCGTACGACAGTGACTGAGGGCTCTCGTTGATCTGGTCCGCGAGTTGCAGGAACAGCTGGGTCGCCGCGTCCGCGGACGCGACCGCCAGCGCGGGGTCGCCGTACCGGCGCAGGATCAGGGCGTTCATCGCGAGCACCCGCGCGAAGTCCGGCTGATGCTTCAGCCCGTCCGCGCCGCCGACCAGCTGGCCGTACGCGATCACCGCGCCGTCCATCTCCAGTACTGCGGTGGCGCCGTGACCGCGGTGCGCCTGCGTCATCGCGCGCCGGGCGCGGATGTCGGCCAGGAAGCTGGTGGCGTCCAAGACGCCGGCATCCTGCAGCTCGGTGTAGCCGAGCTGGGCCTCGTGCAGCGCGGCCAGCGCCTCCTCGTGCCGGCCCGACGCGTTCAGTGAGCCGGCCAGCTCGTATTGGGTCGCGGCCATCAGATGCTTGGCCTCGTAGTGGTTCGGCGACCCTTCGGCCCGCTCCCTGGCCAGCTCGATGACCCGCTGCTGGTACGGCCCGGCTTCGTCGGCCCGGCCTTCCTCGATCAGCACCTGGGCTGTCTGCAGCGCTTCGCCGAGCTCGTCCTCAGGGGGCGTCCAGAGCCCCCCGCTGTCCACCATCTTGACGTTCCCACCCCTTCGCCGGTCTCAGCCGCTCAGCTTAACGGCGATCTGATACTGACACTGCCGATTACCGGCAGGTAGCCTGGGGAGATGAGCGAGCAGACGTCGATTCCCGCGGATCCTGAGCTCGATCCGACCGCGTCGTACGCGACTGATCAGTCGGTCATCCGCCGGTTGTCGGGGCTGCTGCGGGCGACGGCAGGCACCAGGACGTCGTACGCGCCGGCCACCGGGCAGCCGATCGCGGATCTGCCGGTCTCCAGCGAGGACGACGTGATCGCGGCGGTCCGGCTGGCCCGGAAGACGCAGCAGAGCTGGCGGCGGGTGCCGCTCGCCGAGCGCGCCGCGATCCTGCTGCGGTACCACGACCTGGTCCTCGACCACCGGCACGAGCTGGTCGACCTGATCATCCGCGAGTCCGGCAAGGCGCGGAAGCAGGCGTTCGAGGAGCTCGCCCACGTCGCGCTGACGGCCCGGTACTATGGCCGCAAGGCGCAGGAACTGCTCGAGCCGCAGCGCAAGCTCGGCATCTTCCCGGTGCTGACCCGGGCCGAGGAGCGGTTCGTGCCGAAGGGTGTCGTCGGCATCATCTCGCCGTGGAACTACCCGCTGACGATGGCGATCAGCGACGGGCTGCCCGCGATCCTGGCCGGCAACACGGTCGTACACAAGCCGGACAGCCAGACCCCGCTGACCGCGCTCCGCGGGATCGAGCTGCTCTACGAGGCCGGCCTGCCGCGGGACGCCTGGCTCGCGGTGAACGGCGACGGCCCGACTGTCGGCGGCGCCCTGATCCAGAACGCGGACTACATCTGCTTCACCGGCTCGACCAGGACCGGGCGGCTGGTCGCCAAGCAGTGCGGTGAGCGGCTGATCGGCTGCAGCCTCGAACTCGGCGGCAAGAACCCGATGCTCGTACTGCGTGACGCCGACATCCACCGTGCCGCGGAAGGCGCCGTACGGGCCTGCTTCGCGAACGCTGGCCAGCTCTGCGTCTCGATGGAGCGGCTGTACGTCGCCGACCAGGTGTACGACGCCTTCGTCACGGCGTTCGTCGACCGGGTGAAGAAGCTCCGCCTCTCGGCCGGCACCGGCTGGGACGTCGACATGGGCTCGCTGATCTCGAAGGCACAACTGGAGACCGTCACGCGGCACGTCGAGGACGCCCGTGCCCAAGGCGCCACGGTGCTGGCCGGTGGGAAGCCGCGACCGGATATCGGGCCGCTCTTCTACGAGCCGACCGTGCTGTCCGGCGTCACGCCCGCGATGGAATGCTTCGACAACGAGACCTTCGGGCCGGTCGTCTCGATCTACCGGTTCTCCGACGAGTCCGAGGCGATCCAGCGGGCCAACGAGGGCGAGTACGGCCTGAACGCGAGCGTCTGGACCCGCGACGGCCGCCGTGGTCGCGCGGTCGCCGCGCAGCTGATGGCCGGCACGGTGAACGTCAACGAGGGGTACGGCGCGACGTTCGGCTCGATCGACACCCCGATGGGCGGCATGCGGTCGTCCGGCCTCGGCCGCCGCCAGGGCGTCGAAGGCATCCGCCGGTACGTCGAACCGCAGGCGATCGCCACCCAGCGACTGATCCCGATCGCGGCCTCCCACGGCCTGTCCGACGAGAAGTTCGCCGAGCTGATGACCGGCGCCCTCCGGGTCCTGAAGAAGATCGGCCGCCCGTGACTGTGCACATGCCACGACTCCGTCGCGGCGGGTCATGGGGCTGTAGCTCCCGGCCTTCCCTCGTCGCTCCAGGCCGGGAGGCCCCATGACCGTCGACTACGACGTCGTCATCGTCGGGTCGGGCTTCGGTGGGTCCGTGTCGGCCTTGCGGTTGACCGAGAAGGGCTACCGGGTCGCGGTACTCGAAGCCGGTGCGCGGTTCGAGGACACTGCGTTCGCGAAGAACTCGTGGGACACCAAGCGGTTTCTGTTCGCGCCGAAGCTCGGGATGTACGGCATCCAGCGGATCAGCGCGCTGCGCGACGTGATCATCCTGTCCGGCGCCGGTGTCGGCGGCGGCAGCCTCGTCTACGCGAACACGCTGTACGAACCGCTGCCCGCCTTCTACGCCGATCGCCAGTGGGCGCACATCACCGACTGGAAGTCCGAGCTCGCGCCGTACTACGACCAGGCGAAGCGGATGCTCGGCGTCACGACCTACCCGGGCTTCACCCCGGCGGACAAGGTGATGAAGCAGGTCGCCGACGACCTGGGCGTGGGGGACACGTTCCACCCGACGCCGGTCGGCGTCTTCTTCGGCGAGGCCGGTGTCGAGGTCGACGATCCGTACTTCGGCGGCGCCGGCCCGCGTCGCACCGGCTGCATCGACTGCGGCGAGTGCATGACCGGGTGCCGGCACAACGCGAAGAACACGCTGACGAAGAACTACCTGTACCTGGCCGAGAAGTCCGGCGCCGAGGTCTATTCGCTCACCACCGTGACCTCGGTCGAGCCGCTGCCCAACGGCGGGTACGCCGTGGACACCCGCCGTACCTCGAACAAGAAGCTCACCCGGCGCTTCACCGCACAGCAAGTGATCTTCGCGGCCTCCGCGTTGGGTACGGCGAAGCTGCTGCACAGGCTCCGCGACGAGGGAAAGCTGCCCCGGCTGTCCGACCGGCTCGGCGTGCTGACCCGGACCAACTCGGAGTCGCTGCTCGGCGCGATCTCGAAGGACCGCGACGTCGACTACAGCCGCGGGGTCGCGATCACGTCCTCGTTCCACCCGGACGACATCACCCACATCGAGCCGGTCCGGTACGGCAAGGGCAGCAATGTGATGTCGCTGCTGCAGACCGTGCTGACCGACGGCGACGGGGACAAGCCGCGCTGGCGGACCTGGCTGCGGGAGCTCGGCGTCCAGCGGAAGAACATCCGCAAGCTGTACGACCTGAAGCACTGGTCCGAGCGGACCGTGATCGCGCTGGTGATGCAGACCGCGGACAACTCGATCACGACGTACGGCAAGCGGGACCGGCTCGGCCGCTGGCGGCTGACCTCGAAGCAGGGCCACGGCGCCCCGAACCCGTCCTGGATCCCGGTCGCGAACCAGGTGGTCCGGCGGATGGCGAAGCTGATGAACGGTACGCCGGGCGGCACGATCGGGGAGCCGTTCAACGTGCCGATGACCGCGCACTTCATCGGCGGCTGCGCGATCGGCGACTCGGCCGCGACCGGCGTGGTCGACCCCTATCACCGGGTCTACGGGTACGACGGGCTGCACATCGTCGACGGCTCGACGATCTCCGCGAACCTCGGGGTCAACCCGTCGCTGACGATCACCGCCCAGGCCGAGCGCGCGCTGTCGTTCTGGCCGAACAAGGGCGGCGACGACCCGCGGCCGGCGGTCGGCTCGGCGTACCAGCGGGTGCAACCGGTGAAGCCGTCGAACCCGGTCGTCCCGGACGACGCACCCGGCGCGTTGCGGCTCCCGATCTTCCCGAAACAGTCCGTGACGGAGCCGTAACAAAACCGCGAGGAATACCTCAAAGGCAAATGAAAAAACCTCAGCAGTAACTTTGCTGAGGTTTTGGAAAAGCTTCAGAAAAGGGAGCAGGTCCCTCGGGAACGTTTCCGCCCAAATCGTTTCCCGAGGGACCCACTCAAGCCGGGGTGAGGCGCCCGGCGCTTTGGGATCGGGTCACCAACCATGGCTGGCGACCCGAGCTCTTGGTTACTACCTTACATCCGATTCCCAGCGCTTCGAGGCCTTGTGACCACTCTGCGTGCTGATCGTAATGATCTGCTTTTGTTGCTCCTGGTAACCGGGTGGCGGTCTTCCTTGCGGTAACCGCCTTCGTACACATCAACGAGCCCATCTACGGGGGGTTACGAGGTTCCGCAGAAATCTCCAGATTCTTTTTCCGGGGAGTGCGGAGAGTGGTCGTGAGGCACTTCGGTCCGAGGTGTTCCACGTGACGCCCGCCGCAGAACCGGCGTACCGGTCTGACCTACTCTGAGCCGACCGTTCTGATGAGGCAGGAGAAGGCATGAGCGAGATCCTGGACGTGGCACGTGAGCAGGTTCTGGGGCAGGGCACCGGGCTGAGCCAGGAGCAGTTGGTCGAGGTTCTCAGTGTTCCCGACGACCGGCTGCCCGAACTGCTCGCGCTCGCGCACGACGTCCGGGTGAAGTGGTGCGGCGAGGAGGTCGAGGTCGAGGGGATCATCTCGCTCAAGACCGGCGGCTGCCCCGAGGACTGCCACTTCTGCTCCCAGTCCGGTCAGTTCACCTCGCCGGTCCGGTCGGTCTGGCTGAACATCCCCGAGCTGGTCGAGGCCGCCAAGGAGACCGCGAAGACCGGCGCCACCGAGTTCTGTATCGTCGCCGCGGTCCGGGGGCCCGACGCACGGCTGATGAGCCAGGTGAAGGCCGGCATCGAGGCGATCAACGCCGAGGTCGACATCAACATCGCCTGCTCGCTCGGCATGCTCACCCAGGAGCAGGTCGACGAGCTGAAGTCGTGGGGCGTGCACCGGTACAACCACAACCTCGAGTCGGCCCGGTCGTACTTCGGCGACGTCGTCACCACGCACTCGTTCGAGGAGCGCTGGGAGACGTGCCTGATGGTGCGCGACTCCGGCATGGAGCTGTGCTGCGGCGGCCTGGTCGGGATGGGCGAGACGCTGGAGCAGCGGGCCGAGCTGGCAGCCCAGCTGGCCGAGCTCGACCCGCACGAGGTGCCGCTGAACTTCCTCAACCCGCGACCCGGTACGCCGTTCGGCGACATGGAGGTCATGGACGGCAAGGACGCGCTGCGGACCATCGCGGCGTTCCGGCTGGCGATGCCGCGCACGGTGCTGCGGTACGCCGGTGGCCGCGAACTGACCCTCGGCGATCTGGGCACGCGGGACGGACTGCTCGGCGGGATCAACGCCGTCATCGTCGGCAACTACCTGACCACCCTCGGCCGCCCGGCGACAGCGGACCTCGACCTGCTCGCCGAGCTGAAGATGCCGGTGAAAGAGCTGCAGAAGACGCTGTGACCGAGGTGTACTGCGGCCGATGCGGCCTGGAGTTGAGCGCCGGTGGGCACGACGACTGTGGCCGGGCGCTGGCGCTGGAGCCGCCGCGGTACTGCGCCGAGTGCCGCCGCCGGATGATCGTCCAGGTCCACCCGATGGGCTGGTCGGCCCGCTGCTCGGTCCACGGTGAGCTGACCTCTGGTTGAGCCCGGCTAGGCTGGTGGGCATGCCTGATGCCGTGCCTCGCCTGCTGGTCGCTCTGTACGGGCCGACCTCGGCGGGTAAGACCGCGGTGTCGGTCGATCTGTGTCTGCGGATCCAGGACGAGCTCGGGCTGCCGACGATGGTCGTCTCCGCGGACTCGCGGCAGGTCTACCGGTACATGGACATCGGCACCAGCAAGACGACGCCGGAAGAGATGCGCGGCATCCCGCACACGATGATCGACGTCACCGAGCCGGTGCGGAAGCTCGAGCTGGAGACGTTCGTCTCGCAGGCGCGCGGGCACATGGAGGAGACCTGGTCGGCCGGTGGCGTACCGGTGATCGTCGGCGGTACGAGCGTCTACGTCCGCTCGCTGCTCGAGGGCTGGGAGGTGGACGCGGTCGCCGAGGCGCGGAACGCGATCCGCCGGGACTTCCCGCGCAGTATGGCCGAGGACGCGTACGCCGTACTCGCCCGGCTCGACCCGAAGGCCGCCGGGAAGATCCACGAGAACAACTACGACGCGATCGTGAACGCGTTGGCACGGGCCATGGGCAACGATCCCGAGCGGGCCGTCGCACCTGCCACCCGGCAGGTCGTCTTGTCGGTCGATCGGGCCGCCGCCGAGATCGATCAGCGGGTCGCGGCGACGTACGACCACCAGGTCGAGCGCGGGCTGCGCGACGAGGTCCTCGGGTTGGACGAGCGGTACGACGTGTTGTCGCAGTACCGCCGGTTGGGGCAGAAGTCGCCGAACCAGGTCGTGCACACCCACGGGTACACCGAGTGGTTCGACGTGGCGCTCGATCGCGGGAAGGCGGTCGAGAATCTCAACGCGGACGACTTGGTCGAGGTTCGCAAGCGGGTGGTCGAACGCATCCAGACCCACACCCGCCGGCAGCGCGCCGCCATCCCCAAACTCACCGGCGTCCGCCCCGCCCGCAACGCCAACGACGCCTTCAACACAGTCAAAGCCGCCCTCGAAGCGCCGCCCCCTCGCCCCACCAACACCAAACCGAGCAACCCCGGCAGGTCCGGCCGCAGCTCCGGCACTTCGGGCTCCAACTCCGGCGGCGCCGGTGGTAAACGTGGCGGTGGTCGGTCGGGCCGTGGCGGCCAAGCCGGGCAGCCCAGTTCCAAACGCGGCTCTCGCCGCCGCTGACAACAGCAAGCCGGGGCAGACCGCACCACGGTCCACCCCGGCTATCGCAATCGGCCGGACGGGGCTCGGCTATCGCGACCCTTTGTGCTGGGCCGGCGCGGGTTCAGCCCCGGCCGTTGCCCTTCTTCTTCGGCGCGGCCTTCTTGGCTGCGGCGGCGGCGCGACCATTGGCGGTGTTCGGGTTGAGCTTCACGCGGCCGGCCTTGTGAGCTTTCCGACCGCCCTGGTCCTTCTGGCGCCGGGTCTGGCCTTCCTGGTGCGTCTGCTCGGTGGACGGACGCGCCCCCGAGGTGTGCTCGGCCTCGTTCTTCTTCTTGCCGTTGCTGCTGTTGTTGTTGCGTGACCTACCGAAAGCCATGAGTGTCCCATCCGTGCGAGCCGCGCCCATCGCGGCTTTCCGATGCTCGAGGTTTGCGTTCAAGCTGACGTGGTTTGCGAAGAAGCAGACGCTGCGATCGGGTAGTCGGTTCCCTCCCGTCTGCGGCGTTGGAAACATAACTGCGCCAGGGGTTCACCTCCCGTTCAGCGCGGTCTGCATCCGCTGCAGGCGTGACCCGGACGATCAGCTAAAGTCCATCTGTGGTCAACGCCGCCGCCGTCAACGTGCTCGCCGGGCTCGGTAAGGCCGGCTGGACGGTGCCGCAGGCGGTTGCGTACGAGATCGCGCAGGAGGGGATCCGGCAGGCGATCGGCTACTACTCGGAGCTGATCGCTGCCGAGGAAGCGACCGGCGAGCCCGATGCCGCCGCGATCGCCGGCTGGCGGGCAGAACAGCAGGCCTGGGCCGCGCGCGGACAGCAACTCACACCGGTGGACACCCGCGCGATCAAGCGCGTCCGCGCCGACGCCGACGATCTCCTCAGCGTCGAGGTCGACGACGAGGACGACGATTCCGACGAGGACGATTCCGACGAGGACGATTCCGACGAGGACGACGACGAGGACTCGGACCTCGAGGACTCAGATGACTCGGATGATGACGAAGACGACGAGATGGACGACGAGGCGCTGGAACGATCGTGACCGCACCCTGGGGGACTGAAGCAACCAGCGACGACGACCGGTACCTGCTCGACGACACCGAGAGCATGCGGATCTTCCGCGACCGCATCGTGCCCGACCAGCTGACCGGCGTACCGCAGGAGCAGCCGATCGTGGTGTTCGTCGGTGGTCAGCCGGGCGACGGCAAGGCCTCGATCACCGCGCTGGCGAAGGCGGTCCTCGCGCCCCGCGGTGGCCCGGTCGTCCTCAGCGCATTGACCTACGAGCCGTACCACCCGCGGTTCCACGAGCCGATCACCGAGGTGCCTCCGACCGCCGGCAAGTACGTCGCGTCCGACGGCCGGCGCTGGCTGGCGCGTGCCGAGGAGCTGGTGATCCAGGAGCGGTACGACGCGATCGTCGAGACCGAGTTCCTCGACCCGGACGAGTTCGGAGCGTCGGCCGCCCGGTTCAAGGCAGCCGGTTACCAGGTCGAGGTCGCGATCCTCGCGGTCAGCGAGGCGCTCAGCCGGTTCGGCGTACTCGAGCGGCACATGCGCGCGCTGGAGGACTTCGGGTTCGGCCGGCTGGCAGCGCCGAGTGTCCACGACGCCGGCTACGCGGGGGTACTGCGGGCGGCCGAGCTGGTCGACCAGGGGGAGTGGGCCGACCGGATCGGCGTACTGCGACCGGACGGTCAGCTGATCTACGGCAACCAGCGTGATGCCACCGGCGGCTGGCAGCAACCGGCGCGAACCGGCGACGCGATCGCCTGGGAGCGGGACCGGCCGTGGACCGTGGCGGAGTCGCGGTACTTCCTGGAGACCGCTTCGCGGGTCGGGCCGATCGGGCTCGCCGCGCCGGTGCAGTGGATCCGGGATGAGTCGCTCGACGGCGCCAAGGAGGCCACCACGATGGCGCGGTCGCGGTTGCATCCGGATGCGGTGACGTTGCACATCGCAACGGCCGGCACGCAGCAGTAGGAGACGTCGCCCACATCCTGGCCACCCGCGACGCTGCCGACGGCACGCAACGATTACCGTGGTGAATCCTCAGGACGGAGGCGGGAGACGGTGTCACAGTCGGTCAAAGCACTGCTACAGCAGGATTCGGAGCTGCTCTGGCATCCGTACTCCTCGCTGACCGCACCGTCGCCGGTCAGGCTGGTCCGGGGCGCATCCGGCGTACGGCTGCAGCTGGACGACGGTGCCGGCGGGACCGTCGAGGCGATCGACGCGATGGCGTCCTGGTGGTGCATGATCCACGGCTACCGGAACCCGGTGCTGGATGCCGCGGTGAAGAGCCAGGTCGATGACTTCAGCCACGTGATGTTCGGCGGGCTGACGCACGAGCCGGCGATCCGGCTGGCGGAGCGGCTGGTGGAGATCACGCCCGCACCGTTGCGGCATGTCTTCTTCTGCGACTCGGGCTCGGTCTCGGTCGAGGTCGCGATCAAGCTCGCGCTGCAGTACCAAGTTGCGCGCGGCAACAACGGCCGGACCCGGATGCTGACCGTCCGCGGCGGCTACCACGGCGACACCTTCGCGCCGATGAGCGTCTGCGACCCGGTCAACGGCATGCATTCGTTGTTCACCGGCGCCCTGAAGGAACAGGTCTTCGGCCCACAGCCACCCGCCGGTTTCGACCGCCCTGCCGACGATCCCGAGCTGCAAGCCTGGGCCGAGTCCGTCGCCGCGCTTGCCGAGCAGCATTCGGACGAGATCGCCGCGATCATCGTCGAGCCGATCCTCCAAGGCGCCGGCGGCATGTACCCGTACAGCCCCGCCTGCCTCCGCATCCTCCGCGAGCTGGCGGACCGCCACGGCTTCCTGCTCATCCTCGACGAGATCGCGACGGGCTTCGGTCGCACCGGCACCCTCTTCGCCTCCGAACACGCCGCCGTCGAGCCCGACATCCTCTGCGTCGGCAAGGCTCTGACCGGTGGCTACCTCACCCTCGCAGCCATGCTCTGTACGACGGACGTCGCGCAGACCGTCTCGAACGGCCCGGGCGGCGCCTTGATGCACGGTCCGACCTTCATGGCCAACCCGCTGGCCTGCTCGGTCGCGTTGGCATCGATCGAGCTGTTGTTGTCGCAGGACTGGGCTGCTCGGGTGGGCGCGATCTCCGCCGGCCTCTCGTCCGGGCTGGCTGCGGCGCGCGAGTTGCCCGCGGTGAAGGACGTGCGGGTGCTCGGCGCGGTCGGCGTCGTACAACTCGGTGGTCCCGTGGATCTGCCGCGGATGACCGAGGCGGCCTTGCGGCGTGGAGTGTGGGTGCGGCCGTTCCGTGACCTCGTCTACACGATGCCGCCGTACGTGTGCACCGACGAGGAGATCGCGACCATCGCGGCGGGGATCACCGGTGCGATCGAGGAGGCCGGCTGATGCTGGATGACTGGCTCGCCCCGAAGGCGGCTGCGTTGGAAGCGCGTGGTCTCACCCGGCTCCTGCGTGCGCGCGCCGCGGACGACGACCTGATCGACCTTGCCGGCAACGACTATCTCGGTCTCTCGCGCGATCCACGCGTGGTCGAGGCCGCGGCTGAAGCTGTGCGGACCTGGGGCACGGGGTCGACCGCGTCCCGTCTCGTGACCGGCACGACGGCGTTGCACGAGGAGCTCGAGTCCGCACTGGCTGCCTACGTGGGGCAGGAGACTGCGCTCGCGTTCTCGTCCGGGTACCTCGCCAACCTCGGCGTGGTCACCGCACTCGGCGGCCCCGGAACCCTGCTCGTGTCCGACGAACACGTCCATGCCTCGCTGGTGGACGCCTGCCGCCTGTCCCGGTCCCGCGTCGAGATCGTCCCGCACAACGACGTGGAAGCCGTCGAGAAAGTGCTTGCCGAGCGCAACGAGCCGCACGCGGTCGTGATGACCGAGTCCGTGTTCAGCGTGCTCAGTGACGAGGCCCCGCTCGCCGAGCTGGCCGCGACCACCGCCGCCCACAATGCCGTCCTACTCGTCGACGAGGCTCACGGGCTCGGCGTCACCGGCGGCGGCCATGGCTCTGTCCACGCCCAGGGGCTGGCCGGACGGGATCACGTCGTCGTCACCATGACGCTGTCCAAGTCCTTGGCATCCCAGGGCGGCGTGGTGCTCGGCCCGGCCGTCCTCCGCAACCACTTGATCAACCGCTCCCGCCCGTTCATCTACGACACCGGCCTCAACCCGGCCGCCTGTGCAGCCGCGTTGGCCGCGCTCGGCGTGCTCTCGGCGGAACCTGATCGCCCTGCGCGAATTCACGCGGCCACAGCCCACCTGGCCGCGACCTTCGGGGTCCCGCTCCCTGCTGGCCCGGTGGTCTCGATCCCCATGCCTGGCCCGCAACAGGCGGTCGAGGCAGCGGATGTCTGCCGCCGCAACGGCGTACGCGTAGGCAGCTTCCGGCCGCCTTCGGTTCCCGACGGGATCTCCCGTCTCCGTCTGACCGCTCACGCCGGTCTGTCGGGCGACGATCTCGATCGCGCCGGTGCGGTGATCGTCGACGCGATCGGGCAGGTCTCATGATCACGCTCATCACGGGGACGGACACCGGGGTCGGTAAGACGATCACGACCGCCGCCCTCGCGGTCCGCGCGGCCGGGACGGTTGCTGTCGTCAAGCCGGCTCAGACCGGGGTCGGGCCGGACGAGCCGGGGGACCTCGACGACGTACACCGGCTGACCGGGCTGACGAAGCTGCACGAGGGCATTCGCCTGCGCGATCCGTTGGCGCCAACGACCGCCGCGCGCCGGGAGGGGGTTGCGTTGCCCCCGGTTGCTGCGCACGCCAAGGCGATCGACCAGTTGACGCTGACGAACGACACCGTGTTCGTCGAGGGTGCGGGTGGGATCCTGGTCGGGCTGGATGCTGAGGGCAACAACCTTGCGGATCTTGCCGGTCAGCTGACGACACCGTTCGGTTTCGTGGTGGTGGCGCGGGCGGGCCTCGGAACGCTGAACCACACCGGGCTGACGGTCGAGGCGCTGCGGTCGCGCGGCCTGCCGATCGAGGGACTGGTGATCGGCTCGTGGCCGGAGCATCCGGATCTCGCCGAGGAGTGCAATCTCGCGGATCTGCCGGCGGTGACAGGTGTGCCGGTGATCGGTCGGATTCCGGCTGGTGCGGGGGCGCTCGATCAGGAGGCGTTCAAGGCCGCGGTGCCGAGCTGGTTCGAGTGAGCGGCTGTCCGGCTCGGTACGACGAGGCGCTGGGGTACTGGGTCGTCGACGATCCGGCGTCGGCGCGTGAGGTGTTGTTGGACCCGGAGACGTTCCGGCCGGACAACGCCGTACTCGCACACACGCCGCTGTCGGTGAAGGCGTTGCGGGTGCTGTCGGGGGTCGGGTTCGCGCTGCCGCCGACGCTGGCGAACAACGCGGGGGAGTCGCATCGGCCGATCCGCGCTGCTGTTGCCCGGTTCTTCAGCCCGGCGCGGGTCGCTGGTGTCGAAGCTCTGGCCCGTGAGCTGACCTCGCTTCGCGTCGTGGATGCGGCGGCTCGGCTGGTGGACGGTGTGCAGGTCGACCTGGTCCAGGCGATCGCCGCGGAGCCGCCGGCGCTGGTGCTGCTGCACTTGCTCGGTCTGGTGGACGTCGACATACCCGCGTTGAAGGCTTGGAGCCTGGACTCGCTCGAGCTGTTCTGGGGCCGGCCGGACGAGGACCGGCAGCTGGAGCTGGCTCACAGCGCGGCCGAGTTCTACGCCTGGCTGCGCGCGCGGACGTCCGCTACCCGGAAGGCACCGGCCGATGACCTGTTCGGCGCGGTGGTCGGCCTCGGCCTGACCGACGAGGAAGTCTGCGCCGTCGGCTACTTCCTCCTGATAGCCGGACAGGAAACCACCACCCAACTGATCTCGACCACCTTCCACCGGTCGCTTGGGGAGCTGGTGGAACCAGCGGATGTTGTCGAGGAAGTACTGCGGGAGGCCTCGTCCGTGCCGACTTGGCGCCGGATTACGGCTCGCCAGACGACCATCGGTGAGGTGGAGATGCCGGCCGGGGCGCCGGTCTTGCTTGGGTTGAGTGGACATGGCGGGCCGGCCGACCTCGCGTTCGGGATCGGCATTCACCGGTGTCTTGGCGCCGGGCTAGCTCGGCTGGAGGCTCGGGTTGCGCTGGAGTGTGCTCGGGAGCTGCTGGCCGGTGTACGGCTGGTCGAGGCGCCGCCGATGATCGACCTGCTCTCGTTCCGCGCGCCGAAGCGTCTCCTGGTTGTAACGGACGGTAACACCGGGGACAACTGATGTGGCTAGCGTCACGACTCGTGAGCTCAACCTCCCGATGCCGAGTGCGGCTGTGGTTCGGTCCGCATCAGATCTCCGACTACATCGGCGACCAGGCGGCTGCCGCCCGCTACGAAGCCGCGATGCGACGCCGCTTCCCCGGCCTGGAGATCACCAGCGATCCGTTGCCGGTGACCGCGGGTCCGGCGGATTACAGCCCTGCTGACCTGCACCGATAGGCTTTGCGGGTGGCAGAGCATGAGTTGGTCCTGGTCGTCGACTTCGGAGCGCAGTACGCGCAGTTGATCGCGCGCCGCGTGCGCGAGGCGAAGGTGTACTCCGAGATCGTGCCGCACTCGATGCCGGTCGAGGAGATGCTGGCGCGCGAGCCGAAGGCGATCATCCTGTCCGGCGGTCCGCAGTCGGTGTACGCCGAGGGCGCCCCGCGGGTCGAGACCGCGCTGTTCGAGGCCGGCGTGCCGGCGTTCGGGATCTGCTACGGCTTCCAGGCCATGGCGCAGACGCTCGGCGGCGACGTACGGCGGACCGGACTGCGCGAGTTCGGCCGCACCCCGGTCACCGTCAGCGAGCCGGGCACGCTCCTCGCGGACATCCCCGAGGACCTCAACGTGTGGATGTCGCACGGCGACGCAGTACACGCGCCGCCCGCAGGTTTCGCCGTCCTGGCCGCGTCCGAGGGTGCGCCGGTCGCGGCGTTCGAGGACCTGGACCGGCGGCTCGCCGGCGTGCAGTGGCACCCGGAGGTCCTGCACTCGCAGGCCGGGCAGGCCGTGCTCGAGCACTTCCTCTACCAGATCGCCGGCTGCAAGGGTGACTGGACGACCACCAATGTCGTCGACGAGCAGGTCGAGCTGATCCGGCAGCAGGTCGGCGACAAGCAGGTGCTGTGCGCGCTGTCCGGCGGCGTCGACTCCGCGGTCGCGGCAGCCCTGGTGCACAAGGCGATCGGCGACCAGCTGACCTGCGTGTACGTCGACCACGGTCTGCAGCGGGCCGGTGAGTCGGAGCAGATCGAGAAGGACTTCGTCGCGGCGATCGGGATCCGGCTCGAGGCGATCGACGCCGAGGAGCAGTTCCTGTCCGCGCTCGCCGGCGTCACCGACCCGGAGCAGAAGCGGAAGATCGTCGGCCGGGAGTTCATCCGGACCTTCGAGGCGACCGCACGCAAGGTGGACGCCGAGCGGCACATCGAGTTCCTGGTCCAGGGCACGCTGTACCCGGACGTCGTCGAGTCCGGCGGCGGCACCGGCGCGGCGAACATCAAGTCGCACCACAACGTCGGCGGCCTGCCGGACGACCTGCAGTTCAGCCTGATCGAGCCGTTGCGGACGCTGTTCAAGGACGAGGTCCGCGAGCTCGGCCTGGCGCTCGGTCTGCCGGAGACCATGGTCTACCGGCACCCGTTCCCAGGCCCCGGCCTGAGCATCCGGATCATCGGCGAGGTCACCCGTGAGCGGCTCGACATCCTCCGCGCGGCCGACCTGATCGCCCGCACCGAGCTGACCGCGGCCGGCCTCGACCGCGACATCTGGCAGTTCCCGGTGGTCCTACTGGCCGACGTACGGTCGGTCGGCGTCCAGGGCGACGGCCGCACGTACGGGCATCCCGTCGTACTGCGGCCCGTCACCAGCGAGGACGCGATGACCGCCGACTGGGCCCGCCTGCCGTACGACGTGATCGAGCGCATCTCGACCCGCATCACCAACGAGGTCGACGAGATCAACCGGGTGACCCTCGACGTGACGAGCAAGCCCCCGGGCACCATCGAGTGGGAGTAACTGGTCACAGCGGGTGAACCCTTCGGCTGTTACTGTCGAAGGGTCGCCTACTGACCACGGTGGGTGACTTCCTCGGGGGAGGGGGTCGTGGTGTTCCGCATTCATTTCGAATGCACGGACCTGGCCAGGACGACCATCGCGCAGCGGCCGGATCCGTTGTGGGAGGTCCTGCTCGGGCTTCATATCCTGCAAGGGGATGAGGAACCAGAGGTCTACGGGGCTTGGCGGGAGCGGGCGAGGTCCCGTTTGAGTGCGCTCGAGCGGGAGTTGCTCGCGTTGACGCCGCCGGTCGGGTACTCGCCGGATTTCCTCACGCCGCGGGCGGCGGGCGAAGGACTCGACGCGGGATTGACCGCGGTCGCGGCGACACCGGCTGTTCAGCTGAGGTCGGAGTTGCAGCGGCTGTCGGACAGCGTCCGGCTGCCGGCCTGGACCCGGCGGCTCGCGACCGGTGACACGAAGGTGATGACGCGGCTCGTGCATGGGCTGCGTTCGTTCCACCGGACCAAGATCGCGCCGCAGATGCCGATGATCGCGACCACGATCCAGCCGGCCGTTGCCCGGCACAACGACACCGTGGCGAGCGACGGCTTCGAGTCTCTGATCCCGGAGCTGCATCAGTCGCTGCGCTGGGACGCTCCGGTGCTCTCGGTGGACACGCCGCACATCGACCGCGACCTGCACCTGAACGGCCGGGGCCTGCGCCTGGTGCCGTCGTTCTTCTGCTGGAAGTACCCGATGATGCTGCTCGATCCGACGCTGCCACCGGTGCTGGTCTATCCGGTGCGTCACGATCCCGGGCAGCCCGAGGTCGTCGTGCGGCGTCCGGACCGCGATCGCGCCGTCGCCGACCTGCTCGGGAAGACCAGAGCGCTTGTCCTGAAGGGCATCTCGATCGGCGCATGCTCGACCAGCGAGTTGGCGGCGCGGGTCGGCATCTCGATGGCATCGGCCAGCGAACACGCCCGGATCCTGCACGACACCGGCCTCGTCACCACGCACCGGATCGGCAGCTCAGTTCGTCACAGCCTCAATCCGGTCGGCGCCGATGTCCTATCAGGTATCCGCACCTGAATGATCGTCTCCAGCCCGGCGTGGATCTCTCTTGATTTATAGGGGTTTCATCGCCTGGATGCCGTCGAGGAGGCGGTCTAGGCCGTAGCGGTACGAGTCGGCTGCCGTGGACTCGTAGCCCTTCGCGTGCCAGATCGTCGTCATCGCGGGATGCCTGTCGACGTCGAAGTACGTCTCCCACAGGTCGTTCCGCTCGTACCACCAGGCGTCGTTGGTCTGACCCGTGGCCCGTTCGACCAGTCGGCTCTCGGCCTCGAGGTGGGCGGCGGAGTCGACGTACGTCGTGATCGCGAGCGCGGCCGTGTTCGTCTCGGTCGCGCTGAGGCCGAGACCGAGCACCGCGGACAGCAGGTACTCGCGTCCGGCCAGCATGCCCGGGCCGACCGGCGGACGGATCGTGGAGACCTGCGAGAGCCACAGGTGTTGCTGGAACATCTCGCGCGTCTGCTGCGAGTAGATCTCCACCTGCTCGCGCCAGTCGTCGGGGCGTGGCGCATCTGGGCCCGGAAGGTCGCGCTCCACGAGCACCTGGTCGACCATCAGGTCCAGCAACTCGTCCTTCGACGGCACGTACGTGTACAGCGTCATCGTGCCGACGCCGAGCTCCTTGGCGAGCCCACCCATCGACGCCGCCGCGAGTCCCTGCTCGTCCGCCAGCCGGATGCCCGTCTGCACGACATCGTCCACGTTGAGCGACGGTCGCCGGCCCGCGCCACGCTGCCTGGCCGGCTCGTTCGATCCCGGCTCTGCCGCTGGGCGGCGGTGGTTGCGCCACAGCAACGCCAGCGTCTTGTCTGGCTGACCCTGACCGCTCCGCCGCTCGCTCACGCGGATAACGATAGGCGCTCGCTTGAATTCTCGTATACCCTACGAGAATTGTCGGCGGGAGGGGAATGGCATGACGATCCTGGTGACAGGAGCGACCGGCAGCGTGGGGCGGCTGCTGGTCGACGAGTTGGTGTCCGCGGGTGCGGCGGTGCGGGCGCTGACCAACAATCCGGCCCGCGCGGCGTTGCCGGACCAGGTGGAGATCGCCCGCGGGTATCTCGGGAGGCCTTCGACTCTGCCGGCCGCGTTGGCCGGCATCGACACGGTCTACCTCGCACCGCTTCCGGCGTACGTCGACGACTTCGTCCGCTGCGCGAAGGCGGCCGGCGTACGGCGCGTCGTCGTACTGTCGGGTGAGCCCGCCGACTATGAGGCGCAAGGGGATCCGTCGGGGTGGCACTACTACCGGATCGAGCGCGCGATCGAGGCGGGCGGCTTCGACTGGACGTTCTTGCGGCCGGGGGAGTTCATGAACAACACGCTCGGCTGGGCGCCGTCGATCAAGGCCGAGAGCGTCGTGCGAGCGCCGTACGCCGGGGCTGTGCAGACGCCGATCGACCTCGCGGATATCGCCGCGGTGGCGCGTGTGGTGCTGCTGTCGGAGCGCTTCAGCGGCCAGAAGATCATGATGAGCGGGCCGGAGGCGCTGACGCCGCCGGAGGAAGTCGAGCAGATCGCGAAGGCGATCGGGCGTGAGGTGCGGTTTGTCGAGCAGACGCCGCAGGAGTACCTCGACGAGCTTGCGCCGGCGATCGGGCTCGAGACCGCGCAGTGGTTGCTCGACGGCTTCCGGATGATGGCGGAGTATCCGATGAAGCCCGAGCCGGCCGTGCCCGAGCTCATCGGCAGACCCGCGGTGACCTACCGCGAGTGGGCGGTCGCCAACGCCGATGCCTTCCGCTGATCAGCCCGGGCTCGGGTTCGCTGTGATCAGCGCTCCGGGTCGTCCATGAACTTGCGAACATCTTGTGCGCAGCGGCAGGCGACCGCGATCTTGGCAGCCCACTCCAGGGCGGCCGCACGAGTAGGCACGTCGACGATCGTGAGGCCGCCGATGAGCTCCTTGCTCTCCGGGTACGGGCCGTCGGTGACGACCCCGTCGGTGGCGACGACGCCCCACTCCACGTCGCCGTCGTCGTAGCTCAGCCCGCCGCCGAAGACGTACACGCCGGCGTCCTTGGCCTCCCGAATCACCGCGTGGGCGGCCTTGCCGACGTCGGGGAAGTCCTCGGCGGGGATGTGGTCCATCGCACCTTTCTCGAACGAGATGAGGTACAGGCTCATATCTCAGCACTCCTTGTCCGGGCGGCCACCCGCCCTCTCACCCCTGCAACGAACGCCACGAGCCGGATCCGACAGCGGGCGTGGGCATCGTATTGGACATCCATGGGAACATGTGTTCGACTGTTGGGCATGAGGTGGGCAGGCCAGCAGATCGACGTCGAGACCCCGGGGACGCTGCCGGGGCTCGGGTTGATCGCGGGTCTGGTCCGGTCGGTGACGACACCGGAGTTCCAGGGCATCACCTTCCACGAGGTTGTCGCACGCTCTGCGCTGAACTCGGTGCCTGGCACCGGGTTGCCGTTCAACTGGACGGTCAATCCGTATCGCGGTTGCACGCACGCGTGTCGGTATTGCTTCGCCCGGCCGACCCACAAATACCTGGAGCTCGACACCGGGCAGGATTTCGATCGCCAGATCGTGGTGAAGACCAACGTCGCCGATGTACTCCGACGTGAACTGGCCCGATCGTCCTGGAACCACGAGCAAGTTGCCTTAGGCACCAATACCGATCCGTACCAGCGCGCCGAGGGTCGCTACCGCCTGATGCCCGGCATCATCGAGGCTCTCGCCGCGTCCGGCACGCCGCTCTCAGTCCTCACCAAGGGCACCTTGCTCCGGCGAGATCTGGGGCTGCTGGCTGCAGCGGCTGCCGAAGTGCGGGTCGGCATCGGCATCTCACTGGCGCTCGGCGACGAAGAACTCCGCCGCCGCCTCGAACCTGGCGTCCCGTCGGTCCGCGGTCGCCTGGACCTGATCCGCGCCATCCGCGAGGCCGGCCTCCCGTGCGGCGTCATGGTCGCACCCGTCCTCCCATGGCTCACCGATTCGGCCGACCACCTGGACCACCTCTTCGCCCAGCTAGCCGAAGCCGGCGCCACCGGCGTGACCACCCTCATCCTCCACCTACGCCCCGGCGTCAAAGACTGGTTCATGAGCTGGCTGGCCCACGACCACCCCGACCTCGTCTCCCGCTACGAATCCCTCTACGCCCACGGCTCCTACGCCAGCCCCAGCTACCGCAAAGCCTTCGAAGACAAGGCTCGCCCCCTCCTGGACAAACACGGCTTCGGCCGAGGCTCGTCCCACCGCTCCAAACCCATCAACGGCATGCACCCCAACGGCGTCGTCGAGGTCCCCGGCTCCATCTCCGACTCCGGCTGGGGCGAGCCCGACCCCACCACCAGCCGCTTCCGCTCCCCACCCCGCCGCCAACCGCCTCCCGAAGTCCCGGACCAACAAACCCTCTTCTGAAGCCGGCTGCCGGTTTAGTGGGTAGGTGCGAGGGGGTGAGATTTGAGATTGTTGGCTGTGCGGGAGATCAGGGTTTCTGGAGGTCAGGCGCTCACGATGGCCACCGCGTTGTTGCAGCGGGTCCGGCTGGCTGGCGGCCAGGCTGGTACGTGGGAGGCCGCGGATGTGCAGTGGTGGTCCCGGAAGTCACGTCGGTCGGACGATGTCGAGCAGTTGTTCTGGGTCGACGGTGATGGGCCTGTTGCCGGGGTCCTGTTGACGAGTTGGGCCGACGACGACTGGCAGTGCGATCCGATCATCGTGCCGGGGGTGACGAGCCCTTCAATTGATCAGGTTTGGGCGGGCGCGGTTGGGCAGGTCCGTCGTCACGCGGTCGGCTCGTTCGAGGTTCCTGTGCGTGATGACGATCGCCGATTGGGCAGCCTGGTTGTTGGGGCGGGGCTTGTCGCCGGCGAGCGGTCGAGCATCGCCTGGATGGAAGCCGCCGACCGGCCGCGGGTCGCCGAACCTCCCGAGGGGTTTGTCCTCGTCGATCGCACTCAACGACCGGGAACTCCACATCCGATGCGCCATCGGAACGGCGACGAGGTGGAGGAGCGTCTTCGTCGATGCTCCCTGTACGACCCGCAGCTTGACCTCGCCATCGAGACGCTTGACGGGCGGGGCGTCGCCTACTCGCTCTACTGGTTCGACGCGGTGACGAAGGTTGGCCTCGTCGAGCCGGTGAGAGTGGAAGACGAGTACCACCGCCGCGGCCTCGCTCGAGCCATGCTCACCACTGGCATCGAGCGGCTGGCAGCTCGAGGCGCGCGGCGTCTGAAAATCGGCTTCGAATCCGCGCCCGCAGCTGCCTTGTACGAGGGCCTCGGCTTCCAGCTCACCACAACTGTCACGTCCTACGGAGGAAGCGTCGACAGCATCTGAATCGACGCCGGTAAGACCTCGGATGGCAGGCGATCTCGCCGTCACTCAGTCGCGTAGTCCGGAGCGTGGGTCGGCCGCCGTACTTACGGGAGGGTGAGGATTTGGGGGCCTTCGGGGGTGATGGCGACGGTGTGTTCGGCGTGGGCGCCTCGGGTTCCGTCGGCGGAGCGGAGGGTCCATCCGTCTTGGTCGATGACGTACGTCGAGCCGGGGCCGGACCAGAACCAGGGTTCGATGGCGAAGACGTGGCCGGCGCGGAGTTTGAGGCCTCGGCCGGGGCGGCCGCCGTTGGCGATGTGGGGGTCTTCGTGCATGCGGCGGCCGACGCCGTGGCCGCCGAAGTCGAGGTTGGTGCCGACGCCGTCGCGCTTGCCGATGCGGCCGATCGCGGCGCTGATGTCGCCGATGCGGTTGCCCTCGACGGCGGCCGCGATGCCCGCGGCGAGTGCTTCCTCGGTGGTCGCGATCAGCTCGAGGTCCTCGGGTCGCGGCGTACCGACGCAGAAGCTGGTCGCCGCGTCGGCGCACCATCCGTCGACCGACGCGCCGCAGTCGACGTTGAGGAGGTCCCCGTCCTGCAGGCGAAGGTCGCTCGGCAATCCGTGCAGTACGGCGTCGTTCACCGACGTGCAGATCACCCCGCTGAACGGCGACGTCGCGAACCCGGGCTGATACCCCTCGAACAACGACACCGCCCCGGCAGAACGCAGTACGTCCCGGGCGACCTCGTCGAGCTCGCGGAGCGAGACGCCCGCAGCGGCCTGCTTCTTCACCGCGGCCAGCGCTGTGCCGACGACCCGCCCGGCCTCGCGCATCTGCTCGATCTCTGCCGCCGTCTTCAACTCGACCATCGTTTGCTTCCTCGTTCACGACTCGATGTACCCAGATAACTATACCGGTACTATTATCACACTCATGGTCCGACCACCTCTGTCCACCTGGGACCGCGAACGCGGTCGTCAGCTCGGCCGTCTGCTTCGCGAGGCACGCGGTGAGCGCAGCATGGTCGAGGTGGCTGCGGCGTGCGGTGTCTCGGTCGACACCCTGCGCAAGATCGAGACCGGCCGGATCCCGACGCCGGCGCTGTTCACGGTGGCCGCTGTCGCCGCCACCCTGGAGATTTCCCTCGATGACCTGGTCGACGCCTGTCAGGACAGCAAGCCGGAAAGCAGAGCAGGCAGCTCCGACCTGATCGCGTAGGACACGATCAGGTCTCCGTCCCAACCAAATCCCCTGGCGCCGCGTCTTCATCGGCGACGAAGGGGGTGGGGATGGCAGTACGACGACGTGCGGTGCTCGGGGGCATGCTGGCCGGCGCCGCGGCAGTGGCGACGACCGGGTGTATCGCGGACACCTATGCGAATACGACCGGCGATCACGGCACGAAGAGCACCACGAGCGCGAAGCCGAAGCAGGGCAACCAGCCCGATCGGATCACGGTCGTCGCGACCGGCGACGTACTGCTCCACGAGCGTCTGTGGACAACCGCGAAGCGTGACGGCAAGGGTGGGGACTGGGACTTCGCACCGCTGATGAGCAGCGTGAAACCCCTTGTGCAAAAGGCGGATCTCGCGATCGCGCACCTGGAGACCCCGCTAGCACCCGCCGGCGGTCCGTACCACGGCTACCCGCTCTTCCAAGGTCCGCCGCAGATCGCGACCGCGCTGAAGCAGACCGGGTACGACCTGTGCACGACCGCGAGCAACCACAGCTTCGACGGTGGCGCGAACGGTGTCGACCGGACCCTGAACACCTTGGAGAAGGTGGGGTTGAAGCACGCGGGTACGGCGCGGTCGCGGGCCGAGGCCGAGCAGACGACGATCGTCGACGTCGGCGGGGTGAAGATCGCTTCGCTCAGTTTCACGTTCGGGTTCAACGGGCTGCCGTACCCGAACGGGCAGACCTGGCGCGCGGGCAAGATCGACGCGAAGACGATCGCTCGCAAGGCGCAGGAGGCGAAGGATCGCGGCGCCGATCTGGTCCTGGTCAGCTGCCACTGGGGCACGGAGTACTCGAGCAAGCTGAACGACCAGCAGCGTGAGGTCGCGCCGCAACTGCTTGCTGACAGCAACATTGATCTGGTGATCGGGCACCATGCGCATGTCGTGCAGCCGATGGAGCAGATCAACGGCAAGTGGGTCGCGTACGGTCTGGGCAACCTGGTCGCCGCGCATCGTGAGCCCGAGACCACGAAGGCCGAGGGTTTGCTGGTGCGGTTCACGTTCAAGCGTGACGGGGATCGATGGTCGACCGAGCAGGCCGAGTTCGCGCCGCTGCTGATGACGGACGTGCTGCCGGTGCGGGTTCTCGACGTACGGCGGGAGCTCGCGAAGGGCACGTCGGTGGCGAAGAAGAGCCGGCTCGAGCTGGCACAACGGCGGACGACGGAGACCGTTCTGTCGCTCGGTGCAGCGCCGAAAATGCTTTGAGTTGATGCGGTACGGCGGTCTAGGGTCCGTTGCATGATTACGTACTTCGTGATGGTCCGTCGTGCCCGGCTCCGGGCAGGCGAGGGGTGCCTGGGGATGGCATCCGCTCGATAGTCGTTGGGCCCAACGGGTTGTGGACGCGGCCGGGGTCAGACCCGGTGAGCTCGTCCTCGATGTCGGGGCCGGCCTCGGTGCGCTGACCGCACCGCTGGTCCGGGCCGGTGCCCGCGTGGTCGCCGTCGAACTCCATCCTGGTCGTGCCGATCGGTTGCGGAAGCGGTTCGCCGATGCGCCGGTGACGGTGGTTCGTGCCGATGCCGGTGATCTCCGGTTGCCGTCGCGGCCGTTCCGGGTGGTGTCGAGTCCGCCGTACAACATCTCTACGTTGCTGCTGAAGCGGTTGCTGGCGCCGGGGTCTCGGTTGGTGTCGGCGGATCTTGTGCTTCAGCGGCAGGTGGCGAATCGGTGGGTTCGTGGCGAGGCGCCGGGGGCGAACCGGTGGTTCCGCTACTACGACCCGTCGATCGGGCTTCGCCTTCCCCGCAAGGCTTTTACCCCACCTCCACATGTCGACTCAGCAGTGCTCCTACTACGCAAACGCTAAAAGAAGCCCCGCCCCCTCGCTTCGCTCGGGGGCGGGGAGGTGATGAAGCAGCCCGCGGGTGGTGTGTCTCCAGGTTGGGGGCGGCGGGTGGTTAGCCGTGCCAGGAGGTCCAGAGGGCGGCGTAGGAGCCTTGGCGGGCTACTAGTTCGTCGTGGCTGCCTAGTTCGGTTATTTGGCCGTCTTCTACTACCGCTACTCGGTCGGCGTCGTGGGCCGTGTAGAGGCGGTGGGCGATGGCTATGACTGTGCGGCCTTCCAACACGGCTGCCAGCGAGCGCTCCATGTGGCGGGCGGCGCGCGGGTCGATCAGCGACGTTGCCTCGTCGAGGACCAACGTGTGCGGATCGGCCAGGACCAGTCGGGCAAGTGCCAGCTGCTGTGCCTGCGCAGGTGTCAGCGCCAGCTGACCGGAACCCACTCGAGTGTCCAAGCCATCCGGCAGCCCCTCAGCCCACTCCCGGGCGTCGACTGCCGCCAACGCCTCCAGCAGCTCCGAGTCGGACGCCGACGGACGCGCCATCGACAGGTTGTCTCGCAGGGTGCCGACGAAGACGTGGTGTTCCTGCGTGACGAGCGCGACCTGCTTGCGTAGCTCATCCAGCGGCAGCTCTGTCATACCCACGCCGCCGACCGTCACCGAACCGGTCCGTGGCGGGTGGATGCCTGCGACCAACCGCCCCAGCGTCGACTTGCCGGCGCCGGACGGACCCACCATCGCGATCCGCTCACCCGGCTGGACGGTCAGGTCCACGCCGTGCAGTACATCGCGACCCTCGACGTACGAGAACCGCACGTCTCGCGCCTCGACCAACTCCGACGACGGCTCCTTCCCCGACGGCGTCCGGTCATCCGGTACGTCGCTGATGCCCAGCAGGCGCGCGAACGCCGCACCACCGGACTGGAGCTCGTCCAGCCACGAGAGCAACCGGTCGACAGGATCGATCAGCTGGTTCACGTACAGCACGGCAGCTGTCACCGCACCGAGCGAGACATGACCGTTCAGGTGCAGCCAGCCACCGAACAGCAACGTGCCCACGACCGGCACCAGGTAGCCCAACTCGGCGACCGGGAAGTACACCGTCCGCAGGAACAACGTGTACCGCTCGGCCAGATACGACCCGCGGATGTCCACGTCGCCGCGTCGCACGCGATCGTCGTACCGCCGCAAGGCCTCGACGGTCCGCGCTCCCTCGACCGTCTCCGCGAGCGAGCTCGTCATCTGGGCGTACGCCGCGTTCTCCCGCAGGTAACCGTCCTTCGCGCGACGCAGGTACCACTTCGTGCTCAGCCACAGCATCGGGACCATCGCGACCAGCGGCACCAGCACCCAGACCCCGACCAGCACGGTCGCGATCGCCGTGAAGATCACGGTGACGAACGCGATGATCGTCTCCGGTACGGCGAACCGCACCGTCCGCGACAACGTGTCGACGTCCCGCGACGTCCGCGACAGCAGGTCGCCGGTGCCGGCCCGCTCGACCGTGCCGATCGGCAGCGCCAGCGCGTTGTCGACGAATTCCTCACGCAGCTCGGCCAGCACCTGCTCGCCCAGCGCGAACGAGCGGTACCGCGCCCAGCGGGTCAGCAGCGACTGCGCGACGATGAAGACCGCGATCACCACGATCACCTCGTTGACCTTCGCGGCGGTCGTGCCGTGCTGCACGTCCTCCACCAGGTCACCGATCAGCCGCGGAGCCGCCAGCCCCGACACCGCAGCCAGTACGTGCAGCAGCAGCGCGATCAGCAGATTGCGCGGGTGTCGCCGGACCAGCCGGCGGGCGTGCTGCCGAATCTCGGTCGGCCCGGCAACGGGCAGGATCTGCCTCATCGGAGGGCCTCCTCTTCTTCGGTCTGGCGGGTGACGGTGCGGCGGTAGTGCGGCTCGGTCTCGAGCAGGTCGCGGTGCTTGCCGGTGGCAACCACTCGGCCGGCGGCGACGAAGATCACCTCGTCGACGCGGTCGAGCAGGAGCGGACTCGCGGTCAGTACGACGGTGCTCCGGCCGGCTCGGTGGTCGCGCAGCCGGTCCGCGATCCGCGCCTCGGTGTGCGCGTCGACGGCGGACGTCGGCTCGACCAGCACCAGCACCGACGGGTCCGCGAGCAGCGCCCGCACGAGCACCAGCCGCTGACGCTGTCCACCGGAGAACGAGCGGCCCTTCTCCTCGACCTCGGAATCGAGCCCGTCCGGCAGCGCGACCAGCACGTCCTCGGCGGACGCCGTACGCAGGGCAGCCATCAGTTCGTCATCGGTACGGCGGCCGTCCGGGTCGAGCTCGGTCCGCAGTACGCCGGTGAACATCTGGGCGCCGGTGTCGCTCACCAGGATCCGCTCCCGGACATCCGCCCGGGTCGCGCTGGCCAGGGTCACGCCGCCGTACCTGACCTCGCTCGACTCGTCGTAGCGCCCCAGGCGGTCCGCGAGCTCGGCGTAGCTGTCCGACTCGGCGGAGACGACTGCGGTGAGCAGTCCGTCACGCGCACGCACGCCGGAGACCGGATCGACCAGGTCGCCGTGGTCAGGCAGTTGCAGCGGCGCTGCGGGATCGGTGATGTCGGGCTCCAGCTTCAGCACCCGGATCACCCGGCCGGCCGCGACCAGTCCGCGCATCAGCTGGTTGGCGAAGTCGGTCGCCGTCCGCAGCGGCAGCACCAGGAAGGTCGCGTATCCGTAGAAGGCCACCAGCGACCCCGCGCTCAGGTTGCCACGCAGCGCGAAGTGCGCACCCAGGCCGACCACGAGCACGACGAAGATCCCGGGCAGCAGCACCTGGGCCGCGTCCAGCATCGACTGGATGCCGGCGACGCGCACACCCGCCTTCCGCACCACCTGCGACTCACTCCGGTATCGCCGGGAGAACGACTCCTCACCGCCGATACCGCGCAGCACCCGCAGCCCGGCCACGATGTCCGAACCCAGCGAGTTCAGCTCGCCGACTGCCTCACGCTGCGCGGACTGGCGACGGTGCAGTGGCCGCAGCATCGGCCCGAGGCAGAAGAGCATGATCGGTACGCCGATGAGCACCACCAGGCCGAGCGTCGTCGAGGACGAGAGCAGGATCGCAGCGACCACGACGAACGCGACGATGGCGCCGGCGAACCGGGCCGAGACCTCCATCAGGTTCCCGATGTAGGCGAGGTCGCCGGCGCCGACGCTGACGACTTCGCCGGTTGCCAGATGCTTGGGCAGCGTCGCCCCGAGGTGGGCCGACTTCCGCGTCACCACCTGGACCGTCCGGTACGCCGCCATCAGCCAGTTGGTGACCGCGAACCGGTGCCGCATGATGCCGGCCAGCGCCTGCACCACGCCGACCGCGAACAGCAGCGCGGTCCATTGCAGCAGCCGCTCGCCGTCCTTCGCCGCGATGCCCTCGTCGATCGCCCGCCCGAGGATCGCCGGGATGAAGGCCTGTGCTCCCATCCACACGATGCCGAAGGCCATCCCACCTGCGAGCGTGCGGGCCTGCCCGCCGGCGACCCACCACAGATAGCGGGCCGGCGAACGATGATTCGGGATGCCTGGGTCGGCGAGCGGAAGTTGTCTCATGGCCCCCTCAGGCTAGGTGCCGCCTCCGACAGTCGCATGCGAATTACTCGCACCTGTGGATCCCTCCGAATCCGGCTGATGGTGACGGTCGGTAGAGCTTCACCTTGCGTTGGGCAACGGGTTCCCGGTGGGCAATGTCCGGCCCCTGTCCTGGATCCATGTTGGTGATCGCGCATCGGGGAGCGAGTGGCTACCGCCCGGAACACACGCCGGCGGCCTATCGGCTGGCCGCGGCGCAGGGGGCCGACTACCTGGAGCCGGACCTGGTCGCGACGCTCGACGGTGTGCTGGTCTGCCGGCACGAGAACGAGATCTCGAGTACGACCGACGTCGCCGAGCACCCGGTCTTCGCCGACCGGAAGATCACCAAGATCATTGACGGGACAGCCGTCACCGGCTGGTTCGTCGAGGACTTCACGCTGGCCGAACTGCGCACGCTGCGAGCGCGGGAACGGATGCCCGCGCTCCGGGCGAACAACACGGCGTACGACGGGCTGGAAGCGATCCCCACTTTCGACGAGGTGGTCGACCTGGCGCGGCGGGAGTCCGCACGGCTCGGTCATCCGATCGGGGTGATCCCCGAGATCAAGCACCCGGCGTACTTCCGGCGGCTCGGACTGCCGCTGGAGGAGCTGCTGACGGAGCGGATCCTGGCGCTCGGACTGCGCGAGGACGAGATCATGGTGCAGTCGTTCGAGCCCACGAGCCTGCGACGGCTGTCGGTGATGACACGGGTGCCGCTGGTGCAGCTGATCGACTCGGAGAGTGCGCCGAACGACTTCCTGCGGACTGGTGACGGCCGCACGTACGCCGACCTGATCGAACCGGCCGGGCTACGGGAGATCGCGACGTACGCTCAGGTGCTGGCGCCGCACAAGGACCTGGTGATCCCACGTACTGCGCAGGGATGTCTCGGGGAGCCGACCCGTCTCGTCGAACAGGCCCACCGCATCGGTCTGGCTGTACAGGTCTGGACGTTCCGGGCGGAGCGTCGCTTCCTGCCTACTGCCACCGACTACCCGACAGAGTTGAAGCGATTCGCCGCTCTGGGCCTGCAGGGTCTCTTCGCCGACCACCCGGACCAGGCGCTGGCTGCACTGCGCAGTCCGGCTCTGAAGGTTTAGACAGTCGACGGCGGGGTGACCGCCGTTGCGGTCACCCCGCCCGAGTGACTGGGGCTGCGCCCGCTGCGGGCGCAGGCGGTGTCACGCCGCCGGGGGCTTGTTGTTGGTGGTGGTGTCGTCGTAGATACGGGAGGCGATGTCGTTCTCGGTCGAGTCCTGGTGCTGGTTCTGGTTGACCGACTGCTGAACGTTCTGCCACACGGCCTTGCCGTCGGACTCCGGGATCACGATCCACGCCACCGCGTAGCCGATCATCGCGGCGCCGCCGGTGATGAGGGTGAGCCCGACCCAGCCGAGGCGGACCAGGGTCACGTCGACGTTGAGGTACTCGGCGATGCCGCCGGAGACGCCGGAGAGCATCCGCTGGTTCGAGGAGCGACGGAGGACCTTGCCGGACAGGTTCTGGAACGGTGCGTTGGAGTTCGTCATGGCTCCACTGTCCCGTTTCCGCGCCGTTCACGGCATCCGGATCGGTACCGACCGACCCCTGATCCACCCCTGACGACTTTCGTGACAAGACGCTTCCCCAGCGTCGAGACCTAAGGGATGGAGCCCAGTACCGGTGCGACCCGAGGCCGCGGCGTGCTGGCGTCGGCCGCCGCCGCGATCACCGCGCTGGCGGTCATCGGCGTCACCAACGCGCTGAGCTCCAACGGCAGCGGGACACTGATCACCACCCCTGAGCCGCCCCCGGAGCCGGTGGCGATGCGCGTGAGACAGTCACGCTGACGGTGATCAAGTAGAGGGAACCTCCGGCGGCCATCACCCTGTCTGTACGGGTGAGGAGGGAAATGGACGACTTCAGCGAGTACGTCACCGCGCGCTGGCCCACGCTGGTCCGTGCGGCGGTTCTGCTCGGCTGTAGTCCGCCGGAAGCCGAAGACCTCGTCCAGACCGCGCTGGAGCGCTGCCTGGTCAAGTGGAACCGAGTGCGTGCTGCGGACGACCGCGACGCGTACGTGCACCGGGTGCTGATCAACTGCTTCCGCTCCTCCAGACGGCGCCGCTGGCACGGGGAACGGCCGTCAGCGGTGCTACCCGAGTACGCCGACGTCGATCCGACCGCCGGCATCGACGAAACGGACGCGGTGATGCGAGCACTCGACGGACTGCCCGACGACCAACGCACAGCCGTCGTACTGCGGTACTACGCGCACCTCAACGAACAACAGATGGCCTCTGTCCTCGGCGTCGCCGCCGGCACAGTCAAGAGCCGCCTGTCCCGCGCGGTGAAGGCCCTCGCCCAGGACCCCCACCTGTCAGAACTGCGAGACCCCCGATGAACCTCACAGACCTCCTGGAACACACCGCCGACCAAACCCCGGTCGGCCCACCCCCACTGGACTCCCTGTACGCCGGCGCCTCCCGCCGCCGACACCGCCGTACTGCGGGACTGGTAGCTGCTGTTGCTGTGGCGGCCGTGATCGGTGCATCGACCCTGCTGACCTCACGCGGACCAACCGCCCCCGTGACATCACCAACCCCTGCGCCCGCACCGCCTGCGATGAGAATGGTCGGATTCGGCCACGCCACAATCACCGTCCCCGCAGACTGGCCGACGAACAGAAGCCAATGCGGTACGCCGAAGCAGGACACCGTCTTGATCGACGACCCGAGCGCAGGGCTCTTCTGCGGGGCGTTCCGTCCCGCAGAGGTCGAGAGTGTGGAGCTGTACTACGGCAGGCCGCGGGCCGAGTTCCGTGCCGACGAGACGTTCGAGATCGGGGGAGTGCGTGCCGAGCGGCAGCGGACGACCTGCTCGATCTCCAACTACCCGAAGGCCAACACAACGACCTGTGGCGGCACAGTCAGCATCCCGTCGCTCAAGGTGTGGTTCCGCGCCGAGTCGTCCACGAGTGCTGCGGAGGTCGACCGCATGCTTTCCCGGATCGCGATCGTGCCGGACCGCACCGGCGTGCCGAGCTTCCAGGCGCTCCGGGTCGATCTCAACGGGCCGAAGGGAACGGCGTACGCCGGCGTGCTCCGGCAGCTGGGGCTGAAGACCCAGTTCCACACGGTCAAGTCGCCCAGCTATCCCGCTGGGCTCGTGCTGAAGGTGTCACCGGCTCCGGGGACGATGCTGAAGCCGGGTGCGATCGTGACAGTGACCGTCACAGGCTGACGAAACTGTCGGTGGGGGTGCCTAGCGTTGGGGCATGGATGCGCAGGCGGTGGTGAAGGTGATGGCGGGGTTGCCAGGCGCCGAGGAACACGAGGGATGGGCGGGGCAGCCGGTCTTCAAGGTTCGGAACAAGAGCTTTGCGTACATGTCCGAGGACCAGAGCCGCCTCCACCTGAAGGCGCTCCGCGAGGAGCAGGAGGCGCTGGTTGCCGAGGATCCTGAGGTCTACGCACCGTCCTGGGACGGCGGTCGCTTCGCCTGGGTGCTGATCCAGCTGGAGCTTGCCGACGAGGAGGAGCTCGGGGAGCTGATCACCGAAGCGTGGCGCCTCACCGCCCCGAAGTACCTCATTGCACAGCTGACCTGACCAGGACCCATTGCGCGCTGGTGCGGCTGATCTCGGTGAAGCCGGCGCTCAGGTAGACCGACAGCGGGCCGCGGTACAGGTCGGCGGACGAGATCCGGCCTGTTGTGGCGGTGTCGACGGCACACGCCTCGACGGTGGCTGCGCCGTACGAGCGGGCCAGGTCCACAGCGCCGTGCACCAGCTCCGCCGCGACGCCCTGGCGACGGTGGCCGACCGGTACGACGAAGCAGGTGATCACCCAGGCGTCCGGGTGGTCCGTGCGCCAGTTCGGAGACGCGAGGACACGCGGGTACGCCGTACGTGGGCCGACCGCACACCAGCCGATCGGCGTACTCCCGTCGTACGCGAGGACGCCGGGTGGCTGCTCGGCGGTGCGGACCTGCTGTTTGAGGCCTTCGCGGTTGGCGGCCGGGCTGCTGTCCGACCATGCCTTGCCGCGGAGGCGGAAGTACTGGCAGAAGCAGCGGGACGGGTCGCCGCGCTCACCCATCACGGCAGCCACGTCGGGCCAGGTGTCCGGACCGGCCGGGCGCAGGTTCAGCATGGGCTCACCGTAGCGTGACCGTGACCGGATGCGTCCGGTCCGGGACCGGGACGAGCCTGTTGCCGGACAGCGCCGTACTGCCAGATTGTGACCATGTCGAACGAACCTCAAGCAGTGCTGCTCGATGACGCCGAAACCAGCCCGGTCGCGCCGGGCATCGTCCGCCGCGCTCTGCCGTCCAGCGGGCAGGTGATGGTCCGCGCCTTCGACCTCGAGGCGGGGATCGCCTGGCCGGAGGTCGACGTCCACGACCGGGACGAGTTGATCTACGTCGCGTCGGGCGAGCTGCTCGACCACGGCCGGTCGTACCCGGCGGGCACCTACCTCTACTACCAGGCCGGCAGCCAGCACCAGCCGCGGACCGAGACCGGCGTACGGATCATCGTCTTCGGCCCGGCGGAGGCGCCGGTCACCGCGTGAGCAGGAGTGGTCTGGCTTGCACTCGTTTGGGTCGAGTGCTAATACTTGGTTAGCACTCCAAGGGCGAGAGTGATAAGTGCTCGTGCCCCGGGAGTGTGCAAGAAGACGGCCTCGATGAGGTGCCGGAGCGTGGCGGGACATGAGCGTCGCGGGTCGGTGCCGTCCGTCGCGGGCATCCGGGCCGGCTGGACCACAAAGACTCGACGCGGGAGGACTCGCGGAGAATGCCCAAGCTGATTGCTTTCGATGAAGAGGCGCGCCGCGGCCTCGAGCGGGGTATGAACACCCTCGCCGACGCCGTGAAGGTGACGCTCGGCCCGAAGGGCCGCAACGTCGTGCTGGAGAAGAAGTGGGGCGCCCCCACGATCACCAACGACGGTGTCTCCATCGCCAAGGAGATCGAGCTCGAGGACCCGTACGAGAAGATCGGGGCCGAGCTCGTCAAGGAAGTTGCCAAGAAGACCGACGATGTTGCCGGTGACGGCACCACCACGGCCACCGTGCTGGCTCAGGCTCTCGTCCGCGAGGGTCTGCGCAACGTCGCGGCCGGCGCCAACCCGATGGGCCTGAAGAAGGGCATCGAGAAGGCGACCGAGGCCGTCAGCGAGCAGCTGCTGTCGCTCGCGAAGCCGGTCGAGACCCGCGAGCAGATCGCGGCGACCGCGTCCATCTCGGCCGCGGACACCCAGGTCGGCTCGATCATCGCCGAGGCGATGGACAAGGTCGGCAAGGAAGGCGTCATCACCGTCGAGGAGAGCAACACCTTCGGCCTCGAGCTCGAGCTCACCGAGGGTATGCGCTTCGACAAGGGCTACATCTCGCCGTACTTCGTGACCGACACCGACCGGATGGAAGCGGTTCTCGACGACCCGTACATCCTGATCGTCAACAGCAAGATCTCGAGCATCAAGGACCTCGTCCCGGTGCTGGAGAAGGTCATGCAGACCGGCAAGCCGCTGGCCATCATCGCCGAGGACATCGAGGGCGAGGCGCTGGCGACCCTGGTCGTCAACAAGATCAAGGGCACCTTCAAGGCCGTCGCTGTCAAGGCGCCGGGCTTCGGTGACCGCCGCAAGGCCATGCTGGTCGACATCGCCGTCCTCACCGGCGGCGAGGTGATCTCCGAGGAGGTCGGTCTCAAGCTGGACTCGGTCGACCTGGAGCTGCTCGGCCAGGCCCGCAAGATCGTCGTCACCAAGGACGAGACGACCATCGTCGAGGGCGAGGGCGACGCGGACCAGATCGGCGGCCGGGTCAACCAGATCCGCGCCGAGATCGAGAAGTCGGACTCCGACTACGACCGCGAGAAGCTGCAGGAGCGGCTGGCCAAGCTGGCCGGTGGCGTTGCGGTGATCAAGGTCGGCGCGGCCACCGAGGTCGAGCTGAAGGAGCGCAAGCACCGCATCGAGGACGCCGTTCGCAACGCGAAGGCGGCCGTCGAGGAGGGCATCGTCGCCGGTGGTGGCGTGGCTCTGCTGCAGGCGTCGGTGATCGCGTTCGAGAAGCTGGACCTCGACGGTGACGAGGCCACCGGTGCCGCCATCGTGCGGTCCGCGGTCGAGGCACCGTTGAAGCAGATCGCCGTGAACGCCGGCCTCGAGGGCGGCGTCGTCGTGGAGAAGGTTCGCAACCTCGAGCCGGGCTGGGGCCTCAACGCCGCAACCGGTGAGTACGTCGACCTGATCAAGACCGGCATCATCGACCCGGCCAAGGTGACGCGCTCCGCGCTGCAGAACGCAGCGTCGATCGCGGCCCTGTTCCTCACCACCGAGGCCGTCATCGCCGACAAGCCGGAGAAGGCAGCAGCCGCTCCGGGCGGCGCGCCCGACATGGGCGGCATGGACTTCTGACCCGAAGTCCGACAGCACACAGCACCAAAAGCGGTCCCGGGCAAAAGCCCGGGACCGCTTGCTGTTTGTGTCCGGTAAGTATTCGCAGGCCGTCACGGCCTCTCGTCCTGGCCCGTTCGCCCGACGACGGCCGCACGCCGACTCCCGTCCACTGGCCGACGACCCCACCTGGTCGCAGTCCGCTCGCTGGGTGGAGGTGTGCGTGGAGGCGATCCGCTGGCCGCCGGAGGCGGCCAATAGGTCTGTAGCCGCGAAGCGGTGTCGTTTAGGTGCCGGAGATTAGGTGGCGGGCCAAGACGGGGGAGAAGGTGCGGACTGGGAGGGTGGGGGTTAGGCCGCAGGGGCCGTCGGATTCGCCGGGGGTGCGGAGCCAGAGGTGTAGGTCTATGGGGGACGTGGCGACAGCGGGGGGAGTGCCCAGTTTGCGGGCGGGCGGGTTGCAGGAGCTGCCGTCGGAGCCGTTGCCGTTGCGGCTGGTGTCGACGATGAAGTGGGAGCCGCCGCCGAGCGCCTGCAGGATGTCTGTGCCACGGCTGACCGACTGTGAGGTCGTGAAGTAGTTCGCCGTGTTCAACGCGAACCCACGCACCTTCCCGACATCCGCGAGCCGCAGCCGCCGCGCCATCTCCTTCGCGTCGCCGGACCCGAGGTTCCCCGCGTCGAGATACACCCACGTATTCGGGTTCTTCACCGCGAGGACCCCCACGGCGTACTTCAGCATCCCGATCCGCCCGTCCCACTCGGAAGGCGGGAAGCAGTCGAGTCGCGCCAGCGCGTCTGGCTCGAGCACCACGACAGCCGGCCGTACGCCGATCCCGTCCGACAAGCCCCCGATCCAAGCCCGGTACGCCGCCTCAGTCGCCGCCCCGCCACCGACACCGCACGGTCCACCGGGCAGGTTGTCGGCAACGAGCATCGGCAACTTGTCGGCCCGATCCGCGGCCATCGTGTACTTCGTGGCAGCCGCCTTCACGTCTCCGCTCCACGTGCCGAACCACCGCGCCGACGCCTGCCCGGCGATCTTCGCCGCGAGCTCGGTGTCCTCCGGATGCCGTCGTACGTACGCCGCCGCGCCCGACTCGGGGTCGACGTAGAACCCGTTGGTCAGCTTCAGCGGATCGCCGGTCGCTTCGGCCAGCCCGGTTTCGGGCCGGCCGAAGACGAGCAGCGCGGCGGACAGCAACAGGCCGGCAGCTACCAACCGGCCTGGACGGTGCAGGCGGCCCGGTCGCGAAATCGGCATCGGTGAGGCGTCCTTCCATCCATGAAGTGATCACTCAACGTGCCGAAGACACTACTCTCAGAGGTTCAGTGGTTCTCGTCGACCTCGCAGAACGAGGCGTAGTGGTCGCCGGTGTAGTAGAGGTGCTCGGGGTCGGTCGTCGCGCCGCCGCCGATCAGCCGGCGGGCGCCGCGGTCGGACGAGCCGGGCGTCTTCACGGTGTACTCGTGGTAGTAGCTGCTCGACTCGTCGGGGAGGATGCCCTCCCGGTTCTGGAAGACGGTGCCGTCCTGGCGGTACGGGAACGGTCCGCCGGAGTGGATCAGGTCGAGCGTGTCGGCTGCCTGCGACGGCAGCGAGCTCAGCGCACACGTGTCGATCGCGGCGGGCACGACGAAGTGCGTGGAGGTCGGGGCGGTGGTTGGGGCGGCGTAGGCCGTGGAGCCGAAGGCGGCGGTGGTCGCCAGGACCACGGCGGCGATGAGGGTTCTCATGCTTGGCACGCTTCCCCGGCAAACAAACGTTCGTACATCCCAGGTGTGAATAACAGGTGGACTATGACCCCGCCGGCACCCTAGAGTCTGGCCCGGCGAGACCAGCCCAGGAGTGGAAGGAGCGACCGATGAGAACACCGACTTGTTTCCCGGCGCATCCGATCCGCTCCCACAGCTCGCACTGAGCGGATCCGCGCCTCCTGCTGGAGGATCTGTGACGATTCGCAACACCGTCGAGGCCGACCTCGACACCATCCTTGCTCTGATCGAGCAGCAGAAGTCCGTCAACACCGTCACCCGTGAGCGGTACGTCGAGTATGTTGCCGACGGCTACTACCGGGACGACTGGACCTGGGTCGTCGAGGAGGACGGCGCGATCCGCGCCCTCGCGATCTGGTGGGGCGGCCCGGGCGAGGCCCTGCCGTTCAGCATCGACGGTCTGTACTACGTGGGCGACGGCGACCCGGTTCCAGCGTGGACCGAACTGATCAAGCATGCCCTCGCGTCGAGGCCGGCCGATGCCGAGCAGCCGGAGTACCACTTCTTCCTGGCCAGCGACTGGCAGGAGCAGCCTGACGTCGTCGCCGGCCTCGAGCCGCGGGCGCAGGCGGCTGCGGCGGCCGGACTCACCGCGATCACCGACCGGCTGCGGTACGAGTGGAGGCCGGAGTACGGGCTGCCGCCGCGCTCCACCCGGCTGCGGTTCGAACCGGCCGACGACGAAGCGTTCGTCGACGTGTTCATGCAGGTCAGCCAGGGCAGTCTGGATGCCGCTACGGCGCGGGAGATCGCCCGGGTCGGCGTCGAGGCCGCGGCCCGCGAGGAGCTCGACCTGTACAAGTCGATGCCGAACAGCGACCGGGCCTGGTGGCGGCTCGGGTACGACGAGAACGGCAAGCTGATCGGCTTCGCGATCCCGTCCGCGAACGCAAGTGGACCGACGGTCGGGTATCTCGGCGTTCTGCCCGAGAATCGTGGCCATCGGTTCATCGACGACCTGCTCGCCGAGATCACCCACATGCACGCCGAGCTTGGCGCCGAGCACATCAGGGCCGACACGGACTTCGGCAATGTGCCGATGGCGAAGTCCTTTGAACGCATGGGATATCGGAACTTCGCAGTCCGTCGGGTGCTCTCCTTCCCGGAGAGCTGAACTCGTGCCGCCGAAGTAGAGACGAGCGACGACCCCGCGTCCTATGCTCCCTGACATGTCAGGGAGCTCCGGGGGGAGCGGGGGTAGTCGCTGCGATGCGTGACATCGCGTTGATCCTGCATGTCGCGGCAGGGATCCTCGCCGTGCTGTTCGGCCCGCTGGCGATCGTGCTGACGTTGCGTCGCCGCGGGCTGAACTGGGCCGGCGAGGTGTACCACTGGACGATCGCGGGGGTCTGTCTGACCGCACTGGTGATGGTGCCGTACGACTGGGGCCGGCTCTGGTACTTCTGGCCGATCACGATCGCGTCGTACCTGTTCGTCTACCTCGGCCAGCGCTCCGCCGAGGCCCCCGGCGGCCTCTGGTACCGCGGCGTCCTGCGCGGGTACGGCGGGGGCTGGGTCGCGCTCTGGACCGCCATCGCGATCGTCAGCCTCCCGCACCACCCGTGGGCCTGGGCGATCCCGATCGTCGTCGGCTCGACGGTGATCGAATGGCTTTGCTTCAACCCGTCCTCGAGTTGGACCCAGGAAGTCCAGCCGGGCGCGACCGCTTAGGCGTTCGCGCGTACGGCGCGATCCTGTGCGTCCGCGATCATCGCGCGCCGCTGCTGCAGCCGCTCCACCTGGAACCGATCCGGGTTCGCGTCGTAGACGGTCCGGCCGAGCTCGGACCGGATCTGGTCCGCGGACACCTCGGTCGCACCCGGCACGACGAACTTCAGCACCTCGTCGAGGGCCGCGAGCGCGGTCTCGAACGCTGCCCGCGCTGCCCCCTGCGAGTCCGGGCTCGTCGCGAACGACAGCGCCTGATCCGTCGCGGCGTCGCTCACCCAGAGGAACTCGCCGGGATCGATGATGCTCGACGCCTCGGCCCCACCGAATCCGTCGCCCGCCGGGACGCCGGCCAACTCGAACCGGCGCTCGCGACCGCAGCCCGGGCACGTGCCGGCATAGACCACGGCCGACTGCCCGTCGTGTTCCTCGACCGCGAACTCGGGGTCGAACGGGCTCGTCGTACCGCAGTCGCAGGGCTGCAGATCGACGTACAGCCTGGCTTCCTGGAGCGACCGCGCGGCTAACACGGATGCGAGTTTACGTCGCGGGCGGTTCTGAACCAGCCGACGCGTAGGCTGCCCGCGGAATCACGGTCGGAGGAGGTCGAGTCGGCTGGACAGGAACGAGCGCGGGGCGCCGGATGCGGCACGGGTCCGGGCACGAGCCCAGGCGTTGTGGCCGGAGGTGGTGAACGGGCTCCGGCTCGCCGGCCCGCTGGCCGATCCGCAGCACCACCGTGACGCGGACGGCGGCCGCGAGTACTTCGCCTCGGCCGACGAAACCGGTCGCCGGATCATGGTCCGGATCGACGCCGTCGCACTGGGACGCGGCCGGCAGGTCCGGGTACACGTCAACACCAGCACGGACAACCACGTCGTACATCTGTCCGACCAGCTCGCCGACGACGAGATCGGACCGTTGCTCTCGGCATCGGCCGCCGAACTGGTCGCGGTACGACGTCGCGCCGAGCTCGATCTGCCGCCGGTGCGGACGCAGCTGCTCGATCCGGCCCGGACCGAGGATCGCGGCGATCCGCGGGCGGCTGTCTTCGCCGACAACGACCTGATCCGGATCGCGGCGCTGGACTGGCAGGCCCGGCAGGGCGCGGACATGTCGCTGGAACCGGTACGGCGAGCTGCCGCGCGAGCTGCGTTCTCGGCCGGGGTCGACGACTGCGGGCTGCGCGTACGGACCGGTGGATCGGCCGAGGAGGACGCGAGCGCGTACCGCAGGCTGGCCGTCGAACCGTTGCTGAGTACTCCGGGAGCGCGTTGGTTGGCCGAGCTCGGCCGCCCGATCGAGGAACTGCCGGCGGCCGACCAGAACTCGCTGCGACTGCATCGCGCGGCCGTTGCTTCTCATGCCCGGAACGTCGTTGCGCCGCGGCCGCAGGTGACCGAGCGGGATGATCTCCAGCAACTCGTCCGGGCCGCACAGAGCGAGCGCGAACGACTGAGTGCACTGACGATGCAGTCCCTGCGCGCCGGGACGTCCCCGCGGGTCAGGCTGATGATCGGCGGCGGTGCCGCGCTCACCGCGCGACCCGAGGCGACCGTGCTCGTCGACGATCGGCAGCGCTGGCACGTCGATCCGCTCCGCGCGCTGGTGCAGTCGACCGACCAGATGCGCCACCTGCACGAAAGCGGTCTCGGCGACCCGTATGAGTTCGCACGGCCGCGTGAGCGCTTCCCGCTGGCGGCTCTGCACTACATGGAGGACAGCGCCGCGGTCCGCGGGCCGGTGGTGAACGGGCGGGTGCAGCTGAGTGTCGGGCCGTCAGGGCGGCTGATGGGTGAGATCAGGCCGTCCGACGGCACCGCTGCCGTGCGGGTCGAGGTCGACGGCGCGCCGCTGATCGCCACCGGTCTACCGGCCGAACGCGTCCCGGGAGTCTCCCGGACCGTCCCGACCGTACCCGCCGCACTCGACGTGATCAGTGGTCATCTCGGGACGATCGGATCGAGTCGTGCGATACAGCTGCGCGACGGGCTCGCGCAGCTGTACCCGGTCGCCGAAGATCCAGGTACGGCGGAACTCGTGGTCGACACCCTGCGCCGGGAGGGACGGCTCGACGCGCAGCCCGAACTGGCCGAGGCGGTCCGGACGCTGATCGCCACGGCGGACTGGGATCGCGCCCGGCGACAGGCACCGGGCCGCGCGGTTTTCGGAGACGAGGTCAGCAACGGCAGCTGCTATCCGCAGGCTGCCCAGCGGTGGCTGATCGCGGGACGTGGCGGTTCGGGGTTCGCCAGTGCCGCGATCATCCTCGAGGGCAATCCGGATGCGAACGTCGTGATGGTCGGGGGCGCGACGCCGATGGTGCTGCAGAACACCGCGCTCTACGCGCCGTTCCTGGAGGAGCACGACCGCGCTGTGAACCCGTCCGCCTCCGGACGACTCGTCACCGTGCCCGGCGCCCGACTGGGGGGAATCGCCACGGCGACAGGTGCCGACGGGCGGACGGCGTTCCGGATGCTCGATGCCCGTGGTCAGGAGTTGCGCGGATCCGACGGCCGGACGCTGGAAGGTGACGGGTATGTCGCCTGCACCGGGCGTCCGCGCCGGATGCCACGGGCCCTGGAGCCGCTCGCCCGGTGGGCCGAGGCCACGAAGGGCGCGATGCTGATGAACGCCGACCGGCAGTACCTCGGGTACCAGCTCACGTTCGCGAACGGCGAGGTCCGGCACCGGGCGCAGGTCATCGGTGCGGCGTCCCGGGTGCTGCCGGAGGTATTCACCCCGGCACATGTCCGGCAGCTCGTCGAGATCGACCTGCAGGAGGCGCCGCCGGAGAGCGGCAACGTGGCGGTCGGATTCATGAGCACGGCGATCCAGGGGTCGCAGATCGCCGACCACCGGGACCGCGTGGCGAAGATCGTCCAGGCGGAACCGGCGGATGCGCCGCGTCACTCCACGGCGCGATCCCGGAACAGCAGTTCCCTCACCCGCTGACCGGGTGAGGGAACTGCTCAGGCCTGACCGGCTTGTTCCTCCGGGGTGGCTTTGCGGACCACGAGGCGGGTCCAGGCGCCGACGTAGATGCGGTCGTCGGGGTTCAGCTCCTGGCGCTGGCCCGGGATGATCGGGTCCTCCGGGAGCGGGCCGGCGGCGGAGGCGACGTACGTGCCGTTGGAGGACTGGAGGTCCTCGACCCACCAGCGCTGCCCGTCGGTGGTGAGCTGGGCCTGGCGGCGGCTGACGCCGGTGTCGTCGCCGCAGTCGATCTCCGGGTTGATGTTCCGGCTACGGGACGGACGGCCGATCAGCAGGCTCTTCTCCGTCAACGGGATCACCGTCGGCAGCCCGGGCGACGGACACGGGTCGTCGCTCTGCTGTACGGCGTACCAGTCGGGGTCGACCCAGCGCTCGACAACCCACTCCGCGACTGCCGCGGGCGGTGCCGGCGGTGTCGGGCCGGACGAGGACAGATCCAGCGCCGACGCGGCTCGCGGCATGGTGCCGGTGGTGAAGTCGTAGCCGCAGTTCTCGCAGAACAACGCGTCGGTGGACGCCGGTTCCTGACAGTTGGGGCAGGTCTGACCGGCCGGTGCTGGTGCAGGCGTCGCAGCCGGACCAGGGGCTGCGACAGCGGGTGCCGGTACGGCGGCTGCCGCCGGAGTGGCGGCGGCGCCGATCGGTAGGCCGCAGACGTCGCAGTAGTCGGTCGAGGTGGACGGGTGCCCACTCGGACAGTTGACGGTCATTTCTTCACCCGGGTGGTCTTGGTGGAGGCCGTGTCGAGAGCCATCTCGTCGGCCTTCTCCACGGTCCGCTTCAGCCGCACCGTACCCGTTTCCTGGTCGTCGATGTCGACAACCTTGCGCAGCCGCGTGGTCGCCTCCTCGTTGCCGGTCGCGGCCGCGAGCTGCACAGCCCGCCCGAGCTTGGTGGTCGCGGTCGCCGTGTCGCCGGCAGCCTTGGCGGCCAGACCGTCCTGGATCGCCTGCGCCAGCTCGGTCTGTCCGGTGTAGTGCGCAACCTCCGGGCTGATCCGGGTGGTCAAAGCCTCATCGGCCGACCACAGCGCCTTGACCAGACCCTGTGCGACGGTCTGATCGCCGATCACCAGCTGCACACGGGCAGCGAGCTGCTCCTGCCCGATCGCCTTGGCAGCGAGCCGGATCGCCACGTGGTAGTCGCGGGACTCGTCGCCCCAGGAGCCGGTCGGGTACGACCCAGTGAGCGGGTTGATCGCCGTACGACGGGACGTCAGGTCCTCGACGGTCGGCGCGACCTGCCGTACGAACAGCACCTCGGCGCCCTGCGGCGCCCACACCCGCAGGTCGGCCTGCGCGACGCCGCGGCTCATCGCGTTCTGGATCAGCTTGGAGAACTCGGCGGCGAGCTGGTCCGGCGCAGGGATGATGTCGACGGTCCCGAGCAGCGCCTGCGCGATCCGCCGTACTTCGTCCACCTGCCAGGCCACGCCGACGCCGCGGGTGTCGCACTGGAACTGCCCGGTGACCGACTCGATCGCCTGGGTCAGTGCCTCCGGCGTCTCGTGCTGGTTCTCGCCGTCGGTCAGCAGGATCGCGTGCTTCTGGGACAGCGACGGCACGGTCGCGAAGACCCGCGAGGCCAGCCGCAGCCAGGTGCCCATCGCAGTACCGCCGTCGGCGTAGAAGCGGGACACCGCGTCCTTGGCCGCCTGCCGGGTGTACGGGTCCATCCGGACCATCACCGGCTCCGAGGACGGCGGGAAGGCGAGCTGGGCCCGGTCGTTGCCGGAGATCACCGCGAACCAGACCCCGTCGAGGATCTGGTCGAGCGCTGTCTGTGCGGCGTACGCCGCGGCCTGCACGCCGTCGCGTCCCATCGAGCCGGAGGTGTCGACGATGATGATCTCGCCCGCGTCGCCGCTACCGGACTGCCCGGCCGCGCCGGCACCGGTGCAGTTCACCGTGACGATCGCGTGTACGTCGGTCCCGCCGTCAGGCAGGAACTCGTTCTGGTAGACGCTGGCGGTGAAGTCGGCCATCTCGGGTCCCTCTCCTTAGATGCGTGCGAGCGCGACGGTGATGTTGTCCTGGCCGCCCTGGGCGTTGGCCCAGTCGACCAGTGCGGACGCGGTGGCCCTCGGCTCGCCACCACACCCCGCAGCTGTCTGACGGACGAGGTCGGCCAGCGGTGCCGCCTCGGAGCAGTAGTTCCACAGACCGTCCGAGCAGACGAGCAGCCAGCCCGGCCCGGTCACGTGCAGCGTGGTGGTCCGGGGCGTGTGGTCCGGCGCGTCCTTGCCGAGCCAGCGGGTGATCGCGTGCGCGTGCGGACCGGACTCGGCCTCCTCGCGCGAGATCCCGGTGGCGATCAGCTCGGCCGCCCACGAGTCGTCGACGGTCAGCGCGACCGCCTCGACCTCGTCGGGGAACCAGTACGCGCGGCTGTCCCCGACGTTGCCGGCAACGAGCAGCCCGTCTTCCAGCACAGCCGCCACGAACGTGCAGGACGCCGGGTTCGGGCTGTCCGGACTGGTGTTGTCGAGTACGGCGTCACTAGCAGCGTCAGCCGCCGCCTTCAGCCGGGCTGCGATCGCGCTGCCGCGGGACGACTCGGTGCCGAGGCCCTGTGCGTGCCCGGCCTGCAGTACTTCGCACGCTGCCCGCGCCGCGGCCAGTGACGCCACGTCGGAGTCGAGCGAGGAGCTGACACCGTCGCAGACCACGAGCAGGGCACGGCTGCCCGGCTCGGCGTCCGCCGCGATGGCCATCGCATCCTCGTTCCGGCTGTGCCGGATGCCGCGGTCGCACACTCCGGCCACCCATGGCGCCGGCTGCTCCTCGAAGTGGTCCCGTGGCTTCGCAGCCTTGGTCCCACAGGTCTCGCAGTACCCGTCGGGGCCGATGGTGCCGCCGCACGACTTGCACGGACCGACTTCCTCGGCCGCGGCCGCGGTGATCTCGATCGTCGGCTCGGTGTCGGTGTCCAGCGCTGTCGAGCTCGGCGCGGTCGCCGGGCTGAGCTCGGCGCCGCAGGCCTCGCAGAAGCGATCGGCCTCGGACACCGGCCCGCCACAGCTGGGGCAGACCGTCTCGGTCGTACTCGTCATCGCAACGTCCATCCTCGAACCTCGTTGGCCTGGTCGACCAGGGCGATCCGTTCCGGCCGGGTCTCGGCCTGGTCGGCCAGCAACCGGTAGGTCGCCTCGAGCCCGTCCCGCAGGGCCGACTCGGTCGCCGCCCGCCCGTCGATCCGTAGAGCCTCCTGCGGACCGGACTGCTGGACCTCGGCCAGCGCCGTCCGGAACACGTCCGCGGCCAGGTTGGCCCGGTCGACCGGGTCGATGGTCAGCGCGGTGATGCTGTCCATCGCCTGGGCGAGCGCGGGAAGGCCACGCCCTGATCCTGCCAGCAGTCCGGCCCGCTGGCGACGGGCCCGCACATATGCGCCGCTGGTCCGGGGGACCAGGTCGAGCGCACCGAGCGCGCCGTCGAGGTCGTTGCGCGACGTACGGATCGTGGCCAGGCCGAAGGCCGACGGTGCGATGTAGTTCGCGTCGGTGCGGGCACAGGTCAGGTAGAGGCCCTCGGCAACGTCGTACTCGCCGCTTTGCTCACAGGCGATCGCCAGCGCCAGTTTCGGCCCCAGCTCGCCCGGCACCTGGCCGTAGACGGCGTTGAACGCGGACTGCGCAGCAGCCGAGTCACCGCGAGCCAGAGCGACCAGCCCGGCCATCCAGACAGCGCGCCACTCCCACGGGTCGGCGTTGAGCAGGTCGGCCACCGCAGTGTCCACCATGTCGTAACGCTCGGGTCCGACCTCCAGCGCGGCCTCTGCCACCTCTAGCAGGGTCTGCGCGGACTGTTCCGGCGCGTCGATCAGCAGCTCGAGCCGCTTGGCCGGATCCGGCACGCTGACGGTCTTCAGCCAGCCGGCCATCTTGTCGCTCTCGTCCGGCGCCAGCGACGGCAGCTGCTGCCAGGGCTCGACCGTGTCGCCCAGTCCGGTCGACTTGTCACCCGGAGTACCGAACAGAAGCGACGAGGCGGAGTGCTGGGCCGCTTTGGTGCCCTGCTTGTCCGCCACGACCTCACGCAGTACGCCGAGCAGCTGGACGCGGAACTCGTCGGCGGACTGGAAGCGGTCCGCCGGGTCCTTGGCGCATGCCTTGGCCAGCAGGCGGTACACCGAGTCGTACTTCTGGAACAGCGGTACTTCGGCCACCGGCGGCAGCGAGTCGACGTAGCGGCCCTGGTAGCCGCGGAACTCCATCGCCAGCACACAGAGTGTCCGGCCGAGCGTGAAGATGTCGGAGGCAACGGACGGTCCGACCTCGGCCACCTCGGGCGCCTGGAAGCCGACCGTGCCGTAGATCGCCGAGTCGAGGTCGTCGATCCGCCGGACGCCGCCGAGGTCGATCAGCTTGACCGCGTCGCCGACCTGGATGATGTTGTCCGGCTTGAAGTCGCAGTACACCAGGCCGAGGTCGTGCAGATACGAGAACGCGGGCAGGATCTCCAGCAGGTACGCGATCGCCTGGTCGATCGGCAAGGCGTCGTACTGACCGTTGTTGGCGGACATCCGTTGCTTGAGCAACGTTTTCAGCGAGGTGCCGCCGACGTACTCCATCACGATGTAGCCGGCGCCGTCGTGGGTGACGAAGTTGTAGATCTCGACGATCAGCGGGTGCTCGACGCGGGCCAGGAACTGCTGCTCGGCGATCGCGGCCGCGACGGCGTCCGGGTCCTCGGAGTTCAGCAGACCCTTCAGGACGACCCAGCGGTTGGACACGTTGCGGTCCTGGGCCAGGTAGATCCAGCCGAAGCCGCCGTGCGCGAGGCAACCGCGCACCTCGTACTGGCCGCCGACCAGGTCGCCCGCCTTCAGCTTGGGCGAGAACGAGTACCGGCTGCGGCAATGCGGGCAGAACCCCTCGGTCCGGCCGGGCTGGCCGTCGCGGGAGCGGCCGACCGGGTTGCCGCAGTTCGGGCAGTTGCGGCGGTCCTCCGGGACCATCGGGTTGGCCAGGATCGCTTTGCTCGCGTCGATCGCGGGGATCGACGGCACGTGCGTCAGGCCGGCGCCGAGTCGCGCGCCGCGGAGGCGGGTGGACGACGTACCGAGTTTGCGGGTCAGCTTCGATCCGGCCTGGGCGGCGCGGGCCGAGCCGAGCGGCGTGGACGCCAGCCGGTTCGAGGCGCGCGAGACGGTCGAGACCGAGCTGATCGGGTCCGGGTCTGCGGCGGCTGCGCTGGGGCTTGACGATGCGGGGGAGCCGCAGACGTCGCAGTAGCCGTCGACGTAGGTGCCGGTGCAGCCGGGCTGGGTGCAGGCGCCGGTCGCCGGGACGGCTGATGCTTGGCTCGACGCGGGTTGGCTTGGTGCGGCCGGTGACCCGCAGACGTCGCAGTACCCGTCGACAATGTTGCCGGTGCAGCCCGGTTGAGTGCAGGTCGTCATTTCGTCCCTTCCAGGTAGGCCTGGTAGGCCGCTACCAGTGCACCGAGGCGCGCCAGGTCCACCGGCTCCGCCTCGATCACCGCTCGGCCGCGCCGGTACAGCTCGGCGAGATCCTCGTTGCCTTTGGCAACACTTGCCGCCTTCACCTGATAGGCGTCCAGCAGTTGGGTCAGCTCGTCACGTTTCCCCAGCGCGGTGCCGTACGCCGCCTGCGCCTGCCCGAGCGCCCGTCGTACGGCGTCCAACCGGGTCAGGTACTTCTCGAGCTCGGCCGGCGTGTTCGGCACCGGTCCGAGTGCGGTGACATCGGGTACGGCGAGGCGCGGCGCCGGGGTGACCGAGGCGACAGCCTTGTCGGCGAGCGCGCGGACCGCAGTACCCTGCGCCTCGAGCTCGCCACGCAGGGTGCGCGCACGGGCGACGTCGGCGGCGCGCTCCTTGCGGGTGGCGGCGCCGACGATCAGGTCACGTTCGGCGCGGGCGGCGTCGATCTCGAACGGGCCGATCAGACCGCCGATGTCCGCGCCGCGTTTGTTGCGGTCGGCAAGATCTGTCAGGCGGCGATCGAGGTCGTGGTGCTGGGCGAGGGCTTGGTCGCGGACATTGGCCGGCTCGAGTTTGACCAGGTCGTTGATCCGCTCGACCTGCGCGCGCAGTTGCCGCAGCCGGGCGGCGAGGTCGGCGTCGCCGGGTTCGAGCGCGAGCTTGGCGCGGAGGGTGGCGGCCAGCGCGTCCGACAACTTGCATGCCTCAGGCAACGAAACCGCGAGCGACCCGCCCGCGCCGCCGGCGTCCAGCCCACCCCAGATCAGTGCCGAGATCCGCTCGGTCTCCGTCGACCCGACCCGGCCCGAGTCCCAGGTCACCAGGATCAGTTCGTACCGATCCGAGACGGCCTTCCAGACGGTCATGCTGAGCACGACATCCGCGCTCAAAGCATCCCCGTCGGGCGAGTGCAGGGCAGCCTGGTCAAGCTCGTCCAGCTCAGCCTTCCGCCGATCCCGCCACTCTCCCAGCGCGCCAAGATAAGAAAGCAGCTCCGTCGCCGGAACGCTACTCCCCATCCGCCCCGGCGGCGCCGGCGCCGAAACCGTCGGCGTACGAACAGTCATCGACTCACCGGCCGTACGCGGGCGTCGGCGGAGCCTTCAACGGCCCCAGATCAGGACCAAGCCACTTGTTGTACGACGCCATCCACTCGGGGCCCGCCTTCATCTGCGCGAGTACGCCGTTGACGAACCTGACAAAGTCCACGTTGTCCTTGTTGATACCGAGACCGTACGGCTCCTCGCTGAACCGCTCGTTCGGTATCACCCTGGCGTACGGGTCCTGCGCAGCGTCCCCGGCAAGCACTGTGTCATCTCCGGAGATCCCGTACGCCTTGCCCTGCTGGAAGAGCACCAGGCAGCCGGTATCGGTGTCCGCCGTGACGGGTTTGACCTGCGGGTTCTTCTTCATCAGGTTGGCCAGGCTGGTTGATCCGGCCGGAGCGCAGATCGTCTTCCCGGACAGCTGGTCGACGCTCGTCACCTTCGAGTCGAGCGGAACCAAGGTCTTCTGGCCGGACCGGTAGTACTCGGCCGAGAACGCGATCAGCTTCCAGCGGTCGCAGTTGATCGTCATGTTGCGAGCCACGATGTCGACCGAGTTGTTCTGCAGCGACGGGATCCGTTGCGGGCTGGAGATTACGCGGAGTTCCAGATGGCCGACGTCGGTGCCGAAGATCGCCTTCGCGACCGCCTTCACCATGTCGATGTCGAAGCCCTCGATCTGTCCGGTGATCGGGTTCCGGGAGCCGAGGTGCAGGCTGTCCGCGGAGACGCCGGCGATCAGCCGGCCGCGCGCCTGGATCTCCGCCATCGTCGTGCCGGCCGTCATGTGCATCGGTGCCGGCAACGGACCCTCGGGCGCATACGACTGCAGCTCGGTCGTCTTGTCACACGGCGCGGTCGTGGTCGGCGCCGCGGACGAGGTCGTCGGTGCGGGTTCGGCCGGGATCTGCGTCTCCGCGTAGTTGCCGGAGCTGCAGGCAGTCAACAGGAGCGCCGCGGCGACCGCGAGCGGGATGAGTTTTTTCATCGGTACTCCTCCAGGCGTTGGGACATGCCCCAGGCGACCAGTAGGGCGGCGAGGATGCCGATCGGGAGGCCTAGCCAGCCGAAGAAGCGGATGCTGCTGCGGGCGTCGGACAGTTTGGCCGAGACGTCGTCGCTGGTGGACTGGAGTTGGGCCGCGGACTGGGTGTCGAAGGCCTTGAAGGTCTCGACCGAATTGTTCTCGGACTTCGACGTACCGACGGCGATGTTGACGGCCTCGTCCCAGTTGCCAGTGGTGTCTTTGTCGCGCACCTGTTTGTGGTCGGCTTTGTACTCGGACCACAGGCCCTGCAACCCATCCGTCGTACCCGATGCCTTGCCGAGTTGGTCGTCGACCGTGGCGGAGGCGGTGTTGAACGCCTTGTCGAAGGCGTCGCCGGAGCCGCGGGCGATCAGGGTCAGACTCTCGTTCGATCGGGCGTCGTACGCCGCGATCCGGGCCGTCGACAACGCCAGGGTCTTCGCGTACGCGTCGGACCTGGTGTCAGAGGCGGCGCTGGATGCGGACGACAGCGAGACGCCGCCCAGGATCGTGACGATCAGGACGAGCGCGGCGCCGATCACGATCGGGATGTTCAGATAGCGGTGCGTACGCCGAGCCAGCCAGCGGAGCGTGATCCCGAAGACCACCAGCGTCAGCAGTCCGCCGACGAGGACCCAGATCATCCCGCGTCCGACGCCGTTGAACTCCGTGTCGACACGCTTCTCGTTGGCCTGGACCAGCGCGTTCACGAGGGGCAGGGAGTCGTCCTGGAGTACGGAGTTCGCGTCCCTGAGGTACTGCGATCCGATCGGCAGACCCTGGCGGTTGTTCGCGCGGGCCTGCTCGATGAGGCCGTTGTAGGTGATCAGCGTGGTGTTCAGCTGGCCGAGGACGTTCTGGTCGGCGGGCTGAGCGGTGGATGCCTCGGAGATCAGCCGCGCGGCCGCGGCCATGGAGTCGACGAAGTGCTGGCGCTGCGCCGGCGGCTCGAGACCGCCGACCAGGAAGGCGTTGGTGGCGTCGGCGTTGGCGCTGACCAGGTTGGTGTGGATCCCTTGGATCCGGACCAGTTGGGCGGCGTTCGCCTCGGCGCGCTCGAGGGCGCCGTTCGACTGGGCGTGGCCCTGCGCGGCGGCGATGCCGAACAGGATGCTGACCACCGCGCCCAGGATCAGGAAGGCGCGCATCCGGCCCGGGGTGCCCTGGAACCATTGCGCGATCGCGTTGCGGCGGCTCGGCGTTGCGGCGGCGGTTTGCGCCGTACCCGTGGGTGGAGCGGGCGGCGACCAAGTCGCGGGGGGCGCACTCTGGGTTTGGGTCACGCCTGATCTCCTTGGTCTTCGTCCTCGATCTGCTCGTCCGTGAGGTCTTCGGCGAGGATCTGACGCAGTTGGTCCGTGGTCGGTGCCGTCACGTCGCGTAGGCGCCAGGCGTGGCGGCCGATCGCGGCCTCCAGCACGTTGCGAGCGAAGCGCCCGTTGCCGAACGAGTTGTCGCGCGGCGTCGCGACCAGGATCTCGCGAAACTTCGCCAGCGACTCGGGTACGAGCTCGTAGTCGGATGCTTCGGCGAGCCCGGTGAGGATGTCGGTCAGCTCGTCGTCGGTGTAGTTCTCGAACTCGATCGTGGTCCGGAACCGGCTGGCCAGACCCGGGTTCGCGGCGATGAACGCCTCCATCGGCTCGGGGTACCCGGCAACGATCACGACCAGGTCGTCGCGCCGGTCCTCCATCTCCTTGACCAGCGTGTCGACGGCCTCCCGCCCGTACTGGTCGGCACCCGTGTCACCCGCGGTCAGGCTGTACGCCTCGTCGATGAACAGCACACCACCCGCGGCAGATGCGACCACCTCGGCCGTCTTCGTCGCGGTCTGTCCCAGGTAGCCGGCCACCAGCTCCGACCGGTCCACCTCGACCAACTGCCCCTTGGACAGCAGACCGAGTGCCTTGTAGATCCCGCTGACCAGCCGCGCGACGGTCGTCTTCCCGGTCCCCGGATTGCCCACGAATACCAGGTGACGCGTGATGGTCGGACTCTTCAGGCCCGCCTCGGTCCGCAGCTTCTCAACCCGCAGTACGGCGACCTGTCGGTGCACTTCCCGCTTCACCCGAGCAAGCCCGGTCAGCTCGTCGAGCTCAGCCAGCAACTCCTCGACGGTCTTCGCCGGCTCAGCCGCTTCCACCGCCTGCGCCGAGGCCGCCGCTGCCGCCGAGGTCGCCGGGGCGGGTTCTGCGTGGGATGCATCAGCTGGTGGGGTGATGGCCCCCACCTGCAGCTGGCGGGCGCCCGCCGCCTGCAGTTGCGCAGCGGCTGCCACGGATGCGTTTCCCACGACTCGCATGGTCGGCTCACCGAGTGTGCAGGCCGCGGATGCGATCTCGGCCAGGGCTTCGGCGTACGCCGCCTTTTCGGTGGAACCGCTGGCGATCAGCTCGGTCAGCACTGCGGTCGGGGCGCCCCGCCAGCGGCGTCCACGGACTGCTGCGTCGAAGAAGTCCTGGGTGGTCCCGCCCGGGACAGCCTTGGCCCAGTCCGCGGGCGCGCCGGGCGCCGACTCGGCCAGAGCTGCAGCGAGTGAGAGCGCTTCACCCCGCGCGGCATCCTCCGCGACGCCGGCGCGGGCCGCGACCGTGAGCAGGCCCGACAGCGCGTCCTGTAGTCCCCCCGCGGTGCTCATGACCCTCCTCGTCCAGGTGGTGGTGCCAGTGGTCCGGCCGGGCCGGTGCTCGGCCCGAGGTCCGGTGGCGGAGTCGATTCGGTCGGGCCGAGGGCCAAGGCCCCGCCGGTGGAGCCGGTGCCGAACTTCTCCTGCAGGAACCTGCCGTGGGCGATCAGCGCCGCCGCGTCGGCCCGGTTCACCGCGTCGAACACCTTGTCCATCGTCGCGGCCAAGAGGTCCAACTGGTCGATCAGGATCATCAGCGACGTCTTGCCCCGGTCGACCGGCCGCGTGTCCGCCCACTGCCGCGGCAGCCGCAGGTACCCGCCGATCGCCTCCGGCAGGTAGTCGGTCGCCGTCGCCATCACGGAGTACGCCTGTGCGCTGCCGCCGAGGTTGCCGAGCCGCGGGATCGTCTCCCGGACGACGCGGACCACCCGTCCGACCCGCGACGCGACCACGGCCGGTACGGCGCCGTTGGCAACCAACTGCTCGACGCGGACCAGGGACGCGAGCAGGTCGTCGGTGGTCGGCGGACGGGGGACCGCGGCAGGTTCGGGCGCTTCCTGCTTGCGACCGGTCAGCCGCGCGAAGAAGTCACCGAGTGCCATGCAGTTTCCCGTCCGCCGGCCGACGCCGGAATCAGCGACCCAGGTTCAGGTCGAGGCTGCCGTGCACGACCTGCTGGTTCTGCTGGGCGACGCGGTCCAGGTAGCTGCGGGACTTGGTCACCTCGGTCTCCAGCGTGCCGATGGTGGCGGCCATGTTGTCCAGGGCCTCGACCTTGAACGTATCGATCGCGTCCATGGTCGCGTAGATGTTCGCGAACGCCGCCTGCAGCTGCGGCAGCCCGATCGTCGCCGACGCGGCCTGCTGCTGGATCGCCACCGAATTGTCCCGCAGCATCTGCGAGGTGCGCTCGATCATGCCGCTGGTGGTCGTGTTCAGCGCGGTGATCTGGTCCAGCACGAGCTTCTGGTTGCCGAGCGCCTGCGCCACGATAACCGCCGTGCGCAGCGCCGAGACAGTGGTGGTCGAGGCGCGGTCGACGCCCTTGATCAGCTCGATGTTGTTCTTGATCACGATGTCGATGGCCAGGTAGTTCTGGATCGACACGGCGAGCTGGGTCAGGATGTCCTGGTGCTTCTGCCGGACGTAGAACAGCACGTCCTCGCGGAATGCCTTCGCCTTGTCCGGGTTCGTCGCCTCCAGTTCCGCGATCGCCGCGGACAGTCGCGCGTCGAGGCGCTCGGCGACGTACACGTACTGGTTCAGCCGGGTCATCGCGTCCCAGAGGTTCTGCTTCTCCAGGTTCAGCGCGGCGTTGTCCTTGCCGAGCTCGTCCTGGCCGTTGCGCAGGCTGTGCAGGATGCCCTCGAGGTGGGTCTGCGCGCTCTGGTACTTGCGGAAGTAGTCCTCGATCTTGTCGCCGAACGGGATCATCCCGAGCAGCTTCTTCGGCCCGGTCGCTTCCTTCGGGTCCAGGTCCTCGACGGTCCGACGCAGCTCGAGCAGCGTCTTGCCGACGGTCGAACCCTCCGACAGGCCACCGCTCTGCAGCGCCTTCACGGGCTGCTGCAGCAACCGGTTCGAGCTCTCGGCGGCGGCGCGGATGTCGACGTCGCCCATGCTGCGGACGTCGCTCGCCTTCGCCGCGAACTCCGGCGACCGCGGCTCGGCCGCCATCAGCGAGGTCAGGAACGTGTCGACCTTCGCGTCGAGCCCCGGCAGCGCGGCCGGGTCGACAGCCGGCGCCATGCTCGGCGCGGCGGTCTCGGCAACAGGCTGTGACGGCGGCGGCGCGGTCAGTATCAGCCCCGGCGCGGTGGCCGTCGGCGGCTGGAGCGGTGCAGCAGCCGGCTGCGCCGCCGCCGCACCTGCGGTGTTATCTGCTTCGGTCATCGTCGTTCCCCTCCGGTGGCCTCCGCGAGGCGTCCCCGCGCCCGCGCCCTGTCACCTCCGTGACGCGCACACAATCTAGTCGGTTCCAGGTCCCCGTGGTGGCCCCGTTGCCTACTCGTTGTTAGCTGCGGCGGTAGCTAACGAAGGTGAAGCCGTCGCGGGGGTCGCGGGTGGTTTCTGTCCAGTCTGCCCGGGGGATCTCCGGGAACGTAACGTCGCCCTCCGGAGATTGATCGACCTCGGTGAGTTCGAGGGCGTGCGCGTGGGGGAGCGCCTGGCGGTAGATCTCGCCGCCGCCGGCGACGTACAGCGTGCCGTCGTACTGGAGGGCCTCGTCGAGGGAGTGGGCCACGGAGACGCCGTCGGCGGACCAGTCCGGTTGGCGGGTGACGACGACGGTACGGCGGCCCGGTAGCGGGCGGCCGATCGAGTCGTAGGTCTTGCGGCCCATGACGAGCGTGTGACCGAGCGTGAGCTGCTTGAACCGTTGCAGGTCCTCACGGATCCGGAACGGCAGGTCGTTGTCCCGCCCGATCACGCCGTTGCGGCCGACCGCGGCGATGAGGATGACGCTCATACGGCGATGGGCGCCTTGATACCGGGGTGCGGGTCGTAGCCGATCAGCTCGACATCGGCGATCTCGTAGCCGTCGATCGAGTCGCGCTTGTTCAGTTGCAGCGTCGGCAGCGGGCGCGGCTCGCGGGTGAGCTGCAGGCGGGCCTGGTCGAGATGGTTCAGATAGAGGTGCGCGTCGCCCAGCGTGTGGACGAAGTCGCCCACCTCGAGGCCGGTCTGCTGCGCGACCATGTGGGTGAGCAGCGCGTACGACGCGATGTTGAACGGCACGCCCAGGAAGATGTCGGCCGACCGCTGGTACAGCTGGCAGGACAGCCGGCCGTCCGCGACGTAGAACTGGAACATGGTGTGACACGGCGGCAACGCCATGTCGTCCACGTCGGCGACGTTCCACGCGCTGACGATGTGGCGCCGTGAGTCCGGGTTGTTCTTGATCGACTCGATCAGCTTCGCGATCTGGTCGACGTGCCGTCCGTCCGGCGTCGGCCAGGACCGCCACTGGTAGCCGTAGACTGGGCCGAGTTCGCCGTCCGCGTCGGCCCACTCGTCCCAGATCGAGATGTTGTTCTCGTGCAGCCACTTGATGTTCGTCGAGCCGCTGAGGAACCAGATCAGCTCCCCGATCACCGACCGCAGATGCAGCTTCTTCGTCGTCACCGCCGGGAAACCTTGGCGGAGGTCGTACCGCGACTGGTATCCGAACACACTCAACGTGCCCGTCCCGGTCCGGTCCCCCTTCTCGGTCCCGTTGTCCAGAACATGCCGCAAAAGGTCGAGGTACTGCTGCATGGTGCCAACCTACAGCCCTGGCAGACTCGCGGTGTGGAACAAGTGCTGACTCTCGTGGTGCGAGTCGAGAAGAATGCGCGGCCCGCGCAGACGGATGCGCTGGAGACGGCGGCGCGTGCGGTCCTGGCGATCTTGTCGGACGAGCGGTCTTACGGCGAGGGCGAGTGGGCGTCGGCCGTGGGCGCCTGGCAGGACGACCGGATCCGCAAGATCGTGAAGCGGGCTCGTGGGGCAGAGTGGCGGCGTACCGAGGCACTGCCGGGGATCACGGTGACGGGGACGGGCACCGGGAACGACGAGGCAGGTGCACCGGCCGAGGTCCGCGTGTTCCCGCCGACGCCGGTGGACGACGTACCCGGACCGCTCGCCAACCTCCAGGTGAGCGGGACCGACTTCGAAGACTCGGCCGACCTACCGCCGCTCCAGCCTGGCACGCCTGTGTTGTGGGTGAACCCGGCGCTGGAGATGTCGAGCGGCAAGGCAATGGCCCAATGCGGTCACGCCGCCCAACTAGCGTGGTGGGACCTGTCGGAAGGGGCCCGCAAGGAGTGGCAGGCAACGGACTTCGCGCTGTCCGTTCGTACGGCGACCCCCGCACAGTGGACGCATTTGCTGCAGACCGATCTCCCCGTGGTCCAAGACGCCGGCTTCACCGAAGTAGAGCCCGGCTCCCGCACCGTCATCGCCGACCACCCGCGACTCACCGGATGACGCGGTAGTGGAGGTGGGTGACTCGGTCGCCTTCTACTACGCGGGGGTTGTCGAGGAGGACCTCGGGGCCGAGGTAGTCGCCGAAGAACTTGATGCCGGTGCCGAGGAGGGCCGGGACGAGGTTGTAGGCGATCTCGTCGACCAGGCCGGCGGCGATTGCCTGGCCGGTGAGGTTGCCGCCGGTGACGCTGATGTCGTGGTCGCCGGCGTACTCGCGGGCCTGCGCGATCGCCTCCTCGATGCCGTTGACGAACGTGAACGGCGCGTCCGGGAACGGCCAGTCGGCCGGCGGTTCGTGGGTGACGACGAAGACGTGCTCGCCGACGGCGGGTACGCCGTTCCACCCGTTGGTGATGTCGAACAACCGGCGCCCGATCACACACGAGCGGACGTTCGGCCAGGTCGCGTTGAGGTAGTCGGCGCTCGCCCGGCTGAGGTGGAACGGCCGTCCCGGGTCGGTCCCGTAGACCTCGACCGGGCCGTTGTTGTACCAGTCGAACAGCGGCCCTACCGCGTCCTCGGTGTCCGCGACGAAGCCGTCCAGCGAGACCGCCGCGGTCGCAATAACGTTGCCCATGGCTACTTCACCACCCGGTAGGTGAGGTGCTGCGCCGACGGTGTCGAGACAGCCTCGGTCAGCTCCAGCGCGTACCCCGGCGCGGCCTCGGCCGGGAACAGCCGGGTCCCGTCTCCGAGTACGACGGATGCCACGTGCAACCGCAGTACGTCGGCGAGCCCGGCCGCGAGCACCTCGTGACAGATCTGCCCACCGCCCATCACCACAACATCTTTGCTTCCGGCAACTTCCAGCGCTTGGGCGACTGCCTCCGACGGGCTGCCGACGAAGCGGAAACGGTCGCCCAGCCGGGTCTTCTCCGGCGGTGTACGGGTGACGACGAAGACCGGCGGATTCACCTCGCCGGTCGGCTTCGCGCCGTACCCCATCTCCTCGCTCCACCCGCCGGGAGCGTCGATGATGTCGAACAGCGTCCGGCCCTGGATCACCGCGCCGGTCGCCTCGAAGGCGGCGTCCAGTACGGCGCGGTCCGCGTCGGTGCCGTGGAAGACCCAGTCGTGCAGGGCCATGCCGCCGTCCCCGAGACCGTTGTCGAGACCGACGTTGGGCCCGGTGACGTATCCGTCCACCGACACCGAGATGTCGACGACGACCTGGCTCATCGGTCAGCTCTCCTTCGCGAGCAGTTCGGCGAGGCGGTCCATCGAGTCGTTGATGCCGTTCTCCATGCCGTACTCGATCGACTGGTCGCGGGCGTCGACCGACGGGAACACCGACTGCTGGTGCAGCCGTACGCCGCTGTCGGTCGGCTCGAGCGTCATCTTCTCGATGCACACCTCGCCCGGCGCGCCCTCCCACTCGAAGGTCTGGATGATCAGCTTGTCCTGCTCGACGGAGTGGAAGACGCCGCGGAACGCGTACTCACCGGAGTCGTCACGGTGGATGTAGCGGTAGGTGCCGCCGGGACGTACGTCGTACTCCTCGATGGTCGCGTCCAGGTCGCGCGGGCCGAGCCATTCGGCGATCAGGTCGCGGTCGGTCATGATCCTGAACAGCTGCGCCGGCGTGGCGGCGAACTCCCGGGTGACCTCGACGAACGGGGTGCCGGTCGGGGTGTTGATGACGGTTCCAGTCATGATTCCTGCTCCTTCAACAGTGCTTCCATCCGGCGGAAGCGGCGTTCGGTTTCGAGCCGGTAGTTGTCGATCCAGTTCGTCAGTGCTTCGAGGGCGGCCGGCACCAGGTGGCACGGGCGGCGCTGGCCGTCCCGGGTCCGGCTGATCAGCCCGGCGGCCTCGAGCACCTGGATGTGCCGCGACACCGCCTGTTTGGTGATCGGGAACGGTTCGGCCAGCTCGTTCACCGTGGCCGGTCCGCGGGACAGCCGCGCGATCATCGCCCGCCGGACCGGGTCGGCGAGTGCCGCGAACGACCGGTCGAGCTGATCATCATCAACTGCCATCTTTATCAACCATTCCCTTGATCAACTGACGTGTTGAATATAGCACCCCTGGCCGACCCGTCAAACCCCCGAGATGGGTTAACCCATCTGGTGGTGGGTTCGCGGCCCGGAGGGGTGGTGGTGAACCCACCACCCGGTGGGTGAACCCATCTCGGGTTAGCAACCTCGGTTGACAAGCGAGGTGTGTCAACCTAGGTTGCTTATATGACCGAGTTGGTGGATCCCGAGGACCCCGCGGCCGGGCTGGCCGCGGTGGTGGCGTTGCGCCGGCTGGCCGACCGGCTGGAGGACAGCCAGGTGGAGCGCGCGATGCGGTCCGGTTGGAGCTGGGCCGAGGTGGCCGAGGTGCTGGGGGTCACCCGGCAGGCCGTGCACAAGAAACATGCCCGGCGGCTGCTCGCTGCCGGCGTTGCCCTGAGGAGGCGCTGATGTCGACCGACGTTCGCTCGATCCTGGTGCGGTCGGCCCGCGCCGAGGCCCGCCGCGACGGCTCCCGGACGATCGAGGCCGAGCATGTGCTGCTCGCGCTGGCCGGGCTGCACGACTCTGCGGCCGCGCAACTGCTCGCCGAGGTCGGGCTGACCGAGGACGCGATCCGGAGCGCGCTGAACCGCGAGTGGGAGCAGAGCCTGGCTGTTGCCGGGATCGCGGTCCGGATGGGACTGTTGCCCGAAGCAACACCTGAGTGGGGCCGCGACCCGCAGATCGGCGAGTCGACCAAGCTCGTGCTGCACCGCGCGATGGACGCCGCACCGAAGCTGGGCGGCGGCCGGATCGGCCCGATGCGCATCCTGGTGGGTCTCCTCGCGACCGAACGCGGCCGCGTGGCCCGCGCCCTCGAAGCCGCCGGCGTCGACCGCGTCGCACTTCGCACCAGGGCCGCCGAAGCTCTGGCAGCAGGCACGCGCTGATGTCTGCCCCGGCAGTGGTCGAGCGCCGGACCCTGACTGATCGGCTGCTGGCCTGCGGTCTGGTTGCCGGCCCGCTCTTCGTGGTCGTCTTCCTGCTCGAGGGTGCGTTCAAGGGCTCGGGGTACGACGTATTCCGGCATCCGGTGAGCTCGTTGGCGCTCGGCGCGGGCGGCTGGGTGCAGGTTGTCAACTTCCTCGTCGCCGGAGTGCTGACGGTGACATTTGCCGTTGGTGTCTGGCGGTCTGGTTACCGCGCGGGCGCTGTGCTGATCGGTGTGTGGGGAATCGGGCTGCTTGGCGCGGGCGTGTTCACAACTGATCCGGTGAGCGGCTTTCCACTCGGTACGCCGGCGACGTCCGACTACACCACCTCCGGCGCACTGCACGACGGATTCTCGTTGCCGGCGTTCCTGGCGCTGTTCGTCGCGCAGCTCGTGCTGTCCCGCGGCAACGGCCGGAAGTGGTTGACGTATTCGTTGCTCAGCGCAACGGCGTACCTGGTCTGCTTCTTCCTCGCCAGTGCGGGCTTCAACCAGACGGCGGGTTTGGTCGCGATCGGTGGATTGTTCCAGCGGCTCGCGGTCGCGATCGGGTGGGGATTCACGGTGGCGCTCGCGGTGCGGTTGCGCCGTACCTAGATCGTTTCGAAGGCCGCCATCATCGCCATGTCCTCGTGTTCGAGGTTGTGGCAGTGGATCAGGTACTTGCCTTTGTGGGCGGTGAACCGGACGAGTACCTCGACCACCTCGGCGGGGCGGATGTCGACGGTGTCCTTCCAGCCGTGGTCGTACTCCGCGAGCTTGGTCTTGCCGCCGCGGCCGAGGACCTGGAACGGCGCGAGGTGGACATGCACCGGGTGGTGTACGTCGGTGACGAACGTCCAGATCTCGTACTGATCCAGCTTCACCTGCGCCTGCATCACCGCGGGATCGAACGCCTTCCCGTTGATCGTCCAGCCCGAGTGACCGCCCCCACGACGGAAGCGCCACTCCCGCCGTACGACACCGGCCGGCCGGGGAGTGACGGCGTACGACGAGAGCTTGGCCGGGATCCTGCTCTCGTCGACGGCCTTGCGAGCGATCTTGAAACGCATCACGTTCGCATTGTTGTCGAGCTTGTTGACGACCGTGACCTCGTCGCCCGGCTGGTACTGCGAGAAGTCCACGATCACGTCGAACCGCTCGGCCGGCGCGATGACGATCGTCTGGTGTTCGACCGGTACGTCGAGTAGTCCGCCGTCGCTGCCGATCTGGACGAACGTCGCCGGTCCGTTGCTGAAGGCAAGTTCGTACCGGCGGGCGTTGCTGGCGTTGAGGATCCGGAAGCGGTAGCGGACGGCGTCGACCTCATGTACCGGCCACGGGGCGCCGTTCACCAGCGTGACGTCTGCGATGACACCTTCCATGTACGTCGGTTCGACGCCGGGACCGTCCTTCGCGGCCGGGTAGAGGAACGAGCCGTCGGCATCGAACGCGCGGTCCGCGATGACGAGTGGGATCTCTCGATCGCCCTTCGGGAGCGGGAGATTGTCCTCCTCGTCGTCGCGGATGAGGTGCAGACCGAACAGTCCCCGATAGACCTGCGGTCCGGTGTAGTCCATCGTGTGGTCGTGGTACCAGAGTGTCGCGGCGCGCTGGGTGTTCGGGTACGTGTACGTGCGGCGGCCCATCGTCATATCTCCGCCGGACATGTGGCCCATGTGCTCGCTCGTGTGTCCGCCGTTCGCGGGCGTGATGAGATCGAGGGGCCAGCCGTCGCTAGGCGCCGGGGTGTGGCCACCGTGGAGGTGTACGACGGTCGACACGTCGAGCTCGTTGATCTGCTCAACGACGGTCGTGCGGCCACTGCGTACGTCGAAGGTCGGTCCGGGGAACAGGCCGTCGTACCCCATCACTTCGGTCCTGAGACCCGGGAGGATCTCGAGGCTCGCCTTGCGCTGGACGACGCGGTAGTAGTCGGCCTTCGCGTCCGAGCGGATCGGTTTCTTGACCGATGGGACCGGGAGTGGTACCTGGAACGGCGCGGGAAGTTTCGCCTTGCTGCGCAGGAGTTCTCCGGCTTGCCCGGGCTTCGCCTCTTCGCCGCAGCCCGTGAGTGCGAGGGTTGCGGCGCCGGCGCTCGCGGCCAGAAATCCTCGGCGGGACATCTTCATCGCTTGGCCTCCTGGCGACTCAGGCGTGCGGTGGAACGGAATGACCAGACCGTCATCCAGACGACGGCGGTGACGATGGCGGTGCCGAGCGGGATGTGTACGGCGAAGTTCTGCGAGTAGCCGAAGGTGAGCTGGACGAACTCCGCGACGACGAGTACTGCGGACGCGATGGTCGGCCAGAGTCGGCCGCGACCGGCGATCGTGTAGCACGCGGCGACGATCGTCTGGATGAGCGCGACGATCCACACGGATCCGCCGATCGTGGCGTGGATGTCGGTCGTCGCATCGACATTGCCCGCGAGGAAGTATCCGGCGGCGATCGGCTGGGCGACTATCAGCACCGCGTGCAGGACGAGGGTGATACGGAGAAGCTGCAGGCTGACGCGTGGACGGCGTACCTTCGTCGGCTGCTCGAGGGTCGCGGTCATGCGGCCACCTGCTCACGGTCGGGCTGCCGGTCGCTGACCCGCTGGCGATTGATCCAGAACGCAACGGCGACCGTGCCGCCGACCAGTGCGATGCCGAGTGGGATGTGGATGGCCAGTTGGCGGCTGTAACCCATCGAGACCTGGACGACCTCGACGACCAGGATCAGCAGGCTGACCGCGGCCGCCTGCCAACGCCCGCCGGCCCGCCACCAGATCGTTGCTATCAGCAACTGTGCGAGACCGAGGAAGACGATCGCCAGGCCGGTGGGCTCGTGCATCCGCATGCCGCCGGGGGAGCCGTCGAGATAGATCCCCGCGAACACCGGCTGCAGACAGATAGCCACGGCATGCAGAGCGGCTGTCATGCGGAGCACCGTCAAGGCCTTCATGTAGACAGACAATAGTAGTGTGTCTACATGTAGCGCAATCAGGTATCACCCGGAGGTGTACCCCCGCGTGCTGCTCGCGGTCGACGACGGAGGTGGTCCCGCCGACTCGCCCCACCGGACCGGACTGTCACGCGCCGGCTACGCGAGCTCCCCCGTCGCCCGCTACGCCGGTGCTCTCTAGGCGGAGTCGCGGGTCTGATCGTGATCAGCTGCAGGGTCTGTGGCGCCGATGTCTCGCGATAGATCTCATCGGGGACTCCGTGGACCGGTGGGTGCAGGTGGAGACCTGCCCGGTGCGGGCGAGCCGCGCCCCGGGTCGTGAACCATCAGCTCGGGAGCTACCGAGCCTCGAGGATCCTGTGATGGGGTTTTGTCGGTGTTGTCTGGCACTCTGAAGGGCGATGAACGAGCCAGGGGTGTTGCTGACCGCGCGGGCGATGGTGCTGCACGACCTCGCCGCGCGGGGCTTCGATGACGCGGTGATGGTGTCGCTGCTGGAGGATGCCGTGGCCGGTCGCCAGTGGTGGCTCGACCAGTGGCCCGACGGAGCCGAGCACATCGCCGGGCTGGTCGCGCAGGACGTGCAAGATCGCCTGGTCGACTCCGGAGTCCGCTGGCCACGCTGCACCGCCTGCGACGACCTCCACGACCACGAGCTCCGGATCGAGCCGGAGCTCGGCCCCGATCCCCACTGGGTCTGCGAGCGAGCCGGCATCGCGGTCGCCCCGCTTGGCCATTTGACCTAGTTCCGCCTGACCCGTCGAGAGCACCGGCGTAGCGTGCGACGAAGGGCCCCACGTCCCATGCGGGACGTGGGGCTGCCAAAACCAGCAGGTGTCAGCCGAGGGCTGTCGAGCAGGTTGGGTCGATGCGGTCGGCCAGCCGGAGTTCGTGCCGGGCGGCGGTGCGCAGTACCGCGCTGAGGCGGGCGCGGATCGCCGGCGGGCGGCGGGGTTCGTCGTACTCCTCCTGGGGAGCGTTCGGAAGAGCGGACTGAGCCAGGTTGCGGGCGTTTTCGACCGCGGTGTTGCCGGGGATGAAGTACGTCATGGTTCTGCTCCCTCCTGAGAGCGTGTTTGATCAACCCGGGAACCGGTCGGTCCCAGGTGGGTGTGTGGAGTTGTCAGCGCTTCGGAGCCGGTCCGCTGCTGGAGCGGACGATGAGCTGCGTCGGCATCAGTACCTGGCGCTCGGTGGACGACGGGTCCAGCAGGATCCGTCCGACCCGGCGTCCTTTGTCCTTGATCGGCTGGCGGACCGTGGTCAGTCCGGCAGGTTCCGCGGCCGGGATGTCGTCGAACCCGGCCAGGGTCAGATCGCGACCCGGGGTCAGGCCCCGGACCTTCATCGCTTCCATCGCGCCGAGCGCCTGGACGTCGCTCAGTCCGACGATCGCGGTCGGCCGGTCCTGCGAGTCGAGCACGTACTCCGCGCCTCGCACTCCGGACGCGAACGCGTTGTGTCCGCCGGAGACGATGCGCAGCCGCGCGTCCGGCATCGTTTTCTGCAGGCCGCGGATCCGCAGCTCGCAGTCGGTGTACCCGACCTCGTCGAGCGTCAGCTCCACCGGGCGGCCGCCGGCGGCCTGGGCGTTGTCGACCAGGACGGCGACGTCGCGGTGACCGAGCCGGGCCAGGTGCTCGCCCAGCTGTGCGGCCGCCTCCACCTCGTCGATCGCGACCCAGGACAGGTCCGGGTGGTCGCCCCGGTCGGTCGAGACGGCCGGGATCCCGCGGTTGGCGAGGATGTCCAGCGCCGGATGACCGCCCGGTACGCAGAAGATCGCCGCCGCGTCGATGGCTGCCTGCTGTACTGCGTTGCTCCCGCCGGCGATGTCGGTCGAGCTGAGCGGCATCAGCAGCAGGCTGGTGGCGAACTCCTCCGCGACCTCGGCGAGCCCGGCCAGGAAGCCGACCGCGTACGGGTCCGAGAAGGCGTAGGCCAGCTTGTCCGTGAAGAGCACCCCGACCGCGCCGGCCCTGCCGCTGCGCAGAGCGCGGGCCGAGGCGTCCGGTCCGGCGTACCCGAGCTCCTGGGCGGTGGCCAGGATCCGCTCGCGGAGCGCGGTGGAGAGCTGGTCGGGCTTGTTGTAGGCGTTGGAGACGGTCGACGGCGACACGCCGACGGCCTTGGCCACCGTCTTCAGCGTCACTCCGGCCATCTCGGTTCACCTCTTCTGTATCGTTCTTCTAAATCGATCTAGAAAAACGATACAGAAGGTCCTCGGAGAGTGCAACAGCAATATGGGAGATGATGGCCCGCATGGGTTCGTTGCTGGAGATCATCGCGCTGCATCCGGCGGACGCGGAGGCGGCGCAGGAGGGTGGGGCGGACCGGCTGGAGCTGTGCGCCTCGATGGAGGCGGACGGGTTGTGCCCGTCGGTGTCGACGGTCAGTGCGATCCGCCGGGTCACCGATCTGCCGTTGCGGGTCATGCTGCGGCTGGAGAACTCGTTCACCACCAACGGCGCCGAGCTGAACCGGCTGACCGCCTTGGCGCAGTCCTACCTGTCGGCCGGTGCTGACGGGTTCGTGCTGGGCTTCCTGACACCGGACAACCAGGTCGACGTCGAGTCGGTGTCTGCACTGACCAGCACCTTCGCCGGTACGCCGTGGACGTTCCACCGCGCGATCGACGCCGTACTCGAGCAGCAGCGGGCGTGGAGTGCACTGCGCACACTGCCCGGTCTGGACTGCGTACTGACGGCCGGCTCGTCGATCGGTGTCAGCCACGGGTTGGACGACCTGTGCAAGCTGGCCAAAGAGGACCCGGCCGTAGCCGGCGTGATGATGGCCGGCGGCGGTCTCCAGCCGGAGCATGTCCCGTGGCTGTTCCAGAGCGGCGTACGGCGTTTCCACGTCGGTACGTCGGTGCGCCAGGACGGCTCGTGGACGAAGGCGTACGTGAACTCCCGTTTCGTGCGTTCCTGGCGCAACCTGCTCGACGCCCAGGACGCTCGCGAATGATCCTCATCGACCCACCCGCCTGGCCGGCCTGGGACAGAGTCTGGTCCCACCTGGTCAGCGACGAGTCCTACGAGGAACTCCACGCGTTCGCGAAGGCGGCCGGCATCCCGTCCCGCGGCTTCGACCGCGACCACTACGACGTACCCAGCGACCGCTACGACGACCTCGTCGCCGCCGGCGCCGTACCGGTCTCCAGCCGCGAGCTCGTCCGCCGGATCACCGCTGCCGGGCTCCGGCACAGGAAACGGCCCCCGACCGAGTAGATCGGGGGCCGTTCGTTGTTCGGTCGAGCAGTGTTCAGTCGAGCAGCTCGGTCACGGTGCCGGCGGCTACGGTGTGGCCGCCTTCGCGGACCGCGAAGCCGAGGCCGACGTTCATCGCGATCGGCTTCTCCAGCTCTACGCCGAGGTCGATCGTGTCGCCGGGCATCACCAGGTTGATCTCACCGAGGTCGATGCCGCCCGACACGTCCGTCGTACGGAAGTAGAACTGTGGGCGGTAGTCCGCGGCGAAGGGGGTGTGTCGACCACCCTCGGCCGTGGACAGTGCGTGCAGGGTCGCCCGGAACTTCCGGTGCGGCTGCACACTGCCCGGCAACGCCACTACCTGGCCGCGACGGACCTCGTCGCGCTTGACGCCACGCAGCAGCACCGCCGCGTTGTCGCCCGCGTCCGCGGACTCCAGCGACTTGCCGAACGTCTCCATCCCGATCGCCGTGCTCACGACGGTCGGACCGAGGCCGACGACCTCCACCGCGTCGCCGAGCTTCAGCGAACCGCGCTCCACCGCGCCCGTGACGACCGTCCCGCGTCCACTGATCGTGTACACGTTCTCGATCGGCATCAGGAACGGCTGCCCGAGCTCACGGTCCGGGACCGGCACGTAGCTGTCGACCGCGTCCAGCAGCTCGCCGATCGCGGCGGTCCACTGCGGGTCGCCTTCCAGCGCCTTCAGACCGGACACGCGCACGACCGGTACGTCGTCGCCCGGGAAGCCGTACTCCGACAGGAGCTCACGGACCTCCAGCTCGACCAGGTCGAGCAGCTCGGGGTCGTCGACGGTGTCCGCCTTGTTCAGCGCGACCACCAGGTACGGCACGCCCACCCGGCGCGCGAGCAGCACGTGCTCCCGCGTCTGCGGCATGGCGCCGTCCTGCGCGGAGACGACCAGGATCGCGGCGTCCACCTGCGCGGCACCGGTGATCATGTTCTTCACGTAGTCGGCGTGCCCGGGCATGTCGACGTGCGCGTAGTGACGGGTCGCGGTCTCGTACTCGACGTGCGAGATGTTGATCGTGATCCCGCGCTGGATCTCCTCCGGCGCACGGTCGATACCGTCGAAGGCGATGAAGCGGTTGACACTCGGGTCGCGCTCCGCGAGCACCTTGGTGATCGCGGCGGTCAGCGTGGTCTTGCCGTGGTCGACGTGACCCATCGTGCCGATGTTGAGGTGCGGCTTGGTCCGCACGAACTGGCTCTTGGCCATGAGTTTTCCCTTGCATGTCAGAGGATTCGATGAGAGCCAGGACCCTCCGGCAAGCCCTCCAGTGCTGTCACCGCGTGGAGGGGGCCGGTCTCGGGCCACCCTCCTCCGCGGGTCCTGCGCAGCAGGAGGAGGGTCAGCTTCGAGTGCCGGTGGCTGAATCGACTGACAATGCCCAGGTGGGAGCGCCCGTCAGGCCCTTGCCTGACAGGTCGAACTCGGAAACCACGTGGAACATGCGGATCACGGTAGACATCAACCGTGCCGACGGCAAAGTAATTCCCTAGTTGAGCGCGAACAGCCGGGTGCCGTCGGAGAAGACCGGGCGGGCCGCGGCCACAGTGACGGCGGGCTTGTTGCAGGTGACCTCTTCGGACTTCGCGACCGGCTGGGCGTTCACACTCGGAAGGATCGGTCGCGGCTGCACGCCGGTGGTTCCGATCATGACGGGGGAACAGCTCCCGTTCGGCTGCGGCATGAGCGTCACCACGCGCCCGTCCGGCAGCAGTCCGAACCCGTTCCGCGGGTACTCCGGTTGCTGCAGCTTCGGCGGCACCTGCAGCAGGTGATGCCACTGCGGCGTGCCATCAGCCGGGCTCGACGACGACACGTCGTACGTCTGCGGTTGTCCCGGATCGTTCCCGGTCCGGCACGTCACGAGGACCAGCGATGCGTGCGTCGCAGCCAGTTGCGCGTCGCATGACGACGAGCCGAGCCGTGGACGCGGTGTCCCGGGAACCGGCGTGGTCCAGATGATGCGGCCCTCACCGACGTCGACGCTCCACTGGTACAGCGTCCCGCCGGCTGCCCCGGTCCAGATCAGTCCGGACACCTCACGCGTGTCAGGTACGGAGACCAGGTCCCCGACCCACGTGGACGGGTCCAGCTCCGCACTCAGGTCGATCCGCGCACCCAGGTCGACCTCCCAGCGCTGAGCGCCGGTCTTGAGGTCCAGTCCGCGTACGACGGCGCTGTTCCCGGCGCATGCGTCCACGACGACCGCCTGGTCGCCGACCAGCTCGCCCTGGGTCACGTTGCAGCGCACCTGCGCCCGCCAGTGCGTCGGACTGCTCACGCCGTGCGCCACGACGTAGTTGCCTTCCGCCACGAGCAGCTGGTTCTCGTCGACCGCCAGCGCCGTGCCGTCGGTGTGAACCTCGGTCAGCACCTTCCCGCTCACCGCATCCAGTACGGCGTACGTCGGCAGGTCGATGCCCGCGGGCTCGCGGTACTCCGAGTGCGGGAGGTGCGCAGCGATCGTCCTGGTGTCGGCCGACACCAGCAGACCCTTCGCGCCACTCGATGCGGCGTCCTGTACGTCGGCCCGCGAGTAGCGCCACCGGATCTGGCCAGTGGCCGCGTCGGACATCACCACGCCGTCGGACCGCAGTTCGGCGACTCCACCCGCCGTACCCGTGATCGCACCGGTCGCCGGGACCTCACGGCTCCACGCCAGCGTTCCGTCGAGCTGCACCGGCAGCTGGGTCGGCTCGATCGTGGTCGTCGTGCTGACGGTGTTGGCGGTCTCCAGCCGGGCCTGCACGAACGGCTCACCGGCCGACACCACGACCCACGCCAGCAGCGCACCGCAGATCGCGGTCGCACCGACGCCGAGCCAACGCGGAGGGGCCTGTGCGTACGGCGGCGCGAGCCGCAACCGTCGCGCCAGCGCCAGCAGTGCACCGGCCAGCACCAGAGCCACCGAAGCAAGCATCAGGTACGGCCAGCGCTCCGACATGGCTGCACCGGGCTGCGCGGCCGGCCAGCGCCACCAGCACACGCCGATCGCGATGACGCCGACAACAGCGAAGACGATCGCCGGAATGGTCACGAACCGCTGCTGCGTACGCCGGAACCACGCGCACGTCAGCGCCGCGGCCACCGCCGTACCGGCGATCGGTGCCCACACCGGGAAGCCGCCGGCGTCGGTCGGGTCGGCCGGCCACTTGGCGGCCGCACCGAGACCGCGGCCGAGGAGGACCGAGGACGCGACGATCGCACCGAGGGCAGCACCGAAGTAGATGATCGGGATCAGCCCGCCGATCGGTCGGGCGGCCCTAGGGCCCAGGGACCCGACCTCCCGGGTCAGGTTCTCCCGGGCCGGTCGTTCCCACTCCTCATGGCCTCTCGGCGTCGCGTACAACTGCGTCTCGCTCAAGCCCTGCAGGAACGTCATCCGGCCGCGGGCGAAGTCCCGGTCCGCGATGTGCGCGTACTCCTGCCGGATGCCCGCGGCGTACTCGTCGTAGCGGTGCTGCGGCAGGCTCAGGATCCGCAGATCGGCGTCGCAGAGTACGGCGCCGTTGCGGTCGTCCGGGGCGCAGTCGTGCTTCGCGGTCAGCCGGACCAGACGGCCGATCTCCTCGACCCGCGCGGCCTCGACGCCGTACGCCGCCAGCTCGAGCTCGGCCAGCTGGGCCGAGACCTCCTCGTTCTCACCGGGGTCGGCCTGCGGGTCGTAGATCGCGTCGTGGAACCAGGCCGCCAGCCGGACGGTGTCCGCGTCATCGGCGTACTCGGCCAGATCGTCGATGGTCTCCAGCACCTCGGTCAGGTGGCGCTGGTCGTGATAGTGGCGATGTTGCTCTGCGTAACGAGCCAGCAGGTCGTCGCCCAACGGCTGCGCGTGCGGCAGCAGGCGATTCCACTGGTCGCGCAGGTCCATGGCTATGGAGTCTGGCACCCCGGTGGAGCCTGTACCGACCGATCCGGGGTTCCCGGATAGGGTCGTGGCCAAAGCGATATCGGCTCGTCACCTGACCGGTTCGACAGGTGCGTCCGGCATCGAATTCCACCGGTGGAATTGCGGTACAGATCACACTTTCGGCCCTGGGAGGGCGAGATGCGGTTCGGTCTGGTGGGGACGGGCGGCTGGGCGGCGCGCACGCACGCGCCGGGGCTCACGGCGGCGGCCGGGGTCGAGTTGGCCGGCGTCTGGGGGCGGCATCCGGAGAAAACGGCCGCCTTCGCGGGTGAGTTCGGCCTGGCGTCGTACGACGACTACGCGGAGTTACTCGAGTCGGTCGACGCGGTCGCGTTCGCCGTACCGCCGAGGGTCCAGGCCTCGATGGCGCTCGAAGCGGCCGCGGTCGGGAAGCATCTGCTGCTCGACAAGCCGGTCTCCGACTCGCTGGACGACGCCCGGGCGCTCGTGGACGAGGCCGCGGACGAGGGCATCGCGTCGGTCGTGTTCCTCACCCAGCGGTTCGAGCCGCCGATGCGGAAGTTCTTCGCCGAGCTCGAGGCCACCGGCGGATGGAGAGGCGGCTGGAGCCGCATGCTCGCCTCGCTGGACGCGCCGGGCAACCGCTACACGAACTCGATCTGGCGGCGTGAGGAGTGGGGGTCGCTCTGGGACGTGGGTCCGCACGCGCTGTCCAACCTGTCCGCGATGCTCGGTCCGATCGGCGAGCTCACGGCTGTCGGCGGCGCCGACGGTCTGATCCACATGGTCCTGACCCACGAGTCCGGCGCCACCAGCACCGCCAGCATCACCCTGCTGGCCCCGCCGGAAGGCAGCAACTTCGAGACCGGCGTCTGGGGAGAGGCCGGTACGGCGCTGCTCCCAGAGCGCACGACCGCCGCCGCGGACGCGCTCCGCCTCGCTGCGGAGGAGCTGGTCGTGGCAGCGGAGTCAGGTGAGTCGCACCCGACCGACGTTGCCTTCGGCACTCGCATCGTCGAGCTGCTGGCCTCTGCGCAGAAGCAGCTCAGCGCAGGGCGATAACCGTGTCGGTGCCGGACGTGAGGACCAGATTGCCGATGGCACGCGGATCGCGATTGCACGAGATACCGGTGGGCAGCCGCACCTGACGGAAGCCGGTCTGGCTGATCACGTTCGCGATGCAGCCGGTGGCGCCGCGGCTCAGCGAGATGACACGACCGTCCGCTGTCACGGTGACCTTCACGCGTGGGCTGACCGACGCCTGGGTCTGCCAAGCAGTCAGACCGGTATTGGCGTCGATGGCCGTGACGATCGTCTTGCGGTTCTCCAGGCTGCTCGGGCCGGGGCAGTCCACGACGATCAGGTACTTCCCGGCGGCGTTGAGGAGAGTGCGGCAGGACCAGGTCCTCGGCACTTCCCAGCGCCAGCGGACGTCGCCGGTTCGCGGCTCGATCGCCGCGAGAGCAGCTGGTACGTCGGAGTCCCCGCCGGGCTCGGCCACGACCACCAAGCCCGCGACTACGACCGGTCGGCGGTACGTGTCCGACGTCTTGCTCCACAGCTTCTTGCCGGACTGGACGTCCAGTGCGGCCATCTCGTCAGGCCGGTCGTCGCAGGTGTGACTGACGAACGTGACCACGGTCTCGGCCGTGGCGATAGCGCCCAGGTCGGTGCAGTCACCGGAGTCGTACGTCCAGCGCTCGTGGCCGCTCGGGTCCACGCCATGGAGCTTGCCGGAGCGCTCGCCGGTCAGAAGCGGCTGGGACTGTTGGATGAAGCGGTCCCTCGTCCGACCGGGCCACGCAGCCTTGCGCTGACCGGTGTTCGCGTCGAGCAGTAGATAGCCGACGTCGGCGAACTGGGCGAGGACGTAGTCGCCGTTGCCGGTCGCTGCGATGACGGGCTTCTCGTCCGAGTCGGACCGGCTGTAGCGCCAGCGCAGTTCACCGGTGGCTGCGTCGAGCATCTCGACCACGCCGCTCGGGCGCGGGATAGCGATGCCGTAGCGAGTGCCGATAGCTTCCTCCGCGCCGCTGCCGACGACCGATTCGCTGACCCAGGCGACGTTGCCGTCCAGGACGGACGGAACAGCCTTGCCTGCTTCCTGTGGTGTTCCCTCGACTCTCTCGTTGGAGCCGAGCACGTAGCCGCGCGACAGTGGCTGGATGATCAGCAACAGCGTGAGCGCGACCGCGGCCGGTGCTGCGAGCCAGGCGAGTTGCTGGCCCAGGTTGCGCGCGGGGAGGAAGCGGGCCGTCCTGGTGCGGAGCAGTGACGCCACCAGAGCAGCGGCGCCGGCGATCAGCAGCAGGAGCAGTGCGGAGATCATCAACGGAACGCGGAGGCCGACGCCGACGGCAACGTTCGTCCGGGGTGCCTGCGCCCACGCGACGAGCAGTCCGGTCACTGCGATCGCCAGTACGGCGCCGGCGATCAGGCGGGCGCGCTGACTGGCGCTGCGGGCACAGCGGAACAGGATCGGTGCGCTGAAGAACGACAGGACCGCCAGCGCGATCGGTGGCCAGCCGGGTTCGTCCTGCGTCGGTGGGGTTTGCCAGGAGGCACCCGAGGCCGCGATCGCGACGACGGCGGCAGCAATCGCCGTGAACGTGGCAGTCGCGGTCAGTGCGGCTTGTTGCCAACCACGCCACGGGGCGGGGAGCTCACTGTCCAGTCCGGCCAGCTCTGACTCGAGGTTGACGCGGGCGACCGGTCCGAGCCGTTGGCGGGCCAGTTGCGTGCGGTACAGGTGACCGTCGAGCAGTTCGCGTACTTCGTCGTACCGGTGCTCGAGTGCGGCCTTGCGGTCGCCCGCGTCGCGTCGTACCTCGGCGGTGTGGACGGCGTACCGGCTGGGGTCGGAGGCGAGGATCGCGTTGACCGCGTCGAGCAGTACGTCGCCGTTCGCGTCGCGGCGGGGTGGGGCATAAGAGTCGGGCGGCGGTGCGGCCAGGTCACCGGTCAGCCGGATCAGCCGGGACACCTCGGCGATGCGGATCGGCGGTACGCCGTACTGCGGGAGGAGTTGCTCTGCCAACCGGGCTGACGCCTCGGCGTCCTCGGACGGAGTACCGCCGGGCTCGTGCACCGCGCGGTGGAACCAGGCCGCGAGCCGGACGCTGGTCGGGTCGGTGGAGAGCTGGATGAACGAGTCCAGAGCGGTGAGGACGATGCCGAGGTACTGGTCGCGGTACGCGCGGCGGTTGCGGTCGACGTACCGCGCGATGAGCTCGTCCGCGAGGGAGGCAGACCCGGGCACCAGGTCAGCCCACCGCGCCCGAAGCTCCACCACTGCTTCAGTCTGCCAGCCGCACCTCTACAACCAGCCCTCGATCACCCCACCGCCACCTTGCGGTTGGCGTGCAGGTTCACCGGGTGTGTGCGGACGGTTACTGCTTGGCGGACAGGATGCCCGTGAGCAGGCCCGGGTACAGCGCCTCGAGGTCCTCGCGGCGGAGGACGCTGATCCGGCGGGTGCCGTCGGTGTGGGTGGACAGCACGCCGGCCTCGCGGAGTGTCTTGAGGTGATGCGCGCGGGTGGACGCGGTGACGGGGAGCTCGATCTCACCGCAGCAGACACCTGCCGGGTTGTCGGCCAGCGCGCGGACGATCGTGAGCCGGACAGGCTCGCCCAGCGCCTGCAGAACCGCTTCGACGCGGATCTCGTCCCGCTCCGGCTGCGGGAGAACCTTGGTGGCCATACGTCCATAGTACGACGTCGGTCGAAGTTCGATGAAGATCGTAGTACGATGACGGTCGAACTAGTGAACCTCTCCCGGAAGGCCTTCGATGTCCGCACGGATCTACCTGCTCGGCGCCGGCGCTTTCGCGGTCGGCACCAGCGCGTACGTCGTGTCCGGTGTGCTCCCCGACGTCAGCTCCGAGCTGCATGTCTCGCTGACCGCTGCGGGCCAGCTCGCCACCGCGTTCTCCCTGTCTTACGCGATCGGTGCGCCGATCCTGTCCACGCTGACCGGCCGGTGGGAGCGCCGTACGCTCCTGATCGCCGCACTGGTCCTGGCCGCGCTCGGCAACCTGATCGCCGCGCTGGCCGTGAACTACCCGATCCTGATCGCCGGCCGCGTAGTGGCCGCGCTCGGCGCCGCCATGTACACGCCGGCGGCCACGCTGTTCGCCACCAGCCTGATGCGACCTGAGGAGCGAGGTAGAGCAGTCGCCATCGTGTTCGGTGGTCTGACCTTCGCTCTGGTGCTCGGCGTACCTGCCGGCACATTGCTCGGCCCGAACCTGGGTTACAAGGGCGTCTTCGCACTCATCACCGCAGTCGCCGTACTGGTCGCGATCGCCGAGCGGGCCGCGCTGCCGAAGGTCGACGCGCCTCCGGCCGTCAGTCTGCGCGAACGCTTCGCCGGTGTGACCGACCGACGGGTCCAGATCATCCTGGCGATCACAGTCCTCGCAGTGCTCGCCGCCTTCAGCGTGTACATCTACATCGTTCCGCTGCTGAAGCACACCGCCGGCCTGACCGGCAACGCCACCAGCCTGCTGCTTCTGCTGTACGGCGTGGGCGCAGTCATCGGGAACTTCCTCGGTGGACGAGTGACGGACCGCTTCGGCAGCCTGCGCACCCTGGCCGTTCTGATGATCGGCATCACCGCGGTCCTCGCCACACTCGACGTCACGCTGACGACCGAGGTGGGCGCCGGTGCCGCCCTGCTGGTGTGGGGCATGCTGACCTGGTCCTTCAACCCGCCCATCCAGAACCTGTTGCTAGAGCTCGGTGGCGGCTTGCTGATCTCGCTCAACGCCTCTGCGATCTACCTGGGCGCCGGACTGTCGGCCATCGTCGGCGGACTGGTCATCCAGTCGTTCGGCGTCGGCTACCTGCCGGTGCTGGCCAGTGCCCTGTCGCTGGTTGTGCTCGGCCTGGTCTACGCGCTCTGGCGTGACTCCGCACTCCAGCGGGTCGAGGAGCTCGAGCGCGAGGAGGACATCTTCATCACAGCCGCTGCCGAGTAAGGGAGGACCTGCGGTAGGGCAGGCTTCTGCCCATGCGTCTGCTTGCCGGTGTGCTGTTGCTCGCCTCCACTCTGACGGGGTCCGGCGATCCGGCGGCAGTGGTCGACGGCTGGAAGACCTCACCGGTGTACGTCGATCCGACGCAGCGGTCGCTGGTACCGGACAAGGACGCCGCCGAGCTGGCTGAACGGGTGAACGGGCACGACCCGGCGATTCACATCGCGGTCGTGCCCGCCGCCGTACTCAAGGCCGGTGACCAGAGTGCTGCGGCCCGTGCGTACGTCGACCAACTGGTGGATCGTCAGCAGGCGGACGGCATCTACCTGGTGGTGTTCGGCGGTGCGATCAGCTGGGGGAGTGCGGTCGGCGTCGACACTCCGATCGCGGAGATCCTCACCGACGAGCTGGGCAAACACAGCCGCTCCGATCCGGTCGGCACGCTCAACGGCGTGCTGGACCAGCTCGACGTACCGAAGGCGTCATCAGGTTCAGGATGGCTGTGGGCCGTACCGGTTGTTCTGGTGATGCTCCTGGCTGCTCTGCTCCTCGCCCGTTCGATCCGTTCGCTGGCGCGCAAGAAGAACAGCGGGCCTGCGTTGTACCGGCCGTCGTACGAAGTGCTGCCGGACGAGGTGGACACGGTCGACGAGCGGCGGGCGACTGCTCGCGAAGATGTGACGCGGTTCGGTGAGGAACTGGATGCCGCGGACGTGCGTCTGGACGGCGTGGACACTGCGGCGGACGTGCAGGCGGCGATGGATGCGTACGCCGATGCCGGACGCGTGGTCGACGGTGAGCCGGACGACGACAAGCTGCGCGCAGTCCGGGCCGCGGTCGAGTACGGGCGCTGGCGACTTGCATGTGCGCAGGCGAAGATCGCCGGAACGCCTGCTCCGGCCCGCAGAGCCGCATGCTTCTTCGACCCCGGTCACGGCATGTCCGTGACCGATTGGATGTACACGCCACCCGGCGGCCGGCCCCGGGAAGTCCCGGTCTGTAGTGCCTGCCGCGACCGCCTCTCGGGAGGATCACGATGAAACGTCTGCTCGGTGCGTTCGCCATCATTGCTCTGTCGGCGCTGCCCACGCTGCCGGCGCATGCGGCGACGGATCCCGACGCCTACATGAACACTGTGGCCAGTCATCTGGGTGACACCGGAGTCTGGGTCGACCCGGACGTGAAGGAGCTGACCACCAGCGAGGTCGCCGAGCTCGACGCCGCGGCCAAGAAGGCGGCAGCTCCGATCCGGATCGCCGTGATCCCGGCTTCGAAGATCAACACGTCGGACAGCGGGTACTACGTGAACCTCGCCTGGGAAGGAGAGGAGATCGCTGACCAGCTGTACGACCGCGTCGGCGTCGAGGGCGTGTACGGGGTACTGGTCGATGCGAGCTCGGAGTCCCAGGGCCGCGGGTTCCACGCCGTACAGCGAGCAGACCACGGGCCGACGTACTTCGTCGGTGACGCTGTGGACCAGGCGGTCGACTGCTGCGCGCCGGACTACGAGCCGATGCTGGAGAAGTTCATCGAGCGCGCACAGGTGGTCAACAAGCCGTTCTACGTCGACGCCGCGCCGTACGCCGGTGGCCTGGCTGGGGTGATCGGCCTTTGGTACGGACTCACTGCCTGGGGAGCACGCCGGGCGCGGCGGCAGGATGAGAAGGCGCACCTCAACGTCACCAGACCGCTGCTGGACGAGGAGATCATCGCGCTCTCGCAACAGGTGTCCACGTTGCCGACGGTGTCCGACCCGCAGCAGTCCAAGCTGTCGAAGGACGTGCTCGACACAGTTGAGAAGGCACGGCACCGGCTGGACGAGGCAAAGGGCGACAAGGACATCGAGGCGGTCACCACACTGCTCGGCTCCGCCCGCTACGGGATGGTGTGCCTGGACGCGGTCCGCGCCGGCAAGCCGATCCCGGAGCCGACGGCGCCGTGCTTCTTCGACCCTCGGCACGGACCCAGCACGGATGAGATCGAGTGGAAGCCCGAGGACGGCGCAGCGCGAGCGGTCGACGTCTGCGCGGCCTGCAAGCAGCGGGACGAGGCGGGCGAGGAGCCCCAGATCCGGATGGTGAAGGGCTGGCAGCTCTCGACGCCGTACTGGGAGCACGGCGAGGACCTGGCCGCGTACGTCGACGGATACTGGTCACAGGGCGACGGCCGGCAGTGGTGGTTCCCGGACTCGGACTTCCGGCGGCGCGGCGAGGAGATGCGGTCGCGCTGGCGGTCCCGTCGGCCGGGAGCACGCTTCAGCCGGTTCAGCTCGGACGTCGGTAGCTCTGTCGGCGACTGGGCGGCCTCGTCGAGCAGCAGCTCAGGCAGCGGCGACAGCTGGTCCAGTGGCAGGTCGCGGAGGTCGAGCTGGTCGTCACGGACCCGCTCCAGCGGCGGCGGCTCGTCCCGTCGCTCGTCGCGCCGGTCCGGTGGCTCACGCGGCTTCTAAAACTTCAGGCAAGTCTTCGTTGTGTACGACGACCAGTGAGGTGACGGCACGGGTCAGGCAGACGTAGAGCCGACGGAGACCGGTCCGCTCGTCGGCCTCACCTGCGACGATGCCGGCCGGCTCCACCAGGACCACATGGTCGAACTCGAGACCCTTGGCGAGAGACGCCGGTACGACGTCCAGGTGGGCGTCCACGTCGTCCTCATCGCCCAGCACCGAGAACGCCATACCGTTCAGGGCCTTCCGGGTCGCAGCGACCAGAGCGTCCGGAACGATCAGCCCGATCGACCCGGGACGCTCAGACACCTCACGTACGGCGGTGACCGCGGCGGCGAGGCTGTCCGGTACGCGGGAGATCGTGAGCTCACCGCGCGCCCGTCGTACTGCGGTCGGCGGCTTGAGATGCGGTGCGATCGTCGGGAGGAGACGGGCGGCGTACTCGATCACCTGGCCCGGGACGCGGAAGCCTGCGGTCAGCTCTTCGGTGTGGGCGCCTGACTTGCCCAGATGCTTCAACGCGTCGTCCCAGGACGGCGTCGCCCAGGGCGTGGTGCCCTGCGCGATGTCGCCGAGCACAGTCATCGAGCCGGTCGAGCAGCGCCGTCCGACAGCGCGCAGCTGCATCGCGGAGAGGTCCTGTGCCTCGTCCAGTACGACGTGGCCGAGTGACGGCGTGCGGTCGACCAGATCGGCGATCTCGTCGATCAGAGTGGCATCGGCGACGGACCACTTGGCCGCACCGGCGGAGCGCGGCACCTTGTCCCAGATCAGCAGCGCCTGTTCCTCCGGGGTGAGGATGCCGTCGGCGTGCTCGGCCAGCAGCTCCGGGTCGGTGAAGAGGCGGAACAGCAGCTTCGCCGGGTCCACAGCCGGCCAGAGTGCCTCGGCGTACTGCTTCACCGGTCGGCTCCGCGCGACCGAGTCCTGCACGCGGTCGTCGGGGGAGTCACCCGCCGCCTCCATCCGCAGCAGCACCGCGTGGGCCAGCCGTTGCGGCAGCATCGCGCGGCCGGCGCCGTACCGGATGCCACGGTTACGCAGCTCGGTGATCAGCTCCTCGGCCTGGTACGCCGCGACGCGCCAGCGGTGCGCTCCACGCGGCACGACCAGCGACTCCTTGGGCAGGTTGACGTTCGACCAGACGGCCCGCTGCAGTACTTCGGCCATCCGGGCGTCGCCCTTGAGTACGTCGACCAGCGCCGGCCCCGGCCCGGCGATCTTCACCCGGGCGACCAGCTCCTCGACGGTGGTCTGCTTGGCCTCGATCTCACCCAGTGCGGGGAGGACGTCGCCGATGTAGCGCAGGAAGCTCGCGTTCGGGCCGACCACGAGCACACCGGCCCGGCTGAGCTGGTCCCGGTACGCATAGAGCAGGTACGCCGCTCTGTGCAGCCCGACTGCGGTCTTCCCGGTGCCAGGCGCTCCCTGGACGCAGATGGTGTCCTCGACGCCGGCCCGGACGATCACGTCCTGCTCCGGCTGGATCGTCGCGACGATGTCACGCATCGGGCCGGAACGCGGCCGCTCGATCTCGGCGTCCAGGATGTTGCTGTGCTGCTCGACCTGCCCGCTCGCGGTGAGGTCCTCGTCCTCGAACGCCGTCATCTCGCCGTGCGTGAATCCGAACCGCCGGCGTACCCCCACGCCCATCGGCTCGGTCTTGCTGGCCCGGTAGAACGGCACCGAGATGTCTGCTCGCCAGTCCACCACCAGCGGCTCGCCCAGCGCGTCGTTCACGTGCCGGCGGCCGATGTGGAACGTCTCGTCGGTCGGCTCGATGTAGTCCAGCCGGCCGAAGAACAGCGGTACGTCCGGGTCGTCCTCGAGCTCCTTCATCCGCCGGTAGATCGCGGCCTTCAGGAACTCCTGGTTGACCCGGTCCGCACTGTGGATCTCCAGTGCGCCGGTCTTCTCCCGCATGACCGCCAGTGCGGCGCGGGAGTTCTTGAGGTAGTCCTTCTCGGCCTGGAGGGTGTCAGACGTATCGGGGGGCATGGAGAAACCTCCGGCAGCAGTGGGGGAGCCCAGCTACGTTACTTGAGCACCTTCCGCGGTGGTACCGAATTACGCGAGCGTGGCCTGTCGGCGTGCAGTCCGGACCGGAGCAGGAACGGCAGGCTGGCCGCGAGCAGTAGCAGCGCGACGATGCCGTCCAGCCAGTAGTGGTTACCGGTCACGACGACCACGCTGAACGTGATGACCGGGTGCAGCAGCCATAGCCACCGCCAGCGCGACCGGGTGATCAGGATCATCGACAGCGCGATCAGTGCCGCCCAGCCGACGTGCAGGCTCGGCATCGCGGCGAACTGGTTCGCCGGCCCGCCGGTGTGGTCCGGGCCGTACACCGACTGGCCGAACCGCAGCCCGGTGTCGATGAAGCCGGGCATCATCCGCGGCGGCGCCAGCGGGAACGCGATGTGACCGACCAGTGCGAGTCCAGTCAGCGACACCATCGTCCAGCGGACATGCGAGTACGCCTTCGGCCGCCAGATGCTCAGCCAGAGCAGTACGGCGGCGGTCAGCGGTGCATGCACGCTCGCGTAGTACAGGTTGGCGCCTTCGACCAGGTGCGGGAACTGCAGTGCCCAGTGCTGGATGGTCGCCTCGTTCGGCAGGTGCAGCCAGTCCTGGAGCGACAGCACTTCGTGAGCGTGGTCGAACGCGGAGCCGGTATGCCGGGCCGCGATCTGCCGGCCCGCACTGTAGACGAGGAAGAGGGTGGCCAACAGGACTGCTTCCCGTACCACCCTCCAGAAAACCTGGACTCCTCTTTGCTGCTGTTCCCCACCCTGCCCCACCCGCTCCAGCGCTTCGATCCCCATACTTTTCGACGGTACCCGCCGTTCCCACAGGGTTTGCCCAGGCGCAACCCTGGCGTTGCCCTGGGCAACCCCCGAAAGGCACTTTGAGACGGACCTGTGATCAGCCCTTGACGGCGCCGGTGAGAACGCCTTTGGCGAAGTGCCGCTGCAGGAACGGGTAGATGACGAGGATCGGCACGATCGAGACGACCAGGATCGCCATCTGGATCGACGCCTGCGGTGGGAGCAGCTCGGTGCCCAGCTCGGCGCTGCCCAGTTGCGTGTCGTTGATGACGTAGGTCCGCAGTACCAACTGCAACGGCCAGAGCTTGGAATCGTTGAGGTAGAGCAGCGCGGAGAAGAACGCGTTCCAGTACGCCACCGCGTAGAACAGCCCGATCACCGACAGCACCGCCTTCGACAGCGGCAGCACGATGTACGTGAACGTCTTCAGCTCACCCGCGCCGTCGATCCGGGCGCTCTCGGTGATCTCGTTCGGCAGGTTCATGAAGAACGCGCGCAGTACGACGACGTTGAACGCGCTGATCATCGTCGGCACGATCAGGGCCCAGATGCTGTCCAGCAGCCCGACGCCCTTCACGGTCAGGTACGTCGGGATGATGCCCGGCGAGAACAGCATGCTGAACAGCACGACCAGCAGGATCGGCCGCCCGGCCGTGAAGCCGGGCCGCGCCAGCGCGTACGCGAGCAGACACGACACGGTCAGACTGAGCAGCGTGCCGATCACGGTGACGAAGATGCTGACGAACAGCGCCTGCGTCACCACGCCGCCGGCGAACAGCGATTCGTACGCCGCGAAGTTCACCGACTTCGGGAACAGCACCAGGCCGCCGGACTCGTTGATCTGCTTGTTCGGCGCCACGCTGGTCGAGATCACGCCGACGAACGGGATGATCACGACCGCGCAGAAGACCAGCAGTACGAGGCCCTTGAAGGCCCGCATCGGCCAGCCGGGCATCGGCACGCCCTGGACGATCTTGGTACTCATCGCTGGTACACCCCCTGCTCGCCGAAGATGTGGGCGACCTTGTTCGCGGTGAGGACGAGGATCACGCCGACGACACCCTTGACCAGGCCGACCGCCGCGGCGACACCCCAGGCACCGCCGAGTACGCCGTTGTTGTAGACGTACGTGTCGAGTACTTCGCTGACGTCCCGGCCGACCGCCTGCTGCTGCAGGATGATCTGCTCGAACCCGACCGTCAGCGAGTCACCCAACCGCAGGATGAACAGCAGGATGATGATCCCGCGCAGTCCGGGCAGCGTGACGTGCCACAGCTGTTTCATCCGGCTCGCGCCGTCCACACTCGCCGCCTCGTACAGCTGCGAGTCGATCTGGGACAGCGCGGCCAGGAACAGGATGGTCGCCCACCCGGTGTCCTTCCAGATGATCTGCGACGTCAGCAGCACGTGGAACAGCTCGGAGTTCCCGATGATGTTGATCGTGGCCAGGTCGTGGGAGCGCAGGTAGTTGTTCAGCAGCCCGCTGCCGCCGAGCATCTGCTGGAACAGCGCGACCACGATCACCCAGGACATGAAGTGCGGCAGGTACAGGATGCTCTGCGCGATCCGCTTGATCCGCTCGGAGAACAGCGAGTTCAGCAGCAGTGCGAGCAGGATCGGCGCCGGGAACACGAAGATCGACTGCAGGCAGGTGAGGATCAGCGTGTTCTTCAGCGCCCGCAGGAACGCCGGGTCGCCGTTGAAGATCACGCTGAAGTTCTCCCAGCCCGACCAGTCGCTGCTGGTGATGCCGAGGAACGGCTGGTAGTCCTTGAACGCGATCACGTTGCCCAGCAGCGGCACGTAGTGGAAGACGATGATCAGCGCGCAGCCGGGCAGTGCGAACAGCAGCAGGACGCGGTCCCGCAGCAGCCGCCGGCCGAGGCTCAGCTGCTGCTGCGGGCGCTTCGAGGACCGTTGCAGCATTACTTCCCGCCTGTCGCGGTGAAGGCGTCCTGCAGCTCGCCGCGGATCTTCTCACCGCCCGAGGACAGGAAGGTCTTGACCGCGGGCGCCCAGTCGGACACCGGCTTCTTGCCCTGCACGATCTGGTTCTCCAGGTCGGTGAGTACGCCGGTCAGCTGACCCCACTGCTTCGACATCGTGTCGGAGTACAGGCCGTACGACGCGTCGTACACCAGCCGGTCCGCGACCTTCTGCTGGATCGCGTGCTGCTTCTGCGGTACGTCGGGCTTGCCGGCCCAGTAGAGCGCCAGCGTCGAGTCCGAGATGTACTGCAGGCCGATACCCGTCTCCACGACACCGGTCTTGGTCGGGACCGGGTCGGTGCCCTGCATGGTGTAGTGCCGGCCGGCCACGCCGTACTTGCGGAACAGGTACTCCTCGGTGCCGAACGGTGCGGCCATCCAGTTCGCCACCTTGAGCAGCGTCTCCACCGAGTGCTTGGTGGACTTGTTGAACGCTGTGACGTTGTTCAGCGCCGCGCCCATCCACACCTTGCCGTCACCACTGCTGAAGCCCGGTACGTCGAGCATGTTGACGCCGAACGCGTCGCCCGCGGTGTTGTCGGAGTAGTACTGGTTCCAGGCCACGAAGCTGTCGTAGTCGAAGGCCGCCGTACCGCCGTTGAACCACTGCTTGCGGGCCGCGGCCTTGGCGCTGAACGTGTCCGGGTTGACGACACCGGCCGCCACCATCTTGCGGCTCGCCTCGAGCGCGTCCTCGTTGCCGTCCGCCTCGAACACCGAGGTGAACTTGCCGCCCTCCTGCTTCCAGTTGTTCGGCAGGCCGAGCATCATCCGGATGTACGACGTGGGCACCCGCGTCCACGCCCAGCGGTTCTCCTTCGCCGCCGTCATCTCCTTGCAGATGTCGAAGAACTCCTCGAAGTTCTTCGGCGCCGGGTCCTTGATGCCCTTCGCGGCGAGCAGGTCGGAGCGGTACAGCGGCAGCGACGTACGGGACATGCCGCGCGGCACCGGGACGCCGTAGATCGCGCCGTTGAAGACGCAGCCCTTCCAGAACTCGGTCGGGATGTTGGCCAGGAACGGGTACTTCTTGACCGCGTCGCCGGACAGGTGCTCGGTCAGGTCCATCGCCTTGGCCTTGAGCAGCCCGGGGATCTGCGGTGTGCCCGGCGGGACGTTCAGGATGTCCGGCAGGTCGCCGCCGGCGATCCGGGTGGCGAACTTGTCGTTGTACTCGTCGTTCGACGCCATGCTGATCTGCAGCTCGGAGCCGAGCCGCTTGTTCAGCTCCTGCCAGAACTGGTTCTTGTCGACCGACGGCGGGATCGCGCCCGGGATGTTGGTCATGAACGTGATCGGCTTGCCGTCACCCGGGACGTCGGTGATCGCCTTCACCGGGTTCGCCGGGTACTTCAGGAAACCGTCCAGCACCACGTCGGTGCCGGGCAGGTCCGGCTTGATCTCGCCGTACTTCGTGTACGTGGGCAGCTTCACCGCCGAATTGACGGCCGCGGTGTTCTTCTTGTCCGACGCGCACCCCGCCAGCAGCGGCGTACCCGTGACCGCGACAGCGGCGGCGGCCAGGCCACCGCCGAGGAAAGTTCTTCTGCTGACTGGCATTGGGCCTCACTTCCGTCGGAGGGCCACACCATGACATAGTACGTCCTATGTCTTCAAGAGTCGGCGCGATGGAAATCGTCTTCGACCCCGCCGGGAGCGGTTACCACACATTCCGGATCCCGTCCGTGGCGGCGCGGGGTTCGCTGGTGCTGGCGTTCTGCGAGGGACGGCTGCACGGGTCCGGTGACGCGGGGGAGATCGAGATCGTCCTGCGGCGTTCGCTGGACAGCGGTCAGACCTGGCTGCCGCTGCAGGTGGTGTCGGCCAAGGCCGGCAAGACCTGCGGCAACCCGGTGCCGCTGTTCGACCCGGTGTCCGGGGACGTCGTGCTGGTCACGGTGGAGAACGGCGCGGACGCCGTAGAGATGTCACTGGCTCGCGGCACCGATCCGGAGTCGGGGCGGCGCGTGTTCGTGCAACGGTCGTCGGACGACGGTGCATCGTGGACGCCGGCCGTGGAGATCACGTCGCAGGTCAAGCCGGCGGACTGGGGCTGGTACGCGACCGGGCCGTGCCACGGGATCACGCTGCGCTCCGGACGTCTCGTCGTACCGGCGAACCATTCGTACGTGCCGTCGGAGCCGGTGGAGGACTTGATCCGGCTGAACGGCGGGCATTGCATCTACAGCGATGACGGTGGCGTGAGCTGGTCCGTCGGCTTCGTCGACCGCAACGACGGCGCGGAGATCAACGCCAACGAGACCACGGTGACCGAGCTGCCCGACGGACGGCTCTACTTCAACGCCCGCAACCACCGGGGCACCGGACCGGCCCGGGTGCACGCCTGGTCGTCCGACAGCGGTCAGACGCTCGATGCGCCGTACGCCGGGATTCCTGAGATCACCGCACCGGGTATCCAGGGCAGCGTGCTGTGCCTGCCGGACGGACGATTGCTGCTGTCGACACCGGTGGACCCGTCTTCGCGGCGCGAGCTGACTGTCTTCGTGTCCGAGGACTCCGGTGTGTCGTGGGAGCCGGCCCTGGTCGTGCACGAGGGCATGGCCGGCTACTCCGATCTCGTGCTGCTGCCGGACGGCTCGGTCGGGATTTTCTACGAGGCCGGTGAGACGTCCTCGTTCGCGACCTTGCGCTTTGCCACATTCGCCTTTTGAGGTTGGGAGACCCCTTGACCGCATCCGCCCGTTTGACCGGCGTCGTACCGCCGCTCGTCACTCCGCTCACCCCGTCGTACGACGTCGACACCGCATCGCTGGCGCGGCTGATCCGGTACCAGTTGGCCGGGGGTGTGAACGGGGTGTTCGTGCTCGGTACCTCCGGTGAGGGCACGTTCCTGACCGACGAGCAGCGGCAGGTCGTCCTGGAGACGACCGTGGCTGAGGTGGGGGGACAGGTGCCGGTGCTGGCCGGCATCATCGACACGTCGACCAGCCGGGTCGCCGCACACGTCTCCGCTGCTCTGAAGGCCGGTGTGGACGCGCTGGTCGCGACTGCACCGTTCTACGCTGCCACGCACCGGGCCGAGATCGAACGCCACTTCACGCGCTTGGCCGCACAGGCCGGTGACACCCCGCTCTACGCCTACGACATCCCCTCCCGAGTAGGCACGAAGCTCCCCGCCTCGCTCGTGATCTCCTTGGGCGAGCAGGGGGTGATTGCTGGAGTGAAGGACTCGTCCGGCCAGGAGACGTCGTTGCGCGAACTGGTGCTGTCCCGCCGCGAGAAGCAGCTGGAGAACTTCGCGATCATGACTGGCTCCGAGGTGACGGTCGACTCCGCTCTCGCCTTCGGCGTGGACGGCGTCGTACCCGGTCTGGGGAACGTGGACCCGGGTGGTTACGTGCGGCTGTTCAAGGCGGCCGTCGCAGGTGATGCGGCGGCGGCAAGAGCAGAGCAGGATCGGCTGTTCCGGCTGTTCGACATCATCAACGTCGCGGACCGGTCGCGGATGGGTGCGAGCTCGGCCGCGCTGGGTGCGTTCAAGGCCGGACTGCATCTGCTCGGCGTGATCGACAGTCCGGTGACGGCGTACCCCTGTATTCCTTTGAACGACACGGAGATCGCCGCGGTCCGGCCGCTGCTGGACCGGGCCGGATTACACTGAGCGGTTCCTGACCAAGGGAGGCCGGCAGTGACAACGGGTGGGCTCAGCCGGGCACGTGGTGCGGCAGGGAACCAGTCCTTCATCCGGGATGCGATGAAGTCGTACATCCTGGAGCGTGGACTGAAGGCGGGTGACCCGCTGCCCAACGAGCAGGAGCTGATGGCGCAGCTCGGCGTGGGCCGGCACCCGTTGCGCGAGGCGATGAAGGCGCTGCAGGCCGTCGGGATCATCGAGATCCGGCACGGGTACGGGACGTATGTCGGCGAGGTGAACCTGCAGTCGCTGGAGGACGGGCTCGCGTTCCGCATGTCCCAGTCGATGGCCGGCGACCTTCGCGACGTACAGAACGTTCTGGAGGTCCGCCAGGCCATCGAGGTCGGCCTGGCCGACGATGTGGTCGCACACTTCAAGCAGTACGGGTACGACGCGTTGGAGCCGATCGTCCAGCGGATGGAAGCCAAGGCCGCCGACGGCGAGTACTTCCCCGACGAGGACTGGGCCTTCCACCAGGCGCTCTACGAGCCCCTCGGCAACGCCCTCGTCATCGACCTACTGTCGGTCTTCTGGCGCACCTTCGCCCAGGTCGACGCCCGCCTCCCCGGCGCCCGCTACACCCCCGCGGATGCCGCCGCCTGGCACCGCGATCTCCTGAACGCACTCGAGTCGGCCAACCCCGACACCTACGCCCACTCGATGAAAAGCCACTTCAACGGCATCCACACCCGCCTGGGTGAGTAGGGCTTTCAGCATCTCGACAGGACGTCTACGCCCACTGTGAGACAGCGGGCGGTCGGCTGAGCGTGCGGACGGACGCCGGAGGTCGACACCTCCTGTCGAGATGTTGCCTGTGGATGAACCAAGGCCGCCGTCCATCAACATCAGGCACCATCCTGGGATGCTTTCGGTCGCCCAGTTCCTGATGTATCAGGGTGGTTGGGCTACCTTCGCCGACCTGGTGAGGGTGGTATCTCGCCACGCGGTTTCCAAGGCTCTCGAGCGCGGCGAGATCCAGCGAATCGCGGCCGGCATCTACGCCTTGCCCGGCCTGCCGGCCGACACTGCGACCGTGCTCGCGTACGACAGCGTTCTCTCTCACGTCAGTGCGGCGGCTGCTTCGGGGCTACCGCTTCTGGTGGCTCCGGAGAAACCTCATGTGATGGTGCCGCCGCATCGTCGCCCACGCCCAGGGCCACCTGCTGTGCTGCATTGGGCCGAAGTCAGTTCCGACGAGCGCCGGGAGCGGATCACCTCGCTGTCGAGGACAGTCCTCGACTGTTCGCGCATGCTGCCGTTCGCCGAAGGGCTCGCCGTCGCCGACGCGGCTCTTGCAACCGGGCGTCTGCACGTGGAGGAGTTGATTGCCGGCGCCGTCGCACTGCGCGGCGCCGGCTGCCCGAACGCCCGCCGGGTAGCGACCGCCGCGACGCCACTGGCCGGAAGTTTCCTGGAATCGATGCTCAGGGCGCTCCTCATCGAGGCCGGTATCGAAGGATTCGAGCCACAGGTCCTGGTGACGAGCCACCGGTTCCGGGCGCGAGTGGACCTGGGCCATCGACGGGCCATGTTGGCGCTCGACGCTGAGGGCTTCGAGTTCCATGGCTCCCGACGGGATTTCGCCGCGGACTGCTACCGGTATGACGAGCTGAACGCCGCCGGGTGGCTGGTGCTCCGGTTCACGTACGAGCAGATCATCGGCGACCCCACCTGGGTGGTGGCAAACGTTCGTGCGGCTCTGGCGCAGCGGCTCGGCTGAGGATTCCTGCATCTCGACAGGAGGTGTCCCTTAAATCTGGGCCGGTGTCCGCTGTGGTGAGCGTGGCGATCACGCGCTCCAGCCGACATCTCCTGTCGAGATGCACATCTCAGGCGAAGAGGTTTTCGGCGTCGACGATCGTGTACGCATAGCCCTGCTCAGCTAGGAAACGCTGGCGGTGGGCGGCGAACTCGGCGTCGATGGTGTCTCTCGCGACGATCGAGTAGAAGCGGGCGGTGCGGCCGTCGCCCTTGGGGCGGAGGACGCGGCCGAGGCGCTGCGCTTCTTCCTGACGGGAGCCGAAGGTGCCGGAGACCTGGATGGCGACCGAAGCCTCGGGGAGGTCGATGGAGAAGTTCGCGACCTTCGACACCACCAGCCGGTTGATCTCACCGGTCCGGAAGGCCTGGAACAGCCGCTGCCGTTCCTTCACCGTCGTCTCGCCCTTGATCACCGGGCACTCGAGCCGTTCGCCCAGCTCGTCCAGCTGGTCGATGTACTGACCGATGACGAGCAGCGGCTCACCCGCGTGATGCTCGGCGATCCGTCGTACCAGCCTGGACTTCGCCGGCGTTGACGCGGCCAGGCGGTAGCGGTCCTCGGGCTCGGCGGTCGCGTACACGAACCGCTCGGTCTGCTCGAGATCGACCCGCACCTCGATGCAGTCGGCCGGCGCGATCCAGCCCTGGGCCTCGATGTCCTTCCAGGGTGCGTCGTACCGCTTCGGGCCGATCAGCGAGAACACGTCGCCCTCGCGGCCGTCCTCGCGGACCAGCGTCGCGGTCAGACCGATCCGGCGGCGAGTCTGCAGGTCCGCGGTCATCCGGAAGATCGGCGCCGGCAGCAGGTGCACCTCGTCGTACACGATCAGGCCCCAGTCGCGGGCGTCGAACAGCTCCAGGTGGGTGTAGACGCCCTTCCGGCGGGTCGTCATCACCTGGTACGTCGCGATCGTGACCGGCCGGATCTCCTTGCGCGCACCGGAGTACTCGCCGATCTCCTCCTCGGTCAGGCTGGTGCGCTTGAGCAGCTCGTCCTTCCACTGCCGTGCGGACACGGTGTTCGTGACGAGGATCAGCGTGGTCGCCGACGCCTGCGCCATCGCGGCGGCGCCGACGATCGTCTTACCGGCACCACAGGGCAGTACGACGACACCGGAGCCGCCGTGCCAGAACGAGTCGACCGCCTGCTGCTGGTACGGACGCATCTCCCAGCCGTCCAGGTCCAGCTCGATCTTGTGTGCCTCGCCGTCGACGTACCCAGCCAGGTCCTCGGCGGGCCAGCCGAGCTTGAGCAGGGTCTGCTTGAGGTGGCCGCGCTCCGACGGGTGCACCAGGACGGTGTCGTCGTCGATGCGTGCGCCCAGCATCGGCTTGACCTTGTTGCTGCGCAGCACCTCCTCCAGCACCGGCCGGTCGGTCGTCACCAGCACCAGTCCGTGCTGCGGGTGCTTCTCCAGCCGCAGTCGCCCGTACCGATCCAGGGTCTCGGCGATGTCGACCAGCAGCGAGTGGGGGACCGGGTAGCGGCTGTAGCGCAGCAGTACGTCGATCACCTGCTCCGCGTCATGCCCGGCGGCCCGCGCGTTCCACAACCCCAGCGGCGTCAGCCGGTAGGTGTGCACATGCTCCGGCGCCCGCTCCAACTCGGAGAACGGCGCGATGGCCTTCCGACACTCGTTGGCGTCCGCATGTGCGGTCTCCAACAACAACGTCTTGTCCGACTGCACGATCAGTGGACCGTCTGTCACCCGTTACTCCTCAATCTCGCCCCGACCTTCCATTGTGCCTGAGCGGTCAATTCACAGAGCCACGGTCACAACCTCGACCAGTAGTTCGGTCACTCGACGGCTCGGGCGGCGGAGATCCGGTGGAGCGCGTAGGTGCGGGGGTTGTCGGTGGTGTCGTCGTAGGCGGTCAGCCAGCCGTCGGCTACGCGGACGGGTTCTACTATGCGCTCGGACGAGGTGCCGTTGTGGTCGACGTACGCGATCCAGGTGCGGCTGTGGGACTCGGCGGCGTTGGTGAGTACGGCGATGGTCTCGGCGGGGGCTGCTGGTTCGACCAGGCCCTGGTCGCCGGGGCGTTCGGCGGCGATGCGGTCGCCGGCGCGGACCTTCTCGATGACTGCCTTCACCTGGTCGTCGGTCAGGTCGAACGCGCTCTCGTTGAAGTCCCGGCTGGTACGACGTCGCGGAGCCTCACCACGTCGCGGCGTACCGGTCACATGGAGCGCCCCGTCGAACGTCTCCGCCAGCGGCGCCAGGCCGGCGTCGCGCAGTCGGGCCAGCACCATGTCCGGCGGCGACGGTGACACCACAACGGTCGGCGCCAACCGGCGGAAGCGAACACCAGGCAGGTTCGAGTTGAGCAGCTGGGTCAGAACGTTCTCGTCATCACACCGCAGGTACGTCGACGCCGTCCCGAGCCGCAGTACGCCGTGCCGTCGCGCAACGTCGTCGATGAGGTACGTGAGGGGCTGGGGCACCGGAGTACGCGAATGCTCCACCAACCACGTGTGCAACTGCTCCGCAGTACGTCCGAGGTCGAACGCGCGCCGCACCGAGCTCTCACTGAACCGGTAGACGCCGGCACCGCCATCTGATTCCACATCAGCCATCGCGGACAGCTCGTCCTGCACGACCCGCACCAGCGGACCCGGCGCGATCGCAGTCAGGTCAGCCTGCAACAGCACCTCGGACACCGGCTCTGGCATCAACGGGTTGATCGCCTCGGCCAGCTCGTCAGCAGTCGGCTCAGCTCCCAGCAACGGTTGCGCATGACTCGCCAACGCACCCAGCCCGGTCAGCCCGAGCAGAGCCGCTTCAGACACGCTCCACTCGACCAGATCGTCCCGGAACTGACCGCCGCGCCGAGGCCGATGCCACGCGACCCACGTCACCACGGTCTCCGGAGCAGGCGCAGTACCGGCACCAGCCCCGGCCAGCGCCTGCAGCGCGAGTATGCGGATCTCCGGCGCCAGCAACCGCTCCAGATCCGGCGCCAGCGCGTTGATCAGCCGCTCTCGCGCAGCCGCCGTGCCAGCGCCGCTGTCCCGCCGGCCGATGAGCCCGATCGCCCTGAGCCCGGAGAACCAGGCGATGACCAGCTGGGCCCACCGATGCGCCAGATCCAGCTCGAGCCAGTCGTCGTAAGCACCCGTGGGCAACCACAGCTCGCTGGTGCCAACCTCCACCGCAGCAACGAGTCCGGCGGCGTACGCGATCTCCAGCACCGCTGCGGTGTTCTGCTCCTCCGCACCGATCTTGCCGGCCACATTGCGCAGCTCACGGACACCGATGCCACCAGTCCGCAGTACGGGAGGCGGCTCCGTCCCCAGCTGCTCCAGGGCTCGGTCAACCAGCCGCACCAGGTCCAGAGCGGCACCCGCCGCAGCCCGGTCGGCGATCGCGGCTGACACCTTCTTGCCGTCCAACGGCGGTGGCACCGGCCTGGTCGACGCCAGCACGCGTCCGCCGCGCAGGTGCAGCCCGATCTGTCGCGGCAGTACGACGGTGTTCGGATCCTTCGGTACGACGAGACCGCGCGCCAGCAACCGCTCGACCGGCGTACGTGCCGAGGCGATCGTCACCGGACGCTCGGCCTTCTCCACCGAACCCGTCGGCGGACCCCAGGTCAGCTTGTCGAGCACAGCCTTCGCATCCGGACCAGCCTCCTCGATCAGCTTGTCCAGATCACCGAAGTGCCGCGTGGTGACCGGTCCGAGTCCCGCAGGTGTCGGCCCGAGCAGTTCGTGTACGGCGCGGATCGGCCGCAGGTCGTCCTCGGTACCCCACACCAGCGCGAGGTCCAGCAACTCGGTCACCCGCGGCCGGACCACCTCCACCGGCTGATCCACACCCCGCGCCAGCGCTTCCAGGTCGACCGGCTCGGGCAGGGCGGACAGCGACTCCAGCAGGTCCACACCGAACTCGTCGAGGCGGTTGACTGCCCGCGCAGCCGACGCGTTGCTCGTCGCCCGCGCTGCCAGCTGCCCGGTGTCCGCAGGAATCGGCAGCGCCAGATCGGGCCGCCGCCGCAGCAGCTCACCGAGCCCGGCGTCGTCCCACGTCCGCAGCGCCTCGGCGAGGGTACGGGGGCGGGTCGGCTCGGTAGTGCTCATCCCTACAACGGTACGGCCCCGCCGCACTCCACCCCAAGGTCGGTCAGGATCTGACCCACAGTTCGGTCGAGTGAGCTCTCCGGACCGATCACGGTCTGCTTGACGCCGTCCAGCAGGTCTCGCTCGCGGTACCACTCCCGCATCGCCTCGACACTGAACGCGCCGGCCAGCTCCCGGGTGGCATGACGTACGGCGGTCTCCTCGAACGGGATGTCGAAGTAGTAGTGCAGCGTCGTCCCACGGTGGTCAGCTGTCAGTCGGCGGAGCATGTCGCCGTAGCGGCCGGAGTTCATGATGCCCTCGAGCACCACGTCGTACCCGTGGTCCAGCGCGTAGCGGGCGTTCAGATCGATCAGTCCGATGTTCACGCCGCCCGGGAGGTCGTGTTCGCGGAGCAGGATCCGCCGGACATGGTCCTGCTCGACCCAGGCCGTGCCGCGGCCGAGGCGTTCACGCAGTGCTTTCGCGGTGGTGGATTTGCCGGAGCCCGAGTTCCCGCGCAGTACGACGAGGCGCGTGGTCGGGCTGCCGGTCACTCTGCTGCTCCGGCGCTCCCGATCCGGTGGAAGCCGACGCGTTCGTAGACGGCCGCTACCGCGTCCGACTCGGCTGAGAGGAGTACGAGGTCCACGCCGTGCGAGAGAGCGTGCTCGACCAGCGCCGACGTGACGGCCGCTCCCAGGCCGCGGCGGCGCATGGACGGGAGTGTGCCGACGCCGACGATCTCCGTGGTGGAGTCGACCGGCTGATGCGTTCCGCTGGCCACCATGCCGTCCTCGGTGAAGGCTCCGGCGCTCACCGAGACACCTCGGAGAGCGCGGTCTCGCAGCGCCGCCACCAGTTCGTCCCGTGTCGCGGCCGCGGCCGCATCCCGTTCCGCCGGTCCAGCGGCGCCGACCGCGGTACCTGGGTCGCTGAACGCCAGGTTGGCGACCGCACGAGCCTGCCGGACCTGCTCCTCGTCCGCGGACAGGATCTCCACGCGGGCGTCAGCCACGACAGGTTGGAAGTCGTCACGCTCCAGCACCAGCAACGGGTGCTCGACCACGGTCAGGCCCGCCGCAGCCGCAGCCGGTCCGAGCGACGGACAGGTGTCCACGACCCACTCGAAGCTCAGCGGGATCTCCAGTTCGGCACACCGCGCCCGCACGAGCTCGACGTCGTCCGGCTTGATCTCGGCGCCGGATCCCGGCACCGGGCGCGCGTAGTACGGCCAGATCGTCGTACTGCGGAACAAGGTGAACGGTCCCACCTGCTCGGCAACCGCGCCGGACAGCGGGACGCTATGGAGGTAGGTGTCGACTCTGGTGATCATCGGAACGCAGTGAATCACTCAGGCCGGTCAACCGCCAACAGATATGTCGAAAGCTGCAACTCGGCTCCGACGTCACAGTCGTCAACGCCGAACTGGAGGGACAGCATGGAGACAGTGACGTCTGCGGACGGTACGACGATCGCCTACGACCGACTGGGCAGCGGGCACCCGTTGGTCCTGGCCGGGGGAGCGCTGTGCGACCGGCAGTCGCTCCGGCCGCTGGCCGACGTACTCGCCAGCGACTTCGACGTCGTGACGTACGACCGGCGCGGCCGCGGTGACTCCGGCGACAGTACGTCGTACGCCGTGCAGCGCGAGGTGGACGACATCGCCGCACTGGTCACAGCTCTTGGCGGTACGGCGGCCATCTACGGGCACTCGTCCGGCGCCGGACTGGCAGCGGTCGCAGCGAGCACCGGGCTGCCGTTCACGCACGTCATGCTGCACGAGCCGCCGTACGGGCCGGACGACGTGGATCCGTCGGACGACGGCGAGCAGGTGCTCGAGCTGATCCGCGAGGGGCAGAACCGGGAGGCCGTCGAGCTGTTCCTGATGATGACGGGAATGCCGAAGCAGGAGGCGCTCGAGTACGCGCCGAGTCTTGCCGACCGCGCTCCGACGCTCGGCTACGACTTCGCGGTGATGGAACACGGCCTGGCCGGCACCGGTACTCCGGTCGATCTGCTGCGCACCATCAAGCCGGAGACGCTGGTCCTCGCGGGTACGGCGTCGGCGCCGTTCATGGTCGACGCGGCGCATCGGATCGCGACGATCCTGCCCGCGGCCGAACTCGTCGAGCTCGCGGGCCACCACCACGTCGTACCACCGGAGCTGCTCGCTCCGGTCCTCACCGACTTCGTCAGTCGGCGATGATCTCGATCGACACCTTGTCGGGGTAGAACGCGACGTGCTCGCGGATGTCCGCGACCGCGTCGTACGGCTGCTCGTAGGTCCAGACCGCGTTCACCCCGTCCGCCCCGGCGGGGAGGACGCTGTAGTACGCCGCGTCGCCCTTGTAGGGGCAGTACGACGCGTGGTCGGTCCGCTCGAGCAGCGTGAGGTCGACGTCCTTGCGTGGGATGTACTGCACCGCCGGATAGTTCGCTTCCTGCAGCGACAGCGCCTCGTGCGTGTCCGCGATCACCTGGTCGCCGACCTTCACGACCACGCGGTCCGGGTTCTTCCCGACGGTGATCGGGTGGTCCGGTCCGGGAATCTTCACAGTCTTCTCCGCCATACCCGCTGACAACCCCGGTCGCAGCGAGGTCATTCCCGGGGAGATCATGTTCAGCGTGGAGCTACGGCAGATCCAGTACTTCGTGACCGTCGCCGAGGTCCTGAACTTCGGCCGCGCCGCCGAACAGCTCGGCATCGGCCAGCCCGGCGTGAGCCAGCAGATCGCCCGCCTCGAACGCGAGCTCGACGTACTCCTCTTCGACCGCTCCGCCCGCGCCATCCGCCTCACCGAAGCCGGCCAACGCTTCCTCCCGGCAGCCCGCACGGTCCTCGCCTCGGTGGAGTCCGCCCGCGCCGCGGCAACCGGTGAGGCCAGAACGCTCCGCCTGGGAACCAGCACCGGTCTGGGAGAACGCCTCGAGACCGTGGTCGCGGAGCTCTCGTCCCAGGACCTGCACGTCGACCTCGTCAGCACCTCGACCCGCGCGAGACTCGACCGAGTCCGCAGCGGCCAACTCGACGCGGCTTTCGTCCGCGGCCTCGACGAAGCAGCCGGCCTGGAGTTCGTCCCGGTCTTGGAAGACGACTTGCTGATCGCCCTGCCGGCTGCGGTCGCTGAGGAGCCCGAGGTCGAGCTGAAAGACCTCCGAGACCTCCCCCTCCGCATCACCCAACGGCGTACCAATCCGCCGCTGGTCGACCTGGTCATGTCGGCCTGCGCCGCCGCTGGCTTCGAGCCCGTCCTCGGCCCCCGCTCCAGCAGCCTCCAGGACACCCACGCCGCGATCGGCGCAGGCAGCCTCAGTTGGACGGTCATCTACGAGTCGCACGCCCGGCTGCTCCGCGAAGGACGGGTCGCGTTCCGTCGGCCGAAGCCGCGGCTCGCGTTGACCACGAGCCTCGCCGTTCCCGCCGGCACCACGGTCGGCGGCGACCTCGCCGTACTGCTCGAAGCCTGCCGGAAGGCGTCCCATCAGTTCGAGTGATGACTGCACATCGGATGTGCGTCTCGTTCCCGGCGGCGACGACGGCTGGAATGGGCTCAGAACCCCACAGAGAAAGGGAATCAGATGCCCATCGTCACCGTCCTGCAAGGCCCGCGGACCCCGGAGCTCAAGCGCGAACTCGTCCAGAAGGTCACCGACGCGTTCGTCGACAGCCTCGGCGTTCCGGCCGAGAGCGTCCAGGTCTGGATCCAGGAGACCCCGCCGGACAGCTGGGCCATCGGCGGCACCCTCACGGCCGACAAGTAGCGAACGTCCTGCCGGCGGCACTCGTGGTGGTGATCGCCTCAGTCCGCGGTGAGCTCTTCCAGTTCGACGACCAGGCACGGTCCGCCGTCGAACGCGCCGCCGTCGATGCCCAGCACGAGTCCGTCGGCGTACAGGAGCGGGTCGGTCAGGAACTGCGGGTCGATGCCGAGCTGGTCGGCGACGATGCTGTGGCCGTGGACGATCCGGCGACCGCCGAGGTGCTGCAGCAGGATGCGCGCGATCTCCGGCCCGCCGTCACCGCGGAACGCATACCGCGACGTCATCCGGCGCCAGATCTCCCACCACACCTCGATGTCGTCGGAGTGCAGTTCGGCGCTCGCCGCGGCGTTGATGGCGTCGAGCGAGTCGCCCCACTCGACGTACTCCGAGGTGTCGGAGTGCATCAGCAGGTGGTCCGCGTCGAGTGCGAGCATCGGCCGGTCGAGCAGCCAGTCGGTGTCGTCGTCGGTGAGCAGCTCCTGGTCGCGGTCCTGGCCGCCGTTCAGGGCCCAGGAACGCTCGAAGCTGCGCAGCGTGAGGCCGTCGTGCGGGACGAACGTGTCGCCGAACTTCCGCATCCCGAGCGCGAGGATCTCGTGGTTGCCGAGCAGCATCTGGATCGCGCCGTCCGGCGCCTGCTCGATCAGCTTGCGGACATGGCGCAGTACGCCGATGCCGTCCGGGCCGCGGTCGAAGAAGTCGCCGAGGAACCACAGCCGGGCGTCCTCGCCGGCCCAGTTGCCATCGGCATCGGTGAGGCCCGCGTCGTGCAGAGCGGCGGTCAGTTTCTCCAGGTGGCCGTGGATGTCGCTCACGGCGAACACCCGGGTCACGTCATCCCCGAATGGTCAGCACGATCAGTACGACGTTGAGGGCCGTGACGGCGGTCGCTACCAGGCATGCCGCGAGAGTAGTCGCCCAGCGGTTGACAAGGTTACCCATGACGCGCCGGGATGCGGTCAATCTCACCAACGGCCAGAGCGCGCAGGGGATGCCGAAGCTCAGGACGACCTGCGAAACGACCAGTGCGCGGCTGGGGTCGATGCCGATCGCGAGCACCAGCAGGGCCGGGATCAGCGTGATCAGGCGGCGGACCGCCAGCGGGACATGGCGCCGCCAGAAGCCGTCCAGGATCACGGAACCGGCGTACGTCCCGACCGAGGAGGAGGCGAAACCGCTGGCCAGCAGGGCGAGCGCGAACAACAGGGCCGGAAGCTGGCCGAGACGGTCGCCGATCGCGATGTGGGCCGCGTCGAGCGAGTCGGCGCCGGTGCCCTTCAGCGCGGCCGCGGCCAGGACGACCATCGCCAGGTTGACCGCGCCGGCCAGCGCCATCGCGATCGCGACGTCCAGGCGGGTGGCACGCAGTACGCGTGATTTGCCTTCCTGGGAGCGGATGCTCTTCCAATGGCGGTCGGTGACGAGGGCGCCGTGCAGCCAGATCGCGTGCGGCATGACGGTTGCGCCGAGCATGCCGGCGGCGAGCACGAGGGATTGGGTGCCGTCGAGGCGGGGGACGAGGCCGCCGACCACGCCGCTCGCGGACGGGTCCGACTTGGCTGTCGAGACGACGAAGCCGATGAGTACGACGGCGAGCAGACCGATGATCGCTGCCTCGAACGGGCGTTGCCCGCGCTTGGACTGGTAGATCAGCAAGCCGAAGGACACGGCGCCGGTGATCGCTCCGCCGAGCAGGAGGGGAATGTTGAACAGCAGGTTCAGCGCGATGGCACCGCCGACGACCTCGGCCAGGTCGGTCGCGATCGCCACCACCTCGGCCTGCGCCCACAGCCCGGTCGACGTCGACCGCCGGAAGTGGTCACGGCACAGCTGCGGCAGGGTCCGCCCGGTGGCGATGCTTGCCTTGGCGGCAAGGTACTGCACCAGGACGGCCATCAGGTTGGCGCCGACGACCACCCAGCAGAGCAGGTAACCGTACGTAGCGCCGGCCGCGATGTTGGTCGCGAAGTTCCCCGGATCGACGTACGCGACGGCCGCAACGAAGGCCGGTCCGAGCAGCAGAAGCCCGGACCGGCTCAGTTGCCGTCGGAGCGGCGCCGGTGCGTACATGAGAGCAGTCTGTACGACGCCACCGACAACGCAACCCCTGTTCTGGTTTTGAGACGCGACTTACGCCCAGGAGAAGTGCACCTCGAGGGTGACCTCGACGCTGCTGTCACCTGGTATGACGTTGATGGCCCCGCCGAGGTCGGCGGCCTTGCCGGCGTTGTAGGCCCGGCGGATCGGGAATGCGTTCTGGGTCTCCGCGATACCGGTGACCGATCCGAGTGAGAACCCGGCCAGTGCGGCGAGGTGCCCGGCCTTCGTGCGCGCCTGCTGGAAAGCGAGTTCCCGCGCCTGGACGAGCAGCTCGGACTTGTCCTCGATGTCGAACTGCAGCCCGTTCAGGGTCAGGCTGTTGCCTGCAGCATCGACCGCCGCATTCAGCAGCGCGCCGAACCCGGTGAGGTCCTTGGTCTCGACGTGGATCATGTGTGACGCCTGGAACCCCACGTCCGTACCGGGCTCCCGGTAGTGCTGGAACACGTTGACGGCGCTCGTGCCGAGCTGTGACTCCAGGACTCCTCGTCCACGCAGCGCCGCGGTCACGGCCTCCGTGAGCTCGCCGACCCGCGCCACCGCACTCGCCACGTCCGGTGCGAACGCCTCCACCCCGAACGTCGCCCGCAGCACATCCGGCGTCCCGCTGACCTGCCCTGACCCGACAACACTCACCCCTGTGTCCATGACGGCCAGTCTGACAGGCGGTCAGCTCGCTCTGGGGATTATTCGGGCCGGGATGTTGTGGAGGTGGCAGAGGGAGAGGAGGGCGGTGCCGTCTATCAGTTGGAGGGGTTTGCCGTTGGCGAACTGGTAGCTGGTGGGGCCGAAGCCGGAGGTGGTGATGAGGATGCCTTTGGTGGCGCCGGCATCTACCACGGTGCCGAAGAGGTCGCGGACGGCGGACGGCGGGACGGTGCGGGTCCAGAGCTTGGCCTGTACGACGAACTTGCCGCCGGTGATCGGCCTGGGGTCGTACGCGACGCAGTCGATGCCGCCGTCCGTGCCGCGGCGGAACAGGCGGGTCTCGAGGCCCATGCGGGTGAGCAGGTTGTGCACCAGGTGCTCGAAGGACTCGGGGCTCAGGTCCAGCAGGTTCGGGCGGGCGTCGATCTCGCTGATCACGTCCACCGCTTCGATGGTGCGTGGATCGGCCAGGTCGAACTCCAGCACCGGCTCGACCGGCTGCAGCTCTTCCGGATGCCGTGACACCTCCGCGGCGAAGTAGTGACGTACGCAGGCCACCGGATCGAGCTGGTCCAACACCAGCGCCTGGAACTGCTCCCGCGTTGCCCGCAAGGTGATCAGGCACGGCCGAACGGTCTGCCCGGTGGTGAGGTCCACCGACTCCACCATCCCGTTGAACACGACCGTGTCGACCACGCCGTACCGGTCGCTGCCGAAGATCAGGTGCAAGGCCCGCAACGCCAACTGGGCCACCAGCTGCTGATACAGCCGCCGCAATTCGACAGGATCGCGACGTACTGCGAGCACCGTGTCGAGAGAGCGGTCATAGCGGTACGACGCCTCGGCCGGCACCACGCTGACGTCGGGGAGATCCCACTCGACCGCGAGCAGTGTCGACTCGGGCACGTACCCGACCTTGCGCCGGCGGGGGAAGTCCAGCGGTTCCGGCACCCGGTCCAGCGCCTTGGTGAAGTACCGCGTCACTGCCGCCCGGCCGCGGTTCTCCACCGCGCGCTCGTACGCGTCGATCCGCGCATGCTGTTCCGCGGTCGCCTCGTCGAGCCGGCGCTGGTGCTCGACCTGCTCCCGCAGCGCCTTGGCGACCCGCTCGCGCCGGGTCTCCTCGGCGGCCCGGTGCCGCTCGATCGCCTCGGCGAATCGGTCCTCGGCGTCGGCGAGCCGCCGCGCGAACCGCCGCTTGGCGCCCCACCAGCGAATCGGGGGGTGGGGCACGAACGCATCCCAGACAGGTCCGGGATGCGTTTCGAGATCGGCCGGCGACACGGTCGGTGGAGCCCGCCGGGGAGCCCGTTTGAGGGTCTGCAGATCGGTGCCGTTGACATCGACAGCCAGCGCGTCGGCCAGGATGCCGCCCAGGGCCTGGACGCGTTCCTGTACCGCAGCGGTACGTTGCGCCGCCTCGGCGGTACGTCCGGGCGGACGGTCGCTGCGGGCGTGACCTTCCATCGATCGGTCCATCGCCTCACACCTCTCACAACTAATGTAACGGTCCAACCACGTAGCGCTACCGTTGTGACGCAGAGTTGGTGAGGACATTGCTTGCCGTCCACCCCCTGTTTCCTGCCGCACGTGCACTTGCAGAGGCATCTGGGCGAGGTGACGATTGACAGATGAGCCTTCCGTCGTACGCGTCCGGGGTGTCCGAGGTCCCGTTGCTGGGTGAAACGATCGGCGCCAACCTGAGACGGACGATCAGTGAGTACGGCGATCGCGAGGCGCTGGTGGAGGTCCAGTCCGGAAGGCGCTGGACGTACGACGAGTTCGGCGCGGAGGTCGAACTCGTCGCGCGTGGCCTGATGGCGCGGGGGATCGCGAAGGGCGACCGGGTCGGCATCTGGGCGCCGAACCAGGCGGAGTGGACGATCACGCAGTACGCGACCGCGTTGATGGGCGCGATCCTGGTGAACATCAACCCGGCGTACCGGACCCACGAACTGGCCTATGCGCTGAACCAGTCCGGCGTCCGGATGCTTGTCTCCGCGACCGAGTTCAAGACCAGCAACTACCGCGAGATGGTCGACGAGGTCCGGCCGAAGTGTCCCGCGCTCGAGGAAACGGTCTACCTCGGCACCGGCGACTGGGATGCACTCCGCGACGACGCCGGCCGGGTCACCGTCGACCAGCTCAACCAGCGCGAGGCCGAGCTGTCGTTCGACGACCCGATCAACATCCAGTACACCAGTGGGACCACGGGATTCCCGAAGGGCGCGACGCTCAGCCACCACAACATCCTCAACAACGGCTTCTTCGTCACCGAGACGATCGCGTTCACCGCCGACGACCGGCTGTGCATCCCGGTGCCCTTCTATCACTGCTTCGGCATGGTGATGGGCAATCTGGGCTGCACCACTCACGGCGCCTGCATGGTGATCCCCGGCCCGGCGTTCGATCCGGCCGCGACGCTGAAAGCCGTGCAGGACGAGCGGTGCACGGGGCTGTACGGCGTACCGACGATGTTCATCGCGGAGCTCGGTCTGCCGGACTTCGCGGAGTACGACCTGACCAGCCTGCGGACGGGCGTGATGGCCGGATCGCCCTGTCCCGTCGAGGTGATGAAGCGGTGTGTCGCGGACATGCACATGGCCGAGGTCGCGATCTGCTACGGCATGACCGAGACGTCGCCGGTGTCCACGCAGACCAGGCGCGACGACGATCTGGATCGCCGTACGTCGACCGTCGGCCGCGTCATGCCCCATGTCGAGGTGAAGCTCGTCGACCCGGCCACGGGTCTCGTCGTACCGCGCAACGAACCAGGTGAGCTGTGCACCCGCGGGTACTCCGTGATGCTCGGCTACTGGGACGAGCCGGAGAAGACCGCGGAAGCGATCGACCAGGCCCGGTGGATGCACACCGGCGATCTCGCGACGATGCGCGAGGACGGGTACGTGAACATCGTCGGCCGGATCAAGGACATGGTCATCCGCGGCGGCGAGAACGTCTATCCCCGCGAGATCGAGGAGTTCCTCTACACCCACCCGTCGATCGCCGACGTGCAGGTGATCGGCGTACCGGACGAGCGGTACGGCGAGGAGCTGTGCGCCTGGATCAAGCTCAAGCCCGGCGCCGATCCGCTCGACGCCGAAGCGATCAAGGCGTTTGCCACCGGCAAGCTCGCGCACTTCAAGATCCCGAAGTACGTGCTGCTGGTCGACGACTTCCCGATGACCGTCACGGGCAAGATACGCAAGGTCGAGATGCGCGAGCGCTCCGTCGAGCTCCTCGGATTGACGTGACCACACTGCCGACGCCGAAGGCCGCGCCGAGCAGACAGACGGCGTTCCAGCCGGCCCGTTCGTAGAGCGCGGTCGACGCGATCGCGCCCAGCCCGCTGCCCAGCGAGTAGAACACCATGTAGCCACCGATCAGCCGGCTGCCGAGCTCCGGCCGATAAATGCTGCTCTGGTTGGTGACGTGAATGGCCTGCACGGCGAGATCGAGCAGGACCGCACCGATCGCCAGTCCCACCAAGCCATGCGCCGTCGCCAGCCAACTCGTTGCCAGCAGTCCCGAAGCGATCAGCGTGACCAGTTGCCCATGGCCCCGGTCCGCCAATCGGCCGGCCGGACCGGCTGCCAGTGCACCGGCCGCGCCGATCAGCCCGAAGGCGCCGATCTCGGTGTGCGACAACGAATCCGAAGTCAACGGCAGCGCGATCGAGCTCCACAGCGTGCTGAACGCACCGAAGATGAAGAACGCACGTACGGCGCTCTCGCGGAACGACGGCTCGCCCCAGAGCCCGATCGTGGAGCGGAGGAGCGCGCCGTAGGTCAGGCTGGACCTGGGCTGCGGAGCCGAGTGGGGCAAGCAATTTCCGATTGCAAGGCAGGCCGCGCACGTGACCAGGTAGACGGCTCGCCACCCCACGAGGTCGGTGAGGATGCCGGACACGGTCCGGCTCAGCAGGATGCCGATGACGATGCCGGTAGTGATCGTGCCGACGGCACGGCCACGCTCGGCCGGTGCGCTCAGCGAGGCGCCGTACGCGACGAGGGACTGGGTCACGACGGCGAGCGCGCCGACCGCGGCCAGGCCGGCCAGCAGCATCGTGGCGTTCCGGGCGATCCCGGTCAGCAGGAGCGCGATTGCCAGCAGCAAGAACTGCCAGCGGATCAGGCGTCGGCGGTCGAGCAGATCCCCCAACGGGACCAGGAAGAACAGGCCGGCGGCGTACCCGAGTTGGGTGACGGTGACGAACAGCCCGACGCTGCCCGGCGCGATCTCGAGATCAGCGCCGATCGTGACCAGTAGCGGCTGCGCGGCGTAGACGGTCGAGACCGCGACCCCGGCCGCGACCGCGAGGAACACGCGCTGACTTGGTTGCATGTTGCTACCGTAGGAGAAATTGGTAGCATGTTGCAACCAGGAGGTGAGTGATGGTCAAGCGGACCCGGTTCGACGAGGAAAGTTGCCCGGTCGCGCGGTCGGTGGACGCGGTCGGCGACTGGTGGTCGCTGCTGATCGTGCGGGACGCGTTCGACGGCAGCCGGCGGTTCGGCGAGTTCCAGCGCAGTCTGGGCGTCGCGAAGAACATCCTCAGTGCCCGCCTTCGCGCGCTGGTGGACAACGGAATCCTCGAGCAGGCGCCGACCGGATACGAGCTGACCGCCAAGGGCGAGGCGCTCTTCCCGGTGATCGTCGCGCTCCGCCAGTGGGGTGAGACGTTCGCGTTCGCCCCCGACGAGCCGCACTCACAACTTCTCGACCGTCGTGACCAACAGCCGTTGAAGGTCCTGGAGGTCCATGCGGCCGACGGTCGCCTGGTCGGTCCGGCCGACACCGAGGTCCACAAACTCCCCTGACGCGGTTACCCACCCGAAACACCGGGCGTCGATTTGGAAACCTGAGTTTGTTCCGGGGGCAACAGTGGGGCAATCGGCCGGTCCTTCACTGGAAGTCATCCAGGACGGACCGAGACCCCGGGAGCCGGCATGCAACTCACCGACGGTGCGCACCACCCCGTCGTCGTGATCGGCGGCGGCCAGGCAGGCCTCGCGACCAGTTGGCAGTTGCGCCGGCACGGCGTGGATCACCTTGTTCTGGAGGCGGATCGCGTCGGCAGTGAGTGGCGCAACCGCCGCTGGGACTCGTTCTGCCTGGTCACCCCGAACTGGCAATGCCGGCTACCGGGCTTCCCGTACGACGGCGCTGACCCGGACGGCTTCATGGTCCGTGACGAGATCGTGGACTACCTGGAGAACTACCGCCAGGCGTTCGATGTGCCGATCGTCGAGGGTGTCCGCGCGATCCGGCTCGATGCCGGGTTCCGCATCGTCACCACGGCCGGGACGATCACGGCCGGGCAGGTGGTGGTCGCAACCGGTCCGTACCAGTCGCCGAGGATCCCTCGGCTGGCCGAGCGGCTCTCGGTCGAGCAGCTGCATTCCTCGCAGTACAAGCGTCCTGAGCAACTTCCCGACGGTGATGTCGTCGTGGTCGGCACCGGACAGTCCGGCTGCCAGATCGCCGAGGACCTGCACCTGGCCGGGCGGACCGTCCATCTGGCGACCGGCAGCGCGCCGCGGGTGGCGCGGTTCTACCGCGGGCTCGACGTGGTCACCTGGCTGGACCGGATGGGCTACTACCGCAAGGGGATCGAGGAATTCGACGACGCGGACGCGGTCCGGCTGCGGGCGAACCATTACGTCACCGGTCGCGACGGCGGCCGGGACATCGACCTGCGGAAGTTCGCCCTGGAAGGGATGCGGCTCTACGGCCGCCTGATCGACGCGGACCGCGACACGCTGCGGTTCGCGGACGACCTGAAGCAGAACCTCGATCACGCCGACGCGGTGTCCGAAGGCATCAAGGACTCGATCGACGCGTACGTCGCGGCCGAGCGGATCGACGCACCCGAGGAGGCGCGGTACAAGCCGGTATGGCAACCGACCGCGGTGCCAGAAACGCTTTCCCTGCAAGGGATCGGGGCGGTCGTCTGGAGCACCGGATTCCGGCGGGACGACTCGTGGATCCGCGTGCCGGTCTTCGACGGCCAGGGCTATCCGACCCACCGGCGTGGCGTGACCAACGTCCCCGGCCTGTACTTCATCGGTCTGCCCTGGCAGCACACCTGGGGTTCGGGCCGCTTCGGCGGGGTCGCGGACGACGCGCAGTACGTCGCCGAACGGATCGTCGAGCAGCGGGCCGGCGTGCACTGGATCGCCGGTCTGCATCGGACGGTGGCCTGAGATGTACGTCTGCGACGCCCACCGCCATCTCGGCGTACTCCCGGCCTATCCCTTCTACGGCGGGCCTCCGGTCAACCCCGACGTCAACGCTCGTGCGACGATCGACGAGCTGATCGCCGACCTCGACGCTGAGCGGACGGACCGGGCGTTGGTGATCCCCAACTACGGCGTACCGGACGTCGCTGTCTCGTTCGGGTTCAACGAGCTCGTGGTCGAGGCGGCTGCGCGGGACGACCGGATCAGGGCCGGTCTGTGGGTCTCACCCCGGCCGCAGGACGCGGAGCTCACCGCGAAGGCGCTCACACTCGCCGCGGAACCCGGCGTCCGGGTGCTCAAGCTCAGCTTCCTGCTCGGCGGGCATCCGACCGACGACGCCGTCCGGCCGCAGCTGGACGAGATCTTCGCGACCGCTCGAACGCATGGGCTCGTCGTCCACGTACACACCTCGCCCGGCGCCGCGTCCGACATCGACCACATCGGTCACCTGGTCGAGACGTACGCCGACGACGTGCCGCTGCATCTGGTCCACTTCGGCGGCGGGATGAGCGGTCACATCAAGCTGATCGGCTCCCGGTTCTTCGACTGGATCGAAACGGGCAAGCAGGTCTACACCGATCTGTCCTGGGCGATCGGCTTCGCCCCGGGCTGGCTGGCCGCCGAGATCGAGCGCCGCGGCATCGGCCACGACCGGGTGCTGTTCGCCAGCGACCAGCCCTGGGGCGACCACGCCGGCGAGCTCGCCCGGATGCGCGCCGCGATGGGCGACGGCGAACTCGCCGGCCACGTGTTCCACCGCACCTTCTCCCACCTGTACGACTGATCAAGGAGCAACGACATGCCCGAAACCGCCGAACTGACCGAGCTCGAGACCAAGAGCCTGGAGGAGATCCCGCACCCGTCGCTGCCGCAGGGCTCCAGCATCTACGGCGGCACCAAGGTGTTCCCGGACTACCAGGCCGAGGACGGCGAGACCTACTTCACGCTCGTGCACGGCATCGCGCACGAGTCCTCGGTGAGCTTCGTCGCGATCCTGCAGGCGACCCGGGCACAGCGGAAGGGGTTCGAGTCCGCGATCTACTTCTACGGTCCGGGATCGCTGAACTGCCTGGCCACCCGCGGATTCCCGACCACCGGCAACTCGGCCTTCCCCGGCGAGCACAACATCAACGAGTCGCTGAAGACATTCATCGCCGAGGGCGGCAAGGTGTACTGCTGCCGGTTCGGCCTGTCACTGCACGGCGCCCGCGAGGAGGACCTGATCGAGGGCGTCATCCCGACCCACCCGCTGGACGTGCAGGACGCGCTGATCCACTACGCCCGCAAGGGCGCCATCATCAACTCGACCTACATGTTCTGAGGCGGTCCACATGAGCGTTGGCACCGAGGAAGCCTTGGCCGTCCGGGCCGAGATGGCCGTGTACGGCGTGCAGGTGGACGCACCCGTCCGTCGCAGCAAGGGCGCCGGGCCGAGCGACGACGGGCACCTGGTCGTCGACGGTGCCAACGCCACCCTCCCGATCGTTGCTGATAGCCCCTATCAGGTCCGCGACGGGGCGGTGTTCCGCAACGGGCTGGATCTCGGGTTGTCGGTCGAGCCGGTCCGCCGGCCGCGGTTCTACGACCTGACCACGGCCGACGGCGTTCCGTACCGCCAGATCGCCTTGCTGCACGGCAAGGACGTGCTCGCGACGACTGTCGTCCAGACCTGCATCCGGTACGACGAGACCACGCGCTGCCGGTTCTGCTCGATCGAGGAGTCGCTGCGGGCCGGAGCGACGATCGCCGCGAAGACCCCTGCCCAGCTGGCCGAGGTGGCTGAGGCAGCGGTCCGGTTGGACGGCGTCACGCAGATGGTGATGACGACCGGAACTACGACAGGGCGGGATCGGGGCGCGCGGAATCTGGTCCGGTCGGTGAAGGCGGTCCTGGCCGCCGTACCGGGACTGCCGATCCAGGTGCAGATCGAGCCGCCCGGCGACTTGTCCGTGCTGACCGAGTTGCGTGACGCCGGGGCGACGTCGATCGGGATCCATATCGAGTCGCTCGACGACGCCGTACGGCGGAAGTGGATGCCTGGGAAGTCGACGGTCAGCGTCGCGGAGTACGAGGCGGCGTGGGACGAGGCTGTCCGGGTGTTCGGACGCAACCGGGTGTCGACGTACCTGCTCATCGGGATGGGGGAGAACCCGGACGAGCTGGTGGCCGGAGCGGGGCGGTTGATCGAGCGCGGGGTCTACCCGTTCGTGGTACCGCTGCGGCCGATGCTCGGGACGCTTGCTCGCGCCGATGGGGTGACGGCGCCGGATCCCGCTGTGGTCCGTGACGTGACGGCACGGGTCGCCGCGCTGCTCGCGGAGGCTGACATGCGCGGCGCGGATCAAGGCGCCGGTTGCGCGGCCTGTGGTGCGTGCAGCCTGTTGTCGGCGGCCGGTTCATGAGTACGACGGTGGTGCAGACCGCCGGCGTGATGCGAGCGGCCGACGTCCGCGCCCTCCTGGGTGATCCACCACCACCCTTCCTGATCGAGGAGGCGAACGCCGCAGCCCGGCGCGCCTACTACCACCTGCGCCACGAGGCCTTCGTCGAGCACCAAGGCCTGTTCGACAAGACCGACCTTGACGACCACGACGACGACCCCCGAACGATCGTCCTGGTCGCCCGCACACCCGACGGCACGGTCATCGGCGGCGTCCGCCTCGGCCCAGCAACATCCACCCCCGATATCGGCTGGTGGCAAGGCGGCCGCCTGGTCGTCGCCCAAGGACCAGTTGCGGCGCCTGGCGCTAGCTCCAACAGGCTGGCGGGTGTGGGAGCTGCTCTGGTGCGGGCCGCCTGCGCTCGTGCCGAAGCGGCGGGGGCTTTGCGGTTCGACGCGACTGTGCAGCTGGGCACCCAGCGATTCTTCGAGCGGTTGGGGTGGGAGAGCGTGCGGCCGGTGACGGTTGCCAACACCCCTCATGTGTTGATGCGATGGCCGATCGGGCGGATTGCCCGGCTCGCGGCGGCGACCAAGAGTGTGCTCGGTCCTTTGCTGCAAGGGATCGGACCGGCCGGGTACGTCGGTGACGACGGTGCACCGGTCCCGGGCAGCGATCTCGTCGCGGCGTGTGACGCGATCCTCCCGGCGATGGTCGAGCGGGATCCGGAATGGGCCGGCTGGTGTTCGGTGCTGGTGAACGTCAACGATCTCGCCGCGATGGGCGCCGTGCCCGTTGGTTTGCTGGATGCGCTCGGTGCCCGGGACGCGGCCGCCGCGGAGCGGGTCATGCGTGGGCTGAGGCGGGCGGCGGAGGCTTTCGGCGTACCGATTCTCGGTGGGCACACGCAGTTGGGCGTGCCGGCGGCTCTGAGCGTGACCGCCTTCGGCCGGACCGCCCATCCAGTTGCAGGTGGCGGCGGACGTCCGGGTGAGCAGATCGGGTTGACGGCCGACCTCGGCGGTGGCTGGCGACCCGGGTACGCCGGGCGGCAATGGGATTCGACCAGCCATCGCGGGCCGGAGGAACTGGGCGCGATGTTGACTGCGGTCGGCCGAGCACGGCCGTCGGCGGCGAAGGACGTGTCGATGGCCGGAGTCGTCGGCACGCTCGGGATGCTCGCCGAGGCCTCCGGGTGCGCGGCGGTCCTGGACGTCGCCGCCGTACCGAAGCCGGAGTCGGCATCGATGGGGGACTGGCTCACCTGCTTCCCCGGCTTCGCGATGCTCACCACCGGTCCACTCGACGCAGGCCCGGCGACCACAGCCGTGTGCGGCGAGCTGACCACCGGACAAGGCGTCGTACTGCGCTGGCCGGACGGCGAGGTCACCGAGGCGCTGGCCGCCGGCGTGACCGGGATGGGAGCAGCATGACGCTCAAGATGGCGGCCGTGGCCGCGAACTTCAACCGCGATCTCGAAGCCGACTTCGCCCAGGTGGAGCGGTTGATCGCCCAGGCCCGCGAGGCCGGCGTGAAGCTGCTCGCGCTTCCCGAAGGCGCCCTCGGCGGCTACCTGCTCAGCCTGGACGGTACGGCGGAGCCGCCGCCGGCCTTCACCGTCGACAGCCCCGAGATCCGTCGGCTCGCCCGGCTGGCCGGCGACCTGGTCGTCACCGCCGGGTACGCCGAGGCAGTGGACGGACTGATCTACAACAGCGCGGTCTGCGTGACCGGTGACGGCGTACTCGGACATCACCGCAAGGTGCACCAGCCGTTGCACGAGGACGCGCACTTCGCGGCCGGCGATCGGTTCGAGGCGTTCGACACTCCGGTCGGGCGGCTCGGTCTGATGATCTGTTACGACAAGGCGTTCCCGGAGGCGGCGCGGACGCTCGCCCTGGACGGTGCGCAGATCATCGTCTGCGTGTCGGCCTGGCCGGGTGCGCGGACGAACCCGGACCCTGATCTCGCGAAGGACCGCTGGAAGCGGCGGTTCGACCTGTTCGACCGGGCCAGGGCGCTGGAGAACCAGGTGGTCTGGGTGTCGGCGAACCAGTCCGGCACGTTCGGCTCGCTGCGGTTCGTGGCGAGCGCGAAGGTGGTCGATCCCGGCGGCGAGATCCTCGCCGACACCGGGGTGACCGAGGGCATGGCGATCGCCGAGCTGGACGTCGAGCAGGCGCTGGAGCTGGCCCGCCGGTCGATGGGACACCTCCGGGACCGGCGGCCGGAGGCGTACGAGCTGGCATGGGTCTGAGGATCGGAGCGGTTGCGGCGGGATTCACCCGGGACCTGGAGTTCGATCTGTCCCGGGTCGAGGCGCTGATCCGGCACGGCCGCCGGGAGGAGGTCGGGTTGCTCGTGCTGCCTGACGCGGTCCTCGGCGGATACCTGAACAATCTGAGCAATCCGGCGCTCGACGATCTCCCGCCCGCGCTCGCCCTCGACGATCCACTGATCTCCAAGGTGATCGCGATGGCCGGCGAGATGGTGGTCTGCTTCGGCTTCTGCGAGGCGGACGGGCCGGACCGCTACAACACCGCGCTGTGTGTCACCGGTGACGGCGTGCTCGGCCGGCATCGCAAGGTGCACCAGCCGCCGGGCGAACGCGCGATCTATGCCGCAGGCAACGAGTTCACCGGGTTCGACACCCCGGTCGGCCGGCTCGGGATGATGATCGATTACGACAAGACGTTCCCGGAGGCGGCCCGGGCGCTCGCCGTCGACGGCGCCGACGTGATCGCCTGCCTGTGTGCCTGGCCGACCAGCATCACCAACCGGGCCGCCCGGATGAACGAGGACCGCCAGTCCCGGCTGTTCGACCTCTACGACCGGTCCCGGGCGGCCGAGAACCAGGTCGTGCTGGTCTCCTCCAACCTGACCGGCTCGATCGGCGGGCTGCGGTTCCTCGGTCAGTCCAAGGTGGTCGGGCCGGGCGGGGACATCGTCGCCCGGACGTGGTCGAAGGCCGGGATCGCGATCGCGGAGGTCGACGTACGGGCCGAGATCGAGACCGCTCGCCGGGTGCTGCATCATCTCGGCGAGCGGCGTCCGGAGGTGTACTGATGCGGATCGCACTTCTCAGCTACTCGACCAAACCGCGCGGCGGCGTCGTGCACACGCTCTATCTGGCCGAAGCGCTGGCAGCCGCCGGGGCCGACGTGACGGTCTGGTCGCTCGCACGGGGTGGGGACGAGGGCTTCTTCCGTCCCGTCGACCCGCGGGTCCGGTTGTCGCTCGTCCCGTTCCCCGACCGTCCTGGTGAGGGCGTGGGTGCGCGCATTCTCCGGTCGATCGCTGTACTGCGGGATGCCTTCGACGGATCGCAGTACGACGTCGTGCACGCGCAGGACTGCATCAGCGCGAACGCGGCCGGCCGGTGTATTCGGACCGTGCATCACCTCGATCACTTCACCACGCCGGAGCTCGCGGCCTGTCATGAACGCGCGATCGTCGACCCGTACGCTCACGTCTGCGTGTCCGCGGCGGTCGCCGATGAGCTGCTGTCCGGTTGGGGGCTCAAGGCAACAGTCATCCCGAACGGCGTGGACGCCACCCGCTTCGCCGCAGCCGCGTCAGACGCCCCGGCCGCCGCAACCAGGCGAGACCGGTGGCGCCGGCAGCTGGGTCGATACGTGCTGACAGTCGGCGGCATCGAGCCCCGCAAGGGCTCCCTCGAACTACTCGAGGCGTATGCCCGCCTGACGTCGACGGAGGCGGGCGCGGTCGGCGGGTTCGGTGAGCGGGAGCTGAAGCTGGTGATCGCTGGTGGTGAGACGCTTTTCGACTACCGGTCCTACCGCGCGGCCTGGGATGAGCGTGCCGCGGAGCTCGGTGTTGCGCCCGTCGTACTCGGGCCGGTTGACGACGCCGACCTGCCGAGCCTGGTCGCAGGCGCCGCGGCGTTCGCCTTTCCTTCGATCAAGGAGGGGTTCGGACTCGCCCCGCTGGAAGCGCTGGCGGCCGGTGTCCCGCTCGTCGTCTCCGACCTACCGGTCTTCCGCGGGATCTTCGGCGACGCCGCCACCTACGCGACCGGTCCGGCCGCCCTCGCAAACGCCCTACGCCACGCGCTGACGGACAACAGCCGAGCCGACCTCGGCCGAAGGATCGCCGCGACCTACACCTGGACGGCGGCCGCCGAAGCACATCTGGACCTCTACGAGCTCCTGCTCCGGAACACGAACCACCGAAGCGCGCAGTACATGTAGACGCCCTCGCAGGCGCCTGCGATGACGCGACTGAGGTGATACTCGACCCCGAGGGCGCCCAGCCCGGCGCCGACCCCGAGGATCCAGACCAGATAGTTGACCACGATCACGCCGACGTACTTCGCGACCTGTGATCCGACCTCCCCGTGCGAGCGGAAGTTCAGCGTGCGGTTGAGCACGTAACTCAGCCCGAACGCAGCGGCGTAAGCGAGAGTGATCGCCAGCCACAGCGGCAACCGCGCCCACGACCGCAGCGCGGTCAGCAGCGCGAGATCCACACCGAACGTGAACCCGTTGATCAGCACGAAACCCAGCAGGCTGGCCGGGATCAATCGCGACAACCCCCACGGCAACCGGCGGACCACAGCTGCCATCGCGCCGGCGAACGACGCACCCCGCCGCTCGGCGCGGGTCAACACCGTTGTCACAGGCCCCAGTCTGCCAACCGCACCAAACCCCGATGCCCGAGGGCTACTTCCGGCGCAGCTGATCCGCGAACGCCTTGAGTGCGGGAGTGTCCTCGCCGCGGCGCCAGACCAGGCCGAGGGCGGACTCGGGTACGCCGGTGAGCGGGATGCTGACGATCCCGTCCCAGCGCTGGTTGCGCTCGGCGGTGGGACGGCAGACGAGCATGCCGCCGCGCCCGGCGGCGATGAGTGACAGGCCTTCCTGCAACGTCCGGACATCCGGACCACGGTGGATCAGCGCGCCGGCCGGTGTCTGGGTCGGCGCCTGCGCCTGCCGCCAATACCCGGGCGCGGGTCCCGCGATCGCGATCAGCGTCTCTTCGGCCAACTCCTCCGCGTCGATCGACGTCCGCGAGGCGAGCGGGTGACTCGAGCAGACCGTCAGAGTCTGCTGCTGTCGCGAGAAGACCGGGCCGAGGACGAGGTCGTCCTCGGCCACCGGCAGCATGACGACGGCGGCGTCGACGGCACCCCGGCGTACCGCGCCGAAGGGGTCGTTGAGCGGCAGTTCACAGACGTCGATCAAGCAGTCCGGGTGATGGGACTGGAACTCCGACACGGCGCCGAGGACGGTGTCGTTGGCGGCGCCCTGGAAACCGATCCGGAGCTTGCCCTTCACGTTGCCGGCGTACTCGCGGGCCTCGGCGACGACCCGCTCCAGCGCCGCGTACGCCGGTCGCAGCGAGGTCAGGAACTCCTTGCCGAGCGGAGTCAGCGCAACCCGGCGGCTCGTGCGCTCGAACAGCGGGCCACCGATGCGGCGCTCGAGGGACTGGAGCAGCTGGCTGACCCGGCTCTGCGAGAGGTACAGGCGCTCCGCCGTACGGCCGAAGTGGAGCTCGTCCGCGAGCACGAGGAAGCACTCCAGTTCGCGGATCTCGACGGCCATGGTTCCACCCTGATCGATTAGCTCAGCTAATACAAGCATGACCAGATCGCCGTTGTTCCGCAGTACCTCGCGGCTGCTCACTGGAGGTATGACGACGATCTGCGCGGACGAGGTGGCGACCCGAGGCTGGGCGGCATCGATAGTCATGTCGGCGACCGTGTTCACCGTGGTGACGGCCGAGATGCTTCCTGTCGGTCTGCTCACACCGATGAGCGAATCGCTGCACATCACCGAAGGCACCGCGGGCCTGGCCCTGACCACGACAGGCGTGGTCTCCGCCTTGGCCGCGCCCATCCTCCCGCTCGTTCTGGGGCGGCTGGATCGCCGCGGAGTTCTGGGCGGGCTGATGGTGCTGCTCGCGTTCGCGGCATTCGTCGCTGCGATCGCGCCGGTCTACTGGATCTTCATCGCGGCGCGGGTGTTGATGGGTATCTCGATCGGAGGCGTCTGGCTGCTGACCGTCGGCCTGGCGCGTCGCGTCGTACCCGAGCATGCGGCCGGTCCGGCGACGTCACTCATCTTCAGCGGTATCGGAATCGCTTCTGTGCTTGGGATTCCCGCCGGTGCTTTCGTCGGTGAGCTTGTCGGCTGGCGGTGGGCCTTCGCCGGCGTCGGCGTGCTCTCACTCGGTCTCGCCGCCGCGCTTGCCGCCTTCCTCCCGAGCCTCGCCCCGGAGCGGTCCGTTCGGCTGTCGGATGTGCGAGAAGTCCTTCAGATCAAGGACGTTCGCCTCGGCCTGGTCCTCGTGGCGCTGATCGTGACAGGCCACTTCGCGGCGTACACCTATGTCCGTCCGCTCCTCGAACCGCACACCGGGCCGGCGCTGATCGGGACCTTGCTGCTCGCGTACGGCGTGGCCGGTGTCATCGGCAACTTCCTCACCGGCGCGCTCCACCCGAACCGCGCCCTCGCCGTCATCGCATCCGGTATCGCCGTCGCGACCCTCGCAATGCCCGCCCTCGGCACCACCGTCGCCGGATCCCTTGTTCTACTGGTGATCTGGGGCCTCGCGTACGGCGGAACGAGTGTCAGCACGCAAGCCTGGGGACACGCCGCGGCGCCCAGTGCCCCCGAATCATCGTCCGCTGTTCTGGTGGGGGTCTACAACGGATCGATCGCACTGGGCGCCTTCACCGGCGGCCAGGTCGCCGACCACCTCGGTACGACCACGGTCACCTGGCTTCCCGCAGTACTGGCGACTGCGGCGCTGGTGATACTGCTAGCGAACCGCCGCCAGCGCGGCTGAGTCCTCGTCACCGAAGTCGTCCTCGAGCTTCTCGGGCGAGTAGTCGAGGTCGATCCCAGCCACGTCGGCGCCGACGGCCGACTCGATCGCGCCGAGCCGACGGGTGGCGCGATCGCCGGCGTACGTCATCAGTGCGGTCGGGTTGATCTCCGGCGGGAGCGCCGCCGTGTTGTCCATCGCCCACTGGATCTGGACCAGCGCGTGCGGGAGGAGCTCCTCCATCGTGTCGGTGACGACCTTCCAGTTCCCCTCGTCCGCGGCGACGTGCCGGCGGCAGGTGAACGTGCCCCAGGCCATGTGCCGGCGCTCGTCGTCGCCGATCCGGCGGATCAGTTCCTGCATGCCGGGCAGTACGCCGCGCGCCGTACACAGGAGGTTCCACGCGTGGTAGCCGGTGAGGGCCAGAGTCCCTTCCACCACGTGGTTGTACGTGACCGACGCGCGGACCTGGTTGGCCGGCGACGGGTCGTCGGCGAGCGACTTCAGCGCGACCGGGAGAGCCTCGTAGAAGATCGCGCGGTACCCGGGGTTGTTCTCGACGTAGTGGTGCAGGTCCTGGGTGACGCCGACCGCGTCCAGCCAGAGCCGGAAGACCGCGGTGTGCTTGGCCTCCTCGAAGCAGAACTGGGTCAGGTACATCTCGTCGCCGAACCGGCCCTCGGCGGCCATCGCCTGCAGGAATGGCTGCAGGTCCTCGGTCACCGCCTCCTCGCCCGCGATGAACTGCGAGCAGAGCATCAACGCGTTGTCCTTGTCGTCCGCGCTCAGCTCCTGCCAGTCCTTCGCGTCCTGACTGAAGTCGATGTCGCGCGGGTTCCAGAACTTGCGGTTGCCCTTGTCGAACAGGCGCAACGGCAGCGCGTCCCAGTTGAGGCCACCGGCCTTCAGCGAGGTGAATCCTTGCCTGTGCAGGTCGTTCATACGTGCAACCTCCGGGACTCGGTCAAGAACGGCGAGAGGACGCGAGCCAGCTGATCGGCCACCGCCGCCGGGGGAGGGCCCGGCGTGACGATGTGGCTGATGACGACGCGCAAGGCGACGTCCACGCAGCTGGTCGCGTCCTCCGCGGGAACCTCCGGCCAGTGCTCCCTGACGTGGGCACCCAGCCGGAGGTGGGCCAGTTCGAGCACCTGCTGCCCCCGTGTGGTCAGCAGCTGACTGGCCTGGTCGGATCCCGGCTGGCTCAGCGCCGCCCTGATCAAGGGGTTCTCCGCGGCCAGCGTGAGCGCCGTCTCGACCGCGGCCCGGAGACCGTTGATCGGATCGGGCTGCTCGGCGAGCGCCGCGTTCACATCCAGCAGGAACCGTTCGGTCTCACGGGCCGCGACCGCTTCGAGCAGCCCCCATTTGTCGCCGAACTCGTTGTAGACGGTCTGCCGCGAGACCCCGGTCCGGCGTGCGACCTCGGCCATCCGGAGTCCGTCGTACCCGCCTGCGACGACCGCCTCGCGGGCTGCGTCGAGCAGTTCGTCGCGCAGCCGGCGTTTGGTGCGGTCGGCAAACGAGGTCATGAGGTCGAGGGTTTACAAAACGACCTCAGATGTCAAGTGCTCGGACAGAGTGTCCTCAGTTGTCAAGTGGCGAGTAGTGCGACGCGTCGCCCGTTCGCGGCGTACTGCGGACGCCGTCGACGCTGACCGGGACGTCGCCGGCGAGCGTGATCCGGTGCAGCCGGCGGGGCTGGTCGTCGTAGTCGGCGACGCCGAAGTGCTGGGTCGCGCGGTTGTCCCAGATCGCCAGGTCGCCCGGCTGCCACTGCCAGCGGACCGTGTTGTCGAGGTTCGTGACCCGGTTCTGCAGGAGCTGGAACAACGCGGTCGTCTCCGCGCTGGTCAGCCCGACGAAGCGCCGGACGAAATGGCCGAGCACGAGTGACCGCTCGCCGGTCTCCGGGTGGACGCGGACCACCGGATGTTCGGTCTCGAAGCGCTTGGACTCGAACTGCTTGTGGTGCTCCTCGAACTTCACGTCGACCCCGCCGATCCGGCTCTCGTCCGCATGGCCGGCGTAGTCGTACACGTTGCTGTGCACCGCCCACAGCCGGTCGGCCAGCGCCTGCAAGGCCTGCGGCAGCTTCGCGTACGCCGCAACCGTGTTGGCCCAGCTCGTCGCGCCGCCGTACGCGGGCAGCGTGACGGCCCGGAGCAGGCTGATCGCGGGGATCCGGTCGACGAACGTGACGTCGGTGTGCCAGCTGTTCGCCTTGCTGTAGTCGGAGTCGATCGGCAGCACGTTCGCGGCACCCTCGAGGCTCTTCGATGTCGGGTGCGCGAGCGTCGGCGTACCGAGCAGGCGGGCGAAGGCCAGTTGGCCGGCGTCGTCGAGGTGGTGCTGCTCGCGGAAGAAGATCACCTTGTGGTCGAGCAGCGCCTGCCGGATCGCGGCCACCGTCTCGGGCGCCAGTTCGCCGCCGAGCCGGACGTTGCCGATCACCGCGCCGAGCGCGCCGCCGGCCTTCGTGACGGTGATCTCCGGTGCCTGCAGTTGCGTGGTCATGATTGCTCCCTCACGGTCGGTTATCATCCATAATCCGACTGGATTAGTAGACTTATCGGCCGTTTCGGGATGCGAGACCCCTCGGCCGGCGGGAGCACGTAGGGTTGGGGACGTGTCAACCGCCGAGATCCAGCCCGCCCCGACCGCCGCCGATGTGCCGGAGCTCGTGGTCGGATTCGACCTGGACATGACGCTGATCGACTCCCGGCCGGGGATCCAGGCAGTCTGGGATCTGCTGGCCGCCGAGACCGGTGTGCCGATCGACACCGACCTGGTGGTGAGCCGGCTCGGGCCGCCCCTGACCTGGGAGATGGCGAACTGGTTCCCGCCGGAGCAGGTCGAGCCGCTGATCGCGCGGTACCGGGAGCTTTATCCGACGCACGCGATCACCGGCAGCCTGCCGTTGCCCGGCGTGGCCGAGTCCTTGGCCGCGATCCGGGCGCTGCGTGGGCGGACGATGGTCGTGTCCGCGAAGTACACGCCGTCGGTCCGGCTGCACCTGGAGCATCTCGGGTTCGACATCGACGAGCCGGTCGGTGACCTGCACGGAGCCGAGAAGGGCACGGCGCTGCGCGAGCACGAGGCCACGATCTACGTCGGCGATCACACCGCCGACATCGACGGGGCGCACGCGGCGGGAGCGCTGGCGGTATCGGTCGCGACCGGTCCCTTCACCGCGGACGAGCTGCGGGCGTACGGCGCCGACGTCGTACTGAACGACCTGACCGAGTTCCCGGCCTGGCTCGAGGAGTACGTGCTCGAGCAGCGGCTGGAAGCGTTGATGAAGCGGCTGTCGTCGTACGACAAGATGGTCGTCGCGTTCAGCGGCGGCGCCGACTCGGCGTTCCTGCTCGCGGCCGCGGCGCGCGCGATCGGGCCGGCCAACGTCGTCGCGGCGACCGCGATCTCGCCCTCGCTTCCGGCGGACGAGCTGGAGCCGGCGGCGCAGTTCGCCGACACCATCGGCGTACGGCATGTCACCCCGCACACGCACGAGATGGACCGCGAGGGGTACCAGGCCAACTCGGGTGCCCGGTGCTACTTCTGCAAGGCCGAGCTGATCGAGACGCTGCAGCCGATCGCGGACGAGTTCGGCATCACCGCGATCGCCACCGGGACGAACGCCGACGACGCGATCGCCGGCTTCCGGCCGGGTATCCGCGCCGCGTTCGAGCGCGGCGCGCTGACACCGCTGCGGGACGCGCGGCTGACCAAGGCGCAGATCCGTACGGCGTCGCGCAGCTGGGGACTCGAGACCTCGGACAAGCCGGCCGCGGCCTGCCTGTCCAGCCGGATCGCGTACGGCATCCGCATCACCCCGAACCTGCTCGCCCGGGTCGATCGGGCCGAGCAGACGGTCCGCGCGCGGCTCGCGTCGTACGACGTGCAGAACGTGCGCGTCCGTGATCTCGGCGAGAACGCTTCGATCGAGATCGATGCCGAGCTGCTCGATCGCGTCGACCATCAGGAGCTGGTCGATGCGGTCATGGCCGAAGGGTTCGCGGCGGCGCAGGTGGACCCGCGCGGATTCCGGTCCGGGTCGATGAACGAGCGGCTGGCGGATCCCGAAAAGTATCGGAGTTTGTGAGGTGCGGGAAGACTGCCGGATCAGGTAGTTTCCCGGAGGCGCGGTTGCGCCGCGTCACGTACGCTGGGTTTCCTGATCGGGCCTCACGGCTCGATCGCTTCCGACGATACTGATGAAGAGGTTCCCGTGCCCGTTGGCAAGGTGAAGTGGTACGACTCCGACAAGGGGTTCGGTTTCCTCAGCAAGGAGGAGGGCGGGGACGTATATGTCCGCGCCGAGGCCTTGCCGGCCGGTGTCACCAACCTGAAGCCCGGGCAGAAGGTCGAGTTCGGCGTCGTCGAGGGACGCAAGGGCGAGCAGGCCCTGCAGGTCCGGCTGATCGACCCGCCGCCCTCGGTGGCGAAGGCGATGCGGCCGAAGCCGGAGGAGATGCAGGTCGTGATCGAGGACCTGATCAAACTCCTCGACCGGATCGGCGAGAACTACCGCCGCGGCCGCCAGCCCGACAACAAGTCCGCCAAGCAGGTGGCGACGGTACTGCGCGGCGTCGCCGACAAGCTCGACTTCTGACGGTCAGCCGCGCCGGCTGATCAACGACTGGATCCCGTCGAGGACCGTGGTCAGACCGAACCGGAACTCGGTCGGGTCGTTGTCGATGAAGTCCTGCGGCCCGTCCATGGTCGTCGCGATGGCCGGGAAGCGATCCGGGGTCGCGAGCATCCGCAGCCTGCGGGTGTAGCGCTCGCCCGCTGCGACGGCCTCTGCCGGCGGCATGTTCAGCATGTTCACGCTGAGGCCGGTCGTGCCGCGAACGAAGATGTTCACGAGCAGCATCGCGGACATCCGGTCGTTCGGCTCCAACGGCGTACCTTCGAACGCCTTCAGGCCGGTCTCCATCCAGACCAGCTGGTTCGGTGACAGCGGCGGCTCGAATTCCGGGACCTGCAGGATCCAGGGGTGTTCCTGCAGCGCGGCCTGGAACGCCTCTGCCCAGGTGGTGATCCGCTCGCGCCAGTCGGCCGCCTCGCTCACCTCCGGCGGTAGCCCGAACGCCTGGTCGAGCATCACGACGTACAGATCGTCCTTCGCCTCGACGTACCGGTAGAGCGCCATCGTGGTGACGCCGAGCTCGGCCGCGACCTTGCTCATCGACACCGCGGCCAGCCCGCCCGCGTCCGCGAGCCGGATCGCCGCGTCCCCGATGTCCCGCACCTGGAACGCCGGCTTCGGCCCCGGCCGGCTCCGCCCCTCGATCCCCCAGAGCTGCTGAAGCACCCGCGGCAGTTCGTCCTCTTCCATGCTGGTGAGTGTATCTGTTTACAGCATAGACAGTCTTGTGTATGGTCTGTGTATGGCGCACACAGTGTGCGGCATAAACAGATAGATCTTCGGAGGGGCGTCATGAGTAAGCCGGACCTCGCGGGACGCAAGGAATGGATCGCGCTCGGCGTGCTCGCGCTGCCGTTGCTGCTGGTCTCGATGGACGTCTCGGTGCTGTACTTCGCGGTCCCGTTCATCAGCGCGGACCTCGGCGTGTCGGCGACCGAGCAGCTGTGGATCTTCGACATCTACGGGTTCGTGCTGGCCGGCCTGTTGATCACCATGGGCTCGCTCGGCGACCGGATCGGCCGGCGCCGGCTGCTGATCTTCGGCGCGGTCGGCTTCGGGCTCGCCTCCGTCGCGGCGGCGTACGCGCAGAACCCCGAGCAGCTGATCGCGGCCCGCGCGATCCTCGGCATCGGCGGTGCGACCCTGATGCCGTCGACCCTGGCGCTGATCCGGAACATGTTCCACGACCCGAAGCAGCGGTCGAAGGCGATCGCGTTCTGGAGCGCGGTGATGATGGGCGGGATCACACTCGGGCCGGTGCTCGGCGGGTTCCTGCTGGAGCACTTCTGGTGGGGATCGGTGTTCCTGATCAACACCCCGGCGATGATCCTGCTGCTGGTCCTCGCGCCGATCCTGCTTCCCGAGTTCAAGACCCCTGCTGGTGGACGGTTCGACCTGCTGGGTTCGGTGCTGTCACTGGCCGCCGTGCTTCCAGTCATCTGGGGGATCAAGGAGATCGCGGCCAACGGGGCGTCGCCGCTGCCGGTGGTGGCGATCGTGGCCGGGCTGGTCTTCGGGGTGCTGTTCGTGCAGCGGCAGCGGACCGCGGCGTACCCGATGGTCGACCTGTCGATGTTCCGGAACCGGGCGTTCAGCGGGTCGCTGGCGGCCAACACCATCGGGACTCTGGCGCTGGTGGGGAACGCGGTGTTCCTGACTCAGTACCTGCAGTTGGTGCACGGGCTCAGCCCGCTGAAGGCGGCGCTGTGGTCGCTGGCTCCGTCGGTGCTGGTCGGTGGGGCGGCTCCGCTCGCCACTGCGCTGGCGAACAAGATGGATCGGGCGTACGTGATCGGTGGAGCGTTCGTGCTCGCGGCCTCCGGGTACGCCGTACTCACCCAGGTGCACGTCGACTCGTCGCTCGCAGTGCCGCTGGCCGGTGCGGGTCTGCTGGCCGCCGGTCTGGTGATGGTGATGACTCTGGTCACCGAGGCTGTCGTGGGCTCGGTCGCCCCGGAGCGCGCCGGCTCGGCGTCCGCGGTGATGGAGACCTGTTCGGAGTTCGGCGGCGCGCTCGGGATCGCAATCCTCGGCTCGATCGGCACTGCGGCGTACCGCTCCGACCTCCCGTCCTCACTGCCCGCCGGCGTCGCAGCCCCCGTCCGTGAGGGCCTCCCGGCCGCAACTGCCGCCGCAGCGCACCTCCCGGCTCAACTAGCCGACACCGCCCTCACCACCGCCCGCCACGCCTTCACCCACAGCATGAACGTGGTCGCCGTCGTCGGCACCCTCCTCCTCCTGGCCACCGCGATAACCGCCACCCTCACCCTCCGCAACACCACCCACGCAACCCCCACCCAAACCCCCGAACCAGCCGTTGAGGAGGCAGACCTAGCCCCGTCCCTCTGACCCACCCCACCCCGGCGGCCGGCGCACCCCAACCCGGCCGCCGCTCCACGTCCCAACCATCCCTTCCACCCTCGCGCGGCGACGGCTCCGCCCGCGAACGGGCCGTCGCGGGCTCGACTCAGCGGGGTGGGTGGCGGGGGTTGTTGCGGCGTTTGAAGAGGTTGCTGCGGTTGCGTTCCTCGGTTGGTTCTTCGGCCCAGGGAGATTGGTTCTGGGTGTCTTCGTCCTCGTCGGGTTGGCCGCTCCACCACCGGCCGGCAGGCGGCTCCGGGCGACTGCCGCGATCGGGACGACCGCCCGGCTCGGGACGGCCGCCCGACGAGGGACCGGCTGACGTGGGACCGGCTGACGTGGGACCCGATGTGGGAGCGGGATCATCCGACGGGCGTGCGTTCGACGGGTGACCATCCGATGACGGGCGACCGCTCGATGGGCGACTGTTCGACGGGTGATCGGGCGGCGGTTGGTCGCTGCGCCATTCGATGGTTGGTTCTTCTGCGGAGTCGGAGCGGCGGGCTCGGTTTGCGCGCTGTTCGGCGACGCTTGTGGTGAGGATCGTCCGTGTCGTGCTCTCCGGACGCCGACCGCCCGGCCTGCTGTCTGACGACCTGCTGTCCGACGGTCGGCTGTCCGGCCTGTCGTGCCCGTGCCCAGGACCCCGCGGGCCGGTCCGCGGTCCACCGAGACCGCCCGGGCGCAGCGGCCCAGCGGCGGGGCGGGCGGCCGGGCGCATCCGCAGTACGAGGAAGACCACGACCACCAGCACGCCCGCCAGGAACCCGAACCCGAGCCGCGGGATCAACGGCAGCACGATCCCGCAGCCGCCGCCGATCACCCACGCCAGCTGCAGCACGGTCTCCGAGCGCGCGAACACCGACGTACGCACGGACTCCGGCACGTCCCGCTGGATCATCGCGTCCAGCGACAGCTTCCCGAGTGAGCTGCACAACCCGGCCACCAGCCCGAGCGCGATCAGGATCGGCAGCCCGTAGAACACCGCCACAGCGACCGCCACGATCGCGTCCGCGAGCAGCACCGCCAGCACGACCGCTTCCGGTTTACGTGCCTTGAGCAACGACCCGAGCACGGTGCCGAGACTGTTCCCGAGCCCGGCCGCGGCGATCACCGCACCGGCCGCGACCGCGCCCTTCACCCCGCTGATCGGCTGGTCGCGCAGCAGGAACGCCAGATACATGGTCAGGAACCCGGACACGAACCGCAGTCCGAGGTTGCACCGGATGCCGCGTGAGACCGCGGACGTGATCGCCCGCCGGCGCGCATCACGTCCCGCCGTACCAGTGACCTCTTCGTCGGCCGGGGAGTCGACCGCACTCGGCAGGCGGATCGCGAGGATCAGGCCGACGATGTACACCAGCGCGGCCCACCGCAGCGACCACTGCGGGCCGATCGCGGCGAACGCGGCGGCGATCCCGGCGCCGATCGTCGCGCCGGCGACACCGGCCAGCGAGATGCGCGAGTTGGCTGTGACGAGCGTGATCTGCTTCGGGAGCAGACGCGGTACGGCGGAGGCGCGCGTGACGCCGTACGCCTTCGAGGCGACGAGGCAGCCGAGCGCGGCCGGGTACAACCAGGCGGATCCGTGGCCGGAGATCGACGACGCGAGACTCCAGACGAGGAACGCCCGTACGCCGAGTGTCGCGCCGATCGCCCATCGTCGGCCGTGCCGGAACCGGTCGAGGATCGGGCCGATCAGCGGGGCCATCAACGCGAACGGAGCCATCGTCAGCAGCAGGAACAACGCCACCCGGTCGCGCGCCTGGTCGCTCGGCACGGTGAAGAACACCGTCCCGGCAAGCGACACCGCGAACGCCGTGTCGCCGGCCGCGTTGACCGCGCCCAGTTCGATCAGCCGCGAAAGTCCCGACTCACCGGCGCCCTGAGCACTCGTCAGGCCGCGGATCCGACGTCCGGTCGCCCGCCCGACCTTCCCGCTGACCTCAGCCGCCTTCTTGGACGCCGACGCGACACCCTCCGCCCCGACCTTGGACGCATGCCCGACCTTCTTACTCGCAGACCCCACCCGCCCCCGAGCATCACCAAGCCGATCACCCGCCGACTTCGCCCCGGTTTCCTTGGAGCCGTTGCCGCTCTGACCGCTCATTCGTGAACCCCCCGAGCCACCTGCCCCCGCACCCCGCGCGTTCCCAGTGTGCTCCCGATCCGCGTCACCGCGCGGCCGACCGGCGGCGGGGTTTCCGTCGCGCGTGCCGCCGGAGCCGACGTTCGGGTCGTCGGAGTCGGGGGGATGCATGGAACCATCCTGCCTCGCGCCGGGGACAGAGCGCAGTCACCGCGCGTGCGAGCGGCCCGGACGTGGTTCGGCGGCGGTTCGGACGCGGTGGTTCGGCGTACTGCGAGGGCGGTTCGGCGCACTGCGACCGGCGTGCGAGAATGGGCGATTGTGACTCCCGTCAGAACTCCGGAACCGGTACGAGCCAAGCCCGACGCCGTCTGCGTCGCGGCGGTCGAACCGGCCCGCGAGGCTGCGATCGCCGAGGCCGGCGCCGCACAGGTCGGCGAGCACCTCGGTCATCTGGTCGAGGGTGAGCGCCTCGTCACCCACTACTTCGCCTCGACCCACCCCGGGTACCGCGGCTGGCGCTGGGCGGTCACCGTCACGCGCGCCTCCCGCGCCAAGAACGTCACGATCAACGAGGTCGTGATGCTGCCGGGTGACGTCGCGATCGTCGCGCCGGAGTGGGTCCCGTGGTCGGACCGTGTCCAGCCCGGCGACCTCCGCCCGGGCGACCTGTTCCCGACCGCTCCCGACGACCCGCGCCTCGAGCCTGGGTTCGCCGACACGTCGGATGCTCCTGAGGATGTCCTGACGGTGGTCGAGGAGCTCGGTCTCGGTCGCGAGCGGGTGCTGTCGCCGTTCGGGCGCGAGGAGGCGGCTGAGCGTTGGTACGCCGGTGACTTCGGCCCGACGTCGCCGATCGCCCAGGCCGTCCCGTACAAGTGCCACTCCTGCGGCTACTGGATCCGCCTCGCGGACAGCCTCGGCCAGGCCTTCGGCGTCTGCGCCAACGAGATGGCCCCCGGCGAGGCCCGCGTCGTCGCGTACGACTACGGCTGCGGCGCCCACTCCGACGCCACCATCGACATCTCCGAGCCGCCGACCCCCGACCACGCCTTCGACACCACCGGCTACGACACCCTCGAACTCACCGAGCCCGAGGTATCCGTAACCCCTCGCGCCGCCGAAGAACTCGCCGAGGACTAACTCCCGCTAGGACCGCGGCGCCTTCGGCGGAGGCGGTCAGCGCGGGCTGCGGGCGATTTGGAGCAACGTCTCGGCAGCTGGTGGTAGTGGGCGGTTCTTCGGCCAGATGGCGCGGAGTTTTCGATTCAGGTCGGCGCCGGTGAGGCGGATTTCGACGAGGTGGCCGAGGGCCAGGTCGTCCTCGACTGTTGCGGCGCTCAGGACGGCAGGGCCGATGCCGGCAGCTGCCGCGCTGCGGACTGCGGCGTTGACGTCGAGCACCATCAGTGGCTCCACCGGATGGAGACCGGCGCGGGCGAAGACCCGTTCCAGGGTCTCGCGGGTCCCTGAGCCCGGCTCGCGCACGATGAGCGGGGTGTCTGCGAGCTCGGCGAGTTGCACCGGCTGACGGCGTCGCGCCCACGGATGCGCCCGGGTGACCACGACGACGAGCCGGTCGGTGGCGACTGTTCGTGAGCTGAGTCCGTGCGGCACCGCGGGTCCCTCGACGAACCCGATGCTGATCTCGTGGCGTGCGGCCAATGTGGCGACCTGCTCGGAGTTGGTCACCTTCAGGCTGAGTTGTACACCGGGCGACTGCCGCTGGAGCTCGGCGACCCAGCCCGGCAGGAAGCTCTCGGCGAGCGTCATGCTGGTCGCCACTCGCAGATCACGTCCCCGCTCGGCGCGAAGAGCGGCCGCACCGGCCAACAGGTTCGCGGCCTCGGCCAGTACCTGTTCGGACCAGTGACACACCGCCTTGCCTTCAGTGGTCAGCGCCGAGCCACGCGTGTCACGCTCGGCAAGCTGTAGCCCGAGCCGGCGTTCCAGCATGCCGAGACGTTTGCTGGCGGCCGGCTGGCTGATCCGCATCCGCTCCGCGGCCTGGCCGAGGCTGCCCAGCTCGGCGACCAGCGTCAGCAACCGCAGGCTGTCGAGGTCCAGCGAAGTCTCGCTCATAACCATTCATTATGAGGAGTTACCGCTTTGGCGGGTACTCCCGTTCGCTGCTACCGGTGATGCTCGGTGGCAAGGCCGACAACCATGCGGGCCGTCACCGAACGAAGGGAAGCACCGACCATGTCGCATCACCTCGACACACCACTCGCCAGGCAGAACGGGCAGCTCTACATCGACGACCTCTACGTCTTCGCCGGGGACGACAGCACGGTGTTCGTCATGGACGTCAACTCGACGATCACCGGGGACGACGTCCAGCCGGGGTTCCACCACGAGGCCCGCTACGAGTTCAAGGTGCACGTCGACGACGCGGAGTTCGAGTCGCTCACTTACCGAATCTCCTTCGGCGAACACGATGCGGACGGCCGGCAGCCTCTTGCCGTGCATGTGCTGACCGGCGACGGGGCCCGGGAGGACAGCGCCGATGGAGAGCTTGTCCTTGAGGGCAGGACCGGCGATCCGGCCGAGGGGGCGGGGTTGCGGGTGTGGGCCGGCCGGATCCACGACTCGTTCTACATCGACCTCTCGCTGCTGGCCCGGGTGAACGCCGCCGTACACGACGGCACTGCGGTGGCCTTGTCCGGTTGGCGGCCCGAGGAAGCGCGTAACAGCTTCGCGGGTACCACTGTCGAGTCGATCGTGCTGGAGGTCTCGCACCAGCACCCGGTACTCACGCCGGGAGCGCGCACCGGTGTGTGGTGTACGACGAAGCTGGCGACCGACGCCGGAGGCTGGCGCCAGATCAACCGGGCCGGCAACCCGATGATGTGGCCGATCTTCTGGCCGGACGACACCCGCTTCACCTACCCGGCCAACACCCGCCACCCTTCGCAGGACTTCACCGCGGATGGCAAGAACCTGGCGGACAGGGTCGCCGCGGTGGTCGCAGCCAGCGGTACAGCGGCCGATTCACACGGCTACGGCGAGACGGTCGCCCGCGAACTGCTGCCCGACGTTCTCCCGTACGTCGTCGGCACACCGGCGAGCTTCGGATTCGCGACCCGCAACGGACGCGGTCTCGCCGACAACGCCCCGGAGCTCATGCTGTCGATGGTCGCCGGCACCGCCGTACCGTCCGGTCTGGACCCGTCGGCCAACGAGGACCTGCGCCGACCGGTCTTCCCGTACGTCGTCCCCGCCTGACCTCCGGATGCGGCAACTGGGACTGGCTGCACGTCAGGTTGCTGTGAATCTGAGGTCTGGGATGTCGGGCAGGTTGATGCCGTAGCGGGCATACACCTTCGTGGTGTTTTCGCCGGTCAGTTGGTGTTCGGAGTAGCCGAGGGTGGCGGCGACTTCTACGACGTGTTCGCGGGAGCGGCCTTCGATCTCGAGGTACGGCGGGATGTGGGGCCAGTGGTCGAGCTCGAGCTGGGCGCCGTCCAGCTCGAAGCTGGTACGCCGGTTCTCCTGGTAGGACTTGGGCTCGAAGCCGATCCGTCGTAGCAGTTCGGCCGTGGTCCCGAAGGAGTCCACCACTACCTCGGTCTCCGTCGTGCCGTCGATCCCGTCGTGGGCGATCTCCTTCATGGTCAGCGTCACCTCGGTCCCGCTGTCCCGCAACCGGATCCAGCGGGACTTGTCGCCCTCGGCAACGTCGTACACCAGCCGCCGCATCACCCGATCCGCAACCCGACGCCCACCCAGCCCAAGGATCTTCTCCGCAACAGCCGCCGGATCAACCTCCAGCACCTTCGCCTCGTACTCGACGGGCACCCCGGCTCTCCTCCGCTACGACGTTCACGTGGCGGCTCAGCCGCGGCCGTCAGGCCGTGTCGTTTTCAGTCCTCGGTGGCTGACCGGTGGCCGGCCTGGATGGCGGTCCAGCGGCGTTTGCAGTACCAGAGGCCGATCAGGCCCAGGCCGAAGCCGGCGACGGGGACCCAGAGCCACCAGTCGAGGCCGTTGTCCTCCAGACGGCCGCGGAAGATCAGCAGGACGACGAAGGCGACCGCCCACAGGGCGATGCCGGTGATGACGCTGGGGATGCCGGACAGGTCCAGCGGTTTGACCTCGGCGTGGACCAGCTCCCCACGCGCCAATTGGCTCGTCGGGTCGGTGCGCTTCTTCGGACCCTCCTGCTCCTCGCTCACCCCCACACCTTATAGGGCATGTCTCCCGACAGGCCCTACCCGCAACGGATTGATGTCAGTGCTCGCAACTGCCCGGTAGGACCTGGCACGATGCGGTCATGAGCTCGCCCCAGGCCTCGACGACCCGCTCCGGTTCCGGCCCTCTCGACTCGTACTTCAAGATCAGCGAACGCGGATCCACGCTCGGACGAGAGGTCCGCGGCGGACTGGTCACGTTCTTCACGATGGCCTACATCGTCGTGCTGAACCCGCTGATCATCGGCACCGTCAAGGACGGCGCCGGCCAATTCGTCGGTGGTGGCACCGACCCGGCGGCGGCGATCGCGAAGATCGCCGTCGCGACCGCGCTGGTGGCCGGCGTGGTCACGATCCTGATGGGCGTGGTCGCGAACTTCCCGCTCGCGCTCGCCACCGGGCTCGGCCTGAACGCGTTCATCGCGTTCTCGGTCGCGACCAAGATGACCTGGGCCGACGCGATGGGACTGGTCGTGCTCGAGGGCCTGATCATCCTGATCCTGGTGCTGACCGGGTTCCGCAAAGCCGTCTTCGAAGCGGTCCCGCTCCAGCTGAAGATCGCGATCAGCGTCGGCATCGGCCTGTTCATCGCATTCATCGGTGTGATCGACGCGGGCTTCGTACGCCGTCCCGCCGCGCCGACCGGTCCGCCGGTCGAACTGGGTGTCGGCGGCACGCTCCGCGGCTGGCCGGTGCTGGTGTTCGTGGTCGGCCTGATCCTGATCGTCACGCTGTACGCACGGAAGGTGAAGGGCGCGATCCTGATCGGCATCCTGGCCGCGACCGTGCTGTCGATCGTCATCGAGGCGATCGCGAACATCGGCGCCCGGACCGCGGACAACCCCGGCGGCTGGGGCCTGAGCGTGCCGAAGCTGCCGGACCAGTGGTTCACGAAACCGAACCTGGACACGATCGGCGAGTTCAGCCTGTTCGGCTCGTTCGAGAAGATCGGCGTGGTGTCGGCGATCCTGCTGATCTTCACGCTGATGCTGGCGGACTTCTTCGACACGATGGGCACGATGACCGCGATCGGCGCCGAGGCCGGCCTGCTCGACAAGGACGGCATCCCGCCGAACTCGCAGCGCATCCTGATCGTCGACAGCGTCGCGGCCGCGGCGGGTGGCGCGGCGAGCGTCTCCAGCAACACGTCGTACATCGAATCGGCGTCGGGTGTCGGTGAGGGCGCGCGGACCGGTCTGGCGAGCGTGGTGACCGGGATCTGCTTCCTGATCTCGATGGTGGTCGCGCCGCTCGTCACGCTCGTCCCGTACGAGGCGGCGACGCCGGCCCTGATCCTGGTCGGCTTCCTGATGATGACGCAGGTGAAGGGCATCGACTTCGACGACCTCGAGGTCGCGTTCCCGGCGTTCCTGACCATCATCCTGATGCCGTTCACGTACTCGATCTCGGCAGGTATCGGCGCCGGCTTCGTTTTCTACGTCATCCTGAAGTCCGTCCGGGGCAAGGCCCGCCAGGTGCACCCGCTGATGTGGGTCGTCGCCGCCCTCTTCGTCGTCTACTTCGCGATCGGCCCGCTGACCGACTGGCTCACCTGAGCGCGCTGATCGAGGTACTCGGCGCGGGTGACGAACAGCTCGCGCAGTTCGGTGGTCAGGCTCTCGAGGAAGTCGGCGCGGTAGGTCGCATCCGTCAGGAGCGCGATCGAGTAGTACAGGCCGGTGAAGGTTGCGATGCCGACGGCAACCTTCACCAGCGACGAGCTGATCACCACCGGGTGGTTCAGGATCACCAAAGTGCGGGACCACTCGCCGTGGTCGATGCCCCACTGCTGGTAGATGTGGTCGCTGATCGCGAGCATGCCGAAGGCAACGAAGAACAGGCCGACCCCGGCGCTGACGACAAGGACCTGCATCCATTGCCGGATCACCAGGCTGAGGCTGAGGTTCATCCGCTGGACCCGGCGCAGCGGCGGCCCGGAGCTGACGTCGCGCTCGATCGCTTCCAGTTCGCGCGGCAGCCGGAGCATCAGGAACAGGTTGCTGAGTACGGCGAAGCCGACCGCGAGGAAGACGACGAAGGCGACCGGCATGCCCGCGAACACCTGCCACGTGTCCGCGGTGATGAACAGCACCAGCGAGAAGATCAGCAGCAGCGGTAGCGCCCGGACCAGGCTGGCCACGGAGTTCGCCAGTTCACCCGCGAGCCGGCGCAGGCCCCACAGTGTCGTACCGACCAGGCCGTAGCCGACCACGGCGTACGCCAGGCCGACGAGCAGCAGGTTGCCGGCGGCAACTCCGAAGAACTGGCGCACCTGGCCGTCGGACACCACCGGCAGGGCGGCCGGCAGTAGTACGAAGACGGCCAGCTCGGGCGTGCCGAACCGCTTCGGCAGCGACCAGAAGGGCCGGCCGCGGAGCCGGTTCAGTACGCCGAACCCACCGATCAGGAACGCGAGGCCGCCGAGCGCCGCGAGCAGGTTCACCCAGAGTGGCCAGTTCAGCGAGATCGCACCGAGCATCTCGGCGAGGAACACCAGCACCAGCAGCGGTGTCGCCCGGGTGAAGATGTCGTGCGTCGGCGAGAAGTCCTCGATGAACAGCGGCAGCCCGGCCTGCCGGAACCGCTGCTCGTACCGCTCCAGCTCGGCGCTCATGACCCGGAACTCTAGCGGGCCGGGAATACCGGCGGGCGGTCGCGGGTTTTAGTTAGCAAAGGTAATGAGTTAAGGTAAAGACATGCCCGAAGTCGTAGCCCAGCAGGTGAAGAGTGACGTCGGGCTGGCCAGCGCCCTGCGGTCGTCGACGCTCAGGCTGTCCCGGCAGATCCGGCGCCAGCGTGAGCCCGGTCACGACCTCACCGCGAACCAGCTCAGCGTGCTCGGTGCGCTGTCCAAGCACGCGTCGATGACGATCGGCGAGCTGGCCTCCCACGAACAGGTGAAGCCGCCGTCGATGACGCGGATCGTGACGAACATGGAGGAGGCGGGTCTACTGATCCGCCGCCCGCACCCGACCGACAAACGTCAGATCGTCGTCGAGCTGACCGACCGCGCCGACGAGCTGATCCTGGCGAACCGCCGGCGCCGCGACGAGTGGCTGCAGACCAAGCTGAAGCAATTGACCCCCGAGGAGCGCGACATCCTGCGCAAGGCAGCACCTGTTCTCGAACGCCTGGCGGCCCAGTGAGCCCCACCTTCCGCGCGTTCAAAGTCCGTAACTTCCGTCTCTACGCCACCGGCGCGATCGTCTCGAACGTCGGCACCTGGATGCAGCGCGTCGCCCAGGACTGGCTGGTCCTGGAGCTGACCCACTCCGGTACGGCGCTCGGTATCGTCACCGGACTCCAGTTCCTGCCCGCCCTCCTGCTCGGCCCGTACGCCGGTCTGGTCGCGGATCGCTTCCCGAAGCGGACCGTGCTGACCGTCACCCAGATCGCGATGGCCAGCGTCGCCCTGACGCTCGGTGGCCTGACCATCGGCGGCGTCGTGCAGACCTGGCACGTCTACCTGCTGGCCCTGCTGTTCGGTGTCGGCACCGCGTTCGACGCCCCGACCCGGCAGTCGTTCGTCGTCGAGATGGTCGGCCGCGACGAGCTGTCCAACGCCGTCGGGCTGAACTCGGCCTCGTTCAACGCGGCCCGGCTGCTCGGCCCGGCCCTGGCCGGTCTGCTGATCAACTGGATCGGCACCGGTCCGGTGATCCTGATCAACGGCTTCACGTACGCCGCGGTGATCCTCTCGCTGCGGCTGATGCGGGTCTCCGAGCTGCACACCCCGAAGCCCGCCGGCCGCGAGAAGGGCATGATCCGCGACGGCATGCGCTACCTGTGGCGCCGGCCGGACCTGATGATGGTCCTGGTCGCGGTCTTCTTCGCCGGCACGTTCGGACTGAACTTCCAGCTCACCTCGGCGCTGATGGCGACGAGCGTGTTCCACAAGGGTGCAGGGGAGTACGGCATCCTCGGCTCGGTCCTCGCGATCGGCTCGCTGGCCGGTGCGCTGCTCGCCGCCCGCCGGGTCCGGATCCGGGCCCGCCTGGTGATCGGCGCCGCGCTGGCCTTCGGCATCGCCGAGATCGTCAGCGCCGTGATGCCGACGTACCTGACCTTCGCGCTGGTGCTCCCGATCGTCGGCCTGGCCTCGCTGACCATGCTGACCTCGGCGAACGCGACCATGCAGCTGAGCATCGAGCCGACCATGCGCGGCCGGGTGATGGCGCTGTACATGACGGTCCTGATGGGCGGTACGCCGATCGGCTCGCCGTTCATCGGCTGGATCGGGCAGGTGCTCGGCGCGCGGTACTCGCTGATCGTCGGTGGCGGACTGACCGTCCTCGGGACGGTCGCCTCGGTGCTGTACTTCTCCCGCCGTCGCGGTCTCGCGATCCGGCCGCGGTTGCTGCCGCGCCCGCACCTCGAGGTGCTGCCGCAGACCGAGCTGCTCGGCGACAAGGCGGTCCTCGAGACCGTCCCGCTCGACGACGAGCCTGCCGTCGCGAAGAAGCAGGACGTCGGACCGAGGGTCGCTTAGGGCCTGATCCGGGTCAGCAGCCGGGCCGCGAAGAACAAGGCGTCGACGTCGGCGCCGCCTGCGATGAGCATCGCCGCGGGGTCGTGCTTGGGCTTCGGGCGCTCGGCCGGTGTACCGGCCGTGGCGACCCGGAGGAAGCCGCGGGCGCCGAGCCGCCCCGGGGTCGGCGCCCATTCGACATCGATGATGTCGGCCAGCGGCACCGCCCACTGCGCGCCGAGGGCCTTCTTCTTCCGGCCTGCAGACCGCTTGTAGTCGAAGGTGAGCCGCCCGTTCGCCACCGTCAGCGTCGCATCCCGGCCCTCGACCCGGTCCGGCGCGACCGGTGGCGCGAGCAACCAGCGCGCCGAGGGCGTCGCCGGTACGTCGCGGCGGACGAGAGTGCTGCGGATGTCGCGGGCGATCTGCTCCGCGAGCGCGGTGTCGACCTCCGGGAAGCCGTACGGGTCCATCACGATCTCACTGCCGGTCACGGACCGGAGCGGGTCGGCGCCGTCGCGCAGTACGAGCTTGAGACCCGCCGGGCTGACCTCGACCGCCTGCAGCGCCTCGACCGGGAGGATCCGCTCGCCCAACCGGGTCCACAACGAGCTGGTGAGCGCATCGAGCTCGGCGCGCGTCCCGTCGTACCGGAGTCGGAGGATCCCGATGCCGTCCCAGACGACCGTGCCGTTCGTGCTCGTCAGCTCACCACTTCCCACCCTGCCATCCTCCCTGTTTCGCGGGTTCACCGCAGGTTCTTGTGCGTAAGCGCCACCACCCCCTTCGCACCTGCTTCATTCTTTTCTTCCCGTCGCCGAAGCCGACTTGTGCGTAACGCGCACAATGGGGTGTGACCCATTACGACTTGGTAGTCATCGGGACAGGCTCCGGCAACACGATCGTGAACCGGCGATTCGCGGACCGGAAGGTCGCGATCGTCGAGCGCGGCACCTTCGGCGGCACCTGCCTGAACGTCGGCTGCATCCCGACCAAGATGTTCGTCCACACCGCCGACGTCGCCGCGACCCCGTCGGAGAGCGCGCAGTACGGCGTCGACGAGCAGCTGCTCGGAGTCCGCTGGCGGGACGTCCGGGACCGGATCTTCGGCCGGATCGACCCGATCGCGGCAGGCGGGTCGGAGTACCGCCACCACAACCCGGACAACGCGAACGTCACCGTCTACGACGGGACCGGCCGGTTCACCGGGTTCAAGGAGCTGACGGTCGACAACAAGGACGGGTCGACGAGCGTGTTCAGCGCCGACCAGTTCGTGCTCGCCACCGGCAGCCGGCCGATCGTGCCGCCGATCCCAGGGCTCGAGGAGACCGGGTTCCACACCTCGAACACGATCATGCGACTCGACGAGCTGCCGCGCCGGCTGGCGATCATCGGCAGCGGTTTCGTCGCGGCCGAGTTCGCCCACGTGTTCGCGTCGTTCGGGGTCGAGGTGACGATCGTCGCCCGCTCGAACGTGCTGCTCCGGCACGAGGACGGCGAGCTCGCCTCGGCGTACACGAAGATCGCCCAGGAGCTGTACGACGTACGCCTGAACCACGAAACCGTCCGCGTGGCGCGCCGTGAGGACGGCTCGATCGCGCTCAAGATGCTGCACCCGGCCGGGGTCGACGAACTCGTCGTCGACGAGCTGCTGGTCGCGGTCGGCCGGGAGCCGAACTCGGACCTGCTGAACCTGGACGCCACCGGGGTCGAGGTCGACCGCGAGGCGCGGGTGGTCGTGGACAAGTACCAGCAGACCACTGTCGACGGCATCTACGCGCTCGGCGATGTGACCACTCCGCACCAGCTGAAGCACGTCGCCAACCACGAAGCGCGGGTGGTGAAGCACAACCTGCTCAACCCGGACAACCGGATCGAGTCCGACCACCGCTACGTGCCGCACGCCGTCTTCAGCGCGCCGCAGATCGCCTCCGTCGGCCTGACCGAGGAGGAGGCGAAGGAGCGCGGGATCCCTTATGTCAAAGCGGTTCAGCGGTACGCCGATATCGCGTACGGCTGGGCGATGGAGGACACGACCGGATTCGCGAAGATCCTGGCCGACCCGAAGACCGGGCAGATCATCGGCGCCCACATCATGGGGCCGCAGGCACCGACCGTGATCCAGCCGATCATCCAGGCGATGAGCTTCGAGCTGGACGCGTACTCGATGGCCCGCGGGCAGTACTGGATCCACCCGGCGATGCCCGAACTCGTCGAGAACGCCCTGCTGAAGCTGGAGCTACACCCGGAAGGCTGAGATCACCTCGGCGACCGTGTCGAGCGTCTCGAGGTCGGGCAGGCTGATCATCACCTCGGCCACACCCGCCTCGGACAGCTCGCGGAACCGCCCGATCTGATCGTCGACGGTGCCGGCGTTCACGGCTGCGGCGTACTTCGCGGGGTTCGCGTTCCGCGGCCGGAGCTTACGAATCAACAGCTCGAGATCCTCGTGGTTCTTGCCGACGAGTGTTGTCGAGAGGTGCGTCGCCTCGACCGGCCGGGAGGTGACCTCGCGGAGGTAGTCGACACGCTTGCGCACAGCAACCACATCGCCGAACACGTTGACCGCATCGGCGTAGCGGCCGGCCAGTCGGAGCGTTCGTTGGCCACTCCCACCGACGAGCACCGGCAGATGCTCCTGCAGCGGTCGCGGGTAGCACGTGGTGTCCGGTACGTCGAGAACCTTGCCGTGGAACGGTTTGTTGCCCGGACCCCATAGAACCGGGAGCAGCTGCAACGCGTCCTCGAGCATGGCGTACCGCTCACTCACCGACGGGAACGACCACCCGTAGGCCTTGTGCTCGGCCTCGAACCACGCGAGCCCGACGCCGCACACCGCCCGCCCACCACTCAAGACGTCGAGCGTCGCCGCGATCTTGCCGAGGTGGGCGACGTTCCGGTAGGTGATCCCGGAGACCAGGGTCCCGAGCCGCAGCCGCGTTGTGCAGGCAGCCAGATACCCCAGCGTCGTCCAGCTCTCCAGGAAGTCGTCCCACGCCCGCCCGACCTGCGGAATCTGCCGGAAATGATCCATCACGTAGATCGAGTCGAACCCCGCCGCCTCGGCCCGTTCCGCGACCTCCCGTACCCACGCAGCCATCCCCACCCGACCACCTGGATGGGTGTAACTGCTCAGCTGCAGCCCGAATCTCAGCCCGCTCGGCTTCTCGACCTGCCGTACGGCGGCCGCGCCCGCGTCCACGAATGCCTCGGGAACCACCCGAACAGCTGTCGGTTGCAGAAGCTGGTCGTACCCTTCGTCCGGCAACTCCTTCTTCACCGCCGACCACGACCTCAGCTGCGAGGTCAATGCATCGGCCGGGATCCGCTTCGACGTACGTTCCCGATTACGCCGCCTGCACTCGTCGGCCGGCGTGTCGAACCCCACCGCCACACAAGGCATCCCCGCCGCACGCGCCAGCCCCAGCCACGCCAGCCGTCGTTCCTTGTCCAGCCCCAGGGTGTCGATCACCGTCGTCAGCCGCCGCCCGATTCGTTGCCGCACCACCACATCCAGCAACGCGAACGCATCCGCACTGGCCGCGATATCGTCCTCACCCGCCCCGACCAGAGCCCGCAGCCGATCACTCGACACGATCAGCTCAGCGGAGAACCGCTCGGCCGCCCACGTCGACTTCCCCGACGCCCCCGGCCCGACCAGGATCACCACACACGGCGACGGCAGTTTGAGTTCCACACAAAGCAGTTTCCACCACCGATAGCATTTCGGGATGCGATTGTTCGTGGCCGTGGTGCCACCCATCGAAGTTGTGGAGGATCTGAACGAGTTCGTCGAGCCCCGGCGGGAGCATCCGGACGACGACATCCGGTGGGCCTCGGACCAGCACTGGCACATCACGCTGGCGTTCCTCGGCGACGTACCGGACTGGAAGACCGAGGAGCTCGAGGAGCGGCTGGAGGCGGCCGCGGGGCGGCAGAAGCCGTTCGAGTTGCAGCTGACCGGAGCCGGCGCGTTCCCCGGCGTACCGGACGCGCGGGTGCTGTACACCGGCGTCCGTGACGACACCGAATCGCTCAAGCATCTGTCGATGACCACGCGGTCGGCGGCGACGCGCGCCGGCGTCACCGTCGAGGGCCGGAAGTTCACCCCGCACGTCACGTTGGCCCGGTTGCGGCGACCGATCGACGTGACCCGCTGGGTCCGGATCTTCGACACCTACGAAGGTCCGGTCTGGACCGCCGGCAGCCTGCAGTTGATCGAATCCCGGCTCGGTGAGGGGCCGGGGCACAGTGCGGCGTACGACACAGTAGGCGAATGGGACTTCTTAGGTTAACCTCAGCAAGGTTAGCCGTACCTAATGCTATGGAAGTGTCGCCGCCATGCTCGCGAACTATCTGATCGGACTCCGTGAAGGACTCGAGGCTTCGCTGGTCGTCAGCATCCTCGCCACGTTCCTGGTCAAGTCGGGGCATCGAGATCGACTGAAACTGGTCTGGATCGGAGTCGCGTCGGCGCTCGCCGTCGCGGCCGTCGCCTGGGGTCTGCTCCAGTTCGTCACCGCGCTGACCGCGAAGTCGTTCACCACCCAGGAGACCGTCGGGGGGGTGATGTCGATCCTCGCGGTCGGCTTCGTCACCTGGATGATCTTCTGGATGCGCAAGGCGTCCCGCAGCATCGCCAAGGAACTGCGCGAGCGGATGGGCCAGGCCCTCGAGGTCGGCTCCCGCGCGGTCGTCATCCTCGCGTTCCTGGCGGTGTTCCGGGAGAGCATCGAGACCGCGTTCATCGTGTACGCGTCGGCCGCCACCGCGACCACCGCCGTACCGCTGATCGGCGTCCTGCTCGGCCTCGGTACGTCGGTGCTGCTGGGGATCGCGATCTACAAGGGCGCGGTGAAGATCAACCTGGCCGTCTTCTTCAAGTGGACCGGCGCGGTGCTGATCCTGGTCGCGGCCGGCATCTTCGCGTACGGGTTCCACGACCTGCAGGAGGCGGGCATCCTGCCCGGCCTGCAGCATCTGGCCTTCGACATCTCGCACGTGGTCCCGCCGGACAGCTGGTACGGCGTACTGCTCAAGGGCATCTTCAACTTCAACCCGACCCCGACCGTGCTCGAGGCAACCGCGTGGGTCGTCTATCTGGTCCCGGTGATGGTGCTCTACTTCCGTCCGGTGAAGAGCGCCACGCCGCCCGCCGTACCGGCGGCCAAGACCGCCGGCGAAGCGGCCTGATCCACCCCTCACATCCCCGCTCAGGAGAACCATGTCCAGCTCATTGCCCCGTCGGGCCGCCGTCCTCGGCGTCGTCATCGGTATCGCCGCGCTGACCGCGTGCGCGAAGGACGAGCCCGCTGCGAAGGACGACGGCACCGGCCCGGTCTCGGTGAAGGCGTCCGACTCGGCCTGTGACCTGAGCCGCCGCGACGTGAAGTCCGGCACCAGCACGTTCTCGGTCTCCAACGGCGGCAGCAAGATCACCGAGTTCTACGTGTACGCCGAGGGCGACCGGGTGATGGGCGAGGTCGAGAACATCGGCCCGGGGCTGAAGCGGGACCTGATCGTCGAGCTGCCGACCGGCAAGTACCAGGCGGTCTGCAAGCCGGGCATGGTCGGCGACGGCATCCGCGGCGACCTCACCGTCACCGGCAACGCGCCCGCGCAGGTCGACACCGACACCGAGCTCAAGCAGGCGACTTCGAGCTACCAGCGGTACGTGAACTCGCAGGCGGTGGCGCTCGAGCAGAAGACCACCGAGTTCGTCACCGCGGTGAAGGCCGGCGATGTCGCCAAGGCGAAGGCGCTGTTCCCGGTGTCGCGGACGTACTGGGAGCGGATCGAGCCGGTCGCGGAGTCCTTCGGCGACCTGGACCCGAAGATCGATGCCCGCGTCAACGACGTCGAGCCGGGCACCGAGTGGACCGGGTACCACCGGATCGAGCAGGCGCTGTGGGTCTCCAACAGCACCAAGGGCATGGACAAGTACGCCGACCAGCTGCTGACCGACGTGAAGACGGTGGTCGCGAAGGCGAAGGTCGTGAAGCTGACTCCGCTACAGCTGGCCAACGGCGCGAAGGAACTCCTCGACGAGGTCGCGACCGGCAAGGTCACCGGCGAGGAGGACCGCTACTCGCACACCGACCTGTGGGACTTCCAGGCGAACGTCGAGGGTTCACAGGCCGCGGTCCAGGCGCTCCGCCCGGCGCTCCAGTCGCGGGACGCGGCGCTGGTGGCGCAGCTGGACACGAACTTCAAGGCGGTCTTCGCGTCGCTGGACAAGTACCGCGACGGCGACGGCTTCAAGCCGTACACGGCCTCCGAAGCAGAGAAGAAGGCCCTCGGCGCAGTGGTCGACGGCCTGGCCGAGCCGGTGAGCAAGGTCGCAGGAGTGATCGCACAGAAATGACCGACGAACCCACACCCCCATCCGAGAACCCGCGGCGGGGCTTCTCGCGGCGCGGACTCTTCGGCGCAGCGGGTGCTGCCGTGGCAACCGGCGTCGCCGGTTATGCGGTGCGCTCGGCGGTCTCCACCCAGCCGTCGCAGGCTGCCGACACCAACGGACCGGTTGAGTTCCACGGGCCGCACCAAGCCGGGATCACCACCCCGGTGCAAGATCGGTTGCACTTCGCCGCGTTCGACGTGACGACCACGAGCCGCGACGACCTGATCGCATTGCTGAAGGAGTGGACCGCCGCGGCCGCGCTCCTGACGGCCGGGCGTGACATCGGTCAGTACGGCGCGGTGAACGGCCCGGACGAGGCCCCGCCCGAGGACACCGGCGAGGCGGTCGGGCTGCCGCCGGCGCGGTTGACGCTGACCGTCGGGTTCGGGCCGACCCTGTTCGACAAGCGGTTCGGCCTGGCTGCGAAGCGCCCCAAGGCATTGGTCGACCTGCCGCACTTCATCGGCGACGACCTCGACCCGACACGCTCGTACGGCGACATCGCCGTACAGGCCTGCTCCGACGACCCCCAGGTCGCAGTACACGCGATCCGCAACCTGGCCCGGATCGGCTTCGGGCGCGTCGCCGTACGGTATTCGCAGCTGGGCTTCGGCCGTACGTCGTCCACGTCGCGTGCCCAGTCGACGCCGCGCAACCTGTTCGGCTTCAAGGACGGCACCAACAACCTCAAGCTCGAGGACGCCGACAAGCTCGAGCAGCAGCTGTGGGTCCAGCCCGAGGACGGCCCCGACTGGATGGTCGGTGGCTCTTACCTGGTCTCGCGCCGGATCCGGATGAACATCGAGATCTGGGACCGTACGTCGCTCGGCGAGCAGGAAGGCATCATCGGCCGCGGCAAAGGCACCGGCGCCCCACTCGGCAAGGCCGACGAGTTCGACACCCTCGACTTCAACGCCAAGCAGGCCGACGGACGGCCGAAGATCCCGGTCGACTCACACGTCCGGCTCGCCCACCCGACGTTCAACCAGGGCGCCGAACTCCTCCGCCGCGGCTACAACTTCGTCGACGGCTCGGACGGCCTGGGCCGCCTCGACGCCGGCCTCTTCTTCCTCGCCTACCAGCGAGACCCCCGCAAACAGTTCATCCCGATCCAGAACCAGCTCGCCAAGAACGACACGATGAACGAGTACATCCACCACGTAGGCTCCGGCATCTTCGCCTGCCCACCTGGCGTCACCCCCGGCACCTACTGGGGCGAAAAACTCTTCAGCTAGCGGGCGGACTCCCCGCACTGACCAACCTCCCCCTGTCGACCTGTTCGCCTCGCTCGGTGAGCGGTAGAAGTCTTGCCAGGCGGAGGTTGGTCAGTGACGGACGTCCGCTACTTGACGGCGCCCGCGGTGACGCCGGCGACGAAGTGGCGTTGGGCGAGGAGGAAGCCGATAACTACTGGGACGCTGACGACCAGGGCAGCGGCCATGATCTGGTTCCAGTAGATGTTGGTCTGGGTGGAGTACTGGCGGAGGCCGACGGAGAGCGTGCGGTTGGCTTCGGTGGTCATGACCGAGGCGAACAGGACCTCGCCCCACGCGGTCATGAACGAGTAGATCGCGACCGCGATCACGCCGGGCCGTGCGGCCGGGAGTACGACGCGCCACAGCGCGCCCATCGGTCCGCAGCCGTCGACCAGGGCGGCCTCGTCGAGCTCGCGCGGGATGCTGTCGAAGTACCCGGCCAGCATCCAGATCGAGAACGGCAGGCTGAACGTCAGGTACGTGATGATCAACCCGAGCCGCGTCCCGACCAGCTGCAGCCCGAACGAGTTGTTGATGTTCACGAAGATCAGGAACAACGGCAGCAGGAACAGCACACCCGGGAACATCTGCGTCGACAGCACGGTCGTCGTGAACGCCGTCCGCCCTCGGAACCGGAAGCGCGACACCGCGAACGCAGCGAGGATCGCGATCGCCACCGAGAACACCGTCGCCGACACGGAGACGATCGTGCTGTTCACGAAGTACCGGGCCAGCGGCACCGTCTTCCACATGTCCACGAACGGCGTCAGCGTCAGGTTCGACGGCCACCAGGAGAACGCGCCCTGCACGTCCTTCAGCGGCTTCAGCGACGACGTGATCATCACGTACAGCGGGACGAGCACGAACAGGCCGAGTACGGTCAGCACGACTCCGCGGTAGATCTTGAAACCCTGGGTCTCACGCACGACGCGACCTCCTTCCGGTGACGAGCAGATACGCGCCGGTGACGATCATCAGGAAGATCAGCAGCAGTACGGACATCGCCGCACCGGTGCCGAAGTTCCAGGTCAGGAACGACGCGTTGTAGATGTGGAACGTGATCAGGTCACCGGCCGGCGGCTGCGCCGTACCGAACAGCACGTACGGCGTGTTGAAGTCGCTGAACGTCCACAGGAACAGGACGAGCACCAGCACCAGGTTGACCGGCCGCAGCGACGGCAGCGTGATGTTGCGCCATTGCCGAATGTTGCCGGCGCCGTCGACCGACGCCGCCTCGTACAGGTCGCCCGGGATGCTCTGCAGGCCGGCCATCAGCGTGAGGAACGCGAACGTCCACAGCTTCCAGGTCGCGACCGTGATCAGCGAGACCAGCGCGTTGCTGCCGATCAGCCAGAACGTCCGGCCGTCGCTGAGATGCAGCTGGTTCAGCACGTGGTTCACGGCACCGGTGTCGCGCTGGAGCATGAAGTTCCAGGTCAGGATCCCGGCGTACGCCGGGAGCGCGTACGGCACCAGGAAGAAGGTCCGGATGATGCCGCGACCGCGGAACGGCGGCTGCAGCGCGACCGCGGCCGCCATCCCGAGCACCCAGGACAGCGCGACCGTGATCAGCGAGAAGGCGACGGTGACGCCGAAGGACTTCAGCAGGCCCTCACCGACCGCGTTGTTGAAGTCCAGCGCGACCTTGTAGTTGTTGAGCCCGGCGCTGGGCGCCGCGGACCAGTTCGCGATGAAGAACTTGGTCAGCTTGATGAAACTCATCCAGATGCCGACCACCATCGGGATGATGTGGATCAGCAGTTCGGCCAGCACGGCCGGCGCCAGCAGCAGATACGGCAGCCAGCGGTTCAGGCCGGGCCGGTGTTCGGGGCCGCGCCTGGTCTTCTTCTTCGCAGGCTTCGCGGCGGCCGGCGTCGCTTCCTGTGTGGCGACGGACATCGACTGGTCGCCTCCTGTCTGTCGGATCGGTGGTGGGGGCTGACGCGGGCAGTGGCCCGGACGGGTCGTCCGGGCCACTGAGCGCGAGTCAGCTACCTGCGGCCACCTGATCCTGGGCGGTCTTCAGGGCCGCTTTCACATCGTCGGCCGTGACCGTTCCGCCGGTCGCGATCTTGGCGAACATCGAGTTCATCGCCTTGCCGACGGTGCTCTCGAACTGGTCCTCGGCCGGCACCAGCGGCAGCGGCTTGGACTTGGTGTTGTAGACGTCCTGGAACGTCGCCGCCTCGGCCGCGTCGGTGGTGAACACCGGCTTCGCGTCCTTCAGCACCGGCAGCGAGGAGAACGGCTTGCCCAGCGTGGTCTGCGTGGTCGCGTCCGTCATGTACTTGACGAACTTCAGCGCCGCGTCCTTGTGCTTGGTGTTCTTGAAGACCGACAGGTTGATACCGGCCACGTGGCTGGCCACCTGCTCGGCGCCGGCCGGGGCCGGGAACGGCACGACGCCGTACTCGCCGGCCTTCATGCCGTTGGCAACGATCGAGGAGTCGGCGTTGTTCTGGTTGATGACCATCGCGACCTTCTTGGTGGCGAAGTCGTTGACCGACTTGGTGCCGTTGTCGTACTGCGCGTTCGACGGGTTCGCGACCTTGTCCTTCTGCATCAGGTCGAGGTACCGCAGCACGCCCTGCACGTTGCCGTCACCGGTGAAGGTCGGCTTGCCGTCGGCGTCGAACCAGTCGGCCTTGTTCTGCGCGGCGTTGATGAACGCGAAGTGCACGTTCTCGGTGTAGCTGCCGGCCGCCAGCGCCATACCCCACTGCTTCTTGGCCGGGACGGTCAGCTTCCGCGCGTCGGTGACCATCTCTTCCCAGGTCTTCGGCGGCTGCAGGCCGGCCGCGGCGAACATCGCCTTGTTGTAGTACAGGCCGTAGGCCAGACCGTAGAGCGGGACCGAGGTCGGGTCGGTGCCTTCCTTGCCGCCGGTCGCCAGAGCCGTCGGCACGAACTTGTCCTTGCCGCCGATGGCGGTCATCGCGTCGCCGTCGAACGGCAGGAACGCGTCGGTCGCCTGCAGCGAGGCCGCCCAGGTGTTGCCGATGTTGACCACGTCCGGCGCCTGGCCGGAGGTGATCGCGGTCTGGATCCGCGTCTGCAGATCGTTCCAGCCGATCACCTCGAGGTTGACCTTGATGCCGGTGTCCTGGGTGAACTTCTGCAGGACCGGGGTCAGCACCTCCTTGTCGTTGTCCAGGCTGGTGCCCTGGTTGCTGGCCCAGTAGGTCAGCGTCTGGTCACCACCCGAACCGCCGCCGGAGGAATCGTTCTTGTCGCCACCACCACACGCGGCGAGGCTGATTCCCATGGCGGTCGCCGCCACCGCGGCTACAAACGAACGCAGTCTCACGTCGGACTCCCTCGTCCCGTCGAGCCTCCGCAGGACCTGCGGAAGCGGATCGGCCCCATACTGACCTAACCGGTTAAGTTTCGAAACCCTAACCGGTTCAGTTCAGGGGTCTTCGTTACGACCTCGTGACTGATCCAACCTCTCGCGTGACCGCGGCAAGCGCAATCCAACACCCTCCGAATTCAACCGAATTCACAGAGTCTTGAAACTGGTCAGGAACCTGCCGGACCGCTGGATTCCCGGGCCCGCAGCTCGCCGGCGGGCGCTTCTTGGTGAATTTCGTTGTCGCCGGTGACGATCCGGAGCAGCAGATCGGCCGCAGCCCGGCCGCGTTCCATCGTCTTCTGGTCGACCGCGGTGATGCCGGGGCGGGCGAGTTCGCACAGCGGCGAGTCGTCCCAGGCGAGGATCGAGACCTCGGCCGGTACCGCCGTACCGAGGTCCATCGCGACCCGCAGCGCCGCGACCGCCATCAGGTCGTTCCCGAGCACGATCGCGCTCGGCGGGTTCGGGTCGGTCAGCAACCGACGGGTGAGTTCGGCGCCGTCGTCGTACCGGTAGGTGCCTTCGATATGCCGTACGGCGACCCCGCGCGCCGCGGCCTGCTCCTGCAGGATCTGCACCCGCAGCCGCTCGTGGACGAACGTGAACGGCCCGCTGACATGCGCGACGTCGCGGTGCCCGAGCTCGACCAGATGGTCGAGCAGCAGCCCGACCGTCTCCTCGGGTGAGCTGATCAACCGCCCGACCGAGTCGTCCGGTGCGTTCGAACTCACCACCACGCACGGAACCCCGAGCTCCTTCAGCAGCGGGATCCTGGGGTCGTCGTCGTGCTCGTCGAACAGGATGAACCCGTCGACGCGCCCCTGCCGCGACCAGCGCCGCAGTACGTCGAGATCCTCGCCGTGCTCGCCCGTCAGGCGCAGCAGCAGCGACGAATCGACCTCGTTCAGGTACTGCTCGATGCCGACCAGCGTGCGCATGTAAAACGCCTCGGTCGAGATCAGCGCCGGGTCGCGGGCGATCACGATCCCGATCGTCCGGGTCCGGCTGGCCGACAGCGCGACCGCTGCCGAGTTCGGGTGGAAGCCCAGCTCCTCGGCCAGATCGAGGACCCGCTGCCGGGTCTCCTCGCTGACCCCGGCCCGCCCGTTCAGTGCGTACGAGACCGATGCCTTGGAGATGTGCAGCCGGCGGGCGAGATCGCTGATCGTGACCCGATGACTGCGCCGCGTGCCGCCCTGTGGGCCGTCGTCGCCGACCTCACCGCCGTCGGTCACAGATCCGCTCGTCGTCATTGCCTGGCTCCCCGCACAGACGGGAGGTTAGCAGCGGCATTTCGGGGCTGGCGGGCCTCCGGTGTTTTGGATAGCGTTTTCCCATGCTGCCGAACGAGCCGTTGCGCCTCGATTTCCTGCCGTGGGAGTACAAGCGAACGGCCTCCGACGCCGAACGCGAACGCCAGGCCGAACGGCAGGCGGGGCTCGGCGGGTCGGTCCAGCTCGCCGACGACGTGTACGTCGCGGAGTCGGCCGCGGTGTACTGCGACGAGCTGACGATGGGGGAGCGCTCGTACATCGCGGCGCACGCCTACGTCACCGGCCACATCACGCTCGGCTCCGACTCGACGATCAACCCGTTCTCCGCCGTCCGCGGCAAGGTGACGATCGGCGACGGCGTCCGGATCGGCGCGCACACGTCGCTGCTCGCCTTCAACCACGGCACGGCTCCCGGTCAGCCGATCTTCAAGCAACCTCACACCGCCCTCGGCATCACGATCGGCGACGACGTCTGGATCGGTTCCAACGTGACGATCCTCGACGGCGTCACCGTCGGCCCGCACACCATCATCGGCGCCGGCGCGGTCGTCACCAAGAACATCCCGGCCAACACCGTCGCCGCCGGCAACCCCGCCCGCGTCCTCCGCTCGCGAACAGGATCCTCCATGTCAGGTGACCTCCGCACGCAACTGACCGCCTTCGCCGCCAAGGCCCGTTCGCAGGTGGACGACGTACTGGCCCGCTGCTGGGACGGTGAGCGGTTCGTCGACCGTCCCGGTCTCGATCACGAGCCGGCGGTGCGTCCGTGGTGCGACGCGATCGAGATCGCCGACCTGCTGGTACGCCGTACCCCGCTCGGGCACAGCCGCGACGACCTGGTCCGCCGTCTCCGTCATCGGCAGGATCCGAAGACCGGACTGGTCGCACCAGGAGACCTGTCGGACGCCGGGCTGGACCTGCCGGACGACAGCAAACTCTCCGTCCTGGAAGGGCCTGCCGGCTATCACGTGCTGTGCGTCGGTTACGCACTCCAGGTCCTCGGCAGTAGCTTCGAGCACCCGATCGACACGGCTTTTGGCTTTGCCGATCTGGACAATCTGCCTTGGGCAAGGAGGTCTTGGTCGGCCGGGGCGGGTATCGACCATCTCGGCACCGCGATCGCCCGGAACCTCCACGACCACAAGGAATCCGGCCCGCTCGAAGCTCTGATGGGCTGGCTCGTGACGAGGGTCGACCCGACGACCGGTGCTTGGGGGCACCCACATCCGGACGACGGCTGGCTGCAGGTCGTGAACGGTTTCTACCGTTTGACCCGCGGCACCTACGCCCAGTTCGGCCTGCCGCTCCCGTATCCGGAACAGGCTGTCGGGACCATGCTTGCCCACAGCAACGACCGTCGGATGTTCACCGGCGACAACTACAACTCCTGCAACGTCCTCGACGTCATCCACCCGTTGTGGCTGGCCCGCAAGCAGACGTCGTACGGCGAGCAGGACGGCCGCCGCTGGGCCGAGGAACAACTGCGCGCGATCCTCCCGCGCTGGGTCGACGGCGCCGGCTTCGCGTTCGCCCCTGACGGCACCGACGACCGCGCAATCCCCGGCCTGCAAGGCACCGAGATGTGGCTGGCCATCATCTGGCTGCTGTCGGACTACCTCGGCCTGTCCGACGCCCTCGGCTACCGCCCCCGCGGCGTCCACCGCCCCGAACCCCTCATCAATCTGACTCGTGCACCTCGTTGACGCCCAGTGGGGTTGCGGAGCTGAATGCGGTGCAGCCGTCGCTGGTCTTCCAGGGGGCAGATCCGGCACTTGCGGGCGAGTGGTGAGGTTGGTCACCCCGGCGTGGCGGCGGTGTCCTGGTCGGGAACTACCCACTGGTGTGAACGAGCTGGACGGGGGTCCACTAGCCTGAGCAAGTGGACCCCCGGACCCGTCGACTCATCACCTCTGTCGTGCTGGCAGCGCTCGTCGCGATCGTCGTGATCGCAGCGATCATCCGGTGACGGTCGCGGAGCCCAGGACGATGTACGGCTGGTTGGACAGGTCGGCGGCCAGACCGGGGTAGAGCGCCTGCCCGCCGTCACGGTGCTGCACGCTGAAGAAGTACATCAGCGGGTACGTCGACGACGTGTACTCGCCGTCGATCGTGCCGGTCAGCGTCTGCTCGGCCAGCTCCATCGGGACCTGCTGCCAGGGCTTCGACTGGTCCACGTGCCGGTAGTGCAGCGTTGCGCCGATCACGTCCGGATCGACCACGGCCAGCGAGAGCGTGACCGATTTGCCCCGGTCGAAGCTTTCCGGCACCGCGTGCTCCACTCCAGCTGTGGCCGGCCGCGCCGGTGCTGCAGGCAGTTGGGTCGTCGACTGCTTGCCGGCTGCCTGCTGCAGCTCCTCGGTGAGGGCGGCCAGGTCGGTGTCCATGTCCGGGACCCGGTCCGCCCAGTGGCCGTGCTCGGACGACTCGCGCCCGAACCGCAGGTCTCGCTGGTAGACGCCGTCGACGATGACCGGGATCTCGGCGTACGCATCCCTCGCTGACTGGTAGATGCGGATCGCCGACTCCAGTGAGGTGACTCCTCCGGTTGTCCGATAAGTCGAGTAGTCGACCGCGGCGCGGAACTTGCCGGCGAAGAACGTGCCCAGCCTGACCAGGATCTCCAGATCGATCAGGACCCGGCGGACCTGCGGGTCCGACTCGTCCGCGGTCCGGCGCGCGCGGTCGAGCGCCTGCTGCCCGTCATCGACCAGCCGCTCGATCCACGCGGCCACCTCGAGCGGGGTGTACTTCGCCGACACCGAGCCGCTCGCCAGCGCAGCGACGTACTCGTCGACGGCGTAGAACGTCGTCGGGTCGAACGGGCTGACGCCGCCCCAGTTCGCCGGCGGGTCGGTGTCGCCGGCGTAGTGCGGTGACTCGACCTGCGACGAGATCGGGAGGTTGAGGTACACCTCGGGCCAGTAGCCGTTGTTCGATCCGCCGACGCCATGGACCACGGTCACCAGCGGGAGGATCCGGCTCAGCGGGCTCAGAGCGTCCTCCACATGTGCCGCCGCCTCGCCGTACGTCGCCCTCAGATGGCGGCGCCACGTCTCCGGCTCGGCATCGGGGTTGTAGAGGAGCCGGCCCCACAACAGATAGCCGTAGCGGTACTTGGTCCACTCCCGGTTGTCGGACAACCTGAGGTCTTCGCGGACGTACGGGTCGCGCTTGCCCGGCTCGCCGCTGCCCTTGCGTCCCTTGAAGAACAGGGGTTCGCACAGATCGACTCCGCGGGATCCGCCGAACGTCGACAGCCGCCCGTACCCCGCCGCGATCGCGGGATCGCCCCAGGCCAGCAGTTTCTGGGTTCCCGGCCAGACCCGGAACATCAGGTCGACGGTCCGGTCCTCGCGCAGGAAGTCGCCGTACCCGTAACGGGTGAACCGGCGGGAGAACTCGGTGATGCCCTTCATCTCGTGGCCGGCCGGGATCGGCTTGGCCGTCTCCTTGGCCCGGATGGAGGCCTGGTGGTACGGCAGCCCGACGTGCTCGGCCCAGTACTTCGCCGACAGCACCGGGGACAGGTTCGGCAGGTCGACGGCGTCGAGCAGGGCCTGGTCGACGCCCTTGGCGTGCATGTCGATCTCGAGCGGCCGGCCGACCGAGTTCGCGCCCTCGAACACCGCCCGCCAGAAGATCTCGTGCTTGTCGTCGGGGATGCCGCCCTCGTAGTGAACCCGGAACGTCACCCCGTCGATGTCGGGACATTCGGTGAGCAGCCTGGCGATACCGGCCTTGCAGTACTCCGCGTGGGTGTCCGGACCGATGCCGGTGATCGGATACCGGTGCACCGAGTCCCGGCCGTAGTCGTACGCGTGGTTCCACAGACCGAGCTGGAACTTCAGCCCGCGGCGTTTGCTCTCGGCGGCGATGAAGCGCAGCGTGTCCAGGTTGCGCTTCTGCTCGTCCGCGCCGACCCCTTCGGCGTGTACGTCGTACCCGTCCACGTCGAACAGGAACGGGTACACGAAGCACAGGTAGTTGTCGGTCGCGCCGTGCCGATCGGCGCCGTAGTTGTACTGCATGCCGAGCGCCAGGTGGAACCGGTTGAACCGGGAGGCGGCCAGCCAGGTCAGGTAGTCGGTCCAGAACTGCTTGTCGTGGAACCAGGGCGTGTCCTCGTCCACGCTGGAGAACGACCGCACCACACCCCGGACGGGTACGGCGGGTTGCTCGGCGAACGGCGTCGTACCGGCGAGATCCAGGCCCGCGGCGACGCGGTCCGCGAGCTCGAGTACTCCGCAGCGCAGTCCGATCTCGTCGTTGCTGACGACAACGATCTCGTCGCCGTCCCGGAGTACGGCGTACGACTCGGGAATGTCGGCGAGGTCCGCGGCGGGGACCTCATCGGGAGTGGCCAGCCGGACCGGTACGTCGGCCAGACCTTTCTCCGCCAGGGCTCGGACGAGCTGCTCCATCGCCCAGGTTGCGGTGCGGCCGGTGGTGACGGGGTTCTGCTCGTTCATAGGGCTCCAATCACTTGCCGTCGAGGGTCTTGGCGGCGTCGGCCATGAACTTCGGCACGCCTTGCTTGATCGAGATCTTGTTGAACGCGATGTCCTGGCTGACCTTCAGCAGCAGGTCGCCGACCGCGGTCGCGGCGGCCGGGGAGGCCTGCGGCGGGGCGGAGGAGTTCTTCAGCGCCAGGTCGGTGTAGGCCAGCACCTGCTTCTCGCTCGCCGTCAGGTCGCTGCCCTTCAACAGCACGTCCCGGCCGGCGGCCGATGCGGGCGGACCGCTGATCAGCCGCAGGGTCTTGGCGGCATCCGCGCCGTTCGCGAACCAGTTGATGAACCCGGCGGCATCGTCCTGTCGCTGGCTCTTGGCGTTCAGCGACAGGAAGCTGCTCGGCGCCGGGAAGGTCCCGCACTGGCCGTCCTTCGTGTGCCGTGGCGGCAGCGTGATGTCGATGGTGTGGTCGGTCAGGTCCTGGAAACCGCCCTTGAGGTTGGGCGTCTGGATGTGTGCGAGTGCGGCCTGCTTCTTGACCAGCGGCCCGGTCGGCCAGTCGCCGTACACGGACTGCGCCGCGATATCGGCCGGGATGGTGCCGCCGGTGGACCGGAGCGCGGCCCAGTACTCGAACCACTCGGTCAGCGAGGCATCGGTGAAGGCGAGCGAGCCGTCCTTGTACAGGTCTTCGCCCTTACCGCGCAGGAAGATCTGCAACGACGCCGTGTCCCCGCTGGGGTCTTCCGCGCCGTAGATCTTCTTGCCCGACTTCTGCCGGACCTGGTTGGCCAGGGCCGCGTAGTCGGACCAGGTCCACGTCTCCTGCGGGTGCTCCAGGCCGAGCTGGTCGAGCACGGTCACGTCGTACCCGATGCTGTAGGTGCTCATCGCGACCGGGATGCCGAACTGCTCGCCCTTCAACTGGCCCTGGACGAGCAGGTTGTGGTCGATCGGCTTGGTGTCGATGGTGTCCGGGATGTACTTCTGCAGCGACTGCAGCGCCCCGGCTGCGCCGTACTGGCCGATCCGCGGGCCGTCGATGTTGATCACGTCAGGGGCGTTGCCGCCGGCCATCTGGGTGGCGAGCTTGTCCCAGTACTCCGCGGTCGCGGTGCCCTCGAAGACCATCTTCACGTTCTGGTGACCGGCCGTGTACTTGTCCGCCAGCTTGCTGCGCAGCCCGAGCTTGGTCGGGTCGCCGTAGCTGCTGAACCGGACCGATCCCTTCGCCTCCTTGGCCGCGGGGTCGAGGTTGCAGGCCGACAGCAACGGTGTGAGTACGCCGGCCGCGAGTCCGGCCTGCAGGAAGCGCCGCCGGTTGAACTGTGTGGTCATGACTGGGTCCTTTCGGCTTAGCCCTTCAGGCCGGTCGTGGCGATGCCCTCGACGATCCGGCGCTGGGCGAGAAGGAAGACGATGAAGGTCGGCACCAGCGACAGCACCGACATGGCCAGCAGTTGCCCGTACGACGAGTCGCCGGTCGCGTCGACGAACCGCCGCAGCGCGACCGGCACGGTCTCGCTGCTCGGGTAGGACAGGTAGATCAGCTGGGAGAAGAAGTCGTTGTAGGTCCAGATGAAGGTGAAGATCATCGTGGTGATCAGCACCGGTCCGGTCAGCGGCAGGATGATCCGGCTGAAGATCCGGACCTTGCCGCAGCCGTCGATCATCGCGGCCTCGTCCAGCGTCCGCGGGATCGTGCGGATGAACTGGACCATCAAGAAGATGAAGAACGCGTCGGTGGCCAGGAACTTCGGCACCACCAGCGGGAGATAGGTGTTCACCCAGCCGAGGTGGAAGAACAGCACGTACTGCGGGATCAGCAGCGCGTGCGCCGGCAGCATGATCGAGCCGAGCATGATCGCGAAGAACACCTTCTTGCCGCGGAACTCCAGCCGGGCGAACGCGTACGCCGTCAGCGTGCAGGCGATCACGTTGCCGGCCACGGCGAGCACCGCGATCACCATCGAGTTGACGTAGAACCGGGTGAAGGTGGGATCGGTCGCGGTCCAGCCGGCGATGTAGTTGCGCGGGTCGAGCGAACTCGGGAACGGGTTGAGCTGCGAGAAGATGTCGGACTCGTTCTTGAAGGACCCGCCGACCATCCAGAGCAGCGGATAGACCATCACCAGGGTGCCGGCGATCAGCGCGAGATGGGTCAGCCACCTGCGGGTCCGGCGCCGGGCTGCGGGAGCGTGCTGGAGTGTCGTCATCAGCGGTCCTCGTAGTAGACCCAGCGGCGGGCGAGCCCGAAGTTGATCAGCGTGAAGATCGCGATGATCAGCAGCAGCACCCACGCCATCGCGGAGGCGTAGCCCATGTTCAGGTTCGTGAATCCCTGCTGGTACAGGTAAAGCGTGTAGAACAACGTGGAGTCCGACGGGCCGCCGCTGCCGCCGCTGACGACGTACGCGGGGGTGAAGGCCTGGAAGGCCTGGATGATCTGCAGCACCACGTTGAAGAAGATGATCGGGGTCAGCAGCGGCACGGTGACCGACCAGAACCGCCGCCAGGCGTTCGCGCCGTCGACCGACGCGGCGTCGTACAGCTCCTGCGGTATCTGTTTGAGCCCTGCCAGGAAGATCACCATCGGCGAGCCGAACTGCCAGATGTTCAGCAGCACCAGCGTGTAGAGAGCCGTGTCAGGGTTGGAGATCCAGCTCCGGCCGCCGACGCCGAAGAACGCGAGGAAGGCGTTGAGTACGCCGTCGTCGTCGAACAGTTGGCCCCAGATCACCGCGATCGCGACGCTGCCGCCGAGCAACGACGGGATGTAGTAGATCGAGCGGTACCACGCCATCCCGCGCATCGGCCGGTTCAGCATCACGGCGACCGCGAGTGCGAATCCCAGCTGCAGCGGGACGGTGAGGGCGACGTAGATGAACGTCACCTTCAACGACTGCAGGTAGCGCGGGTCGTCGGTGAACATCTTCACGTAGTTGCCGAAGCCGTTCCAGGCGGGCGACTGCAGCAGGTTGAACCTGGTGAACGACAGGTAGAGGGATCCGAGCAGGGGTGCGGCGGTCAGCAGCAGCAGTCCCGCGAACCAGGGGAGCAGGAACAGGTAGGCGACCCGGTCCGTGCGCCGGGCGGGTCTGGGGCGGGTGGCCGGGGGAGGGACCTCAGCTGTCGGTTCGCGGCCTGCCGGAGCAGAGATCTCGGTGCTCGTGCTCAAGGTGGCCTCCTCTCAGGAGTCCTTCTTCACCGATGTAGAAACGGGGCGGAAAATCGGCCGAAGCCTTCGCAGTCGGGATTGTGAGGGACTTCGGCCGGTCTGTGGGCAGCGTCGACGGGTACCACGTGGTGGAAGTGGTATTCCGCTACGCGAGAGATTAGGTCGCTGATTGGTGAAGCGCAATAGCTGAGTGGATTCGTATTCACACGTCTCAAACGCTCTGCGGTCCGGGTCGACGGCTGTGTTGGCTTCGGGGCGCGGGTAACGTCCCGCCAATGACGAACAGCACCGCCGCGCGGTCGTCGTACCTGATGCGTGCCGGATTGGTCCGCAACGTGCGGTCCGGGGAGCACCTGACCACGTTCGTGGTGTCGGGGGTGGCGACGGTCCTGGTGACCCGGCTGATCCTCAGCCTGAGCGGCTACCCGCAGATCGGCGGCAAGGGGCTGCACATCGCGCACGTGCTGCCCGGCGGCCTGCTGATGCTGGTCGCGATCTCACTGCTGCTCGGGTACGTCGGACCCGTGGTCCGGCCGGCCGCCGCGACGGTCGGCGGGATCGGGTTCGGGCTGTTCATCGACGAGGTCGGGAAGTTCGTCACCTCGGACAACAACTACTTCTACAAGCCGACCGCGGCGATCGTGTACGTCGTCTTCGTGCTGATCGTGCTCGGGTTCCGGTTCCTCAGCACACGCCGGCCGATCGACCCGCGCGAGGAGCTGGCCAACGTGATCGACCACGCTGTCGAGGGCGTCGCCGGCGGCCTGTCCCGACGTCGCCGGGCAGAGGCGTCAGAGCTCCTGCGCGCAGTTCCCCAGTCGGTGCAGGGGCGGCGCGAGACCAGGGACCTACTGGCCGCCTGTCCCGCTGATGAGGTCGAGCTCGCCGCTCCGGTCGATGCGGGCTGGCGGGCGCTGCAGCGTTGGTTCGAGCGGTTGGCCACCCACCCGAAGGCTCCGCGGGTGGCCGTCGCCGTACTGGCTCTGCAAGTGGTCGGTGCGCTGCTGATCGCGATCGTGGTCGGTGACGGGCTCGATCACCTTCCTGTGCTGGGGGTCACGGCCGGAAGCTTGCTGTCAGCAACCTTCACGGTGCGGGGTGCGCTGGCGCTGCGGAAGGGCAACCGGGTCCGGGCGGTGCGGCTGTTCGAGCTGGCGGTCCTGGTGTCGTTGCTGATGACACAGGTCTTCCAGTTCGCTGCCACGCAGTTCGCGGCGGCTTTCGGGATGCTGCTGGATCTGGTCATGCTCGGCCTGCTGCGGGCGGAGCGCGACCGGCTGCAGCGGGAGGTGGAGAGCGCGATGAAGGCTAAGACGCTGCGACTGCCACCCGATCCGGATCAGCCGCCGTTCCCGGAAGATCCTTCAGATCCTGTGTAGCCTTCCAGTTCTCGTGGCGGCCGATCAGTACCGGCGACATGGTGGCAATCAGGTAGATCGCGCCGCCCGCGAGCACTGCGGGCGCGAAGCCGACGGCTGCGATGGAGAGTCCGGCGACGACGCCACCGAGTGGTACGCCGGTCCAGCAGGCCGCGTTCGACAGCGAGTTGACGCGGCCGAGGAGATGGTGGGGGATCCGTTCGGCCCGGATCGCGCCGAGCACCGGGTTGATGAAGCCTGCGCCGATGCCGCCGACGGCGTACACCGCCATCAGCGCCCAGATCGGTGCGCCCGCCGCCAGTGCGATGAAGCGCGGCGCTCCGGCGATGAGGAAGGCGACGGTGAAGACCAGCTTGCGGGGGATCCGGTCGCCGATTGCCGCAGCCAGTAAGGCGAATGCGGTGGCGGTCACTCCGAACGCGGTGAGGATCAGGCTCGTGTGTCCGGGGCCGTAGCCGTGCGACTTGATCCAGACCGGTAGCAGGACCGTGCTGGTCGCGGCGTCCAGCAGATTGGTCACGGCGATCATCGTGACGAGGGGGAGCAGCAGCTTGTCGGTGCGTAGGAAGTGCCAGCCCTCCAGTAGTCGTTGGCCGTAGCCCTGCTCGTTGTCGTTGACGATCGGCTGCTTGGCGAGCTTGGGGATCCACTGGGCGATGAGTAGGGCGCAGACGCCGAAGGATGCGGCGTCGATCCAGAGTGCGTTGACCGCTCCGACCAGGGTGATGAGTCCGCCGGCCAGTGCGTACGCGAAGAAGCCGGCGAGGCGTTCCGTCGTACTCTCCAGTCCTGTGACTCGCTCCAGCGGGACCCTTGCTGCGCGGGCGATGTCGGGGATCAGCGTCTCTTTGGCGGAGTCGCCTGGTCCGCGGAAGGCGCCGGCGATCGCGACCAGTACCAGGAGCGTCGGGAAGTGCAGTAGGCCGAGCGTGTGGAGGAGCGGGACGAGGCCGACTATCGCAGTACTTGCTGTGTCTGCGACGACGCTGATCCGGCGGGCTCCGACCTTGTCGATCAGGGGGCCGCCGACGGCTTTCACGATGACCAGCGGGGTCATCTCGGCCATGGCGACCAGACCGGTCTTGACGGGGGAGCCGGTGGTGATCAGTACGAACCATGGGATCGCGATGGCGCTGACTCGGGTGCCGCAGATCGACACCACGTTCGCCACCAGGAACGCGATCAGCGGCGCGCGGTTTCCTCTGTCGTTCATTTGCCTCACCGCCTTCGCCCTACTGCCGCGTCTCGCGCGGGAAGGCCTGGATCTGGACCGTCACCTGCTCGGCGCCCTCCGGCAGCGGAGCGGTCAGGTCGGGTGTCTTGTACTTCTCCAGCACCGCCATGACCTCGTGCATCATCGCGTCGAGCTGGTCGGCTCGCAGGTGGAAGAAGTAGTCGGAGAGCACGCTGGCGTCACGCCAGTCCTCGGGCATCGTCTGCATCGCGTCGATGTAGCTGAACATGTTCTCGGCGTACGTCTGGCCGACGCCGTGCAGGAAGCCCAGCGCCAGCTCGGGCTCCTGCTCGAGCAGCTCGGCCTTGTTGAACTCGGTGCCTTGGTGGGCGGACTTCCACCAGCGGTCGCGGGCGTTGCCGCGGCTGTCGTCCTCGACGACCAGGCCGGCGTCGGCGAGCTGGCGGAGGTGGTAGCTGGTCGCGCCGGTGTTCACACCGAGCCGCCCGGCCAGGGTGGTTGCGGTCTGGGGGCCGTACACCCGGAGCAGGCCGACGATCCGGTTCCGCATCGGGTGGGCCAGGGCGCGGACCAGGTGGCGGTCCAGGCGGACTGTCCGCGGCGGCTCGGGGGTGCCGCTCTCGGGGGTGGCGTCATCGCTCATGGTGTTGAGCATAGGACTGCAAAGACTCTTTGCAAAGAGATTTTGCAAAGAAGCTGTGCGGTTGGTTGTCCACAGGTTGTAGATCGGGGCCTGCGGGTGGGGTGGATCGCGGCATCTTCTCTGTCGACCACGCATCCACCGTGAATGGAGAGAACCAGCAATGATGCGCGTGACGCTCGAGGACGCCGACTACTGCGACGTCCCCGCCGACCTGATGACGTTCGACGACGGGGCGGTGGTGTTCTGGCGCGAGGGCGAGGAAGTCGGCCGCCACCGCCAGGCCCGAATCCGCTCCCTGGAGCTGCTCAACGTCCGCTCGATGACCCGCAAGATCGAGCGCGCCCGCAAGAACCACCCGAAGGCGTTCAGCCAGTGGTCCCCCGAAGACGAACAGACCCTGATCGAGATGTTCCACAAGGGCGCCACCAAGGACGAGTTGGTCACCACCCTCGGCCGCCAGGAAGGCGGCATAGCCACCCGCCTCCGCTCCCTAGGCCTCCTCACCGACGACCAAAGACTCGAATAGCCCCGACACACGCCGCCTCAAAAAGGCCGCCGCGTCTGCTCGTCTCCCCACGCGTTCAGCTGCTCCGGGGGCGATCGCAGCGGCGACGGTCCTTGTGGCCGCCTCCGGCGGCGCGCGGACTGTGGTGATGAGCAACTGTCGTGGCGAGGGCTGGTGTGATCGTGAGGGAGCGGTCAAAGGCCGCCGCTTCGTGTGTGCTGTGTCTGTCGAGGGCAAGTGCTTTCGGGAGCGGCGACAGTTCTTGTGGCCGTCTTCGGCGGCGTGTGAACCGTGGCGTGCGCGAGGGTCCCGGCGAAGGCAACGTCGACCGGCGGGGGATGAACAGCGCGCGGTGTGGCGTGCCCGACGTACATCAGCACGTTGCACAGCGCGTCGTCGATTGATCCTGTTTGCCGGCCTGCTCGCGTAAAGCCCACGGGGGCGGGCTAGGAGAAGCATGGGTGAAGTACGGGATAGGGCCGGGCAGGGTGCTGTCTTGGAAGCGTGCGTGCCGATCAGTTCCAGCTCAACGCGTCAGGGGTCCATGACTTCGAGATTGACATGCCGGTCAGTGCGGGCTCGATGAACTCCCCGGTGAGTTCGGTTGCTGCGGCGATGGTGGCGTAGTTCGCCAGATAGGGGACAGGTCTGGCCATCGCGGCGTACGCGCGCCCCCAGGTCCGTGGGACTTCGAAGTGGGTGAGCGGGTGAAGGCGTCGGCGGCGTGACTCGACCTCGACGGCGTGGGCGAGTGCTGTCCCGTCGACGGTTTGGGTGACGGCGATGACGGCCAGGTCGACAAGGTCCTTCTCGCGGCTGGAAGGACGGTCGTCATGCAGTTCCATTGTGGCGCAGAGTTTGTCTGCGACCTGGTCGACGACCGGGTAGAGCCGGTAGGGGTGGCTAGCGAGCCGGGGCAGGTGCAGTCGACTCGCCGGCTCGACAGTCGTGACCGGGGCGGTCAGCCCGGCGCCGGTGGCGAGGTCGATGTTGACGCGGCCTTTGTGCTGCGCGCCGATATAGGTGTCGAAGGACACGCGGTACCCGTCGACATAGGGCTGCTGATCGCCGACGACCGATGGACGGTGCGCAACGTAGCTGAATCGGAAGTGGTCGCCGAGGTCGAGGTCTGCCAGTCGGCGGAGCTCGACCAGGGCCTGATCGAGGGTGAAGCCGTTGCGATACAGGTCGATGTCCAGCGTCGAGCGGGTGGACGGGATTCGAGCGAGCAGACCGGTGCCTCCCTTGAGGACCCATTCGGAGTCGACGCCGTCGCTGAACACACGGCTGAGGAAGCGGCGGAAGTATTCGAAACGGATTCGCTCCGCGACTGTCAGGGAGGGGTCGTCCTTCGTGGCGGCCGTGGCGGCTGCCTTGATAGCCGATTCGACACCGGCCGCGGAGGGGTAGGGGGAGCTATCAGTCACGAGAGCCGCCTCGGGCGAGCGCTTCGAGTGCGAGAAGGTCAGGCCCGATCGCGGCTACAGAGGCGAGACTCGGCTTCGTCTTGCTGGTCAGGCGTTCAATCGCTCGGCTGAGTTCACGCAGGGCGCCCGACATTTCCACCAGGCGATCGAGTAGAGCGTTGCCGTCATCGGCCCGGAATCCGTTGCGAGCCGCAAAAGGCGCGAGCAGCAGCTCGAGTCGGGCGAGGTCGAGACTTCCACTGCGCAGGGCATCTCCGAGGGCAGCGGCGACGAGACCGAGGTCGGTGCGCGTTTCCACCAGGTCTGCCAGTGTTCGCTCCTTGGTCGTGACCGGAAGTCCGTGCGCAAGAGTGATGTCCTGGCGAGGTAGCGTCCGGATCCGGTAGCGGATGTCAGGACGCTGAGACTGCCGCCGTCTCGACGTCGAGAACTCATGCCTGTCGGCAGGCAGGTCGCCAATGTGATGAAGGTGAGCAGCGGAGGCGCCCATGACCACGACGCCGGCGAGCGGATCTGTCAGGCGTGCCTCGGCAATGTCTTCGGGCTGGGTGCTCAGCCATGCGGCACGAAGGGCCTCGAACTCGTCGGCGGGCGCGCCCATGTCCCGGTAGACCCCGTGTACCAGCCGCTCGAGGTGGCCGACCTCGGTCAGGCGTGAGAGGGACAGGCGACTTACGCCGAGTGAGGCCGCTTGAGCTGTCGTGACCATGCCCCACTGGGTGGCTGTCACGTCAGCGAGCACCTTCAGTGCCTCAGTGCCAGTCATGCTTGAAATGTATCATTCATGCTGAAACATTCCAAGCCTGAGCTCCTGAGTCAGTCGGCACCTTTAGCTGGTCGGGACCGCCTGTTGCCCTGTGTTCAGAGGTGGCGACGGTGGGTTTTCGAGACCCTTTTGAGATCGGGGGTGGGGGTCGGAGACAATGGCGCGATGCAACCAGTGGTGCGGTCGGGCGAGCCGGCGCTGTCGGCGGAGGCCGGGGCGCTGGGGGTGGTTCGTGCTGCCTTGCTGGAGCAGAGTGGGCTGGTGCGGGCGGTGGCGTCCGGGCGGCGGCGTAGGTTCGACCCGCCGGCGTACCAGCGGGTCGAGGTGCGGTACGTCGATCTGAAGGGGCAGCGGCACCTGCAGATCACCGAGTTCGACGAGCGCCAGGCCCACACGCGGAACGTCGCGGGAGCCCAGCCGGACTTCGCGGGAGCCGGGGCGGGTGTCGCGGGTGGGGAGATCGAGAAGGCTGTCGACGAGCTTCTCGGGCTGGCGTACGGGTCGTGGCACGTGGAGACGACGAGCGAGACCCTGCGGCTGCGGTACACCAAGAAGGGCAAGGAGTTGCTGCACCGGCAGGAGGACAGCCGGGAGCAGGAGACCGGGCACGACCGGGTGAAGCAGCGGGTGCTCGATCCGGCCGCGCCGTTCCTGATCGAGCTCGGTATCAGCGACCACCTGGGCCGGGTCAAGCCGTCGCGGCAGGCGAAGTACAAGCAGATCGAGGAGTTCTGCAAGCTGCTCGCGCCGGCGCTCGACGAGGCGATCGCGGCCGGGCGGATCGCGACCGACCGGCCGTTGCAGGTGGTCGACCTCGGCTGCGGCAACGCGTACCTCACGCTGGCGGCGTACCACCTGCTGTCCGCGGCCGGGCACGACGTCCGGATGACCGGTATCGACCACAACCCGGCGGCCCGGAAGCGGAACGCGCGCGTGGTCGAGGCCCTCGGCTGGCAGGACCACCTGAGGTTCGTCGACGCGACGATCCAGGCGGCGGAACTCGACGTACGGCCGGACGTCGTACTGGCGCTGCACGCCTGTGACACCGCGACCGACGACGCGCTCGCGCGGGCGGTCGGCTGGGAGGCTCCGCTGGTGCTCGCGGCCCCATGTTGTCATCACGACATCCAAAAGCAGCTCAAGAGCGTCACACCACCGGCGCCTTATGCGTTGATGACGCGATATGGCATCGTTCGTGAGCGGTTTGCCGACGTCCTGACGGATTCGTTGCGGGCGGCGGTGCTCCGACAGGTCGGTTACCGGGTGGAGGTCGTGCAGTTCGTGGACAGTCAGCACACGCCGCGCAATCTACTGCTCCGCGCTGCGCGGACCGGCACGAAGCCGACCGCCGAGCTCCAGGCGGAGTACGACGCGCTGGTCACCGAATGGCAGGTCAACCCGCGCCTGGCGCAGCTGCTGCTACTTGAGCCCCCGCCGGCCGGGGTGGGCCTGTGACGCGACTTCGGACCGCGTTCGCGCTGGTCGGGGCGACGCTCTTCACGCTCGCGGGTGTGGCGCTTCCCACATCGGCCTCGGCGACGGCGAACGCGGGCCCGACCCCGGCCGCTCCGAAGAAGCTGTTCACGATCCGCGACGACCGGATCAAGGAGTCGTCCGGTCTCGCGAAGAGCGTCAAGCACCCCGGCACGTACTACACCGTGAACGACTCCGGCGACACCGGCCGGGTCTTCGCGATCGACGGGACGACCGGCAAGGTCGAAGCGGTACTGCGCTTCGGCGCGAAGGTGACCGACGTCGAGGCGCTCGGCGTGGACCGGGACGGCACGATCTACATCGCGGACATCGGCGACAACAAGGCCGACCGGGAGCAGATCGAGATCTACACGATCCCGGAGCCGGAGACGCTGGAGGACGCCGACGTCAAGTACCACCAGTTCGACTTCAAGTACCCGGACGGCGCGCACGACGCCGAGACGCTGCTGATCGAGCCGGGCACCAGCCAGCTGTACATCGTGACGAAGGAGCTCCAGGGCACCGGCGCGATCTACGCCGCCCCGCCGGCCCCGAGCCGCCAAGGCACCAACGATCTCTCGAAGCTGGCTCCCGCACCCTCCGGCATCATCACCGACGGCACGTTCATGCCCGACGGTCAGCGCGTGGTCCTCCGGACGTACACCGACGTTGTGACGGTCGCCTGGGGCGATACCCCCACGGCGATCGCCCGCGGCGCCGCAGTCCTGGGCCAAGGCGAGACCGTGGCGGTGGGATCGACCGACAACACCGTTCTCGTCGGCAGCGAAGGCGCCAACTCGGCCGTCTATCAGCTGGCGCCCCCGGCAAAGGCAGCCGCATCCACGCCGCCGTCCGCCAGTGCCACGCCCAAACCGGCCACGGCGTCCGACTCCAGCAACTCCGGCTCCGGCAAGAACCACAACCTCCGCTGGATCATCATCGGCGCCAGCCTGTTCGCGCTGATCATCACCGTCGTCACGTTCCCGCCTGGCCGCCGCGAACGCCTGGACCGCCAGGCCGAGAACGACCGCCTGACCGGCCAGGGCCCGCCGACCGGCCACCGCCGCGCCTGATCAACAGCTGGATCCGGAAGCTGGATCCGGAAGCTGAATCCGGAAGCTGAATCCGGAAGCCGTACGTCCGGAACCGGGCCTAGCATCGGCTCCATGGAGCACGAGTTCAGCGGCGAGGTCATCGAGTGGCGCGGCCCAGCGCCGTACTACTTCGTCCCCGTCCCGGACGAGGACGTCGCTGCCCTGAAGGAGGCCGCATCAGCCGCCGGCCACAACAGCTGGGGCATGCTCCCGATCCGCGCTCGCCTCGGCAGCACGGAGTGGAAGACCTCGCTGTGGTCGAAGGACGGCGGATACCTACTGCCGCTGAAGGACGGAGTGCGAAAGCCTCGAGGACTGGATGCAGGCGACACGGTGGACCTCTGGCTCACCTTCGAGGCGCCGGCTCGCAAGCAGACACAGCCGAAGGCGGCTCCGGCCAAGCGGGTTCCTGTTCCGCGTACGGCGGGGTCGCGGGAGCCCGTCACCGATGAGCAGCTCTCGATCGTTCCGGCGAACGAGGCGTCGTGGGAGGACCTGCAGGCGATCTTCGGCTCCGGCGATCCCGGCAGGTGCTGGTGCCAGCGGTTCCGGATGCTGCCCAAGGAGTCGTGGGGGTCCGAAGGTCCTGAGGAGCTCGCCGCCCGTCTCCGAGATCAGACGGCCTGCGGCCAGGCGGCGGGCGGGGTGCGCGGGCGTACCGACGCCGGCGGAAGCCCGCAAGCTCCGGAGACGAGCGGCCTGGTCGCGTACCTCGACGGAGAACCGGTCGGCTGGTGCGCTGTCGCGCCTCGGGCGGACCACCCGAGGCTGCTGCGCGACTTCCGCGTCCCTTGGCTGGGCCGCAACGAGGACAGGACCGATCCGACCGTGTGGGCCGTGACCTGCTTCGTCACCCGCGCCGGCTTCCGGCGCCGAGGCATCGGCCGCGCTCTGGCCCGCGCCACAGTCCCGTTCGCCCGCGAAGCCGGAGCCCACGCGATCGAGGGCTACCCGGACCTGGTGGACGGCGGCTCCGTCGGCACCCTTGCCATGTTCACCGACGCGGGCTTCGCCGTGGTCAATCGCCCCGGCAACCGCCGAGCGGTCCTCCGCATCAACTTGTGAGCCAACGAAAACAGCCGCCGCACCCCGAGCAAGGGCGCGGCGGCTGCAGGCGGTACTACTTGAGGTTCTCGACCACGTAGTCGATGGCCTGGGTCAGCTTCTCGACGTCGTCGGGGTCAACCGCCGGGAACATCGCGACGCGGAGCTGGTTGCGACCGAGCTTCCGGTACGGCTCGGTGTCGACGATGCCGTTGGCGCGGAGCACCTTCGCGACCGCGGCGGCGTCGATCGAGTCGTCGAGGTCGATGGTGCCGACGACGAGCGAGCGGGCGTCGGGGTCGGCGACGTACGGCGTGGCGTACTCCGACTTCTCGGCCCACGTGTACAGCCGGTTGCTGGAGTCCGTCGTCCGCGCGACACTCCACTCGAGACCGCCCTGGTTGTTGATCCAGTCGGTCTGCTCGGCCATCAGGAACAGCGTGGCCAGCGACGGCGTGTTGTACGTCTGGTTCTTGCTCGAGTTGTCGACCGCGGTCGCCAGGTCGAGGAACGCCGGGATCCAGCGGCCGGAGGCGGCGATCTCCTCGACCCGGGCGAGTGCCGCCGGGCTCATCAGCGCGATCCAGAGGCCGCCGTCGGACGCGAAGCCCTTCTGCGGCGCGAAGTAGTACACGTCGGCCTCGTTCACGTCGACGGGCAGACCGGCCGCACCCGACGTCGCGTCGATCGCGACCAGCGCACCCTCGTCGGCGCCTTCGACGCGCTTGACCGGCGCCATCACACCGGTGGAGGTCTCGTTGTGCGGCCACGCGTACAGGTCGACGCCGGCCTCGGCCACCGCGACCGGGCGAGTGCCGGGGTCGGACTTCACGATCGTCGGGTCGCCGAGGTGCGGGGCGAGCTGCGCCGCCTTCGCGAACTTCGACGAGAACTCACCGAAGCTCAGGTGCTGGCTCTTCTCGCGGATCAGCCCGAACGTCGCGATGTCCCAGAACGCGGTCGAACCGCCGTTGCCGAGCACGACCTGGTAGCCCTCGGGCAGGTTGAACAGGTCGGCCACGCCCTGCTGTACGCGGGCCACCAGGTTCTTCACCGGGGCCTGGCGGTGGGAGGTGCCGAGCAGCTTCGCGCCCTCGGTCGCCAGCGCGGCGATCGCTTCCGGGCGGACCTTCGACGGGCCCGAACCGAAGCGGCCGTCAGCAGGCTTGAGCTCAGCAGGAATCTGAATGTCGCTGGTCACCAGCGTGTTCCCTTCGTCGTCTGCATCTCAGAAAGCCGACGACGCTGTCAGCGCACACCATCCTCGCACACCCGTCCCACCCCACCGCTCCGGGGCTCACCGCGCGGACTACTCGTGCTTGCGCGTGATCGTCTGCGTACCAGTCAGAACCGCGACCGGACCGTCCGGCGTCTCCGTCCACTCGCCGCAGGCGCCGCCGCCCTCGGCCACCTCGAGCGTGAGCTCGGTCCCGTCCATCCGGATCGCCGGGTGGTAGTACTGCGCCACCCGCTCCGCCTCGCCCTCGATGTAGTGGCCGATCAGCGCCCGCCGGAACCGGTCCGTGGTGACGTTCGGGTTACTTCCGTGCACCAGCGCCCCGTGGAAGAACAGCACGTCACCCGGCTCCATCTCCACCGGTACGGCGGACCCGGTCGACGGCAGCGGCACCGTGACGTCGGTGAAGCTGACCGTGGTGTCGGCCTTCTCTGTGCAGAGGATCGGCCATCGGTGCGAGCCGGGCACGACCTCGAGGCACCCGTTCGCCTCGTCGACCCGGTCGAGCGCCATCCACGCCGCGACGCACGTACCCGGATCGGCCTTCAGGTAGAAGTTGTCCTGGTGCAGCGCCTGCCCGCGGGAGCCCGGAGGCTTGAAGTAGACCATCGTCTGGACGGCGTACGGCGACCTGCCGAGGAGAGTCGTCATGACCTCGTCGATGCGCGGGTCGATCATCCACTGCAGCGACGTCTCGTCCCACCGGTGCATCTGCGCCATCCGCGGGTACCGCTTCAGCGGATCCCGGTCGGTGGAGTCGTGTCCGGCGAAGTCATGAGACCGCGGCCCGCGCTGGCGGACCTCCATGTAGTGGTCTCGCAACCGGTCGACCTCGTCGGCGCTGAACAGACCACGCACCAGCGTGTAGCCGGTCTGCTCGAACTCTTCCCGAAGTACGGCGTCGATGTTGGATGAAACGCTCATGCACGGCTCCCGCGACTGTGCTCTACGCTGCCTGATAGATCCAATTCTCCTGCCCGGTACCGGGACCGGGCCATGGAGGAATTGCGCGAGGAGTTGAACTTTTGTTGCGCCGACTCGAACTCGAACGGATGTCCGCCCCGACCTTCTGGCGGTGTGAGCCGAGCTGGTCCTGGACGTCACCGGTGCTCAAGGACCACCTACTCTGGTGCGTGATGGACGGCCGGGGCGAGCTGGTGCTCGACGGCGAACGCCAGGACCTGCATCCCGGTGTCTGCGCGGTCTTCCAGCCCGGTGATGCACCGCGTGCCACCCACGACCCGCATCGTCGGCTGCTGGTCTTCGGCATGCACTTCCAGACCACCGGAGCAGCGCCCGACCCGCGATGGGGCGAGGTGATGGACCGCGAGCTGCTCGGCGTCCTGGCCCGCACGAGCGACGCGTCGTACCGCAGGCAGGACGCACTCGGCCGGCGCCAGGCGGAACTGTGCCTCGAGCAACTGATCGCGCTGATCTGGGACGCCGTGCACAACCCGGGCCGCCGCGTCACGGACGCAGCGGTCGACGAGATCGCCCGGCAGCTCCGTCAGGACCCCGGCCGAGACTGGACCGTGGCGGAGATGGCGTCGAGAGCTTCCCTGAGTCGGGCGCAGTTCACGAGAAGGTTCGTCGCGCAGTTCGGGATGTCACCGGCGCAGTACCTCATCCAGGCCCGCATCGACCGCGCGCACCAACTGCTGACCGAGAGCGGCATGACCGTCACCGAGACAGCCGCCGCCCTCGGCTACACCGACGTCCCGTACTTCAGCCGCCAGTACAAACAACGCACCGGGCGCACCCCGAGCCAGGACCGTTAAGCCCAGTCGGGGTTCCAGCCCTCGATGGCGTCGGCGGGGCGGGAGGCGGGGCCGGAGTAGATCGCCGACGGCCGGATCAGCCGGCCGGTGCGTTTCTGCTCCAGTACGTGCGCACTCCAGCCGGCCGTCCGCGCGCAGGTGAACATCGACGTGAACATCGGCGGCGGCACCTCCGCGAAGTCGAGGACGATCGCCGCCCAGAACTCCACGTTGGTCTCCAGCACCCGGTCCGGACGCCGCTCGCGCAGCTCGGCCAGCGCGGCCTGCTCCAGCGCCTCGGCCACCTCGTACCGCGGTGCGTCGAGCTCGCGCGCCGTACGACGAAGCACCCGCGCGCGGGGGTCCTCCGCCCGGTACACCCGGTGCCCGAAGCCCATAAGTCGCTCGCCCGCGTCCAGCAGGCCCTTCACGTACGAGCGGGCGTCACCCGACCGCTCCACGCCCTCGATCATCGTCAGCACCCGTGCCGGCGCACCGCCGTGCAGCGGACCCGACATCGCGCCCACAGCACCGGACAGCGCCGCGGCGACGTCCGCACCGGTCGAGGCGATCACCCGAGCGGTGAACGTCGACGCGTTCATGCCGTGCTCGGCCGCGGAGGTCCAGTACGCGTCGACCGCCTTCACGTGCTTGGGGTCCGGCTCGCCGCGCCAGCGGATCATGAACCGCTCGGTGATCGTCGTCGCCTTGTCCACCTCGCGTTGCGGCACCATCGGGTGGCCGACGCCGCGGGCGGCCTGGGCGACGTACGACAACGCCATCACCGCCGCCCGGGACAGGTCCTCGCGCGCCTGCACGTCGTCGATGTCGTAGAGCGGCCGCAGCCCCCAGGCGGGTGCGAGCATCGCCAGCGCGGACTGTACGTCGACCCGCACGTCGCCGGTGTGCACCGGCAGCGGGAACGGCTCGGCGGGCGGCAGGCCCGGGGTGAAAGCACCGTCGACCAGCAGGCCCCAGACGTTCTCGAACGGCACCCGGCCGACCAGGTCCTCGATGTCCACGCCGCGGTAGCGGAGCGCCGAACCTTCCTTGTCCGGCTCGGCGATCTGCGTGTCGAACGCGACCACGCCTTCCAGCCCGTGCTGCACCTCGGTCCTCGGATCAGACATGCGACTCCCTCGTCCTCGTCTCGGCGCGCAGGCCCACCAGGAGGGCGCGCACCCTGGGCGCTCAGGCAGCATAGTTCTCCGTACTGATGACACGACAGCTTTGTGACCCGTTCGAGGACTTCGCGCCGGGGGTGGACCGCGAAGAGGTCTACTCTCGACGCCATGGCCAAGCCCCTCCCCGCCCTCGGGCTCGTGATCGGCGTCATCGCGTCCTACGCCGCCATGGTCGTCGCCTCGTACGCGACCACGCGGCTGCTGCTGCGGGTCCAGACGTTCCGCAGCGACGCCGGCCAGGTGCTGCCCTGGCTCGCGCTGATGGTCGCCGTCGCGGTGGTGCTCGGCCTGCTGATGATGGCGCCGGTGATCGGCTCCGGCGTGACGACCGGCGCCGGGCTGTTGCTGACGGTGTCCGGGCTGGCCGTACTGCTGCTGCCTGTGGCGCAGGCGATCGACCTGGTGAAGCTGTTCCAGTTCCCGGGTTCGCGGTACGGCGGCTCGTACCTGTTCTTCGACGGATCCGTCATCCTGTTCGGCATTCCGCTGCTGCTGGTCGGCATCCGGCGCTGGGCGCAGGACGCCAAGCTGGCCAAGTTGATGGCGGGTCCGGGGCAACTGCAGGACACCCCCAACTACCCGCAGCAATGGGGCGGATACCCGGGCCAGCAGCAACAACCGCCCTACCCGCCGCAGTACCCGGGCCAGCAGCAGCCGCCGCGATAACTTTCCCCGCTGAGTCGGCATCAGGCTCTGCATGGAACTGCTGGTCGCCTATACCTTCGCGCACGACAGTGCCGCACGCGTCGCGGCCGGTCGAGCCCGCGTCGAGGAGTACTACGGCATCCGGCCCGAGGTGACCCTGTCCGAGGCGCGGCCGGACGTCAGCCCGCTGTTCGAGCTGGAGTTGCCGGACGGGTGCGTTTGGTCGAATCGACCGGTCGCGGCGTTGCTGTTCGCGGGCGTGCCGGCGGTCGCGTCCTCGCGCGGCTGGACCTTCGCCGCGGGCTGCGGATGGTTCATGGACGACAGCACGCCGTACGACGGTGTGCGCGCAGTACCCGGGTCCACACGCATTGTTGCCGACGGCCACCGTCAGGAAGTGGCGAACCCCAGGCTGATCGAGCAGGCGCTCAGCTGGCACAGATACGCGGAGGGACTCGCCTCGTCCAACCGGCTGTTCGAGACACCGCCTGACGGTTTCACGACCAGTGAGCCGATCGCTGAGGTTGCCCACGGCTACTTCTACCCACGCGATGTCGAGCAGCTCGAGGCGCTCCCGTTACCCGAGAAGCTGCGTGCCTTCAGCAACCACCTGCAGACCCGCTTGATCCCGGCAGCCGGCCCGACGCAGGCGGCCCGCACCGCGGTCGCCGAGCAGATCGACCGCGTGCTGGAGGCCGCCGTCGACGACGGCATCGAGGACGCGACGATGCTCGACTACTTCTACGCCGTCGAGCCGCTGCGCCGTGGCGCCGCGCCGTTCGACCCCGTACGCCGGAACCTCGCCTCCGCCGCCGACCGCGACCTGATCGAGCCGCTCCTGACCGACGTCGAAGGCTTCGGCGATCTCAGCACGCTGTGGGCCGCCTCGATCGCCGGTGCGAGCTCTGCCGGCGGCGAGGCCACGCTCCGGCAGGCACTGTGGCGAGCCACCTTCGATCAGCATCTCGCCGAGATCAACAAGGTCGAGGCCAACAAGTAGGCTCGACGCGTGGATCTTGCGGAGATGCGGCGTACGTACGGACTGGGGGAGCTGCTCGAGGATCAGATGGCATCTGACCCGATCAAGCAGTTCGAGATCTGGCTGCAGCAGGCCCGGGACGCGGGCCTGGCGGAGCCCAACGCGATGGTGCTCGCCACGGCCGACGGTGACGGCCGGCCGTCGGCGCGGACCGTCCTGCTCAAGCGAGTCGACGAACGCGGGCTGGTGTTCTACACCAACCAGCAGTCCCGCAAGGCGGACGACCTGACCGACAACCCGCACTGTGCGCTGGTGTTCCCGTGGCACGCGATGGAGCGTCAGGTCCGCATCGAAGGCACGGTGACCAAGCTCCCCGCCGACGAGGTCGACGAGTACTTCGCAAGCCGGCCGCGGGAGTCACAGCTCGGCGCCTGGGCCTCCCAGCAGAGCCAGCCGGTCGCATCCCGCGAGGAGCTCGACCTGCAGTACGCGTCGTACGAGCGCCAGTGGCCCGAGGGCACCGAGATCTCCACGCCGTACTTCTGGGGCGGCTATCTGGTCGCCCCGGAAGCATTCGAGTTCTGGCAGGGCCGCGTCGGCCGGCTGCATGACCGCCTGGCCTACCGTCCCGCCAGCTCGGGTTCCTGGGACTTGGTCCGGCTCCAGCCCTGAGGCTCGCCGGCCTCCCGGAAGCCGTTCCGTTCCCACCACCGGACGAGCGGGCGCGGCGCCCACCAGTTGGCGCGTCCCAGCAGCCGCATCGTCGCAGGCACCAGCAAGGCCCGCACGATCGTCGCGTCCAGCGCGATCGCGATCACCAGCCCGACGCCGATCATCTTCACGAACACGATGCCCGACGTCGAGAACGCCGCCACCACGATGATCAGCAGCAGCGCCGCACTGGTGATGATCCCGCCGGTCCGCTGCAACCCGTGCGCGACCGCCTCGGTGTTGTCGCCGGTCCGGTCGTACTCCTCCCGGATCCGGCTGAGCAGGAACACCTCGTAGTCCATCGACAGCCCGAACAGTACGGCGAACAGCAGCACCGGGTTGGTCGCATCGAGGAACCCGGCCGGCGTGAACCCGAGGAACCCGGACAGATGCCCGTCCTGGAAGATCCACACCATCGCACCGAACGCCGCCGACAACGACAACACGTTCATCAGCAACGCCTTCGCCGGCAGCACGAACGAGCCGAAGGCCATGAACAGCAGCACGAACGTCACCACGACGATGAACCCGGCCATGTACGGCGCCCGCTCCTTGAGCACGTGCAGCAGATCGATCACGGCCGCCGTCTCACCACCGACCTGGACCTGCGTACCCTCCGGCGCCGGCACCGCCCGCACTCCATGTACGACGTCCCGCGCCGCCAGCTCCTGCCCAGTGAAGTGGGTGTGCACGACGACCGACGCGACACCGTTGGCATAACCACCGATCCGCACGTTCTCCACGTCCCGCACCTGCTGCAGCCGCGAGATGTACGGCGCCAGCGCCGACGCCGGATCGCTCGGAGCAGAGTCGAATCGCACCGCCGAGTAGATGTCCGACCCGCCGGCTCCCGGGAAGTCCCGCTGCAGCGTCTCGGTCACCGTCCGGGACGTAGCGCCCGGTGGCAACGACCGATGATCTACACCGCCCAGCTGCGCAGACAGGAACGGAATTCCCAGAATCAGCAGCACAGGGACGAGCACCAGCACATACCGCACCGGCCGCCGCATCACACTGTGTGCCAGGCGATACCAGGCTCCGTGCTCACCAGAACTTTGGCGCGGCTTGAAGATCCGCAGCCTGTTCACCCGATGACCCAGTACGCCGAGCAGCGCCGGCAGCGCGGTCAGCGCCGCGATCATGGCGATCGCGACCGCGGCAGCACCGCCGTACGCCATCGACTTCAGGAACATCACCGGGAACAGCACGAGGCTGCTGATCGCCACGCCGACGGTCACGCCGGAGAACGCGACCGTCCGCCCGGCCGTCGCCATCGTCGTGGTCAGTGCCGTCTCGACGTCGTTGCCGCGAGCAAGTTCTTCGCGGAACCGGGTGACGATGAACAACGCGTAGTCGATCGCCAGCCCGAGTCCGATCATCGTGACGATGTTGATCGAGAAGATCGACACGTCGGTCACCGCCGACAGTCCGCGCAGCAGCACGAACGAGCCGAGGATCGCGAGCGCGCCGACGAACAGCGGCAGCGAGGCCGCGACCAGACCGCCGAAGACGACCACCAGCAGCACCAGCACGATCGGCGTAGAGATCGACTCGGCCTTCACGATGTCGTGCTCGGTCTGCGTGTTCACCTCGTCGAACACCGCGATCTCGCCGCCGACCTTCGTCTCCAGCCCGGGCGGTGCCGCGCGGACGTGCGATGCGATCCGGTGGAAGGTGTCCAGCCGCGCCTCCTGAGTAGCGCCGGCCAGCGTGAGGACGGCGTACGTGCTGTGCTGGTCCTTCGACACGAACACCGGGGACTTCGTGCTCCAGTACGTCGAAACGCCGGTCACATCCGCGGTCGGCAACCCGGCGAGATGGTTCTCGACGGACTGCTTGAACGCCGGGTCGGCGACGGTCTCCGACGGGCTGCGATAGAGCACGACGACGTCCGTGCCGGTGCGGCCGACGTTCTGCTCGATCGTGGCGACGGCGTTCGCGGCCTCGGTGTCCGGCGCGTCGAAGCCGCCGTTCGCCAGCGCCCCGAACACGCCGGTGCCCCAGGCCAGCCCGAGCACGACGAAGACTCCGGTCAGGGTGAGCACCAGCCGGCGGCGCCGGTACGTGAAGTGGCCGAGTTTCTCGAACACGGACATCCCCCAGAGCGTTAGATTGGAGCAGCGGGCGTAGAGTGAACAGCGTTAACTGTTAACACTGTAAACGCGCGCCCTGAGGTGATGTCAAGGAGGGTTCGCAGGTTGGAAGAGTCCGGACGTGACCGGCGCCGTGCGGCGACGGTCGCCGAGATCAAGGCGGCGGCCCGCCGGCTGCTGGTGAGCGGCGGCCCGGCGGCGGTCGGGCTGCGGGCGGTCGCGCGCGAGCTCGGCCTGACCCCGCCGGCGCTGTACCGGTACTTCCCGAGCCACGAGGCGCTGATCGGTGCGCTGATCGCGGACCTGTACGACGAGCTGACCAACGGGCTGATGACGTTGGAGGCATCCGAGGAGGCCGTCGACCTCGGCGTGAAGCTCTACCTGCTGGCGAACGGCTTCCGGGACTGGGGACTGGCCCATCCGGCGGAGTTCGCGCTGCTGTTCGGGACGGCTGTGCCGACGCCGGATGCCGACGACCACGAGGAGACCCCGGGGCACCAGGCCGCGATGCGGTTCGGCGATCTGTTCAAGCAGCTGGTCGCGGCGATCTGGTACCAGAAGCCGTTCCCGTACCCGTCCGACGACCTGCTGGGCCCGACGCTGATCGAGCAGCTGACGCAGGAGTCGGAGCACTTCAGCGGCATGCCGCCGGGTGCGATCTACCTCGGCCTGACCTACTGGACCAGGCTCTACGGCCTGATCTGCATGGAGGTCTTCGGCCAGCTGCACTGGGTGCTGCCGGATGCCGGCGCGTACTTCGAGGCCCAGCTCCGCGAGATCGGCGACGCGCTCGGGCTCGACTGCCCGCCGGCGGAGGCATAAGAAAGCCTGCGGGCGCTTCCAGAGACACGACCGGGTGGCCGAACTCAGGGTCAGGCGGACTACCTGACTGCCCGCAGGCCCGGTGGCTGGCGTTGGTTTCGGCCGACCACTTGCCCACTTAACTGTGGTTGGCGGTTAGCCCGCCGCCACCTCACGAGTCCGATAGCAATTCATGCGTTGGACCACCTCCCTTCGCGTGTACTGCGAACTTACTGTCCGGCGGTCAACGGTTCAACCGTTTTTCGCCCAGGGATGAACGACAATCGTCGGCATGATCAGACTCGGCCTGCCGGTGATCCTGCTGTTGATCGGAACCGCCTGGTTCGGGTGGGCGTCGTACCGCCGGGCCGTCCAGGCAGAGCAGGCGCTGGCCGAGGTCAACGCCGAGCACCGGGCGCTGATGAACGAGGTCAGGGCGCTCGAGCGGGCGGTCGCGGCTGCCGAGCAGGGCCTGCGTACGCTCAGCTCGCATCCGTCGGTGCCGCGCGACGTCGCGGTCACCGCCGACCTGACCCTCGCCGACGTACGGCGTCTGCGACCGGGGCGGTGGGGTGGGGAAGGTATTCAAATGGAACGCAAGGAGCTCGACGACTGATGGCAAAACTGGGGAACGCAGCCGCCGCGATCAAGCCCAAGGGGAATGTGAAGGTGAAGGTGATCGGCGGCCTGGTCGTCGCCGTGATCGCGCTGATCATCCTGTTCAACATCTTCAACTTCGCGAACACCGACGCGAACCGGATCGGCCTGCACTACGGCGGCGGCGTGATCGAGGACAAGAAGTTCAAGTCGATCGTCCCGCCGGGCTCGACGAACAAGCTGATCGGCCCCGGCGACACGCTGTACACGTATCCGATCGACCAGCGCTCGTACATCATCGGCGGTGACGGCGCCGACACCGACGCGGCCGACGAGGTCACGGTGGTGAGCAAGGACAACGTCCGGCTCGGCGTCCGGGTGCAGGTGTACTTCACGCTGAACCGGGACAAGGACGTGATCAAGTCGTTCCACGAGCGCATCGGCCTGAAGACCGAGGCCTACGAGGAGAGCGGCTGGAACGACATGCTGCAGAGCTACTTCCGGCCGCAGATCGACCGCGCGCTGTCCGCGGTGGCGACGAACTACAACTGGGCCGAGCTCTACAACAACGAGGCGAAGAAGTCGGCGTTCCAGAGCGCGGCGGCCAAGGAGTTCACCCGGCTGCTGCCGGCCGCGGTCGGCGGTGACTACTTCTGCGGTCCGGGCTACAACGGCAGCAACGACTGCGGCGAGCTGTCGTTCACGATCCAGAAGCCGATGCCGCTGGACAAGGGCATCATCGACGGCCTGGAGGCCAAGCAGCGCGCCGAACTGGCCAAGGCGACCCAGGAACAGAAGAACCAGCAGGTCAACGTCGAGCTGCAGTCGGTCAAGCAGCAGGTCGCGATGCTCGGTGCGAACGGTTACCTGCTGAAGACCGCGATCGAATCGGGCAAGATCCAGTTCATGGTCATCCCGCAGAACGGCAACGTCAGCATCCCGGTGCCGACCACGACGCCGTCGACGCCCAACGACCAGCCGACCCAGCCGGCCCGGTAGCCAGATGGATGCGCTGCCGTCCCACCTCGAGCTCGTGCAGGGCGTCGTCCTGCCCAAGCCGGTCGGCGCGCATCCGGTGCTGGACTTCGTCAACACCCGGTCCGAGTGGACCACCCGTGCCCCGGCCCGGACCGAGTGGCTGACGTCGTACGAGGCGTTTCTGATCTGGAACTCGTACGTCGGCCTGTTGTCGCCGGCCACCGTGTTCCGGTTGATCGAGCAGGCCGGCAGCAGCCCGACCGAGGTGTCACGGCGGCTGCAGGCCACGCTGGACTTCCGCGTCGACCTGTACGACGTCCTGACCGACCAGGCCACCGAGACGACGTTCGAGGCCGCCGCGCGCCTGATCGAGAAGGCGTACGGCGGCCGTCGGCTGGTGCACGCCGACGACGGACTGACCTGGGAGCTGCGGGAAGATCTCGCGCTCCCGCTGCACAACCTGGCGTTGCTGGCCGGCGAGCTGCTCACCGGCCAGTCCCGCGAGCACGTGCGCACCTGCCCGTCCTGCGGCTGGTTGTTCCTCGACCCACGCGGCCGCCGGCGCTGGTGCTCGATGGCCACCTGCGGCAACCGCGCCAAGGTCCGGGCCCATGCGGCCCGCGTGCGCTAGTTGAAGGCTGCTGGGTCGACCGTGATCCAGGTGTGCTTCGCCCGGGCGAGCACGCGCCCGTCGGCGTCGTACAAGGTGCTCGCGGTGAACGTCTTGCGGCCGTCCTCGCCGAGGTAGCGGCCGAGCGCGACGCACTCCTCGCCGACCCGCGGTCGCGCGTCGATGCTCGCGGTCAGCTGGCCGAGTACCGACGGACGCCCTTCGAGGTCGATCGTCCAGCCGCCGGGGCAGTCGAGCGCGGCCCACAGGAACAGCTCGTCGATCAGTCCGCCGGTCCCCAGCTCCGCGGCGGGCTTCCAGGTGCACGCCGTACGCCCGTCGCCGATCGGCCCCGGCTTGAGCTGCAGGCCGCCCTGGTTCGACGGTCCGCAGACGAAGCAGTTCGGGAACGGATGGTCCCGCAACCCGCGGTACGCCGCCTCCGCAGCCCGGGCCTCTTCCGCCGGGACCGGCTCGATGGTCGCGTCGGTGAGGAAATCGCTGTCGACCGGTATCGCGTGTGCGACCAGTTCGTCACCGTCGGTCAACCGAGCGCAGGCGTCATCGGTCGACAGGTCGAGGTCTTTTTGCAGCGGTGGCGGCATTCGCAACTTCACCTGCGGGACAAATGCGCCGTTGAGTTGCGTCGCCAGCGTCGTCCCGACCAAGCCGGCGACATATCCGCCGTTGCCCGATCGCTCCGGCCCCCGGAATCGTTGGTCGACCCGAACAAAACTCATGGGCCCGAACCCTAACTCACTAACAGGTTTCACCCGATCGTGCACGCGCTGTGGTGGAGGTGTGAGTGCCGAGAACCGTGGGAAGGAATGGGTTTCAGAGAAATCTGAGGATTTCTCGGAACAACTGAGCTGAGCCCTCCAGTTCAAACGACCGTTTGAACTATGCTGACAGCAGGCTACTGCGAGTGAGCAGGTGGGGTGCCTGCGCGAGCGGTAGTCGGGGGGAAGGAGAACTCTGTGGAGACACCGGTCGAAACGACCCGGGAGAGATTGCTCAACGTCGCTGAGCAACGGTTCGGTGAAGGGGGTTACGAAGGAACGTCGCTGCGCGCCATCACGGTCGCGGCGGCTGCGAATATCGCGGCGGTCAACTACCACTTCGGCTCGAAGGAAGCGCTGCTGCGGGCTGCCGTGGCGCGTGCGATGGCGCCGGTCAATACCGAGCGGCGGCGCCGGCTGGACCAGTTGGAGGCCAGTGGGCCGCCGACACCCGAGGAGCTGATCCGGGCATTCATCGAGCCCGGGCTGGAACTGGTACTGCGCCGGGGCGAGCGTGGTGCCGTGGTCGCCCGGTTCATCGGCCGGATCGCGTTCGATCCGAGTCGGCGGATCCGGGAGCTGTACGCGGCCGAGTCGGATCCGATCGAGAGTCGTTACCTGGCCGCCCTGCAGCGGGCGCTGCCGCAGGCGTCGCCGGATGCGGTCGCCTTCGGGTACGTGAACATGCTCGGTCTGCTCGCCCTGCACCAATCACAGGCACTGTCCCCGACGCCGGGTGCCGCCGGCCCCGGGGCCACTGCCGAGGATCCCGGCAAACTCGCCGAGAACCTGGTCGCGTTCCTGGTTGCGGCTTTCGACCGCGGCCTGCGGGCCTGACCACATCGCCGATGCCCCGGAAACCGTGGATCCCTGCCTACGGCTCCCGGGTGTCACTCCCTCACCCTGTGCGCCGGTCCGGGTGAGTTTTGTCCGTGTTTTGCTCATGGATGTTCGGACCGCCTGGTAACGCTGCATAATGGCGCTCCGTGGACCCCTGTGAAGTCGTGGTTGCCGTCGACCTCGGTGGAACCCGGATGAAGTGCGGCCTGGTCGCCGCCGACGGTGCCGTGCTGCACCGCGAGACCAGGCCTACTCCCCGGGACGCTGGGGGCCGTGCCGTGCTCGACGCCCTGCTGGAGACCGTCGTCGAGCTCAGCCAGAAGGCGACCGCCGACGGGCACCGGGTGCGCGCGATCGGGGTCGTGGTGCCCGGCGTCATCGACGCCGAGCACGGGACCGTCGGCGCCGAGAACCTGGAATGGGTCGCGACGCCGGTGCTGGCCGAGCTCAAGGCCGCGATCAGCGACGACGTGCCGATCGTGCTCGCCCACGACGTCCGCGCCGGGGGCTACGCCGAGTTCCGTCAGGGCGCCCTCGCCGGTACGACGAACTCGATGTTCCTGCCGCTCGGCACCGGGATCGCCGCCGCGATGATCGTCGACGGGTCCCTGGTCAGCGGCGACGGGTACGCCGGCGAACTCGGCCACTCGAAGTTCATCTACGGCGACGCGGCCGAGCTGTGCGCCTGCGGGCAGTGGGGCTGCCTCGAGACCGTCGCGTCCGCTGCCGCACTGGCCCGGCGGTACACCGCTCGCACCGGACGGACCGTGGACGGCGCCCGCGAGGTGATGGAGCTGCTGGCGGCCGGAGACCCGGATGCCGCACAGGTGTGGCAGGACGCGCTGGCGGCTCTGATCGACGCTCTGGTCCTCTACACGACCTTGGTCGCGCCGACGAAGATCGCGATCGGCGGCGGGCTGGTCGGAGCGGGCGAGACGCTGCTGCAGCCGCTGCGGGAGGGTGTGCACGAGCGACTGACGTTCCAGCGCGAGCCGGAGATCGTGGCGGCGGTGCTGGGCGAGGAGGCGGGCATGCTCGGTGCCGCGCAGATGGCCTGGGACCGCGCTGACGAGGAGGGCAGGGCATGACGACGTACCGCGTGGGCCGGGTGGTCACGCCGGACGACGTTCTGGAGAACGCCTGGATCCAGGTGGTCGACGAAGACATCGTGGCGTTCGGTCGCCGGTCCGAGGGGATGCCCGCGGACGGCAAGCGGCCCGAGGACCTCGGTGCCGTGACCGTCGTACCGGGCTTCGTCGATATCCACACCCACGGCGGCGGCGGGTCGACGTACTCGACGACCGATCCGGAGGAGGCCCGGAAGGTCGCGGCCTTCCACGGCAGGCACGGTACGACGACCACGCTGGCCAGCCTCGTCACGGCGCCGCTCGACGTCCTCGTCGACCAGACGGCCTGTCTCGCGGAGCTGATCGCCGACGGCGTGATCGCCGGCGTGCACCTCGAAGGGCCGTTCCTGTCCGCGGCGCGGTGTGGTGCGCACGACCCGTCGCTGCTGAGGCCGCCGCTCAAGGACGACGTCGCGAAGGTGCTCAGTGACGCGGTCAAGATGGTGACGATCGCGCCGGAGCTCGAGAACGGGCTGGAAGCGATCCGCCAGGTCGTCGACGCGGGCGCGGTCGCGGCGCTCGGGCACACCGATGCGACGTACGAGCAGATGGTCGCCGGGGCGGATGCGGGTGCGACGGTCGCGACTCACCTGTTCAACGGGATGCGGCCGTTCCACCACCGCGATCCCGGTCCGGTCGGCGCCGCGCTGAACGACGAGCGGCTGCTGCTCGAGGTGATCAACGACGGCATGCACCTGGACCCGCAGGTGGTCCGGGTCGCGCTCGCCGCGGCCGGGGTGAACCGGATCGCGCTGATCACCGACGCGATGGAGGCGACCGGGATGGGCAACGGCCGCTACAAGATCGGCAACCTCGAGGTCGACGTCAAGGACGGCCTCGCGACGCTTGCCCACGGCACGCACTCGATCGCCGGCAGCACGCTGACCATGGACGTTGCCTACCGCAACGCGGTGACGTCCGGGGTCTCGCTGGTGGACGCGTCGCGGATGGCCTCGACGACCCCGGCGCAGACCTTCGGCTGGTACGACGTGGGCTCGATCGAGACCGGGAAGCGGGCCGACCTGGTGCTGCTGGACGACGAGTACGCCGTGCAGAAAGTGATGCGGGCCGGGTCGTGGCTGGACTGATCGGGACCGTCACGCTCAACCTCGCGCTGGACGTGACGTACGAGGTCGACGAACTGCGGGTCGGCGGCAGTCATCGCGTCGACCGGATCCGTCGGCGGGCCGGCGGGAAGGGCGTGAACGTCGCGCGGGTCGCGGCCACGCTCGGGCATCAGGTGCTGGTGCTCGGGTTCGTCGGCGGGGTGACCGGTGAGCTGGTCGCCGAGGAGCTGTTCGACGCCGGGCTGACCGCGCTGCTCACCCCGATCGCGGGTGAGACCCGCCGTACCGTTGCCATTGTCAACGGTGTGGACGGCGACGCGACGATCTTCAACGAGGCCGGTCCGACGGTGACTGCGGACGAGTGGCGCGCGTTCCTGGACCGGATGCCGTGGGGGCGGATGGGCGTGCTCGCCTGCTCGGGCAGTCTGCCGCCGGGGTTGCCGTCGGACGCGTACGCCGAGCTCGCGGTCCGGGCGCGGCATCACGACGTACTGTCGGTGATCGATGCCGGCGGTGACGCGTTGACCGCCGCGGCGAAGACGGGTGCGGTGGTGCGGGCGAACGCGTCCGAGCTGCGTGCGGCCGTCGGCGACGTGGAGGTCGAGGAAGGCGCGTCGGAGCTGGTCGCGCTCGGTGCGGCCGCGGCAGTGATCACCGACGGACCGCGCGGGATGGTTGCCGCCAGCAAGAAAGGTGTCTGGCGGGCATTGCCGGTCGAGACCGTGAGCGGAAACCCGACCGGCGCGGGCGATGCGTGTACGGCGGTCGTCGCGGCAGCTGTCGCGGAATCGCCGGAGCCCGACTGGTCCGTCGTACTGAAGTCCGCCGTTGCCGCATCCGCCGCCGCCGTGCTGACACCCGTTGCCGGAGACATCGATCTGGCCGCGTACCGCCGCTGGCAACCGCAAGTCACCGTTAATCGCTAGAAGGAGTTCTCATGCCGTTGGTTTCCGGGGCCGAGGTTGTGCTGGCTGCGGCCAAGGCCGGTCGTGGTGTCGGTGCGTTCAACGTGATCCAGCTGGAGCACGCGACCGCGCTGATCGCCGGGGCCGAGCAGGTCGGTGCGCCGGTGATCCTGCAGATCAGTGAGAACGCGGTGAAGTACCACGGCGCGCTCAAACCGATCGGGCTCGGCACGCTGGCCGCCGCGGCGGCCTCTTCGGTGCCCGTCGTCGTACATCTGGATCACGCGATGGACCGGGACCTGGTGACCGAGGCGGTCGCGCTCGGGTTCACGTCGGTGATGTACGACGCCTCCAAGCTCGAGTACGCCGACAACGTCGCCGCGACGACCGAGGTCACGGCGTACTGCCACGACCACGGAGTGTTCGTCGAGGCCGAGATCGGCGAGGTCGGCGGGAAGGACGGCGTGCACGCCCCCGGCGCCCGCACCCGCCCCGACGAAGCCGTCGCCTTCGCCGAGGCCACCGGCGTCGACGCGCTGGCGGTGGCGGTCGGCTCCTCCCACGCCATGACCGAGCGCACGGCGACCCTCGACTTCGAGCTCATCACCCAGCTCCGTGAGGCTGTGCCGGTGCCGCTCGTCCTGCACGGCTCGTCGGGTGTCGCGGACCCGGACCTCACCCGCGCGGTCGAGGCCGGCATGACCAAGGTCAACATCGCCACCCACCTCAACAACGTCTTCACCGCGGTGGTTCGCGAGGTCCTCGCCGATAACCCGAAGCTGGTCGACACCCGCAAGTACCTCGGCCCGGCCCGCGATGCCGTCGCGGCGGAGGTCGCCCGCCTCCTCGGTGTGCTGAAAGCGGTCTAGATCCCGGCGGCGCCGCGGATCCAGTGCGCGCGCAGGTCGTCGCGGGCGAGTTGGACCTGCTCGCGGGTCGCCGGGTCGGGCACCTCGAAATCGTCGATCAACCGGGTGAGCGCCATCTCCACCGCCGCGACCAGGGCGTCCTCCTCGGACAGGTCGGCCTCGGCCACTCCGCGCAGCCCGGCCGCCAGCGCGGTCAGCCCGGTCAGCTCCTGGTCGGTGAACCGCACCCGGATCTCGGTCCTGCTGTCCACGCCGCCTCCTCGATCGGTTGATACAGTCATGGTGCGGTGCAACGACCATGTTGCACAAGACCTAGGGATCGCTGATGACGGTGGCGGTTGACGAAACCCTGCGCACGGCCGCCATCGCCGTCCTGGCCGAGTACGGCTGGGCCGGCGTGACGCTGGAGCGGGTCGCGGAGAAGGTCGGTCGGTCCCGGGTCACACTCTGGCGGCAGGGCCTGACCGTCGAGGCGCTGCTGAACTCCCTGCTGGACGCGCTGGCCGACGACTACCGGGACACGATGTGGCCGGTGCTCGCCGGTTCCGGCACCGGCCGCGAGGGCCTGATCCGCACGATCGAGGCGCTGTTCGACGTGATCGACCGGCATCTCCCGCTGATGTTGTCGTCGGACCTGGTCTTCCACCAGGAGCAGGCGCGCAACGGGCCGGTCTCGTTTCTCGACCCGTTCGAGCGGTTCCTCCGTGAGGGCGAGACCGACGGCACGCTGCACCCGCACGGCCGGGTCAGCGACGTCGCCGAGGTACTGATGGTCTCGGCCGCCTTCACCTACGTGCACATGCGCGGCCGCCACCACTGGTCACGGTCGCGGGCCCGGCGCCTGACCCTCGACCTGGTACTCCGCGGCGTCCTCGAAGCCTGAAACATACCTGTTGCGGAAAATGCAACGAGCATGTTTCACTGACGGCATCATCATCATCTTCTCCCGGAGGAGACCGTCATGACATTGCCGTACGCCGAACCGCTGGTCCGCCTCGAGCCGCAGGCCCGGGTGATTCCCGAACCGCCGCGGGTCGGCGAACCCGGTGGGGATCCCTGTGGACTGTGCAACTGGCTGTCCGGCCTGGACGACACCGCGACCGCCCGGGACGCCGACGACAAGCCGCTCTGGTACGACGACGACTGGGCGCTGTGCCGGGCGACCGGCGTCACCATCCCGGGCGTGGTCTGGCTGACCAGCCGCGCCCACCACGACTCGTTCGCCGACCTGCCGGACTCCCTGGCGCGCAGTTACGGGCCGATGGTCGCCCGGGTCGAGCGGGCCATCCTCGCGCTCGGCGACATCGCCCGGGTGCACGTCTATCGTTGGGGCGACGGTTCGGCCCATTTCCACGTCTGGTTCTACCCGCGGCCGCTGGGCATGCTCGAGGCCAAGCGGGAGATGCTGGCCCTGTGGGCGGAGGTCCTGCCCGAAGCCCCGAAGGAGGTCGTCGCCGATGCCGAGGACAAGATCGCGGCGGCTCTGGCGGCGGACAGCTGACATGAACGCATCCCAGCCGGAGCAGGCGGACGGGACGACGCTCGCACGCCGGCTCGGGCTGGGCGATGCGGTGGTGATCGGGCTCGGCTCGATGGTCGGGGCCGGCGTCTTCGCCGTCTGGTCGCCGGCCGCACAGGCGGCCGGCTCGTGGCTGCTCCTCGGCCTAGCGATCGCGGCCGTTGTTGCCTACTGCAACGCGGCGTCGTCGGCGCAGTTGGCCGCGGTCTACCCGGTCTCGGGCGGCACCTACGTCTACGGTCGCGAACGCCTGGGGGAGTGGTGGGGGTACGCCGCCGGTTGGTGCTTCGTGTCCGGGAAGACGGCGTCGTGTGCCGCGATGGCGCTGACCTTCGCGACCTACGTCGTCCCCGACGAATGGCTGCAGCGTCTGCTGGCCCTCGCAGCCGTGCTGATTCTTGCCGCCGTCAACTACCGCGGCGTGACCAGGACAGCCCGGCTGACCAGGATCCTCGTCACCTGTACCCTCGCCGTCCTCGCGCTCGTCCTCGTCCTGCTCTTCAGGGGCGATGCGCACCACCACACGTCCGCCCCCACCTCGACGTACGGCGTCCTGCAGTCGGCCGGGCTGCTGTTCTTCGCCTTCGCCGGCTACGCGCGGATCGCGACCATGGGCGAGGAGGTCCGCGAGCCGGCCCGGACGATCCCACGAGCGATCACCGCGGCACTGATCATTGCTATCGGCATCTATCTGCTGGTCGCGTTCGCGCTGCTGCGGACCGGCGACCCCGCGTCGACCGCAGCGCCCCTCGCGTCCGCGGTCGACGGGGTCGGTGCGGCCTGGGCGACCCCGATCGTCCGGATCGGGGCCGCGCTCGCCAGCCTCGGCGCCCTGCTCGCCCTGATCGCCGGCGTCGGCCGCACCACGCTCGCCATGGCCCGCAACCGGGACCTCCCGACGTGGCTGGCCGCCGTACATCCCCGCTACCAGGTCCCGCACCACGCCGAGCTGGCGCTCGCCGCGGTCGTCGGCGTACTGGTGCTGACCACCGATCTGCGTGGCGTGATCGGCTTCTCGTCGTTCGGTGTCCTGCTGTACTACGCGATCGCGAACGCGTCCGCGTTCACCCAGCCGGCCGATCAGCGTCGCTGGCCGCGTGCCGTCAACGTGATCGGCCTGATCGGTTGCGTCGTCCTCGCGGTCACCCTCCCGTGGACGTCCGCGGTCGTGGCTGCCGCTCTCCTCGCGGCAGCCCTTCTCGTACGGCGATTCAGGACAGGTCGCGCCGGATCCGCCAGAAGCTGAAGCCGCTGAGTGCCAGCGCGAGCACCAGGAAGAACCCGAACTCCCGCCACTGCAGGTCCCAGAACTTGTCCTTGGTGAAGTAGCGGACGTGCTGCCGGTACCCGTCGGAGGTGAGCCGCTGGAAACAGGCCGTCCGGGCCGCGGGGTCCGTCGGTTCCTGGGTCAACCCCGGCGGCGTGGGCGCGCAATCCACCACGTACGACGGGAGTTTCGCCGACTGACCCGACTTGTCGACGGTCTTGTCCGACAGCTTCCACGCCCCGACGGCGCCGGTGGCGACCTCGATCATCGTCACCTGTGGAGTCGGTCCGTCCCCGCTGAGCCCGAAGCCCCGGATGTTCTCCGCGGTCGGGACGATGTACTTGTCGGTCGGAGCGAGCAGGTGCGGCCGGATGAATATCGGCGCGAGGATCTGCACCAGGATCACCACGGCCAGCGTGACCGCGAGCGCGACGACCGTACGCCGGATCACCAGGCCGAGCGCGACCCCGAGAGCGAACGCGAACGCGGCGTACCCGATCGGGACCAGGCCGCGGGCGGAGAACACCGACGGGAACATCCGGGGCAGGTAGGTGTTGGAGTCCTGACCGGCGTTGACGGCCTTGTCGATCGGGTCGGACCACCAGCTCACCGCGAGACTGAGCAGTCCGGTGATCGCGATCGCGGAGCCACCGGTGACGGCGAGCTTGGTCGCGAGCCAGCGGCGGCGGCCGATGCTCTGGCTCCACACCAGCCGGTGCGTTCCGGTCTCCAGCTCACGCGCGATCAGCGGTGCGCCCCAGAACGCCCCGATCACCGGCGGTACGGCGTACAGCAGGAGCTGGCCGACGCGGTACAGCACCGGGTTGAGCCGTTCGACGGCGAGGCTCTGGATGAACGAGTCGGTCAGCCGTCGGTAGTCGTCGGCGAGCCCCGGGCCGGTAACGGCGAAGATGACGCCGGCCGCGACGATCACCGCCGCGACGACGAGGAACTGGACACGGAACTGTCGCCAGGTCAGCCAGATCATCGCTGCACCTCCAGGACTGGGCGCTCCGGCTGGACGTCGCGGCCCATGTAGGCCAGCACGAGGTCCTCGAGCGTGAGTTGGCTGACCGTCCAGGCCGGATCGTGGATCGGCCGGTCGGTCCGGATCAGGTACGTCGACTGCCGGTCGGTGTGGCTCGCGGTCACGACCAACTGGTCCCGCGGCAGGTCCTTCGGATCGCGGCGCGGACCGGTCAACCGGTAGTGCGTGGCCAGCAAGGTGTCGATCTCGCCGCTGACCTGCACCCGCGAGTCGACGAGCACGATCACGTAGTCGCAGGCGCGCTCGACATCGGAGACCAGGTGCGAGGACAGTACGACGCTGAGCTCCTGCTCCGCGACCGCCTCCATCAGGTCCTGCAGGAACTCGCGCCGGGCCAGCGGATCGAGCGCCGCGACCGGCTCGTCGAGGATCAGCAACTCGGGTCGCTTCGCCAGCCCGAGCGTCAGCGCCAACTGCGCGCGCTGACCACCGGACAGCTTCCCCGCCCGCTGCTTCGGATCGAGCTTCAGGTGCTGGATCCGCTGCTGTGCAAGGGATTCGTCCCACGCCGGGTTCAGCCGGCGCCCGAGCCGCAGGTGGTCCGCGACACTCAACCGCGCGTACGTCGGCGTGTCCTGCGCGACGTACCCGACCTTCGCCTGCTGCGACCCGGCCGGCGCTCCCAGCACCTCGACCGACCCCGCACTCGGCGTCAGCATCCCCACGGCCAGATTCAGCAACGTGCTCTTGCCGGCCCCGTTGGGCCCGACCAGCCCCACCACATGCCCGGCCGGAACCTCCAACTCACAATCGGCCAGCGCCCAGCGCCGCCCATACTTCTTGCCCAACCCCTGGGCGTGCAGAACTGTCGTCATGCTATGTCCTCCTGAGCGGCGGACCGAAAGGTTGTCAGGAACAGGGCCTCGATGCTTTCGTCGTCGAGGCCGGCCTTGCGGGCCTTGGCGAGCCAGCGGCGGAGGTCCTGGCGAAGGGGTCCGTGCGCGGCGAGAGTGTTGTCGGTCAGGGTGCGGGTGACGAACGTGCCGCGGCCGGGCCGGGCCTGGACCAGGCCCTCGTGCTCGAGCTCGCGGTACGCCTTGAGCACGGTGTTCGGGTTGATCGCCAGCGTCGCGACGACGTCCTTCACGGTCGGCAGCTGGTCACCCTCCCGCAGCAGTCCGAGCCGCAACGCGTTCCGGACCTGCTGAACGATCTGCTGGTACGGCGAGACCCCCGACCGGCCGTCCAGATGGAACTCGATCATCCATAACCCCATTCATCTAGGTAACTAGCACTATAGGGGTATGGCTCAAACGCCCGTCAAGAGCGGGGAGCGGATCAGCGGATGGCGTCGTACCGGCGCAGGGCCTCGGCCCGGGCCTCGCCGTGGTCGACGACGGGGGCCGGGTAGGCGTCGGCGCCGTACTTCCAGGGCTCGTGCGCGGTCTTGCCGTCGAGGTGCCGCAGTTCGGGCACCCAGCGCCGGACGTACTCACCGTCGGGGTCGAATTTCTGGCCCTGGCCGACCGGGTTGAAGATCCGGAAGTACGGCGCCGCGTCCGCGCCGCAGCCGGCCACCCACTGCCAGTTGAGCGAGTTCGACGCGAGATCGCCGTCGCGCAGGAACCGCATGAACCATCGGGCGCCGAACCGCCAGTGCACGTGGAGATCCTTGACCAGGAACGACGCGACGACCATCCGCACGCGGTTGTGGACGAACCCGGTCTCGGCCAGCTGCCGCATCCCCGCGTCCACGAACGGGAACCCGGTCCGGCCCGCGCACCATGCGTCGAACAGTTCGCCCAGTTCGTCGTACTGCATCTTGTCGAACTCAGGACGCAGCGGCTTCCACGCGGCCTGCGGGTGCCGCGCGAGGAGATCCGCGCAGAACTCGCGCCAGGCCAGCTCGCGCCGGTACGCCTCCGCGCCGGCGCTGCGTTTGCGGGCGAGATCGGCGAGCATCGTCCGCGGGTGGATCTCGCCGTACTTCAACGGCACCGACATCCGCGAGGTGCTGTCCAGATCGGGCCGATCCCGCTCGTCGTCGTACGCCGCGACGTCCTCGAGATACGCCTTCCAGTGCTCGAGCGCCGCCTGCTCGCCCGCCTCGTCACCGGATGGCAGTTCCTCGCCGGAAGCCTTCACCCACGCGACGTCACTCGGAGCCTCCGCCGGCTGCCGCCACCCGTGCGCCAGCCACGCCTTGAAGTACGGCGTGAACACCTGGTACGACCGCCCTTGCTGGTTCAGCACCCGCCCCGGCGCCACGGCGTACGGCGATCCCGTCCGCACCAGCGGACACTTCAATGAGGCTTCAACTTCTTGATCGCGCTGTTGTCCGTAGGGCCCGTAGTCCGCGCTGATGTGCACGCTCGCGGCCCCGAATTCATCCGCGAGAGCTGGTACGACGGTTGCCGGATCACCCCGCCGTACGACGAGCCGTCCGCCCATCGACCCGGACAGGCTGCGCAGTGACGCCGCGAGGTGTTCCCGCCGTGGATCGCCCGAACGCTCCCAGAGCAACGGATCCACCACGAACACCCCGAGAACCCGGCCGTCACCGGCCGCCACCGCGTCCAGCAAGGCCGGATTGTCCGCCAACCGCAGGTCCCGGCGGAACCACATCACCGCTGTCATCGTGCTCATCATCCGCCAGTACCCAGCAGCGATTCGGTAAGGGTTGCCTCAATAGGTGAGAATGGTTGTCGTGAGCGAGCTGATCGATACCACCGAGATGTACCTGCGGACCGTCTACGAGCTGGAAGAAGAAGGCATCCTCCCTCTCCGGGCCCGGATTGCCGAGCGCCTCCACCAGTCCGGTCCGACGGTCAGTCAGACGGTTGCGCGGATGGAGCGCGACGGTCTGATCAAGGTGGAGGGCGACCGCCATCTGGAGCTCACCGACGTCGGCCGCAAGCAAGCGGTCCGGGTGATGCGCAAGCACCGCCTCGCGGAGCGTCTGCTCGTCGATGTGATCGGTCTCGAGTGGGAGGACGTGCACGCCGAGGCCTGCCGCTGGGAGCACGTGATGAGCGACGCGGTCGAGCTGCGGCTGCTGAAGATCCTCGACAACCCGACCGAATCGCCGTACGGCAACCCGATCCCGGGCCTGGAGGAGCTGCAGACCAGCGGTATCGCGAGCGGGATCGAGGACTTCCGGATCGGTGTCGAGCCGCTGGACCAGGTCCTCGACCAGTCCACCGGCGAGAGCGTGCGGGTGCTCGTCCGCCGGATCGCCGAGCCGGTGCAGACCGACGACGGCGCGATGGCAGTACTGCGCAAGGCCGGTGCCCTGCCCGGTCGCGAGGTCGACTCGATCATGGACGCCGACGGAGTACTGGTCGGCAGCCGCGAGGCGGGCGGCGTGATCAGCGACGAGACCGCCGGCCACATCTTCGTCAGCCGCGTCTGACGTCAACTCTCTGTTAACGCTGAGCACCCGGCGAAGTACGCCGGGTCGTCAGCCGGTAGGTTCAAGCCCCGATGTCCGAGAACTTTGTTGATTGGCCGCAGTACCTGCGGGAATTCCACACCGCCGCGCCCGGCAGCACGGAAGCGCTGTTGTCACGGGCAGTGGCCGGTGACCACACGCCGTACCGCTGGCTGGTCCGGGCCGTCTCCGGTGAGGCACGCCGGGTGCTCGACCTGGCCTGCGGCAACGGGCCGGTAGCGCGTGAGCTGTACGGGCGGTGGGTGGTCGGTGTCGACAACAACCCGGCCCAGCTGGCCGGTGCGCCCGGTCCGAAGGTGCAGGCCGACGCGCTGCACCTGCCGTTCGCGAACGAGGTCTTCGACGTCGTCACCTGCTCGATGGGCCTGATGGTCGTCCAGCCGCTCGCCGATGTCCTCGCGGAGGCCGCCCGGGTCCTGCGCCGGGGTGGGGTGCTGGCGGCGATCGTGCCCGCCGTACGGCCGCTGCGACGCGGCGACATCCGCACGCTGAGCGGTCTGACCACGCGGCTGCGGTCGACGCCGCAGTTCCCGGCCGGCGGCGAGATCACCGAGCTGAAGGACCAGCTCAAGCACGCCGGGTTCGACGTGATGGAGAGCCAGCGCGAGCGGTACGTGTACATGATCCGCAGCCGCGACGACGCGACGCGGCTGGTGAACGCGCTCTACCTCCCGGGTACGCCGGACGTCCGCCGCGACACCGCCGCCGGATGGCTCGCGGATCGCGCCGAGTCGAAGGACGGCCTCGAGGTCGCGATCCCGATCCGCCGCATCACCGCGATGCGTACCAAGGTCGCCTTGACCATCTCCTGAATACCGGGGTCCGTTCCGGGCCCGCGGTCGGTACGGTGTGCTAGTGAGTGCGCTGCGCTGGTCCGTCCGGACGCTCGATCGAGCGCTCGACGGTGAGACGGTCTACCGCGAGCTGCTGGCCGCCGAACCGGTCGCATACTGGCTCGACGGCAGCCTGACCGACCGCGCCCCGCGCCGCGTCTCCGTTCTCGGGACCTCCGTCGGCGCCGAGGTTGTCACCCGGGATGTTGCCGACGGCGACGTCTTCGCCGAGCTGAACCAACTGCTGGCGGAGCGGGCCGCTGAGCCGCCGGCGGAGCTGGCGGGGCTCTTCTGCGGCGGCTACGTCGGGTACTTCGGCTACGAGCTGAAGGCACTCACCGGTGGCCGGGCCGTGCACGAGTCGCCGACGCCGGACGCGCTCTGGATCTGGGCGAACCGGTTCGTCGTCATCGACCACGATCACGACCGGACCTACCTCGTCGCTGTCGGCGAACCGGGTGCCGGCGAGGGCTGGCTGGATCGCGCCGAGGAGGCCGCCGCCGATTGGTGGATGGGCAGCCTGGACACCCCGGCGATCGCCGCACTCGACCTCGAGGCGCATCTCGAGCAGGACCGGGCGACGTACCTGGCCGGCATCGCGCGCGTTCTGGAGGAGCTCGAGGCCGGCCAGACGTACGAGGTCAACCTGACGAACCGGGTCCGGCTGCCGGCCGTGCAGGACCCGTTCGAGTTCTTCCGCTGGCAACGGTCGGCGAACCCGGCGCCGTACGCCGCCTTCCTCCGGTACGGCGATCTCGCGGTGGCGAGCTCGTCGCCGGAACGGTTCCTGACCGTGGACGCGGACGGCTGGGCCGAGTGCCGCCCGATCAAGGGGACCGCGCCGCGCGATCTCGACCCGGCGCAGGACCAGCTCGCGGCGAAGGCGCTGGCCGAGGACGACAAGACCCGGGCCGAGAACCTGATGATCGTCGACCTGATCCGTAACGACCTCGGCCGGGTGAGCGTGCCGGGGACCGTGACCGTGCCGCAGCTGATGCAGGTCGAGAGCTACCGGACCATGCACCAGCTGGTGACGACGGTCCGCGGCCGGTTGCGGGACGGGCTGACCGCGGTTGACGCGGTCCGGGCGTGCTTCCCGCCGGGTTCGATGACGGGCGCGCCGAAGATCCGCACGATGGAGATCATCGACGAGCTCGAGTGGAGCGCACGCGGGGTGTACTCCGGTGCGCTCGGCTACCTGTCGCTGGACGGGCGGGCGGACCTGAGTGTGGTGATCCGGACGGCGGTGCTGACCCCGGACGAGACGGTGATCGGGGCGGGGGGAGCAATCGTGCTGGATTCCGACCCGGTCGCGGAGTACGAAGAAATGGTGCTGAAAGCAACGGCAGCCGTCGGCCGGGCGGGCCGCGGGTGAAGGGTGGGGGAGATGAGTGCTCTGCTGGTGGCGGATTCGTTCCTGGTTGCCAATGGCAAGGTCCGGGGACTGGAGCTGCACCGGGAACGGTTCGTCCGGTCGTGCGCCGCGGCGGGGGTCGCCGCGGAACGGTTCTGGGACGAGCAGGCCGGGCGGCTGCCCGGGTTCGGGCGGTGGTTCCCGCGGTTCGAGCTGCAGACGTCGGGTGAGCTCGCGGTCCAGCTGCGGCCGGCGCCACCGATCGGCGGTCGCGTGCGGGTCGCCGTCCACGAGGGCCCGGATCCGCGGACCGCGCCGCGGGTGAAGGGTCCGGATCTGGAGCTGCTCGGCAAGCTGAAGGAGTCGGCGCCCGACCGTGCCGACGAGATCCTGTTGCTCGACTCCGACGGCACGGTGCTCGAGGCGGCGTACTCGGCCGTCGCCTGGTGGGAGGACGATACGCTCTGCTTCCCGCAGTCCGACCGGCCGCTGCTCGCGTCGGTGACCGCACAGCTCCTGCGTCGCATCGCCGTCGACCAGCGGGTCGAGATCTCCGAGCGGGCCGCCACTCCGCAGGACCTGCAGAACGCCACCGAGGCCTGGCTGGTCAACGCCCTGCACGGCATCCGCCCGATCCACGCCTGGGGCGCCTCGGCCATCGACCCCCTCCCCAACTCCCACTCCGCCACCTGGCAATCCCACCTCGAGTCCCTGGCGGCCCGGCTGCCCTAGCTGCAGCTCGACAGGACGTATACGTCCACTGCCGGCCACTCCCCGCCTGAGTCGCCCGGGAATTCGGCTCCGGAACGGGACACCTCCTGTCGAGCTGCAGCTCTCGCTTGTAAATGTGATATCACTTTGCTACCTTCGAGCTATTCGAGAAGGAGGCAGAGTGATGGTGGATGTCGCGGTGGAGATGCCGACCCCGAGGGTGACCGAGCGGGCCGGCCGGGATCTGAACGGCTTGCCGATGGCGTTGCTGGCGTTCGTGTTGCTGGTGGCGGGGGTGGCCGGGGTCATCATCGGAGCCGGCCGCGACAGTGGGACCGAGGTGGTGCTCGGGATCGCGCTGTTCGTGATCGGCGTGATCGTGGCCGCCGGGCTGACCCCGGTGTCGCCGGGTCGCGCGCGGGTCGTGCAGGTCCTCGGGCGGTACTCCGGGACCGTGCGGACCAACGGGCTGCGCTGGGTGAACCCGATCTCCTCGCGGCGCGAGGTCTCCACCCGGATCCGCAACCACGAAACGGCCGTTGCCAAGGTCAACGATGCCGACGGCAACCCGATCGAGATCGCCGCCGTCGTGGTGTGGCAGGTCGAGGACACCGCGCAGGCGATGTTCGAGGTGGACGACTTCGTCGAGTTCGTCGCGATCCAGACCGAGACCGCCGTGCGGCACATCGCGAACAGCTACCCGTACGACGTCCATCCCGACGGCGACGTGTTGTCGCTGCGGGACAGCACCGACGAGATCACCGAGAAGCTCTCGGCCGAGATCGCCGCTCGGGTGCATGCGGCCGGCGTTCATGTGATCGAGTCGCGGATCACGCACCTCGCGTACGCGCCGGAGATCGCGCAGGCGATGCTGCGGCGCCAGCAGGCGGGCGCGGTCGTCGCGGCCCGGCAGCGGATCGTCGAAGGGGCGGTCGGCATGGTCGAGCTGGCGCTGGACCGGCTGTCCGAGCACGAGGTGGTCGAGCTGGACGAGGAGCGGAAGGCGACGATGGTCAGCAACCTGCTGGTGGTGCTGTGCGGCGACCGTGACGCCCAGCCGGTGGTCAACGCCGGCTCGCTCTACCAGTGAGTGGTCGTCTGCCGTGGCTGTCGAACGCAAGAAGATCCTGCTCCGGCTGGATCCCGTGGTGCATGACGCGCTGGCCCGCTGGGCGGCCGACGACCTGCGCAGCACCAACGCCCAGATCGAGTTCCTGCTCCGCCGGGCGCTGGCCGATGCCGGCCGCCTCCCCGGCGGTGTAGGCAAACTCCGTCGCCCCGGCCGCCCTCCGAAGGAGGAAGACGATGAGTAGAAGGACCGCAACGGTCGTCGGAGGCGGGCAGCTGGTGCGACGTGCGCCGAGGCCCGCGCGAAAAGTAGTTGCTCTAGGCAATTTACAGGCACCGGATTCGTTGGCGGCAAGGATGTTTCTGCTCACCTGCGATCCCGAGCGGGGGCGTCTGGGTGCTCGATCGAAGATCGGGAAGGTGTTGCGGGCGGCGGTCCTGGTCGAGCTGCAGTTGTCGGGGAATCTCGTCGACGACGGTGGGCGGGCTCGGGTGACGAGCGTGCCTGCCCCGAGTGATCCGGTGTTGGCGGGGGTGCTGGCCGAAGTGCGGGCGGTGGGGCCGCGGCGATGGCGGCATTGGATCGATCGGCGCGGCGGGGTGACTGTACGGCGGGTCCGGGACGAGCTCGAGCGGGCGCGGCTGATCAAGGTCGAGCCGCATCGCATCCTCGGGATCGTCCCGGCGGACCGCATCGCGATCCGCCACCCGCTGATGCGCACGCAGCTCCTCCAGGCCGCTCATGACACCCTGCGCGCCTCGCGGCTCGTTTCCCGGGTCGACCTCCGCGACGCGTCGATCGTCGTCCTCGCGTCCACCGCGGACCTGCGCACGATCCTGACGAAGGAGCAGCGCAGCCGGCACAAGGACCGGCTGGCGCAGCTCGCGGTGCGCGTCGGCCCCGTGGTACCGGCGCTGAAGAAGTCTCTCCAGCAGACTTCCGCCGGCGGGTGACCCCGGGGCGGTGCTACGGTTCGTTACTCAACTAATGAACCAAGTATCCGCCCCCCTTGCTTCGCACGGGGCGGGAGGTGTGGGAAGGGGGTGAGGTTGTGTTCGACGACCGGAGTCCGATCTATCTGCAGATCGCGGACCAGATCAAGAACGACATCGTGACCGGCGCGCTGGCCGAGGACGAGCAGGTGATGTCGACCAACCAGTACGCCGCCTTCTACCGGATCAACCCGGCCACCGCGGCCAAGGGTTTCGCGCAGCTGGTCGACGAAGGCGTGCTGTACAAGAAGCGCGGTATCGGCATGTTCGTCTCCCCGAACGCCCGCGACCTGCTCCGCACCGGCCGCCGCGACTCGTTCTTCGCCGACGTCGTCGACCCGATGATCCGCGAAGCAAAGGCGATCGGCATCCCTCTCAAAGACATCCTCCAGCACATCCGCACGTACGGAGACGCCTGATGACCGCCCTCACTGTCAGGACCGAGAATCTGTCCGTCCGGTTCGCCGGGGTGCCGGCGTTGGATCGCCTCGATCTGCGGCTGGCGCCCGGGAAGATCCACGGGCTGCTCGGCCGGAACGGGTCCGGCAAGAGCACGCTGGCCGCGGTTCTGGCCGGGTTCCGGCGGCCCGACGAGGGGCGCGTGCTGATCGAAGGCGACGACCTGGGTACGGCGCAGGAGCCGTACGAGAACGCCGTCGTCACCAGCCGGGTGTGCCTGATCCGTGAATCCGGTGACCGGCCCGACGCCGTACCGGTCAAACAAGCGATCAGTCTCGCCGCGGCGCTCCGCCCGTACTGGAACGCGGAGCTCGCCGGCGACCTGCTGGACCGCTTCGAGGTGCCGCTGAACAAGAAGATCCAGAAGCTCTCCCGCGGTAAGAAGTCCGCGCTCGGCGTCGTCCTCGGACTCGCCAGCCGGGCTCCGCTGACGATCTTCGACGAGAGCTACCTGGGCATGGACGTCCCGTCGCGGAACCTGTTCTACGACGCGCTGCTCGCCGACTACACCGAAGTACCGCGCACGTTCGTGCTGTCCACCCATCTGGTCAGCGAGGTGAGCGCGATGCTCGAGGAGGTCGTGATCCTCGACAACGGCCGCCTCGTCACGCAGTCACCGGTCGACTCGCTGCGCGGCCGCGGCGCCTCGATCGTCGGACCGGCGGCGGCCGTGGACGAGTTCACGGCCGGCTTCACCGTGCTCGCCGAGGAGCGGCTCGGCGGCACCAAGTCCACCACGGTTCTCGGCGACCTCGATCCGGCGCTGCTGGCGGAGGCGACGGCGGCCGGCCTGGAGATCGGTCCGGTCGGCCTGCAGGATCTCTTCGTCCACCTGACAGGAGCGCGCTCATGACGACCACGACAGCTGAAGCGGCGCTTCCGCGGGGGGCGACCGACTGGCGCCGGTTGAAGACGGTGTTGTGGTCGATGGCCGTCGGTCTGCGGCAGATGCTCGTCGGCTATTGGATCGCGATGATCGTTGCGTTCCTGGTCATCGGGATCGTCATCCAGCTCGCGACCAGCGGTGTCACCAGCAGCATGTGGGACTACGGAACCCAGTCCCCGAAGTACTTCTCGCTGGCGATCGGCGTGACGCTCACCCCGGCGTACCTGGCGTTGCTGGTCGCCCACGGTGTCACCCGGCGGATGTATGCGGTTGCCTCCGGCATCTACCTGACCGGTGCCGCCGCGGCCACCTCGATCGTATGGGTGCTGGCCTACCAGGTGGAGCACGCGCTCTACGCGTGGCAGGGCTGGCCCGACAAGTTGAACAACCCGCACCTGTTCACCAGCACCTCGCAGCTCGGTCTGGTGTTCACCGAGTTCTTCCTGCTGATCCTGTCCCATGAGGTGACGGGCTGGTTGCTCGGCATCACGTTCGTCCGGCTCGGCTTCTGGCGCGGTCTGCTGATGCTGCCGGTGGCGTTGATCCCCGCGGTCGCCGCCGAGTTCCTGCTCGTCGCGCAATGGCTCGCCGACGTCCTCACCAACGCCGGTTATCACCGGCCGCCACTCGCCGTCGCCGTACCCTCCGTCCTCGTGGTCAGTGCGCTCGGGGTGTACGCCGGGTATCGCATTCTGCAACCGATGGCACTCAAACCCGCTAAGGGCTAAGACACGTTATGCACAGGGGGTGTGTATAACCGGGACTGTTTCTGTGGATGGTTGCGCGATCATTGTGGACGACCAAAACTGTTGTCTGGAAAGGCTTGTGCGACCCCTGTTCAAGAGCGTAGAAATGTCGACACGCCGCTTCGGACTGGAGCGGCGGGTCGATCGGAAACCGAGGGCCCTAGCGGTGGGGATCCCCACCGAGGTAGACCGGTGACGGGGTCTGCCGGCCTCCACGGACCCGTATCGGGAAGCTGGAGACGTCACCTTCCTTCAGCTGGTGCGGGCCCCTCCGACTCATACTCGGAGGGGCCCGCCTTCTTGAACTCGGCAGTGCAGAAAAAGAGCCCCGAGGTCGCGTACGACCTCGGGGCTCTTTTCGGGAACTCTCAGCGGAGTGTGATCCTCAGTTCGGTGTGAGAGCCCGACCCCGGCACCTGGACCTCCGTCCCGCGGGTGGTGGTGACGAGCTTGTACTGCGCTGTGCGGCCGTCGACCGACACGCTCTTCACCTTCGCCCCGGACGGCAGTACGGCGCCGACCGTGAGTGCCGCGCCGACACCCTTCACGGTCACATCGGTCGACAACGCCTTACCTGTAAGGCGTGCGGACACATCGACCGAGCCGCGACCGACCCGGATGTTGCTACCGGCCACCTTCTGCTGGCCCTGCGGAATCTGCGGTACGACGGCGATCCGGCCGTGCCCGAGGTCGGGATCGACGCCGAGCTGCTGGTGGATCACCGGCCACAGGATGCCGTACGCGCCCCACGCCTGCAGCGCCATCGAGCGGTCGTAGAACGGCCGGCCGATATTCGCCGCGGAATCCGGTGACGGGGCGATCTCCGGCATCGCGCCCGGGGTCTCCCAGACCGACGGGTCGAGCTGGATCCGGGCGTTGCCGGTGGTGTACGCCTGCTGCTGCTCGGCGCCCATCCGGCCGAAGTTGCCTTCCGCAACGGCCATGATCGACGTGTTCAGACCGAAGATGCTGCGCTCGCTCTTCACCTGCGACACGACCGGGTCACAGGTCGCGCCGGGGTTGCCGGCCGGATCCGACGTCGCACCGGTGCCGGTGTGGAACAGGCCGAACTCGCCTGTGTAGCAAGCGGTTTCGCGCTGGTCGAGCGCGGTGTTCGCGTTGGCGGTCGAGGCGAGCGGTGAGGCAGGCTTGCCGGGCCGGTTCAGTACCGCCTCCATCGGCGTGACGCCGATCCAGTGGCGCTGGAAGATCGGCGTGTTGTCGTTCGCCGGGTTGGCCGGGTCGTCGATCGAGTCGGCGTACCCCATCGCCTGCGGCACCCACCACTGCGCCTCGAAGCGGGACTCGAGGTCGTTCGCGCGGGTGGTGGCCCACTGCTGCACCTTCGTGTCGTGCTTCGACGCGGCCAGGTCGGCGAGGTCGGTCAGGCCGCGGATCAGGTAGACGGTGTTGTCGAGCTTCTCCACGCCCATGCCCGTGCGCTCGACGTTGCCGAGACCCTCCGGCCAGCCGTCGCCGTCCTTGTCGAGCTCGCGGTACACGTACTGCAGGTTCCGCACGCTGAAGTCGTACATGTCGTCGCGGAACTTGTTGTCACCCGTCCATCGCCACAGCAGCGCGACCGTGCTCGGGAACTTCACCGTCTCGTCGGTGTTGCCGGCGCTCTGGTTGGAACCGAAATACACGGAGCCGCTCGGGGTGACCTCGTGCGCGACCTTGCCGCTGCGGTTGTTCAGGATGTCGCTGACGTCGCGCAGCGCCTTGAGGTGGTCCTTCACGGTGTCGAACTGACCCGCTGCGACCGCGGCGAAGGCGGTGTACTCGCCATCGGTCGCGAACAGCCACGGATAGTCCGGGAAACCGGCGCCGAACCAGCGCGCGGTCTGGACCGTCCCGGCCGGTGCCGGGTAGTCCTTGCCCTCGTTGACGTCCCGGATCTGCAGGTTGCGCGCCTCCTGCACCGAGTCGGCGAGGTTCTGCTTGCTCCACTCGACGCTCTGCTGCAGCAGCCGGTCACCAGGAAGGTCCACTGCGGACTGCGCGTCGATCTGCTGCCGTACGGCGGTCTTTGCCCGCAGCAACTTCTCCGGGTTGCTCAGCGCCTTGCCGTACTCGCGTTCGGCCGCCTTGCTGCCCTGGTCCGATCCGGCCACCGCGAACCAGATCGTCTTCTGCTGACCCGGTGCGAGCTTCACGTCGTACGTGAGCCGGCCGCCGGTGCCCTTGCCGACGAGCGAGTCGTCGCAGCGGGCGGGCGTCGTACCGTCCTTCGGGCAGATCACCGCGGGACTCTGCGGGCCGCGGTGGTCCGGGCCGAGCTGGTGATCCGTCGGACGCAGGGACGATCCGACGAACGCGGCGTAGTCGTGGGCGGTCGCGTTCGGGTACGACGGCGTGCCCTGCTCGCGGAACCGGAGCGCGCCGTCGGTGTAGTCGCCGGTGTCGGGCAGGTTGGCGTCGGCTGCGCCCGGGGTGGTCCAGTCCCACGGATACGACTGCATCAGCTCGGAGTGCGCGTCGACATCGAGCTTGACCGTCTTCGCCGTACTCGAGCTGAGCGTGAGGCCGACCAGCGTCGCGCGGACCCCGTCGGGGACGAAGTCGGTACGGCGTACGTCGACGGAACCGGAGTAGTCGATCCGGCTGTAGCCCTGGCCGCTGGTGTACTTCGCGGCGGCGACGTCCTTGCCGAGCCAGTTGCCGTCGAGGCCGAACCAGATGCCGTCGAGCAGCTTGATCGGCTGGCTCCAGAAGCCGCCCATCTCACCGCGGATGTGCCAGCCGGACGCGGGGTAGAGGCCGGTCTCGTCCCCCATCGCGTAGGCCCGGTCGCCGACGACCAGCGACCGCCGATCAGCGAGCCGCGTGGTCTCGGAGAGCTCGGACGAGGCGGTAGCTGTTGTGGTGGCGCTGGTAGTGGATCCAGAAGGGCCGGCGATGGCGGATGCGGTGCCGGCCAGGATAGTGGCGGTGGCCAGTAGCGCGATGCCGGCGGTACGGCGCACCGGCCGTCGGGTGGGTGGGGCGGAGCTGCTTGGTCTACTTCGGTTGGTCGGATCGGGAGTCATTGGCGGTTTCCTCCTTCTCGCGGCGCCGGGGGACAGCGCCGGGGATCAGCCAGGGGCCGAGCTGCCCCTGATCACCAGTTCTGGCTGCAGCAAACGTTCGGTCGGCAGGCCGTCGGGCGCGCCGGTGAGGATCTCGATCAGTTCGCCGGCGATCTCGTCCATCGGTTGCCGGAGGCTGGTCAGGCCGGGGGAGACGACGTCGGCCAGGGGCGAGTCGTCGAAGCCGGTGAGGCCGATCTCGCGGCCGGCGATGATGCCGCGGCGGGTCAGCTCACGGAGCGCGCCGAGCGCGAGAATGTCGCTCAGGGCAACTATCCCGTCCAGCTCGCGGCCGGCGTCGAGCAGGGCCGCGGTGGCGCGAGCGCCTTCGTCCAGGCTGTCCTCGCGGCAACGGATCGACAGCCCGGTGGTCTGCAGTCCGAGCTTCTTGCACTCGTCCCGCCAGCCGCCGAGCCGGTCCTCGGCCAGGCCGGACGACTTCGGCCAGCCGATGAACGCGATCCGCCGGCGGCCGGTCTCGTACAGATGCCGGACCGCCATCGCGGAACCGGCGGCGCCGTCCACGTCCACCCACGGGCCGGGCTGCGTGGTCTCCTTCCACACCCGTCCGAAGCTGACGAACGGGATGTCCTGCTCCTTCAGCCAGGCGTGCCGAGGATCGTGCGTCTCGGTCTGCGACAGCACGAACCCGTCGACAAGCCTGCGGGCATGCAGATCGTCGTACGTCGGCATGCCGTCGACACCGGGTGGTGCCGTGAACAGCAGGATGTGCCGGCCGGTGCGCTCGGCGGCGGCACAGAGCGCGTGCAGGAACTGGTCCATCACGAGATGCGTCTGGTTCGGCCAGTTCGGGACGCAGTACCCGATCAGCTCGACCGCGCTGGTGCGCAGACTGCGGGCGTTACGATTGGGCCGGTAGTTGAGCAGCTCGATCGATTTGTTCACGCGTTCGAGCGTGTCCGGCCGGAGCCGGTGCGGAGCATTGAGTGCGTTCGACACCGTCTGCACCGACACCTCGGCGTGGGCGGCGACCTGCTTGAGCGTAGCCACGCGACCTCCCACGGACGTTTTGAACGTTAAAAACATCCGCAGTCTGCCCCGGCCGCTCCGAACCTGTCAACGGTTCAGAGTCGCGGCGGACCGTGGCGAACGATCGCCAGCGTCTCCTCGACTCCCATCGGCGCGATCCACTGCCCCCACCACGAGGCACCCGCCTCCGCGAACGCCTCCGGCTCACCGCCGCTGACCTTCACCTCGCGCGCTCCGTCCGCCAAGAGCGAGAGGACATCATCAGCAGTGATCCGTTGCGGCGCGTCCGTACTCCCCTTGTAGGCACAAGATCCGTCCCACCGCAGGATCCTCCGCCGCACCGCAGGCACCAACATGTTCCCGCCCACCCAGACAGGGATCCGCGGCTCCTGCACCGGCCGAGCCGTCAGCTGCACGCCCTCCAACCGGTAGTGCTTCCCCGTGAAGGTCACGAGCTCCCCGCTCCACAGCCGGTCGATCAGCTCCAGCCCCTCGTCCAGCATCTCGGCGAGCACCTTCGGGCTCTTCCCCTCCATGAACGGATCGCCCGGATCACCGATACCGACTCCCAGCACCATGCGGCCGTCGGACAGGTGATCCAACGCGACGGCCTCCGCCGCCACCTTCCACGGTCGACGCCGGGGCAGCGGCGTCACCGTCGTACCGATCCTGATCCGCTCGGTCGCGACCGCCATCGCCGCGAGACAGATCCACGGGTCGTACGTCGGCCGGGACGCGTCGCCCTGGTAGACGAGGTAGTCCTCCAGGAACAACGCGTCCCAGCCAGAGTCCTCCACCGCGCGGGCAAGCTCAGCCAGCCCGCGCGGATCCCGCCCGTCACCCACTGCCCCGACAGTGACCGAGAACTTCATGCTGCCGAGGCTAGAGGCAGGCTCCGACAATTCAGGCGGTGTGGCCTCCGTCGATGGTGAGTTCCGTGCCCGTGATGTACGCCGCGTGCGGGCCGGCCAGGTAGGTGATCGCCGCGGCAACCTCGAGCGGGCTGCCGAAACGGTCCAGGGCGAGGTCGGCGATCTGCCCTGCCGCGAACGGGCCGTCGGCCGGATTCATGTCGGTATTGATCGGGCCCGGCTGGACCACGTTCGAGGTGATGTTGCGCGCCCCGAACTCGCGGGCCAACGCCTTGCTGAGGCCGACCAGCGCGGCCTTGCTCATCGCGTACAGGGTCATGCCAGGGCTCGTGACCCGGCCGGCGGCGCAGCTGCCGAGGTGGATCACCCGGCCACCGTCGGACAGCAGGGGTACGGCGGCCTGCGTTGCGGCGTACACGCCACGGATGTTGACCGCGACCACCCGATCCACGTCTGCCGAGGTGAGATCGGTGATCGGCGCGATCGCACCCACACCGGCGTTGTTGACCAGAATGTCCAACCCTCCAAGGGATTCCGCGGCCCGTAGTACGCCGTCGCCGACCGCAACCGCATCCGCGGCGTCGACCGCGAATGCAACAGCACGCCGACCGAGACCCTCGATCTCCTTCACCACCGTTGCCGCCGCATCAGCGGAGGCGTTATATGTGATCGCGACGTCGGCGCCCTTCTCCGCCAGCGCGATCGCGGTCGCCGCGCCGATCCCGCGGCTGCCGCCTGTCACCATTGCCTTCTTGCCAACCAGTTCGTTCATGCCGACCAGTCCACGCGAGCCATCACGATGAAGCTCGCGGGAATCCGACACCGGATCCTGCCGTCGCAAAACCGCGACCCCGTCCGCCTCCATGTCGCAAAACCGCTAGCGACTGTCGATGGCGGCAGGGATGCTGGAGGACGTGTACGAGTGCAGGGAGCGATGTATCCGGGCCGTCCAGTCCAAGGACGCGCGGTTCGACGGGTGGTTCTTCACGGCCGTCCTCACCACGAAGATCTACTGCCGGCCGAGCTGCCCGGTAGTGCCGCCGAAGGTCGAGAACATGCGGTTCTACCCGAGCGCGGCCGCGGCGCAGCAAGCCGGATTCCGCGCCTGCAAGCGGTGCCGTCCGGACGCGAGCCCGGGCTCCCCGGAGTGGAACGACCGCGCCGACCTCGTGGCCCGTGCGATGCGTCTGATCGCGGACGGCGTGGTCGACCGCGACGGCGTACCAGGGCTGGCCGGCCAGCTCGGGTACAGCGTGCGGCAGGTGCAGCGGCAGCTGCTGGCCGAGCTCGGCGCCGGTCCGCTCGCGCTCGCCCGGGCACAGCGTGCCCAGACCGCGCGCCTGCTGATCGAGACCAGCAACTTGCAGATGGCCGATGTCGCGTTCGCCGCCGGGTTCTCGAGTGTGCGGACGTTCAACGAGACCGTGCAGGAGGTCTTCGCGCTGTCCCCGACCGAGCTTCGCCGTCGCGCCCGCCGCGGTTCGACGACCGCCGCGCCCGGCACGATCTCGCTGCGACTCCCGTTCCGCGCACCGTTGATGCCCGACAACCTGTTCGGCCATCTGATCGCGACCGGCGTACCAGGTGTCGAGGAGTGGCGCGACGGCCACTACCGCCGCACGCTGCGTCTGCCACACGGTCATGGTGTGGTCGCGTTGCGGCCGATGCCCGACCACATCGCGTGCCAGCTCTCGCTCACCGATCAGCGTGATCTCGCGATCGCGATCAGCCGGTGCCGGCGGATGCTCGATCTCGACGCGGATCCGGTCGCGGTCGACGACCTGCTGAGCGAGGATCCGGTGCTCGCGCCGCTGATCGCCAAGGCGCCGGGCCGCCGCGTTCCGCACACGGTCGACGGCGAGGAGTTCGCCGTACGCGCGGTGCTCGGTCAGCAGGTGTCGACCGCGGCCGCACGGACGCACGCGCATCGCCTGGTGCTGCAGCACGGCGAGCCGATCGAGGACGCGGCCGGCGGGCTGACCCATCTGTTCCCGACCACGCAGGCGCTGGCCGGGCTCGACCCGGAGACGCTGGCCTTCCCGAAGTCCCGGCGTACGACGTTGACGACGCTGATCCGGACGCTCGCCGACGGCGAGATCGACCTCGGCGCGGGCGCGGACTGGGATCGCGCGCGGGAGCAGCTGTCGGCACTGCCGGGGATCGGGCCGTGGACGGTCGAGTCGATCGCGATGCGTGCGCTCGGTGACCCGGACGCCTTTGTGGCCAGTGATTTGGGTATCCGGTACGCCGCCCGTGACCTAGGCTTGCCCGAGGCCCCCAAACTCCTGACCGACCACGCCCGCGCGTGGCGGCCTTGGCGTGCGTACGCGGTGCAGTACCTGTGGGCCACCGGTGACCACGCGATCAACAAGATTCCGGAGTGAGAATGACCGTGCATATGCCACGACTCCGTCGCGGCGGGTCATGGGGCTGTAGCTCCCGGCCTTCCCTCGTCGCTCCGGTCGCTTCGCTCCGGTCGCTTCGCTCCCTCCGCTCCTCAGTCCAGGCCGGGAGGCCCCATGACCGACTTGACCACCGACCGGCTGTTGCTCCGTCAGTGGCGCGACTCCGATCGGGAGCCGTTCGCCGCGCTGAACGCCGACCCGGCCGTGATGGAGCACTTCCCGGCGCTGCAGACCCGTGAGCAGAGCGACGCCCTCATCGATCGGAACATCCCGGAGCTCGACGGCCGCGGCTGGGGGCTGTGGGCGCTTGAGGTGAAGGACACCGGGGAGTTCATCGGCTTCACCGGGCTGAACGTGCCGAGTTTCGACGCGCCGTTCCTGCCCGGCGTCGAGATCGGCTGGCGTCTGTCGAAAGGTGCCTGGGGCAACGGTTATGCGACTGAGGCGGCGCGGGCCGCGCTGGCGTACGCGTTCGGTCCGGCCGGACTGGACGAGCTCGTCTCGTTCACCGCGACCACAAATCTGCCGTCGCAGCGGGTGATGCAGCGGATCGGGATGGTGCACGACGAGGCCGGCGACTTCGACCACCCGCGGATCGAGGAGGGCCACCGCCTACGCCGGCACGTGCTCTACCGGATCGACCGCGCCCAGTGGGAGTCCATCAAGTGACGTACGCCGTCATCGACAGCCCGCTCGGTCCCCTCACCTTGGTGGGGACCGACGCGGGCGAGTTGACCGGCTTGTACATGGACCAGCAGCGCTATCGCCCCGACGAAGCCGGCTTCGGTGACCGCGACGACTCGACCCTGCCGGCGGTCGCCGAGCAGCTGGACGAGTACTTCCACCACGGCCGCACGAAGTTCGACGTACCACTGCACCTGCGCGGCACCGACTTCCAGCGCCAGATCTGGACCGCCCTCCAGGACATCCCGTACGGCGAGACCACCACGTACGGCGGTCTCGCCGCGGCCCTCGGACTGAAACCGCAATCGGCCCGCGCGGTCGGTCTCGCGAACGGGAAGAACCCGATCAGCATCATCGTCCCGTGCCACCGCCTGGTCGGCTCGACCGGCAGCCTCACCGGTTACGGCGGTGGCATCGAACGCAAACGAGCCCTGCTCGATCACGAACGCGGACTCCAGCCACTGATCAATTGACCAGGAGCGGACGCGTTCACGCCTGCGGTTGGCGGTCGAGCTCCTCGGCGGCGGGCTTGGTCAGTGCGGGCGATCCGCGCTTGAACAGGCGGCGCGCGAGCGGCTCGGTGTAGCGGGCGGCGACCGGGCCGAGGATGACCAGGATCAGCACGTACGCCGTCGCGAGCGGACCGAGCTTCGGTTCGACCCCGACGGCGAGGCCGGCGATGACGATCGAGAACTCGCCACGGGCCACCAATGTCCCGCCCGCGCGCCAGCGTCCTGCCGTCGAGATGCCGGCCCGGCGTGCGGCGTACCAGCCGGTGGCGATCTTGGTGAGTGCCGTGAGTACGGCGAGCCCGAACGCGATCGCCAGCACCGGCGGGATCTTGGCCGGATCGGTGCTCAACCCGAAGAACACGAAGAAGACCGCGGCGAACAGGTCACGCAGCGGAGCGAGCAGGTTGCGCGCACCGTGTGCGACCTCGCCCGACAAGGCGATTCCGACCAGGAACGCACCGACGGCCGCCGACACCTGCAGGTGCTGCGCGATACCCGCGACCAGCAAGGTCAGCCCGAGTACGACGAGCAGCAGCATCTCGGGGTTGTCCGACGACACCGCCCGGCTGATCACGCGCCCGTACCGCAGCGCGATGAACAGGACGACACTCACCGTCCCCAGCGAGATCAGCAGCGTCATGCTTCCACCGGCCAGCCCGACACCGGCGAGCAGCGCGGTGAGAATCGGCAGGTAGACCGCCATCGACAGGTCCTCGAGCACCAGGATCCCCAGAATGACCGGCGTTTCGCGGTTACCCAGCCGGCCGAGGTCCCCGACCACCTTCGCGATCACGCCGGACGACGAGATCCAGGTGACACCGGCCAACGCGACCGCAGCCACCGGGCCCCAACCGAGTAGCAGCGCGACGGCCGCACCGGGCAACGCGTTCAGGAGGAAGTCCACCGCACCCGACACGTACTGCGTCTTCAGCGTGCCGACCAGATCCGATGCGGTGTACTCGAGCCCGAGCAGCAACAGCAGCAGGATCACGCCGATCTCGGCGCCGGTGGCAACGAACTCCTCACTCGCTGCCAGCGGCAGCAATCCGCCGTGCCCGAACGCGAGCCCGGCCAGCAGATAAAGCGGAATCGGTGAGAAGCCGAGCCGGCCCGCGATCCGGCCGAGGATGCCCAGGGCAAGGATGACCGCGCCGAGTTCGATCAGCAGAGCAGTGATGTTCTCGTGCATCTCACCCACCCGCGATCAGGTCGGCCACGGCGTCCACGCCCTCGCGAGTGCCGACCACGACCAAGGTGTCGCCGATCGCGAACCGGAAGTCCGGCGTCGGCGACGGCGTCGCGCCGGTACGCCGCAGTACCGCGACGATCGACGCGCCGGTCCGGCTGCGGGCCTGGGTGTCCCCGAGCGTGCGGCCGGAGTACGGCGACTTGGCCGTGACCGGGATGTGTTCGGTGACCAGGTCGATCTCGATCTCGCCCCGGACCGGGTCGATGCGCTCCGGGATCAGCAGGTCGGCCAGCGCGGTCGCCTCCTCCTGGCCGAGCGGGACCGAGGCCTGGCAGGTGTCGTCGTCCTCCGGATCGTGGAAGCCGAGGAACCGCCGGCCGTCGTTGTGCACCACCACCGAGACGTGGTTGCCGCCTTCGGTGACCAGGTCGTACCGCGTGCCGATCCCTGGCAACGTCGTCTTGGTCGGGTGGATCATCATGCTCCGATCAATAGATGGCGTCTGCAACCATTCTCTCAAACTCCGGCAACCGGGTCCGGGTCATGGATGTGATCCAGGTTGCAATCAGGTGCAGTGCAACGAGTTGCATAGGTACGCTTCGGTCATGGCGCTGGAGCACGCGATCCTGGTCTCGCTGACCGAGCACGCCGGGTCCGGCTACGAGCTGGCCCGGCGGTTCGACCGCTCGATCGGCTACTTCTGGCCGGCCACGCATCAGCAGATCTACCGGGTGCTGCGCCGGATGGACGAGGCCGGCTGGGTGACGCATACCGAGATCGCGCAGGAAGGCCGGCCGGACAAGAAGGTCTATCGGGTCGCGGCTGCCGGGCGGGCTGAGCTCACCCGTTGGCTGGCCGAGCCGGAGGATCCCGCCGTACTGCGGGACGGGCTCGGCGTGAAGCTCCGCGGCGCCTCCCTCGGCTCCCCGGACGTCGTCCTCAAGGAGATCGAGCGGCATCGGGCCGAGCACGCGACGCGGCTCGAGGTGTACCGCGGGATCCAGAGGCGCGACTTCCCGAAGCCGTCCGCCTTGCACGGCCGCGACCTGCACCAGTACCTCGTCCTGCGCGGCGGCATCCGCGCCGAGGAGTCGTTCACGGCGTGGTGCGACGAAGTGATCGAAGCCCTCCGGAAGGACAACCGATGACGGCATACCCGCATTTGCTGGAGCCCTTGGATCTCGGTCACGTGGTGCTGCCGAACCGGGTGATCATGGGCTCGATGCACACCGGTCTCGAGGATCGGCTGAGCGATCTGCCCAAGCTCGCGGCGTACTTCGCCGAGCGGGCGCGCGGCGGGGTCGGTCTGATGGTGACCGGCGGCTACGCCCCGAACCGGACCGGCTGGCTGACGCCCTTCGGTTCGACGCTGACCAGTCACAGGCAGGCTCGTAAACATCGATTGCTCACGGATGCCGTGCACGAGGCGGGCGGCCGGATCGCGCTGCAGATCCTGCATGCCGGCCGCTACTCGTACCACCCGTTCAGCGTCTCCGCGTCCGCCCTCAAGGCTCCGATCAACCCGTTCAAACCCCGCGCTCTCTCCGACCGCGGCGTGCTGAAGCAGATCAAGGCGTACGTCGACTGTGCGGCGCTCGCCCGCGAGGCCGGGTACGACGGCGTCGAGATCATGGGATCCGAGGGGTACTTCATCAACCAGTTCCTGTCCGAGCGCACGAACAAACGGACCGACCGCTGGGGCGGCAGCCCGGAGAACCGCCGCCGGCTCGCGGTCGAGATCGTCCGGCAGACCCGGGAGCGGGTCGGCGACGACTTCCTGATCATCTACCGGCTGTCGATGGCCGACCTGGTCGAGGGCGGTCAGACCTGGGACGACGTGGTTGCGCTGGGCAAGGAGATCGAGGCGGCCGGTGCGTCGATCATCAACACCGGTATCGGCTGGCACGAGGCGCGTGTCCCGACCATCGTCACGTCCGTGCCCCGCGCCGCGTTCACCGGCGTGACGGCGGCCTTCAAGCCGCACGTGAAGATCCCGGTCGTCACCTCGAACCGGATCAACCTGCCGCAGGTCGCCGAGGAGGTGCTGGCGCGTGGCGACGCCGACCTGGTCAGCATGGCCCGCCCGTTCCTGGCCGATCCGGAGTGGGTGCTCAAGGCAACGACTGACCGGGCCGACGAGATCAACGTCTGCATCGCCTGCAACCAAGCCTGTCTGGATCATGTGTTCGCGAAGAAGAAGGCGAGCTGCATGGTCAACCCACGGGCGGCCCGCGAGACCGAGCTGCAGTTGCTGCCGACCCGTCGTACGAAGAGCATCGCGGTCGTCGGGGCCGGACCGGCCGGGTTGGCCGCGGCAGTGACGGCGGCCGAGCGGGGGCATCGGGTCGAGTTGTTCGAGGCGGACGCGGAGATCGGTGGGCAGTTCGGGATCGCACGGCGGATCCCGGGCAAGGAGGAGTTCGCGGAGACGATCCGGTACTACCGGCGTCAGCTGGACCTGACCGGCGTGAAGCTGCACCTCGGTCGGCGCGCGACTGTCGAGGATCTGGCCGGGTTCGACGAGATCGTGCTCGCGACCGGCGTCGTACCGCGGGTGCCGGCGATCCCCGGGATCGACCATCCGACCGTACTGTCGTACGCCGAAGTCGTCCGCGACGGGAAGCCTGTCGGTGAACGGGTCGCGGTGATCGGGGCCGGCGGGATCGGTGTGGATGTGAGCGAGTTCCTGACCACGGTGGAGTCGCCGGATCTCGAGGCCTGGAAGCGTGAATGGGGTGTCGGTGATCCGACCAAGCTCGCGGGCGCACTCGCCGTACCGCAGCCGGAGCCGTCGCCGCGGAAGGTGTACCTGCTGCAGCGCAAGACCGGGAAGATCGGCGCCGGCCTCGGCAAGACCACGGGCTGGGTGCACCGGGCAGCCTTGAAGAACAAGCAGGTCGAGCAGTTGCGCGGCGTCAACTACGAGCGCATCGACGACCAGGGGCTGCACCTCACTTTCGGCCCGAAGCACGAGAAGCCGAAGGTCCTCGCAGTCGACACGGTCGTCGTCTGCGCCGGCCAGGAACCGGTCCGCGACCTGGCCGACGCCCTCCGCGGCGGCAACCGCCCCGTCCACCTCATCGGCGGTGCCGATGTCGCCGCCGAGCTCGACGCCAAGCGCGCCATTGACCAGGCCACTCGCCTCGCCCTCACCCTGTGACCTGTACCGACGAACGGGGAGTGGTCCGGCGCCGAACCGTTCCTGAGGCTCGACACCCTTAACGGCGGGGCGTTTCACGTCACCACTACCCGTTGCTCGGTACGGCTCGCCCGGTGCACTAGTGCGCGGTGGCGCCGCGTGGTGCGAGTAGTGCACCGTTTACGGCGTACGCGCACTAGGTGAAGGGGTGAGGGATGAAGACTGTTCTGATTTCGGGTGGTGGGATCGCGGGGCCGGCGTTGGCGTTCTGGTTGCGGCGGTTCGGGTTCGCGCCGACGGTTGTCGAGATCGCGCCGGGGCCGCGGCCGGGCGGGCAGACCGTCGACCTGCGCGGGGTGTCGCGGGTCGTCGCCGAGCGGATGGGGCTGATGCCGGCGGTGGTGGCGCGCAAGCTGCACGAGCGCGGGCTCGAGTACGTGCGCGCCGACGGTACGCGGTCCGCCGTGATGCATGCCGAGCTGATGGACGGCGCCGGGCCGGTCGCGGAGATCGAGATCCTGCGTGGCGATCTCGCCGCGATCCTGGCCGACGCGACGACCGGGGTGGAGTACGTGTACGGCGACTCGATCACCGAGCTGCACCAGGACACGACCGGCGTCGACGTCACGTTCGCGAGTGGGACGCGGAGGCGGTTCGACCTGGTGGTCGGCGCGGACGGAGTGCACTCGCGGGTACGGCGGTTGGCGTTCGGCGCGGAGTCGGAGTTCGTGCATCATCTCGGCGGCTACACGTCGTACTTCACGGTGGAGACGCCTGAGCCGCTGGATCACTGGTTCAAGGTGTACACGGCGCCGCGCGGGCGGTGGGTCGGGCTGCGGCCGGATCACGATCCGCAGTACGCGAAGGCGTTGCTGAGCTTCCGGTCGCCGGTCATCAGCTACGACCGGCGCGACCTCGCGACGCAGAAGCAGCTCGTCCGGGAGCAGTACGTCGGGCTGGGGTGGCACACGTCGAGGATCTTGGAGCAGCTCGACGAGGCCGACGACTTCTACCTGGACAGCATCAGCCGGGTCGTCGTACCGGAGTGGTCTCGCGGCCGGATCGCGCTCGTCGGCGACGCCGGGTACTGCGGTTCGCCGCTGGCCGGTCACGGTACGGCGCTCGCACTCGTCGGCGCGTATGTGCTGGCGGGCGAGCTGGCCGATGTCGACGGTGATCACGTCCGCGCGTTCCCGGCGTACCAGGCCCGGATGCGGGCGTACGTCGATCAGCGGATGGAGCTTCCGCCCGGCGGGATCAAGATGGCGATGCCGATGTCGTCGGTCGGGATCGCGTACCGCGATTTCGTCCTCCGGACCATGACCTCGAAGCTGATGGCCGGTGCGCTGACCAGGATGACGCTGGCGAAGCCGGATGCGATCGACCTGCCGGACTACTCAGTCCAGCGGGGAAACCCACTCCGGGTTGCGACCGAGCAGACCAAGTAGCTGATCGAGGTCGGGGGCCGTGCCGGAGACCTTCACGGTCCGGTCGAACGCGTAGCCGGGGCCGCGGTTGGCCTCGGTGTCGGGGATCCGGCGGGCCAGGGTGAGTGCCATCTCGACCATGTCCGGCGGCGGCGTGTACGGGACGTCGATCGCGCGGGCCAGGTCCCAGGCGTGGACGATGCAGTCGAGTTGGTGGAAGGTCAGCGCGATCCGGCGCGGGAACGAGCCGAACTCGCGCACCTCCACCAGCCGGTCCAGCGCGCCGCCGTCGGCGAACGCGTCCGCGACCCGCACGTTCGACCGCCGGTACGCCCCGGCGGGATTGTCGGCGAGGCGGCCGCCGTTCCAGGTATGGATGGAGGCGGAGCCGTTCAGGGCAGCGGCGGCGAGACCTTCGTTCTGACTGACCAGATGACGGAGCAGACCACGCACGGTCCAGTCGGGGCAGGGGGTGGGGAACCACAGTTGCTCGGTCCGCACCTGCATCACGACTTCCCCGAGCACTGCGCCGGCCCGACGATCCAGATCCCGGATGTCCATCCGCTCTCCTCCCGTGGCTGCCCCAGCCGAGCATAAGGCGGGACGTCGCCTCCTGCAGGAAACCGCGTGGTTCACAAGGGACAACCCGCACGCAGAGAGCCCGACCTGCAACAGGTCGGGCTCCGGTGTCGCGGGGATTCAGGCGCCGGCGACTTCCTTGGCGGCGGCCTTCGCAGCCTTCTTGAAGTTGCGAACCTCGGCCAGTGAGGCGGCGTCGGTGACATCGGCGATCGAGCGGTGCGAGCCGCGGTCGCCGTAGTGCCCGGCGGCCTCGCGCCAGCCCTTGGGCTGTACGCCGCGCTGCTTGCCGAGCATCGCGAGGAAGATCTTCGCCTTCTGCTCACCGAACCCGGGCAGTGCCTTCAGCCGCTTGAGCACCTCGGCGCCGTCCGGCTTCGGCCGGCCGCTCAGCCAGATGTTCTCGGTCTCGCCGTCGTAGGTGTCGATGATGTGCTGCGCCAGCCCGTGCACCCGGCGCGCCATCGACCCGCCGTACCGGTGGATGGCCGGCGGCGTCACGCAGAGCTCGACGAACGTGTCGAGGTCGCTCGCGGCGATCTTGTGCAGGTCGAAACCGTCCATCCGGTTCGCGATCTTCCACGGGCCGGAGAAGGCGTGCTCCATCGGGTACTGCTGGTCCAGGAGCATCCCGACCAGCAAGGCGAACGGGTCGTCGTTGAGCAACTTGTCGGCGTCCGGATTGCCGGTGAGGTGCAGTTCGCGCAGCATGCGGACCATCTTGACACGAGGTTCAGCGCGTGGGCACCCGTGTTCTCCACAGCAGATAAACGAAGTACGGCGCTCCGATCAGGGCCGTCAGCAGGCCGGCGGGGATCTGGGCGGGGGCGAGGACGGTCCGGCCGAGGCTGTCGGCGACGCTGACCAGGATCGCGCCGAGGAGCGCCGCGACCGGAAGGATCCGGGCGTGCTTGCCGCCGACCAGAGCACGTGCGGCATGCGGGGCAACCAATCCGACGAACCCGACCACACCGATGGCCGACACCGCGGCCGCGGTCAACAGCGCGGCCGCCAACAGCATCAGCAGCCGCGTCCGCTCCAGCCGCACCCCGAGGATCCGCGGCACATCGTCATCCAGAGCCAGCAGATCCAGCTCCCGCCGGGCACGCACCACAACTGGAGTCAGGACTATCAGTGCGATCGCCACCGGCAACACCTGCGGAAGCGTCCGCCCGTACGTACTCCCGGACAGCCACGTCATCGCCAGACTCAGATTCCACGGATCGGTGGCAACGATCAGCAACGTGATGATCGCGGTCGCCACCGACGAGACACCGACTCCGATCAGCACGAGCCGGTCGGAGCTCAAGCCGCCGCGCCAGGAGATCAGGTAGACCAGCCCGAAGGTGACCACGGCGGCGATCGCGGCCACGCCCGACAGCAACCAGATGCTTGCTGATGGCAACAGGATGAGCGTGGCGATCGCGCCGACACCCGCGCCGCCGGTGATACCGAGGATGCCCGGCTCGGCCAGCGGGTTGCGGCACACGGCCTGCACCGTCGTACCGGCGATCGCCAGCGCGGCACCGCAGAGCAGCGCCGAGACGACCCGGGGGAAGCGTTGGTCCAGTACGTACGTGATCGCGCGGCCGGACGCGCCGTTGATCCAGTTCGCGAGGTCGCCGGTGCGCAGGAGCGCGTCGCCGGTCAGCATCGCGCCGACGCCGGCGGCGACCAGCAGTACGACGAGCGCCGCGGTCACGATCCAGAACGTACGGCGACTGCCCAGACCGCTGCTCGTGCCGCCGGGGGAGCGGCTCGGCCCCGAGTCGCGATGCCGGCGGGCCAGCCAGATCAGGACGATCGCGCCGACCACCATCGTCATGATCCCGGTCGGGATCTCCACCCCGGCCTGCCCGCCGAACGCGGCCCGCAGTACGACGTCCGACGCGAGTACGACGAGGACGCCGGCGAGACCGGAGAGCGGGAGCAGTACGCGGTGCCGCAGCAGACCCGGTACGAGCGGGGCGATGAGACGGACCAGTACCGGCGCGACCAGGCCGACGAAACCGACCGGTCCCGCCACCGTGACGGCCGCCGCGGAGAGCATGACCGTGACGAGCGTGGTGAGGATGCGGATCCGGCGTACGTTCACGCCGAGGACGGACGCGGTGTCGTCGCCGAGGGCGAGGATGTCGAGCTTCGCAGCGAGCAGGAACGCCGCGACGATGCCGAGGGCAACGATTGGCGCCATCTGAGTGACCGCGTGCAGGTCGGTCTGCACCAGCGTGCCGGCGCCCCAGGCGAACGTGCCGACCGTCTCCTCGCGGTACAGCAGCAGGAGCAGCGTGGTCACCCCTGCCAGCGCCATCGCCACCGCCGACCCGGCCAGGATCAGCCGGGTCGGCCCGGTGGAGCCGCCCGCCGACAGCACGAGCACCAACCCCGCGGCGGCCAGCCCGCCGACGAAAGCGACTCCACCGGCGGGCAGCGCCGGCAACGACACCCCGAACGCGGCCACGATCACGACCGCCAGATACGCCCCTGCGTTGACCCCCAACGTGTCAGGTGAAGCGAGCGGGTTGCGAGCCAACGACTGCAACCCCGCTCCCGCAACCCCCAGGGCGATACCTACCAGCACCCCGGCGAGCAGCCGGGGCAATCGTGATGCGACCAGTACGTTCGCGGCGTTGTCGGTCCCCTGCCCGAACACCAGCCGCAGCAGGTCGCCGCCGCCGACCGACGACGTGCCTTGTGTCAGGTGCACGGCGGCCAGCAGGACGATCGCAACCGCCGCCAGGAGAAACACTCCGGCCACCCGGATCCGGCGAACGGGTTGGAGCTCTCGCTCCACCGCGCCCTCTTGCCCGGCGCGGGTGTCCACCTGCTGGGTCAAGACGTGACTGCCTGTACGGCGGCGTCGATGAACTGTTCGGTGGACTTCGGACCGCCGAACATCCAGATGCCGTCGGGCAGGCGGTGGACCTTGTCGGTCTTGACGAACGGCAGGTTCTTCCAGATCGCGTTGCCGGCCAGATCGCCGCCGAACACGTCACCGCCGTCGTTCTTGTTCGCGATGTAGAGGAAGTTGCCGTCGGGCAGCTTGGTCAGTCCTTCGAGGTCGGTCTGCGCGAGTCCGTAGTCCTTGTCGCCGGCACCGGTCCACCCGTTCTTGAGGCCCAGCTCGGTCGCGACCGCGCCGAGCAGCGACCCGGTGGTGTACATCCGGATCGAGATCGTGCTGCCCTGCTTCCACCCGTCGGCCATCGTGAACCCGGTGCCGGCCTTGCCCGCGTCGGCGATCTTCTGCTTGCCGTCGGCAACGGCCTTGTCGAAGTCGGCGTTCAGCTGCTTGGCCTGGTCCGCCTTGCCGACCGCCTGTCCGATCAGGTCCAGGTTCGTCTTCATCTGCGGGATCGCGTTCTTCGCGTCCGCGCCGCGGATCACCAGCACCGGCGCGGCCTTCTCGATCTGGGTGATCGTGTTCGCGGCCTCGTCGGTCGTGGTGATCACCAGATCCGGGTTGAGGGCAACGATCGCGTCGACGCTCGCCTCACCGCGGGTGCCGACATCCTTGACCGACGGGTCGAGCTTCGCCGCGGTGACCCAGTTCGTGTACCCCTTCGTGTCCGCGACCCCGACCGGCATCACGCCGAGCGTGACCAGGTTCTCGGCCGCGCCCCACTCCAGCGCGACCACCTTGGTGGCCGGCGCCTTCAGGTCGAGCTTCTTGTTCCGTGCGTCGGTCAGCGAGACCGGCTGCGCGGCGGCGTCACTGGCGTCGTTCGATGCGGCAGGCTCGCTGGTGCCGCAGGCGGTCAGGCCGAGCAGGGCAGCGGCGACCAGAGCGATGGCGGTTCGTCTCATCAGGATGACTTTCAGATCGTCGTGACGCGGGACAGGTGTTTGCCGATCGGGCGGGTGGTGACCAGACCGGTGGCCGGATCGGTGCCGACCTCGATCGTGATGCCGTACGTTTCGGTGAGCGCGTCGGCCCGCAGTACCTCCTCCGGCGTACCGGTCGCACGTACCCGCCCCTGATCGAGTAGTGCGATCCGGTCCGCCACTGCGGCGGCCTGGTTCAGGTCGTGCAGTACGACGCCGACCGCGACGCCGTGCTCGTCGGCGAGCTCGCGCATCAGGTCGAGGATCTCGATCTGGTACCGCAGGTCGAGGAATGTCGTCGGTTCGTCGAGCAGGAGTACGCCGGTGTCCTGGGCGAGACAGGTCGCCAGCCAGACCCGCTGCAGTTCGCCGCCGGACAATTCGTCGACCGCGCGCTCGGCCATCGACGTGACGCCGGTGACCGTCATCGCGTGCTCGATCGCGCGCGGTCCGTCCGCGTCCTCGTTGCGCCAACGGCTCCGGTGCGGATGACGCCCGTACCCGACGACGTCGCGCACGCTCACGCCGTTCGGGGTCGGCCGGGACTGCGAGAGCAGCGTGACCTTGCGCGCGAACTCCTTCGCCGACTGGTCGAGCGCATTGCCGCCGCCGGGGAACGTGATGCTGCCGGCGTCGGGGTGGTGGAGACGGGCGAGAGCGCGCAGCAGCGTCGACTTGCCGCTGCCGTTGGGACCGACGAGCGCGGTCACCCGGGCAGCCTCGAGCTGCAGCGAGGCACCGTCGACGACACGCCGGCCGTGGTACCCGAGACACAACCCGTCGCCTGTTAGCCCGCCCGTCCCCTCCATGCGCCAAAGGATAGCCTTACCTAAACCACCCTGCCACCGCCAGTCTCACCTCGGATAGGTTCACCCACCCTGTTGTGGGTTCACCGCCCTCCCCACCGAGGTGGAACCCACAACGAGATAGGTGAACCTGTCCAAGGCGGGTGGGGCGGGTGCGGGCGGGTGGGTGGGAGTGGTGCGCGTACGGCGTATGTGCACTAGGGTTGTCGAGGTGGGGTACCAGGCGGTCGCGGCCGAGTTGCGGCGGCGGATCACCTCCGGCGAGTTGAAGCCGGGGGACCGGGTGCCGTCGACGCGGGCGTTGGTGCGGGACTTCGGAGTGGCGATGGCGACCGCGACCAAGGCGTTGCAGGCGCTCCAGGCCGAGCGGCTCGTGCATCCGAGCCCGGGGGTCGGGACCGTCGTCGGTCCACCTCCCCGTACGACGCGTCGGCTCGAGCAACCCGAGCTCAATCGGGACGAGGTCGTGCGGATGGGGATCGCGATCGCGGATGCCGAAGGTCTGGCGGCGTTGTCGATGCGGCGGATCGCGACCGAGCTCGGGGTGTCGACGATGGCGCTCTACCGGTACGTCGGGGGCAAGGACGTCCTCGTCGTACGAATGGTCGACGCGGCGCTCGCGGAGTTCCCGCTGGGCACGCCGCCGGACGACTGGCGCGAGGCGATCGCGATGGTCGCGCGGGTGCACTGGGCGGCGTACCGGCGGCATCTGTGGCTCGCGAGTGCGATCAGTCTGAGCCGGCCGCAGCTGGTGCCGCGGTTGCTGCCGCACACGGATGCGGTGCTGCGGGCGTTGCGCGGGTTCGAGAAGAGTGCGGCGTTGTCGGCGATGATCAGCCTGTTCGCGTACGTGCGCGGCGTGGCGCTCGTGATGGAGGCGGAGGCGCAGGCCGAGCAGGACACCGGCGTGACCGCCGACGAGTGGGTCACGGAGCAGGCCGACAGGCTCGGCGCGATGGTCGCGATGGGCGATCTGCCCGCGTTCCGGGAGCTGCTCGCGGACGGATTCGACTACGAGTACGACCTGGACCAGTTGTTCGAGTTCGGCCTCGATGTCTTCCTCGATGGGCTGTCCACCCGGTGAAAGGGGTGTCTGGTGCTCCCGCGCCTACTGCGGGGCACTCGGTACGGCACCTCGCCGCACGGGTGCAAAGGCCACGATGCTCCGCATCGAGACCTTCGCCCCCGCGCGCCGATGCACCGCACCGAGCACCTCCTCGCTACGGCGCGGAAGCACCAGACACCCCTTACGCTGAGTGCTGACGACTTCTCCGGAGGTGGCGATGGAGCCTGTGTTCGCGCCGGGTGTGCCTGTCGGCGTGCGGCGGTTGTACGAGCACCGGCCGGAGTTGTTCGTCGCGGCCGATGCGCCCCGCCCGAAACGGCAGACGTCGTGGTCAGTGGCTCCCGGGAACACGTTCGGCACGCTGCTGGTGTGGCTCGCGGTGTGCGTCGGCGGATGGATCCTGGCGCTGATCGTGATGGCGGCGACGCTGCCGACCGCGGTCGCGGCCTGGGCGGCGGTGGTGTTGGCCAGCATCGCCGTACTCGCGACCGGCGGGATCCTGGTCAAGTCGATGGTCGAGGACCGCGGGCACAAGGCGGTCCGGATGCAGCACGGGAAGTACCTGCTGCCGCAGGACTTCGACGAGCCGGCGGCACGCCTGCTCGGCCGCGCGCAGCGTGCGGTGAAAACGGTGCTTGAGGCAACAGTTACCCGGCGCGGGCTGCTCGACGAGATGAAGAACGACCTCGTCCTGCCCGAGCAGCTCTGGGACATCGCGCAGGTACTGCGGGAACAGACGGTACTGCGGGCACGGCAGAAGGACGTCGCCCGCGGGATGGAGACCGCCGAGCTGGACGCCGTACTCGGACCGCAGCGACGCGCCCTCGCGCTCTCCGTCGACGCGATCAAGCGCAAGGTCGATCTCCTCGACCGGTACGCCGACCGGGTCCGCTCGGCCGACGCCGCCCTCCGCGCCGAAGCAGCGCTGGAGGACGGCGACCGCTACATCGAACTCCTCGCCCGGACCGAGCCGGTCGGCGACACGTCGATCGTCCAGGGCTTCGCCGACGAGGCGACGGCGCTGAAGGACACGCTGACCCGTTCGATCAACGCGGCCCGGGATGCCGGCCGTACCCTCGCCCTCCCGGAGTAGCCCCGGTCAGATGGCGGCCAGGAGCTCCGCTTCCTGCTCGGGGGTGAAGCCGAAGTCGAGGTCCGGCGTACCGCGGTCGTGATCCCAGGCGAGCAGGTCGGCGACCGTCCGGCGGAGCGGGGTGACGGGCATCCCCGCGGCCCGGGCCTTCGCCGGGTTGCGGCGACGTTCGCCCCACTCGGACTCCGGCTCCATCAGCGGGAAGCGGGCCGGCGCCGCGTCCCTCGGTACGGGCACCAGCTCGACTGTGCGGCCGGACAGCTCCGCCGACGTCTCGATCAGTTCGGCGATCGTGCTGAACGGCCCGACCGCGTTGTATGCACCGGACCGGGCGTCGGTGATCAGCTGGACCGCGAGCCGCCCGACGTCACGGCTGTCGATGAACTGCAGCGGTTGCTCCGGCTTCGTCGGCAACGCGACCCGGCCGCCGGCGGGGCCGCGTCGTACCCAGTAGAGGACCGTGCTCGCGGTGTCGCCCGGACCTGTCACCCGGCCGGGACGGATGATCGTTGCCCGATCGCCGTACCGCTCGAGGACGTCGTCCTCGCACGCGACCTTGCACGGTCCGTAGGTCTGGTTGGTGAGTACGTCGGCATCGCGCATCGGCTCGCGGCGCGGCGCGGTCTCGTCGGTCCCGGCCGGCAGGTCCCGGACGTACACCGCGTGGCTCGACACGAACACGTACCGCCCGACCCGGTCGCCGAGCACGTCCATCGCCTGGTCGACCTCCCGGGTCCGGAATCCGCTCAGGTCGACCACCGCGTCCCACTCGCCGGTCCGCAGCGCCTCGTAGTCCCCGGTCTCCCGGTCTCCGATCAGCTCGGTTACCTGCGCGGGCAGCGGCGTCCCGCTCTTCCCGCGGCTGAAGGAGGCGACCTCCGCCCCGTGCGCCAGCGCATCCTCGACGATCGCGCGTCCGACGAACCCGTTTCCACCCATCACCAGAATCTGCACGATCGGTCAACCTACCGGCCGGATCCGGCCGATTGACAACCGATTAACGCTGTAACACGTCTGAAGAGGTACGGGGTGCGGTTGGTGGCGCACACTGGAAGTGGGACGGCGGACAGGGGAGCCCATGGGGAGACGTGCGCGCGCGGCAACGAGACGGCCACGATCGGTGCCGAAGTTGCTGGGGCTGACCCTGTTGGGCGCACTGCTTCCAGGACTCGGGTTGATCGTCGGTGGCCGCCGGCGGATCGGCGCGTTCGTACTGACCCTGTTCCTCGGGCTCGTCGGCCTCGGCGTGTACGTCGGACTGACCCGGCGCGAGGAGGTCCTCGCCGCCGCCGTCGTGCCGAGCCGGCTGCTGATGACGTCTGTGGTGATCGGCGCGGTCGCGTTCCTCTGGATCGTCGTGATCGTCGCCTCGCACCGGTCGTTGCGTCCGGCAACGGGTGGGGCGGGCGGCCGGGCGCTCGGGGCCGGGTTCGTCGGGATCCTCTGCTTCGCGATCGCGGCGCCGGCGGCGGTCGGCGTACAGAGTGTGCTCGCGCAGCGGACCCTCGTCCAGGACGTGTTCCAGGCTGAGCGGGAGAGCAAGAGCGCGACCCGGCCGAAGGTGGTCAACGTCAAGGACCCGTGGGAGGGCAAACCGCGGCTGAACCTGCTGCTGCTCGGCGGCGACGACGCGCCGAGCCGGGAGGGCGTGCGCACCGACACGGTCATCGTGGCGAGCATCGACACCAAGACCGGCAACACCGCGCTGATCTCGCTGCCGCGGAACCTGACGTTCATGCCGTTCCCGAAGGACTCGCCGCTGTACAAGTACTACCCGAACGGCTTCGGCAAGGAGGGGCTCAGCCTCGACGGCCGGCTCGAGTGGATGCTGACCGCGATGTACCAGAACATCCCGGACGCGCATCCAGGCATCCTCGGTCCCTCGGACAACGAGGGCGCGGACGTGGTGAAGCAGTCGGTCGGTGAGGCGCTCGGGCTGAAGCTCGACTACTACCTGCAGGTCAACCTGCAGAGCTTCCCGGAGATCGTCGACGCGCTCGGCGGGATCAAGGTCAACGTCAACGAGCGGGTCGCGATGGGCGGGATCAGCAGCTCGCACATCCCGCCGAAGGAGTGGATCGAGCCCGGTCCGAACCAGCACCTCGACGGCCGGCACGCGCTCTGGTTCGCCCGCGGCCGGTACGGCGCCGACGACGACCAGCGGCAGGTCCGGCAGCGGTGCGTGATCAAGAGCATCGTCGACGCGGCGGATCCGCAGACCCTCGTGACCAAGTACAAGGCGATCGCGAAGGCCGGGCAGCATCTGCTCCGGACCGACATCCCGCAGGAGTTGCTGCCGGCGATGGTCCAGCTGGCGCTCAAGGTCAAGTCCGGCACGGTCTCCAACGTGACGCTGGACCCGGAGAAGCTGCGCCTCAAGTACCTCCACCCCGACTACCAGGCCCTCCGCGACACCGTCGAGAACGCCCTCGAGTCCACGCCGCAGCCGACGGCCACGCCGGTCACGCCGACAACCCCCAGCACCACCACCCGCAAGCCGACCACCACAACCACCACCCCACCCCCCGGCCCCACCCAGGACCTGGTCGACGCCTGCGCCTACAACCCGAACGGCGACCAGCCCAACTGAGCACCCGGGGGCGAGTAGCTTGGCGGCATGCGTTTCGATCGCTACACCGTGATCCTGCTGACGCTGCGCCCGGACGCGCCGTCCATGACGGACGACGAGGCCGCCGACCTGCAGGACCGCCATCTCGCCCACGGCGCCGACCTACAGGACCGTGGTCTGGTGCTGGCCCGCGGTCCGCTGGTCGACCAGGACGACGAGAGCTTCCGCGGCTTCTCGATCTGGTCGGTCGACGCCGCGACCGCCCGCCAGCACGCCGAAGCCGATCCGGCCGTACGCGCCGGCCGCCTCGCGGTCCAGGTGATGACCTGGATGATGCCGGCAGGCAACCTGCAGTTCTCCCAGGTGCGCGCGCCCCGATCCATCGCCGAGGCAACCGCCGATTAGCGGCGTACTGAAGAACGGGTAGTGGTCGTTGCCCACCCCTCGGGCTCCGCCCGGGCGGACCCTTCGTGAGCTCCGCGGCGGCACCACTACCCGTTCTTCGGTACCGGGACGGGGCGGCCGAACAGGGCCTCGGCTACTGCGGCCAGGTGGGGGCGGAGGTCGGCTTCTGTTGCCTTTGACAACGTTGGGGTGCCGACGGCGGTGCGGAGGATGCCGATGCCGAGCAGCCAGGCGCCGAAGAGCTCGGTCCGGAGGTTCTTGTCTTCGTTGCCTTCGGCAAGCTGTGACAGCACGTCCAGGTAGCCCTCGCAGATCTGCTGCCGCAGCCGGTTCTTGGTGTCCTCGTGACCGGCCGACCGCAGCATCGCGACCAGCGGGTGCTCACCCGCGTACTCCGACCAGTCCTCGAACACGAGCTGATGCAGCAGCTTCGCCGGCAGCTCCTCGACCGGGCCGTCCGGGAGTACGACGGGAGCCGAGGAGCCGGCCATCGCCTCGGTGAACAGCCCCGACTTGGACCCGAAGTACCGGAACACCAGTGCCGGATCCACGCCGACGTCTCCGGCCACGTCCCGCACGCTCGTCCCGTCGTACCCGTCGCGGGCGAACCGGAGCCGCGCGCACTCCAGCAACCGCGCCCGGGTCGCCTCCCGGTCCCGCTTGTGCGCCATCGATCCTCCAAGTCATCGATCGTTGACATGTTATCCGCCGGGCGTCTACGGTCTAAGTCACCGATCGATGACTTAGGAGATGACCCGATATGAAGAACGTCGTGGTGGCCGGCGGGACCACCGGGATGGGGCGCGAGATCGCCCTGCACTACCTGCGTCGCGGCGCGCGCGTGACGGTGATCGGCAGTACGCCGTCCCGCGGCGAGCTGTTCCTTCGCGAGGCGGACGCCCTCGACGGCGAGGCGGCGTACCTGCAGGCCGACCTGCTCTCGATCGCCGAGAACCACCGGGTGATCAAGGAGGTGTCGGCACGTCACGAAGCCCTGGATGCGCTGGTGCTGACCGCGATGCTGCCGTTCGTGAAGCGGCGGGAGACGGTCGACGGGCTCGAGGGCACGTTCATGCTCTACTACCTGAGCCGCTTCATCCTCAGCTACGGCCTGACCGACCTGCTCGAGCGCGGCGAGACGCCGATCATCACAAACCTCGGCGCGACCGGCATCACCAAGGGCGCGGTGAACTGGGACGACCTCCAGTTCACGAAGGGCTACGGCACGGTCCGGGCGACGATGAGTGGTGGCCGCGCGAACGACCTGCTTGCAGTGCACTACCTGCAGAACCATCCCGACGGACGGACGAAGTACTTCGGGGTGCAGCCGCCGTACACGAAGAGCGGCACGAACCACCTGCCGCAGCCCCTCCGGACCGCGGCCCGGGTGAGCGCGGCGCTGTTCGCGAAACCGCCGGCGGAGAGCGTCCAGGACACGCTCGCGGTGATGGACGACCAGCCGGACGAGCGGTTGATCCTGCGCGCGGTCGGCGTACCGGTCGATCCGGCGCTGAAGACGTTCGATCCCGGCGACGCGAAGCGGCTGTACGAGCTGACCGCCGATCTGATCTGAGATCGCGTGTCGATCTGGTCGTGGGCTGCTCGACGTGAGAGTAAGTGATCGACCGAGACGACGAGGAGCAGCAGCGATGCGCTACATGATCATCAACAAGGCGGACGCCGACAGTGAGGCCGGGAAGTTTCCGCCGCCGGAGGTTGCGGAGGGGGTCGGGAATGTGGTCGAGGACCTGTCGAAGGCCGGAGTGCTGCTGTTCGCGGAGGGCGTGCACCGGAGCTCCCTCGGTGCCCGGGTGAAGGTCGAGGCCGGCCGGCGTACGGTCACCGACGGCCCGTTCGCCGAGACCAAGGAACTGGTCGGCGGGATGATCGTCGTCGAGGTCCGCAACCGCGACGAGGCGATCGAGTGGGCCGCCCGGCTGGCCGAGGCGCTCGGCTCCGAGGTCGAGGTACGCCGGGTCGTCGAGGAAGCCGATTTCGGCCCGGACTCGGACGTCTTCCAGAACTGATGTCCATTCGTGCCAACCTCGTTCGTGGAGGTGGCATGAACAACACATTGGTGGTTCCCGAGGCGGAGTTGTACTACGAGGTGCGCGGATCAGGGCCGTTGGTGGTCCTGGTCGGCGCACCGATGGACGCGGACTCGTTCGCACCTCTGGCCGACCTGCTGGCCGACGACTACACAGTGCTGACAACGGATCCGCGCGGGATCAAACGAAGCACCCTCAACCCCGGCGGCACGTCGCGACCCGAGCAGCGGGCCGACGACCTGGCGCGGCTGATCCGGCACGTCGACGCCGGTCCGGCCGTCGTCCTCGGATCGAGCGGGGGAGCGGTCACCGTGCTGGCGCTCACCCAGGAGCACCTGGACGTCGTGCGCGCCGTGATCGCCCACGAGCCGCCGCTGGACAGGCTGGTCGAGGACGGCGAGGAGCTGCTGGCGAAGTCCGAGAAGCTGATGGCCGACTACCTGGCCGGGGATGTCGTCGGCGCGTGGCAGCAGTTCTTCCGGCTGGCGAACCTCGGGGTGCCGGACCAGGTGGTCGAGATGATGTTCAGCGGCGAACGCGACCCGCAGCAGGTCGCGGCCGAGCGGTTCTGGTTCTCGCACGAGATGCGCGAGACGATCACCTGGACGCCGGACCTGGACAAACTGCGCACGGCGAACGTCGTCGTCGGGATCGGCGAGGAGTCGACCGGTCAGCTGTGCGACCGGACCTCGACGGCGCTGGCCGAGCAGCTCGGAATCGAGCCGACCCACTTCCCCGGCGGTCACACCGGCTTCGCCGACCAGCCCGAGCAGTTCGCGAAGGCGCTACGCGCTCAGCTGGTCGAGGTGGGTTTCGACCCAGGTGCGCAGCGCGCCTAGCGGCTTCGACACGCTCCGGCCGACGTCGGTCAGCGAGTACTCGACGTGCAACGGCACCGCCGGGAAGATCTCCCGGTCGACGAACCCGTTGTCCTCCAGCCGCCGCAGCGTCTGGGTCAGCACCTTCGGGCTGATTCCCTGCAATCGCCGCTGCAGCTCACCGAACCGCAGGGGGCCGTCCTCGAGCGCACCGATCGCGAGGGCGGCCCACTTGTTCGCCAGTAGATCGAGAACGTCCCGGCACGGGCACTGCGCCGCATAGACGTCGTGCTTGTCGTGGGCGCCGGTCGTGCACTTGGTCGTCATACTTCCCAAAAGGTAGCAGTAGTCCTTGCGGGAAACTAGGGCCCTGGGGATAGCTTCCCGGTCCATGAGAGCCATCAGTCAAGACACGTACGGCGGACCCGAGGTCCTCGAGCTGATCGACACCGCCCGGCCGGAGCCGTTGCCCACCGAGATCCTGGTCCGTGTCGAGGCCGCCGGGGTGAACCCCGTGGACGCCAAGACCCGAGCCGGCCAGGGGGTGGCGGGAGTGCTCGGCGAGCCGCCGTTCATCCTCGGCTGGGACGTCAGCGGCGTTGTCGAGGCGGTCGGACACGGCGTCCACACGCTTGCCGTCGGCGACGAGGTCTGCGGGATGCCGTGGTTCCCGCGGGCGGCGTCCGCGTACGCCGAGTACGTGACCGCGCCGTCCCGGCATTTCGCCCGCAAGCCCGCCAATCTCAGTCACCTCGAGGCGGCCGCGGTCCCGCTGGCCGGGCTCACGGCGTACCAGATCCTGACCGCGCTGGCCGGCGTCGAGAAGGGTCAGCGGGTGCTTGTCCACGCCGCCGCCGGCGGCGTCGGCCACCTGGCCGTGCAGATCGCCAAGGAGCTCGGTGCGTACGTCCTCGGTACGGCGAGCGCCGGCAAGCACGAGTGGCTCCGCGGACTCGGCGCGGACGAGCTGATCGACTACCACTCGCAGGCGCTTGCCGAGGCGACCGGAGACCTCGATGTCGTGGTCGATCTGGTCGGGACCGAGGCGACGTTGGCGCAATCAATTGCTGTCACGAGGCCGGGCGGCCTGGTGGTCGCCGTACCGTCCGGGAGTCCGCAGGCGGTGGTTGACCGGGCCGCTAAGTCGGGTGTTCGGGTCGCGTCGTTCCTGGTCGAGCCCGACGGTCACGCGCTCGGTGAGATCGCCGAACTGATCGAGAGCGGCGCCGTCCGGATCGAGGTCGAGGAGGTGTTCCCGCTCGCCGAGGCGGGCGTGGCACACCGGCGCCTGGAGGACGGCCGGACCCGCGGGAAGCTGGTGCTCGCGGTTCGGTGAGACTCGCTCGTGGGTCGCTGGGTGGAGTATGTGAAGCTGGGGGTGTCCGGGACGTACGCCGGGGTGTGACGGCGGTCGGACCGGGCACCGGTCGGTGGTGGCGCGTTCGCCCGCGTGTTGCCTTGACCTCAACCGTGGTTGAAGTTTCAAGCTGGTGCCGCTGAAACAGGACATCGGAGATATCGGCCCTCGGTGGGCCCCGACGAAGGAGCAGAGTTGACCACGTACACGCTTCCCGATCTTCCCTACGACTACAGCGCGCTCGCGCCGAGTATCGCCGGCGAGATCATGGAGCTGCACCACGACAAGCACCACGCGACCTACGTGAAGGGTCTGAACGACACCCTGGACAAGCTGGCCGAGGCCCGCGACAAGGGTGACTTCGGTTCGATCGTCGGGCTGGAGAAGACGCTCGCCTTCAACCTCGGCGGGCACGTCAACCACTCGATCTTCTGGAAGAACCTGTCCCCGGACGGCGGCGACAAGCCGGACGGCGAGCTCGGCGCCGCGATCGACGAGTTCTTCGGCTCGTTCGACGCGTTCCAGGCGAACTTCACCGCCAGCGCGACCACGATCCAGGGCTCCGGCTGGGCCATCCTCGGCTGGGACGCCCTCGGCAGCCGGCTGCTGATCCACCAGCTCTACGACCAGCAGGGCAACCTGCCGGCCGGCCAGACCCCGATCGCGATGCTGGACATGTGGGAGCACGCGTTCTACCTGCAGTACAAGAACGTGAAGCCGGACTACGTCAAGGCCTGGTGGAACGTCGTCAACTGGGCCGACGCCCAGGCCCGCTTCGACGCGGCCCGCTCCGGCGCCGGCGCGCTGATCACCGGCGCCTGACGAACGACGAAGTACGACGAAGGGCGTCCGGCTCCGGCCGGACGCCCTTCGCGCTGTTCAGGCACAGAAGCCGGCGATCACCGGAGCGATCGCGGTGGCCTTGATCATGTGATTCTGACCCGGTACTTCGGTGTGCCCGGCGCCCGGCACCGCGTCGGCCAGCGCCCGGGTGGACGCCTTCATCCAGGCCGGGCTCTTGCCGCCGTTCACCACCCGCACCGGCTGCGAGATCGACGCCCACTGGGCCGCGTCCATCGGTTCGCCGAAGCAGTTGTCGCCGAGGATCCGCGCGTCGTACGGGATCGTGTGGGCCATCGCCTTCATCGGCTTCCAGGCCGGCATCAGCTTCATCATCGTGACGAAGATCCCCGGCAACCCGATCCCCTTGGTGAAGAAGTACCTGATCGCGTCGCCCGGCTCGAGCGCCTCCAGGTCGGCGACCCAGGTGCGCGGGATCCGGGTCCGGCTGTCGTCGACGACGTACGGCGGCTCGAACGCGACCAGCTTCTCGATCGGCAGCCCGGCCGCCGCGGCCCGGAGCGCGAGCGCCGCGCCGGACGACGAGCCGTAGACGTACGCCGACCCGCCGGCCGCCTCGATCACGGCCGCGAGGTCCTCGAGCTCCCGGTCGACCTCGTACGCGCCGGTGTCGCCGGAGTCGCCCCGGCCGCGCCGGTCGTAGTTGTAGACGGTGAACCGGTCGGCGAGCGCGTCGGCGACCGCGGGCATCGGGCCCTGCGCGCGGGAGCAGAGCGCGCCGTCGACGAGGACGAGCGCCGGCCCGTTCCCGCGCCGGTCGTAGGCGATGGTGGTGCCGTCCTTCGATACGACGGTGTCCATGGTGATTCCTCCTGGTGGGTGACGATCTCACCACTGCGTCGAGCGCCTACGACCCCCATCGACCATCTGTGATGTAGATCACTCGCGGGAGGGATCAGCAGGCGGCAGCGCGCTCGAGGAGGAGTTTGCGCTCGCGCTCGTTGCGGGTCAGCGCGGCCGCCTTCTCGAACTCCTCGCGGGCCTCGGCCAGCCGGCCGAGTTTGAAGAGGAGATCGCCGCGCACGCTCGGCAGCAGGTGGTAGTCCTTCAGTGACGGGTCGTCGGCCAGTGCGTCCACGGCCTCCAGCCCACGCTCCGGACCGAACGCCATCGAGATCGCGACCGCTTGGTTGAGCTCGACCACCGGCGACGGCGTGACCTGCGCGAGCACGGCGTACAGGCCGGCGATCCGGGCCCAGTCGGTGTCCTCCGGTATGGCGGCCCGCGCGTGGCAGGCCGCGATCGCGGCCTGGAGGAGGTACGGGCCGGGCGGTTTCTCCAGCGCCCAGGCGCGGTCGATCCCTTCGAGTCCGCGGCGGATCAGCAGCCGGTCCCAGCGGCGGCGGTCCTGGTCGAGCAGCAGCACCGGCTCGCCGTCCGGTCCGACCCGGGCGTTGGCCCGGGACGACTGCAACTCCATCAGCGCCAGCAGGCCGAGTACTTCGGGTTCGGTCGGCATCAGTTCCGCGAGGAGCCGACCGAGCCGCATCGCCTCGTTGCACAGCGACGGACGCATCCAGTCGTCGCCCGCGGTCGCGGAGTACCCCTCGTTGTAGATGAGGTAGACGACCTCGAGGACCGACGACAACCGCTCCAGCAGGTCCGGCCCGGACGGCACCTCGAACTCGACGCCGGCCTTGGCCAGGTTGCGCTTGGCCCGGACGATCCGCTGCGCGATCGTCGGCTCCGGGGCCAGGAACGCGCGCGCGATCTCGTCGGTCTTGAGACCACCGAGCAGCTTCAGCGTCAGCGACACCCGGGCGTCCGTGGTCAGCACCGGGTGGCAGGCGGTGAAGACCAGCCGCAGCAGGTCGTCCTCGATGTGGTCCTCGAGGATCGCCTCGACGTCGTCCTCGACGCTGTCGCCGTCGATCTCGAGCTCGTGCCCCATCTCGGCGAGCTTGCGCTGGTACGTGTCCTTGCGCCGGATCAGGTCGATCGCCCGGCGCTTGGCGATCGCCATCAGCCAGGCCCCCGGATTGTTCGGTACGCCGGACTGCGGCCACTGCTCCAACGCCGCCACCAACGCGTCCTGCGCGAGCTCTTCGGCCAGCCCCACGTCCCGCACGATCCGCGCGACACCCGCGATGATCCGCGCCGACTCGATCCGCCAGACCGCGTCGACCGCCCCGTGCGCCTCGGTAACCGTCACCCCGCCACTGTAGACAGGTACGCGGTCGTCCGGGCCTGTTCCTCCGGGGTGCCGATCGGGGCCAGCATGAGGTCGGTCGCGCCGGTGTCGCGGACGCGGTCGAGCTGCTTGCGGATCGACGGCTCGTCACCCACGATCAGTACGTCGGCCGGCCCGTCGACACCTTCCCGGTCGAGCATCGCGCGGTACTCCGGAACCTGCCCGGCCAGCGCGAACTGCTCCGCGAAGCGCGCCCTGGCTGCGTCCTCGGCGGACGTCAGACACGCACCAAGCCCCGCCACGATACGCGGACTGCGGCTGCCGGAGGCTCGAGTGATCGACGGTACGACGTGCTTGCTCAGTGTCTGAGGTCCGGTCATCCAGGTGATCGTGCCGTCGGCGAGCTCGCCCGCGACCTTGAGCATCGCGGGACCGAGCGCGGCCAGCAGCACCGACGGCGCCTCGGCCCCGGGCAGGTCGATCGCGCCGGAGGCGACGTAGTACTCGCCGTGATGGTCGACCGCCTCGCCGCGGAGGAGTGGTCGCAGCACCTGCAGGTATTCACGGAGACGTCGGGCCGGACGGTCGGTCGGCAGTCCGTACATCGTGCTGACCATCCGGGCGATGCCGGCGCCGATGCCGAGCGTGAGGCGATTGCCGACCGCGGCCTGCACGGTCAACGCCTGCTTGGCGAGTACGAGCGGGTGTCGCTGGGGGAACGGCACGACCGCGGTGCCGAGCTCGATCCCGGGAGCCGTCGGGCCGGCAGCCGCCAACGTGGTGAGTGCGTCCCAGCCGACGCCGTGCGTCACCCACGCGGTGCCGACACCGGCTCCGGCTGCTTCCTGGATCTGGCGGGTGATCTCCGGCAGATGGGCGGGTCCGCGGACATCGCCGAAGGCCAAACCGATGCGCATATGGGTCTCCTCGGAGTTTAAGTGGGGTGGCCCCCCGTTTATCAACCGCTACGATATGGGGGACCACCCCACTTACGTCAAGGGACGGCGAAGAGATGCGTGCTGATGCTCAGCGGAACCGTGACCGGCTGGTTGCGGTCGCGGCCGAGGTGGTCGCCGAGCAGGGTGCGGACGCGTCGCTGGAGGAGATCTCACGCCGCGCCGGCGTCGGATCGGCGACCCTGCACCGGCACTTCGGCGGCCGGATCAGCTTGCTGGAGGAGGTGTTCCGGAGCAGCGTCGACGCGGTCTGCGCGCAGGCCGTCGAGCTGCTCGACGCCCCGGATCCCTTGCGGGCGTTGACGAGCTGGCTCCACGCGATGGTCCGGCACGCGACCAGTAGCCGCGGTCTCGCGACCGTGCTGGTGATGAGCGGGGACTGCGGTTCGGACACGCACGCGCGGGTGATCGCGGCCGGCCGGACGCTGCTCGAGCGCGCTCAGGAGGCCGGCGCCGTACCCGCGGATGTCCGGATCGAGGACCTGCTGAAGCTGGTCAACGGCATCTCACTGGCCAGCGGCGAGGACTCCGCCCAGGCCGACCGATTGCTCACGCTGGCAATGCGGGGGATAGCACCGGCTCCGGCCTAATAGACTTCGGTCCGAAAACCCCCGGAAGATGGCTTGAGGTTTGCTGTGCTCACCATGCAGGATGCGCTGCTGGCGCTGACGAAGTACTGGACCGACCGGGGCTGCATGGTCGTGCAGCCGTTCAACACCGAGGTCGGGGCCGGAACGCTGAACCCGGCGACCATCCTGCGGGTGCTCGGTCCCGAGCCGTGGCGGGTGGCGTACGTCGAGCCGAGCGTCCGGCCGGACGACAGCCGCTACGGCGAGAACCCGAACCGCCTGCAGACCCACACCCAGTTCCAGGTGGTGCTCAAGCCGGATCCGGGCGACCCGCAGGAGCTGTTCCTGGAGAGCCTGACCGCGCTCGGGATCGACATCCACGCGCACGACGTCCGGTTCGTCGAGGACAACTGGGCCAACCCGGCGACCGGTTCCTGGGGGCTGGGCTGGGAGGTCTGGCTGGACGGCCTGGAGATCACCCAGTTCACGTACTTCCAGCAGGCCGGCGGCATGAGCCTCGATCCGGTGTCGGTGGAGATCACCTACGGCATCGAGCGGATCATGATGGCGCTGCAGGGCGTCTCGCACTTCAAGGACATCGCCTACGCGCCCGGCATCTCGTACGGCGAGGCGTTCGGCCAGGCGGAGTACGAGATGAGCCGGTACTACCTCGACGACGCCGACGTGGAGTCGCAGAAGCGGCTGTTCGAGGAGTACGCGAACGAGGCCCGCCGGATGATCGACGACCGCCTCCCGGTGCCCGCGCACATCCAGGTACTGCGGTGCTCGCACACCTTCAACGTCCTCGACGCCCGCGGCGCCGTCAGTACGACGGAACGCGCGAAGGCCTTCGGCCGGATGCGCACGCTCGCCCGTGAGGTGTCCCGGCTGTGGGCCGAGCGCCGCGAGGAGCTGAAGTACCCGCTGGGTCTGGCCGAGCTCCCGCCGGCCGCCGCCGAGCCGACCGAGTTCCCGGCGATCACCGGGACGCGGCAGCTGACCTTCGAGATCGGCACCGAGGAGATGCCGCCGTCCGAGGTCACCAAGACGGCCGAGGCCGTGCGGTCCGCGCTGGAGGAGAAGCTCGGCGCCACCCGGCTCGGCCACGGCGCGATCACGACGTACGCGACTCCGCGCCGTGTCGTCGCCTTTGTCGCCGAGGTACAGGCCAGTGAGCCGGATGCCGAGCGCGTAGTCCGTGGTCCGCGGAAGTCGGCCGGGTACGACGCCGACGGCAACGTCACGAAGGCCGCCGCCGGGTTCGCCCGCGGTCAGAAGGTCGACCCCAGCGAGCTGCACGACCTGGACGTCGACGGCGTCGAGTACGTCGCGGTGACGAAGCCGGACCCGGGTCGCGGTGCGGCCGAGGTCCTGAGCGGCGTACTGAGCGAGATCGTGACCGGTCTCCGCTCCGACAAGAACATGCGCTGGAACGACGCCAAGCTGTCCTTCACCCGCCCGATCCGCTGGCTCGTCGCGCTGCTCGGCGACCAGGTGGTTCCGGTCTCGGTGTCGACGCTCGCCGCCGGCCGGACCACGCGGGTCCACCGGACCGCGGCGCCGCCGAAGGTCGAGATCGCCTCGGCCGAGGGGTACCTCGATCTGCTCCGGATCCACGGCATCGAGGCCGACCCGGCCAAGCGCCGCGCGCAGATCGTCGCCGCGGCGACCGAGCTGGCCAAGGGTGTCAACGGCACTGTCGACTTCGAGGGCGAAGCCGCGCTCGTGGACCAGATCGTCAACCTGATCGAGGAGCCGACGTCGATCCTCGGCGGTTTCGCCGCGGACTACCTCGAGCTGCCGAGCGAGATCCTGACGACGGTGATGCGCAAGCACCAGCGGTACCTGCCGGTGCGCGACGCCGACGGCAAGCTGCTGCCCCATTTCGTTGCCGTGGCCAACGGCTCTGTGGACGAGGACGTGGTGCGCGCCGGCAACGAGGGTGTACTGCGGGCCCGGTACGAGGACGCCGCCTTCTTCTGGCGGGCCGACCTGGAGACGCCGCTGGAGTCGATGAAGGGCGAGCTGGAGAAGCTGGCCTTCGAGGAGCGCCTCGGATCGATGGCCGACCGTGCGGGCCGGATCGGCCGGATCGCGCTGGCCCTGGCCGACAAGGTGGAGCTGGACGGCGACGAACTGACCACGCTGAAGCGGGCGGCCGAGCTGGCGAAGTTCGACCTGGGCTCGCAGATGGTGGTCGAGCTGACCAGCCTGGCCGGCACCATGGCTCGCGAGTACGCGCGTCGCGCCGGGGAGACCGAGGGTGTTGCCCAGGCGCTGTTCGACATGGAGCTGCCGCGGTCTGCCGGTGACCCGGTCCCGTCGACGACTCCGGGTGCGCTGCTCGCGCTCGCCGACCGCTTCGACCTGCTGGCCGGACTGTTCGGTGTAGGCGCGAAGCCGACCGGAAGCTCGGACCCGTTCGCGCTGCGGCGTGCGGCCGGCGGTGTGGTCGCGATCCTGCGTGAGCACCCGGAGCTCAGGGCGATCACCCTGGAAACCGGTCTGCGGGCGGCGGCCGCGGAGATCGGTGCCCAGGGCATCGACGTACCGGCGGAGTCGCTGGACGAGGTGGCCGAGTTCACCGTCCGGCGGTACGAGCAGCAGCTGCTCGACCGGGGCGACGATCACCTCCAGGTCGCCGCAGTGTTGCCGTTGGCAACTGCTCCGGCGGCGGCCGACGAAACGCTGAAGACCCTGCAGGGCCTGGTCGGCAACAGTGACTTCGCCGATCTGGTCGCCGTGCTCCAGCGGGTCCGCCGGATCGTCCCGGAGGGCACCGAGGCGTCGTACGACCCGAGCAAGCTGACCGAGCCGGCCGAGGTCGTGCTGCACGAGGCGGTCCAGAAGATCGGTCAGGCGCCGACCGGCCTGGCCGACTTCGTCGCCGCCGCGTCGGTCCTGGTCGAGCCGGTCAACGCCTTCTTCGACGAGATCCTCGTGATGGCGAAGGAGCCGGACATCCGGGCCGCGCGGCTCGGTCTGCTCGCCACGATCAGCCAACTCGCCGCCCCGGTTCTCGACTGGCAGGCCCTGGGTACAAGTCTCAGCCCGACCGAGTGAGGTTTCCGCATGACCTTGACCCCCGCTGAGGTTGCCGAGCGGTCGGAGGCGTTCGCGCCGAGGTTGCGTGAGCATCTGGCGCCGACGCCGTTCGTTCCGTACAGCGCGTTCGGTGAGGACCTCGGCGCCGAGTTGCTGGTGAAGTGTGAGCACCTGCAGCGGACGGGGTCGTTCAAGGCGCGGGGGGCGATGGCGAAGATCCTCACGCTGACCGACGCGGAACGGTCGGCCGGGGTGGTGACCGCATCGACCGGTAACCACGGGCTGGGGGTCGGCAATGCGCTGGCGACGCTCGGCGGGCACGGGATCGTGTACCTGCCGGAGACCGCGTCGCCGAGCAAGGTCGCGGCGCTGCGCCGGCTCGGTCTCGAACTACGGGCCGAGGGCAACGATTCCGGCGTACTCGAACCCAAGGCGCGGGCGTATGCGGCCGAGCACGGGCTGACCTACGTCCCGCCGTACAACGATCCGGACATCATCGCCGGGCAGGGGACCGTGGCGGTCGAGATCGTCGAGCAGCTCGCGAGTCGGCCGCTCGACGCGGTCGTGGTGTCGGTCGGTGGCGGCGGGCTGATCAGCGGGGTTGCCGCGGTACTGAAGAAGCAGCTGCCCGGGATCCGGGTGTACGGCGCTCAGCCGGCCGTCGACGATGCGATGGCGGCATCCGTGCGGGCCGGCGAGATCGTCCAGATCGACGCCCGGCAGACGTTGTCGGACGGTACGGCGGGCAGCGTCGAGCCGGGCAGCATCACGTTCGACCTGTGCCGCGAACTGGTCGACGACTGGGTGCTGGTCGAGGAGGACGCGATTCGCGAGGCGCTGCGCCTCGTCATCGACACCGAGCACCAGCTGATCGAGGGGTCGGCGGCGCTGGCGTTCGCGGCAGCCCGTCAACGCCGTACCGAACTGGCCGGCAAGCGGGTCGCGGTCGTGTCCTGCGGCGGGAACATGTCGTCGTCGACTTTAGAGGTCGCGCTCGGAGGTGGAGCCTGCTACGCGCCGCCCCACGGCGCACTGGGCGGCGTTGTCGTCGGTCGACAGGACTCCGTCCTGCCTCCCTCCTCCGCCTTGCCCAGCACGCCGTGGGACGACGCTCGCGACGGCTCCACCTCCGAGCGCGACCTCTAGGCGGCCGCGCTTGCGTGAGCTCGTCGTTCTCGGGACCGGCAGCCAGGTGCCGTCCCGGGAACGCACGCAGAACGGGTACTTCCTGCGCTGGGACAACGAGGGTTTCCTCTTCGACCCGGGGGAGGGCACCCAGCGGCAGATGCTGTACGCCGGGGTCGCGGCCGGGGCGATCACCCGCTTGTGCATCACGCATTTCCACGGCGATCACTGTCTCGGGATGCCGGGAATCGTGCAGCGCTTGTCGCTGGACGACGTACCGCATCCGGTCCGCGCGCACTACCCGGCCTCCGGCCAGAAGTACTTCACGCGTTTGCGGTACGCCGCGTCGTTCTTCGAGCGGGCCGAATTGCTCGAGGAGCCGGTGGAGGAGGACGGGCTGCTGTCGGTCGGCTCGTTCGGGCAACTGTGGGCGCGCCGCCTGGAGCATTCGGTGGACTCGTTCGGATACCAGTTGATCGAGCCCGACGGCCGCCGGATGCTGCCGGACAGACTGGCTGCTCACGGCATCGTTGGTCCGGCCATCGGTCGGCTCCAGCAGGCCGGGTCTCTCCAGGTGGACGGCCGCACCGTGCGGATCGAGGACGTCAGCGAACCGCGGCCGGGCCAACGGTTCGCGTTCATCATGGACACCCGGTTGTGCGAGAACGTACTGCGCCTGGCCGAGGACGCGGACCTGCTCGTGATCGAGTCGACCTACCTGTCCGCGGAAGCCGATCTGGCCCGTCGTTTCGGGCATTTGACAGCCTGCCAGGCTGCTCGCGTGGCGGCCGAATGCGGCGTACGCAAACTGGTCCTGACGCACTTTTCCCAGCGTTATCAGGAACCTGAGCGTTTTCTCAGCGAAGCCGCCGAGGAGTTCTCCGGCGAGATCGTGGTCGCCTCCGATCTGAGTCGTACTCCGGTTCCGCCCCGCCACTAGGGCGAACAATGCATGACGAGAAGGCCAACACGGCTCAACTCGGGTGATCGCAGGATTAGCATTACCGGCGAATGGAAATGCCGATCACCAGGAGCAATCTCTCGTGCGCACTCCCCGTCCGCTACCGGCCGCACTCGCGCTGGTCGGTGTAGGCGCGGTGGTTGCCGTGGCGGTGTGGCGGCCCTGGGAGGGCTCGGCAGGCGCGGCCAACGCCGCCAGTCGTCCACCTCAGGTCACGGTGTCCCGCAGTGCGTGCGGCCAGGGCTGGACTGATCCGAAGGCCGGTCGGCAGACCATCACCCTGCACAACGGCGGAGACGCGTCCGCCGAGGTCGATCTCGTCGACGTCGACAGCAACAAGGTGTACGGCGAGGTGGAGGGTCTCGGCCCGGACACCAGCGCGCCGATGGACGTACAGCTCGGCGCCGGCCGCTACGCGATCCGCTGCCTGATCGAGGACACCGACACGATCACCGGCCCGACGGTCACCGTCTCGGGTGACGGGAAGGCCGGCCCGGCCGTGGTCCCCGTGACCAAGAACGACATGCTGCCGCTGGTGAAGCAGTACCAGGCCGCGGTCGCCACCGGCGTCGCCGGCCTGGTGGTCAAGACGGACAAGCTGCGCGCCGACGTGGACGCCGGGAACCTGGCCGCCGCCCGCACCGACTGGCTGCCCGCACACCTGGCGTACAACTCGCTCGGCGCCGCGTACGACGCGTTCGGCGACTTCGCGGACAAGATCGACGGATCGGGCGGCTTCCACCCGTTGGAGAAAGGCCTGTGGCACAACGCCTCCGCCGCGAGCCTGAAGCCGATCGCGGACCAGCTCGCGGCCGACGTACACGGCCTGCAGCAGGACCTGCCCAACGAGCAGGTCGATCCGAACGATCTCGGGCTCCGCGCCCACGAGATCATGGAGAACGCACTGCAGTTCGAGCTGACCGGTGAGCACGACCAGGGCAGCGGTACGTCGCTGAACACCGCACTGGCCAACCTGAACGGTACGGCGGCCGTGCTGGCCATCCTCGACCCGGTCCTCAAGCCCCGCGATCCGGACCTGCCCCAGGTACAGAAGTGGGAAGCCCGCGTGCGTGCGCTGCTGACTGCGCACCAGAACACCCCGGTTGCCCAGCTGGACCAGAAGACCCGCGAGCAGCTCAACGGCGCGGTCGGCGAATTGCTGGAGAGGCTCGCTCCCGTCGCTGCCATCTGTGACGTCCGGAGGGCTGGATGACCGGCTTCGACCGCCGCTCGTTCCTGCGCGGCACGCTGGCCGGCGCCGGTGCAGCCGCGGTGACCGGTGTCGGGGCGGCAGCACTGGCAGGCTCGACAGCAGCCGCCGCTTCGGCGACCGCTGTGCCGTTCCACGGCGTACATCAGGCAGGCATCACCAACGACCCGCAGAAGCAGGCGATCTTCGCGTCGTTCGACGTGATCGCGGCCGACAAGGCCGAGCTCACCGAGCTGTTCACGACGATCACGGACCGGGCGAGACTGCTGACCGCGGGCGGTGCGCTTCCGCCGCTGGGGATCACCGGTCCGCCGGCCGATTCCGGCGTACTCGGTCCGGACATGCCGGGTGACGATCTGACGGTCACCGTCGGCGTCGGGGCGTCGCTGTTCGACGCGCGGTACGGGCTCAACGATCGCAAACCGGCGAAGTTGAAGCCGATGAAGGAGTTCCCCAACGACAGCCTGGACGAGAGCCAGTGCCACGGGGATCTGAGCCTGCAGCTGTGCGCGACCGAGAGTGACACCGTGCTGCACGCGCTGCGCGACATCGCCCGGCACACCCGCGGTGCGATGCAGTTGCGGTGGCGGGTCGACGGATTCCAGAGCCCGCCGCGGCCGTCCGGGACGCAACGCAATCTGATGGGCTTCAAGGACGGCATCGTCAAGCCGGCCGCCGCCGACCACGACAAGCTCGTGTGGGTCGGCAAGGGCAACGGCGAACCGGCCTGGACCGAGGGCGGCAGTTACCAGGTGCTGCGGCAGATCCGGATGCTGGTCGAGTTCTGGGACCGGGTATCGGTCGGCGAGCAGGAGAACATGTTCGGCCGCCGCAAGGACTCCGGCGCACCGCTGGACGGCAACCGCGAGACCGACCTCCCGGACTATCCGGCCGATCCGACCGGCGGCGCGATCCCGTTGACCAGCCACATCCGGATGGCCAACCCGCGGACGCCGGCGACCGCGGCCAGCCAGTTCCTGCGCCGCGGCTACAACTACGACAAGGGCACCGACTCGGTCGGGGACCTGGACATGGGGCTGTTGTTCTGCTGCTACCAGCAGGACATCGCCCGGCAGTTCGAAGCCGTACAGACCCGGCTGATCGACGAGCCACTCGTCGACTACATCCGGCCGGTCGGTGGCGGCTACTTCTTCGTGCTTCCCGGTGTTTGGGACGGCAACGACCACTTCGGGCGGTCGTTGCTCGCATGATTTACCCAAGAGGAGAAGGCATGCGCGCAAGACTCCGTGTGCTCGCTACGGCCGGTGTGGCCGCGACGAGCCTGTTGCTGGTCGCCTGTAGCGGCGGCGGCACCAATCAGGGCGTCGCCAGTGGGGGCGGCAGCAAGGGGAGTGTGAGCAGTCAGGGCGGTAGCGCACAGGTGGGCGACGCCGCCTTTTCGTTCCCGACGGTCCACCCGTCGACGCCGATCCAGCACGTCGTGGTGATCTTCGGCGAGAACATCTCGTTCGACCACTACTTCGGCACCTACCCGAACGCGACCAACACCGACGGCACGCCGTTCAAGGCCGCCCGGAACACGCCCAAGGTGAACGGGCTGTCGAAGAAGCTGCTGACGAACAACCCGAACGCGTACAACCCGAAGCGGCTGTCGCCGTCGCAGGCGATGACCTGCGACCAGAACCACGGCTACGGTCCGGAGCAGAAGGCCGTCAACGGCGGCAAGGACGACAAGTTCGTCGAGAACACCGAGACCGACAAGTGCACCGGACAGCCGGTGCTGTTCGGTGAGCCGGGCCTGGTGATGGACTACTTCGACGGCAACACCGTCACCGCGATGTGGAACTACGCCCAGCACTACTCGCTGAACGACAACTCGTTCGGCACGGTCTACGGCCCGTCCACCCCGGGCGCGCTGAACCTGATCGCCGGCCAGACCCACGGGGGTCAGGCCGTCGACCCGAAGACCGGTAAGCCGACCACCGACGCGTACGCCGTGCAGTCGCCGGACAAGAACGGGATCGGCACGATCACCAACGACCCCGACCCGTACTACGACGACTGCTCGAACAACAACGGCAAGTCGACGAACAACCTGGCCGTGATGCACGGGCAGAACATCGGCGACCTGCTGAACCAGAAGCACGTCACCTGGGGCTGGTTCCAGGGCGGCTTCAAGCCGACCGGCACCGTCGACGGCAAGGCCGTCTGCGGCGCGACGCACAACAACGTCGGCGGCATCGCGGCGGTGGACTACAGCCCGCACCACTCGCCGTTCCAGTACTACAAGTCGACGTCGAACCCGAAGCACCTGCCGCCGACGTCGGTGAAGGCGATCGGCCACACCGACCAGGCCAACCATCAGTACGACACCTCGGACTTCGACGCGGCCCTTGCGGCCGGCAACCTGCCGGCGGTCAGCTTCCTGAAGGCCGGTGAGTACCAGGACGGGCACGCCGGATACTCCGACCCGCCGGACGAGCAGGCGTTCATCGTCAAGGAAATCAACCAGCTGCAGAAGTCGAAGGAGTGGTCCTCGACCGCGGTCGTCCTGGCCTACGACGACTCCGACGGCTGGTACGACCACGTCACGCCGCCGAGCGTGAACGGCTCCAAGGACGCCGCGCTCGACCAGGCCGCACTGTGCGGCAAGAAGCCGGTGGCCGGTGGCTACGCCGACCGCTGCGGTTACGGCCCGCGCCTGCCGCTGCTGGTGGTCTCGCCGTACGCGAAGACCAACCACGTCGACCATGCGCTGACCGACCAGTCCTCGATCCTGAAGTTCATCGAGGACAACTGGCGCACCGGACGGATCGGTGACCACTCGTTCGACCAGCGCGCCGGCAGCCTGAACAGCATGTTCAACTTCTGGCAGCGCCCGAGCAAGGCCAAGCTGATCCTCGACCCGAAGACCGGGGCCGTCGTCCGCTGAGCTGAGTCAGACGCCCTGATCGACGAGAAAGTCGTCGATCAGGGCGTTGACTTCTTTCGGGGACTCGAGCGCGGCCAGGTGCGCCGACTGCTCGAGTACGACGAACCGCGCACCGGGGATCGAGTCGGCCATCTCCTCGGTCTCCGCCGGCGGGAAGGTCGTGTCCTCGCCGCCGGCCACGACCAGGACGGGCGTGCGGATCCGGCCGAACAGGTCGCGCTGATCGGGCCGGCGCGGGACCACGCTGGTGACCGCGTGCCGACCAGAGGTGATGTCCACCTTGGCGGCGAGTTCGTTGACTGTGGCAACGACCTCGGGCTTCTCGCGTTTCGTGGTCGGGCCGAGGAACGCGTCCCGCACCGGTCCCTTGAGCGGTCCGCGGATCCCGCCGAGGAGCTGGGCGGAGCGGGTCAGGACGCCGTACTCGAATCGTTGCCGGCGGCCCGCGGGTGAGGCGGTGGCGTTCATCAGGACCGCGATGCCGATCCGGTCGGGATACAAAGCCGCGAACGTGCCGCCGATCATGCCGCCCCAGCTGTTGCCGATGACATGGACCCGGTCGACGCCGAGGTCGTCGGCGATGGCTGCGATGACGTGGGCGCACTGGTCGAACGTGAACGGTCCGGTCAGCGGTTGGCTGCCGCCGTGCCCGGGCGGATCGACGAGGATCACCTGGAAGCGGCCAGCGAAGTGCGCGGCCTGGGCGGACCAGAGCGTGCCGTCCATCAGCAGGCTCGGCCAGAACAGCATCGCGGGTCCGGATCCGTCGATGCGCAAGCGGATCCGGCCCAGCACGGTCTCGACGTACCGATCCTGCATGCCTGAACGGTACCGGTCAGGACGGCGGGAGCGCGGCAGCAAGGCGCGTCGTCAGCTCGCGGATGCAGTCGACCAGCTCCGGCGGTGAACGGACCTCGAACGGCAGGCCGAGCAGGCCGAGATGCAGGGCGATCTGGTCGAGCGAGTTGGCGCCCGTGTCCACCAGCGTCGTGTGCTCGTCGACCGGGGTGACGGTCGCGACGTTCGGCCCGAAGCGGTCGGTCACCTGCTCTGCGGGCGCATGGACCAGGACCTGCGCCTGGTAGCGGTAGCCGCCGTACGCGACGCCGCGGTTCGTGGTCGTCAGGTCCGGTACGTCGCGAGGCGTGAATCGCGGTCCGGTCGGGATCCGCGGCTCGAGCCGGTCGAGGCGGAACGTCCTCCAATCGGTCCGGTCGAGGTCCCACGCGACCAGGTACCACCGCCGGCCGGTGTGCACGAGCCGATGCGGCTCGGTCGTCCTGGTGGTCGCTGTACCGTCGTGGTTGCTGTAGTCGAACCGCAGCCGCTGATGGTCGCGGCAGGCGGCCGCGACGGCAAGCAGTACGTCTGGTTGCACGGACGGACCGCCTGCTGGTGTGACTGCGATCTGTTGGAGCAGTTCGATGCGGTGGCGCAGCCTGGACGGCAGGACCTGCTCGAGCTTGGTGAGGGCGCGGACCGACGACTCCTCGGTCCCGGCGACAGTGCCGGTGGCGGCGGCGCGGAGTCCGATCGCGACGGCGACTGCCTCCTCGTCGTCCAGCAGCAGCGGTGGGAGTGCGGCGCCGGACCCGAGTCGGTAGCCGGCCACCCCCGGTACGGCGTCGACGGGATAACCGAGGTTGCGGAGCTTGTCGACGTCGCGCCGTACGGTCCGGACGCCGACGCCGAGCTCGCCGGCCAGCGCGGAGCCGCTCCACTCCTTGGGCTGCTGCAGGAGCGAGAGGAGTTTGAGCAGTCGGGCCGAGGTCTCGAGCATGTCTTCCATTCTGTCAGTCGGTTAGGACTAAAGCTGTCCTAAGTAGGTGACAGAGTGATGGACATGATCAAGCCGTTCACGATCGACATCCCGCAGAGCACACTCGACGACCTCGCCGCCAAGCTGGCGAGCGCCCGCCTTCCCGCGCCGCTACCCGGCGACGACTGGGACACCGGCGTACCGGTCTCCTGGCTGTCCTCGCTGGTCGACTACTGGCGTACGTCGTACGACTGGCGCGCGGCGGAGAAGGAGCTGAACTCGTATCCGCAGTTCACCACCGAGATCGAGGGGCAGCGGATCCACTTCCTCCACGTCCGGTCGGCCGAGCCGGATGCACTGCCGCTGCTGCTGACGCACGGCTGGCCGGGTTCGATCGTCGAGTTCCTGGACGTGATCGGCCCGCTGACCGATCCGGTCGCTCACGGCGGGCAGGCCTCGGACGCGTTCCACGTGGTGATTCCTTCGCTGCCCGGGTTCGGATTCTCCGGGCCGGTGTCCACCAGTGGGTGGTCCAGAGAGCGGGTCGGGCAGGTCTGGGCCCTTCTGATGGAAGAGCTCGGCTACGAGCGGTACGGCGTACAGGGTGGTGACATTGGCGGGGCGGTGTCGCCGGCGGTCGCGCGAGCGGCTCGTGACCGGGTCGTCGGTGTGCACACCAACGGTGGCCCCTCGCTACCGCCGTACCCGCTGCCGGAGGAGGAGCTGAAGACGCTGACGCCGCTGGAGCAGGACCGGATCGCGCGGATCGGCGGCTTCCTGCAGAAGGAGTTCGGCTACATCTCGATCCAGTCCACCCGGCCGCAGACCGTCGCCTACGGTCTCGTCGACTCGCCGGTCGGGCAGCTGGCCTGGATCATGGACAAGTTCATGGCCTGGACGTACCCCGCCGAAACCTTGCCGGAGGCAATCATCGGCAAGGATCGGCTGCTCACCAACGTGATGATCTACTGGCTCACGGGCACCGCCGGGTCGGCGGCGTACGTGGGTTATGCGCAGCAGGAGGCGTGGGGGACCAAGCTCGAGAACTCCGGTGTACCGACCGCGGTGCTCGCGTTCGCGCACGACGTCCCGGTGCGCCGGTACGCCGAGCGCGACAACAACATCACCCGATGGACGGACGTCGACCACGGCGGGCACTTCGCGGCGCTGGAGGAGCCGGAGTTGCTGGTGAGTGATGTCCGCGAGTTCTTCAGCTCACTCCGCTGAATAGTCGGTCGAGGTGGTCAGGTGCGCCCAGGCGGCGGCTTCGTCGGCGCGGGACCTCGACGCGCGGTCGGCGTGGGTGAGGGCGTCCTTGCCGAGCAGGAGCCGCAGGGGAGGATTGTCGAGGCCCGTGACGTGGACGATCGCCTCGGCAGCCTTGGCCGGGTCGCCGGGCTGCTTGCCGTCGGTCTCCAGGCGGTAGCGGTTCATCTGGCCCACGGTGGAGTCGTAGTCCGGATGCACCTCCGCGAGCTGCATCGAAGAACCGCCCCAATCGGTGCGGAAGGCGCCCGGCTCGACGATCGTCACCTTGACGCCGAACGGCCGGACCTCGTTGCTGAGCACCTCGGAGAAGCCTTCGACCGCGAACTTCGCAGTCTGGTACGCGCCCATCCCGGGCGTACCGCCGACCCGCCCGCCGACCGATGAGAACTGCAGGAAGTGCCCGCTCTTCTGCTCGCGGAACACCGGTAGCGCAGCCTTCGTCACGTTCACGACGCCGAAGAGGTTGGTCTCGATCTGCGCACGGAAGTCGTCGTCGGGGGTCTCCTCGATCGGGGCGCTGTTCGCGTAGCCGGCGTTGTTCGCGACCACGTCCAGCCCGCCGAACGCGTCGAGAGCGGTCTGTACGGCGGCGCGGGCGGCCGCGGCGTCGGTGACGTCGAGAGCGACGGCGCGGATCTGCTCGCCGTACTTCGCGACAAGGTCGTCGAGCTGCTCGGGCCTGCGTGCGGTGGCGACGACTCGGTCGCCGGTGGCCAGCACGGCCTCGGTGAGGGCGCGGCCCAGGCCGCGGGAACTGCCGGTGATCAGCCAAATCTTGTTCATGATGGTCCTAACCAACTGGTTGGTTGTTTAATTCCTGGCCGACCAACCAGTTGGTTAGCCTGGTCACATGCAGCAACGGAACGCCGACCGGACCAAGGCGCGCATCCTGGCCGCCGCCATCGAGGAGTTCTCCGCGCGCGGGATCGCCGGCGCCCGGGTGGACCGGATCGCCGAGGTGGCCGGATGCAACAAGGCCATGCTCTACGCGTACTTCGGCAACAAGGACGAGCTGTTCGACGCGGCGTTCAGTGCTTCCGTGGAGGAGTATCTGGCCGAGGTCGGGTTCGACGCCGACGACCTCCCGGCGTACGCGGGCCGGGTGTTCGACTACTTCGAGGCGCATCCGGACCGGCTCCGGCTCTCGACCTGGTACCGGCTCGAGCGGCCCGACGGTCAGCCGCTGGAGGCGATCGTCGCGGTCAACCACAGCCGGCTGGACGAGCTGCAGCGGGGGATGCGGCGACGCGTGGTCACGCGGCAGTTCAGCGCGGTCACGCTGCTGTCGCTGATCCAGGCCGTCGCGACGAGCTGGTCGTCGATGAACCCGGAGTACGGCGCCGACGTACCGAGCGCGACGGTGCGGCGGCGGGCCGTGGTCACGGCCGTGGAGAAGATTCTCAGCTGATTCATTGGTTGGGCCGATGGAGTTCTCAGTCTGGCGCGCTCTACTCGAAGGCAGAGGGAACTGGCTGAGGAGGACACGGGAGATGAACGAGAGCGCTGGACCTGGACCGTACGACGGTGGGCAGTACGGAGGTTGGCCGCCGGCGCATGGCGGGTACCCGCAGTACCCCCAGAACGGGCCGTACCCGCAGTACCAGCAGGGTCCGCAGTACAACCCGAACTACCCGTTCCCGCCGAAGCCGCCGAAGAAGCGCGGCCGGCGGTTGCTGGGAGCCGGGGCGCTCGGACTGGCTGCTGCGGTCGTCGCCGGATCGGTTGCCTGGGGCATCGACCAGCACAGCGCGGCGAACAGCTCGGAGCTGTCCCAGAAGGCGTTCGACCCGTCGTCCGTCGCGGCCAAGGTTTCGCCGGGGCTGGTCGACGTGAACACCGTGCTCGGGTACGAGAACGCACGGGCGGCCGGGACCGGGATCGTGCTCACGTCCGACGGTGAGGTGCTCACCAACCACCACGTGGTCGAGGGTGCGACGTCGATCACCGTGACCGACATCGGCAACGGGAAGACGTACACCGCGAGCGTGGCCGGGTACGACGAGCAGCACGACATCGCCGTACTGAAGCTGAAGGACGCGTCCGGGCTGCAGACCGCGAAGACCGGGAACTCCGACCAGGTGAAGCTGGGCGACCAGGTCGTCGGCGTCGGGAACGCGGGCGGCACGGGCGGTACGCCGAGCTACGCGGCCGGCAAGGTGACCGGACTGAACCAGGCGATCACCGCGACCGACGAGAACGGGCAGGACCCGGAGAACCTCACCAACCTGATCGAGACCGACGCGAACATCCAGGCCGGCGATTCCGGCGGCCCGCTGGTGAACGCGAACGGCGAGGTCATCGGCGTGGACGTGGCCGGTGGCAACGGGAACAACGGCGGCCAGGGCCGGCCGGGGCAGGCTGCGGTCAGGTCCGGCGCGACCGCGACGGCGACGCTGGCGGCGGCCGGAAACGGGACCGGGTTCGGCGACGGGAACGGGACCGGGTTCGGCGACGGATCTGGGAACGGGAACGGCTTCGGCGACCCGTTCGGCGGCAACGGCTTCGGTGACGGGCCGGGTTCGCAGAACGGTTCCGGTGACGGCTCGGGCAATGGTTCCGGCAACGGTTCGGGTGACGGCTCGGGCGACGGCTCGGGGAATGGTTCGGGCGACGGGTCGGGGAACGGCTTCGGGAACGGGCAGGGCGGTTCCGGCAACGGGGCCGGGACGACCGCCGAGGGGTACGCGATCCCGATCAACCAGGCGCTCGACATCGCGCAGCAGATCGAGAACGGGAAGTCGTCGGACGTCGTCCACATCGGCGCCTCGCCGATGCTCGGGGTCTCGGTCGTGACGAGCGACGGCACCGCCGGCGCGGTCGTCGGCGACGTACTCGCGGACGGTCACGCGGACGAGGCGGGTATCGAGGCCGGTGACGTGATCACCTCCTTCGCCGGTCACACCGTCGACTCGCCCGACACGCTCTCGGAGCTGCTCAACAAGCAGCACCCGGGCGACAAGGTCGAGGTCGGCTGGGTCGACCAGACCGGCCAGACCCACAAGGCCACCATCGAACTCATCACCGGCCCGGTCCGCTGACCCCAGCGCTACCCCCCGCTGCCGCGGACCGACCGATCGGGCCCGACGCGCTCCCCTCCCCTCGGAGCGCCCGGGCCCGATCTCTTGTCTGGGCCTGAGTCCGAACGGCGACGAAATCACCCTCGGAGCGGAGCGATTTGCTGGGTTCACCCACCGGATCGGGGGTTCCCCACCCGGAATCACGGTACAGAACCCCCCATTTGGTGGGTGGACCCACCAAATGGGCATCGCGGGCGGGTGGGTGAGTGAGTGAGTGGGTGGGGCTCAGGAGGAGAGGAAGCCGGTCCGCCAACTCGGGCGGGCGGGGGACCAGCCCAGGCTGCGCGCGAGGGCGTTCGTCGCACCGCGGGCCCACGGAGCACGCCGGGCGCCCGCCGTCTCCGTCGCGCCCGCGGCGGCGGCTGCTTCTCCCGGTGTCAGGGTGCGGGCGTCAGGGGTGGTGGGGGCGCCTATTGCCTGGGTGAAGACGGGGAGCCAACTGCTGGCCGGGGCCGGGTCGTTGTCGACGATGTTGACGGGGCCGGAGGGCCAGGTCAGGGCGGCGCGGGCGGCTGGGGCGGTGTCGTCGATGTGGAGGAAGCTGGTGATGTCGGCGTTGGCGGGGAGTCGGCCGGCCGCGGCCAGGTCTGCCATCAGGCCGCCCTTCGTGTACCAGGTGTCGGGGCCGTAGAGCATGCCGTAGCGCAGCACGACCCACTCGGGAGCCTCGGCGGTGATCGCCTCGAGCGTGGCGACGGCGTCGACCATCCCGCGCCGGCTCTCCTCCGCGGCGTGCAGATCGAGCGGAGTGGACTCGTCAGCAGGCACATCACCCGGCTCGTACGCCCACGCGACGCTCTGCGAGATCACCCGCCGTACGCCGGCCGCCAGCGCAGCGTCGACCAGATTGCGGGTGCCCTCCCGCCGGATCCGGGCGTTCGCGGCGAAGTCCCGTGACGTGAGGTCGGTCACCTGGTGCATGACCACGTCCGGCCGGGCAGCCGCAACCACCTCGCGGAGCGCGGCAGCGTCGTACACATCACCCTGCACCGTCGTCACGCCAGGCACCTGCGACCGCCGCGACAGCGCGGTCACCTCGTGGCCGTCGGCCACCAGCAGCGGAACCAGGCGACGGCCGATGACGCCGGTCGCACCGGCGATGAAGATCCTCATGCAACCAAACCTAGGCACCCACCTGCCCGCGCCGATGGTCCAATCGGCGGGCAGTTCGCCGGTCCATTTCCAGCAGGGGTGAACAAGCGTTTACGATGCCTGAGTAAACAACTGTTCACCCCCGTGAGGACTCCGCGTGATCGTCCGCCCTGCCGCTCACCCACGCCTGATCCTGGCCGCGCTCGCGTTCTGCGGTGTGCTGGTCTCCATCAGCCAGACCATCGTCGTACCCCTGCTGCCCGCACTTCCGCAGATCACGCACAGCCCGGCGTCGGACGTCAGCTGGCTGATCACGATCACCCTGCTCACCGGCGCGGTCTTCACCCCGCTGCTCGGTCGGGCCGGCGACATGTACGGCAAACGCCGTGTCCTGCTGATCGCCCTGTCGTCGATGGTGATCGGCTCGCTGCTCTGCGCCAGCAGCTCGAACCTGACCGTGCTGATCGTCGGCCGGGCGTTCCAGGGCGCCGCGGTAGCCGTCGTCCCGCTCGGCATCAGCATCCTGCGCGACGAGTTGCCGCCGCGACGGGTGATCCCCTCGATCGCGATCATGAGCTCGACCCTCGGCATCGGCGCGGCGTTCGGCATCCCGGCCGCGACCCTGGTGGTCGAGTACGCGAACTGGCACACGATGTTCTGGATCAACCTCGGCCTCGGCCTGCTCGACGTCGTACTCGTCCTGCTGATCGTCCCCGAGTCCGCCGTTCGTACCAGCGGCCGCTTCGACGTCGTCGGTGCGCTCGGCCTGAGCGCCTTCCTGGTCTGCCTGCTGCTCGCCGTCTCGAAGACCAACGCCTGGAGCGCCGAGCGGCTCATCACGCTGTACGCCGTCGCGGTGCTGCTGGTGCCGATCTGGGGATGGTACGAACTGCGCGTCAAGAGCCCGCTCGTCGATCTCCGGGTGTCCGCGCGACCGGCCGTACTCTTCACCAACCTCGGCGCACTGCTGATCGGGTTCGCCTTCTACGCCAACTCCTTGTCCACGGCCCAACTCGTGCAGGAGCCGACCTGGACCGGCTACGGTCTGGGCGAGTCGATCGTGGTCAGCGGGCTCTGCCTGCTGCCGGGCGGGGTGGCGATGGTGTTGCTCTCGCCGGTGTCCGCCCGGATCTCCAACGCCCGCGGACCGCGGTTCACGCTCGCGATCGCGGCGGTGATCATGGCCGCGGGGTACGTCGTTCGGCTGTTCACCAGCAGCAACGTGGCGGGGATCGTCATCGGCGCGACGGTCGTTTCGGCCGGAACCGCCGTTGCGTACTCCGCTCTTCCGGCGCTGATCATGCATGCTGTGCCGGTGACCGAAACGGCTGCCGCGAACGGCCTCAACACGCTGATGCGAACGGTCGGGCAGGCGGTCTGCAGCACGATCGTCGCGACCCTGCTGGCCAACATCACGATTGCGAGCGCCGGCCGGGTCGCGCCCGCGCTGTCGGCGTACCGGACCGTCTTCGTGGTCGCGGGAATCGCGGCCGTGCTGGCCGCGGGGCTGGCGCTGCTGATCCCGGTACGGCGCCGCGAGCCGGCGTACGAGGTGACGGTGCCGTGACCGATCCCGGGCGGACCTCGATCCTGCGAGCGGCCCGCAAGGCGTTCGCGCGCGAGCCGTACGACGCGGTCACGCTGCGCGGGGTCGCCTCGGACGCGGGCGTCAGTGCCGCCCTGATCGTCAAGTACTTCGGCGGCAAGGAAGCGCTGTTCGAGCGGGTCGCCGACTTCACCGAGGCCGCCCAGTTACTGCTCGCCGCGCCGAACGAGCGGCTCGGCGAGCACGCCGTCCGGACCCTGGTGGAATATCGCCGGGCGAACGACCAGGACCTGCTCGTCCGGGTCGTGTTCGCCGCCGGCAAGGGCGATGAGCGGGCCCAGATCCGCGAGCACTTCCGCGACCAGGTCGCCCGCGCGTTCGCCGCCCGGCTGACCGGCCCGGACGCCGACCTGCGGGCCGCCCTCATCACGGCCCAACTGCTCGGACTCGGCGCCGCGATCGCCATCGACAAAGACGGTCCGATCGCCGCGACCGACCCGGCGACGATCGCCGATCTCTATGCGCCGGCACTCCAGAGCCTTATCCACTAGTTGAACACCCGTCCTAGAATGTGGACATAGGGCTTGGCGTCAGGTGTGACGCCACTAACATGGAGCATCCAGGCCGAGAGGCGCTGCAACGGACCCCGGGTCCGCCACGCTCGTCCTGGGGCATCACTGCAAGGGCGCCTCCGGAGATCCTTCTGGAGGGGACGGCAGATGAGTGAGACCGCGCTGCGCGAGCTGCTGGATCAGCGGATCGTCGTGCTCGACGGTGCCTGGGGCACGATGCTGCAGAATGCCAAGCTGAAGCCCGAGGACTACCAGCCCGAGCGCTACAACGACGCGACCCACGATGTCACCGGCGATCCGGACCTGATCAACCTGACCCGGCCGGACGTCATCCTCGACGTCCACCGGCAGTATTTGGCGGCCGGCGCGGACATCACCACCACGAACACCTTCACCGCCTCGAGTATCGGCCAGGCCGACTACGGTCTGCAGCAGCACGTGCGGGAGATGAACCTGGCGGGCGCGCGGCTCGCCCGGCAGGCGGCCGACGAGTTCGCGACCCCGGACAACCCGCGGTTCGTGGCCGGTTCGATCGGCCCGCTGAACGTCACCCTGTCGCTGAGCCCGCGAGTCGAGGACCCGGCGTACCGCGCGGTGACCTTCGAGCAGGTGAAGGCGACGTACGCCGAGCAGATCGCCGCGCTCGTCGAGGGCGGCGTCGACCTGCTGCTGATCGAGACGATCTTCGACACGCTGAACGCGAAGGCCGCCGTCGCCGCGGCCCGCGAGGTCGCGCCGCACCTGCCGCTGTGGATCTCGGTCACGATCGTCGACCTGAGCGGCCGGACGCTGTCGGGCCAGACCGTCGAAGCGTTCTGGAGCTCGGTCGAGCACGCCAACCCGCTGGTCGTCGGCGTCAACTGCTCGCTCGGCGCCGCGGAGATGCGCCCGCACGTCGCGGACCTCGCCCGGTTCGCCGGCACGTACGTCGCCTCGCACCCGAACGCCGGCCTCCCGAACGCCTTCGGCGGGTACGACGAGACGCCCGAAGAGACCTCCGCGATGCTCGAGGAGTTCGCGCAGTCCGGGCTGGTGAACATCGTCGGAGGCTGCTGCGGCACGACTCCGGCCCACATCAAGCAGATCGCGGCCGCGGTGGACGGGTTGACGCCGCGGACCGTCGTACCGACCGATCACACCACCAGGTTCTCCGGTCTCGAGCCGTTCAAGATCAGCGCCGACACGGGGTTCGTGATGATCGGCGAGCGGACCAACGTCACCGGTTCGGCGCGGTTCCGCCGGCTGATCGAGGGTGACGACCACCAGGCCGCGGTCGACGTCGCGCTCGAGCAGGTGCGCGGCGGCGCGAACCTGCTGGACGTGAACATGGACGCCGACCTGCTCGACAGCGAGCAGGCGATGACCACTTTCCTGAACCTGATCGCGACCGAGCCCGAGGTGGCCCGGATCCCGATCATGATCGACAGCTCGAAGTGGTCGGTGCTCGAGGCCGGCCTGAAATGCGTGCAGGGCAAGGGCGTGGTCAACTCGATCAGCCTGAAGGAGGGCGAGGAGGAGTTCCTCGAGCGCGCCCGCAAGATCATGGACTACGGCGCCGGCGCGGTCGTGATGGCCTTCGACGAGCAGGGTCAGGCCGACACGGTCGAGCGCAAGGTCGCGATCTGCGGCCGTGCGTACGATCTGCTGACCGGGATCGGCTTCCCGGCAGAGGACATCATCTTCGACCCGAACGTGCTGGCTGTCGCGACCGGTATGTCCGAGCACAACGGCTACGCGAAGAACTTCATCGACGCGCTGCCGTTGATCAAGGACCGCTGTCCGGGCGTCCACATCAGTGGTGGCATCTCGAACCTGTCGTTCTCGTTCCGCGGCAACGACATCGTCCGCGAAGCGATGCACTCGGCCTTCCTGTACCACGCGGGCAAGGTCGGCCTGGACATGGGCATCGTGAACGCCGGCCAGCTGGCCGTGTACGAAGACATCCCGAAGGACCTGCTGGAGCTGGTCGAGGACGTCATCTTCGACCGGCGCGAGGACGCCACCGACCGGCTGGTCGCGTTCGCCGAGAACGTGAAGGGCAAGGGCACCAAGCGCGAGGTCGACCTGACCTGGCGCGAGGGCACCGTGCAGGAGCGGCTGTCGCACGCGCTGGTGCACGGCATCGTCGACTACATCGAGGAGGACACCGAGGAGGCGCGCAAGCAGCTGCCGCGCCCGCTCGAGGTGATCGAGGGTCCGCTGATGGACGGTATGAAGATCGTCGGCGACCTGTTCGGGGCCGGCAAGATGTTCCTGCCGCAGGTGGTAAAGAGCGCGCGGGTGATGAAGCGCTCGGTCGCCTACCTGGAGCCGTTCATGGAGGCGGAGAAGGAGCAGGCCCGGCTCGAGGGCCGCGCGGAGATGGTCCGCGGCCAGGGCAAGGTCGTGCTCGCGACGGTCAAGGGCGACGTCCACGACATCGGCAAGAACATCGTCGGCGTCGTGCTCGGCTGCAACAACTACGAGGTGATCGACCTCGGCGTGATGGTGCCGGCGGCAAGGATCCTGGACACGGCCGTTGCCGAGGGCGCCGACGCGGTCGGGCTGTCCGGGCTGATCACGCCATCGCTCGACGAGATGGTTGCCGTGGCCAATGAGATGCAGCGGCGCGGACTGAAGCTGCCGCTGCTGATCGGCGGTGCGACCACGTCCAAGCAGCACACGGCGGTCCGGATCGCACCGGCGTACGAGAAGACCACGGTGCATGTGCTGGACGCGTCGCGGGTGGTCGGCGTGGTGTCGGACCTGCTCGACGAGAACCGCGCCGAAGAGCTTGCCAAGAGCAACAGCCTGGAGCAGGAGCGGCTCCGCGAGCAGCACGCGAACAAGCAGCGCAGCCCGCTGCTGACGCTCGAGCAGGCGCGCGCCAACCGCGAGCCGGTGGAGTACGGCGAGCTGCCGGTGCCCGACTTCACCGGGCTGCGCCGGGTGACGCCGTCGATCGAGACGTTGCGCGCGATGATCGACTGGCAGTTCCTCTTCCTGGCCTGGGAAGTGAAGGGCAAGTACCCGGCGATCCTCGACAACCCCGTCGCGCGCGAGCTGTTCGACGACGCGAACACCTTGCTGGACGAGATCATCGCCGACGGGTCGTTCCGGGCCGAGGGCGTGTACGGGTTCTGGCCGGCGCACAGCTCCGGGGACGACATCGTCCTCGACGGCCTGGACGTGTCGTTCCCGATGCTGCGGCAGCAGACCGAGAAGCCTGCCGGGCGGCACAACCGCTGCCTGGCGGACTACGTCGCGCCGGCCGGTGACCACCTCGGCGGGTTCGGGGTCGCGATCCACGGCGCCGAGGCGCTGGCGAGGTCGTACGAGGAGAAGAACGACGACTACCGGGCGATCATGGTGAAGGCGCTCGCCGACCGGCTGGCCGAGGCGTTCGCCGAGTGGATCCACCTGGAGGCGCGGAAGGCCTGGTTCGAGCCCGACGTACAGCCGGTGCTGGAGGATCTGCACGCCGAGCGGTTCCGTGGGATCCGGCCGGCGCTCGGGTACCCGGCGAGCCCGGACCACACCGAGAAGAAGGACCTGTTCGAGCTGCTCGAGGCGGACAAGCTGGGTCTCGGCCTGACCGAGTCCTTCGCGATGACGCCGGCCGCGGCGGTCAGCGGCCTGATCTTCGCGAGCCCGGCCGCCCGGTATTTCAGCGTCGGCCGCCTCGGCCGCGACCAGATCGAGGACTACGCCGTACGCCGCGGTCTCACGGTCGAGGAAGTCGAACGCTGGCTCCGCCCGAACCTGTCCTACGACCCGGCCTAGCCGTCCCCGGGCCCGCGCTTGCCGTCTCGGGCCCGGGCTTGCCCGCCCTCGGGCCGGGGCTAGCTGCCGATTCCTCGTTGGTCGCGGGACGGGTGGGTGGTCGAAGGTCCGGTCGTGCCGACTCCGACTCCGACTCCGACTCCGACTCCGCCCCCGGTCTGGGCGGCGATCGCGCCTCTTGCTGGAGCCATCGCGGAATCTTCGACGAGCCTGCGTAGCTGCGGGTCGATCTTCTCCGAGGCCGCCTGGACGGCAGTCGCCGCGAGCGACGGATCGTTCCGCGTGACGGCCTCGGTGAAGCCGTTCCGGAGGGTGGCTTCGGCCCGGAGCAGGTCGCGCGGCGGCAGTTCGTCGGTGCCGGGCAGCAGCGAGAGGATCTCGCCGTAGCGTTCCTCGGGCTTTATCGAGATCAGCCAGTCGGACAGGGCAGCGTAGTCTTCCGGCCCGGCCGGCGTATCGCCCTGCTGCCGCACGATCTCGGTCATCAGGGCTCGCGCTGCCGCTGCCGCCGCCGGGTTCCGGCCGGCGAAGGCGAAGTCGGGCACGTCCTCGGCCGGGACGAACTGTGCGGAGTCGGTCTTCGACCAGAGCTGCGACAGCCGTTCCTGCGTCCAGACGTCCGCCAGCCCGTCGTCCAGATCGGCTTCCTGCTGGTGAATTCCGCCGATGTTGTCGAACAGCGGGCTGCTCAACGCGGCTGCCTGCGAGGTCGTGTGCGCGGTGGCCTGGACCAGCCTCTCCCGGTCGCCCGGCACCGGCTGGCCGACGCCGTACCGACGTACCGCGTCGGCCAGGTTCTCCGGCAGGCTCAGCGGACTGTCGTTCGACCGGAGTGCGTCGACCGCATGCATCGGCGCGCGGTCGTTCGCCCGTACGACGAAGTCGATGCCGCGCCACCGGATGAAGCGATCGGTCGTCTCGCTGACGGCTTCGACGATCGAGTCTGCCCAGGGGAGGCACGGATCGTCGTTGCGGACCAGGCCTGTGGCCATGGCGTGTTCTCCTTCGCGGGGGAGGCTGCGGGTTTCCTTTACGCTGACCGCATGACTGCGATCGTGCGACCTGCTGTCGCCGGTGATGCTGATGCGGTGGCGGCGATCTGGTACGACGGTTGGCGGGACGGGCATCTCGGGAACGTGCCGGACGAGCTGGTCGCGTTCCGGACCGAGGAATCGTTCGGAACGCGTGCTGCGCAACGGATCGCGGACACGACCGTTGCCTTGGTGGGTGACGAGGTCGCGGGGTTCGTGATGGTAGTGGGGGACGAGGTCGAGCAGGTGTACGTGTCGCGCGATCACCGTGGATCGGGAGTAGCCGGGACGCTACTCACCGAAGCTGAACGGCAGGTGAAAGCTGCAGGACACCAGGAAGCCTGGCTCGCGGTGGCGACTGGGAATGCGCGGGCGCGGCGGTTCTACGAGCGCAGCGGCTGGACCGACGGCGGCCCGTTCGACTATCCGGCCGCTGTGGAAGGCGGGACAGTACCGGTTCCATGCCACCGTTACGTGAAGTCCGTCTGAACAGACGCAGGATTCCCCTGTAATTCAGGTTGTCGCTCGGCCAAACAGCCCGGACCGGGGTTAGTTTGCTTTGGCAAGCATTCCCGTACTCCGAAGAAGGTCACCATGGCATTCCGTTCCTGGCGCCGGCCGTCCCGCCGGATGGTTCTGACCAGCGTCGCAGCAGTCGCGATGACATCGGTCGTCGGCGGGGTCGCGTACTCGGCCGGTGCCGCGAACCCGCAGCCGGCCATCCAGACGTCGACGCCGCGCAGCGAGAAGCAGGTCACGAACATCGACGTACTGCGGCAGCAGCTGCGCAACTACTACGGCGATCCGCTCGGCAGCGGCACGTTCGCGGACGACAGCAACTACGCCAAGGAGGCGCGTTCGGTCGCGGCCGCCGGCTCGCGGTACCTGGCCGCGCCGCACCACACGCGGAAGACGAAGGCGATCCTGCTGGACGTCGACGACACCTCGCTCGCGACCTGGAACTACGAGATCTTCAGCAACTGGGCGTTCAACCCGACCACCAACGCGGACTACGTGCTGAACCAGCGCTTCCCGGCCGTCCCGGGCATGGTCGACCTGGTGAAGAAGGCCTCACAGGAGGGGTATGCGGTCTTCTTCCTGACCGGTCGCGGCGCGGCGCAGGAACCGGCCACGCTGGGCAACCTCACCTCGGACGGGATCGGCGTCGACGCCGGCTACCCGCAGCCGACGACCCTGCGCAACGGCGAGGACGGCCTGTTCACCAAGCCGGCCGTCGCCGACTACCCGGACTACCTGAAGAAGGCCTGCGCGGCCGACCCGAACGGCTCGTGCACGACGATCCACTACAAGTCGGCGACCCGCGCGCACATCGAGTCGCTCGGCTACGACATCGTCGCGAACTTCGGTGACCAGTTCTCCGACCTGAAGGGCGGCTTCGCGGACCGCACCTTCAAGCTCCCGAACCCGAACTACTACCTGCCCTGATACCCGCGCCCGTCTTTACTCCGTGACGCGGGGGAGGGCGCCGTAGAGCAAGGTGCGCAGGGAGCCCGCGAGAGCGGGCTCGAACTGTAGCCGGATCGCCTCGAGGGACGGATCGGCCTCGTAGGCGGCGAGGATTGCCGGGACGGGATGGGAGTGGGACCAGATCGCGCCCGCCAGCAGGCTGGCGGTGGCGATGAACTGGCCCGCTCCGTCCCGCCCCAGCTCCGGCAGTACGCCGACGACCGCCGCGATCATGTCCTGGTACGCCGCCGCGGCCGCGCGTTTGAACGTCAGCGCTGTCTCCGTCGAGATGTTGCGCTCCAGGACTCCTGCCTGCGCACTGATCAGGTCGCAGAGCACCGGCCGCTCCGACAGTGTGCCGACGATCGCGGTGATCAGCTGCTCCGCCCGCTCATTGACCGACAGTTCGGGAAGCGCGTCGCCGACCGTGTCATCCAGGTCTTTCACCCAGGCCGCGAGCTCGCTGCTGGACAGCTCGAGCAGGACGGCCTCCCGGGAGTCGAAGTAGTTCAGCACATTCGACTTCGCCAGGCCGACGCGGCGACTCAGCTCGTTGAGGCTGAGGTCGGCGACCGGCATCTCGGTCAACATCGTCGCGGCCGTCGCGAGGATCGCCCGCCGCCGCTCGGCCCGCTGCTCCGCGCTCCGCGCGCGCTGGAATGTCGTCACGCTCACATTCTACAGACCATCGGTCTGTTGTTATCGCACCGACGGTCTGATAACGTCGGAGTCATAACAGACCATCAGTCTTTTACGGAGTGTGGATCATGTACGAGGTTCCCGATCAGACCGGCAAGCTCGTTGTCGTCACCGGCGCCAACAGCGGCACCGGCAAGGAGGCCACCAAGCGGCTCGCCGCCGCGGGTGCGCGGGTGGTGATGGCGGTCCGGACCCCGGCCAAGGGCGAGGCGGCGAAGGCCGAGATCCTCGCCGAGCACCCGGGCGCCCAACTCGAAGTACGGCGGATCGACCTCGCCGACCTGGCCTCGGTCCAGGAGTTCGCCGAGCAGCTCGCCGCCGACGAGTCGCACGTCGACGTGCTGGTGAACAACGCCGGCGTGATGGTCCCGCCGACCCGCATCGCCACGAAGGACGGCTTCGAGCTCCAGTTCGGCTCGAACTTCCTCGGCCCGTTCGCGCTCACAGTGCGGCTGCTGCCGCTTGTCCTCGCCGCGCCGGCGCCGCGGATCGCGACCATGGCCAGCGGTGCCGCGAACTTCGGCCGCATCCACTTCGACGACCTGCAGTGGGATCGCCGGTACCGGCGGACCGCGGCGTACTCGCAGTCGAAGCTTGCCGACCTGATGATGAGCAACCATCTGGCCAAGCTCTCGACCGACCGCGGTTGGGGCCTGCTCAGCGTCGCCGCGCACCCTGGTTACACGCGCACCAACCTGCAGACCGCCGGTGCCGCGCTCGGCCGGGAGCGGCCGTCGCTCCTCAATCGGGTCGGCATGCGCTTCAATCCGCTCCCGAAGCAGGACGTCGAGATCGGCACCGAGCCGCTGCTCTTCGCCGCAGCTGATCCCGCGGCCCGGTCCGGCGCCTACTACGGACCGTCCGGTCTCTTCGGCCTGGTCGGCCCGACCAAGCTGGTGCACGCGCCGAAGGCCGCGCTCGACCCGGCGACCAACGCTCGCCTGTGGATGGTGGCCGAGGGCCTGACGGGGGTGTCTCTCCCGTCTATCCTGCCCAAGTGAGTGAGTGGTCGGACGGGGGAATCTACGAGTCGTTCATCGGCCGCTGGAGCCGGCTCGTCGCGGCGGAGTTCGTCGACTGGCTGGACCAGCCGGCGGCCTTGCGCTGGCTCGATGTCGGCTGCGGCACGGGCGTGCTGACCAGCACGATCCTTCGTGCGGCCGACCCGGCCGCGGTGCTCGGGGTCGACCCGTCGGCGGGCTTCGTCGAGTACGCCCGGCAGACCGTCCACGACGAGCGAGCGAGTTTCGACGTACGCTCGGCCGCCGAGCTGCCGGACGGACCGTTCGACGTGGTGGTGGCCGGACTCGTGCTCAACTTCATTCCAGAGCGGGTCGAGGCGCTGCGGCGGATGCGGGAGATCGGGTCGACGGTCGCGGTCTACGTGTGGGACTACGCCGAAGGCATGCAGTTGCTCCGCTACTTCTTCGACACGATGCTCGCCCTGCGCCCTCAGGATGCCCAGCACGACGAGGGCGCCCGCTTCGGTTTCTGTTCGGCGGAGGGTCTCGAAGCGCTCTTCCACGAAGCCGGGTACGGCGACGTGCGGACGCGCGAGATCGTCGTACCGACGGTGTTCACATCGTTCGACGACTACTGGAAGCCGTTCCTCGGCGGGACGGGCGTCGCGCCGGCGTACCTGCGCGGTCTCGACCCGGCAGACCAGGACGCGATGCGCGAGGGCGTTCGTGAGCGGTTGCCGATCGAGGCGGACGGCTCGATCAGGCTGACGGCGCGGGCGTGGGCCGCGATCGGTTGAGGTAGTCGTCGCGGAGATAGCCGAACAGCAGGTCGTCGGTCCACTCGCCCTTGAACCAGGTGTTCGACAACCGCAGGCCTTCGCGCGTGAAGCCGACGCGCTCGAGCAGCCGGGACGATGCCGTGTTGCGGGCGTCGGCCTCGGCGGAGACCCGGTGCAACTCCCGCTCGACGAACAGGTGCTCGAGCAGCCCGCGCACTGCTTCCGAGGCATACCCCTTCCCCTGGTACTGCGTTGCGAGCGTGAAGCCGAGCTCGGCCTGCATCAGGTTCTCGTGCAGGTTCAGACCGAGGTCCCCGATCAGCACACCGTCCATATCGACGGCGTACTGGAACCAGCCGGGCGCCTCCGGATCGCCGGCCGCGAACCGCTCGACCGTCTCCTGGGCCTCGTCGAGCGCCACCGGCGCCTCCCAGCCCTGGTAGCGGGCGACGACCGGATCCGAGCGGTACGCCGCGAACCGCTCGGCATCCGTCGGCGTGAAGCGGCGCAAGGTCAGTCGTTCGGTACGCGCGAACATCGGGCCATCATGTCAAAACCGCGCGCTCGGCTCCGTCCTGTCAGTGGAGAGGAGTGCGCCGATGAAGTTCCTACTGCTCCTGCAGGGTGACGGTGAGCCGCGCCCGCAACGTGACGAGTTCGAGCGAGTTGCCCACGACGCCGGCGAGCTGGTCGGCGGCGAACTGCTCGCCGACCAGGAGCTGTCAGTCCAACTCCCCGAGTGTGAGCCGACCCGGATCGACGGGTACTACCTGATCGACGTGGAGACCCGGGAACGTGCGGTCGAGCTCGCGCGCCTGCTGCCGGACGCGCGAGCCGCCGGACGCTCCGTCGAGATCCGCGCGGTCATGCAACCGACCGCTGCGGACTTCTAGACCACCGTGAACCACAAGCTGGTGGCCATAGCGGTCTCGGTGACGCTCTTGCGTTCCAGCCGGACCGTGTGGCCTCCGGGGTAGTCGAAGAGGCGGGTGCCGTCGCCGAGCATCGCCGGGGCGAACAGGAGCAGCACCTCGTCCAGCTCGCCCGCCTCGATGCACTGCTTGGCGATGTTGGCGCCGATCACGTTGACGTACTTGTCGCCGGCCGCCTCCTTGGCCTGGGCGAGTGCCTTGGTGAAGTCGTCGACGTACGTGACATCGGGTTCCGCCTCGGCCGGTGGACGGTGGGTGACGACGTACTGCGGTCCGCTCCACCCGCCGCCGAAGGCCTGGCCTTCACCGGACTCGCCCTTGAACGGATCGTCCCCGTCGTGGGACCGGCGGCCGACGAGGATCGAGCCGATCCGCGGGATCAGCTCGTCGACCTCCGGGTTCGGTCCGAGGTACGGGCGCATCCACTGCATGTCGCCGTCCGGCCCGGTGATGAAGCCGTCCACCGACATCGTCACCGAGTACAACACCTTCGCCATGGATCCTCCTGCTCGTTGGTTGGTCGGTGTTGAGACGAACGAGCCGGAGAAAACTCATCGCGACGCCGGGCCTACGTCCTCCGGCTGCAGCGGACGGCTGTGCGGCGTGGCCTTGCTGTACTCGTCCGCGCCGACGTCCGCTCTGCCGGTGCGGGGGTGGTCGTCGAGGTCCCGCGTGACGCTCGGGTACGACGTGCTCGCCGCGTCGATCGCCGGGCTGCCGGCGGTGAGCCGGCGTACGCCGTCGCTGCCTGTCGCGAGCTTCGGATCCTTCCTGGTCGATCCACCCGCGGGGATCGTGCCGTCGGACGCGGCGCCCCAGCAGATGTTCCCGGCGAAGGCGATCCCGTCCAGGTACGGCATCGAGACCAGTTGCTTGCCGGCGTCACCGATCAGCAGGTTGTCGGCGATCGAGCAGCCGAGCGGCGGCAACGGACGCTGGGACTCGCCGCTGATCGCTGTTCCACACGACTGCACGGTGTTCAGGGCGATGGTCACCCGGTCGGGAGCGTCGTTGCCGCGACGGCTCTCGGGGGAGTCCTCTGGCTTGTGGTCGCGGACGCTGCCGCTGCCGAGCACGATCCCCGAGCCGGTGATCTGCTCCACGTAGTTGTTCACGATCAGGTGGTCGTTGCCGTAGATCCGGATTCCGTTGCTTCCGGCAAGGAGGAAGTTCGCGTCGACGCGGGAGCGGTTGCCGTGCCGGAGCACGATCCCGCCGAGGCTGTTCCGGATCGTGTTGTGCCGGATCGTGTTGCCGGTCGACTTGACCGAGACCGCCTCCGGATCGCCGTCGCAGCGTTCGAACAGGTTCTCCTCGACGGTCGCGCCGGCGTCGCTCAACGACCGGCCGCTCAGTCCGAGCCGGATCGGTTCGCCGCCGTTGTCACCGGCGTACGTGTGGTCCGAGAAGTAATTTCGGGCGATCCGTACGCCGCGGGCCATTCCGTCCGAGCCGGGACCCTCCACGCCGAGGAAGACACCCAGCGTGGACTTCCCGTGGAAGTGGTTGCGCTCGACAACCGTCGCGTCGCCGCGGACCATCACCCAGTGCGAGCCCTCGCTATCGCCGAGCTGGATGTCGTTCCGGCTGACCCTGATGTGCTGACACGTCGTCGGCACCTCGAACGTCGTCTGCTGCCGGAGCTTGAACCCGTCGATGACGACGTACGACGAGTCCGCGAGCGCGAACCCGTTGTTCCCGTTCAGCGTCACGCCGCCGACCGATTCCGCGCGCACGGTGATCGGCGCGGCCGCGGTCCCATGCTTCCCGCCGACGGCAACGGTCTGATCGCCGGGGATGGCGTACGTGCCGTTGGCCAGCACGATCTCGGCGCCAGGCTTCGCGGCGGCGATCGCCTTGCGAAGCTCGTCCAGCGTGCGGGCCCGGACGGCTCGGGCTCTTGTGGCGGTCGCGCTCGCGGGGCTGGTGACGGTCGCCGCGGTGAGGCCGAGGCTGCCCATCAGGAAGGTGCGACGGTGCATGGTTCCTCCTGGGAGGTGGGGCGGTAGTCGCTCAGTGTGGAGGGTGCCGGTGGGGCTGGCAAGCGCTTACCGCTCGCGCCGCGCGGATCTCCCGTCGGATGGGACCGCGACGGCGGTAGGTTCCATGACACAGCCCCGGTGCAGCGGTCGGTGGATTTGCTGGATAGCCTTCCGGCAATCCCGCTTTTCGGATCAGGGAACGAGGTGGAGCAGGCCATGCCGGACTACGGGCAGCTGGACCTGATCGACCTCGACCGTGCGTCCCAGGCGCGCGTCTACGACCTGCTGCTCGGCGGCAAGAACAACTTCGAGGTCGACCGGCGGTTCGTCCAGGAACTGGTGAAGATCGCACCCGAACTGCCCGAGCTGACCAGGCAGAACCGGCGCTGGCTGGCCGAGGTGATCGGCCGGATGACGACCGAGGGCGGGATCGACCAGTTCCTCGACCTCGGCGCCGGCCTGCCCACCGCGTTGAACACGCACGAGATCGCCCAGCAGGCCAACGTCGCCGCGAAGGTCGTGTACGTCGACCACGACCTGACCGCGATCTCGCACGGACAGGCCCTGCTCGCCGACGACAAGCGCAGCTTCTTCGCCGGCGTCGACCTGAGCGATCCGGCTGCCGTACTGAATCACCCGGACGTGACCGCGGGGCTCGACCTCACTCGACCGGTCGGGATCCTGCTCGGGCTGGTTCTGCACAACGTCCCGAGCCCGAAGGCCGTCCAGGTCGTCGCGGACTACGTGGCCGCCGTACCGTCCGGCTCCTACGTCGCGCTGACCAACCCGCTCAACCCGCGCGACGGCGGCCGGCTCGCGGAGTTCTCGACCGCGATCGAGGAGAAGCTGCAGGACGCCTTCCCGCAGATCCGGTTCCGGACCAGGGCCGAGACGGCGGAGCTCCTCGGTGGGCTCGAGCTGGTCGAGCCGGGACTGGTCGACCTGACCGCCTGGTGGCCGCACGACGAGCAGACGCTCAGCTCGACCGGCGCCGGACAGCTCCTGATGGTCGCGCTCGGCCGCAAACCGTAGGAATTCACTGGTGCCCGGCTGTGAGCCGGACCATGATGGGTCGCATGTCTGCCAAGGCTGCTGCCGCTCACTGATCGCATCGCGCCCGATGAACCCTGGCGCGCGACCTGATCACGCCCGTCCCGCGGACGGGCTCCGTAGCGTGCAGTCCTTCAGCCTTGGAGCTTGTGTATGAGTACCCAGTTCGAGGTCGCGTGTGACGAGTCGGGGTTCTCCGGAACCAACCTGCTCGACCCCGCCTCACCCGTCATCACCCACGCCAGTGTCGATCTCGACCTACCCGCGGCCGCCGGCATCATCGCCGTACTGCGAACCCGGCTGCGCCGGAGCACGGAGTACAAGTCCAATCAGTTGCTGCGACCCGAGCAGCGCCCCGCGCTCGAATGGCTGCTCACCACCCTCGGTGGGCATGCGCACGTCCACGTCATCGACAAGACCTCGTACGTCGCGGCGCGGGTGCTGGAGCTGTTCACCGAGGAGCCGTCGTACGGCGCGGGGACGCGTCTCGGCACGGATCATTCCGCGGCCGTGGCAAGGTTCCGGCAGCGGACCGGGTTCCTGGCGGCCTTCGTGGATCTGGCCCGGACCAAGCGGGTGCGGCTGATGGATCACGAGGCCGTGGACCGGTTCTTCGCGACGATGCCGGCCGACGTGCCCGCCCTCCGTGCGGTGACCCGGACGCGGGTCGAGATGGTGATGCAGCGACTGATCGACGAGGATCCGGAGATCCCGCCACCACTCGAGCCGCTGGTGCCGGCGCTTGCCGAGACGGTTCTGCACTGGAGCGCCGGCCAGCGATCGGTCACCGTCGTACACGACGAGCAGAGTGCGCTCACCCCTGGCCGGGTGGCGAGGCTGGGAGCCTTCCTGGCCGAGCAGGCGGAGCCGCCGCCGCTGCAGTCGTTCACACAGGTTGATTCCAAGCACGATCCGCGGGTGCAGGTGGCGGACTTCCTCGCCGGGATCGCGCGGCGCCGTACGCCGGATCTGGAGGAGCTGCTGGAGCCCTACACCTGTGCGGCGACGAAGTCTTCCCAGGTGTGAGTGCCCCGGTCGGCGCCGCTGAGGGTGAGGTTGCCGCCCGCGCGGTACACCTTGCCGGCCTTGCCGGGCACCCGGAGCGGCAGCGACAACCGGTGCTTGCCGGTGGCGCGCAGGTAGTCGTGAGCGAGCTCTGACAGGCTGTAGACCTTCGGCCCGACCAGGTCCGGGACAAGGCCCTGCGGCTCACCGAGTGCGAGCTCGACGAGGCGCTGGGCCACGTCCCGCCCGTCGACCGGCTGGAACCGGACGCCGCCCGGCATCGGCAGCACGGGCAGCTTCGCCATCATCCGCACGGTGTTCCAGGCGAAGTCGTGCAGCTGGGCGACCCGCAGTACGGACGACGGCACGGACGACTGGAGAACGGCCTGCTCGGCGCCGAGCTTCGACTTGAAGTAGGTCAGCGGGAGCTGGTCGACCGCGGTCACCGAGATGTGCACGAGGTGGCCGACGCCGGCCTGCTCGGCCGCCTTGACCAGGTTGCGGGTGCCGATGTCGTCGCCCTTCGGTCCACCGGCCAGATGCAGGATGACGTCCACGCCGTCCACCGCCTGGTCCAGTCCGTCGCCCTTCAGCAGGTCGACGGCCAGGTACTCGACACCGTCGTCGCGGTCGTGGGCGTGCCGGGTCAGGACCCGGACCTTGGCGCCGGCCGCCTGCAGCAGCGGTACGGCGTGGCGTCCGATCGTTCCGGTCCCGCCGGTCACCAGAATCGTGCTCATGATGTGTTCCTTTCTTCGCGTCTAACCGGCTGACGGATCCCGGCCGGGCGAGTGTGACCGGATGTGAGCTGGAATACATCGAGAAGAAATGTCGAGGTCTGTGTGGGGCCTCCGACGTCATCGGTGCCGGGGCGCAGTACGGCGTACCGGCTCAGACTGGAGGTCAAAGATGAAGTACGTGGTTCTGATCCACTCCAACCCGCAGCCGTGGGGTCACCCGACGATCGACTTCACCGAGGTGGGGCGGTCGATCCCGGCGGACGAGCGGGAGGCGATGGGCAAGGAGTTCGACGCGATGCTGGCCGAGCTGTCCGCCTCCGGTGAGCTGGTCAGCGGGCTCGCGCTGGATGCGCCGTCGACGACGCGCACGTACCGGTGGGAGGGGAAGCGGCCGGTCAGCACCGACGGTCCGTACGCGGAGTCGAAGGAGCAGCTGGCGGGATTCTTCGTGCTGGACTGCGCGACGCGGGAGCGGGCCGAGGAGCTGGCGGCCAAGTTCGCCGGGCCGGGCGATGTCATCGAGCTTCGCCCGGAAATGATCTTCTGAGATGGATGGCACCGGGATCCGGCTGAGTTCGCCGACGATCAACTGTCCGGACGCGGCGGCGCTCGGACAGTTCTACGCCCAGATCACCGGCGGGAAGGTGGTCTACACCGACCCGGTCTGGGCGACCGTCGACGGGCCGGGCGGGCGGATCGACTTTCAGAGCGACCCGACACATGTGCCGCCGACCTGGCCGGATCCCACGGTGCCGATCCAGTTCCACCTGGATTTCTACGTCGAGGACCTCGCGGCCGCCGCCGAGTTGGTGCTCGCGGCGGGTGCGACGCAGTACGAACATCAGCCGAACGCCGATCACTGTCTGGTGTTCGCGGACCCGGCCGGGCATCCGTTCTGCCTGTCGACGTGGGATTTGCTCGAGAAGTAGCGGTTCCGGACAGTAACGCGCGGTGTGACGTATTCCGGAGATTCGGAGTGACGTACGCCGTACCGCAGTTGCGGAAGGTCCAATATTCTTTGGGACTTACCGAGGGTCAGGAGGGTGCCGTGACCACTGTCTTGCTGATGGGGCCGCCGGGGGCGGGTAAAGGGACGCACGCGGGTCACCTGGCCGACCATCTCGGGGTGCCGGTCATCTCCACCGGTGATCTGTTCCGCCGCAACATCGCGGACGACACCGAGCTCGGGCGGACGGCCAAGCGCTACCTCGACGCGGGCGAGTACGTGCCCGACGAGGTGACCAACGAAATGGTTCGCGACCGGCTCGCCGCGGCCGACGCCGCTGCGGGCTTCGTCCTGGACGGCTACCCGCGCACCCTCACCCAGGCCGGCGTACTGGACGACATCCTCGACGAGCAAGGGCGTGAGCTCGACGCGGCCCTGGTCCTCCAGGTCGCCGTCGACTCGCTGGTCCACCGCCTCCTCCGCCGCGCCGAGATCGAGCACCGCTCCGACGACACCGAAGAGGTCATCCGCCGCCGCTTCGAGGTCTACCACGAGCAAACCGCGCCGCTGATCCACTTCTACGCCAACCGCGGCATCCACCACGAGGTAGACGCCTCCGCCGACATAGACACCGTCCGCACCCGCGTCTGGCAGGTAGCAGTAGAACTAAAACCAGCCGCCTGAACCAGTTGCCGTGCGCACCTTCGGCAGGCGTGAGCCGTTCCTGGACACTCCGTGGGACGAGATCCACACGTTCCTGTCGGCATTGGCGGAGAAGGCGCCGCAGTTCGGTCACATGGTGGCTGTTGCGGAGAGCGTGATCGCCAGCAGCTCCACGGACCTGCTGGCAGGCACCACGTCGATGCACGACATCCTCGTCGTACCGCGCCCTGTCCCGGAGCCGCCGTACGACGTGATCGCGGTGCGGTCGCCGAGTTCGTTGCGGCGGCCGGCGAACGGGATGGTGCGGATCGAGCATCTGTCCTCGAGCGGCCGGAACGACCTGATCGATCGGCCGGTCGCAGATGCGGTGCCGTTGTTCTGGCGGTTCGTGCTGGAGAAGTACGGCCTACGACCGCGGTCAGTGCTGCCAGGTGGGGGCTATTGATTTGCGGTAGGTGCGGCCGAAGAGGCCTGCTATGACCGTGAGGACCGGCTTGGGGACGGTGTGGGTGATGGCTTCGGATTCTTCCGGGGTGGCGCCGTCGAGGGCCCAGGCGAAGAAGGTGCCGCCCTGGACCGGGCCGACCTTGGCGAACTCGCGGCCCATCGCCTTGATCTCGGGGGAGTCCTGCTTCGCGAGGTAGACGGGCTCGATCTCCGCCTCCTCGTGTTCCAGATGTACGACGGTGACTCGCTGCAGCTCCTGCATCGCGGCGTGTGCGGTGGCCGCATCCGCCGCGCTCGCGGACTTGCGCAGCTTGCCCATCGCCATACGAGCCGCGGCGAGCGCGGTCGCCATCGTGTCGTGCTCGGCGTCCAGCCGCGCCAGGAGGTCCCGGCTCACGCCGACCTTCTCCAGCGCCGGCCAGGCGATCTCGTGCTCACCCTCGTGGTGCCGGGTGAGCTGCTCGTCGAAGTTCTGCCAGGCGACCGCCAGCTGCTCGGCCCGCTGCCGGTCTCCGTCCGGGAACCGGTCCAGTGCGTCGAGGAAGCGATCGAGGTCGCGCCGTACGGCGGCGTGGATCGCCTTGTTCATGCTCATTTCCCCCATGACCGGGAGTATGCGCCCCGGGAACAACCGTTGACCAGCGCAAGTTGTTGCTGAGTATGCATGGTGAGTACAAGGTGCCCGGTGGGAAGCTCGTCGTCGCGGACCTCGACGTGGTCGACGATCACGTGCGGACCGCCCAGATCTCCGGCGACTTCTTCCTCGAACCGGACGACGCGCTCGAGCGGATCAACGGCGCCTTGGCCGGCTTGCCGATCGCTTTGCCCGCGGCACAGATCGCGGCGCGGGTGCGCGGTGTGCTGGGCGACGGGGTCGAGATGCTCGGGTTCTCCCCGGAGGCGGTCGCGGTCGCCGTACGCCGTGCGTTGACCGGGGCAACGGGTTGGCGCGACCACGAGTGGGAGTTCGTGCACGACGTACCGCGGGAGCCCGCGCTGCAGATGGCGCTCGACGAAGTACTCACCGAACAGGTCGGATCAGGTGAACGTCCGCCGACGCTGCGTGTCTGGGAGTGGGCTTCGAACGCGGTGATCATCGGCAGCTTCCAGTCGCTGCGCAACGAGGTCGACCTGGACGGCGCCGCCCGGCACGACGTGACGGTGGTACGGCGGATCAGCGGCGGCGGCGCGATGTTCGTCGAGCCGGGCAACACGATCACGTACTCGCTGTACGTTCCGGAGTCGCTCGTCTCCGGGTTGTCGTTCATCGAGTCGTACGCGTTCCTCGACGACTGGGTCATTGGCGCACTCAACGATCTCGGCATCGCGGCGACGTACCAGCCGATCAACGACATCACCTCGCCGGCCGGCAAGATCGCGGGCGCGGCGCAGAAGCGGTTCGCGGGCGGCGCGGTTCTGCACCACGTGACGATGGCGTACGACATGGACGCCGGCAAAATGCTCGAAGTACTGCGGATCGGCCGGGAGAAGCTGTCCGACAAGGGGACGACGAGCGCGAACAAGCGCGTCGACCCGCTGCGCAGCCAGACCGGTCTCGATCGTACGGACGTGATCGAGCGGATGGTCGGCACGTTCCGGAACCGCTACGGCCTCCAGGCCGGTGCGATCGACGACGCCACGGTCGAGCTCGCCCAGGAACGGGTTGCGGAGAAGTTCGGCACCGGGGAGTGGCTCACGCGGGTGCCGTGATCGGTACGGCGTTCCCGCTGACCCGCACGCGGTTGTCATCTGGTTTCAGCTCGACCGTGATCAGGCTGGGCCGACCGAGATCGTCGCCTTGGTGCAGTGTGATCTCGGGCTGCCCGAGTCCGAGTTCTCGCAGGTAGGCGCCGAACGCGGCCGCCGCCGCACCGGTCGCCGGATCCTCGACGACACCGCCGACCGGGAACGGGTCCCGCACGTGGAACGTGGTCGGCGACTCCTGCCACACGAGCTGCAGTGTGGTCAGGTCGCGCTCGAGCATGTACGCGAGCAGGCGATCGAAGTCGTAGTCCAGATCGGCAAGTCGTTGCCGGGTCGCCGTACTCAGCACGAGATGCCGCGCTCCGGCGTACGCGATCCTGGCCGGCAGGTCCGGGTCGAGGTCGGTCGGCTCCCAGTTGAGGATGTCGAGAACCTCAGCCAGATCACCAGCCGGCTCGACGTGCGGCTCGACGCTGGTGAGGGTCGCGCGCAGTCCGTCATCCACGGTCACCGGGACGAGACCGGCCGGCGTCGAGAACACAAACTCACCCGGACCGTCCCGCTCCGCCAACGCCACCGCGGTCGCTACCGTCGCATGCCCACAGAACGGCACCTCAGCCTTGGGCGAGAAGTACCGCACCGATCCATCCACAACGAACGCAGTCTCGGAGTACCCGACCTCGGCAGCAATCGCCTGCATACCTTCGTCATCCAGCCCCCGCGCATCCAGCACCACTCCCGCCGGGTTCCCGCCGGCCGGATCGAGCGTGAAGGCCGCGTAGCGAAGTACGTTTGTCATGCCGGCCATCCAATCACCGCCGGACGATCTCCACGTGGGTGGCGCCTCCACTACTTTGGCAGTCATCGGGTCCAGTCCAATTGCGGCTCCGGGATCGACAGTCCGCGCCCGAACTCCTTCGCTTCCTCCCGCGCGGTGTCATCACCCCGGCGATAGCGGAAGACGCGGCCGGGGAACACCACGAAGATCTCCCGGTCGTCGTGGAAATCGGCGTACCAGCCAGGACTGTCGAGCACCTGCGACAGCACGTCGGCCAACTCCTCGCCGCGCTCGACCTCGAACTCGAGCACCGACCACACCTTCGGCTGGTCGCCCGACGCAGTCCCGACGGCGTACCGGCTGAGCTTGCGCACCGTCAGCGGGATGCCCTCCAGCTCGGTCCCGACCTTGAGGCTCTCGAGAATCAACGCTCCGTCGTACATGCGCGCGACCCTAAGCGGCAGCGCCGACAATTACGGCTATGGAGATCGGGTACGTCATCTTGTATGTGGAGGACCTGGGGCGGTCGGTGGGGTTCTACCGGGACGTGGTGGGGCTGGCGTACAAGTTCACGGATGCGGGGTATGCGGAGTTCGACGCCGGGGGAGTGCGGTTCGCGTTGTACGAGCGGCGGCGGGCGAAGTGGTTGACCGGGCGTGACGTGACGCCGGGTGCGGGTGGGGAAGTGGTGGTGATGGTCGACGGCGTGGATGCGTACGCCGAGCGGCTGGTCGCGGCCGGCGTGGAGTTGTCGAGCGGGCCGGCGGACCGTCCGTGGGGACATCGGACGGTCCACGTTGCCGACCCGGATGGATTCGTCGTCGAGTTCGCGGAGGAGATCCCGCGGGCCCGTCAGCGACGGTAGTTGTGCCAGCGGCGCCTGGACATGCCACTGATCAGGACGACCCAGAACACGCCCCACAGCAGCCACGGCGCGGCCAGTGCGATCGAGCTGATCACCAGACCGAGCATCAGGAACGGCATCAGCATGAGGATCGGCGGCGGCGGTCCCGGCCTGCGCCGGACTCCCGCCGGGCCGCGCTGCGCGACCTGCAGCTCCATCGAGGTCGGCAGGTCGTCGAACAGCGGCTCGAGCTCGTCGCCGTACCGCGACCTCGTCGCCTGCTCGCTGCGCTCCTCGAACTCCGCCTGCGTCAAGCGACCCGCGACAAAGTGGTCGCTGAGCAACGACACAGCCTGATCGCGCTCGGCGTCACCGATCCGGACCCGCTTCGCCGGTACGTCGCGCCGCCCGCCACCTTGCCCGCTACCTGCGTCCGGCCCGTCGCTCCAGCGGTCGCCATCGTCCTCCGCGCGGTTCCAGCCGGCGCTCCGTGGGTCGTCCCAGCTGGTCTCGCGCCAGTCACCGACCCAGCCGGGGCCGCGCCATTGGCCGCCCCAGTCCTGCTGACGCCAGTCGCCGCCCCAGCCCTGCCATTCGCGCCCGCGGCGTCCGCCACGAGCGCCGGGACCGCCCCGATGGGGTCGGCCCCGGTCGGCCGATGTCATGCCCGGTCCTGCTCGTTGTTCTCCGGGTTGTCGTCGTCCTCGGCGAGGATGCCGTACAACTTCCGGCGTAGATCACCAACGGCCTCGCGGGCCTTCGCCTGCTGCTCCGGCGTACCGCTGGCCATGATCTGCCACATCGCCGTCGCGACCTGCCCGAGCACCGGCTTGAACCCGTTCTCGTCGTCGCCGGCGGGAGCGCTCATCGCCTCCCACGGCGCGGACACCTCGTCCTGGTGCGCGGCGACGTACGCCCGGCCCTCGTCCGTCAGCTGGAACGTCCGCCGGCCGACCTCGGCGTCCGCCGTCACCAGGCCCTCGTCCTCGAGCTGCTGCAGCGTCGGGTAGATCGAGCCGGGGCTCGGCTTCCACACGCCGCCGCTGCGCTCGGCGATCTCCTGGATGATCTGGTAGCCGTTCATCGGCTGCTCCGCCAGTACGGCGAGGATCGCGGCCCGGACGTCACCCCTGCGGGCCTTCGGACCACGCCACCGCGGCGGCGGCCCCCACGGCGGACCGAACATCTGCCCGCCCCCGAACATCCCCCACTGCGGTCCGAAGCGCTGCTGCTCGTGCCCCCGGTGCCCGCGTCGCGCGCCGGTCATCGCCGCGCGCAACTCCTCAACAATGTCGTCGAAGTTCGAACAATGCCGCGCGAACTGCTGCCAAGGCCAGCCCGCGGCGTACGCCGATCCGGTCATCTCGACCACCCGTCCCTACGAAAAGTGATTGCGATAGTTCGACGATATATCGCGAACCATCGCAACCCAAGGGAGTCAGGCGCTGAACTTGAGCTCCTTCGCCGCCGCGGTCAGCACGATCGAGTTGTCGACGATGCTGATGCCGGTGAGCTGCGCGCCGAACGGCAGTTCGGGGACCGTGATGCCGCGGGCGAGCTGGTTCTGCAGCGCGGTCCGGACGAACGACGGGATCGAGTCGGACAGCTGGCCGAGAGCCAAGCTGATCCGGCCGTTCTGCACCTGCGGCGTGATCGGCACGTCGGCGTTGAACCCGCGGACCGACAGCTTCGCGTGCAGCTTGCCGTCGACCACCCGCAGGGCCAGGCCGTCCAGCCCGGTGCTGGTGACCGCGAGCCGGCTCAGCTCGCGCGGCGACAGCTGCAGCGTCAGGTCGCTCGAGTCGATGGTGACCGCCGCGCCCGACTGCCCGGTCAGCAGCCCGCGCGGCACCCGCACGTCGTGCAGCTGCACCTTCAGGTCCTCGCTCGGGATCCCGGAGAATGTCGGCCGGTCCATCGTCAGCGTGACCTTGGAGAAGTTCTCCTTGACCAGCTGGGGCAGGAACCCGAAGCCCCCGATCTTGACCGACGTGTCGGCCGAGCGTACGTCGTACTGCGCCGCCTTCTTGTCGGCCATCGAGGCGAGCTGGTTCTCGGCGACGTACGCGGCCGCTCGGTCGACGACGACCGCCAGAACCGCCAGTACCAGTACGGTGACCACCAACCGCCGCAACCAGCGGCGCGGTCTCGGTGAACTCATCCTTGCCCTTCCACAGTCGGCGAACCCGGACGCTAGCATCGCATCACGGCCGGCCGATCATCTCCCGGAGTGCATCATCGGTCGCCGTCGGTTTGATGCCGAAGGCAACTGTTGCGGCAGTGGAGTCCAGCACGAACGGTCCCTGCCACTGGTACTGCATCTCCACCATCTCGCGCGCGGCCGGGTCGACCAACCCGGCCAGCTTCAATATCCAGGGCGGCATCGCGGCCACCTTCGCCTGCGGTGCGCCGGCCAGTTCGGCGGCGCGGGCGGCGAGTTGCCGGACCGATACCGGGGCGGGCGTGGGCACGTGCCAGGCGCGGCCCCACGCGCTCTCGTCGCCGGCCACGGCGATCAGGGTCCGGGCGACGTCACCGACGTACGTCCAGCTGTGCGGCGCGTCCAGGTCGCCCGGCATCATCCCGCGTTTACCGGCGATCACTTTCGGTAACACGGTCACGCTGAACGGCGACACCGCGCCGGCGCCGAGGTAGTCCGACCCGCGCACCTCCGCGGTACGGATCCGCCCGGCCTGATGCGCCGCGAGCGCATCGGTCCAGAGCTTGGCCCGGACCTGCCCCTTCACGGTGTTGGGCAGCATCGGCAGGTCCTCGGTCATCGGCCGGTCGACCGCGCCGTACCCATAGAGGTTGCCGGTCGTCACGAGCGTCGCGCCGGACGCCTCGGCCGCCGCGATCAACGCTGCACCCAGCAGGGGCCACTGCGCGGTCCACTTGTTGTACGCCGGTCCGGCGCACGAATAGATGGCCGTCGCACCCTCGACGTACTCCGTCAGGCCCTGTCCGGCATCCGCGGCGACCCGCTCCACGCCGTCTGGCCCGCTCCCGGACCGGGTGATCACCCGAACCCGCTCACCCTGCGCCACGAGCAGCCGGGCGACCACACTCCCCACGGCCCCAGCCCCGACAACTACGTGCACGTCAGATCCCTCCGCTCGACACCCGCTCCCAGTCTTGCCGATGCGGGGACTACCTTGAGCTTGCACTCGATGGGTACAGGTTGGTTATGACGACGCGGCGGGCAGATGCGACAGCTGTCGTCCGGGCGCGGAGCTGGCGGTTGTTCCGTGGTGTCCTGGCGATGCTGGTGTTCGCGCTGCCGGTGGTGCTCCTCGGGCTGGCGGTGCGGCAGCAGTTCGATCCGTTGATCAGGGCCGACGACGCGCTCAGCCGGGCGGCCACCGGGTTCACTGTTCGGCACGGACTGGTGCCGCTGCTGACCGTGATCCAGACCGTCAGCCTGCCGATCTTCGTGTACCTGGTGGCGACCGGGGTGGCGATCTGGGTGTGGAGGGTCAAGAAGCTCAAGGGGCGCGCGCTGTGGGCGTTCGTCACGATGATGGTCGGCTGGGCGATCGGCGGTATCTCCAAGCCGATCGCGCAGCGTGCCCGGCCGGCCGTCGATGATCCGGTTCCGCATGCCGAGGGGTACTCGTTCCCCTCCGGCCATACCCTGAACATCACCTTGGCGGCCGGCGTCCTGGTCTTTCTGCTCTGGCCGCTGCTGTCGGCCGCCGGCCGCCGCATCGCCGTCGCACTCGCGATCGTGGTGCCGGTGATCGTCGGTCTGGACCGGCTTTTCATCGGTGCGCACTTCCCGTCCGACATCCTCGCCGGGCATATTCTCGGTCTAGGCATTATGTTCGCTTCATGGATCGGGTTCATCGGCAAGACGGCGTCGACCTCCTCACCAGGACCGTCGCACCCGGCGTAGCACTCGGTGGACTCATCATCGGGATCGGGCTCGCACTGAAAGGGCCGCTCGACGGGCTCTCCCACTCCGAGGAGGCGGTCAACAAGGATCTCGCCGCTCACCGGGACGGCACCTGGAACACGATCACCGCGGTGTGGTCGCAGATCGGCAACACCGCGGGCGTGATTGCGGTGTGCATTGTGGTCTCGTCCCTGCTGCTGTGGCGGACCCGGGACCTGCGCCTCGCGTTCGTCGCACCGATCGCGATCGCCATGCAGGGCCTGATCTTCCTGGTCGCGGCCAACGTCGTCGACCGCGACCGCCCGCAGGTCGACAAGCTCGACGCCTCACCCCCGACCGCGAGCTATCCCAGCGGCCACACCGGCGCGTCGACCGGCCTGTACGTCGCGTTCGCGCTGCTCGCCCTGGGCATCGAGCGCTCCTGGCTGCGCTGGACGACCGTGATCCTCTGCCTGGCGATGCCCTTACTGGTGGCGTTCGCCCGCCTCTACCGCGGCATGCACCACGTCACCGACGTCGGGGCCGGCTTCCTCAACGGCGCCATCTGCGCCCTACTCGCCTACGCCTGGTACCGTCACCGCACATCCCGCCGCACTGCTCGCCGCTGAAGGTGCGGCAGGGCAGGTGCGGCGGGTGTTTCTACGGCCGTTGGCCTTGCACGAACTCGTAGGTGTAGAACACCAGGCCGTCACCGATCTTTCGGGTGTTGACCAGGCGCAGCGGCTTCTTGTCGCTGGTCTCGTCGAAGAGACGCCGGCCGGTTCCCAGCACGACCGGGAAAACTACCAGCCGTAGTTCATCGGCCAGGTTCTGTTCGATCAGCGTGCGCAGCAGCTGATAGCTGCCGTAGACCAGGATTTCCCCGTCCACCTCCCGCTTGAGCTCCGAAATCTCCTTCGCCGCGTCGCCGCCCAGAACCGTGGCATTGGTCCACTGAGGCTCGTCGAGAGTCGACGACACGACGTACTTGGGGAGGCGGTTGATTCTGTCCGCCACTCCGGGCTCACGCGGACAGCCGCGCCAACGCCCGACACCATCCGGGACGCGAACCACTCACTGCTCCTCCCTCCCAGCAGCAGCGCCTCGACACCCAGCGCTTCCTGCGTCTCGCGGGCCTGCCAGTCCTCGAGGTCCTTGCTGCCCACGAACTGGTGGAACCAGCCACCCCGCTCGAAGCCCTCCGAACCATCCGGGTCTTGCACCACTCCATCCAGGGTGACGTTCGAGCTGATGACGATCTTTCCCATCTCCGTGCTCCTTCGACGATGTTGTCGGCTATCACTCGTCTAGACGCCGCGGCATCAGAAAGGAGGCGCTGCCCGACCGCCCCGTTCGCGGCTCGGCCGGCGTCCATAGAGGATGGGACTGCACACAACGAAAGCGGTGGCGGGCGTGGAGTTGGCGAGAACGGACCTGATGTCGAGGGCGCAAGCCGGCGACGGAGAGGCATTCCGAGCACTGACCGAGCCGCACCGCCGCGAGCTTCAGGTGCACTGCTACCGGATGCTCGGATCGTTCCAGGACGCCGAAGACGCTCTCCAGGACACGATGCTCTCCGCTTGGCGAGGTCTCGAACGATTCGACGGACGCGCCTCACTTCGCACCTGGCTCTACCGCATCGCCACCAACCGCTGCCTCGACACACTGCGCGCTGCGCGCCGGCGTCCAGCCAAGCAGTGGGACATCCCGGGAACCGAACCGCCAGAACCCACTGGACTCGGCGAAATCCACTGGCTCGAGCCCTATCCCGACGCCCTACTGGACGGCGCGATCACTGTGCCGCTCGGTCCGGAGGCGCGCTACGAGCAAACCGAATCCATTTCCCTGGCCTTTGTGACCGCCCTGCAGATCTTGCCGCCTCGCCAGCTCGCGGTCCTCGTCCTGCGCGACGTCCTCGGATTCCACACGAACGAGGTAGCCGACATGCTGGACACGACCGTCGAATCGATCAAAAGTGCCCTCAAACGCGCGCGTGCGGGAATGCAGCGCCGACTGCCGGTGATTGCTGCTGGGGAGCGACGGCCTGCCGACGACTCTCCTGCCGGCGACTCTCCTGCCGAGGACGCGATCGTGGCGAAGTTCGTCAGCGCCTACGAATCTGCCGACATCGACGCCTTGGTGGATCTGTTGACCGACGACGTCTTCATGACGATGCCTCCGATGCCGCTGGAATACCGGGGCCGAGACAGCGTCGCCCGCTTCTTCGCATTCATTTTCGGCTCGGTAGACAGATTCGAACTGGTACCGACGCGAGCCAACGGTCAGCCGGCCTTCGGGGTCTACCGCCCCACCCCCACCGGCACCCACGGAGTCGGCCTCTTCACCATCACCCTCGCAGGCGACCGAATCGGCGCCATGACCCGCTTCGAGGACACCGTCCTGTCCATCTTCGGCCTGCCGCCATCCCTGCCGAGTGCGCAGTAGCCACCAACTCCAGCTAGGCGAGCCTCTGACCTGCGCGTTTGTATGGGTGCCCCCGGCAGGATTCGAACCTGCGACGCACGGTTTAGGAAACCGACGCTCTATCCCCTGAGCTACGGGGGCGCACGCGGGGACAGCTTAGCGGAGGTGGGGGTGGGGTCGTGGTCAGCCGGTGAGGGCCGTGACGCCGAGGTGGCCGGTGATGGATTTGTAGCGTTCGGCGTAGAGGGTGGTGCAGCGGGAGGCGGCGCAGCCGGCGCCGGCGAAGGCTATGCCGCGGATGGTGGCGGAGGCGGTGCCGCGGCGGGTGTAGACGGGGCCGCCGGAGTCGCCGCCGATGATCGCGACCAGTCCGCCGCGGGTGGCGCGGATGACGTACGTCGTGCAGCCGTCGGCGTCGCAGTACTTCGCTGACGTCGAGCGGACCGTGAGGCCGCAGAGCGATGTGCTGAAGCTGCCGGACTGACAGACGACCGTGCCGACGCCGGGGTCGCCGCCGCCGGTAACGGTGCGGGTGTTGGCGGTGTCGCCGGGGCCGTCGGTCCAGATCTTCGCGCCGTACGCGCTCCCGGTGACCAGCGACTGGTCGTAGTCCGGGTAGTTCGTCCGGAGGGTCGTGGTGCCGTAGTAGTTGGTGCCCGACTTCCACACTGTGCCGGCATCACCGCAGTGGCCCGCAGTCACCGATCCACGTTGACCGTTGGAGCGCCGTACGACGGAGAAGCCGGCGGTGCAGTTCTTCAACGCGGACGTGATCCGCGCACCGCCCCAGTGGCCGCCCTTCGGGGTGTCGCTCAGCCGGCTCGTTCGCGCGAGCGAGCCGGCGACGACCTGTACACCGGACAGCTTGCGGAGACCGGCCTGGGACGCAGGGGAGGTGGTGGCCTGGTCGTACTCGACGACGACGTTCTCGGTGACCGGGTCGAGATCGGCGGCGAACGTCGTACGGCCGGCGTCGGACGACCAGTCGCGGGCGCCGACGGCGTTCCAGGCGTCGGCGATCGACTGGGCCGAACGGCAGCTGCGCTCCGCCCGGACCATCTGCTTGCCGGCCGCGGGCAGGTTGCGGGCCATCGCGGACTGGTACTTCTTCTCGTCCAGCTTCGCGGAGTCGACGACGACCTTGTAGCCGGTCGTGGCCGAGCCGACCACGCCGATGACGCCCTGGCTCAGTCCGTACGGCAGGCCGGAGGTGGGACGGCCGGTCGCGTCGAGCGGCTCGAGCGAACTCACGGCGGCGGAGATGCCGTCGCCGAGTGACTCGCCGAGCGGCCGCGCGTCGGAGGTGGAGGTCGGCTGCGACAGCCGCTTCGCCTCGGTCGAACTTGCACTCGGTTGTGCGTGGGAACACACCGCGGAACCTGCGACCGCGCCCGACGAAGGCACGGTGAGAGCGACTGCGAAGAGTGAGGCTGAGGCGAGGGTGAGCAGCGGGACGGTGACAGAGGGTCGCACAAAGCTCCAAAGATCGGTGGACCGGCCACTAGATGGTGTGGTCAGGGACTCCGTTCCGTCAAGAGTCGGTCACCGTCCGCGAGCAATTCCGACTACCGTGCGCGAGCGTAACTCGCAAGTTGACGCCCGTCGGCGCCGAAGAACTGCAGCGTGTCGCCGGCGATCGCGACCCGCTTGGCAGACCTCAGGACGCCGGTGTGCGGGACATTGTCGCAGCCGATCAGGTGCTGCAGGCCCGGCGTCGCGGTGAACTCACCGTGCTGGCCGATGCTGTAGGTCCCCTGGAGTCCGTTGCAGCCGTCCGAACCCGACCACGTCCCGTCCGGGCGGAACACCAGCACCGGATCCTGCGGCCGGGCTGCCTTCAGCGCCTTGAATCCGGCCATCTGCAGCGGTCGCCACGTGCCGGACACCGTCTGGGCCGTCGGTGGCTGCGGAGTCGGGGTCGCCGAGACCGGCGCCTGCCCGCCGGCGACCGGCGGCTGCGTGGGCTTGCTGTTCGAGCCGGCCAGCCCGAAGCCCACGACGGCGATCGCCGCGACCGCGACGGCGGCCGCACCGGAAACGATCCACGTGCGCCGCTGGGCCCGGTGGGCGCCCGTCGTGGCACGCTCGGTCAGACCGGTGGCCTCTGGCACCGAGGCGGCGGCGCGTTCGAACGTACCCCGCAGGTCATCCTCGAGATCGGTGTTGCTCACGACAACCTCTCATCAACGCGATTGTTCTTCCTGGACTCCCGGAGCGAGGCGAGCGCCCGGCTCGCCGTCGCCCGCACGGAGGACGGTTTGATGCCGAGCACGTCGGCGATCGTCTGGTCGTCCAGGTCCTGGTAGTAGCGCAGAACCAGCACGACCCGTTCCCGGGCGGACAACGTGGCAAGCTTTCGCCACAGGTCGTCGGAGTTTGCGATGTCCGTGGCGTGATCGGGTACGGCGCCCTGCGGGTCGATCTCGGCCGTCGGCGCCTCGCCGTACGAACGCCGCCGGGTCATCGAGAGGAACTCGTTCACCAGGATGCGCCGGACGTAGTGGTGTGGATCGTCGGCGTTGCGCACCTTCCGCCAGGAGCGGAACGCCTGCATCAACGCGATCTGCGCAAGGTCCTCCGCCCGCTGGTAGTCGCCGGAGACGGTGAACCCGAGCCGCACCAGTTCCTGTCCACGGGCGGATACGTACTCCTCGAACTCCACGCGCCACTCCCTGGCTGGACGTACAACTCCTCACACCTATTAGACGCACCGAGGCCGCCCACGTGCTGCAACCGTTGGTGCACAGTTCGATCTCTAGTCCAGCAGGAATGCCCTGACAGCTTCCTGCCCACGGGGATCCCGCTGCACACTGTGCCCGCTGCCGGTGATGACGACCAGCTTCGCGTCCCGTGAGTGCTCCTGCTGCCATCTGGACCAGTCCACTGGGCAGAACAGGTCGTTGCTCCCGTGCAGGATCAGCGTGCGTGGCAACAGCTCCTGCGCGGCCGGGTACGTCGACACGCGGGCAGCCGGCCAGCGCAGGCAGCCCTGGATCATCGGCTGGCTGTGCGCGGTCGCCACGTCGTACGGATACAGCTTCTTCGGGTCCAGGCGGCGTACGGCGTCGTTGAGGGCGGTCTCGCGGTCGGACTTGCCGGACCAGGGGAAGCGGAGGTCCGAGCACAGGGTTGCCATGTGCAGGCCTGCGGAGAGGGTGCTGTACGCGAGGCCTTTGCTGGTGGTCCGCTGGAAGAGCTCCTTCAGGCCGGTATCATCGCCGGCGCGGGCGGCATGCAGGGTGGCCGCGATCCCTTTGAGCGTTGGATTCACGGAGTTGAGGCTCGCGACCGACAGTGTCTCCATCAGGTCGGTGCCACTGACGCCGTGCTGCACCAGCCAGGCCAGGTCCGCCACCGGATCCGTCGTACAGGTTGGATCCTGACGGCACGCGGCCTTGAGCACCGGGCCGGTCGCGGCCATCAGATCGACACCCATCGGGTCGAAGCCCTTGTGCGGTACGACGGAATCCAGCACGAGCGACCGCACATGATCCGGATACTTCAAGCCGTACTGCGCTGCCGTGAAGCTCCCGTACGACGTACCGTCGAGGGTCAGCCTGTCGACCTTGAGGGACTGTCGTAGCTGCTCGATGTCGTCGACGGTGTCGGGTGTGCCGTAGTACCCGAGGCCTGGGCCGATCCGCTTAGCGCACTCGTCGACGGCGGCCGGAGGCGGTGTCAGGAAGTCGGAGCCGCCCACAGTCTCTTGTAATGCAGGGCAATTGATGCCTTTCGGGCCGGTGCCGCGTTGGTCGAGCATGACGAGGCGGTACTCGCGCAGTACGTCAGGGTGCACGTTGCGCTTGAGACTGGGCAGAAGTGGTACACCGGGTTGTCCGGGGCCGCCGGTGAGGAGCACGAGAACGCCGCGCGGTGCGTCCACGTTGTCGGCTGCGGCAACCGCGAGATCGAGCGACGGGCCGTCGGGTCGTTGGCGATCTACCGGGACGTGGAGCGTCGTGCACGTGAAGCCCGGTGTGCAGTCGACGTCGCTCGTTGGCGCAGAGCAGGCGGTGCTAGCGAGGACCAGCGCGCACAGCAGCCGGATCGTTCGCATGCATCAGCGTGCGGCAACGCGCCGGCCGCCGCAACCTGCCTCGCGGGTCGACCTCTTGAGGGACCCGCAAGGCAGGCGCGGGTTGACCCCGCTTCGGACGGCTTCGGGGTGCGCGTCCGGCGCGGGGGGTCAGCGGAGGCCGAGTGACTTGATCAGCTCGGCGGATACCTGGCGCGGCGCCGGCAGGGTTCCGGGCTTGCCCTGGCCCTCCAAAGAGGTCGCCACCAGCCGGTGGCAGCCGAAGGCCTCGGCCGTGATCGACAGCACGCCGCGGTCGTTGTCGGTGAACCGCAGGACATAGGTCGGGCCGAGTTCCTTGGTGCAGATGCTCGGCTTCTTGGCGACGGGTTTCGCCGCGTTGACCAGGGCGAACAGGTCGGTCGCCTGCTTGCCGGTGCGTTTCGTGGTGACGGTCGCGTAGTCCTGCCCGGACGCCTTCGCGTCGTACTGGCAGATCGTCACGCTGACAGGGTTGAACATCGAGGTGGCCGCGCCCTGGCCCCAGACCACCTTGTCGGCGGCGGCGCGCACGGCCGCGATGGTCTCGGGGCAGTCGGTGCTCGGTGTGCCGCTGGGGGTGGGTGACGGCGTGGGGGTGCCGGGGGTGGTCGGCGTGTTCGTGGGCTGGGCGGCGGGCGGAGAGGTGGCGTTCTCGTTACCGCAGGCGGCGGTAACACCGAGAACAGCCACGACGAGCGTCGCACCGATCAGGCCCCGTGTCCGTAATGCACTCACGACTCGGTCCTTCCGGGTTGGCAAGGTCACCCATGATGCTGGAAGGGGGTCACGTCGTGCGTGCCAGAACATCACGGCGGCGCGTCGTTCCGGTCACGCCGCCGGATCGTTCGGCAACCGAGGCAGACCTGTAACGTCCACGCGCTGGTCGCCGGCGCCGCTTGCGGGAGAAATCACTCCCGGGGCGCCCCGGCGACTCGGTAATCTGGAGACATGACGAGCCCGTACGAAGACGACGAGCCGCTGCTGCCGGAACAGACCCGCGACGACGACCCGCGGACCTGGGGTGAGAACGACTTCGGCTATGACGACGACGAGCGCATCCTGAACGAGGTCCCCCCGCACCACGGATGACGGCCACCGCATTGCTCGTCCACGGCGGCCTCTGGGAAGCCATGGACGCAGCGAGGTTCTGGGGTACGACGGGGATCCACCAGGGACTCACGTCGTACGGCGTGGAGGTGGTCGCGCCGGATCGGCCGCAGTATCCAAGTGGGTGGGACGTCGAGGTCGAGGCCCTCGGTGAACAGCTGGCGAAACATGCCGGTCCGGTCACAATCGTTGGCGCCTCCAATGGGTGTACCGTCGCGGTCCTGCTGGCTTCGAGGTTTCCGGAACTGGTCGATCGCCTGCTGCTCGCGTGGCCCGCGACCGGCGACGACGAGGTCGCGAACGAACGTGCCCGGGCCGGACTGGTGAGCCGCGGCTGCCCGCCGGAGGCCGCGGAGAGCCTGCTGGCCGGCGGCATTCTGCGTGGTGTGACCGACCTGGAACTGGCATCGCTGGCACGTATTCGGGTGGCGGTGCTGCCGTCGGTACCGGAGAATCCGTCGCATCAGCGGAAGACGGTCGACGCGCTGTTGCGGTCGATCCGGGGGAGTCGTGAGCTGGCCGGGTGTCCCGAACCGCCGACGCCCGCCTTCCGGAACAGTCCGCAGTACCTGGATCAGCTGGTGCGAACGATCGTGGAGTTCGTCAACTGAGGGGGAGAGCGTGGAACTTCGGGGGTTTTCCGACGGGTACGGCGTCGAGGTAGCGAGCTGGGCCGTGGATGCGAAGGAAGTGGCGTTGCTGTCCGGGCGGGTGGAGTACCCGTTCCCGGAGGATCTGCGGACGAGTTGGCGGACGGTCGAGGAGGACATCCACTCCTATCTGTTGTTCGACGGCAACCGGCCGGTGGGCTACGGCGAGGTCTGGCTGGACGACGAGGAGGACGAGGTCGAGCTCGCCCGGATCATCGTGGACCCGGAGCTGCGGGGTCGCGGGGTCGGTGGAGAACTCGTCCGGGCGTTGCTCGGACCGGCGCTGGACGCCGGCTACTCGGAGGTCTTCCTGCGGGTCCGCCCGGAGAACGCGGCGGCGATCCGCGCCTATCACGGCAGCGGCTTCGTCGACGTCCCCGCGGCTTTGATGGAGGAGTGGAACGACGGCCAGCCGGTCCCGTACCGCTGGATGCGGTACGCCGGTGAACAGGTGGACGCCGGCGAGCTCAGGGGCTGAGGTTTACGCGCCCACCTGCGGCGACGGCAGCCCTTACTGCTGGCGGGTGCGGAGCAGGTCGCGGATCTCGGTCAGCAGCTCCTGCTCGGTCGTCAGCGGGTCGGGCTCGGGCTCCTGGCCGCGCGCGCGGCGCTCGGCCAGCTTGTTCAATGGCATCACGATGAAGAAGTAGATCGCCGCGGCAACGAACAGGAAGTTCAGGGCCGCTTGCAGGATGAGCCCGATCGAGAAGTGCGCGCCGTTGATGTCGAAGTTCCAGACCCCGCTGATGTCGGTCTTCCCGAAGATCGCTGCGATGAACGGGTTGATGAAGCCGTCCACGAGCGCGCCGACGATTTTGCTGAACGCTGCGCCGATGACGACGGCGACCGCGAGGTCGACGACGTTTCCGCGCATGACGAATTCCTTGAAGCCCTTGAGCATGTGGGTTGCCTCCACGAAGCGGGTGGTTTGTACCCGAGAAAGGTAGGGCTGCAGGGTGCCGAGAGCGAGGTACCGCGCCGCGCGGCAACGCATCGTGCCACCAGCTGTCCGCAGAGTGATCAGCTCGTGTCTGGTGTCAGAGCAACGGTGATCCGCGAGTTCGTACTGGCCTGGGCCAGCCGGGTCGCGATCTGCGGCGTCGCCTCGACCACGATCAGCGCGCCGGCCGTGGCTGACTCGGGCTTCGGTAGGGCGAGGACAGGAACACTCTGGGCGAGTAGGGCCGCGGCCGCCGTGCTCGTTGCGGCGTACAGATTGACGTGGTCGCCGACGCGTAGGAGAGCGCTGATGTCGGCGTCGTCGACGCGGAACGGGTAGGCGAGCGAGCCGGGCGGCACGGCTGGTGGCGCCAGGAACCTGGCGTCGGTGAGCGGCTCGCCGGCTCTGACCGGTCCGCTCAGCAGTCGCGCGGTCAGATCAGCGCCCGGTTTGAGGGCACCGACAGGCACCGCGTCCGGTGGTAGGTCGACGGTCCGCAGATCGTCGTGGGCGGGCACAGCTCCGCCGGTCAGGTCACGCGCGGCGGCCAGCACCGCGACCGTCGGTGGCGGCGAAGGGGAGAGGGCTAGAAGGCCGAAGTACACAGCGGCCGCGGCGGCAACGCCGGCCAACAGCCGACGGTGCCAGCGGGCGGCACGGAGCAGATCACGAAGCGGGGAAGGGATTGTCATGCCGGAGAAGATACGAACTTCTCCGGCACGCCTTCCGGTTGTCCACAGAAAAGTCTCAGGCGGCGCTGGTGCTCGACGAGCTGCCCGAGGAAGAGCTGCCGGACGACGAGCTGCCCGACGAGGAGTCCTTCGAGGTCGACGACGACTTCGAGGACTCGGACGAGCCGCTGGAGGACGACGAGGACGACTCGGACTTCGCCGGCACCGAGCTCTTGCCGGACGAGCGGCTGTCGGTCCGGTAGAAGCCGGAGCCCTTGAACACGACGCCCACGGCGTTGAACACCTTGCGCAGGTTGCCCTGGCAGTTCGGGCACACGGTCAAAGCATCGTCCGTGAAGCTCTGGCGCACCTCGAGCGCTTCACCACAGTCGGTGCACTGGTACTGGTACGTCGGCACGGTCGGTTCCCTTCAAGCCGCTGGCACTCCTACTACCCGACTGCTAATAATGCGCCAGCGGCCCGAAGTATTCCAACTCAGCCCTGTCGGCGCACCGTGAAGTTCCAGCAACCGGCCACCACGTTCCGCACCTGGACGGTGTCCACGACCGGGTCCTCGAACAGTCGTTTGAGCTCGATTTCGCTCGTCCCAGGCTGTGCGACAACACCGTCCAGCATCTGACCGGCGACGTCGTACGGCCGCAGTACCGCCTGCCGGTCCCGGAAGTCGATCGGGAAGCCCTCGGCCGGCCCCGAGCAGTCCGTCACGTGCACGAAGACCGGCCCGACCTCGGCGTACGGGCCGCCGGCGGTCATCGGCCGATGCGCGACCAGCGCGATCCGCTCGCCGGGGCCCGCGAGCGTCAGGCAGCAGCGCAGCGGCTCGCCACCCTCCGATGTGCGCGAAACGACGGCGTTTCCGAAATCGTCGTAGGTGTTGCAGCGAATGCGGTCCAGCTCGGAACCTGGCACGGCGACATACCTCAACTCTGCGTTCATGTCGAGGGAACGCAGAGCAACGCAAAGTTGTGAGGGACCCCATTTGGGGTGTGCGGGGGGATTCTCTACGGTTGGTCCGTGCCTCGCCTGCTTCGACTCGTCGTCATCAGCGGAATCGCCCTCGCCACGGTCCTCGTGGTGATCGCCGGGACCGTGATCTTCGTCGTCCGCCACTCGTTCCCGACGTACGACGGATCGATCGATCTGAACGGTCTCGACGGCGACGTCAACGTGGTCCGCGACGCGAACGGGATCCCGCAGATCTATGCCGACACCCCGGCCGACCTGTTCGCCGCTCAGGGCTACGTGTCCGCGCAGGACCGGTTCTTCGAGATGGACTTCCGCCGGCACGTGACCTCCGGCCGGCTGAGCGAGCTGTTCGGCAAGGACGCGCTCGAGACCGACAAGTTCGTCCGGACCCTCGGCTGGCGGCGGGTTGCCGAGCAGGAGCTGCCGCTGCTCAGCCCGAGCACCCGCGAGTACCTCGACGACTACGCCCGCGGCGTCAACGCGTACCTGTCGACGCACAGCGGCTCCGGCCTCAGCCTCGAGTACGGCATCCTGTCGCTGCAGCCGGGTGGACCCAAGAACTACACCCCCGAGCCATGGACCGCGGCGGACTCGCTGGCCTGGCTCAAGGCGATGGCGTGGGACCTGGGCGGCAACCTGGACGAGGAGATCACCCGGACCAAGCTGCTGGCCGCGTTCCCGGCCCGCAACATCGAGAGCCTCTACCCGCAGTACCCGTACGACCGGAACCAGCCGATCATGTCGAGCGGCTCGATCGGCAAGGACGGCAAGTTCACGACCTCGCCGGTCAGCCCGGAGCTCCGCCGTAGCATGCTGACCCAGGACCTGCTCAAGTCACTCGACTCGGTGCAGAGTGTCGCCAAGGGCCTGCCTGAGCTGCTCGGTCAGGGCGACGGCGTCGGTTCGAACTCCTGGGTCGTCTCCGGTGACCACACCACCACCGGCAAGCCGCTGCTGGCCAACGACCCGCACCTGGGCGCCACCATGCCGGGCATCTGGACGCAGGTCGGTCTGCACTGCAACAACGTCGGCAAGGCCTGCCCGTTCGACGTCTCCGGCTTCAGCTTCTCCGGTCTGCCCGGTGTGGTGATCGGCCACAACAACGCGATCTCCTGGGGCTTCACCAACCTCGACCCGGACGTCCAGGACCTGTACCTGGAGAGGATCGACGGCAACAACGTCCTCTACAACAACAAGTGGCGCGCGATGGCCACCCGCGAGGAGACGTTCAAGGTGGCCGGCGAGGACAAGCCGGTGAAGATCACCGTCCGCGAGACCCGGCACGGTCCGCTCATCTCCGACGTCGGCGAGGACGAGCGCAAGGTCGGCGAGCAGGCCGCGTCGCAGGCGAAGTACCCGACGGCGTACGGCGTCGCGCTGCAGTGGACCGCGCTCAACCCGGGCAAGACCGCCGACGCGCTGTTCGCGATCAACACCGCACAGAACTGGACCGAGTTCCGGGCCGCCGCGCAGCAGTTCCAGGTCCCTTCGCAGAACCTCGTGTACGCCGACACCGACGGCCATATCGGCTACCAGGCGCCCGGGCTGATCCCGATCCGCGCCACGGGTCGCGGCGACTGGCCCGTGCCCGGCTGGGACCCGAAGTACTACTGGAAGGGCTACATACCCTTCGATGCGTTGCCGACCGAGTTCGATCCACCGAGCGGGATCATCGTCACCGCCAACCAGGCAGTGGTGCCGAACACGTACACCTACTACCTGACGAACTCGTGGGACTACGGCTACCGAAGTCAGCAGATCCTCGACCGGATCAAGTCCGCCGGCAAGCTGGACGCGAACGCGATGGCGTCGATCCAGCTGGACACCAAGAACAAGGCCGCCGAGATGCTGGTGCCGTACCTGCTCCGGATCAGCATCGACGACGCGTTCGAGAAGCAGGGCCAGGACACCTTGCGGAACTGGGACTTCACCCAGCCGCCGGACTCCGCCGCGGCCGCGTACTTCAACGTGGTCTGGCGCAACCTGCTCGCGCTGACGTTCCACGACCAGCTTCCGGAGGGCACCTGGCCGGACGGCGGTTCGCGCTGGTTCGAGGTGATCCACACGCTGCTCGGCCAGCCCAACAGCGGCTGGTGGGACAACATCGGCACTCCGCAGAAGGAGAGCCGCGACGACATCCTGCGTGAGGCCCTGGTCAACGCCCGGACCGAGATCACCCAGAAGATGGCGCGTGAGCCGGTCAACTGGCAGTGGGGCAAGCTGCACAAGCTCACGCTGACCAACCAGACACTGGGCAAGTCCGGGATCGGACTGGTCGAGAAGATCTTCAACCGCGGCCCGTACCAGCTCGGCGGCGGTACGTCGATCGTCGACGCGACCGCCTGGGATGCCGCTGAGGGGTACGCCGTCACAGCGACCCCGTCGATGCGGATGGTCGTCGACCTGTCGGACTTCGACCAGTCCCGCTGGGTCAACCTGACCGGTGTGTCCGGACACGCGTTCTCGTCCAACTACACCGACCAGACCAAGTTGTGGGTCAAGGGCGAGACGCTGAAGTGGGCCTACACGAAGGGTGCCGTGGAGGCGACCCGGAAGCACTCGCTGACCTTCACCAAGCCGGACCGCTAGCTGTCACCAAGCGGGCGCGCTGGCCTCGGCGAACAGTTCCTCCGGCCAGGTCCAGAGCGCCCGCTGGGTCAGCAGGATCGAGATCGTCCCGTCTGCGGGTGTGGTCGACCAGAGCGAACCCAGACCGCCTGCCCAGCCGTACCGGTCGCTGCCGACGGACATGCCGTAGCCCCAGCCGGTGTCCGGCCCGAGGAAGCCGGCCGCGCCCTCGCGCTGCGCCGGCGTGAGCTGGTCGGTCGTCATCTCCGCGATGGCGGCCGGTGAGAGCAGCCCGCCGTTCAGGAGCATCCGCGTGAACGCGTGGAAGTCGTCGACGGTCGAGACGAGTCCACCACTCGCATCCGGGAACGACGGCGGCGCGAGCCATTGGCTGCCATCAGCTGGGTCCAATACGTCGTCCCCGACGTACGCCGTGGTCAGCCGAGCCGGATCTGCAGCGGTGAACCCGGTGTTGCGCATCCCGAGCGGTTCGAAGATCCGCTCGCGGAGGAACTCCTCCAGCGGCTGACCGGTGACCCGCGCGATCAGTACGCCGAGAATGTGGGAGCCGGTGGAGTACAGCCACTGCTCGCCGGGCTGGTACTGCAGCGGCAGCGTGCCCAGACGGCGCATCCACTCGTCCGGTTCGAGCGCAGTCCGCGGTACGGGCGGCCCGAAGGTGTGGAGGTCGAGCTCCTCCTCACGCTGACGCAGCGCCGGGTTGTCCGACTCGCCGAGCCCGAGCCGGAACGTCAGCAGGTCCCGCGTCGTGATCGGCCGTGCCGCAGGCACCGTGTCGTCCAGAGGGCCGTCCGGCTGTCGCAGTACGACGGGATCCGACAGCTCCGGGAGTACGTCGGCGACCGGTGCGTCCATGGACAGCCGGAGCTCATCCACCAGGACCATGGTCGCGGCGGCAACGATCGGCTTCGTGAACGAGGAGACCCGGAACAGACTGTCCCGCTCCAGCTCCGGTCCGTCGTACGACACCTTGCCGATGACCTCGACCCGGATTTCGTCGCCGCGGCTGGTGAGACTGATGAGTCCTGGTACGACGCCGTTGTCGACGTATGTCTGCAGCATCAGCTCAGTCCACCAGCGAACGGCATCGCGCGCCACTGGGTTGCGAACAACCGGATCCCGTCGGCCAGCTCCGGTATCTGCGGGACGAGCGGGGTGCAGACGAGGACCTGGAGAGCGCGAGCCAGATCCATCACCTGCTGGATCTTCGGGTCGAGTGTCGGGAGACCCAGAGTCCGCGCCGCCTCGTCGTACGCCCGGTACAGGTCGGGTCCGAAGCCGGCGAGGTCCCACTCGATCGGTCCGAGCGTCACGTCCTCGAAGTCCGCCCAGAGCGGCCCGTCGACGGTGTTGATCAGGTTCCACGACGGGGCGTCGCCGTGAATCGGCTGCACGGTCGCCGACGGGAAGACAGCCTCGAAACCAGCGCGGGTGCTCAGGACAGGCTCCAGCACCTTCCACTCGGCTCGTGCTCGCTCGACGTCCTCCTGCTCGAGCAGACAGGGCACAGCCTCGGCCGCCTCCAGACCGGGGCCGATCAGCCGCAGCGGCGTCATCCAGGTCAGCTCACCTGGGTACCCCGCGAGCTGGGCGTGGAGCTCAGGCACGCGGGCAATGGCGGCGAAGTAGTCGGGTTCGGCCGTCCGGTCCACCTCGACATACGTCCAGAAGGTCATCCACAGGCCGTCCTGCTCCACTGGCCTCAGCGGTACAAGTGGAGTCGGCTGCACGACGGGTACCCCCTCCGCGGCCAGCCAGGTGGCGACGTCCAGTTCGCGCTGCTGACGGCGTACGGCGGGCTCCGGGTCCTTCATGCCGTCCGGGAGGTTCATCGGCACCCGTGCGACCACAGGCGACGGCCGTAGATGAACGACCGTGGAGAAAGCCGTGTAGAGCACCAGGGGATCGGTGACCGTCAGGCCGAGGGAGCGTGCGGCTTCGACCGCGGGCTCAGTCATCTCCTGATCTTCGCAAGGGGATCAAGCGAGTTGGCGTAAGCGCAGCGTCCACCGGGTGGTCGTGGGAGTCGGAGGGGAGGGCATCCACGATCTCCGCGTCGTACACCGCTGCCCAGACCGGCGTGCCGGGCCGGACGCGGGCGAGTGCCCGGTCGTACGAGCCGCCGCCGCGGCCCAGGCGTACTCCGTTGCGGGCGACGGCTACAGCGGGGCAGATGACCAGGTCGGCAGTGGCGATGGCGTCCGAGCCCAGATCGGTCGGCGGCTCCGACAGACCGAGGCGACCGGGCACCAGATCGGCGGCGCCGGGTGCGATGCCCCAGCCGAGGTCGTTGTCGGCGTACAGGATCGGCAGCAGCACCTCGCGGTCGGTGGCGAGCAGCCAGTCGATCAGCGCGCCGGTCTGCGGCTCCGGGCCCATCGACACGTACAGAGCGACCCGGTGGACGTCGGGCAGCACCTGCTTGGCGCAGGTCAGCAGCCCTTCCGCATGGGCGCGCCGCTCCCGGGTACCGAGGAAATGCTGCCGCGCCGTGGCCTTCGACTGAAACACGAACTGATCGTATGAGGGTGACGCGGGCAACACTCGGATTGGTGGCTGTCCCCTAGGGTTGGTGCATGGGTGAGGTGGGTCTCAGACAAGCGCAGGAGAAGATGCGTGCAGCCGGTGCTGCCGATGTTGCGATACGCGTCTTCACGCACTACTACCAGCTGCTCGAATCGGGCCAGCAGGGGAAGATCCACGAGGCCGACATCGAACCGGTCGGCGACCTGCCGCACCTCGACCACCTCGACACCGATCCCGACGCCATGCGCGCCGCGCTCGCCGAGACGGTCGTCATCAAGCTCAACGGCGGTCTCGGTACGTCGATGGGCGTCACCGGCCCGAAGTCCGCGCTGCCGGTCAAGGACGGGCTGAGCTTCCTCGACATCATCGCCCGGCAGATCCTGAGCACCCGGCGCAAGTACGACGTACCGCTGCCGCTGGTGCTGATGAACTCGTTCCGCACCAAGACCGAGTCGTTGCAGATCCTGAACGAGTACGACGGCCTCGCGATCGACGGGCTGCCGCTCGACTTCATGCAGAACATGGAGCCGAAGCTGCTCGCCGACGACCTGACGCCGGCCGAATGGGAGCCGGACCCGGAGCTGGCCTGGTGCCCGCCGGGCCACGGCGACCTGTTCACCGCGTTGGTTGCCTCCGGCACCCTTGACGCGCTGCGCGAGCACGGCTTCCGGCACGCGTTCATCTCGAACGCCGACAACCTCGGCGCGACACCGGATCCACGGATCGCCGCATGGATGGCAGAACATTCCGTACCGTTTGGTATGGAGGTGTGCCGGCGCACCCGCTCCGACCGCAAGGGCGGCCACGTCGCCGTGCGCAAGTCGGACGGCCGGCTGATCCTCCGCGACAGTGCCCAGGTCGCCGAAGAGGACACGCAGTACTTCCAGGACATCACCCGGCACAAGACGTTCAACACCAACAACCTGTGGATCGACCTGGACCGGCTCGCCGAGCTGATGGACGGGCACGACGGGATCCTCGGCCTGCCGATCATCGTGAACCGCAAGACCATCGACCCGGCCGACCCGTCGTCGCCGAAGGTGATCCAGCTCGAGACCGCGATGGGGACGGCGATCGAGACCTTCGAGGGCTCGCAGGCCGTGATCGTGGATCGCAGCCGGTTCAAGCCGGTGAAGACCACGAACGACCTGCTGGTGCTGCGCTCGGACGTCTACGAGCTGGACGAGGCCGGCGATCTGACCACGACGCACGAGGGCGACGAGCCGTACGTCGACCTGGACCCGGAGTACTTCAAGATCCTCGCCGACTTCGACACCCGGTTCCCGGCCGGGCCGCCGTCGCTGGTCCGCGCCGACCGGCTCGAGGTCCGCGGCGATGTTGCCTTCGGCAAAGATGTGGTGGTGGTCGGGGACGTCGAGGTCGAGGCGCCGGCCGGCGAACGCCGGGTCATCCCGGATGGGACCGAACTGAGCAGCTGAACGCTTCGGGGGGAATGCGATGGACGACCTGCTGATCAGGCCGTTGGAGCCGTCCGACACGGACGAGGCCGCCGCGGTGTGGTGGCGCTCGCGGCACGCCGACGACACGCAGCTGCCGCCGGCGATCCACACCGCCACGGAGGTGGCGGCCTGGTTCGCGGACGTGCTGCTGCCGGACGCGCAGACCTGGGTGGCGCTCGACGAGGACCGGATCGTCGCGGTGCTGACTCTCGACGGCGACGACCTGGACCAGCTGTACGTCGTACCCGAGGCGGCCGGTCAGGGCATCGGATCGACCCTCGTGGACCTCGCCAAGGATCTCCGGCCAGGTGGTCTGGCACTGTGGACCTTCCAGACCAACACCCGTGCCCAGTCCTTCTACAAAGCCCATGGCTTCGTCGAGGTACGCCGTACCGATGGCAGTGCCAACGAGGAACGCGCGCCCGACGTGCGGATGACCTGGGGCAACCACCCGGAGGGTGTGGATTAGGGTCAGGCTCGTGAGACGGACTGTTGATGAGCATCTGGAGGCTGTGCTCGGGCGGGTGACGGCTCTGCCCGCGTTCGACCAGCCCCTGATGGACGCGGTCGGGCTGGTGCTGTGCGAGGACATCGTCTCGGGGGTGAGCCTGCCGGGGTTCGACAACTCGGCCATGGACGGGTACGCCGTCCAGGCGGCCGATCTGGCGGGCGCCTCGGACGAGAACCCGATCATGCTGCCGGTGGTCGGGGAGTTCCGGGCAGGCCGGAGTGAGCCGATCGTGGTCACGCCGGGTACCTGCGTGCGGATCATGACCGGCGCACCGATGCCGCGGGGCGCCGACAGCGTCGTACCGGTCGAGTGGACCGACGGTGGGACGGTCAACGTCCGCATCACCCAGCAACCGCCGGTCGGTGGTTCGGTCCGGCACGCCGGTGAGGACGTGACGGCCGGAGTACAGGTGCTCGACCGTGACACCATCCTGGGGCCGCGGCAGATCGCGGTACTCGCTGCGGTAGGCAGGGCGCGGGTGAAGGCCCGTCCGCGACCACGGGTCGTGGTGATCTCCACCGGCGCCGAGCTGCGTGAGCCGGGGAGCCGGCTGGGCGACGGGCAGATCTACGACTCGAACAGCTACACCATGGCCGCGTGTGCGCGGGACGCCGGAGCGGTCGTCTACCGCGTCGGCATCGTCGACGACGACCCCAAGCGGATCATGGACACCCTCTCCGACCAGTTGGTGCGCGCTGACCTGGTCATCACCACGGGTGGCGTCAGCATGGGTGCGTACGACGTGGTGAAGGAGGAGCTGTCCAAGCTGGGCACTGTGGACTTCCCGCAGGTCGCCATGCAGCCGGGGAAGCCGCAGGGGTTCGGGGTGATCGGTGAGGACGAGGTGCCGATCTTCACGCTGCCGGGCAACCCGGTGTCGGCGTACGTGTCGTTCGAGGTGTTCGTACGGCCCGCGCTGCGCAAGCTGATGGGTCAGATGCCGTACCGGCGCGCACTGGTGCCGGGAGTGACGCTGGACGGGTTCAGCTCGCCTCCGGGGCGGCGGCAGTTCGTCCGCGCCGCGGCCACCTCCGGCGACGAGGGCTGGATGGCCAGTACAGTCGGCGGGCACGGCTCGCACCTGCTCGGCGGGTTGAGCCGCGCGAACGCACTGATCATCGTGCCCGAGGACGTCACCGCCGTCCGGGCCGGCGACCAGATCGAGCTGATGTTGCTAGGGGAGACCGGATGACCGAGCCGCCTGCCGGGCTGACCCATGTCGACGAGACCGGGGCCGCGCGGATGGTCGACGTGTCGGCCAAGGACGCCGGCAGCCGGCGAGCTGTTGCCAGCGGCAAGGTTCTGGTGTCGGCCGAGGTGGTGGCCGCGCTGCGCGGTGACGGTGTGCCGAAGGGCGACGCGCTCGGTGTCGCGCGGATCGCCGGGATCATGGGTGCGAAGCGGACGCCGGACCTGGTGCCGCTGTGCCATCCGATCGCGATCACCGGCGCCAAGGTCGACCTCGAGGTCGCGGACGACGCCGTACTCATCAGGGCGCAGGTGAAGACGACCGACCGTACCGGCGTCGAGATGGAGGCGCTGACTGCGGTTGCGGTCGCTGGGCTGGCCGTCATCGACATGGTGAAGGCGCTGGATCCGGCGGCAGTGCTGACCGACGTACGGGTGGAGTTGAAAGAGGGCGGCAAGACCGGGCACTGGGAGCGGCCGTGAGAGCTCTTGTCGTCAGCGTGTCGAACCGAGCGGCCGCTGGCATCTACACCGACACCACAGGTCCACTGATCGCATCACGGCTGACGGACTGGGGCTTCGAGGTGTCAGGGCCGTCCGTCGTCCCGGACGGTGCACCGGTCGGCGATGCGTTGCGGGCCGCGGTCGAGGCGTCGTACGACGTCGTACTGACCACAGGTGGTACGGGGATCTCGCCGACCGACGAAACACCCGAGCAGACGGCGGCCGTGCTGTCCAAGGTCGTGCCGGGGATTGCGGAAGCGATCCGGGCGTACGGCGTCGCAAACGGAGTGCCGACAGCCGCACTGTCCCGTGGACTGGCAGGAGTCGCAGGTACTACGGTCATCGTCAACCTGCCCGGTTCGCGTGGCGGGGTGAAAGACGGTCTCGCCGTGCTGGAGCCGCTGCTGCGACATGCGGTCGAGCAGGTACACGGTGGAGACCATGTGCGGACGGACACCGACTGATGGCGATCGTTCACTGGCCTGTCGAGCTGCAGCACGGACAGGTCGGGCTGCGCCCGTTGCGGGCCGGCGACGGCGGCGAGTGGGCTGCCGCACGCCAGCGGAACGTCAGCTGGCTGCGCCCCTGGGATGCGACCCAGCCGCCCGGTGCGGAAGACGGTGCGCGCACATTCCGCGCCATGGCACGTGACTGGAACCGGCAGGCGCGGTACGGGCGCATGCTCCCGTTCGTCATCACGTACGGCGGCGCGGCCGGCGTCGGCGCCCGGTCGAAGTGGCCGCTGGTCGGCCAGCTCACGGTGTCCGGCATCACCTACGGCTCGGCCCGCTGGGCGAACCTCGGCTACTGGGTCGACGAGCAGTACGCCGGTCGCGGGATCGTCCCGACTGCGGTCGCGATGGCCGCCGACCACTGCTGGTTCACCCTCGGCCTGCACCGGATCGAAGTCGCGATCCGCCCCGAGAACAAGGCAAGTCTGCGTGTGGTGGAGAAGCTCGGCTTCCGGTACGAAGGCGAGCGGCCGCGGTTCCTGCACATCGACGGCGACTGGCGCGACCACCGCATCTTCGCGCTCAACGTCGAAGAGGTCGGGCCCGGTCTCGTAGCGCGACTGCAATGATTACCGTGCGTGCTATTCACATCAGTCACACGAGTCTTCTTGCGACACACCGTCTCACGTACCTCATCTGGCCCCCGCCGCACCTTAGCGTCGTCGCATGGGGACGACAGGGCTGATCTATGTGGCGATCGTCGCCGCGTGGGCCGCCTACCTCGTCCCGATGTGGCTGAAGCGGGGCGACGAAGCGCGGCGGCAACCAGTGGTGCCGTCATCCGCCGAAGCGCGGGTGCTGTCCCGCGACCCGTCGCGACCCCGGTACGTCGTACGCCCGGCCGGGGCGACCGCCGCCGACGACGCGTCGGCCGCCGACGATCCGTCGCCGCCGAAGCGGTACGTTCCGAACCGAGCCCGCCGGGTGGCCGCAATGCGCCGTCGGCGGGTGCTGTCGATCCTGACCCTTTCGCTGCTGTCGGTCGTCGCGCTGGCCGGACTCGCGATGGTGCCGTGGTGGTCGGTCGCAATCCCGGGGGCGCTCATCCTCGGCTTCGTCGTACTCACCCGGGTGCAGCTGCGACGGCAGGCGCGGACGCGTGCGCGGCTCGCGGCCGAGCGGCGTACCCGCCTCCAGGCCCAGCACGACCGCGGCCCGGCCGGGAAGCCGGCGCCGTCGGCCGACGAGGAGATGACCATCGAGGTCAAGCTCCCGGAGGCTCCTGCGCCCGCCAAGCCCGTCGAGAAGCCCGCCGCCGAGGGCCTCTGGGACCCGGTGCCGGTGACGCTTCCGACGTACGTCCTGAAGGAGAAGGCACCCGACCGGACGGTGCGCACGATCTCCCTCACCGACGACGAAGTCTTCTCCAGTGCGCGGACGACGGACCCCGCCGAGAAGCCTGTCGTCGCCGAGCCCGCCGAGGCCGAAGAACCCGAGGTGAAACGCGCCGTCGGCGACTGATATCCGGTTTTAGAACCCGGGCCTCTACGTGTTAGAGTTTCGCGGTCGCCAGGGAAACCAAGGCGACCAGCTCGGGGCTGTGGCGCAGTTGGTAGCGCGCTTCGTTCGCAACGAAGAGGCCAGGGGTTCGAATCCCCTCAGCTCCACGAAGGCGATGGGCGACTCGTGTCGACGGAGAGCGTCGACCGGGTCGCCTTCGTTGTTTGTGCGGCTGCGCTTCGCTTGCCGCGAGCGGGGGCTCCGCCACCCGCACCCCCTGGGGCCTTCGCTTCGCTCGGCGGGTTGGCCTGGCTCGGGTTGGGCGGTCAGCTCACCTGCGTGGGTTGGGTTTGTGGTCAGGTCACCTGCGTGGGTTGGGTTTGCGGTCAGGTCATCTGCCTGGGTTGGGGTTGCGCCGTTCAGGGTTAGGTCGGGTGACGCGGATGGTGTGGTCAGATGGCGGCGGCCTGCTCCGGGATGGGGGTAGTTGAGTCCGCGGCGTGGTAGGGGGACCAGGCCGGCTCGCGGAGGGCGGGGCAGTGTTCGGGGGTGGGGTGGTTGGCGATGTCGATCATGCGGTCGAGTGCGTCGCGCGCGGCGGCGAGGTCCCTCATGGCGGCGGTGATGCGGTTGCGTTCGGCTGCCATCAGTTCGAAGGCCTCGTGTGAAGCGTGGCCGGTCTCGATACAGGGCATCAGTTGCACGATGGTCCGGCTGGGTAGGCCGGCGGTGAAGAGTTGTTGGATCAGCCGGACCCGCTCGACCGCCGCCTCGGCGTAGATGCGCTGGCCGCTGAGGGTGCGTTCGGAGGCGAGCAGTCCCTGCTCCTCGTAGTACCGCAGTGCTCTGGTGCTGACCCCTGCTCGATGTGCGAGCTCGCCGATCCGCATCCGCGTCCTCCCTGTGAATTGACTCCCGACTTGACCTTCACGTCAACGTCAAGTTTTAGCGTAGCCGGTGCCGGGTGTGGCCCGGCCGACCGAGAGACCTAGACAGAAGCTGGAAACCTATGAACGTCACTGGCCAGATCGCCCTCGTCACCGGAGCCAACCGCGGCATCGGGCGTCAGTTCGTCCTCGAACTGCTCGAACGTGGGGCGAGCAAGGTGTACGCGACCGCTCGTCGTCCCGAGACGCTCGAGTTCGACGATCCCCGGGTGGTCCCGCTGCGACTCGACCTGCTCGACCACGAGTCCGTCGACGCGGTAGCAGCCGCGGCAAGGGATGTCAGCCTGCTCGTCAACAACGCCGGCATCACGACCGGCGCCGCCCTCGTCACGAGCGACCTCGCCGAGATCCGTCGTGAGATGGACACGCACTTCTGGGGCACGCTCGACGTGATCCGCGCGTTCAGTCCGGTCCTCGCCGCCAACGGCGGAGGTGCCATCGTGAACGTTCTCTCGGCTCTGTCGTGGTTCGCCGCCCCGGGTGCCGGAGCGTACGCCGCCGCCAAGGCCGCAGAGTGGAACATGACCAACGGCGTACGTCTCGAGCTCGCCGCCCAGGGCACGCTCGTCCAGGGAGTTCTCCTCGGTGCCGCGGACACGGACATGATGGCCGGGTACGACGGCCCCAAGATCGATCCGCGCGAGGTACCGCGCCGCTCGCTCGACGGCCTGGAGGCAGGGTCGATCGAGGTCGTCGTCGACGACTGGACGGCAATGGTGAAGGCCGCACTCGCCGGCGACCCGGCCCTGTTCTACGCACAGCTCACCTGACCGCCGCGTACCATGCTCGCTGCCTACCCCGACTGGCCAGGCATGACGGCGTACGCCGTCTGGGACGGTGACACGATGGTCGGCACCGCCTCGCTGCACGTCGTCGACGGTGTCGGCCGGTTGCGCAGCGGCGCGACCCGGCCGGAGTACCGGGGGAGAGGCGCCCAGTCCGCGCTGCTCACCCGCCGGATCGCCGACGCCTTCGCCCAAGGCTGCGACCTGGTCACCACCGGCTCGTTCAAGCCCGAGCCGGGCGGTCACAACCCGTCGCTGGCCAACATGCTGCGGCAGGGTTTCGAGGTGCTGACGGATCGCACGCCGCAGATCTGGCGACTTCCTTGATCGGCTACAGCATTTGGCGTGGAGCTGACGGAGCGTTGGGCGCCGTCCGCAGCTCCCGCCGGGGTCCACGCACGAGCGACGCGCGTATCAGCCCAGTGCGGCGCTGGCCGCGCGCAGTTCCGCGAGGGCGGCCAACGCGTGTGGTGCCAGCCCGGCCTCGTCGTGTTCCAGTTGCATCCATTCGGTGTAGCCGCGCTTGAAGGCCAGGACGCCCAGCTCGGCGGCCAGGTGGGCCACGGGGTCCGGGACTCCGCGGGTCAGGAGGGCGTCGGTCATAGCCTTCGCGAGGCCGACGCTCTTCAGGGCATCTCGTTCCTGGAGTTCGGTGCTGGCGGCGACGGCGGCCTTCAAGCGGGGGCCGAGTTCACGGTTCATCGGCCCCATAGCGCTCGAGGCGCGCTCCAGTCCAGCGGCGATCGCGTCGACCGGGGCTGCGTCCTCGGGTGCCTCGGTGATCCCCTCGACCAGGAGGCGGCAGAGGGTTTCTTGACCGGCGACCAGAAGTTCGCGTTTGTCGGGGAAGTGGCGGAAGAAGGTGCTCTTGGTGACGCCCGCCTTCTCCGCTATCTGGGCGACCGTGGTCGCGTCGTAGCCCTGGTCGGCGAAGAGGTCTACGGCGGCGAGGACCAGTCGTTCGCGTGCGCCGGGTTGCCATCGGGCCATGGAGAGATTGTAGGTGATGGGACCTTTGTCTCGTCAGTGCTAGGGTGATGGGACAAAGGTCTTATCACTTGAGGAGTGGTCTCATGCAGGTATTCGTCACCGGTGGCTCCGGTTTGATCGGGTCCGCGGTTGTTCGCGAGTTGCTGGAGAACGGGCATGGCGTGCTCGCGCTTGCCCGGTCCGATGTGAGCGCGTCGGCCCTGGAGGAGGCCGGAGCCGCTGTCGTTCGCGGGGGTCTCGCTGACCTGGACGTGCTTCGGGGTGGCGCCTCGGGGGCCGACGGGGTGATTCATCTTGCCTTTAGCAACGACTTCAGTAGTCCGGAGGCGCTGGCGGCGGGAGTTGCCGAGGAGGGGGCGGCGCTCGCGGCGATGGGGGAGGAGTTGGTCGGCAGTGGACGTCCGTTCGTGACGGTGTCGGGTACGCCGTGGGTAGCGGGGCGAGTTGCGACGGAGGCCGATCCGTTGCCTCTTGACGGGCCGGTTGGTGGGCGGGGGCGGTCGGTGATGGGCGTGCTCGGGCTGGCGGAACGCGGGGTGCGGAGTGCCGCCGTACGGATGCCGCGGACTGTTCACAATCAGGGGACAGGTGGGTTTGCTGGATTGCTGACCGACATCGCTCGGCGTACTGGGGTGTCCGGCTACCCGGGGGACGGCGCGCAGCGGTGGCCGGCTGTGCATGCGTTGGATGCGGCCGTGCTGTTTCGGTTGGTGCTGGAGAATGCGCCGGCCGGCACGGCGTGGCATGCGGTGGATGACGAGGGTGACGCCGTACGGGACATCGCCGCGGTGATCGGTCGGCGGCTCGGCCTGCCGGTCGAGGCGGTGGCGGAGGAGACGTACGGGCCGCTCGGGCCGATCTTCGCGACCGACCAGCCTGCGTCCAGTGTTCATACCCGGGATGTGCTCGGTTGGAAGCCCGAACACCCGAATCTGCTGGCGGACCTGGAGAACCTCCGGGCCTGAGTTGTCTCAGGTTGAGAATCGCGTCAGCTAATCTTGACTCGTTCCAGAAAACGCGGAAGACTGCGACGCGTGCCGACGGCGGATGAGCTCCAGGGGTTGTTGCGTGGGGCTTCGTTGCGGGTGACTCGGCCGCGGGTGGCGGTGCTGGCCGCGGTGTACGAGCATCCGCACGCGGACACGGACTCGATTATCGGTGCCGTGCGCAACGAATTGCCCCAGGCGTCGCACCAGGCGGTGTACGACTCGCTGCACACGTTGACGGCGGCGGGTCTGGTGCGGCGGATCCAGCCGTTGGGGTCGGTGGCGCGGTACGAGTCGCGCGTGGGTGACAACCACCACCACGCCGTCTGCCGGTCGTGCGGAGCCATCGCCGACGTCGACTGTGCGGTCGGGCACGCGCCCTGTCTGACCGCGTCCGAGGACCACGGGTTCGTCATCGACGAGGCCGAGGTCATCTACTGGGGCCTGTGCGCCGACTGCTCACGCCGTACCTGACGCTTTGAATTAGGTCCAGCCATCCGAAAAGTCCAGTCCTGGAAGGAATCTGATGTCCGAGATCCATGAGCCGCTGCCCGGTGAAGGCAGCGAGGAGAGCCGCGGCGAAGAGGAAGGCAAGGGTCAAGGCTGCCCGGTCGCGCACGGTGCGCACCCGACCAGCGGCAACGCGAACCGCGGCTGGTGGCCGAACCAGCTGAACCTGAAGATCCTGGCCAAGAACCCCGCGGTCGCGAACCCGCTCGGCGAGGAGTTCGACTACGCCGCCGCGTTCCAGAGCCTCGACCTTGCCGCGGTGAAGGCCGACATCGCCGAGGTGCTGACCACCTCGCAGGACTGGTGGCCGGCCGACTTCGGGAACTACGGCCCGCTGATGATCCGGATGGCCTGGCACAGCGCCGGCACCTACCGGATCAGCGACGGCCGCGGTGGCGCCGGTGCCGGTCAGCAGCGGTTCGCGCCGCTGAACAGCTGGCCGGACAACGCCAACCTGGACAAGGCGCGCCGGCTGCTCTGGCCGGTGAAGAAGAAGTACGGCCAGAAGATCTCCTGGGCCGACCTGCTGATCCTGACCGGCAACGTCGCGCTCGAGACGATGGGCTTCAAGACCTTCGGGTACGCCGGTGGCCGTGCGGACGTGTGGGAGCCGGAGGACGACGTCTACTGGGGTCCCGAGACCACGTGGCTCGGCGACGAGCGCTACACCGGTGACCGCGAGCTGGAGAAGCCGCTCGGTGCGGTCCAGATGGGCCTCATCTACGTGAACCCGGAAGGCCCGAACGGCAACCCGGACCCGATCGCCTCGGCCCGCGACATCCGCGAGACCTTCGGCCGGATGGCGATGAACGACGAGGAGACCGTCGCGCTGATCGCCGGCGGCCACACCTTCGGCAAGACGCACGGTGCGGCCGACCCGGAGCAGTACGTCGGTGCCGAGCCCGAGGGCGCGCCGATGGACCACCAGGGTCTCGGCTGGCGCAACACGTACAACACCGGCGCCGGTCCGGACGCGATCACCAGCGGCCTCGAGGTCACCTGGACGACGACGCCGGCCAAGTGGGGCAACGACTTCTTCAACATCCTGTTCGGCTACGAGTGGGAGCTGACGAAGAGCCCGGCCGGTGCGAACCAGTGGGTCGCGAAGGACGCCGAGGAGATCATCCCGAACGCGTTCGACCCGAACAAGAAGCAGAAGCCGACCATGCTGACCACGGACCTGGCGCTGCGCTTCGACCCGATCTACGAGCCGATCTCGCGCCGGTTCAAGGACAACCCGGACGAGTTCGCGGACGCGTTCGCGCGGGCCTGGTTCAAGCTGACCCACCGCGACATGGGTCCGATCGTCCGGTACCTCGGCCCGGAGGTTCCGAGCGAGGTGCTGATCTGGCAGGACCCGCTGCCGGCTGTCGACCACGAGCTGATCAACGACGACGACGTGACCGCGCTCAAGGCGGCGATCGCGGCGTCGGGGCTGTCGGTTTCACAGCTCGTCTCGACCGCGTGGGCGTCGGCCTCGACGTTCCGCGGCAGTGACAAGCGCGGTGGCGCCAACGGTGCCCGCATCCGCCTGCAGCCGCAGGCCGGCTGGGAGGTCAACAAGCCCGACGAGCTGGCGCAGGTACTGCGGACGCTCGAAGGCATCCAGCAGTCGTTCGGCAAGCCGGTCTCGCTGGCCGACGTGATCGTCCTCGCCGGTGGTGTCGGCGTGGAGGTCGCTGCGAAGAACGCCGGGTACGACGTCGTCGTACCGTTCACGCCGGGCCGGACCGACGCGTCGGCGGAGCAGACGGACGCGGACTCGTTCGCCGCGCTCGAGCCGGTCGCGGACGGGTTCCGCAACTACTACGGCAAGGGCAACCGGCTCCCGGCGGAGTACCTGCTGCTCGACCGGGCGAACCTGCTCACGCTGAGCGCGCCGGAGCTGACGGTCCTGGTCGGCGGCCTGCGGGTCCTCGGCACGAACTACGACGGCTCGAAGTACGGCGTACTGACCGACAACCCCGGCACGCTCACGAACGACTTCTTCGTGAACCTGCTCGACCTCGGCACCGAGTGGCACGCCGCCGACGACAGCCAGGAGACGTTCGAGGGCACCGTCGACGGCAAGGTCAAGTGGACCGGCACCCGCGCCGACCTGGTCTTCGGCTCGAACTCCGAACTCCGCGCCGTCGCCGAGGTCTACGCCAGCGACGACGCCAACCAGAAGTTCGTCACCGACTTCGTCGCCGCCTGGCACAAGGTCATGGAACTCGACCGCTTCGACCTTCGGTAACCATCTCCAACTGAAACCGGCTCCTCCTTCCAGGGGGAGCCGGTTTTCAGTTGCTGCACGACCGCGACACGATCGACGGCCGCCGGGTTATCCACAGGGGTTGCAGCTTCCTGCAAAGCAGGACGGGGCTGTGGAGAAGTCGGGGGTGTGGGCGTCGTGGCGTCGTAGAGTCGGGGGGTGGCTACTGATGGTTCGGGGATTCGGTCGGTGGAGGACGTGCGGCGGGATGTCGTCGGCGTGCTCGATCGGTTTCGGCGTGGGCGGACGATGCCGTTCAGCTTCGGGGACGACGGAGTGCCGGAGGCGGTGCTGCTGACGTATGACCAGTTCGAGGATCTTGACGGCGAGTCGAAGTTCGAACGTCGTCCGGGGGTGGTGGCCGCGGAGACCGTCGCGGAAGAGCTGGTGTCGATGGTGCGCGCGATCCGGGCGCAGGCCTTCAAGCCGGTGGTGTGGGGCGACGGTGGTGAGCCGGAGGCAGTCATCATGTCGACCTCGCAGTACCGCCGGCTGCGCGGCGACGACGAACCCCCGGCAGGCACGATCGACGATCCGACCCGTCGTGTGTACGCCTCCGAGCCCTTGCCGACCAGCCGGCCGATGACCGTCGACGAGTTCGCCGAGATGATGGGTCCGGAGACTCAGCGGATCCTCGACGAGATCCGCCGCGAGGACGACACCCCGCACTGATGTCCGGCGACGGGTACGAGCTGATCATCGGCGAAGGGTTCGCGATGGACTTCCGACGCCTGACGGCGGCGGCAGGGCGCAACCCCGGCGGACCAGAGGATTACGTCCGTCGACAGGTCCTTCGTGAGATGGGTGAGCTCGCGGCCGGGACGTCTGACGGGCGTCATGCGCTCGGGTACGAGTCGGGGAAGGGGGATCTGCGGGATTGTGTGACCGCCTATCTGCAGTCCGATCCGCAGGAGAAGGCTGACTATCGGCTGGTGTTTCGGGAGATGCCGCCTGCGGTGGCGGGCGGGACTCCTCGGCGGGAGTTGCTGGCGGTCAAGCCGCGGCGGGGTGCCGGGAACATCTACGAGCACACCTGCGCGCGGCTCAATCGGAACCTCCATGATCGTCAGCCAGGTCTGAATGCCTTCGGTGACCGGATGCCCAGCGTCAAGCAGAACCAGGCCCAGCGCCAGGCCGAGCTCGATGCGAACCGCGCCATCGCGCACGCCTTCCCCGGACAGGTGCCCTTGGCAACATCGCGCCCGCTGGCGGCATCCCGGTTCGGCAATCGCCGCGCAGACTCACCACCACGTCATGGCAACGGCCTCGACAGATGACCGGCAGCATCACGACTGCAGAGGCGCGCGGACGGACACCTGCTGTGACCAACCTGTCCATGGGAGCCGGTTTGCTTGTTCCTGGGTGGTTGACGTGTCAGGCTGGGTGGGTTTGTTCTTCGGGTGAAGGGGTCTGCCATGCGGTTTCAGCTCGAGCGGGAGTCGATGGGGGACCTTACGTTCAGTGATGTGTTCCTGGTGCCCAATCGATCCCGGGTTGCGTCGCGGTTGGATGTTGATCTTTCGACCGGGGACGGGAGTGGGGCGTCGATTCCGGTGGTGGCCGCGAACATGACCGCGGTGTCGGGGCGGCGGATGGCGGAGACGATGGCCCGGGGTGGTGGGCTGGCGGTGATTCCGCAGGACATTCCGGTGGATGTGGTGGCGGACGTGGTTGCCTGGGTCAAGCAGCGGGATCCGGTGCACGACACCGCGTTGACGCTGCCGCCGACGGGGACCGTGGGCGAGGTGTTGAACCTGCTGCCCAAGCGGAATCACGGCGCGGTGGTCGTTGTCGACAACGGTCGGCCGGTCGGGGTCGTGACCGAGGCGGACTGTGCGGGTGTCGATCGGTTCACCCAGCTCGAAGGGATCATGTCCCGTGAGTTGCTGACGCTGCCACAGGGGATCGACCCGGAGGCGGCGTTCAACCAGCTGCACGACGGACGGCACCGGCTCGCGCCGGTGGTGGATGCCAACGACCAGATCGTCGGCATCCTGACCCGGCAGCGCGCGCTCCGCGCCACGCTGTACGACCCGGCGCTGGATGCGAACGGCAAGCTCCGGATCGCCGCCGCGATCGGGATCAACGGGGACGCCGAGCAGAAGGCGAAGGCGTTGCTCGACGTCGGTATCGACGTACTGGTGATCGACACCGCGCACGGTCATCAGGAGCGGATGCTCGAGGTCGTCGAGCGGGTTCGCGCACTGGGTCCGACAGTGCCGATCGTGGCCGGCAACGTGGTCACTGCCGATGGCGTCACGGACCTCGTCAACGCCGGGGCGGACATCGTGAAGGTCGGTGTCGGGCCGGGCGCGATGTGTACGACGCGGATGCAGACGGCCGTCGGTCGTCCGCAGTTCTCCGCCGTACTCGAATGTGCGACGAGGGCACGTGAGCTCGGCAAGCACGTGTGGGCGGACGGCGGCGTACGGTACCCGCGCGACGTCGCGCTCGCCCTGGCCGCCGGAGCGTCGAGCGTGATGATCGGATCGTGGTTCGCCGGTACGTACGAGTCGCCCGGCGACCCGCACCGGGACAGCCAGGGCCGGATCTACAAGGAGAGCTTCGGGATGGCGTCCGCGCGGGCGGTGCGATCCCGGACGGCCGACGACACACCGTTCCAGCGGGCCAGGAAGAGCATCTTCGAGGAGGGCATCTCGACCGCCCGGATGTACCTCGACCCGGAGCGACCGAGCGTAGAGGACTTGCTGGACTCGATCGTCTCCGGCATCCGCAGTTCCTGCACGTACGTCGGCGCCGCGAACCTCGCCGAGTTCCACGAGCGGGCCGTGGTCGGGCTGCAGACCGCCGCCGGGTACGCCGAGGGCAAGCCGCTCGACACCAGCTGGTAGCTGTAATCGTATACAAACCGTCTCACCCGCGGGGTGAGATTGAGGGCACAACAAGATCATGCGGCGGGCGATGGCCACCGTCGGCGTTCGGTGGCACCGTGTAGTCAGCGGGGGGAGGAAGGGACACCGGAACAGACCGTCGGGGGGTCGCCGATCTCGCAGGGGGCGTGGGATCGATCGACGCGGGGGCTCAACGTCACAGGTGTCCCACTTCGTGGTCGCGGGTGGTGCAGGAGGGCTCGGCCGAGGCTTGGGAGGGCGACTCGGGAGCTCACACTCACCGCCCGCGACTGCAGTTTGTCCACAGATCACCCGGCATCGCTTGGCAAGCCGCGGGTCACAGCGGCATAGTCGAGGGATCGATGCTGCCGTGGTGTGTGGGGAGCCGACGTCGTGGAGTCAGACAAGGCCGCCCCGTTGCGGGTTGACGCGGAGACCGCGATCATCCTGCGCGAGGCGTACCACAAGATCGAAGCGCTGTTCCGCTCCGACCACTACGGCCTGTATGACTACGTCCGGGTCGTCGCCGGCAAGGTCGCGCGCGTCGACGCGTTCTTCGTCGGGTTCCTGCAGGGCACCAGCCGGGTCCGGTATCCCTACGGCTACGACGTCGGCCACTACGTGAGCCCGGACACCCACAACTTCGGGCCGAACGGGCAGACGGCGTGGGTGGTGAAGCATCGGCAGACGTACCGGTTCGCCTACGACAACGGGTTCGCGCTGCATGCCGGCGTACCGGTGGGTGATCTGGGGCGACGGTCCGAGGACGCGGTGACGGTGCCGATCTTCCGGCCGGTCAAGGACGGACCGGATCAGCTGTTCGGGATGCTGTCGATGCAGAGCTACGAGCCCAAGGCGTACGACGACAACGCGGTCCGGGCGTTCGAGTGGCTCTGTGCTGTCGTCGAGCGCGTGCTGACCCGCGAGGGTGAGGACCGCGATGCCTTGCGCCGGCTGCCGGCGGGTGACGTCGGGCCGAACCTGCTGACCTCCGATCACGTGATGGAGTACCTGACGCACCGGGTCGCATCGATCCGGGAGATCGCGGCCGAGGCGCAGAAGGAGCCGGACGTGACTGCCGCCGTACGGACGCATCTCGACCGGATCATCGACGCGACCGAGCACATCCAGTCCGAGTTGATCGAGATGCTGATGGAGACCGACGAGGGGCCCGAGCGCCGGTTCGCCAGTCTGACCAAGGCGCAGCAGGCCGTCGCCGTACTGCTCGCCGACGGACTCGACAACGACCAGTTGGCCGCGGAGCTCGGCGTCAGCCTCAACACCGTCAAGACGCACCTGAGCGCGATCCTGCGCAAGTACGGCCTGCGCAACCGTGACCAGGTCAGCGACGACGTCCGCAAGTACCTGGCGCGCTGACCCTCGACATAATTGAAGACATGAAGTAACTTCCGGATGGCTGTTAATTCGGAATTATCCCGCCGCCCCTGGGAGGCCTTCGTGTCGCTCGACCCTGTGTCCCGCCGTGCTTTTCTGGCCACGAGCGGTGGTCTGCTCGCCAGTCTGACGCTGCCATCGCTTCCCTCACAGGCAGCCGCGCCGCCGGTCGATCTCGCGCGATATCGGCCTGTGCGTGCCTCGTCGGGTGCGTACGCCGCGACGCCGCCGGAGTTCGCGGTCGACGGGCTGGCGGTGCCGGGGGTGCGCGGCTCCGGGTGGCGTGCGGCCGGTGGCGATCCGCAGTGGATCGTGGTGGATCTGCAGGGGCGGTGCCGGGTCGACGCGGTGCGGCTGACATTCGAGGCGACCGCGCAGGATCCGGCGTTCGACTTCTCCGGTGGCAACCCTTACGGGAACACGACCGGTCAGGAACTGCTTTCCAGTTCGCCGCTGGACTTCCGCGTGGACACGTCGACGGACGGCGTTTCCTGGCACACGGTGCACCAGGCGACCGACAGCCCGGGCGGTACGGTCGACATCGCGCTGGACGGTCCGGTCACCGCGCAGTACGTGCGCCTGACCGGGACGCGGCAGGCGAACGCGAATGCCCTTGGTTTGAACGGTTTCGAGGTCTACGGCACGACCACCGCGCCTCGCCCGCCGGCGACGGGATGGACCGACTGGGGCAAGCACACCGGCAAACCGCCGGCGCTGCGGAAGGCCGATGACGGGACGTTTCCGATCGATTCCGGCTGGAGTCTGACGATGGACGACTTCGCCGGTACGACGGACGGCGCCGTACTCGCCCAACCGGGGACGGACACGTCGACGTGGCTGCCCGCGCTGGTGCCGGGCACCGTGCTCGGATCGCTGGTGGAGCAGGGCCGGCTTCCGGATCCGGTCGAGGGGATGAACAACCTCGAGATCCCGGAGGCGCTCAGCCGGCACGCGTGGTGGTACCACCGGACCTTCGACCGGCCCGCGGGCGCTGGTCAGCGGGTCTGGCTGGAGTTCGACGGCATCAACCACCAGGGCGATGTCTGGCTCAACGGGACACAGGTCGGTACGGTCAAGCATCCGTTCGCCCGCGCGGCCTTCGATGTCACCGCGGTGCTGCGGGCGAAGAACGCGCTCGCGGTGAAGATCACGCCGATGCCGCATCCGGGAACCGCCGGCGACAAAGGCGATGCGGGACAGTCGTTCGTCCAGTCGGCCACGTTGTACCTGGACTCGCCGACGCTGTTGGCCGCCTCCGGGTGGGACTGGATGCCGGCGGTCCGCGACCGGGCGGCCGGAATCTGGAACCACGTCCGCCTCCGTTTCACTGGTGACGTCGTCATCGGCGATCCGCGCGTGGTGACGAAGGTCCCGAGCCTCTCCAGGGCAACCGTCGCCGTTACGGTCCCGGTCAGCAACGCCGCAAGCGCTCCCCGCACCGTCACAGTTCGTGCGACCTTCGCGGGCCACATCGCCACCCGAACCCTCTCGCTGCAGGCAGGCGCTGTCGCGGACGTCGCCTTCGATCCGCTGACGATCGACGATCCGGAGCTGTGGTGGCCGAACGGATATGGCGCGCCCACTCTGCAGGAGTTGACTGTGAGCGCGGGCGTTGGCGGTCAGGTGAGCGACAGCCGGACGACGACCTTCGGAATCCGGGAGTTCTCGTACGACTACGACCTGCCGATCGTCATCGACCCGGCGACGAACAGTGCGCCCCAGACCGTGGAGATCCCGCGGCAGACCGCGCGGTACCTGCGGATCCAGGGGCGCCGTCGAGCGACAGGGTGGGGTTATTCGCTGTGGACGTTGGCGATTCGCGACTCGGCCGATCCGTCGGTGGATCTGGCGCGGGCCGGTACGGCGACGGCGTCGTCGGATGACGGGAGCCCGGCGGGGCAGGCGATCGACGGGAACGACCGCACGCGGTGGTCGTCGCAGTACGACGATGACGAGTGGATTCAGGTCGATCTCGGTACTCCGAAGTCCTTCGACCGGGTCGAGTTGTTGTGGGAGACGGCGTACGCGTCGTTGTTCACGATTCAGGTGTCCGAGGACGGCGGCACGTGGACCGATGTGCTGGATGTCAGCAATGCGCCGGTGCCGTTGAAGATCAGTGTGAACGGCGTACGGGTGTTCTGTCGCGGCGGGAACTGGGGCTGGGACGAGCTGCTGCGGCGGATGCCCGAGGAGAAGATGCGGGCCGTGATCGGCATGCATCGGGACATGAACTTCACGATGATCCGCAACTGGATCGGCTCGAGCACGCGCGAGGAGTTCTATCAGGCCTGCGACGAGAACGGGATCCTGGTCTGGAACGATTTCTGGGAGGCGGGCCCGTTCACCGACGATCTCCCGGGGTACGCCGAGATCGCGCGCGACACGATCGTGCGGTACCGGACGCATCCGTGCATCGTGATCTGGTGCGGCGCGAACGAGGAGAACCCGCCGGCCGCGATCGACGCCGCGATCACAGCCGCGGTGCGCGAGGAGGACGACGAGATCCTGTACCTGCCGAACTCGGCGGCCGGGTTCGTGTCCGGACACGGGCCGTACTACTGGGTCGATCCGGTGAAGTACTTCGACCCGAACACCTACGACACGTTCAACTTCGGGTTCCACACCGAGATCGGGATGCCGACGATCCCGGTGGTGGAGAGCATGCGCCATCTCGTCGGGGACGGCGATCCGGGGTGGCCGATCGGTACGCCGTGGTTCCATCACGACTGGTCGACGCACGGCAACCAGCGACCGGACACGTACCTGGGCGCGGTCGACGAACGGCTCGGATCCTCCAGCGGGCTGGAAGAATTCACCCGTAAGGCGCAGTTCGTGAACTACGAGAACATGCGCGCGATGTTCGAGGCATGGAACGCGCACCTGTGGACGGATGCGTCGGCGTTGTTGCTGTGGATGTCGCATCCGGCGTGGCATTCGACCGTTTGGCAGACCTACGACTACGACCTCGACGTCAACGGCAGCTACTACGGCGCCCGCAAGGGCTGTGAGGCGATCCACGTCCAGGCCAACCAGAGCGACTGGACCACGGTCGTCGTCAACCACACCCGCAACCCCGTCACCGCAATGATCCAGGCGGATCTGTACGACCTCGAAGGCAACTTGCTTGCTACCGACTCCCAATCGCTAACAGTTGAAGGAAGCAACAAACGTGACGCTTTCGCGGTGGCATTCGGAGCCGGGCTACCTGACCTCCACCTGCTGAGGCTGAAGCTCACCGGTGCCGACGGAGTGCTGTCCGAGAACACCTACTGGCGCTACCGGAAGCCCGCTGACCTGCAGGAACTCAACGAGTTGCCCACGGCCCGCCTGGAGGTGCGGTCCAGCGGCAACCGCGCGACAGTCCGCAACACCGGGAAGGTGATCGCGGCCATGGTGCGGATGTCGTTGCGGGATTGGGCAGGCGAGCGGGTGCTGCCGACGACGTACTCCGACAACTACTTCTGGCTGCTACCGGGTGAGACACGCACGATCACCGTCAGCACGCCGAGCTCGGCCTCCGGCGTGAAGCTGGAGGCCGAGCCCTACAACAACTAGTAGGAGCGCGCGGCGTACGCGATCAGGTCGGGTTCGGTGTCGTCGAGCGGGAGGGTGCCATCGGGGCGCTGCAGGCAGCGGACCGTGATGCCGGACTCGGCCAGCCGGTCCTCGCCCTCTTCGCCGATGGCGTCGTACGGGAGGCTGGCCCAGCCGGCCGCGGCTGCCTCCACTGCCTCGTCGACCGTCGAGACCGCGGTGACGCGTGCCGTGTGGCGAGCTGTCGCATCCTGCAGCAGCTGCGCCTGATCGGTGTCGATCGCGTCGACGACGGTCGACGTGAGCTCGGAGAGGCTGACGGCGGTCTTGGCGGAGTCGCGGAGACGGCGTACGACGGTTGCCACCTCTGCGGCCAGATCGCGCGGGCCGAGCTCGATGCGGATCGGGACGCCCTTGAGCTCCCAGTTGACCGCGCGGCGACCGAACGGCTGGTCGGTGCGGTTGTCGACCGTCACGCGCAGGCCGGCCGCCTCGAGGTCCTTGGCGATGCGCTGAGCAGCCTCGATCGTTTCGTCCCTGACGGCGAGTACGACGACCTGGATCGGAGCGACCGCGGGCGGGACGCGGAGGCCGGCGTCGTCGCCGTGCACCATGATCAGGCCGCCGACCATCCGGGTGGTGCTGCCCCAGGACGTGGTCCAGGCGAGCTCGCGTTCGCCGTCGCTCGACAGGTAGTTGATGTCGAAGGCGCGGGCGAAGTTCTGGCCGAGTTCGTGGGACGTGCACATCTGCAGGGCTTTGCCGTCGCCGGTCATCGCTTCGAGGGTCATGGTGTTGATCGCGCCGGCGAAGCGTTCGCGCCGGGTCTTGCGGCCGGCGACGACCGGGATCGCGAGGACGTCGACCATGACGTCGCGATACACGTCGTACAGGATCTTGGTGGCGAACGCGCGGGCGTCCTCGAAGGTGGCGTGGGCGGTGTGGCCTTCTTGCCAGAGGAACTCGGTGGTGCGGAGGAACAGCCGTGGGCGCAGCTCCCAGCGGACCGCATTGGCCCATTGGTTGAGCAGGAGTGGGAGGTCGCGGTAGCTCTGGATCCATTTCGCCATGTACTCGCCGATGACGGTTTCCGAGGTCGGGCGGATGACGGCGGGCTCTTCCAGTTGCTTGCCGCCGGCATGCGTTACCACCGCGAGCTCGGGGCTGAAGCCTTCTACGTGCTCGGCTTCACGTTGGAGATAGCTCTCGGGGATCAGGAGCGGGAAGTATGCGTTTGCTGCACCGGTTGCCTTGATCCGGCGGTTCATTGCCTCCTGCAACAGTTCCCAGATCCCGTAGCCATACGGTCGTACGACCATGGTCCCCCGCACCGGCCCGTTGTCGGCGAGCTCGGCTTTGGCAATCACATCCTGGAACCATCGGGGGTAGTCCGCGGCTTGCGAGGCAAGCACGGAACGGGTCGTATTCATAACGGCAGTGTAGGAAGGCGATCGCGTGGCGGCCACGCATTTCCTCAGCAGAACAAGCAGCTCCCGGCGCCCTGGCGGGCACCGGGAGCTGCGAAAGAGATGAAGCCGCGCGGTGCGTTCTACGTCAGATCGAGGCCAGAGCGTCGTTCCAGGTCTTTGACGGGCGCATGATTGCGGCCGCCTTGGCCGGGTCGGGCCGGTAGTAGCCGCCGAGGTCTACCAGGTTGCCCTGGACGGCGAGGAGTTCGTCGACGATGGTCTGTTCGTTCGCGGCCAGGGTTTCCGCCAGCGGGGCGAAGGCCTTGGCCAGGTCGGCGTCGTCGGTCTGCTTGGCCAGTTCCTGGGCCCAGTAGAGGGACAGGTAGAAGTGGCTGCCGCGGTTGTCGATGCCGCCGACGCGACGGGTCGGGGACTTGTCCTCGTTCAGGAACGTGGCGGTGGCCCGGTCCAGCGTGTCAGCCAGAACCTGCGCCCGCGCGTTGCCGGTCGCCTGCGCCAGGTGCTCGAAGCTCGCGGCCAGCGCGAAGAACTCGCCCAGGCTGTCCCAGCGCAGGTAGTTCTCCTTGACCAGCTGCTGCACGTGCTTCGGCGCCGAACCGCCCGCACCGGTCTCGAACAGTCCACCGCCCGCCATCAACGGCACGATCGACAGCATCTTCGCGCTCGTCCCGAGCTCGAGGATCGGGAACAGGTCGGTCAGGTAATCACGCAGTACGTTGCCGGTCACCGAGATCGTGTTCTCGCCGCGGCGGATCCGCTCCAGCGAGAACTTGATCGCGTCGACCGGCGCGAGGATGCGGATGTCCAGGCCCTCGGTGTCGTGCTCGAACAGGTACGTCTGCACCTTCGCGATGATCTGGGCGTCGTGCGCGCGGGTCTCGTCCAGCCAGAACACCGCCGGGTCGCCGGTCGCGCGGGCGCGGTTGACGGCCAGCTTGACCCAGTCCTGGATCGGCGCGTCCTTGGTCTGGCAGGCGCGGAAGATGTCGCCGGCCGAGACCGCCTGCTCGAGGACGACGTCGCCGGCCTGGTTCACCAGCCGGACGGTGCCGGTGGTCTGGATCTCGAACGTCTTGTCGTGCGAGCCGTACTCCTCGGCCTTCTGCGCCATCAGGCCGACGTTCGGCACCGAGCCCATCGTGGCCGGGTCGAACGCGCCGTTCGCGCGGCAGTCGTCGAGGACCGCCTGGTAGATCCCGGAGTAGCTGTGGTCCGGCAGTACGGCGAGGGTGTCGTGCTCCTCGCCGTCCGGGCCCCACATGTGCCCCGACGTCCGGATCATGGCCGGCATCGACGCGTCGACGATCACGTCCGACGGGACGTGCAGGTTCGTGATGCCCTTGTCCGAGTCGACCATCGCGAGCTTCGGGCCGTCGGCGAGCTCGGCGTCGAAGGACGCCTTGATCTCGGCGCCCTCGGGCAGCGTCGCGATCCCGTGCAGGATGCCGCCGAGGCCGTCGTTCGGCGTCAGACCGGCCTTCGCCAGTACGTCGCCGTACTGCGCGAACGTCTTCGGGAAGAAGGCCCGGACGACGTGACCGAAGATGATCGGGTCGGAGACCTTCATCATCGTGGCCTTCAGGTGGACCGAGAACAGGACGTCGTCGGCCTTCGCCTGGGCGACCTGCGCGGTCAGGAACTCACGCAGCGCGGCCACGTGCAGCGCGGAGGCGTCGACGACCTCACCGGCCAGCACCGGGATCGACTCGCGCAGCACCGTGGTGGTGCCGTCGTCGCCGACCAGCTCGATCCGCAGGACGTCCTCGGCCTCGATCACCGCCGACTTCTCGGTCGAGCGGAAGTCGTCGGTGTCCATCGTCGCGACGTTGGTCTTGGAGTCGGCGCTCCAGGCGCCCATCCGGTGCGGGTGGGTCTTGGCGTAGTTCTTCACCGAGGCGGGCGCGCGGCGGTCCGAGTTGCCCTCGCGCAGTACCGGGTTCACCGCGGAGCCCTTGACCTTGTCGTAGCGGGCCTGGATCTCCCGCTCTTCGTCGGTCTTCGGCTCGTCCGGGTACTCCGGCAGGGCGTAGCCCTGGGACTGCAGCTCGGCGATCGCGGCCTTCAGCTGCGGGATCGAGGCCGAGACGTTCGGCAGCTTGATGATGTTCGCCTCGGGCGTCTTGGCCAGCTCACCGAGCTCGGTCAGCGCGTCCGCGATCCGCTGGTCGTCCTTCAGGTACTCCGGGAAGAGGGCCAGGATCCGGCCCGCCAGTGAGATGTCCCGGGTCTCCACCCCGACACCGGCCTGGCCGGCGTACGCCTGGACGACAGGGAGGAACGAGTACGTGGCGAGCGCCGGAGCCTCGTCGGTGTGGGTGTAGATGATCGTCGAGTCAGTCACAGCCCCACCCTAATGGGCCGTCCGGCCGGACCGGGCTCCGCGTGGGCAGGCTCACGCCCCGTGCAGGGCTCGCCTGCGGAGATCGGTCAGTCGAGCTCGTCGGGGTGAGCAAGTGTGATACCGCTCGCCGCGGTGACCGCGCTGGTGAACGCCAACGTGTCGATCGGGGATGCCGCCGCGACCGTCGCACCGGCCAGCGAGGCCAGGCCCTTCGCGCCCTCCCAGGTGCAGTCCACGAAAACCGCCTTGGCGGCCTTGACCTGGGAGAACTCCACGCCGGACAGGTCGCAGCCGCGGAACACCGCCCCGGTCAGGTCCGCGGAGACGAAGTCGGCGTTCTGCAGCCGGCAGTCCGTCAGCTCCGCCTTCTGGAACCTCGAGAACCGGAACGACGCGAAATCGAGCACGCTGTCGCGGATCGTGACGTGCTGCAGGCCGGCTCCGGGGCCGGCGAACCCGATCATCCGCGACGCCGTGATCGCGACCCGGGTCAGCGCCGCGTCGGACCAGCGGGCGTTCGCGATGTCGCACTGCGCCAGCTCGGTGTCGACCAGGATCAGCTTCTCCAGGTCGGATCCGGCCAGCTTGCACCGGGTCAGCCGGCAGCCGCTGACCTCGACATGCTCGGCCACCTGGTCGCTCAGATCGACCTCGTCCAACGCGAGCTCGAGCAACCGCTCCTCGTCGTCCAGGTCGGCCGGTTCAGCCGCGTCGAGGTTGGGTCGGAGGCGAGGTGCGGCGATCTTCACGCCAACGACCGTAGCCGGGATCGCCGACACTCGGCGGATCTCCCGCACTGACCAACCGGTCGTCGGCTGCCCGGCTCGCGCGTGGCGGACGGCCCGAGCGGGCCGCGGGTCCGGGTTGGTCAGTGGTGCAGGTCCGCCTTCACGAGCGGAGGTAGTGGGCGGCTGCGCCGATCAACGCGGAGCGTTCGGTGTCCTTGGTCGCGGAGACCGGGAAGTCGAGGGACGCAGCCACCAGGTCGAAGGCTCCCGAGATCGAGCCGCCGAGGACCGTGTGGGTCACCCCGAAGCGTTCCAGCCAGGGGGCCAGAGCGCCGGCCAGGTGGGTGAAGGCGGTGACCAGGACCTCGTGCGCGGTCGGGTCGCCGGCCCGGGCCAGATCGGCGATCTCCTTCACCCCCGGCACCGTCTTCGGATACGCGCGGAGGATTGCGCGGGCGGAGATCGAGTCCTCCAGCGGCCTCCCGGCGTACGACGTCTTGTAGAGCTCGCCGCCCGGTGGGACGGTGTCGCCGTCGCGGACCACGCGGCCGTCGGCGAGGAACGCCGTACCGATGCCGGTGCCGATCGTGACGCCGAGACAGCGTTCGACGCCGCGGACCTCGCCCGCCGTCCACTCACCGACCGTGAACGCCTCCGCGTCGTTCATGAACAGGATCCGGTCGATCCCCAGCTCGGCGCCCAGCGCCGCACCGAGGTTGAACCCGTACAACTGGTCGAACTTGCCCTGCCCGCGATACCACGCCACCCCGGTCCCGAAGTCGAACGGACCGGGTAGCGCGACCGCCAGACCGTTTGCCAGCGGCAACTTCCTCGCGGCTTCGGCGAGCTGCCCGACCACGACCTCCGCGGCCTCCTGGGACGCGAGCTCGGCCCGATCCACCTCGGTCACCTCCCACGTCGCCGGCGTCACCACGGCCGCCGTGACGTGACTTCCCCCGATCTCCAGCACCGCTACGTCCATCCGGACATCATCGCAAAGAGTCAGTACCGCTCCTTGAACACCTGCTTCCCGGCGCCGTCGTACATCGTGATGTAGATCGGGTCGGTGTTCCCCTTCAAGATGCTGTCGGTGTACACGCGGTGGACCCAGTAGCCGTCCTTGACGGTGGCGTCAGCATGTTGCCCGAGGCCCGAGAACGCGATCCGGGTGACTCCCTCCGGCACGCGGCCCGCGTAGCTGTACCGAACTCCCATGCACAAGGTCTTCCGGCTCGCCCGATCGACCGGGACATCGCCGCACGCCATGCTCCAGTACCGCTGGATCTGGTACGGGCGGGTGACGATGCCGACGTTGAGCAGCGTCGCCCCGAAACCACCCACCGGCCGGCCGTTGATCGGTACGCCGGCCACGCAGTACGCGTACTGCGAGCCGTCGGGCGAGCGCCGTACCGTCATCGCGCCGTCGGGGTCGGTCACCTCGACCACCTTGTCGGTCCAGTCGCTGACCACCTGCCGGCGCCACGCGTCGTCGTTCGCGGTCCGGAAGAAGTCGTCGGACTTGGCGCACAGGTCGGTGATCATCGTCGGCTGGGGTGCCTCGGTCGCCGCCTGCGGCGCGGTGTGCCCGAGATGGCCGATGAGCAGTGCGGCGATGACGGCTGTCGCCGCGGTTGCCGCGGTGGCGGCCGAGATGATGGCGCGGCGGACCCGGGTGCGGTGTCGTCCGGCTGCGACCAGATCTGCCACATCCGGCGTGAACGTCGCGGGACGGTCGGCGGCCCGGTCCAGCAGGGTCTTCAGTTCGCTGGTCATCTCAGCCCCTCACAGCCAGGTCGGAAAGCTCGGCGAGGGCCGGATGCGTGCGCAGCTTCTCCAGCGCGCGCAGCGTCTGGCTCTTCACGGTCCCGGGGCGGCAGTCGAGGGCGGCGGCGGTCTCCTCGACGGACAGCTCGTCGAAGTACCGCAGTACGACGCAGGCTCGCTGCCGGGGCGGCAGTTCAGCGAGCGCCTTGGTGATCACGAGGCGGTTCTCGAGTACGCCGAGCGGGTCGGAGTGGTCGGTCTCGTTGGCGAAGTAGTCGTCACCGCCGACGACCTCCTGGCTGGATTTGCGGCGGAGCGCGTCGAGCGTGGTCGAGACGACGACCTTCCGTGCGTACGCCGCGACCGCGCCCTTGCGCTGGATCCGGCCCCAGACGCGGTACAGCCGGATGAGAGCCTCCTGGGTCGCGTCCTCGGCCCGTCGCCAGTCACCGCACAGCAGGTAAGCGGTTCGGCACAGAGCGTTAGCTTGATGCGTGACGAACTCGACGTAGTCCTGCTCGGTCTCCGGTCTCACCCGCAGCTCTCCCCAGTCATGCCGGGTCAAACGTGGTGGCCTCACCAACTGGTTGCACCGATCCGGCAGATTTTTCCCGCTCCCATGAGGCTAAGGGAACAAGCGTCCGCTTCTGTCCGTAGAGTGACTGGAGCCGAGGGGAACGACATGCCGACCGAGAGCAGGACCACGTCCGCGGTCGCGGCGCTGAGCGTCGCGGTGGCGGTAGTCGGTCACGTGCTCGTGGGCGGCGGCGGAGTTCCGGTCGGCGTCGTACCTCCGCTGGCGGCCTTGGCCGGGGCGTGCTGGTTGCTCGGTGAGTATCTGGCCGGTGAAAGGTTGCTGACGGCGCTCGTGCTGGCCGCGGTGCAGCTGTTCGTGCACGTCACGCTGGACTCGGCGAGCATGCACGACGCTCACGACGCTCACGACGCTCACGACGGTATGGCGATGTCGCCCGGTATCGGTGGCAGCTTGATGATGAGCGCCACGCACCTGTCGGTCCTGCTGGCCGGCGTGCTGGCGGTCGGACAGGCTCAGCGGTGGGTCGCGCGCGTCGTACGCGTCTTCGGGCGCTTCCTTCCGCGGCTTCCGGTGCTGTATCCGGTTCCGGGGTACGGCCGGGTGTTTGTCGTGGTGACCTCGCCGGTGCGGCTCGCCGTGGCCTGGCTCGAGTCGAACGTTTCCCGCCGCGGACCTCCCGGCGTACGAGTGATCGCTGCTGTCTGAACCGGCCCACGGGCCCGATTACTCGTATGCCTGGAAAGGTTCTCTCATGCCCAAGAGATTCGTCCTGCGCGCCGGCGCGATCGTCGCGGCCTCCGCGCTGGTCGTGATCGGCGCCGCGGGGTCGGCGTCCGCGCACGTCACGGTGTCCTCGCCGGACGCCAAGCCCGGTGGGTACGCGAAGCTGGTCTTCCGCGTGCCGACCGAGTCCGACAACACCAGCACCACCAAGCTCGTCGTCAGCCTGCCCGAGGACCATCTGTTCGCGTCCGTCGGTGCGCAGGTCAAGGACGGCTGGAAGGTCGAGAAGAAGGAAGAGAAGCTGCCCGCGGAGGTCAAGGTCGGCGACGTGACGCTGACCAAGGCGATCACCACGGTCACCTGGACCGCGACCGCCGGAGGGATTCCGCCGAACGACTTCGACGAGTTCGCGTTGTCGGTCGGCAGGATTCCCGAGGGGGTGGACTCGCTGAGCTTCCCGGCTGTCCAGACGTACAGCGACGGTGAGGTGGTGAAGTGGGCCGACGTCGCCAAGGACGGTGCGGACGAGCCCGAGCACCCGGCGCCGACGCTGAAGCTCACGGCCGCGCTGACTCCGGTCGCCGCGACCACGTCGGAAGGTACGTCGGACACGCTCGCGCGCTGGCTCGGCGGTGCTGGTCTGCTGGTCGGACTGCTCGGCCTGGCCTTCGGTCTGCGGCCGCGTCGTGCCGCCGCCGCCGCTCCGGCAGCTGCTCCGGCTCCTGCGACTCCTGCGGAGAAGCAGTAGCCGTGCGTCGACTGATCGCAATTCTGGTTGCGTCGCTGCTCACGCTGGTGGTTTCCACCGGCGTGGCGGCGGCGCACGCCAAGCTCGAGTCGATGACTCCGACGGACGGTTCGTCGATGGCCGCACCGCCGACGAAGATAATCCTGACCTTCAACGAACCGGTCGGGTCGAACGGGACGCAGGTGCAGGTCAACTCGCCCAGCGGGACGAACGTCGCGAACGGTGACGCCCAGGTGGTCGACAACACAGTCACGCAGCCGGTCGGCGCGATGATCGAGGCCGGGAAGTACACCGTCGAGGCCCGCGTGGTCTCGGCCGATGGCCACCCGATCACCATCACCGGCTCCTTCACCGTCACCCACGCCGGCCACCCAGCGACTCAACCGGCCGGCACCCCCGCGGCGTCCGAGGGCAACAGCAACACCGTCACCATCGTCGCCATGTGCCTGGTGATGCTGGTGGTCGTAGCGCTGGCCATAGTCATCGTCCGCCGCCGCCCCGCCGCCTGATGAGCACCCATCCGTCACCCGAGGACCCAGCGCAGCCTGTGGGGCCGGCCCCTGCCCAGCTCCCTCGATCGGGTGCGAGGGTTGGTTGGGTCGTCCTCGGGATGGTTGCTGTCGGCATCGTTGTGATGGTGGCGGCTCTGTACGCCGGTGGCGGGGCGCCGCAGCGGGCCGTGGACGGGTTGTTGGGGGCCGGGCTTGGCGTGTCCTGGGCGGTTCCGGTGCTGCGGATCGTTGCCGACGGGGCGGCGGTGGCAACCGGCGGGGCGGTGCTGGCCGTGCTGCTGTTCCTGCCTGCGGACGGCGGAAAGCTCGGCAGCAAGGCGATCCGTGCCTGCCAGGACGCGGCGTTGGCGGCCGGGATCTGGGCGGTGGCGAGTATCGGCGGGCTGATCGCGACCGCCACGGTGATCCTCGGCATCCCGCTCTCACATCTCGCGGAGCATGCCGAGCCGGCCGGTCAACTCACGCAGGTACGCGCGCTGGCAGTGGCCGTCGTACTCACCGCCGTCCTCGCCGTTGTGCTGAGTGGCGTGAAGACGATCCGCGGCGCACGTCTCGCCGCCGTACTCACGATCGCCGCCTTGACCGGACCGCTCCTGACCGGTCACGGCGCACTTGATCGCACCAGCGCCTGGTCCGTCCTCGCGACTGCCTCGCTCGTTGTGCACGTCGTCGCCGCGACCGCGTGGGTCGGCGGGTTGGCTGCCGTACTGCGGTATTCCCGTTCGCGCCAGGCCGTCGAAGTGTTCAGCACGCTGGCCCTGGTGTGCGCCGTGACGATGGGCATCACCGGCCTGCTGACAGCCGAGATCCACCTCGGCGGCCGCCAGGACAGGTGGGGCCTGATCACGCAGTGGGTGACGAGCGGGTACGGCGCTCTCGTGCTCGGGAAGACGCTGGCGTTCGCGACGCTGGTCATCATCGGGCAGCTCCACCGGCAGAGCACACTGCCGCAGCTGGAGTCGGGCGATCCGGTCGCGTTCCGGCGGCTCGCCGTACTCGAACTGCTCGTGATGGCCGGCACGATCGGCCTCGCGGTTGCCCTCTCGCGCACGCCGTAGCGGACTCGATGACATGTCAACAGATCTCCGTACAATGTCTGCATGGGTGAACCGCAGTGGCTCGATCAGCGTGAGGCGCGGCTCTGGCAGTCGTACCGGGATACGCACCGCGAGCTGATGCGCGCGCTCGAGGCGCGGATGATCAGCAATTCGGGCCTGTCCGGCGCCGACTACGCCCTCCTCCACCCGCTCTCGGAAGCTGAGGACGGCGTACTCCGCACCCGCGACCTCGGCCGCTCCGTCGGATGGGAGCGCAGCCGCCTGTCCCACCAGGTCAGCCGGATGGAGAAACGCGGCCTGGTCTGCCGCGAGGAATGCGCCGCCGACGCCCGCGGCTCGATGGTCCGCCTCACCCCACTCGGCCGCAAGGCCGTCGATGCCGCCGCCCCCGACCACGTCGACGCGGTCCGCACGTTCTTCTTCAACCGGCTGTCCCCCTCGGAGCAGGCCCAACTCACCACTCTGCTCGACCGGATAGCCGCCGACCTCCCGGACACCTGCCCAACGCCCGACTGCGACGAATAGGACACGCCGTCACGGAGAGCGATTGGGGGTGGCCCTCGGAAGAATGAGGGCGTCTCGTTCAGATGCGCGCTGGATTTGACAATCGTTTTCACTAACGTGAGGATGTGGCGCGTGTCCGAGGCGTTGAGCAGGCGTGGGTTTCTGGGGGTGGCCGGCGCCGCGGGGCTGGCTGCGGTGGTCGGATGTGGTGCGGACGGCGAGGCGGCGGCGCAGCCCACGCAGGGTGGGCGGTTGCGCGCTGTGTACGCCGGTGGCGGGGCGAAGGAGGTGCTCGACCCGCACGTGCAGAGCTTGTTCGTGGACATCGCGCGGCACAAGGCGATCTACGAGAAGCTGGTCGAGCTCGGGCCGGATCTGAAGCCGGTGCCGCGGCTCGCGTCGAAGTGGGAGCACGACGGGACAGCGACGACCTGGCGGTTCAGCCTGCGGGACGCGAGCTTCCACGACGGCGCCAAGTTGGTCGCCGAGGACGTGTTGTTCAGTCTCGCGCGGATCGCCGACCCCGCCGTGCCGGAGCGGGTCGCGCAGTCGTCACTCGCGACCCTGGATCTCAAGCGCAGCAGGGCTCTGGGCCCGTCGACGGTCGAGCTGGTGCTGACCGCTCCGAACGCCGAGTTCCCCGCCCTGCTCGCCGGTATCGGCACGCAGATCGTGCGCAACGGGTTCAAGGATCCGACCAAGCCGCTCGGCACCGGCGCGTTCCGGTTCGTGTCCTTCGAGGCGGGGCGGTCGATGGTGGCTTCGCGGTACGACGAGTACTGGGACGAGCCGGCCCGGATCGAAGAGCTGCATATCCTGTCCGCCGACTCGGAGGCGCGGGCGAACGCAGTACAGGGCGGACAGGCGGAGTACGCGAACGACATGACGGCGACGTTCGCGCGGACGGCCGGGAAGACGGTGCGGGTTGTCGCCGCGAAGGCCAGCACGATGCAGGCGTTCGTGATGAAGGTCGATCAGCCGCCGTTCGACAACCCGGATGTACGGCTCGCGTTCAAGCTGCTCGCGGATCGGCAGCGGCTGGTGGACGTCGTACTCGCCGGGCGCGGCGAGGTCGGGAATGACCTTTTCGGTAAGGGATATCAGTACTACCCGGCCGATCTTCCGCAGCGTGAGCGTGATGTGGAACAGGCGAAGGCGTTGCTGACGAAGGCCGGGCTGGCGGGGAAGGAGGTGGAGATCTTCACCGCTGACGCGTCGGCCGGGTTCGTCGAGGCGGCGACGTTGTTCGCGGAGCAGGTCGCGGAGGCCGGCGTGCGGTTGAAGGTCACGACCGGGAGCCCGCAGACGTATGCCAAGGACCTGTTGACGAAGGGTGCTATCGGCAACCATCGGTCCGGCGCGATGCCGATCCCGCAGTACGTCACCGATCGGCTGCTGTCGCATTCGCCGTTCAACGTGACGCATTGGCGGCGGCCGGCGTTCGACGCGGGGTTCGCGGCCGCGCGGGCGGTGACGTCCGAGACGGAGCGTGCCGAGAAGTACGGCGTACTGCAGAAGACGTTGCGCGACGAGGGCGGGATCCTGGCGTGGGGTCTGCCGGACTATCTCGTCGCGGTGTCGGCCAAGGTGCAGGGTGTGCAGGCGGTGCCGCCGAACACGCTGGACCAGGGGCGGTTCGACAAGGTGTGGCTGGCCTGAATGCGGTCGTACGCCGCCCAGCGGGCGCTGCTCGCGGTCGTGCAGCTGGCCGTGCTCTCGGTGCTCGTGTTCGTCCTGACCTCGTTGCTGCCGGGGGATGCGGCGGAGCTGCGGTTCACCGAGACGCTGACGCCTGACCAGGTCGCGCGGTTGCGGGGTGAGCTGGGGCTGGATCAGCCGGCGCCGGAGCGCTTCGTGCATTGGCTGGGGAACGTGCTGACGGGCAACCTGGGTACGTCGCTGATCAGCGGGGGACCGGTCGCCGACATCGTGCGGTCGTCGATCGGTGCGACGCTCGTGCTGACGATTGCGACGCTCGCGGTTGTGGTGCCGTTGGCTGTCGCCTTGGGCATTGTGATGGGGACGCGGGAGAACGGGCGGGTCGATCGTGCGATTACTTCGGTGACGCTGGCGCTGTCGGCGATCCCGGACTTCGTCATCGCGGTCGTGTTGGTCGCGGTCTTCTCGCTGAGGCTCGGTTGGCTGCCGGCGACGTGGGTCGGTGGGGATCTGCTTGCGTCTCCTGCGCTGTTGGTCCTGCCTGTCGCTGTTCTGTTCGGTCGCACGGTCTGTCTGCTGTCACGCCAAGTGCGGGCCGGCACGATCAACGCTCTGCATGCCGAGTACGTCGTCCAGGCGCGCCGCCTCGGCGTTTCCCGGCGGCAGCTTCTACTTCGGCATGTGCTCCCGAATGCCGCCGTGCCGGGGGTTCAAGAGCTGGCGCGCACCGGTGACACGCTCCTCGGCGGAGTCCTCGTGGTCGAAGCCATCTTCGCGATCCCGGGCTTTGCCACCGCGTTGGTCGACGGTGTGGAGACCCGGGACATCCCCACGGTCCAGGGTCTAACCCTCGTCCTGGCTGTTGCAGCCCTCTGCATCAACCTGACCGCAGACCTGGCCTGCAACCGCCTGGTCCCCCGAACGGCCCTCCTCCGATGAGCGCCGACAGCGGAAGCCCGCCGGACGAGGTGACGGAACCCCGCGACGCTAGTCGCGAGGCGAGATCAGGACGGTCGGGCTCCCGCCGGTCCCCGAGGCGGCTTCGCCTCTCGCGCCGGGCTGCGGTTCGGGGGTGGAGTGGGGTGGGCGTGGGGGTGGTCTTGGTTGTGGTGCCGTTGGTGGTTGCGGTGGTGGGCCCGCTGGCGCCGCGTGATGCACGCGAGGGGTTGCCGTACTCGTCCGAGGGGTTGCTGGGGACGGACGGGTTGGGGCGGGATGTGTTCGGGTTGCTGCTGGTGGGCGGGCGCACGGCCTTGGGGATGGCTATCGGCGCGGTGGTGCTGGCGTATGGCGTGGGTGGATTCATCGGGCTGGTGGCGGCGTCGACGAGGCATCGGTGGTTGGACGAGGGGTTGATGCGACCGCTCGACGTACTGCTGCCGTTGCCTTCGTTGCTCGTGATCAGTGTGGTGGCGGTCGGCTGGCGGGCTTCGGCAGTCGCCATCATGGTGGCGGTCGCGATGGTCAACGTGCCGACGGTCGCCAGGCTCGTCCGGGCGGCGGCGTTGGATGCGGCGAGTGGACCAGTGGTCGAGGCGTTGCGGATGCAGCGGGAGTCCTGGTTCGCGATCCACGTCGGCTACATTGGGCGTTCGGTGCTCGGGCCGGTGGCCGCGGATCTCGGCACCCGGATCACGCTCGCGGTCTTCCTGGTTGCCTCGGTCAACTTCCTCGGTCTCGGGTTGAGCCCGACAGCGCCGGACTGGGCGGTCAGCGTGTCCCGCAACCGCGAAGGACTGCTGCTGCAGCCGTGGTCGGTCCTCTCGCCGGCCCTCCTCCTGGTCTCGTTCACGCTGGGCTTCAACCTGCTGGCCGATCGCCTCGTGCACAGGTCGCGACAGGTGGCGACCGTATGACCGTGGTGCGAGTCGACAACCTGACGGCGACCGCAGGGTCGACGATTCTCGTGGACGGCGTCTCGTTCGAGGTCGTCGCCGGTGAGGTGACGGCGCTCGTCGGAGCGTCGGGGTCCGGCAAGACGACGTCGGCCTTGGCGTTGCTCGGTGAGCACGGAGACGGTGTACGGCTCGCCGGGCGGGTCGAGGTCGGCGGCGAGATGGTTGTCGACAGCAACGGCCCCACTGCGGCAGACGTGCGCGGTCGCGTGGTCGCCTACATGCCGCAGCATCCAGCCAGCGCACTCAACCCGGCCCGGAGGATCGGTACGACGTTGCGCGAGCTGGCCAGGCTCCATGACGGCGACGTCGCGACAGCTGTCCGGGCCGCTCAGCTGCCGAGTGATCGCCTGACTTTGAAGAGGTTTCCGCATCAGTTTTCGGGTGGGCAACGGCAGCGGGTGGCGTTGGCGCAGGCGTTGACGTGCGGGCCGCGGGTTCTTGTGCTGGACGAACCCAGCACCGGCCTGGACTCGATCACCCGCCTGCAACTGATCGAAGAGCTACGTGAGCTGGCTGCGGGCGGGCTGGCGATCTTGTTGCTCAGTCACGATCTTGAGCTGGTGCGCGCGCTCGCGGCCCGGGTCGTGGTCCTGGACGCCGGTCGCGTCATCGGCGACACCCTCCCGCCGGCGCCCGACCTGCCGGCCGCGGGAACCCCCGCCGCCGGGCAGCCGTTGCTACAGGCAATGAACCTGTCTGCCGCGCTGCGGCCCCGCGGCCGTGACGTCGTACTGCGTGAGGTCGATCTCGACGTCCGCACCGGCGCCTGTCTCGGCGTTGTCGGGCGCTCCGGCAGCGGCAAGACCACCCTGGCCCGCTGTCTCGCCGGCCTGCATGAGCGCCACGCCGGCCGGATCCTCCTCGACGGTGAACCGCTCCCGGTCCTCCGCAACCGCACCCGCGAGCAGACCCGCCGCGTCCAGTACGTCTGGCAGGAAGTCCGCGGCTCCTTCGACGAACGCCGTCCCGTCGACCAGCAGGTCGCCCGTACGGCGCAACGCCTGCGCGGACTCGCCCCGGACCAGGCCCACGCCGAAGCCGTCGCCACTCTCGCCCGCCTCGGCGTTGCCGCGATCACCGCGGCCCGTCCGCCGAGCCGGCTCTCCGGCGGCGAGCTCCAACGCGCCGCCCTGGCTCGCGCCGTCCTCGCGAGCCCCGACGTACTGATCTGCGACGAGATCACGACCGCCCTCGACGACCGCGGTACGGCGCTCGTCCTCGACCTGCTGACCGAACTGAAGAGCCGCGGTACGGCGCTGATCTGGATCGGTCACGACCTCGGTCTGGTCGCGGCTGTCGCGGATCAGGTCCTGGTCCTCGATGCCGGCCGCGTGGTCGAACAAGGCCCGCCCGCGACCATCACCACCGAACCACACCACGAACTGACCCGGCGGCTGGTCGCAGCCGCCCGGATCGGCGACCCACATTCTCCGCCCGTGCTGACCATCGACCCAAGGAGCGAACCGCGCCGATGACGCGACTGCACGACCACCTGGCGGAGGCCATCAAAGACCCCGATCCGATCCGGGTGGGGGAGGACCTGATCTGCCTGCGGTTCGAGACCATGAAGGTGTACTCCGCGCTCGGCGCCGTGCGGCACCTGCTGGAGACCGGGCGGGTGCGGCGTGGTGACACGCTGATCGACAGCTCGAGCGGGATCTACGCGCATGCGCTCGCGCTCGCCTGCCACCGGTACGGGATGAACTGCCACATCGTCGGTTCGACCACGGTCGACCGGACCCTGAAGATCCAGCTCGAGATCCTCGGCGCGACCGTCGAGCAGGTGCCGTCCTCGAACAACCTCCAGCTCGACCAGAACCTCCGGGTCCGGCGGATCGGGGAGATCCTGCGCGACAACCCGACGTACCACTGGATGCAGCAGTATCACGACGACATCCACTACCTCGGGTACCGCGCGGTCGCGGACCTCCTCGCGGACGTGGTGCCGGACGGACCGCTCTGCCTGGTCGGCGGGGTCGGTACAGGCGCGTCCACGGGCGCGATCGCGGCGTACCTGCGGGAGCGTGGGCGGGATGTGAACCTGGTCGGCGTACAGCCGTTCGGGAGCATCACGTTCGGGGCCGGGCATACGCAGGATCCGGACATGATCATCGCCGGTATCGGCAGCTCGATCGAGTTCCGCAACGTGCGGCACGAGCTGTACGACCGATTGCATTGGGTCTCGTTCGACTATGCGATGTCGGCGGCGGTGGATCTGCTGCGGACGTCCGGCGTGTTCGCGGGGCTGTCGGCGGGAGCGGCGTACCTGTCGGCGTTGTGGGAGCACAGCTGCGACCGCGGGCGGAAGCATGTGTTCCTGGCCGCGGACACCGGGACGCGGTACGTCGAGTCCGCTTTTGCCCGGCATGCCGAGGCGCGGCCGATGGCGTCGATGCGCCCGCTCGAGATCGACTCGCTGGACGAGCTCTCGGTGCCGTGGTCGGCGATGTCGTGGGACCGGCGGGAGCCCGCGACGGTCCGGCGCGAGGAGCTTCCATCTGCGACCCCGTCGCATTAATGTGTGTCCCGTGACGGGGTATGTGCTGCTGCCGGAGTTGTTCACGGCAACCGAGGTGGCCCGGCTGGAGGACGTGGCCGAGCAGGTGCATGCCGAGATCGTGTCCGCGGCCGAGGCCGGCGGGACGGGGCGATGCAGCTGATCCCGGCCGATCGTCCGGTGGAGGCGCCGGCCGGGTCGGTCCTGATGTTTCACGGGCTGACGGTGCATCGCTCCGCGCCGAACCACACAGCATCCGACCGCCGCTCGCTGCTGTACTGCTTCCAGCCTGCCGGCCGGCCGGAGTTGTCCGCCTTGCACTACAACCCCGAAAGGCTGGCCGATCTCCCATGACCGTCGCTGACCTCACCGCTGCCGTGCTCGCCGGTTCTCCTTCGCCGGCCGACTTCAACATCACGAGCGCTTTCTGGCTGCACCACACCACCCGGCTACCGGGAGCCGACGTCACCTATCGCAACTACTACGTGCTGCTCCGGGTCGGCGAGGTCTTCGGCGCCTGCTCGTTCGAGGCGGGCGAGCTGGACCCGTCGTACTGCGCGGACACGTCGGGCCGGTCGCTGGCCGACGTACTGTCGTCCGGCGACCCGCTCCCGGTGCGGATCGCGGCGCTCGATGCCTATCTGGCCGTGGTGCAGCCACACCATACGTCTGCCCAGGCTGAAGAGATCGTCCTTCCGGCTGGTACTCCGGATGTCCGGGCACGGGCCCGCGACGCAGCCGTGGCCGGTCTGCTCGACGTTTCCGAGGGCACGAAGGTCGCGCTGATCGGGGTCGTGAACCCGCTGGTCGATGCGATCACCGACCGCGGCGGCGTCTGCCTCCCGTGCGACTTCAACCTTCGCGAGACGGCCTCGGGGTTGCCCGTGTCGCGGGACATGATCGAGGTCGTGGACGCTGCGGACGCGGTCGTCGCCACCGGCATGACCCTGTCCAACGGGAGCTTCGACGTACTCCTCACTCGTTGCCGCGAGCAATCGAAGCCGCTCGCCATCTACGCCCAAACCGGCAGCGCTGTCGCCCGCGCGTTCCTCGGCGACGGGGTGACCGCGTTGTCCGCCGAGCCGTTCCCCTTCTCCCAGTTCAGCTCCCGCCCGAGCAGCCTCTACCGCTACAGGACGGATCTATGAGCACGTCGCAGAAACTCGTCGCCGAGGTCCCCGGTGACCTCCGGATGGCCAGACGGTTGTGGCCGTTCCTGCTGGCTTCGACGGTGAGTCTGATCCCGTTCACGGTGTTCGGGATGTATCTCGTGCCGATCGCGAACACCGCGGGTGGGAGCGTCGCGGAGATCGGCGGCCTGCGCGGGCTGGGTGGGCTGGCGGCGCTGGCGGTCGGGGTCTCGCTGGCGCCGTTGATGGATCGGGTCGCTCGGGAACTGGTCGCCGCGGGCGGGCTGGCATTGCTCGGGGTCTCGGCCGCGTTAGGGGCTGTAGGCAACGTGTTCGCGGTGGCGGCGTTCTGCCTGCTGATCGGTGCGTCGACGTCGATCCTCGCGCCGTCGATCGGCGCGGCGGCGGCCGACAGGTTCCGGTCGCCGGCGGCCGCGGGGCGGGCGGCGACGTTGGTGTCGGCGACGACCTCGGCGATGGCGATGCTGGCCGCTCCGGTGCTCGCCGTCCCAGGGCTGATCTGGGGTTGGCGAGGCAACCTGCTTGCCGCCTCGGCGATCTCGCTCGCCTTGTCGGCCGCCTTCTTCTGGCGCGGCCGCGGGCGCAAGTCGCCCCGCGGTGAGCGCGAGCGGGTGAGTTACCTCGCGACGTACCGCGAGTTGGCCCGTGTCCCCGGCGCGCTGCCGCTGCTCGCGGTCGCCATGCTCCGGACCGCCGCCTTCATGGGGTACCTCGCGTACCTGGCCGCGTTCTACGACGACAGGTTCGACCTCGCTCCGGGCTGGTTCGCGCTGGTGTGGTCGCTGAGCGGAGCGTCGTTCTTCCTCGGCAATCTCTTCGCGGGGCGTTATCTCGCCACCGATCGCGCGTGGATCAGCCCGGAGAAGATGCTGCTCCTCGGCGTCATCGTCGCTCTCGTCGCGGTCGCCGCGTTCTACTTCTCGCCGACGCTTCCGCTGACGCTGCTGCTGACCGCACTCATGGGTGCCGCCCACGCGACCGTCGCGGCCTGCGTCACCACGCTGCTGGTCCGTCGCAGCGGAGACCTTCGCGGCTCCGCGCTCAGTGTCAACGCGGCCGGCATGAGCCTCGGCACCTTCCTCGGCGCCGCGATCGGCGGCCTTGGCCTCGGCCTCGGCGGCTACCCCGGTACGGCGGTCACCTTCGCCGTGATCACGCTCGCCGCGCTGCTGTGTGCCCTCAGAGTCCGGCGCCCGGTCTAGGGGTCAGGATCGGGGGTTTTCCGGACTCCGCACCGAGCCTGTCTCGATATATCGTTCCGTCTTATGGAGAATCTGCCCGACCGCCCGCACCCGCACGCGCACCTGCGGGCGTCCGACACCGATCGTGACCAGGTCGTCGACGTACTGCGGGACGCCCTGATGTCGGGACGGTTGTCGCAGGACGAGCATGCCGAACGCCTCGAGCAGACGTTGCAGGCCAGGACCCTCGGCGAACTGGAGCCGATCACCCGCGACCTCGTCGTACCGGGTCAGGCCCAGCCGGTGCCGCTGCCGGTGGCGCAGCCGTCGGTCTCCAACAGCCCGGTCCCGATCGAGGAGCCGGCCGACCCGAGCCAGAGCTTCGACACGATGGTGGCGATCTTCGGCGGCGGCGAGCGGACCGGCCGCTGGCGGGTGAAGCGGCGGACGAACGCGTTCGCGGTGTTCGGCGGGCACGATCTGGACATGACCAACGCGGTCTTCGAGGGCCGCGAAGTGACGATCTACGCGTTCGCTGTCTTCGGTGGGATCGACATCACCGTCCCCGAAGGCGTGACGGTCCGCAACGAGGGCGTCGGTATCTTCGGCGGCTTCGGCGCCCGCGGCAGCGACGACCCGGACCCGAACGCACCGACCGTCGTGGTGAAGGGTCTCGCGCTCTTCGGCGGCGTCGGCGGCCAGTCGTCGGCCAAGCGTCACGGCAAGAAGAACAAGGGCAAGGGCCACCACGAGCTGCACTAATGCGGGTGCGGTCAGCGGCGCGGCCTCATAGCCTGCGGGCATGAGCGACTTCGTACCGGCCGACTTCGACGTACCCCGGGAACTCATCACGCCGCGCTTCCGGTTGGAGCCGCTCGGCCCGGAGCACAACGTGCCGGATCATGCGGCGTGGACGAGCAGCATCGAGCACATCCGCGCGACGCCGGGATTCGGTGGCAGCTGGCCGCCGGTCGACGGGATGACGCTGGAATCGAACCTCGCGGATCTGGAGCGGCACGCCGAGGACTTTGTGCAGCGGCGTGGTTTCACCTTCACGGTGATCGACACCGACGTGATCGGCTGCGTCTACATCTATCCGTCGCGCAAGGATCCGGGTGTGACCGACGTACGGTCATGGGTGAGTGCCGACCGGGCCGAGTTGGACGTTCCATTGTACGAGGCCGTGTCCGGCTGGCTGGCCGCGGACTGGCCGTTCACGAACGTCGACTACGCGGTCAGATCCACGACTTGAACCACATCCGGCTGAGCCAGTCCGGATGGGGGAGGACCTTGTCGGTCAGGATCGGCCAGATGTAGGCGAAGTTCAGCACCACGAGTACGACGAACGCGCCGACCACCGCGCTCCCGATCAGCCGGCGCGGTGACGCCGTACTCACCGCACTGGCCGCCGAACCGATCGCCGCGCGGGCCGGGCCGAGGATCCTGCCGAGGACCAGAGCCAGCGCCATCACCGTGAACGGGATCATCGTGACGGCGTAGAAGAAGAAGATCGGTCTGTCGTCGAACGCGAACCACGGCACCCAGCAGGTGACGAACCCGACGATCGGTACGCCGTACCGCCAGTCCCGCGAGCCGATCCAGAACACCAGCGCGGCGATCAGCGCGAGCGCGCCGCCCCACCACAGCAGCGGCGTACCGAGGGCAGAGATCACCTGCAGGCAGTTGGTCCCGGCCGGGGCGTTGCAGCCCGGCGTACCCGGTTTGATGTCGTTGACCGCGTCGAAGCCGATCGGGCGGGCGATGATCGGCCAGCCGGCCGGGTTCGACTGGTACGGGTGGGTGGCGTGCTTGATGTAGTCGCCGGTGTGGAAGGCGAGCACTTCCTTGTGGTACTCGAGCAGCGACCGGAAGTCGTCGGGCACGACCTTCATCACGCCGTGGGCCGGATTGCTCGCCGCCCAGTTGTGGTCGTACGCGTTGTCGTGCAGCAGCCAGCCGGTCCAGGTCGCGAGGTAGGTGACGCCGGCGACGAGCACGAGGCTGACGAACGCCGGGATGCCGTCGACGAGCGCCGACTTCACGAACGCGAACCGGACGCCGAGAGCGCGGCGCGCGCCGAAGTCCCAGGCGAAGGCGAGCACGCCGAACGCGGCGAGCGTCCAGACGGCCGACCATTTCGTGCCGAGCGCGAGGCCGAAGCAGATGCCGGCGGCGATGCGCCACGGTCGGATGAGCAGCCAGCGGCCGATCGTGCGGCGTTCGCCGTCCGAGGTCGGTGTGTCGAGGGAGTCGGCGTGCCGGCGGCGGGTCCAGTCACGGTCGGCGATCAGGCAGGAGACGGCTGCCACCAGCCAGAACGCGAGGAAGATGTCGAGCAGCGCGACCCGGGACATGACGAAATGCAGGCCGTCGACCGCGAGCAGGAGGCCGGCGATCGAGCCGATCAGGGTCGAGCGGGTCATCCGGCGTACCGTCCGGATCACCAGGAGCACGGTCAGGGTGCCGAACAGAGCCGGCATGAACCGCCAGCCGAACGTGTTCATCCCGAACAGCTGCTCACCGGCCGCGATCATCCACTTGCCGACCTCGGGGTGCACGGTCAGGCTCGGGGTCGGCTTGAAGACGTCCAGGTTGCCGCTCAGGATCGCCTTGTCGGCGGCGCCCTCGGGCTGGTCGATGAACTGGCGCGCGTACCCGAACTTGAGCAGGCTGAACGCGTCCTTGGCGTAGTACGTCTCGTCGAAGACGAACTTCACCGGCGTACTGAGATGCCAGAACCGCAGGATGCCCGCCATCAGCGTGATCGCCAGCGTCGCGATCCAGCCGCCGTCGAAGTCCCGCGGCATGGCCGGGTACAGACGCTCCTTGAGCGGCGGCAACCGTCTCCCGAGCACGTCCCGCCCGAGCGTCTCCAGCCCCTCGCCGACGTCGCTACGCCGCGCAGTCCCATCCTCGATCACAGCAGCCACGCCCGCCATCGTACGGACGCCCCGGTACCACCGCCTCCCGGCGTCTGTGGAAAACCACAACCCACCACACCGAACCTCCTACAATCAGTCACATGAGCACGCCACGCGAGGAGCTGCACGAGCTGATCGACTCGCTGTCGGACAAGGCAGCGGCCGACCTCCTCCCGGAGCTCCGCCTGCTGAAACTGCAGGCCGAGGCGCGGGCCGAGCGCTCGCCGAGCTCGGGTGCCTGGCCGCCGGCCTGGTTCGGCTCGATCGAGAGCACCCCGCCGGACCTTTCGGAGCACATCGACGAGATCCTCACGGCGGAGTTCGGGCGTAACCCGAAGTGATCGTCGTCGACACCGGCCCCTTGGTGGCCGCCGCACTGACCTCCGACGCCAATCACCAGCCCTGCGTCGAGCTGTTCGCCTCGCTCCGTCTGAACAATGAGCAGCTGGTCGTTCCGCCGTTCGTCGTGACCGAGGTCTGCTACCTGTTGGCCCGTTCGGGCGGCCCCAAGCCCTTCGTTCGATCGCTCGCGAGTGAGGATTTCACCATCGGCCCAGTCACTCCAGGCGGCCTCGACCGTCGGCATTTCAGTGTTGTCCGGCCGCGGCACGTCGACGCGTTCACTCTTCTGCCATGACCGGGCGATTGGTGCTGGCGGGGACTCCTATTGGGGATGTTTCTGATGCTTCGGCGCGGTTGGGGCGGGTTTTGGCGGGGGCCGACGTGGTGGCTGCGGAGGATACGCGGCGGTTGCGGCGGTTGACCTCGGAGCTGGGGATTCAGTTGGGCGGGAGGGTTGTCAGTTACTTCGAGGGGAATGAGCGGGAGCGGACGCCCGAGTTGTTGCAGGCGCTCGTCGACGGGCAGACCGTGGTGGTGGTGACCGACGCGGGGATGCCGAGTGTGTCGGATCCGGGGTTCCGGCTGGTGGCGGCGGCGATCGAGGCCGACGTGCCGGTGACGGCGGTGCCGGGGCCGTCGGCCGTCTTGACGGCGTTGGCGCTGAGCGGGTTGCCGGTGGATCGGTTCACGTTCGAGGGGTTCCTGCCGCGGAAGCCGGGGGAGCGGGGCCGACGGCTCGACGAGCTCAAGGACGAGCCCCGGACGATGGTGTTCTTCGAGGCGCCACACCGGTTGACCGCGTCCCTGGAGGCGATGGCCGAGGCGTTCGGCGCGGATCGGCGTACGGCGGTGTGCCGGGAGCTGACCAAGACGTACGAAGAGGTCAAACGCGGCCCGCTCGACGAGCTCGTGACCTGGTCGAAGGACGGCGTACGCGGGGAGATCACGATCGTCGTGGCCGGCGCCGACCCGCACAAGATCGTCACCGCCGAGGACCTGGCCCGCGAGGTGGCCAAGGACGAGGAAGCGGGCACGCACCGCAAACAAGCGATCGCTGACGTCGCGAAACGCTTCAACGTCCCGAAACGGACCGTGTACGACGCAGTGCTGGCCGCGCGAGACCCTGGTAAATAGCATTCGCGCGCCCCACTACGCTTGAGTCATGTCCGAGAAGGCCTATTACGTCACCACCCCGATCTACTACGTCACGGCGCCGCCGCACATCGGCAGCGCCTACACGACGGTGGCCGGGGACGTCCTGACGCGCTGGCACGCGCAGCGCGGCGAGCGCAAGTGGTACCTGACGGGTACCGACGAGCACGGCGAGAAGGTGATGCGCAGCGCCGAGGCGCAGGGCATGACGCCGCAGGCCTGGACGGACAAGCTGGTCGAAGAGGCCTGGAAGCCGGCCTGGGTGGACGTCGACATCGCGTACGACGACTTCATCCGGACCACCGAGCAGCGCCACACCGAGCGGGTCCGCGAGTTCTGGCAGACGCTGTACGACAAGGGCGACGTCTACAAGGGCGAGTACGAGGGCCTGTACTGCGTCGGCTGTGAGGAGTTCAAGCTCCCCGCGGACATCCGCACCGACGAGGACGGCACGCAGCGGTGCATGATCCACGGCACGGAGCTGGAGACGGTCTCGGAGACCAACTACTTCTTCCGGCTCTCGGCGTACGCCGACAAGCTGCTCGAGCTGTACGACGAGCAGCCGGACTTCGTCGCGCCCGCCAGCGCCCGCAACGAGGTGATCGCGTTCGTGAAGCAGGGCCTGCAGGACCTGTCGATCACGCGCTCGACCTTCGACTGGGGCATCCCGGTGCCGTGGGACGAGGACCACGTTCTGTACGTCTGGATCGACGCGCTGCTCAACTATGTGACGGCGGCGGGCTACGGCACCGACCCGAAGCGGTTCGAGGAGCTGTGGCCGGTCGACGTCCACCTGGTCGGTAAGGACATCCTCCGGTTCCACGCGGTGATCTGGCCGGCCATGCTGATGGCTGCGGGCGTCGCCGTACCTCGTCAGGTCTTCGCGCACGGGTGGCTGCTCGTCGGCGGCGAGAAGATGAGCAAGTCGAAGCTGACCGCGATCGCGCCGCACGAGATCACCGACCACTTCGGCTCGGACGCGTTCCGGTACTACTTCCTCCGGACGATCCAGTTCGGCTCGGACGGCTCGTTCTCGTGGGAGCACCTGAGCGCGGTCTACACCTCCGAGCTCGCGAACGGCCTGGGCAACCTGGCCAGCCGGATCGCGGCGATGGTCGGCAAGTACTTCGGCGGCACGCTGCCGGAGCCGACCGACCACGGACCGGCCGAGCAGGCGCTGGCGGACAAGCTCGCGCAGACCGTGGCGACCGCGGACAAGGCTCTCGACACCCTCGCCTTCCAGGACGCGCTCGCCGCGATCAACGACCTGGTCGGCGCCGTGAACGGGTACGTCACCGAGCAGGAGCCCTGGAAGGTCGCGAAGGACGAGTCGAAGCAGGACCGGCTCGCGACGATCCTGTACTCCGCGGCCGAGACGCTGCGCGCGGTCGCCGTACTGCACAACCCGACGATGCCGAAGACGTCCGCGAAGCTCTGGGAGCTGCTCGGCGCCGAGGAGAAGCTGGGCGCGCTGAAGGACCAGCGGGTGCAGGACGCCGGCACCTGGGGCCAGCTGCCGGCCGGATCGACGCTGACCAAGGGTGAGCCGCTCTTCCCGCGGCTCGAGGAGAGCTGACCGCAACAAACTCGCGCCGCCGTCCGGGAATGCCGGGCGGCGGCGCAGCCTTTTCTTGTAGCAACAACCAATTCGAGGAGGCTGTGGCATGCGGGCTGTGGTGTTCGAGGAGTACGGCGATCCCGAGGTACTGAAGGTGCAGGATGTGCCTGAGCCGCACGCGGGTCCCGGGCAGGTGCGGATCAAGGTGCACGCGGCCGGCGTGAACCCGTACGACACGAAGATCCGCCGCGGTTTCACGAAGGACTTCGCGCCGGCGAAATTCCCCGCGATTCCGGGGTTCGAGGTCGCCGGGGTGGTCGACGAAGCCGGTGACGGCGCCGCGTACGCGGTCGGCGACGAGGTCGTCGGCTGGTCCACGGGCGGTTCGTACGCCGAGTACGCGCTCGGCGGCAACATCACCCGCAAGCCCGCCGGTCTCGGCTGGGAGCAGGCCGTCGGCGTACCGGTGGCCGGCGAGACCGCGCAGCGGGTGCTCGACCTGCTCGAGGTGAAGCCCGGTGAGACGATCCTGATCCACGGCGCCGCGGGCGCGGTCGGCTCGGTCGCCGTCCAACTCGCGAAGGCGGCCGGTCTGACCGTGATCGGCACGGCATCCGAGGCGAACCACGAGTACTTGACGTCGATCGGTGCGATCCCGGTTCTTTATGGCGAGGGTCTGCTCGAGCGGGTCCGTGCAGCCGCGCCGCAGGGCGTCGACGCGGTGTTCGACACCGCCGGCAAGGGCGGGCTCGAGGAATCGATCGAGCTCCGCGGCGGCACCGACCGGATCGTCACGATCGCCGACTTCGCGGCGGCCGAGCTCGGCATCCAGACCTCCGGGGGCGGCAGCGGCACCCCCGAAGAGGTCCGTGCCGCCCTCGACGCCCAGCTCCAGGCGGCCGCCGACGGCAAGCTCACGATCCGGATCGCCGAGTCCTTCGCCCTGGCCGACGCGAGCAAGGCCCAGGCGCTGAGCGAGTCGGGCCACGCCCGCGGCAAGATCGTCATCCGACCGTAGGCGGATCTCCCGCACTGACCAACCTGCGTCGACGGCGCCGCGCGCACCACTCCACGCGTGGCGCCGGGCGGCCATCGCCGGTTAGTCAGTGGCCCAGGTCCGGCGTTCAGGCGTAGGCGAACCGGGACTGCGGAGTGGGCACGTCGTCCACGCGCGGGTCCCAGCGGTCGACGAAGTTCACCCCGGCCGGGACCTCGACAGATTCCGTCGAGGTCCAGCCGCGGGTGAGGGTCGGGAAGTCCGGCACGTCCGGGTGGTAGTGCGGTTTGCCCGTGCCGAGCATGTCGCGCGCCATCGGTGCGCTGCGGGCCTGGTACCGGAAGTCGGCCGACAGCCGCAGCCGGTTGGTCCGGTTCGGCATCGCGCCGTGCACGGTCAGGCTCCCGAACAGCAGCACGTCGCCGGGCTGGTACGACGTCGTACGCCACTCCGGGTGGTTCTCGTCCGCCTCGGCCCGCATCATCCCCGGCCCGTCCGACGCCTTCACCGGCAGTACCCCGAGCCGCGGCGACCCGGCGTACACCCGCAGCCCACCGATCTCCGGCGGCGCCGCGCTCAACGGGAGCCACGTCGTGAGCGTGTCGACGCTGCCCTGGATGAATCGGTAGTCCTGGTGGATCGGCGTCGGATTCGCCCCTGGCGACGGCGGCGCGATCCGGCAGATATGCGCCGGATGCGCGAACGCCTCCTCACCGAGCAACCGTCCGGCCAGCCCGATCAACTCCGGCCGCACGGCGAGCTCGTGAAACGCCTGCGTGCTCTGGATCGCCGTATAAGCCCCGAAGAACCCGGCCGACCCCTCCTCAACAGCCCGTCCCGACGCCACCAACTCCCGCGGATCCGCATCCCGATCCAGCCAATCACTGTCATACAAGATCCGCGCCAGCTGCGCGTGCACATCGGTTACCACCTCAACCGGCAACAACCCACGGAAGAACAAGTAGCCATCGGCGGCCAGCCGTGCCCGCAGGGCGGCGGCGTCCGGGACCAGGTCGTGCGAATCGGTCAGCTCTTTCACTTGTCGTTTCCGATCTTGTCCATCGCGGCGGCGATGTCGGCGACAGGGGTCTTGTCGAGGAAGAGGTCGTTGGCGGCTTTGTTGATTTCGGTGACCTTCGAGGTCCAGCCGTCGGCGATCGGGAGGTTGACGGTGCTGCCGGCGGCCGAGTCGAGGAACGGTTTGACGTCGATGCCTTTCTTCTGCCAGAAGGCCTGGTAGCCGGCGCCGGCGTCGGTCAGGGCCGGGATGATGTAGCCCGCATCGCCCATCAGCCGCTGTGCCTTCTCGCTGCCGAGGAAGGCGACGAGCTTACCGGCCTCGTCGGGGTGCTTGGTCTTCGCGAACATCGTCTCGGCGAGCCCGTTGATCACCACCGTGCGCCCGGCCGGTCCGGCCGGCATCGCGGCGACCCCGATCGGGAACTTCACCTCGGGCAGCGCGAACGGGAGCAGCGCGTTGTTGGCCGGGAACATCGCGACCTCACCGCGGTAGAACATCTCGGTCGCCTGACCGGTCGGCGGGTTGGTACGGGTGCCGTCCGGCGATACCTTCCACTTGAAGATCAGGTCCCGCGCGAACTGCAGTGCCTCGACCGACTTCTGGCCGGCGAAGTCGAACGTGCCGTACGGCTTGTCCATCGCGTGGCCGCCGTTCGAGGCGATCCAGTTGAGCCACTGGGTCTGGTTGTGGTTCCACGAGCAGAAGCCCCACTGCTTGGTGCCTACGGTGAGCTTGCGCGCGACCTCGAGGAAGCTGCCCGAACCGTCCGGCGCCCAGGTCAGCTCGGCCGGCATCGTCACGCCGGCCTTCTTGAACAGGTCCTTGTTGTACAGCAGCCCGACGATGCCCATGTCCTTCGGCATCCCCAGCTGCTTGTCCTCGAACTTGTACGACTGGACGACGTTCGGGTTGTACGCGTCGAGCTTGAGCCCGGCCTTCGAGATCAGGTCGTCGAGCGGCGCGAGTACGCCCTTGCCGGCGAAGTCCGGGAAGTAGTCCACGGTCAGCCAGAAGACATCCGGCGCCTTGCCGCTCGCGAGCTCGGTGGTCAGCTTGGTCCAGTACTGATCCCAGGGCAGGACCTCCATCCGGACGGTGATGTCCGGGTTCTCCTTGGTGAACTCGGCGAAGACCGTCTTGTAGCCGACCTCCTGCTGTTCGTCCCACAACCGGTACACGAGCTCGACCTTGCCGCCACCACTCGAGCCGGCGTCGTTCGACGAGCCGCACCCGGCCAGCGCGAGCACGCTGCCGGCGCCGATCAGAAAAGTCCTCCTGGACAAAGACATGAGAGCCTCCGAACTACTTGAGCCCGGTAACAGCGACCGAGCGGACGATGAAGCGCTGGAACACGATGAACAGCACGAGCAGCGGCGCCAGCGCGATCAGGCTGCCGGCCATCACGGCGTTGTAATCGACGCCGATCTCCCCCTTGAACAAGGCGATCCCGACCGACAGCAACCGCTTGTCCTCGCTGCTGGTGATGATCAGCGGCCAGAGGAAGCTGTTCCAGTTGGCGACCACGGCGAGCGTGGTGACGGTGACCAGGATCGGTTTCGACAGCGGCAGCACGATCGACACCAGCGTCCGGACCCGCCCGGCGCCGTCGATCCGGGCGGCGTCCTCGAGATCCGCGGGGATACCGCGGAAGAACTGGCGGAGCAGGAAGATCGCGTACGGCGTACCGAGCATCGTCGGCAGCATCAGACCGGCCCAGGTGTCGACCAGTCCGAGTTTCTGCATCATCAGGTACAGCGGGATCATCGTGACCACCGGCGGCACCATCAATGTCGACAGATAGACCCAGAACAGGGCGTCCCGGCCCGGGAACGACAGCCGCGCGAAGGCGTACGCCGCCAGCACCGCGAACACGACCTGGCCGAGGGTGATCCCGACCGTGACGAGGGTCGTGTTCACCAGGTAGCCCCCGAAGCCGGACGCGAACAACCGGTGGAACGCGGCCGTGCTGGGCGGCACGCCGGGCTCCCACGGCATCGTCTCCGACAGTTGCCCGGGGCCCTTGAAGGCAGTGAGCACGGTCAGGAAGTACGGGAAGATCGCGAGCACGCAGCCGGCCACCACGACGGCGTACACGAAGATGCGCAGTTTCATCCGGACACCTCGTAGGTCGTACGGCGTTCGAAGTACACGAACTGGGAGATCGTCGCGATCAGCACCACCGCGAACAGCAGCACCGAGATCGTCGAGGCGTAGCCGAAGTCGAACTTCTTGAACGCCTCGTCGTAGATCAGGTACGTCGTCACCTCGGTGCTGTCACCGGGTCCGCCCTCGGTCATCACGAAGATCGTGTCGAAGGCCTGGAACGAGCCGATCACGTTGGTGATCAGCACGAACAGCATCGTCGGCCGCAGCAGCGGAAGCGTGATCGAGAAGAAGTGCGCGACCGGCGACGCCCCGTCCAGCGACGACGCCTCGCGCAACGACGGCGGGATGTTCTGCAGGCCGGCCAGGAAGAACAGCATGTTGTACCCGGCGAACTGCCAGATGTGCACCGCGGCGACGCTCGGCATCGCGAGGACCGGCGACGACAGCCAGGCGGGACCGTGGACGCCGAACAGGCCCAGGAACTGGTTCAGTGCGCCGCGGCCGGGGTCGAAGATCCAGCTCCAGACGAGGCCGAGGGCGACGGGTGTCGCCATCCACGGGATCACCAGCAGCGCGCGGAAGTACTTCATCCCGCGCAGCTTGCGGTCGACCAGGAGAGCGAGGAGCAGCGAGAGGATCGTCGTACCGGGCACGCAGATGAGGACGTAGTACAGCGTGACCAGGAGTGAGTGCCAGACGTCGGAGTCGGTGAACAGCTTGCGGTAGTTGGCTAGTCCAATGAATTCCGGGGTCGACAGCAACTTCCAGTCGAACAGGCTGAGGACGAGGACGATCACCACCGGCGCGAGCAGGAAGCCGAGGACGCCGACCAGGCTCGGCGCGAGCAGCGCGTACGCCGCGGCCGTCTGCCGGGCCCGTCCGATCCGGCGAGTACGCCGTGGCGCCGGCCTAAGCATCGGGATCCTTCAGCGGGTGCGGACGCGGCGAACTCGGGACGAGCAGCTCACGGGTGCGATCCAGCCCCCAGCGATCGAGCTCGCCGATGGGATCGCTCGACATCCGCAGCCCCGGACCCTCGGCGATGTGCTGTGCCCAGATCTCTCGCTCCTGGACGTCGGGCCGCACGATCAGGCAGTCGGAGTCGTTGGCCCACCACCGGCCGTGCAGGAACTCGCGCGCCACCGAGGTGGACCGGGCGCCGCGCTGACCCGGCTGACTGATGTCGCCGGACGGTGGGTCGACCAACGGATCGGTGTCGGGCGAGATCCGCATGCAGTCGACCAGCCCGAGGCTCGGCAGGATCGGTGCGCCGCAACCGTGCAGGATCCGGTTCGGACCGACGGCCTCGCGCAGCAGCCGCATCCCGTGCCGGTACGCCGCGATGCCGTCGAGCGGCTCGTGCCGCGGTCCGTCGATCGCACCGGCGTACACGAAGTCGAGCTTGAAGTGGTCGTACCCCTGGCGGCAGAGCTCGGTGAAGACGTCCTGGATGTGCCGTGCGGCGCCGGGGTGGGTGACGTCGAGGACTAGTTGCTCCTGGCCCCAGTTGGTGCCGGCGTTGATCCCCGGGACGAGCCACTCGGGGTGGTTGCGCGCCGTCTCGCTGCCGCTGCCGACCAGGAACGGCGCGACCCAGATGCCTGCCCGGCGACCGCTCGACCGGATGTCGGCGGCGAGCCGGACCGTCGAGCCGAAGTCGTCACGCGGGGTCAGCCAGTCGCCGATCGCGGCCTGGTATCCCTCGTCGAGCAGGACGAGGTCGACGCTGAGATCGTGCTGGTCGAACTGGCGGACCTCGGCCATCACGTCGCGCTCGGTGACCTTGCCCCAGTACGCGTACCAACTGCACCAGGACGGACCGAAGACCCGGACCGCCGGCGACCCGAAGGACTCGGCCCAGTCGGCGAGCGCTTGGTTGGGGTTGGTGTGCGTGCCTGTTGTGAGTTGCACCTCGCCGTCGGCCGAGATCACCAGCTTGCCGCCGCGGATCTCGGCGCGGATCGACGGCACCGCGTCGGGGGTGAGCGCGGCGAAGGTCGTCACCTCGCCGGCCGTCGCGATCGCGAGCAGGCCCTCGCCCTGGAACCGGCCGCCGCCCGATCCGGTCGCGTCGACGCCCGGACGATAGGCCATCACGTGATGGTTCGGGGCGGTCGGCCGCGGCGGCGAGGCGTCGAGGCGGTACCAGCCACTCGGGCTCCAGGACTGCCAGCCGTGCTCGAAGACCAGCGTGGAGGCGTCGTACTCGAGCTCGGCGACGGGCGCGAAAGGCACGGATCAACTCGATTCGTCGGGTGCAGGATCTTGCTAATCTTGGAGCCCTGACGAGGGGATCCACCATGACGGAGCCTGCTGACTTCGAGCACGATCTTGCTACCCAGGTGCTGATCGAGCTGTACAGCGAGATCCCGCCGCCGAGCAAACTGGTGACCGGTCACTTCCACAGCGGCGGCGACTACCGCGTCGTACGGCCGGACGGCGTTGGCAGTTGGTACCTGCTGTACACGGCCTCCGGCACGGGCCGGTACCTGATCGGCGAGAACAGGCTGACGCTGCGCCACGGGGACGTCGTACTGGTCAGCCCGGGGACGCCGCACGACTACGGGACCGTCGGCACGTACTGGGAGTCGTGGTGGGCGCATTTCCAGCCGCGGCGGGAGTGGCACACGTGGTTGTCGTTGCCGCAGGCAATGCCGGGACTGTCGTACGTGCGGTTGACGAGGTCGTCGGAGACCGACCGCGTGGTGTCGGCGTTCGACCGGCTGCACCGGGATGCCCAGCGGGCCGGGCTGTCGCCGACCGGTGACACCGAGCTGCACCTGCTGGAGAAGAGCGTCGCGACCGAGCTGACCATGAACGGCATCGAGGAGGTGCTGCTGACCGCGGTCGCGAGCCTGCGCCGGGAGACGCAGCACCTGGACGCCCGCGTGCATCTGGTGCTCGAGGCAATCACCGCGGACCCGGCCCGGCCGCACACGCTGACCTCACTCGCCGGGCTCGCCCAGGTGTCCGTCTCCCGGCTCGCGCATCTGTTCAAGGAGCAGGTCGGCGACTCGATCATGAACGTCGTCCTGGCGCTGCGCCTGCAGCGTGCGGCCGAGCTTCTCGGCGCGACCGACATGTCCGTCGCGCAGATCGCCGCGGCGGTCGGCTTCGATTCACCGCACTACCTCAGCCGCCAGTTCGGCCGCCGTTACGGGATGTCGCCGACCGCCCATCGCGCCAAGGTCAGGAACCCGGAGCTAGAGCTATATTGAGCTCCGTCGCCGCCGCGTAGTCCGCCCCGCCGGCCAGACCGACCAGCCTCACGTAGCGGGCCGTCGTACCGGCCGGGAGCCTGGCGATCTTGGCGTCGACACTGCCGTCCCACGTGCCGGTTGTTGCTGATGTGAACGTGATCCCGTCGGCGCTGGTCTGGACGTCGTACGACGAGATCCGGCCGTTCGGGACATCGGCGTCCTGGCGTGGCGTGTAGACGAGCGCTTCGATCGCGCGCGGCGTCTTCAGATCGAGGGTGATGTACTGCGGGAGCGGTGCGTGCGGACTCCAGTTCGAGTGCCACATCGTCGTACAGCTGCCGTCGATCGCCGCGGCCGCGCTGTACGCCGGTGAGCCCTGGCTGGTGGCCGTCGCGGTCATCTCGCTCTGCGGTAGCAGGTTCAGCGGACCGAACGGGCCGTCGACCGGCGGCGGCGTACCGGGGATCGCGGTGACCCGGCCGAGACTCGGTGCCCTGAGCAACGGATGGGTCCGCAGATAGGTGAGGAACACCTCCTGGCCCATCTTCGGTGCTCGGGTCAGTTTGGTGAACTGCTGGAACCCGGGATAGCCGTACTGCGCCCCGTGCAACGGCATCGCCGCGCTCGTCGTCACGCGGTACGTCTTGTCGAGCTGCAGCGGCTTGCCGTTGATGAGGACCTTCGCCGGATCGATCCGGTCGCCGACCGGTCTGCCGAGGTCGTAGGTGTAGCGGAAGTTCGCGGAGGTCGCGAGCGCGGACAGCCTGCTGCAGCCGTACGCGGGTGGGATCCATTGCTGCTCGAGGACGGCCTCGACCGTGGAACCCTTCATCGAGAGTGTCGTGATCGGGGAGATCCCGGCGACGGGCCACGCTTCGCCGTACGTCACCGTGCCTGCTTCGAGCCCGGCGGCGATCACGTCGACGCCGAGGTCAGCCGGGACCAGGGCGAAGTCGCCGTCCGCCTCGGCTTTGTAGAGGTCCGCGACCAGGTTGCCGGTGCGGCTCTCCGCGGTGGTGGCGAAGTCGAGGTCGCGGTCGAGCTTCGTGAGCGGCTGCGCCTGGCGGGCGGTCCACTTGTCCATCCAGTACTTCACGATGTTCTGGATCTTCGGGTCCGGCGTGACGTCCTTGGTGACCGCGTGGTTCGTCGCGGTCGTCGCGGAGCGGATCACGTCACCGGTCGCGGGGTCGAGCTCGAGGTTGATCTCGCCGAGCACCCGACCGTGGTTGCTTGCCTCCAGCACCGGACGCGGTACGCCGTTCGGGTCCGGGATCATGCAGTTGAACGCGGTGTGCCAGTGGCCGCCGAGGATCACGTCGATGTCCGGTGACATCGCGCGGGCGGCGTCGAAGATCGGACCGGTCGGGTTCTTGCACTCGTCGTACAACCCGCCGTGCTGACCGCCCTCGTGCATGCTGACGACGATCGCGTTGACGCCTTGGGCCTTCAGCGCGGCCGCTGCCCGGTTCGCCGCGTCGACCACGCCCTGGAACTCGAACCCGGATCCGTCGATCGACAGCGTCTCGGTCGGCGTACCCGGGAAGCCGAGCCCGATGAACCCGATCCGCTGCGATCCGGCCTTGGCGATCCAGTACGGCGGCAGCACCGGCCGCTTGGTCCGCGGGTCGACGATGTTCGCGGCGTGGTACGCGTAATCGGTGCCGTGGAAGTTGCGGCCGGTGGAGTCCTCGAAGCAGCTGTCGAAGCCGGGCTTGCCGTAGCAGGCGCCGGTCTGCATCCGCCGCAGGAACGGGAACTCGCGGTCGAACTCGTGGTTGCCGGCGACGTCGAAGTCCATCCCGAACGCGTTCAGCACCTCGATGGTCGGCTCGTTCGCGAATGCCTGCGTGTAGTCCGGCCAGCCGCTGAACTGGTCGCCTGATCCGATCAGGAAGCTGTTCGGTTTTCGCAGCTGGTCCAGATGCGCCTTCAGATAGGCGGCACCGCCGACCTGCTGCGTGCCGGACGGGCCGGCGATGGTCAGGTTCTCGGTCTCGGAGAGGTATCCGTGCAGGTCGGTCAGACTGAAGATCTGTACCGGGATCGGTGGGGCCGTCTCCGTGTGTAGCGCTCCCACGGCGAGACCTAGGACGGCGAGGACTGCGCTGAGCCTTCTGGGCATCGGCTGCTCCTGTCGGTCGGGCGGAACCGAGACGCAAACTACTGGGCCGCGAGGGCGGCGGACATGGCCGTGGGTGCTGACTTCCTGCACGATCCGGCTGACGCTTTTCTACAAGCGCATGGGAGCCGGGAACCGTACGGTCAGGGGGAGAGAGGAGATTCATCATGACTGGGTATGTGGCAGTGGCCGAGGTCGATATCGATGCGCCGGCCGAGCGGGTGTGGGAGGTATTAACCAGCCCGGAGTCGCTGAAGGAGCTGTGGTTCGGCGCCGAGGTCGAGACCGACTGGCAGGTCGGCAGTCCGATCACGTGGAGTGGCGAGTGGGAGGGGAAGCCCTATCAGGACAAGGGCGAGATCCTCGCCGTCGAGCCGGGACGCTTGCTGACGCTCACGCATTGGAGTCCGCTGACGGGGCAGCCCGACGTACCGGAGAACTACCACACGCTGACCTACGAGCTGACCGGCTCGACCCATCTGAAGCTCAGCCAGGACAACAACGCCAGCGAGGACGAGGCCAAGCACTCCCAGGACATGTGGGAGATGCTCGTCGCCAAGGTCAAAGAAGCTGCCGAGTAGCGGGTTGTTCGGCCGTTGGCGTCCTATTGCACGCCAGCGGTGAAACAACCCGTCACCGAGTTGGGTTGCGACCGGGCGATGGCTCGCTGGATGCGCCGTTGCCATCCCGGATCTCGGCCTGCGGCAGTGGTGTGGGGAGGCCGAGATCTGCCAGCAGTACCCGAAGTCGCGACTCTCCGACCGACTCGGCGCGGGCGTCGCCGAACAGGACAGCCCGGGTCGCCGTTCTGATGCCGGGCCGGCCGGCGAAGAGCTGGAGTGCGGCGGTCAGTTCCGGCGATGTGGTTATCCCCAATCGCAGTGCTTGGTCGACGACGGCAACCCCGACGGGGTAACTGGTCGCACGTGTGGTTTCCACGACGGCCCGCGCGCCGGTGGTGGTCCGTACGCCGTCAACCTCGGCCACCGCACCGACCGGCGGCCGAGGTGCGTGCTGGCACACCTTCACGCCCGAACGGCCCGAACCGGCCGTCCTGGTCACATGTACTCGCCCCAGATCGAGCTCTGACACCCGGATTCCATGCAGGATCAATGCCGACTGATGGCTCACGACCGCCCGACCACCGAGCCGGTGATAGACCGCTCTCGCCGTCACCCCGTGGAGCCCCGTCGCCTGCTCCCACGGTGGCATCACCCCCACCGCGTCGCCGCGCTCGGCGTACCCACCACGCGTGACGCGCACCCACCGGCCCGAACCGACCTCCCGACGAAGGTCGGCATCGGAATACCCGGCCAGAAGCGCGTCCCGCCGCGAAACCACCCGCCCCGCCTCGCAGCCACCACCTCAAGCTACATGTCCATACCCCAGAACATGCCGCTGTCCCCACCATCGGCCGCACCCGACTTCCAAGCCTGTGGACAGCGGTCGATCACTGCTTGTTTCACGGCTGACCGGTTAGAACCCGCCAGCCGTGAAACAACCCGCCGGTGGCTCGGGCGCGCTGAGTAATCTAGACACCATGTCTGATGGTGTGGAGGTTGACCGCCCGACCCGGGAGCGGGCCGCAATCGGTGAGGACGGGCGGTCGCGGGACCGGACCCGGCCCGCGGTGCCTGATCCGTTGCCGATGAGCGTGGTCGACGCGCACTGTCATCTCGATATCGCCGACGGCGAGGACGGCGCGTGGTTGAGCCCGGCCGAGGCGATCAAGCTGGCGTCGTCGGTCGGCGTGACGCGGATCGTGCAGGTCGGGTGCGATCTCCCGGGCGCGGTGTGGGCGGTCGAAGCGGCCGCGCAGTACCCGAACCTGATCGCCGGCGTCGCGCTGCACCCGAACGAGGCCCCGAAGCTGAAGGAAGCCGGCGAGCTGGACAGTGCGCTCGCGGAGATCGAGCGGCTCGCGTCGAGCTCGGACAAGGTCCGGGTGATCGGTGAGACCGGGCTGGACTACTTCCGCACCGGCGAGGACGGCCGTACGGCGCAACACGAGTCGTTCGCCGCCCACATCGAACTCGCGAAGCGCCTCGGCAAGACGCTGATGATCCACGACCGCGACGCCCACGAGGACATCCTCCGCATCCTCGACCGCGAGGGCGTCCCCGACCGCCTGGTCATGCACTGCTTCTCCGGCGACACCGAGTTCGCCCGCGAGTGCGTGAACCGCGGCGCGTACCTCAGCTTCGCCGGCGTCGTCACCTTCAAGAACGCCCAGTCCCTCCGCGACGCCCTGGCCGTGACCCCCCTCGACCGCATCCTCGTCGAAACGGACGCGCCGTACCTGACCCCGTCCCCGTACCGCGGCAAGCCCAACGCGTCCTACCTCATCCCCCACACCGTCCGCAAAATGGCCGACGTCCTCAACATCTCGGTCCCCGAACTCTGCACAGCCCTCAACAACAACTCCAACCACGCCTTCGGCGGCCCGTGGTAACCGTCCTCACGGACGCCGACATCCGGGCCCGACTCCGGCCCGCCGATGCGGTCGCGTGGATGTGGGAGGCGGTTCTTGCTGCGGATGAGGGGCGGTTGCGTGCGCCGGCTCGGGTGAGTGCCGAGCTTGGGAGTGGGCGGTTGGTGTTTACGACGGGGGCGTTGGAGGGGGAGTGGTTCGGGTATCGGTCGTATGACTCGTTCGGGGCCGAGCCGGGGGAGCAGGTTGTCGTTCTGCATGACTGGGAGACGGGGCGGGTGCGGGGTGTTGCTGTTGGCAACGAGCTTGGGCCGCGGCGGGTGGGGGCCATCGGCGGGGTGGCTGTCGATGCTCTCGCCGCTCCGACTGCCTCGAGCCTCGCGCTGATCGGCAGCGGCACTCAGGCATTTACTCAGCTGTGGGCGATCGGGGCGGTGCGGCGGTTGTCCAGCGTTCGTGTTTTCAGTCGCGACCCTGAACGGCGGATCGCCTTTGTCAGAAGGGTTTCTGAGGAGTTGGGGCTGCCTGTAATCGCGGTCGGGTCGGCTCGGGAGGCTGTTGAGGGGGCGGATGTGGTGGTGCTCGCGACGAGCAGCCCGGTGCCGGTGATCGACCCGGCGTGGATAGCCGATGGTGCGTTTGTCACGACGCTCGGGCCGAAGCAGGTCGGGCGGGCCGAGTTCGGACCGGAGTTGGTCGATCGGGCCGACCTCGTCGTCACTGACTCGGTTGCGCAGACCGCGGCGTACGACCCGCCCTTCATCCTGGCCGGCACCCCGCAACAGGAGCGACTGACAAGCCTCGGCGCCGCAATCGCGGAGAACGTGACAGGTCGGACCGTGCTCTTCTGCTCGGTGGGCCTGGCCGGGACCGAGGCGTACCTGCTGGCGCGGCTGATAGACAGTGCGTATGGAGTTCAGTGAGGTTGTGCGGCGGCGGCGGATGGTGCGGAACTACGACCCGGACCGGCCGGTGGCGGACGAGGTGCGGGAGCGGATTCTGGAGAACGGTCTCCGGGCGCCGTCCGGTGGGTTCAGTCAGGGGTGGGCGTTCCTTACGCTCGAGGGTGACGAGCGGGAGCGGTACTGGCGGATCGCGGCCGAGGATCCGGACGAGAAGTATGTGGAGTGGATCACAGGCCTGCGCCGGGCGCCGCTGCTCGTTCTCGCGTTCGCGCACAAGGACGCGTACCTCGATCGGTACACCGAGCCGGACAAGGGCTGGACGGACCGCGACGAGGGTCGCTGGACCGCGCCGTACTGGTATGTCGACACCGGGATGGCGGTGCTGCTGATGCTGCAGACGGTCGTCGACGAAGGCCTGGGAGCCTGCTTTTTCGGGCCTCCTGCGGACAAAGCGGGCCGGCTGCTGAAGGAGTTCGGCGTACCCGAGGGGTTCGATCTGGTCGGGGTGCTGTCGGTCGGGCACCGGGCCCCGGACAAGCGCTCGCCGTCCCTCAAACGGGGCCGCCGGACGACCGCCGAAGTGGTGCATCGCGGCCAGTGGGGCAATCACCTGGCGTGACGAGGCATGTCGGCCCCGTTACACCCTTTTACGACTCGCCGACCAGGGGATTGGCACTTCCGGCATATCTTCGTTATGGTCCCGTGATGTTGGCCGGGATCGGGGAAGATTCCGGGCAGCACATCCCCTCGGCGGGACACGAAGCTCCGGGCAGCCAGTCCGGCGTCGACGGTCGGTGCCTGTGCTGTCCCACCCCGTGCCCGGGTAGCCCTACCTGGGAGCGTTAGTGCGTAAGTCCATCATCGCGGCCGTCGGTGCGACCGCCGCGATTGCCGTCGCGGGCGGCTCTGTGGCGTATGCCGAGAAGAGCAAGACAGTCAGTCTCTCCGTCGACGGCCAGGTGCGGAAGGTTCACACCTTCGGCTCCACCGTGGCAGACGCCCTGAAGGCCGAGAAAGTTCAGATCGGTGCCCACGACGTGGTCGCGCCGGGTCCGGACTCCAAGCTCAAGGACGGCCAGGAGATCGCGGTCCAGTACGGTCGCGAGCTGACCGTCAACGCGGACGGCACCAAGAAGGCCTACTGGACGACCGCCGACAGCGTGAACGAAGCGCTCGCCGACCTCGGTCTGCGCTACGACGGGGCCCAGCTCTCCACCAGCCGCAGCGCGCCGCTCGGGCGCGAGGGGCTGGAGCTGGTCGTGAAGACCCCGAAGACCGTGCAGATCGTCCACCTGGGCAAGATCGCGACGATCAAGTCGCTGGCCGGCACCGTCGGGGAGGCCCTGACCGACGCGAAGATCCGCTGGGACGCCGACGACCGGATCACTCCGGCCGCCGCCACCCCGCTGAAGCTCGGCATCAACAAGATCGGCTTCGTGCAGGTCGTCCAGAAGCAGGTCACCAAGACCCTGGCGGTTGCGCACGGCACCGACGAGACCAAGTCGGCGACGCTGGTCGAGGGCACCACGAAGACCACGGCCAAGGGCACCGACGGCGCAAAGTCCGTCACGTACCTGTACACCTACCTGGACGGCAAGCTGTCGACCACGAAGGTGGTCGCGTCGAAGGTCGTCACCGCTCCGGTCGACGAGAAGGTCCTGGTCGGCACCAAGCCGAAGCCGACCGAGCCGACCACCACGACCACGGACGAGAAGCCGACCTCCACCAGCAGTGGTGGCGCGTGGGACCGGATCGCCGCGTGTGAGTCCGGCGGCAACTGGGCGGCCAACACCGGTAACGGGTACTACGGCGGTCTCCAGTTCGACCACGGCACCTGGGCGGCCTACGGCGGTACGGCGTACGCCAACAACGCCAACGGTGCCTCGAAGGCGCAGCAGATCGCGATCGCGGAGAAGGTCAAGGCCGACCGCGGTGGCTACGGCGCTTGGCCGGTGTGCGGCAAGAAGGCCTGAGCCTGACACACTGACAGGCGTGAGCTCGTCTGATTCATCCACTTCCGCCGGACCGAGGCTTCTCGGTCCGGCGGAAGTGCGTTCGCTGGCCGCGTCGCTCGGCGTCCGTCCGACCAAGCAGCGCGGCCAGAACTTCGTCATCGACCCGAACACGGTCCGCCGGATCGTGCGCGCCGCCGACCTGACCGCCGGTGAGACCGTACTGGAGGTCGGCCCCGGGCTCGGCTCACTGACGCTGGCGTTGCTTGCCGAGGGGCACCCGGTGACGGCGGTCGAGATCGACCCGCTGCTCGCGCAGGCGCTCCCGTCCACGATCGCGACGTACGCGCCGGAGCAGGCCTCGTCGCTGACCGTGGTCGAGGCCGACGCGATGGACGTGACCCCGGCCGAGATCGGTACGCCGACCGCCTGCGTCGCGAATCTCCCGTACAACGTCGCCGTACCCGTCCTGCTGCACCTGCTCCGAGTGTCCGACTCGCTACAGCACGGTCTCGTGATGGTGCAGTCCGAGGTCGCGGACCGCCTGGCCGCCCCGCCCGGCTCGCGGACGTACGGCGTACCGTCCGCCAAGGCCGCCTGGTACGCCGAGGTGCGACGCGCCGGTCCGATCGGACGGAATGTCTTCTGGCCCGCGCCCAACGTGGACTCCGGCCTGGTCGCGTTCGAGCGCCGCGATCCGCCGGAGACGCCGGCGAGCCGTGAGGAGGTGTTCGCGGTGATCGAGGCCGCGTTCTCGCAGCGGCGTAAGACGATCCGCTCCGCACTGGCCCGCTGGATGCCGGACCGCGCGCGCCTGGACGAGGTGTTCGCGGCAACAGGCATCGACCCGCAACTACGCGGCGAGATGCTCGGAATCACAGAGTTCGCCCGTCTCGCGGGTGCAGCTAGAACTACGTAATGCCCTAGCCTGTGCGACGTGCCACCTTCTGTTGAGGTCACGGTGCGGGCGCCGGCCAAGATCAATCTCGGTCTGTCGGTCGGTCCGCCGCGCCCGGACGGGTTCCACCCCGTCGCCACGGTGTACCAGGCCGTTGCCCTGTACGACGACGTCACCGCGCAGGTGCGTGACGACGACGGCGACGTCTCGGTCGAGATCGTGGGGGACTTCGCGGACGACGTACCGACGGGCGAGACGAACCTCGCGGTGAAGGCGGCACGGCTGCTGCAGGCGGAGTACGACGTCGACGAGGGTGTCGACCTGACGATCCGCAAGACGATCCCGGTCGCCGGCGGGATGGCCGGCGGGTCGACCGACGCGGCGGCGACACTGGTGGCGTGCAACCGGCTGTGGGGCCTGCAGCTCACGCAGACCGAGCTGCAGCATCACGCGGCGGAACTCGGCAGTGACGTGCCGTTCTGCCTGGTCGGGCACACCGCGCTCGGTCAGGGCCGCGGCGAGCAGGTCACCGAGGTGATGTCCCGCGGGACGTTCCACTGGGTGTTCGCGATCGCCGACGGCGGCCTGTCCACCCCCGAGGTGTACGGCGAGCTGGACCGGATGCGGCCGCTGCGCCGCGTCGAGGCGCCGCAGGTCCGCCCCGAACTGCTGTCCGCGCTGCTGTCCGGTCAGCCCGGCGCGCTCGCCGTTGCTCTCAGCAACGACCTGCAGGCGGCGGCGCTGTCGCTGCGGCCGGAGCTGGGCGACACGCTCCAGTTCGGCCTCGACCAGGGCGCGCTGGCCGCGCAGATCTCCGGCTCCGGCCCCACCTGTCTGTTCCTGGCCGCCGACAGCCGCAGCGCCGTCGACCTGGCCGTGGAACTGGCCGAGTCCGGCCTGTGCCGGATGGTCCGCCAGGCCGAAGGACCGGTCCCCGGCGCCCGGATCCTGCCCGCCATCGTCAGCCGGTAGAAAATCGCTCGTCCGCACCGCCGGTCGAGTGTTACGGTCGAATGCCCCTCAGTGAGAGACAGGAGACCGGGATGCGCCGCGTTGTGATCGACCTCATCGGTACTGATCGCATCGACGCATTCGCGAGGACTCTTGAACTCTCTGACGATGGGCATTGTGGCGCATGTCGACGCCGGTAAGACCAGCCTGACCGAGCGGCTGCTGTTCGCCGCCGGGGTCATCGACCGGGTCGGACGGGTCGACGACGGGAACACCCAGACCGACTCGATGGACCTCGAGCGCAAGCGCGGGATCACGATCCGCTCGGCGGTGGTCTCGTTCGCGCTCGGCGACCTGCCGGTCAACCTGATCGACACGCCGGGACACTCCGACTTCATCGCCGAGGTCGAGCGGGCGCTGTCCGTGCTCGACGGCGCGGTGCTGGTGATCTCCGCGGTCGAGGGCGTGCAGCCGCAGACCCGGTTGCTGATGCGCACCCTGGACCGGTTGCGCATCCCGACCCTGCTGTTCGTGAACAAGATCGACCGCGTCGGCGCGCGGTACGACGACCTGCTCGCGGACATCAAGCGCTTGCTGACGCCGTCCGCCGTACCGATGGTCGGGGTCACAGAGCTCGGGACGCGGTCCGCGGGCCTGGTGCCGCTGGACACCGAGCCGCTCGCGGAGCTGCTTGCCGAGCACAACGACGTGTTCCTCGAGGCCTACCTGTCCGGCGGTCCGCTCGATGTCGCCGGCGAGCTGCGGCGGCAGGTGGCGGCGGCGCAGACGCATCCGGTGTACTTCGGGTCGGCGATGACCGGCGTCGGCGTACCCGAGGTGATCGAGGGGATCCGGTCTTGGTTGCCCCGAGCCACTGGATCGGCCAAGGATCCCTTGCAGGCAAGGGTTTTCAAGGTCGACCGTGGTGCGGCCGGTCAGAAGGTCGCGTTGGCCCGGATGTTCGCGGGCACGTTGACGGCGCGTTCGTACGTCGACGTACATCCGGTGGATGCCGCGGAGTACCAGGCTCGCCCGAGCGCGATCGAGGTCTCGGGGCATCCGGTCGAGCGGGCCGAGGCCGGGCAGATCGTGGCATTGCGCGGGTTGAAGAGCATCCGGATCGGCGATCAGCTCGGAGTGCGGACCAAGCAGGTCGGACGGCTGTTCGCACCGCCCACGCTGGAGACCGTGGTGAGCGCGCGCGATCGGGTCAAGCTGTTCCAGGCGTTGACGCAGCTCGCCGAGCAGGATCCGCTGATCCGGGTCCGCAAGGCCGACGAGATCACCGTCAGCCTGTACGGCGAGGTGCAGAAGGAGGTGATCGCGTCCTTGCTGGCAACCGAGTACGGTGTTTACGTCGCCTTCAGTGAGACCACGCCGATCCATGTCGAACGGCTCGACGGGGAAGGCGAAGCGGTCCGGGAGATGATGGCGCCGGACAACCTGTGGCCGGCCGGCGTCGGGTTCCGCGTCTCACCGGTTGCCGAGGGCATCGAGTACAACCTCGTGGTCGAGCTCGGCGGGCTGCCGCGGGCCTTCCACACCGCGATCGAGGAGACGGTCCGGCTGACGCTCCATCAAGGCCTGTACGGCTGGGAGCTCCCGAACATCCGGGTCGACCTCACCCACACGGCGTACGACAGCGTCGGCACGTCCGCGGGCGACTTCCGCCGACTGGTGCCGCTCGTTCTGATGGAGGCGATCGCCCAGGCCGGTACGACGGTCCTCGAGCCGGTCAACCACGTCGACCTGGACGTTCCGGCCGACACGGTCTCGCGCGTCCTGGCCCACATCGCCGAGCACCGCGGCCTGGTCTCCGAGACGGCGCTGACCGAGGCGCAGGCTCACCTCGAAGGCACGATCCCGGCGGCGACCACCCACCAGTTCGAGAGCTTGCTGCCGCCCCTGACCCATGGCGAAGGGATTCTGGCCACCACGTTCCACACCTACCAACCGGTCGCCGGCCCCGCGCCCACCCGGTCGCGGACCGATGGCAACCCCCTCAATCAGAAGGAGTACGTGCTCAACCTCAATCGAAGCTCTTGAGGATGGTGCGGATCTCGGCAACGGTTTGCGCACGGTCGGGCCAGTGGGCGGTGATGCAGAGGAGTTCACGGAGATGGAGGAGGGGCATGCGTTCACGCCATCCTTCGGCCAGTGGATGAAGCTCCTCGTAGGCTGAGAAGAACCGGTCGGACAGGTTGCCGTAGATCAGCAGGGTGGCCAGGTCGGCTTCGGGCCAGCCGTAGTTGACGGCGGGATCGATCATGCCGGGGTTGCCATCGGGGCCGGGGAGCAGGTTGCCGTGCCAGAGGTCGCCATGAAGCAGGGACGGAGGCTGGGCCGGGACCAGCTCCACCAGCCTGCCGGCGACGCGCTCCAGTCGACGGCGATCTTCCGAAGGGAGCTGCTCGACGCAGTTGGGCTCCTCCAAGTAGCGCAGTAGCCGCTGCTCGGCGAAGAACGCGTGCCCGTCGGTCGTCCACGGGTTCCGCTGCGGCAGCGTGCCCAGGTAGTTGTCCCGGTGGTAGCCGAACTTGTCGGCCGTCTGCTGATGCTGCAGCGCCAGCGCCCGCCTCGCATCCTCCCAGTACGTCGGCGACGCTGCCGCCGTACCGAGGTCCGCCAGCACGATGAACGACGAGGTGACCCGAAGCACCTCAGGTACGGCGAACCCGCCCGGAACCCGCAGCGCGTCGAGCCCGTCGGCTTCGAGCGGATACAGGTCGGACGGCAGGTCGTCCTGGGTCTTCACGACCACTGTGCGGCCCAGCGACGTATGGACGCGGTAGGTCTTGCTGGCGTACCCGCCCTCCAGCGGATCGGCGGCGATCGGGTCGCCCAGGGACAGGCCGTCGAGCCAGGCAACATTCAGCACCTGGACGATCCTGGCACGTGCGGCCCGGTCGGATACCCTGGGGCCCGTTATGGCGGCACCTAACTTGGTCAATATGGAAGCTGTTTCCAAAGGCTTCGGCACCCGGACGTTGCTCGACTCGGTCACCCTCGGGATCGGGCGCGGTGAGCGAGCCGGCGTGGTCGGACGGAACGGCGACGGCAAATCGACGCTTCTACAGGTCCTGGCGAGGCGTGAGGAGCCCGACAGCGGCCGGATCACGCACAACCGCGACCTGCGGCTCGGATACCTCGGGCAGAGCGACGATCTCGACCCCGGGCAGACCGTGCTGCACGCGGTGCTCGGCGATGTCGAGACCTACACCTGGGCTGCCGATCCACGTGCACGCTCGGTGATGGAGCACTTGCTCGGTGAGGTCGACCATCAGGCGCTGATCGGCAGCCTGAGCGGCGGCGAACGCCGCCGGGCGTCCCTCGCCAGGCTGTTGCTGACCGAGGTCGACCTGCTCGTCCTCGACGAGCCCACCAACCACCTCGACATCGAGGCGGTCAGCTGGCTCGCCGAGCACGTCGTCGACCGCGCCGGCGCTCTCATCGTCGTCACGCACGACCGCTGGTTCCTGGACGCGGTCTGCACGGTCACCTGGGAGGTGCAGGGCGGCCACGTCTCGTCGTACGACGGTGGGTACGCCGCCTACGTCCTCGCCAAGGCCGAGCGGGCCCGGAGCGCGCAGGTCACCGAGACCAAGCGACAGAACCTGCTGAAGAAGGAGCTCGCCTGGCTGCGCCGCGGTGCGCCGGCGCGATCCACCAAGCCGAAGTTCCGGATCGAGGCCGCGAACGCCCTGATCGAGAACGAGCCGCCGCCGCGGGACAAGCTCGCGCTGTCGCAGCTGGCAACCGCCCGGCTCGGCAAGGACGTGTTCGACGTGGAGGACGTCAGCCTGAGCTTCGGCGACCGGGTGATGCTCAACCACGTCACGTTCCGCCTCGGCCCGGCCGACCGGATCGGGCTGCTCGGCCCGAACGGCGCCGGCAAGACGACGTTCCTCAAGGTCCTGACCGGACAGCTCGCCCCGGACCGCGGTGTGGTCAAGCAGGGCAAGACGGTCCGCGTCGCGAACCTGTCCCAGACCCTCGACGAGGTCGACGGTGCGGCGACCGTGCTCGAGCACATCACCGCGATCCGCCGTACGGCGGCACTCGCGGGCCGAGGTGGCGAGCTGACGTCGTCGCAGCTGCTGGAGCGGTTCGGGTTCACCGGGGACAAGCTGACGACGCGGATCTCGGACCTGTCCGGTGGCGAGCGGCGCCGGCTGCAGTTGCTGCGCATCCTGCTCGACGAGCCGAACGTGCTGATTCTCGACGAGCCGACCAACGACCTGGACGTCGAGACGCTCACCGTGCTGGAGGACTTCCTCGACAGCTGGCCCGGCGTCGTCGTCACGGTCACCCACGACCGGTACTTCCTCGAGCGCGTCAGCGACATGGTTTACGCGATCATGGGTGACGGACAGGTGCGGCATCTGCCGCGCGGCGTCGAGCAGTATCTCGACGAACTCGAGGCCGGAATTCCGCGCCGGGCACCGTCAAATGCGTTGACGCCGGCGCCGGAGATGTCCAGCAATTTGTCAGTTGACCCGGCAGCGGCGCGGGCGGCGAAGAAAGAGCTGAACCGGATCGAGCGGCAGCTCGCCAAACTCACCGAGACCGAGGCGAAGCTGCACGACCAGCTGGCCGCCAGTGCCAGCGACTACGAGCGGCTGGCCGAGCTGGACACCGAGCTGCGCAAGCTGGCCGACGAGCGGGCCGAGCTCGAGACGGCATGGTTCGAAGCGGCCGAGCAGGCCGAGTAGAAACACTTGATTGAGCCACGGCGCCCCTCCGATCCCCTGTGATTCGGAGGGGGCGCCGAGCTCTGGGTGAGCGGGCCCCGTGCCGGCCGGCGTTGTTCGGGCCCCGAGCCCCGGACACCGCGCGGCCACTTTCGGCGGACCACCTCTTGCCGCCGAAGTCACCGTGATCTGACAGTTCGTAGTCGGTCAGCCACCGACGGTGATGACCCTAGTGGGGGTCACACCCAGTGTCGATAGTCGTCGGCTACAACAGCCTCTCGATCTCGTTGCAACTAGCAACGATCGGAACCGGGTGGAAGTGACGGGTCGTCTTTTCGGATTATTCCGGCAGAATTCCACAGCGCGTTTGTCCGGATATTGTCAGTGCTTTTCCAGATCGAACGGGCGGACCAGCTCGCGCAGTACGCGGGCGATCTTCTGCTGGTCGCGCTCACTGAGCGATCCGAGCAGCGCGCGCTCGTGGGTGAGCAGGTCGGCCATCGCGGCGTCGACCGCGTCCCGGCCGGCGGCGGTCAGTTGCACGAGCACGCCACGGCGATCCGACGGATCGGGCAGCCGCTCGACCAGGCCGCGCGCGGCGAGCCGGTCGACCCGGTTCGTCATCGTGCCGGAGGTGACGAGCGTTTCCTTCAGCAGTTTGCCGGGGGAGAGCTGGTACGGCGCGCCCGCCCGGCGCAGCGCCGCGAGGACGTCGAACTCCCACGACTCCAGGCCGTGCGTGTCGAACGCCTGACTGCGGGCGCGATCCAGGTGCCGCGCGAGCCTGCTGACCCGGGACAGCACCTCCATCGGCGCCACGTCGAGGTCGGGGCGCTCGCGGCGCCAGGCCTCGATCAGCCGATCGACCTCGTCCTCCATGGTTCGAGACTACCCATCAAGACTCTTGACATCAAGACAAGTCGCGGGTCTAGAGTATCTCGATGTCAAGATAAATCGCAGAGAGAGGTGCAGACCGATGCGTGCGTCACCGGTGTGGAGTCCAGTGCAGTACGGCACGTACGCCGACGAGCGGGCCCGCCCGTTCCGGGACCTGGTCGAGCGGGTGCAGGCGACCGACGTACGGACCGTCGTCGATCTCGGCTGCGGTCCGGGCGCGCTGACCGCGACGCTGCGCCAGGTCTGGCCGGAGGCCGTGATCCGGGGGATCGACAGCTCACCGCAGATGCTCGAGGCGGCGGCGGAGTACGCCGATGATCATTTGAGCTTCGAACTGGGCGATGTTCGCGAGTGGGCCGCCGAGCCGGGGTCGCTCGACGTCATCGTCACGAACGCGACGCTGCAGTGGATCCCCGAGCAGGTCGACCTGCTGCCCGGGTTCGTGCGCGCGTTGCGTCCGGGCGGGTGGCTGGCGATCCAGATCCCGGGCAACGGGAACGCGCCGTCGCACGCGATCCTGCGTGAGCTCGCCGAGACCGAGCCGTACGCCGAGTACGCGAAGGACGCGTCGCTGCGTCCGGACGTGCCCGGGCCGGCGGAGTACGTCGATGTGCTCAGCGCGGAGGGTTGCGTTGTGGACGCGTGGGAGACGACGTATTTCCACGTGCTGGCGGGCGACAACGCCGTACTGGAATGGGTGAAGGGGACCGGCGCGCGGCCGGTGCTGCAGTCGTTGCCGGATGAGCTGCGCAAGCAGTTCGAAGCGGAGTACGGCGCTCGGTTGGCGGAGGCTTATCCGCAGAAGCCGTACGGGACGCTGCTGCCGTTCCGCCGGATCTTCGCGGTGGCGCAGAAGCAGGGATGAGCATGCGACTCGATCATGTGCAGGTGTCGTGCCCGCCCGGTGGTGAGGATCTGGCGCGCGCGTTCTACGGCGAGGCGCTCGGGATGACCGAGGTGGAGAAGCCGGAGCTGCTCAGGGCGCGCGGCGGATGCTGGTTCAAGTCCGGCGACGCGGAGATCCATGTCGGGGTGGAGGCGGGGTTCACTCCGGCGAAGAAGGCCCACCCGGCGCTGGCTGTCGATGACCTGGACGGTCTGGCGGCGAAGCTCGCGAACCTGGGCTATCCGGTCACGTGGGACAACGAGACCATCCCCGGCCGCCGGCGGTTCCACACCACCGACGGACACGGGAATCGGATCGAAATCGTGTGATGAGCGGCCCGCCCGGCCCCCTCAAGCCGGGCGAGCCGCTGGCTCATTCGGTCGCGAGAGCGCCGGCCGGTGCGACCTTCGCCGCCCGGCGAGCGGGCAGGACCGAGGCGAGCAGACCGGCGACCGCAGCAACCGCGGCGATGATGATCAGCAGCGTCCCGGGTACGGCGTACTCGACGCCGCCGTCGACCGTCTGGCCGCCCATCAGCGCGCTCGTCCCGGTCCAGCCGTAGACCAGCCCGAGCACGATGCCCAGACCGGCCGCGACCAGTGCCATCAGCAACGATTCGACCGCGAGCATCCGGCGGAGCTGTCGGCGGGACAGACCCATCGCGCGGAGCAGTGCGTTCTCTCGCGTCCGCTCGAGGACCGACAGGCTGAGCGTGTTGCCCACGCCGACCAGTGCGATCAGCACCGACACCCCGAGCAGGCCGACGCCGACGATCAGCAGTACGTCGAAGACCTTCGTGTAGCTGGTCCGCTCGGCCAGGCCGCCGGTGACGGACAGGTCCTTCACGGTCGGGATCGACTGCTGCACGGCGTCGATCACGTCCGACCCGTCCGCCTTCGGATCCGACGCCAACCAGAACCCGGTCACCGGCGCGGTCGGCGAGAGCTTCGCCAGATCGGACGAGCTCACCGTGATCGGATCGAGCCCGGTCGCCCGTTGCGCCGTGACAGTCAGCTTGTGCTCCCCGGACACGATCGTCAGCGGCGATCCGTCCTCGAGCTTGAGCATGATCATCGTTGAGCGGTCCAACAACGCCGTACCCGGCTTGAGCTTTCCGGCCGCCTCCGGGTTGTGGATGACAGACCCAGCGGCGGCCGCGTCGATGCCCGTCACCTGGACCTCCTGGCCGCCGGACTTCACCGTCACCTGGCTGATCGGGACCACCTGGGTGATGCCCTTGATGTCACGGAGTTGCTGCTGGGCGTTGGCCGGCATCTTCTCCTTGTACGTCGTCACCATCAGGTCGACCGGGTACTGACCGTCCATCGACACGTCGAACGTCTTCCGCACCGAGGCGATCCCGACGCAAGTCAGGCTGATCAGCGTCACGCCGATGAGCAGCGCGGACGTCGTGGCCGCCGTACGCTTCGGGTTGCGGACCGCGTTCGCTACTGCGATCCGAGCAGGTACGCCGCCGCTCTTCGCGGGCAGCGCGCCGATCACCCGGATCAGCGCCGGCACGAGCAGCGAACCGACCGCGAGGATGCCGAGGAACGAGATCGCGCCGCCCGCCACCCCGACCAGAACCTGGTGCGACGCCGCGCCGGCCGCCAGCAGCAGACCGCCGCCGACGAGGAGCAGGAACCCGAGGATCAAACGCAGTACGCCGGCCTTGGACGCGGCCGCCGGAGCAGCCTCGGGACGTAGCGCGGCGAGCGGCGCCACCTTGGTCGCCCGGCGAGCAGGTACGACGGCGGCGAGCAGCGTCGCCACGGTGCCGAGCAGCAGCGGCAGGAACACCGACGACAGGTCCAGGTGCAGCGGCACCGGCGGAATGCCCCAGTCGAACTCGCGGGAGAGCGCCAGCCCCACCGCGGACAGCGCGACGCCGAAGACGACACCGATCGCCGACGCGATCACGCCGACCACGCTCGCCTCGGCGATCACCGAGGAGAACACCTGCCGCCGGGACGCGCCGACGCACCGCAGTAGCGCCATCTCGCGGGTCCGCTGGGCGATCACGATCGTGAACGTGTTGCCGATCACCAGGCATGCGACGAACAGCGCGATCACGGCGAACATCCCGAACACACCGCCGAGTACGTCGATGCCGTTGGTGTAGCTCTTCACCTCGTGTTCGATGAAGCCCGTCCCGGTGAAGGTCTCGAGGCCCTTGGAAACAACGGGTCCCGCGGCATCGGCCAGCTGCTGCTGGGTGACACCGGGCTTGGCGGCGATCGCGATCCCGCGGACGAAGGCGCCCGGTTCGAAGATCTTGACGGCGGCCGGAGTCGCGACCGCGGACGCCGTACCGACGACCTTCGAGTCGTCGAGCAGCCCGACGACGGTGACGGCCCACGACTTGTCCTCGTACGAGCTGATCCGCAGCGTCTGACCGACGGTGACCTTGTGCTTGGCCGCGGCGCGGGCCGGCAGCGCGATCTCGTTCGTTGTGGAGGGCAACCGTCCGGACGAGGTGCCGGGGCCGGCGATGCGAGTGGTGTCGTAGAGCGCGTCGATCGGCAGCGTGGTCGGCCTGACCAGGTCCGGGTACGACACCTGCATGTACGACGTGGTCAGCGTGACGACCGACGCGGCCTGCGGCAGCTTCCGCACGTTGGCGATGTCGGCGGGCGAGATCGTCGACCGGTCCGGGTAGACCACGGCGTCGACACCCTTGTACTGCGCGCCGATCGTCTCGTCGACACCGTGCGACGCGGACGAGTGCACGATCATCGCCAGCGAACCGAAACCGACCCCGAGCACGATCGCCAGACAGGCGGCGACCAGGCGGCCCACATGGGCGCGCAGCGAGGAGAGGATGGAACGTCGCACGTCAGGCTCCCAGCTGGCGCAGGGCGTCGAGGACGCTCTCCGGGGTCGGCTGCCGCAGTTCGCCCGCAAGCTTGCCATCGGCAAGCATCACGACGCGGTCGGCGTACGACGCGGCCAGTGGGTCGTGGGTGACCATCACCACGGTCTGGCCGAACTCGCGGACCGAGCGGCGCAGGAAGCCGAGCACCTCGGCGCCCGACCGCGAGTCAAGGTTGCCGGTCGGCTCGTCGGCGAACACGACCTCGGGCCGTCCGACCAGGGCGCGCGCGACCGCGACCCGCTGCTGCTGACCGCCGGACAGCTCCGACGGCCGGTGCGTGAGCCGGTCCGCGAGACCGAGTACGTCGATCAGCGTGTCGAGCCACTGCTGGTCGGGCTTGCGGTTGCCGAGTTCGAGCGGCAGCAGGATGTTGTCCTTCGCGGTCAGCATCGGCAGCAGGTTGAACGACTGGAAGACGAACCCGACCCGGTCCCGGCGGATCTTGGTCAGCTCGGAGTCGGGCAGCCGGGTCAGCTCGGTCTCGCCGAGCAGGACCTGACCGCCGGTCGGCGTGTCGAGACCGGCCAAGCAGTGCATCAGCGTCGACTTGCCGGACCCGGACGGGCCCATGATCGCGGTGAACTGGCCGACGCCGAAGTCGACCGAGACGCCGTCGAGCGCGGCGACCGCGGTGTCGCCCTGTCCGTACACCTTGCGCAGCTCGTGCGCCCGGATCGCGGTCCGCGGTTCCCCGTCCTGCGGCAGCCGCCCGGCCGCAAGCTCTCCGGTCTGCAAGCTCATGTCACTCCTTGGTCTCGAGGTTTCACCAAGAAGTTAGTGATCGCCGCGCCCGGTTACGTCGGACCGCAGTGGGGACTACGGGTCCTACCTGGGTATTACTTGGTCGGCCTGACCAGACCCGTTTCGTACCCCAGGACGACAAGGGCAACCCGGTCGCGGAGGCCGGTCTTGGCCAGGATCCGGCCGATATGCGTCTTCACCGTTGCCTCGGACAACGTGAAGAGCTTGGCGATCTCGGTGTTCGACAGTCCACGGGCCACCTCGACCAGGACCTCCCGTTCGCGGGCGGTCAGGTCTTTGAGATCAGGGCGCTCGGTGTCGGTGTCGGGCAGGGCTCCGGCGAAGTGCTCGAGCAGGCGCTTCGTCGTACTGGGGGAGACCACGGCGTCGCCGGAGTGGACCTGGCGGATCGCGGACAGCAGGTCGGCCGGTGGGGTGTTCTTGAGCAGGAAGCCGGCCGCACCGGCCTTGATCGCCGCGAACGCGTACTCGTCCAGGTCGAAGGTGGTCAGCACGATCACCTTCGGTGCCTGCGGCAACGACTGGAGCCTTCTCGTGGCCTCGACACCGTCGAGGCGTGGCATCCGGACGTCCATCAGGACCACGTCGCAGGCGGTCACCTGGATCTTCTCGACCGCCTCGCCGCCGTCGCCGGCCTGTCCGACCACCCGCATGTCGGGCTGGGAGTCCACCAGCATCGTGAACCCCGCTCTGACCAGTTCCTGATCGTCCACGAGGAACACCCGGATGACGTCGTCCATCACTCTCCAGTCGGCAGGTTGTACGGCAGCTTGGCGATCACCTCGTAACCGCCGCCCGCCTTCGGTCCGGCGCTCACCGTACCGCCCGAGACCGAGGCGCGTTGCCGCATCCCGACCAGGCCGTGACCCGGGTCCGAGCTCGGCGCGACGCCGGCGCCGCGACCGTCGTCGGTGACCACCACGGTCAGCATCTCGCGCCCGAAGTCCAACTTCACGCAGGTGCGGGCTCCTGGTCCGGCGTGTTTCAGGGTGTTGGTCAGACCTTCCTGCACAATCCGGTACGCCGTGAGCCCGAGCAGCGCGGGCAGGTCCCGCGGCTCGCCGGTCACCTGGTAGTCGACGGTCAATCCGGCGTCGCGGACGTTGTCGATCAGTTCGGGCAGGCTGGAGACGCCCGGTTGCGGGCGCGGCTGGTTCGGGTCGAGCTCGTTCTGCTCGTCCTGTTTGAGCAGGCCGAGCATCTTGCGCATCTCGGTCAGGCTCGCGCGGCCGGTGTCGCCGATGGTCGCCAGGGCCTTCTTCGCCGCCTCGGGTGACTGGTCCGCGGCGTACAACCCGCCGTCGGCCTGGACGATCATGATCGACAGGCCGTGCGCGACCACGTCGTGGATCTCGCGGGCGATCCGGGTCCGTTCGTTGCTCACGGCCAGCTTGTTCTCCCGGTCGCGGTCCCGCTCGAGCTGGGCGGCCCGCTCCTCGAGTTGGGCGACGTACAGACCGCGGGTACGGCGGCGCTCTCCGAATGCCCAGACGCCGAAGACGACCGCGCCGAGCGCGACCATCATCGTGACCTGCTGTTTCCAGTCCGAGTTCGACCAGTACCGGGAGACGGCCATCAGCACGCCGAGGCCGCCGATACCGAGGGCGATCCGGCTCATGCGCGTGTCGCCGTACACGGAGATGGCGTAGAGGGCGACGAGCAGGCCGACGTTGCCGGGCTGGAGGTCGACGGCGATCAGCCATTGGAGGGCGGCGACGGAGCAGACGGCGAAGAAGACCAGTTCGGGATGGGTCCGGCGCCAGATCAGCGGAACCAGCATGCCGAACGCGAGGATGCCGCCGAAGTGCGCCTGCGCGAGGGACAGGAACCCGGCGGTCACGCACAGCGCGCCGGCCAGCAGCAGGTCGAAGGCCTTGCTCCGGGCAGGCAACGGCCGGGCGGTCAGTATCCCCGTCATGTTCGCCAGGGTACGGGGCCGATTGCGCGCCGGGGTCAGCCTGCGGGCGGATGTCGGCGTACGACCGGAGTCGCGGATCTCAGACACTGACCAACCAGCGCCGGCTCGGGCGCGTCACGCTCAGCCAGTGGCTGGAGACGGCGTCAGGCGGAGGTTGGTCAGTGGCGAAGGTCCGCCTACTTGTGCGGCCGGGTCGAGAGCGTGGGCTTGGCCTCGAGGCCGGACAGGCCGTTCCAGGCGAGGTTGACCAGGTGCGCGGCGACGTCCGGCTTCTTCGGTTTGCGGGCGTCCAGCCACCACTGGCCGGTGAGCGCGACCATGCCGACCAGCATCTGGGCGTACATCGGCGCGTTCTTCGGGTCTAGGCCGCGGCGTTTGAACTCCTCCGCGAGGATGTGCTCGACCCGGGTCGCGACATCGCTCAGGATCGAGATGAACGAGCCCGTCGACGACCCGACCGGCGAGTCCCGAACCAGGATCCGGAAGCCGTCGGCGTTCTTCTCGATGTAGTCGAGCAGTGCGAGCGCGGCCTGCTCCACGAGTTCGTGCGCGCGGCCGGCCGTCAGCGCACCGGTCACGCCGTCGAGCAGCGCGCGGACCTCGCGGTCGACGACGACGGCGTACAGGCCTTCCTTGCCGCCGAAGTGTTCGTAGACGACCGGCTTGGAGACCTCGGCGCGGTGCGCGATCTCCTCGACCGAGGTGGCCTCGTACCCCTTCTGGGCGAACAGGCCGCGGGCAATCGTGATGAGTTGTTCGCGACGTTCGGCACTGGTCATCCGGATCCGGCCGGACCGCCGCGGTTTGGGTTCCGTCACGTCGAGATCACGTCAGCATCATGCCGCACTTCGGGTGTTGCCGGTGGGAGGTTTTCAGGCTGCCTTGAGAGTACGGGTCGAAGAGTCCACACGCCGGGCCTCCAGCCGCTCCTTGACCGGCCAGCGGACGTCGGTGACCCAGCCGCGCTTCTCGAAGAACCAGATGCAGCGGGCCGACGTGTCGAGCTGACCCTTGAGTACGCCGTGCCGCGCGCAGGTCGGGTCGGAGTGGTGCAGGTTGTGCCACGACTCGCCCTGGCTCAGGATCGCCAGCCACCACACGTTGCCGGACTTGTCCCGGCTCTTGAACGGCCGGTCGCCGATCGTGTGGCAGATCGAGTTGATCGACCAGGTGACGTGGTGCAGCAGCGCGATCCGGACCAGGCTGGCCCAGAAGAACGCGGTCAGCGCGCCGGTCCACGACCACGACCACAGGCCGCCGATGATCGCCGGCAGCAGGACGCTGGTCGCGACCAGCAGCGGGAACAGACGGGAGACCCGGACGATGTCCTTGTCCTTCAGCAGGTCCGGCGCGTACTGGCGCTGCGGGGTCTGCTCGGTGTCGAACAGCCAGCCCACGTGCGCGTAGATGAAGCCCTTGGTCAGCGCGCCGAGCGTCTCGCCGTACCGCCACGGGCTGTGCGGGTCGCCATCGCGGTCGGAGAACTTGTGGTGCTTGCGGTGATCGGCCACCCAGCGGATCACCGGCCCCTCGATCGCCAGCGAGCCGGCGATGGCCAGCGCGTACTTCATCGGCCGGTTCGGCTTGAACGACTTGTGCGTGAACAGCCGGTGGAAACCGATCGAGATCCCGTGCCCCGCGACCGTGTAGAACACGACCGCCAGAATCACGTCATGCCAGCCGAGGAAACCGCCCCACGCGATCGGCACCGCCGCCAGCACCGCCAGGAACGGGATGCCGATGAACAACGCCAGCGCCACCTGCTCCCAGGCCTTCTTCTGCTCGCCGCCGAGCGTCCCGGTGTTGACGTCCTCGACGACGGGCGCGGTACGGGTGGGCGCGTCCGGCGTGGCCACGGGTGGGGTCATAGCTGCTTCATCCCTCTGGTCGGGGGTCCTTACCTACGCAACCGTAACCTACGGCACCGTAGGTAAGGAACCCCTCAGCGTGTCGTCCACCCCACTCATGGCAAACTGTCCCGGCAACCACGATCCCCCGTGGGGTAATCGGCAGCCCGCGAGACTTTGAATCTCGAAGACCAGGATCGAAACCTGGCGGGGGAGCTCTCTTCACGTACTGCGCGTGCCGCGGACGTGGATCTGGTGGGGATGTGTACCCCACGCGGTGCTTCGCGCGGCTCCTTCACCGCTCGCGCCCATTCGGGGTGCGTGGAGCCTCGTCGCGGATGGGGGATCGCGTCATTAGCATCAGCACATGGCAGCGACGGCGTCTGGGGTGTTTCGGCGTACTGCGGTTGAGCGGGCGGATCAGCGGGTCTCTTGGGAGCGGACGGATCAGGCGTTCTTCTCGAGTGGGGCTTGCCATGTGCTGGCCTGGACTTGTCGGGATTTCTATCCCGGCAAGGGGATCGGCTTGGCGGCGATGTACATGGGCGAGTTCGAACATCCGCTTCATGTGTACGCGAGGTGGGGCACGTGGGCGTTCGATGCGTCGGGTTGGAATCCTGAGTCCGAACTGCAGCAGGTCAACAGCGACTTCGAGGGTCTTCCGGTCCGTGAGGTGGAGACGATCACAAGTGGCCTTCGGGAGTTCTGCGAAGCGCACGTGCATCGGCAACCACACCAGTACTGGGCAGATCCGACAGAACGCGCCCGCGCCTATGTGCGCCGATACTCCCCACCCTGGCTCTGAGCTGCTTGGCTCGTGGATGAGACGTTACGGTCGCCTGGTGACCTACGAGTTCGACCTTGTTGCAGACAGCGGAGAGCTGCGCTTTGGCGAGAACGGCTTCGAGCGGGCTCGCTTCCTTCTGTCCGAGTTCCAGCCCGCTGTCCGGGTGAGCCTTGTCGGCATCCCGCCGGCGCGGATCAGGATCTTGGCGAACGGATGCGCTGCAGAGATCGCACCGGGGCTACTTGCCGACGTTGAGGCACTCGCCGGGACGCAGCTTCGGTACGAGCTGCTGGAGTGATCCGTACCGGTCTGGGAGCTTCGCGACTGTGACGGCCTGATCTGCTGACGAACCTTAGTTACGACCGCCGGTTGTACGGCTGTCCATCAACCTCGCGCTGGTACGTGTGAATGTCGATCTCGAACGGTTTCCATTCATCAGGGTCGAGACATACCTGACTCAACATGCCGAAGTCGTCTTCCACGTGATGGCGGTCGTAGGCGAGCATCACGCCGGCGTCGTAGATCTCGATCTGCTGCTCGACGACCCGTCGTGCACCCAGAAGTAGTAGACGGCCGCGCCCCAGTCGTCGTACCGATCTCCACGGCTCTCGTCCCATCGGCGACGGTAGAACGGCATGGTCGAAGTATTCGCCACGCAGGAGTCGATCTCCGCTCAGCCGCGATCTGCACTTCGACCGTCGCAGCTGATTGAACTGCCGCGCGTTCGATCCCCCTCTCGGCGGTGCCGTCGGACGCGCGGCAGTTTGATCACGCTAAGCGAGGGGGTGCGTGAGGTCTATGCGGTGGGGCGTAAGGGAAGACAACTGCCTCCCTACGGATGGCCACGTAACGTGACGATGGTTCTGCCCGATGTACTCATGGGGGAGGACTTCGAGATGACGCCACGGCCACCGGCAGCGCGGGATGACGCCAGCGCCGGATACTTCCTGGATGCGGCTGCTGAACTGATCGACGCGATGTTCGACGGCACCAGCCGGGAGCGGCCGCGGCGGCTTCGGGGGATTCATTTTCCGGCTGCGCTCGAGTGGATGCGGGTCAGTGACGTTGTCGAGCTCGCCCAGGAGCGGCACGGGGACGGGGCGAGTGAGAAGGCGTTCCGGAATCGGTGGCCTGATCGCAACACGTTCGTCAAGGCCGCGATCATCCACACGATGCTGTACCGCGATGCGCCCGAGTCCAACCCGGCGCTGTACGTCGCCAAGCTGCCGGCCAGTGTCAGCGCTGCGAGTCTGGCGGATGCCGTGACGGAGCTGTGCGACGGGCTCCTCGGGGCGCTGCGGGCGCGGCCGCGCTCGTACCTGCTGCACCACATCGGGCCCCTCCTCGATCAGTATCCCGACCTGAGAACGGCGATCATCGAGGACATCGTCAGCACGCGCGAACCCTGGTTCGAGGGGTACGCCGCGTTGCTCGGCGCGCTCCAGCTCGACCTCAGACCCGGATGGACGATCGAGCGAGTCGGCCTGGCACTGCAGGCGATGCTGGACGGGTTCTTGTTCCGATCCCGCGTCCAGTCCGAGGAGATGAACGAAGCCGGATCCGCAGACGCAAGCCTCTTCGCCGAGACGGTCGTCTCCTTCATCATCGGCGTACTCGACCTGGACGGTTCTCGCACCACAACCCACGCGGTCCTCGACGAGGCCGCGCGCACAGCGCAGAGCTGATCTTCCGCCCGGCTGCGTGTCGCTGGTTGCGTCGAGCAAATGCGGTCGCTTGCAGTGCTGTGAGCTGTCAGGCTGGCTGATGTGAGTGTTCTGGGGGGTTCCGGTTGGTACGCGGTGCGGTGTGTCTTCGAGGCGCAGCGTGGCGTGTTCGAGGAACGGATCACGTTGTGGCGGGCCGACTCTTTCGAGCGTGCGATAGAGCGCGCGGAAGACGAGGCGCGTGAGTACGCGGCCACCATCAACGACTCCGAGGACGCCTACCTGGGCCTCGCGCAGGCCTACCGGTTGTACGACACGCCAGGCGACGGCGCCGAGGTGTTCTCACTGATGCGGACGAGTCGGCGCACCCCGGAGTCCTACCTCGACCACTTCTTCGACACGGGCAAGGAACGTCAGCAGACCATCTGAAGGGCGGTCGGCGCTGAGACGACGTATCTGATTGTTGCTACGGTCCGGTGCTATGGCGCGGGTGCTGGTGACGGGGATGTCGGGGGTTGGGAAGACGACCGTGCTCGAGGAGTTGCGGCGGCGGGGGTACGTGACGGTCGACACCGACTATGACGGTTGGGTGTTGGCTGACGGCCGGTGGGACGAGCCGCGGATGGATCGGTTGCTGGATGAGCACGCCGATGTTGTTGTTTCCGGGACGGTTGAGAATCAGGGGCGGTTCTACGCCCGGTTCGAGCAGGTGGTGTTGATGAGTGCGCCGGTCGACGTACTGATCGAACGGGTGAGTCGGCGGACGAACAATCCTTATGGCAGGACCGCGGAGCAGCAGGCCGAGATTGCGGAGTACGTCGAGACTGTGGAGCCGCTGCTCCGGCAGGGCGCGACCGTGGAGCTGGACGGGCGGAAGCCGGTTGATGAGCTCGCTGATCTGATCGAGGGGCTTCAGCGGTAGACGTCGGCGGCTTGTTGGACGGTGTTTCGGCGCTCGCGCCAGGACGGCTCGTCGTCGATCAGTTCGCGGACGATATCGGCGTGGCCGGCGTGCTGGGCGGTCTCGTTGACCATTCGGATCAGCAGTACGCCGAGGGTCGTGTCTTGGTGCCCTTCGGCCCAGTGCGCCACGTGGGCTGGGCTGTCCAGGTCGAGCTCGTCGACGGTGAGGTCTGAATGGGCACAGGCCTGGCGGTACACGGTGACGACGTACTCGCTCGCTTCATCAGGCGTCGCCCACATGTCGATCTCGGTGGACGGATCGTCCCGGAACCACGACGGCCGCTCGACCGGCGGCCGCCCGAACGCCTCGCCGAGATACCCGTACTCCATGCCGGCCAGGTGCTTGACCAGGCCGAGCAGATTCGTCCCGGTCGGCGTCAGCGGACGTCGCCGGTCGTACTCCGACAGACCGTCCAACTTCCCGAGCATCACGGCCCGACTGCCCTGCAACGCCTTCAACAGCTCATCTTTCATCCCGCACCTCCGTCAGCAGTTGGCCGAGTTGTGGCGGGAAGATGGTCTCCGTGGTGTCGAGCAGTTCCTGCGCGTGCCACCAGCGGAAGCCGAGGATGGAGCGGGCTTCGTAGGAGCTCAGGTTTGCCGGTGCGGGCGTGAAGTGGTCGACCCGGTGCAGCAACCATTCCTCGTGTACGTCGAAGGCCTGGCCGTTGAACTCGTAGCGGTGGTCGCGGCGCCAGACCGGCGTACCGACTGGGAGATCGACCAAGCCGGTCTCCTCGTGGGCCTCGCGCGCTGCCGCTGCCTGGAGAGACTCGCCGGGCTCGACGCCGCCGCCGACCGGGTACCAACACTCAGCCTGTGACTGTGGGTCCTTGGCGTGGATGAGAAGCACACGGTCGTCGGCGTCGAGCAGTATCAACTTCACCGCCAGCCTCGCCACGGACTGACTCTAGGGGGCCGGTTGGTCGAGGGCCGGGAGCCAGGGGTGGTCGGGGTGGCGCGGGGCGATGTGGGCGTGGAGCCAGGCGCGGCGGGCCGGGGTGAGGAGGTCGACGACGTCGTGGAAGTCCTCGGTGTCCTTCGGGCGGTCGCTGCGCGACTTGTAGAGGAGGACGATCTCCGGGGCCAGGTAGGGGAGGTCGTTGGTCAGGGTGATCTCGTCGAGCGGTTTGCGGATGGTGCCGCGGCCGCGGTGGTAGACCCAGTCGTCGCCGTCGGAGGCGGCGAAGATGATGCGGACGGGTGCTGGGAACAGCTCGTCCGGGAAGGCGAGTACGTCGGGGCCCGGGGTCAACGTCTCGCCGGGCATCCAGGGGCGGGTGTCGCCGGTGTTGGGGTTCTCGAGCGTTGGCCGCGGGGTGGTGAAGGTGTCGGCGACGTGGTGGAGGTCGCGGGCCAGGACCAGTACGTCGACGTCCGCGTGCGGTCGTCGGACGCGATCGGCGAACAGATCGAGCGCCCAACCGCCGGCGATCCAGTAGCGCGCCGGGTAGTTGTCGAACAGAACTCGTACGGCGTTCAGTGCTTCAGATTGCATAGGGGACTCCCTCGCATGGCAGCGGATGCGGTGAGCCCCGGGAGAGTCAGAGCCGCCAGAGTTCCGTTCGAGGCGGCACCGCGCGTGAGTAGCGCATGACAACCACCTCCTTCGTGCTCTGACACTCGTTCCTGCAGCGTAGGCGCTGTTCGGCTGAACGGCACGGGAGTCAGTGTGTCGGGCCGTCCGAGGCGGGTGCATCCAGGAATTGGCGGATGTGGTCTGACCAGAGGTCGGGTTGTTCGAAGTGGGACATGTGGGCTGTCTTGGGGACCACGGCTAGGTGGCTGGTGGGGACGGCGGTGTGGAGGCGGTGGGCCAGTTGGACGGGGAAGCCCATGTCGTATTCGCCGTGGAGGATCAGGATCGGTTTGTCGAGGGTGCGGAGGATGTGTTCGGGGTCGCCGGGGCACCACGGGTGCATCAGGCCGTTGAGGGCGCGTTCGAGGGACCAATCGCCTTGGTCGGTGCCGATCGAGTTGAGCAGCGCCAGATAGGCGGGGGCGAGGGTCAGGTCCCAGACGAAGACGGTGGAGTTGCGGAGGGTGCCGTTCGCCTCGTCCTCCAGACGCTGGCGGCGTTGGTATTCCGGCCAGTCGGCCAGGTAACGGTCGTTGTCGGCGGACGTGTACGCCGACGTGGAGGCGAGCACCAGGCGGCGTACCTGCTCTGGATGCTTGTCCACGAAGCCCATCGCGGCACGGCCACCGGTGGAGAAGCCGAGCAGGTCGACCTGGCCGAGGTCGAGTTTGTCGATGAGGCGGTGGGTGTCTCGTACGACGTACTCCGGTTGGAGCTCGTCGTCGGGCAGGCCGCGGGTGCTGCGGCCGCAACCGCGGAAGTCGAACAGGACGACGTGGTGATCGCGCGCCAGCGGCTCGAATCCGGGCAGCAGATAGCCGTGGCCGACGTCCGGGCCGCCGTGCATCACCACCAGCGAGGGCCGGTCGGCCTGACGCCGCCCGAGCTCGCGCACGAACAGCGTCACGTCGCCGACGTCCACCAACGAATCACGCATGCCGAGAGGATGTCAGGCGGCATGGACAGTTCGGTGCGCATACTTGGCGGATGCATGCGGAGTCGGGGCTGGAGAAGGCAACGTGGACCGACGCCGACTTCGAGGTGATGGGGTGGCACGACTGTCGCGTCCACGCCGTGAGCATCGGCATCCGCGACGACGGCTTCCCGTGGAGCCGGGTGCTGCTGGATCTCGACTACATCGTGCGGTGGGTGGACCCGGCGTACGGCCGACGGCACTTCAGCTTCTGGATCACGCCCGCGACGTTGGTGTTCGACGAGGCGTGGGACATCACCGGCCAACTCGACCCGATGAACGACCTCCTCGAGATCGCCGACCTCCACCGCCTCGCCCCGCCCGACGACAAGCCGGATCCCCTGTGGCACGTCGAGGGGCAGAACTTCGACCTCCGGCTGCGTGCGCCGGCGTTCACGCAGTACCTCCGAAAATCCCCGATCCTCAGCACCAAGGCGCAGTACCTGACTCAAACCGAGCGCGGCGGGCTGGGGTTCGCCGAGCGATCTTTCAGCTGAGGTGCGTATGTCGTTGTCGGACGACTTTCTGGTCGAGCAGTTGCGTGAGATGGGGTACGGCGACGCCGAGCAGCTTGCGATCGGGATGCAGGGGGCTGCCTATCGCCTGCCTGGGGAGAAGGTCGCGAAGATCTGGTTCCACGCCGGTGAGGAGGAGCTGCGGCGGCTGGGGGAGTTGTACGCCGCGATCGACGGGCAGCTGCCGTTTCGTACACCGCGGATGCTCGACCTGCGGCGACCAGGCCCGTACTACGTGACGATCGAGGCGGAGCTGCCCGGTGTGCCGCTTCACGAGGTCGCGCCGGGGTACGGGGAGGCCGGGTGGGATCGGGCGCGGGACTGCGTTGTCGACGTACTCGCCGCGCTTGCGGAGGTCGAGGCGCCTGAGGTGCTGCACAGGATGACAGTGCTCGACGAGTCCGACCCGTTCAGGCTCGAGGGGATGTCGTGGATCGAGGCGCTGACAGGGCTGGTACGTCGGCGGGTGGCGCGGTTCGGTGATCAGCTCGCGCCGGTCATCGATGACTTCGGCGGCAAGGTCCAGCGACTGCTGGATCAGCTGGCCGGGATGAAGGAGCCGGAGACCCGGCTCGTGCACGGCGACGTGACCGCGGGAACATCCTCGTCGACGAAGACCTCTGGCCCGTGGCGCTGGTCGATCTCGGCATGCTGACGATGGCGGGCGATCCGGTGTTCGACGCGGCAGCGGCTGGGAGTCTCATCGAGCTGTGGTCGCCGAAGGTCCAGGAGGTCGAGGCGGCGTTCGACCAGGCGTTCGTCGAGCAGCTCGGGTACGACGCCGAGCAGCTGCTCGTCTACCGCAGGGTCCACTCGCTCCTCATCGCCAACGCACACGACGAGGACCCGTACGGCCGGGACAGCGCCGTACCGCTGGCTGCGGCTCTGTTCAACCGATGATGCAGAAGACGGTGCCGTCGGGGGATCTGAGGACCACGAAGTCGGCGTCGTGCGGGTAGGTCCAGTCTTCGACTCGTTCGGCGCCCAGGGCGATGAGTCGGTCCACCTCGTCTTCCAGGGTCGAGTTGTCTACCCAGAGGTCGAGGTGGGTCCGGTCGGTCTCGTCGAGGTGGAGGCGCGTGGGGCGGGCGGACGCGGGAGGGATGAGGAAGTCGGGGTTGCCGTCGGCGGTGAAACCGAGAGCCTGACTCCAGAACTCGGCGGCGGGGCCGGTTTTCGGGACGTTGAGGATGATTGCTCCGAGGGTTAGCGCCATAGGGTCCAGACTGGCAGATATCGGGGTGTAACGCGGCGGTCGGGTGACAGCGTCGGGAGGGGTGTAGGAGACGCACACTCGGAGGGAACCGTTGTGAGACTGAAGAAGAGCATGCTTGCCGCGATGGCTGGGGTCGTCGTGAGCGCGTTGGCGGCAGGGCCGGCCGCGGCATCCGACGTACCGTTGCGGTGGGCAACGACTGCGACGCATCGGCAGCCGGCGACGTTCAACGACGTGGCGAGCGGGGCGGGTGTGACGTGGGCGGTCGGTGGCGATCAGGTGGAGGACTTCAGCGACCAGCGCCCGTTGGCGATGCGTTGGGACGGGAAGGGCTGGAAGGCGACCGCGCAGCCGGTGAAGACCAACGCGACGCTGGAGAGCGTCGCGGTGGGTGCGGCGGGCAACGTCTGGGCAGTCGGTGAGGACCGGACGGATCCGAACCAGACCAAACCCCTTGCCATGCACTGGAATGGCGCGAAATGGCAGGTCGTCAAGCCGCCCGCCGTAACGACCGGATCGTTCGACGATGTCGTCATCGCGCCCGACAAGTCGGTCTGGGTCGCTGGGTGGGCAAACGTCGGCGGCACCGAGCGGGCCGTGGTCTATCGGTACGCCGGCGGGACGTGGCAGGCGTTGTACGCAGGGCTCGAGAACTCGATCAACGGCAACGTCCTCGCCGTACTGTCCGCGAACAACGCGTGGCTCGGGCTGAACGCCGGCCTCGCGCACTTCGACGGCAAGCGCTGGACGCTGGTGAAGGACGTACCGGTCGACGGCTCCCAGATCCCGACCGGCATCGCGGTCGCCGGCCCGAAGAACATCTGGCTCGTCGGCGTCCAGTACAACTCCGGGATCGCCCCGCTCGCCCTCCACTACAACGGCACGAAGTGGACCCAGGTCCCCGTCCCGGCGGGCATGGCCCAGCTGTACGACGTCGTACTCCGGAACAACCGCCCCGTCGCCGTCGGCGAACGCTTCGAGGGCGACAACTCGACCGCCAAGCCCTACGTCCTCCAACTCAACGGCTCGAAATTCGTCAAGGCCCCCGCCCCCACTGCCCCAACGGGCACCCTCACCGCCATCACCACCACCAAAGACCGAACCTGGACCGTAGGCATGACCGCCACCTCCACCGGCACCCCGTTCTCGGCCCTGGCCGCCTACACCCCCTGACCGGTCACCGAGCGTCCCGGGCACGACGGAGGGTGAGATCGGTCTCCTTGAGGCGGGGGTGGGGTTCGGATCTTGAGCAAGTAGGCTTGCGCGGGCACTGCATCGGGTGCCCATGCTGATACTTGTTGAAAGAACTCGCAGGGAACTCGAGGAGAAGACCGCGTGACTTCCCATCGCCCCGCGGCGGTCGTGATCATGGCCGCCGGGCTCGGAACCCGGATGAAATCGGCGACGCCGAAGGTGCTGCACGAGATCGGCGGGCGCAGTCTCGTCGGGCACGCCGTCGTCGCCGCCCGGGCACTCACCCCCGAACACCTGGTCGTCGTGGTCGGCAGCGGCCGCGAGCTGGTCGAGGCGCACCTGAAGGAGGTCGACCCCGACGTCCGGACCGCCGTCCAGGAGCAGCAGCTCGGCACCGGCGACGCGGTCCGCGCCGGGCTGACCGTCGTACCGCAGGACTTCGACGGCTCGGTGATCGTCACGTCGGGTGACGTTCCGCTGCTCGAGGCGGAGACGCTGCACGACCTGGTCGCCGACCACGACAAGCAGGGCAACGCGGTCACTGTCCTGACCGCGCGGGTCCCCGACCCGACCGGGTACGGGCGGATCGTCCAGGGCGAGGACGGCGCGGTGGACGCGATCGTCGAGCACAAGGACGCCACCGCCGAGCAGCGCGAGATCCAGGTGATCAACGCCGGCATCTACGTCTTCGATTCGGTCACGCTGCGTGACGGTCTGAGTCGCCTCACCACGGACAACGCGCAGGGCGAGCTGTACCTGACCGACGTCATCTCGATCGCCCGGAACGACGGCAAGCGCGTCGGCGCGCACGTCACCGACGACGCGATGCAGACCGAGGGCGTGAACAACCGCGTCCAGCTGGCCACGCTCGGCGCGGAGCTGAACCGCCGTACGCTCGCCAAGCACATGCTCGAGGGCGTCACGATCGTCGACCCGAACACCACCTGGGTCGACTCCACCGTCGAGCTGGCCCGCGACGTCACCCTCCTGCCGAACATCCAGTTGCACGGCGCCACCACAGTCGGCAGCGGTACGACGATCGGCCCGGACACCACGCTGACCGACGTCGAGATCGGCGAGAACGCCACGGTCATCCGCACCCACGGCTCGCTCGCGGTGATCGGCGACGGCGCCTCGGTCGGCCCGTTCGCGTACCTGCGGCCGAACACCAAACTCGGCGTCAAGGGCAAGATCGGCACGTTCGTCGAGACCAAGAACTCCACCATCGGCGACGGCGCCAAGGTGCCGCACCTCACCTACGCCGGCGACGCGACGATCGGGGACGGCGCGAACATCGGCGCCGGCACCATTTTCGCGAACTACGACGGCGTCGCGAAGCACCCGACCCACGTCGGCAAGCACTCGTTCATCGGCAGCAACTCGGTGATCGTCGCTCCGCGCACGATCGCCGACGGCGCCTATCTGGCCGCCGGTACGGCGCTGACCGAGGACGTCGGCCCGGGCGAGATCGCGGTCGCGCGCGGCCGGCAACGCAACATCAAGGGCTGGGTCGCGCGTAAGCGGGCCGGCACCAAGACCGCTCAGGCGGCCGAAGCGGCGCTGGCCGAAACGCCGGATGACCAGCAGTCCTGAGCTGTACAGCGAATCAACGGGAGGCGCGGCGATGAGCGGGATGAAACGAACCACCGAGAAGAACCTGATGGTCTTCTCCGGCCGGGCGCATCCCGCGCTGGCCGCGCAGGTCGCCGAGGAGCTCGGCAGCGGTCTGGTTCCGACGCAGGCGTACGACTTCGCCAACGGCGAGATCTACGTCCGGTTCGAGGAGTCGGTCCGGGGCAGCGACGCGTTCGTGATCCAGAGCCACACCTCGCCGATCAACGAGTGGATCATGGAGCAGCTGATCATGGTCGACGCGCTGAAGCGGGCGTCGGCCAAGCGGATCACCGTGGTGCTCCCGTTCTACGGGTACGCGCGGCAGGACAAGAAGCACCGCGGTCGCGAACCGATCTCGGCCCGGCTGATGGCCGACCTGTTCAAGACCGCGGGCGCGAACCGGCTGATCTGCGTCGACCTGCACACCTCGCAGATCCAGGGCTTCTTCGACGGGCCGGTGGACCACCTGATGGCGCTGCCGATCCTGAGTGACTACGTCGGGCAGAAGTACGGCGACCAGCAGCTGGCCGTGGTCTCGCCGGACGCCGGCCGGATCAAGGTGGCCGAGCAGTGGTCGGCCCGGCTCGGCGGCGCGCCGCTGGCGTTCATCCACAAGACCCGCGACATCGACCGGCCCAACGAGACGGTCGCCAACCGGGTCGTCGGTGAGGTCAAGGGCCGGGTCTGCATCCTGGTCGACGACATGATCGACACCGCCGGCACGATCACCAAGGCCGCCGACGCCCTGTACGCCGAGGGCGCCGCCGGGGTGGTGATCGCCGCAACCCATGCGATTCTGTCCGGCCCGGCGGTGGACCGGCTGAAGAACTGCCAGGCCAGTGAGGTCATCGTGACCAACACGCTGCCGATCGCGGAGGACCGCCGCTTCGACAAGCTCACCGAGCTGTCGATCGCTCCGCTGATCAGTCGAGCCATCCGCGAGGTCTTCGAGGACGGCTCGGTCACCAGCCTCTTCGAGGGCCGCGCCTAGGCAGTCCCGCTCCGACGCCACGCGTAGTACGCCGTACCGATGGACGCCGCAACCATCGGTACGGCGGTCAGTAGCCCGACCCACCCGTTGCCGGGGATGACGAACGTCAGCACGATCGTCAGCCACAGCACCGGGATCCACCGCGGTACGGCGTGCGACCGGAACAGCCCGACCGCCTGGACGACCGTGCCCAGCGCGACCAGCAGCGAGCCGATCATCAGCGCGCCCAGCAGATGCAGGGTGTCGTCGTTGATGCGGTCCATGGCCGAGGTCTCGACGCCCGGCGCGGTGGCGAAGTAGTACGTCGCTGCCCACCCGCCAACGCCGACGGCGTACAGCGCAGTACCGATCCACATGATCAGGCCGCCGACCGTCGCCCAGGCCGCACCACGGCGGCGGACGAGGTAGACGGTGAGCAGTGCCTGGGCGAGGACGTTCAGGATCAGGTTGGCGCTGAGGAAGACGAGCAGTCCCCACCAGCGGTCACGGAGCGGCTGGATGTCGCCGTACGTGTAGGTATCACCGCCACCGGCCGGCTCCGGCCAGAGCACGCCACCCGGCAGGGCGGCGAGCGCGGTGAGAGCGAGGACCAGTCCGGCGATTCCGATGCGCCGGCGGGTGACGGGATCTGTGGCCGGTACGACGGACGGACGGGACGTTTCGGTGGACATGTGAACCCCCTTGGTGAGTGCTGACAGTTCAGAGAACCGCTCCGCACCCCTCACCCACATCGGAGCGGGTACGGAGGCAGATCTCCGTGCTGGCTCGGAGCCGTTGAGGGGAATCGCGGCCTTACCCTGACGACATGCGGTGGCCGCGGTGGGTCGCGCTCGGCCTCTCCCTGCTCGGCCTGGCGATGGTCGTGGGGAGCAGCTGGCTCCTGATCGCCTACCGCACAGGTCCGCACACGCTGCGGAACTACGTCTTCTTCGGCGGCGTCGCCACGGCCACCGCCGTACTCGGGCTCGTGATCAGCCTGCGGGTCCCGCGCAACCCGGTGGGCGCACTTCTCACCTGGGTCGGTGTGACAGCGGTCTTCCTGGCCTCGCGGGACGTCTACTTCAGCGCAGTGGTGAGTGATCCGGGCAGACTGCAGCTGGACAGCCAGGTGGTCGCGTGGTTCGACGAGAGCGGCTGGTGGTTGTTCGTCGCGGTCGGTCTGTTGTTGCTGTACTTCCCGAACGGCCGGCTGCCCGGTCCGCACTGGCGGGTACTCCCACCGCTCCTGCTGCTGCTCGGCGCTGCACAGCAGGTGTTCGGCGCCTTCAACTCGACGCCGTTCCTCGAGCCGCTGCAGGATTTGCCCAGGCCGTATGCCCCGATGCCGTTACCGCTCAAGGTCCTCAGCGGTGCTGTCTTCGGTGCGTTGCTCGTTGCTCTGATCGCGGCTGCTGTCTCCGTGGTGGTTCGCTACCGCCGAGCCGACGGCAGAGTGCGTGCGCAGGTCAAGTGGCTGTCCTTGGCCGGTCTGGCCGCTGTGCTCTACCCGTTCGTCTGCGGGGCGGAGCTGATCATCACCGGCCACACCGGTGTCATCGCCACCGTCTTCGCCGTGATCGCCTTGGTGAGCCTCCCGGTGTCGGTCGCCGTCGCGATGCTGCGACACGAGCTGTACGACGTCGATCGCGTGCTGGCCGACACCGTCACCTACGGCATCGTCACGGTCGTCCTGCTCGCTACGTACGCCGCAGCAGCCGGAGTACTCGGAGTGGTTCTCGGACGCGACTCAGCCGTCGTCGCTGCCGCGGCCACAGCCGTGTGTGCGCTGGCCCTGGCTCCGCTGCGCAGTCGCCTGCAGCGTTCGGTCGACCGGCGGCTCTATCCGCCACGGCGTGCTGCGCTGCTGGCGATCGAGGACCTGCAGCGCCGCATCCACACCGAGCAGGCGCAGCCGGAGGAGCTGGAGGACGCTCTGCGTACTGCGCTGCGCGATCCGGGCCTGCGCGTCGGTCTGCTCGTCCCCGGAGCGTCCGGCTTCGTCGACGCGGCTGGTACGCCGGTCCGCGGGCCGCAGCTGGTCCCGGTGATGCTGGGTGGTGCCCAGATCGGCGTACTGGCCTCCGATGCGCTCAATCCCGCCGTACTGAAGGCTGTGGCGGCTGGGGCGGCCAGTCTGGTCGAGGTGACGCGGTTGCGGGCCGAGCTGGCCGGTGCGTTGCGTGAGGTCGAGGCGAGCCGGACACGGCTCGTGCAGGCCGGTGACGCCGAACGGCGACGGCTCGAGCGGGATCTGCACGATGGAGCTCAGCAGCGGCTGGTTTCGCTCGGGATGGCGATGCGGCTGGCGCAGCGGCACCTTGGCGACGGGACGGTCGACGTCGATGGGCTGCTGGACCAGGGGGTCGCGGAGCTGGCGACTGCGGTCGCTGAGCTGCGGCAGATCGCGCATGGGCTGCGTCCGACGAGTCTCGACGACGGTTTGCAGGCCGCGCTGAGTGCGATCACGCAGTCGCTGCCGATTCCGGTGCGGCTGCAGATCCCGTCCGATCTGCCGGAAGAGTTGGCGACGACGGCGTACTTCGTTGCGGCCGAGGCGGTCACGAATGCCGCGAAGTACGCCAACGCGACTGCGATCGCGGTCCGGGTGGCTCGGTCGGGTGACGAAGTCACGGTGCGGATCGAGGACGACGGGTGCGGGGGAGCGTCGCCTCGGCCCGGCTCGGGTCTGAGCGGGATGCTCGACCGGGTCGCGGCGGTCGGCGGTTCGCTGGAGCTCCGCAGCCCCGCCGGCCGCGGTACGACGGTCGAGGTGGTGCTGCCGTGCGGATCGTGAGCCTGGCGGCCAACGCCTGTGGAGGTGCGTTGTGCGAATCGTGATCGGGGAGGACTCGGCGTTGTTCCGGGAAGGGCTGGCGCGGTTGCTGGCCGATGCCGGGCACGAGATCGCGGGTCTGGCGGTGGACGCTCCGAGCCTGATGACGACGGTCGCGCAGACCGCACCGGATCTGGCGCTGATCGACATCCGGATGCCGCCGGACCACACCGACGACGGCGCCCGGGCCGCCCGCCGGCTGCGGATGCAGAACCCGGACCTCGGCATCGTGCTGCTGTCCCAGCACGTCGAGACGCGGCACTCGGTCGAGCTCGTCGCGACGGGCCGGTTCGGGTATCTGCTGAAGGATCGCGTGCTGGCTGTGGATCAGTTCCTCGACGCGCTCGACCGTGTCGCCGCGGGCGGGTCCGCGCTCGACCCCGAGGTGGTCGCGCGGTTGATCGGACGCCAGCGCGCCGACGACCGCCTGGCCCCGCTGACTCCACGCGAACGAGAGGTGCTCGCCCTCATGGCAGAGGGCTGCACGAACGTCGGCATCAGCCGCCGGCTGTTCCTGACCGAACGCACGGTTGAGACACACGTCGGCAGCATCCTGGCCAAGCTCGGTCTGCTCACGAACGACGAACAGCACCGCCGCGTCCTCGCCGTACTGGCCTACCTTGGCGAGCACACAGGGCATGCCTGATAGTCCAGCGCCTACTGCGGGGCACTCGGCACGGCACCTCGCCGCACGGGTGCAAAGGCCACGATGCTCCGCATCGAGACCTTCGCCCCCGCGCGCCGATGCACCGCACCGAGCGCCTCCTCGCTACGGCGCTGGACTATCAGGCATGCCCTAGATTGACGGCATGCGAATCGCCGTCTTCCACCCCGGCGCCATGGGCTCGAAACTCGCCAAGCAACTGGTCACTGCCGGTCACGAGGTGTATTGGGTCCCCGACGGGCGCAGCGAGGCTTCACGGCAGCGCGCCGAGGAAGCCGGTCTGATCGGTACGCCGTTCGCGCAGGCCGTTGAGCGGGCCGAGGTCGTGCTGTGCTCGTGCGCCCCGCAAGGTGCCGTGGATATCGCCAAGCAGGTCGGCAGCGCGGGTTTCAGCGGTCTGTACGTCGAGGCGAATCCGCTGTCGCCGATGTCGTTGCGCGACGCGCAGTCCGCCGTACCGGACGCGACCTTCGTCGACGCCGGTGTGGTCGGGCCGCCGCCGACCGGTGGACCGAGCCCGACCCACCTGATGTTGTCCGGTACCGCGGCTGACCAGGTCGCCGCGTTGTGGGCCGGAACCGCGGTCACCCCGATGGTGGTCGGCACGGAACCGGGTTCGGCCAGCGCGGCGAAGTCGTCGTACGCGCTCTACAACAAAGGCAAGGCGGCGCTGGCGGTGCTGGCGTTCCAGTTGGCCGAGAAGCACGGCGTGACCGAGGCGCTCGTCGCGCAGCAGACCCGCGCCGACGGCGGTTCGCTCAAGGACCCGGCGCTCCCGGAGCAGCTCCGCAGGGTGGCGTGGCGCTGGGGCCCCGAGTTCGACGAACTCGCCGAGACGCTCGACGACGCGGGCCTCGAAGGCGACGCGGCCCGAGCCCTCCGCGAGGTCTGGACCAAACTCACCTGACCGGGTCCGGAAACGGCTCACCAGGGCGGCGGCCGGCAGGGGAGCAAAGTGCCTTGAAAGTACGATTTCCCGTCTGGCCGGAGTGGTGGGTAGACTGTTTTGGTTGCCTCGGCGAGGGACGCCCCCCGAGAAGTGCAGGGCGCGGCTCCGTGATCGACGCGGTGGTTCGTTGCCTGACGCCTTCTCCGGGGTCAGCAGGCGCCCGCTGAGGCCGCAGCCGAGTTCCATCCAGACAACTGATCACCGCAACGCTTTTAGGAGTTCATCTCGTGGCCGAGGTCAAGATCCAAGCCGAATCGCGTACGGAGTTCGGCAAGGGGGCTGCCCGCCGAATCCGCCGGGACAACAAGGTTCCCGCCGTCCTCTACGGCCACGGCAGTGACCCGGTGCACATCACGCTGCCCGGTCACGACACCATGCTGGCCCTCAAGACCGCCAACGCCCTGCTGATGATCGAGGTCGAGGGCGGCGAGTCCCACCTCGCGCTGCCGAAGCAGGTCCAGCGCGACCCGCTGAAGGGCTTCATCGAGCACGTGGACCTGGTCATCGTCCGCCGCGGCGAGAAGGTCCAGGTCGACATCGCGGTGCACCTCGAGGGCGAGGCCGTCAGCGACGCGCTGGTCGTGCTCGAGGCGCAGAGCATCCTGGTCGAGGCCGAGGCGACGCACATCCCCGACGGCGTCACCGTCTCGATCGAGGGCCTGGAGGTCGGCGCCCAGATCCACGCCTCCGACCTGAAGCTCCCGGCCGGCACGACGCTGGCCATCGAGCCGGAGACCCTGGTCGTGAACATCACCGCCCAGCAGACCGCCGAGCAGGCCGAGGCGGAGCTGGCCGAGGCCGAGGCCGAGGCCGGTATCGAGCGCGACGAGCCGAACGCTGCCGAGGAGCCGGTGGCCGCCGCGGCCGAGTAGTCTGCACTCGGCATCAGCAGCCGAACTTCAGGAGGGCCGGGATCCGTGGCGGACGACGTGTGGTTGGTCGTCGGACTGGGGAATCCCGGCCCTTCCTATGCCCGCACCCGGCACAACATCGGGTGCCTGGTGGCCGACGAGCTGGCCGCCCGGACCGGCGGCAAGTGGAAGCAGAGCAAGCAGGTCAAGGCCGAGGTGATCGAGACCCGGATCAGCGGCCTGCGGACGGTGCTGGCCAAGCCCCGCGCGTACATGAACGAGTCCGGCGGCCCGGTCTCCGGGCTGCTGAAGTTCTTCAAGCTCGACCCGGCCAACCTGGTCGTCGTCCACGACGAGCTGGACATCGACTTCGGCGTCCTGCGGTGCAAGTTCGGCGGCGGCGACAACGGCCACAACGGGCTCAAGTCGCTGCGGAAATCGCTTGGCACCGGTGAGTACTATCGGGTGCGGTTCGGTGTGGGTCGTCCGCCGGGCCGGCAGGCGCCAGCCGACTTCGTCCTCAACGAGTTCTCCTCGACCGAACGCAAGGATCTCCCGTTCGCCGTCGACCGGACCGCGGACGCCGTCGAGTCCCTGCTCACCGACGGCCTGGACGCAACCCAAGGGAAGTACAACTCGTGAAACTGAGCGGTCTGGTCGACACCCTGATCACCGATCCGGTGGTGTCCGAGGCCGTTCGTGACGCCAGGAGCGACGGTGTCACGACCCTCGACCTGAGCGCGCCCGGCCCGGTGCGCCCGGTCCTGCTCGCCGCGATCGCCGCGGCCCAGAACGGCGCCGACCGCCCGGTTCTCGCCGTCACGGCCACCTTCCGCGAGGCCGAGGAGCTCACCGAGGAGCTGCAGTGCCTGGTCGAAGAGCCCGGCACGGTCGCCTACTACCCGGCCTGGGAGACCCTCCCGCACGAGCGCCTCTCGCCCCGCTCCGACACGGTCGGGCGGCGGCTCGCCGTACTGCGACGTCTCGCGCACCCCGATCCCTTCGACGAGACCACCGGGCCGATCAAGATCCTGGTCGCCCCGGTGCGGTCCGTGCTGCAGCCGCAGGTCGCCGGCCTCGCTGACCTGAAGCCGGTGCAGCTGCACGTCGGCGACTCGATGGAGCTCGAGGACGTCGTCGAGCGCCTCGCGGGAGCGGCGTACCACCGGGTCGACCTGGTCGAGCGGCGTGGCGAGTTCGCGGTCCGCGGCGGCATCATCGACGTCTTCCCGCCGACCGAGGAGCACCCGCTGCGGGTCGACTTCTTCGGCGACGACGTCGAGGAGATCCGGTACTTCGCGGTCGCCGACCAGCGCTCGCTGGAGATCGCCGAACACGGTCTGTGGGCGCCGCCGTGCCGGGAGCTGCTGCTGACCGACGAGGTGCGTTCACGCGCCGCCGTCCTCGCGAAGGAACACCCCGAGCTGGCCGAGCTGTTCGAGAAGCTCGCCGAAGGGCATGCCGTCGAGGGCATGGAGTCGCTGGCGCCGGTGCTCGTCGACGACATGGAGCTGCTCGTCGACCTGATGCCGGCCGGCGCGCATGTCATCGTCAGCGACCCCGAGCGGGTCCGGGCCCGGGCGCACGACCTGGTCGCGACCAGCCAGGAGTTCCTGGAGGCGTCGTGGGCCGCGGCCGCCGGTGGTGGCGAGGCCCCGATCGACCTCGGCGCAGCGGCGTACATGTCGCTGGGCGACGTCCGGGCGCATGCACTGGGCAAGGGCCTGGCCTGGTGGAGCCTCTCGCCGTTCGCGGCGGCGCCGACGGATACGCCGGAGCTGCGCGACTCGATGGGCGAGCGGGTGTCGTTCGACATCGACGCAGATGCCGGTGCGGTGACCAGCAGGATCCTCGCGGTTCACGAGGTCGATCCGTATCGCGGTGAGACCGCGGCGGCGGCCGAGGACATCCGCGGCTGGCTCCGGGACGGCTGGCGGGTCGTCTGCGTCACCGAAGGCCACGGTCCGGCCCAGCGTCTGGCCGAGGTGTTCTCCGAGGCCGAGCTGCCGGCCCGCGTGGTCGAGGGGATCGAGGAGATCCCCGAGCCGGGTGTCGTGCTGATCTCGCAGGGGCAGCTGGACCACGGGTTCATTGCCGAGGGCATCAAGTTCGCCGTACTCACCGAGAACGACCTGGCCGGGCAGCGGTCCGCGGCCGAACGCCGTTCCCAGCAGCGGATGCCGTCGCGCCGGAAGAAGACGATCGACCCGCTGGAGCTGCAGCCGGGCGACTACGTCGTCCACGAACAGCACGGCGTCGGCCGGTACGTCGAGATGATGCAGCGGACCGTCGGTTCGGGTTCCCAGAAGGCCACCCGCGAGTACGTCGTGATCGAGTTCGCGCCGAGCAAGCGCGGCCAACCGGGCGACCGGCTGTACGTGCCGACCGACCAGCTCGACCAGGTCACGCGGTACGTCGGCGGCGAGCAGCCGACCCTGGACAAGATGGGCGGCGGCGACTGGGCCAAGCGCAAGGGCCGCGCCCGCAAGGCTGTCCGCCAGATCGCCGGCGAGCTGATCAAGCTGTACGCCGCGCGGCAGGCGACCAAGGGCCATGCCTTCGCCAAGGACACCCCGTGGCAGCGCGAACTCGAGGACGCGTTCCCGTTCGTCGAGACGCCGGACCAGCTGGCCACGATCGACGACGTCAAGCACGACATGGAACGCGTCATGCCGATGGACCGGATCGTCTGCGGTGACGTCGGCTACGGCAAGACCGAGATCGCCGTACGAGCCGCGTTCAAGGCAGTACAGGACGGTAAGCAGGTCGCCGTACTCGTGCCGACCACACTGCTCGTGCAGCAGCACTACGCGACCTTCGCCGAGCGGTACGCCGCCTTCCCGGTGAACGTGGCGCCGCTGTCGCGGTTCCAGACCGACAAGGAGGCGAAGGCAACGATCGACGGCCTCGCCGACGGATCGGTCGACGTGGTGATCGGGACGCACCGGCTGTTCAGCGGCGAGGTGGCGTTCAAGGACCTCGGCCTGGTCGTCGTCGACGAGGAGCAGCGGTTCGGCGTCGAGCACAAGGAGCAGCTGAAGCGGCTGCGGACGGCGGTCGACGTACTGACGATGTCCGCGACGCCGATCCCGCGGACGCTGGAGATGTCGATCACCGGTATCCGCGAGATGTCGACGATCGCGACCCCGCCCGAGGAACGGCACCCGGTGCTGACCTTCGTCGGCGCGTACGACGAGCACCAGGTGACCGCCGCGATCCGGCGCGAGCTGCTCCGCGAGGGCCAGGTCTTCGTCGTCCACAACCGGGTGAACACGATCGAGAAGGCCGCCGCGCGGATCCGTCAGCTCGTGCCCGAGGCCCGGGTCTCGGTCGCCCACGGCCAGATGAACGAGCACACGCTCGAGAACGTCATCCAGGGCTTCTGGGAGAAGCAGTTCGACGTCATCGTCTGTACGACGATCGTCGAGTCCGGGATCGACATCTCGAACGCGAACACGATGATCGTCGAGCGCGCCGACCTGCTCGGCCTGTCCCAGCTGCACCAGCTCCGCGGCCGGGTCGGTCGCGGCCGGGAGCGCGCGTACGCGTACTTCTTCTTCCCGCCGGAGAAGCCGCTGACCGAGACCGCGCACGACCGGCTCGCCACGATCGCGCAGCACTCGGATCTGGGCGGCGGCATGGCGGTCGCGATGAAGGACCTCGAGATCCGCGGCGCCGGCAACCTGCTCGGCGGCGAGCAGTCCGGGCACATCGCGGACGTCGGGTTCGATCTGTATGTCCGGCTGGTCGGCGAGGCGGTCGCGGAGTACCGCGGTGACACCCAGGCGGAGGAGCCCGAGGTCAAGATCGAGCTCCCGATCGACGCTCACCTGCCGCACGACTACATCCCGTCCCAGCGGCTGCGGCTGGAGATGTACCAGCGGCTGGCCGCCGTACGGGACTCCGACGGGATCGCGGAGCTGGTCGAGGAGCTGCACGACCGGTACGGCGACATCCCGCAGGCGGTGCTGAACCTGATCGAGGTGGCGAAGTTCCGCAACCACGCCCGCCGGGCGGGGCTGCACGACGTCACGCTGCAGGGGAACATGATTCGCTTCGGGCCGGTCGAGCTGCCCGATTCGAAGGTGCTCCGGCTCAACAGGCTGTACCCGAAGAGTCTGGTGAAGCCGCAGCTGCATACCATTCTGGTGCCGAGACCGGCCACCAGGCCGGTCGGCGGTCAGCCGCTCCGCGACCAGGAGTTGCTGCAATGGTGCACCCGGTTGATCGACGACGTGATCGCCGAACCTATTGTGGTGCCGGCGTGAGACTTATGACGAGCTACGAGGAGATTCGGTGAGCACACGGCTACGGGCTCTCGGTGCGGTGGCGGCGATCGTGCTGCTGACCGGTGGTTGCGCGGCGGGCACACACCCGGGTGCGGCAGCCGTTGTCGGGAAGACCGAGATCAGCGTCGGCACCGTCGACAAGACCTCGCAGGCGGTGAGCACCGCTCTCGGGCAGAACTACAACACCGCCGCCGCGCTGAGCGATCTGGTGAACAACGCGATCCTCGGGCAGGTCAAGCAGGAGAAGTCGATCTCGATCACGCCGGCGGAGACCGCCGTGGCGGCCAAGAGCGCGGTCGGCGACGACGAAGCGACGTACCAGAAGTTCCAGACCGACACGGTCGCGCGCGACTTCCTGAACGAGGTCGCCACCGCCTCGGTCGTCACCGTCAAGCTCGGCGGCGGGACCATCAAGGACCTGCAGGACCAGGCCAAGCTGCAGCAGGGCCTGCTGGCGGTCAAGGACGCGTCGAAGGACATCAACGTCTCGATCGCGCCCCGCTTCGGCCAGTGGACCGACGGCAAGCTCGACACGACGGTCTCCGGCTCCCTCTCGATCGAGTCCGACCAGACCGCCGCCAAGCGCAAGGCTGCCGCCGACGCCGCCCAGCAAGCCCAGCCCCAGGGCTGACGGTTCATGAGTAGCGGTGGGACGATCACGGTCGTACTCACCAGTCCCCGGGTTGCGCCGGGGCTGCTGACCCGCGCCACCTGGCAGGCCCTCGAGGCAGCCGACGAGATCGGCGCCGCGGGCGGTCCGGGCCGACCGGACGTGCAGGCCGTGATCGGCTCCGGCCTGGTTGTCACCCAGGTCGAGGCCGGCGTGTCCGCCGCGTGGGCGTGGTTGTCGTCCGCGGCCGCCGACGGGCGGCAGGTGGTCTGGCTGACCGGTGACGACGGCGAGCCGGGTCTGCTGCGTGTCGTGTCCGATGAGCTGGTCCGCGAGCCGTCGTACCAGGTGGAGATCCTGCACGGCTCGTACGACGTGCCTGGTGCCCGGCTGATCGACCTCGTGCGGGTGATGGACCGGCTGCGGCGCAACTGCCCGTGGGACCAGGAGCAGACGCACGAGAGCCTCGCGAAATACCTGCTCGAGGAGACGTACGAGACGCTTGAGGCGATCGACACCGGGGACCTCTCGCACCTGCAGGAGGAGCTGGGCGATCTGCTGCTGCAGGTCGCGTTCCACTCGCGGATCGCCGAGGACAACCCCGACGAGGCGTTCACGATCGACGACGTCTCTGCCGGCATCGTCGAAAAACTCATCCGCCGGCACCCGCACGTCTTCGGCACCGTCGACGCCGCGGATGCCGCCGCCGTCGAGGCCAACTGGGAAACCATCAAGGCCGCCGAGAAACAACGCTCCTCGGTCCTCGAAGGCATCCCCCTCGCCCTCCCCGCCCTGGCCCTGGCCGACAAGGTCCTCGGCCGCTCGGCCAAGGTCCTGCCGGATGGTGCTCGCGCTGTCGAGCCGGCGGACTTGACCGCCGAGGAGATCGGCCCGGAGTTGCTCGCCGTTGTGCGTGAGGCCCGTCGGCTCGGCGTCGACGCCGAGCAGGCGCTGCGCCAGTCCGTTGCCGCCCTCGCCGAGGAGATCCGCGCGGCCGAGACCACCTGACCGGGGCACTTCCGCTCGGGAAAATCGGCTGCTCGTGGTGGCGGGTGACTGAGAGGGTGGGCGGGTGGAGATCGCCGAGGTACTACGTGAGCGCTGGGGGCTGACTGCGTCGCGGGTGGAGCCGCTCGACGGCGGGATGGGGTCGTTCACCTGGTCGGCCGTCGGCAATGGCTGGCGGGTGGTGGTCAAGACGGTCGACGGTCGCGACAACGGGTTCGCGCCGGGTCTGGAGCTTGCGGAGCGGCTGGCCGACGGTGGTGTGACAACCGGTCGGCCGGTGCGGAGCTCAGACGGCAGGATCGCCGAGCGGGTCGATGGTCGCGTGGTCGGCGTACTCGAGTTCGTCGACGGCACGCCATTGGGCTCGGCCGAGGCGGACCAACGCGCCATCGGCGGGCTGCTCGGGCGCGTTCATGAACTGTCGGCGGTGGAGCCCGGTGACCTGGAGGCTTGGCTGGGCGTCGTCACGCAATGGGACGACTACCTGGACCTCGAGCCATGGATCCGGCCCGCCTGTGAGTCCGCGGTGTCCGACGCCCTGGCCCTCGACGACCTCTCCTGGGCCGGACTCCACGGCGACCCCGCAACCGACGCATTCCTACGTCGCCCGAACGGCGACCTCGCCCTCATCGACTGGGGCGCGGCCATGTACGGCCCGATCCTGTACGACGTCGCGTCCGCCACGATGTACAACGGCCGCCCTCACGTCGTCTCGTCGTACCTCGACGCCCGCCCCGACCGCGCCGACGAGGTGAACCTCAAACTCGATACCTTTCTGAGGGTGCGGTACGCCGTCCAGGCCGCGTACTTCGCCTGGCGCTGCACCGAAGACGTCCGCGTCGGGATCAAGTCCCCGGCCGAGAACCAGAAGGGCCTGGCCGACGCGCGTCGCTCGTTCGGCTTGTAGGTCTCTTGGGTTGAAGGGATGGCAAAGATGAAGAAGCTGATCGCGCTCGCCGGGCTGGCGGTTCTGGCCGTCGCAGGCGTCGCCACACCCGCCGCCGCTACGCCGCCCTGCCCGATCATGGCGCAGTGGTGCTGAAGAACCGGTGCGGTTAGCCGACGTGCATCGCTCGCTCGGCTTGTAGGTCTCGTAGCACTGCGGCCTCCGTTGCCGCCCAGTTCTTGAAGAGGTACCGGTGCGGTACGACGGGCGTGATCGCCGCGATCACGTCCGCCTTGTCGTCCACGAAGTGCGTGATCCCCAGCTCGGTGCAGTGGAGTGCCTTGTCCGGGCGGCGCAGGCAGAAGCGGACGTTGCCCTCGGCAATGCCGGTCTGCGCGAAGAAGCGGTGATAGCGCAACCATTCCAAGGACCGCTGCTGGATCCGCGGACTGCACTTGGACACCAGCCACGCGTCGCCGAACAACGGCACCAGCCGTGCGATCGCCTCGAAGGCGCCCGGTACGGCGGGGGTTCGCAGCATTGCCGCTGTGTCGCCCGAGAAGAACGACGTGTCACCGGGGCCTGAGGATCCGTCGATGATCACTCGTCCGATGTCGATTCCCAATCTGTTCATGCATCCAGCGTCAGTGACCTCATCTATCCAGCAAAACTAGTTCTTATCGACATAGCTATAGTTTCTGGTGATGGAGCTGATTGCGGAGGATCTGCAGGCTTTTGCGGTGTTTGCTGAGCATCGCAACTTCACGCGTGCGGCCGATGAGTTGCATGTCAGTCAGCCGGCGTTGCACACGCGCATCCGGAAGTTGGAAGCGCGACTGGGGGAGCGGCTGTATGTGAAGCAGGGCCGGCAACTGCTGTTGACCGGCGCCGGGGAGCGGTTGGCGGCTTTTGCGAACGACGCGAAGGACCGGGCAGCAGACTTCCTGCGCACGCTGGACAACGCCCCACCTCGACCGCTGGTGCTGATCGCCGGCTCTGGTGCCTACCTGTACCTGCTCGGCGACCAGCTCCGCCGCTACCTGACCCGCGGACGCGAGCTTCGGCTGCGGACCGGCGATGCCGGGGCGACGTTGGACGCGATCCGGCACGGATCGGCCGACGTCGGCGTCACCGCGCTCGGGATCCCGCCCGACGACCTCGACTGCACGCTGCTCGCCCAGGTCCCGCAAGTGCTGATCGTGCCGAAGGGGCACCGGCTCGCGGAGCGTCGTACCGTGCGCCTGAAGGACCTGCAGGACCAGGCGCTCGTCGTACCGCCGAAGACGCGCCCGCATCGGCAGCAGCTCGAGCGGAGCATGCTCGATCAAGGCATCCGGTGGTCCGTCGCAGTTGAGGCGGAAGGGTGGGAACTGCTGGTCCACTTCGTCCGTCTCGGTATCGGGCCCGCAGTCGTGAACGGGTCCGTGCGAACGACCGCCGCACTCCGGAAGATCCCCGTGAAAGACCTTCCACCGGTGCGGTACTACGTCGTGTCGCGGCCGGACCGGGGTGAGCGGGTGGTGGAGCTGACGAGGATGCTGACGTGAGCCGTGACAGCAGAGCGATCTCCAGGCTGCTCCGCCACACTGCCGGTGAGCGCGGCCTCACGATGAGTGCGGACGGCTGGGCCGCGATCACCGACGTACTGCGTGAGCTCGCCATCGATCGCGCAGCGCTGGACAAGGCGGTCGAGGAGAACGACAAGCAGCGGTTGCAGGTCGACGGCGACCGGATCCGCGCGTGTCAGGGGCATTCGCTCGCAGGGATGCCGGTGACACGTGAAGCCTTGGAGAACAGTTGGGAACGGGTCTACCCGCAGGACCTCCTCTGGCACGGCACCACCCACGCCGCGCTGACGTCGATCCGGCAGGAGGGACTGAAGCCCGGACGGCGTACACATGTGCACTTGGCGCCGTCGAAAGACAGTCCGGTCGGGCGGCGCACACGCGTAGAAGTCTTGCTGGGTGTGGATTCCGGCAATCTCGCGGTCTTTCGGGCGCCCAACGGAGTGTTACTGACGCGGGAGGTACCAGTGGATGCGATCGTTAGGACCGACGCGGTCCACTGAGGCTGGTGGTCTGGAGGCTAGGCTCGGGACCGATTCGTCATCGAGAACTTGGGAGTCAATGTGGCCACCATCGAGGCCGTCGGCGCCCGCGAGATCCTCGACTCGCGCGGCAACCCCACTGTCGAGGTCGAGGTTCTGCTCGACGACGACACCGTCGCCCGGGCGGCCGTCCCGTCGGGCGCGTCCACCGGCCAGTTCGAGGCCGTCGAGCTGCGTGACGGCGACAAGGAGCGGTACGGCGGCAAGGGTGTCCAGAAGGCGATCACCGCGATCCTGGAGGACATCGACAAGGAGATCGTCGGGTACGACGTCCACGAGCAGCGGCTGATCGACCAGGCCCTCCTCGACCTGGACGGCACCCCGAACAAGGCCAAGCTCGGCGCGAACGCCATCCTCGGCGTCAGCCTCGCCGTCGCCAAGGCGGCCGCGGACAGCTCCGGCCTGCCGCTGTTCCGCTACGTCGGCGGCCCGAACGCGCACGTCCTGCCGGTGCCGATGATGAACATCCTGAACGGCGGCGCGCACGCGGACAGCAACGTCGACGTCCAGGAGTTCATGATCGCCCCGATCGGCGCCGCGACGTACGGCGAGGCGCTGATGCAGGGCGCGACCGTCTACCACGCTCTGAAGGCGGTGCTGAAGGAGCGAGGCCTGTCCACCGGTCTCGGTGACGAGGGCGGTTTCGCGCCGAACCTGGCCAGCAACCGGGAGGCCCTCGATCTGATCGCGGTCGCGATCGAGAAGGCCGGCCTGCAGCTCGGCAAGGACATCGCGCTGGCGATGGACGTCGCGGCGAGCGAGTTCCACACCGACGGTGTGTACGCGTTCGAGGGCGGCAAGAAGTCGGCCGACGAGATGATCGCCTACTACGCCGACCTGGTCGCGTCGTACCCGATCGTCTCGATCGAGGACCCGCTGAACGAGGAGGACTGGGACGGCTGGAAGAGCCTGACCGGTCAGCTCGGCGACAAGATCCAGATCGTCGGCGACGACCTGTTCGTCACCAACGTCGAGCGGCTGCAGCGCGGTATCACCGAGAAGGCGGCGAACAGCCTGCTGGTCAAGGTGAACCAGATCGGCTCGCTGAGCGAGACCCTGGACGCCGTCGACCTGGCCCACCGCAGCGGCTTCACCTGCATGATGAGCCACCGCTCCGGCGAGACCGAGGACACCACGATCGCCGACCTCGCGGTCGCGACCAACTGCGGCCAGATCAAGTCCGGCGCCCCGGCCCGGTCCGACCGCACCGCGAAGTACAACCAGCTGCTCCGGATCGAGGAGGAGCTCGACGACGCGGCGACGTACGCCGGTCGCTCGGCCTTCCCGCGCTTCCAGGGCTGATCCTTCCGGAGGTTCAGGTATGCCGTCCCGTCGGGAATCCGGTGCACGCCCCGGCTCGCGTCCGTCGAGCCGGACCCAGTCGCGTCCACCGGCCCGGCGGGGCGACCAACCCAAACGCCGTACGGCGGGAACCCAGGCCGACCCGCCCCGGACCAGGGGCTCACGCAACCTGACCGGGCGGGCGGCCGTCGTACTGCTCGTCCTCGGGGCGTTGATCGTGTCGTACGCGCAGAGCCTGCGGGTCTGGTTCGACCAGCACCAGCAGGTCAGCGCGCTGCAGCAGGAGATCCGCGACCGGGAGAAGCGGGTCGGCGAGCTGAACGACGAGATCGCCCGCTGGGACGACGACGCGTACGTCAAGGCGCAGGCGCGGCAGCGGCTCGGCTGGGTGATGCCGGGCGAGGTCGGGTACCGCGTGATCGGCGCGGACGGGAAGCCGGTCGGCGCCCCGCCGGAGCCGTCGACGCCGTCGGACGGTCCGGCCGACACGGAGAAGCCGACCTGGTACACGAAGCTGTGGGGGAGTGTCGAGGGCGCAGGCAAGCCGCCGGTGGCCGCGACACCGACGCCGACGCCGGCCAAGCCCACCCCGAAGCCGATCATCACGCCGTCACCTAAGGTGACCAGGTGAGTGTCAGCCCCGCCGATCAAGAAGCAGTAAGCAAACAGCTCGGCCGTACCGCGCGAGGGATCCGTTCGATCGCGCATCGCTGCAGCTGCGGGCTCCCGGATGTGGTCGAGACCGAGCCGCGGTTGTCGGACGGTACGCCGTTCCCGACGACGTACTACGTGACCTGCCCGCGGCTCGCATCCGCGATCGGGACCCTCGAGGCGTCCGGGATGATGAAAGAGATGACGGATCGCCTGGCCGAGGATCCGGAGCTGGCCGAGCGCTACCGCGCCGCCCACGAGTCCTACCTCGCGCACCGCGAGTCGATCGAACACGTCGAGGAGATCGCCGGTATTACCGCCGGCGGCATGCCCACCCGCGTGAAGTGCTTGCACGTCCTGGTCGGCCACTCGTTGGCTGCAGGTCCGGGCGTGAACCCCCTCGGCGACGAGGCGCTCGCGGCCCTGGACGACTGGGGCCGTCGAGGCCCTTGTGTCTGAGCGCGTTGCCGCGATCGACTGTGGGACGAATTCGATCCGGCTGCTGATCGCGGAGCTGGTCGACGGGCAGCTGGTCGAGGTCGATCGGCGGATGACCATCGTCCGCCTCGGTCAGGGCGTCGACGCCACCGGCGCCTTCGCCCCTGAAGCGTTGGTGCGCGTCTTCAAGGCGGCCTCGGAGTTCGCAGCCGTCATCCAGTCCCGGGCTGTCGCACGGCTCCGCTTCGTCGCCACCTCCGCAGCCCGGGACGTCAGCAACCGCGACGAGTTCCTCACCGGCATCGAGGAGCGTCTCGGCGTACGCCCAGAGATCATCTCCGGCACCGAAGAGGCCGAGCTGAGCTTCCGTGGGGCCACCAGCTCCCTCGACCTGCCCGCGCCGTACCTCGTGGCCGACATCGGCGGCGGCTCCACCGAACTGGTCCTGGGCGACAAGACCGGCGTACGAGCGGCCGAATCCCTCGACATCGGCTCCGTCCGCCTCACCGAACGGCACGTGACCACCGACCCGACCTCCCCGGCCGAGCTGGCCGCGATCACCAAGGACATCGACGCACTCCTCGACAGCACCGCAGTCCCGCTGGCGGACACCCGCTCGCTGATCGCGGTAGCCGGCACCGCCACGACCGTGGCCGCGGTCGCCCTCGACCTCCCGGAGTACGACCGGGACGCGGTCCACCACGCCCGCCTGAGCGCCACAGACGTACGCCGAACCACTACCTGGCTGACCACGTCGACCCGCGCCGACCGATCCGCCGGACGCTCGATCCACCCCGGCCGAGTAGACGTCATCGGCGCCGGCGCCCTCATCCTCCAGCGCCTGACCGACCGCCTCCCCGTAGACGCCCTGACCGTCTCCGAACACGACATCCTGGACGGAGTCGCGCTCTCGCTTATCTGACGCGGACGCCGTCGAGGGCGATGGTGAGGACTCGGTCGCGTTGGGCCTGGTCGACGAAGCCGGCCGCGGTGAGGCCGCTGACCATGCGGAGGAGGTCGTCGAACGAGACGTCCTTGCGGGCCTCGCCGGCCTCCTGGGCGCGCTCGAACAGCGGCGTGCCGGCGGCGTACATCGCGGCCCGGGCCGCCTTGAAGCTCTCGGTCTCGCGGTTCAGCGACTCCCAGATCGCGCGCTTGGTCGCGGCGTACTCGACGAAGCGGTGCAGCCAGGTCGTGAGCGCCTCCCACGGCGGTAGATCGGCCACCTTCTCGGCGGCGATGCACAGCTCCTCGATCTCGCCGAAGTACACCGCGTTGAGCAGGTCCTGACGGTTCGGGAAGTTGCGGTAGAGCGTGCCGATGCCGACCCCGGCCTGGCGGGCGATGTCCTCGAGCGACGCCTCGACCCCCTTGGAGGCGAACGCGTCCCGGGCGGCGGCGAGCAGGGCGTCGAAATTCCGCCGCGCGTCCGCCCGCTGCGGCCGCCGTACGTCGACCTGCAAAGCCGGCCTGCTCTGCTCGCTCACCATTCGATCACCTTAGCCAGTTGTTACCGGAGGCATCCCTCCGCTATAGTGGAGGCACACCTCGACTTTACCAGGCCGGGGACTCCCGCGCCGTCGTACGGCGCGATCACACCCCTTTCGAAGGACTTCTGCATGCCTGTCATCAGGTCTGGAAACCCGCGACTGACCTTGGCGGTCCTCGCCACGGTCGTCGCATCGTTCTCGATGTTGCAGTCGCTGGTGAGCCCGGCGCTGCCCGTCATCCAGCACGACCTGCACACCACCCCGAGCACGGTCACCTGGGTGTTCACCGCGCTTCTGCTGTCCGTCTCGGTCGCGACGCCGCTGCTCGGCCGCATCGGCGACATGGTCGGCAAGGAGCGCACCTTGTTCATCGCGCTCGGCGCGCTCGCCGTCGGCTGTCTGATCGCGGCGCTGGCGCCGAACATCGGCGTACTGATCGCTGCTCGCGTCTTCCAGGGGGTCGGCGGAGCCGTGTTCCCGCTGGCGTTCGGGATCATCCGGGACGAGTTCCCGGCCGAGCGCGTGCCGTCCGTGGTCGGCGTGGTCTCCGCGATCATCGCCGCCGGAGGTGGGCTGGGGATCGTGCTGGCCGGCCCGATCGTCGAGTGGCTCGGCTGGCGCTGGCTGTTCTGGATCCCGATGGCGGTCGTCACCGCGTCGGCCCTGCTGGTACGCCGGTACGTCCCGGAGTCACCGAATCGCGTCGCAGGCCGGATCGACTGGCTCGCTGCAGCGTTCCTGTCCGGCTGGCTGATCGCGCTGCTGCTTCCGTTGAGCACCGGGCGCACGTGGGGCTGGGGCTCGTTCCGTACTGTCGGCCTGTTCGCGCTGGCCGTCGTACTGCTGGTCGGCTGGATCACCGTCGAGCTTCGGTCGCGGAACCCGCTGATCGACATGCGGATGATGCGTCGCCCGGCGGTGTGGACGACGAACCTGGTGGCGCTGCTGTTCGGTGCGGCGATGTTCGCGGTGTACGCGTTCGTGCCGCAGTTCCTGCAGATCCCGAAGGCCGCTGGGTTCGGCTTCGGGGCGAGCGTGACGCAGGCCGGTCTGCTGATGCTGCCGATGCTGGTCACGATGGCCGTCACCGGGTCGCTGAGCGGTCCGCTCGCACCGCGGTTCAACGTGAAGGCGCAGGTCGTCTCCGGCTCCGCGCTGAGCCTGGTCGCGGCGCTGATCTTCGCCGAATTCCACGACCAGCAGTGGCAGGTCGCGGTGTCCACGGCGCTGTTCGGTATCGGCCTCGGCCTCGCCTACGCGTCGATGACCAGCCTGATCGTCCAGAACGTCCCACGTGAGCAGACCGGCGCGGCAACCGGCATGAACACCAACATCCGCACCATCGGCGGCTCCATCGGAACAGCCCTGGCCAGCTCCATCATCACCGGCCACCTCCAGCCCTCGGGTCTCCCCGCAGAGTCGGGCTTCACCGACACGTTCCTGCTGCTGTCAGCCTTCGCCGCGGCGGCCGTCGTACTGGCGCTCGCGATCCCGAGCCCGCGTCGTACACGCCCCATCGAGGCCACCGAGCCGCAGCCCGTCGAGGAGCTAGCTGCTTAGTCCGTCCACGGCGCCGAGAATGCGGTCCCAGGGCAGATTCCGCCCGTCGGCGGCCCGCGGCCCCCATTCAATGAGTGCGACACTTGCGCGCCGCAGCGTCTCCAGGTGACCGGCCCACGCGGGATGCCTCGCGTGGGCCGCGTTCACCCGCGGGAACACGACCATCGGCGTACTTCCGAGACCCTCGGACAGGACAGACAGCGCTTGGTTGTCGCCGATCCCGAGCGCCAGCTTGGCGACGGTGTTCGCACTCGCAGGCGCGGCGACGAGCACGTCGATCGGCGGATGCGGACGCGGCTCCCCAGGTCGCCGTGGCTGGGACCGCACCGGGAGCCCGGTGATGCGCTCCAGCTCCGACCGCTCGGCCGATGCGATCCACTCCGCGGCCGTCGGGGTGAGCGTGAGGGCGACCTGGTGACCGCGATCGAGCAGCGGGGCGATCAGGCTCTCGCGCAGTTGCTCGACCCCGCCGGTGGCGGATGCGACGACTCCGATGGTGCTCATGTCTTTAGTCTGAGGGGATGAAGCTGCCGCACCCGTTGACGGGGGAGTTGTTCGAGAGCCCGGTGCCGCCGGGGAGCGGGTGGCCGGAGGATCCGGCGGTGCGGGGGACTCCGGTGGCGCACGGCCCGGGTGAGGTGGTGAAGCTCGCGGCGACCGACGACCTGCACGAACTCGAAGCGCGGGTGTCCGTCTGCCGCGCCTGTCCGCGGCTGGTGGAGTGGCGGGAAGATGTTGCTGTAGGCAAGCGAAAGTCTTTCGCCGACCAGCCGTACTGGGGCCGCCCGATCCCCGGCTGGGGCGACCCCGCCCCGCGCATCCTGATCGCCGGCCTCGCCCCCGCGGCGAACGGCGGCAACCGTACCGGCCGCGTCTTCACCGGCGACCGCTCGGGCGACTGGCTGTTCGCCTCGCTCTACCGAGTAGGTCTCGCCAACCAGCCCACCAGCGAACACGCCGGCGACGGTCTCCAGCTGACCGGCGCCCGCATGATCGCCGCCGTCCGCTGCGCCCCACCTGCCAACAAACCCACCCCCGACGAACGCGACAACTGCGCCCCATGGTTCCGCCGCGAACTGGAGCTGTCCCTCCCCACCACGAGAGCCATCGTCTGCCTCGGCAAGTTCGGGTACGACGCCCTGCTCAGCGGACTCGCCGCGCTGGGCGCAACCATCCCGCGACCCCGCCCCAAGTTCGGCCACGCTGTGGAACACCAGATCCCAACCCCACAAGGCGAAATCACCGTCCTCGGCTGCTTCCACCCCAGCCAGCAGAACACCTTCACCGGCAAACTCACCGAGTCCATGCTCGACGCCGTCCTCACCCGCGCGAAGACGTTGGCAGGGTTATCCACAGGCCCACGCGACCGAGGTTGACCCGGGTGGTGAAGGTGTTGGAAGCTCCCGGCATGCTTCCGATTCGGGTGTTCAGATGACAGGCGGGAATCTGCCCGAGCAGTCCCGCGGACGCCCGGCCACGCGTCGGGAGGCGGGCGGCGTGGAGCGCTCGACCGCCACGCCACAGATGCCCGGCGCCCACGAGGCGACGAACCTCAACTTCATCCCCGGCCCGGATCGGTTCCACTACTGGAGCGAGATCTCCGACGACGTGAAGGCGTACCTCGAGCGCAAGGTCGGGCCGAAGATCGACTGGTGGGCCGACCAGCACAAACGAGAACGCGACCGGCCATACGCCGTCGTACTCGGCCCGAACGGCCTGGCGGTGACCACTCCAAAGGTCAACCAGCAGGGGCAACGCACCCAGAGCGTGCGCCTCGATCTGTTCGTACCGTCGAGCCTCAAACACGCCGTCGTCCAGCAACAACCGACCAAACCCCGCGGTGCCCTGCGCTCGCTCGTGTCAGGCCGAGTCGGCAACCCCGAGCCCGCGGCCCCGCCGCCGCAGCTGAACCTCACGCAGGACATGCGCGGCTTCCTCGGCAACTTTCCCCTGGAAGCGCAGCATCGCCTGCAAACGCCGTTCCTCGGATCGCAGCCCGTCAAGCACTACCTGTCCTATGCCTACGGCAACGACGAGGAGTACGACGCCTGGTGCTTCCTGGCCGGCGATCGAACCGTCACCTTCGCCTCCGGCCGCTGCGCCCGCCCGAACGGCGCCGACCCGACCCAGGCAACCTGGCACCTGACCTGCTACCAGGCCGACATCGCCCGCTGAGTTGTCACCGGGCGGCGTCCGTTGTCAGGCGTTCTGCTCGTCCCGCCACGCGATCCACTGACGAGCAGTGTCCAGGTCGTAGTCGGGGCCGCTGGTCGACGTCGTGAACAGACTGACGCCCAGCTCGCGCAGCGGCGGCCCGGCCTGGCGGGGATCGCCTCCGACGTGCACGGAGTACTCGATGGATGTGGGATCGCGGCCGATCTCCGCACAGTACTTCTTCAGCAGCCCCAGCTTGCGAACCAGGTCGTCACCCTCGGCAAAGGTGTTCCAGATATCGGCATGCTCAGCAACGACCCGAAGCATCTTCTGCTCACCCCCGCCCGCGATCAGAATCGGCATCCGCCCGACCGGCGCCGGGTTCAGCGCGGCCAACCGCCTCTTGATCCTCGGCAACGCCTCCGCCAGCTCGGCAACCCGCTGCCCCGGTGACGGAAACTCATACCCATACTCAACAAACTCCCGCTCCTTGAACCCGGCCCCGACCCCAAGGATCACCCGCCCACCACTGATGTGATCGACAGTCCGAGCCATGTCGGCCAGCAGGTCCGGGTTCCGATAACTGTTACAACTGACCAGCACCCCAAGCTCCACCCGAGCCGTCTGCTCAGCCAACGCGGCAAGCGTCGTCCACCCCTCAAAATGCTTGCCCTCAGCATCCTTCCCCAACGGAAAGAAGTGATCCCAGGTAAAGAGCGCGTCCGCCCCCAGCGCCTCCACCTCACCAGCCGCCCGCCGAATGTCCCCATACTCAGCCCGCTGCGGCGCCAACTGCACACCAATCCGAACAGGTCTCACGAAAGCCGCCCATCTCGCGCCAGACAAAACACTCGACCATAGGCCACATCAGGTCCACGCCGCACACGAATTGCACCCGCGACCGGTTCCTGCAGGGCGGGCCGCGCCCACTTGCTGGGGATCAGGCCGACCGCCCTCCACATCAAACGAGCCACTTGGCCTCTGGTTGCCCGGGATCCCCGTCCGAGCGGCCGAAGTCGCCGCCAGCCTGTCGGTTCCACCCTCTACAGAGTGCGCGCCGTGGGTTGAGTACACGTCTGCCCCACCGCATGTCCTGTACCGGGATGGGGACGGAGTGGGCGAGCCCGCACGAGACGACCTGGGCACGGATGTGGTCGGTCGCGCGGCAGCGCGTACTCGCCGGCGGCAGCCGGCAGGTCGTCGGCGGCAGCCGACCGACCCCGCGATAGCGGGAAAGGATGTTCCGGGCGATAAGCCCGGGGGTGGGTGGGAGCACGCGTGGGCCGACCACACTCTCCATCACACGCGCGTGGGCCGGAGCCCACTCTCCGACAACAACCACCTGTCCTGTGCCCGGGACGGGATTCGAACCCGTATGCCTGTTAGGGCCGCGAGGTTTAAGCTCGCTGCGTCTGCCGTTCCGCCACCCGGGCTTCGGACTGAGGGTACAAGCTATTGGTAGTTCTTCCGCGGGTAGACAGCGTGGGCACCGGCGACGCGGTCGAGGAAGAGCTTGCCGTTGCAGTGGTCGATCTCGTGCTGGAGCGCCCGGGCCTCGAAGGCGTCGGTCGTGATGGTGACGGAATCACCAGTCCCAGGAAGCACACCACGCACGGTCAAACGAGTCGCCCGCTTGACGTCACCGGTGAAATCCGGGACCGACATACACCCCTCACGAGCCTTCTCGTTCCGAGAAGCCTCGACCACCACAGCGTTGCACAGCACGAAGACCCCGTGGCAGGTACGAGTCTTCGGATGACCGCTCACATCCAGCGAGAACATCTGCGCCGCCACCCCGACCTGCGGCGCCGCCAGCCCGACACACCCGGGCGAGACCCGCATCGTCGCCACCAGATCCGCCGCCAGCTGAATCATCGAAGGATCGAGCGGGTCCACCGAAGCACCCTCGGTAGCAAGCACAGGATGCGGGGCCCGAACCACCTCCAGCACCTGACCCTCGACATCCAGCAGCTTGGGCGACCAGGAGGAGATCACAGGTCGTCGCTCTCCGCCGGGCGCAAGGTGACGCCGACCCCGAGCTCCTCGGCGGTGATCTCGAGCGCGCGATCCAGCATCTGCAGCTCCGCCGACGGCGGCAGCTCGACCTCCGCGGTCAGCACGTACAGCCCGCCGCTCAGCCGCGTCGCCAGATCCGTGATCGTCCCGCCTGCCGCCGCGATCATCCGCGTCACCGCCGCCACGATCCCCGGCCGGTCGGCCCCGTGCACACTCAGCATGTACGGTGCACCGATCGGCGCGTGCTCGTGCTCCGGACCCATCGCGCGCACCGTGATGACCAGCTCGCCCTGCAGCGGCTCCAGCGCCGACTCCACCTCGTCGATCGGCCCCGCGCAGACGATCATCATCGCGAAATGACCGCGCAGCAGCGTCATGGTGGTGTCTTCGAGGTTGACCCCGGTGCCGACCAAGGCCCCGGTGACGTCCGCGATGATGCCCGGGCGGTCCGGGCCGATGACGGTGACAGCGAGCTGACTCATGCCCGGCAACCTACCGTTGACCTAAGTACCGCAAGAAAGCGACTTCGGTATCCGGACAGCCCCAACGCCGCGGGAGAACGCTTACGCGCCGCTACATTCGAACCATGAAGGAGCTCTTCCGCCGAAGTACGCGCGACTGGATCGTGGACAGTGTTGTCTTCGTCGTCGCGGTCTTCGCGGGGTTCCTCCTGTACGACGAGGGCAGCAAGGACCCGATCAGTCCGGGCCTGCTCGCGATCGACTTCTACGTCGGGATGGCGCTGTGCGTCACGCTCTGGTTCCGCCGGCGCTGGCCGCTCCTGCTCGCGATCGTCGGCGCTGCCGTGTCGACCTTCTCTGACACGGCCGGGATCGCCGCCCTGATCCTGATCCTCACCGTCGCGATCCACCGGCCGCTACGGACGACCGTGCTGGTCTTCGGGGTGAACGCGATCAGCCTGGCCATCTACATCCAGATCAGGGACAAGCCGGACGATCCTGCGGCCCTCGTGATCGCTGCGATCTCCGTGTACGTCGCGGTGGCCGGCTGGGGTCTCTACATCCGGTCGCGCCGCCAGCTCCTGCAGACGTTGCGGGATCGCGCCGATCGCGCCGAGACGGTCGCGAGACTCGAGGCCGAGCAGGGCCAGCTCCGTGCCCGCGAGGAGATCGCGCGCGAGATGCACGACGTACTCGGGCATCGGCTCTCCCTGCTCAGCGTGCACGCGGGCGCGCTCGCGTACCGGCAGGACGCGTCCGCGGACGAGGTCGCCGGTGCGGCCGAGATCATCCGGGCCAGCGCACACCAGGCGCTGCAGGATCTCCGCGAGGTGATCGGCGTACTGCGGGCTCCCGTCGGTGAACTGCCGCAGCCCGCGTTCTCCGACCTGCCCGCACTCATCGACGGCTCCCGCGAGGCGGGTATCCCCGTCGATCTCACCCTCGATGCACCGGGCGCGATGCCCGAGCACGTCGGGCGTACGGCGTACCGGATCGTGCAGGAAGGGCTGACCAACGCGGTCAAGCATGCGCCGGGCGAACCGGTGACGATCAGCGTGACCGGTGCCCCCGGCAACGGTTTGTCCGTGGAGCTGCGCAACCCCGCGCCCAACCGCAGACGAGGAGACGGCCAAGGTTTGAAGGGACTCAGCGAACGCGCCGCCCTGGTCGAGGGCCGGATCGAACACGGCCGCACCCCCGACGGCGACTTCCGCCTGTTCGCCTGGCTACCGTGGCCCGCATGACCATTCGGGTACTGATCGTCGACGACGATCCGTTGTTGCGGGCCGGGCTGAAGTTGATGCTGGGCGGTGCGCAGGACATCCGCGTGGTCGGTGAGGCCGGCGACGGCTCCGGCGTCCAAGGGCTGATCGACCGGCTCGCTCCGGACGTGATCCTGATGGACATCCGGATGCCGGGCACCGACGGCCTGACCGCGACCGAGACGGTACGCCGCCGTCCGGGCGCACCCGAGGTCGTCATCCTCACCACGTTCGACGCCGACGAGCACGTACTCCGGGCGCTCCGCGCCGGCGCGGCCGGGTTCGTCCTGAAGGACACCCCACCGGGCGAGATCGTCGAGTCCGTACGCCGGGTCGCGGCCGGGCAGCCGGTCCTCTCGCCGGCCGTCACCAAACGCCTCATCACCCGCGTCGCGGACTCCGGCACCGACAACCGCAAGGCCAAGGCCATGGCCCGGCTCGCCGATCTGAACGACCGCGAACGCGAGATCGCCGTCGCGGTGGGGGAGGGGAAGTCGAACGCCGAGATCAGCGCGACGCTCTACCTCAGCGTCCCGACCGTGAAGACGCACGTCTCGCGCATCCTCACCAAGCTCGACCTGAACAACCGTGTCCAGATCGCGTTACTGGTACACGACGCGGATCTACTGCACGAATGAAGAAGGCCGGCCCCCGGCGAGTCGAGGGCCGGCCGATCAGGTTGTCACGACTGGTCAGGACTCGTTACGACTGGGTGGCCCGGCGGAACTCCTCGTTCGGAGTCTGCAGGCTGCCGAGGCTGGTGACCTCGCGGCGGAAGAACAGCGCCAGCGTCCAGTCGAGGATGACGCGGGCCTTCCGGTTGAAGGTCGGGACGCGGGACACGTGGTACGTCCGGTGCAGGAACCAGGCCAGCCAGCCCTTCACCTTCACGCCGTACAGCTGGGCGACGCCCTTGTGCAGGCCGAGGCTCGCGACCGAGCCGACGTACTTGTGCCTGTAGTCCTGCGGCGGCTGCCCGTCGATCACCCGGAGGATGTTCGCGGCGAGCTGGTGCGCCTGGCGGACGGCGTGCTGCGCGTTCGGGGCGCAGTACGCACCGGTCTCGCTCGTCAGGTCCGGTACGGCGGCGTTGTCGCCGGCGGTCCAGGCGTCGTCGAGGCCCTCGATCCGCAGGTTCGGCAGGGTCTTGATCCGGCCCTTCTCGTCCAGCGGGAAGTCGGTCGCGGCGAGCGCCGGGTTCGCCTTCACGCCGGCGGTCCAGACGATCGTGTCGGCGTCGAACTCCTCGCCGTCGCTGAGGATCACGTGGCCCTTCTCGCAGGACTCCAGCCGGGTCTCCAGCCGGATGTCCATGTTGCGCTTGCGGAGCTGGTCCACGGTGTACTTGCCGAGATCCTCACCGACCTCGGGCAGGATCCGCCCGGTGGCCTCGACCAGGACCCAGCGCATGTCCTCGGGCTTGATGTTGTCGTAGTAGCGGGTGGCGTAACGGGCCATGTCCTCGAGCTCGGCGAACGCCTCGACACCGGCGTACCCGCCGCCGATGAAGACGAACGTCAGCGCGGACTTGCGCAGCGCGGGGTCGGGCTGCGACGAGGCGACGTCGAGCCGGTCGAGGACCTTGTTGCGCAGTGCGATCGCTTCCTCGACGTTCTTGAACCCGGTGGCCTCGTCGGCCAGGCCGGGGATCGGCAGGGTGCGGGCGATCGAGCCGAGCGCGACCACGATCTGGTCGTAGGCCAGCTCGTACTCCGGGCCCTCCTCGGGCATCACCTTGGCGACCTTTCCTCCGTGGTCGATACCGGTCACGCGGCCGGTCACCACCCGGCAGCCCTTGAGGGTCTTGCGCAGCGGCACGACGACGTGCCGCGGTTCCACCGAGCCGGCCGCCGCCTCGGGCAGGAACGGCTGGTAGGTCATCACCGACCGCGGGTCGACCACAGTCACGCGGATCCGGCCCTTGCGGGCGGCGCGACGCAGGCCGTACGCGGTGTACATCCCGACGTAACCGCCTCCGACGACGAGGATGTGCGGTACCTGGGCTGTCATGCGGTTCACTCTCCCTGAGTGGTTCAGCGACTTCATGTTCACTTCAACGTTAGGGGCTCGTGAAAGATTTCACAAACCCCCTCAGGGGTGATCTCACCCACCGAACATCCCCCGCCCGAGGGACTCCTCATGTCCTTATGGTGGGCCCGCGGAGCGCCTGGGACCAGTGCCCAAGGAGCCGCGGCACACTGCGCTATGCGTCGGTCAGGCGATAGACGGACACGTGCGACGGCGAGTCCGCGGTGAACGGCGAACCGGACCAGTCGGCGTGCCGGGACTCCCGGGTGAAGCCGGCCAGCTGGGCCATCAGGTCCAGTTCGGCGGGCCAGATGTAGCGCTGCGGCGTGCGATCCAGCCGCGCCTCGGTACCGTCCGTGAAGTGGAAGTGGTACGAGACGAGGTGCTGCCGGAGTACGTCGTACGTGTCCAGCAGGATGTAGTCGGGGTCGGCGACACCGACCGTGGCGGGGACGCCGGGCGGTAGACGGCGGAGCTCGGGGACCCCGAGCTCGATCACGAAGCGACCGCCGGGGGAGAGGTGGCGGGCGGCGTTCCGGAAGCAGGCGACCTGCTCCTCCTGGGTGAGCAGGTTCCCGATCGTGTTGAACACGAGGTAGACGAGCGTGAACTCGCCCGGGACGCGCGTGCTGGTCATGTCGCCGATCGCGACCGGGATCGTGTTCTCGTCGGCCTTCGTGCGGAGCTGTTCGAGCATGGCCGTCGACAGTTCGATACCGCTCACCGGGACCTGTTCGGACAGCGGTACGGCGACCCGCCCGGTGCCGATCGCGAACTCGAGCGCGCGTCCGCCCGCCGCCAGTTCGGTCAGCCGGTCGACGGTCGGCCGCAGTACGTCGGCCGCGAACATACCGGCTCCCGGAGTGTCGTACCTCGTCGCGACGTCCGTGTTCCACAGGCGGTTCTGTTCCACGCCCTTGGTCCACTGCAGGACGTCCTCGGCGCCGGCCTCGCCGGTCTTGCTGAAGCCGAGGCGGTCGTACAGGCGGCGGGCGTCCGGGTTGTCGCGTTCCACCGTCAGCTGCAGCGGTACGCCGCGTCGCGTGGCCTCGCTCTGCAGCGCGTTGATGATCGCCGTCCCGATGCCACGGTTCTGGACGTCGGGGTGCAGCTGGATCCCGTTCAGCTCGACGGCTTCCGGCGTACGGCTGACGCGCAGGCGACCGGCGGGACGGTCGTCGAGCTCGACGACGTACAGATCGGTGGCGGGGTCGTCGATCGACTCGCGGGTCCAGTCCGCGAAGCCTTGGCGCCAGGCAGGCTCGTCGAAGTCCGGCGCCAGCCGCCCTTGGGCACGGGTTGCGGTGAGGGTCACGTCAACGAGGAACTCGACGTCCGCGAGCGAGGCTTCCCGGATTCGGTACATGCCGTCGAACCTACGCAGGCGCCCGGACTGCAGCCACCGGTTATTCGCCCACCTCCCCGTCGGTCGCTTCGCGGAGGAGATCCAGGTGGCCGAGGTGGCGGGCGGTCTCCTCGATCAGGTGCGCGACGGCGTACCTGAGATTGAAAGTCATGCCCTCCGAGCGGGCCAGGTCGTCGAAGGATGTGGCGGCGACGATCTCGCGCGAGCGGGCGCATTCGGTCCGGTACGAGGTGAGGATCGAGGCGACCGTGTCGTCCGGTGCGATCGGGAAGCCGCCGTGCGGGTCGTCCTCGCTCCACGGCCACTCGAGGTCGAGACCGGCGAAGTCGATCGAGAACCAGAAACGTTCGACCGCGGTCAGGTGTTTGACGATGCCGGCCGGGGTCAGCTCGGACGGGGCGACGGGCCGGGCGAACGCTTGCTCCTCGGTCAGGCCGTTGAGCTTCAGTTCGACCGTGGAACGGAGGAAGTCGAGCAGGCCGGTGAGCGTACTGCGTTCGTCGGCATCCTCAGGTGGCCGGGTGCGGGTGATCTCGGGCATCCGCCAACGGTAGGCGCGACACACCCGGCGCGACAGAGTTCCGCGAGAGGGGTTGCTCGGGACAGGTGAAGTGCGCATGAATAGGGGTGTGGAGAGTTACCGCACGCCCGTCCTGACGGCCTCGCTGCTCGCGCCTCCGGCGGTCTGTGCGTTGCTGACCCCGTTCCGCGAGCATTTCGACAACGCGAACGCGGCCCTGCTGCTGGTCGTCGTGATCGTTGCCGTCGCGGTCTCCGGCATCCGGCTGGCCGGCGTACTCGCCGCGATCTCGAGCGCGGTCTGGTTCGACTTCTTCCTGACCGTTCCGTACGACAGCTTCACGATCAACAGCAGCAACGACGTCGAGCAGGCCGTGCTGCTGCTGGTGATCGGGATCGCGGTCACCCAGATCGCGATCTGGGGCCGCAGGCAACAAGCCAACGCGTCCCGGCGCCGGGGCTACCTGGACGGCGTGATCACCACCTCGCAAGCGGTTGCCGCCGGCGGGTCCACGGACGACCTGATCGAGCAGGTCCGCACCGAGCTGACGGCGCTGCTGGGGATCGACGGCGCGAAGTTCGTTGCCGGGAGCAAGCAGACTGCGGCGCCGCGGCTGAACCCGGACGGTTCGGTCACCCGCGGCTCCCATGTCCTGAAGGTCGAACGCGACGGCCTGCCGACGAACGCCGAGATCGAGCTGACCGTCCAGCACGCCGGCGAGACCCGCGGCCGCTTCCTGCTCACCGCGGCCACCCGGATCGCCCGCCCCGATCTCGAACAACGCCTGGTCGCCGTGGCCCTGGCCGACCAGGTCGGTGCCGCCCTGTCCACCCAGGAAGCCATCCACCCCCACATCTGACCCCCGATCCGGCCTGCGGGAGCAAGGCGTCCCGGGTGGCCGCCGGTCCCGGCGTCGCGCCTGCCCATACAGGCGCGACGCCGTCAGACCGTGAGGACCAATTTCCCCGTCGCCCGGCCGGTCTCACTCAGCTCGTGGGCCTTCGCCGCATGCTCGAGCGGGAACACCTGCTCGACCGAGACGCGCAATGCGCCGCCGTCCACCAGGCCCGCGATCGCATCGAGGTCCTCGGTTGCCGGCGCCATCCGGAACTCGTCGTACCGGATCCCGCGCGTGGCGGCCTTCCTCCGGACCTCGGCGCGGTCCGGCCCGGTCCCACGGACGTCGAGCAGGATTCCGTCCGGTGACAGCACGTCGAGGGACCGTACGGCGTACTCGGCCCCGATCGGATCCAGGACTACGTCCACGTCGCGGACCGCCGTCGTGAAGTCGGTCGTGGTGTAGTCGATCAGCTCGTCCGCGCCGAGGTCGCGAAGGAAGTCGTGCTTCGAAGCGCGTGCCGTCCCGATCACATAAGCGCCGCGGTACTTGGCGATCTGTACGGCGAGGTGCCCGACGCCTCCTGCCGCGGCGTGGATCAGGACCCGGTCACCCGGCCCGATCTTCGCGGTACCGGCCAACGGCTGGTACGCCGTGAGCCCGGCGGTGGGCAGTGCCGCCGCGTGGACCCAATCGCTCGTGGACGGCTTGCGGGCAAGGCGGTCCAGGCTCGCGACGGTGAACTCGGCGTACGCACCACGCGGAGGGTAGACGACGCCGTACACGTCCTCGCCGGTGTCCTCGCGGGTGCCCGCGAAGTCGAGGCCGAGAACGAACGGGGGCGGGCCGAAGCGGGCGAGCAGGCCGGAGCGGATCTTCCAGTCGCTCGGATTCACCCCGGCCGCGTGAACCCGGACCAAGACCTCGCCGTGGCCCGCCTCGGGGCGTTCCAGCTCGGCGAGTTCGAGGACGGCGGGATCGCCGAACGTGTACTGCGTGATGGCGCGCATCGTCATGTCCCCATCCTCGGCGCGGGTGGTATCTGTTGTGAAGAAGGCACTTGTTTGGTATCTAGGTACCTCATGGATACCGCAACGGCGTTCGACGACTGGGTCAAGACCTACGGGCGTGACTGCCCGTCGCGGACCGTCATCGACGTACTGGCGAACAAATGGGCCTTGTACGTCCTCGGCGCGCTGCGTCGCTTCGAGCGCCCGCTGCGGTTCAACGAGCTCCGCCGGCTCCTCGACGGCGTCACCCAGAAGATGCTGACCCAGACGCTGCGCACCCTGGAGCGGGACGGTCTGCTGACCCGTACGCTTTATCCGGCGGTCCCGGTCCGGGTCGAGTACGCGCTCACTCCGCTGGGGGTCGAAGCCGGTCGGCTGACCACCGCGATCGCCGAATGGTCCGTCGCCCACGCGCACCAGATCCACGCCTCGCGCGCCGATTACGACGGCCGCGAACAGTAATTCGATAGCGAAGCGATTGGATTCCGCAACCGGTTGTTTTCAAGGGATTTCGGTTGCGGAACAGCCGGGGATTCTCAGATGTTGTTCAGGATGGGGCCGTAGTATTTCGATACGGCCCCGGAAGTGGGTCATCAGGAGGAAATGATGCAGAGCAGTAACCCGGTGCTGAACCGGTCGAGTGCGTTTGCGCCTGGCCAGGGCCAGGCCTATCCGGGGGCCGCTCCGTACGGTCAGCCGAGCCAGTACGGCTACGGCGGGCCGGGTACGCCGCCGCAGCAGTACCAAGGTGCTCCGGCCGCGAGCCGCCCCATGACGATGGACGACGTGATCGTCCGCACCGCCGCCACCCTGGGCGTCGTGGCCGTGGTCGCGGCGATCGCCTGGAAGACGATCCCGGACACCGTGGTCGGCCCGACGTTCCTGGCCGGCGCTCTGGTCGCGTTCGCGATCGCGATGGTGCTGTCGTTCTCCCGCCGGGTCAACCCGGTGCTGCTGATGGTGTACGCCGCGGCCGAGGGTGTGTTCCTCGGGATCGGCTCCAAGTTCATCGCCAACTGGGTCGGTGACTCCGGCATCATCGTGCAGGCCGTGCTGGCCACGATGGTGACGGCCGGTCTGACCCTGGCGACGTACAAGTACTTCGCGATCAAGGTGACGCCGAAGTTCACCCGGATGGTCATCATCGGCACGATGGGCTTCGCCGGTGTGCTGGTGATCAACCTGCTGCTCAGCCTGTTCGGTGTGCAGACCGGGATCAACGGCTTCGGCCCGATGGGCCTGCTGTTCGCGGCGCTCGGCGCCGGTCTCGCGGTGTTCAACCTGATCCTCGACTTCGACATGATCGAGCAGGGCGTCCGGCACGGCGCCCCGCAGAACGAAGCCTGGCGCGCGGCGTTCGGCCTGACCGTCACCCTGGTCTGGCTGTACTGGAACATCCTGCGCATCCTTGCGATCCTCCGCGGCGGCGACTGAACCTCATCAGCACGACACGCGTAAATGTTCTTCAGGAGGGCCGGTTCAGGTGGACCGGCCCTCCTGGCATTTCCGGACGCAGTCCGTCCGGTTCCGGCCCTACTGTGGTCCCCATGACCACCGAATGGCGGCACCTGAACGGCACCCTGACCACGTGGTACGACGCTCCCTCGCACGCCGCCGGCGCCGCACTGGTCGAGCGCCTCGCCCCCGGCACCGAGGTCGACCTCCGGGCGAACGGTCTGCGCCTGCGGACCGACACCGAGGAGTCCGCCCGAGACATCTCGAAGGCGGCCGGAGAACTGGGCCTGACCGCTGACCCGAGCGTGCTGCAGCAGGTCCGCCTCGCCTTCGAGGCAGCCGACCCGCCCGCGGTGACCGCCTTCTGGCGTACGGCGTTCGCCTACCAGGAGTCGCCCACCGGCCTCCAGGACCCGCTCGACCGCGACCCGGCGGTCGAGGTCCGAGGCCTGACCGATCCCCGCCCCCTCCGCAACCGCATCCACGTCGATGTGGTCCGGCCGTCCGACGCAGTACACGCGGTCCGGTCCACGATCGGCCAGGAGCCGTACGGCGCCTGGGGCGTCGCGCTCGCCGACCCCGAGGGAAACGAGGTCGACCTGGTCCCAGGGGACGAACTGTCGCCGGATGTCACCGACTGGTGGGCGAACTTCGCCGCGATGGTCTTCTACCCGACGACCTCGCTCACACAGTCGAGCCAACTGGTCTCCGTCGTCGCGCAACTGGCCGATGACGCGAGCACCCCGCTGCAGATCGACGTACGACCGGCCGGGGTGATGATCGATGGCAGCAAGGACCAGTGGGAGGACGATCTGCCGAACGGCGGCGCGGCCTTCGTCGAGCTGGCCCGGCGCATCGAGGACGCGGCGCACGACCTGGGACTCACACCGGACGCGCGGCCGCTGCGCTTCGTCCAGTTCGGCATCGATGCGGTCGACGCCGACGTGCTGAGTGCGTTCTGGCGGTCACTGCTCGGCTACCAGCCGGACCCGCGGGAGCAGGTGTCCGACATCTACGATCCGCGCCGGCTGAACCCCGTCCTGTTCTTCCAGCAGCTGGACGCGAACGACGAGCGGACGAAGCAGCGCAACCGCATCCACTTCGAGCTCGTCGTACCGGACGACCAGGTCCAGGCGCGTATCGAGACGGCCCTGTCCGCGGGCGGGCGGGTGCTCGATCAGACCCCGCAGCGGTGTCTCATCAGCGACCCGGAGGGTAACGAGATCGACATACGATGAGGGTCATGCGATTCGCGATCAAGACCTCGCCCCAGAACACCGAATGGGCCGACATGCTCGCCGTCTGGCAGGCCGCAGACGAGATCGAACTATTCGAGTCCGGCTGGACCTTCGATCACTTCTATCCCATCCACTCCGATTCGAGCGGTCCGTGCCTGGAAGGCTGGGTGACGCTGACCGCTCTCGCGCAGGCGACCAAGCGGCTCCGGATCGGCACGCTGGTCAGCGGCATCCACTACCGCCACCCCGCGCTGCTCGCGAACATGGCCGCGACACTCGACATCGTCTCCGGCGGTCGGCTGGAGATCGGCATCGGCGCCGGCTGGAACGAAGAGGAGTCGGGTGCCTACGGCATGCGGCTCGGATCGTTGAAGGAGCGCAGCGACCGCTTCGAAGAGGCCTGTGAGGTGCTCGTCGGCCTGCTCACGCAGGAGACCACCACGTTCCAGGGTGAGCACTACCAGCTCGCCGACGCCCGGTGCGAGCCGAAGGGCGTGCAGAAGCCGCATCCGCCGATCTGCATCGGTGGCAGCGGCGAGAAGCGGACCCTGCGGACGACGGCGAAGTACGCCCAGCACTGGAACTTCGTCGGTGGTACGCCGGAGGAGTTCGCCCGCAAGCGCGACGTGCTCTACGCACACTGCGCGGACGTCGGCCGCGATCCGAGCGAGATCACGCTGTCGTCACACGTCCGGCTCGGGCCTGACGGCGATTACAGCAAGGTGGCCGCGGAAGCCGAGGCTCTCGGTGCGGTCGGGCTGGACCTGGCCATCGTGTACCTGCCGCCGCCGCACACCCCGGCCGTTCTCGAGCCGCTGGCGAAGGCCCTCGAAGCACTCCGCTGACCCCGGAAACGTGAAAGACCTGCCCCTCCACCTGAAAGGGCAGGTCTTCTCGTTGTCTCCTTTGCGGTTCAGCCCATTCGCCGGTGCGCTTTGACCAGGTCGAACTCGTGAACGATGGCGGTCGCGTGCCCGTGCGCGAGTTCGTACTCGCTGGAGAGCCACCGCACTCTGTCGTCGAAGCGCAGGAACGACGGTCCGTCGTTCATCAGCTGGAACCACTCGGCCATCTGGCGTCCGGTGCATCTGGGCACGGCCTCCACCAAACGCTGGTGTGTCTCCTCGGAGTGGTTCAAGCCCATCTTCGCCTCCCGTCATCGGGGTACCGCGTAGTTATCGACTGTGCACCACACGGCCGCCCGGAGGCAAGACTCCCGACATGAAAGGTGTCGCTCAGCGGACGCACAACCCCAACTCAAAACACCCCACCCCCAGCATCGGAGCAGCTCTGATGACAGGGGTGGTGGAGAGGGGGACTATTGACCGACGGGGACTGTTTCGGCTTGTTCCTTCGAGTTCTCGTCGACCCGGTCGACGTCGGCCTTCGGGTGCCGGCGGCGGTGCCGCAGCTCCGCCCAGCGACCGCGCGGACCGCGCTCGCGGCCGGCGACCTCGGTGGCAGCCACCTCGGTGCCCGCCTTCCGGGCAGCCTGTACGGCGGCCTCCGCGATCGGCAGGATCGCCTCGCCGCGGAACGGTTCCGGATGCACGAACGACTCCGGCCCGACGCCCATCGCAGCCGCCACCGACGGCAGCAGTGCGGCGGACGCGGCGGCGTACCCCGTGGCCGACGGGTGGAAATTGTCCCGGCCCCACATCGCGGGGTTGGTGCGGAACACCTCGCCGAGCAGCGAGCCGAGAGACACGGTACGGCCGCCTGCTTCGACCACTGCGATGGTCTGAGCGGCGGCCAGCCGGTGGCTCCAGGACCGGGCGACCTGCCGCAGCGGCGGCATGATCGTCCGGACCACGCCCAGGTCGGGGCAGGTACCCACCACCACCTCACAGTTCGCGGCGCGCAACCGGCGGACGGCGGTGGAGAGCAGGCGGACCGAGGTCGACGGCGGCATCTTCGCCTTCACGTCGTTGACGCCGATCAGGATGACCGCGATATGCGGCCCGGCCTGCAGCGCGGCGTCGACCTGGCCGGCCAGGTCGCTGGACTTCGCGCCGGTCTTCGACACGTCGACCAGTCGCACCGGGCGTTTGGCCAGCTCGGCCAGACCGGAGGCGAGCATCACTCCGGGGGTCTCGTCGGGCGACTCGGTGCCGTAACCGGCCGCGCTCGAGTCGCCGATCATCGCGAAGGTGATCGGATGTCCTGGATACCGGCCGTACAGACCGTCGCCCGGAGTGGGGTAGTACCTCGTCGGTCCGATCACGCGCTTCGCGTACTCGGCCTCAGCGGTCAGTACGCCGTAGAACGTTGCACCGATGAGTCCTAGTCCCCCGCCCCCGAAGGCTGCGGCCTGGGCCAGCTTCTTGGCTGCCCTGGCTCTACTCATGAGTCAAGGATTACACGGTGTTACGACGACGCAAGTGAAAATAGGGCAAAGCCGCCGGTATCACTACAGTAAAGATCGTGCGCTACGCAGAATCACTCCTGGACCTGGTCGGCAACACCCCGCTGGTGCGGTTGTCGAAGACAACAGACGGCGCGAAGCCGCTCGTGCTCGCGAAGGTCGAGTACTTCAACCCCGGCGGCTCGGTGAAGGACCGGATCGCGGTCCGGATGATCGAGGCCGCGGAGGCCTCCGGCGAGCTGAAGCCCGGCGGCACGATCGTCGAGCCGACGTCCGGCAACACCGGCGTCGGGCTGGCGATGGTTGCCCAGCAGAAGGGCTACAAGTGCGTCTTCGTCTGCCCGGACAAGGTCAGCGAGGACAAGCGCAACGTGCTCAAGGCGTACGGCGCCGAGGTCGTGGTCTGCCCGACCGCGGTCGCGCCCGAGCACCCGGACTCGTACTACAACGTCTCCGACCGCCTCGTCCGCGAGATCGAGGGCGCCTGGAAGCCGAACCAGTACGCGAACCAGAACAACCCGCGCTCGCACTACGAGACCACCGGCCCGGAGCTCTGGGAGCAGACCGAGGGCAAGATCACCCACTTCGTCGCGGGTGTCGGCACCGGCGGCACGATCACCGGCACCGGCAGGTACCTCAAGGAGGTCTCCGGCGGCCGCGTCCAGATCATCGGCGCCGACCCCGAGGGCTCGGTGTACTCCGGCGGCACCGGCCGGCCGTACCTGGTCGAGGGTGTCGGTGAGGACTTCTGGCCGGAGACGTACGACCGCGAGATCTGCGACCGCGTCATCGAGGTCTCCGACGCGGACTCGTTCGCGCTCACCCGCCGGCTCGCCCGCGAAGAGGCCATGCTCGTCGGCGGCTCCGCCGGGATGGCGGCCGCGGCCGCCATCCGGCTCGCGCACGAGCTCGATGACCCCGAAGCCGTCATCGTCGTGCTGCTGCCCGACGGCGGCCGCGGCTACCTGACCAAGGTGTTCAACGACGACTGGCTGGCGCAGTACGGCTTCCTCGCGCACGCCCGCCAGGGCAAGACGCTCGGCGACGTGCTGGCCGGCAAGGACGGCAGCCTGCCGCCGCTGGTGCACACCCACCCGCACGAGACGATCGCCGAGGCGGTCGCGATCCTGCGTGAGTACGGCGTCTCGCAGATGCCCGTCGTCCGTGCCGAGCCGCCGGTGATGGCGGCCGAGGTAGCCGGCGCGGTGTCGGAGCGGACGCTGATGGACGCGTTGTACTCCGGCAAGGCGCGGCTGGCCGACATGGTCGAGGTGCACATGGACCCGGCGCTGCCCTCCCTGGGCGCCGGGGAACCGGTGACCAAGGCGGTCGAGCTGCTCGAGGATCGGGACGCCCTGATGGTTCTGGACGACGGCAAGCCGGTGGGCGTGCTGACCCGGCAGGACCTGCTGGTCCACCTGTCCGCCGACTAGAAGTCAGCGGTCTACGACTGACGGGATGATGGCGATCAGTGCCGTGATCACGATGCCGATCACGATCACCGCCGCTCCGGCGATCTGAAGGATTTCCATGTCTCAAGAGTCCTTCAACAGGGCTGCTGGGACATCGGCCTCCGGATCGGTCTTTCCTTCATCCCTTGGTCGTACGTCGTCACCCCCGGACTCCTACTTCAGGAGTCCGGGTCACCCCTAGTGGACGACGGCGAAGTCGCTCGGATCGAGCCGGCGGGTGCGGCGCCAGTACGACATCGTCCACTCCGGCCAGATGGTCGAGTTCCGCCCGGACGCGTCCATGTACCAGCTGGTGCAGCCGGACTGCCAGACGGTGTCGCCGAGCTCGCCCTGGATCCCGTCGACGAACTGCTCCTGGGCGTCCTCGCGGACCTCGACGTACGTCGCGTTCCGGCGGCGGAGCAGGTGCAGGGCCTGCATCACGTAGCGGACCTGGGCCTCGATCATGAACACCATCGACGAGTGGCCGAGGACCGTGTTCGGGCCGACCAGCAGGAACAGGTTCGGGTAGCCGGCGACCGTGATGCCGAGGTGGGCGCCGATGCCGTTGCGCTTCCAGTGGTCGGCGAGATCGACGCCGTCCTTGCCGAGGATCGGCATCCGGGTCAGGTTGGCCGAGACGGCGAACCCGGTGCCGTGCACGATCGTGTCGCAGGCCCGCTCGGTCCCGTCGGCGGTGACCACGCCGGTCGGCGTGATCCGCGCGATCGGGGTGGTGACGACATCGACGTTCGGTCGGGTCAGCGCGGGGTAGTAGTCGTTCGAGATCAGGACGCGCTTGCAGCCGATCTGGTAGTCCGGCGTCAGCTTCGCGCGGAGCTCAGGGTCGGTGACCTGTTTGCGCAGGTGCCGTTTCGCCTGTATTTCAAGGCCTTTCATCAACTTCGGGTTGCCGGCGAACCCGGCGCCGCGGCCTTCGAGACCCCAGTAGATGGCGTTGCGGATCGCCCGCTGCCCGGCCGGGAACCGCTCGTGCAGCTTGCGCTCCCAGCTGCCGATCGCGCGGTCCGGCTTGCCGGTGACCCACGGCGCGGTGCGCTGGTAGACATCGAGCTGCGCGACCTGCGGAGCGATCTGCGGTACGAACTGGATCGCCGACGCACCGGTCCCGATCACGGCGACGTTGCGCCCGCGGAGATCCGCCGAGTGATCCCACTGGGCCGAGTGGAACGTCGTACCGGCGAAGGAGTCGAGGCCCGGGATGTCGGGCAGCTTCGGCTCGTGCAGGCTGCCGACGCCGGTGACGAGCGCCTGGGTGTCGATCGTCTCGTCGCCGTTGACCGTGACGGCCCAGTGGCCGGTCGCCTCGTCGAAGACGGCCTCGGTGACCTCGGCGCCGTACCGGATCTTGTCGGTGATGCCGTATTTGTCCGCGCAGTACCGCAGGTAGGCGAGGATCTCGTCCCACGGCGCGAACATCCGCGTCCAGCGCGGGTTCTGCTCGAACGAGAACGAGTAGAGGTACGACGGGATGTCGCAGGCGCAGCCGGGATACGTGTTGTCCCGCCAGGTGCCGCCGAGATCGTCCGCCTTCTCGAGGATGACGAAGTCCTCACAGCCGGCCTGCTTCAGCTTGATTCCCATGCACAACCCGGCGAACCCGGACCCGATGATGACGACCTCAGCCATACCGCCTGAGGTTACCGGCGGGTCACTCCCAGGTGGAAGAGCGAGGCGGACGTGTGCCACTGATCAACCCGCTCCGCGCGCGGCAGTTGAGGCGTGCCTGGGCGCAGCCGACGGCCGGTCGGCGAGGTTGGTCAGTGCCTGGCGTACGCCTACGGCTTGAGTCGGTACAGCGTTTCGCCGGCGTTGGGAACCACGAAGGTCTCCGGGTCGGCCTCGTACGCCGCGAGGTCGAACGCCGCGGGGTCCAAATACCCGAGGTTGGCCCCGAGTACGACGTCCTCGGGGATGCCGGTCGCGAGCGTGACCTGCACGCGGAGGTGCTCGCCGCTGGCCGGGTCCCAGGTGCCTGCGCCGCGGAGATGGGTGGAGTGCGCGAGGACGCCCCAGTGCAGGTCGCGGAAGTGGTCCCACTGGCCGACGAAGTAGTCGCGGCAGTGGTACCCGATCTCCTCGATCTCCGGGTGCATCGCGGCGAGTTGGGTGACGTGCGGCGCGTAGATGACGACCTCGCCGCCGTCCGCGACGATCGGCTCGACCTTGTAGAAGCCCTTGGCCGCGGTCCAGATGTCGGCGTACTTCGGCGGCATCACCGACACGACCCGCTGGACCGGATGGTCGAGGTAGCGGATGTGGGTCTGTGCGGAGATCTCGGCGGCCGCCTGCCAGGACGACTCCGTGTCGCCGAACGCGACCGCGTGCAGGGCGTCGGTCCCGGACTGTGCGACCACGGACAGGGCGAGCTTCTCGGCCGGGATCAGCGCCGCGGCCTCGTTGATCAGGGCGCGGACGGGCGTGATGCCCGGCGTACCGATGATGTTCGCGCTGGTGATCAGGGCGCCGAGCCAGTGCGAGAAGTCGATCACCTCCTGGCCGGCGACGCCCGGGAAGAAGTACTTGTTGCCGCCGGAGAAGCCGACCACCTCGTGCGGGAACACCGGCCCGACGACCAGCGCGACGTCGTGCTCGACGACGGCGCGGTTCAGCCGGACCGGGACCTCGTCGCGGAGCATCTCGCCGGAGATCTCGCCGACCCGCTCGGAACTGATCGTGCCGAGGTCGGCGAACGTGTCCGGTTTCCACCACTCGTGGTTGAGCACGTTCGGGTAGTCGCCGCCGAGGTGCTTGCGCAACTGCTCCGGCGTCATCTCCGCATGGGTGCCCAGGGCAACCAAGATCGTGACCTGACTGCCCTTGAGAGCCTCTGTGACAGCCTCGAGGAGCAACGGCAGCGGGCAACTCCGGGTCGCGTCCGGGACGATCACGCAGACGCTGCGGCCCTCCAGGCCCGCTCCGGCCAGCGCCTCGCCGACGAACGTCGTCACCTCGTCCTCGGTCAGGACCTGGCCCGCACCACCGATCACCGCCGCATTGGTCACCCTCCGACCCTACCTATCCCCGATGTTGACCGGGGCAAAGGTCTCGGCGCATTCTCAGCGAGGGGAGTGGGGGAACTGCGAGATGAGACCAACGGGGTTCGGTGGCGTTCTGTTGCAGGCCGGGGACACGGAGTACGACGCGGCCCGGACAGTGTTCAACGCGATGGTCGACCGCAAGCCGGCGATGATCGCGCGGTGCGAGTCGGCCGCGGACGTCCAGGCGGCGGTCCGGTACGGCGTCGGGAACGAGTTCGAACTGGCTGTCCGGGCCGGTGGTCACGCGCTGACCGGGGCGGGCGTCTCGGACGGCGGTCTGGTCCTGGATCTGCGCCGGATGAACAGCGTGCAGATCGATCCGTTCTCGCGGGTCGCGCGCGTCGGCGGCGGCGCGACCTGGCGGGATCTGGATCGCGCCGGCCAGCGCTACTGCCTGGTGACGACCGGTGCGCGGGTGCCGTCGGCCGGGGTCGCCGGAGTGACGCTCGGGGGTGGTTCGGGGTGGCTGGAGCGGAAGCTCGGGCTGTCGTCGGACGCGCTGCTCTCGGTCGAGCTCGTCACCGCGGACGGTCGGTTGCTGATCGCGGACGAAACCAAGAACACCGAGCTGTTCTGGGCCCTGCACGGTGGCGGCGGGAACTTCGGGGTGGCGACCGCGCTGACGTTCCGGCTGACGCAAGTCGTGACGACAACGCTGGCGTTGCTGGTGTGGCCGATGGCGGCCGGTCCTTCTGTCCTGCGTGCGTATCGCGATCTGCTGGAGGTGGCGCCGGAGGAGCTCGGCGGCGGGGTGATGTTCCTGACCGCGCCTCGAGCCAGTTATGTGCCGGACGGGTTGCAGGGGCAGCCGGCTGTGCTCGCGGTCGCTGCGTACGCCGGTGGGGTGGACGAGGCACGCGAGGTGTTCGCGCCGATGTACGCGCTCGCGCCCGAGGGACAGTTCATCGCGGAGCTGCCGTACGCCGACCTGCAGACCGCGCTCGACAGCCCGGCCGGGTTCCGGAACTACTGCTCCGCGGAGCACCTGCGGGAGTTCCCGGATCCCGCCGTACTCGCGTTCTGTGATCGCGCTCGAGAGATGATGACGCCGTCACCGTCACAACAGGTCGTGCTGCCGTGGGGCGGCGCCGTACTACGGTCGGCCGCGGACTGGCCGCAGGCGTACCGGGACGCTGACTGGGTGGCGCATCCGTTCGCTGCGTGGGCGGATCCGTGTGTGGATGCCCAGGCGATCCGGTGGGTGCGCGACGTGTGCGGCGACCTCGAACCGTGGTCAACCGGGCAGGTGTATCTGAACTTCATCGGGTACGAGGGGCAGGATCGGGTGATCGCGGGAGTCGGTGCGGCGAACTACGACCGATTGGCTCGGGTGAAGTGTGAGTACGACCCCGAGAACGTGTTCCACCTCAACCAGAATATTGAACCTGGTTGGCGCTAGCCGTCGCACGACGCCATTGCATCGCGGCGATCACGGCGTACGCGAGGCCGCCGAGCGGGACGGACCAGAGCCGGAGGAACGGGAGCCCGCCGGAGACGGCGGTGGCGACGAAGACGACGGCGTACGTCGTGACACCGGCGATCGTGCCGCGTCGGCGGCTGTCCAGGGCGCTGCTCGGGAGCGGGCCGAGGTGGCGGTCGAGGACTGTGCCGAGAGCGCTGAGCCCGACGAGCGAGGACACGATGAAAAGGATGCCGCCGGGGATCCCGCCGAAGACGATCGCGACCGCGTTGAGGAAGGTCAGTGGCGCGAAGACGATGGCGATGTCGGCTGCCCCGAAGGTCAGGTGCTTGATCCGGCGTTTGCCGAGGTCGAGGTCGCCGGCCGGGCGGACCGGTCCGGGCTCGCCGCTCAGTCGCCGTACGGTCAGGATCAGGCCGGTCGCGATGACGATGAGGAGCAGTACGGCGAGGATCGAGAGGACGACGGTTCGCGACGTCGACATGTACTGGCGGGCTTCCTCGCCGTACAGGCAGGTGGCTCTGGGCGGGAACCAGCTGGTGTGGACGGTGGTCGGGTCGGGGCCGAGTTTGCGTGAGCAGTCTCTGGTCGGGTCGTACCAGCCGGGTTGGGACAACGTGACGACTGCGGTCCACACCAGGCCGCCGAGCAGTCCCAGCCCCAGCACCCACCCGGCACGCCGCTTCACCCAATCCACGGGCCCTACCCTCTCATTGGTGGACTCCTACCTCGCCCAGCTCCGCCGCGACGTCGGCTCCCGCCTCCTCCTGCTCCCCGGCGCGCAGGTTCTCGCGGTGGACGCAGCAGACCGCATCCTGTTCCAGAAAAGCCGCGACACCGGCCTCTGGGAACTTCCAGCAGGCGGCGCCGAGCCCGGCGACAGCTTCCGCACCACAGCAGCCCGCGAGTTCTCCGAGGAGACCGGCCTGGTGGTTGCTCCCGACGACCTGGTCCCGTTCGCCAGCCTTTCCGAAGCCGACCTCCACACCCTCACCTATCCCAACGGCGACATCGTTCAGTGCTTCGCCCTGTGCTTCGAAGCCCGCCAATGGACCGGCACCCTCCGCCCCGCACCGGACGAAGTGGTCGACGCAGGCTTCTTCGCGGCGCCGCCTGGTCCATTGCATCCGCCTACCCAGGTAGTGCTCGGGTTGTACGCGGAATATCGGGAGACCGGTCGGTTCCAAGCGAGATAGCTTGTCGGAATGGTTGTGACCAAGGCGGACCTCGTCGACGGGCTGCGGCAGCTCGGGCTGGATGGCACGTCCGAGGTGATCGTGCATTCGTCGCTGAGTTCGTTCGGGTACGTCGAGGGCGGCGCGGAGGCAGTGTGTGCTGCGTTGACCGAGGTTTGCGGGACCGTGGTGATGCCGGGTGGGACGTGGGATCTGACCGGGATCCCCGCGCCGCCGGGGCTCGTCCGGCCCGACAACGCCTACTGGAATGCGGCGGACTGGCCGGAGTTCGACGAGAAGTTGTCGCAGGCAACCAGTTTCGGACCGGATCTCGAGGTCGACCGTTGGCTCGGGCGGGTTCCTGAGGTGTTCCGGCAGACCCACTCACCGCTACGCACCTCACACCCGCTGTTCGCCTACCAGGCTCTCGGACCCGCGGCCGAACGACTCCTCGAAGCCCAGCGCCTCGATTGGCCGCTCGGCCCGCTCGAGGCGCTGGACGGTGACGTACTCCTGCTCGGCGTCAGCCACACCTCCAACACCACGATCCACCTCGCCGAGCAGCAGCTCGGCCGCTCGCTCTTCTACCGCTACGCGAAGACCGCCGACGGCCTCTGGATCGAGCTCCCGAACATCCCCGGCGAGAGCCACCACTTCGACGACATCGAGCCGGTACTGCGTCCCGTCACCAAGGAGCTCCGTATCGGGCAGGCACGCGTACGCCGGATCCCGAAGGACGCCGTACTCGCGGCAACGCGCCAACTGATCCAGGCCGACCCGGCCGCTCTGCTCTGCACCGACAACCCTGACTGCCGCTGCGCAGCGGCCCTGCAGCAGTTAGGTCCTGTCTGGTAATCCAGACAGGACCTGGTCAGCGTACGTCGATGAGGACCTTGCCGACGATGCTCTGCTCGACGGCGGCGTGTGCCTCGGCGGCGTGCTCGAGGGAGTAGTGGTGCAACGGGAGCCCGGCCTCGGGTCCTACCCGTACGGCGCCGGCCCGGACCGCGGCCTCGATGTCGCCCAGCGCACGCGGGCGCCACGACTCAGGGGCGTTGTAGAGCAGAACGAACTGCCAGCGGGCATTCGGCACCATCGACGGGCGCACCGGTAGCTCGAACGTGTTGCCGCCGTCGGTCGCGTAGATCGCCACCGAGCCGTGCATCGCGATGATCGCGGCGTCGATCGTCGCGTTCGCGGCGGGCGACACCTCGACGATCGTGTTCACGCCGTGCGGCACGATCTCACGGACTTCCTCGATCACGTCCTGCTGTTTGTAGTTGATGACGTGATCGGCGCCCGCGAGCGCGGCCAGGTTCGCCTTCTCGGGGCTGCTCACGGTCGTGATCACGGTCGCGTCGGACCATCGGGCGAGCTGGATCGCCGCGTTGCCGACCGCCCCGGCGCCACCGGCAACGAGCACGGTCCGACCGGCCAGCTTGCCCGGGCCGAGGTGTTCGGGGCCGTCCTCGGTCACCGTCAGGCAGCGATGCGCGGTAAGGAACGGTACGCCGAGAGACGCACCGAGGTCGTACGACGCTTCGTCCGGCAGCTCCACCACATGACGGACCGGCACGACGGCGTACTCCTGGGCCGTGCCGCCGGACGGTCGCTGGTACGCGGCCTCCCAGATCCAGACGCGGCGGCCGACGAGCCCGGCGTCGACGCCCTGGCCGACGGCGTCGACCTCGCCGGAGCCGTCCTGGTTCGGCACCTGCGGCGGGTCGACCGGCGTACCGGCCTCGCTGCCGCGGCGCGACTTCCAGTCGGTCGGGTTGACGCCCGACCGGTGGATCCGCACCCGGACCTCGCCGGGCCCCGGATCGGTCATCGACCGGTCCACGAGGGTCAGGACGTCTGGTTCACCTGTTCGCGAGTACTCGATCGCACGCACGTCACCGACGCTACCGCAGTTGTTTGGTGAACATGAGACAGGCGCTGTCGTCATTGCGGATCGTCTCCATCGGCGGGACCTGCCTGCCGTCGTAGATCAGGCCGCGTCCGTCCGGGATGTATCCACGGCGCACATACATCCGTTGCGCGCTGCCGTAGTCGGCGTACAGCCCGACGCCGATCCCCACCACCGGGGACCGCTCGGCCACCTTCGCCTCGGCGGCGTCCATCAACGCCGAGCCGATCCCACGCCGCCGGTACGACGGCAGCACGTTGAAGTCCGAGATCTCGGGGATGGTCTTGAAGTACGGCGGGACCCAGTAGATCGTCACGTAACCGACGTACGCGCCGTCGACGGTCGCCACCAGCACGTCCCGCGTCCCGGCGGCCTGCTCCGCGACGTACCGCTGGTACTGGCTCTCGGGCTTGTCCCAGCCCAGCGCGGCCATCGCCGCCGCGATCACCGGCGGATCGTCGGGCCGCAGGGCCCGGATCTCGAGACCGTCCATGACCGGGCAGCCTAGCCGGGGCCGACCGCGCAGGTCGCCCGAATAACCGGGCGACCTGCGGCAGGCAGGGTCAGCGGGAAGCGCGGGCTGCGGTTTCGATGACCTTGGTGATCGGGCCGGGGTCGGAGATCAGTCCGAGGTGGCCGGTCGGGATGCGGGTGATGGTGGAGTGTGCCCGGGTCGCCATCATGTTCTGCGACGCCGGGGTGATGATCAGGTCCTTCGTGCCGAGGACGTACCAGGACCGGATCGTGGCCCAGGCCGGCGGACCGGAGGGGACGTTGCCGGCGCTGAAGGTGAGCGGCCGCTGCGACGGGTAGAGCTTCTCCGCGGCGCTGCGCGACAGCCCGGAGGCGAACGAGTTCACGAACGTGTCGTGCTTGAGGTACAGATCCACGTCACCTGTCGGCGCTCCGGGGTACGGGACGAAGTCGAACACCGTCGTCGGGTCGGGTACGGCGAGCGCGGAGCCGGCGCCGGCCAACGGCAGGACGGTCTCGTTCTCGGCCGGCGCGAACGCGTCGACGTACACGAGCGCCTTGACGTTGGAGTTGCCGGTGGCCGCATTGGTGATCACGGCACCGCCGTACGAGTGACCGACGAGCACGATCGGCCCGGACAGTGTCGACAGGAAATCCCGGATCGTCGCGGCGTCGGTGGTGAGGTTGCGGAGCGGGTTCGGTGGGACGCGGACCGTGTAGCCGTCGTCGAGGAGTCTGTTGGTGACCTTCTGCCAGCTGGATCCGTCGGCCCACGCTCCGTGGACCAGGACGATGGTGGGTTTCGGGCCGCTCGGATGGGACGCCGCCGCGGGCGTCACGGCGGCAAGCACGAGCGCGAGTACTGCGACCAGTACGGCGAGCACTCGCGTGCGGTGCTGATGCATGGATGAGCCTTTCGTCAAGCGACTGTCGCCGGGAGGGCGCGCGGGAGCGTGACGAAGCCTGTGATGCCGGGAAGTAGCGGACTAGGACTGGAAGAACTCGAGCAGATCGGGGTTGACCACGTCGGGGTGCGTCGTGGGCAGGCCGTGCGGGAGGTCCTTGTAGGTCTTCAGGACCCCGTTCTTGAGCAGTGCGGCCGACTTCGGCCCGGCATCGGCGTACGGGACGATCTGGTCGTCCTCGCTGTGCACGACCAGCACCGGGATCGTGATCTGCTGAAGATCCGCGGTGAAGTCGGTCTGGGAGAACGCGACGATGCCGTCGTAATGGGCCTTGGCGCCGCCCATCATGCCCTGGCGCCACCAGTTCGCGATGTTCGCCTCGGACGGCTCCGCGCCGGGCCGGTTGTAGCCGTAGAACGGCCCTTCCGGAAGTGCGCGGTAGAACTGCGAGCGGTTCGCGGCGAGTTGGTTCTGCAGGTCGTCGAAGACCTCCTTGGGCAGGCCCTCGGGGTTCGCGTCGGTCTTGACCATCAGCGGTGGGACCGCGCACAGCAGCGCGGCCTTGGCGGCCCGGTCCTCGCCGTGCCGGGCCAGGTAGCGCGTGACCTCGCCGCCGCCGGTCGAGTGGCCGACGTGGATGCAGTCGCGCAGGTCGAGATGGTCGACGACCGCCTTCAGGTCGTCGGCGTAGTGGTCCATGTCGTGACCGTCGCCGGTCTGCGTCGACCGGCCGTGTCCACGGCGGTCGTGGGCGACGACGCGGTACCCCTTGGAGAGGAAGAACAGCAGCTGGTTGTCCCAGTCGTCGGCCGACAACGGCCAACCGTGACTGAAGACGATCGGCTGTCCCTCGCCCCAGTCCTTGAAGAAGATCTCGGTGCCGTCGCTGGTAGTGATCGTTCCCATTGTTCGGACCCCCTCAGCTCGAAAAACCCTTGTGTACAAAGGTTGTCCCCCAGCCAGCCTCGGGTCACGATACGCGAGAGGACCCGCCGGTGCCACCGTCGGCAGTTACGCTGACCGGCATGCGGCTGAGGGTGCTCGGCGTGCTCGAGGGGTGGGTCGACGGATGCCGCGGATCTCTTCTTCGAGTTCGTCGAATGGAGGTCAGCATCTGTCCGCTTCTGCTTCTAGGGTCGGAGTATGACGACGAACCAGAGCGGTGAGCGGCAAGACATCCTCGACTTCCTGGCCAAGCACCGGTACTTCCTGCGGCACACCGCGCAGGGCCTCACCGACGAGCAGGCGAGCACCCGCAGCACGGTCAGCGAGCTGACGATCGGTGGACTGATCAAGCACGTGGCGTCGGTCGAGCAGCACTGGGCCGAGTTCGCCCAGGGCAAGGGTGAGGCGACGCCGACGGAGTACACGCCCGAGGTGATGGCGGCGTGGGAGAACCAGTTCCGGCTCGTCGAGGGCGAGACGCTGGCCGACGTGCTCGCGGAGTACGAGAAGGTCGCCGCTGCCACCGACGACCTGGTGCGCACGCTCGACCTCGACACGTCGTACGAGCTGCCTGCCGCGCCGTGGCAGCCGCCGGGCGTCTTCTGGACCGTCCGTCGGGTCTTCCTGCACATCACCGCCGAAACCGCCCAGCACGCCGGCCACGCCGACATCATCCGCGAATCCCTCGACGGCCAGAAGACGATGGGCTGACTCAGAGCCCCGCTGACCGCAGTTCGTCGAAGGCCGTCGGGGGCGCCTGGTCCAGGCGGTCGCGGATCAGGGCCGCACACTCGGCAGGGGTGTGGCGTTCCGAGTCGACTTCTACGTCGTACCTGCCGTGTTGGTGGACGAGTGGGAACTGGACCGCGGCCCGGCCGACGGTCCGGTTCCCGCGTTCGCGTTCGCGCCGCTCGAGCTCGGGCAGGGAGCAGCGGACGCCGACGAACAGGACCGGGAGGCCGTCGAACACGGTCAGGCAGTCCGTGAGCCGCCAGCGCTCGCCGAGGATGTGGTCGACCACCACGTCGTTGCCCGCCGACGCCATCCCCGCGACGGCGCGGTGGAAGCCCAGAACCGTCCGCTGGAAGACCGGCAGGAACGACTCCTCGGTCCACTCCCGCCGAGCACGGAGACTGTGGAACCGGTCGATCGCCAGATGGAACCACGCGCCGTTCAAGGTCGCGAGCAGCTGCTCGGCGATGCTGGACTTCCCGGAGCTCGACGTGCCGTTGAGCAGGATCACGCGTCCTGGCCGGCCGGTGTTCGTCTCTGGGGTCAACTCATGGGATGCGGTGATCGACACCGCGCCATCATGCCTGCCGCAACATTCTGCGCTGCGGCTGCATCAAGCAGGTGAAGGGGAGCAACCAAACCTCGGCAAGTGACCGCCCCCGCGGAACCTCGCGCGCCGGCCGACGGTACGGCGTATCTGCAGGGCAGCTGCGCCAGTCCGCAGTGCAGGCCGTCACCGGCACCCGGTGGCGGTGGGGGAGAGGTACAACTTCATGCGATTCAGGGGTGCGGCCGGACTGGCCGCGGGGATCGCTGTTCTCGTGCTCGGCGCGGGAACGGCCACGGGAGAAACACGTACGCCGGGGGCCGCGCCGGGGATCCAGATCGTCCCGGGGCCCGACGATCCGCTCGAGGCGCAATTCGTGCCGGGGGCAAGCAACGTCGTACCGCCGACGGCCGCGCCGGCCACGGACATCGGGCAGAACAAGGTGCAGACGCTCGCGGCGCCGTTCTACGCGTGCCCGGGGTTCAGCGGGATCGAGAAGACGAACCCGGTGGCGAACCTGTACGCCGACAAGTTCCAGTGGGGACCGTACGCGGCGTACAAGGTCGGCAACGGCGGCGGCAACATCAACTGGGCGTCGAACCCGTACAAGAACGCCAGCTGGTACATGTGGTTCCACTCGCTGCGCTGGCTCGGGCAGGGCATCGTCGCGGCCGGCCAGGGCGACCTGACCGCGCTGACGCGGGTCAACACGATCGCGTACGACTGGTACCGCGACAACCCGTACTCGTGGAAGGCGAACGTCGGCGCCTGGGAGTCGACCATGCACCGGACGAACGTGCTGAACTGCCTGCGCCAGGCGATCCTGTCCGGGCTGCAGGTGACCACGCTGCCGACCCGCTACGCCTGGCTGGACACGGCGTTGCTGAGCCACGCGAGGTTCCTGACGAACTACTGGAGTGGCGCGTGGAACCACGGGACCGACGAGAGCATCGCGCTGTTCGGCGTCGGCTGCACTCTCGGCCGCGCCGACTACCGCAACCTTGCCCAGCAACGGTTCGCGGCCGGTATCACGACGTCGATCGATTCCCAGGGTGCGACCAACGAACAGTCGACCGGGTACGCGTCGTTCAACTACTCGCTCTGGGGGCGCGCGATCGCCGTCATGCAGAACTGCGGTGTCGATCCCGGTACGACGATCTCGACGCGGCGCGCGTTGCTGGCGAAGTTCTTGACTCTGGCAACGAATTCGCTCGGCAAGCTCCATCAGCTCGGCGACACCGAGGTGCAGTCGACGTACCCGTGGGTGGGTACGCCGCTGGAGTACGCCGGCTCGTTCGGCGCGAAGGGTACGGTGCCGCCGTGGCGGGTCGGGATCTACTCGGCCGGGTACGTGTTCGGGCGGACCGGGTGGGGTACAGAGGCGGCGCGTGGGTTCACGGGCGAATCGTCGTACAGCATCAGGTTCGGACCGCCGCGGGCGTTCCACGGGCACTTCGACCACACGAGCATCACATACACGGCGCGTGGGCGGGACATCGTCGTCGACGGCGGGTACGCGGCGTACAACGCGGGGGCTTATCGCACCTGGGTCGTGAGTCCTGCTGCGCACAGTGATATGACCACGCCGATGTCGACGTATCTGAATCCGACGACCCGGCTGACCGCGTCGTCGGTGAAGACGAATGCCGAGTCGTATGTGCTGACCGATGCGCCGGGCAGAGGGATCAGTCGCGTCCGCTCTGTCCTGGTGCTGAAGGACCCGGATCTGCTCGTCACGTGGGACCGTGCGTCGGCGACGACCGCGCAGGCGTTCCAGACGCTGTGGCATCTTCCGTCGGATCAGCGGGCGAGCGTGTACTCGCGGACCACCGCGATCGCTGCCGCGCCGGGTGACACGACGAAGACGATCCTGTTCCAGATCCCGTTCAAGCAGGCGCTGCCGGCCGGCGCGATCCTGCTCAAGCAGGCACAGACCAACCCGATCCAGGGCTGGGTGTATCCGAGCAGCTACGTCCGCAAGTCCGCCCCGACACTGATGCTGGCCCGCTCCGGCAAGACCGCGTCGATCCTGTCCTTCGTCGTCCCGGTCCGCTCCACCGGCTCGGTCACCTACAGCGTCCGCCAGTCCGGTACGACGTTCATCGTCAACCTCAACGTCGCCGGCAAAGCCACCACCATCGCCATCTCCGGCGGCGGCTCGCTGTACCGCGTCAGCTAGCGCACGTAGAGAGGGCACCACCGCGAAGGTGGTGCCCTCTCTGACTACCTGTGGAGAAGAGTGCTGACGAGGCGGCCGGGCATCGAGGCGAACGAGGAGTGGCTGGACGGCAGGGTGTGGACGACGAACTTGTTGTGCGGAGTCGCGGCGTCGGCCTCGAGGATCATCCGGTCTTGTAGCGCCGGTGGGACGGTGTGGTCCTCGGTGGTGCGGATGTAGGTGCGGGGGACCTTGCCCCAGCGGTCGACGGTGCCACGAGCGTCCTCGACGCCGACCCGGACCGGGAGATCCGGGTTGAACGCGACGGCGTACTTCAGGTACTCCGCGGTGCTCACGTCGTTGTACAACGCCAGCCGGCCCTGTTCGACGTACTCCGGGTCGCCGTTGCGCGGGTTGATCCGCACCGCGCCGGTGGCGACCGGATCGGCTACGACGAGGGCGCCCGACATCCCCGGCTTGTTCTCCGGGAGCTGGCTGTAGTCGTTGGCGGACGCGAGGCGCACGGGGACGTACGCACTCAGGTAGACCAGCCGCTCCAGCAGTTCGGGGACGGCCTCTGCGACCCGGGTGATCGTGAGGCCACCCATGCTGTGACCGACCAGCGTGACCTTGCCATGCGCCATCTTCTTCACCTGGTCGACGACCGCGTTCGTGTAGTCCGCGAGGCCGATGTTGGCGATCGGTGACGGTTCGGTCGCAAAGGCGGCGAAGTCGTTGCGGAGGTAGGACTGCGGGTAGGCGGCGTTGATCCCGCTGCCCGGCAGGTCGATCGCGAACGCGCGATGCCCCGCGGCCACCAACCGTCCGACGATGTCGTTCCAGTGTGCGGAGGAGTGCCAAGCGCCGTGGACGAAGAGGAAGTCCATGATCAGTACTCCCATCCGGCGTAGTCGGAACGCAGGCTCTTCAGCTGCTCGAACAGCAGCACCATGCGATCCAGGCACCAGGCCTTCGCGCACTGCACGATGACCAGGCCCGCGACGACCGCGACCAGCCCGATGTGGTCCAGTACGAGGAGTCCGTACACCCAGAACGCCATGCCGACCAGCTGGAACGTGTAGGTCACGTTCGGGACCTGGGACCGGAACTGCTCCGGGATCTCGACGGAGTTCCGCTCGGCCCAGATGCGCTCGCCGAAGACCGCTTTGGACGCCCAGTACCGGGTCGAGCGCGGGGCCGGGAACAGGACCGGGTTGACGACCATGAAGACCAGCGACAGTGCGATCGGGATCAGTGACCACCAGCCGATCCAGTCCCGGCTCCAGATCGAGATCGTCAGCAACGGCAGGACACTGAACCGGGTCCAGACGCTGACCGGGTTGGCGTGCCGCATCCAGCTGTCGCCGTCGAGCCCGAACATCTGCGCGAGCTTGGTCTCGCGCGTCGTTGTGGTGCTCATCTTGTACCTCCAGGGTTTGTCGTATGAGCTCTTCCGATCGCAGAGTGCGCCGGGGCGCTGCCGTCGTACTCGCGTCCTGGAGTCGCGCACTGCCATGCCGCTGCCGTGCCGCTGCCATTGACGGCGGCCCTGGTCCGTAGCAGCGTGAATCGGCGTGAGGGTGAAGCTGCTCGGCCCGATCGAGGTCGACGACGCCGACGGGAACGCCGTTGCGGTCGCCGGGGCCAAACAGCGTGCGGTGCTCGTCCTGCTGGCGCTGAATGCGGCCCGGCCGGTGCCGGTCGAGACGCTGGTCGAAGCGGTGTGGGGGTCCGATGCGGCTTCGGACACCCGGAACACGCTCCAGCACCAGGTGTCGCGGCTGCGCAAGACTCTCGGCCGTACGACGATCACCAGCCAGGGACCGACGTACCTGCTCGACATCTCGCCCGAAGACGTCGACGCCGTACGGTTCGAGCGGCTGGCTGCCGAAGGGCGGGCCGAATTGCGATCGGGAGACATACACGCGGCCGCCACGGTTCTCCGACGGGCCGAACGGCTGTGGCGTGGTCCGGCTCTGGAGGAGTTCGACGCGGACTGGGCACGCGCGGACGCGGTCCGGCTCGATCAGCTGCGGCTGGGTGTGCTGGAAGACCGGATCGACGCCGAGCTGCGGCTCGGGCATCACCGTGAGGCAGTCGCCGAGCTGGAGTCGTCCGTACGCGAGCATCCGTACCGGGAGACGTTGTGGGTGCACCTGGTGCTGGCGCTGTACCGGTCCGGGCGGCAGGCGGACGCGTTGGCGGCGTACCAGCAGGCCAGGTCGCTGCTGGCGGCAGAGCTGGGGATCGAGCCGGGGCCCGAGCTGCGTGACCTGGAGGCAGCGGTACTGCGGCACGACCCGGCGCTGACGTGGTCGCCCGTGGGCGGATCGCCGACGCTGACCGACCACAGCGGTCTTCCGACTCCGCTGACGAGCTTCGTCGGACGTGAGACCGAGCTGACCGAGGTACAGCGGGCCGTCGGGGAGCACCGTCTCGTGACATTGACCGGTGCGGCCGGTGCCGGCAAGACGCGGCTCGCGATCGAGGTTGCCTCGGCACTGCGCGTCGAATTCGCCGATGGCGTGTGGATGGTCGAGCTGGAGCCGCTCGTGGAGGCAAGCGCCGTACCGCAAGCCGTTGCGTCTGCTCTGGCCGGCGGTGCTGCTGGGCGGTTGTCGGCTCGTGCGGATGAGGGACCGGCTTCGGCCGGGGCCGGTCTGCTCGAGTACCTGCGACCTCGTCAGCTGCTGTTGGTCCTGGACAACTGTGAGCACTTACTGCCGGGTATCACCGAGTGGGCTCAACAGGTGTTGTCGGTGTGCCCGCGGCTTCAGGTACTGGCGACCAGCCGTGAACCGCTCGGCATCGTGGGGGAGATCCACTGGCTCGTCCCACCGCTCACCGAGGCGCAGTCCGTCCGGTTGTTCGAGGAACGAGCCCAGCGCGTGGGCCGCTTCGAACTCACCGCATCAAACGCAGACACAGTGCGGGATCTGTGCCGCCATCTCGACGGGCTCCCACTCGCCATCGAGCTGGCGGCCGCCAGAACCAAGGCGCTGCAAGTGGACTACATAGCCACTCAGCTCAGCGACCGCTTCGCATTGCTGGTGTCGCCAGGTCGGGCGTCGTCGGGGCGGCATCAGTCGCTCCGCGCAACGATCGACTGGAGCTATGACCTCCTGGACGAGCAGGAGCGGACCTTGTTCGATCTGCTCTCGGTCTTCGAGGGCGGGTGCTCGATCGAAGCCGCGATGGCGCTGGCCCGCGTGGGCGGCATCGATCCAGGTCGGGCCCTGGATCTACTCAGCCTGCTCGTCGACAAGTCACTGGTGGTTCCGTCGTCGGGCGGGCGCTACGACTTGCTCGAAACTCTTCGCGAGTACGGGCGCGAGCGGCTACAGGCCACCGGTCTGCTGACGGAGGCCGAGCGAGCGCATCGCCAGTACTTCGTCGCGCTGGCAGAGGACGCCGAGTCCGGACTGATGTCGAAGGACTACCGGACCTGGCAGCTGCGGGTAGAGGCGGAGCTCGGCAACTTCCGGGCCGTGCAGCGGACTGCTCCTGAGAGCGAAGAGACCCTGCGGATCGCCTGCGCCCTGTGGTGGTTCTGGTCGAGCAGCGACCGCCATGCAGTCGGACGCGACTGGATCGAGGCTGCGATCCGCGGCTCTCGACCTTTGCTGCGTGCCCGCGCGTTGACCGTGATCTGCTACCTGGCCGGCCAGCAGCTCGATCTGGACGCAGCAGTCGCCGCGGGCGAGCAGGCCGTCGTACTGCAGCCAGATGACCCGTGGACGACTGCTTGGTCGAAGCAGGCGCTCGGACTGGCGCTGGAGGTCGCCGGAGATCATCAGCGCGCCGCACAGCTTCTCACCGAGGCGAGAGTCGTGATGGATGCGGCCGGTGACGACTGGTACGTCGCTGCGAACGATCTCATCACCTGTCTCCGAGCACTGCGCTCGGGCGACGTGGACGAGCTCGACCGGGCGAGTCACGAAGTACTCAGCCGGTCGACCGCGATCGGGTACGAGCCGTTCCGCTGTTGGGCCTATCTGTTGTGCAGCAGGGTCGCCGAGCTCCGGGGTGATCTGCCGACGGCGCGTGTGGAGGCTGAGCAGGCAGTACTGGCGGCACGGCGTACGCAACTCAACCACTATGTGTCCTTCGCCTTGGTCCAGCTGGGCCGCACTGCGGACCGGACCACCGCCGAGGGCGCCTTCCGTGAGGCGATAGTGACCGCCGACTCAGCCGGCGCAGGCTGGTTCGCCGCCCACGCTCGCACCAACCTGGCGGGCCTGCTGTACGCGACAGGCGATCAGCAACAAGCTGCCGCCCTGCTCGACGAGAATGCCGGCACCAAGACCACCAACCGCCACTTCTTCTACCTGGCGCTGGCCGCCGAACCCTGGCGTTTCTGACCATGTGACGGACCTGACCATGACTAAGGGTGGTCAGTGAGGGTAGCCTCACCTATGTGATCGTCTGCCACTGTGAGGTCGTGACCGACCGCGACGTTCTCGAGAGCATCGAGGACGGCGCTCGGACGGTCGCGCAGGTGTGCGGGGCGACCGGGGCGGGACGGAACTGTGGCGGCTGTGTCTTCTCGGTGAAGCGGTTGTTGTGCCAGCATGGGAGGTCGGTCTCGGCAGCCTCACTCACGGAGGTGGCAGGTGCAGCCGGTTAGCCCACGTGTCGTCGTACTGCTCAACGAGGCGCTCACGCTCGAGTTGACGGTGATCAACGGGTATTTCCTGGAAGCCAGGATGCTCGACAACTGGGGATTCGGCCGGCTCGGCAAGGTGTTCTACGACCTGTCCATCGACGAGATGAAGGACGCCGACGCGCTGATCAGCCGCATCCTGCTGTTCGACGGCCACCCGAACCTGCAGAAGCTCGGCGCCATCTCGGTCGGCGAGGACGCCCAGGAGATGCTCCGCCTCGGCCTCGACGGCGAGCTCGCCGCGGTGGCGCAGTTCAACGCCGCCGCGAAGGAGTGCCACGACCTCGGCGACCACGGCTCCGCCGCGGTGTTCGAGGAAATGGTCCGCGACGAGGAGAAGCACGTCGACTGGTTCGAGAGCCAACTCGACGCGATCGAACGGATCGGCCTCCAGCAGTACCTGGCCCAGCAGCTCGACCCGGGCAAGTGACCGGCAGCAAGCTGGTCAGAGACCGCATCCCGGAGATCATCCGCGCGAGCGGCACCGAGCCGACCACCTACCGGGCCGGGCCGGCCGAGTTCCGTCAACGGCTGCGCGACAAACTCCTGGAGGAGGTCGACGAGTTCCTCACCGCTGACGACGGCCCGATCGCCGTCGAGGAACTCGCGGACATCCTCGAGGTCGTCTACGCCTTGGCCGCCGATCTCGGGACGACCAAGGACGCCCTGGAGACAACCCGCGCCGCGAAAGCCGCCGAGCGGGGCGCGTTCGCCGACCGAGTCATCTGGGACGCCGGTTCCTGAGTGCTGCGCCGTCCAGCTGGCGTCAGTTGCAGCTACCTGCAAACCGCTAGTGGGCGTAGGTCGTGAGGAAGCGGTCTCGGAAGGTGTCCATCGGCGAGACCGGTGCGTCGGCGGCCGGTCGGAGCCCGGGTTGCCAGCCCCAGTTTGCTACTCGAGCTGTCACCTTCGGGTCGGCGGCGATGATGCTGACCGGCACATCGTGGCTCGCGCCGTTGCCCGAGACGATGCTGGCCGGCTGATGGTCGCCGAGGACGACGAGCACGAGGTTGCGGTCGTGGAGCTGCTGGACGAACGAGGTCAGGGCGTCGAGCGAGTAGGCGATGGACTGTGCGTACGCAGCCTTCACCTGGTCCGGCTGCCGCCAGACGTCTTCCGGTGAGTCGCCCTCGGCCGGCATCTGGTCGAAGACCGAGCCGTCACCCACTTGGCTCCAGTCGACCATCCGGGGGAGCGGCGCCCACGGCGTGTGGCTGGAAACCAGGTCGAGCTCGGCCATGACGGGAGCTCGATTCGGCTTCTCCAGCTCCAGTCGCTGGAACGCGGCCAAGGTGTACTGGTCAGGCATCGAGGCATAACTGAACGACGGTCCGGCGTACCCGACGTTCCGGCGGTCGTAGACCATGTCGTAGTGGTAGTAGGTCTTCGCCACCGACCAGTCCTCGTTGTTGGAAGGTACGTCGGCCACTGTTCGCCAGCCGGCCCGACCGAACGCGTCGGCGAGTGTGACCCGGTCCAGGGTGACGAGGTGGTCGTACCGCTGCTGGTTGTTCACCCATAGCCCGGACTGCAGCGTTGAGTGCGCCAGCCAGCTGATGCCGCCGAAGGTCGGCGAGGTGAGGAAGCCGCTGCGCGACGAGAAGCCGGCCTGCTGCAGCCGCCGGTCCCCGGCCTCGAGCGCAGACCCGACGACAGGAGAGTCGAGCGCAGTGCGTCCATAGCTCTCGACGAAGACCAGCAGCACGTCCTTTCCTTTCAGACCGGTCAGCAACTCGTTCCCCGGGGTGTCGCGGAACGGGTCCTGCTCGAGCGCCCGGTCGAACTCGTGCTGGTCGCGGAGGTCTTCACCGACCTCCGTGGCGAGGCGAGCCGCGGAGGCCGAGGGGACCCGTCGTACAGGCTGAGGCCCGATGCCGGTCAGTGCGGGCACGATCGCGATCACTGCCAGTACGGCGACTATCCGCAGCGTGGGCCGCCGGTGTCTTGTCACGAGCCGGGTCACCCGCAGCGCCGACAGCGGCAGCAGGGCGAGCAGAGCCAGGCACAGGACTCCGACTCCGATGAAGACTGCGATGGCGCCGACGCGGCCGATCGAGTCGCTGAGCAGCCCCAGCGCGGAGCCGACGTACGCCGCGTCGTACACGGGGTGGAACGCGCGGTCGAAGGCGAAGTAGAAGCCCCTGTCGAGCAGCCGCAGAACCAGCAGCACCCCGACGAGAACACCGCCGATCACTGCGAGGATCCGCGCGAGCCTCGACGGCAGCACACAGACGAGTACGACGAACACCAGTCCTTCGAGCGGGATCCGGAGGAAGGCGGCCGCTGACAGGCTGCCGGTGTGGTCCGGTACGAGGAGTGCAGCCCAGAGGAGCAGCACCGCCAGCGCCGACGCCACGGCGGCGCGAGTGCCGGGCGGACTTCCGGCCTGGCGCCACAGCCCCCAGATCTGACGGCCGAACGACTCGGCCAGCAGCCCCAGCGCGATCAGCAGCACCACCGTGGTCACGGCGTCGGGCAGGAAGTCGGCCATCACGGCGGTCAGGGTGATGCCTTGGATCGCGGCCACCACCTTGGCCCAGTACCGGGGCGGGAGCGAACCGCGCAGCCATGGCAACGCCCAGCTGGCTGCCACGAACAGATAGCGGGCCGCACCGATCGCAAGCACCCACCAGCCCGCCGTACGGCCGACGTACACGCTGAGGACCAGGATCAGGAACGCGTCGGCCTCCATGTCGAAGCGCGCGCCGAACGCCGACACAGTTCCGGTACGCCGAGCGACCTTCCCGTCCACCCCGTCGAGGAACAGCCCGACCGTCGCGAGCGCCACCAGGATCGCCACCGGCGCCGGGCTGCCGAACGAGTCCGCCGTGAGCGCCGCGACCCCGCAGGCGAGGACTGCGCGAGACAGTGTCACCCTGTCCGCGGGCCCCAGCCCGTCACGGCGGTGATGCGCCATCGCGCGAGCGAGCAGTTCGGCGAGGCCGGCTCCGCAGACGACGCCGGTCACCCAGCCGGCGACGCCGAGGCCGGTGACTGCTGCGAGTACGACGAGGAGCACGAGCAAGCCGGCGAAGCCGACGAGCGGGCCGGTGGGGATGCGGACTCGACCCTGAACCAGACGCACAGTGCCTCCGTAGCTACGGGTACGAGTGTCATACGAGAACAGCGTCGCACCGGTTCAGCCGACCAGGAGAAGGAGACACAGGTGCACTTTCTGGTCCCGTACGGGATCGACGATCCGCGTCGGCCGAGCGGCGGCAACGTCTACGACCGGCGGATCAGTGACGGGCTCACGGCGCTTGGCTGGTCGGTCCACGAGCACGCCGTCGCCGGCGACTGGACGCAGCCTGACGCAGCGGCGCGCTCGGCCGTTGGCGCGACGCTGGCCCGGGTCCCGAACGGTGAGCTGGTGTTGGTGGATGGCTTGATCGCGTCCGTGGTCCCCGAAGTGCTGGAGCCGGAGGCGGACCGGCTGCGGCTCGTCGTACTCATGCACATGCCGCGGGACGAGGCGCGCGAGTTCGCCGCGCTGTCGGCGGTATCCGCGATCGTGGCCACGAGCGAGTGGACCCGGGAGTGGCTGCTCGACCACTACGCGCTGCCCAAGGATCGCCTGTACGTCGTGCGACCCGGCGTCGATCTGGCCGAGTTGGCAGCGGGTTCGCCGTCCGGCGGGCGGTTGCTGTGCGTCGGGGCGATCACCCGGACCAAGGGGCCCGACGTCCTGCTCGAGGCGCTGGCCATGGTGGACGGTCCGGCTTGGGGGTGCGACTTCGTCGGCGCACTGGACCTCGAGGTGGAGTTCGTCGACGGACTGCGGCGACAGGTCAGAGAGCTGGGCCTGGCTGACCGGGTGTCCTTTACCGGTCCGCTCACAGGCGCTGAACTCGAGCGGGCCTACGCGGCGGCAGACTTGTTGGTGCTGGCCTCCCAGGCTGAGACGTACGGCATGGTCGTCACCGAAGCGCTCGCCCGCGGGCTGCCGGTCGTGGCCACGGAGGTCGGCGGCGTGCCTGAGGCTCTTGGGCACGCCTCTGACGGCAGCCGACCAGGCCTACTGGTCGAGCCGGGCGACGCACAGGCTCTGGCGCAGGCGTTGCGCCGGTGGCTGGGTGACCCGGGAGAGCGCGCGCGGCTGCGCGTAGCGGCCAGATCCCGGCGGCTGACGCTGTCCGACTGGCTGCAGACGTCACGCGAGCTGTCTGACGTGCTGTCCGAAGTCGGCTGAACCAGGGGCAGGTGACCGCCGTGTTAGTCGTACGAGGCCCTACCAAGAGATCGGAACCGCCATCAGCCGAAGCATCTGGACCTGGGCGCGCCTGGCGGGAGGCGCCGCGATCCTTGCCGTACTCGCCTGGCGGGTCGGCACGGGCCCGTTGGTGGACGGCCTCCGGCTGACGACCGGTTGGCTGCTCGCCGCCGCGCTCGCCATCACCGCGCTGACCACGCTGTGCTGTGCCTGGCGGTGGAGGCTCGTCGCCGGCGGGCTCGGCGTCGAGATGCCGCTACGGACCGCGGTGGCGGCGTACTACCGATCCCAGTTCCTCAATGCCACACTGCCCGGCGGGGTGGTCGGCGACGTACACCGCGCCGTACGCCACGGCCGCGAGGTCGGCGACGTGAGCCGCAGCCTGCGCGCCGTGGCGTGGGAGCGGACGTCCGGGTTCGCGGTACAGCTCGTGCTGACGGCGGGCGCGCTGTCCCTGCTGTCCTGGGCCGCCTTTGTTCCTGCGGCCGCCGTTGGAATCGCGGCCGTCGCCATACTCCTTTATCTCAAGGGACGCCGCCCCACCTCGCGGATCGGGCGCGCCTTCACCAGCGACCTCCGCGACGCGGTCCTCGCGCCGCGGGCCTGGCCAGGCATCCTGCTCGCCTCCACCATCGCCGTACTCGGCCACGCCGCCGTCTTCCTGATCGCAGTACGAGCGACCGGCGCGGACGTGTCACCGACTCGCCTGCTACCGCTGGCTCTCGTCGTCCTCACAGCCTCCGCGCTCCCGACGAACATCGCCGGCTGGGGCCCACGCGAGGGCGCCGCCGCCTGGGCCTTCAGCTCGATCGGCCTAGGCGCCACGCTGGGCGTCACCGTAGCGGTCGTCTACGGCATGCTCGCCCTGGTCGCAACGCTCCCCGGAGCCGTCGTCCTGGTGGTGCAGGTCAAAGGTAGAAGGGCACCAGTCGGCCGGGTAGGGCCTCAGCAACACAACGGCAACCCGTCGCGGCGTCGCTGTTTCCGGGTCGCTCGTTCAGGGGTCCAGTGAACGCAGATCGTCGATGCTTTCCTCGAGCAATCGGGCCGACATGCCGAGCCTTGCTCCGATCGCGGTGTCGAGGGTCCGGGTGTCCAGGTGGGCTGTCGTGGGAGCGACGTCCACGGGCGGGGAGCCGACCGAAACCGGCGCCAGCAAAACTGTGCCTTCCACGGTCAGCAGCCGCAGTCCGAGGAGGCGCGCGACCAGCGAAGTGCGTACGACAGCGCCACCGGCAAGCGTGCTAGTTCCGGCTGGTCTCGTCCAGATAACTGTCGAGTCCCTGGTCGCTCCCGGCCCGGGAAGGCTTGCCCCGCTGACGGCGCGCCTCGTCCAACCGCTCCGATGCCGCCTGGATCGCTTCGACAATCTGGACATAGCGCTCCCGTCCCGCCTTCGCGCCGAGCACGTACCCCACGCCGAACACCGCGAGACTGCGCAGCTTCATTTCTTGTCCTTCTGCCGCCGCGATGACACCACCGCACTGGCAGCGCTCATGCCGATCGCCGCCGCAGCGGCGGCGACGCTGTTGCGCACAGCACTACGTCGCATCGCCTTGGTCGCCCCGGTCGCGATCGGCTCGACCATCCGCTCCAACCGGCTCTTCCTGTGCAACAGTCCCATGATCGTCTCCCACTTCTGGTTAGCGTTGCTTCGATCCGGACGAGCGTTTGAGGGCGGTCACCAGTTCGGGCTTGCTCATACCTGATCTGCCCTTGACGTCCTCGGCCGTGGCAAGGTTCAGCAGGTCCGTCTTGGTCATCTCGTTCAGGTCCACGGTGGTTTGAGCACGCCCATTGCGCTTGCGCTGTGCGCTGGCGCGGGTCCGGACCTGTTCGGCTTCGCGGACGCGTTCATCGGCGCTCTTCGCCTCGCGATCGGCGTTCGCGGCCAGCTGCGCGGCCTGTCGGTGAGCCTCTTCGGCGGCCGCCTTCGTCGCCTCGGTGGCCTCGTCGGCGAGCTGTCTGGCCTCCGCGAGGCTGGCCGTCGCGTCGGCCATCGCCTGCTTGGCCTTGGACTGTGCCGCCTCGGCCTCCTCCCGCGCCTTGGCGACCCGATCGTCCGCCTCGGCCTTCGCCCGTTCCACCACGCGGTCGGCGTCCGCCTGCGCCGAGGCACGAGCCCGCTCGACCCGGGCATCGGCCTCGCGGCGGGCCTCGGCGACCTTTTCGCTGACCTCCTGGGCCTGCTCCCGCTCGACGTCACGCACGTACGCCCGGCACCGTTCGGCGATCTGGCGCGCCTCGTCGCTACGCGCCTTCGCTTCCTCGGCCTCACGGACGGCCGCTTCCTCGGCCTGCTGTGCCTCGTCGGCGGCTGCCCGGGCTCGCTGGAGCCTCAGCTCGATCGAGTCGCCCACGGGGAGCGCATCCAGGATGGAAGCCCCTGCCTGGCGAGCCATGTCGACCAGCCCGCCTCCGGCTGCGTGTGTCGCGCTACCGGCTGCGTGCGTCGCGCTACCTGCCGCGTCCTTCGACGCTTCCAGCGGCGTCAGCGCCTTTGACAGCAGCCATGTCGTGTTCCGCGGTAAGTCCTTGACCCCGGTTCCCCAGGCCTTTACGAGTCTGCCCGCGGTACTTGTTCCGGCCATGTCGCTGCCTCCCTGATTCGCTCATGTACTCCGCGACTACCAGGCCCCCAGCCACCTGGCCGGTACCCGGCTCCGGTGGTACAAAACAGCGAAAGATCGACGGCCGGACCCACTCGGCAACCGTGCCGGCCGCAGGTGTTGGTGGTGGCGACCCGACGTGGTGGGCATCGGTGTCGGACTGTGTGCCGATCGCGCCGCAGCGTGTCGGTTGCGAAGGCAACGCCAGTGGGCGGTCGCCGCATGCAGAAAGCGCCAGGACTCGAAGGAGTCCTGGCGCTTCAATCCCTACCTGTCAGGCGTCGGCCGGGAACTTCGCGCCGGTGTTGCTGTGGCAGCGGTAGCCGTTCGGGTTCTTGAACAGGTACTGCTGGTGGTAGCCCTCGGCGTAGTAGAACGTCGTGGCCGGGGCGATCTCGGTGGTGATGTCGCCGTAGCCGAGGGGCTTGATGACGGGGGCGTACAGGTCGCGGGTGCGCTCGGCCTCGGCGCGCTGGGCGTCGGTCGTGTAGTAGATCGCCGAGCGGTACTGCGATCCGAGGTCGTTGCCCTGCCGCATGCCCTGTGTCGGGTCGTGGGTCTCCCAGAAGACCTTCAGCAGGTCGGTGAAGGTGGTCTTGGTCGGGTCGTAGACGACCCGGACGGCCTCGGTCTGGCCGGTGCGGCCGGTGCAAACCTCTTCGTACGTCGGGTTCGGGGTGTAACCGCCCGCGTAGCCGACGGCGGTGGTGTACACGCCCGGCTGCTGCCAGAAGATCTCCTCGGTACCCCAGAAGCATCCGGTGCCGAACCAGACCTCGTCGAACCCCTCGGGTGCGGGGGCGGTCTGCGGCGTGTGCAGCACGATGTTCTCGTCCGGTACGGCGAAGCCAGGGGTGTCCCGTCCGGGCAGGGCGGCCGACGGCTCGACCATGGCGGTGTTGCGGGTGAAGAACGACATTCTCACGCCTCTCGCAGAGTGACTCTCATGGTCTCTCAACGCCAGATGTAAGGCGAACCTTCCCCGCACCCCTTACGGCGCGATGACGTCACGCGATCATCGCGGCCGAGCGCCGGGCCCGGGGCATACCGCTGGTGAGCGACGCGTACGACGCCGCAAGCCGCCGTACTCCGTCACGCAGTGCATCCGCGGGCAGCGTGTACGGCAAGCGGATGAACGACTCGAGCCCGCCGTCCGGCGAGAACCGTGCGCCGGCTACCAGCAGTACGCCGTTCCGCTCGGCCAGCCCGACCAGACTCGACCCGACGGGCTCAGGCAGCTCGCACCACAACGACAACCCGCCGCCGGGCAGCCGGAACCGCCACGACGGCAGCTCCTCGGACACGGCCTCGGCCAGGGCGTCCCGCTGCCGGCCGATCGTCAACTGGCGATCCGGTAGCAGCGTCGCGCGCTCCCGGAGCAGCCGCGCGACGACCAACTGCTCGATCACCGGCGCGCCGAGATCGAGCGACGCGCGGGCGTCGAGCACCTGGGCGACCAACGCCTCCGGCACCCGCATCCAGCCGATCCGCAGACCGCCCCAGAACAGCTTGCTCGCCGACCCGACCGTGATCACGCCCTCCGGGTGGTACGACGCGAACGGCGGCGGCATCTCCTGCCCGTCCAGCGACAACCCGTACAGCGTCTCGTCGACGATCACCGTCGTCCGGCTACGCGCGAACGCGGCCGCCAGCTGCTTACGATCCGCCGCCGGCATCAACCACCCGGTCGGGTTCTGGAAATCCACCACCATCCAGGCGGCCCGTGGCGCGGTCTGCCTGATGGTTGCCTCCAGCAACGGCAGGTCCCAGCCGTCCGGGCCCATCGGGGTCGCGACGATCCGGCAGCCGCTGTGCCGGATCGCGTCCACGGAGTTCGGGTGGGTGGGGCTCTCGGTCAGCACCCGGTCGCCGATCTGGGTGATCGCGCGGATCGCGATCGACGTCGCGGCCAGTGCGCCGGCGGTGATGATGATCTGGTCGGGCGAGGTCGGCAGCCCGCGTTCGGCGTACACAGCTGCGACCTCTGCGCGCAGCTCCGGCAGACCCTGCGGGTGGTAGCCAGGGGTGGCGAGCTGAGCCGGCAGCTCGTCCATGGCAGACGCGACCGCCGCGCTGATCCCGGGGATCGCGGCGGGGGCCGCCGCGGTGAAGTCGTAGTGCCCGTCGGTCTCGAACGTCGGCGCGTGATGCCGGCTGAGCGAGGGCTGGACGCGACCCGGGAGAGCGGTGACGCTGCCCGAACCGCGGCGGCTGATCACGTACCCGCGGTCGCGCAGCTCGCGGTACGCCGACGCGACAGTCGTCCTGCTGACTCCGAGGCTCTCGGTCAACTCGCGCTCGCTCGGCAGCCGCGAACCGGGCGTGATCCGGCCGTCCGCGATCAGCAACCGGAGTCGCTCGGCCAGCAGCCAGTACGCCGGGCCGGTGCCGTCGGCCCACGCGCCGAGCAGGCCGACGAGGGTGCTGGCCGGGAGATATTGCCCCTTCATGCAGTCCACTATGACGTAATTGGCTATCGAATACCAGGCCACTTACGACGGACACTGGAGAACGTGACCGCCACTCCGGACGCTCCACCGCGCCAGCTCGCGCCCATCAACCCGATCCAGCAGTTGAAAGCAGGCCACCTGCCGCGACGCCTGGTCCAGCTGTACGTCGGGCTGACCCTGTACGGCGCCTCGATGGGCCTGATGATCCAGGGCAACCTCGGCCTGGACCCGTGGGATGTGTTCCACTCCGGCATCACGAAGCACTTCCCGTTCAGCTTCGGCACCGTGGTGATCGCGGTCAGCTTCGTCGTACTGCTGGCCTGGATCCCGCTGCGGCAGTGGCCCGGCCTCGGCACGATCAGCAACGCCATCGTGATCGGCCTGGTCACCGACCTGACTCTCGCGACGGTCGACCGCCCGGACGCGCTCTGGCTGCGGATCGTGTTCATGCTGGCCGGCGTCGTCGTCAACGCGCTCGCCGGTGCGCTCTACATCGGCGCGCAGTTCGGCCCCGGTCCGCGCGACGGGCTGATGACGGGGCTGGTACGTCGTACCGGGCTGAGCGTCCGCCTCGTCCGTACGTCGATCGAGCTCACCGTCCTTGCCACCGGCTTCCTCCTCGGCGGCTCGATCGGCGTCGGCACCGTCGTCTACGCCCTCGCGATCGGTCCTCTCGTCCACTTCCTGCTACCGATCTTCACCGTCCGCCTGAAATCCTGAGGTGTGAGCAGCTATCGGTTCTCGGCTCCGTTGTGGCAGTACCCGGGCGAGGGCAGTTGGTACTTCGTCGCGGTTCCGGAGGAGATCAGCGATGACATCGCGGATCTGACCGAGGGGCGGCGTAAGGGATTCGGGTCGGTGCGGGTGAGCGTGACGGTTGGTGGGAGCAGCTGGCAGACGTCGCTGTTCCCGAGCAAGTCCGGCAGTTATCTGCTGCCGGTGAAGAAGCCGGTGCGGGTCGCCGAAGGGCTGACCGAGGGTACGGCGGTCGAGGCGCGGCTGGACCTCGTCGACTTCTAGGGCGGAGTACGACGACGCCGCCGTGGTGGACGGCGGCGCTCGTGGTGATGCTTCGTGGTTAGTTGCCTCGGCCGTGGTCGTGCTGGTGGGTCAGTTGCCTCGGCCGGTGTCCTTCGAGGATTTCGTCGTGAGGTGACCGGTGCGTTGGGTCGGGTCCTGCCTGCCGGACTGGGCTGTCGCGGCGGCCTGCTCCGGAGACGACGGTCGGACCGGAGCGACGTCGCCGGCGGCCTGGGCGGCCCTGGCGGCCTCTTCCTTCGCGACCAGTGAGCCCGTCTCGGTCTCCGAGTGTCCCTGAGTCGAGGCCTGGACTGGCTGCTCGGCGTGCTTCTCCGGCGCCTCGGCAGCCCTCGTCCAGGTCTCGCCCCGGCTCACCGTCTGCCCACCACCTTCGACCCGCGGCGCCTCAGCCTCTTGCCGGCCTTCGGCGGCCTGCTCACCTTCGCGCTGCTGCTGTTCACCTCCGGGCTGCTGCTCGCCTTCCAGCTGCTGCTGTTCGCCTTCCGGCTGTTGCTGTTCGCCTTCCGGCTGTTGCTGTTCGCCTTCGGGCTGTTGCCGGGCGGCTTCGTCTGTCTGGATGACGGGGTTGTCGAGTCGAACGTCGTGAACGTTCGGGTCGAGCTGCGGCCGCTGGCCCACCTGCTGATCGACCTGCTGGTTGACACCTTGGCCCGACTGGCCCACCTGGTTCAGCAGGGCGTTGAGGTTGGCGTTCTCCTGCTGGTTCTGCGCCATCCGAGTCTCGATCAGCTGCCTGACCTCGCCCTGCAGCCGGTTGAACTCGGCCAGCGCCTCGACGATCCGCTGCTCGCTCGACTCGAGCTGCTGCGCCATCGCCGCGATCCGCTGCACCGCGGACACGACCTGCTGCGGCTGACCGGCCGGCAGCTGAGCCTGCACCCGCCCACCCTGGATCTGGCCGCCTTGAACCTGTTGCCCCTGACCCTGAACCTGTCCGCCCTGAACCTGTTGCCCCTGGCCCTGAACCTGCTGCTGACCGGCACCTTGCTGCGGTCCGCCCCGAGGCGCATACAACTCGGGTTTGAAGGCCGTCTCCATCTGCCCCTGGACCATGTTGGAGATCTGCGTCTTGGTCATGGTGCGGTTGTTGCCCATCGCCAGCCTGACGTTGGGGTCGGCGTTCTTCGCCTCTTTGCTCGCCAGGACCATGGCGGCCTTGACCATCTTTGTGCCGTGCCGCACGTCCCGCCAGCGGGAGATCCGTCGCGCCGCCTGGCGGAACGGGTTCCTGGTCGGGCTCTGCTGGCGCTGGCTCCACTGCATCCGGTTGGTCGCGCGCTGGCTCAGCGACTGCGAAGCGGCGCCGTGCAGGTCGGGACGGATCTGCCCGTTGACGCCTACCTGCGCCAGCCGGGCCAGGTGCGCCGGCGTCATCCGGGAGCTGCCGATGCGCGCCAGCACGTCCTTGTCCCAGTTCTTCACGTCGCGCGCGGCCAGCGCGTACCCGGCCTTCATCGTCTTGGTGCCGCGTGACCGGGCACGCCAGCGGGAGATCCGCCCCTGGCGGGGCTCCGAGGAGGGCTCGCTCATTCAGGTCTCCTAGTCGATGTACACGGCGTAGTTGACCCCGACCGAGGTCGTCAGCGGGTCCTTGCTGGGCTTGTTGCTGTACAGGTGGATCTGGGCGCCCGGACGCAGCCAGACGGCGAGGTGCCGGCGGCCGGTGCCGGCGCCCGGCTCCCACTCGTCGACGAACGTGACGCTGCTCTCGTCACCGAGGTAGTCGGGCTGGCCCCAATGCTTGGTGGCGAGCGTGAGGTGGTCCGGCCAGTGCGCGTCCAGCCCGGCCTCGGCCGCGGCGATGTCGTCGGGGCCGATGTCGTACGCCGACCAGCCGCTGTCCGGGCAGTCCGGGAACGCGAGCCCGTCGAAGACGATCATCGTCGTCCCGCGCCGGGTGGTGAAACCCCAGGAGACCATCTCGTCGCCGATGACCTCACCGGCCTCCAGCGGCCAGGGCTGCCAGGTGGTCCGGCCCATCACCCGGTTCACCAGGGCACGTACAACCTCCGGACCGGCCTCGTCGCCGTCCGGACCGGCGATCACGCCCCAGTCCGGGATCTCGGCGAGGTCCGCCATCGCCAGGTCGTCCTGGTCGAGCGGCCTGTCCTGCGTCTTCATCCGGCCCCGTCGTCCTTCCTGCTCAGTCCCCGGCGGTAACCACTGACCGCAACCGTAGGCGGCGAAGTGGGTCATTCGCCACCTGGTACGACGCGGCTGTGGACAACCTGGATCCGGCCGATCGTCTCAGCCCCGGACGGCGTGCACCGGCCGATCAGACCAGGCCGTACGCTGGTCCGGTGAACACGGAACACCACTACGGCTTCGAGACGCTCGCCATCCACGCCGGGAACGAGCCCGATCCGACCACCGGCTCGGTGGTCCCGCCGATCTATGCCACCAGCACCTACAAGCAGGACGGCGTCGGCGGACTGCGCAACGGCTACGAATACTCCCGCTCCGCGAACCCGACCCGGACGGCGCTCGAGGAGTGCCTGGCCGCGATCGAGGCGGGCAACCGCGGGTTCGCGTTCGCCAGCGGGCTGGCGGCCGAGGACACCCTGATCCGCTCGCTGTGCGTGCCCGGTGACCACGTGGTGTTCCCCGACGACGCGTACGGCGGCACGTTCCGGCTGTTCTCCAAGGTGCTCGGCAACTGGGGCGTCGAGATGACCCCGGCCGCCGTCACCCACCCGGAGGCGATCCGGGCCGCGATCCAGCCCGGCAAGACCAAGGTCGTCTGGCTCGAGACCCCCACCAACCCGTTGCTGAATGTCGCGGACATCGCGATCGTCGCCCAGATCGCGCACGACGCAGGCGCCCTGCTGGTGGTCGACAACACGTTCGCCTCGCCGTACCTGCAGCAGCCGCTGGAGCTCGGCGCGGACGTGGTCGTGCACTCGACCACGAAGTACATGGGCGGACACTCGGACGTTGTCGGCGGCGCGCTCGTCGTCCGCGACGCCGAGCTGGCCGAGAAGATCGCCTTCCACCAGAACGCGATCGGCGCCGTCGCCGGGCCGTTCGACTCGTGGCTGGTGCTGCGCGGCATCAAGACGCTCGGCGTCCGGATGGACCGGCACAGCGACAACGCCGAGAAGGTCGTCGAGTTCCTGCAGCGGCACAAGTCCGTCAGCCAGGTGCTGTACCCCGGTATCGACGGCCACCCGGGCCACGAGACCGCCGCCAAGCAGATGAAGCGGTACGGCGGGATCGTGAGCTTCCGCGTCACCGGCGGCGAGAAGCACGCGCTGGACATCTGCAACAAGGCCGAGGTCTTTACGCTCGGCGAGTCCCTCGGCGGCGTCGAGTCGCTGATCGAGCACCCGGGCAAGATGACCCACGCCTCGGTCGCCGGTACGCCGCTGGAGGTCCCGGCCGACCTGATCCGGCTGAGCGTCGGCATCGAGACGATCGACGACCTCTTGCTCGACCTCGACCGCGCGATGGCATGAGCCTCGTAGTGGCCGTCGACTTCGGGTCGACGTTCACGAAGGCGGTTGCCGTGGACATCGGCTCGGGCGAGTTGGTCGCCCGGGCCGAGCACCGTACGACGATCGACACCGACGTGATGGACGGGTGGAACGCCTGCCGGATCGCGCTCGAGGATGTCGATCGCGGGGTGAAGAAGGCCGAGGTGCTGGCCTGTTCGAGTGCCGGCGGCGGGCTGCGGATCGGTGTCGTGGGCAACGAAGAGCTCGTCACCGCCGAGGCGGGGAAGCGGGTCGCGCTGTCCAGCGGCGGCCGGGTGGTTGCCGTCGTCAACGGTGGGCTGACGGCAACGAGTCAGAAGGAGCTGCGCAAGGATCGCCCGGACGTCGTGCTGCTGCTCGGCGGGACGGACGGCGGGAACTCGGCGGTGTTGCTGAAGGCGGCCGAGACACTGGCGAAGTACAAGTGGCGGAAACCGGTCGTTGTCGCGGGCAACATCGAGGCGCAGGCGGAGATCGCCGCCAGGTTGACGGACGCCGCCGTACCGCATGTGCTCGCGGACAACGTCGTACCGGAGATCGGCGTGTTCGCGCCGGACAGCGCGCGGGCCGCGATCCGGGAGATGTTCCTCGCGCATGTGATCGGCGGCAAGAACCTGTCCCGCGATCCGTCGTTCACGAGCCTGATCCGCGCCGCGACGCCGGACGTCGTACTGCGGGGTGTCGAGGTGCTCGCCGGCCTGCACGGGGACGTCGCGGTCGTGGACATCGGCGGCGCGACCACCGACGTCCACTCGGTGATCGAGCTCGACCCCGAGGACGCGAACCTCGGCCGCGAGGTCGTCGCCACCCATCCGGTCACCCGTACGGTCGAGGGTGACCTCGGCATGCGCTGGAGCGCCGTACCGGTGGTCGCCGCGGGTGTCGAGGCCGGCCTGATCCCGGATGTGGCCGAAGTACGAGTCGCTGCCGAACGCCGGCATGAAGATCCCTCGTTTCTGCCACAGGACCAGCAGGAGGCGTCGTACGACGAGACGCTGGCGAGCGTCGCCGCCACGGTCGCTCTCCGGCGGCACGCGGGACGACAGCGGATCGTGTTCGGACCGGGCGGGCGGGTGATCGAGCGCTCGGGGAAGGACCTGCGCGAGGTGGACCTGCTGGTCGGCTCCGGGGGAGTACTGCGCCACAATCCGCCGGAGGTCGCCACCCGGATCCTGGGCTCGATCGGGACGAACGCGCAGGAGGAGGGCTGGCTCGTTCCGGAGCGGGCGGAGGTGTGTGTGGACGCGGACTACGTGCTCGCCGCCGTCGGCCTGCTCGCGGACGACGAGCCGAAGGCCGCGGAGGGCCTGGCCGCTCACATTCATGGAACCGGTACGCGGGGGCACTAGTCTCAGCAGCAACCGAGCTGCGGAGGTGTGATGAGCGAGGCGGGGCGGGACGACGCGGAGGTCTCCGAGGATCAGAGTCCGGTGGCGGACAACGAGGTGCTGGAGGAGACCGACCGGCCGGAGCGGAAGCTTCCTGACGACGTGGCGCCGGTCGACGACGCCGGGGTGACGCGCGGGATGTACATCGCGAGCACCTGGGCCTGGCGGTTCCTCGTGATCGTGGCGGCCGTGCTCGTGATCGGATACGGCATCCGGTACCTGTCCGAGGTCTTCGTGCCAGTGACTGTCGGCATCCTCCTGACCGCGCTCCTCGTGCCGATCACCAACGGCCTGCAGAAGCTCCGCCTCCCGCGCGGCGCGGCGGCCGGGGTCACCGTGCTCGCCACGGTCGTGCTGGTGGCGGGCCTCCTCACGCTGGTCGGCACGCAGATCGCGGGCCAGTTCGACAGCCTGTCGACCCAGGTCGGCGAAGGTGTGCAGAAGCTGCGCGAGCTGGGCCGGATCAACTTCGGTCTCACCGACCAGGACGTCACCAACGCGATCAAGACGCTGCGCGAGCAGATCACGTCCGGCGGCGCGATCGGTCAGCAGGCAGCAGCAGTCGGTACGACAGCCACGCATGTCGTCGCGGGCCTGTTCATCTCGCTGTTCTGCCTGTTCTTCTTCCTGTACCAGGGCGAGCAGATCTGGGCGTGGCTGGTCCGGCTGTTCCCGCGCCGCGCCCGCGACAAGGCAGACTCGTCCGGGCGGCGGGCCTGGGTCTCGCTGACCGCGTTCGTCCGCGCGACGATCGTGGTGGCGGCCGTCGACGCGGTCGGTATCTCACTCGGCGCAGCGATCCTCGGCCTGCCGCTGGTGAGCGCGATCGGCATCCTGGTCTTCGTCGGCGCGTTCGTCCCGGTCGTCGGTGCACTGGTCAGCGGCGTGGTCGCCGTCCTCGTCGCGTTGGTTGCCAAGGGCCCCATTGTCGCGATCGTCATGCTCGCGGTCGTGATCGGCGTACAGCAGCTGGAGGCCCACGTCCTGCAGCCGTTCCTCCTCGGCCGCGCGGTCAGCGTCCACCCGCTCGCCGTCATCCTCTCGATCGCCACCGGCGTCGTCATCGCCGGCATCGTCGGCGCCCTGGTAGCCGTCCCCACCGCCGCCGTCCTCAACGCCATCGTCAACCACCTGGCCGGCAACGACCCAGAACCAGACCCCCCACGCCGTCCCTTACCCAGACGCCGCCACCCACTCCCGGCCGACGACTAACTGCCGCGCTCGCCCCTGCTGCGTTCCTGGTTGAGCGCGGCCCCGCGCCGCGCCGCCGTACCCTGCGTCTGGGCGGCAGGACCTGATCCGGGCCGGGCCTGGCCCGCCTCGGTGACCCGCATCGCCGTGTCCATGTCCGGGTTCGTCGCCCGCGTCCGGATCTGTTGGGCCCAACTGCCGAGATCCTGCTTGAGGGCAGCGGTCTGCTCGGCGGTGAATCCGTGTTCGGCGTACTTGGCGTCCGGGATCCGCCCGGCCTGGTCCAGCTGGTAGGCGAAGCCTTCCCGGTCGATGCCGGACAGCTCTCGCTCGTCGCCGAGCGCGAGCAGGTCGTCGCGGGAGTACCGGCCGGACTGGACCGCGGCCTCGAGGTCGATGAAGTGCTTCGCCTCGGCCCGGTCGTAGGCCGCTCCGACCTTCGAACCGACCGAGTCTTCGACAGAGAGCATCGGGCCGACCTCGGTCTCGACCGGAGGCCGGCTGCGGAAGTCGCGGCCGATGTCGACCTGAGTGCTGCGGCCGTCCCTGCTCACGCTGAGCTTGGCGTGCTCGCCGGAGTGCTCGAGTACGTCGACCTGGTAGCCCTCGTCGCGGTACGCCGCATGCAGCCGGCCCATCGTCTGGTCGAAGTCGCCCTGCCGGTCGGTGAACAGGTCGACGTCCTCCGGGGTCCGGACGCCGATACCGTGCTCCTTGTAAGCCTGGCCGCCGGCGAGTGCGTATCCGTCGTCGCGGATCGCGGACAACCCGATCCGGGCAACCTGGGCGTGTTCGGGGTCCATCACTGCCAGATCCCGCCCGCGCCGATCTCGGCGAGCTGCGGGAACGCGGTGTGCCACCGGCGGACGCAGTACCGCGGCAGGTGGAGTTGCGGCCAGAGCTCGATCAGCAGGTCCTTGTTCACGAACCGCGTGAGCTGGTCGAGTGTCGAGGCCTCGCTCAGCACCTTCTGGTACAGGTATTGACGATCGACAGGGTTGTCGAGGTCGTAGACACGCTGCGGGCCCCAGGCAACAGACGTGGGCAGCTCGACGAGTCCGGTCCGTGGACCGGTCAGCTGGTCCAGCGAATCCGGCACGACGTAGGGGATCCGGGAGGCATAGGAGTCCCCGGGCTGGGTCCAGCGCGGCTCGTTCATTCCCCCATCCTCTCCGATGGGCGGTCCAGCCGCTCGGCCCATTGCCGTGCCGCGTCCCGGATCCGCGCGATCAACTCCGGTGTGGCGCCGTACTCCTGGAACCCGGCGTCGGGCAGTCGGCTGCCGGCGCGCAGCTGACCGGCCAGCATCGCCCGATCCAAGGGCACGACCTCGCGTTGGTCGGCGAGCGCAAGCAGTTCGTCGGTGCCGTAGCGATTGCTGTCGAGGATCGCCTGTACGTCGATCAGGTCGCGCGGCTCGAGCCGTGAGTACAACGCGCCTACCTTGCTGCCGATGGCATCGGCCTCGGACAGCACCGGTCCGACCTCGCTCGTCGCCGGCGGCAACAACCGGTGGTCGACAGCGAGGTCCGCCTTGGCGCTGGTGCCGGCGTCGGTGACCACGATCCGGGCGAACGTCGCAACCTGCCGCGCGACCTCAACCTCCAGGCCGACGGCCCGGTAGGCGGTGACCAGACGGTCGACGGCCTCGGCGAAGTGTGCGGGGTCGAGGTCGTTGGTGAACAGGTCGATGTCGTCGGACTCGCGGTGGCCGAAGCCGTGGAGTTGGAGGGCGTAGCCGCCGGCGAGGACGAAGCCGAACTCGGACAGGGCCTCGAGGCCGAGGGTGGCCAGCTTGGTTTGGAGCGGGTTCACGGGGGTCAGTCTGCCTGGTCCGACGTACGAAGACGCCGCCGAGCAGAGGCTCGGCGGCGTCTTCGGGTGTGCGGGGTCAGCGCTTGAGGCCGCCCTTGTCGGTGTTCTTGGTGAGGTTGGGATTGGTCTGCTCGCCCTGACCCGACGACTGCGGCTGCGCCGGGGCCGAGACCGCCTGGCCGGCCGGCGCGACGCCGCTGAGGGCGTGCATCGCGCTCCGCTGCGCCTCTTGGGTCTGGGCGTCCAGCTGGGCCTGCGACGACTGGGCCAGGCCCTGGAGGATCTCCGTACGCGCCTGCAGGTTCGGCGCGCGCAGCGCCTCGCTGAACCGCTGGGCCATCTCCAGCCGGTCCTTCGGGTTCAGCGTCTGCGACTGGAGCGTCGGGTCGTGCCGGCCGGCGTTGAAGCTGGCCAGCGAGCTTTCGGCCTTCAGCATGGTCGAGTTGAACTTGGCCTCGAACCACCGGCCCACCTTGCCGGGGGCGGCGGTGACCGCGTCCCGGGCCGTCCGGGCGCCGCCGACGACCGCGTCGCGGGTGTCCCGAGCGGTGCCGACCGCGGCCGTCCGGAGGTCCCGGGCGCCCTGGGCGATCTGCTGGCCGGTCTCGTTCAGCCGGTCGGCTCCGGCCTGCCACGCCTGGTCGAGCCGGACCTGTCCGCGCTGGGCCGCGTCGACGATGCCGTCGCGAGCACCCTGATAGGTCTCCGCGACCCGCTGGCCGGCCGCGTTCACGCGGTCCACGCCGCGGTTGTACGCGCCGGCGACCTGCTGACCGAGCTCCTCGGCACCGGCCCGGACGTCGCGCCCGGCCTGCACGACCGTGTCACGGGCGTCGCGAGCACCTTGTACGACGGTGTCCCGGGTGCCCTCGTAGGCACGCGTGGCGCCGGAGACCGCGGCATCGCGGTACTCGCGGGCCTGGGTGGCCAGCGTCTGCGCCGCCTCGCTGATCCGCTGCGACGTGTTGTCGTACGCGAGGTGGACCCGCGCGACGGCGCCGCGGTACGCGTTGGCGATCCGGTCCCGCAACGGGTCCGTGTTCGCGGCCCGCATCAGGTTCGCCTGCTGACGGTCGTCGAGGTTGATGAAGTTGACCGCGGCCTGTCGCTGTTCCGGGGTCATCCCGACGAAGGTGGTGAGGTTCTGCTGCTGCTCCTGCGACAGATTCCTCAGCCAGTCAGCGGAGTCGAGGAAGCTTCCCGGCTGCCATCCTCCGGGGCCTTCAGATGGTGTCGTCATTGCGTCTCCTAATTGATGTAGACCGCGTAGCTGACACCGACTGCGCTGGTCAGCGGGTCACGGGTCGGCTTGGTGCTGAACAACCGGAAATCTGCGCCGGGAAGAGTCCACGCGGCCAGGTGGCGCTTGTCGGCCCCCGCTCCTGGCCCCCACTCGTCGAGGAAGGTGGGACTGCTGTCGTTGCCGACGTAGGCCGGCTCTCCGAAGTACTTGGTCGCCAGCGCGAGGTGGTCGCCCCAATGGGCGTCGAGCCCCGCCTCGGCCTCGGCGATGTCGCCCGGACCGATCTCGTACGCGCACCAGCCACTGTTCTGGGCGTCGGCGAACGCGAGGCCCGGGAACACGATGATCGTGCTGTTGCGCTTCGTGGTGAAGCCCCACGACGCCAGCACCGGATCGATCTGCTCGCCGGCGGCGAGCGGCCAGGGCTGCCAGTCGGTGGCCGCGGTGACCCGCTGCACGATTGCCCGGACGACCTCCGGCCCGCTCTTGTCGTCGTTCGGGCCGGCGATCGCCGACCAGTCGCGGATGTCGGCGAAGTCGGCGAAGGCCCGGTCGTCCTCGTCGAGTGGCCTGTCCAGCGTTTTCATTCCGGGCTTGTTCCTTCCGTCAGTGCTCAAGCCGTCGTCGGAAACCGTACGGCGGTGTCGGGGTCAGGAATTGCGTTGAAATACAGGGGATCCGGTCTGATCCGGCGCTAGCGGGCCGGGCCGTTCCGGTCGTTGCCTCGTGCTGTCGGGCCGCCGGTCTGGGGGCGGGCCCCGGTGCTGCCTGCGGCACGGGTGGGGCCCGGTGGCAGGAGACCGGCGCGGAGGTTCGCGTCCAGCTCCGGCGAACTGACGGCCGGGCCTGCGGTGGCGGCGTTGCGATCGTGGGCGAGGGCCGTCAGCGAGGTCTCGGACACGCTGCTCAGGTCTCCGGTGGGCGCCGGCGTACCGACGTTGGAGAACCTGGCGTCGCGCTGAGCTTCCCGGGCGATGGCTGTTGGTGTCCTCATGTCCCCTCCTCGTTGAGGTAGACCGTGTAGTTGATTCCGACCGACACCGACAACGGGCGCGCTGTCGGCTTGTTGCTGTACAGATGGATCTCCGCACCGGGCGGCGTCCACACGGCGAGGTGCCGGCGGTCGGCGCCGGCGCCCGGCGACCAGTCGTCGACGAATCCGGTCTTGCTGTCTATTCCGACGTACGCCGGCTGTCCCCAGTGCCGGCAGGCGAGGTCGAATTTCTCCGGCCAGTGTTCGTCGAGTCCGGCGACCGCCGCGTCGATGTCGGTGCGCTCGATGGCGAACGCCACCCAGCCGCTGAACGGACTGTGCGGCAGCACCTGGTCGTCGTAGACGGCGAGCTCGGTCTTGCGGCGGGTGAGGAATCCCCAACCGTCCAGCTGGTCGTCGATCACGGTCCTGCGGGTGATCGGCCACGGCTTCCAGTTGGTGGCCGACTTGACCCGGCGGATCAGGCGGCGCACCGGGTCCGGGCCGGTGGCGCCCGACTGGGGTCCGCCGAGGCGTCGCCAGTCGCGGACCTCGGCGAGGTCCGCCATCGCGCGGTCGTCGTCGTCCAACGGCCGGTCAAGTGTCTTCATCCGTGCGGCTGTTCCTATCGTCGCGGTGCATCACACTCTGCTGTCGAAGCTACGACCCCGGCGGGGTCAGACGGCCCGTTCATCTCACGGAGCGCAAAAGAACAGCCGCCCTGGGAAGCTTCCCAGGGCGGCTGTCGGGTAGGTCAACCGGACTTTGGTCTCCGTTCGGTAAACCTCAGTGCCGTATGAGTGCCGTCTCAGTGCCGTCTTAGTGCCGTCTTAGTGCATGGCCGCGGCGGCGGACGACTCCAGCGACTGCTCGCCTTCGCCCTCTGCCTTCGGGCCGTCGTTGCGGCCGGCCAGCTTCTGCTCCGGCGTGATGATCGCCAGGATCAGCGCGATCGCGAGGAACGGCAGCGAGACCAGGAAGACGTCGTCCATCGCGTCGACCAGCCCGTGCAGGGCGAAGCCCTTCATCGGCTCCTTCAGCGCGTGCAGCGCCTGGACGCTGTTGGCCGCCTTGGCGAGTCCGTCGACCATCGACTGCGTGGCGTTCGGGATGATGTCGCCCAGGTGGTCCTTCAGCCGGCTGGTCAGTACGGCGCCGTAGACCGCCGTACCGATCGCGCCGCCCATCGAGCGGAAGAACGTCATCGTCGAGGTCGCGCTACCCATGTGCTGCCGGGGAACGCTGTTCTGCGCGGCGGTGACGGTGATCTGCATCGACAGACCCAGACCGGCGCCCATCACGAACATGTAGATCGCCAGCTGCCAGTACGGCGTGCTCAGGCTCAGCGTGGACAGCAGGATCATCGCGCCGCCGACCAGCACCGCCGAGATGATCGGGAAGTGCTTGTACCGGCCGCTCTTGCTCATCATCTGGCCGCTCGGGATCGACGCGGAGAAGATACCGACGATCATCGGCAGCAACGCCAGGCCGGAGCGGGTCGGCGACAGGTCCTTGACGGCCTGCAGGTACAGCGGAAGGAAGATCAGCGCACCGAACATCGCGAACCCGAGCAGGAACGCGTACCCGGCGTACCCGGAGAAGATCCGGCCCTTGAACAGGTCCATCGGGATGATCGGCTCGGCCACCCGCAGCTCGATGATCACGAACGCGACGGCCAGTACGACGGCGCCGATCAGCAGCGCCAGCGTGGTCGCGTTGCCCCAGCCGTTGCTCGGACCGCTCCAGGAGACCGCCAGCAGCAGCGAGGTGACAGCGGCGGCGACCGTGGAGGCGCCGAGGTAGTCGATCTTGTGCGAGCGCTTCACGTGCGGCAGCCGGAGTACGGCGGCAACGATGCCCAGGGCAACGAGACCGATCGGGACGTTGATCCAGAAGATCCAGCGCCAGCCGGGACCGTCGGTGAGCAGACCGCCGAGCAGCGGGCCGGCCACCGAGGACAGGCCGAAGACGGCGCCGAAGTACCCCATGTACTTACCGCGCTCGCGCGGCGGGATCACGTCGCCGATGGTGGCGAACGCGAGGGACATCAGACCGCCGGCGCCCAGACCCTGGACGGCGCGGAAGCCGATCAGCTGCTCGATGTTCTGCGACAGCGCGGACAGCACCGAGCCGCCGAGGAAGGTGACGATCGCCGCGATGAACAGCGGGCGACGGCCGTAGAGGTCGGAGATCTTTCCCCACAGGGGGGTCGAGGCGGTCGAGGTCAGCAGGTACGCCGTGACCACCCAGGACAACTTGTCGAGGCTGTTGAACTCGCTGACGATACGCGGCAGCGCCGTACCCACGATGCTCTGGTCGAGCGCGGCCAGGAACATCCCGGCCATCAGGCCGCCGAGAATCACCAGGATCTGCTTGTGGGACAGGTAGCTAGGACCGCTATCGGGCGCAGCGCCGCCGGCGGTGGCAGGCTCTGTGGTGCTCATTTGGTGCTCTCCAGGTTCTTGTCGGTGTTCTCACGGGTTGCGGGGTCGCCGCTGGCCGCGAAGTTCTGGTCTGTACTGCGCTCTGCCGGGGCGGAGGGTCTCGGGGCCACGGCGGCCCACCCCTTCTCGGCCCAGGCGGCGCTGGAGGGTGCTTCGGTCCGGGCGGCGACGCCGTCGGCGAAGCGGGTCATCAGCCGCTCGAAGGTCTGCACGTCCTCTTCGGACCAGCCCTCCATCGCGGCACTCAGCAGCTCCATCCGGTGACGGGCGCTGGCTTCCCACTGCTCGATGCCCTCATCGGTCAGCTCGACCCGGAAGGCGCGGCCGTCGTCGGGGTCGGCGGAGCGGCGGACCAGGCCCAGCTGCTCCAGGGACCGGACGTGCCGGCTGGTGGTCGAGGCGTCGAGCTCGAGTCGCCCGGCGAGGTCGGACAGTCGCAGTGCGCCGTTGCACCGCAGTGCGAACAGCACGACATGCGCGCTGTGGTCGATCGTGTCGCCGGGCTGCTTGGCCTTCAGCCGGCGTCCGATCCGGGTGAACGCGTGCATGACGCCCTCGATGGGGGTCTGCGGTGTATACGCGTCGTTTACTTGCATGCTGCAAGCATATACATGCTTGCGTGATACACGCAAATGAGTTTCCAGGGTATTCAACTGAGCCGCCACTCATTTGCTCTCGGTCGCCGGATGATCACTGTCCGCAGTCGAATCGCGCTGCGTACATCCTTTCGACGGCGGAAGGGGGTGTTCTGTGACGCGAAGTGGTGCTGGATCCCGTTCCGAGGTCGGTCCAGCACCCTGGTCGGGCACTGCGGCCGCCGGGAGGCTTGGGCGGTGATCAAGCGCCCGTTGGTGGAGTTCGGAGTCATTTGTCTTGCTCTGACCTGGGTGCCGTGGGCGGTTCTCAGGCTGACCGGCACGGATGTGAACGAGGGCGTTGGGTCGCTTGTGTTCGCGTTGGCCGCGTCCGGGCCCTCGCTGGCCGCGCTCGTGATGTGGCTGTGGCGGCGTGAGCGGCGGAGGGTGGTCCGCTGGTCCTGGCGGTGGCCGGTGGCGGCGGTCGCGCTCGGTGCGTTGGGGCCGTTCGCTGCCTGCGCGCTGTCCGGTCGGCTGCCTGAGCTGCCGGGCCATGCGTCGTCCGTCGTCGCGAGAGCCGGAGGGGTGCTCGGCGCGGCGGCGTACACATTCCTGGCGGGGCCGGTCTCGGAGGAGTTCGGGTGGCGCGGGTACGTGCAGCCACGGTTGCGGGAGTACTTCGGTCCGTTGCAGACGACTGCGGTGCTCGGGGCGGTGTGGGGGTTGTGGCATGTGCCGCTGTACTTCCTGCCCGGCACGGGGCAGCACGATGACGGGCTGTTCACGGCGGCGGGGGCGACGTTCTTCCTGGAGCTGTTCCCGCTGACGTTCGTGATGCTGTTCGTGAGCGAGAAGCTGCGGGGTGGGGTGCCCGGGGCGATCCTCGTGCACGCCGCGTGGAATCTGACCGAGGAACTGGTGCCGCCGCTCGGTAAGGCGGTCTGGCTGGAGGTGCTGGTCATGATCCTGGTCGCGGCCGCGTTGCTGCCATCCTGGACGGCAGTCGAATCCGGGAGAAGGGTGGCGCGATGACGCAGGTGGCCGTGGTGACCGGTGGCGGGTCCGGGCTGGGGCGGGAGATGGCGCTGGCTCTTGCGGCGGCCGGGTACCGCGTGTGGGTGACGGGGCGCACTGAGGAGAAGCTTGAAGAAACCGCCGCGGCCGCTGGCGCGGCTGGGGGCGTGGTGGAAGGCGCGGTTCTGGACGTGTCCGATGGGGCTGCTGTGCGGGAGTTCTTCAGGGGGCTCGAGCGGGTTGACGTGTTGGTGAACAACGCGGGGACGGGGTCGCCGGCGGCCGGCGTACAGGATGTGCGGGAGGAGGACTGGCGGCGGGTCGTGGACACCAACCTGACCGGTTCGTTCCTGTGCGCGCAGGCGGCGTTCGAGCTGATGCTCCGCCAGGACCCCAGGGGCGGGCGGATCATCAACAACGGGTCGATCTCGGCGCATGTGCCACGGCCGCAGGGGATCGCCTACACCGCGAGCAAGCACGCCATCACCGGTCTGACCAAGGGACTCGAGCTGGAAGGCCGTGCGCACGGCATCACCGCCTGCCAGATCGACATCGGCAACGCGGCGACCGCGATGACCGCCCGGATGGAGCAGGGCGTGCTCCAGCCCGACGGTTCGATCGCGGTCGAGCCGACGTTCGACCCGAAGATCGTCGCGGACTTCGTCGTCCGGATCGCGCAGCTGCCGACCACGGTCGCCGTACCGACCCTGACCGTGATGGCTGCCGGGATGCCGTACGTCGGCCGCGGCTGACCGGCATCAGCCCAAAACAAGAAGAAACTGTCCGGAGGGCCGTCTAGTGTCAGTTGGGTGAGCGAGCAGCGGGAGTCCTTGGTCCATGTCCGCGACCTGCGCAAGTCGTACGGCGACTTCGAAGCGGTCCGCGGCATCGACCTGGACGTGTGGCGCGGCGAGGCCTTCGGGTTCCTCGGGCCGAACGGCGCGGGCAAGTCGTCGACGATGCGGATGATCGGCGCGGTCTCCCCGGCCAGCGGCGGCACGCTCCGCATCCTCGGCCTCGACCCGGCGACCGACGGCCCGGCGATCCGCGCCCGGCTGGGCGTCTGCCCGCAGGACGACACCCTCGACACCGAGCTGACCGTCAAGGAGAACCTCACGATCTACGGCCGGTACTTCGGTCTCAGCCGGGCCGAGTGCCGCGAGCGCGCCGACGAGCTGCTCGAGTTCGTCGCGCTGACCGAGAAGGCGAAGGTCAAGGTCGACGAGCTGTCCGGCGGGATGAAGCGGCGGCTTACGATCGCCCGATCCCTGGTGAGCAAGCCCGACCTGCTGCTCCTCGACGAGCCGACCACCGGCCTCGATCCGCAGGCGCGGCATCTGTTGTGGGACAAGCTGTTCCGGCTCAAACAGGCCGGCGTGACGCTGATCATCACCACCCACTACATGGACGAGGCCGAGCAGTTGTGCGACCGGCTCGTGGTGATGGACGGCGGGCTGATCGCGGCCGAGGGGTCGCCGTCCGACCTGATCCGCGACTACTCGACCCGCGAGGTGACCGAGCTGCGGTTCGGGCCGGACGTGATGCTGGCCGACCATGACGCGCTGGCCGGCAAGGTCGAGGATCTTGCCCAGCGCATCGAAGTGCTGCCCGACCGCCTGCTGCTCTACACCGATGACGGTGAGCGCGCGGTCGCCGCAGTACACGAGCGTGGTCTGCAACCGGCTGCCGTGCTGGTCCGGCGCTCCACCCTGGAGGACGTGTTCCTGCGCCTCACCGGCCGGACGTTGGTGGACTGATGGCGGTCGCTCTCGAGAACGGTCGCCGGATGTTCGACTACTGGCTGACCGTCTACAAGCGGACTTGGAAGGGCACGATGATCAGCAGCTTCCTGCTGCCGATGCTCTACCTGGCCGCGATGGGGATCGGGCTCGGCTCGTTCGTGGACAGCAACGGGACCGGTGCGCTCGGCGGCGTCAGCTACCTGCAGTTCATCGCGCCGGGTCTGCTCGCCTCGACGGCGTTGCAGATCGCGGTCGGCGAGGCGACGTACCCGGTGATGTCCGGACTGAAGTGGCAGAAGTTCTACCACTCGATGATCGCGACGCCGCTGCGGCCTGCGGATGTGGTCTACGGGCAGCTGGCGTTCATCGCGTTCCGGGTGTTGAGCTCGTGTGCGGTGTTCCTGGTGATCATCACGTTGTTCGGCGGGTTGAAGTCGCCCTTGGGGATCCTCGGTCTGCCGGTCGCCCTGCTCGTCGGGATGGCCGTCGCCGGTCCGATCGCGGCGTACGCGACAACCCTGGAGAACGACTCGGGCTTCGCGATGGTGTTCCGCTTCGGCGTGGTGCCGGCTTTCCTGTTCTCGGGGGCGTTCTTCCCGGTCTCACAGTTGCCGGACTGGATCGAGTGGCTCGCGTACGTGAGTCCGCTGTGGCACGCGGTCGACCTGTCCCGCAACCTCAGCCTCGGCACGGTCAACCCGTGGCTGGCACTCGTCAATGTCGTCTATCTGCTGGCCTGGTTCCTGGTCGGCACCTGGCTCGCCGTCCGCGGCTTCACCCGGAGGTTGATCCGCTGATGGCGACTATTGCTGCGAGGGTTGTCCCGGTTCCGGTCCGGCTCGGCGGGGGCCGGCACATCGTCGAGCGGAACTTCCTGCTGTACCGGCGGTCGTGGGTCGTGTTCCTGTCCGGGTTCTTCGAGCCGGTGTTCTACCTGCTCTCGATCGGCATCGGCGTGGCTCACCTCGTCGGTGACTTCACGTTGTCCGACGGCACCAAGATCGCGTACGCCGCGTTCGTCGCGCCCGCGATGCTGGCCAGCTCGGCGATGAACGGTGCGATCTTCGACTCGACGTACAACATCTTCTTCCGGATGAAGTACGCCAAGCTCTACGACTCGATGCTCGCGACACCGCTGCGGCCGTGGGACGTGGCGACCGGCGAGATCACCTGGGCACTGCTGCGCGGTGCGATCTACTCGGCGATGTTCGTGCTGGTCATGCTGATCATGGGGCTGGTGTCGTCGTGGTGGGCGCTGCTCGCGCTGCCGGCCTCGGTGCTGATCGGGTTCGCGTTCGCTGGCGCGGGGATGGCATTGACCACGTTCATGCGCAGCTGGCAGGACTTCGAGTTCGTGCAGTTGGCGATCATGCCGATGTTCCTGTTCTCGGCCACGTTCTACCCGGTCGAGACCTACCCGGCCGCGATCCGCTGGCTGGTCGAGATCACGCCGCTCTACCAGGGTGTCGTCCTCGAGCGCGCCTTCACCACCGGCACCGTCGGCTGGTTCCTCATCATCCACGCGTTGTACCTGCTCGCAATGGGGACCCTCGGCATGTACGTCGCCTCCCGCCGCCTGGGCAAACTGCTGCTGAAGTAGCCGGAACCGCAATGCTGTCGGTGGACGTCGCAGTGGGCATGGACATGTCCTTCAGCGATCTCGTGCGGGCGCCGAAGGTCGAGTTGCCGGATGGGGCGCGGCAATGGGTCGAGGAGTCGCTGCGGTTGCTGATCGAGCATTTCGGGACCGACCCGCTGCGCCGGCCCGCCGTCGTACCGGGGGAGTTCGTTCCGGCCGGCTATGACGGGTCGGAGGCGGCTGGTCGGGAGTTGTGCCTGCTGGTTGCTGAGCGGATGGGGATCCCGGCTGGGCGGATACGGTTCAGTTTCCAGCTGGAGAAGGTGGTCGAGGCCGGGCAGTTGCTGGGGGCAACGCTCGCCGATGCTTTCGTCGCCCAGAGCCTGCCCGCGTTTCGTGGGGCTGCGCCGGAGGACGTCGCCGCTGTTCGGACCCACCGACGGGTCCTTGGCACTCGCGGATCGGCCGACTTCGATGCGGTCGCCCGGCTTGCCGAACTGCTGGTGGAGTGCGGCGCCGGGACCGATGCGCCGGAGGATCCTGACGGTGCCGAGGTCGGGCTGCTGCCGGAGATCCAGCGGTTCGCGTTCCTCGACTTCCTCACCGAGTTGGTGCGTTGCCGGGAGATCGCGGCCGAGCCGGATCCGGTGCGTCGGGTCGAGCTGTCGGCGTGGCGCGAGCGACCTGAGCCCGAGGCTGCTGGGAGGGAGTCGTCGCGCGCCGGGAGATGGACCGACCTGACCTATTGCCTGCCTGGGGTCGAGCTGCTGCCTGGATATACCGCGGTCATGCTCGGCTCCGACGTACTCGCGGATCCGACCGTTCTCATCGCGGCTGTGTCGCATGAGCTCGGGCATCAGGTGCTGATGCCGTCGGACGTGCCTGGTGCGACCGGCGTACTGCGGGAGCCGCTGACCGATCTGTTCGCAGTGCTGCACGGGTTCGGTATCGCGCACGCCAACGCGGCCCTCGACGAGACGACGCTCGGGACGCCGACCGTGGAGACGTTCGGGTACCTCGGCGAGACGGCAGTCGCGGAGGCGCTCGCGGCGTACCGCTTCCAGCAGCATCGGCTGCTGCGGGACGGTCCGCTGCTTCCGGCCTGGCAGCTGGCCCTCGATCCTGAGCCTCGCACCCGCTTCGTCGCACGGCTCGACGAGTTGATCGGAGGTCCGCCGAGCGTCCTCGGCTGGTGATCCAACCGCAACAGTCGGGATGGAACGCGGCGCTGATCGGTCGCGTCAGTTCGGTATGAATCTGATCGGTGCGTGGCGGCGCCGGCAACGGGACCGTGAGCTGCTGTACGGGCCGAAGGTCATGCTGCCTGGGGGACCCGAACAATGGATCGAAGACACGCTCGACTGGCTGACCGGACGGTTCGGGGTCGAACCGCTGCGTCGTCCGCCGGTGGTGCCGAGCGAGTTCGTGCCCCGCGGGTACGACGGCTCGGAGCGCGCGGCTCGTGAGCTTTGCCTGAAGGTGTGCGCGTGGATGGAGGTGCCGGACGATCGCATCCGGTTCAGCTTCCGGATGGACGAGGTCCGCGTGGCCGCTCGAAGTACCGCAGTTCGCCGGCTCAGAGCCGAGCAGCGGGCGGAGATCGTCGCCGTGTCGGGGCTCAAGGCAACGATGACGGCAGCGGAGGTGGATGCTCTGGCCGCCAGCGGTCTCGCGGCGGAGATCGGTGTGCTGGCCGAGCGGGAGCTGCTGGCCGAGGTGAATCGCAGTACGGCGATCGTCCGGGAGACCGACCTCGATCGGCGGGCCGAGCTGTGCGATCGCGCCGAGGCTGTTTGGGCGAAACCGCCGGGGAGCGGATCGCGCGCGTGCTGGCTGGATCTGCGCAGCGGCGGTCTCGACGGGACTGCGGTGATGCTGTCGGCCGATGTGCTTGCGGATCCGTCCGCGGTGGTTGCTGCGACGGCTCATGAGCTCGGGCATGAGGTGCTGTGGGGGTATCACCTGATCGACCGGCAGCGGCAGGATGCTGAGGCGGTTGCTGATCTGTTCGCGGTGTTCCATGGATTTGGGATCTTCTTGGCGAACCAGGCGGTCGAGCGGGTGCCTGGCCGGCGTTCGGAGCTGCGGACGCTCGGCTATCTGGGGGAGCGTGGAGCGTCGGAGGCGTTGGCGGCGTACTGCTTCCGAAGGCATGAGTTGTGGCCGGTGTCGATGTTGCCGGTGATGCCGACGGAGCTGGACCGGTCGGTGCGGATGCGTACGTTCGCGCGGCTCGCGGCGATGGTGAAGGACGCCGAGATCACGTCGATCCAGGAGGGTGCACCGCTGGGCTGATGTCGACCGACGGTGACGGAACGTCCCCGGAAGGTTTGGCGTGACGCCGGACAGGCATGATCCGGCGGGTGAGGAATCCGATCGGGATGATGCGACGAAGCCAGCAGGTACGAAATCAGCTGAAGGCGCCTCGCGAACGGTTGCCTGGTGGTAGCCGGCGATGGATCCGGTCGTCGATGGACTGGTTGGTGGCTGAGTTCGGTCGGGACGTCCTGCTTCGGCCGATCGCGTTGCCTGGTGATGTCATCCCGGATGGGTATGACGGGAGTCGCGCTGCGGCGACCGAGCTTTGTGGTCGGGTTGACGGTCGGATGGATCTTCGGCCCGGGCAGTGTGAGGTGAGCTTCGAGCTCGACGGCGTACGGCGACCGTCGACGCGCGGGACGACCGTGGTGGTGAAGGAGCAGCATGGTCGATGGACCCGCGGGGCTGGGCAGAACCAGATCGAGCTCTCGCCGGCGCTGGCTGCTGATCCGGTCGCGCTGATCGCGATCTATGCGCATGAGGTCGGGCACGAGCTACTCCTGGGCGGCGACCGAATCACCCTCACCCGCCGCCCCGACCACGAGCCTCTGACGGACCTGATCACAGTCTTCTACGGACTAGGCATCTTCACCGCCAACGCGGCGTACGAACGCCGTCCCCGGCCCAACGGGCGTGGGAAACAGCCGGTCGCTCGCGGCTATCTCCGCGAGGCGGCCCTCGCCGAGGCCCTCGCGTACTACGCCCTCCTCCGAGGCGAACGCCACCCCGAATGGGACCGCCACCTGGACCCACCCGTACGCCGAGGCATGCGCAACCAACTAGCAATCCTCCACCGCTAGCCTGCGCGGGTCGTCGTACCGGCGGGGCGGCTAGGGCTTGAGGAGTTGGCGGAGCCACCAGAGGCCGCCTCGTTGCATGGAGGTTTTGCTGGGGCCGGTTAGGTGGTCTGGGAGGTGGGCGTAGGTCATGGTTTGGTGGAGGGTGCCGAGCTGTGTGGCTAGAGCGAGAGCACGGCGTAGGTCTGCAGGAGACGCGTAGGCCTCCCACTCGGTCAAGTACGCGTCCAGGACGCGTTGGTCTGTCGACAGGGGTGAGCGTTCGCCCTCGGTGAACGTCACCATGTCCAGGAACGGGTGTGACAGGGATGCATCCGTCCAGTCGAAGGCCAGGACCTGGTTGCCGCGGACGGCGATGTTGCGGGGATGGATGTCGCCGTGGAGGAGTGTCTCGGGGATGCCGATCGCGATCAGTTCAGTGATTGCCTCGTGCAACTTTTTGGCGCGGTCGGGGAGTAGGGCGCGTTCGTGGGGTTCGAGTTGGTCGGTCATCGGGTTGGGGCCGAGTAGTCCGTCCAGCCCGGCGTCGAGTACGGCGAGGCGGCGGTCGACGCAGCTGATGTCGAGGAGGCGCTCGGGGTGCGTCGCATAGCTGCGCTGCAATCGCGCATGACGGCGTACGGCGTCGATCCACACCTCGATGTCGGTCTCGGCGGCCAGCGGTGTGCCGAGGTCGGGGAGGAGCATCCAGGCACGCTCCGAGTCGATCGCCAAGGGCGCAGGCAGTTCGCCGGGGCGGTCCGAGGAGGCTTTCTCCAGGAACACGGGCTCGTGCGCGAACAGGAACGGCAAGGCGTCCGGGCGCGTGGGCTCGATGGTGGTGGAATGCGCGATCGCCTTGAAATACACGTCACCATCGGCGGTCGGAACGCGCAGCACGTTCGACAGACCCCACGAGCGGACCTGCGTCCACGGACCGGTCACCTCGACGTGCTCAGCGATCCACGGCAGCGCCTCGTCGTACCACTCCGGCCTCGTCCACGCAGGCAGCTCCGGGACGCCGGTCCCCGGCAGCACCTGATACGTGAGCGGGTCCTCGGAGAGGCACGTCAGTACGGCGGTGTCGATGCCCTGGGAGCGCAGCGCCAGGATCGTCGGCTCGACGTCGGGGAACCAGGTCCCGTCCGGCACCTCGACCTCCAGTGAGGTCTCTGACACGCCGACAACGGTGACTCTCATGTGGTGCAGCGTATGTGCCCACCGCGAAACGTAAAGTGATTTTGTGATCGATGCCAGGGATATCGCGCGGGCTGCCGATCTGTTGCACGACGTGGTGGCGCCGACGCCGTTGGAGTACTCGCGGTGGCTGAGCGAACTCGTCGGCGGCGACGTGTTCCTGAAGTGCGAGAACCTGCAGCGGACCGGTTCGTTCAAGTTGCGCGGCGCCTACGTGCGCATGGCCCGCCTCTCCAAGTCCGAGCGCAATCGGGGCGTGGTCGCGGCCAGCGCCGGCAACCACGCGCAGGGCGTGGCGCTCGCAGCGCAGCTCCTCGGCATCAAGGCGACCGTCTTCATGCCGCACGGTGCGCCGATCCCGAAGGAGAAAGCGACCCGGGCGTACGGCGCGGAGATCCGCTTCGTCGGTACATCGATCGACGACTGCCTGATCGCGGCCCGCGCGTTCGCGGACGAGACGGGTGCGGTGCTGATCCATCCGTTCGACCACCCCGACATCGTGGCCGGTCAGGCGACGGCGGGACTCGAGATCGTCGAGCAGTGCCCCCAGGTGCGGACCGTCGTCGTACCGACCGGTGGCGGCGGGTTGCTGGCCGGGATCGCGTCCGCGATGCAGCGCGACGGGATGCCGATCGAGGTCGTCGGCGTCCAGGCGGCCGGCGCCGCGGCGTACCCGGCGTCGCTCGCGGCAGGCGAGCCGGTGCAGCTCGAACGGATGCTGACGATGGCGGACGGGATCGCGGTCGGGCTGCCGGGGAAGGTCCCGTTCGAGGCGGTGCAGGAGTACGTCGGCGAGGTGCGGACCGTCGACGAGGATTCGTTGTCCAAGGCCCTCTTGCTCGTCCTCGAACGCGCGAAGCTCGTGGTCGAACCGGCCGGCGCCGCCGCGGTCGCCGCCGTACTCGACGAGCCGAAGCGGTTCAAGCCGCCGGTCGTCGTCGTACTCTCCGGCGGCAACATCGACCCGCTGCTGCTGATGCGGGTGATCCGGCACGGCATGGCGGCGGCCGGACGGTACCTGTCGTTGCGGGTGCGGATCCCGGACACGCCCGGCGGGCTGGCCACCTTGCTGAGCCAGCTCGCCGCGCTGGACGCGAACATCATCGAGATCCTGCACGAGCGGATCTCGGAGACGCTGAGCCTGGAGGAGGTCGAGGTCGCCCTGCAGCTCGAGCTCCGCGGTGAGGACCACCGCGAACGCGTCCTCGCCGGACTCGTTGCCAACGGCTACAGTTACACGCTCAACTGACGGACGTGGTCCACCAGGCTGACCAGGAACTTGCCGGGCTCCTCCCACGGCGCGAGATGCGCCGAGTGTTCGAACCAAACCGCTTGTTTATAAGGCGCTTCGACCGCCTCGAGCCAGGCTTCGACCGGCTTCGTCGGCGTCGTGTAGTCGTGCCGCCCGAAGAACATCAGCACCGGGATCGGGAACTCCTTCACCCCGCTGTAGTCGATCGTGAGCATCTCGTCCAGCACCCGGCCGAGGGTGAACTCGTTGCCCTCGCCAATGGTCTCGCTGTCCTCGACCGTGTACTCCGGTGACAGCAGTGGCGCCTGGAAGTAGTACAGCGAGTCCTCTCGGTACGCCGACAGCCCGCCGCGGTACTGCGCCCACTGGCGCGCGATGATGATCCGCTCGCGGGTCACCGGCTCGTCACCGGGGTACGGCGCGATCGACGCCAGCTGCTCGAGCGCTTCGGTGTGATCGTGCTCGCGGGCCTGCTCCAGCGCGTACTCGAAGCAGAGCTGCTCGTTCGCGCGGGCGTCGACGATCTGCCCGATGCCGACGTACGCGTGGAACAGATCGGGACGGGTGAGTGCGGCCTGCATCGCGACGATGCTGCCCCAGCTGTGGCCGAGCAGGATCAGCTTCTCGACGCCGTACCGCTGTCTGATCTGCTCGGCGAGCTCGATCGCGTCCTCGACGTACTGCGCGACCGTGAGGGTGTCCGCGATCGTGTCCGGGGCGACGGTGCGCAGGGTCCGGCCGGCCGCGCGCTGGTCGTAGGTGACGACCGTGAAGTACTCCTCGACCGGGCGCTGGAACTGCCAGGCCGCCGGGGCGAGCGGCGATGCCGGACCGCCGTGGACGAAGAGGATGACGGGGTTCGAGCGGTCGTTGCCGCGGGCGTAGACGCAGTGGGGGATGCCACCGGCCGTGAGTTCGTAGTTCTCCTGGACGCCCGACGGCGTCACGATGCGATGCAGGTCCGCGATGACCTCGCGGGCGTCGTCGAAGGTCTCAGTCACCCGTTGAGGGTAGAGGCTCGCAGCTCTTCACGAGAGGTGCGTGCAGACGCTCGGCGAGCACGCGGCGCTGGGTCGGCTGCGCTTCGCCCTGAAGCTGCAGGCCCTCGTCGGTCAGCCGGACGTTGATCGCGCGGCGATCCTCCGGGCACATGTGGCGCTCGACCAGGCCGGCGACCTCGAGGCGGCCGATCACCCGGGACAGCGCGCTCTGGCTGAGGTGCACGGACTTGGCGATCGTCGCCACCTTCGCGGAATGCTCCGGCAGCTCGGCCAGCCGCTCGAGCACCTCGTACTCACTCATACCGAGCGAGTGGCCCACCTGCAGCGCCCGGTCGAGGGCGCAGGTCAGGTCGGCGTGGCGAGCCAGAAGCTCGCGCCACTCCCTGACGTCAGCACTTGCATCGGCGTTGGTCTCACCAGTTCCAACGCTGACCTTCGTAGCGGCCATGACGGTGACCATAGCATGCACGCGCATTCAATGCAAACGCATTTAATGCCTAGACATTAGATGCACATGCATGCAATAGTCTCTCCTCGTGACTACGCAAACCACATCTCCTGCCCGGATGACCTGGGACGCTCGCCTGTGGGGCGCCCTCCTGGTGGTCTGCGGCGTGATCTTCCTCGACGGCCTGGACGTGTCCATGGTCGGCATGTCACTGCCGTCCATCGGCGCCGACCTGGGCGTCTCCCTTTCTTCTCTCCAGTGGGTCGTGACCGGCTACGTGCTCGGATACGGCGGCCTGCTGCTCCTCGGCGGCCGGACCGCCGATCTGCTCGGCCGGCGCCGGGTCTTCCTGATCGCGCTGGCCGTGTTCGCCGTCGTCTCGATGCTGAGCTCGCTGGCGAGCAACCCCGAACTGCTCATCGCGGCGCGGTTCGTCAAGGGAGTCGCCGCGGCGTTCACCGCCCCGGCCGCGCTCTCGATCATCACCACGACCTTCCACGAGGGCCCGGATCGCAACCGCGCCCTCAGCATCTTCACCACCTGCGCCGCCAGCGGCTTCTCGATGGGCCTGATCCTCGGCGGCGCGCTGACCGAGGTCGGCTGGCGCTGGACCTTCCTGATGCCCGGCCCGGTCGCCCTGATCGTGCTGCTGTTCGGCCTCAAGCTGATCCCGAACAGCCCGCGTGACGACGCCGCGGGCGGGTACGACGTACCGGGCGCCGTCACCGTCACCGGCGGCATGCTGTCCCTGGTGTACGCCGTCGTCGGCGCCGAGCACGCCGGCTGGGTCTCGGTGCAGACCTTCGGGCTGTTCGCGCTCGCGATCGTGCTGCTGGCGAGCTTCGTCGTGATCGAGCTGCGCACCAAGCACCCGCTGGTCCGGCTCGGCATCCTGCGCAACCCGTCGCTGCGGCGGGCGAACCTGGCCATCCTGACCGTCTTCGGTTCGTACGTCGCCTTCCAGCTGATCGGCACGATGTACTTCCAGAACCTGCTCGGCTGGTCGTCGTTCCAGACCGCGCTGGGCTTCCTGCCGGCCGGCCTGCTGGTCGCCACGCTCTCGCCGAACGTCGGCAAGATCGTCGACCGGGTCGGCACAGAGAAGATGATCATCCTGGCGATGGGGCTGTTCGTCGCCGGGTACGCGCTGTCGCTGCGGATCGGGCCGGACTCGGCGTACTTCTCGACCGTGTTCCCGACGATCATGCTGCTCGGCCTCGGGTTCGCGATCGGGTTCCCGTCGCTGAACATCCAGGCGGTGTCCGGGGTTCCGGACCACGAGCAGGGGCTCGCGTCCGGGCTGTTCAACACCTCCAACCAGGTCGGCGGCGCGGTGGTCCTCGCGATCGTGACCGCGGTGATCAGCGGCCAGTCGGTCGGCGTCACCACGGCGGCCGGGGTGCTGCCGGCGTACAAGTCCGGGCTGGGGGTCGTGACCGGGATCGCGGCGCTCGGACTGGTGATCGCGCTGACCGGTCTGCGCGGGCTGAAGGCTCGCCGGGCCGCGGAAGAGCAGGAGGAGGCCGAGCTGACCGCCGTACAGGAGGAGCTGGCGTCGGAGGAGATGACGCCGGCAGCGTGACAACAACCAGCTCCGGCTGAGGGGCTGTGCGGTTATAGCTGAGGGGCTGTGCGGTTATAGATGAGTGGTGCGGACTTCTCTCGGGGGTCCGCACCACTGCTATCCGGGGATTCCCCGATTGGTTTCGACCCGTCGGGGTGCTGCACTTGGGGACATGAGCAACCAGAGCTACGACCAGCAGGTCAAGGACATCCTCGACCGGGTCGCCAAGGGCCACCTCTCCACCGAGGAGGCCACCACCCTGATCGCCGCCATCAAGACCACTCCATCCGAGCCAGAAGCTCCGGCGGCAGAAGCTCCGGTTGCCGACGATGTGCCCAGCCCCTCGGCGTGGGCCGCCGCGGTCGACTCCCCGGATGCGGACCCGGCACCGGCCGCGACCGCACCGTCCTCCGCGCCCTCCGCGCCCTCCGCGCCGTCGTCCGAGCCCATCACCGAGCCAACTTCCGAGCCGACCAGCGGCAAGCACGCGGGTGGCCCGGTGCAGGACGTGGTGGACGCCGAAGACGAAGCCGAGCCGGTTGAAGAGGAGCACAGCAACGTGCCGGTCCCGGCAGGGGTGCAGCGGGTGACGGTGCGCGCGATCGGGCGGCGGGTGCGGCTGATCGGTGAGCCCGCTGTGAACGGTGTCGCCGTCGACGGCCCGCACGTGATCAAGCGCGACGGTGACACGCTCGCGATCAGCAGCGAAGGTGACATGGGCGTCTCGATCGACGGCTTCAGCATGCTGCGCAACCCGACCGACCTGAAGGCGCACGTCAACGGCCTCGCCAAGGAGCTGTCGATCCGCGTCAACCCGAGCCTGCAGGTCGAGGTGGAGGTGACCGGCGGGAGCGTGAACGCCGAGCGCCTGCCCGGTCTGACCCGCGTCCGCGTCACCGCCGGTACGGCGAAGGTCTCGGACGTCGACGGCCCGATCGACGTACTCGTGCAGGCCGGCTCGGCCGACCTGGACGCCCAGATCACCAAGGGCCGCTCCCGGGTCCGCGTCGAGTCCGGTACGGCGAAGGTCGCGCTCCGCCGCGGCTCCGACGTCCACGTCCACACCGAGGCCCAACTCGGCCGCGTCACCTGGACCGGCGCCGTCTCCGGCCAGTCCAAGGACGTCGAGATCGGCCGCGGCCGCGCGGCGCTCGACGTAGAGGTCCTCGTCGGCACCGCTCAGATCACCTCGGACTGACACCCACCCACCCACCCACCCACCTCACTCACCCCAGTCGCCGCCCGCGGCCGGGCGTTCGAGTGGATATCCCCTCGAGTTGCTGGTTCTCGCCTCTTGGCGACTGGGGAGAAGGGGCAACGCCAGCGGATAACCCATCAGGGCGTTGGGTGGAGTGGTTGGTGTGAGGGGATCGTCCGCAGCGTGCGGAGTGGGGAGAGGTACAGGAAGGCGTTTCCGGCGAGGGTGCCGAGGCCTGCGATCCACAGGGTGGTGTGCAGGCCGAACGCTGTGGCCAGCGCCCCGCCGAGCAGGCTGCCGAGGGGTGCGGCGCCCCAGCTGACGAAGCTCATGGTGGCGCTCACCCGGCCCTGTAGCTCGGGTGGGCACAGCCGCTGCTGCGTGCTGACCTGCAGGATGTAGCTGACGATGATGCAGAAGCCGGCCAGCAGCGTGCCGACGACGTACCAGCTGACCTGCCACCCCGGTGCGGTGAGCGCCTGCACGGTGAACGCGAGCCCGATACCCGTCGATGACAGCAACAACGTGCGCGCATCGCCGTACCGGGTGCTGAGTCGCTCGGTGACGACCGAAGCGACGATCGCGCTGCAGAGGCCGATCATGCTGAGTACGCCGATGGTTGCCGGCTGCAAATGAACCGCGCGGACCAGATAGACGACCATGATCGCGCCGGCCGCCGCCTGGAACAGCATCGTCACCATCGTGTTCAGCGCGAGCGGGCGCAGCAGCGGGTGATGGAACACGTGCCGCATGCCGTCCGCGATCTCGCGACGCAGGTCGGGCCGTTCGGGCTTCACCGGCTCGGCCTCCGGTGCGCGGATCGAGCGCAGCCAGACGGCCGACCACAGGAAGCTGAGCGCGTCGAGCCCGATCGTCAGCGCCGCGCCGAGCCACTGCACGAGGATGCCGCCCGCGCCTGCGCCGATGACGGCCGCGTTCGAGTGGTTGGCGGCCAGTTTCGCGTTGCCCGGCAGCAGGCGATCCCGCTCGAGCAGTCGCGGCAGGTACGAGCTGTGCGCCACGTCGAACAGCACCGTGAGGATCCCGGCCGGCACGAGTACGGCGTACACCTGCGTGAGCGTGAGTACGTCGAACCACCAGGCGATCGGGATCGATGCGTAGAGCAGTGCTCGCAGCAAGTCGGCGTACACGAGGACCGGGCGGCAGCGGATCCGGTCGGCCCAGGCGCCCGCAAACAGACCGAGCACGAGCCAGGCGGCCGTCTCGCAGGTCCGCAGCAGCGAGACCTGGAGCGTCGACGCGTTGAGGACGAGTACGGCGAGCAGCGGGATCGCGCTCATGCTCAGGCGGGAGCCGAGCTGACTGAGCAGATCAGCGGCCCACAGGCGGCGGAAATCCGGGTGACGGAGGATGCCCATTCCGCGACCGTAGAGCCTGAGTTGAGCCGTGTCGACTCAAGTGTCAACAAAGTTGAGTCGAGGAGACTCAATATAATTCTAGGGTGAAATTGTCGGCGATCTCCGGCAGGATGGTGGCCTGCGTCACATCCAGAAGGGGGACGTGCGGATGGCTGCAATCGAGGCGACCGGCCTCGTGAAGACGTTCAAAGGGAGAAAATCGACGGTCAAGGCGCTCGACGGGATCGACCTCGACGTGCCGGAGGGGACGGTGCTCGGCCTGCTCGGGCCGAACGGAGCGGGCAAGACCACGGCGGTGCGCGTGCTGACCACGCTGCTCCGGCCCGACGCCGGCACGGCTCGCGTGCTCGGGCACGACGTGGTGAAAGAGGCGGACACGGTCCGCGGGCTCGTCGGGCTCTCCGGGCAGTACGCCGCCGTCGACGAACTGCTGACCGGCCGGGAGAACCTGTGGATGTTCGGCCGGCTCTATCGGCTGCCCAGTGACCAGGCCAAGCGACGGGCCGAGGAGTTGCTGGCGACATTCGATCTGACCGACGCCGCGGATCGGATCCTGAAGACGTACTCCGGTGGTATGCGCCGCCGGCTCGACCTGGCGGGCTCGCTGATCGCGCACCCGAAGGTGCTGTTCCTCGACGAGCCGACGACCGGGCTCGACCCGCGGTCGCGGCTCGACCTGTGGCAGATCATCCGCGATCGCGTTCGCGAAGGCGTGACGATCCTGCTGACCACGCAGTACCTGGAGGAGGCGGACGAGCTCGCCGACAGCATCGCGGTGGTCGACCACGGTTCGGTGATCGCCCGCGGTACGGCGGACGAGCTCAAGGCGAAGGTCGGCGGTGAGCGGATCGAGGTCGTCGTGCACGACCCGTCCGATCTGACCCGGGCGCTGGAGCTGCTGACCGCCTCGCTCGGGATCGCCGATCCGGAGGCGACCTCGCTCGACGAGCACGCGCGCCGGATCACGGTGCCGGCGCCGGGCGGTTCGAGCGCGCTGGTCGACGTGATCCGCACGCTGGACGCCGCGGGAATCCGGATCGCCGACATCGGCCTGCGGCGGCCGACGCTGGACGACGTGTTCCTCACCCTCACCGGGCACGAGGCCGAGCAGAAGGAGTCGCTGTGAGTATCGAGGTGCCGGCCCGGGTGAATCCGCTCGCGCGGGCGTTGTCGGACGCCGGGATCCTGGCCTGGCGGAGTCTGAAGCGGATCCCGCGGACCCCGGACATGCTGATCTACGCGACCATCCAGCCGATCATGTTCGTGCTGCTGTTCGCCTACGTGTTCGGCAACGCGATCCCCATCCCCGGCTTCCCCGGACCGAAGGCGTACCGGGAGTTCCTGATGGCCGGGATCTTCGCGCAGACGATGGCGTTCGCGGTCGCCTCGGCGAGTGTCGGGCTGGCCGACGACATGTCGAAGGGGCTGATCGACCGGTTCCGGTCGTTGCCGATGGCAAGGTCCGGGGTGATCGCCGGACGGGTGGTCGGCGACCTGGTGTTCAACACGTTCGTGATGCTGATCATGGTGCTCTGCGGCCTCGTCGTCGGCTGGCGCTGGCACAACGGCTTCGGTCAGGCGCTGGCGGCGTTCGGGATCCTGCTGCTGTTCGCGTTCGCGATGCTCTGGGTGGGTGCGCTGATCGGGTTGTCCGTCGGTGGGCCCGAGGTGGCGTCGTCCGCGGGGCTGATCTGGCTGTTCCCGCTGACCTTCCTCTCGAACGCGTTCGTCCCCACGCCACAACTCCCGAGCGCCCTGCAACCGATCGCCGAGTGGAACCCGATCTCCTCGATCGTCGCCGCCTGCCGCCACCTGTTCGGCAACCCGTCACCGTTCGCCAGCCCGGACAGCTTCCCCGCGCAGCATCCGGTCTGGCTCTCGCTGATCTGGTGCGCCGCAATCATCGCCGTCTTCGCCCCACTGGCAGTCCGCAAGTACCGGAGCGCCACTGGGCATTGACAAGATTTAGACACCGTGCAAATAATCCGAACTGTGTTAAAGAGTCCGGACGGTGACTGGCGTGCAGCCCGCCGGGCGAATGCCCGGGCGGCGGTGCTGGACGCCGCCTGGGGTCTGGTGCGGGAGAACGGGCTGGCCGCGCTGTCGTTGCGTGAGCTGGCCAAGCGCGCCGGGATCACCACGCCGACGGTCTACGCGTACTTCGAGTCCAAGAACGCGATCCTCGACGCGATGTTCGCGGAGGCCGCACAGTCGTTCGTGGAGCTGATGAGCTCGTTGCCGGCGAGTGACGATCCGGTGGCGGACATGATCGCCGCCGTGCGTCACTTCAGCGAGTTCTGCGTCTCCGACGTACCGCGGTACCAACTGTTGTTCCAGCCCTCGGTCCCCGGCTTCACGCCGTCGGCCGAGTCGTACGGGATCGCGGTCAGCGCACTCGAGCTGGCCCGCGATCTCCTCGCACGCAACGGCGTGCACGATCCACGGCACCTCGACATCTGGACCGCGATCACCACCGGCCTGGTCGGCCAGCAGATCTCCAACGACCCGGGCGGCGATCGGTGGACCGGTCTGATCGAGGACGTGACCCGGATGTTCCTCGCGCAGTACGGGGACGCCACGCAGCACAAGGGGAAATCATGACCACAGTCGCGCAGCCCAGACTCCATCACCTGGCTCTCACCGTGACCGACCTCGACTCGAGCGTCGAGTGGTACGGCGACGTGTTCGACGTACACCCGATCCTCGACGTACCGCATCAAGGCGGTGTCGGCCGCATCCTCGCCGACGCGGACCGGCAGCTGATGATCGCGCTGCACCGCCACGACACCAACAACGGTGCCCTCTGTGCCGAGACCGTGACCGGGCTGGACCACGCCGGCTTCACAGTCGCGACCCGCGCCGACCTCGAGGCCTGGCAGGACCACCTCGAGGCGCACGGCGTCGTCCGCGCCGACGTCGCCGACAAACCCCTGACCCAGTCCCCGATCGCCGACGAGCCCTACGCCTCGGTCCTCGTCTTCCGCGACCAGGACAACATCCAGCTGGAACTCTTCGCCCCGGCACAGCACTGACCACAAAGGCCAGCGCCCCGGTGGGGTGTCCACCGGGGCGCTGGGAGCTTTGGTGGGTCAGCCGGTGAAGGGTTCCGCGGCGACGATCTGGACCGTTACGGGCTTGCCGTTGGGCGCCTCGTAGGTGGCCTTGTCGCCCTTCTTCTTGCCGAGGATCGCGGCGCCGAGAGGGGACTGCGGCGAGTAGACGTCGATGTCCACCGACGCGTCCAGGGCGAGCAACTCACGGGAGCCGAGCAGGAACGTCTCGACGTCGTCGTCACCGGCGAAGGTGATCGACACCTTCATGCCCGGCTCGATCTTGCCGCCGGCCTTCGGGGTCTCGCCGACCCGGGCCCGACGGAGCATGTCCTCGAGCTGCCGGATCCGGGCCTCGATCTTGCCCTGTTCGTCCTTCGCGGCGTGGTAGCCGCCGTTCTCCTTGAGGTCGCCCTCGTCCCTGGCCTCGCTGATCCGCTGCGTGATCTCGGCGCGGGCCGGGCCCTTGAGGTGCTCGAGCTCCGACTTCAGCTGGTCGTAACCGTCCTGCGTCAGCCAGACAACGCTGTCCTCATCGATCTTCTGCGTCACGGGCTGCTCCTTGTGTCGGTTGGGATGGGCAGGAAAATACTGCTGGCCGCCGTCGTCGACGGCGACCAATCCAACGAGCGTAGCAAGAGACCGCAGATCACGCAGGGTTTCTGCGGTGACGCAAACACGGGGAAACCGTTTGCCCCGAAGGTTTCTCCCGTTAATCGTTCAAGGTGGCGGCAATCGGTTGCCACCCCGGACCGAGCCCGGCAGCGCGGGTCGGCGCGGGTCAGTGCGGGCGGTGCTGGTCGGCCGTCGTACAACCGACGAGGACGACGGCGGTTGCGGAGCGTTGCGTTGTCAGTGTGACCGGCAGCACCTGGTGGCGGGGTGAATCCGCCTTCACGGTCACGGTCACCTCGCCCACGATCGAGAAGTCGGCCGCCTTCGCCTGCAGCCGGCAGCTGGCCTCGACCGACTTGGTCCGGTCCACCTTCATCGTGGCCGTCGCGCTGGTCGGCGAGACGATCTCGAAACCGTTCAGTTGCGAGCTGACCGGCGGATTCGACTGCACCCAGGCCGCCCACACCAGCCACACCAGGCCGGCCAGGATCACGACCCCCAGGCCGCCGATCACGAACGGCCGCCAGGACCGTCCGCCCCTGCCGTACCGCGCGTTCAGGTCGGAGGTCGGGGTGGCGGCAGGTGACGCAGATGGCTCAGACACAGGTAGTCCAGGGGGTCGGTCGTGGGTTTTGCCGGAGGTTGGAGGACCATTGTGTCTTGTGAGTGGAGATCTTCGGTTGTTGCATGTGCACGCCCACCCGGATGACGAGTCGAGCAAGGGAGCCGCGTCGACGGCCAGGTACGTGGCCGAGGGCGTCGAGGTGATGGTCGCCACCTGTACCGGCGGCGAACGCGGATCGATCCTGAATCCGAAGATGGACCGCCCGGAGGTGCTGGCGAACATCACTGAGATCCGCCGCAAGGAGATGGACGCGGCGCGCGAGATCCTCGGTATCCGGCAGGAGTGGCTGGGCTGGGTCGACTCGGGTTTCCCGGAGGGCGATCCGCTGCCGCCGCTGCCCGAGGGCTGCTTCGGCGCGCTCAAGGTCGAGGACGCCGCCGCCCCGCTGGTGAAGCTGATCCGCGAGTTCCGCCCGCAGGTCGTCACGACGTACGACGAGAACGGCGGCTACCCGCACCCGGATCACGTGATGTGCCACCAGATCACCGTCGCGGCCTTCGAGGCCGCGGGGGACAAGGACGCGTACCCGGAGCTCGGTGAGCCGTTCCAGCCACTGAAGCTCTACTACCACCACACGTTCCACTACGAGCGGATGAAGGCGCTGCACGACGCGATGGTCGCGCGCGGCCTCGAGTCGCCGTACGCCGAGCGCCTGAAGGACTGGAAGCCGGACCCGGAGAACGAGCGCCGGATCACCACCCGGGTCGAGTGCGCGGAGTACTTCGCCACCCGGGACAAGGCGCTGCTCGCCCACGCCACGCAGATCGACCCGGACGGCGGCTGGTTCACCGTTCCGCTCGAGGTGCACCAGGCGGCCTGGCCGACCGAGGACTACGAGCTCGCTCGGAGTCTGGTCGAGTCCGAGCTGCCAGAAGATGACCTGTTCGCGGGGCTGCGCTGATGGGCGGCTGGGCCTGACCGGGGCGGTGGGGTGGGGAAGGAATCCAATACAGTGAGAGACTGGTGGCGTGACAGCGACGACCTCCCTTCTGACGGCCGAGATCGACCCGAATACGGTGAAACCCGGTTGGGTCGCGCTGTTGATCGTGCTCGCTCTCGGTGCCGCCACGGTGCTCCTGTGGCGCAACATGGGCAAGCAACTGAAGCGCATCGACGTTCCCCACGCTGGTGCGGACGACCCAGCACCGTCCGACGGCCCAGCGAGTCCGGACAGCTCGCCGTCCCGGGATGGCGATGCAGCGCCTACGACTTCGGACCGGACACCGACGGAGACGCCGACGCCGACTGAGCCCTCGAAGGACTCGAAGGACGCGAAACAACACTCTCAGCACTGACACCATGACGGTGCGGTAACTGATTCCTGGGAGCTCGGCTACACCCTGGTCACGAGATGGTGTCGGACTGGGCAGCCCACCTTTGCATGACCCTATAGTGAGCCGGGTGCTGAATGGTGCCCCTCCCCGGTCCGCTCGGTGAGCGCGACTCGCGCTACCCGCGCCGCCCGGCATCGCATGCCCGGACGTCTGGTCGCGGCCGGGGTCGGTGCTGTCGTCATCGCCTCGGTGGCTCTGGTGGTCGCGCTGTTCGCGGCCGGCAGCCAGCCACGTGACCTCGGCGGTATCGGCGGTCCGGACCTCTTCATCTCCTGGCTGCTGCCACTGCTCAAGCTGATCTCCACGCTCGCGACGGTCGGCTGCGCCGGCGCGCTGCTCGCCGCGGTCGTCCTGCTGCGGATCGAGGGCGGCCCGCTGGGCGTCCAGGGCCGTCGTGCGGTCCGGGACGCGAGCAACTCGGCGATCATCTGGGCGGTCTGTGCGTTCGCCAACGCCATCGTCACGGCGGCGATCCTGCTCGACACCCCGGTCAGCTTGCTGCGGATGCGGTTCGACGACGCCCTCGGCGTACCCGAAGTGAAGGCGCTGCTGATCACGGGCATTCTGGTGCTCGCGCTGGCGATCGGGATCCGCCGTGTGCAGACGTCATCGGCGGCGGGACTCGGCGTACTCGTCGCTATCGCCGCGTTGATCCCGACCGCGGTCACGGCGTACCCACGGAACGAGTCGTACGTCGTGCTGGCCGGTGCCGCGCTGGTGATCCACGTGATCGCGGCGACCACCTGGGTCGGCGGGCTCGCCGGGCTGGTCCGCTACGGGCGAGCGAGCCGGACCGGGCTGCCGATCGTGCTGGAGCGCTACGGGCAGGTCGCGTTCATCTCGTCGATCGCCGTACTGCTCAGCGGCCTGATCAGCGCCGCCGGACGGCTGGCCGCGAAGGGCGGCGGCTGGGGCTCGATCCTCGATCCGCTCACCGGCGACGCGTACGGCGCTCTGCTGATCGTCAAGATCGTCGCGTTCCTGCTCCTCATCGTCCTGTCCGCTCTCCACCGCGGCCGCGCTCACGGCGACCTCCTCGACGGCGGCCAGCCGTTCTGGCGCATCGTCGGCGTTGAACTGTTCGTGATGGCGCTCGCGCTGGGCCTGTCGATCGCCCTCTCCCAGACGGTCTAGTCCCAGACGGTCTAGTCCCAGGGCGCGGTCCGGAGTTCCTCGGTACTGCGTCGCTCACGATCCGCCGGGCGATCCTCGGCGGCGCGGCCGATCGCGATCATCGAGACGACGTGCCAGCCGGCGCCCGGCTTCAGGTCGTCGGTGAGGGTCTCGAGGTTGAAGGCCCTGAACTGGCGGCAGGCGAGGTCCATGGCGTGGGCCTGCAGGGTCAGGTGTGCGACGGACTGGCCGAGGTCGTAGTCCGCGAAGTCGGAATAGGCCCAGTCGGTGTCCTCGACGTACCGATGGGCCATCGTCACGATCAGCAGGGACGCGCTCGGTGCCCAGCGGGCCGAGCTGCGGGCCAGGTGCTTGACGATGCGATCGTGCTCGGGCTCGCCGCGGCGCGCGACGAAGTACGCCCAGGGCTGGGAGTTGCCCGCGGACGGCGCCCAGCGGGCCGCGTCGAGGAGAAGCTCGACGTCGTCGTCGGTGACGGTCCACTCGGAGTCGAACCACAGCGGACTGAAACGGCTGGCGAGCAACGGGTGCACGGGCATGCACCAATCCAACTGCCGCGCCGTGCGGTGCATTCCGTACGGTGGGGGCATGGCGAACGAGCTCGGGCGATCGACCAGTCCGTACCTGCGGCAGCACGCGGAGAACCCGGTCGAGTGGCGGGAGTGGTCGGACCGGGCGTTCGCGGAGGCGCGGGAGCGGGACGTGCCGATCTTCCTCTCGGTCGGGTACTCCGCGTGTCACTGGTGTCATGTGATGGCGCACGAGTCGTTCGAGGACGCGGAGACCGCCGCGTACCTGAGCGAGCACTTCGTCAGCGTGAAGGTGGACCGCGAAGAACGGCCCGACGTCGATGCCATCTACATGGCGGCGACGGTGGCGATGACCGGGCAGGGCGGGTGGCCGATGTCGGCGTTCCTGACGCCGGCGGGCGAGCCGTTCTTCTGCGGGACGTACTTCCCGAAGGACGCGCGCGGTGGGATGGCGTCGTTCCGGCAGGTGCTGGAGGCAATCACCGACGCGTGGACGAACCGGCGCGAGCAGATCGACGGCATCGGCAAGAACGTGGTCGAGCAGCTCGGCGCGCGGCAGCAGCCGGCCGGGGGAGAGGTCGACCTGGACCGGGCGGTGCAGCTGCTGAAGACCGACTTCGATCCGGTCGACGCCGGGTTCGGGCAGGCGCCGAAGTTCCCGCCGTCGATGGTGCTCGACTTCCTGCTCCGCCACCACCGGCGTACCGGGGACGAGGACGCGCTGGCGATGGTCGCGCACACCTGCGACCGGATGGCGCGCGGTGGGATGTACGACCAGCTGGCGGGCGGGTTCGCGCGGTACTCCGTCGACGGTCGGTGGGTCGTGCCGCATTTCGAGAAGATGCTGTACGACAACGCTCTGCTGCTTGATGTCTATACGCAGTGGTGGACTGTGTCGGCTGATCCGCTCGCGAGGCGTATCGCGGAGGAGACTGCCGACTTCCTCCTCGCCGAGCTGCGTACGCCGGAGGGCGGGTTCGCGTCGGCGCTTGACGCGGACACCGATGGAGAGGAAGGCAAGTACTACGCGTGGACTGCGGATCAGTTGTACGAGGTTTTGGGTGCGCAGGATGCGGAGTGGGTCGTCGAGCTGTGTGACGTCACCGGCACCTTCGAGCATGGTGCGTCGGTCCTCCAGCTCCGGCAGGACCCCGACGACTTCGAGCGTTGGTCGCGGGTCCGCGAAAGCCTCCGGCAAGCGCGAAGCCTTCGTACCTATCCAGGGCGCGACGACAAAGTAGTTGCTGCTTGGAACGGTCTCGCGATCACGGCTCTCACCCGAGCGGGCGTCGTGTTCGACAGGCCACAGTATGTCGAGGCGGCGACGCAGGCGGCTGGATTGATCCGGGACGTGCATCTCGACGGGCGGTTGTACCGGACGTCGCGGGACGGCGTGCGGGGGAGTGCGGACGGCGTACTCGAGGACTATGCGGCGTTTGCCCAGGCCTGCTTGACTTTGCTGGGCGCCACCGGCGACGTGACGTGGTTCGAGACGGCGAAGTCCTTGCTGGACAGGGTTCTGGAGCAATTTGTTGCCGATGGCTCATACTTTGACACCGCGGCGGACGCGGAGGAGCTGGTCTGGCGGCCGCAGGACCCGACGGACAATGCCACGCCGTCCGGTGTGAGCCTGGCCGCGGAAGCGTTCACCACCCTGGCCAGTCTGACCGGATCGGTCCGGTACGAGACCGCTGCCGCCGAAGCGCTGAAAGCATCGGCGGCCATCGCCGAGCGAGCGCCGCGGTTCGCCGGCCGGGCGCTCGCGGTCGCCGAGACGATTGCCGGCGGCCCCCTTGAGATCGCCATCGTCGGTGTGCAGCCCGAGCTGATCAGGATCGCGTTCACCGACGCGCCGTGGGGTACGGCGATCGTCGCGGGCGAGCCCGGTCTCGCCGTACCGCTGATGGAGGGTCGCGACCAGCGCGCGGCGTACGTCTGTCAGAAATTCACCTGCCGGCTGCCGGTGACGTTGCCGGAACACCTTCGGCGCGAGTTGCGCCCGGTGGACTGACCTCTCGCCGGACGCAGGTTTTCCCCTTCGTTTCGGTCAAATCTCTTGACTCACGGCGACCGGACCGCAACAGTCGGTCCTCAAGTCGGATGTAACAGAAATCGCATGCATCGACACGCAGTGTCACAAATGAGGCAGTGGCACTGCTGGGTCAGCATCCGGCGCGTCCCCAACTGAATTCGGTCGCTGCGCCCAAACAGCGACCACACCGTGAGGAGATGTTGTCTTGAGACGACTGACATCAGCAGGGGCGGTGGCCATCGTCGCGGCAGCGGGTCTTGCCACGACGTTCACCGCTTCGACCGCGGGTGCCGCCGACCGGGCGGTTCCGCTTCCGGCATCCGGGTTCAACCAGCCCGCCGCCGTCCAGGCCGAGCAGGCGCTGACCGCGCAGACGGCCGCAGCTCTGGGTCTCGGCAGTGGCGAGCAGCTCAAGGTTCGCGACGTGGTGAAGGATGCCGACGGCACCGAATACGTCCGCTACGACCGCACGTTCAACGGCCTGAAGGTCGTCGGCGGTGACCTGATCGTCAAGCGCAAGGGCGAGTCGATCGGTCAGGTCACCTACAACCGCGGCGCGAAGGCCGTCGAGGTCGCCACCAAGCCGACCCTGTCCCAGTCGGCTGCTCTTGCGAAGGGCGCACAGGCAGCGAAGTTCAAGGCCTCCGGCAACAAAGGCCAGTTGGTCGTCTTCGTGACGCCGACCAAGCCCGTGCTCGCCTACGAGGTCGTCACCACCGGTGTGAAGCCCGACCAGACCCCGTCGGTGCTGCACTCGTTCATCGACGCCAGGACCGGCGCCGTTCTCGACCAGGACGACGAGGTCAAGACCGGCACCGGCAACTCGATGTACGCCGGCACGGTGACCATCGGTACGTCGGGATCGTCCGGCAACTTCTCCATGACCGACGCGAGCCGTGGTGGCAACTACACCACCGACCTGAACGGCTCGACGTCCGGCAACGGCACCACGTTCACCGACGCCGACGACACCTGGGGTACCGGCGCCGCGTCGAACCGCCAGACCGCTGGTGTGGACGCCCACTACGGCGCCCAGCTGACCTGGGACTATTACAAGAACGTCCACGGCCGCAACGGCATCTTCAACAACGGCCAGGGCGCCCGCTCACGGGTTCACTACGGCAACTCGTACGTGAACGCGTTCTGGGACGGCACCCAGATGACGTACGGCGACGGTCAGGGCAACACCCACCCGCTGACCGCGATCGACGTGGCCGGCCATGAGATGAGCCACGGTGTCACCGAGGCGACGGCCAACCTGAACTACTCCGGTGACGCCGGCGGCCTGAACGAGGCGACCAGCGACATCTTCGGCACGATGGTCGAGTGGTACGCGAACAACTCGAGCGACCCGGGTGACTACCTGATCGGCGAGAAGATCAACATCAACGGCGACGGTACGCCGCTGCGCTACATGGACAAGCCGTCGAAGGACGGTGCCAGCGTGGACTGCTGGTCGACCAGCACCGGCGGTCTCGACCCGCACTACTCGTCCGGCCCGCTGAACCACTGGTTCTACCTGGCGTCGGAGGGCACCGGCAGCAAGACCATCAACGGTGTCACCTACAACAGCACCGCCTGCAACGGCACTACGTTCGCCGGCGTCGGCCGCGACGTCGCGTCGAAGGTCTGGTACCGCACCCTGAGCACCAAGCTCAGCTCGGGCAGCACCTACAAGGACGCCCGTGAGGGCGCGATCAACTCCGCGAAGGAGCTGTACGGCGCGGATTCCGCACAGTGCAAGGGCATCGAGGCCGCGTTCAGCGGTATCGCGGTGCCGGCCGGTTCCGCTTCCTGCGGTGGCGGCACCACGCCGCCGCCCACCGGCGACAACCTGCTGCAGAACCCGGGCTTCGAGTCCGGCGCGGTGAACTGGACCGGCACCTCCGGCCCCATCACCAACAACACCGGCCGCCCGGCGCGCACCGGTAGCTGGAAGCTGTGGCTGCAGGGCAACGGCCGCGCCACCACCGAGAACGTCGGCCAGTCGGTCGCGATCCCGGCGTCGGCGACGACCGCGAGCCTGTCGTTCTGGATCCGGATCGACACCGCCGAGACCACCACCTCGACCGTGTACGACACGGTGAAGGTCCAGGTCGTCGACGGGTCGACCGCGACAACGCTGGCGACGTACTCGAACCTGAACAAGAACACGTCGTACGTGCAGAAGACGCTGAACCTGTCGGCGTACAAGGGCAAGACCGTCACGGTGAAGTTCGTCGGCCAGGAGGACTCCTCCGCGCAGACCAGCTTCGTCATCGACGACACCTCGCTGACCGCGAGCTGACCCGACGTCCGGGGCGCGGGTCCACCGCCCGGGTCCGCGCCCCGGATCCCTTTGGCCGAAGGAGATCGGTCCATGAAGAAGCTCCTCGTCGCCGCGCTCGGCACCGCACTGGCGGCCGGCGCGCTGATTGCCCACGGCAACGTCGCTACCGCGGCGGAGTCACCGGACATTTCGGTCACCAACACCAAGGCCCATCTCGACCAGCTGCAGTCGATTGCCACCAGCAACGGCGGCAACCGGTACACGGGCCGGCCGGGGTACAAGGCCTCGGCCGACTACGTGAAGGCCAAGCTGGACGCGGCCGGCTACACCACCACTCTGCAGTCGTTCAGCACCTCGGCGGGTACGTCGTACAACGTGATCGCGGAGTGGCCGCACGGCGACGCGAACCACGTCGTGATGACAGGCTCGCACCTGGACAGCGTCAGCGCCGGTCCGGGGATCAACGACAACGGCTCAGGCAGCGCCGGCGTACTCGAAACCGCCCTCGCTTACGCTGCCGGCGGCCAGACGCCCAGGAACCGGTTGCGGTTCGGGTTCTGGGGATCCGAGGAGCTCGGGCTGCTCGGTTCGAAGTACTACGTGAACAACCTGCCCGCGGCCGAGCGGGACAAGATCGAGCTGTACCTGAACTTCGACATGATCGCGTCGCCGAACCCGGGGTACTTCGTCTACGACGACAACCCGGCCGGCAACGGGGCGCGTGACGACCTGGTCTCGTACTTCACCAGCAAGAGCGTGCAGACCGAGTTCATCGACGTCCAGGGCCGCTCCGACCATGCGGCGTTCCGTTCGTTGGGGATTCCAACGGCCGGGACGTTCTCCGGCGCCGAGGAGACGAAGACGTCCGCCCAGGCGGCGAAGTGGGGAGGTACCGCGGGGCAGGCGTTCGACCCGTGCTACCACCGGTCCTGCGACACGATCAGCAACCTGGACCTGACCTCGCTGGACCGCCAGATCGATGCCATCGGCTACATGATCTGGACGTACGCGCAGAAGGACTACACCGGCGGCCCGCCGCCGACCGGTGACAATCTCCTGCAGAACCCAGGCTTCGAGTCCGGTACGGCGAACTGGACGGGGACGACCGGCGTGATCACCAGCAACACCGGTCGACCGGCCCGCACCGGGACCTGGAAGGCATGGCTGCAGGGGAACGGCCGCAGCAGCACCGAGAACATCGGTCAAGCGGTGACGATCCCGTCCACGGCGACAGCGGCCGCGTTGTCGCTGTGGATACGGATCGACTCCGCCGAGACCACGTCGTCGACCGTGTACGACACGGTCAAGGTGCAGGTCGTCAACGGTTCCACGACGACCACGCTGGCGACGTACTCGAACCTGAACAAGAGTACGTCGTACGTGCAGAAGACGCTCGATCTCTCGCCGTACAAGGGAAAGACGGTCACGGTGAAGTTCGTCGGCCAGGAGGACTCGTCGTTGCAGACGAGCTTCGTGATCGACGATGTCGCGGTGACCGCGAGCTAGATCTTCGTGCAGAGCTTGCCTGGTGGGATGGCGGCTTCGGTGAGCAACTCGTTCACCGGGGCCGCCAGCGGCTTGACCTTCGGGTCCTCGATCCGGGCGGTCTTCCCGTTCGCGGAGACCGCGAGGATCATGTCGTCCGGGTGCTTCGTGGTCGGCTTGGTCGCGACCAGGCTGGCCCAGTCGACCTGCTGAGAGGCCGCGGTGATGGTCGTCAGCAGGCTCGGGGCGAGCTTGCACCGGATCGTCTCCTTGCCGCGCGAGCTCACCGTCGCGACACCGTCAGGGCTGATCAGCACCTGGTCGTCGAAACCCGCGAACCCGCCGGTGCGGCTGACCGTCAGCGGCAGGCCGGCGCCGACCGGTGCGGACTGGGTGACCGACGGCATCGTCGGTGACGGTGTGTTGCTGGTTGTGGGCGTGCTGCCCGCGCCGGACTCGCTGCCGCATCCGCTCAACACGACGAGTCCTGCCAGGGCGGCCAGTGCTGTGTATCTGCTCAGGTTCGTCACGCACTATGGATACACGTAGGCGTGGCGTTCGTTGCAGCTGTGACACGACTGAAATGTTCAGATAATCGGCGACACCAGGTCGACCATGGCGCGGGTCAGCTGGACTCGCTGCAGGAACAGGTCCGGCGAGGCGTCGGGCATGCCGAACAGCTCCAGCGGTAGTGCAGTGAACGCGGCGCGGACGAGCAACGAACCCAGGTACCCGTACAGCACGTCGTCCTCGGACACTTGCATCCCCTCGACCTTGAGGCCCTCCTGGAATGCCTTGAGGATGACTCTGTGGACCACGGGCAGCGCCTCGGGTGCCAGCTCGCCGGCGTGCGCCAGTCCGATCAGCAGTTGGCCCAGGTCGAACCCGACCGCCTGCGGGCAGTCGAAGCCCCAGTCGATCACCACGAACTCGTCCGGCTTGTCCCTCGACACCAGGAGGTTCTGCGGGCTCGCGTCGCCGTGCTGGTAGCACTGCGGCAACGCCTCGAGCGCATCCAGTACGGCGGGGATGCGCTCGCCCAGCTCGAGCAGGTCGTCGCGCAGGCCGTGCTCGCCGAGGTTGCAGACCGCGCTGCTGAGCAGTGGATGCCGCCAGGTCTGCGGGTCTGCGAGTGCGGGCAGTGCGCCTTGCTGCACTCGGCCCTCGGAGTAGAAGCGCAATCCGATGCCCGGCGTGGTCACGTGCTCGCGGGGGAGGAACGGCTCGACCAGGTGGGGCTGGCGACGCGCGGACAGTCGACCCAACAGGTACGCCGCTCGCTCGAACCGGTCGATCGGCCACGGACCCCACTCCTGGACGATGTTCTCCATCCACAGGGTGGCGCGATCGTCGTCGTACACGTCGATCCGGTACGTCGCCGGGAGGCGCATGCCCTCGGGGAGGATCTCGGCGATGTCGCTGCGGTGGACCGCGATCTCCAGCTGCCAGGGGAGGTTGTGGATGAAGGGCTCGCGGAACTCCTCGGGCAACATGCCGATCATCGGCCAGTGCCGGACCGACTGGAACTTCTTCACGAAGCACGACCACTCTTCGGACGTGCCTGTCGTGGTGCCGAAGACCCGGTTGAGCGACTCGGTGCTCGGCGTGCCGATCGGGTAGTCGACCGGCTCGACCCGCACGTCGGCGGGCACGGCTTGTGGATCGCCGGTGATCGTCCGGACCAGGGCGGTGAAGTCGTCGTCGGGCAGGGCATCTCGGCCCAGCGGTTCGAGTGCGGTGATCATGATTCCCCCCAAGGAAGTAAAGCCACCTTACTAAAGGTATAGTAAAGTGGCTTTATGACCTCGGTCAACGACGTTTCCGCCCGGCTGCAGGGACCCTGGTCCGGGCACATCGCCGGTCTGCTCGGAGCGGCCCTGAAGCGCATCCGGGAGGAGATCCTGGCGAGCTCGGAGGACCTTTACCCCGGACTGCGGGTCTCGCACTACCGCCTCCTCGAGATGATCCCGCCCGACGGCGCCCGCATCACCGACCTGGCCGAGGTCGCGGTGATGACCAAACAAGGCCTCGGCCAACACGTCGACTACCTCCAACGCCTCGGCTACGTCGAGTCGGATCGCCTCCGCGCGGACCGTCGAGTCCGCCTGGTCCGCCGCACCCCGAAGGGCGACGAGGCGGCGGCCTACAGCCAGGCCGCCATCGAACGCGTCGAAGAAATCTGGTCAGCCCGCCTGGGCCCCGAACGCTACGAGCTACTCCGAGAAACCCTCCGCGAACTGGGCAGCTAGGGGCACGCCGAGAAAGGACACGTCTGCGGCGCGGCAGTTTTGTTGGCCGGCTCAAGCGTTTACTGCGCAAGTTCGCAAACCTCGAAGAGGACTCGCATAGCCGGCTGCAGTTGTTGCGTGCATCCCTGGCAATTCCGGTGCACCGATGAACTCCGGGTCCTAGAGTCGTCGGGTGGATCTCTCGCAGCTCGGTACGCCGGTCGGCCCGCCGATCCGTGTGCACGGAGGATTCGCCAACCGGATGTACCGGCTCGACACCGACCAGGGCTCGTTCGCTGTCAAGGAGTTGAATCTCGTCGACCGCCGCTGGGACTATCGCCTCGACGATGTCTTCAGATTCGAGCAGGCAGCCTTCGCCGCCGGCATCCCGATGCCCGAGCCGATCTCGGCGAGCGCCGACACGCTCGTGCATCGGTGGGTCGATGGAGCGCCGGTGCCCGAAGAGCCGGTCTCCGAGGCGTTTGCCTTCGAGATCGGCGAGATCCTCGCGCGCCTCCACTCGCTCGATGTCGAGTGGACCGACACGTCCGCGGACGAGCCCGCCCCACGCGATTGGCGCGAGCTGGCCGAGCGCGCGACGGCGACCGGTCAGCCGTGGGCCGACGAACTTGCGTCCCAGATCGAGACGTTTCTCGCGATCGCCGAGTTCGTCCACGCCTGCGAGCGGCCGGGGCCTGTCGTACTGACCCACAAGGACATCCAGCCGTGGAACCTGCTTGCCCGAGACGGTCGACCGGTCGTGCTCGACTGGGAGCTCTCGGGGATGCTCGACCTGTCCGGCGAACTCGGCTCAACCGCACTGAGCATCTCGAAGGGTTCTGGCTTCGACACCATCGAGCCCGCGATCTTCCGGTCGGTCCTCGATGGGTACGTCGCAGGAGGCGGAACGCTGCCGCCGTCCGGTCCGAGTTGGTTTGTGTACATGATCAGCGGCTGGCTAGGTCACACCAGGTGGAACATCCTCCGCTGCCTAACTGACACCGAAGCAACCACAGGACCCGACCTCGCCCTGTCCCAAGAGTCCGCCGCCAACGGCATCCGCGGCCTACCTGACATGTTCACCCGACTACCAGCCCTCGAGTCCTTGCTGTCGTGACCTGGGTCGGCACGCGCTCGCTCCTGACCAGAGCCTGATGCTGGTGCATACCCCTCAGCTCGGGCTCGTGTGAGAATGCCCAGCATGGGTGGATTGTCGTTGCGGTCAGAGGATTCGTTTCTTTCGATCGCGAGCCGCGGATCGATCCTGTCGATCGGTTCGGTCGGGTCGGTGCTCAGCATCGGATCGGTCGGCTCGGCGCTCTCGATCGCGTCGGTCGGATCGACCCTGTCCGCCTTCTCCGCAGGCTCAGTGCTCTCCATCGGCTCAGCACTCTCAGCCCGCTCCCGCTGGTCGTTACTGAGTAGCGACGGCGATCACGAGGTCCTGAAGGCACCTCCCCGCGGTGCATTCCTCGCAGGCAGCGGAGTCGCGCTTGCCGTCCTCCTCACAGCACTCAGCCACAGACGCTAGAAGTCCTGGGGCGTGCAGCCCTCGTCCCAGGAGTCGTACAGGCGGTTGGGGTATCAGCTTCGAGCTCGCGCCTGAAGTCCGCTGCTCGCCGAGGTCGGCCGGCCGATTGAGGCATGCGCTGCAGGCGCGTCGCCCCTCGGTCAAGTGCGGCAGCCACTCACCAAAGTCAGCCGCGCCGAAGGCGTGTCGTTTTGCCCGGCGTACGGGAAGTTAACCGGCGCGGTACGTCGCGATGCTTACCGCGATGTAGTGGCAGATGAAGGCCGCCACCGTGAAGGCGTGGAAGATTTCGTGGAAGCCGAACCAACGCGGGGACGGGTTCGGGCGCTTGGTGCCGTAGACGACTGCGCCGATCGAATACAACCCACCACCGACAGCGATCAGCGTCACCACAGCAGCGCCGCCGGCGTGATAGATGTCGCCCATCCAGAAGATGGCGACCCAGCCGAGGGCGAGGTAGATCGGCGTGTAGATCCACCGGGGCGCGCTCAGCCAGAAGATGCGGAACAGGATGCCGAGTGCGGCGCCGCCCCACACCAGCCCGAGCATCAGGACGCGGTCCTTGCCGTGCAGGAGGACCATGCCGAGCGGCGTGTAGGTGCCGGCGATCAGCAGGAAGATGTTGCTGTGGTCCAGGCGGCGCAGGATCGCTTCGCCGGTCGGGCCCCAGTAGAAGCGGTGGTACAGGGCCGAGATGCCGAACAGCAGCATCGCGCCGGCGGTATAGACCGCGGCGGCGAGGCGGGCGTTGGCGTGCGGGGCCAGGCAGATCAGGACGATGCCGGCCGCGGTGGCGAAGGGGAACGTCCCGGCGTGCAGCCACCCGCGAAGCTTGGGCTTGAGCGGGCCGAGTCGGCCGGAGAGCCGGTGACCGACTTCCTGGGGCTGGGCGCTGGTAGCGGTCATCGCCGTCCTTTCGAGGGGTTGCCGGGCGGTTCGTACCTACGCCACCGTAACCTACGGAACCGTAGGTTGCATGGGTCAGAAGGATGAAATGTAGGCGACGTCACCGAGTCGGCGCACCACCACCCGTGGTTACGATGCACGAACCACGAAGAAAGTTCGCCCTTACCGGCAGGTTTCTGTGAGGCACTCCGAGGGCTCTCACCCACACCGTGATGTGGGCTAGCCTCGTGACCGAGAGTCTTTGAGGAGAGCACCCTGCCCATGCGGACACCTGGCAAGCAGAAGCTGCGGGACGCGGTCTACGGTCTGTACGAACGCCGGCTGATGCGATCGCTGTCGCCGGACCGGATCCCGCGGCACATCGGCGTCATCATCGACGGCAACCGGCGCTGGGCCCGCCAGGTCGGCGACCCGGTGTCGCGCGGCCACGAGGCCGGGGCGAACAAGATCTCCGAGTTCCTGGAGTGGTGCGACGACGTCGGCGTCAAGGTCGTCACGGTGTGGATGCTGTCCACCGACAACCTGACCCGCCCGGCCGACGAGCTCGAGCCGCTGCTGCGGATCATCGAGCAGACAGTCGAGGAGCTGACGGCGATCGGCCGCTGGCGGATCCACCCGGTCGGCGCGCTCGACCTGCTGCCCGGCAGTACTGCGGAGGTCCTTAAGGCCGCCGAGACCGCGACCCATGACAACGAGGGCCTGTTCGTCAACGTCGCCGTCGGGTACGGCGGCCGTCGCGAGCTCGCCGACGCCGTACGCTCGCTGCTCCTCGAGGAGGCCGCGAAGGGCATGTCGATCGAGGAGCTGGCCGATCGCGTCGACGTCGAGCACATCGCCCGGCACCTGTACACCAAGGGCCAGCCGGACCCGGATCTGGTCATTCGTACGTCGGGTGAGCAGCGCCTCGGCGGGTTCCTGCTCTGGCAGAGCGCACTGAGCGAGTTCTATTTCTGCGAAGCGCTCTGGCCGGACTTCCGGCACGTCGACTTCCTCCGCGCGATCCGGAGCTACGCGCAACGAGAGCGTCGCTTCGGTACGTGACGCCGCGCCCGCAGCGCGCACACGTCGTACGGCGGCGCAGGTAGTACGCGTACGTCGCCGTACCGAGGGCTGCTCCCCAGACCACCCAAAGGATGCCTGGGGCATTGATCGCCCAGTTGTCGCCGTCCAGCGGGAGCTGCGCGTTCATCAGGCCCGCCGGCACGAGTACGACGGCAACGATCGAGGCCGGGATGATCGCGAGCAGCGGCGGGACACGCCTGCCGGCCTTGAACCAGATCCAGCGCGGATAGATCTCGCCCCAGCGGTGCACCAGACCGTGCGTGAGGACGCCGCCGGCGAGCCCCATCACGGCGAGGCCGAGGCCCATCTCGAGCATGCCCGGTGTGTCGGCCATCATCCGGTGGAAGTCGTCGCTGATACCCACCGGCCAGCCGAAGTACCAGGAGACGCGGGTGAACTCGTACGGAAGGTTCGCGACCACTGCGACGCCTACCGCCCACTTCCCCCACCGCAGCGCCGCAGCCGGGCTCTGCCAAGCCGGCTCCGACGATCCTCGCCCGCACGACACGCAGACGTTCCGGCTGCGCCGGTGGTACGCGACAGCGGTCGCCGCCCACAGGACGCCGCCGATGAACAGGATGATCAGGTTCACCCGGTGCCAGTACAGGATGTCGCCGACGCCGCCCTGCGCACCCGGTACGCCAGTGAACGCGAAGACCAGGATCGCCGGCGAGAGCGCTACGACCGCGATCAGTGTGTAGTCAGGAATCACGAGCGCCAGTCCGACCGCGAGTACGGCGGCAATCGTCTGCGGGACCGATCCGCGCGGACGCATCCGCGTCATGACGACCGCAAGCGCGGCGCCGCCGAGTCCGATCGTTGCCATCACGGGTGCGACCACGTGGACCGGCGTACCTTCCAGGATCGACGCGGTGGCGCGGTCGTCCCGAACCTGGGCGAACGGGTAGCCCGCTCCGCCGAAGGCCCAGTACACGCCGAGTACGCCGTACAGCAGCGACCACGCAGCGGTGGCGTACCCGATCCACGACGGCCAGTTCTTCCTCATGTACCGAGCGTCGCCGGGCGGACCGCCGTACCGGATCACCCGCCCGGGTGAACCGGCTCCCTCGGGCGGTGGAAGGTGTAACGCCCTGTTAACCCCGTGGCCGGGCGTGTCGGGCTGCACAGTTTGCGGGGTGCTCCTACTCTGGCAGAGACGGTCGGAGGGGAAGCCGGCTGTCACGGGAGGCCCGATCAGTTTGAGAATCTCGTTCCAGCCGGTTGCCCCATGAGGGGCCGAACGGAGTCCCCGAGACCTCAGGTCTCGAACTCACTGATCGCCGTTGCCGCTCGTGCGGCGGCGCGGACGGGGTCAACACCGGACCCCGAGGGCGGCACCCGACCCATCACCTAACCACTGGCGGGCCGGGGCGAGGGTGTACGTCACGGCCTAGAAGAGGACGTGCGACATGGCCATCCACGCCAAGGCGTCAAGTACCTCATCAACACCGGACCAGCGCACCTTCGTGCTGGACACCTCGGTGCTCCTCTCCGACCCGCACGCGATGCTGCGGTTCGACGAGCACGAGGTGGTCGTTCCGGTGGTCGTTGTCACCGAATTGGAGGCCAAACGGCATCACCCGGAACTCGGCTACTTCGCCCGCACCGCGCTGCGACTGCTCGACGAGCTCCGGATCCTGCACGGACGTCTGGACGCGCCCCTGCCAGTGGGGGAGAAGGGTGGAACTCTCCGGGTCGAGTTGAACCACACCGACCCGGAGACCTTGCCGGCCGGGTTCCGGCTCGGCGACAACGACAGCCGGATCCTTGCCGTGGCCTGCAACTTCATGGCCGAGGGCAAGGATGTCACGCTGGTCTCGAAGGACCTGCCGATGCGGGTCAAGGCATCGGCGTGTGGGCTGCAGGCCGAGGAGTACCGGGCCGAGCTGACCCTGGAGTCCGGCTGGACCGGGATGGCAGAGCTCGAGGTCGAGACCCACATCGTCGACGACCTGTACGAGAACGGTTCTGTCGAGCTGCCGCAGGCGGGCGATTTCCCGACCCACACCGGGCTGGTGCTGCTGTCCGACCGGGGCAGCGCGCTCGGCCGGGTGATGCCGGACAAGCGGATCCGGTTGGTCCGTGGCGACCGGGAGGCGTTCGGGATCCGTGGCCGGTCCGCCGAGCAGCGGGTCGCGCTCGACCTGCTGCTGGACCCAGATGTCGGGATCATCTCGCTCGGCGGCCGCGCCGGCACCGGTAAGTCCGCGCTGGCGCTGTGCGCCGGCCTGGAGTCGGTGATGGAACGGCGCCAGCACAAGAAGGTCATCGTCTTCCGGCCGCTGTTCGCGGTCGGCGGGCAGGAGCTCGGATACCTGCCGGGCACCGAGTCCGAGAAGATGGGGCCGTGGGCGCAGGCCGTGTACGACACGCTGGGCGCACTGACCAGCGGTGACGTGATCGACGAGGTGATGGACCGCGGCATGCTCGAGGTCCTGCCGCTGACCCACATCCGCGGCCGGTCGCTGCACGACGCGTTCGTGATCGTCGACGAGGCGCAGTCCCTGGAGCGGAACGTGCTACTCACGGTGCTGTCCCGGGTCGGGGCGAACTCGCGGGTCGTGCTGACCCACGACGTGGCCCAGCGGGACAACCTGCGGGTCGGACGGCACGACGGTGTGGTCGCGGTGGTTGAGCAGTTGAAGGGTCACCCGCTGTTCGCGCACGTGACGCTGACCCGCTCGGAGCGGTCGCCGATCGCGGCGCTGGTGACCGAGATGCTGGACGACCTGCAGCTGTAAGGAGTGTCCGCGTTATTGGGTCATAACTTTCTGTAAAGCAGGGGTAAGAATTCCGCGCACGGTGCGGTCGCCACGCTGGCGGCCGCACCGTTCGTTCGTGACCTGCTTGTGATCACGCACGGTTTACGCCAGAGTATGTTCTCGTTGCAGCCGACGGGGGTCGGGTTTTCTCGGAAGGACAGATGAAAGCGAAGCGCTCCGTCGCGGCTCTCGCAGTTACAGGGATCGCCGTCGTCTCCGTTGTCGCGGGTATCGACCTCTTCAGCTCCCCCGGGAGCAGCAGTGCCTCGGAGAAGGTCTCAGGGCGGGCCGAGATGGCCGTGCTGAACAGCGGAAAGGTGCTGGCCTCCGACGACGCCTCGCCGACTCCGAAGCCGCAGAGCGCCGCCGAGCAGGCGGCCGAGGCGGTCCGGATGCGCAACCAGATCGAGGCGGTCGAGGCGGCCCGGAAGGCGTCCCAGGACGCCGCCGAGCAGAAGATGGACGCCAAGAACGCCGCCCTCCGCCGGTACCAGGCGCTCCAGGAGGCCGACCGCTCGGTCCAGGAGGAGCGGGCCAGCCGCGACGCCGAGCGGAAGAAGTACGAGGGCACGCCGAAGGAGGTCGCGATGAACCTCCTCCCCGACCACGGCTGGAGCCAAAGCCAGTTCAGCTGCCTGGAGAAGCTCTGGAACAAGGAGTCCCGCTGGAAGGTCAGCGCCGACAACCCGACGTCGACGGCGTACGGCATCCCGCAGGCGCTCCCCGGCAGCCGGATGGCGGCGTACGGCAAGGACTGGCGCACCAACCCGGTCACCCAGATCAAGTGGGGTCTGGACTACATCGAAGCCACCTACGGCTCGCCCTGCAACGCTTGGGGTCACTCCCAGGCCAAGGGCTGGTACTGATCACCTAGGGTTCGCTTTCAGCCAGGCGCCGATGTCCTCGAGCCGGCTGGCCTGCTCCGGGACGATCTCGCCCTCCCCGCCGCTCGGTCCGACGTTCAGCAGCAGCGCGCCGTTGTTGGCGGACGCCTTCGCGAGCGCGGCGATCAGATCGGCCGACTTGGCGTAGTCCTGGTCGGTCTCCTCCCGGTTGTAGCCGAACGAACCGCCGATGCCTCGGTCCTGCTGCCAGAACTTCTCCTGGGGCGTGTCGAAGCCGGCGTACTCCGGTGTGCGGAAGTCACAGTGCGGCGGCGGCTTCGGGACGCTGACGCTGTCCGCCGTACCCGGCAGCTTCAGGAGGGGCTTCATCAGCTGGTCGAAGGCCCAGCGCATCGGCTTCGGGCTCATCAGTTGCCTGCCGAACGACGCAGTACCCCAGCGGTCGTCGACGACGCCTTCCGGGACGGTGTTGTAGTAGTCCGCCATGAGCGAGTAGAGACGCTTCGAGCCGGTCGGCCAGGAGATGTCGTTCCAGAGGATGTCGGGCTTGTAGCGGGCGATCAGCTCGCGCACCTGCGCCACGGCGTACCGCCGGTAGTCCTCGCCGTAGTGCAGGTAGGCGTAGTCGCCCAGCGTCTTGATGGTGGCCTTCTGGAAGGTCCAGTCGACCCCTCCGGAGTAGTAGACGCCGAACTTCAGCCCCTGCTTGCGCACAGCCGCGGCCAGCTCGCCCATGAGGTCTCGCTTCGCGTGGAAGTCCGGCGCGTGCGGATTGCGTACCTGCGTCGGCCACATCGAGTACCCGTCGGCGTACTTGGCCGTCACCACGATGTACGACGCTCCGGCCGCCTTGAACTGTGCCGCCCACCGGTCCGGGTTCCACTTCGCCAGACCGGCGTCGAACTGCTTGGTGAAGTCGCTGTACGGCGCATCGCCGTAGTGCTCGCGGTGGTACCGGCCGGTGGGTGAGTCAGGGTCTTTCATCGCGTTCGCATAGTCCTCGGCGTACGGGTTGTGGGTCATCGCGTGCCCGTACTGCGTCTCGAGCAACTTGTTGAACGTCGTTCCCTTCGGGGCGAAGCCGGGGACCGAGTAGAGACCCCAGTGGATCATGATCCCGAACCTGGCATCGGCGAACCACTTCGGCAGCGGATGGCTGTTCAACGACTCCACCGTCGCCTGGTAAGGCCCGTTGGTCGTCATCTCGGCTCTGCGGTTGTCCTGCCAGGTCCAGACCGCCGAGCAGCCGACGAAGATCAGTACGAGCGCGACGCCGACCAGGGCCACGCGCAGAACAATCCGTCCGAATCGCTTCACGGTGTCCAGCCTGGCCGGAGGTACGGTGCGTGCGGATCAGCCCGCCGTACGTCGTGGTCGTCTTTCGGCGGACGTGGGGCTCCACCGAAAGTCTCGCCGTACGCGTTACCGTCGGTCGCGTGGAGTTCCTTGCCGCACTCATCGAACCTGGCTCGCGTGCGGCGCCGGGCTACGGGCGATTGACCCCGCGCGACCGGGTGGTGGATGTCGCCTGTGTGGTGATCGCGTTCCTGGTGGGGCTGATCTCGGTGGGCGACGCGGAGCCGCCGCCACGGATCGGTCCGCTGCCGTACTGGCTGGATCTGTCGCTGTGTATCGCCGGAGCCCTGTCCCTGCTGCTCCGTCGGCGGTGGCCGATCGGACTGGCCGTGGTGATGATCGTTGCCTCCACCCTCGTTCCTTCGCTCGGTGGGGCAGGCGGACTGGCGCTGTTCACGGTCGCAGTACACCGGCGACCGGCTGTCAGCCTCACACTGGGCGCAGTGTCGATGGCATCCTGCATGCTCCAGTTCTGGCTGTATCCGGTGGCAGATGTGCCGAACGGTTACTGGATCGCGGTGACGGTGACTGCGCTCGCGTCCCTGCTGCTGGTGGCCTGGGGGATCGTGGTGCGCACCAGGCGGCAGTTGCTGGCCTCACTGACCGAGCGAGCGATCCGGGCCGAGGCAGAGCAGGAGATGCGTGTGGAACAGGGGCAGCGGCGGGAGCGGGAGCGGATCGCCCGGGAGATGCACGACGCGCTCGGGCATCGGTTGTCCTTGCTGAGCATGCATGCGGGCGCACTGGAGTTCCGGCCGGACATGCCTGCCGACGAGCTCGCCCGTGCCGCTGGGGTGATCCGCTCGAGCGCACGAGACAGCGTGGAGGACCTGAGGGAGATTGTCGGCGTACTGCGGTCTCAGCACACCGTGGACGGGCCACGTCGAGGTATCGCCGAGCTGGACGAGCTGGTGACCGAGTCTCGCGCTGCTGGGACGCGGATCGAGCTGTCTGCCGGCGTGGATCCCGCTGCGGTGCCGGACTCGATCGGGCGGCATGCGTACCGCATCATCCAGGAGGGGCTGACCAACGCGCGTAAGCACGCGCCGCATCAGACGGTCCGGGTGGTGCTGAGCGGCGGACCGGGTGTGGGCCTGTCGGTTGAGGTGGTCAACAGGCTTGAGCCTGGTGCTGCTGGTCCGGGTTCGCGGGTGGGGCTGATCGGGCTGGCGGAGCGTGCATCTCTGGCCGGCGGTCGGTTCGAGCACGGGCCTACTGCGGACGGGGAGTTCCGGCTGGCGGCCTGGCTACCGTGGGTGGCCTACGATGACGGGCGTGAGTGAACCGGTCCGGCTGCTGGTGGTCGACGACGACCCACTCGTCCGAGCGGGGTTGTCCAGCATGTTGTCGGGGGCACCGGAGCTGCAGTTGGTCGGTGAAGCGGCCGACGGGCGGCAGGCGGTCGCGGCGGTGCGTGAGCTGGAGCCGGACGTCGTACTGATGGATATCGGTCTGCCGATGCTGGACGGGGTTGCTGCGACCGAGGAGATCCGGCGGCGTGGTGCCGCGCCGGAGGTGGTGATGCTGACCACGTTCGGCTCGGACGAGCATCTGCTGCGGGCGTTGCGCGCAGGGGCTTCTGGCTACCTGCTGAAAGACGCTACGCCGGCGGAGATCGTTGCTGCAGTCGTGAAGGTGGCTGCGGGGGAGTCCGTGCTGTCGCCGCAGTCCACGCGGCAGCTGATGGACCATGTCGGAGCAGTCGACGCAGACGGCCGCCGTACGTCGGCACTCGCGTCGCTGGCGCGGTTGACGGAGCGGGAGCGGGACGTCGTACAAGCGGTGGCCGAGGGCAAGAGTAATGCCGAGGTGGCTGCCGATCTGGAGCTCGGGATCGCCACGGTGAAGACGCATCTGACCAACTCACTCGCCAAACTCCAGCTGACCAACCGCGTGCAGCTCGCACTGCTCGCCCACGAGGCCGGGCTGGTCTGAGGTGGAGCTGGCACGAGCGATCAGCCCGCGGGGCGAGCTGGTCCTGCGACGACGTGACGACGGGGCGCTGGAGCTGCGCGTCAACGGTGTCTTCGTGATGGACGACCAGGAGACGTCCAGCGAGGAGCTGCTGGCTTCGGCTGCCCTGGAGGCGGTACGGCGGCCTGACCGGGTGCTCGTCGGTGGGCTCGGACTCGGCTACACGGTCCGCGCACTGCTGGCCGACTCGCGTCTCGGTTCGGTGATCGTCGCAGAGATCGAGCCGGATCTGGTGGGGTGGATGCGCTCGGGCCTGATCCCCTCGATCCTCGCCGACCCGCGGGTCGAGGTGGTGGTGGGCGACGTCCGAGCGGTCGTGGGCGATCTCCCCGACGCGTCCGCCGACGCCATCCTGCTGGACGTCGACAACGGTCCGGACTTCCTTGTCTACAACGAGAATTCGGCTATCTACACCTCCTCGTTTCTCACCACGTGCCGGGCGAAGCTGCGTGACGGTGGTGTTCTCACCGTCTGGTCGTCATCTTCATCTGCTGCGTTGGAATCAGCCGTGACGGACGTCTTCGGGGCATGCCAGGTCAGCCCGGTCCCGGTCCGTTTGCAGGACCGGGACGAGACCTACTACGTCTATCAGGGCAGCTCGTAGTCCACGGTCACCCGCGCACCCTGCTCGTCGTGCAGGCACTTCATCCCGTCCACTCCTGTGTCGTTGTCCACAGCTTGTCCATCAGGGCGTTCCGACAACGCTCAGCGACGTACTCTGCAGGTATGGGTGATGACGTGGAATTCAGGATCGAGCACGACACGATGGGCGAGGTCAAGGTGCCTCGGGACGCGTTGTGGCGGGCGCAGACGCAGCGTGCGGTGGAGAACTTCCCGATCTCCGGGCGGCCGCTCGCGCCGGCGCTCGTGCACGCGCTGGCCCAGATCAAGGCCTCGGCCGCGGTGGTGAATGCCTCACTCGGCGTCATCGACGCCGACCGGGCAGCCGCGATCGTCGCCGCGGCGGACGACGTGGCCGCGGGGGAGTACGACGCCGAGTTCCCGATCGACGTGTTCCAGACCGGCTCGGGGACGTCGACCAACATGAATGCCAACGAGGTGCTCGCCACCCTCGCCACCCGCTCGCTCGGCCAGGACGTCCACCCGAACGACGACGTCAACGCGTCCCAGTCGAGCAACGACACCTTCCCGTCGGCGATCCACGTCGCTGCGACGGCCGGCGTCGTGCAGGACCTGTTGCCGGCGCTCGAGCACCTCGCGGATTCCTTGTCCCGTAAGGGATCTGAGTTCGCCGAGGTGGTGAAGTCCGGGCGGACGCATCTGATGGACGCGACGCCGGTGACGCTCGGCCAGGAGTTCAACGGGTATGCGCAGCAGATCCGCCGGGGCGCAGCGCGGGTGCGGGCAACGCTGCCCCGGGTCGCCGAGCTGCCCCTGGGTGGGACGGCGGTCGGCACCGGGATCAACACGCCGCCCGGGTTCGCGGCCGCGGTGATCACCGAGCTGAACCGGCGGACCGGGCTGGAGCTGACCGAGGCCGAGGACCATTTCGAGGCGCAAGGAGCTCGCGACGGACTGGTCGAGCTGTCCGGGCAGCTGAAGACGGTGGCCGTGAGCCTGACGAAGATCTGCAACGACCTGCGCTGGATGGGATCCGGGCCGCGGGCCGGGCTCGGCGAGATCTCGCTGCCGGACCTGCAACCGGGCTCGAGCATCATGCCGGGCAAGGTGAATCCGGTGATCTGCGAGGCGACGCTGATGGTCGCCGCGCAGGTGATCGGCAACGACACCGCGATCACCGTGGCCGGTGCCGGAGGCAACTTCGAGCTGAATGTGATGCTCCCGGTGATCGCGCGCAACCTGCTCGAATCCATCACCCTGCTCGCGAACAGCTCGCGACTGCTGGCGGACCGCTGCGTCGACGGCATCACCGCGAACGTCGATCACGCCCGCGCGCTGGCCGAGTCGTCGCCGTCGATCGTGACACCGCTCAACCGCTACATCGGATACGAGAACGCTGCCGCGGTGGCCAAGAGTGCTTTGAAACAAGGGAAAACGATCCGTGAGGTCGTGATCGAGAACGGTCACGTCGAGAAGGGAGACCTGACCGAGGCGCAGCTGGACGCGGCCCTCGACGTACTCTCCATGACCCGGCCGGCGGACTCGTGACGGACTACTGGGAGCCGGGGACGACGATCGAGTGGGTGTACGAAGGGACCGGGAAGCACGCAGACAAGCCGAACGTGCGGCCGATGACGGTCGTGCGTGACGACGCGGACGGGCTGGTCGCCTGGCTCGCGCCGGGTACGCCGTTGCTCAAGCCGGTCCTCGCCGACGGGCGCGAGATGCGGCATGCCGGTCCGGTCGGGATGTTCACCGAGGAGCGGGTGCTGAAGCTCGACATCTGGCACGGGACCGGGATCCTCAAGGTGTCGCCGCCTGGAAAGCCATGGTCGGTCTGGTACTTCTGGGGCGAGGACGAGACGTTCCACGGGTGGTACGTGAACCTCGAGCGGGAGCACGTCCGCGACTGGGCGTCCCGGCGTACCAGCACCGTCGACCGCGTGCTCGATCTGTGGATCAAGCCCGACCGCACCATCGAGTGGAAGGACGAGGACGAGCTCGAAGGGGCGGTCGCGGCCGGTCGGTTCACGGCGGCCGAGGCGGAGCGCATCATTGGCGACGCCCACGCTGCGATCCGCGATATCGAAGCCTGGACGGCACCGTTCTCCGACGACTGGCAGTTCTGGAGACCGCCCGCCGCCTGGCGCGTTCCGGCCGCGCCGACGACCCATCAGCCGACCCTGATCGCGGAGGAGCTACACAGCTGATGCCCAGCGCTTTGCTTCTCACCGGAGGCAGCGGCGTCGGCAAGACCACCACGGCCCAGGCGATCGGTGGTGTGCTCACCGGCTCCGGCCACACCACCGGCGTACTGGACCTGGATGCCGTCGCCCAGTTCGGCGGTCCCAAGCGACCCGCGCCGGCTTCCGGCCTGCGCTTCAGCGATCATCTGCGCATCGACAACCTCGCCGCCGTCTGGCGGACCTACCGGGCGGCCGGCGCCGACTTCCTGGTCGTCAGCGGCCCGGTCTTCTCCGCCGAGCTCCGCGCCGCCTACACCGCGGCACTCCCCGATTGCGCGGTGCAGGTGGTGCGTATCGTCACGGCACCGGCTCTGATCGAGGCTCGCACTCGCACGACCCGCGGTCCGGATTGGAGTCTGGCCGCTGCGCTGGCCTTCGCCGAGACCCATCAGCCGATCGAGGACTTCGCTGTCCGCAACGACGGCGACGTGGCGGAGACAGCGGCGGCGATCCTCCGCTTGGCGGGGTGGCCGGAAGGCTGACAACACAGGTGGGTCACGAGCACTTCCATCCGGGCGGTTCGGACTTACCTTGGAAACATGTACACCATCGAGTTGCAGGACGAGGAGCTCCAGATACTGCGATCCGCCCTCCGGAGCTACCTCCAGGCCTTCGGCCACAACGAAGCCGATCTCGTCCAGGCCGCGAAGACGCTGATGCTCAAACTTCCCGAGGCGGTCGAAACCAAGGCCGGCTGAGGTCATTCCTCCAGCGGTTGCAGTACGGCGACGGGAATCGTCCGCCGTGCCTTCGTCGCGAACCGCCCGATGCCCGGATCCTCGCGGAGGATGACGTCCGTCCAGATCGCGCTCCGCTCCACGCCGGTGAGTTCACGGGCTCGCATCCGCGTGTGTTCGGCGCCGACCTGCACGTCGGTCGTATCCGCCGCCCGCAAGTTCCGGAACCAGTCCGGGTGAGCGGACCTGTGCCACTGACCAACGCCGACCCGCGACCCGTTCGGGCCGCCCGCCAAGCGCGAACCGGCCAGCTGACCGTCAGTTGATCAGTGTCTGCGGTCCACCGCTCAGCTTCTCGGGCGCACCGTCAGCGGGACCGGCTTGCGGGTGTCGGTGAAGAAGTCGTTGCCTTTGTCGTCGACCACGATGAACGCCGGGAAGTCCTCCACCTGGATCTTCCACACCGCTTCCATCCCGAGCTCGGCGTACTCGAGCACATCCACGGACTTGATGCAGTCCTGCGCCAGCCGCGCCGCCGGGCCGCCGATCGAGCCGAGGTAGAAGCCGCCGTGCTCCTTGCACGCCGCCGTCACCTTCGCCGACCGGTTGCCCTTGGCAAGCATCACGAACGACCCGCCCGCCGCCTGGAACTGGTCGACGTACGCATCCATCCGCCCAGCCGTCGTCGGCCCGAACGACCCGGACGCATAGCCCTCCGGCGTCTTGGCCGGCCCCGCGTAGTACACCGCGTGGTCGCGCAGGTAGGAAGGCATCTCCTCGCCCGCGTCCAGCCGCTCCTTGATCTTCGCGTGCGCGATGTCGCGCGCCACCACGAGCGGCCCGCTCAGCGACAGCCGCGTCTTCACCGGCAGCTTGGACAGCTCCGCGCGGATCTCGCTCATCGGCCGGTTCAGGTCGATCCGTACGACGTCGGCCGCGTCGTCCAGGTGCTCGTCGGTGGTGTCGGGCAGGAACCGCGCCGGGTCGCGCTCGAGTTGCTCGAGGAACACGCCCTCCGGCGTGATCTTCGCCAGCGCCTGCCGGTCCGCCGAGCACGAGACCGCGATCGCGACCGGGCAGGAGGCGCCGTGCCGCGGCAGCCGGATCACGCGGACGTCGTGGCAGAAGTACTTCCCGCCGAACTGCGCGCCGATCCCGAACTCCTGCGTCAGCTTGAAGACCTCCTCCTCCAGCTCCACGTCCCGGAATCCGTGTCCCAGCGGCGATCCGGTGGTCGGCAGCGTGTCGAGGTAGTGCGCGGAGGCGTACTTCGCGGTCTTCAGCGCGTACTCCGCCGACGTCCCGCCGACCACGACGGCGAGGTGGTACGGCGGGCAGGCCGCCGTACCGAGCGAGCGGATCTTCTCGTCCAGGAACTCCATCATCCGCGACGGGTTCAGGACGGCCTTGGTCTCCTGGTAGAGGAACGACTTGTTCGCGGAGCCGCCGCCCTTGGCCATGAACAGGAACTTGTACGCCGGGTCGCCGCTTCCGGCCGGGGTCGAGTAGAGCTCGATCTGGGCGGGCAGGTTGGAGCCGGTGTTCTTCTCGTCCCACATGGTCAGCGGGGCCATCTGCGAGTAGCGCAGGTTCAGCTTGGTGTACGCGTCGTAGACGCCGCGGCTGATCCACTCCTCGTCGACCGCGCCGGTCAGCACGCCCTCGGACTTCTTGCCCATCACGATCGCGGTGCCGGTGTCCTGGCACATCGGGAGCACGCCGCCGGCGGAGATGTTCGCGTTCTTCAACAGGTCCAGCGCGACGAACCGGTCGTTCCCGGACGCCTCCGGGTCGTCGATGATCCGCCTCAGCTGCGCGAGGTGCGCGGTCCGCAGGTAGTGCGAGATGTCGTGCATCGCCTCCGCGGTCAACGCCTGCAGCACCTCCGGCTGCACCTGCAGAAACGTCCTGTCGCCCGCCGTGAAAGTACTGACACCTTCCGTCGTCAGCAACCGGTACTCCGTCTCGTCAACACCCAACGGCAGCAGATCGGAGTAGTTGAAGTCGGCAGACACCGGGCATACCTCCAGGAGGAGTGGACTGGACGCCCTAAAGCCTAGTTCTCCCCACCGCGCCCGCCGACGCGACCTCCGTCTCACCCCCAGCTGAGGCAACCCTCACCCGCGCACCACCCTCCACGCGCCGGGGAGCTCGCGTCCGAGGGACAGCCGGTTCCAGGCGACCGCGCGTGGATCCGTACGTCCCCTCACCGAGGTCGCCGGAACGGCGTCGCGCAACAGACGCGCGAGCCCGGTGATGACCAGCTGACCGGCGACCGCCATCGCGCTGGCCGGCCACACCAGCAGATCCCGCCCGGAGAGCTGTGACCCGAGGACCAGAACGATGCCGATCACCATCACCGCCCACGCGACGAGGTATGCGGCGGCGAGAGCACGTCCGCGGGATCCTTCAGGCCAGGTCATGTTGGACAGTATGAGCCTGGAACCAGGGTTCGCATCAGGGGTGAATCGGGGGAGAAACGGGCGGCGGTGGGAGGGTGGCGCGCGTATGGTTTTGGCGTGGCTCAGGATGACGTTCCCCAGGAGAACCGACCGCAGGATGCCGTGCCCTCGCAGGCGGCGACCGGTGATGAACTGGCGTTGCGGCGGCGGGTGTCCGACCTCGAGCGGGAGGAGGTCGCCGACGTACTGCGCGAGGCCGCGGGCGAAGGGCGGTTGTCGTACGGCGAGCTGGAGGAGCGGCTCGAGACACTGTACGGCTCCAAGACGTACGGCGAACTCGTCGAGCTGACCGCCGACCTGCCGAACGGTCCGCGCGCTCCGGGTACGGCGGGAGTCCCGTCGGTCACCCCGCAGTACAGCGGCGCGATGGTCGAGACCGGCCCGGTGATCAACGTGTTCATGTCCGAGACCAAGCGGATGGGCAACTGGCTCGTCCCGCAGCGGCAGGAGGTGAACGCGGTCCTCGGTGACGTCACGCTGGACTACACCGAGGCGCAGATCCCGTACGACGAGATCCAGGTCGATGTGAAGTCGATCCTCGCCGACGTGAAGATCCGCGTCCCCGCGAACGCGATCGTCCTGCTCGACAGCAACCCGATCCTCGGCTCCGTCTCCGAACAGGAGGCCGGCCTGAAAGCCGTCCCCGACCCGAACGCGCAGCCGACGGCCCCCAAACGCTTCCACATCCGCGGCACCGCCATCCTCGGCGAGATCAAGATCAAACGAGGCCCTCGCCTGAGCAAACGCCTCGGCCTCACCTGATCCAGGGCGACTTCGGATCCGACGACTCCAGCTGCCTAGCTGTTGTGCGACGTCGGCGTACGGCGCTGGTCGGCGAGTACCGTCCCCAGCCACCGGCGGAACTCTGGCAGGTCGCGTACGTTCCGCTGGGACAGCCGGATGTTCTTCCCGGACCTGTCCCGCCGAATGACGAGGAATGTCCGCCCCAGCGGCAGCCCGATAACGACTCCGAGTCCTCCCACTGCGTCCCACGGCAGGAACCTCCGCCGCCCGTAGCGGATCCCCTCGAGATCCACCACCACGGCCGGCCGTTGCGTGAGGAGCTGGTACACCGGGAGGCCGAGCAGGACGGTGTACGCCGCCACGACGAAGAGGACATCGACGACGTCGGGAGGCGGCGCTCCGGCCAGCAGTGGGCCCAACACCACCAGCACGGCCACCGGCAACAGGGGCACGAGCGCTTGGAACGCCCAACGCCGCCGCAACGGAAACACCACTCGCCCGGTACGACGCAGCTCCTCAGCCCAAACCTCCGCCGAGACGTCTCCCATGTCCCGCATCAGTCCACATGCCCTTCCTGCGAGAGCTGCCGTTGCTCGGCCAGTACGTCGTTGAGCCACACGCGGAACGACCCCAGGTCGTTCACATGGTGCTGGCTGAGAACGAGGTCCTTCGCCCGCACGTCCCTCGGAAGCACACGGAGTCGCCGTACCAGGCTCGGTCCCGACACGGCCCCGATCGAACTGATCTCGCTCCACGCGACGAAATGCCGACGGCCGCGGTGGATGCCCCGGCGGTCGACGACCACCCTCGGTCGCTGGGTGACCAACTGCCAAACGACCACGCCGGCGGCGCCGACATATAGCACCGTGATCAGATAACCGACGTACCGCCACCCGCCGTCGTCGAGCATCTCCGGAAGGCCGAGCCCAAGGTAGGCCGTCGTACCCAGCAGCGGCACGACCGGCACCCACCCGAACGCCCACCTCCGCAACGGAAACTCCACCCGCCCGTTCCGATGCATCTCAACCACCCAAGCCTCAGGCAGCCGCTCACCCATCACCGCCACACCGGCCCCCAAGTCTCTCGATTCCACCCCCGGAGCAGAGTCACTGTAATGCACCACACTTGCTGCATGGGGCGGGTCAGGGCGGTGCTCAGCTGGGGGTTTGTGCGCGGTCCGGCCGCAGCGTACGCGTTCTTGGATACCGGGTCGGCGCTCGCCTCGTTCGCATCGGTTGCGGCGATCGTCCTGTGCGCGGCTGTCGGTGCCGGAATCGGCGCTCTGGTCGGACTCACGACGCCGAGCTCCGTCAGCGACGCGGCCGGAGTTGGGGCGCTGCTCGGCGGCGGTGTACTGGTGGCTTGGCTGTTGCTGAGCCTGGTTGTGGTGGCAGTGCTCTGGGTCCGGGGTGTCAGCCCGATCGAGACCGCGACCGGCGAGAAGCCGGCAGGTCGGCACGCCGCGCCCTCGGCTGGATGGCGAGGGCGCGGTGAACCTCTCGTTCCGGTGAGCCTGGTGTTGTTCTTCTTGCTGATGACGCTGGCGTTCGGAGGCGAGTGGGTACATGCGCGGCAGCTATCGCGACCGTTGGACGGTCCGACCGCGACGACCACCGGGACGGTCGCCACCGTGCACGAGCCGCCCTGGTGGGACAACGGCTCGGGCTCGGCCGACATCCGGTACGCCGTCGCCGGCACGGACTACGTCATCGAAACCGGCCGTGACCCCGGCGAGCATTTCCTGGCGCTCGATGAGGTCGTTCCGATTGAGTACGTCGTCGGCGGCCCGGCAACTGCCCGCTGCGTGTGGACCGTCGAGTCGGCCCGGTCCGACGCCGCGTTCTGGTTCTGGCTCGCCGCGGGCTGTGCCGGGTTGGGGTTGCTCAGCTTGAGCGGGTTCCTCGTTGGGCGGTGGCGGTCCAGCGGCCGGCGTGGCGGTTGATCGCGATCGGATGGGCGAAGGTCTGCGTGACGAGGTCGGTGGTCAAGGTTTCCCCGGCAAGACCTGCAGCCAGGACCTGACCGTCCCGAAGGAGGGCGGCGTGGGTGGTGCAGGTGGGGAGCTCTTCGAGGTGGTGGGTGACTAGGACCCAGGCGAGGTGGGGGTGGGTGGTGTGGATGTGGTCGAGGGTTTCCAGGAGCTGTTCGCGGGCGGCTACGTCGAGACCGGTTGACGGCTCGTCCAGGAGCAGCAACCGGGGGTCGGAGATCAGGGCTCTCGCGATGAGGGCTCGGCCGCGTTCGCCTTGAGAGAGGGTGGTCCAGGGGGAGTGGGCCAGATCGGTGACGCCGAGGAGGTCGATCAGCTCGAGGGCGCGGGCGGTCTGGGCTGGAGTCGGCTCCCAGCGGGGCATGCGTTCGATGGTGCCGGTCAGGCCGGTGAGGACGACGTCGACGATGGACAGCGGCGAGCGCAGCGGATGCCGCGGATTGACGTGGCCGATGGACTCGCGCAGGGTGCGGATGTCGACCGTACCGAGTCGCTTGCCGAGGATCTCGACCGTGCCGCGGGTGGGGTGTGTGACCGCGCCGCAGAGGCCGAGCAGCGTGCTCTTGCCCGCGCCGTTCGGCCCGAGCAGAGCCCATCGCTCGCCTTCGCCGACGGTCAGCGTCACCCCGGACAGCAGCAGTTTGCCGTCCCGGACGAAGTCGACATCTTTCAGTTCGAGCACCCGTAAACCTCCTCGTACAACGCCTTCAGCTCCTCCGCGCTCGCTTCCCGCCCGGTCTCGTCCGTACGCCGCTGCACATGCTGCGCGAACTCCCGCTCCTCCGCGGCAGACAGCCGTACGCCGTACACCGACTCCAGCACGTGTGCGATCCCACCCTTACCCGACTGGCTGTTGACCCGGACCACCGCCTCGTACCCGCGCCCGACATCCGCCGGATCGATCGGCAGATACGGCACGTCCCAGAAGCCCTCGCCCTGTACGGCGAACCCCTTCCGGATCGCGTCCTGATGCGTACCCGAGAAGGCCGTGTAGACCAGCTCCCCGACGTACGGGTGCCGCGGATGGATCGGCATCCGGGTGCAATGCTCGACCACTGAACGAATCCGGTCGATGTCGGAGAAGTCGACCATCGGGTCCACGCCCTGCGCGTGCAGGTTGAGCGCGAGCGTCGCGATGTCCACGTTGCCGGTGCGTTCGCCGTTCCCGAAGATGCAGCCCTCTACCCGTTGCGCGCCTGCGAGTACGGCGAGCTCGGCGCAGGCGATCCCGGTACCGCGATCGTTGTGCGGATGCACGGACAGGATCACACCGTCGCGCCGAGGCAGGTTCTGGTGCATGTACTCGATCTGGTCCGCGTACACGTTAGGCGTCGCAACCTCGACCGTCGCCGGCAGGTTCATGATCACCGGCCGCTCGGGCGTCGCGTCCCACTGCTTGGTGAGGTGATCCGCCAGCTCCAGCACGTAGTCCGGCTCGGTCAGGTTGTACACCTCGGGCGAGAACTGGAACCGCACCGAGTCGCCGGCCAGCCGCAGGATCTCCTCGGACCCGGCATAGATCATCGACGCCAGTTCGTCCCGCGAGCGACGCAGTACGACGTCCCGCCACGTCGGCGCGGTCGCGGCGTACATGTGGATGACCACATCGCCACGCATCCCGGCGACGGACTCGACCGTCCGCGCGATCAGGTCGGCGCGGGCCGGTGTGAAGACGACGATCGTGACATCGGCGGGCACCAGGTCCGACTCGGCCAGCAGCCGAACGAAGTCGAAGTCGGTCTGGGACGCGGACGGGTACCCGACCTCGATCTCTTTGTAGCCGATGGCAACCATCAGCTCGAAGAACTTCCGCTTGCGCGCCGGATCCATCGGCTCGGCCAGAGCCTGGTTGCCGTCGCGGAGGTCGACCGGCACCCACAGCGGCGCGGTGGTGATCCGGCGGTCCGGCCAGGTGCGGTCGACCGGTGCGACCGGGACCTTGGCGAAGATGTCGCGGTAGCGGTGGCTGGGCATGGGGGAGGGCTGTTGACGGTTCATGAGACGTGGTCCTTCCGGCGTGATGGGAGGACCGGCAGGCGAGTGCACTCCACGGAGGGAGCGCCGGTCGAATCAGCTCCCGCCGTGGCGGCCAAGAAGGAGGAGACCCGCAAGCTTGCGCATGCCGAGCACGCTATCAACTCCTCAGACAAGCTGACAACCTGAGGTCTCGTAGAATGGCTGAATGATTCGACGTCACCCGCTGGCCGAGCAGGCCGCCGAGGAGCTGTTGCGCCGGATCGGAAGCGGGGAATGGACTGTCGGCGCCAAGCTCCCCGGCGAGACCACGCTGGCCGCGCAGCTCGGCGTGGGCCGGTCGACGATCCGGGAGGCCGTCCGCGAGCTCGCCGGCCGCCGCGTGCTGGAGAGCCGGCAGGGCGCGGGTGTGTTCGTGATCGCGCTACAGGCTGCCGAGGACTGGGACAAGGTCCTGCGGAAGGCCGACATCACCGACGTACTCGAGGGTCGGCTCGCGATCGAGACCGAAGGCGCCCGGCTGGCGGCGTCGCGTCGTACCCCACAAGACCTGAAGAACTTCCGCTACACGCTGACGGACCGCAAGCGCGCGGCGCTGAGCGCGCCGGACGACTGGTACATCGAGGCCGACATGGCGTTCCATCGCGCGGTCGTGGTCGCCGCGCACAACGCCGTACTCACCGAGCTCTTCGACTCGTTCGCACCGCGGATCCGGCGGGCGATGATCGACATGCTGAAGCTCGACGACCAGCACCGCCACCGGCACGACCAGGCTGCCCACGCTGCGATCGCCGAAGCGATCCGCCTCCAGGACCCCGACCTCGCCGCTGCCCGCTCCCGCGCGCACCTCAGCAAGGTCCGCAGCACCCTCGCCTAACCGCGGTGCTGATCCAGCAATGACCGCAGCCAGGGCGTCAGCGCATCCAGATCCTCGACGTTGTCCTGCGGGATCGAGATCGGGCGGGTACGGCGATCCGCCGGGTTGACCTGCACCGTACGGGCGAGCGGGAGCCCGGTCGGCCCGTCGATGCTGATGATGCCGGACCAGGGCAGGTTGCGCCCGCGCGTGATCCCCTCGGCGTCGATCGTGATGACCGGGCGGTTCGTGATCAGCTGCCACGCGGTGAGCGCCGTACCGTAGACGAACGCGGCCAAGGCCGTCAGCCGCAGTACGCCGAGTGCGCCCGAGACACCGTCAGCCCGCAGATGGTCGATGTTCGTCCACGCGGACAGCCATCAGCAGCGCGAACCCGGCCAGTCGGATCGCCAGCCGACCGCGGCGCGGCAGGAACACCACGCTGCCCTTGGACTCCAACTCGGACGTCCACGTCTCCGCCGACATGTCAGGCGCCCCACCGCGCAGTGTGCTCAGCCGCGGTCGGCGGGTCCGCGCCGTGTCGCGTGCAGGTGATCGCAGCCGCCTTGACCGCGTAGTCCACGACGTCGTGCAGGTCCTCGGCGGTCAGACCGGCCAACCGCTGCTCGCCGAGCAGGTCACGGTTGAGCAGACCGGTGATGAGCGCTGCCATCAGCGAGTCGCCGGCTCCGACGGTGTCGACCACCTCGATCGCCGGCGCCTTCACCTCGACCCGCACATCCCTGCCGACGCCGATCGCGCCCTCGCCGCCGCGCGTGATGACCACGCACTGCGTCCGCTCCTCGCCCAGCAGCTCGGTCGCGATGTCGTCGAGCGATACCCCGGGACGGAAGAACGCACAGTCCTCGTCGCTCAGCTTGACCAGGTCGGAGAGGGCGGCGAGCTTCCGTACGGCGGCCCACGCGGCCACCGGGTCCGGCGTGATGGCCGGCCGCGCGTTCGGATCGAGCGTCACCGTGACGGGCTGGTCGGCCACCGACTCCAGGAAGCGGTGGATCGCCGTCGCGCCCGGCTCGAGCATGGTCGCGATCGAACCGGTGTGAATCGCCGGGCACCCCCGCCGCAGCGACAACGCCGGCGGATCCCAGCTCATGTCGAACTGGTACGACGCCACGCCGTCGGCGTCCAGCGTCGCGGTCGCGGTGCTGGTCCGGAACCCGGGATCGACCGTGCCGGGCGCGAGCTGCACCCCGTTTCCGAACAGGTGCGCACCGAGCAGGTCGCCGTACGGGTCGGTGCCGAAGCGCGCCACCAACTCGGTCGGGACTCCCATCCTGGCCAGCCCGACGGCGACGTTCGCCGCGAAGCCGCCCGGAATCGCCTTGGGCTTCCCGTTCCCGTTGCGGGTGGTGGCTTTGGCAGCGGGACCGACGATGTCGACAAGAGCCTCGCCGATGACGAGGACGGGTGCGCTCATCGGGCGTGCTCGAAGTCGATGGACGAGTACGCGCGCAGCTTGGACAGCTGGTGCTCGCTCTCGATGCTGCGGATCGTGCCGCTGCGCGATCGCATCACCAGCGAGTGGGTTCGCGCGGTGGACCGCCCGTACCGGACACCGCGGAGCAGTTCGCCGTCGGTGATCCCGGTCGCGACGAAGAAGCAGTCGTCACCGCTGACCAGGTCGTCGGTGTCGAGCACGCGATCGAGGTCGTGGCCCGCGTCGAGCGCCTTCTGCCGTTCCGCGTCGTCGCGCGGCCAGAGCTTGCCCTGGATCTTCCCGCCGAGGCATTTCATCGCACAGGCGGCGATGATGCCTTCCGGCGTACCGCCGATGCCGAGCAACATGTCCAGGCCGGTGTCCGGCCGCGCCGCCTCGACCGCGCCGGCCACGTCACCGTCGGAGATGAACTTGATCCGCGCGCCGGTCGCCCGGATCTGCGTGGCCAGCTCGTCGTGCCGCGGCCGGTCGAGCAGTACGACAGTGACGTCGTCGACTGTCGAGCCCTTCGCCTTCGCGACCCGGCGGATGTTCTCCGCGACCGGGAGCCGGATGTCGACCACCTCGGCCGCCTCCGGGCCGACGACAAGCTTCTCCATGTAGAAGACCGCGGACGGGTCGTACATCGAGTTCCGCGCGGAGACCGCCATCACCGCGATGCCGTTGTTCATGCCCTTCGCGACCAGCGTCGTACCGTCGACCGGGTCGACCGCGACGTCGCATTCGGGCCCGTCACCGCCGCCGACCTGCTCGCCGTTGTAGAGCATCGGGGCGTTGTCCTTCTCGCCCTCGCCGATCACCACCACGCCGTTCATACCGACCGTGCCGATCAGCGTCCGCATCGCGTTCACCGCCGCGCCGTCGGCGCCGTTCTTGTCGCCGCGGCCGACCCAGCGCCCCGCCGCCATCGCCGCGGCCTCGGTGACCCGGACCAGTTCGAGGGCGAGGTTCCGGTCGGGCGCATGCGCCTCGACCTCCAGGTGGGCCGGTGGCGCGGTCGGGTCGCTCATGCTTCCGCCTCGCTGGCGCTCGGCTCCAGCATGAGCGACAGGTCGGCTCTGCTTGTTGGTCGCTCGCTGCGCTCGCTCATGCCAACGGATCGTAGCCAACGCGTGTGGCCGCTGTTCGGGCGGATTGCGCCTCGCGAGACACTGTGCGTATGAGTTCGACAGGTCAAGGTGCTTCCAACGAGGCTGCGGCGCGTGAGCGGGCGCAGATCCAGGCGGAGGCGAACGAGTACCGCCAGGCGTACCGACGGGACAAGGCGAAGTCGCAGACCGTCGGGAACATGGTGTTCGCCCTGGTCATCTGCCTGGTGGTGGTCGCGTTCCTGATCCTGGTCACCTGGCGGTCGAAGCCGGCCGAGGCGCCCAAGGCGGTCGAGTACACCGCGCAGTTGCAGGACGCGAAGGCGACCGCCGCGTGGGTGCGCGGCCCGGAGCCGATGCCGACCGGCTGGACCGCGACCAGCGTCGAATTCCTCAAGCCCGAGCAGGAGCCGATGACCTGGCACCTGGGCGTCGTCACCACCGAGAAGAAATACGTCGGGCTCGAGCAGTCCAATGTCACCGGCGGTAAATTCCAGGCGGAGAAACTCGGCCGGACCTCCGACGACGGTACGGCGACGGTGGCCGGCGTCACCTGGCAGCGCAAGGTTCTGCTGGACCGCAAGGGTGAGAACGCGTTGGTACTGGTCGGTTCCGGAGTCACCACGATCGTTACCGGAAATGCGGGTTATCCCGCGCTTGAAGCGTTTGCTTCCGTCTTACGCTGACCAATTTCCGGGCATTCCCGACCACTTTCCGGACGGTCGTTGACACGTGCCCACGGCAGAGGGTTCGATCGAAGCTCGGCTTCTGACGCTCGGGGACTAGCGAGAGGGCCCCAGCAGTCATGCCCACCATGCTCACGCCGTCCCGGGCGGGGAGTTGATCCGGCGATGTTCGTGACGGGGCTCCTGCTGGGCGCGAACAGCTCACCGCATCTCGGCGCTCCCTGGCAATTGCTCGCGTACCAGGGCGGCACTCTCTTCGGTTCGTCGTTGGACGCCGCGCGGCAGTGCGGGTTCGACCAGTTGGTCGTGACCCTCGGCAGCGCGTCCGAGCAGATCCACGACCGGATCGACCTCGACGGGGTCCGGGTGGTCGAGTCGCCGCACTCCGACACCGACAGCTCGTCGATCGTGCCGGCTCTCGATGCGGTCGACCGGCGCGCGGACGGCATCGTCGTACTGCTCGGTGACCAGCCCGGGATCACCTCGGCAGCCGTGTGGTCACTGGTCGCCGAGGCGGCCACACCGATCGGCGTCACCCGGTACGACGACGGCGAGAGCTACCCGTGCTGGTTCGGGCGGGAGCTGTTCGGCGAGCTCCGTGAGCTGCGCAGCGACTCGGACCTGTGGATGCCGATCCACAACGGCGCCCACCCCGTCACCAAGGTCGATGCCATCGGCAACATTCCGCCGCGGGCGACGACCTGGGCGGCGTACCACGGGATGCTCTCCGGCGGGACCACCGCCGCCGAGGAACTGCCGCTCGACACACACCCGATCCCCGTCGCCACCCACCCGCGCCGCCGACGCCACGCCTCCAGCTGACCCCGGACGCCCCTCACTGACCAAAGCGTCCGAGACTCCCGCCTGCACGCTCAGCATGCGACGCTGACCGACTGCGGCGGCGGGTTGATCAGTGGTGCAGGTCCGCGCCCTACTCCGCCCCGGCCAGGCGGAGACCGACGATCCCGGCGACGATCAGCGCAATACACGCGAGCCGTGCCGGGGTGGCGGGCTCGTTGAACAGGATGATCCCGAGCGTCACCACGCCGACCGATCCGAGCCCGGTCCAGATCGCGTACGCCGTACCGACCGGAAGGCGATCGAGTGTCTTCGCGAGCAGCACGACCGAGATCACCCCGAACACCAGCACGCCGACCGTCGGCCACAACCGGCTGAAGCCGTCGCTCGGCTTCAGGCTGAGCGCAAACGCGATCTCGAAGGCGGCTGCGGCGAGCAACACGAGCCACGCCATCAGACAGCTCCACTCAGGTAGGTGGTCACGCGGCCAGGGCTCCGCGTAGGTGCCTGTGCGTGACGCGCGCGACGCGAGCGCCGAGTGCGGCCGCCGTGCGCAGGTCGGTGGCCGGGGGAGCCTTCTCCGCTGAGAGGTCTGCGTCGGACTGCGCCATGGCGCCCATCCAGCTGCCGAGGCGGTTGAGGTCCTCGATGCTCGCGGTGCTCTCCGCCCAGCCGGGGTAGATGTCGAGCCCGACCCAGATCATCCCGTGCTGCGCGGCGAAGACAGCCAGGTCGACCAGGCTGTTCAGCTTGTCGCCGGACATCGCCTTGGAGTTGGTGAACCCCGCCGCGATCTTGTCCCGCCAGGCGAGATCGGCCGCCCAGATTCGCACGCTCTCCTCCGCGAACTTCTTGAACACCCAGCTTGGACTCCCCATGTACGTCGGCGCGCCGAAGACGATCGCATCCGCAGCGGTCAGCCGTTCCCACACCTCCTCGGTCAGTTCGTCGAGCGGGACGAGCTCGGCGACGGTGCCCGGGACCGAGGCGGCTCCGGCAGCCACGGCCTCCGCCTGCTTGGCGGTGTGGCCGTATCCCGAGTGGTACGCAATCGCGACGGTCGCGGTACCGGGTGTCGTACTCATGTGCTTCCTCCTGAAGGCTTAGCGGACTACAGTCCGTCTTATGAACGACAGTACCGGACCGCAGTCCGCTTCACAACGGGGTCTGCCGGTGGTGGGTGAACCGCGCCCGGAACGCGCGGACGCCCGGCGCAACCGGCTGCGCGTGCTGGAGGCGGCCGACCGGCTGTTCACCGCGCACGGGGTGAAGAACGTCTCCCTCGACGCGATCGCCGCGGAGGCAGGGGTGGGCAAGGGCACGGTCTTCCGCCGCTTCGGCGACCGCGCCGGCCTGGCGGTCGCGCTGCTCGACGAACGTGAACAGGAACTCCAGGCGCGGATCCTGACCGGGCCGCCCCCGCTCGGCCCCGGCGCGCCGCCGCTGATCCGCGTGACGGCGTTCCTCGACGCCTATCTGGACCTCCTCGACCGCCACGTCGAGCTGTTCATGGACAGCGAGAACGCCTCAGACGGCGCCCGCTACCGAATCGGCTCGTACCACCTCTGGCACCGCCACCTGTCCCACCTGATCGAGTCGGCCAACCCCACCCTCGACGCCGACTACATCGCCCACGTCCTCCTGGCCCCCCTCGCGGCCGACCTCCACAACGCCCTCCGCACCCAAGGCTTCGACCTCGACCGCATGAAGTCCGGCCTCCGCGCGGTGGCTACAGCCTTGCTGCAAGCCTGAGTTCGGGGAGGTTGTTCAACGAGGAGTGGGTCCGGTCCCCGGTCTCGGCGAACCCGTACGTCGTGTAGAACCGGCGCGCTCGACAGTTGGCCTCCAGCACCCACAACCAGACGCTCGCGCAACCGGCGTCACGGAGGTCAGCGCAGGCAGCATCGGCGAGCGCTCGCCCGGCGCCGGTGCCCCAGTGCGATGGGTGCACGAACAGGGCGTACAGCTCACCGGTCCGCGGCGGCGCAGCCGGATCACGCTCAGGCCCGACCCCGGCGTACCCGATGACCTGATCGTTGGCGACGGCAACATACAAGCGGGAGCGACCAGCTGCGATGCTCTCCGACCAGGAGGCCGCGATCGAGGCCGGATCCATCGCGTCCAGGAACTCCTGCGGCACCAAGCCGGTGAACGCCCCTCGCCAACTGGCGACCCGCGCCTCGGCCGCGCCGGGCAGGTCGTCGGGTCGAGCCGCCCGGGTCGTCAATCCCATGACGTGATGTCAGTTGGGCTTTTCTTCGTGGGTGGCTTGGGCTTTGGCTAGGCGTTCGCGGGCGCCGTCGAGCCAGCGTTGGCAGGTGGTGGCTAGTTCTTCGCCGCGTTCCCAGAGGGCCAGGGATTCTTCGAGGGAGGTGCCGCCGGCTTCCAGTTTGCGGACTACCTCGACGAGCTCTTCGCGGGCCTGTTCGTAGGTCATCTCGGGTCGGTCGGCGCTCACTTGTTCTCCTCGGACTTGACTTCGACCGCGAAGCGGCCGTCGGTGACCCGTGCCTGGAGCACGTCACCGGGCGCCACCTGCGCCACTTCCCGTACGGCGGTGCCGTCTGCCAGCTGCAGTACGGAGTACCCGCGCTCGAGCGTCGCCTTCGGGGACAACGCCCGTACGCTTGCCAACCGGTGCGCGATGTCGTCGCTCGCGCGATCCAGTCGATGCGTCAGCGTACGGCGGCTCCGCTCGATCAGTGCGGCGACCTCGTCGGAGCGTCGCTGCAGATCCGTGACGGGTGCCGACAGCGAGGGTCGACTCCGGATCGCCGCCAGCGCGTGCGCCTCGCGATCCAGCCACGACGTGATCGCCCGCAGCCCGCGCTCGCGCAGCAGCCGTACGCCGTCCAGCTCCTCGCGGACATCCGGAACGATCCGCTTAGCTGCGTCGGTCGGCGTCGACGCGCGCAGGTCGGCGACCAGGTCGAGCAGCGGTGAGTCCGGCTCGTGCCCGATCGCGCTCACCACCGGCGTACTCGTCTTCGAAACGGCACGGATCAGGCCCTCGTCCGAGAACGGCAGCAGATCCTCGAGCGATCCGCCGCCGCGCGCGATCACGATCACCTCGACCGAGTCGTCCGCGTCCAGCTTCCGCAGCGCCGTCATCACCTCGCCGGCTGCCGACGGCCCTTGCACCGACGCGTACTCGATCCGGAACGCGACCGCCGGCCAGCGCCGCTTCGCGTTCTCGAGTACGTCGCGCTCGGCCGCCGAGTCGCGCCCGCAGATCAGGCCGATCGTGTGCGGGAGGAACGGCAGCTTCTTCTTCCGGTACGGCTCGAACAGCCCCTCGGCCGCCAGCAGCTGCTTCAGCCGCTCGATCCGCGCCAGCAGCTCACCGATGCCGACGTGGCGGATCTCGCTGACCGCGAGCGCCAGCGTGCCGCGGCGGGCGAAGAAGTTCGGCTTGGCGTGCACGAGGACCCGCGACCCGTCGTGGACCTCGACCGTCTCGAACACCCGCCGGTTGCAGGTGAATCGGAGCGAGATGTCCGCGTCCGTGTCCCGCAGTGTGCCGAAGACCGTCGTCGTACCGCGCCCGATCGAGACGTCCGTCAGCTGCCCCTCGACCCACACGGCGCCGAGCTGGTTGATCCAGCCGGCAATACCGTTCGCAATCGTGCGAACGGCCGCGGGTGCTTCCGGCGACGTCTCCAAAGCCACGCCCAAGACCCTACGGCCCGCCACGGACATTCCCTAACGTTGAGTAATGCGCCCTCTCTTGCTGTTGGATGTCGACGGCCCGCTCAACCCACACCGCGCCGATGGGATCCCACCCGGCTACCGGGAGCACGAGATCACCGAGGGTACGAAGACGTGGCGCCTGCTCCTCAACCCGCAGCACGGGGTGGAGCTCAACAAGCTGGCGAGCACCTTCGACCTGGTCTGGGCCACCAGTTGGGAAAACGGCGCGAACCGGCTCCTCGCACCGCTGCTCGGTCTACCTGAGCTCCCGACGATCACCTGGCCGGACCGGCGGCCGGTGCCGCGGGGGTCGTGGAAGGCGCCGTACGTCGCGGATTGGGTCGGCGACCGGCCGTTCGTCTGGGTGGATGACGAGGTGGGGGAGTCGGAGTTCACGGCGGATCATCAGCTGGTCTATCCGATCGATGCCCGGATCGGCTTGACTGCAACGGATTTCGCCGCGATCCGGTCCTGGGCCGACGGAAAATCCTTTGCGGACAAGGCGTTTCCCGCGCATCCTTGACGTGCTGGTAACACCTCCCACGGGGGAGCCGTCCGGACAGGGCGGACGGCTCCTCGACTTCCGATGGTGATGCTGCTCACAAAGGCTGTGACGCCGGTGATGCCACCCGTCGTGCGGATCCGGCCGCGTTAACCCCGGCCCGTACCATGGGGACCGTGACTGCCCAGCCTGACGACACCGGTACGACGACCGCCGTAGAGACCAAGCGTGTGCTGCTCGCGGCGCCGCGGGGGTACTGCGCGGGCGTGGACCGGGCCGTGGTCGCGGTGGAGAAGGCCCTCGATCTGTACGGGCCGCCCGTGTACGTGCGCAAGGAGATCGTGCACAACAAGTACGTCGTGCAGACCCTGCAGAAGCGTGGCGCGATCTTCGTCGACGAGACCGTCGAGGTGCCGGAGGGGGAGACCGTCATCTTCTCCGCACACGGTGTCGCCCCGGTGGTCCACCAGGAGGCGGCCGCGCGGCAGTTGAAGACGATCGACGCGACCTGCCCGCTGGTGACGAAGGTGCACCACGAGGCGAAGCGGTTCGCCGCGACCGACTACGACATCCTGCTGATCGGTCACGAGGGTCACGAGGAGGTCATCGGTACCTCCGGCGAGGCCCCGGAACACGTGCACCTCGTCGACGGCCCTGACGACGTACCGAACGTCACCGTCCGCGACCCGGAGAAGGTCGTCTGGCTGTCGCAGACCACGCTCTCCGTCGACGAGACGATGGAGACGGTACGCCGTCTGCGCGAGCGATTCCCGCACCTGCAGGACCCGCCGAGCGACGACATCTGCTACGCCACGCAGAACCGTCAGGCCGCGGTGAAGAAGCTTGCCCCGGAGGCCGACCTGATGATCGTCGTCGGCTCCCGCAACTCGTCGAACTCGGTGCGCCTGGTCGAGGTCGCGGTCGAGCACGGCGCGAAGGCCGGCTATCTGGTCGACTACGCCGACGAGATCGACGAGGCCTGGCTCGAGGGCGTCGACTCGGTCGGCGTCAGCAGCGGCGCGAGCGTCCCCGAGGTGCTCGTCCGCGACGTACTGCGCTGGCTCGCCGAGCGCGGCTACGGCGACGTCCAGGAAATCACCACCGCGGAGGAGAGCCTCACCTTCGCCCTCCCCCGCGACCTCCGCACCGACCTCAAGGCTGCCGGCCTCCCCACCACCGGCACCTCGGACCACGCGTGGACTATCTGACCGTCACCCGAGTGGTCTTGGTGACCGGCTTCCAGCCGCTCGCGCTGCAGTAGTTGACCGTGTACTTGAAGGTGTAGGTGCCGGCCTTCGCGTACGTGTGGGTGCCTGACGCGTTGGGCAGCCCGGCGTCGTTCATCAGCGTGTAGGTCTGGTTCTTGCTGATGCGCTGGGTTCCGCTCACGCAGTTGACCGCGCCGGCGTCGGAGCCGCTCTGCTGACCGTCACCGAAGAAGTACTGCGTCCCACCCAGCAGGTCGACGAAGTCGGTGCCCGAGGTCGAGAGCGGTCGGCCGTTCTCGCCGGTCGGCACCAGCGTGCTCCCCGACAGCGTCACCTTGAAGGTCACGCTGCGGCCCTTGACGGTCGATTTCAGCGAAACGTGCACGCCGAGCGGCGGCGCGACCGGCGGCGTGACCGGCGTGCTCGACGTCGTGCTCGACGGCGGGTTGCCCGTGGTCCGGGTGGAGGGCGGCGGTGTGTTCGGTGTGTTCGGCGTGTGGACCGCGTTGCTCGCCGAGTTCATTGTGCCCGAGGTCGTCGGCACCGCGGAGGTGGGCGCCGGTGTGACGATCGTCGTCGGCGCGCTCGGTGAGTTGGACACCGGCGGGCGGCCGTTGACGTCGGTGACGTTGGTGATGGCAAGGGCCACGGCGACAACGGCGGCGGCGGCCAGTACGACAGCACCGGCAGTGCGGCGGCGTCGTACCGTCCGGACCCGGGCGAACACGGCCTGGCTGGGCACCGTGCTCGGCGGCGGCGGATCGGCAACGAGCTGCTCGAACTTCTGCTTGAGATCGTCAGTCATGGTCAGGCCTCCTTCTGGACCGGAGTGGAGATCGCGGTGATCAGCTCGTGCTCGCGGAGTCGGGCCAGCCCGCGGGAGACGCTCGACTTGACGGTGCCGACCGAGCAGCCCATGATCTGCGCGATCTCGGCCTCGGGCAGGTCTTCGAAGTACCGCAGGACCAGCGCTGCGCGGGTACGGCGCGGCAGCGTTGCGAGCGCCCGCAGCAAGAGATCCCGGTCGTCGATCGACCCGTACTGCTCCTGCGCCCGGTGCTCGGGCAACTGCTCGGTCGGTGTCTCGCCGCGCCACTTCCGGCGCCACCACTGCGTGCTGGTGTTCACCATCACGGTCCTGGTGTAACTCTCCAGCGCGGCGCTGCTGCGCAGGGAGTTCCGGTGGAACCACACCTTGGTCAGAGCGCTCTGCACCAGGTCCTCGGCCTGGTGCCATTCACCGGTCAGCAGATACCCGAACCTCTGCAGTGCGGTGAACCGGCCGTCCACGAACTCGGCGAATTCGTGGTCGCGTCCTGGATCCATCCCAACCCCCATCTCGTTCAACTCGGTCAGACTTGAGATGCCCGAGCGGGCAGGAAAGGTTGAGCGCCGATGCGGACGGATTTCAGACCGCGTCGTACTGCGTCTGCGCCTTGCTGATTGCCGGCATGTGGGTCTCGGCCCAGTCGGTGAGGACCGTGATCGGCTCGATCAGCGAGGCGCCCATCGGGGTGAGCGTGTAGACGACGCGCGGCGGGATCTCGGCGAAGACCTCGCGGCCGACCAGCCCGTCGCGCTCCATCCGGCGGAGCGTCTGGGTGAGCACCTTCGGCGCGACCCGGCCGATGCCGTCGCGCAGCTCGGTGAAGCGGAGCGGTCCGTCGCGCAACAGCAGGACGACGAGCACCGTCCACTTGTCGCCGATCCGGTCCAGGATCACCCGGGTCGGGCAGTCCGGGTCGAACACGTTGCCTTTGGTTACCACAAGGTACTTATAGCACGTTGAAGTAGCCAGTTACCAATAGATACCTTTGGCGGCGATCGCAGACGAAAGGACAACGATGAAGATCGCGGTGTACGGAGCAAGTGGCATGGTCGGGAGCCGGATCGCGGCGGAGGCGGTGAGTCGCGCGCACGAGGTGATCGGTGTCACGCGTTCGGGCGGCGAGCTTCCGGCCGGCGTACGCGCGGTGCGGGCGAACGCGGACGACGTCGCATCGGCCAAGGAACTGGCAGCCGAGTCGGACGCGCTGGTCGCGGCGATCGGGCCGAGCCGGACCGGCGGCGACCACCAGGATTACCTGGACGCGGTCGACAACCTGATCGCCGCTGTACAGGGGACGGCGACCCGGTTGATCGTGGTCGGCGGCGCCGGCAGCTTGGTTGTCGACGGCAACCGTGTGGTGGACGGCCCGGACTTCCCGGCCGAGTACAAGAACGAGTCGCTGACCGTCTCGCAGGCGCTCGAGAACCTGCGTGCGAGCGACGTCAACTGGACGATGCTGTCCCCGGCCTTCGTGATCGCCCCGGGTGAGCGGACCGGCGTCTTCCGCCTCGGCCAAGACGAGCCGGTCGGCGACCACATCTCCGCCGAGGACTACGCCGTCGCGCTGCTCGACGAGCTGGAGAACCCGGCGAACAACCGCAAGCGCTTCACGCTGGGGTACTGAGCGGCTTGCCCAGGTACCCGCGGGCCAGCATCGTCACCCACTGGTAGACGGCGTCCTCCGCGGGTGCCAGCGGACCCGGCCGGAAGTGCGGGGACTCCGCGCCGCGCTGGACCGATTCGCACGCGGCCCAGTCCTCGCGGTTCGTGATGTCCCAGAACTCCACGGCGTACGACGGATCCGTGACCTCGGGCCGGAAGTACCACGAGCACTCGATCGCGGTCAGGCTCGGCGTCCGCGGCTCCATGCGATGCGTCATCACGTAGTCGGGGTGCAGTGAGATCAGCAGGTTGGGGAACAGTCCGAGGTAGTTGACCCGCCGCGGATCGACGCCGTCGATCATGACCCCGTGGGACCGGCCGTCGAGCGACATCGTCTCGGCGTCCGGTCGCAGGTCCATCAACCCGCCGACCCAGGCGCCGGGCAGATTCCAGTTGTCGCCCGACGTCGGTGGTGACACCTTGCACAGCTCGGGATGGATCAGCGGGCAGTGGTAGCACTCGTGGTAGTTCTCCACGATCGTCTTCCAGTTCGACGCGACGTCGTACGCGTGCCGCGCCTTCAGTACAAGGGTTTCCGGCGCGTACGGCGCGACCAGTTCGGTGAGCCCGCCGACGTGATCGGCGAACGACGTCGCTGTGCCGGTCGCGTTCACGAACAACCAGCCCTGCCAGACCTCCGCCGGCAACTCGACCAGACCATACGGTTTGGTATGGAAGGTCTCGCCCATCCGCGGGGCGGTCTTCACCGAGCCGTCGAGCTCGTACGACCATCCGTGGTACGGGCAGACGACGGCCCGGCGATCGCTGGTCTCGTCGCGCTGCAGCAGTTCGTGGCCGCGATGCCGGCAGGTGTTCGCGAACGCCCTCGGTCGCTCGCCGAACGTCACGATCGTTGCGATGTCGCCGACCGTCACCTCGCGGTACGTCGTACCGTCGGACAACTCGTCGACGCGGCCGAGGCAGGTCCAGGTGCCGGCGAAGAAGTGCCGGCGTTCCCACGCCAGGACGGCGGGATCGGTGTACGCCTCGCGCGGCAGCATGACCGATTCGCCATGCGGCCGCAGCGAAGCCTCCAGGGCACGGGCGTCGAGCGGAGTCATCTACCAACTATCGGGCGAACTCCACATACTTGCCCAGCACGTAGTCCCAGCCCGTGTCGTAGCCGACGCGCGCCCGGGCGCCGTCGCCGCGGCGTTCCCAGCCCGAATGCACGAGTTGTACTTCGGTGCCGTCGCCGGTCGGCGTGAACGTGACGATCACCTGACCGGCCTCGGCCGGATCGCCGCCCGGATGCCAGCTGAAGCCGACCGTCGTCGGCGGATCCCAGTCCGACACCGTGCCCCAGGTCGCGAGCTCGCCCTCGGCGCCGTACTCGACGATCCGGCCGCCGACGGCGCCTTCGATCCGGACCTCGCTCGCCGCAGCCTCGCCCACCGAGTGGCTGAACAACGGCCACCACGCCGACGTCTCCGCGGTGAAAGCCTCGAACGCCCGCTCGACGCCGACCGGCACGACAACGGTCTTCACCAAGGGTGAGATGTCCTGCTTCACACTCATGTCCGTTCCTCCTCGGTTCGCCTGACGTGGTCGGCGTACGCATCGAGAGCGTCGCCCCAGAACCGGTCGAGCCAGCTGCGCAGCTCGTCGAGACCGGACTGGTGGACCCGGTAGATGTTCCGGGTGCCGCGCGACTCGTGCCGCACCAGACCGACCGCCCCGAGCACCTTCAGGTGCTGCGAGATCGCGGGGCGGCTGACGGGCACGCGCTCGGCCAGAACACCGACCGAGCACGGCCCGCCGGTCCGCAGTGTCTCGAGGATCACCCGGCGCGTCGGGTCGCCGAGCGCGTCCAGCACGGGGCCCGCCGCTTCGAGTGATCCGTAAGTTCCCACGAACGGTAAGTTGCCACTAACGAAGCGAGGAGTCAAGCCTCAGTTGAACGGATCGAGGATCAGGCCGGCCTGCTGCGGGTTGCCGTCGTGGACGAGCGCCTCGTGATTGCCGACGTCGTCGAAGGCGAACCCGTACGCGCGCCCGTCGGCCATCTGGGCGTGGATGTTCTTCGAGTACTGGTTGGTGACCGCGTCCTGATAGAAGTTCGAGTCATTCGGGTCGGGCTGGTTCGGGTTCGACAGCAGCGTGGAGCGGTTGTAGCCGGCGCACAGCGTGCGGGAGATCGGCCCGCGGACCTGGTCGTTCGGTGCGTCGAGCAGGTTGAAGCAGCCGAACACGCTGGCCGAGTCTGGCTTCTGGAACGACGTGACGACCGCTCCCGAGCTGTTCGTGAAGTTCATGACGTTGCCGGAGACGCGAGCGAAGTACTTCGTGTTGGGCTGGTCGCCGAACGGCGTGACGGTCAGCGTTTCCGAGCTGTACTTCGACCACACGCGGTTGATGTAGTCGTCCATCGCGCTTGCGGGCAGTGCCCCGGTCTCGACGCCGTACAACGGGGAGAGTGCCCGGAGTTTCGAACCGTCGGGTGCAGTCTGGATCAGGCCGCCCCATCCTGCGGCGGAGAGTGCGTTGTAGACGGCGTTGTAGCCGCCGGCCTTGAGGTGGCCGGTCGTGTTCCCGTTGACGCTGACGGCATACGGCGCGGAGAACATGTCGACCTGTGTGCTGTTGATCCACAGCCCGCCGTCGTTCAGCGTGTACTCCGACCAGCTGAACAGGATGTTCCGGTTGGGATCGCTCGGGTTCTGTACGGCGGGCTGCACCAGGCCGCCCGTCGTCAGTTTGAACACGAGCTTCTGGCCGTACGAGAAGTACACCCGGCCGGAGAACTTCGGCATCTGGATCGTCACGGACTGCCCGTTGCCCGGTCCGGCGATCGACGCGTCCGGCGCCGGGGTGGGCGGGTTGCCGCCGGCCGGCCAGGCGTGGAACGTGCCGCTCGCATCGGCCCAGCCCTGCTGTCCGGTGGCCAGGTTCGTGCCCAGGTTGTAGATGTAGACCGCGTCGCCGCGGCCCGAGTTGTTCGTGATCGTCAACGGGATCGTCGCCGGGACGGCAGCATCCGCCGACCGGTCCGCGTGCGCCGACAGCACGCCGGCCACCGTCGCGGCGGCCGCGACGACAGCCAGCATTCGTGTTCTGAACCGCATGGTTCCTCCTCACGTCGGCCCCCCGAGAGAGCGCTCTCATCGTGTCGTGAGGTGACCACCGACTGTCAACAGCCCACCACTGTCGGCTTTCCGACAGCTACGCCGCCAGACAGCTGTGCCGCCAGACAGCTGTGCCGCCAGACGGCTATGCCTCGAGACAGCTGTGCCTCCGGCGCGGCTACGCCTCCGGGATGCCTTCGCCGGTGAGGCCGTCGATGGATTCGCGGATCAGGTCGGCGTGGCCGGTGTGGCGGGCGTACTCCTCGATCAGGTCGACCAGGATGTAGCGCAGACTCGGCGACTCGCCGCCGCGCCCGGTCCACTGCGCGAGCTGGTCGACGCCGCCGTTGGTGACCACTTCTGCGACCGCGGCCCGGGAGCGCTCGACGGATGCCTCCCACAGCGCCATGAGTTCCTCTGGCGAGTCGTCCGCCGCGCTGTGCCATTCCCAGTCCGGGTCGGCGTCCCAGTCGGCCGAGTCCCACGGTGCGCCGAGCTCCCGGCCGAGCAGCCGGCGGGTGAAGTACTCGTCCTCGACCAGCGCGAGGTGTTTGAGCAGTCCGCCCAGTGTCACCGTCGACGGCGGGTGCTGCTTGCTCAGCCCGGCCGTGTCCAACCCGCCGCACTTCCAGGCGAAGGTACGGCGGTTGCGCTCGAGCGCACCCAGCAGCGTGTCGGCTTCGGTGCCGGCGACCGGCGGTCCGGTGAGGATGTCCATGCCGAGGAGGCTATCCGTGGTTCCGGACGATCACCTTCCGGAACATTTACCCGGCCTGAGTGGGCGGCCAATGTCTGGTGGGCTCCGGGTCCTCGATGGCCAGGAACTCGGGCGCGGTGAGCGGCCGGACCGAGGCCTCGATCGACTCCATCGCGGTCAGCTCGGACTCGGTGACGTGCAGATCGCGGAGCTTCCGCGCGGTGATGAAGACCCGGCGCTCGAACGAACCGACCGTACCGTTGTAGGCCTCGACCGCGGACGTCAGCGACCGGCCGACGCGACCCAGATGCTCGCCCATCGTGCTGAGCCGCTCGTACAACTCCCGGCCGAGCTCGAACACCTGCTGTGCAGACTCGGTCAGCGCCGACTGGTTCCACGCGTACGCCGCCGCGCGCAGGGTCGCAATCAGCGTCGTCGGCGTCGCCAGGATCACCCGGCGCTCAGCGGCGTACTCGAGCAGGGAGGGCTCCGTGTCGAGGGCTGCGGAGAGGAACGACTCACCGGGCACGAACAGGATCACGAACTCCGGCGACGGCGACAGCCGCGTCCAATACGCCTTCGACGACAGCTGATCGACGTGCGTCCGCAGATGGCGTGCATGCGCGCGCAACCGATCCTCGCGGTACGACTCGTCGTCGGACTCGCTCGCATCGAGGAACGCGGCGAGCGGCACCTTCGAGTCGACGACGATGTTCTTGCCCTCGGCAAGCCTCACGACCAAGTCGGGCCGCAGGACGCCGTCCTCGCCGAACGTCGTCGTCTGCTCGGTGAAGTCGCAGTGCGCGACCATGCCGGCCAGCTCGACCGTACGTCGCAGGTGCAGCTCGCCCCATCGTCCGCGCACCTGGGGTTTTCGCAACGCGGTCGACAACGACGCCGTCTCGCGACGCAAGGCCTCGCCGCTCATCCGCACTTCGTTGACCTGTTGATGCAGCTGGCTCTGCCAGGCCGCGCGGCCTTTCTCGAGCTGATTCAGCTGCGCGTGCAGGCGATCCAGCGCATCCTTGACGACGGCCTGTCCGCCCATCTGCTGGCCGACGGACGTCCGCTCCTGGGTCAGCTCGACGACTCGATCCTCGGCCGCGTCGCGCTCGGCCGTGATCCGCGCGAGCTTGGCGCCATCGCGACCGCGCACCCACAGCACGCCGAACGCAGCACCCAGCAGCAGCCCCACCGCGAGGAAGAGCAGCACCAACAACACCGTCGTACCGGACATGTCACTGATAGTGCCGAAGCCCACCGACAGTTTTTGAGAACTACCCCTGGTGTCGGGGTGTCGCCTCGATGACGAAGGACAGACCGGCCGTCGCAACGATGTCCGTCAGCTCGAGCTCGGCCGCGGCCAGTAGGGCCCGGTAGTCGTCCGTGCTGCGCTCGCGCCCTCCGGTCATGATCAGCATGTTGACGTCGGAGAACGCCGTCGCCACGGCGTCGGGGGAGCGGTCGAGCAGTTGCTCCACCAGGAGCACGCGACCGTCGTCGGTCACGGCGCGGCGGCAGGTGCGGAGGATCTGGATCGACTCGGCGTCCGCCCAGTCGTGGATCACCGACTTCAGGACCAGTGTGTCGCCTGAGGGGACGCTGTCGAAAAAGTTGCCTCCGACGACTGTGCAGCGGTCTGCGACTCCGGCGAGCAGGTCGCCGGCACCGGCCACCACATCAGGCTGGTCGAACAGCACCCCTTCGACCGACGGATTGCGCTCGAGGATGCCGGCCAGCAATCGCCCGCGGCCCCCGCCGATGTCGACAACGGTGCGGCAGCGGCTGAAGTCGTACGCGGCGACGACCGCGTCGGCCACCACATCCGACCGCGACGTCATCGCCGCGTCGAACGCTGCCTGTTCGTCCGGATGCTTGGCGCGGTACTCCCAGACTGGCTCCCCGTGCACCGCCGGGAAGGCCGTCTCGCCGGTGCGGACGCTTTGTTCGAGCCCGGCGTACGCCGTCCAGTGCGACCCCGTGCCGATGAACCGGGCCCAGCCCGCGACCGAGCGTGGTGCGTCGACCCGCAGCGCTGCGCCGAGCTCGGTATTCGCGAAGCCCTCACTGTCGGCCGTGTAGAGGCCCAGTGCGGTGAGCGCGTGCATGAGCCGGGCCAGCGCCTGCTCGTCGGCACCGGTGGCTGAGGCCAGCTCGGTCAGGCTCTTCGGTCCGGCCGCGATCAGGTCGCTGAGGCCGAGCCGGGCGGCGACGTGGATCGCCTGTGTGACCTGGTACCCGGCGGCCAGGCGGTGAAGCTCCTGCGAAGCATCCATGGCGCATTGTGCGCCGCCGGCGGTCAGCAGTCCATGGCTGCGAACGTGTAGCCCTGGGCCTTGAGCTGCGGGAGGACCTTGTCGAGGGCCGCGACGGTCTGCGCGCGGTTGCCGCCGCCGTCGTGCATCAGGATGATGTTGTGGTTGTGCGTGTGGGTCATGATGTTGTGCACGATCGCGTTCGTCCCGGGGCGGGCCCAGTCGCGCGGGTCGACGTCCCAGAGCACCTGGACCATCCCCGCGGCCTTGATGTCGGCGCGGACCTTCGGGTTCGAGGCGCCGTACGGCGGACGGAAGCAGGTCGAGTGCGGTCCGTCGAAGATCTCGTGGTGCCGCTTGGCCGCGGACAGAATGGTCAGCTGCGGGTGCGTGATCGAGTGGCTGCCGATCGTGTTGCCGGCAGCAAGCACCTGCTCGCGCAGCCCCGGGTGCGCGGTCTGCATCGCGCCGAGTTCGAAGAATGTCGCGTGGGCGCCGTACTTGGCCAGCACCTGCAGCACCTTCGGGGTCCAGACCGGGTCCGGTCCGTCGTCGAAGCTGAAGAACAGTACCTTTTTGTTGCCTGTGGCAATCGCCGCGGTCGGGTCCGGCGCCGGTTTGCGTGGCGTCGACGGCGGTGCGTTCAGCGTCGGCGTGTCGGTCGGCGTCGGCGACGGCGTGGTGGATGTGGAGGTCTGCGTGGTTGCCGCGGTCGGCTCCGGCTGGCGTTGATGGCCGAGCGCCAGGACCAGTAGCGATCCGACGACGACAGCCAGTGCAACACCGGTCGCGACGAAGGCGGCGAACTTTCGCGACATCATGCTCCCCTTGCGAATCAGGCGGTTGTTCCCCAGCAACAGCTCCCGCTCAGGAGCCTCACATCACTGAAGACGCCTTACCCGTCAGCATGGTTGGCGTCGTGATGTTGCGGTGCGATCTCGACTGTTGCGGCCGTGCCCCGGTGGTACAGCCGGCCCTCGAGCGACTTCACACTGGCGACCAGCACGAAGCTCATGCTGACCAGCAACGACCACGCGCCGAACTTCGCGGGGTGCACGAGATGCCACACGTTGACCTGGTCCGGGTAGTTCCAGGCGTCGAGGAACGTGCCGGCGTTCTCCGCGATCCACAGGAAGAATCCGATCAGCGCGAACGAGACCGCGAGCGGCATGCGGTACCGCCGTACGCCGACGGTGAAGAAGACCCAGGTACGGCGCAGCACGATCAGCAGACCGAGCGCGATCGGGATGCGCAGGTCGGGCAGCCACTGATGGGTGAAGAAGTTCGCGTAGATCAGCACCGCGAAGATCGTGGTCAGGAACGGGCGGTAGTTGCTGACGCGGAGGTCGAAGCGTCGCCAGGCCTGACACAGGTAGCTGCCGACCGCGGCGTACATGAACCCGGCGAACAGCGGTACGCCGGCGATCTTCGTCACCGCGTCACCCGGGTACTGCCACGAGCCGACGCGGACCTTGAAGAGTTCGAGCCCGAGCCCGATCAGGTGGAACCCGAAGATCACCGCGACCTCGCGCCACGTCTCCAGGCGCACCAGCCAGAACAGCAGCGTCAGGCCGAGGCAGTAGATCAGCAGGGCGTCGTACCGGGCGATCGGCAGGTCGACGTACTTCGAGATGGCCAGACCCGCGAACAGGAACGCGGGGAACAGGCAGGACACCAGTTCGAGGCAGCCGAAGCGTAGGAATTGCAGGCACGCGAACACGAAGCGTGAGGGAATCCCGACGCGGTCCGTCCAAGTGGTCACAGACTGGAGACGTTGCTTGCGAACGCCTGGTTGGGACAAATAGGAACAGCCTTGGGAGGTGGCGCGATGGATCCGAAGGTTGTGTACGAGACCGACCGGCTCGTGGTGCGCGATTGGGTGGACACCGACGGGGACCGGGTGTTCGACATCTACCGGCGGTGGGAGGTCTCGCGCTGGCTGGGCGCCGAGCCGCGCGTCATGACCGACCGCGACGCGGCCGGCCGCACGATCCAGCGGTGGAACGAGCGCAACCGCGACGCGACGTACGGCGTGTGGGCCGTCGAGGAGCGCCTCACCGGGACGGTCGCAGGGACTGTGTTACTGGTGCCGCTGCCCGATCCGTCGGACGGGACGCCGGGGCGCGGTGAGGTCGAGGTCGGCTGGCATTTCCACCCCGACGCGTGGGGCCGCGGGCTGGCGACCGAGTCGGCGCGGGGTGCGATCTCGCACGGTTTCAGGGCGGGGCTCAGTGAGATCTACGCGGTGGTGCGCCCGGACAACGTCGCCTCGCTGGCCGTCTGCGGGCGGCTGGGCATGCGTTCACTGGGCCGCGTCGAGCGCTGGTACGGCGCCGCCCTGGAGGCATTCGTCCTCTGACGATTGGGGTACTTCGGTGTTCGCCGCGTAACCTTGACGCCCGTGGCACTCACCATCGGAATCGTCGGGCTCCCCAATGCGGGCAAGTCCACCCTGTTCAACGCGCTGACCAAGAACGACGTGCTCGCCGCGAACTACCCGTTCGCGACCATCGAGCCGAACGTCGGGGTGGTCGGCGTACCGGATGCGCGGCTGGGCAAGCTGGCCGAGCTGTACGACTCCGCGAAGGTGATCCCCGCCACCGTCCAGTTCGTCGACATCGCCGGTATCGTCCGCGGCGCGTCGGAGGGCGAGGGGCTGGGCAACAAGTTCCTCAGCCACATCCGCGAGTCGGATGCGATCTGCCAGGTCACCCGGGTGTTCCGCGACGACGACGTCACCCACGTCGACGGCAAGGTCTCGCCGTCCGACGACATCTCCACGATCCAGACCGAGCTGATCCTCGCCGACCTGCAGACCGTCGAGAAGGCGATCCCGCGGCTGGAGAAGGAGGCCCGGCTGAAGAAGGAGTCGGTCGCCGTCCTGGACGCGGTCCGGGAGGCGCAGAAGCACCTCGAGGCCGGTACGCCGATCATCGCGACCGACGTGGACCGCGACGCGATCCGCGAGCTGATGCTGATGACGGCGAAGCCGTACCTTTACGTCTTCAACTGCGACGCCGACGAACTCGCCGACGAGTCGTTGAAGCAGCAGATGCGGGACCTGGTCGCGCCGGCCGAGGCGATCTTCCTCGACGCGAAGTTCGAGGCCGAACTGGTCGAGCTCGGCGACGAGGACGAGGCGCGCGAGATGCTGTCGGAGATGGGCATCGAGGAGCCCGGTCTCGACGTACTGGCGCGGGTCGGCTTCGACACCCTCGGCCTGCAGACGTACCTGACCGCCGGCCCGAAGGAATCCCGCGCCTGGACCATCAAGCGCGGCGCCACCGCCCCCGAGGCCGCCGGCGTCATCCACACCGACTTCCAGCGCGGCTTCATCAAGGCCGAGATCGTCTCCTTCGACGACCTGATGGAAGCCGGCTCCATGAACGCCGCCCGCGCCGCCGGCAAGGTCCGCATGGAAGGCAAGGACTACATCATGCAGGACGGCGACGTGGTCGAGTTCCGCTTCAACGTCTGACCAGCAGCTCGACTGCTCGGGAACCTGCACGAGCTGGACGATCGACTACGCCGGGTGCGGGCCTACGTCCATCGGGGACCACTCGCCCTCGGCCGGCTCGTCCGGCGAAGCCAGCCCGGACAGCAGGATGTCTAGGCAGCGCCGGGTCTCGGTGACGAACTGCTGGAGCATCGGCAGCACGTCGTACGTCGTGTCCCGGTAGGCGACTTGTACCTTCATGGCTGGGCGCAGGATCAGCTGGCCGGCCATGCGGATCGGCGCTCCTGCATGGATCGTTCCCAGCACAGCGCCGTCACCGAACTTGATGTCCGAGCGCATCTCTACGCGTGGCACAGCAGTGGTGTCGTGATCCTCGTACTCGAAGGAGCCACCGAGGTTGATTGCCTGCAGGTCGGCCGAGACCGTCAAGATGTCGCGATGCTTGTCCTGGATGTCGAGGTCGTGGAGCATGGGGAGCATCGACACGGCCCCAGCAGGCATGTAGGTGAACGGTTGCAGGATCCGCAGCCGCTCCTGAAACTCCGGGTGGATGTCGCCTACCCAGTCGTCGAGTGCCTTCTTCCACTGCTTCTCTTCGGTACAGATGGGAAACGAGACCGATCTGGGGCGGGTGGGTTCTGTGTCATTGAAGTGCGCCATGCCCCACGCCACGGCATCGAACGCGCTCCGGAGGTTGTGGAGGGCATCGCCGAGGTCGAGCGACCACTCGTGTTTGGGAATCCCTTTCGGGACTCGAGCGACGAGGTCGATCCCCAGCCGGTCCCCACGCAGCACACCATCGACTGAGACCGGGGCGCTGGCATGCCATTCGGTGAACTTGGACTGCAGGAGCGCAACATGAGAGCTTCCACGGCTCCACTTGAGATCCGGCCAGGTCGTGAAGTTGATGCCACCGACCAGCCGGATCGGCTCGGCGAACGGCGGTTGACTGTCTTCTCCCCGGGGATCCTCTGGCACGAAATAAGCATGGCAGTCGGCACCGACAAGCTGTGACCGCCCGCGAGCGACCCGCCGCTCGCCTCGGTAGCTCTCGCCGGTTCCGCCGGGCACTCGCCCGTCCTCGGGTGGCTTCGTTCCCGTCCAGAGGTACTCCCCGTGCGCTTCGATCGTTGAGCTGTGTCCATGATCCTGCCCCGCATTCAGAAGACTTCAGCTTCACCGTGTAGGACTTACGACATGGCAGACCTGCAGCAGTTCGAAGACGCCTACGACCGGGCTGAAGCCGGTTATATCAGCGCACTGCGTGCGGATCGTCCGCGGGCGGAGTTGGTGGAGATGGCGGGCGCGGTGGCGGCCGCGGCGGCTGACTTCAACACCGAGGCGTATCGCGCCCTCCACACCGCAACTGGTGACGATCGCGAAGAACTCGACCGACTGACTGACCTGACCGAAACCCTCAGCGAACTCTGGACCGACATCCACACCGCGTACCAGGGCCGCTAGACCTGCAAGGTATGTCGGTCGTCGCTGGTAGAGCTGGTGTCCGCCGTCGAGTTGGCCGGAGGAGGCCGTGATGCGGGAACGACCGCGTGTGGTGGTCAGTGTGGGGGCCAGTGTCGACGGGAAGGTTGCGCTTACCCGGGACGCGCTCTTGATGCACCAGCCGAGCTCGGAGCTGTGGGCGGGGATGACGCCGCCGGTTGCCGATCCGGTCTCGATCGATGTTCTCGAGGTGGTCCGGCAACAGTACGGCTGCAATGCCATCCTCGAGGGCAGCGGCAGCCTCGTGACCGAGGACGAGACGCCGGCGGAGTTGCCGACGTACGGCGTTGACAGCGCCGAGCTCTATCAGCACTTCCTTCCACCGGACATCATCGGACTGCCATCCCCGCCGCACATGTGGTTCACCGTCGTCGACAGCCGCGGACGCGTGCGCTGGACCGAGAAACATGAGGACTGGGACGTGCTGGTGCTGGTGGCGCGGTCGACTCCGGCCGACTACCTCGGCTATCTCCGCCGCGAGCGGATCTGCTACCTCGTCGCCGGCGAAGACCGAGTCGATCTGTCAGAGGCGATAGCCGCTATGGGCACCGAGCTCGGCATCACGTGCGTCCTGTCGAACGCGGGCGGCGGCATCAACGGCGCGTTGCTGCGGGCAAACTTGATCGACGAACTGCACCTGACTCTCGCCCCCGCCCTGATCGGCGGCCTCGGCACCCCATCAATCATGGACGGCCCACCCCTCACCCCCGGCGAGCCACCAACCCGATTGCAGCTGCTCTCGGCCCACACCGATTCCGCCGGCTCCGTCCGCCTCCACTACACCGTCATCGCAAGCTGACCGTTTCTCGGGCAGGATGTGGTGGTGCTTACTCCGATTCTGGCGACCTCGGATCCGTATGCGGCTGCTGACGAGTTTGTGGCGAGCGGGTGGACGCTTGCCTACTCGACGCCGAAGGACTCGGACGATCCGATGGCTGTTGTGGAGTTGCACGGTGGACAGGTGATGCTCGGCGTGGACTCGGAGCAGTTCCTGCCGGCGGATGAGCGTGACCATCGCGGTGCGGGAGTGCAGTTCTACGTGGAAGTGCCGGCGGACGCGATCGACGACGTACATGCAGGCCACCAACAACCGGGCCCGATCCAGCAGCGACCGTGGGGCGTTCGGTCGTTCGTCGTGAAGCTCGCGGACTACAACTTCATGATCGCGACCGAGCAGGGTTGAGGTCAGTGTGAGGCTGCTATCTGTTGGGCTGCTTCGTGGACCAGGGTTATGAGGTCTGGGGGAGCTAGGACTATGGCGGCGCCGGCTTGGGCTAGGACGGCGGCTTGGGCTTCTTGGGGGTTTTCGAGGTCGGTGTGGATGATCCACCAGTTGTTGTCGGCGGGGAGCATCGGGTGGGTGGGGCGGAAGCGGCGTACGGCGTGGTCTCGGACTTTGAGGGTGATGGGGTAGGTGGGGCGGGAGGCCTGGAACTCTCGTTGGGATTGGGTCCAGTAGGCGGCGAGGTCGAAGTCGGGGGGTCTGGTGAAGGGCGTGGTGGTGAGGGTGGCTGAGGTGAGGCGGGAGAGGCGGTAGGTGCGGAGGCGGCCGTCGGTGCGGGCTGCTACGAGGTACCAGGTACGCGCCTTGGCCACGAGACCCAAGGGATCGACTTCGAATGGTTCAGTGCCGTCTGCATAGATGATCGCCAGCCGCATCTCCTCCCAGACGGCTTCGCGGCAGAGGGATAGCCAGTGGGGGGTTTCGCGGCGGTCGTCCCAGCCGGCGTGGTCGATGAGGAGGCGTTGGCGGGCGTACTCGGCTTCGCGGCGGGTGGCCTCAGGTAGGGACGCGATCAGCTTGGTGACGGCCAGGTCGCTGGAGGCATCCAGGCCGAGGTCGGCGAGCACGTGGGCGGTCGCGCCGACGAAGACCGACATCACCTCGGACGGGGTGAGACCGGTCAGGCGGGTCCGGTAGTCGGGCAGGAGCGCCCAGCCGCCGCGGCGGCCGCGGATCGAATAGATCGGGACGCCGGCCAGGCTCAGGACCTCGAGGTCGCGCTGGATCGTGCGCGGGGAGATGTCGAGCGCCTCCGCGAGCTGCGCGACCGTCGTCTGGCCGCGGGTCTGCAGGTGCAGCAGCAGTCGGAGGAGCCGTTCGGCGCGCATATCTCGACTATCTCAGGAAAATAAGCCATGGATGGGCGTCTTTTCTTCCTACGGTCGCCCACATGACTGCAGTCCAGGTCGACAACCTCTCGATGTCCTACAAGGCCCCGGTCCGCAAGGGCGGCCTCCGCGCGGCGCTCGGCTCGCTGGTGCACCGCGAGTACAAGACTGTCCAAGCCCTCGACCAGATCTCGTTCACGATCGCGCCAGGTCAGGTGTCCGGTTTCATCGGACCGAACGGCGCCGGCAAGACCACCACGATGAAGATCCTCTCCGGGATCCTGCACCCCACCGGCGGTGAGGTCCGCGTCCTCGACACGATCCCTTGGCAACGTCGCTCGACCTTCCTCAAGCGGATCGCGTTCGTCCGCGGCAGCCAACCGGTCGGCGGATCGCAGGAGCTGACCGTGATGGACTCCCTCGAATACCAGCGCCTGCTGTACGACGTCCCGCGCCCCACCTTCCGCCGTACGCTCACCGACCTCGAAGCGCTCCTCGACCTGGAACCGCTGCTCGAACGACAACTCCGCGCCCTCAGCCTCGGCGAACGCATGCGGGTCGGCCTGGCGATGGCGCTCAGCTACCGCCCCGAGGTGCTGTTTCTCGACGAGCCGACGATCGGCCTCGACGTCAGCGCCGCGAGCCAGATCCGCGCGTTCGTCTCGGAGTACGTCGAGCAGACCGGCGCGACCGTGCTCCTGACCAGCCACTACATGGCCGATGTCGCGTCGCTCTGCCCGCGCCTGATCCTGATCGACCACGGCAAGGTCCAGTACGACGGCCCGCTCGCGGAGCTGTCCGCGCGACTCTCGCCGTACAAGCTCATCCGCGTCTCCACTCAAGGGGATCCGACCACGTTCGGGGAGGTGGTCGAGAAGGCCGACGGGCAGTGGGTACTGCGGGTGCCGCGGGACGAGGTGGCGGCGACCACCGGACGGTTGCTGCAGGCAATGGAAGTCGTGGACCTCGCGGTGGAGGAACCGCCGCTGGAGAAGGTCATCGACCAGGCCTACCGTGAGGGGCTGCGATGAGAACCGCAGTACTGCTCGGGTTTCGGCTCCGCCAAGAAGTGCTGGAGTGGTCCGGCGCGTGGTGGTTCCTGCTGACGCTCGTCGTGCAGGCGGTCGTCGCACCGCTGATCGGGCTGTTCGTGTGGTCGGCCGTCTACCCTGATGATCCGGTTATCGCGCGGTACTACGTCGCGGTCATCCTGGTGACGCTGATGACCGAGTCGTTCGAGCAGCACACGTTCTCCGAGCGGATCTACGACGGGACGCTGAGCCACGAGCTGCTCCGCCCGCAACCGGTCGTGATCGGCGTCATCGGGATGAACCTCGCGATCCGGGCCTGGCTGACGTTGCTCGGGGCACCGATCGTGCTGCTCACCGGGATCGCGTTGCACGTCGGCTTCGACTGGTCGGCGGTGGTGCGCAGTGCGGCGTACCTCCTGCTGGCCGCCGTCCTCGTGTTCCTGTGGACCTTCCTGTTGGCGCTGACCGCGTTCTGGACCGATCGCGTGCACGCGGTCGTCGGCTTCGGCAGCCAGTTGGTGTTCCTCTTCGGCGGTACGGCGGCGCCGATCGGACTGCTGCCGGATACGTGGCGCCGGGTCGCTGAGGTGCTGCCGTTCTACGGGATGAATGGTCTGCCGGCCGAGATCGCTTCCGGGGGCAGCGGCTCGATGGTCTATCAACTGATCTGGGTGGTGGTGCTGGTGGCTGTGGTCACGGTCGTTTGGCGGATCGGCGTACGGCGGTACACGGCGGTGGGATCATGAAGCTGCTCCGGCTGGTGGGAGTTGGGTTCTCGATGGCGCTGCGGCGCAGCGTGGCGTTCCGGGTCAACCTGGTGTTCGACGTACTGCTGGCGTTCACCGGCCTTGGTACGGCGGTGGCGGCCGTGCTGATCGTGTTCACCCGAGCGGACAGCCTGGCGGGGTGGTCGAGGTCAGAGTTCCTGGTGCTGATCGGGACCTATCAGTTGATCACCGGGCTGCGCGGGACGTTCATCGATCCGAACCTGTCGTGGTTCCCCGAGACCGGCATCCGGAACGGGAAGCTCGACGCGTATTTGTTGCAGCCGGCATCAAGTCTGTTCCTTGCCAGCCTGTCGTTGTCGTCACCGCTCGCGCTGATCCAGCTCGTGCTGGGCGTCGGTGTGTTGGGCTGGGGGATCAGTGCTCAGCCGCTGAGCGTCGCCGGGGTGATCAGTTGGCTGGTGCTCGTCGTGGCGGGACTGGTGGTGACGTGGGCGTTGAGCGTGCTGCTCGCGTGCCTGGCGTTCTGGGCGCCGAAGCTGCAGCTGGACGTGTTCTTCCACTCCGCCTGGCAACTCGGCCGCTACCCGACCGACGTATTCGCCCGTCCGATTCGCGTGGTCCTCACCTACGTCTTCCCGATGGCTCTGATCGCCTCGGGCCCGTCGGCCGCGCTGTTGCGAGGCCCGCGGGTGGGGGTAGTGGCAGGCGGCTTGCTTGCGGCTGGGGGTGCTGCGGCGTTGGCGGGGTTGGCCTGGCGGGCTGGGCTCCGCCGCTATACCGGGGCGACCTCATGATGCGTGCCCAAGAACGGGAGGTGGTTCCGGTTTCGGCCTCCTCCTGCCGGTCGGCAGGCGTGAACTGGCATATGCGTATATGACTACGTCCTGTTCTTGTGCACGGTAAAAGCAGTCGCCGGGCTGTTCGTGGACGGCTAGCGTCGCGGGCATGGTTGATGCTTTGTTCGGGGTGCCTCGGTTGGTGGCGATCTACGACGCGCTGGAGACGGGGCGGGGGGATCTGGAGCACTACGTCGCGATGGTGGGGGAGTTCGGGGCGCGGCAGGTGCTGGATGTGGGGTGTGGGACGGGGGAGTTGGCCTGCTGGCTGGCTCGGATCGGGGTGGAGGTCGTTGGGGTGGATCCGGCGGAGGCCTCGTTGGAGGTTGCTCGGGGCAAGGAGTTTGCCGATCGGGTGCGGTGGATCCACGGGGATGCGACGACGTTGCCGCCGCTGCAGGTGGATCTCGCGGTGATGACCGGGAACGTGGCGCAGGTGTTCCTGACCGATGCGGAGTGGTCCGCGACGCTCGACGGCATACATGCGGCGTTGAAGCCCGACGGGCGGTTCGTGTTCGAGACGCGGGATCCGGCGCGGCGGCAGTGGGAGGAGTGGACGCGGGAGCCCACTCATCAGGTGCTGCCGGTCCCGAGCGGTGGGACGGTGGAGTTCTGGAGCGAGCTGGTCGACGTCGAGCTGCCGTACGTGACGTTCCGGGGTACCTACGTGTTCTCGTCCGACGGCGCCGTCCTCACGTCGGAGTCGACGTTGCGGTTCCGGGAGCGCGACGAGGTCGAGGGCTCGCTGGCGACGGCCGGGTTCGTGGTCGACGACGTACGCGAGGCTCCGGACCGGCCGGGCAAGGAGTGGGTCTTCGTCGCTAGGCGGCAGTGAGCAGCGCAGTCAGTGTGTGGTGAGCGGTGCGGGACATGACCGGGTTGGTCTCGACGTAGTACCAGAGGCAGCCGATCGCCTGGGCGAACGACCAGCCCATCCCGCGGCGCCATTCGGTGTCGTCGCTGCCGAGAGCGGTACGGAAGGCTGCGCGTGCTGTCGGGTCGAGCAGGTTCCACGCCGGCTGGAGATCCATCGCGGGGTCGGAGACGGTGAACGTGCCGACGTCGATGACGCCCGCGAGCCTGCCGTCCTTGACCAGGAGGTTGCCGGGCATCAGGTCGCGATGCGTCCAGGCGTCGGGCTCGGTGCGCGGCGTCGTACGGAGGTCGGCCCACAGCCGGGCGAGTCCGTCGACGTCGATCATGCCGCGGCTGCGCTCCAGCCCGTCGGCGACGTACTCGTCCTGCGAGGTGAGTACGCCGCCACGCCAGGAGCCGGCGAACACCCGTCCCTCGGTCGGCTCCGCGCGCAACGCGAGGACGAACCGCGCCAGATCCTCCGCGAACGCAGCCGATCCGGCGACGTCGACGTCGTACGCGATCGTCCCGTCGATCCAGGTGTAAATACTCCAGGGCTGCGGATAGTCGAGGCCCGGCGCGCCGATCGCGATCGGCTCCGGGGTCGGGTACGGCGAGATGCGCCGCAACCGCCGCGCTGCATCGGCCTCGTCTTCAAGCTCAGCCCGGACCGCAGCGGCATCACTGGGCAGGATCGGGAACCTCGCCACCAGGTCGTCGCCGATCCGGAACAGCGCGTTGACCGTCCCGTGCGACGACACCGAGCGGACTGCTAGCCCGCTCCACTCCGGGAACTGCGAGCGGACCAGTCCCTCGACCAGCTCGACGGTCACGTCCAGTTGACCCGCATGCATCACCACGCGCAGCAGTATCCGGGAGGCATCCGGCTACTGCACGTCAATTAGCAGAGCCGGGGCGACGCGCGCCGACCCGATCCCGCGGTCCGGTTTGCCCAGCCGGAACCGCACCTTGCCCTTCAACACCAACCCCGATTCGGCCTGCCCCCGCCGACAGTTCTCAGTGGGAGGCGAGCGGGCGAGCTCGGTCCGTGGCGAGGCGGACTGCGAAGACGGCGAGCGCGGTGCCGGTGAGGTAGCGGTGGATGCGCATCCAGGTCGGGCGGCGGGACAGGAACACCGCGACAGAGCCGGCCGTGATCACGAAGACCGCGTTCATCACGACGCCGACGATCAGCTGGGTGAGGCCGAGGACCAGGCTCTGCACACCGAGATGACCGCGGGACGGGTCGAGGAACTGGGGGAGCAGCGAGATGTAGAGGATCGCGATCTTCGGGTTGAGCAGGCAGGTGAGCAGGCCCATGCCGAACAGTTTGCGCGGGCGGTCGGGCTCCAGCTCCTGCGTGGCGAAGACCGACGCGCCGCCAGGGCGGAGCGCGTTCCACGCGAGCCAGAGCAGGTACGCCGCGCCGGCGAGCTTCAGCGTGAGGTAGATCTCGGGGACCAGCGCGAACAGGGTCGCGAGGCCCGCGCTCGCCGCGAGCAGGTAGCCCAGGAAGCCGATACCGACGCCGGCCAGCGAGATCAGGCCGGCCCGGCGGCCCTGGGCGATCGAGCGGGACACCAGGTAGATCATGTTCGGCCCCGGCACGATCACCAGACCCAGCTCGACCAGCGCGATCCCGATCAGTGCCTCGTTGCTCACCAGCATTCCGTCTCCTCCCTCGGCGTACCAGGAACTTAACAGCGGGGCTCGTGCGGCGGCCGGGGTTTTCCACAGGTGAGATCGGCGGTATTCCACTCGCGGTTCGTGTTCACCCTCGGTTAGCGTGGGGTGCGTACGCCTGACGGTTTGTGAAGGAGACGGTATGAGCGACAAGTCCAGCGAGCCGGCGGACGATCTGCAGAAGAAGTTCCGGGAAGCGCTCGAGAAGAAGAACGCCGGGAAGCACTCGCATCCGGGATCCGGAGTGCGTGGGCAGGGCGTCGGCGACGCGCACAACGACAAGCAGAAGCGCCAGTTCAGGCGCAAGTCCGGCAGCTGAGTTCCGCCAACTGTCCATCCATCCGCATGAGCCCCGGGTTACCGCCCGGGGCTCGACCTTTTGCAGCACCCTTTGGAGGCCAGAAAGTGGAGCCTGGGCTCGACTAGAGTCGGATGGGTGAGTGCTCCGCTGCATTTCGTGGTGAAGACCCGGCTGGTTGAAGTGGTCGAGGGCCTGGGCGAAGGTGCGGCGTTGCCGCCGGAGCGGGTGCTCGCGAAGGAGTTCGGGGTCTCCCGCTGGACGATGCGCCAGGCGATCCGCGAGTTGATCGCGGACGGGCGACTGCGGGCGCGGCAGGGGCAGGGCACGTTCGTCGCGACGCCGAAGCTGGTGCAGCCGCTCGCGCTGGTGAGCTACACGGAGGCGCTCCGGGCGCAGGGTCATACGCCGGGGCGTGAGGTTGTGGTGTTCGACGAGGTTGTCGCGGATGGGGTGCTCGCGGAGCAGCTCGGCATCGACGAGGGGGAGCCGGTGCATCGGCTGGAGCGGGTGCTGTTCGCCGACGGGCAGCCGATCGGGCTCGAGACGACGTACCTCGCCGTCGAGCGCTTCCCGACGTTGAAAGAGGTGCTGGACCCGACCGGCTCGCTGTACCGATGCCTGACCGATCAGCTCGGGGTGCGCTTCGGCGAAGGCGAGGAACTCGTCGAGACCGTCATCGCCACCCCTCGCGAGGCCGAACTCCTGAAGGCCACCCAGTCGCTCCCGATGCTCCTCCTGCACCGCACCAGCCGCGACGCCACCGGCCGCCCGATCGAAGCGGTCCGCTCCCTGTACCGAGGCGACCGAGTCGGCTTTCGCGCCACCCTCCGTCCCTGACCCAGCTATTCGCCGCGGGTCATCGTGCGGTTGATCACTTCGCATGGCCTCTTCATTGGTCCGGACCAATCTGCGGTTCGACGAGAGGAGGGGTGTGCGGGTGGTTGTGGTGGGTGGCGGCGCGAAAGGCACGACGACACTGCCGATGCTCGTTCACACCAAGGGCATCGTCATGTTCGACTACCAGGCGCCTGCGTAATCGCAGTCGTCCAGATCGCGCTCTCGCTCGGGCTGTACGCCGTACTGCCATCAGATCCGACCATCGATCACCTCAGGCAAGCGTTGTCGGGTGACGAGTTGGCCTCGTTGTCGGTGAGCCTGCAGACCGCGTTCCTGAGCGGCCTGCTCGCGGTCGTCTTCGGGACCTGGGGAGCGATCGCCGCTTACAGCACCCGCTTCGCAAGGCTCGCGGACGCGATGCATCACCTGCCGATCGCCGTACCGTCGGTGGTGATCGGGCTCGGCCTGCTGGTCGCGTTCTCCCGGCAACCGCTGCTGCTGCCCGCGATCTCCTCGGCGGCCGGACTGTCGGTCGTGTTGTCGATGGGTGAGGTCGGCGCCACGATCATGGTGTACCCGGCGTCGTGGCGGACGTTGCACAACCGTCGTACTCGTCCTCATCCTCAACCGCCTGCGAGGCTGCGCCGCCGAGCGCTGACCGGGCCGGCAGCAGGTCGATGCCAGGGTGATCAGTTCGCGCCGACGGACTCGAGCAGGTCGGCCAGCCGGCCCAGCTCGGGATCCCAGCCCAGGTGGTGGTTGGCGGCGTCCTCGGCACTCGCGAAGCCGGTGTGGCTGAGCACCATTCGGGTGCCGTCGGCAACCTCGGTCAGCTCGACCTCGACCCGGGTCGGCTCGTCCTCGGTGCCGTCCCACCGCCAGCTGAACACCAGCCGGTGCGGCGGCTCCACCTCGAGATAGGTGCCGCGGACGACATGCGGCCCCATCTCGACCACGTAGTCGCCGCCGGACCGGACGTCCGCCTGCACCTTCAGCTCCAGCTTCGGGTTCGGGCAGTACCACTGGGCCAGCAGCTCGACGCGCGTCCAGGCGTCGTACACCCGTCCGATCGTTGCCGGAAGCACCCTTTCGATCCGGATCTCAGTGTCCATCGTCGTCCCCTCGCAAGAGTTCTTCCAGCCGGTCCACGGTGCTGTTCCAGTACGTCGTGAGGTCGCCGAGCCACTGCTCCACCTCGGAGAACGCCTCCGGCCGGAGCGTGCACACGACCGTCCGCCCGACCCGCCGCCGACGCACCAGACCCGCGTCCACCAGCACGCCGACGTGCTTGGTGATCGCGGGTGGGGTGATCCGGTGCGGCTCGGCGAGCTCGCCCATCGTCGCGTCGCCCCGGCTCAGCCGGCTCACGATCGCCAGCCGAGTCGGGTCCGCGAGCGCTCCGAACGTTTTCGGCAGCCCAGTCAGCACCTGCAACACTTCACCAGTTGGTGAACTAATCTGTCAAGGGCGCACCTCGTACACCAGGTTGAACGGCGTCTGCGCCACCGTCTGGAAGCGGGTGAAACCGGCCGCCTTCGTGACGTCCTGGATCCGCGCCGGACCGGCCTGCGTACCGAGCGCGAGCCCCACCGGCTGGGACAGCGACGCCGGCGTGCAGAGCAGGGTCGAGAAGCCGTAGTACGCCCGCCCGACCGGGTTGAGGTTGTCCTCGACGTGGTCGCCGGCCATCGGCTCGACGAGCAGCCAGGTGCCGTCGGGCGCCAGCGCCTCGCGTACGTGCCGAGCCGCGCCGACCGGATCGCCCATGTCGTGCAGCGCGTCGAACGTCGTCACCAGGTCGAACCCGGACCCGCTGAAACTGTCCGCCGGTGAGACCTCGAACGACACCCGATCGCCGACACCTGCCTCCGCCGCACGCAGCCGGGCCGTCTCGATCGATCCCTGGTGGTAGTCCGAGCCGATGAACGTCGACCGTGGGAACGCCTCGGCCATCAGGATCGTCGACGAGCCGTGGCCGCAGCCGATGTCGGCCACCGTCGCGCCGCGCTGTAGCTTCTCCACCACGCCGTCGAGCGCGGGCAGCCAGCTCGGCAGCAGGTTGGCGTTGTACGAGGGCCGGAAGAATCGCTCGCACCCGACGTGTACGTCCGACGTGTGCTCGTGCCACCCGACACCGGCACCACTGCGCGCCGCCTCGATCGTCTCCGTCGTGTGCTGGAGCGTGCCCAGTGCGATCTGGAAGAAGCCGGGCAGGTACGCCGGGCTGCTCGGATCGGTCATGGCGATCGCATGCTCCGGTGGCAACGTGTAGCGACCGGTACCCGCGTCGTACTCGACGATGCCGCCCGCGGCTTGGGCGTTCAGCCACTCGCGGGTGTAGTGCTCGTCGGTGCTGGTCCGCTCGGCGAGCTCGGTCGGTGTGGCCGGGCCTTCATCGGCCAGCGACTGGTAGTAGCCGAGCCGGTCGCCCATGACGACAAGCCCCGCGTTCAGCGTCGCCCCCACCTCGTCCACAGCCTTGAACACGAAACCCATCAGCTTGTCGGCGTCGATTGCAACAGTCATTTGCTTTGCCCCCTAGTGGTTTGCGTACTCCGAGTTCAGAACCTAGGCACCGTGGACGGACCGTCGCATCAGGTGGGTCACCTAGGGCATGTCTGGTAATCCATCGCCTACTGCGGGGCACTCGGCACGGCACCTCGCCGCACGGGTGCAAAGGCCACGATGCTCCGCATCGAGACCTTCGCCCCCGCGCGCCGATGCACCGCACCGAGCACCTCCTCGCTACGGCGCTGGATTACCAGACATGCCCTAGTGCACACTGCGAGACATGCTCATCGGGCGGGAGGCGGAGCGCCGGGTGATCGAGCAGCTGGTCGCGGGGGCGCGGGTCGGAGCGGCTGGGGTGCTGCTCGTCACCGGCGAGCCCGGCATCGGCAAGACGAGTCTGCTCGACGAAGCCGCCGCACTGGCCGGCGGACTGCGGATCCTGCGAGCCCGTGGCACCGAGGCCGAACGCGAGGTGCCGTTTGCCGCTCTGCTGCAACTACTGCGACCGGCGTTGGCCAGCCTCGACCGCATCCCCGGCCCACAGCAGTCGGCACTCGCATCGGCGCTGGCTCTGAGGCCGGAGACCGCCACGCCCGCAGACCGCTTCGCCGTCGGCGCCGCAACCCTCAGCCTGATCTGCCGGTACGCCGAAGAAGCCCCGCTCGCACTGATCATCGACGACGCCCATCTGCTCGACCGTCCATCCGCAGAAGCACTGCTGTTCGCCGCCCGGCGCCTCGTCGCCGATCCGATCGTCATGCTGATCGCAGCCCGTGCCCACGAGCCGCATCCGCTGGAGGCCGACCTCCCGCGGCTGCAGCTGGACGGCATCACCCTCGAGGCCGCGCAGCAGCTCGTGCAGCACCTACCGGGCGACCTGGTCGAGCAGCTCTACCAAACCGTGGCGGGCAACCCGCTGGCCCTGCTGGAGCTCGCGGACGACCCTGACCGCTTGCACCGTACGCCGCCCGGTGTGCCGCTCCCGGTGCCGACGATGCTCGCAGAAGCCTTTGTCAGCAGGGCAAATCGACTCACCCCGGACGCGCGGACCGCCCTGCTGGTTTCGGCGATCGACGACTGTGAACTCGGAGCCGTCGCTCGCGCGTGCGCGGAGCTCGGTGTCGACGTTGCGGTGCTAGAGGAAGCCGAGGCGGCAGGACTGGTCGCGATCCGCGACAGCGAGGTTGTCTGGCGGCATCCGCTGGTCCGCTCCGCCATCTACACCAGTGCCGACCCGGCAAAACGGCGTACTGCGCATCGCGCCGTGGCTCGCACTACGCCGGATGAGGACCGGCGTGCGTGGCATCTGTCCGAGGCAGTCCTCGGGGCTGATGACGAGGTGGCGGCCGGACTGGTCGTTGCGGCCGAACACGCTGCCGCTCGCGGGGCGCATGCGGTCGCGGCGACGGCGTACGAGCGGGCTGGGCGACTGAGCCAGGGGCTGCAGGACCGTGCACTGAGGCTGGTGGCCGCTGGGGAAGCGGCGTGGTCGGCCGGCCTCGGGGATCGTGCCGAGGCCCTACTCGCTGACGCGTTGATGCTGCAGCCACCGCTGTCGGTGAAGCTCCGGGCACAGGAGATTCGCGGGGACATCGAAGTGAAGTGTGGATCGCCGCGTCGGGCTCTCGACATCCTCGTTGCGGCGGCCGCGGAGTGCACCGACCCGGAGGTCGCCACCGGACTGCTCGCTGACGCGGTCGCGGCGTGCTTTCGGCTGTGCGACGCTGCGGCAGGGCTGGAGGTCGCGCACGAGCTGGATCGACTCCGCCCAGCGCTCGAGCGCCCTGGTCCGAAGATCATGGGCATGCTGGCCAGCGGTGTGGCGAAGGTGCTCGCCGGGGACGGCGGAATGGATCAGATCCGTGCGGCGATCGGGCTGGAGCCGTCGGACGAGCTGGACCGCGACCGCCGCCGCCAGGTCTGGATGGTGCTGGCCGCACTGTTCCTGCGAGAGACCGGGACCGGCCGGGAGATGCTGCAGCAGGCGATGCTCGAGCGACGGGAGCAGGTTGCTCTCGGGACACTGCCAGGGCTCCTGTTCGTGCTGGCCCGTGACGATGCGACCACGGACCGCTGGGCCGATGCGGAGACGTCGTACGACGAGGGGATCCGGCTGTCGCGTGAGACCGGTCAGACGACCGAGCTGGCGATGAACCTGGCCGGAATGGCGTGGCTGTGGTCGCACGAGGGCAGAGCGGAGTGTCAGGAGCTCGCTGCCGAGTGTCTGCGGATCTGTGCGGAGCAGGAGATCCACCTGGGCACACTGTGGTCCTTGTTCGCGCTGGGCGACCTGGAGTTGGGGCGTGGCGATCCGGCGGCGGCGCTACCGCAGTACGAACGGTTGGTCGATGTACTGGCCGAGTACGGGTTGAAGGACCCGGACCTGTCGCCGGCGCCGGAGCTGGTTGAGGTCTACCTGCGGCTGGGACGTGTTGATGATGCGCAGCGGTTGGCGAGCGAGCACTCTGTGCTGGCTGAGGCGAAGGGTCAGCCATGGTCGTTGGCGCGGGCAGCGCGGGCGCGTGGCGTGGCTGGTGATAGCGAGGACGACTTCCTTCTGGCACTCAGTCGGCACAAGGTGACGCTGGACGCGTTCGAGCTCGCCAGGACGCGTCTCGCGTACGGCGCATGGCTGCGGCGGGTACGGCGACGTATCGATGCGCGCACGCAGCTCCGGCTCGCGGTGGAGGGTTTTGACGCGCTCGGCGCCCTCGGCTGGGCGGACCAGGCCGCAGCGGAGCTCAAGGCGACAGGTGAGACCGCACGGCGTCGAGTGCCGAGCACAGCGGACGAGCTGACTCCGCAAGAGCGGCAGATCGCCGTACTGCTCGCAGACGGTCACAGCATCCGCGAGGCCGCCGCGCGGCTCTTTCTGAGCCCGAAGACCGTCGAGTACCACCTGCGGAAGGTCTACACGAAGCTGGGCATCCACTCCCGCACGGAGCTCGCTGAGCTACTGGGGCGAACGTAGGCTGGGCCGCATGAGGCAGCCGTTCACGGAGACCAGCGGAATCGCCCGGCACTGGGGCTTCGAGGATCTGGCGGCCCAAGGACCGGTGCAGCGGCTCACGCTGTTCACCGGCGTCCCCGTCTGCCTGATCACCGGGTACGCCGAGACGCGCGAACTGCTCGCTCATCCGGACGTGGTGCGTTCGCCGCTCGACGGCCCGCACCGCGACACGATGATGGACGACCTCATCAACCGCACCGAGCGCCACATGCTCGGTGCGAACCCACCGGATCACACCCGGCTGCGCAAACTCGTCACGGCCGCGTTCACCCGCCGCCGGATCGACGCGCTCGAGCCGCGGATCCGCGAGATCGCGGCCGGCCTGCTCGACGAGATGGCGACCGCGGGCGACCGGGTCGATCTCGTGAACGCGTACAGCTACCCGCTGCCGATCACGGTGATCTGCGAGCTGATCGGCATCCCGGCGGTCCGCCGCGAGGACTTCCGTCAGTGGTCCTCGGTGTTCGTCAACGCGACCATGCACACCGCGGAGGAGTACATTGCGGCGACCACGCTGATGCTCGACTTCGTCCACGAGCTGATCGTGCAGAAGCAGCAGGCGCCGACCGACGACCTGCTGTCCGGCCTGATCGCGGCCCGCGACGGCGGCGACCGGCTGAGCGAGGACGAGCTGACCTCGATGATCTTCCTGCTGCTCGCGGCCGGCCACGAGACCACGGTCAGCCTGATCACGAACGGCGTACACGCCCTGCTCCGGCACCCCGACCAGCTGGAACTGCTCGAGGCCGAGCCGGACCGGCTGCCCGATGCTGTCGAGGAGCTGCTCCGGTACGACGGCCCGCTGCAGGCCGCGATCCCGTACATCTCGCAGGCGCCGATCGACATCGCCGGGAGCCGGATCGAGGCCGGCGAAGTGATCGTGTTCGCGTTGCTGCCGGCGAACCGCGACCCGCGGAAGGTCGAGCGGCCGGACGAGCTGGACATCACCCGGGCCGACTCCGCGCACCTCGCCTTCGGGCACGGCATCCACCATTGTCTCGGCGCACCGCTGGCGCGGCTGGAGGGCCGGATCGCGCTCGGAATGCTGTTCGAGCGCTTCCCCGGTATCCGCCTGGCCGAGCCGGAGCGGGACCCGGTCCGGACACCCGGTCTGTTGATGAACGCGATCCGCGAACTGCCCGTACAGCTCTGACCACGGCGCGCCGTCACCGCTGAACATCGGGTGAACCAGGCCCGAATCACAACCATGGGATTGCCACGATGTTGGCGCGAGGTGGCATTCTTGCCCAGGTGACAGAGTTGATGGAGGTCGCGCGACACCTGCTCGGCATTGCGATGGCCTCACATTGGCTGCTGCTCATCCTGTTCATCGCCGCGACGGTGGACGCCGTGTTCCCGGTGGTGCCGAGCGAGGGCATGGTCATCACCGCCGGCATGGCCGCGGCCGCCGGCCACCAGAACCTGCTGCTGGTCATCGCGGCCGCGATGGTCGGCTCGGTCATCGGCGAGTCGATCTGCTACTTCCTGGGCCGTGGTTCCGGACCGGCCTTGCACCGCTGGATGAAGCGTCAAGAGCGCCGCCAGCAGCTCTACGACAAGGTGTCGGGCGCACTGCACTCGCGCGGCGGGCTGATCCTGATGACGGTCCGCTACATCCCCGGCGCGCGGATGGTCGCGACACTGACCGCCGGTGCGACGCGGTACTCGTTCAAGAAGTTCATTGTGTTCACGTTCTTCGGCGTGACGATCGCCTACACGTACGTCGCGTTGCTCGGCTATCTCGGCGGCGACGCGTTCGCGCACGACCAGTTGAAGGGGCTCGCGTTCAGCCTGGGGCTGGCCGCGACGATCGGTCTGGTCATCGAGACGACCCGCCGGATCGCGGTCAAGCGCCGCGCGGCCAAGATCACGAGCGCCTAACGATCGACCCCTGGGTTTCCGCCCAGGCGCGTGTCCCTTACCGACCCCGGCGCGCCCGCATGCGTCAGTAGAGGCGTGGTGAGGCCTGGGGCGAACCTCGTGGGCGCCGCGCTCGTTGTCGCGGCAGTCCTGGCCGGGTGCGCCGACGTACCACTCGAAGGCGCTCCAGCACCCAGCGCGTCACCCAGTGGATCGCCCAGTGGATCGCCCAGCACCCCGCCGAGCACGCGACCCGCGCCACCTTCGACCACGCCGACGACACCGCGATCGACGACACCGCCGCGCCCGGCGGGTCCTGCTGGGAAGCTGCCGGCCGCCGCACCCGTCCTCCGGTCGTTCCCCGGACGCCTGCCGAGCGGCAAGCCGCCGCTCTTCGTGGTCGTCTCCTTCGACGGCGCCGGCGACCTGGCGCTCTGGGCTCGCTGGCGCGCCGTCGCGAAGCAGGTCGACGCGCGGATGACGTTCTTCCTCTCCGGCCCGTACCTGTACCCGGGAGATCACCGCACCGACTACAAGCCGCCGTACCACCAGCCCGGCGCCTCCGACATCGGCTGGGGCGACGCCGCCAATGTGCTCGCCCGCACGAAGGTCCTACGAGAGGCGATCGCCGAGGGCCACGAGATCGGCACCCACGCGAACGGTCACTTCTGCGGCCAGACCGGCATCGGCCGGTGGACCACAGCGCAATGGACGGCCGAGCTGAGCGCGTTCGACCGGATGGTGCGGACCGGGCCGACGCTGGCCGCGAGGAAGACCGTCGCCCCACCATTCGACCCGTCGACGGTGAAGGGCATGCGGACACCGTGTCTGGAGGGCAACCGGCCGGCGTACCGGCAGGCGATGGTGCAGCGCGGCATGCTGTACGACGCGTCCGCGCCCGGGTACATCGCCTGGCCGAAGAAGCAGAACGGGCTGTGGGACTTCCCGCTGGAGTCGGTGACCCTGGCCGGCACCAGCAAGAAGACGCTGACGATGGACTACAACCTGTGGTTCGCCCAGACGCAGGCGCGCAAGGCTCCGCTCGCCCAGGCGCCCGCGCTGAAGGCACAGGTGCTCGCTACGTATCAGCAGGCGCTGGCGAAGTCCCGGGCGAGCGGCAACCCGCCGTTGTTCCTCGGCAACCACTTCAACCGCTGGAACAACAGCGTGTACTCCGATGCGCTGACCGACTTCGTCAGGCAGACGTGCACGCAGCCCGACGTACGGTGCGTGTCCAACATGGAGCTGACGAGCTGGCTGGCGAAGTACGGCGTACCGAGCAACCAGAACCGCCCGTCATAGCTTCAGGTAGCCGTACGCGCTCTGCCAGGTGCCGCCGTCCTTGATGCGGCCGACCACGAGCCGCTGCAGGCGGGTGTCCTGCGGGAGCTCGTCCAGGTGGTCGGTGCCGTGGGTGCGGAACGTGAAGAAGATCGCGCTGTCCTGGCTGTCGTTCGGCGTCCCGTACGGCGTGAAGCGGCGACCGAACTTCACCATGTTCGAGTCCTGCGGGAGGTTGTCGAGCAGGTACGGGTCGATCAGCCAGGACCACAGGTTCGCGGTCTTCACCGGGTACTCCGGGAAGTACCGCGGGAAGAACTCACGGGCCTGCTGGAGGCTGTCGTCGACCAGCTCGGGGGTCAGCGGTCCGGTCTCCGGGATGTGTACGCCGATGATCCACTCACCGGTCTCGGTGCCGGGGACGGGCTGCTCCGCCGAGACCTGGTGCAGCAGGTACTGCAGCCGGCCGAGCGCGTACAGCTGACCGGTCCACGCGATCGTCAGCCACCAGTGCGTCTCCAGGCTGTACTCGCCGTGGGTACGACGGCTGACCTTCAACTGCTGTCCCAGGTCGGACAGGGAGGCCCAGCTGATGTCGTCGGGGATGCCGCGCTCGGTGTGGTACCGGCGGATGTCCGGCACGGTGTCCAGGAACGCCTGGACCGAGTTCCGCGGGTCTTCCGGCATCCGGAACTCGGGCTCAGTCCCGAGCTTCCCGATCTCCGCCCGGATCTGGTCGGCCAGGTCCTTCACCACCGCCGCATCCGGTGTGAACGCCTCCGCCGCCTCCCGGTCGGCATCGGCGAAACCCAGCAGGCGATACTCCTCAGCAGTCGTCACTTCTCAACGGTAACCGATGTAAACGGGCCAGAGACTTACGATTCGCGTCGTGGGCTACCAGCGCTTCCCGGCACCCGACGCTCTGACCGGCGTGATCGACCACGTGTGGTTGGTCGACTCCGCACCGCTGCCGTCGCTACGGCAGGAGATCCTGATCCCGAACGGCCGGCCCGGACTCGCGGTCGCCCTGGCCGACCCCGGCACCCGGCACGATCCGGTGACCCGCGCCGAGTGGCCGAACGCGGCCTCCGTGTTCGGCATCATGACCCGGCCGCAGGTGATCGGCCAGGTCGGTGCGTCGAGCTATGCGGGCGTCGAGTTCACGCCGTGGGGGCTCGCGGCGCTCGGCCTGCCCGCACTGGTCGACGAGGTGCGGCAGCTGACCGATTGGGTCGGTCCGGAGACCACGGAGGGCCTGGTCGCCGAGTTGCGGTCAGAGCCCTTCGGACCGGCGCGTGCCGAGCGTCTGGCAGGCTTCCTCGCGGCACGGACGACAGCCACATCCACCCCGCCGATCGTCGCCGAGGCGGTACGAGCCATCGACGAGTTGCGCGGCCAGGTCGCCGTGGCCGACGTCGTGCGGCGATGCGCGACGTCGTACAGCACGTTGTACCGGGTGTTCCGGAAGTACGTCGGGATCGGGCCGAAGCAGTACGCCGAGATCATCCGGTATTACCAGTTCGTCGGCGGACTCCTCGGCGGCCCGGCGGACGCGGCCGCCACGTTGTCGGCGCTGCACGGGTACTACGACCAGGCGCACGCGGCGCGTGACTTCAAGCGGTACACAGGTGTCAGCGCGACGTCGTTCCTCGCCGTACAGAACGGGATCGCGGCGCTGATGCACGGAAGATCTGTCCAAGACGGATGAGCGATCCAGCGGCAGGATCGTGGCCATGGGACGAATCATTCATGTCGAGATCGTTGCCGAGGACCACAATCGGGCCGCGGAGTTCTACAGCAAGGTGTTCGGCTGGCAGGTGACGCCGGCGCCGGTGCCGGACGGCTACCTGCTCGCGGAGACCGGGCCGGGGGAGGGGATCGACGGCGCGATCATGAGCAGCCGGTACCAGTCGCAGCCGACGATCGCCTGGATCGAGGTCGACGACCTCGAGGCCACCCTGGAGGCCGCCCGAGGTGCGGGCGGCACTCCGGCCGGTGAGATCCAGGAACTGCCGGGCGTGGGACGGCTCAGCTATCTCCGAGACAGCGAAGGAGTCTTGATCGGCCTCCGTCAACGCTCCTCGGCGAGCCCCAGATAGAGGATCTTCGGGTCGGACGGGTTGAAGGCGAGGGAAGGGATGCCGTCGTTGCGGTTGTGGTGCTTCGACAACTCGCCGGTGGACGGGCGGAAGCGGTACAGGTCGGCGCCGAAGTTGGCGAAGGAGGTGCCGTAGCTGAAGTAGAGCAGGTCGGGGTCGACGGGGCTGGCCCACATCTTGTTGCCGTTGATGAGGTCGGCCCGGCTCTGGTCGAGGACCTCGCGGAACTTCTGGCCGCCGTCGGTCGACTCCCAGATGAAACGGGTCGCCCGGTCCCGGTCGTAGCCCTCCATCCACACCTTCGACGGGTCGGCCGGCGAGATCGTCAGGCTGAAGGCATTCACCCGCTGCACCGGTCGCGACCGGATCCAGCTGCGGCCGCCGTCGTACGTGACGTAGACGCCGTCCGACATCACGCCGAGAACGACATGGTTCGGGTCCCGCGGATCCACCACAGCGTCGTACACGAAGAGATCGCGAGCAGGTGGTACGCCGGTGCGCTGCCACGTCACGCCGTCGTCCGTGGAGTCGTACAGCTGCCCGTCACCGGCGACAACACGCAGCCGACCAGGCCGCGCGTCCAGTGCGGCCAGACCGCCTCCCTCGACCGGCCCGAGCACGCTGGTCACCTGAGATCCGTGGACGCGGTGGATGGGCTGGTCGTTGACGCTGTAGATGTACGCCGAGTCGCCCGGGCCGGGCTGCACGTCGTACGTGCTGAGGTCGTCAGGCACTCTGCTGAGCAACTGCCAGCTGCAACCCGCGTCGCTGGAGCGTTGGATGGACTGCTTGCCGATGGTGATCAGCGTGTTCGGCTCTTCGAGGGCCGCGACCTTCGCGTACGTGACGGCGCGCAACTTTCCGGTCGTCGGCGCGAGGACCTCGCCGTCGGACTCGGTGATCGTCACCGAGCCGTCGCCGTACACGGTGTCGCAGTGCGGAGCGTTCCAGAACCAGGCGGGGTCCGCCTGGGACGGGACGAGTGCAAGCAGGACGGTGAGAGCACTACCTAGGGCGGTCATGCCTTAGATTCAAGGGGTTTCCAGGCATGCCGGACCAGCGCTTGTCCTGGCGGACAGGCGTCATGACGGGAACAGGTCAGCCGGCGGCGGTGTCGATGTGCCGGGCGAGCACCAGGTCGTCGTCGGTGATGCCACCCGCGTCGTGCGTGGTGACCCGGAACGTGATCGTGGTGTAGCGGATGTCGATGTCCGGGTGGTGGTTCATCGACTCGGCCAGCTGCGCGACGGTCGCCACCAGCCGGATGCCGTCCAGGAAGGCCGGCGCCTTGACCTCGCGGACCAGCTGCTTGTCCACGACCTTCCACTGGGGCAGGTGGTCGCGGATCGCCGCATCGATCTGGTCGTCGGTCAAGAGCTCAGCCATGCGCTCACTCTAGCCCTGCCCGAGCACCGTAGGTCCAGGTTGAGCGTCTCGCGGACCCAGGCCAGGAACGGCGCGGTCTTCATGTTGCGGTGATCGTGCGCAATGAGCCGAGCGTGGTGACGCTCAGACGCGGCGGCACCGCGGTGCCGCCAGGAAGCCGAGCAGCGCCAGTAGGCCGCCCGCGGTGACGATCGAGCCGAACACCCACGGGCGCGGGTTGTCGGAGTTGAACGCCAGCAGCGTTCCGCTGATCGCCAGTCCGGTGGCAATGCTCATCGTGGCGGCCATCTGCCCGGCGCTGCTGTTCCGGCCCGAGTTGCTGTGATCGGACAGGTCCAGGGTGAGGACGGACAGGCTGGACGAGCTGAGGCCCATACCGATACCCGCGAACCCCCAGCCGATCAGACCGATCCAGGTCGTCCTGTCGGTCCACGCCAGCAACGAGGTCACGAGAAGTCCGAGCGTCATGAACGCCAGTCCGATCCGCAGTACGGTGACTCGCTCGATCCCGTGCTCACGACCCTGCAGCCACGAACCGAACGCCCAGCAGACTCCGGTGATCGACAACGTCACGCCGGCCCTGGACGGGCTGAAGTGGTGTTCCAGCGTCAGCAACAGCGGAAGGTACGCACCGGAGACGGCGAACGCAGCCCCTCCCAGTGCGCGTACGGCGACCACGGCCGGGAAGCCTCGCCGGGCGACGAACATGCCCGCCGGCATCACGCGTACGGCGGCCCGGGCGAGGACAGCGAGCGCCACGGCGACCGCAGTACCGCTGATGATCGGATGGGCCTCGAGATGGTCACCGGCCAGCGTCATCGAGAACAGGGCGACGGACGCGGCGAGAGCCCAGGGGAGCGCGGCACGCCACGCCTCGAGCTCGGCGATATCGTCCGCGGTGCGTTCAGGTGCGGGCGCGGTCGCCGACTGGCGCATCGCGGGTCCGAGCAGCAGCCAGCTCGGGACGAGCAGGACGATCGCGCCGAGGAAGACCCAGCGCCAGCCGAACTGCTCGGTCACCACGCCGGTCAGCACCGGCCCGAGTACGGACGGCAGGATCCACATCGCGGCGAACAGCGAGAACATCTGGGGCCGCAGTACTGCGGGAAGCGCGCGTGCCACGAGCACGACCAACGACACGTCGAGCAGCCCCTCGGCCAGACCGCTCAGCAGCCGGCCGGCGACGACCATCGGCATCGCGGTCGCGGTCCCGACCAGCAACTGCGCCAGGGCGAACGAGATCGCACCCGCGCGCAGGGTCGGGATCGGTCCGCGGCGGTCGGACCAGAGGCCGGCGATCGCGAGCGAGATCAGGTAGCTCGCGTTCGGCGCCGCGTTGGCGAGACCGAAGCTGCCGAGCGCGTCGAACTCGCGGACCATCGTCGGCAGCGCCGTACCGACCGCGCGGTTCTCGAACGCGCCGAGCGTGACCAGCCCGATCACCCCGAGCACCAAGGGCAGGTGTTGTCCGGTGAACAGCCTGGGGCGGGACTCAGTCGTGGAGGGCATGAAGGATATGGTCGAAGTTCAAGTTAGGTTCAAGTCAAGTGGCGTGGCAGCCGGAAGATCAGCACCAGCACCCGCAGCACCAGAACCGCGCAGATCACCAGCAGGTTGTAGCCGATCAGTTGGTAGAGCGTCATCGAGGTCGTGACCTGCGGGCCGCCCGGCGTGCCGAGCAGCAGCACGGCCATCAGGCCGGCGGTCGCACCGAGGATCGCGAGCAGGGCCTGGTGGAGCAGGCCGGTGACGTGCCGGCGGTCGCGTTCGTCGGCGAGCAGCCTGACGTTCACGCCGAGCCGGCCGCTCTCCGCGGCGGCCGCGATCCGGTCGATCCGTCGCGGCAGCCGGCGCAACATCGGCAGCAACGTGGCCAGCTCCTCGGTCGCCGTACGGCGTAACGCCTCCGGGGCAAGGCGATCCGTGACATGGGCCGCGGCAAACTGACGCGACGCGGCAACCAAATCGAACCCGGGGGAGATGCGCGCGATCGTGCCCTCGATCGTCGCCAGCGCACGGAACACAGCGGCGACCTCGGGCGGTACGCCGAGATCGTGTGACGTGATGATCTTGAACAGGTCGTTGAACATGGCCGGCCCGAGCGTGACCCCGGCCGCGAGGTGCCGGGTCATGAACTGGCCGACGGCGCGTTCCAGCGCGCGCTCGTCGATGACGTCGGGACGATAGACGATCTCGAGCAGGGCATCGGTGGCGGCGACCGGGTCGCCGTGGTCGATCGCCAGCAGGAAGCGCTGCAACGCGTCACGGGTAGCGGGGTCGAGGCGGCCGACCGAACCGAGGTCGAGCATGCCGATCCGGCCGTCGGCGAGCAGCAGGAAGTTGCCGGGATGCGGGTCGGCGTGGAACACGCCGTCGATGGCGACCTGGCCGAGCAGGCAGTCGAACAGCGACCGGCCGAGGCGGACCGGGTCGAGACCGCGGTCCGCGATCGCCTGCCGGGCGTTGCCGAGACCGATACCGTCGAGGCGCTCCATCGTGAGGACGCGGCGGGTCGACCGGTCCGGGTACAGCTGCGGTACGACGAGATCGTTGCTGGATGCAACGGAACGGCCGGCCGCGACCGTGGTCATGTTGCCGGCCTCGACGGTGAAGTCGAGCTCCTCGCGCATCGCGTCCGCGAACCCGTCGGCGAGGGCACGGACACCCATCGAGCGGCCCCAGTCGGTGTTCCGCTCGAGCAGTCGGGCGAGGCGACGGACAATGTCGAGATCCCGGTCGACGATGCCCGCGATACCGGGGCGCTGGACCTTGACGACGACCCGCGGGCCGTCGGGCAGGCGAGCGGCGTACACCTGAGCGACCGAGGCGGCGGCCAGCGGTTCGCTGTCGAGGTCGGCGTACAGCTGATGGGGTGGGGCGCCGAGCTCCTCGGTGAGGACCTGCTCGATCTCCGGCCAGGGAGCGGGGGAGACCTGGTCCTGCAGCCGGCTGAGCTCGGTGGCGACCGTACCGGGGATGATGTCGCTCCGGGTGGACAGGACCTGGCCGAGCTTCACGAACGTGACACCGGCCTCGTCCAGCGCGAGCCGCAGCGAACGTGCCAGGTCGGCCTGCCCGGCGGCGTTCTCCCGGCCGGGGCGCCGGCGGCCGCGGAGGTACGGACCGAGGCCGTGCTTGATCGCGATCCGGAGGATCTGCAGGTACCGCCGGGTGCGCGCGATCCGGCCGCTCACGTCCCGGCGCAGGTCGCGGGCCCGAGGCAACGATCCGGTCGGCACCAGGGCCTCGGCCAGGACCAGGAACACCAGCCCGGCGAGCATCGAGAAGAGCGTCGTCAGCACCAGGAACGCGATCGCCGCGCCGTTCGAGCCGGTGTACGGCGGCTTGCCGACCAGCGCGTTCGCGATCGGGCTGAACAGGCTCAACGTGATCGCGGCGGCCAGCACCATCCGCACCACCCCGAACCGCACGCCCAGCAACCGCTGCGCGACCGGCACGAAGATCACCAGGAACACACCCAGGCTGAACAACCCCGCGACCACAACGTCCATGCCCGGAACGATAGGGGCTGCGCCGCCCCGACCGCCTCACCCACGCGAGTGACCCACCCCGGACCGACCACTGCACCACCGCCTCCCCGCATTTCATGGGTCAACCCGGGAGCTGGGGGGTTCCCCCACCGTCGTCGGGGTGGGGAACCCACGATTTGGCTGGTCAACCAGGGAGCTGGGGGGTTCCCCCACCGTCATCAGGGTGGGGAACCCACGATTTGGCTGGTCAACCAGGGAGCTGGGGGGTTCCCCCACCGTCATCAGGGTGGGGAACCCATCATTTGGCTGGTGAACCCGGGAGCTGGCGGGTTCCCCTACCGTCGTCGGGGTGGGGAACCCACGATTTGGCTGGTGAACCAGGGAAATGGCGAGCCCCTGGCGCCGGGTGGGGCCAGGGGCTCGGGTGCTGGGTCCGCCGAGTACGGCGGTCGGTACGGGTCAGGCCGGACGGCGGCGGATCTTGTTGCCGAGCCAGACGATCGGGTCGTACTTGCGGTCGGCGACGCGTTCCTTCATCGGGATCAGCGCGTTGTCGGTGATCTTGATGTGTTCGGGGCAGACCTCGGTGCAGCACTTGGTGATGTTGCAGAAGCCCAGCCCGTGCTGGTCCTGGGCCGCGTGCTGCCGGTCGGCCGCGTCGAGCGGGTGCATGTCCAACTCGGCGACCCGCATCAGGAACCGGGGACCGGAGAACGACTCCTTGTTCTCCTCATGGTCCCGGATCACGTGACAGGTGTCCTGGCACAGGAAGCACTCGATGCACTTGCGGAACTCCTGCGAACGCTCCACGTCGACCTGCTGCATCCGGTACTCGCCCGGCTTCAGGTCCGCCGGCGGCTTGAAGGCCGGGACCTCGCGGGCCTTCTGGTAGTTGAACGAGACGTCGGTGACCAGGTCCCGGATCACCGGGAACGTGCGCATCGGCGTCACCGTGACGACCTCGTCCTCGGCGAACGTGTTCATCCGGCACATGCACATCAGCTTCGGCATGCCGTTGATCTCGGCGCTGCAGGAGCCGCACTTGCCGGCCTTGCAGTTCCACCGGACGGCCATGTCGGGCGTCTGGGTCGCCTGCAGCCGGTGGATGACGTCGAGGACGACCTCGCCCTCGTTCACCTCGACCTCGTAGTCCTTGAGCTCACCGCCCTCGGAGTCACCACGCCAGACGCGGAATTTGCCTGTGTAACTCATTTGGCCGGCAGCTCCTCATCCGTCAGGTACTTCTTCAGTTCGTCGACTTCGAACAGCTCGAGCAGGTCCTCGCGCATCGGGATCTGCTGCTTCTCGGTCACGTTCACGTGGCCTTCGGCATCGAGCTTGCAGACCAGCAGCTTCTTGCGCCACTCCGGCGACATCTCCGGGTAGTCGTCGCGGGTGTGACCGCCGCGCGACTCCTGCCGCAGCAGCGCCGCACCGGCCACGCACTCGGACACGGTCAGCATGTTCCGCAGGTCGAGCGCCAGGTGCCAGCCCGGGTTGAACTGGCGGTGACCCTCCACCGTCATCTTCGCGATCCGGCCGCGGAACTCGGCCAGCCGGCCGAGCGCGCGCTCCATCTCCTCTTCCTTGCGGATGATGCCGACCAGGTCGTTCATCGACTGCTGCAGGTCCTGGTGGATCGAGTACGGGTTCTCGCCGCCCTCGAGCTCGAACGGCGCCAGCGCCTCGGACGCGGCCGCGTCCACATCGGCCTCGTCGATCTTCGGCCGCTCCTGCAGACCGTCGACGTACGTCGCGGCGCCCATGCCGGCCCGCCGCCCGAAGACGAGCAGGTCCGACAGCGAGTTGCCGCCGAGCCGGTTCGAGCCGTGCATGCCGCCGGCGACCTCACCGGCCGCGAACAGACCGGGAACCGTCGACGACGCGGTGTCAGGGTCGACCTCGACGCCGCCCATCACGTAGTGACAGGTCGGACCGACCTCCATCGGCTCCTTGGTGATGTCGACGTCCGCCAGCTCCTTGAACTGGTGGTGCATCGACGGCAGCCGCCGGGTGATCTCCTCGGCCGGGAGCCGGGACGACACGTCCAGGAACACACCGCCGTGCGGCGTACCCCGGCCGGCCTTCACCTCGGAGTTGATCGCCCGCGCGACCTCGTCCCGCGGCAGCAGCTCCGGTGGGCGCCGGTTGTTGTCGGCGTCCTTGTACCAGCGGTCGGCCTCTTCCTCGTTGTCCGCGTACTGCGCCCGGAACACGTCCGGCACGTAGTCGAACATGAACCGCTTGCCCTCGGAGTTCTTCAGTACGCCGCCGTCGCCGCGGACCGACTCCGTGACCAGGATCCCCTTCACCGACGGCGGCCAGACCATGCCGGTCGGGTGGAACTGGATGAACTCCATGTTGATCAGCGTCGCGCCGGCCCGCATCGCCAGCGCGTGCCCGTCACCGGTGTACTCCCAGGAGTTCGAGGTGACCTTGAAGGACTTGCCGACGCCACCGGTCGCCAGCACGACCGCGGGCGCGTCGAACAGGATGAACCGGCCGGACTCACGCCAGTACCCGAAGGCGCCGGAGATGGCGTCGCCGTCCTTCATCAGCTCGGTGACCGTGCACTCGGCGTACACCTTGAGGTTGGCCTCGTAGTCGCCGGTGGCCTCGAAGTCCTCCTGCTGCAGCGAGACGATCTTCTGCTGCAGGGTGCGGATCAGCTCCAGACCGGTGCGGTCGCCGACGTGCGCGAGCCGCGGGTAGGTGTGGCCGCCGAAGTTGCGCTGGCTGATCCGGCCGTCGGGCGTGCGGTCGAACAGCGCGCCGTACGTCTCCAGCTCCCAGACCCGGTCGGGCGCCTCCTGCGCGTGCAGTTCGGCCATCCGCCAGTTGTTCAGGAACTTCCCGCCGCGCATGGTGTCGCGGTAGTGGACCTGCCAGTTGTCGTTGGAGTTCGCGTTGCCCATCGCGGCCGCGCAACCGCCCTCGGCCATCACCGTGTGCGCCTTGCCGAACAGCGACTTGCAGATGATCGCGGTGCGCTTGCCCTGCTCGCGGGCCTCGATCGCCGCGCGCAGGCCGGCGCCGCCGGCCCCGATCACGACGACGTCGTACGAGTGTCGTTCCAGCTCAGTCATAAGTCTTCTTCAGATCCCAGAGTAGGTGCCGCGTCAGTTGATGATGCGCAGGTCGGAGAACCATCCGGCCGACAGCGCCATGATGTAGAAGTCGGTCAGGATCACGGTGAACAGCGACGTCATCGCGAAGGTGCCGTGCTTCGGGTTCAGCTTGGACACGAAGGTCCAGTACCGGTAGCGCATCGGGTGCTTGGAGAAGTTCTTCAGCCGGCCGCCGACGATGTGCCGGCAGGCGTGGCAGGACAGCGTGTACAGCCACAGGCAGACCAGGTTGATCCAGATGATCACCGTGCCGAGGCCGATGCCGAAGCCGCCGTCCTTGCCGTGGAAGGCCTGGATGCCGTCGTAGACGTTCAGCAGACCGAAGATCAGCGCGCCGTAGAAGAAGTAGCGGTGCAGGTTCAGCGCGACCAGCGGGAACTTCCGCTCACCGGTGTAGGTCTTGTGCGGCTCGGGCACCGCGCACGCGGCCGGCGCGAAGAACAGCGACCGGTAGCCCGCCTTGCGGTAGTAGTAGCAGGTGCCGCGGAAGCCGGCCAGGATCACGAACGTGATCAGGCTGAACGGCAGGAACCGCGGGAAGTTGCCGAACCAGGTGCCGAGGTGGCTGGAGCCTTCGACACAGCTGCTGGTGACACAGGGCGAGTACAGCGGCGTGAGGTAGTGGTAGTCACCGACCCAGTACCACTTGTTCATGAAGATCCGGATCGTCGCGTAGACGATGAAGAACAGCAGGATCACGCCGATCCGCAACGGCGCGAGCCACCATCGATCCGATCTCGCGGTCTTGAGGCCGATCTGTGCGCGGCCGGGGCTGCTTACTCCGGTGGCCATCAGGGAGCGTGCCTGTCAGGCGCGCCGAAGCCTTCATGCTCCGCGTCTGTCCACATGGACGCGTCATACTCCACGTCGGGAATCTCCTCGAGTTCCTCCGGAACGGGTCCGGGCCTGTGCCTGGGGTCGGGCGGGCCGAGCTCTGCGAGATCGTCGCTCAGCCGGGCCACGTCGGACACCAGGCGGCGAATGCCGAGGGTGTCACCGTACTCCTGGCTGAGTTTGCCGACGGCAGCGTGTAGCCCTTCGAGTGCGCGAGCGACCGCAGCAACGCCGCTGTTGCCTTCAGCCATGCCGACTCCAGTGATGGTTATGTAGCTGTCAGTATGGGCACACTTTGCCCCCGCGAAGCGTCCAACGGAAGACCCATCGGTACGGCGTGTTTCCGGTTAGGGTTACCTCAGTTGCGACCGTGCCGACGGGTGGAGTAATGGAGCGAATCCGGCCTTCAGCACAAGAAGATTCGCCGGTGGGGTGAGGGTCTCGACCTGCTGCAGACCGGGCGGTCGCAGCGCCTCGCCGTACCCCTCCCAGGACCACGGGAGCACTCGTTGCCCGAGCACCAGCGCAGGCCTTCCGTCGAAGCGCACCATCGCGCCGTCCGGCAGGTCGGCGAGGTCCTGGATCGTGGTCCGTTGCCGGCGGGTCCGTGACTCGACCCGCTGACTGTGCAGTACTGCGTCCATCTCGGCGGCTCGCGGGCGTTCGGCCTGTCCTTGCGCCCACGCTCCGGCGTACAGCAGGAAATCCCTGCGCCGGCAGTAATGACAGGGGCGATGCCCGGCCGCGAGCGCGACGGCCTCGTCGAAGAAGAACAGCGCCGTCCAGCGTCCGGGCGGCATCGGATCGCGCTGGATCCCCTTCCAGTCAAGGACGCAGCAGATCCACGCCTTCGATCGCCAGCGGGTCGTGCCGAGCCGGCGGTCGGGCGAGTGCAGGCTGCCGCGGTTGCCCATCAGGAGACCGCGGCCGGGGTCGGCGACGATCTCTTGGGTGGGCAGAACCCTGTTCTGCAACGGCATACCGGCATCATGGCGGACTCGGCGGACAGTTTCTGGCAGAGTCGCGACAATGCAGACAGTTGTTGGAGTCGCCGTCGTCCGCGACGGACTGGTGCTCGCGGCGTACCGCCCCGACGGCGGCTGGGAGTTCCCGGGCGGGAAGGTCGAGCCGGGGGAGACCGACGAGCAGGCCGCGGTGCGGGAGATCCGCGAGGAGCTCGACCTGGAGATCAAGGTCGGCGACTCGCTCGGGCCGGGCGTGGACATCTCGCCGGACTACCGTCTGCACGTCTATCTGGCCACGGCGGTCGCCGGAGATCCGGTACTGCGGGAGCACTCGGAACTGCGCTGGTTCGGGCCGGCCGAGCTCGACGAGAACGACTGGCTGGAGCCGGATCGCCCGTTCGTGCGGGCCTTGCGCCGGCAGTTGTGAGTGGCGGAACTCACACTGCATCCCGCCAGCAGCAGGTGACGCAGCGAAACTGTATGGGTGGTTTGTATGGGTTGTACCTGGTGAGTGGTTCGGCCCGGCGACGAGAATCCTGCCCTGAGACTTCTGGGGAGGAGTGAGGTATGTCGGTGTTTCCGGCAGTTCCGGTGGTGCGAAGAGAGGACTTCGCGCCTGAGATCGTCTGCGAGGTGTACGAGCTCGGGTCGCACCGGCGTGCTCCGGCACTGGTCAAAGAGCTGACCAGCCGACAGGTCACGATCGGCCGGATGATGTCGACCGGCGCCAAGGACGCCGCGATCGCGCGGGAGCTGGGCCTGTCGTTGCGGACGGTGCGCGCGGAGATCGGCGCGTTGATCGCGGGACTCGGCGCCAAGTCGCGGTTCCAGGCCGGGTGCCTGCTGGTCCGCCGCTTCGGCTGAACGGAAACTGTCCGGCGGCCGACGTAGGCTTTCGGCATGGTTGAGCTTGCTGAGCGCCGGCTGATGCTGGTGCACGCCCACCCGGACGACGAAACCATCAACAACGGTGCCACGATGGCGCGCTACGTGGCTGAAGGCGCCCACGTCACGCTGATCACCTGCACTCTCGGTGAGGAGGGTGAGGTCCTCGTCCCCGAGCTCGCCCACCTGGCCTCCGACCAGGACGACGCGCTCGGCGAGCACCGGATCGGTGAGCTCGCCAACGCGATGGCCGAGCTCGGAGTGACCGACCACCGTTTCCTCGGCGGCGCGGGCAAGTACCGCGACACCGGGATGATCTACAACGACGAGGGCAACGCCGACGTCCCGCACGAGACCCGCAAGGACAGCTTCTGGCAGGCCGACCTGGTCACCGCGGCGAACGATCTGGTCCCGATCATCCGTGAGCTCCGCCCGCAGGTCCTGGTGACCTACGACCAGTGGGGCAACTACGGCCACCCGGATCACATCAAGGCACACCGCGTCGCGACGTACGCCGCCGACCTCGCCGCCGCCCGGTCGTACCGCGAGGACCTCGGCCCGGCCTGGGACATCCCGAAGATCTACTGGACCGCGATGGCCGAGTCCCGGATGCGCTCGCAGCTCCGGATGCTCCGCGACGCCGGCGACCAGACCACGTTCGAGGGGCTGGACCCCGACGGCCCGATGCCGCCGATGATCACCCCCGACCGCCTGATCGACTGCGTGATCGACGGCGAGCAGTTCGTCGACCGCAAGATGAACGCGATGAAGGCGCACGCCACCCAGATCACCGTCGACGGCCCGTTCTTCGCCCTGTCGAACAACCTCGGCAACCAGATCTGGGGCTCCGAGCCGTACCGCCTGGTCAAGGGCACCGCGGCGCCCGGCCCGGACGGCGTCGAGCACGACCTGTTCGCCGGCCTGTAGACGTACTACCGGGCCGACGTGTGAGGTGACCGTTCCCACACGCTCGGTTGAGGCATCAACCTTCCAGCAGGCATAACCTGCTGGGGTGTCCTCAACCGAGCCCAGCGGGAGCGTCCCGCCCGCGGAGTTCCGTACCGCGCTCGGGCAGTTCGCGTCGGGGATCACGATCATGAGCACGCTGCAGGACGGCGTCGCGCACGCGATGACCGCGAACGCGTTCACCTCGGTCTCGCTCGATCCGCCGCTGGTGCTCGTCTGCGTGGACAAGGGCGTGCGGATGCATGCCGCCGTACTTGACTGCGGGTACTGGGCGGCGTCGGTGCTGTCCGGTGCGCAGCGGGAGATCGCCGAGCGGTTCGCGCGGTCCGGCCGCGATCTGTACAGCCAGTTCGACGGCATCGCGACGTCGGCCGGCCCGAAGACCGGCTGCCCGGTGGTCGACGGCTCGCTGTCCTGGCTCGAGTGCCGCACGTGGGCGACGTACGACGGGGGCGACCACACGATCGTGGTGGGTGAGGTGCTGAGCCTCGGCACCGGCGAGCCGGCCGACCCGAGCGCGCTGATCTACCACTCCAGTCACTACCGGAATCTCCCGGGAAACTGAGCGTTACCGCGGGGCAACCAGGGGCTGCCCCGGCGGTCGGAGGACCCGCTCGCGTCCCGTAAGATGTGCGCTTGTGCCTTGACCACGGCTCGAGCAGGAGGACTCTGTCCGGTGGGGAGAAAGCAGCTCGCGGGGATCATTGCCGCCGCGGCGCTCGGTGTGCTCGTCGTGGGGTACGGAGCGGCGTTCGCGTTCGCCGGTGACAAGATCCCCGGTGACACGACCGTGCTCGGGATCCCGATCGGCGGGCTCTCCAAGGACGCCGCGAAGGCCAAGCTCGACGCCGGTCTGAAGGACCGGATCGCCGCCCCGATCGCGCTGAAGGCGGGCGAGTCGAAGTTCACCGTGGCCCCGGCCGACGCCGGCCTGACCGTCGACGTGGATGCCACCGTCGAGGCCGCGGGCGCGGGCCGCAGCCTCTCCCCGGCCCGGATCTGGCACGCACTCACCGGCGGTGACGCGGTCGAGCCGGTCGTCGACAAGGACGACGCGAGGCTCAAGGCCGCCATCGACAAGCTCGCCGCGCAGGTGAACCGGCCGGCCACCGAGGGCACGATCACGTTCAAGGGCACCGAGCCGGTCACGCATCAGCCGGCCCCCGGACTGCAGCTGGACGCCGCGAAGGCGCCGGCGGCCGTGGTCGCGGCGTACCCGTCGGACGGCAACCCGAAGGACCTTCCGGTCGGCGTGACCCAGCCGAAGGCCGGGAACGACGCGATCAAGAAGGCGCTCACCGACTTCGCCGAGCCGGCGATGTCCGGCCCGGTCCGGCTGACCGTCGGCACCAAGTCGGTCGAGCTGCAGCCGGCCGAGATCGCACCCGCGCTGACGCTGACCGCACAGGACGGCCAGGTCATCCCGGCGCTGCGGACGAAGACGCTGGAGCCGCTGTTCCAGCAGCGGTTCAAGGCCCTGGAGACGCTGCCCAAGGACGCCACGGTGCAGATCGTCGGCGCCGGGCCGAAGGTGATCCCGGCGGTCGACGGCATGGTCGTCGACCGGACCAAGGTCGGTGCGGCGATCCTGGCGATCCTGCCGAAGCCGACCGGCGAGCGGCGGGCCGCCGTACCGCTGACGCCGACCAAGGCGAAGTTCACCACCGAGCAGGCGACCGCGCTCGGGATCACCGAGAAGATGGGTGATTTCCAGACCCAGTTCCCGCACGCGCCGTACCGCAACACCAACATCGGCACCGCCGCGCGGAAGATCAACGGGACGCTGCTCAAGCCGAACGAGACGTTCAGCCTGAACAAGATCGTCGGCGAGCGGACCAAGGAGAACGGGTTCACCGAGGGCTACATCATCAGCGGCGGGAAGTTCGAGAAGGACCTCGGCGGCGGCGTCTCGCAGTCGGCGACCACCACTTTCAACGCGGCCTTCTTCGCCGGGCTGAAGGTTCTCGAGCACAAGGCGCACAGCGTCTACATCTCGCGCTACCCGGTCGGCCGGGAGGCGACCGTCGCGTGGCCGAACGTCGACCTGAAGTTCCTGAACGACTCGGGTCACGGGATCCTGGTGCAGACGGTCTTCAAGCCGTCGACCCCGGGGAACTCGGGCAGCATCCGGGTGATCATCTGGGGCACGAAGGTCTGGGACATCACCGCCGGGCAGTCGGCCAAGACGAACTTCCGGCAGCCGGTCGTCCAGTACAACCCGGCGGCGGGCTGCGAGGCGCAGGCGCCGACCCCCGGCTTCGACATCACGATCTTCCGGTACTTCGCGAAGAACGGCGCGCGGGTCAAGACCGAGCAGTTCACCACGAAGTACAACGCCGCCAACGACATCCGCTGCGGCCCGAAGCCCGGCACCACCCCGACCCCACCACCCGGCGGTACCACCACGCCGCCGGGCCGGGTCAAGCCGCCGACGAAGCCGGCCAGCTAGTTCCCGGAGCCGAGCCGGCTGGCTCCTGGAGCCTGGCCGGCTAGCTCCGGTGGAGCTGGTGGAGCTCGGCGGCGACCTGGTTGAAGAGCTCCTCGTCGATCACGGCGCCTTCGCGGCGTACCTGCTGCGGGTCGATCCGCAGGACCCGGTCCAGCCGGATCTCGCTGGGCCGGTGCTCCTTGTCCCAGGCTCCGCTGCCGATGTCCATCCACACCCGGCCCCAGCGCGCCTCGTCGGCGGCGTCGCGGTCGTGGTCCTTGCTGGTCAGGATGAGCGCCAGCAGGTAGACGTCGTCCGATCCGACCACGAGCACGGGCCGGTCCTTGCCCCGGTGGTGGTCCTCCTCGAACGGCACCCAGGTCCAGACGATCTCGCCCGGATCGGCCACCCCGTCGTCCGGGTGCGGCTTGTACTCGACGTGCACGGTCCCCTCGAAGTCCCCGGGGTACTCCGGACGCTCCACCACGTGATCCGCCATGGCACGGGAGCCTAATGCCCCTCACATCACGGCGGTCTCACACCGTTCCATCGACGTGCACATCACTCAGACACGAAATCGGGACGCGATCCTCGCCGTCCTGCTCACCGGCCAGTTCATGGCCAATATCGACACCGCGGTCGCGAACGTCGCCGGTCCGTCGATCGGCGTTGATCTGCACGCCTCCGAGGGCGCGGTCGGCCTGGTCGTCTCCGGGTACGTCGTCGCGTTCGCCGTACTGCTGATCACCGGAGCGCGGCTCGGCTCGTCGCTCGGGTATCGGCGGACGTTCCTGCTCGGTCTGACCGTCTTCACCGCGGCATCTGCCTTGTGCGGCCTCGCTCCCGGCATCTCGTTGCTGGTCGTTGCTCGCTTCGTCCAGGGTGCCGGTGCGGCGCTGATGGTGCCGCAGGTGCTCAGCGGCATCCAGTTGCACTTCCAGGGCCGCGACCGGCTCAAGGCGCTCGGCTACTTCTCGATCGCGCTGTCCGGCGGTGCAGTAGCCGGTCAGCTGCTCGGTGGCGTGTTGATCGCAGCTGACCTGTTCGGCACTGGCTGGCGGCCGATCTTCCTGGTCAACCTGCCCATCGGCATCGCGCTGGCTGTGGCCGGTCGTCGCCTGCTCCCTGCTGATCCGGTCGGACGTCGTGACCGCCTCGACCTGACCGGCGTACTCGCCTTGTCCACAACGGTTCTGCTCGTCATCGTGCCGCTCCTGCTCGGCTCCGAACGCGGCTGGCCCACCTGGTCCTGGCTGTGCCTCCTGCTCAGCCTGCCGGCGCTAGCGCTCTTCGAGTACGGCGAACGTCGTGCAGCCGCCCGCGGTGGCCGCCCGCTCATAGCGCGCCAGGTCCTCGCCGACCGCTCGGTCCGGGCCGGTCTGCTTGCCCACGGGTGCACCAGCGGCACGTACTTCGCTCTGCTGTTCGTTCTCGCCCTCTACCTCCAGGGCGGGCTGCACAAGGGCCCGGCGTACTCGGGCTTCGCCATGGTCGTCTGGGTGGCCGCCTTCGGCCTGGCCGGACCGATCCTGCCCAAACTGCGCAGGGGAGTGCGGTGGATGCCGGTCGTCGGCTGTCTGGTCCTGACCGCCGGCTACCTCTGCGTGCTGGCCTATCTGCTCCTCGGCGGCCACACCGGTCCGCTGCTGTTCGCTCTGCTGGGTATTGGCGGCCTGGGGCTCGGTATCAGCGCAAACACGCTCATCGGTGCGGTCACGTCGCGCATGTCCTCGGAGTACGCGGCTGACCTGTCCGGAGTGGTGGCGACGAACGCACAGCTCTCTGGAGCGCTAGGTGTCGCGCTGGCGGGCTCGACCTACGCTGCGCTGGCTGCGGACCCCAGTAGGGCGCTGGAGGTCGTGCTGGCGGGTTTCGTCGTACTGACGCTGATCGGGTCCGGTGCGGCTCACCGATTGGTCAGATAGCGGTACCGGTACGCCTCGCGGTACCCGAGCCGCGTGTACGTCGCCATGGCGGCGGCGTTCTCGAGCAGCACCTCGAGATAGGTACGCCGCCCGCCGTGCGGCCCCGCCCACCGCGCCAGCCCCTGGACGATCGCCGTACCAAGGCCCCGACGCCGATAGCCCGAGCAGACCCGGATCGCGTCCACGCCGAGCCAATGCCCCGTCATAGACCCTCGCCCGACCGCTACCACCGCGCCGTCCAGGCGGACCGACGCGAACACCGCCTTCGCGGCCCCCTCGAGCACTTTCGGTGCCACAACCGGTACTGGGCCTTCGAAAGCAGCCGCGTACCACGCGTCACCCGGCCGCTCGGTCAACTCCACGTCGTACGCAGGCTCGGCGTTCACGTGGTCGAGTGTGGTGTGCATGACGAGTACGTCGGACTGCTCCGGCCGGGCGTCGACCCACCCGCAGGCACGGATCTCCTCGTCCTGGGGACTGCCGAGGCGGACCTGCGCCTGTGGCGGGAGGCGGCGTTCGTCGTAGAAGGCCGTCGCCTGCTGCAGGGCGTCCGGGATCGGCATACCGGGGTCGCCGGCGGGGAGGAGCGAGTTGCCACGGCCGGTCCAGCCCGAGGATGCTCGCAGCAACCAGTGGCCGACGTACGCCGTCTCTGCAGCCGGGCGGCCCAACGCGGCGGTGAGGAACAGTTGGTCGACGTCAACCGGGCGCAGCGGCATCTCCGGGATCGTCTTGGCCGCCGTCACGTCCGCGGTCGGGATCTCGTGCAGCGTGCCGTCCGCGTGCCGGACAGCCAGCATCTGGGGGTCCCCGGCCTGCAGAACGCCGATCAGATCGGTCAGACCGCCCGGTATCCGGTGCCGGACGACGACACGGTGGCCGATATCACGGGCGCCGAGGCCTGACACGATCCGGACTCCTGGCAAAGTGGGCGAAGGACTACCGTGATACTAGAGACACGAGCATCACCGCATCGCAGCACCCCGAATCCGACGCTGCGCTTGCCTGCCATAGGAGGAGTAGCAGTGACCTACGTCATCGCGCAGCCGTGTGTTGACCTGAAGGACCTCGCCTGTGTCGAGGAGTGCCCCGTCGACTGCATCTACGAGGGCAACCGGATGCTGTACATCCACCCCGACGAGTGCGTCGACTGCGGAGCGTGCGAGCCGGTCTGCCCGGTCGAGGCGATCTACTACGAGGACGACACCCCGGAGCAGTGGAAGGACTACTACACCGCGAACGTCGACTTCTTCAACGACCTCGGCTCGCCTGGAGGAGCGTCCAAGCTCGGCAAGATCGACAAGGACCACCCGTTCATCGCGGCCCTGCCCCCGCAGGAGCACGACGAGTAAGCGACTGATCACAGAAATGGGACGCCCAGTGTGGGCGTCCCATTTCTATTGGTCCAGCACGTCCACGTGGACGTGGTCGAGGTGGCGGAGGATCTTCGGGTCGCCGGAGCGCTCCGGCGGCGTGTAGTCCCGCCAGCCGCTGTCCGACCGGCCGCCGGCGGTCCAGATCTTGTCGCTGAAGATGACCGTCTTGATCTTGAGCAGGTCGGCCCGCGCGACCAGGTACTGCGCGATCGCCCACCCCTTCGTCGTGTGCGCCGCCGAGATCGGCCGGACGAACACGTCCACTGCCCGCCCGTCGTAGTGCGCCGACCCCTCCATGTGCCCGGTCGAGACGCCGCCCGCGGCGTACCCACCGGTCGACAGCTTCCCGAACGTCCGGATCAGATCCTTCCGTACGGCGTCAGCCCGCGGCGTGAGCCCGTTCGGTCCCATCTTCTCCACCGGCACCGAGTCCGTGTTCACAGTGCAGCTGAACACGCTTTTCGACTGCCCGGTCAGCGCCGACGCCAGGACCCGCGCGTCCGCCTCGTGATCGGCGTACGCCGTCGGGAACGCGCTGCGCTGCACCTTGTCGGCAGCGACCGTGACTGCGAGCTGCTGGTAGTTCTTGATCTTCACCAGCGCGTCGTAGAACCTCCCGGTCGCGTAATACGGGTCCCGCACCTGCGTCGCCGTACCCCAGCCCTGTGACGGCCGCTGCTGGAACAGCCCGAGCGAGTCGCGGTCCCCATGCGCCAGGTTGCGCAGGTCGGACTCCTGGTACGCCGTCGCCAGCGCGATCGTCGCCGCGCGGGCCGGCAGCCCACGCCGTACGGCGGTGCCCGCGATGATCGCCGCCGACTCGGCCTGCTCGAAGTCGAGCACGACCATCTGCCCGTTCACCGTGGCGGTGCACTGCTCGCGCGGCGGCAGGAGCTTGCCGACCTGCTTGCCGCCGAGCCAGGCGACACCGACGCCGACCGCGAGGCTGAGCACGCCGATGGCACCCACGGCCACGAGGGCACCACGTTTCACCGGCATACCGCTCCCAACGTCCGAGGGCGGGGGACAGGTTCCAGTTCGCCCATCACGAACTGGTTGACGTGTGCAGGTCTGTGTTGGTTGGCAAAGTCATACTTTCGTACAGGTCAGGCGTTGGCGTGCAGCGCCTCGTTGAGCGTGATGCCCTCGCCCTTGCGCGGCCGGGCCTCGACCGCACCGGTGACCGAGTTGCGGATGAAGAGCAGACCGGGCTGCCCGGACAGCTCCCGGGCCTTGACCGTGGTGCCGTCCGGGAGGGTGACCTTGGTGCCGGCGGTCACGTACAGCCCCGCCTCGACCACGCAGTCGTCGCCGAGCGAGATGCCGGTCCCGCCGTTCGCGCCGAGCAGGCACCGCTTGCCGATCGAGATGACCTGCTTGCCGCCGCCGGACAGCGTGCCCATGATCGACGCGCCCGCGCCGATGTCGCTGCCGTCGTCGACCACGACCCCGGCCACGATCCGGCCCTCGACCATCGACGTACCGAGCGTGCCGGCGTTGAAGTTCACGAAGCCCTCGTGCATGACCGTGGTGCCCTCGGCGAGGTGTGCGCCCAGCCGGACCCGGTCCGCGTCCCCGATCCGGACGCCGGACGGTACGACGTAGTCCGTCATCCGCGGGAACTTGTCGACGCTGGTGACGCCGAGGTGCTGCCCGGCGGCACGCGCCCGGAGCCGGACGTTCTCGATCTCGTCCACCTGGACCGGGCCGAGGGACGTCCAGGCGTTGTTCGGGAGGGCGGCGAAGATGCCGTCCAGGTTCACGCCGTGCGGGCGGACCAGGCGGTGGCTGAGCAGGTGCAGGCGGAGGTACGCGTCCGCAGTACCGTTCGGGGCGTCGTCCAGCACGATCTGGGTCGCCACCACCTCACGCCGTACCTGCCGGAGGTCGTCGTGGCCCTCGGCGGCGATCAGCTCGGCAGGCGCCTTGGTGTCCTCGGGCCGCGCCCCAAGCGCGGGCGACGGGTACCAGACGTCCAGGACGTCTCCAGCGGTCGTCACGGTCGCAAGGCCGAAGCCCCAGGCATGCACGGCAGTCTCGGTCATGGCTACACCCTAATTCGGCGGCGAGTGAGCGCGTGCCGTGGTCTACTCTTCGGATGCTTCCCGCCTGGCTTGAGGTTGTGTCGGATCCGGTTCTCGAGGCTACGAAGGCTCCTGGGGTCGGCGCGTTGAGCGGGGAGTTGTTACGGCAGTGGGGGTCGTCCGAGGTGTGGCGGTTGTCGTACGGGCTTCGCAGCGTGATCGTGAAGCGGGGGACCGATGGGCAGGCCGACGAGGCGGCGGCGTACGAGCGTTTCGTCGTACCGCTCGGGCTCCCGGCGCCTTCGTTGCTGCATCGGTATCGCTCCCCGGAGGCGGGCGTGCTGGTGCTGGCGGACGTCGGGCGGGTGACGTTGGAGCAGGAGCCGAGCGCGGAGGGCTTCGTTGCGGCTGCCGAGCTGGCTGCGACGATCCGGTCGCGGGAGGTGCCGCAGCGTAGTGAGTTCCCGCCGGAGCGGGTGAAGGAGATGGCGGCCCGGATCGGGCGGATCGACTTCGATCTCAGCCCGTTGACCGAGGCGCTGGCCGCGCTGCACCGCGACGTACCTGTCGGGGTTGTGCATGGTGACTTCGTGCCCAAGAACCTGGTCACCGACGGCGTGCGCTGGACTGCGATCGACTGGCCGGGCGCGTATCTGGCGCCGCATCTCAGCGACCTCTACACCCTGCTGCGTGACGCCGAGTCGCTCGGTCATGACCGTGCCCCGATAGTTGCCCGCTACATCGATGCCGCAGGCACCAATCCTGCCGTGGTCGAGCGGCAGCTCTTGGTCGGCGGTGGTTGCTTCTACCTGGTCGCGTTGAAGTTCATCGTCGAGGAGGGTCTGCGGACGATCCCGGAGTCGGCGGACTGGATCGACGGGCTGCTGAGGGAGCTCGCTGACGTCGTCGGTGCGTTGTCGTGAGGCTCCTCGTCCTGGGTGGTACGAAGAATCTCGGCCGCCACGTCGTCGAGGCAGCGCTTGCCTCCGGCCACGATGTCACGCTCTTCAACCGCGGTCTGACGAACCCGTCGTTGTACCCCTCCGTACGCCGTCTCGTCGGCGAGCGTGCGGCGCCGGACGTGTTGGCGAGTGGGGAGTGGGACGGCGTGATCGACATGTCCGGCTTCCTCGTCCGGGACGTCTCGCTGAGCGCCGCTTTGCTGCGCGACCGATGCGGCTTCTACACCTACATGTCGTCGATCGCGGTCTATGCCAGCAAGGTGATTCCCGGCATGACGGAGTACGCACCGTTGCTGCCCTGGCCGGACGGCGCACCCGAGGACCACTTCACGATGGACCTCTACGGCCCGTCCAAAGTCCGCAACGAATCGTTGCTCACCGCCACCTTCGGCGACCGAACCGCCGCCGTACGCTCCGGCTTCGTCGTCGGCCCTTACAACCCCGACTTCGGCAACTGGGGCTGGGCCTTGGCCTACAACGAACCTCTCGAATGCGCCGCCCGGCCCGACCAGCCCATCCAGTACATCGACGCCCGCGACCTGGCCGCCTTCCTCCTCCACCTCACCACCGACCGCCTGCCCGGTCCCTACAACGCAGTCGGCCCAACCCACACCATGACCGACCTCGCCGACGCCTGGCGCTCCGCCGTACCCAACCCTCCTGCGGTGAACTGGGAACCTTCCGAAGACCGCTTCCACCTCCCCCACGACGGCACCAACGACGGCACCTTCCAACTCGACAACACCCGAGCCCTGACCGCCTGCCTCCAACTCCGCCCACCCGAAGAGTCCGCCCGCGACTACGTCACCTGGATCCAAGAGGGAAACATCCCGCCCGACCCGCCTCACTAACGGGGCATCCCGGGGCATCCCAGGGCAGATATCCACAGGCGCGGGTCGACGCCCTCCGCACTTGGTCACCGGCACCTAAGGTGTCGCTCCATGTACTTCGAGCGGCCACTGGTGCGTGCCTATGTGGACGAAACCGGCGACCGTGGTCTGTCGTCCAGATCGTCGCGGTATTTCGGCATGGTCGCAGTGGTGGTCGCCGACGAGGACGACTCGGGTCTGAGGCGCGCAATCGCCGAGTGCCGTCGACGGCTGTCAGTTCCCGCGGGCAAGCCGTTGCACTGGACCGAGCACGTGAAGCGCTACCCACGCAGACAGTTCGTCGCATCGCAGCTCGCCGCGGTGCCAGGCGCTGTCCTGAACATCGTGCTGGTCGAGAAGGCCGCCGTCGCCGAGCGGATCTCGGACCAGGTTGCCTTCTACAACTTCGTCGCCGGACGGGTGCTCGAACAGGTCCTGGACACCGCGGACCAATGGCCGGGAGGCCGCCGGGATCTCGTGATCACCTTCGGGCACGTCCGTGGATTCCGTCACGAGGAGACCTTGGCCTGGTTCGAGAAGCTACGAGTGAGCGACTCGGCCGACGCCCCATGGGATCTGCTGCGAGGTCGACCTGCGTTCTTGGGACCCGGACAGCTCGACGGACTGCAGGCAGCGGATCAGTACTGCGGCATGCTGCGCGCCGGCCTGGAGGCGGATGAGTTCGGCGGTTTCGAAGCTCACCACCTGCTGGCGGTCCGGCCGCAGATTCGGTATCCGGACGGGTTCGAAGGAACTGTGCTGCCAGGCACGATGGCGGCCTACCCGTGGTGGCCGGAGGACGGCCTGTGAAGACGGAACGAGGCCTTCGATGGTCCGGAGCGCCGCACCTGACAGGCGGGTCTGACAGCAGACCTGGCGTTCTCTCCGCGGCCATCGAAGGCCTCGTGACCGTCAGTTTAGCAGGCCGTCCACGATGGAAACGTTCCTCCCGCGGCGCCGCACTGATACGTAACATTGCGCCGTGATCATTGAGACCGGTGGTGGACCAGGTGGACCGACCAGCCCGCGGGCTGGGTTCAGCAGTGTGGACGGGACCCGGTATTCGGGGACTTCCGGTGGTCGGCAGGAGGCTGGGCTGCCGGGGGCCGGGGGAGTGGTCGGCGCTGGGGATCGGTTGCGGTACAAGATCTATCCGGTGCTCGATGCGGGGTTGACGTACTCCGCGACGTACGCGGCGGTGGAGCTCGTCTTCTCGGATGGGACGCGGTCGGCGGGGGCTGATCAGTACGGGAAGCCGGCCGACGCGGCCGGCCAGGGTGCGGCGAAGATTCTGTACGCCGATCAGTGGAACGACGTGCAAGTCGATCTGACTGCTTTTGCGGGGAAGACGATCGCCGACGTCCTGCTCGTGGTGGATGCGCCCGGGGCGGCAGATTTCGAGGGCTGGATCGACGACGTCGAGATCGGGCCGGCGCCCGCGGAGCCGGACGGTACGGACCTCACGGCGTACGTCGACACCCGGCGCGGCACCAACGCCAGCCATGACTTCTCCCGCGGCAACACGCTCCCGATCACGGCGTGGCCGAACGGGTTCAACTTCCTCACCCCGGTGACCAACGCGTCGACGTACCGCTGGCCGTACGAGTATCACCGCGCCAACAACGCGGACAACCGTCCCGAGCTGCAGGGCCTCACGTTCTCGCACCAGCCGAGTCCGTGGATGGGCGACCGCGATCAGCTCACGATCATGCCGGTTGCGGCCGCCGAGCCGCTGGGCGATCCGGCCGAGCGCGCGGTCGCATTCAGCCACGACGACGAGGTCGCGCGGCCTGATCTGTACGCAGTCGCGCTCGCGAACGGCGTACGCGCGGAGCTCGCCCCGACCGACCACGGCGCGATCTTCCGTTTCACGTTCCCGGCCGACGCGGCGGGGCGGCACCTGGTCTTCGACACGATCGACGAGAACGGCGCCTTCTCGTACGACGGGACCGCGGTCACCGGCCGGGTCGAGAACGGCGCGGAAACCGGGCGGACGCGGATGTTCTGCTACGGCACGTTCTCCGTCGCACCGATCGGTTTCGGTGCCGCTTCGGGCGGGCGGGAGAACGCGCGGGCGGCGAGTTTCGACGTACCGGAGGTGACGTTGCGGATGGCAACGTCCTTCATCGGTGTCGACCAGGCGCGGCACAACCTGTCGCTGGAGCTCGGCGGGACCTTCGAGGAGATCCGAGCCTCCGCCAACGCCGCCTGGAATGAACGTCTCGCGGTGATGCGGCCCGAGGGGGCGACGCTGCCGCAACTGCGAACCGTTTACGGCAACCTGTATCGGCTCAACCTCTACCCGAACTCGCACTTCGAGAACGCGGGGACCGCTTCCGAGCCGTCGTACGTATATGCGAGCCCGGTGCTGCCTGTCGAGGGTTTGGCGACCGACGTCTCGACCAACGCGGTCGTGAAGCCCGGCAAGATGTATGTGAACAGTGGGTTCTGGGACACCTACCGGACTGCGTGGCCGGCGTACGCGTTCTTCTACCCCGCGTTGACCGCGGAGCTGATCGACGGGTTCGTACAGCAGTATCGCGACGGCGGGTGGATCGCGCGGTGGTCGTCGCCCGGGTACGCCGACTGCATGACCGGGACGAGCTCGGACGTGTCGTTCGCCGACGCTTATCTGAAGGGCGTCGAGCTGCTGGACCCGTTGGCGACGTACGACGCCGGGCTCCGGAACGCGACCGTCGCGCCGGAGGCGACCGAGGTCGGACGGAAGGGCGTGGAGACCGGGTTCTTCGCCGGGTACGTGAGCACGGACACCGAGGAGAGCGTGTCGTGGTCGCTCGAGGCGTACCTGAACGACTTCGGGCTGGCGTCGATGGCGTTGCAGTTGGCTGAGGTGTTTCCTGATCGGCGTTCGCAGTTGTTGGAGGAGGCGGAGTACCTGCGCCGCCGCTCGCTGAACTACGTCCTGCTCTTCGACCCCGCAGTCAACTTCTTCCAAGGCCGCCTCGCGGACGGGACCTTTGCCAAGTCGCCCGCCGACTTCGATCCCGAGGAGTGGGGCGGCGACTTCACCGAAACCGACGGCTGGAACTTCGCCTTCCACGTCGCCCACGACCCACGCGGACTCGCCAACCTGTACGGCGGCCGTCGCGGTCTCGAGGCCAAGCTCGACGGGTTCTTCTCCACCCCCGAACTGGCTACGAAGAAGGGCACGTACTCGATCGTCATCCACGAGATGGTCGAGGCCCAGGCCGTCCGCATGGGCCAGTTCGGCTTCAGCAACCAGCCCGCCCACCACATCGCCTGGATGTACAACTACGCCGGCGCCCCGCACAAGACCCAGGCGATCGTCCGTGAGGTGCTGGACCGCCTGTACGTCGGCGAACAAATCGGCCAGGGCTACCCCGGCGACGAGGACAACGGCGAGATGTCCGCGTGGTACCTCTTCGCCGCCCTGGGTCTCTATCCGCTCCGCGTCGGCGCTCCCGAGTACGCCATCGGCTCCCCGCTCTTCACCCGCACGGTGGTCGCGCCCCTCGGCGGCCGACCCTTGACCGTCACCGCCTCCGGCGTCGAAAACCCTTACGTCCAAGACGTCCTGGTCGACGGCAAACCGTTGCCCACCGCATCCATCACCGCCGCCGACCTTCAAGTCGCGGACACCCTGGACTTCACCCTGGGCGCGACCCCCTCCGACTGGGCCACCCTGCACTCCCCACCGGCGCTGACCCTCGACGACGCCATCCCCACCCCACTCGCCGACCTGATCCCGCGCGATCCCGACAACCCCTTGTTCGACGACACCTCTACCACCTCCGCCGAGGTCGAGACCGTCACCTGGACCCTCCCGTCACCCGCGACCCCCACCCTCTACACCCTCACCTCAGCCGCCTCCGGAACCGCCCCCACCACCTGGCACCTGGAGGGCTCCACCGACGGCACCACCTGGACCGTCCTGGACACCCGCACCAACCAATCCTTCCCCTGGCCCCGCCAAACCCGCCCCTTCACCATCCCGAACCCCACCACGTTCCAGCACTACCGCCTAACCTTCCCCACCCCCACACCCCTCACCCAAATAGAACTTCTCAACTAACCGCACCCCGCTCAAAGGACACCGCACCGCGGCAGCTGTCTTGTCGGCCGGCTCCGCCGACGCGCGGACCACGTCGCCACGTCCACGTGGTCCGCGCACGTTGCGCGCGTCGACTCGAATCGAGATGCCTGCCGCTCGATCCTTGATTGGCTTGAAGGCGACTACCGGCGTGGTCCGGAGGATGTACGAGGGCTGATCACGGTCAGCGGCGTCGACATGATTCCGGAACCAGGCCCCCCGGTTCAGTCCTCCGTGAGCTGCTCGGACCATCTCTCAGAAAGGTCGACCCATGGCTGGAGTGGTAGAGCCGGTTGGCGAGAAAAGGGTCTACGTCCTTGATCCGAGAGCGCGCCGTGCGTGTACGAGAACGGGTGGAGTCTGAATGGATGTGGTCCGGTTTCGACGGATGCGGCGTGACGTGCTGGACTCGCTTGCTGTCCTGTCCGACGTTGAGTATCAAGAGCGCGCGTGGATCCGCGGCGAAGGATTCCTGCCCGGGCAGTACGACGATTTCGATTACCACGTCCATGTCTTGTACGACGAGACAGCAGTACTCCCTGATCCGGCAGATTCGATAGGGACCGTGCTGGTGCCAGGAGACGAGATCGAGCGACTCCGCAATCTCGGGCGGCTCCTGGATGCGTTGCTCGCCGAGCACGGCGACGTGGGTGCGAGTGTCTTCATGGCGGATCCACGGTGGCCAGAGGTCGGGCGTATGGCAGCGCTCGCGTTGGCGGCCATGGTCCGCAGTTGGGGAATGGACCGATGAACAGCAGCACGAGGCCCGACCCACAAGGACTCTCGAGCCTGCATGCTTCCCCGTCGCCGGCGATCATGCCGCTGCCCAAAGGCAGCGCCGGAGGCGGCCGAACGGCAGTCGCCTTGGAGCGGTGTCCGGTTTGCGTTCCCCAGGTATCCCCGTAGTCGACAGGAGTGCGGTCGTTGTCGCCACGGTTCCGCATGCCGCCGGAGGCGGCAAACAAGACTGTCGCCGCGGAGCGGCGTCCTTTGGACGGTGTCCGGCGGTTACTTCTTCGGGGCGGACGTGGCTCGGATGTGGAGTTCGGTGCGGAGGGTGACTGTGGAGGGTGGGCGGCCGGGGGAGGTGGTGCGGTCTTTGAGGAGCATGCCGGCGGTTCGGCCCAGTTCGTAGGTGGGTTGGGCGACGGTGGTGAGGCTGGGGACGACGAGGTCGGCCCAGGGGATGTCGTCGAAGCCGACGACGGCGATGTCGTCGGGGGCTCGCAAACCCTTGCGGGCCAGGCATTCGAGGGCGCCGACGGTCATCAGGTTGTTGGTGGCGAACAACGCCTCAGGTGGATCGGCCAGCTCGAGCAGGCTTTCCATCGCGGCGTACCCGCCGGCCTCGCGGAAGTCGGCGTGCCGCACCAGATCCTTGTCGTACCGGATCCCACCAGCACGCAAGGCCGACCGATACCCGCCCAGCCGATCCATCGCAGTCGACACCTTGCGCGGACCGGTGATGCAAGCGATCCGCCGATACCCGCCGTCGATCAAGTGTTTGACGCCCTCAAACGCACCGTGCTCGTTGTCCACAAGCACCGTGTCCGCCTCGACGCCCTCAACCCGACGGTCAATCATCACCAACGGGATCTTCGCGTCCGCGAGCAGCTGCACACCCTCCGCGGTCGACGTCGGCGAGATCACCACCCCGGCCATCTGATCGGTCAGTACGGCGGACGCGTACGCCGCCTCCTTCGCCGGATCCTCGTCCGAATTGCACAGTACGACGTGGTACCCCTCCGTCTGCGCCACATCCTCGAGCCCGCGGACCAAAGAGGTGAAGAACGGGTTCTCGATGTCGGAGATGACAACGGCCCACAGGTTCGTGGAGGACTTACGGAGGTTACGAGCGACGCCGTTCGGCCGGTAGCCGAGTTCCGCGACCGCGGCGCGGACCTTCTCGGACAGCTCCGGGTCCACGTTGCGCCGGCCGCTCAGGACCCGCGACACCGTCGCCGGAGACACCCCCGACCTACGCGCGACGTCGTAGATCGTCGTCATACCCGCTCCCCGCTGGAGATCCGATGGTCGTCTGGATCGCACTCTAACCCCGATCCCGAGCAAAGGATCTCATGACGCGATGGAGTCCAGCAGGGCTAGGGCGGCAGCGCGAGCGGGGGCCGAATCGGCGGCGCCGTTGACCGTGGTCGAGAGCGCACCGGCGGCGTTCGCGAGCCGTACGGCGTCCACCAACCCGGCGCCGTCCGCCAGCGAGGCGGCCAGTGAACCGCAGAACGCATCGCCCGCGCCGACCGTGTCGACGGTAGCGACCTCGAAAGGATCCACGCGCTCCTCGAACCCCGCGGCCCGGTCCAGCACGAACGCGCCCCGCGAACCCAGCGTGACCACACAGGCACGCAGGTCCCAGTCCTCGGCGAGTTTGCGAGCGACCATAGGCACGCCCGAGTCGTCGCAGTCCAGCCCCGTGAGGGCCGCCGCCTCAACCTCGTTCGGCACCAGGATGTCGACGTACGCCGCCAGCGACTGATCGACCGGGCCGACCGGCGCGGGGGTCAGGATCGTGGTCACGCCGGCGGTCGAAGCGAGCCGGAGGGCGGCGTGACTCGCCTCGACCGGGAGCTCGAGCTGGACGCTGAGCACTTTGCTGGAAACGAGCACCTCGGAAGCGGCCTCGACATCCGCAGCCGTGATCGCCGCGTTCGCGCGGGACACGATGATGATCGAGTTGCCGCCGTCCGGCAGCACCACTGGCAGCCCGACCCCGGTGCCCAGCGACGGGTGCCGCACGATCCACGACGTGTCGACCCCGTTCGACGACAACAGCTCGAGGAACTCCTCGCCGTACCGGTCCTCGCCGATCGTGCCGACGATCGCCGTACGTGCACCCATCCGCGCCGCCGCGATGGCCTGGTTCACCCCCTTGCCACCGAGGAACTCCGCGAACCCGGTCCCGTGCAACGTCTCCCCCGGCAACGGCCGCCGCTCCGCCGACGCCACCAGATCCTTCATGAACGACCCCAGCACGCAGACATCCGTCATGCCTGGTCCTCGGCGAGACGCTTGCCCAGGGCACCGGATGGATGGAACTGCGCGAAGTCGTGATGACTGAAAGATCGCAGTACGACGAGAGCGCACGCCAACGCATCGCCCATCGCCAACGAGGCCGTCGTCGACGCGGTCGGTGCCAGGTTCAACGGATCGGCCTCACGCAGCACCATCGTGTCGAGCGTGTACGTCGCCAGCCGGGCCAGCGTGGACCGTTCCTGACCGGTCATCGCGATCACCGGGATCTCCCGCTCCCGCAGCATCCGGGCAAACTCGCACACCTCGGCCGTCTCGCCGGACGCGGACAACGCGAGCACGAGATCGCGCCGAGTCACCGCACCGGAGTCGCCGTGCAGCGCGTCGCCGGAGTGGATGAACGTCGCCGGCGTACCCGTGCTCGCCAGCGTGGCGGCGATCTTCCGGCCGACCAGACCGGACTTCCCGAGACCGGTCACCACCAGGTGACCCTCGCACCGGGAGACCGCGAGAAGCACGTCCAGGAAGACCCCGTCCAGGCGATCCGCGAGTGCCGACACGGCCGCGGCCTCGGTCTCGATGGCGTCGCGTGCCGCCTGTAATCCCCGGGCGACCAGGTCCCTGGACAGCTCGTCGGCCGTGCGGTGGGCGGACGCACGGTTCGGCACAACTGGCATCCCAGCGCCTCTCATCTCAGAAATCGATTTCCGCAGATTAGGCAGCGAGCTCGCCCGGTGTCAACGGCTGCACCGAGGTCGAAATCCTTGCCCACACGCAGGAATCGACAGAGGTTGACCACATCGTCATCTCGTCGGCTCTTGACCGACCAAGCTGCCGATCGTAGATTGCGAGAAATCGATTGCCCCTCGGCCGCCTCGAGTCCCCGCCCGAAACACACCACCCTGGAGCACCTGATGGCTGCATCACCCTTCCCTGCCAGGCAGCTCAGTCGCCGGTCCGTATTGCGCGGCGGCCTGGGCGCGTTCGCCGCGACGGCTGCCGGCGTACCGCTGCTGTCCGCGTGCGGCAGTAACGAGTCCGGCGGCAACGCCAAGGAGATGTCGTTCTGGAACTTCTACGGTCCGTCGGACGACCAAGGACCGCAGAGCAAGTGGTTCGTCGACACCGTCGCCGAATGGAACAAGAACAACGACGTCAAGGTCAAGCTGCGCTACATCCCCGGCAAGGACTACCTGAACGGGACCACCCTGCAGACCGCGTTCCAGTCGGGGCAGGGTCCGGACATCTTCCTGATCAGCCCCGGCGACTTCCTCCGCTACTACAACGGCGGCGTACTGCAGGATCTCGGCTCGGCGTTGTCGGACGAGTCCAAGAAGGACTACCTGCCCGGTCTGCTCGAGGCGCGCAGCGTCGACGGCAAGGTGTACGGACTGCCGATGGAGATCGAGCCGCTCGCGATGTACTACAGCGAGGCCGCGTTCGAATCGGCCGGCCTGTCCGAGGCCGACCTGCCCAAGACCTGGGACCAGACCATCGCGGTCGCGCAGAAGCTGACCAACAGCAAGCGGTACGGCGTGATGTTCGAGACGCTCCCGGGCTACTACCAGAACTTCACCTGGTACCCGTTCATGTGGCAGGGCGACGGCAACGCGATCAAGGACGGCAAGTCCGCGTTCGACTCGCCGGCCTCCGTACAAGCGCTGAAGTTCTGGGGCGACACGATCAAGAACAAGGTTGCCCCGCGCAAGGCCCTCGGCGACGGCGGCGGCGACGTGGTCTCGAACCTCGGCTCCGGCGCGGCCGCGATGCAGCAGAGCGGGATCTGGGCGGTCGCGGACATGCGGACCAAGGCGAAGACGTTCAAGTACGGCATCATCCCGCTGCCCACTCCTGACGGCGGCTCGGCGGCTACCGACCTCGGCGGCTGGGCATTCGTCGCCAACTCCAAGGGCAAGAACCCGGAGGCCGCGGCGAAGTTCATCGCCTGGGCGCTCGGCTCGACCGATGCGGCCGGTGTCGAGCGGCAGCGGCAGTGGAACACCGTGGTGAAGACGAACCTGCCGCCACGGAAGTCGGTGCAACAGGCCGCGGACGCCAAGGGTGCGTTCGCCGACGGCGCGCTGAAGAAGTTCGTCAGCGAGATCGCGCCGACCGGCAAGCCCGAGCCGCGGTTCCCACCGGAGGTGTACCAGCCGATCGCCGACGCGATCCAGGCCTGCCAGCTGAACGCGGCCGATCCGGCCAAGGCGGCGGCCGACGCGGCGGAGAAGATCGACACGTTCCTGAAGACCTACCAGGGCGCGCCGATCAGCTGATGGTGACCACGACAGCCCCTCCCTCCAAGCCGCTGGTGAAGGCTTCGGGGAAACCCAAGGCAGGTATGACGCGGAAACGGCGCGAGGCGTTGGCCGCGTACGCCTTCCTCGCCCCCGACACGATCGGTCTGCTGATCTTCGTCGCGATCCCGATGGTGCTGGCCTTCGGTGTCGCGTTCTTCAAGGTCGATGGCTTCGGCAACTATCAGTACGTCGGCCTGGCCAACTACAAGCTGATGGCCGGGGACGACCAGCTCTGGGCCTCGTTGAAGGTCACCGCGATCTACGTGGTCACGTTCGTGCCGATCGCGTTCGTGGTGAGCTTCGCGCTGGCGATGCTGGTTCGCAACCACTTCAAGGGCATCGGTTGGGTCCGCTCGGCGTTCTTCCTGCCGAACGTCGTCAGCCTGGTCGTGGTCGGCCTGATCTGGCAGTTCCTGCTGGTCGACAAACGCGGCGCGCTCTCCAAGATCCTGGCGCCCTTCGGCCTCGGTGACGTGTCCTTCCTCGGTACGCCGTCCCTCGCGCTCGGCACCTATGTGGTGATCAGCGTCTGGTTCCTGATGGGGTACCAGATGCTGGTGTTCCTGGCCGGGCTGAAGGATGTGCCGAAGGAACTCGAGGACGCCGCGCAGATCGACGGTGCGGGCTCCTGGCAACGGTTCCGGTACGTGATCTGGCCGCTGCTCCGGCCGACCAGCTTCTTCGTCGTGGTCAACTCGACGATCGGGGCGGTCACCGGTCTGCAGGCGTTCGACCTCGTCTTCGTACTCACCAAGGGCGGGCCCGCTCGCGCGACCAGCACGGTCGTGCTCTACATCTACGAGCAGGCGTTCACGTTCAACAACATGGGGTACGCCGCGGCGCTGACCACTGTGGTCGTGGCGATTCTCGTCGTCTGCACCGGCCTGATGTTCGGCGTCACCCGAGGAGGTCGCTTCGATGAGGATTAGGTTCTTCCCGATCCTGGCTCATGTGCTGGCGATCATCGCGGTCGCGCCCTTGCTGTGGATCCTGATCAGCGCGTTGAAGCCGGCCGAGGACGTGTTCAACTTCGGCTGGCCGTCGACGTGGACGCTCGACAACCTGCAGTACGTGCTGCTGAAGATCCCGATGCCGCGGTTCATGCTGAACTCCGCGATCGTGTCGGTCACGGTCACCGTGGTCGCACTGTTCTTCCACAGCATGGCGGCGTACGCGCTGGCCCGGCTGCGGTTCCCGGGGCGGGGGATCATCTTCTCCGGGATCATGTCGACGCTGCTCGTGTCGTTGCCGGTGATACTAGTTCCCTTGTTTCTAGTGGCAAAGCAACTAGGTCTGCTGGACAGTTATGCCGGGTTGATCGTGCCGAGCATCTTCCACGCGTTCGGCATCTTCCTGCTCCGGCAGTACTACCTGAACATCCCGCGTGAGCTCGAGGAAGCGGCCGACCTGGACGGCTGCGGCTACTGGCGGCGGTACTGGAGTGTCATCCTGCCGCTCAGCCGGCCGGTGCTCGCCTCGCTGTCGGTGCTGTTCTTCCTGGCCAACTGGAACGCGTTCCTCTGGCCGCTCACCATCACCCGGAACCCGGACCTGCGGGTGATCCAGCTCGGCGTCTCCGGCATGCAGGGGCAGTACGCCTCGGCCTGGAACCTCATTCTCGCGGCTGCCGTGATAGCGGCCATTCCCACGGTCGTGGTGTTCGTCGCGGGCCAGCGCCGCCTGGTCGACGCGATGAAGACGACCGGCCTCAAGTGAAGGATCTGCTATGAAGCGTGGGGCCTTACTTGCTGTCCTGCCGCTCGTTTTCGGAGCGGCGACACTGCTCACCCACTCGTCTGCCGCGTTGCAGCCGTCGACTGTCGCCTCGGCCGGCCATACCAAACGGTATGGTATGGAAACCGCTGTCGGCACCGCCCAAGTCGACTCGAAAGGTATACCGAGCAAGAGCGACGGTGACCTGTGGCCGTCCTGCTGGGCCGGCAACGACAAGCTGTACGCCGCCAACGGCGACGGCAAGGGTTTCAGTACCGACGGGGACTTCGCCGACATCGCGGTCAGCGAGATCAACGGCACGCCGGGAAACTTGTCCGGGGCAACGATCTCCAAGGGTGAGCAGGTCGGGTCGGTCTGGAGCGGCGCCGGGTACAACCGGAAGCCGACCGGGATGGTCTGCGTCGGGGACACGCTGTACCTGGCGGTTCAGGACCTCGCGCTCGACTTCAACGACGTACCGGCAGCGACGATCCTGAAGTCGACGGACCACGGAAAGACGTGGACCTGGGACAAGAAGAAGCCGATGTTCTCCGACCACGTCTTCACGACGATCTGGTTCGCGGACTTCGGCAAGGGCGGCGCGCTCGCACCCGACGGATACGTCTACGCCTACGGCCTCGACGGCAACTGGCGGGACTCGTTCGACGACACCGTGGCCGATCCGCGGAGTGTTTTCCTGGCGCGGGTCCCGAAGAACAAGGTGCAGGACCGCGGCGCGTGGAAGTTCTACACCGGCTCCGGCTGGTCGGCGAAGATCGCCGATCGCAAGCCCGTGCTGACCGACACCCGGCGGCTCTACGCGCAGACCTATGGAACGAACGCGTCCAACCTAAGTGTGATCAGCCAAGGCGGAGTCACGTACCTCGCGAAGCAGAAGCGCTACGTCTACACCTCCTGGACGGAGTACACGTTCGAGTTCTACGAGTCGCCGACGCCGTGGGGTCCGTGGAAACACTTCATGAGCAAGGACTTCGGCGGGTACCCGTGGTCGACGTCGAAGTACGGCGGGTACGGGGTGACGATCCCGTCGAAGTTCGTCCAGCCGGACGGAAACACCATGTACATCCAGGCGAACGTCTGCCCGTGCGGCGGCGGTGGGATCGGTACGTCGGTCTACAACTTCAACCTGCGCAAACTGGTGCTGACGCCGTCGTCCGACGCTCCCGCTGACAACCTGCCCGGAGCCGACAACCTGGCGGCGCCAGCGACAGGTGCGGTAGCGATCGCCAAGTCGACACAGTCCGGCAGCCTCGCGCTGATGAACGACGGCGCGAAGACCGGTAGCGAGTCGGACTTCGACGACGAGGTCAAGGGCGCTTCGTGGTGGGGGTACGAGTGGCCGGCGGGGCACCAGGTGAACAACGTCGAGTTCACGTCGGGCACGGTCTCGGCCGAGGGCGGCTACTTCACCGGGCGGCCGCGCGTGCAGGTCAAGCAGAACGGTCAATGGGTCGAGGTCGGCTCGCAGACGGTGTCGCCGACGTACCCCGGGGATGCGTCGGCAGGAGCGAACACGACGTACGCGATCACATTCCCGGTGCAGGAGACCGACGGCGTACGGGTGATCGGGTTGCCTGGCGGGACGCGTTCGTACACGACGGTGTCCGAGCTTGCGGTCCGATACGTCTCCCAGTTGGCGGACGGCGGCTTCGAGGGCACCGGAGGCGGCAAGCCGGCCTGGCTCTTCGAAGGTACTGCGGCCAACGGCGTCGACCGCGGCCTCGGCTTCGCGCACTCCGGCGCCAACAACGGCTGGATCCGCTGCACCTGCACAGGTTTCAGCGACCTGTACCAAACGGTCCCGGTGACCCCAGGTGCGACGTACACCTTCGGTTCCTGGATCAACGCGTCGGCCAACCTCCCAGTCGACCAGGGCCGCTTCGGCGTCCGCGCGGGCACCACAGACCTGGCCGGAACGACGTTCGGCGCCGGCACCGGCTACGTCCACCACGAGGTGACGGTCAAGGTCCCGGCCGGCGTACACGAGCTAACCGTCTACGCCGGCTTCAACGCCCCCAACCTCGACACCTGGATCCAGGTGGACGACTTCACAGTCAGCTGAACAGGCGGACACCCCTCACTGATCAACCACGCCTCACCGCGGGGCCGCGGTCGCAGCCCCGCGTGCGGAGCCCGTCGCGCCGCGGTGAGGCGTGGTTGGTCAGTGCGGGACGTCCGGCTCACGGCCAAGGGAGAAGGGACGGTGTCGGCCCGGTGATCGGGCCGGGGGTGGGGCGGCCGGCGTACCAGGCTGTTAGGTCTGTGAGGGCGCCGGTCAGCTTCGCCTCTTCGCCCGTGCCGTTCTCCCAGGTGGTGGAGTCGGACTCGAGGATGAGGTGGATGTTGTCAGGGGTGCGGGGGCGGAGGAAGTCCAGGAGGTGGAGGCAGAAGTCCTCGGACCATGTGGCGGGAGTGATGCCCAGGTTGAGGTCCGAGGTGTGGATGGTGAGTTCTCGCCAGGTGGCTTGGAGGCCGGCGGAGAGGTTGCTGTTGCGGTGGAGGATGGGGAGGGGCCAGTCGGTGGGGCTGACCTTGTCCCACGAGGCGAGCAAGGTGGTGACGGCCTGGGTGAGGTGGGCGCGGAGGTCGGCGGCGGAGCGGTCGGCGCCGGCTTCGATGGCGGCGTCGCGAGCCGGGCGGCCGCCGTCGTACACCTCGATGAGCCGTCCCTGGAGCGCCTCGTCGACCTGACGGGTCATCGCCTCGGAGAAGTTCGCGATGTGGGTGATCACGTGACCGCGCGACCAGCCGGGGAGGTTCGAGTCGCCGCGTGCGGTCGCGTCGTCCAGGTCGGCGACGAGGGCGAGCAACTGGTCGGCGGTGGCGCGTACTTCGTTCAGGGCCACAGCAGCTCCTTTGTCCATTCGTCTTCCAGTCGGTACCGCAGGCGTGTGTGCCGGCGATCCGGATCCGCCTGCCAGAACTCGACCTCCTCCGCCTGCAACGTGTACAGCGTCCAGTTCGGCGCGACCAGCCCCGGCTCGGCGGCGATCCGCTCAGCCTGCTCCTTCACCGCCACGTCGATTTCCGCAGGATCCTCGAGTACGGCGCTCTGCCGCCCGACCAGCGCCTCCGCCCGCGCCGCTTCGGGCCGCATCAGGAAGTCTTGCGCCGACTCATCCGCCTCCGCGGGGGAGACCGTCCCGAGCACGCGGACCTGGCGGCCCAGCGGGATCCAGTAGAACGTCAAGGCGGCGTACGGCGAGGTTGCCAGCTCGTCGCCCTTGCGGCTGGTCGAGGTCGAGGCGAACTGCCAGCCGTCGTCCGTCACGTTCTTGAGGATGAGGACCCGCCCGTTCGGCCGGCCGTCGGCGCGGACCGTCGACAGGGTCACCGCGCATGGCTCGGGCACCTGCTCGTCGATCGCGGCCAGCAGCCACTCGACGAAGAGCGGGTGCGGCGTCGCGGGGGCAAGGACGGGATCCCAGGTCGGTGGGGTGCCGGTCAGCGTCGGTACGGCGCGTAGCCGGGTGCGGAGGTCGGTCACGCTTCGAGACCCTAGGCGAAGTATTCACATGGCAGCAACCAGATATCCCATTAGAATCCGTGGATGAGCACGCTGGCCTTCGCCCTCGCCGCAACCATCAAGCACGACGGCCACGGCGGTATCGCAGACCTCCTGGCGACACCGGCGGACGCGGCCGCATGGTTGGAGCAGCAGCAGGACCAGTTCGTGGAGGTTCTGGGCCGGCCACTGGCTGAGCAAGCCCGGCACTCCGCGCCGCGCGCGCCCGCCGCGGCGGCGGGCGACGGCCCGGCGACGAGTGGCCCCGGGGCGGCGGGGTCGAATGAGGGCGCCGTGCGGAGGGGGCCGGGGGCGGCGGGGTCGGGTGAGGGCCCTTCAGGTGACGAGCGCATGCACGGTGAGCTTGTGCGTATTCGGGGGGCGGTGCGGGCGTTGTTTGCGCGGGCGGTTGCGCCTGGGGCGCCGAGTCGGGCGGATTCTCATCTGTTGATGGATGTTGGGGCAGCATTGCGGATGATCAACCAGGCCGCGGGCCGCCTGGGGGCCCAGAAGCTGGTGTGGGAGGGAGATGGGGATCCGGGGGTCGCGTGGGGTGGGGGAACGGCGGATCCGGTGGAGTTGGTGATGGCGGGTGTGGGGAGGTCGACGATCGAGTTTCTGACCAGTGCGGACCGCGCGCGATTGCGGGCGTGTCCGGCTGCTCGGTGCGTCAAGTACTTCTTGCAGGATGATCCGCGGCAGATGTGGTGCTCGGCGTCCTGTGGCAACCGGGAGCGGGTCAACCGGCACTACCGGAAGCGGCACTCCGGATAGCCTGTCGGCCATGACCATCGCGCGTTTCAAGGACTTGTGTGTCGACGTCTCGTCGCCGAGTGAGATGGCCGCGTTCTGGGGCCGGGTGATCGGCCTGACCGCGCCCGCGGACAACCCGAACGTGCTGGTCGGCGACGCCCCGGAGAAGACGATCTGGATGTGCAAGGTCCCGGAGGCGAAGTCGGTCAAGAACCGGGTCCACCTCGACATCATCACCGGCGCGATCCAGAACCTCGAGCGGGACGGCGCGAAGGTCCTGACCCCGGAAACCGAGGAACAGCCCTGGACGGTGATGACGGATCCCGAGGGCGGGGAGTTCTGCGGATTCGTCCGCGACACGGTTCCGGCGTACCGGCTGATGGAGTTGATCGTCGACTCGGCCGAGCCGGAGAAGCAGGCACGCTGGTGGGCGGACGTGGTCGGCGGCGACTTCATGAGCCGGCCGGGTACGCCGTACTTCTGGCTCGAGAACGTCCCGGGCCTGCCGTTCCGGTACTGGGTGTTCGTCCCGGTGCCCGAGCCCAAGACCGTGAAGAACCGGGTGCACTGGGATGTGACCGCGCCCGCGCTGCAGCCGGTGCTCGACGCGGGGGCGACACTGCTGCGGCCCAAGGACGACGAGATCGGCTGGCACGTCTGCGCCGACCCCGAGGGCAACGAGTTCTGCGTGTTCCTACCGCCGCCGAAGGAAGAGGCCTCATGACCAAGCTCGACCTGACCGTCTCCGGGCCTGACCTGACTGAGGCGTTGGTGAATATTTCGTCGGTCAGTGGGACTGAGGAGAAGCTGGCGGACAAGGTCGAGAAGGCGCTCTCGGTGTACGGGCATCTGAAGGTGTTCCGGCACGGGAACACCGTGGTCGCGCGGACGGACCTCGGCCGCGACGAGCGGGTCGTGATCGCCGGGCATCTCGACACCGTCCCGCTCAACGACAACCTCCCGGCCCGCCGCGCCGACGGCCTGATCCACGGTCTCGGCGCCTGCGACATGAAGGGCGGGGTCGCGGTCGCGCTCCGGCTCGCGGCGACGCTGGACGAGCCGAACCGGGACGTCACCTACGTGTTCTACGACTGCGAAGAGATCGAGGCCGAGCGCAACGGGCTGTTCAAGCTGACCCGCTCGAACCCGGAGCTGCTCGAGGGCGTGTTCGCGGTCGTGATGGAGCCGTCGAACGCCGTCGTCGAGGCAGGCTGCCAGGGCACGATGCGGATCGAGGTCACCACCCGCGGCGAGCGTGCGCACTCGGCCCGGTCGTGGATGGGCTCGAACGCGATCCACGCCGTCGGCGGGGTGCTGGCGCGACTGGCGGCGTACGAACCGCGACGGGTGCCGATCGACGGGCTCGAGTACCGCGAGGGGCTGAACGCGGTCGCGATCACGGGTGGCGTCGCCGGGAACGTCGTACCGGATCTGTGCACGGTGACGATCAACTACCGCTTCGCGCCCAACCGGTCCGAGGCGGAGGCCGAGGCACACCTGCGCGAGGTGTTCGAGGGGTACGACGTCGCCGTGACGGACTCCGCTCCGGGCGGGCTGCCGGGGCTGGAGCGGCCGGCCGCGGCGGCGTTCCTGCAGGTGGTCGGGGGAGAGCCGCAGCCGAAGTTCGGGTGGACCGACGTGGCGCGGTTCACGCTGCTCGGCGTACCGGCGGTGAACTACGGGCCCGGCGATCCGCTCTACGCGCACAAGCAGGACGAATTCGTGCCCGAGGCCGAGATCGAGCTGTGTGAACAGCGGTTGAGGAGTTGGTTGACGGGCCGCGCCTGAGCCGCCCGCGTTACCGGTCAGGCCATAATCTGGACGCATGTCAGAACCATCGATCCACCCCGACAGACCGGTCGGCCCGGTCGGCCAGCAGCAGCGCGGGCCGATCGTGATGCGGCGCAAGCAGGTGCAGCACTCCACCTCCGAGCAGCGGCTGCTGGACAGCCGCGGACCGTCGGACTGGGTGCACACCGACCCGTGGCGGGTGTTGCGGATCCAGTCGGAGTTCATCGAGGGGTTCGGCATGCTGGCCGAGCTCGGCGCCGCGATCAGCGTGTTCGGCTCGGCGCGGACCAAGCCGGACGACCCGATGTACGCCGCCGCGGAGGAGACCGGGCGGAAGCTGGTCGCGGCCGGGTACGCCGTCATCACCGGCGGCGGACCGGGCGTGATGGAGGCGGCGAACAAGGGTGCGTCCGAGGCGGGCGGCGTGTCGGTCGGGCTCGGGATCGAGCTGCCCTTCGAGAACGGCCTGAACGAGTGGGTCGACATCGGGATGAACTTCCGGTACTTCTTCACCCGCAAGACCATGTTCGTGAAGTACGCGCAGGGGTTCGTGGTGATGCCGGGCGGGTTCGGCACGCTGGACGAGCTGTTCGAGGCCCTCACGCTGGCGCAGACGCGGAAGGTCACGTCGTTCCCGGTCGTGCTGTTCGGAACGGCGTACTGGGGCGGGCTGGTCGACTGGCTGCGGAACACGATGCTCGAGGACGGCAAGATCTCGGCCGCCGATCTGGAGATGTTCACGGTCACCGACGACGTGGACGAGGCGATCAGCTACATCATGAAGGCGGGCGAGCTGGCCGACGCCGCGGCCCAGGAAGCCGCCGAGGTGGCTGCGGAGGACGTGGAGAGTACGTCCGCGAAGGCGCGCCGGCTGGGGTCCGACGGGAGCTGAAATCCCGGGTGATGGTTCGGTTGACTCGGACGGCATGGCACGATCGGACCCGTGATGTGGTTCTTCGGGCTGATCGTCGTGGTGTTGATCGGGGCTGTCGCGGTAGTCGCCTCGGGTCGTTGGGGTGCCATGAGCACGGCGTACGACGACCGGCCCGACATGACCGTGCCCGCACGGCAGGCGCTGACGTCGACGGATATCGAGTCGGCACGGTTCGCGGTCGGGGTGCGCGGCTACCGGATGGACGAGGTCGACACGCTGCTCGAGCGGGTCGCGAAGGAGGTCGCTGAGCGGGACCGCCGGATCGCGGACCTGGAGCGGGCAGTCGCGCCGATCGTCGACGCGCCGGACGGCGCCGGGTTCACGTCGAGGTCGCAGTACGACGCGTCGGAGTTCGAGGACACCGGGCCGCACCAGCCGATCCTCGTCGGCGGCGACTTCCCGACCGGCGAGCCGACGAAGGACGAGCCGCCGGCGAAGGACTCGACCGCGCAGGTACCACAGGTCGGCGTCCCGACTGCGCCCACCGAGCCGACGCCTGCCGCTGAGCCGACGCCTGCCGCTGAGCCGACGCCGGCCGCTGAGCCGAAGCCTGCTGCTGAGCCGGCGCGTGCTGCTGAGCCGCAGGCTGATGTCGCGGCGGCGGAGGATGACGAGCCGGAGACGTCTGAGCTTCCGCGGACGCGGCAGCAGGCGGCGGGCGACGAGTACGAACGCCTGCAGGCCGAGGCCCGAGCCCTCCTGGAGGCTCAGTCCCAGCCGGTCACACCCCGCCGCACCCCCGCCACACCCCATCAGCAGCCCCCACAACAGCCGAACGACCAGCAGCCACCCCAGGAACAACCACCGTCAGCCAGCACGCAGCCATCAGTTGACGCGGAGCCGGTGGCGGGTGACCAGGCCGCTCCTGCGCAGCACTGGACGCAGATGCCGCCGCAGCAGTCGGTTGACGGCGAGCAGGCACCCGTCGAGCAGTCCGCTCCGGCGACGCACTGGACGCAGCAGGAGCAGCAGCAGTACGTCGTGCGGGAGCAGGCGGGTGGTCAGCAGCAGTCGCAGGAGCAGGTGCCTGCGTCCAACCAGCAGTCCGGCTCGCAGCAGCCGGCGGTGCCCCAGGCTCAGCAGCAGGCGTCCGGCCAGCAGGCGAGCTCGCAGCCGTCGCAGCAGGGTGGCGCGCAGTCGCAGCAGCAGGGTGAGGGGGAGGGGTGGCGGTTCTGGCCGCCGGCGGAGCAAGAGGGCGAAGGCGCTTATCAGCGGCCGAGCTGATGGACGGATCGGGGAGTTGTCACGCGGAGGCGTCGGTCGTACTGCGGCTGTCGCCGGAGGCTGCCTGGGACGTCGTGATGGACTGGGACCGGCAGTCGCGGTGGATGTTGCTGACCCGCGTCTGGGGGACTGAGAACGACGGGATCGGCGTCGGCGGCGGGGTCGCCGCGCGGACTTCTGTCGGTGGCGTCGGGTTCACTGACGACATGGTCATCACACACTGGGATCCGCCGCGCGTGTGCACGGTGAAGCATCTCGGCAAGATCGTCCGCGGCACCGGCACGTTCACGATCGCCCCGGTCTCCAGCGGCAGCGTGTTCACCTGGGAAGAGGACGTCGACCCGCCGCTCGGCCGGCTCGGCTGGATCGTGGCCCGACCGGCCTTCGAGCTGATGATGCGAGTCTCGCTGCACCGTCTACTCCGCGAGGTCCAGGCATGACCGTGATCGGCCCGGACGGCCAGCCTCGGTGTGGCTGGGCGACCTCAGCGCCGGAGTACATCGAGTATCACGACAACGAGTGGGGCAAGGAGATCCGCAGCGATGTCGGCCTGTTCGAGCGGATGACGCTCGAGGGGTTCCAGTCAGGCCTGTCGTGGATCACGATCCTCCGCAAACGGGAGAACTTCCGTACTGCGTTCGCGCACTTCGACCCGGAGACGATCGCGAAGTACGACGATGCCGACTTCGACCGGTTGATGGCCGATCCCGGCATCGTCCGCAATCGCCTGAAGATCAACGCGACGATCAACAACGCCCGCGCGCTGCTGGAGCTGGACGACGGCGAGTTCACCGAGCTGCTCTGGTCGTTCAAGCCGGCCAAGCACAAGGCGCCCAGGACGTTCGCCGACGTCCCGGCCACCACACCCGAGTCCGTGGCCATGTCGAAGGCCCTGAAGAAGAAGGGTTTCGTCTTCGTCGGACCCACCACGGCGTACGCGTTGATGCAGGCGACAGGCATCGTCAACGACCACTTGAAGACCTGTATAGCCCGGTAAATCTCGTGCACGTGCAGCTGCCTTCTGCATCTGCAAAAGGCTCTTTGGCGAAACGCAAACACAAACGGCTGAACGAGTTGTGCACCGGGCACTGAACGTGATGAGGTGTTCATCGGGCTCCCCGACTGTCAGGTGGTTGTCCGGCCGTGACTCGCCCGGCCGGAACGCGGTCTGGGAGCCCACCAAACGTTCTACGGCAGGTTGTTGGAGCCGTCCGAGGTGAAGGCTGTCCGGAACACATCCGTTCCGGTCAGCCCGCTCAGTTGCGTGCCCGTCGGTGTGGCGATCAGGTAGAGATTCGCCTCGGCGAACGCGTCCGCCGCATCGTCGTCCGCAGTACCGAACTGGCGTGTCCAACTGCGTGTGTGCTCAGGCGAGTACTTCGTCAGCACCCCGTCGAACTTGCCCAGCGGAGTCTCCAACGCGCCGTCGCTGAAGCCGGCCACGTAGAGGTTGCCGGCGGAGTCGACCGCCACAGCGGCGGCCTTGTCGTTGGTGGACGTGCCGAGCTGGTCGCGCCAGGTCAGGTTGCCGTCCGCATCGGCGCGAGCGACCAGGAAATCCTTGTCACCGTTGAGCGTCCCGGCGAAGTCACCTGCCGTGTACCCGGCGAGGTACACGCCGCCGGCAGGGTCCGCGGCGAGCGCCCACACCTCGTCCGCAGCAGCAGTGCCGACCTGCTTCACCCACATCGGAGTGCCGTCCGTCGAGTAGCGCGCGAGGAGACCGTCCACACCGGCGTCGCCGGCGATCATTCCACCCAGATACACCGAACCGTCGGAGACAGCGACCGCCATCCCCTTGTCCTCGCTGGCGCTTCCGGTCTGCCGCAACCACACCAGCCGCCCGTCACCGTCGAGCCGCGCGAGGAACACCTCCTTGTCGCCCTGGTTCGCCCCGTCCAACGCGCCCTTCGTGTAGCCGCCGACGTAGACATCGGTCCCGGAGACCGTCACCGAGTAGCTGCGATCCGCCACCCCCGGTACGCCGAACTGCGTCAGCCACCGCCGATTCCCCTCAGCGTCGTACTGCGCCACAAACCCATCGTCCGTGGCGTTTCCGGCATGCTTGCCGTCCAGATCGCCGTTCGTGTACCCGGTCACGACGACGCGCCCGCTCGCGTCCACAGCAACGCCGTACGCGCGTTCCGTTCCACTCGTCCCGAGCGATCGTGTCCATACCCGGGACCCGTCGGGCCCGTACTTGATCAGCGCGACATCCGTCCCGCCCGCGTACGGTTGCCCGTCCAGCGCACCCGCTGCCGCGACCGCCTGATAAACGTTGCCCGAGGCATCAGTCGCGATGCCGCCGGCGCGGTCGTCGCCCGCCGTACCGGTGATCGCGGCCTGCATCGGAGTGGCCGGCGGCTTGCCGATGTACTGGAAGATGTACTTCGCGCCCTCGGCGAACGTCGGTCCCCACACGTCCCAGTCGTGCCCGCCGTTGACGACGCGGAACTCCGACGTCAGGTTCGGCACCCGCGACGCCTGGTTGAACACGACGTGTGCCTCGAAGTCGAGGTCGTGGGTGGCATCGATCGCCTTCGGGTTCTTGTACTCGTCGTCGCCGACCGCGATGTACAGGTGCGACTTCAGCCCCGTCGCCGAGAACGACTTCAGCGTCGCCGGCCAGTTCAGCTTCAGGTACGTCGACTCGACGAACGGATCCTTGCCCTTGCCGAAGGCACCGAAATCACGGGTGCTCGAATCGGCCGGCGGCAACGGGAAGTACACCGCCGGGCTCAGTGCGATCGCCGCGCCGAAGACCTCGGGATGCGCCAGCGAGTACCGCAGCGCACCCGCGCCGCCCATCGAGTAGCCGGCGATCGCCCGCCCGCTGCGGTCCGCGATCGTCCGGTACGTCGCATCGATCTGCGGCACGAAGTCCCGGAAGAACGCCGTCTCCACCGGCCGCCCCGGCTGTGCTTGACCGTCTTGGCTGCCCTTGTACGCCGAGTCGACGTACCAGCTCGCCCGGCTGCTCCACGGCGCGTCCGGCATGATCGCGATCGTCGGCGGGATCTCCCCGTCGCCGATCAGCTCGTCGAGCCGGCTCTTCACCTGCGTCCAGGCGCTCATCGAGTCCCCGCGCCCGTGCAGCAGGTAGACGACCGGGTAGCGGCGGGTGGACGCGTCGTACCCGGCCGGCAGGTAGACGTTGTAGTTGATGTCCTCACCGAGTGTTGCGGACCGCACGGCGGCGGACTTGATGACGCCCGGAGCAGCAGCGGTGGCAGCAGGTGCAGCAGCGGGCGCGGCACCGGATCCAGGCACGACGAAGCTCCCGACCAGCGTGGCGGCGGTCAGGGCAGGCAGCAGCAGTTTCCTCACAGGTCAGGTTGTAATCGCTTACGTAAACGATTACAAGACCCCGTTCACCGGCCGTTGAAGCTGGGCTTCTCCTTCGCGACGAACGAGGCGACCGCGTTGTGGTGGTCCTCGGTCCCGCCGGTCAGCTGCATCTGACCCGCCTCGAACGCCAGCGACTCGGCCAGCGTGTGGGTCGCCGAGTAGTTCACCGACTGCCGCACGGCGCCGTACGCGACCGTGGGCCCCTTGGCCAGCTTCCCGGCGAGCTCGGCGACGGCCGACCCCAGCTCGGCGGCCGGGACGACCGAGGTCGCCAGGCCGAGATCCAGTGACTCGGCGGCGGGGATGGTGCGCGGGAAATACAGCAGCTCGAGGGCCTTCGCCCGCCCGATGAGCCGGGGGAGCGTCCAGGAGATGCCGGTGTCACAGGACAGCGCGATGCCGGTGAAGGCGAGGTTGAACCCCGCGGTGTCGGCCACAACGCGGAAATCGCACGCGAACGCCATCGACGCGCCGGCGCCCGCCGCCACGCCGTTGACCGCCGCGATCACCGGCTTGGGCATCTCGGCGAGAGCCAGCGCGATCGGCGCGTAGTGGTCCGGCACCGTGCTCCACAGCGCGGCCTGGTCGTTGGCCTGCAACAGCCCGATGTGCTCCTTCAGGTCCTGCCCGACGCAGAACGCCCTCCCGGTCCCGGTCAGCACGACGACGCGTACGGCGGGATCCTCGGCGGCGGTCCGGATCGTGTCCCGGAGCAGAACCTTCGTCGGCGTGTCGAGCGAGTTCATCGCGTCCGGCCGGTTCAGGGTGATGGTGGCCACGCCGTCCGAGACGGCGTACACAACAGAGTCACTCATCGTGGTCAGCTCCTTGACTGTCGGTAAGAATTTCAGTGCAGTGTCAGGCAGTTGTCGACGAAACGCCCGGCCGCGGGGCCCAGTCGTTCGGCGTGGAAATCGAAGAACTCGGCCGCCCTGGTGCCGGCCCAGTCGTCGGGCAGCAGCTCGCCCGGCAGCCCCGGGTCGCGGAACAGGAACTTGCGCCACTCGTGCACCAGCTCGGACCGGACGGCGAACGCCTGCTCGTCACCCCCACCGTGACCCCCACCGTCGCCCGCCTCGTCGACCAGCGACTTCGCCTCGATCAGCCAGGCGTCGTACGACGCGCCGAGCTCGTCGAGTTTCCAGACCCGCCGGGCGAACTCCACGGCGCCGTCGTCGACCGGCGCGCGGAACCGGTCCGCGGCGATCCCTTCCATGCCGAGAATCTGGTCGACCTCGGCGTCGTTGCGCAGCCCGACCCACGCGCCGTCGGACAGCGGAGCCCAACCCAGGAAGGCGAGTTGGCTCGCCAGCTGCTCGCGCCGGCGCGCGTTCGGGACTTCGCGCAGGATGCCCAGATGCCAGTGCCGGTCCCAGTCGCCGGGCCCCTCGGAGCCGGTGGCCACCGGCGTGCCGTCGGGGGCGGTCCGGTAGATCCGGGCGGCGGCGTCGTCGAGCCGGCGACGCGCCCGGGACGTCAACGCGTATCCGGGTTGTCCCTCGATCCGCACCGGCTCCAGCCAGCCCTGCCGGACCATCCGGGACACGGCGGTCCGCACCGCCGGCGGGTGGACGCCGAGCGGCGCGAGCAGCTGGACCAGGGCCGCGACCGGGGCGCGCGCGCCACGCGCGCGCAGGTGGTCGCCGTACAGGTCGAAGAGGGCTGAACGGGCGTGCACAAGACTCGAGTCTGCCGTATGGTGCACGGCTCTGGCCTGGGATCGGGAATAATGGGGTCTGATACACACTGCGATACGCGCCGACGGCGCATCACCGCAACGGCGCCGGCGACGGAACGCCTGTGCGGTGTCGTCGCTCAACACCGACACTGGGAAGGGGTGCGCGCATGGCGGCGATGAAGCCGCGGACGGGCGATGGTCCGCTCGAGGTCACCAAGGAGGGCCGCGGGATCGTGATGCGGGTTCCGCTCGAGGGCGGCGGCCGGCTCGTCGTCGAGCTCAACGCGGACGAAGCGACCGAGCTCGGGAACGCGCTGAAGGCTGTCGTCGGCTGACCAGGTTCTCCCCGGGGTGCCGGGACATGACCTCGCACTCCTCTGACAATCCTGCGACCCCGGTGGGTGCTCTTTCCGGCACCGGCCGGGGTCGTTACGGTTGCACCCTACTTTGATCAAACTTCAGTGAGGTCCTCCTAGTGGCTCGCCGCAGCAGCAGTTCGTCCCCTTTCCCCAGCCTCCCGGGCGTCGTCTGGCAGCCCGGTCTGCCGGTGCACGGTTCGCCGACCTGGGTGATCGTCGTCGGTGACGAGAGCGGTCTGCCGGCCGCCGCGAAGGAGGCCGGCCAGCGACTCGGCGTCGACCTCGACCGATTGCTCGAGGTGCAGCAGGAGACCGGCTTCAGCCCGTCCGCCGGCACGGTCGCGGCGTACCCGCTGCTGGCCGGCGAGGTGGCCGAGATCGTGCTGGTCGGCGCCGGCGACGGCAGCGCCAAGGACCTGCGACACGCCGGGGCGGCGATCGCACGGTTCGGTCGCGGCAAGGACGAGCTCACCACGGTCGTTGCCGAGGGCATCGATGACGCGGAGCTGCAGGCGTTCGCCGAGGGCGTGGTCCTCGGCTCGTTCTCGTACACGCTGAAGACGGTCGACCCGGGCAAGCCGGCGGTCGGCAAGGTCACGCTGACCGACGGTACGGCGGAGGCCCGGCAGCCGGTCGTCGACCGCGGCGTTGTCGTCGGCCGTACCGGTTGGCTCGCGCGGCAGCTGGCGATCACGCCGTCGAACGAGAAGGACCCGGCCTGGATGGCCGCGCGGGCGACCGAGGTCGCCGCCGCGACCGGTCTCGAGGTGACGGTCTGGGACGAGAAGCAGCTCGCCGAGGAAGGATTCGGCGGCATCCTCGCGGTCGGCCAGGGCTCCGCCCGGCCGCCGCGGTTCATCCGCCTCGACTACGTTCCGGCCGGCGCGACCAAGAAGACGCCGTACGTCGTGCTGGTCGGCAAGGGCATCACGTACGACACCGGCGGCCTGTCGCTGAAGCCGCGCGAGGGCATGGTGTCGATGAAGCGCGACATGACCGGCGGCGGTTCGGTGATCGCGACGATGTCGGCGCTGCGTGAACTCGGCGCGAACGTTCGGGTGACCGGGCTCATCTGCTCCGCGGAGAACATGCCGTCGGGTTCGTCGTACCGTCCGGACGACGTGATCCGGCACTACGGCGGCCGGACCACCGAGGTGAAGAACACCGACGCCGAGGGCCGGCTGGTGATGGCGGACGGTCTCGCGTACGCCGTCAAGGAGCTGAAGCCGGACGTCCTGGTCGACATCGCCACGCTGACCGGCGCGATCAAGGTGTCGCTCGGCGCGATGCTGTACGGCGGGATGTTCTCGACCGACGACGCGCTGGCCGACAACCTGGCCGACGCCGGCCGGATCTCCGGCGAGGAGCTCTGGCGGATGCCGCTGCCGCCGGAGTACGAGGACCTGATCTCCACGCCGATCGCCGACTCGGTGAACAGCTCGAAGGGGCCGGGCTCGATCACCGCCGCCCTGTTCCTGAAGGCGTTCGCGGGCGACATCCCGTGGGCGCACCTCGACCTCTCGTCGATCGCCGAGTCCCCGGCCGACCGCTTCGAGTACTCGATCGGCGCGACCGGCGCGGGCGCCCGCCTCCTCACCACCTGGCTGACGAGCGACCACCCCACCGCGGGCATCGGCTAACCCACCCCCCCGCCCCCGCCGCCCCCGCGCCGCCCCGCGCCCCGCCGCCCCGCGCCCCGCCGCCCCGCGCCCCGCCGCCCCGCGCCCCGCCGCCCCGCGCCGCGGGATGGGTTCACCCACCGTGTTGTGGGTTCCCACCCCGTAGGGGCGGCGGTGAACCCACAACGGGGTGGGTGAACCCATCGCCGGGTTGTCCACAGATTGGTGAGAGGGGGCAGCGGGGGAGTCGGTTGGGATCGATGCTGGAGGGGTGAATCCAGAGCTTTGGCGGGTTGCGGTCGGGCAGGGCGGTGTGGTCAGTCGTGCTCAGGCCATCAGCGCCGGGTATACCCCGGAGCAGATTCGTGAACGTCTGAACGACGGCAGGTGGGAGAGGGTTCGGCGTGGTCAGTACGCCGAGCGGGCCGACCTCGGCGCGTTGGCTCCCTGGGAGCAGGAACTGTTTCGGCACCGGCGACTCGTTCATGCCGCGATGAATGCCATGCGGCCGGGATCGGCCGTGGTGAGCCATCACTCGGCGTTGGTTCTGCACGGCATACCGGTCTGGCATGCCGACCTCGCCGAAGTTCAGCTGACGCGGACGAGCGCACGCGGCGAGGTGAAGGCAGGAGTCCGGCATCATCAGGGCCTGCTGACCCCGGCAGACCTCACGCAGGTAGACGGGCTGGCCGTCACCTCGGTGCCGCGGGCCGTGGTCGAGACCGCGAGTACGACGTCGTTCGAGGCCGCTGTCGTCAGCCTCGATGCGGCTTTGCGCCGTCCGGAGGCGACCGACGGCGAGTTCCGTCGCCTGCTGACAGTGACCGACTGCTGGCCGGGCGGTCCGACGATTCGGTCGGCGCTGGCTTTCGCCGACCCGCTGGCCGAATCCGTCGGCGAATCGCGGCTTCGCGTTCTGATGCACAACGAGGGGCTACCGCCTCCGGTGCTGCAGGCCGTGTTCGAGGACGACGCCGGGTTCATCGGCCGGGTGGACTTCTACTTCCCTGACTACAACACGGTTGTCGAGTTCGACGGTTTGCTGAAGTACGCCGACGGCTCGCGGCACGTACTGATCCAGGAGAAGATCCGTGAGGACCGTCTCGGTGCGTTGGGGCTGCAGGTGATCCGCCTCACCTGGGCGGACCTCGCCCGCCCGGCGCGAACGGCGCGGCGCATCCGCAAGGTGTTCGACCGCTCCCGGCGTACACGCCTCGCGGGCTGACCCACCCTGTTGCGGGTTCCCCGCCGGTGTTACGGGGCGGGAACCCACAACGCGATGGGTGAACCCATGTGAGGCGGACGGGCGCCGGGGCCGGGGCCGGGCCGGGTGGGTGGGGGCGCTCGGCAACGGTCAGGCGGCGCCGATCGCGTCGAGTTCGGCGACGGCGTCGGCTGGGAGGACCAGGTCGCGGGCTGCGACGTTCTCGCGGAGGTGGGCGAGGGACGACGTACCGGGGATGACGACGCTGGTGGACGAGCGCTGCAGCAGCCAGGCGAGGGCGACCTGCTGCGGCGTGGCGTCCAGCCGCGAGGCGACCTTTGCGAGGGTCTCGGACTGGAGCGGGGTGAATCCGCCCAGCGGGAAGAACGAGGCGAACGCGATGTTGTGGTCGGCGGTGTAGTCGACCACGGCGTCGTCGTCGCGGCGGACCAGGTTGTACAGGTTCTGGACCGTGACGATCGGTGCGATCGCCTGCGCCTCGCGGATCTGGGTGATCGTCACGCCGCTCAGGCCGAGGTGCTTGATCAGGCCTTCCTGCTGCAGTTCGGCGAGCGCCGTGAAGGCCTTCGCGATCGACTCCTCGCTGCCGCCGTCGTGGGCGGGCGTGCGGAGGTTGACCACGTCGAGTACGTCCAGGCCCAGGTGCTCGAGGTTCTCGTGGACCTGTGCCTTCAGGTCGTCGGGATCCTGGATGATGTTCCACGAGCCGTCGTCGCCGCGCCGGGCGCCGACCTTGGTCACCAGGTGCAGGCCGGCCGGGTACGGGTGGAGCGCCTCCTTGATCAGCTCGTTGACCACGACCGGACCGTAGAAGTCGCTGGTGTCGATATGCGTGACGCCGAGGCCGACCGCTTCGCGCAGTACGGCGATCGCCTGGTCGCGATCCTTGGGCGGGCCGAAGACGCCGGGGCCCGCGAGCTGCATGGCGCCGTACCCCATCCGGGTGATGGTGAGGTCGTCGGCGAGGGTGATGGTTGAGTTCGTCATGCCTCCACCGTTGCCCGGCGCATCGAGGACAGGGAGTGCCCCGTTGTTCCTGGTAGTGACAGGACCCAGGCACGCGGGCGGGGTCCGGTCTACCGTGGGAGTCATGGAGAGTACGAACGCGCTGGGCGACTACCTCCGAGCCCGGCGCGAGCAGGTCAAGCCCGAGGACGTCGGCATCCGGAGCATCGGCCTGCGCCGGGTGCCCGGGCTGCGGCGCGAGGAGGTCGCCATGCTGGCCGGCATCAGCTCGGACTACTACCTGCGGCTGGAGCAGGGCCGCGACCGCAACCCGTCGGCGCAGGTCCTCGACGCGCTCGCCGAAGTACTGCGGCTGGACGCCGATGCGACCGCCTACCTGCGCAGTCTTGCCCAGGAGCGGCCGGCTCCACGACGCACCGGCGAGAAGGTCCCGGAGAGCATCCTCGAACTGATCGACGGCCTGCCGAACAACCCGGCGTACGTGCAGAACAAGTACACGGACTGCCTAGCGGTCAACCCGCTCTGCGCCGCGCTCTCCCCGAACTACGCGGTCGGCGTCAACCTGCTCACCGCGGTCCTGCTCGATCCCCGTGAACGTGAGCTGCGCCGCGACTGGGACGACCTGACCGAGGAGGGGGTCGCGATCCTGCGCACCGAAGTCGGTCCGAACGTCGACGACCCGCGCCTCAAGGAGCTCGTCGGCGATCTGTCCGTCCGCAGCGAACGCTTCCGCCAACTGTGGGCGCGGCACGACGTCCGACCCCGGAAGAGCCGCCTCAGCCGGCTGACCCATCCGGAGGTCGGCGACCTCGAACTGCGCTCGGACAAGCTGACGATCGGCGGCACCGACAGCATGACGCTGGTGATCTCCCACGCCGTGCCAGGTTCACGCGATTTCGAGTCGCTGGCCCTGCTCGGCAGTCTCGTCGCGTCCAACCACGAGGTCCCACAGCCGAACCAGCGAAGCCCCAAGGACTAGTCAGGCCCACCGGCTGAACGCGCGGATGATCTGCGGGTACGCCGCGTACGCCGTGCGGGTGTGATCGACCGCGCCCATGTCGTGGACCGTCACGTCGGCGCCGCGGGCTCGCAACGAAGCGGCACAGGCGTCGGCGTTGGCGGCGACCACGTCGGTGTCCTTCGTGCCGCTGTAGAGCTGCACCGGCACCCGCGGCGTCCAGTCGCGGCAGACCTGGTCGGCCGCACGTAGCGCCCGGAGAAGCCTGCCGGTCGGGTGCCGCAGTTGCTCGATGAACGCCGGCGTGAACAGCTTCTGCGGTGTGTCCGGCAGCGCGGCAACGATCTCCTCGTCGGAGTGGGTGCCGTCGAACAGCCCCTCGACGGTCCCGGCGTAGGGCGCCCGGAACACCTCGCGCGGATCGTCGTACAGCCCGGCGGTCCGGTTCCACGCGGTCACGAGGTACCCGAGGTAGAACGTCGCCGTCGGCGGCAGCACGCCGCCGGTGAAGATCGCCGGGAGCTCGCTGCCGAGCAGGTCGTACGGCCCCGCGACGGCCTGGATCGCTCCGAGCCGGAACGGGCCGAACTCACCGCGGCTCAGCGCGTGACCGAAGGCGATCGATGCACGGCCACCCTGCGAGAAGCCGGTGACCAGCACGTCCCGCTTCAGCGCGACGCGGTGCCTGGCCGCGAAGCTCCGTGCGGCGAGCAACAAATCGCCCGAGGAGCTCGTCTCGGTCTTGGTGTCGACGTACGGCGGCTTGCCCGGACCGAGCCCGAGACCGAGGTAATCCGGCGCGACACCGACCAGCCCCTGACCCGCGAACAGCGCCGTGACCAGCCGATCGGTCGAGGTGTCGTCGACCGACGCCGCAGCGGCCTTGGTGGGGTTGGTCCCGTGCAGGTACTCCGCCACCGTCAGCGCGCCCCGGCGTCCGTCCGGCAGTACGACGATCCCGCTCGCGGTCGTCGGCCGCCAGTCGTGATCGATCGTCCGATAGATCAAGCGGTACGCCGTGACGCCGTACGACGCAGGTGGTGTGCCGGGGAAGTCCGCGGCCGCGGCGTTCAACTGAGCCGCGGTCAGCTGCGCGACCGGCACCGCCGAGACCACCGAACCTCGAGGAGCGTGGACGCTGGAAACGGCGGCCTGGGACAGCGTCGGCCGGCTGACGGCGCCGAACGCGGACAGCGGGAACGTGAGCAGAGCAGCGGTCGCCAGCGTCGCGGCGACGGTCTTGGTGAGACGAGAAGTCATGTCTCAACCCAACCGCCGCCTCGGCACCCGAAGAATGGTGCGAAGCCCCGTACCGAGGTGGGGTTTCTCCTACCCGAGCAGGCTCGTGTACAGCTGGACGGTCCGGTCCGCGACGGCGTCCCAGCCGAACTGGGAGACGGCCCGCTCCCGGCCGGCCTTGCCCATCTCGTCCGCGCGCGCCGGGTTGTCGACAAGCGCGTTGATCCCGTCCGCCAGACCGCGTTCGAAGGCGTCGGGGTCGTTCTCGTCGTACAGAACCAGCGTGCCCGTGACGCCGTCGTCGACGACCTCGGGGATGCCGCCGACCGCGCTCGCGACGACGGCGGTCTCGCAGGCCATCGCCTCCAGGTTCACGATGCCGAGCGGCTCGTAGATCGACGGGCAGCAGAACGCCAGCGCGTGCGTCAGGACCTGCCGGACGTCTTCGCGCGGCAGCATCTCGGAGACCACGAACACGCCGTCCCGCGCCAGCTTGAGGTCGTCGATCAGCGCGTCGGTCTCGGCCTTCAGCTCGACCGTGTCGGCCGCGCCGGCCAGCAGCACGAGCTGCACGGACGGGTCGAGGCGCAGGCCCGCGCGGAGCAGGTGCGGCACGCCCTTCTGCCGGGTGATCCGGCCGACGAAGGTCACGTACGGGCGGTTCAGGTCGACGCCGAGTCGGTCGAGGACATGTGTCAACGGATCCGGGTGGTAGAAGTCGGCGTCGATGCCGTTGGAGATCACGTGGACGCGCGCAGGATCGATCGAGGGGTAGCAGTCGAGGACGTCGTCCCGCATCCCGCGACTCACCGCGACCACCGCATCGGCGGCCTCGTACGCCGTCTTCTCGGCCCAGCTCGACAGCCGGTACCCACCGCCGAGCTGCTCGGCCTTCCACGGGCGACGCGGCTCGAGCGAGTGCGCGGTCACCACGTGCGGTACGCCGTACAGCAGCTTGGCCCAGTGACCGGCCATGTTCGCGTACCAGGTGTGGGAGTGCACGAGCTGCGCGTCGCCGACGGCCGCCGTCATCGTGAGATCCGTGGACAGGATGCGCAGCGCCGCGTTGGCGCCCGGCATCCGCGGGTCGTCCTCGGAGTGCGCGGTCGCGCCCGGCCTGGGTTCACCCATGCACTGCACGTCCACGTCGATCAGCCGGCGGAGCTCGCGGACCAGGAAGTCCACGTGCACCCCCGCGCCGCCGTACACATCCGGTGGGTACTCACGCGTCAGGATGGCGACCTTCATGGGCCCGACGATAGGTCATCAGCCGACGTGTGTCGGCACCCAGAACCTCAGCTTTCCGTGTCGTTCGTCTTCCAATTCGCCGCCGGCTGCCTCGATCACCTTGCGCGAGCCGACGTTCCCGCTGTCGCAGGTGACGAGGGCCGGCTCGATGTCGAGGGCGGCCGCGATCGGCAGCGACTGGGCCAGCATCTGGGTCGCGTAGCCGTGCCGGCGCGCGGACGGGCGGACGCAGTACCCGATGTGCCCGGCCACCTCGAGCAGGGCCGGCGTGAGCCAGTGCCGGATCGACAGCCGGCCGAGGAACTCGATCCCGTCGACGAACCACAGCACGGTCTGGTGCACGATCCCCGGCGGCAGCTCGGTGGCGGGATCCGCCTCGGCCTTGATCGCCTCGACCAGCCGGTGGAACTCCGCCGGGTCGGCCGCCTGCTGCCGGGTCCACTCCTCGTCGTCCGCCGCGATCGACTTCGCACCCATCCAGCGCTCATGATCCGGACCGAGCTCGTCCCAGGCCGCGAGAAACGATCGGTGAACGGCAGTGGTCGGTACGACGAGGATCGGCATCTTTACAGTGTCGCGACACTCGCAAGCGCTTATGCCCCCCGGGTGTCCGGAGTAAGGCCGTGTACCCCCCTCCTGCACAGCACGATCGGGCACTCGGTGGGCACCTCGCGGCACCGGCGAGCCGACCACGATGCTCCGCATCGAGGTCACCTCTCCGGCACCGCGATGCACTCCACCGAGCACCCGCTCGCACTGCACATGAGGGGGGCACATGGCCTAAGGTGCGGACATGGCAAAGGCGCCCAGAGTTCTCGGAATCGTGCTGGCCGGTGGTGAGGGGAAGCGGCTGATGCCGCTGACGGCGGACCGGGCCAAACCGGCCGTGCCGTTCGGCGGGAGTTATCGCCTGATCGACTTCGTCCTCTCGAATTTGGTCAATGCCGGCTATCGAAATCTCTGTGTGCTCACGCAGTACAAATCGCATTCCCTCGACCGGCACGTGACGCTGACCTGGCGGATGTCGACGCTGCTCGGCAACTACGTGACCTGCGTCCCGGCCCAGCAGCGGCTCGGCCCGCAGTGGTACCAGGGCAGCGCGGACGCGATCTACCAGTCGATGAACCTGATCAGGGACGCGGACCCGGAGTACATCGTGGTCTTCGGCGCCGATCACGTGTACCGGATGGACGCGTCGCAGATGGTGGCCGCGCACATCGAGCGCGGGAACGGCGTGACCGTGGCCGGCATCCGGGTGCCGCGGGCCGAGGCGAGCGAGTTCGGCGTGATCAAGACCGGCGCGGACGGGCACGTGATCGACGAGTTCCTGGAGAAGCCGGCCGACCCGCCCGGGCTGCCGGACTCGCCCGACGAGACGTTCGCCTCGATGGGCAACTACGTCTTCACCCGCGAAGTCCTGGTCGAGGCGCTGCGCAAGGACGCCGCGAACCCGGCCTCCCGGCACGACATGGGCGGCGACATCGTTCCGATGCTCGTTGCCGAGGGCAAGGCCGGCGTGTACGACTTCCAGGAGAACGACGTACCGGGCGCCCTCGACCGGGACCGGTCGTACTGGCGCGACGTCGGCTCGCTGGACTCGTACCACGAGGCGCACATGGACCTGGTCTCGATCCAGCCGGTGTTCAACCTGTACAACTCCGACTGGCCGATCTTCACCTCGCACCCGCAGCTGCCCGGCGCGAAGTTCACCGACGACGCGACCGTCGGCGAGTCGATCGTCTGCCAGGGCTCGATCGTCACCGGCGCGCATGTAGACCACTCGGTGCTCGGCTCGAACGTGATCGTCAGCTCGGGCGCGGACATCCAGCGCTGCGTGATCATGGACAACTGCAAGATCGGCAAGGACGTCGTGCTCAAGAACGTCATCCTGGACAAGAACATCGTGGTCCCGGACGGTGTCGAGATCGGCGTCGACCCGGACTACGACCGGGAGCGCGGGTTTATCGTGTCCAAGGGCGGCGTGACCGTGCTCGGCAAGGGCCAGGTGATCGAGGCGCCGAAGGCTGCCGCTGTCGACGAGGCTGCCGAGGGGTGACGGCCGAGACCGAGGCGCTTTCCCTCGATGCCACCGACGCAGGGCACCGGGACCTGTTCGACGTGCCGCCTGCCCAGGGTGGCGACTACCCCGAGGTGGCGTACTTCGCCGGCAACTCGCTCGGTCTGCGCCCGAAGGCGACCCGCGCCGAGCTGCTCGAGGACCTCGATGCGTGGGCGGAGCTCGGAGTCGAGGGCCATCTGGACGCGGCCCGACCCTGGCTGCCGTACCACGAGTTGCTGACCGGACCCGCGTCCCGCCTCGTCGGGGCGCTGCCGAGCGAGAGCGTGGTGATGAACTCGCTGACGGTCAACCTGCACCTCTTGATGGTGTCGTTCTACCGGCCGACGCCCTCGCGGCACCGGATCGTCATCGAGGACGCGGCGTTCCCCTCCGACAGCTACGCCGTCCGGTCACAGGTCGCCTTCCACGGGTACGACCCCGAGGACGCCGTCATCCGGCTGCGCCCACGACCGGGTGAGGACAACCTGCGTACGGCGGATGTCGTCGAGCAGCTCGGCGGCGACGTCGCGCTCGTACTGCTGGGCGGCGTGAACTACCTGACCGGCGAGTTGATGGACATCCCCATGATCACCAGAGCCGGTCACGCGGCCGGCGCGGTCGTCGGGTGGGATCTCGCGCATGCGGCCGGGAACGTGCCGCTGGCGTTGCACGACTGGGAGGTGGACTTCGCGGCGTGGTGCTCGTACAAGTACCTGAACTCCGGGCCCGGAGCGCTGGCCGGTGTGTTCGTGCACGAACGTCACCTGGGCACCGACCTACCGCGGTTCGAAGGCTGGTGGAGCACCGAGGCGGCGACGCGGTTCGAGATGACGCCCGAGTCGCGGCCGCCGGCGAGCGCCGACGCGTGGCAGGTGTCGAACCCGCCGATCTTCTCGATGAGCCCGGTCCGGACGTCGCTGGAGATCTTCGACAAGATCGGCATCGAGGTACTGCGAGAGCGGAGTGTGCGGTTGACGGCGTACCTGGAGAAGCTGCTGATGGACGTCCCGTTGCAGGTGATCACGCCGACGGATCCCGCGCGGCGGGGTGCCCAGCTGTCGTTGCGAGTCACGGGCATGCGGGCCGGCGAGCTGTCGCGGCGGCTGCGGTTCGAGTACGGCGTGATCGCGGACGCGCGGGAGCCCGACGTACTGCGGTTGGCGCCGGTGCCGCTGTACTCGACGTACCACGACTGCTGGCGGGCGGCGACGGCGTTGGCTGAGGTGATGGCATGAAGGTCGCGATCGTCGGGGCCGGGCTGACGGGGTCGTTGCTCGCGTGTTTCCTGGCCCGGCGTGGGCTGACGGTGACGCTGTACGAGCGGCGGCCGGACCCGCGGGTCGCGCAGGTCGAACGCGGCCGCTCGATCAACCTGGCCATCTCCGAGCGCGGGCTGAACGCGCTGCGGCGGATCGGCCTGGTCGACGAGGTGATGGCCGATGCGTTGCCGATGAAGGGCCGGATGATCCATCCGGTGACCGGGCCGCTGGACTTCCAGGCGTACTCGGCGTCGGGGGATCGCGCGATCAACTCGATCAGCCGGGGTGCGTTGAACAACGCGCTGCTGACGGCCGCGTCGGCCGCCGATGGCGTGTCGGTGGAGTTCGAGCATCGGCTGGTGGAGCTGGATTCTGCCGTCGGCCGGATGGTGTTCGCGACGCCCGCGGGAAAGGTGTCGGTGGTTGCCGACGTCGTTCTCGGGGCCGACGGCGCCGGGTCCGCGGTGCGCGAGCAGTTGCTTGCCGAGGGCATCGTTGCGGAGAACGTCGACTTCCTCGACTACGGGTACAAGGAGCTGTCGATCCCGGCGGCCGATGGTGAGTTTGCTCTCGATCCGGGTGCGTTGCACATCTGGCCGCGCGGTACGTCGATGATGATCGCGCTGCCGAACCCGAACAAGTCGTTCACCTGCACGTTGTTCTGGCCGGCCGGGTCGTTCGACGCGCTCACGTCGGCGGCCGGGATCGAGGACCACTTCCGGGTGAACTACCCCGATCTGTTGCCGCTGGCACCGAACTTGATCGACGACTACCAGAACAACCCCGTCGGTGTGCTCGGTACGGTCCACACGCTGCCGTGGCAGGCGCACGGGCGTACTGCGTTGCTCGGGGACGCAGCGCACGCGATCGTGCCGTTCTACGGGCAGGGGGCGAACTGTGCCTTCGAAGACGTGGTCGAGCTCGACCGCTGCCTGGACGACACGGGCGGCTCCTGGGCGCGGGCGCTCCCGCTGTTCGAGGCTCGCCGACGCGAGAACACCGAGGCCATCGCCGAAATGGCCCTCGCCAACTTCGTCGAAATGCGCGACAAGGTCGCCTCCCCGGTCTTCCGCCTCCAGAAACAGGTAGAACACGCCCTGGAACGCCTCCTCCCCGGCCGCTACGTCTCGCGCTACGAGTTGGTCTCCTTCTCCACCACCCCCTACGCCGAAGTCCGACGCCGAGTCCACCGTCAGCACCAGTTGCTCGGCGCGGCGGCTGTGGCTGCCGCGGGTGTGCTGTTCGCCGTCACCCGATCAAGGGCCCGGCGATGAACGATCTCTGGTCCTCCGAGTTGCTGACCGGACAGCCCTCATCGGTGGGGTTGTTGCGGCACTTCGTCGGTGGATCGTTTGTGGAGAGTGCTGGGCGGTTCGCGAAGGTTTCGCCGGTGACGGGGGAGCAGATCTTCGATGTTTGTGAGGCCGACTCAGCCACCGTGGATGCCGCCGTGGATGCGGCGCGGCGCGCGTTGGCCGGGCCGTGGGGGCGAATGAGTGAGCAGGAGCGGGCGGCCGTGCTGCGGCGGGTCGCGGACGAGCTGGAGCGGCGGTTCGAGGATCTCGTCGCGGCGGAGGTGGGTGACACCGGGAAGTCGATCAGTCAGGCGCGGACGCTCGACATCCCGCGTGGTGCGGCGAACTTCCGGGCGTTCGCGGACTTCGCGACGACGATCCCGACCGAGTCCTACACAACCGTGCTTCCCGACGGGCGCCGCGCGCTGAACTACGCCGTACGCAAACCCGTCGGCGTAGTGGCGATCGTCGTACCGTGGAATCTTCCCCTGCTCCTGCTGACCTGGAAGGTCGCGCCGGCGCTTGCCTGCGGCAACGCAGTCGTGGTGAAGCCGTCGGAGGAGACGCCGTCGTCGGCGACCGTACTGGCCGAGGTGATGGCCGACGCCGGCGTACCTCCCGGGGTCTTCAACCTCGTCCACGGCTTCGGTCCATCGTCCGCGGGGGAGTACCTGACCCGCCACCCCGGCGTGGACGCGATCACCTTCACCGGCGAATCTGCCACCGGTACGTCGATCGCGAAGGTGGCGGCGGATCGGGTGAAGGCGGTGTCGTTCGAGCTCGGCGGGAAGAACGCCGGCCTGATCTTTGCCGACTGCGACCTCGACGCGGCGGTCGAGGGTTCGGTCCGCTCGGTCTTCACCAACGGCGGCCAGGTGTGCCTGTGCACGGAACGCCTGTACGTCGAACGCCCGATCTTCGACGAATTCACGTCGCGTCTGGCGACCCGAGCTGCTGAGCTGACGTACGGCTGGCCTGCCGACGAAGCCACGATGAACATGCCCCTCATCTCCAAACAGCACCGCGACAAGGTCCTCTCGTACTACGACCTCGCGAAGGCCGAAGGCGCTGAGGTCGTCACGGGCGGCGGTGTGCCGACGTTCGGCGACGCCCGCGACGGCGGTTGCTACGTACAACCGACCGTGGTCACCGGCCTGCCGGCCGACGCCCGCACCAACCGCGAGGAGATCTTCGGCCCGATCTGCCACGTCGCACCGTTCGACACCGAAGGAGAGGCATTCGCCCTCGCCAACGACAGCGACTACGGTCTCGCAGCCACTGTCTGGACCCGCGACGTCGGCCGGGCTCACCGCGCCGGCGCTGCCCTCGACGTGGGCCTGTGCTGGGTCAATACCTGGTTCCTCCGCGATCTCCGCACACCTTTCGGCGGGGTGAAGTTGTCAGGCATCGGGCGAGAGGGCGGACGGCACTCGGTGGACTTCTACACCGAGACGACGAACGTCTGTGTGGAGCTGTCATGACCGTCGTACCCGGGAAGGCCACGCCCCGCGGACGCTTCCCGCATGTGAAGGTGGCGAACGGGTTCGCGTTCGTTTCGGGTACGTCGAGCCGGCGGCCGGACAACTCGATCGCCGGCGCGTCGGTGGACCCGATGGGGACCGTCGAGCTGGACATCCGGGTGCAGACACGGGCGGTGCTGGAGAACATCCGGGACGTGCTCGCCGCGGTCGGGGCCGGGCTCGAGGACCTGGTCAGCGTGACGACGTACCTGGTCTCGATGAACGATTTCGGCGGGTACAACGAGGTTTACGGTGAATTCTTCGACGAGTCCGGGCCGGCCCGGACGACCGTCGCAGTACATCAGCTGCCGCATCCCCAGCTGCTGATCGAGATTCAAGCCATAGCGGCGATCCCGCAAAAGGAGTGACTGATGGCGAACTTGGAGTCGACGAACTTTCCGGAGTGGATCGAGGAGAACAAGCACCTGCTGAAGCCGCCGGTCGGCAACAAGCAGATGTTCCCGACCGGGGACGACTTCATCACGATGGTCGTCGGCGGCCCGAACCAGCGCACCGACTTCCACGTCGACCCGTACGAGGAGTTCTTCTACCAGATCAAGGGCACGATGCACGTCGACGTGATGACGGACGACGGCCCGGGCCGGGTGGACATCAACGAGGGCGAGATGTGGGTGCTGCCGCGCAGCATGCCGCACTCGCCGCAGCGCGACGCGGACTCGATCGGCCTGGTGATCGAGCGGGTCCGGGAGCCCGGCACGCTGGAGAAGTTCCGCTGGTACTGCGCCAATTGCAACGGGATCGTGCACGAGGTCGAGCTGCAGGTGACCGATATCGTCGCCGACCTGCCACCGGTCTTCAAGGCGTTCTACGAGAGCGAGGACGCGCGCACCTGCCCGAACTGCGGCACGCTGCACCCCGGTAAGTCCTAACCCTCCCCCTCCCCACCGCCTGACGCTCGCGATCCAACCCGTCCCCGTCCGACCCCGCGGGATGGGTTAACCCATCTCGTGGTGGGTTCGCCGTCGGTGTAACGGTGGGGGAACCCGCAAGAGGATGGGTAAACCCATCCCGTGGTGGGTTCGCCGTCGGTGTAGCGGTGGGGGAACCCGCAAGAGGATGGGTTAACCCATCTCGTGGTGGGTTCGCCGTCGGTGTAACGGTGGGGGAACCCGCAACGGGATGGGCTAACCCATCCCGTGGGGATGGGCGACGTTGAGAGGAGCGATGGGTGGCTGTTGATGTGCATACGCATCTGGTGCCGAAGGGGTGGCCGGACCTCGCGGCGGCGTGCGGCGGTGACGGCTGGCCGTGGCTGCGGATCGACTCCGAGCGGGCCGCGATGATCATGATCGGCTCGTCGGAGTTCCGGCCGATCGGGCCGCAGGCTTGGGATCCGGCCACCCGTACGACGGATATGGATGCCGATGGCATCGATCTCCAGGTGGTGTCGCCGACGCCGGTGTTCTTCGGGTACGAGCGGCCGGCCGCGCAGGCCGTCAAGCTGGCCGAGATCTTCAACGACCTCACGCTGGAGACGCTGGCAGGTAACGACCGGTTCGTGCCGTTCTGCCAGGTGCCGCTGCAGGACCCCGACCTGGCGTGCGCCGAGCTCGACCGCGCCCGCGCGGCCGGTCATGTCGGCGTCGAGATCGGGAACCACGTCGGCGACAAGGATCTCGACGACGCCGGGATCGTTGCCTTCCTCAACCATTGCGCCGAGACCGGTACGCCGGTGCTCGTGCATCCGTGGGACATGCCGGGCGGGCCGCGGCTGGACCGGTGGATGGCGCGCTGGCTGACCGGGATGCCCGCCGAGACGCATCTGTCGTTGCTGGCGATGATCCTGGGCGGGGCGTTCGACCGGTTGCCGCCGTACCTGAAGATCTGTTTCGCCCACGGTGGCGGCAGTTTCGCGTTCTGGCTCGGCCGGTTGGAGAACGCCTGGCACCGGCGCGGGGACATCGTCCGTGGTTGCTCGGAGCACCCACCGTCGGCGTACCTGGACCGGATCCTGGTCGACACGGTCGTGTTTGAATCAGCGCCTTTGCGGCTACTTGTCGATACCTTGGGGGAAGACCGCGTTCTGGTCGGCAGTGACTATCCCTATCCACTGGGTGAGCGGCCGGTCGGGGAGGTGGTACGGAAGGCCGGCTTCCTGACCGCGGAGCAGCAGCACAAGCTGTTGACGGCGAATGCCCTGCGCTATCTCGGGAGGTCGGAATGACCGAGGACCGATCGGTTCTGACTCGCGAAGCCCGCGAGCCGGACGAACAGCTGCGGTACGGCGACCACGCGGACCAGGTGATCGACTACTGGCACGCGAAGGAGTACCGCCCGCTGATCGTCTTCATCCACGGCGGTTTCTGGCGCCCCGACTACGACCGCAAACACGCCCGCCCACTCGGTGAAGCCCTCTCCGACCTGGGCTGGCCGGTCGTCTCCCTCGAGTACCGCCGCGTCCCGGGCGACCCCGATGCCACCACATCGGACATCCGTACGGCGATAGACGCTCTACCCGACCTGGTCGACGTCCACGCCGGCTACATCCTCGTAGGCCACTCAGCCGGCGGCCAACTGGCACTCTGGCTGGCCGCCACCACCAACCCGGTCCGCCTCCGCGGCCTGATCGCCCTGGCCCCTGTAGCCGACCTCTTGATGGCAGACCGCTACAACCTCGACGAGGGCGCCGTACAGGCCTTCATAGGCAGCGGTGTCCGCAACGACCTGGACCCGGTCCACCTACCCGCCCCCATCGCCCCGGTAACCCTCATCCACGGCACAGACGACACCCGCGTCCCCTTGAGCATCACGGAGTCGTATTTCGCCGCCCACCCCACAGCCCGCCTGGTTCGAGTCCAACACTGCGCCCACTACGAACTGATAGACCCGCTCTCGGCCTCCTGGCACGAAGTAACCACCGAACTGACCCGCCTGACCGGCTAGGTCAGCTGATGCGCTTGGCGGCGGTGAGGAGGCCTTCGGAGGTGGGGAGGAGGGCCGAGACGAGGTTGTCGTCGTCGCGGACGGCTCGGATCAGGTCTCGCAGGGCCATGGTGTCGGGGTCGCGGTGGGCGGGGTCGGCTACCCGGCCGCCGGTGAGGACGCCGGCGAAGGCGACGACGCCGCCGGGGCGGAGCAGGCGGAGGGCTTCGTGCAGGTACGCCGTGTTCTCGCGCCGGTCGGCGTCGCAGAAGACCAGGTCGTAGTGCCCGTCGGTGAGGCGGGTGACCACGTCCAGCCCGGCGCCGGCGATCAGGCGGAAGCGGTTGGAGGCGACACCCGCGTCCAGGAAGGTCTTGCGGGCCAGGCGCTGGTTCTCCGCGTCGATGTCGACGGTGGTCAGCGTGCCGTCGGCGCGCATCCCGCGCAGCAGGGCGAGCCCGGAGACGCCGGTCCCGGTGCCGATCTCGACGACCGCCTTCGCACCCGCGCCCGCGGCGAGCATGCTCAGGGCGGCCGCGGAGCCAGGGCCTATCGGGGCGACACCGCTGTCCGCGGCGCTCGCCCGCGCACCGGTGACGACTTCGTCCTCGCCGGTGTAGTCCTCGGCGTACGCCCAGGACGTCGGGTCGATGCCGGTGGCGATGGCGTCCTCCCAGTGGTCGGCGGAGTGTTCTGCGGCTGCGGTACCCATGCTGAACCAGAGCCTAGCGGTTGGAAGTCCGCTTTCCGTGCTGCACGCGCGGAGGTTGCGCACTCTTGCTCATAACAACCGACCCCCAATCAGATATGATCGTCCTCTGGTGGACGTGAGGAGGTGGTGAGGAGTGCGGTCAGGCGCGGATGACGTCGATACCGGCTTCCTTGAAGACCGAGAGCTGGCTCTCGTCGGCCTGGGCGTCGGTGACGAGGGTGTCGATCTCGCTCAGCTCGCAGATCCGGGCGAAGGCGCGCTGCCCGAGCTTGGACGAGTCGGCCACCACGACCACCTTCGCGGCCCGGCTGACGATCAGCTGGTTGATGTTCGCCTCGCCCTCGTGATGAGCGGTGGCACCGGTCTCGTCGATCCCGTCGACGCCGATGAAGGCGATGTCCAGCGACAGGTCGGACAGGATCCGGTGCGAGAGCGGGCCGATCATCTCGTAGGACTGCGGCCGGGCCACGCCGCCGGTCAGCACCATCTTCACGTGCGGCCGGACGATCAGCTCGTTGGCGATGTTCAGCGCGTTGGTGACGAGCGTGAACGCGGGCTCGCCGTGCTCCGCGGACAGCTCCGGGCGGGTCGCCAGTGTGCGCGCCACCTCGGAGATCGTGGTCCCGCCGTTCATCCCGATCACCATGCCGCGACGGACGAGCGTGGCCGCGGCTTGCGCGATCCGCTGCTTCTCGGACGCGAAACGCGCAGTCTTGTAGCGCAGCGGCAGGTCGTACGACACCGCGTTGGCCACGGCGCCGCCGCGGGTCCGGGTGAGGAGCTGCTGCTTGCCGAGATGGTCCAGGTCGCGCCTGATCGTGGCCGCCGAGACGTGCAACTGCTCGGCGAGCTCGTCGACGTCGATGGCGCCCTTCTCGGCGAGCGACTCGAGCAAGGTGTTCAGGCGTTCATAACGCTTCACCCGGGGCTCCTCCTTCACACAATCGGTCAGCCGGGTGGCGGCTGGTTGGCACCATTCGATCACGTTCGAGCAGTTTCGACCATGACAAGCGCGGAGACGACATGACGCAGACACCATTCGTGAGCACTGAGATCGCCACCCAACCCGACCTCTGGCGACAGATCTCGGACGGTTTCGCGCAGTACGGCGGTGCACTTCCGACGGCCGGGCAACGGGTCGCGGCGGTCGGCTGCGGCACCTCCTGGTTCATGGCGATGGCGTACGCCGCCCTGCGCGAGGACCTCGGTCAGGGCGAGACCGACGCGTTCGCCGGCTCCGAGTTCCCGGCCGGCCGCTCGTACGACGCCGTCGTGGTGATCAGCCGCTCCGGTACGACGACCGAAGTACTCGACCTGATCCGGACGACCGAGCTGCCGACCATCGCGATCACCGCGACGCCCGGCTCGCCGATCGTCGAGCTGGCCGATCACACGATCATGCTGGACTTCGCGGATGAGCAGTCCGTTGTGCAGACCCGGTTCGCCACCACCACGCTGGCCCTGTTGCGCGCGTCGCTCGGTCAGGACCTGACCCAGGCCGCTGCGGACGCTCAGACCGCACTGACCATCGACGTGGACGACCTGGCCAAGCTGGAGCAGGTCACGTACCTCGGCACGCGGTGGACGGTCGGCCTCGCGCACGAGGCCGCGCTCAAGCAGCGTGAGGCCGCGTCGGCGTGGACCGAGGCGTACCCGGCGATGGACTACCGGCACGGTCCGATCGCGATCGCGCAGCCCGGGCGCGGGGTCTGGATCTTCGGCGAGCCGCCGGTGGGTCTGCTCGACGACGTGGCCGCGACCGGTGCCACCGTCGTACACCACGACCTGGACCCGATGGCGTCGCTCGTCGTCGCCCAGCGGGTCGCGGTGGCCAAGTCGCTCGCACTCGGCCTCAACCCCGACCAGCCGCGCAGCCTCTCCCGCTCCGTCATCCTCGGCTGACCCCGGCACCGACCACACGAGGGGATAACCCCTGGACTTGCTCCTTCTCCCACCCTTACAAGGCCGGAGAAGGGGCAACTCCAGGGGTTATCCGCTCGTGGTGCGAGCCAGGCGGCCGAGCACGGCTGCGGTGAGGAGGCCGCCGGCGGCTGCGGTGAGGAGGCCTAGGGCAGCTGCGGTGATGGTGGCGGGGGTGCCGACGAGCGGGACGAGCACGCCGGCGGTGGCTTGGCCCAGCGCGGAGGTGCCGACGCGGAGGCTCGCGGCGGACGTACTGACCCGGCCCTGGAGGTACGGCGGGCTGTACTGCTGCCGCGCCGCGAACATCGCCGGTAGTGCCGGTCCCTCGGCCAGGCCGGCCGCGACCGCGAGCAGGACGAGTACTACGAACGTGTTCGCGAGCGGCCACGTGAGAAGTACCAGACCGTAGGCGGCGACCGACACCATCACGACGTACTCCGGACGCCAGCGCGACTGCAGTCGGCTGAGCAGCAGTGCCGTGGTGACACTGCCGATCTCGACCGCGGTCCACAGATAGCCCGCCGCGGACTTCGGCATGCCGAGTGAAGGCATGTGCAGCGGCAGTGCGATCAGCAGGATGCCGGTGAAGCCCATCAGTAGCGTCGTCGTGACAGTCGACGCCCGCAGTCGCGGCGTACGGGCGAGGTGAACCAGACCGCCGACGACCGAGCTGAAGAACGGCTCGCCGCCGGCGCCGACCGGCGGGAGGGCCGGCAGGCGACTGATCGCCAGGATGCTCAGCGCCGCTGCGATCACGATCACCACCGCGGCCGCATCGACCGAGGCGACGGCTGCAACGGTTGCCGCGGTCGACGGCCCGGCGATGGTCGCGCTGCTGAAGCTGACCGACTCGAACGCGTTCGCTCGCGCCAGCCGCTCCGGCCGGAACAGACTCGGCAGCATGCTGGTGAACCCGCCGCTCACCATCGGCAACGTCGCCCCCGCAACCGCCGCAAGGGCCGGCGGCACCCAGCTCGGACTGTGTCCGACGACCAGCAGCAGGCCGACCATGACCGCTCCAAGCGTCGCCTGGTTGACCGCCAGCGCACTACGCCGGTACGCCGTCCGGTCGAGCCACGCTCCGAGCAACGGACCGGTGACGATGGCCGGGAGAGCGTAGGCGGCCCCGGTGATGCCGGCGAGCGTCGGACTGTCGGTGCGATCCAGCACGAGCAGTACAAGCGTGAACGCAACCATCTCATCGGCGAACCGCGCCAGCGTCGCCGCAAGGTAGTAGCTGGGCACGCGCCGGACCTCCTGTAACGCAATCTAAGCTGTTACGCGTTACGCTAACAAATGCGTTACGGGAGGAGTCCAGTGGAAATCCAGTCCCCGGATCGGCTGATCCGGCTCGCCGTCGACCTGGTGAACACGCGAACGCGCGATCCCGAGCAGTTGACCTCGCCGGCCGCGCTGCGTGCGTTCCTGCTCGAGCACGGCGAGTCCGACCCGATCGAGTTGACCGAGGACGACCTGACCGCGGTCCGCGCAGTACGCGAGCGGGTGCGGCCGGTCTTCGACGCGGGTGGGGCTGAAGTGATCAACGGGCTGCTCGCGGAGTACGCCGTACGGCCGTATCTCTCGGATCACGATGGCTCGCCGTGGCATCTGCATGTGGCGGAGCCGGGTGCGTCGTGGGCCGAATGGTTGGCGGCGACGACCGCGCTCGGCCTGGCGACATTCGTGGCAGGCCACGGCTTCGAGGCGCTGGGTGTCTGCGCCGCCGTCGACTGTGAGCGGGTTTTCGCGAACCCGGCGGAGCGACGGCCGCGCCGGTTCTGCACGCCGAAATGCGGCAGTCGCAGCCGGGTCGCGTCGTACCGGGCCCGGCGGAGCTAACAGATGCGAAACCAGTTTCGCTGAGGTCTAGTATTTGCGAAAGCGCTTGCGCTACTCTGCGGAACGGTCGGCTCGCCGATCGCCATCCCCGCAGAGGAGCTTCGATGAACAGATTCGCAATCCGTTGTGCGGCAGGGCTTTCAGTGCCGTTCTTGCTGGTGGCCTGCTCCAGTGCGCCGTCCTCGACCGGTGATTCCGGCTCGAGTGGACAGGTGACGATCACGGTCGGTGACCGTCCGACCAGCTCGGATCCCGCCAACCGGGCGGCGTTCGACAAGCGGGTCGCCGACTTCGAGAAGGCGAACCCGGATATCAAGCTGAACCCGGTCGAGACGCTCTGGGACGCGACCACGTTCCAGGCGCAGGCGGCCGGCGGTCAGTTGCCGGACGTGCTCAACGTGCCGTTCACCGAGCCGCAGGGCCTGATCGCCCGCAAGCAGGTCGCGGACCTGACCAAGGTGCTCAAGGACGACGGCTTGATGAGCCAGCTGAACCCGAACGTGCTCAAGATCGCCCAGGACCAGTCCGGCAACGTGTTCGCGGTCCCGACCGCGGCGTACTCCGTGGGTCTGGTCTACAACCGCGACCTGTTCAAGAAGGCCGGTCTGGACCCGGACAAGCCGCCGGCGACCTGGGACGAACTCCGGCAGGACGCCAAGCAGATCGCGCAGAAGACCGGGCAGGCCGGCTACGCGCAGATGACCACGAACAACACCGGCGGCTGGATGTTCACCACCCAGAGCTACGCGTTCGGCGGTTCGATCGAGAACGAGGACGGTAGCCAGGCGACGTTCGACGACGCGCCGTCCAAGGCTGCGCTGCAGCTGCTGCACGACATGAAGTGGGTCGACAAGTCCATGGGGCAGGCCGTGCTCTACGACATCGACGGCATCTCGAAGGCGTTCGCGGCCGGCAAGATCGGCATGTTCATGTCGGCGCCGGACGCGTACCGCACGCTGGTCAACATCAACGGCCTGAAGTCGTCGGCGTTCGGCATCGGCCCGATGCCGCAGCAGGGCGGCGACCACGGCACGCTCAGTGGCGGCAGCGTCCAGATCGTCAGCCCGAACGCGACGGACGCCGAGAAGTCGGCCGCGGTCAAGTGGATCAAGTTCAACTACCTGAACAAGTACGTGAACCAGGACGCCGCGGTGACAGCCGCCAAGGCCGGCGTGGCTGGGAAGCTGCCGGTCGGAACGCCGGGCCTGCCGGTGGTCGCGGCTGACCAGTGGGCGACGTACCAGAGCTGGATCAAGCCGTACGTCAATGTGCCGTTGGACCAGTTCGCGCCGTACACCAAGGTGGCGGCCGACCAGAAGATCATCCCTGAGCCGCCGGTGAAGGCTCAGGAGGTGTACGCCGCGCTCGACCCGGTCGTGCAGACCGTGCTGGGCAACGCGAAGGCCGACATCCCGGCGCTGCTGACCAAGGCCGCCGGCACCGTGAATGCCAAGCTCGGGCGCTGACTTGCTCCGCCGCCTGCGCAACGGAGTACCGGCGGTGCTGTTCGCGCTGCCGGTGCTCCTGGTCTTCGTGGTGTTCTCGTGGGGCCCGATCGTCAAGGGCCTGGTGATGAGCGTCCAGCAGACCAACCTGATCGATCCGGTCAAGTGGGTCGGGCTGGAGAACTTCCGGTACGTGCTGTCGGACCCTGGTGTCGGTCAGGCAGCGCTGAACACGCTCTGGTTCACCTTGCTGGCTTTGCTGTTCGGCTTCCCGGTGCCGGTGCTGCTGGCGATGTTCCTGTCCGAGTTGAGGGGCAAGTCCTGGCTGTACTCGACACTGGCGTACCTGCCGGTGATCACGCCGCCGGTGGTCGCCATCCTGCTCTGGCGGTTCTTCTACGACCCGTCGCCGAGCGGGATGTTCAACACCATCCTCGGCACCGTCGGACTCGGACCGTACCCCTGGCTGGACAGTCCGTCGTCCGCGATGCCGTCGATCGTGCTGGAAGCGACCTGGGCCGGTGCGGGCAACGCAGTGATCATCTACCTGGCCGCGCTGACCTCGGTACGCGCGGACCTGTACGAGGCGGCCGAGCTGGACGGAGCAGGCGTCGTACGACGGGTGTGGCACGTGATGCTGCCGCACCTGCGGGGTGTCCTGCTGCTGATGCTGCTCCTGCAGGTGATCGGCACGATGCAACTGTTCACCGAGCCGCTGCTGTTCACCGGCGGCGGACCGCAGGGGTCGACCATGACGATTCTGCTGCTCATCTACAACTACGCCTTCGTCAACGGTGACTATGGCGCTGCCACTGCGCTGAGCGTGCTGCTGGCGCTGGCCCTCGCAGTACTGTCGGCAGCCTTCCAGTTGGCGACGCGTGGCTGGAGTACGGAGTGAGCGGGGATCGGGGTGCGCTGTCGGATTCCGACCGCCGGCTCACCCGGGTTCGAGTGCCGTTCGTCGTCGGGCAGGTCGTCGTACTGATCGGACTGCTCATCGCCGGTCTCGGTCCGCTGCTTTGGTTGCTCAAGGCAGCGATCTCGCCGACACAGGACAGCATCCGGTCGCCACTTGCGTGGTTCCCGTCCGGCCAGGTGCAGTGGGGCAACCTCGCCACTGCCTGGCAACAGGGCCACATCGGCTACTACCTCGGCAACACCGCCATGATCGCGGCAGGTACTGCGCTGGCGTCCCTGATCGTCTGTACGACGGCCGGCTACGTACTGAGCGTGCTCCGGCCGCGGTGGGGCGCAGTGCTGTCCGCAGGGATCCTGGCGACGCTGTTCGTCCCGCACATCGTCTCGCTCGTGCCGCTGTACTTGACCGTGCTGAAAGTGCCCGTGGTGCACGCGAACCTGACCAACACGTTCTGGGCGGTCTGGCTGCCACCCGCGGCCAGTGCGTTCAACGTACTGATTGTGAAGCGGTTCTTCGACGGCATCCCGCGCGAGTACTTCGAAGCGGCCCGGATCGACGGCGCCGGGTCGATCCGCGTGTTCACCTCGCTCGTGCTCCCGCTGTCGCGGCCGATCCTCGGTGTGGTCGTGCTGCTCAGCATCATCTCCTCCTGGAAGGACTACCTGTGGCCTCTGCTGGTGCTGACGAATCCGGATCTGCAGCCGGTCTCGGTGGCGTTGCCCAAGATCGCCAAGGTGACGGAGCTCAACATCCAGTTGGCGGGGCTGTTCCTGGCCCTGCTGATCCCGGTGCTGCTGTTCCTGGTTTTCCAGCGAGCATTTCTACGTGGTGTGGGCCTGTCTGGGGGAATCAAGGCGTGAAACGTGTTCTGGTCACCGGTGCGGACGGATCGATCGGCCGGGCCGCGGTCGACGGCCTACAAGCTGCCGGGTACGACGTGACCGGTCTGTCGCTGCGCTACGACCACAGCAGTACGGCGGACCGTCCGATCGTCGGCGATGCGCGGTCGGCCGAGGACGTGACGGCCGCACTCGACGGCGTGGACGCCGTACTGCACCTGGCCGCGATTCCACATCCCAGCCTGGGTACGCCGGAGGAGGTGTTCGAGAACAACGTCGCCGCGACGTTCAACGTGCTGGCCCAGGCCGGGCAGCAGGGGATCGAGCGGGTGGTGATTGCCAGCAGCATCAACGCGTTCGGCGTACCGATGAACGTGAACGAGGTGGAGCCGGCGTACTACCCATTGGACGAGGAGGTGGAGGCGGATATCGCTGACGCGTACTCGTTGTCCAAAAGTGTCGACGAACAGAGCGCGCGGATGGCCTGGCGCCGCTGGGGGATCAACGTGATCGCACTGCGGTTCCCGTTGGTGAAGAGTCGCGAGGAGCTGTTCAAGTTCGCAGCGCGGGCCGAGAACGACCCGTCGGTGATGGCGCGCGAAGGCTGGGCCTACCTCGACCTGCGGGACGGTGTACGGGCGATCATCGCCGCCCTCGAGTCGACGGCCCCGGGTGCGCACGTGCTCGGTCTGGCCGCCGACGACATCCTCATCGACCGGAAGACCGACGAACTGCTGCGTGAGTACGCACCGGCAGTTCCGTTGAGGCGACCGGTGCAGGGACGTGATTCGCTGGTCGACACCACGCGGGCGCGGGAACTACTGGGCTTCAGTCCGCGGTACTCGATCCACGATCAGGCGGTGTCCGCGACGACCACGTGAGGTTCGACGTACTCCACGCCGGGCTTGAGGTCGCCCTCCAGTAGCCGGTTGGCGACCTGGCGGCCGATCTCCTCGAGGCCGACGTCGATCGTGGTCAGGTGCCTGGTGCCGCGCTGGTCGTGCATCAGGCTCTCCCAGTTGTCGACGCCGATCAGGGCGATGTCACCGGGCACCTGCCGGCCGCTGGCCCGGACCACCCGCTCCACACCACGGCCGATGGCGTCGCTGCCGCAGAAGATCGCGTCCAGGTCGGGGGCCTCGGCCAGCAGCTCGGTCGCGGCCTGCTCGCCCCACTCCTCGCGCCAGCGGCCGAAGCGGACCGGTGCCGCCCATTCGAGTCCGGCTTCGGCGAGGAGCTGACCGGCGCCCTCGGCTCGTCGTTGCGCTGCCATGTCGTGCGGCTCGGCGGTGAGGTGCGCGATCTTGCGCCGGCCGCCGGCCAGCAGGTGGCTGATCGCGAGCCGGCCGATGGCGTGGTCGTCGGCGGTGATCGTGGTGTCCTGCGGGTCCTCCGGAACCGTGAACGCGTTGATCACCGGGACGTCGAACCGGCTGGTGAACGACGGCGTCCGGAACGACGTACTGGTGCCGATCACGATCACGCCGTCGATCCGGCGGGCCCGGAGCTGCAGGACGCTCTCGGTCACGTCGTGCTGCTCCTCCATGCGGGCGTCGTACAGCAGGATGGCCTGCTCCTTGGCGCCGAGCTCGGTGGCGGCGGTGGCCAGGACCACGCGGGTGAACGGGTTCGACGCGCGGTGGGTGAGGACGCCGATGGTCTGGCTGCGGCCGCGGGCGAACGAGCGGGCCAGCGCGTTGTGCCGGAAGCCGAGCCGGTCCGCCGTGACCCGCACGTGTTCCCGGGTGGCTTCGGAGATCCGATCGGTGCCGTTCAGCGCCTTGGAGGCCGTCGAGAGCGACACCCCAGCCGCAGCGGCCACGTCGGACAGGGTGATCACTGATTCGGCCATGTGCACATCGTAGTCAGCTCTGACCCGTTGACAGCCGCCTCGCGGCGTATGAAGGTGTGATTTGCGAAACCGCTTTCGCTTCCCCTGGGAGGAGCACTTCATGACCCGTCGCCGCTCCGGCGCAGTCAGTCTTCTCACGGCCGGCTTGCTGCTGGCCGCCGTCATCCAGTCACCTGCCCGCGCCGCGACGACCGCCGCGCCGACTCTGACCATCACGCCGACCACGGTCGGCAACACCTTCACCGTCGGGCAGCAGGTGAAGCTCGGCTTCAGCACCGACGCCGCGACCGTCAACTGGACCGTCCGCGACGCCGGCGGCACCGAGGTCGCCAAGGGCTCCGCATCGGCCGCCTCGCTCAACGGACAGCTTCCGCTGTCGATCAGTACGCCGGGCTGGTACCAGACCGACCTCGCGGCAGTCGGGTCCGACGGCACGACCACGCTCGGCGGCACGGACTTCGCCGTACTGACTCCGCACGACTTCTCCACCTCGACGGACACTCGGATCGGCGTCGCGGGCGCACTGGGGTTCGGCGGCACGGCCAATCCCGGTCTGGAGGCGGTACCGCTGATGGCTCAGGGCGGAATCTCCACCGACCGGGACGAGGCGTTCTGGGCGGCGGCCGAGACCACCAAGGGCGTTATCGCGTTCCCGCAGCGGTACAAGGACTACAAGGCCGCACTGGACGCGAACAACGTGGACTTCCTGAACATCCTCGACTACGGCAACACGCTGTACTACCCGGACGAGGCCCCGTCGACCGACGAGCAGCGGGAGGCCTTCACGCGGTACGCCGTCGCTGCGGTGGACCAGTGGGGTACCGAGCACACGACGTACGAGCTGTGGAACGAGTGGAACCTGCGCGACCCGAACGGCGCCGCGAAGGCCAGCCCGGAGAACTACGTCGCACTGCTCAAGATGGTGAGCGCGGCGGTCCGGGCGAAGCACCCGGACGTGAAGCTGACCGGTCCGTCGCTGGCGGTCATCAACGACTGGCAGGGCTGGTTCACCAAGTTCGCCGACCTCGGCGGGCTGGACTACGTGGACGCGGTGACCATCCACCCGTACGTGCAGCCGCTGGACCCGGAGGCGTCGGTCACCTACGTCAACACGATCCGCAGCATCATGGCGGCGCACGGCTCGACCAAGCCGATCTACATCAGCGAGCAGGGCTGGGCCACCGGTACCAACCCGAGCGCGGTGTCGGAGCCGGCTCAGGCGCGTGATCTGGTGCGCGGCAACCTGCTGGCGTACGGGAACGGTGTGGCGCGCTACAGCTCGTACAACTTCATGGACTCGGGCACCGACCCGTCCAACGTCGAGAACCGGTTCGGCCTGGTGCGCAACCGGCTCGACACCCGCGGCGCGCTCGTCCCGAAGCCGTCGTACGTCGCCACCGCCGTCCTGGCCCGCCAGATCGACGAGCTCCCGCTGATCGGGGAGACCCGCTTCGGATCCAACGGGTACGACGTCGCCTTCAACGCCGGCGGTGGACAGTCCGTGCATGCAGTCTGGTCGACCACACCAGGAGTCGTAGCGGCGACTGCGCCCGCAGGGTCGACCGTCGAGGTCACGAACCTGTACGGCGCGACGACGACCCTCACCGCGGACCCTGGCGGTCATGTGTGGGTGACAGCCGGGCCGGACCCGGTCTATCTGCGTGGTGCGATCAGTGGGCCGATGCTTCCGTCGTCGCGGTTCGCGCTGTCGGTGGCGCCGGAGATCGCGGGAGACCCGGCCACGGGCACGCTGACCTTCACGAACCCGGATGCGGTCACTCACGCCTACACCGTGTCGGCAGGCGGTGCTGACACCACCGGCTCTGTCGCCGCAGGTGCTACCGCGACCACTCCGGTCAGCTACCCGGCGCAGGACTCGACCGGACCGCGCACCTACTCGGCCAAGGTCACTGTGGATGGACAGGCAGTCGCACTGGTGTCGGCGAGCGGCACCGCGACTCCACCGCTGTCAGTGACTGCGTCACATGTCGTCAACGGGAGTGGGAAGGATCTGCTGCGGTTCCGGGTGACGAATGCGTCTTCGCATGCGCAGGAGGTGGCCGGGCTCGATTGGGTGTCCGGTAGTGCGTCCGGGACGTTGCTGGCTGGGTGCACGGTCGCGGCGAATGCCACGCGAGAGGTTGATGTGCCGATCAGCCTGTCAGCACCTTCGACGTGGTCCGCGAGCCTGCGGCGGACCGGCGAGGCGGATATCAAGGCATCGGGGACGCTGGTGCCCGTCACTGCGCCGACCGTCGCCAAGCGGTACACCGTGAAGCTGGACGGGGTCATCGACCCGGCCGTCGCACGGCAGCCGGCAATCGCGCTGGAAGGGACCGGTACGCCGCCGGTGACCGGGTGGGGTGGGCCGAGTGACCTGTCGGGTTCGCTGTGGCTCACACACGACGACGACAACCTGTATCTGTCCGCCAAGGTCACCGATGACGTGTTCTCGCAGCCGAACCGGGCCGGCAACATCTGGGGCGGTGACGGTCTGCAGCTCGGGATGACCGCAGGTGCGCCGGGCGAGACCACCCAGACGCAGGAGATCGGTGCTGCGCTGACCGACGCCGGTCCGGTCGACACCTGGCGTTGGACACCGACCTCCCAGGCCGGCGTGCCGCCGGGCGTACAGGCCAAGGTCGTGCGCGACGAGACCGCCCACACCACGACGTACGAGATCGCGATCCCGTGGAGCACGCTCGGATTCGCGGCCAAGGACCGGCTGCTGTCGACGACCGTGGTGATCAACGAGAACGACGGCACCGGGCGGCGCGGCTGGCTGACCTGGGGCAAGGGCGTCGCGGAGACGAAGAACCCGGCGCTGTTCAACCCGGTCCGGCTCGCACCGGAGGCGGCGCGCTAGCCGCGCAGAGCCGCCGACTGACTCGGCGTAGGTGCCCTGGTCTGCTGCCCGAGGGGCACCTACGCCGAACCCTTGCGCCCCGCCTAGGATCGAGACATCCGGAGTACAGACCGGGGTACAGAGGAGTGCGAGTTGAGTCACACCGTGCTGGCCGAGCTGGTGGCCAATGTGCTGAAGGTCACCGCCAAGGCCGGGGACACGGTGGGTCCCGAGGACACCCTGGTCATCCTGGAGTCGATGAAGATGGAGATCCCGGTGCTCGCCGAGGTGGCCGGCACGATCACCGAGCTGAAGGTCGCCGAAGGTGAGGTTGTCCGCGACGGCGACCCGATCGCCGTGATCGAGGAGAACTGATTCAACCGAAATGGCCTGCTGCGCGTCTTTACCGGTGAGGGCACCGGCCGGGAACTTCCGGCCGGGGCGCCGCGTTGAGCCGTCGTACGAGCGACTCAGGGTTCTACCCGGGTCTTCCCGACGTGCGCAGAGGACGGTGACCGCGGCACCATGGCCTTCACGCTTATTGCCGAGAGGACCCAGGGAGGCGTCGCGGTGAAGCCCGCCGACACCAGGACCGCGCCCGCGCCGGAGGCGCCGGAGGTGCTGCCCTCGTGGGACGAGATCGTCCGCGCCCACTCCGCCCGGGTCTACCGGCTCGCCTACCGCCTGACGGGTAACAAGCACGACGCCGAGGACCTGACCCAGGAAGTGTTCGTCCGGGTCTTCCGCTCGCTGTCGTCGTACACGCCGGGCACCTTCGAGGGCTGGCTGTACCGGATCACCACGAACCTGTTCCTCGACGGCGCCCGCCGTAAGCAGCGGATCCGCTTCGACGGCCTGCCCGAGGACGCCCACGACCGGCTGCCGGCCAAGGGCGAGGGCCCGGCCGAGAAGCTGGACTCCGACCTGTTCGACCACGACGTGCAGGACGCGCTCGACGCGCTGCCCGAGGACTTCCGCGCCGCCGTCGTGCTGTGCGACATCGAGGGCATGACGTACGACGAGATCGCCGACGTCCTGGACGTGAAGCTCGGCACCGTCCGCAGCCGCATCCACCGCGGCCGGTCGATGCTGCGCAAACACCTGGAGCACCGGGCCCCGCGGTCCGGCCAGACCCGGGTCGGCGGTCCACCGGCCGACGGTGGCCTGTTCAGCGACGGAGGCGACCTCCGATGAGTCTGCACCCGCTCGACAAGCTGAGCGCCGTGGTCGACGGTGAGCTCGACCACGACTCCCGCGACAAGGTGCTGAGCCACCTGGTCGGTTGCGACACCTGTCGCGCCGAGGTGGACGCACAGCGCCGGCTGAAGGCGCGGATGGCCGGCCTGGACTCGCAGGACCCGTCCACCGACCTGATGCAGCGCCTGATGGGCGTCTCGTCGTTCGCGACCGAGCCACGGGAAGAGGTCCGTCCGGTGCTCACGCCGGCCGTCAGCCTGTTCCCGCAGCGGTCCGCGTTCCCCGCCGGCCGGACCGGTGGCACCCGGCCCGGCGCCGCCCGCGGCACCAGGTCCCGCCGCCGTGCCGGCGTGCTGGGCGCAGCCGGCTCAGCTGCCGCGGTCGCCTCCCTGCTCGGTACTGCGTTCGTCGTCGGCGACCCGGCCCGGTCGGAGCAGCCGCCGGCGTTGCAGCCGCCGGTCGCGAGCTTCACGTCCGACCACGCGACCACGAGCGGCGGAGCCCCGTTCGCGGATCCGGTCGCCGTGCTCAACTCCTACAACGGTTCTGGGTACGCCGGGCTGACCTCGACGCTCCAGCCGGTGGCCCTGACAGGGCGTTGACCGGTGAGCCTGTCCCGGCTCGCCGTCCTGGTCAGCACAGCCCTGATCGGTTTCGGCCTGCCCACGTCCGCAGCCGCCGTACCGGCGCTCTCGAAGGCGGACTCGCCGACCGCGGTGAGCTGGCTGCAGCGTGCCGCCGCCGCACCCAACCGGGTCTCGTACCACGGCACGCAGATCATCACCGCCTGGGGACCGCAGGGCGCCAGCTCGGCGATGTTCGACATCACCCACGCGGCGTCGCAAGGCTCCGAGATCAGCGTGCTCGGTTCGTCGTCCGCGCCGGGTGCGAAGGCGTTCGTGCAACGAGCCACGACGACCGACGCCGCGATTGACGGGGGACCGCTGGCGCTGCTGCAGGCGACGTACCAGTTGGTCGACAAGTGCTGCACCGACCTCATCGGACGGACCGCGGTGCTCGTCGAGGCGCTGCGGGACGACAAGACGCTGGCCGCCCGGTTCTGGATCGACAAGGCGACCGGACTGCTTCTGCAGCGTCAGCTCTTCGGTGAGGACGGCAAGACGATGGTCCGGGCCACGGTCTTCACCGAGCTCGAGATCGAGGACTCCGAGTTCCTCGGCCATCTGCCGCCGATGCTGCCCAGCGGCGTCGAGGCGGTCGGCATGGGCAAGGTCGACAACCTGCGCTCCCAGGGCTGGGTGTGTGCACCGGAGCTGCCCGCGTCGCTCAAGCTGTACGACGTCCACCAGGACACCTCCAACGGCTCCCTGCAGTTCTCGTACTCCGACGGTCTGTTCAACGTTTCGGTGTTCGAGCAGCGCGGCACGCTCGACCCGGCCGCCGTCGCGGGCTTCAGCACGACGGACAGCCCGGGCGTCTACCAGCGGTACGGGATGCCGTCGTACGTCGTCTGGTCGTCCGGCGGGATCGTCTACACGCTGATCGGGGACCTGCCGCCGGAACAGCTCGGAGAGGTGGTCCGGGCGTTCGGGCACGACGTGCCGATCAAGCTGACGGCCATCGAGCGGCTGGGCACCGGGCTGGCGAAAATCGCGACCTGGCTCACTCCGATGGGTGCACTCTCGCCGAAGCTGGGATAATCGAATCTGGAAGGTCCTCCGGTTACCCCCGGCAGGCACCTCCGACCGACGACCACGACGACGACGTGAGGCGGGGACCGTGACGAGCGACGACGCCGAGCCGACAGTTCCGAATCCGGCGACCGCGGATCCCACCGCGGCCATGCCGACCACACCTGAGCCGTCCGCCGGTCACCCCCCAGCAACCTCCGCCAACGCTGCCTCCTCGTCCCAGCAGTCGCCCGTAGGACCCTCGCCGTTGAGTGCGTTGACCCCGCCGCCGCTCGGCGCCGGATCGATGCCGCTGCGCACGCCCGGCTCCGACGCGGCGTACCGGCAGACGAACGGCGGCCGCCCGGCGAACGGCGGCCTGCAGACCAACGGCGGCCTGCAGACCAACGGCAGCCGGTCCACCACCCAGCGCAGCTTCGGGCAGCCCGAGCCGCAGGAGCCCCGCTTCAAGCCGCTCTACCCCGGGCAGGCCTGGCCGACCGAGCAGCCGCAGTACCGGCCGACGTACGTCCCGCCGCCGCCGGCCGATTGGCACGTGCAGCAGGCCCGCTCGTACACGGCCGAGCCGCCGAAGGTGAACCGCATCGTCGCGATCGCGGCCTTGGTCGCGCTGATCATCGGCGTCCTCGCCGGAGCCGGGGCGGCCACGGCCGTCGTCGCGCTCGGCGGCGGTGGCAACGGCCCGATCGCCGACCAGCCCAACCCGCCGGTCGGCACCGGCGCCGACCCGAAGATCCGCACCGGCTCGGTCTCGGCCGTCGCCGCCACCCTGCTGCCGAGCGTCGTCCAGTTGAAGGTCGACGGCTCGGACAACTCCGAGGCGACCGGATCCGGCTTCGTGATCGACAACGTCGGCCACATCCTGACCAACAACCACGTCGTGGCGGCTGCGGCCAACGGCGGTTCGATCCAGGTCTCGACGAACGGCAACAAGACCGCGACCGCACGGCTCGTCGGCCGCTCCCCGGCGTACGACCTGGCCGTCGTGCAGGTGGTCGGCCTGGACGCGCCGTCGGTGCAGTTCGGCCGGTCGGACCAGGCGGTCGTCGGGCAGGACGTGGTCGCGATCGGTTCGCCGCTCGGCCTCGCCGGCACGGTCACCTCGGGCATCATCTCGGCCAAGAACCGGCCGGTGACGACGGGCGACGACACCGGCCAGGCATCGTCGTACATCAGTGCGTTGCAGACCGACGCGGCGATCAACCCGGGTAACTCCGGCGGTCCGCTCGTCGACATGAACGCGCGGGTGATCGGCGTGAACTCCGCGATCGCGACCGTTCCGGGCTCCGGCGAGGGACAGAGCGGCAGCATCGGGCTCGGGTTCGCGATCCCGATCGACCAGGCCCGGCGTACCGCGCAGCAGCTGATCGCCAACGGCAAGGCGTCGTACCCGGTCATCGGGGCGAGTGTGGACATGTCGTTCGAGGGCGGCGGCCGGGTCAGCGCGGTGACCGCCAACTCGCCGGCGGCGCGGGCCGGCCTGCGGGTCGGCGACGTGATCACCGCGATCAACAACGAGCCGGTGGACAGCGCCGAGGTGCTGATCGTCGCGATCCGGACCCACCAGCCGGGGGAGGCCGTGCGGCTCGCGTTCGAGCGCGGCGGACGGTCCCGGACAGTTACCCTGACTCTCGCCCAGCAGATCGGCTGACCGTCCATGACCGGGGTCGATATAGGCTTGTCGGCGTCGGTGTACAGGAGTGAGGTGGGGACATGTTCGGCATCGGGCCGCTCGAGCTGGTCGTGATCGCGATCGTCGCCGTACTCGTCTTCGGACCGGACCGGCTGCCGGAGTTCGCCCGGACGGCGGGACGCCTGTTGCGGCAGGTCCGTCAGATGGTGAACAACGCGCAGAACGACCTGCGCAGCGAGCTCGGCCCGGAGTTCGCCGACCTCGAGCTCCAGGACCTGAACCCGAAGAACTTCGTCCGCAAGCACCTGCTCGACCCGATGGACGACGACGAGAAGCCGGTCACCGAGTTCACCGACTCCGTCCCGGAGCGCCTCCCGGCCGGTCAGCGCCCGCCGTACGACCCCGAATCCACCTGAGGATCACTTCCGCCGGAAGAGACGCTCCGCCCGATCTGGTCGGGTCACTCCAGCGCGCGGGCGTAGCGGGCGGCCAGTTTGCGCACCTCGTCCACGAGCTCGGGCGCCTCGGCGACCGAGAAGTCGAGATCGAGCATGCTGAGGTACCGCAGCAGCATCCCGGGATCGTCGGAGCCGGCGTCGAGGTAGCACGACGACTCGTCGATCTCGGTCAGCACGCCCGCTGTCGCCGGCAGCCGGGCCATCACTACCGATAGCGGCGCGAACACCCGGATCCGCGCGCGGAACTCCCACATCGCAGTCGAAACACCTTGGTCGACGTACGACGCGACGCCTTCCGGCGGCAACTCGCGCGGAACGAAGCGGGGCCCGGTCGGGATCCTCGGCGTCAACCGGTCGACGCGGAACGTCCGCCAATCCGCCCGGTGCAGATCGAACGCGACCAAGTACCAGCGGCCGCGCAGATACGCGAGCCGGTACGGCTCCACCTCACGGACCGACGACGTACCTGAATGTGAGTTGTAGTCGAAGCGCAGTCGCTCATGATCGCGGCACACGGCCGCCAAGGTCGCCAGGATCGACGGATCCACCACCGGCCCGGAACCCTGGATCGGCACGGTGTAACTGTGCAGCGTGTTGACTCGATGCCGCAGCCGGGACGGCAGCACCTGCTCGAGTTTGGCGAGCGCGCGCACAGAGGTCTCTTCCATACCCGCGACCGAGCCGGAGGCCGCGGTCCGCAGGCCGACCGCGACGGCCACGGCCTCCTCGTCGTCGAGCAGCAATGGAGGCAGCGCCGCGCCGGCGCCCAGCCGATAACCACCGGCGACCCCGGGAGTCGCGTCGACCGGGTAGCCGAGCGACCGGAGGCGTTCGACGTCGTTACGTACGGTCCGCGTCGTCACACCCAGCCGGGTGGCCAGCTCCGGGCCGCTCCAGTGCCGGTGCAACTGCAGCAAGGACAGCAGCCGCAGAAGTCGTGCCGAGGTCTCCAACATGTCTCCAGCATCCTCTCGAACGCGGAACCATCCTTTCCGCAATCGTTCCTAGTGTCGTACTCATGACGACCAACGAGATTCACCCCTTCCGCATCGAGGTTCCGCAGGCCGAGCTCGACGACCTGCACGCACGGCTCGCGAACACCCGGTGGCCGCGGGAGCTCCCCGGTCTCGGCTGGACCCGCGGAGTCCCGACCAGCTACCTGCGGCGGATCGCGAAGTACTGGCAGCACACCTACGACTGGCGGAAGGCGGAGGCCCGGCTGAACGAGCTGCCGCAGTTCGTCACCGAGGTCGACGGTCAGCCGATCCACTTCGTCCACATCCGGTCCGCGGAGCCGGCCGCCCGGCCGATGCTGATGGTCCACGGCTGGCCGAGTTCGTTCACCGAGTTCCTGCAGGTCGTCGGCCCGCTGACCGACCCGGTCGCGTACGGCGGCAGGGCGGAGGACGCCGTACATCTGGTGCTGCCGTCGATCCCCGGTTACGGGTTCTCGCCGGTCACCCAGCCCGGGTGGGGCAACCTGTTCCGGGTGGCGTCGGCCTTCGCCGAGATCATGACCCGGCTCGGGTACGACCGGTTCCTTGCCCAAGGCACCGATGTCGGCTCGGGCGTGGTCGGGATGCTCGGCATGGTCGCGGCCGACCGCGTGATCGCCGCGCACATCAACGGCCCGGCGCCGTACCCGTTCGGTCCGGAGCTCTCGCTGGACGGGCTCGAGGGAAGCCAGCGCGAGCGGGCCGAGCGGTTCAACGCGTGGCGCGAGGACGGCATCGGCTATCTGGCGATCCAGGCGACGCGGCCGCAGACCTTGGCGTACGGGCTCACCGACTCGCCGGTCGCCCAGCTCGCTTGGATCGTGGAGAAGTTCAAGGAATGGACCGACCCTGACCGCGAACTCCCCGAGGACGCCGTCGATCTGGACCAGTTGCTGACGAACGTGAGCATCTACTGGTTCACCGAGGGCGGGGCGTCGACCGCGCACGCGGTGTACGAAGGCATGCAGGCCTATCGTCAGTTCGCGACGAAGTCGGAGGAGCCGGCCGAGGGCTGGGAGGCGCCGACTCCGCCGCCGGTCGGTGTCGCGGTGTTCGCCACGGACATGTCGGTCCGGCGCGACGTCGACCCGTACGGCCTGTACACCTCATGGCACGAGTACGACGCCGGCGGGCACTTCCCGGCGATGGAGGTACCGGAGCTGCTCGTCGGCGACATCCGGGCCTTCTTCCGCGATCACAACTAGTCGGTGGCGAGCAGGTCGTAGGTGACCTTGTCGTCCACGTGGGTGGAGATGTGGAAGGCGGCGCGTTCGGTACCGACGTGGCGGAAGCCGGCCTTCTCGGCGGTACGGCGGGCCGAGGTGTTGGTGCCCGCCGTACGGATGAAGAGCCGGCGGCCACCGAAACCGCCGGCCTGTTCGTCGTCGAAGTACCACTGGGCGACTCGCTGGATCGCCTCGGCCATCACGCCACGGCCCTGTGCGTCGGGGTGCATCCAGTAACCGAGCTCGGCGTCGCGGACCTCGCCGTGGTGGATGCCGAACATGGTGAGATTCCCCAGCCCCTGGTCGGTTTCGGCGTCCGCCACGCACCAGTTGAACCGGCGTCCGGTGGCAGCCTGCTCGGCCATGTCCTTCAGCCAGAAGCGCGCGTCCTCTGCGGTGAACGGCTGCGGGATGAACGGCAGGAAGTGAGCGGTCGTCTGGTTGGTCCGGGCCGTGGTGATGCGCGGGACCTCGTCCTCACGCCACGTCCGCAGCCGCAGCCGCGGTGTCTCCAGGATCGGAGGCTCGAACCACGGATACCGCGGCGCCCGCTTGTCGTCAGGCCCGATCCACCCGGTCCACGCGTCGACCCGCTCGCCGCCTTCCTCCGCCATGTCCGGGATCGTCTCACCCAGGCGGAACCCGGTCGCCCAGGCGACCCGGCGTGACGGCCAGTTCCCGACCTGAGCCCACCAGCGGATGACGTGGAAACCGCAGGTGGTGAAGCCGAACTCGAGGATCAGTCGCACCGCCCGGCTCATCACCCCGGCGCCGCGGGCCCAGGCCGAGAGGCCGTAGTGCACGCGGGCGTTGTCGTCCACATCGGGCTCCAGGGCGACGGTTCCGGCGTACCGGCCCTGGTACTCGATCACGAACATCAGCCGCTCGCGTCGCTTCCAGGCGTCGGTGATGCCGAAGGTCATCCACCGCCGGGCGTCCTCGTCGTTCCAGCGGGAGCCTTCGCGGTTGCGCTCGGCTTCCCCTTCGATGTCGTCGGGCCGGGGCGCGCGAAGCGTCACCACCCCGTCGGTCAGGACCGGATGCTCAGCAGGAATCGGCACTCGGCCAAGTCAACACCAACCGACGGCCAGCTTCAGCCGGATTACCGCGCCGGTTAGCGCCCGGCGGGGGAGAGGCCGAGCTGGCGGCCGAGCAGGCCGCGGGGCTTGCCGCCGAGGGTTGCGGCGATCTTGTCGAGCACCTGGGCCGCCGGGGTGTCGGGGTCGGCGCCGACGAGCGGCTGCCCGAGGTCGCCGCCGGCGCGGAGCCGCTCATCCAGCGGGATCTCGCCCAGGAGCGGGATCGCGTACCCGAGCCGGGCGGACAGCGTCTCCGCGACACGAGCGCCACCGCCGGAGCCGAAGATCTCGATGCGGTGCTCAGGACCGCAGTGCGGGCAGGGCAGGAACGACATGTTCTCGACCACGCCGGCGACCCGCTGGTGGACCATCTGCGCCATCGTCCCGGCGCGCTCGGCGACCTCCGCGGCAGCCTCCTGCGGCGTCGTCACCACGATGACCTCGGCGCTGGTCAGCCGCTGGCCGACCGAGATCGCGATGTCACCGGTGCCGGGCGGCAGGTCGAGGAGCAGTACGTCGAGGTCGCCCCAGTACACGTCGGCCAGCATCTGGACGAGCGCCCGGTCCAGGATCGGGCCGCGCCACGCGACCACCTGGTCGCGCTTCGGCTTCAGCATGCCGATCGAGATCACCTTCACGCCGTGCGCGGGCACCGGCATGATCATGTCGTCCACCGCGGTCGGCCGCTCGTCCGCGACCCCGAACATCGCCGGCACCGAGTGCCCGTAGATGTCCGCGTCCAGTACGCCGACCGACAGGCCCTGGCGCGCCATCGCGACCGCCAGGTTGACCGTCACCGACGACTTGCCCACGCCGCCCTTGCCGGACGCGATCGCGAACACCTTGGTCAGCGAGTCGGGCCGCGAGAACGGGATCTCCTTCTCGGCCACACCGCCGCGCAGCTGCGTCTGCAGGGCCGCCCGCTGCTCGGCCGACATCACGCCGAGGTCGATCTCGACCCCGGTGACGCCGTCGAGTTTGCTGACCGCGGCCGTGACGTCGCGGCGGAGCGTGTCCTTCATCGGACAGCCCGCAACGGTCAGCAGCACACGCACGGCGACGACGCCGTCCTCGCGCACGACGACGGACTCGACCATGCCCAGATCCGTGATCGGTTTCTTGATCTCCGGATCCAGCACGCCACCGAGCGCCGCGGTCACCTGATCAGCAGTGGGAGCCATGCCCCAAGGCTACGTGCTCACCCCACCTCACCCGACCACGGTCCATGTGACCTAGCTCCGGCAAGGCGACCCTTACCTCACAGGCCGGGTGCGCCGTAGATCGGGAACCAGCGGGAGAGGTCCGGCTCGAAGTTGAGGTCGGCGCCGATGACGGACTTGATCTGGAGTTCGGTGGCGTTGTCGCGGCGGTCGGTGCCGGCGGGGACGAACGGGTACCAGGTGCCGCGCTTGTACAGGTAGACGAGGCCGACCGACTGCGTCCCGTTGCTGAACGCGACCAAGGTGCACAGCAGGGCGGAGCCGAAGCCGGCGTCCACCAGTGAGGTGTTCACCGCGTGCAGATCCGTGACCAGGGTCTCCAGGTCGTCGGGAGCCGTCTGCCGGACCAGCCAGGTGAAGCCGTACGAGTCCGTCGTACTCGTCAACTTGCCGTTGTCGAGCGCGAGCAGCTTGTCGACCTCTTCGCGCAGCGTGGAGAACCCGCCGCCTTCGGCCGCCTTGAAGCAGACCGATCCGCTGCCGGTCGGACGGTAGCCGGCCGCGGTCTCCAAGGTGATCGCGGCCGACGGAACGGAGAACAACTGGTCGAGGTTCGGCGGGACGGCTTTGCTCCTGCCGAGCAGGATGTCGAGGAGGCCCATAGCCCTAAGCTTGCTCGCCCAGCTCGCGGGACAGGACACCGAGGCGGTCGAGGCGCTTCTCGAGCGAGGGGTGGGTCGAGAACAGCGACGACAGGCTGGCGCCCGCCTTGCCCGAGATCGCCGGGGCGAAGAAGAACGCGTTGAACGCCTCCGCCTGCCGCAGGTCGCGCGACGGTATCCGCGCGATGTCCCCGCTGATCTTGGTCAACGCCGACGCCAAGGCGGACGGTCTCCCGGTCAGCATCGCGCCGGCCCGGTCGGCCGCCAGTTCGCGGTACCGCGAGAGCGCGCGGGTCAGCAGGAACGAGATCGCGTAGACGGCGATCGACACCGCGATGATCGTCAGCACGATCACCGCCGTGTTCTGGTCCCGGTTGCGGCCCAGTCCGCCGTACAGGCCGAAGCGGGTGATGAGTCCGGCCAGTACGCCGAGGAACGACGCGATCGTCATCACCGCGACGTCGCGGTGTGCGACGTGGGACAGCTCGTGCGACAGCACGCCCTCGAGCTCGTCCTGGTCCAGGCGGCGCATGATGCCGGTGGTCACGCAGACCACTGCATTCTTCGGGTTGCGGCCGGTCGCGAACGCGTTCGGCAGGTCGACGTCGGCGATCGCGACCCGCGGCTTCGGCATGTCGGCCAGCGCGCACAGCCGGTCGATCGTGCCGTGCAGCTCCGGCGCCTCCTCCGGCGTGACGATCCGCCCGTGCATCGCGTACAGCGCGATCCGGTCGGAGAACCAGTACTGCACGAACAGCGCACCGCCCGCGATGACGACCGCCAGAACGGCGCTCTTCGTCAGCGCGATCAGCAGTGCGACGAAACCGACGTACAGCAGACCGAGCAGGAAACTGGTGATCAGCATCCGGCTGGAAAGCCCCCGGTCAGGCGCAAATCGAGTCTTCATCCCACGTCCTTTTCCTCACCTGATAGTGAGGGTAGCTCGGGGTCAAACCCGGTCGTCCTCGCGGCTCTTCAGGTCCAGTTCGGCCAGCAGCGAGCGGAGTTCGGAGCGGAGGAAGTCGCGGGTCGCGACCTCGCCGACGGCCATCCGCAGCGACGCCATCTCGCGGGCCAGGAACTCCATGTCCGCGCGGGTCCGGGCGTCGACGTCACGGTCGCGCTCGTACTGCACCCGGTCGCGGGCCTCCTGCCGGTTCTGGGCGAGCAGGATCAGCGGAGCGGCGTACGACGCCTGCAGGCTGAGCGCGAGCGTCAGGAAGATGAACGGGTACTGGTCGAAGCGCACGCTCTCCGGCGCGAAGATGTTCCAGCCGACCCAGAACAGGATCGTCGCGGTCATGTAGACCAGGAACTGCCCGGTGCCGAGGAAACGCGCGATCCGCTCGGACAGCCGCCCGAACGCGTCCGCGTCGTACGCCGAGCGCAGTGCGATCGTCCGGCGCAGCTCGCGCGGGATGTCCAACCGGTTGCTGCTGCGCATCAGCCGGCGTTCCTCGGCCGCGCTGCTGCTGCCACGCGGGCGGCGGTCGTCGGTCTTGCGTTCGTCACGAGGCATCGTGGTCCCCCTCCTGGGCCGGGTGCTCCGTGTGGTCGTGTTCCCGCCAGTCGTCCGGCAACAGATGATCCAGTACGTCGTCGACAGTCACCGCACCGAGCAGTCTGCCCTCGTCGTCGAGCACCGGCGCCGCGACCAGGTTGTACGTCGCCAGGTACTTGCTGACCGTCTGCAGGCTGTCATCAGGTCGCAGCCCGTCGAGATCGGTGTCCAGTACGGCGGACACCAGTTCGGACGGCCGTTCGCGCAGGAGCCGCTGGATGTGGCCGATCCCGATGAACCGTCCGGTCGGGGTCTCGAGCGGTGGGCGGCAGACGTAGATCATCGCGGCCAGCGCCGGACTGAGATCGGCGTTGCGCACGTGGGCGAGCGCATCGGCCACCGTGGCGTCAACCGGCAGGATGACCGGCTCGGACGTCATCAGACCACCGGCGGTGTGCTCCTCGTAGGTCAGCAGCCGCCGTACGTCCTCAGCCTCCTCCGGCTCCATCAGCGTCAGCAGGCGCTCGGCTGTGTCGGTCGGCAGCTCAGCGATCAGGTCGGCCGCGTCGTCCGGGGACATCTCTTCCAGTACGTCGGCGGCCCGCTCGGTGTCCAGACCGTCCAGGATCTCGACCTGGATGTCCTCGGGCAGTTCCTCGAGCACATCGGCCAGCCGCTCGTCGTCCAACGCGACCGCGATCTCCTTGCGGCGCTTGGGCGACAGATCATGCAGTACGCCGGCCAGGTCGGCCGCCCGCATCGACTCGAACGCGGCCAGGATGTGCGTCGCGCCCTGCCCCTCTTCGTCCTGGGTGAACCCGGTGACGTCTCTCCAGTCGAGCACATAGGTCTGCCCGCGCCGCCGGAACCGTTTGGAGCCTTCCCGCACCGCCACCTTGGTCAGCAGCCAGTCCCGGGTCCGCCACTGCTCCATGGCCATGTCGAACACCACTGCGGACGCACCTGTGTCCGCGATGGTGACGGTCCGGTCGAGCAGCTCGCCCAGCACGAGTACTTCGGTCGGACGCTGCTCGAAACGCCGTACGTTGAGCAGACCGGTCGTGATGACGTGGCCGACGTCCACGGAGGTGACACGGGTCATCGGGAGGAAGATGCGGCGCCGCGTGAACACCTCCACGACCAGGCCGAGCACGCGGGGCGGCTGGTCGCCCTGGCGCATCATCGCGACCACGTCGCGGACCTTGCCGACCTGGTCCCCGTTCGGGTCGTAGACCGGCAACCCCGCCAACCGGGCGACGTACACGCGCGACGGTGATCCGATCATGTCCGAAGGCTAACCCGCCGAGCGTACGTCTCAGCTGAGGACGCTTCGTAGACTTCTTACCTCGGGCGACGTCGAAGTGGGGAATGACATGCTGGGATCGACCGGGCTCGGAGCCGAGAGCGAGGCGGCGTACCTGGACCTGATCCGGTGGGGCGCTGCCTCACCGGCGGAGCTGGCCGTGCGGCTCGGGTGGCCGCTGGAGGAGGTTCAGCGAGCCGTCGACGTACTGCAGGGCGAAGGTTTCGTGCACCGTACGCCGGCGCCGGGCGAGCTGATCGTCGCCGTACCGCCGGAGCTTGCCGTGGAGCAGCTCGTGCAGCGGCAGGAGGAGGAGTTCGAGCGGATCCGCAAGGCGGCGTACCGGCTGGCTGCCGAGGCGACCCGGCAGGGCGGTGCGCGGCGGACCGAGGAGCTCATCGAGATCGTCACCGGGGAGCCCGCGGTCGGGATGGCGTTCGACCGGGTGCAGCGGACGGCCCGGGTCGAGATGCGTGAGCTGGTCGCGCCGCCGTACGTCGCGTCGGCCGAGGTGAACAGCACGCAGCTGGCGAGGCAGGGTGCCGGTGTGACCTATCGCGTCGTCTACGACAGCTCCGCGCTCGGAGACGCCGTACTTGCAGCCAGCGCGGTCAGTCACGTGCGGGCGGGGGAGCAGGCGCGCATTGCGGACCTGCTGCCGACCAAGCTCGCGGTGGCGGACCGGGAGCTCGCCTTGCTCCCGCTGGACTGGGCTACGCCGGCGCAGGACGCGGCTCTGCTGGTCCATCCGTGCAGTCTGCTCGATGCGCTCGTCGCACTGTTCGAGACCGTGTGGAATCGGGCCAGCCCGCTCTCGGTCACCGATTCGGACACTCTGGAGGCCGAGGAGGCGATGTCCGCCGAGGACCGCCATTTGCTGTCGCTACTGGTGGCTGGGCTGACCGACGATGCGGCCGGTGCGAGGCTGGGGATCAGTCGGCGTACGGTGGCGCGTCGCGTGCAGCAGCTGATGGAGCAGACGCACTCCCGCTCGCGGCTACAGCTCGGCTGGCACGCCCGTGACCGCGGCTGGCTGTAGTCAGCTCAGCTTGGGTCGACGGCGGATCGGCCGGTGCAGGGTGATCGGTGCCTTGCCTCGGGTGGTCGCACTGGTCGGGACGGGAGCCTCGGCGCGCGGAGTAGCGTCGTAGCGTCCCGGTGTCTCGGTGATCTCACCGGTCGGCTCCAGCACGAGGATGTCGGCCTCGGTCTGCCAGCGGTCGAGCTGCGTGTCCAGTCCGGCCGCATTGAGGCGCTCGGTCCGCAGTACCTGGGCTGCTGCCGTCCACTCGTCGGTCCCGGGCTCCAGCCGCCGCACCGTCGCGGTCCAGCTGGCCAGCCGGTTGGTCGCCGGTTTGGCCGGTACGACGACCTGGGCCGTCCCGGCTGTGGCGAGTCCGGGGAGGGGCTGCTCCGCGCTGTCGGCGGCATCCGCGAGTACGACGTACTGGCCGTCGACGGTCGCGAACCACGCCGGGGCCGGGCGGCCGCCGTTCCACGACAGCCAGACGAGACCGGCCTTCTTCATCACGCCGGCGATCACCTCGGCGATATCCGTCACAGCGTCCTCGATCTCCACGGGCCAAGACTGTCACAGTGAGCGATGTCACCGGGCAGGTCGCATGCGTTTCGCCGTACGCTGCCGGTGACCGGTGGGTAACCGAGCGGAGGTCACATGTCGGAACAGGTTTTACGCAGTCGGCGGTCGTGTCTGGCCACGCCGGGGTCGAACCCGCGGTTCCTGGCCAAGGCGAAGGGGCTGGATGCCGACCAGGTGTTCCTGGACCTCGAGGACTCGGTCGCGCCGATCGCCAAGGCCGACGCCCGGAAGAACATCGTCGCCGCGCTGAACGAGGGCGGCTGGGGGACGAAGCTGCGCGTCGTCCGGGTGAACGACTGGACCACCGAGTGGACCTACGCCGACGTGATCGAGGTCGTCGCCGGCGCCGGTGCGAACCTCGACTGCATCATGCTGCCGAAGGTGCAGACCGCCGAGCAGGTGGTCGCGCTCGACCTGCTGCTCACCCAGCTGGAGAAGGTGCACGGGTACGAGCCGGGCCGGATCGGCATCGAGGCGCAGATCGAGAACGCGCTCGGCCTGACCAACGTGAACGCGATCGCGCAGGCCTCGCCGCGGGTCGAGACGATCATCTTCGGCCCGGCCGACTTCATGGCGTCGATCAACATGAAGTCGCTGGTGGTCGGCGAGCAGCCGCCCGGGTACGACGTCGGCGACGCGTACCACTACATCCTGATGCAGATCCTGATGGCCGCGCGGGCACACGGGAAGCAGGCGATCGACGGCCCGTACCTGCAGATCAAGGACGTCGACGGCTTCCGTCGCGTCGCGGGCCGCTCGGCCGCCCTCGGCTTCGACGGCAAGTGGGTCCTGCACCCCGACCAGATCGCCGCCGCCAACGAGGTCTACTCGCCTCGCCAGGACGACTACGACCACGCCGAGAACATCCTGGACGCCTACGACCACTACACCTCGGCAGCCGGCGGCGGCCGCGGCGCGGTCATGCTCGGCGACGAGATGATCGACGAAGCCTCCCGCAAGATGGCGCTCGTCATCTCCGCCAAGGGCCGGGCCGCGGGCCTGACCCGCACCGACATCTGGCAACCGCCGGCCGACTAGGGCCCGACCTGCGCCATGATCGCCAGCAGGTGACCGTCGGGGTCGGGGAAGAACGCCATCCATTCCTCGACCCCGTTGTCGTGTTTGTGGATCAGGTGCGGCGCCTGCTCGAATTCCACGCCGCGGGCGCGGAGTTCGTCGTACGCCGTCTGGATGTCGTCGACGCGGAAGTACAGGATCGACGGCTCGGCCGGCTCGTCGGTGGCGCTCAGGAACAACCGCGTGCCGCCGCAGTCGAAGAAGGCGAGATCGCCGAACGTGTACAGGTGCGGCAGGCCCAGTACGTCGCCGTAGAAGTCCACCGCCTTCTGGATGTCGCTGACCGGGCGGGCGATCTGTCCGATCTCACCTAGCTCCATGGCTTGGGCTCCTTGTCCTCTTGGCTGTCTTCGTAGCGCGCTGTCCGCGGGCACGCCGCGCCAGGTGCGAAGCTCGGCCCGGCGGTCCAGGCCGAGCTTCAGCAAGGCGTTGGCGACGTGGAACTTGACCGCGTCGACGCTCACCCCGCGGCGCTGCGCGATCTCGCGGTTCGACAGGCCGTGCCGCACCAGGTGCACCACCCGCCACTCGGCAGGTGTCAGTACATCGGGATGTCTCGGTCGTCCGCGGGTGCCCACGTCGCCACGGTAAGGCTCGAGGGTGGGGAATTACCCTCCCCTCAGAAGCTCCAGACCTTGTAGATCCGGATCGGCTTCACCGGCGGGCCGTCCTGGTCGGGGTCGGCGATACCGGCGGCGACCATCCGGTCGAAGGTGGACATACCGGCGATGACGTGGCCGAGGACGGTGTAGTTCGGCGCGATGTTCGCGAACGAGTGCACGACGAAGAACTCGCTGCCGTTGGTCCCCGGTCCCTGGTTGCCGTAGGCAACGGTGCCGCGCGGATAGGTCTCCTTGCCGGTCACCTCGTCAGGGAACTTGTACCCCGGTCCGCCCTCCTCCTGGCGGTAGATGTCGCCGCACTGCAGTACGCCGAGCCGGGCCGAGTTCGTCAGCCGGAAACACTGGGTGGAGTCGTAGAACCGGCTCTGCACCAGATGCACGAAGTTGTGCACCCCGCACGGGGCGTTGGCGCGGTCCATCCGGACGACGAACGGGCCGTAGTTCGTCAGGAAGAACACGTCGACCGTCCCCTTCGCCCGCGCCGTCGCGGACGGGATCCGCACCGGCTTGGCGGCCGGGTTCTCCGGAGTCGGCGTGAACTCGCACTTGACGACCGGTTTGGGACGGTGGGCCGGGGCGGCAGACGCAGTACTGGTGGTCAGCGTCGCGGCGACGAGGGTGGCCGCGATCAGGGCGGGAATCGATCGCTTCATGCGACACACCGTAGTACTCCGATCGCAGTCTGCAGAGGTTCCGGAAGGCTTTCTGAAGGATTCGGCCGCGGACTCGATCATCCCGCGCTTCCCGCCTAAGGTGTTGCGGTCCGCTGCGGAAGGTGTGGTTTGTGAACGGCGAGGTACTGGCAGGTCGGTACCGGTTGGTGTCCCTGCTCGGCAGGGGCGGTGCAGGTGAGGTATGGCAGGCCGAGGACACCGTCCTCGCCCGGCAGGTGGCGGTCAAACTCCTCAGGAGTCTCGACGGCGACCCCATGGACGCGGTCCAGCGGTTCCAGGCGGAGGCGCAGGCCGCAGCTCGGCTGACCCATCCGAACGTCGTCGCGACGTACGACGTCGGCGCTGCCGGCGACCGCGTGTTCCTGGTCATGGAGCTGGTGCAGGGCCCCGACCTCGCGAAGCTGATGCGTACGGCGGGACTCCCGACGGCCGAGCTGGTCAAGGAGATCGCGGTCCAGGGCTCCCGCGCTCTGGACGCGGCGCACGAAGCCGGGATCGTCCACCGCGACGTCAAACCCGGCAACCTCCTGCTCGCTCCCGACGGCACGCTCAAGATGACCGACTTCGGCATCGCCAAACGCGCCGGCAACGAGACGACCGGACTGGGCGTCCTGCTCGGTACGGCGTCGTACGTGTCACCTGAGCAGGTCCGCGGCGAACCGGCCACCCCTGCGAGCGACTGGTACTCGTTCGGCTGCGTCCTGCACGAGCTCCTGACCGGTACGCCGCCCTTCACGGGTCCGACTGTCGACGTGGTGATGCGCCGGCACCTCGACGTACCGCCGCCGCCGATCACGCGTACCGACGTACCGCCGGAGCTGCCGAACCTCGTCACGCATCTGCTGGCGAAGGACCCGGCAGACCGGCCGTCGTCGTCCGCTGACGTGGTTGCACTGCTCACACCCGCCAACCAGACGCAGGTGCTGGCTTTCACCGCACCCGCGGCAGAAGGCGTGCTGGGCGTGGGCAAGTGGGAAGACGACGACTCGGAGACCACCAGCGGGCACCGGGCGCCGCGACGTGCTTTCCCGCTGGCCAAGGTCGGTGTAGCGGCCGCCTTCGTTGTGGCGGCCGTAGTGGGCGCCCTGCTGCTCCGGTCCGGTGTGGCGACCGATCCGCCGGCAGTGGCCGGTGGTACGCCGTCTGCGCCCGTGGTGAAGGCCACCAGCGCTCCCAAGACCACCCCGAAGCCGACACCGTCCAAGACTCCGACGACGAAGCCCACGCCCAAGCCCACTCAGACCAAGGAGACCCCGCAGAACCCACAGGCCGCCCTGGTCCAGAATCTGCGGACGCTGGCCGCACAGGTCCGTGCGACCCAGCAGGGCAGCCGCAGCAAGGCTCCACGGGACGCGGCGCAGCAGCTGGACCGGGCTGCCGAGGCCCTCGACCATGGGGATCTCGGTGGGGCGGCGCGGAACTTCTACGCGGCCCGGCAGCGCCTTTTCGAGGCACAGCAGCACCACCGCTGGCAGGCGACACCGCAGATCGCGGCGCTGTTCCAGACCGTCGGCCAAGCACTGCCACGCCAGGACCACAACAACGACGGCGAGTGAGCCACGCGACCTCTCTCAGGTGGTCGATGTCACAGCGGGTGTCACCCTCGTGCCGGGATGCTGAAAGCCGCGATACTCGCGGGTAAGCCGACCGAAGGAGCCGAGGATGAGCAGGCTGCAGCAGACCGACGGGCTGACCGACATCCAGGAGGAGATCCTGAAGACGGTGCGCGCGTTCGTCGAGGCGGAGATCCTCCCGGTCGCCACCGAGCTCGAGCACCGCGACGAGTACCCGACCGAGATCGTCGAGGGCCTCAAGGAGCTCGGCCTGTTCGGGCTGATGATCCCCGAGGAGTACGGCGGACTGGGCGAATCGCTGCTCACCTACGCACTGTGCGTCGAGGAGATCGCCCGCGGCTGGATGAGCGTGTCCGGCATCATCAACACCCACTTCATCGTCGCGTACATGCTGCTGCAGCACGGCACCGACGAGCAGAAGCAGAAGTACCTGCCCCGGATGGCGACCGGTGAGGTCCGCGGTGCGTTCTCGATGTCCGAGCCGGGCTGTGGATCCGATGTCGCCGCGATCAAGACCAAGGCCACGAAAGACGGCGAGAGCTACGTCATCAACGGCCAGAAGATGTGGCTGACCAACGGCGGCTCGTCGAACCTGGTCGCCGTACTCGTGAAGACCGATGAGGGGCAGGACTCGGTCTACAAGAACATGACGACGTTCCTGGTCGAGAAGGAGCCTGGGTTCGGCGAGGTCGACAAGGGCCTGACCGTGCCGGGCAAGATCGAGAAGATGGGCTACAAGGGCGTCGACACCACCGAGCTGGTCTTCGACGGCTACCGGATCGACGGGGCCCAGATCCTCGGCGGCGTACCGGGTAAGGGTTTCTACCAGATGATGGACGGCGTCGAGGTCGGCCGGGTGAACGTCGCGGCGCGCGGTTGCGGAGTGGCGCGGCGGGCGTTCGAGCTGGGGATCTCGTACGCGCAGCAGCGGGAGACGTTCGGGAAGAAGATCGCCGAGCACCAGGCGGTGCTGTTCCGGCTGGCCGACATGGCGGTCAAGGTCGAGGCTGCGCACGAGCTGATGGTGAAGGCGGCCCGGAAGAAGGACAGCGGCTCCCGCAACGACTTCGAGGCCGGCGTGGCGAAGTACCTGGCGAGTGAGTACTGCTCGCAGGTGGTGGAGGACTCGTTCCGCATCCACGGCGGCTACGGCTTCTCGAAGGAGTACGAGATCGAGCGCCTCTACCGCGAGGCCCCCATGCTCCTGATCGGAGAAGGCACGGCCGACATCCAACGCATGATCATCGGCCGCCGCCTCCTCGAGGACTACAAGCTCTGACGGCCGCACGCTGGGTCGACAGGCGGGGCGGTGCCGGTCGGCCCAGCGTGGGCGGGGCAGGGGATGAGGGGCTAGACGGGGGTCTGGGTCGGCGGCCGGGGGTGGCCGGAGCCGTGGCCGGAGAGCAGCCAGATGCCTAGCTGGGTGATTTCGTGGCGCACCGAGGCGCCGGCTCGACGGGTGGTGATCAGGCCGGCCTCCCGCAGTACCGTCGCCTGGTGGCTGGCGGCGGCCGGGGAGATGTTGCAGCGTTTCGCGAGCTCCGTCGTCGTACAGCCGTGGACGGTCGCCTCCAGGGCGGCCGCGCGGGTCGAGCCGAGCAGTGAGCCCAGCGGGTCACTCGACAGCGCAGGCTCCCCCGACGCCTGCCGCAGGATCCCCGGCGCGTGCTGGATCGGGTAGACCAGGATCGGCTTGAGATCCGGGTCCCGCAGCTTGGTCGGTACCTGCCAGCAGAACGCCGAGGGCTGCAACTCGATTCCCCTGCCATCGAGATACAGATCGCGGTCGTTCATGTCCAGCACCTGCAGGACCGGTGCCACCCACCGGACCCGCGGATGCAGCGACGACAGCAGCCGGTCCACCCCGTGCCGGGCCAACGCCTCCCCACGATGGGCGTGGTCCGCGGACACATGCGTGCCGATCGACTTCCAGTACGGCGCGATAGCCGCGTCGTGATACGTCCGGATAGCCCGGCCGAGCTTGTGCATCGACATCCGGCCGCCCTGCGCCAGCTCCCGCGTCCACGGCGACGCGGGACGGTAGGTCGCGAGCAGGTCGAGCTGGCTGCGCAGCTGCTGCCGCGGTGTCGCGAGCGTCTGCTCCAGTGCGGAGTCGAAGTCCGGCTCGGACTCAGCCGGCGTCAGGAAGTCGGGGGAGTACCCCTTCGACGGCGTCAGTTCGAGCAGCAGCCGCATCTGGTCCGGCGCGACCCGGGCCCGCACCTGACGGCGCCAGTCCTCGAAGATCAGCCGGCCGTCCGAGTGCTGCAGCATGTGCAGGCTGAGCAGCACCTCCCACAGCGGCGCCGGCCTGGTCGCGACGGTGACGCGGGCGAGGTCCCGTGGCGTGAAGTGGATCCGAAGCACCGCTAGTCCCTCCCCTTGGTCGCAGAACGTGCTCGATTCCTGACCGAACGCGACGGCAGAATTCAATCAAGGCAGCGGATTGGTCCACAACCGTTTGAACATTCCAATCCGCAAGGACTCCCGGCCATGGCAAAAGGTTGCCAAGTCACCGATCAGACGGTAGAGAACAGCCGCGTCACAGCCAGTGGTTCCGCTTGAACAACCGGTAAAGGACGAAGCACGCGGCCGCCATCACGCCGAGTACGACGAAGTAGGCGTACTTGAGCCGCAGTTCAGGCATGTAGTCGAAGTTCATCCCGTAGATGCCGGCGATCATCGTCGGCACCGCGAGGATCGCCACCCACGCCGAGATCCGGCGCATGTCCTCGTTCTCGGCGACCTGCACCTGGGCCAGCCCGGCCTGCAGGATCGAGCTGAGCAGCTCGTCGAACGAGATCACCTGCTCCTTCACCCGCTGCAGGTGGTCGTCGACGTCGCGGAAGTAGTTCCTGGTCTCCTCGGCGATCAGCGGGTTCCGCAGCGTCGACAGCGCGCGCATCGGCCCGGTCAGCGGCGCCACGGCCCGCTTCAGCTCCAGCACCTCGCGCTTCAGCTGGTAGACCTTGTCGATGTTCCGCCAGCCACGCGGTGTGAACATGCCGGTCTCGATCGAGTCGATGTCGGCCTGTACGGCGTCCGCGACCTCCAGGTACCGATCCACGACATGGTCGGCGATCGCATGGAGCACTGCGCCAGGACCGGTCGCCAGCCGCTTCGGCTCCTTCTCCAGCTCCTGCCGCAGTCCGGTCAGCTCACTGTGCTCACCATGGCGGACCGTGACCACGAATCCGGGTCCGCAGAACACCATGACCTCACCGGTCGCCACCACCTCGCTGGTCGCGGTCAGATCCCGGTGCGGGACATACGTGACCGTTTTGAAGACCGCGAACAGGGTGTCGGCGTACCGCTCGAGTTTGGGGCGCTGGTGTGCTTCCAGAGCGTCCTCGAGCGCCAGCGGGTGCAGACCGAACTCATGGCCGATGATGGCGAGTTGGCGGTCGGTCGGCTCGAACAGGCCGATCCAGACGAACCCCTGGCCGCGCCGGGCCTTGGCCAGCGCTTCGGTGTACGAATTGACCCGCCGGTCGCGGACGCCGTCCCGGTAGAGACCCCAGTCGATCAGAGCGCCCTCGAGCTTGCCGGTGACCACGTCGTCCGGCGGGCGGCCGTCAGCGCCACCGCGGCGGGCGAAGAACCCTCCTACTCGGCGTGTCGCGCCCATGTCCCACCGTCGCCCGGCCATCACGGCGAGGCTATCAAGACGCGGTAACCAGCTGTCGGCAATGATGGGGGTGGACGCACGTGGAGAGGAACGACGATGACCACGCAGGGCATGCCCTCGATGGACCCCAGACCGACCGGCCTGACGATCGGGACGTACGACACCTACCGGGAGGCGCAGCGCGCTGTCGACTATCTCTCGGACGAGAAGTTCCCGGTGGAGCACACGACCATCGTCGGCAACAACCTGCGCCAGGTCGAGAAGATCACCGGCCGGCTCACCTGGGGCCGCGCGCTGACCGCGGGTCTGGCCAGTGGTGCGTGGTTCGGTCTGTTCGTCGGTCTGCTGCTCGGTCTGTTCACCACGGGCAACTGGCTGGCGGCGCTGCTGACCGGTGTGGTGCTCGGTGCGTTCTTCGGTCTGGTGTTCGGTGGTCTGAGCTATGCGCAGTCGGCCGGGCGGCGTGACTTCACCTCCCGGACCGCGGTGGTGGCGACGACGTACGACGTACTGTGCGACTTCAAGTTCGCTGAAGAGGCCCGGAACCATCTGGCCAAGCTGGCGCTGAAGGGTGAGGTCCACCCGCGGATGCCGGACCACACCGTGCAGCAGCCCACCCAGGACTGAGCCGGGTGATGTATCTCTCGCGCCGGTGAGAGCCAGACCACGGTCCGGATGCGCCTGGACCCGGCAGCATGGGGAATCCAGGACCGAGGAGGAACCGCGATGCAGTTCGGGCGCAGCTACGAGGAGTTCGAGGTCGGTGCCGTCTACAAGCACTGGCCCGGCAAGACGGTGACGGAGTACGACGACCACCTGTTCTGCCTGCTGACGATGAACCACCATCCGCTGCACCTGGACGCGCACTACGCCGGGGAGACCACCCAGTTCGGCAAGAACGTTGTGGTGGGCAACTACATCTACTCGATCCTGCTCGGCATGTCGGTCCCCGACGTCAGCGGCAAGGCGATCGCGAACCTGGAGATCCAGTCCCTGCGCCACGTCGCGCCGACGTTCCACGGCGACACCATCTACGGCGAGACCGTCGTACTGGACAAGTGGGAGTCGAAGTCGAAGGACGACCGCGGCATCGTCCACGTCGAAACCAAGGGCTACAAACAGGACGGCACCGTCGTCTGCCTCTTCCGCCGCAAGGTCATGGTCCCGAAGAACACCTACCTGGAAAGCCGGGGCGGAGAACAGCCCGGCCGCCCCACCCCAGCCTCCTAGACCCCGCCCGCGCCCGCCGGCCGCCCGCGCCCGCCCGCCGGCCGCCCGCGCCCGCCGCCCGCCTTGGATGGGTTCACCTAGCCTGTTGCGGGTTCCCCCACCGGAGTCCGGTGCGGGAACCCACAACGCGGTAGGTGAACCCATCCAAGGGGAAGCCGGCGGGTGGGTCGGATTCGGGGCGGCGGGTGTCAGGTCAGGAACAGCTCGATGACCGGGACCTCGACGTTCGGGCGCTGGATCGGGAGCTTGAGCGTCAGGATGTCGGCGCCGACGCCACCCATGCGGGTGTTCTGGGCGGTTTGGTCGGGGTCGTTGGGGACGCGTTTGATCTCGGACGCGTCGTTCAGGAGCTGGGCGTACTTGACCTTCCCGCCGAGGCCGGGGAGGTGGACGTGGCCCATCGGCCAGGAGAACAGGTGCAGGTAGAGGCGGTTGCCCTTCTGCGTGTAGCGGGCGTCGGTCGGCGGCGTGTACTCCGACGGCCGCGCACCGCGGATCGACCGCTCGTGCAGCCGCATCCACTCGCCGATCTCGGCCAGCGTCGCCAGCGCCCGCGGGTCGAACTCGCCCCGGCCGGTCGGACCAACGTTGAGCAGCAGGTTGCCGTCCTTGGAGACCGAGTCGACCAGCATCTTCACCAGCGTCTCCGGTGACTTCCAGTCGAGGTTGTCCCGGTCGTAACCCCAGCTGCCGTTGAGCGTCTGGCAGGCTTCCCACAGCACCGGTACGCCGTCGCGCTCCATCGGACCGTCCGGCTGGTACTGCTCCGGCGTCACGAAGTCGCCGGGGATGTCGAGCCGGTCGTTGATCAGGATGTCCGGCTGCAGCTCCCGGACCATCGCCATCAGCTCGACCGAGCGCCACTCGTCCTTGCCCTTGCCGTTGCCCGGTCCGGGCAGGCCGTCTTCACGGTTCCGGTTCGGGTACGAGAAGTCGAACCACATGATGTCGATCGGCCCGTAGTTCGTCAGCAGCTCACGTGTCTGCGCGTGCAGGTAGTCGGCGTACACCTGGACGTCGCGTCCCGCCGCCTTCGCCTGCGCCTCCTCGTCGTACCGCTGCGGGTGGACGACGTCGATCGGGAACTCCGGGTGGTGCCAGTCGATCAGCGAGTGGTAGAACCCGACCCCGAGCCCCTCGGCCCGGCAGGCCTCGACGAACGGTCCGACCAGGTCCTTTCCCCAGGGCGTCTTGGTGACCTTGTAGTCGGACACCTCCGAGTCCCACAGGCAGAAGCCCTCGTGGTGCTTGGTCGTGAGTACGGCGTACTTCATGCCGGCCTCACGCGCCGCGCGAGCCCACTTCACCGGGTCGTACAGGTCGGGCTCGAAATGGTCGAAGTACGGCTGGTAGTCCTCGTCGGTGAGCCGTTCGCGGTTCTTCACCCACTCGTGCCGGGCCGGCAGCGAGTACAGGCCCCAGTGGATGAACAGGCCGAACCGCCAGTCGCGGAACTTCTCCACAGAATGCGCGGGAGGCGCGTCGGTCATACAACTCTCCTTAGAATTAGCGGCCGCCCAGACCGGTGACGAGCAGGCCGCGGACGAGGTGTTTCTGCAGCAGGACCACAAGCAGAACGGTCGGGATCATCGCCATGATCGAAGCGGCCATCATCAGGTTCCATTGCGTGCCCTGCTGGCCGACGAACTGCGCGAGGCCCAGCGGCACCGTGCCCTTGTCCTCGACGCTGTTGATGATGATCAGCGGCCACAGGAAGCTGCCCCAGAAGCTGATGAACGTGAACACGGTCAGTACGGCGATGGCCGGGCGCGCGAGCGGCAGCATGATCCGGAAGAACGACCCGAACGGGCCGCACCCGTCCACGCGTGCCGCCTCCTCGAGCTCGGCCGGGACAGTGAGGAAGAACTGCCGCAGCAGGAACGTGCCGAACGCTGTGAACGCCCACGGCAGGATCAGCGCCCAGTAGCTGTCCACCCAGCCGAGCGACTGCATCAGCCAGTACATCGGCACGATCAGTACTTCCTGCGGCACCATCAGCGTGCCCAGGAACAGCACGAACAGTTGCTCACGGCCCCTGAATTTCAGCCGTGCGAACGCGTACGCCGACAGGCTCGAGGCCGCGACCACCACCAGGGTTCCGGCCACCGCCACGAACAGGCTGTTCAGGAAGTAACGGTCGAACGGCGCGAACGTGAACGCGTCCGCGTAGTTCTTCCAGCGGATCTCCGAGCCGAACAGGTGCGGTGTCGGCGTGAACACCTCGTCGGCGGGCTTCAGCGAGGTCGACACGGCGTACACCAACGGGCCGAGGAAGACGATCGCGACGATGACCAGGAGCGTGTGCGAGACGCCGCTGCGGACCTTGCGGGCGGCGCTGTTGGTCTCAGACGTCATAGTTCACCCACCGCTTCTGCCCGAAGAACTGGATCGCGGTGATGCCCATGATGATCACGAACAGCACCCAGCCGGCCGCCGACGCGAGGCCCATCTGGAGGAACTGCCAGCCCTGGTTGTAGACGTACATGACGATCGTCTGGGTGGCCACGCCCGGACCGCCCTGGGTCAGGATGAACGGCTGCGCGAACACCTGGAACGAGGTGATCAGCGTCATCGTGGTGGCGAAGAACATCGACGGCGTGATCATCGGCCAGGTGATGTAGCGGAACCGCTGCAGCGGCCCGGCGCCGTCGATCTGCGCCGACTCCAGCTGGGACTGCGGCACCTGGTCGATCGCGGCCGAGAAGACCAGGAAGTTGTACCCGAAGCCCTGCCAGATCGACATCGCCACGATCGCCGGCATCGCCCAGCTCGACGAGCCGAGGAAGTTCGGCGCGTCGATACCGAACCAGGCCTGCAGGCCGCCGTCGATCAGCCCACCGGGCTGGAACAGCAGCCGCCAGACCATCACGTTGGCGACCATCGGCGTCATCACCGGGATGAAGAACAGCACCCGGAACACCTGCCGGCCCCTGATCTGCGGGCCGAGCCAGACCGCGAGTCCGAGCGAGACGACCACGTTCAGCGGGACGTACAGCACCACGAACAGCACGGTGTTGAGCACCACCCGGCGGAACACCGGGTCGTGCAGCAGATGCGAGTAGTTGTCGAACCCGAGGAACGAGCGCTCGCCGAACACCGGCCAGTCGAACAGGCTGATGCCGAGCGCCATCGCGGTCGGGAACAACGTGAACAGTGCCAGCCCGCCGAGGCTCGGCGCCAGGAAGACCGACGCGTACCGACCGTCCCGGCGCAACGCGGGCCGGCGCCCCGCCCGGGGCGCACCTGCAGGTGCGCCCGGGGGAGCGACGGTTGTCGTGTCGGTTGCCATTACGACCCAGCGCCTGCCTGGTCCTGGATGGTCTTCAGCGCCTGGTCCGGCGGGATCTCACCGTTCAGCGCCTGGGTCCCGAACCGGTTGAGCAGGTCGGCGACCTGGACCCAGTTCTTCGAGGTGACCAGCGGGATCGAGTGCTCGGAGGCGTAGTCGATGGTCTCCTTCGCGCCGTCGATCCCGGCGGCGGTGAACCAGGCGGGGTGGGCCACGGTGCGGGCCGGGTACGCGCGGCCGGCCTCGGCCAGCACCGTCAGCGGCTTCTCACTCGTCATCGACATGATGGCCTGGAAGGCCGCGTCCGGCGTCTTGCAGGACCGGGAGATGCCGAAGCCCGAACCGGCGGTGTAGGTCTTCGATCCGTCCGGACCGGCCGGGATCGGCGCGATGCCGAGGTCGAACTTGACCTTGCCCTTGGTGTCGATCAGCGACCACGGACCGTTCAGCTGCATCGCCGCCTTGCCGCCGGTGAACTGCTGGGTCTCGAAGTCCGGGTTGCCGCCCGGCACCTGCGGGGCGATCTTGTCGGTCCTGACGAAGTCGGCGTACTGCGAGAAGCCCTGCTCGAACTTGGAATCGGTGAAGTTGAGCTTGCCGTCGGACAGCGGCTCGGCGCCGGTCATCGTCCGTACCCAGGACATCGTGCCGAGGTCGCCGGGGGTCGTCACCAGGCCGGTCTTACCGGCGGCCGTCAGCTTCTTCGCGGCAGCCTTGAACTCGTCCATCGTCCAGCCCGGCTTCGGGTCGGCGACGCCGGCGGCCTTGAACATGTCCTTGTTGTAGAAGATCACCATCGGTCCGGAGTCGTACGGGATCGCGATCTGCTTCCCGTCCGCCTTCAGGCCGTCCATGATCGGCTTGTCGAAGTCCTCGGCCTTCAGGCCGTACTTCTTCATCAGGTCGTCCAGCGGCAGCATCGCGCTCGCGTACGACGCCATCCGCAGGCTCTGCATGCCGATGATGCAGGGTGCCTTGCCGCCGGCCAGCGTGGTCCCGATCTTCGACCAGTAGCTGTCCCAGGGAGCCCCTTGGAGCTTGACGGTGATCCCGGCGTGATCGGTGTGGGCCTGGTCGGCGACCTTCTGCCAGGCAGCCTGGTCCTCGCTGCCGGCGACCCAGAACGACCAGGTCAGGTCGGCCTTGTCGGCCGATCCCGAACTACTACCGCCACTGCCGTTGTTGCCCCCGCAGGCGGCCACGGCGGTCAGGGCCAGAACCGACAGAGCGGCAGTGACCCAGCGGCGTGTCCGCGCCGGTGATGCTTTCATCGCTGACCTCCAGGGGATGAACTGATTCATCCGATCTATAGTCGGAGGTATTCGGCGCAGTCAACACCTCAGGACCCCAAATCCCCCTAATTCACGGCCTAAACCGGCAATTTGGCCCTAGACATCCGATGTATGGTGCAGGAACATCGGATGTCTCAGCCAGATTCTGGAGGTGGGGCGATGCGCGTCACCGACGAAGCCATCGATCGGATCAAGCAGATGATCGTGGCCGGTGAGTTGCGGCCCGGCGATCGCCTGCCGCGTGAGGCTGATCTGGCCGCCCGGCTCGGCCTGTCCCGGAACTCGTTGCGCGAAGCGGTGAAGGCGCTCGCGCTGATCCGGGTGCTGGAGGTCCGCCAGGGCGACGGCACGTTCGTGACGAGTCTCGATCCGTCGCTGCTGATGGAGACGATGGGCTTCGTCCTCGACCTGCATCAGGACGCGTCGGTCCTGGAGTTCTTCGAGGTACGGCGGATCCTCGAGCCGGCCGCCGCCGCCCGGGCAGCGTTGCGGATGGCGGACGACGACATCGCGGCGCTGCGCAAGATGCTCGACGAACTAGGTCCGCAGCCGTCGGTGGAGGATCTGCTGACCAGCGACGTGGAGTTCCACAAGGTGGTGGCGCTGGGGAGCGGCAATCGAGCCTTGGCATCGATCATCGACAGTCTGCGGCAACCGACGTACCGGGCGCGGATCTGGCGGGGGCTGACGCAGAGCGATGCCGTCACCCGGACGCTGGCCGAGCATCGCGCGATCCTCGATGCGATCGAGGGGCGCGAGCCCGAGGTGGCCAGGTCCTGGGCGACGGTGCACATCGCCGGGGTGGAGCGGTGGATCCAGGAAGCCGTCAATCTCGATGAGGACGAAGCTCCAGCAGAACTGCGCTCGGCATCGGGAGGCACAGTTCGACCGCTCCGTCGTGCAACTCCAGTGGAGTACTGACGAGCCTGCTCCGCTCGGCGAGGTCGGCAAGCTCCTCGTCGGTCGGCCAGTCGGACAGACCGTCGGCAGCCGCGGCGATGTCACCGGAGTCGATCGCCAGGGTGGTTGCGGTCGCCTCCCAGGCCGGGTCGACGCCCGGTAGCTGCAGACGAATGGTGCGGGTCAGCTCGGGTGCGCCGTCCGCCTTCGTCTGATCGAGCGTGAGATTCCACAGCAGTACGGCGATGCGGTCGCGATCTCGGGATGCCCACGCCTCGACGAGGCTGTCGGCGCCGTCGCCGGTGAGAGTGACCGGGAGCTCGACCGGCCCGAGCCGGCTCAGCAGCGTCATCGCGTGGTAGCGCGGTTTCGCCAACCCACCAACGGTTTGCAGCCCGAACCCGCCGTGTAACAGACGCGGCGGCCGACCGAGTTCCTCGAAGTGGTCCGACGCGACCCAGTAGGAAAGCGCGTCGATCCGCCCGGCTGCGGACTTCATCCCACGGAGCAGGAACACCCCGGAGAACACCGAGTCGTTGATCGGGTTGAAGTGCGTCGGCGTCACGCCCCACTCGGTCCACAGGATCCGCAGATCGCCGTACCCATGCCGCTCGAGACTCGCACGTACGTCGAGCGGAGGTGAGCCGTAGGTGTGCGTGGAGACGAAGTCGATCGGCGTACCATACTGTTTGGTATGGTCCAGGAGGTCGTCCACCCAGCCTGCCGCGGCGGAGGACGGGCCGCCGACCGCGAGGCGGGGGTCCACCGACTTCACGGCCGCCGCGGAGACGTCGTACAGGTGCAGCCATTCGGCCTTCGTGCCGGACCAGAAGACCTCGAGGTTGGCCTCGTTCCAGACCTCGAAGTCCCAGGTCAGCACCTCGTCGAGGCCGTACCGGTCGACGAGGTGCTGGACCAGTGCGCGGACCAGGTCGTGCCAGGCGTCGTACGACGCCGGCGGCGAGATGATCGCGCCGTACCCGAAGACCTTCTTCGACGGATCGGAGGCCAGTTCGCGCGGCATGAAGCCGAGCTCGACCACCGGCCGCAGCCCGATCGCGAGCAGCTTGTCGTAGATCGCGTCCACGACGGAGAAGTCGTAGCCGGACTCGGTGATCACGTGCGTGTCGTCGTGGAAGATCGCGTGCGCGCGAACCGTGCGTACGCCGATCTCGTCGTGCATCCGGCGCAGAGCGTCCTCGAGCTCCACCCCGATCTCGTGCCCGCCGGTGCGGTCCGTGCAGAGCAGCTGGCTGAGTCGTTCGCTGCCGACCATCGGCACCCACGGCTTGGCCAGCTCGGTGCCCTCGGCAACTACGTCGACGGTGACCTCGACGGCCGGAACGGCGCCGTCGGCAACCAGCGGTACGGCGCCGACCATGGCACTGGCCCGGCCGTTCGTGGCCGTCACCTCCGGCACACTCACCACCGCGTAGCGGTACGGCGTGCCGGGCGTGCACGTCGTGTCGACGTACGGCGGTGCCGGGATCGAGAGGATGTCACGGCTGTGATGATCGACCGGCTCCAGCGGACCGTGCTCGCCGGCGCCGCGCAGGATCAGGTACCCGGCGGCGCCCTCGACCGGCGACCAGTCGATCGTCACCTGACCGACACCTCCGACCGCGCTGACCTCCTTGGGCGGATCGAGGTCCGGGAAGGCGAACTCGCGCTCCTCGTCACTGCGGAGTGCGATCCGCTCGTCCCAGTCGGTCTTGGCGTCGTTCTGCATAGGGCTGTCTCCTACTCGAGGCCGGATTCGAACTTCTCCATCGCGATCAGCGGCCGGATCCGGCTCTCCACCGTCCGGCTGCCGAAGCTCCGCCGGATCAGGTCGTTGCCGAACACGTTGCCGATGGCACCCATCACCATGGCCTGGTCGAGGGACAGGTACCGCTTCGCGATCAGCCCGGACCTCACGGCGACCGAGTCGAAGAAGCCGCCGCCGCCGTACGCGTGCAGGTTCTTCTCGATCTTGCTCAGGTTGTCGATCGCCTGCCGCGGCGCGTACGCCATCGCGAGGAAGGCCGCGTGCGGGGTGACGACGCCGTCGCCGTACGTCGGGTTCGGGTTGGTGCCTTCACGACAGCCCTCGAAGCCGCCGTCGTAGTTGGTGCCCTCGAGATCGGAGGGGTAGCCGGTCGGGTCCATACCGAGCGCCTCGACGCCGTAGACGGAGTACCCGCCCTTCGGGTTCGACGCGGGTGAGAAGCCCCAGTAGCCGTACTTCGCGTCGTCGAGACCGTGCTCGATGTGCGCGCGGACCGTGAGCGGGTGGTTGATGCCCCAGCTCCGCGGCGCCCAGGTCGCCTCCGGGACGAACAGGTCGGGCATCAGCGACTCGAACATGTCACCGCCCCAGGACGGGACGATCCGCATACCGCGGTACGAGTAGGTGCCTTCGAAGACGTCGAGGCCGAGGTAGGTCCGGTGCACGCCCTTCGGCTTCTGCTCGACCCACGACCAGTCGCACGTGTCCGGGACGGTGCGGTACGTCGCGAAGTACTGCGTGTGCGGGACCTGGCCGAGGGCGAAGCCCATGTACCCGGCGATCCGCGCCTCGGTGTTGCAGGTGTCGTAGTGGAACTTGCGGTAGTAGACGTCGGGGCCGACGCCGGCGTGGTTGCCCTTGTCGGTCTCTTCGTCCGGCGGCGGGGTCTCGAAGAATCCGCCGCGCATCAGACCGCCGGGACGGGCGTCGGGGTTGTAGTAGAACTTGAAGTTCATCCGGCCGAGCACGGAGTCGGCCAGGGCCCGAGCGCGCGGCTCGGCGTTGCGGACGACCATCAGCGCGCAGGCGAACCAGGCGTTGTCGACACTCGACACGAACGGCGTGATCGGCTTGGTGCCGTCGGGGTCGACGGTCCGGACCGCGCCGGTCGCTTCGTCGTACCAGTTGAAGTACATCCCGCTCGGCACGTGATGTACGGCGTTCTTCATCGTCGTCAGCGTCTGCGTGATCCGGCGCAACGACTCCTGCGGCGAGATGATCCCGAGGTGCTTGGCGACGACCGTGCTCCACAGGTAGCCGCCGATGTTGGTGGGGGAGGTGTAGTTGCTCCGCACCGGGCTCGTCACGGACTCGCCGATGTTGTCGGCGGGCAGCCCGGTGTGCTCGTCGGTCATGGCGACCAAGCTGCGCCACGTATCGCGAGCCCACCTGCCGACCAACGCCTTGTCGGAACGACTGGGAGTCCAACCCTCCTTTAATGTCTGCGCGGGCGAGAGCGATCCGCCGTAAGCGGGTGCTGCGGCGCCGGCAAGCGCGAGGGCGCCAGTAGAAGCTAGTAAGGTGCGGCGACTGATGAAGGCGGTCATCAAAGGTCTCCTATTTCAGTCCGGTAATGGCAATGCCCTTGGTCACGTGGCGCTGGAAGGCCAGGAACATGACGAGCACCGGCAGCACGACCACGACCGCGCCGGCCATCAGCAGGCCGTAGTTCTGCGCGTTCTGTCCGGTCGAGTACAGGGCCAGGGCGACGGGCAGGGTGTACTTGTCCTCGGTCTGGGCGATCACCAGCGGCCAGAGGAAGTTGTTCCAGGAGCCGAGGAAGGTGAGGATGCCGAGCGTGGCCAGCGCGGGCCTGGTCAGCGGCAGCATGATCCGGGCGAAGATGCCCAGCTCGCCGCTGCCGTCGACGCGGCCGGCGTCCATCAGGTCGTCCGGCAGCCCGAGGAAGAACTGCCGCATCAGGAACACGCCGAACGGCGAGACCAGGAACGGCAGGATCAGGCCGGGGTAGCTGTTCGCCAGCCCGGCGTTGGTGACGAGCACGAACAGCGGGACGAACGTGACCATGCCCGGGATCATCAGCGTCGCCATCACCACGACGAACAATGCGTTGCGGCCCTTGAACCGCAGCTTGGCCAGCGCGTAGCCGATCATCGAGCAGAAGGTCAGGTTCCCGGCTGTCACTACCAGCGCGACCAGCGCGGAGTTGAGGAAGTAGCGCGGGAAGTTCGCCTTGCTGAACAGGTCGTCGTAGTTCTGTGTGGTCGCGTCCTGCGGCAACCACGTCGGCGGGACGCGGAGCAGTTCGCCCTGCGTCTTGAAGCTGCCGAGCACCATCCAGAGGAACGGCGCGGCCACGGCCACCAGGCCGAGCACCCCGATCAGGTAGATCCACCAGGTACGGCGCATCATTTCTCCCTCAGCAGCCGGAACTGGATGAACGTGATCACCGCGATGACGACGAACAGGATGTACGCCATCGCCGTGGCGAGTCCGTAGTTGCCGAAGCCGAACTGGTTGTAGGTGTACATCGAGACCGAGATCGTGCTGTTCAGCGGACCGCCCTGGGTCATCACGAACGGCTCCTCGAAGAACTGCAGGTAGCCGATGCCGGTGGTCACGCTGGTGAACAGGATCGTCGGCCTGAGCAACGGCATGATCAGGTAGCGGAACCGTTGCCAGGAGCCCGCACCGTCGATCTGACCGGCCTCCTCGACCGACTGCGGGATGCCCTGCAGGCCGGCCAGGAAGATGATCATCGCGGAGCCGAAGTTCCGCCAGACCGCCATCGCGATCAGCGACGGCATCGCCCAGGTCTTCGACGCCAGCCAGTTGGGCCCGTCGATCCCGACCCAGCCGAGCACGGTGTTCAGCAGACCCGAGTCAGGTGCCAGCACGAACCGCCAGATCACCGCGATCGCGACGATCGAGGTCACCACGGGCAGGTAGTAGCCGACCTTGAACAACGCCTGGAACCGCTTGACGCCGCGGTCCAGCAACACCGCCGCCGCGAGCGCGACCACCAGCGTCAGCGGTACGCCGAGGACGACGAAGTACGCCGTGTTGAACGCCGCCTTGCGGAAGGTCTCGTCCTGGAACGCCTTCACATAGTTCCCGAACCCGACCCCGTTCACCGCGAACGGCGTCCGCAGATCCCGCTGCTTGATATCGGTAAAACTCATCCCCAACGAGCCGAGCACAGGCCCGGCCGTAAACGCGAGGAACAACAGAACGAACGGCAGGACGAGGATCCAGGCTGCTGCGGACTCCCGGCTGATTTTCCGGCGCGGGCGCCCGGGCGGCGGCGTACGCCGTACCGCCCGGGTCTCCCTCTCCGTGACAACAGTCATAGGAATCAGCTGCCGCCGGCGCCGATCTGGGTGGCCTTGGTTTGGATGGCCTTGGCGGTGTCGGCGGGGGACTGGCCGGCCTTGGTCATCTTTTCGACCTCGGAGTCGAACTGCGCCGCGATCTGCTCCCAGTTCACGATCGCCGGCGGGGCCTTGGCGTCGTCGAGCTGCTTGCCGAAGACCGGCAGCAGCGGGTCAGAGGCGATGCTCGGGTCCTGCCACGCACTCTTCACGGCCGGCAGGTCCGACGACATCTTGAACCACGACGCCTGCGTCTTCGCGTCCGACAGCCACTTGACCAGCTTCCAGGCGCTGTCCTTGTTCTTCGACGACTTGAACACCACGAAGTCCGACCCACCGACGAACGACGTCGCGGTCTTGTTCTTCGGCAGCTGGAACACACCGATGTTCGGCTTGATCTTGTCCCCGCCGGCCTTCGCCACCGATCCGGCCATCCACGGCCCGGAGATGAACATCGGCACCTGCCCGTTCACGAACTGCGCCTCGGTCTGGTTCGGCGGCAGGTCCGTCCCGGCGAGCTTGTCGGTGAAGAAGCTCTGGTAGTACTTGAGCCCCTCCTGCATCTCCGGCGTGTCGAACGTGAACGACTTCTCGTCGTCACCGGTGATGTTCGCCCCGGCCGACCACGCGAACGGCATCACCGTCTGCCAGGACCCGGTACCGCCCGGCTGCAGGTTGATCCCGTACTTCGCGCCGGCCTTGTCCTTCATTGCCTTGGCCATCGCCTTCAGCCCGTCCCAGTCCGTCGGGGGAGTGCTGAAACCGGCCTTCGCGGCGAGATCCTTGCGGTAGAACACCAGCCGCGTCTCGACGTACCACGGAACGCCGTACTGCGTCCCGCCGACCTTCGTCGTGTCCAGTGCGCCCGGGTAGAAACCGGAGTTGTCGAACCCCTGCGGTGTCGGGTCGAGCGCGCCGAGGTCGGCGAACTCACCCATCCACGTGGTGCCGACCATCGCGGCGTCGGGCAGCGTGTTCGCGGTGATCGCGGTGGTGAACTTGCTGTGCGCCGCGTCCCACGGGATCGGCGTGACGGTCACGTTCACGCCCGGGTTGGCCTGCTTGAACTGCTCCATCAGCTTGGGCAGGTTCTCGCCTTCGGTGCCCATCGCCCAGACGGTCAGGTTCCCGGTCGCTGGACCTTCGCTGACCGTCGTGGTGGACTGCGCACCGGCGTCCCCGGAGTCGCTCGACCGGCCACAACCGGCGAGTGCCAGCGCCGTGGCGGTGAGTGCAACGCTGCCGATCACCAGCCGGCGGCGGATGCTGTGGGTGAACATCTGTTGTCTCCTCATCTGTTACTGCGGAGTTCCTTCTGCATCCCCCGGTCGGTGCCGCAGCTGTGCCGCAGCACCACTTCTGTTGCCAGTACGTCGTTCCGTGCGCGCGACCGTTCACCGGTCACTCGCTCATGCAGTCGTTGCGCGGCGACCCGGCCCAGTTCGGCCATCGGCTGGCGCACTGTCGTCAATCCCGGCGACACGTACCGCGCCGCCATCACGTCGTCCCACCCGGTCACCACGACGTCGTCCGGCACGCCGACCCCGTTCGCGACGAACACCGTCATGGCCGCCAGTGCGAGCTCGTCGTTCGCACACACCAGTCCGTCCGGCCGATTGGTTGCTCGTAGCAACTTCTCCGCGACGGTCCGGCCGGCTTCCTCGGTCAGCGGGACCCGAACGGGCTCGGGCGCCCGCAGTCCGCGGAGTTCGTGTGCCTTGGCGAATCCCGCGTGCCGCTCGGCGACGTCGTACCCGCCGGCCGGGTCACCGACGAAGAGCAGGTTGTGGCGGCCGTGGTCGAGCAGCCGGGTCGTGAGTTGCTCCGCGCTGGCCGCACTCTCGGTGCGGACCGAGTCGCAGCCACGGACCGGCGGGTGCGCGATCAGTACCAGCGGTACGCCGGCCTTCCGCAGCCCCTCGAGCGCGGGCAGGTCGAGAGCGTTGCCATGGACAACGATCCCGTCGACGCGACCGGCCAGGTCCATCACGGTCCGGCGCGGGTCCGGGTTGCCGTGCGTCACCGTGATGATGACGCTCTGACCGTGCTCGCCGGCCCAGCGTTCGTACCCCATCAGCAGGTCCCCGTAGAACGGACCGGCGAGGTCCGGCAGCACGAGCCCGTGCGCCTCGTGCCGTTGTACGGCGAGACTCCGGGCGGCGCGCAACGGTACGTAGTTGAGCTCCTGTGCGGCCTGGTCCACCCGCGCCCGTGCCTTCGCCGAAACCGGTCCGGTCCCTTGCAGGACACGCGAAACCGTCGCGATCGACAGCTTCGCGAGGGCCGCGACGTCGTAGATCGTCGCCGGCCGGCCGGTGGGTCCGGATGCCACGGTGCTCACTCCTGAGGGGAAAGTGGAAGCGCTTACAGTTTCGATACCCTGCCCTGGATCGTTCAAACGGTCAAGGGTTCGTGCTGCATCGGCCGACGGTCTGCGAGGATGCTGGCGTGACCACACAGGAGCGGGACGACCGGGTCTTTCTGGTCCGGCACGGCGAGACCGAGTGGAGCAAGTCGGGCCGGCATACTTCCGTGACCGACCTCCCGCTCACGCCCGAGGGCGAGCGGGTCGCGGCGGGTCTGAAGGAGCGCCTCGCGGGGGAGTCGTTCGACCTGGTGCTGACCTCACCGCGGCAGCGCGCCCGGCGTACGGCGGAACTGGCCGGCTACCCCGACGCCGAGGTCGACGACGACCTGGTCGAGTGGAACTACGGCGACTACGAAGGCATCACCACCGCGGAGATCCGCAAGACCGTCCCGGGCTGGACGGTATGGGACGACCCGGTACCCAACGGTGAAACGCCGGCCCAACTCACCACCCGGCTCGACCGGGTCGCGGCCCGCATCGCCGCCGTACCGGGAGATGTCCTGGTCTTCGGTCACTCCCACGCCCTCCGCGGCCTGACCGCGCGCTGGCTCGAGCTCGACGTCACCGAAGGCCGTCATTTCGTGCTGAACACGGCCACGCTCTCGACCCTCGGCTGGGAACGAGGATCCCCCGCCATCCTGCACTGGAACAGCTGAACGGTCTCAGCTGAAGGTGGCGACCAGGAGGTCGACGCGGGCCTCGCGGTGATCGGAGCGCAGGCGAGCGCCGTGACCCAGGGTCGCCAGGCCGTGGAGGGAGCTCCAGAACACCTCCGTGCGCGTCTCCGGGTCGTCGGTGGCGAACGGCTCCACCGCGGCGCGAATCTGGTCGAAGGCGTCGATGAGTGAGGCCGGCGTCTCGGACCGGCCGAACTGGAGATCGGTCCGGCGGACGAACATCGCCTCGTAGACGGCCGGGTGCTGGTCGGCGTAGTCGAGGTAGCCGTGCGCCAGCGCGCGCAGTCCGTCCGTGTCGTCCTTCGCGCTCGAGCGAGCCGCGCGGAAGACCTCGGTCAGCTCCTCGATGCCTTCGAGCGCGACCGCGTCGGCGATCGCGTCCATGTTCTTGAAGTGGCCGTAGAGGACCGGCTGGCTGTAGTCGACGGCTTCGGCCAGGCGGCGGGTGGTGACGGCGTCCCAGCCTTCGGACTCGGCGAGGTCGCGGGCGGCGCGGAGGATCAGGGTACGGCGCTCCTCGCGGGCCCGCTCGCGGCGTGTCTGGGTCGGCATAAGCCAGATCCTAGCACTGCTAGACAATCTAGCGGCGGCAGTGTTAGCGTTGCTAGAAAAGTTAGCGCTGCTAGATCAAGGAGACCCTGATGCGCCGCTTCACCACCGTCCTGACCGTCCTGCTCGGCATCTTCCCGCTCACCTTCGGCTCGTGGTTCCTGTTCTCCGGGCACGGTGCTGCTGCCGGATTCGGGATCGACCCCTGGCCGACCGGTGTCGCGGCCGGATATTTCGGCGTGAAGGGGATCCGTGACATCGTCACCGGCCTCAACATCCTCGCCCTGTTCGCGCTCGGTCAGCGTCGCGCCACCGGCGTGCTGATGGCGATCTCCACACTGATCCCGATCACCGACATGATCATGGTCCTCAGCCACGGCGGGACGGCCGCCACCGCGCTCGGGGTCCACGGTCTGACCGCGCTCGTGATGCTGGTCGACGTGAGCCTCCTGCTCCGCGAGCGCCGTACCGTCGAGGCCGTCGAGGCTCCTCAGCCCGTCGGAGCCCACTCGTAGAGCTCGATCGTGCAGTACTCCCGGAACCCGAGCCGCTCGTACACCGACCGCCCGGCCGGCGATGATTCCAGTACGGCGTACTCCGCGCCCGCGTCGCGGAGTGCGCCGCACGTGATCGCGGCGCCGATCCCGCGGCGGCGTACGTCCGGGACCGTCATCACGAAGTACAGTCCGGCGACGCCCGCGCCGAGGAAGACCGTCGCAGTGCCGACCGGCACGCCGTCGAGCCAGCCGATGTAGTGCTGCCACGGGTCGTCGTACCCGAGCTTCTGGTAGACCGATGCGACCCACCGGGCCTCGCGCTCGCCCTCGCCGAACCCCTGGCCGAGCGTCGACTCCCACACGGCCAACGCATCGTCATCGCCGACTCGCGTCAACGACAACCCGGGGACTTCGGCCGGGACCAACTCGTCGATCCGCACAGCCATCCCCGGCTCCGAGCCGGCCGCGGCAAATCCGGCCAGGATCGCGTCGCGAGAGATCTGCATCGACGGACCGACGTGCCAGTTGCCCGGCACCCCGTGTTTCTTCAACAGCGCAAGGGATTCCGCGACCGCCCGTTCGTCTGCCGCCGCCACGACCGCGTTGTGATAATCGATGGGCGAACCACCGATCGTCCATCGCGCAACGGCGTCATCCCGTTGTTCGCCACCGCCCGCGGCCCCCATCGCCATCAGCAGTTCGGCCGCGTTGTCCTCGATCGCCCGCACCAGCTCAGCGTCGTCCATCCGCCAAGTCTCGCCGATCACGCGAACGCAGCGCGATTGCTTTCCACCCACCCACGGAACGTGCCCGCCGGCCGCCCGAGCATCTGCTCCACGTCCTTCGTCACCGTCCGCTCCCCACCGTCCCGCACCAGCGCGGCCCCGCGAACAGCAACCGACACGAATCCCTCGTCCAAACCCGCCGCCCGCAACTGCTCCGCATGGACGTCCAGCGGTACGTCGACCATCCGCAACGCCTGGCCGAATACGTCCGACATCACCGCGACCTGATCCGGCACGCTCAGCAACTCCGGCCCGGTCAACGTGTAGGTCTGCCCGTCGTGATCGCCCGAGACCAACGCGGCCGCCGCAACCGCCGCGACATCACGCGGATCGACGAACGCGTGCTCGCCGTCCCCGGTCTGGTTGGGGATCGGCTGCCCGGCACGGATCGCCGGCAGCCACCGCAGTACGTTCGACGCGAACCCGGTCGGCCGCAGGATCGTCCACGCCAGCCCACTCTCCCGCACCGCGCTCTCCCCGGCCGCGTGCCAGTTCCCGGGCAGCTCTTCGTCGGTCGTCCCGATCGCCGACAGCTTGACGATCTTGCTCACGCTGCTGCCGACCGCGGCCGCCACCATGGCCTGATCGTGCTGCGGTACTCGAGGTCCCGGCGCACTGAGCAGGAACACCGTGTCCACGCCGTCGATTGCCTTCCGCAACGAATCCGGATCCTCGAAGTCCCCTGGGACGAAACCAGGGAGCTCCCTACGCGTCATGCCGACGGCCGGGATGCCGCGGGCAACCAGTTGACGGAGGAGCTCACTGCCGATGGTGCCGGTCGCACCCGTAATCAGGATCATGCCGCCACCCTGACCGACCCGGCCTGCCACGAGATAGGAACTTTCGGTACTACGGTCCGCCCGGCCGACTGGCTACGCTCGAAGCGTGCAAGACCCGTGGATCGAGACCGTCACCCTGAAACCCGCGATCACCCCCGTCACCGTGCTGCCGCCCGACCCGGCGACCACGGTGGTGTGGCGGATGACGCGCGCGGGGGAGAGCGACGTACTCGTCGCAGGACCGCGGACGAAGGCGTCGTACCACGTGACGAAGGAGCTGCCGGTGTGCGTGCGGCTCCGGATCCGCATGGGGCGCGTGATGACGTTGCTGGGCACAGCCGCGGACGAGTTGGTCGACCGGACGGTCCCGCTCGAGGACGTCATCGGCCCGTCGGACCTCCCCGAGCGCCTGGTCGCCTATCGTGATCTGCCCGCCGAGGCAGCTGAGACTCTTCGGGGCTTCCTGGTGGATCACTTGCCGTCTCGGCTGCCTGGGCGGCTGGATCTGGTGACCAACGCGGTCGCTGAGCTGTCTGACGGGATGCAGCCGCGGGTGGCCGAGACAGCAGCCGGGCTCGGCGTGAGTGAGCGCTATCTGCGGCGCGTGTTCCGTGAGGACGTCGGTGTGTCACCCAAGCATTTCGCCCGGATCGCGCGCGTGCGCAGCCTGATCGGTCAGGCCCGTCGGCCGTGGGCCGACACTGCGGCGTACGCCGGGTACTCCGACCAGTCACATCTGATCGCGGACTTCCGCTCGTTGATGGGCGTCACGCCGACAGCGTTCGCTGCCGGCCAGGTCCCGCTCAGCAGTTGCTGAATCAGCCTGGCAGCGCGTTCCACTGTTCCAACGTGGACACGAGCAACATCGTCGTGGACAGGGCCAGGAACTCCGACCGTGTGACGTACCGCGCGTCCGTTGCGTCGTCACCCGCCGTGAGCGTCCCGCCGACGGCTGTCGCCTCGTAGTCGCGGATCACGTACAGCTGCCCGCGCGGACCGGGCCGTTCGACCTCGCCGACCAGGTCCCCGACCTCGACCGTCAGCCCGGTCTCCTCGGCGACCTCGCGCGCGACCGCGGTCGGGTCGTCCTCACCGGGCTCGACCCGGCCGCCCGGGATCGACCACAGCCCCCGGCCCGGATCGTGCGCCCGCTTCACCACGAGCAGCCGGCGCCCCTCGTCGTACACGAGGGCTCCCACACAGTCGACGCGCTCCATGCACCCGAAGGATAGGCGTTCTGTGCACAACTGCCAGGGCCGAAGGCTGAACGCCTATAGCATCAGCGGTGACACTTTGACCGTCGAAGGGATCCGGACACCTCGTGCGCATCGACCTGCACACCCACTCGAACCGCTCGGACGGCACCGATCCGGTGCCCGTTCTGATGACGCACGCGCAGCAGGCGGGGCTCGATGTGATCGCGCTCACCGACCACGACACGGCCGACGGCTGGGTCGAGGCCCGGCAGGCGGCGGAGGAGCTGGGGATCGGGTTCGTGCCGGGGATCGAGATCTCGTGCAAGCTCAACGGGATCAGCGTCCACCTGCTCGCGTACCTGCCCGACCCGTCCTACCCGGCGCTCGCGAACGACCTGCAGGTGATCCGCGACGGCCGCACCGACCGGATCCCCACGATCGTGGCCCGCCTGAACAGCATCGGCGTGCCGCTGACCGTCGAGGAGGTCCTGGCCCAGGCGACCGGTACGCCGTCCGTCGGCCGGCCGCACGTCGCCGACGCGCTGGTCGCCAACGGCACGGTCGCGAACCGGACCGAGGCGTTCGACCGGTATCTCGCCGACGGCCGCGCCGGTCACGTTCCGCATTACGCCCTCGAGCCCGGTCACGCGATCGACCTGGTCCGCGAGGCCGGCGGCGTACCGGTGATCGCGCATCCGTGGGGCCGGTCCAGCTACAAGGTGATGACCGAGGAGAACCTCGCCCACCTGGTCGAGGACCACGGCTTGGCCGGTATCGAGGTCGACCACCAGGACCACTCGCCCGAGTCCCGTACGGCGTTGCGCGCGATCGCCAACAACCTCGGCATCTTCTACACCGGCTCGAGCGACCACCACGGCGCCGGCAAGATCGACCACGAGCTGGGCGTCAACTCCACCGAGCCGGAGCAGTTGGAGCGCCTGCTCGAGACAGCGAAGAACAACGCGGCCGCCTCCGGTGCACAGGTTCCCGAGGCCTACCTTCCGTGAACGGTGTCATCAACTTCGGGCTGCTCAGTGAGGTCGTCGTCACGCTGTTCGTGATCATGGACCCGCCGGGCACCGTGCCGGTCTTCATCTCGCTCACCGCCGGCCAGTCCCGCGCGGTGCGGAAGAAGGCGGCCTGGCAGGCGGTGCTGGTCGCGTTCGGGGTGATCGTCGTGTTCGCGGCCTTCGGTCAGCAGATCCTGCACCACCTCGGCATCACACTGCCCGCGCTGCAATGTGCGGGCGGTCTGCTGCTCCTGCTGATCGCGCTGCAGTTGCTGACCGATACCGCCGAGGACCCGGTGCAGACCAAGAACGTCAACATCGCCTTCGTCCCGCTCGGTACGCCGTTGCTCGCCGGACCGGGCGCGATCGTCGCGACGATGGTGTTCGTGCAGCGGGCGAACGGATCGCTGCCGGACGTGGTCGCGATCTCTGTCGGCATCATCGCGATCCACATCGTGATGTGGCTGACGCTACGGTTCTCCGGCATCATCATGCGGATCCTCGGCGAGAACGGCGTACTGCTCGTCACCCGGATCGCCGGTCTGCTGCTGAGCGCGATCGCCGTCCAGTTGGTGGCCGACGCCGTCACGGACTTCATCAAGGCGGGCTGACGTGGACGACCTACTTCCCGGGATGCCGACGCGGCTGTTCGTCGCGACGCCGACGAAGTTGCTGACGTTCGCGGACTGCAAGCGCAGGTATCGGTACACCTACCTCGAGACCCCGCGCCCGCCGAAGGGTCCGCCGTGGGCGCACAACACGGTCGGTGCGATCGTCCACGAGGTGCTCGCCGACTTCTTCGGGCGCTGGCCCGCGGCCCGCCGTACGCCGGACGAGGTCGTCGCGAAGATGCGATCGAGCTGGCGGAGCGAGGGGTTCCGTGACGAGCAGCAGTCGCTGGACTGGCGCGACCGCTCGACCGAGATGGTCATCGGGTACCTCCGGGACACCGATCCGTACTACGAACCACGCGGAGTGGAGCGCACCGTTGCCTTCACCACCGAGCGGGCCTCGTTGCGTGGACGGGTCGACCGGATCGACGAGCGCCCGGCCCGCGACGGGAGCGGTGGAACCGAGCTGGCCATCGTCGACTACAAGACCGGGCGCCGTCCGCTGACTGCCGTCGATGCGCGGTCGTCGCTGGCGATGGCGCTGTACGTGCTCGGCGCCCGTCGTGTGCTGCACAAGCCGTGCACCCGCGTCGAGCTTCACCACCTACCGACGAACACCGTCGCCGCGGCCGACCACGACGAGGCGTCGCTCGGCCGGCATCAGAAGCGGGCGGAGTCGATGGCCGACGACGCGGCGGCCGCCGAGGCACGCTGGCGCGAGGGCCTCACCCCGGCCGAGGCCGACGAAGCCTTCCCGCCGGAGCCCTCGGCGCTGTGCGGCTGGTGCGATTTCGCGAAGATCTGCCCCCAGGGCCGCCGCGAAGCACCGCCCCGCGACCCGTGGGCAGGCCTCGACGACGGCGACCAGGCCCCAATCACCGAGGCCGGCTGACCGCCAGCTGCCCGGGGGCGTCTCAGCGGCGTGTGCGTGCGGTGCCAGTGGGTGGGTGAACCCTGATGGTGGACGAAAGGGGTTCGCGAGAATGGGTGCGAAGACTGTGAACAAGCTGGCGGTGCCGGGGGCAACGCTGCATTACGAGGTCACCGGCTCGGGGCCGGTGCTGCTGCTGATCGCGGGCGGTGGGACCGACGCCGGGGTGTTCTCCGGGATGGTCGGGCAGCTCGCGGCGGAGTACACGGTCGTCACGTACGACCCGCGCGGCAACTCCCGCAGCCGGTACGACGGTGACCCGACGGACGAACGGGTCAAGCAGTCGGCCGAGGACGCGCTCGCGCTGATCGATGCAGTCGGCAGCGGCGCTCGGGAACCGGCGTACGTGTTCGGTAGCAGCTCGGGCGCGATCACCGGCCTCGAGCTGATCACGCAGTACCCGGACCGGGTCCGGATGCTCGTCGCGCACGAGCCGCCCTGCACCGAGGTACTGCCGGATGCGGACGACGCCAGGACCTTCTTCGGCGAGGTGTACGAGACCTATCGCGCGGACGGGCTCACCGCGGCCGACGTGGTGTTCATGATGGGCACCGGGACGGCCGACGACGCGATGCCGCCGCTGGAGGACCTACTGCCGGAGTACCGCGAACTCGCGGAGCGGATGCAGGCGAACGCGGCCAACTTCTACGAGCACAAGCTGCTGCCGTTCACCCGCTACGAGCCGGATCTGGACGCGTTGAAGCGGGTCGCGGACCGGATCGTCCCGGCGGCCGGCCTGGACTCGCACCAGCACCTGCCCGGGCGGCCGATCGAGGTCATCGCCAACCACCTCGGCTGGCCGGTCGTGCTGTTCCCGGGCGGGCATGGCGGGTACTCGAGCCACCCGGGTCCGTTCGCCACCCACCTGGCGCATCTGCTCAAGACCGATACGGTCTGACCCGCGGCCACCGGTCCGGGTGCGAGTCTGAGGGGTCTCGCACCCGGACCGGTTATTTGTGTTGACGCTTCCGCGCGCCGCGGCGTACCGTCCGTTCTCTGCCCTTGACAATCGGTGTGGTTCATCCATGCCTTCACAGTGGTGTCCGTACCCCCGGGGTCCTGATGATTCCGGGGCGGTTTCGCGTGCCGCTGTGCTCATGACCGGTTCTCGGACACCACTCGATGTGCGAGAGGAGGTAGCGAATGGGCGTGTACTGGGCGATCGCAGTACGGTCCTTCCGGCGGTTCTCGACGTACCGGATCGCCACCGCGTCCGGCGCGTTCACGAACACCGTCTTCGGGTTCATCCTCTGCGGTATCTACCTGACGCTGTGGCACGAGCGGCCCGGCCTGGGCGGGTACGACACCGCGGACGCGCTCACGTTCGTCTGGCTGCAGCAGGGGCTGCTGATGCCGGTCGGGATCTGGGGCGCCACGACGACGGGGGAGCTGGGGGAGCGGGTCCGCAGCGGCGAGATCGCGGTGGATCTGTACCGGCCGACGCACCTGTTGCTCTGGTGGCTGTCGGTGGATCTCGGGCGGGCGATGTTCCAGTTGCTGGTGCGCGGCGGGGCGCCGTTGCTCGTCGGAGCGCTGGTGTTCGACCTCAAGTTCCCTTCAACGCCGTCGGCGTGGCTCGCGGTCGCGGCCGGCGTGTTCCTGGCGATCCTGGTCAGCTTCGGGATCCGCTACCTGGTCGCGCTGTCCGGGTTCTGGATCACCGATACGCGGGGGATGGAGCAGCTGGCGCTGGTGCTGTCGACGTTCTTCTCCGGGATGATCCTGCCGCTGGTGGTGTTCCCCGGTGCGATCGGAGCCATCGCCCGGGCGACTCCGTGGGCCGCGACCATGCAGGTCCCGATCGACATCTGGCTCGGCCGGAACCCGGGCGGGACCGGTTCGGCGCTGCTGTTCCAGCTCGGCTGGATCGTGGTGCTGCTGCTCGGCGCGCAACTGGTCACGTCGGTGGCGACCCGGAAGGTGGTGATCCAGGGTGGTTGAGCGGATCCTCCGGGCGCCGTCGCAGTACTGGATGCTGATCATGATGTGGGTGCGGTCGTCGATGGCGTACCCGGCGTCGTTCGTGCTGATGCTGTTCAGCTCGATGGTGCTGACGGTGATGGACTTCGTCGCGATCGTGCTGATGTTCAGCCACATCACGTCGTTCGGCGGGTTCTCGCTGGCGGAGATGGCGTTGCTCTACGCAACGGCCTCGATCACGCTCGGGATCGCGGACCTGTTCACCGGGTCGATCGAGCGGGTCGGGGAGCGGATCCGGACCGGGACGTTCGACGCGTACCTGATCCGGCCGGTGCCGGCGTTCCTGCAGACCGCGGCCGACGGGTTCGCGTTGCGGCGGATCGGCCGGCCGTTGCAGGCGCTGGTCGTGATGGTGTTCGCGTTCAGCCGGCTCGACGTCGAATGGACGGTTGCCCGCGGCATCATGCTGGTGGTGTCGATCGCCGCCGGGACGGTGATCTTCGGGGCGATCTTCGTGCTCGGGGCCGCGTTCCAGTTCGTGTCGGTGGATTCGGCGGAGCTGGCCAATTCGTTCACGTACGGCGGTCAGACGTTGACGCAGTACCCGTTGGCGGTCTTCGGGAAGGAGATCGTGCGGGCCGTGACGTTCGTCGTACCGCTTGCCTTTGTCAACTATTACCCGGTGCTGTACCTGCTGGGTAAGCCGGCCCCGCTGGGGTTGCCGTCCTGGATCGGCCTGCTGTCGCCGCTGGTCGCGGTCGTCATGGTCGCGCTGGCGTCGCTGGCCTGGCGCGGCGGTCTTCGTCGCTATCGCAGTACAGGGAGTTGAGATGCCTGTCATCGAGTTGTCGGATGTGTCGCGGACGTTCACGGTCACGTCGCGGGTCGGGTTGCGGCGTACGAAGCGTGAGGTCCGGGCGGTGGACGGGATGTCGTTCACCGTCGAGCCGGGGGAGGTGATGGGCTACATCGGCCCGAACGGCGCCGGGAAGTCCACCACGATCAAGATGCTGACCGGGATCCTGGTGCCGTCGGGCGGCTCGATCCGGGTGGCCGGGGTGGATCCGTCGCGGCACCGGTTGAAGCTCGCGAAGCGGATCGGGGTGGTGTTCGGGCAGCGTACGACGCTGTGGTGGGACCTGCCGTTGAAGGATTCGTTCGCGGTCCTGCAGAAGATGTACGACGTACCGCTGGCGCGGCATCGGGAGAACCTGGCGACGTTCGTGGAACTGCTGGATCTGGGCGATCTGCTGGACGTTCCCGTTCGTCAGTTGTCGTTGGGCCAACGGATGCGCGGCGACATCGCGGCGGCGCTGCTGCACGATCCCGAGATCGTCTACCTGGACGAGCCGACCATCGGCCTGGACGTGATCAGCAAGGCCCGGTTGCGCGAGTTCCTGGCCGAGATCAACGCGGACCGCCGTACGACGATCATCCTCACCACCCATGACCTCGACGACATCGAGGCCCTCTGCACCCGGGTCATGGTCATCGACCACGGCCACCAGATCTTCGACGGCACGCTGGACGGACTGAAATCCAGCCAGTCCGCTCCCCGCACCCTCGTCGTCGACCTGGCAACCTCCCTGCCCCCGATCGAGATCGACGGCGCCACCGTCATCAAGGTGGACGGGCCCCGCCAGCACCTCACCTTCCCACCCACCACCAGCGCGGCCCCCCTCCTGGCCCAGATAGCCGCCAACTACCCCCTCGCAGACCTCTCCGTATCCGAACCCACCATCGAATCCGTCATCACCCAGCTCTACGCCCCGACGACGTCGTAGCCGGCTCTACTCGGTGTAGCCGGCGGCTATGGAGAGTACGTCGGTGGGGTCGAGGGGTTTCGGGTCTGCGCGCCAGGCGATGAGGGAGTCGGAGTGTTCGTCCTCGTCGAGGGTGCCGACGCCCTGGCTGATCAATCGCCGGGCGTCGGCAGGTCCGATCGGCTCGTAGGTGAAGGCGCGCTCCATGTAGTAGTCGTTGCGCAGGGCATTGTTGTCGTGGAACTTCCCGGTGTTCGCGACGTACGAGTACATGTGCTCGTGCGCCAACGCCGCCACCCACACCAGCCGTTCGTCGTCTTTCACCAGGTACAGCTTCATCGCGCGATCCCCTCGCGTCGGTCCCGATCTGTCGCTGGTCGGCGTCGTGATTCCGTCGCGCCAGGTCGCCGGTTGGTCACCATCTGTCTGGAGTCACTGTAGTTGTTGACCTTGACGCGCCGACCGCCCAGCTCTGTGAGGGCGTCGATCCCGGCCGGCGCGCGGAGTTGCGCGGATGCCTCAATGCACTTCTCACGGGCAGCCGTCCGCTCAGCGTCCGAGGTGCTGAGGCTGCGTTCGACTTCGTACCAACGCGTTGTGAGCTCCTTGACCTCGGCGGAGCTGACTGAATGCCACTGAATCTCGAGCCGATCGATGTCCGGCGTACGGAAGTGGGCGTGGACGCCCTTGTACCGCGAGCCGTCCGTATAGGAATGCATCGCGTACAGGACCCGCCAGCCGTGATCGGTCAGCGCCTCGGTGGTACTGCGGGTCGACGCGACCAGTTCGTCGGGTGATTCGGTCAGCACGGTGTACCGGAGCAGGTCCTCGACCTGGTTCCGGTTGTTCGCATCGGACCAGGTCCGGAGCTTGCGTGCCAGCGACTCCGGCGACTTCACCCGGCGGCTGAGCTGGTACGGCGAGCTGCCCGTCGGAATCGAGGCGAGGAACTGGGCGGTGACCCGCGGTTCGATCTCAGCAGTCCGCTGGAGCAGTTCGAGGCTCTTGCGGGTCGCCTTCATGCCGTACCGGCGGGCGATGTCTGTCGGCGCGAGTGAGTCGTCGCCCCAGTCGAGTGGCCGGCTGGCCTCGAAGGCCCGTCGGAGGGCAGCAAGGTCGGGTGGGTGGTCCGGCGCGCTCGGCATCTGGTCCCCTGGGGCGGTTCGGCGTCTTTCTTCGACCGTAAGGAGCTGGGGACGGGCTGTGGGGTGGATTGTTGGATTTGTGGATAACTCGGGTGGGTTACGAAGTGGGGTGGGGGGTGACGTTGGGGGTGGTGGGGTCGTTGAAATGCGGGTAAGGACCCAACCGGGCGGGTGATTCGGGGGTAGAGAAGGTATGCCGACGATGACGGGTGAGCCGGTGGCTGGGGTTACGGTGCCGCCTGGGGACGGGCCCGGGTTCGCGGAGTGGGTGCGGCCGCATCTGGGTGCGATGGCTCGGTTGGCGGCGCGGCTGGCGGTGGGGGCGGATCGGGACGACATCGTCCAGGAGGCGCTGGCGCGGGCGTGGGCCAAGCGGTCGCAGTACGACGTGAGCCGCGGCACCCCGTCGGCCTGGCTGCTCGCGATCACGGCCGACCAGGCGCGCAAAGCGGTACGCCGGATGCGCGGCTCGCACCTGTCGTTGATCGACGCGCCCGACGCCGCACCGGTGTCCCGTCCGGATCTCGACGCCCTGATGGATGTCGACCAGGCGATCATGACGCTGTCCGACCGTCAGCGGCTCGCCGTGGACTGTTACTACTTCGCTGACCTGTCGATCGCCGACACGGCCGCAGTCATGGGCTGCTCCGAAGGCACCGTCAAGTCGACCCTCTCGGACGCCCGCTCCCGGCTCCGCACCTTGCTGGAGGTCACAGAATGAAGCCGACCGACGAGATCGACGACCTGCTGACGCGGGCAGGCGCTCGGTGGCGGGCCGAGCAGGAGACGCCGCCGGAGCCCGACCTGGAGTACATGCTGACCGGTGGCCGCAGACCCCGCCGCCGCTGGGTCCCCGCGCTCGCGGCCGCAAGTGTCGCGGTCATCGCGGCCGGCGTACTCATCGTGCTGCCCAGCCCGGCCAAGGACCCCACCGCCGCGGTCGGCAGCCCGCAACCGTTTGCCCAGGGCAACCACCAGCCGAACGACGAGCTGCTGGTCGAACCCGGCGACAAGGTCCAGGTCAGCGGCCGGATCATCGCCGTCCCCGGCAAGACCCCGGTCTTCTGCGCGCCGCTCGCGGAGACGGCGATCGGCTACCCGCCCGGCAAGGAACCGGCGCCGAGCTGCCCCGACGAGTTCGCGGTCAAGCTGAACGGCCTTGACCTGGACCAGGTCCCAGGTCTGAAGACGATCAAGGGTGTTCGCACCGGAGGCGCGACCGTCACCGGTCTCTGGGGTGATCGATCGATCGACGTACAGCAGCAGTCGCGCGAGATCACGCCGCCGCCGACAGCTGAACCGAAGCTTCCCTGTGCGGCGCCGCCCGGTGGCTGGCCGTCGAAGCCGAGCAACATCTACTCCGCCCCGGTGCGGGCGTTCCTCGCCGCCAACGCCGGTCAGGTATACGGCCCGATCACCTTCTACCCGAACGGGAGGTCCCGCAACGCACCGGTCGTGATGATGCTCGGCGTGGCGCACGGGGATGTTGCCGCGGTCCGCGCAGCCTTCGAGAAGGTCTACAGCGGCAACCTCTGCGTGACTTCTGTCCTGATGAGTGAGGCCGACAGCGACCGGGTCCGAGAAGCCCTGGACCAGATCGTCACCAAGAAGGATCTCGGCGTGTACCAGAGCGGCGGCGCCGGCATGATGGGCGGCCCCGCACCGATCTCGCTGCTCGTCTACACCGAGCAGGTGAAGGCCGCGCTAGCGCCGGTCGGCCTGGACCTGCTCGACGTCCACTCAGACGTCCGGCCGGTCAGCTAATCGGCCTGCGTGGTCAGGCTCGGGTAGTCGTGGAAGAAGTCGACGAGCAGGCGGGCGGTCGCCGCCGGCTGGTCGATGGCCGGTGAGTGACCGGCGTCGGGGACGACCTCTGCCTCGACGCCCAGCGCTGCGGCCATCGCGTGCTGCACGGGGATCGGCCAGCCGTCATCCGTCTCGCCGTGCATCACCTGCACGCGTACGCCGGACTTGGCGAGCTGCTCCGTCTTGTCCTCGGCGTCCGTCAGCCGGCGGGTGATCTCGGCGAGGCTGAGCGGCACGTTGCTGGTGAACCGCGTCCGGAGGAAGGCGGCGACGTCCTCCGGCGGGGCGACGTACCCCGGGGTCTCGCGGTCGTGCCCGAGCTTCAGGTCGTACACCTGCTCGATCGGCAGGTTCTCCAGCCCGAACGCGAGCATCTGCAGGCTCTGCAGCGTCTGCTCGTCGGTGAACGCACCCGGCCCCGAGCACATCAGCGTGATCGTCGAGAACACCGACGGGTCGGTCAGCACGGCCTCACGCGCCACCAGTCCACCGAACGAGTGCCCGACCAGCTGGCTGAACCCACCGAGCGCCTTGCTCATCGCCACCACGTCCGCGCCGAGCTCAGCCAGTGAGTACGCCGACTTGTCCGCCGGACCGGTCGTCTCGTACTGACCACGCTGGTCGACCGCCACGGTCCGCCACCCGTAGCGGCACAGGTGGTCCACCAGGGGAGTGAAGTCCTCTTTGCTGCCCGTCCACCCGGGAACGAGCAGGACGGTGCCGAGCGGTGTACCGATCTCGGGCACCGCGGTCAGCGTGGCGAACGAGCCACGGTCGGTCTCGAGGGTCACGGGGTGCACCCCGTGCGGGAGCGTCAGCGTACGCGGCGTACTCACAAGTAAAGAGGGTAACTGCTCCGCTGTATCAGGCAGTTCAACGGTGCGGCACAATGGCCGGGTGCCTCGCACTCTCGCGGTTGCCAATCAGAAGGGCGGCGTGGCCAAGACGACCACTGTCGCCACGCTCGGCGCAGCCCTGGGCGAGCTCGGCCAACGGGTGCTGCTCGTCGACCTGGACCCGCAGGCCTGCCTGACGTTCTCGGTCGGTATCGACCCCGAGGACCTGGACAAGTCGATCCACCACGTGTTGCTCGGCGGCGTGAAGGCGCGGGACGTGCTGGTCGAGTTCGACGACGCGCCGGACCTGGTGCCGGCCACCATCGAGCTGGCGAACGCCGAGGTGCAGCTGGCCCGCGAGAGCGGTCCGGAGCAGGTACTGCGGACCGCGCTGCGGCCGCTGCGCTCGTCGTACGACTGGATCATCGTGGACTGCCCGCCGACGCTCGGTCTGCTCACCGTGAACGCGCTGTCCGCAGCATCCGACGTCCTCATCCCCTTGCAGTGCGAGACTCTGGCACATCGTGGCGTAGGGCAACTACTTGACACGGTGCACGACGTACGGCGGCTGACCAACCCCGGCCTGCGCGTGCTCGGCGTCCTCCCGACGCTGTACGACGGACGCACGACCCACGCCCGCGCCGTGCTGGAGACGATCGCGGACACGTACTCGCTCGACGTACTGCAGCCGGCAATCCCGAAGTCGATCCGGTTCGCGGAGGCGCCGGCGATCGGCGAGACCGTGCTCAGTACGGCGCCGGCCTCGCCCGGTGCGAAGGCCTACCGGGCGTTGGCCGGCGCACTGCTTCACTGACCGGCGGTCGGCTGCTTCCGCAGCAGCCGGTGCCGGAATCGCCACAGCGGTACGGCGATGATCGCCAGCAGCACGAGGAACGGCAGCATCGCGCCGACCGCGGTCGCCAGCGCGGAGAACACCGCGGTGAACGCGTGCCAACCGCCCTTGAGACCGGCCAGGAAACCCTTGTCCTGTGCGGGTTCCGTCTCCACCGGCGGCTTGCCCTTCTCGGTCAGAGTCAGCGTGAGCGTCGCGAGATCGGTCTGCAGGGAGAGGTTCTTCTGCTTCGCCAGGAGCGCTTCCAGGTCGGACTCGCGACGAGTGAGCTCGCTCTCGACCGAGACGATCTCGGCGATCGTGTTCGCCTTGGTCATCAGCGCCCGCATCCGGTCCAGGCTGGCGCGCTGGGACTCGATCCGGCTGGCGACGTCGACGACCTGCTCGGTGACGTCGGTGGACTCCTGGTGGATCTGCAGACGTTTGCCCAGGTCGGAGAGCCGCTGGATCGCGGTCTCGAACGACTTGGTCGGGACCTTCAGGACGAGGTTCGCCCTGGTGACCTTGCCGTCGGGGTCGCTGCCGGTGTCCTCGGACGAGACCTGGCCGTCCAGGCCGGCGATCGCGAGGACCGCCTTCTGCCGCATGTCCGAGACGTCGTCGCCCTCGACGGTCAGCGAACCGGTCTTGATGATCGCCCGGGTGATCGTCGGGTCGTCGTTCCCGCTCGCCTGGGACTTCCCGGCCTGTGGTTGCGCCGGGGGTTGTGCCTTGGCGTTGCCGTCGGCCGCCTCCGAGCCCTGCTTCTGCACGGGCGCGGCCTCGCTCGTACCGCTGGTGTCGTCGTTGCTTGCCCCACAGCCGGACAGCAGCATGATCCCCGCTGTGGCCAGCACGGCTGTTACCGCTCTGATCCGCCCCATCACCCAGCCCCTCTCTCGTGGTTACCGCCCTAGGACGGCCCAGGCGGGGCTGGGTGTTGCAGCTTCAGATCACCGTTCGGAAACGGTCACTCCGGCGCGCTGAAGATCGGCGTCGTCGCCGGTGCGGCGGTCTTCTTCTCAGCAGCCTTCCGAGCCCGCTTGACCGGCTTCTCAGCCGCCTCGTCCACGGGCTCGGCCTTCGCAGCCGCAGCCTTACGAGTCCGCGTCCGCTTCACCGGCTTCTCGCCCGCCTCGGTCGCGTCTGCGGTCTGCACCTCGGCTGTCGGCTCGTCCGCGCTCACCTCGGCCGGCGCGGTCGCCTTGGCGGCCGTCTTCCGTGTGCGTGTCCGCTTGACCGGCTTCTCGCCCGCGTCGGCAGCCGGGTCTGCGGCCTCGGCAGCCGGCTCGTCTGCGCTCACCTCGGCCGGTGCCGTCGCCTTGGCGGCGGTCTTCCGTGTGCGCGTCCGCTTGGCCGGCTTCTCCGCCACCTCGGCGGCGGTCGCCTCAGCGGCCGGCTCGACTGCCCGCGCCTCGGCCTCGACGGCCGATGCGTCGACGGCCGGTGCCTCGGTCGTCTGCGGTTCCGCCGACTTCCGGGTGCGGGTGCGCTTCCGGGGCTTGCGGTCCTCGTCCTGCACCGCCTCGGTGGCGGGCGGGACGTCGGTCTTCGTGGTGACGTCGGCGAGCTCCTCGACCGGCTGGCCGGCCCGGGTGCGCTTACGCGTCCGGTTGCGCTTCCGCCCCGACCGCGCGCCGTCGCCGTCCGACCGACCCTCGGACCGGCCCTCGGAACTGTTCTCGGAGCGCCCCTCGGAACGGCCCTCCGACCGCTCCGAAGTACCGCCGCGACGGCCCCGCGGTGCGTCCTCACGCGACTCACGCGACTCGCGAGCCTGCGGTGCGCGGATCCGGCCCTTGGCGTCCGACGGGATGCCGAGGTCGTGGTAGAGCTCCGGCGAGGTGGAGTAGATCTCCTGCGGCTCGTCGTACGGCAGGTCGAGCGCCTTGTTGATCACCTTCCACCGGGTCAGGTCCGGCCAGTCGACGAAGGTGACGGCGATACCGCTCGCCCCCGCGCGCCCGGTCCGCCCGATCCGGTGGATGTAGGTCTTCTCGTCCTCGGGGCAGGTGTTGTTGATGACGTGCGTGACGCCCTCGACATCGATCCCGCGGGCCGCGACGTCGGTGCAGACCAGGACGTCGATCTTGTCGCCGCGGAACCGGGTCAGCGCCCGCTCGCGCGCCTGCTGGTTCAGGTCGCCGTGGATCGCGGCCGCCTTGAACCCGCGGTCCTGCAGGTCGTCGGTGAGCCGGGAGGCCTCGCGCTTGGTCCGGCAGAAGATCATCACCCGGCCGCGGTCCTCGGCCTGCAGGATCCGCGCCACCACCTCGGGCTTGTCCAGATCGTGCGCCCGGTAGACGAACTGTGCCGTGGTCGGCACCATCTGGGTGTCCTCGTGCGACTCGGCCCGGATGTTCAGCGGGTGCCGCATGTGCGTCCGCGCCAGCCCGATGACAGCCGACGGCATCGTTGCCGAGAACAACATCGTCTGCCGCAGCTCGGGAGTCTTGCGCAGAATGCGTTCGACGTCGGGAAGGAAGCCTAGGTCGAGCATCTCGTCGGCCTCGTCGAGGACGAGCACCTTGATGTGGCCGAGGTCGAGGACGCCCCGGTTCGCCAGGTCGAGCAGGCGTCCCGGCGTACCGACGACGACGTCGACGCCGTTCTTCAGCGCGTCCAGCTGCGGCTCGTACGCGACGCCGCCGTAGATGGTCAGCACGCGCACCGTACGCACGGTGGACGCGGTGGTCAGGTCCTTGGCGACCTGGATGGTCAGCTCGCGGGTCGGGGTGACGACCAGCGCCTGCGGCTTGCCGGGAGCGGCGAGCTCCTCGTAGTCGGCCTCGCCGGGGGAGATGGTGCGCTGCAGCAACGGAATCCCGAAGCCGAGCGTCTTGCCGGTCCCGGTCCGGGCCTGGCCGATCAGGTCGGTGCCCATCAGGGCCACAGGGAGTGTCATTTCCTGGATCGGAAACGGCTCCACGATGTTGACGCGATCGAGCGCGTCGCAGATCTCGGGCAGCACGCCGAGCTCTCGGAAGGTGGTCAGGCTGATCGCCTCTCACATGCTTGTGCGGACAGATTGCTCAGGGGCCGGGCGCCTTGTTACGTGAGGCGCGGGGACACTGTGCAAGCACCTCGCACCAGCTTGCCCATCTGGGCGCGTCACCGGCGAATCGCTCACCAGTGTAACCGCTCAACCTGTCAACGCCGCTTCGTGTGGTTTGCGCCACTAGAACGCCGGACAGATGGGGTGCCGGGCATCTTCCCCTCCTCCCCGTCTTTTGCTCTTTTGTCCTTTGCCCTCGCCCCCGGCCCGATAGGGTGCCGGGCATGGAGCAGACGGCCTTTGATGATCCCGCCTACCGGGCCGCGGCGGTGGATCTGCTGGGAGTGCTCGCGTACGGCGAGCTGACCGCGTTCGAACGGATGGCGGAGGACGCCAAGCTGGCGCCGACGCTGAACGACAAGGCGGAGCTGGCGGCGCTGGCGACCACCGAGTTCGGCCACTTCCAGCGGCTCCGGGACCGGCTGGTGGAGCTCGGCGTGGACCCGATGGACGCGATGAGCCCGTTCGTCACCCCGCTGGACGCGTTCCACGACCACACCGCGCCGTCGGACTGGCTCGAGGGTCTGGTCAAGGCGTACGTCGGGGACGGCCTCGCGAACGACTTCTACCGGGAGATCTCCTCGTTCGTCGACGCGGAGACCCGGGCCCTGGTGCTGGACGTCTTCGGCGACTCCGGCCAGGCCGAGTTCGTCGTCGACCGCGTCCGCGCCGCCATCGAGGAGGACCCGAAGCTGGGCGGCCGCCTCGCCCTCTGGGGCCGCCGGCTGGTCGGCGAGGCCCTCAGCCAGGCCCAGCGCATCGCCGCCGACCGCGACTCCCTGACCGCACTGCTGGCCGGCAGCGTCGACCGCCCCGGCCTCGACCTGGCCGCCATCGGCCGAATGTTCACCCGCCTCACCGAGGCCCACACGGCCCGGATGACCGCCCTCGGCCTCCAAGCCTGACCCCCGGATCACACGGACGGATAACCACTCGACTTGCCGGTTGTCCGTCCGTGTGAAGGGGGGAGAACCGGCAACTCAAGGGGTTATCCGTCCGTGTGATCCGGAGGTGCGCCGGCTGGGGGCTGGGGGGCTGGGGGCTTGGGGGGCTGGGGATGGCAACGGCCGCCTGCCCCTGGTGGGGTGGCGGCCGTTTGGTGGTGCCTGGGTTAGGCGGTTTTGGCCTTGCTGTTGCGCGACGAGATGATCGCGATGACGATCGCGGCGCAGATGACCTGGATCAGGTACTGGATCCAGTCCGGGCCCGAGGTGTCCTTGACGCCGAGGAAGTAGGCGATCAGACCACCGATGAAGGCGCCGATTCCGCCGCCGAGGATGGTCCAGCCGAGGCTGATGTTCTGCTTGCCGGGGAGCACCAGCCGGGCCAGCGGCCCGAAGATGATGCCCGCGATGAGACTGACGATGATCATCCAGACCCAGTACACGGTTCCTCCTTGTGAGGGATGGCGGACCTGCGCACCTGGTGCCCCGTGACAACCAGACCAATCACGACGCAGGTCTTACCGCCATCGTGCCCTCTCGACCGCTCCCCGCAACCTGGACACGCTCTACTGTGTCCGGACCGGGATCAGATCGCGCCGAACCCGACCTTGCGGGTCGACACCTCGCCGATCTCGACGTACGCCAGCCGGTCGGCCGGGATCAGCACCCGGCGGCCCTTCTCGTCGGTCAGCTGCAGCAGACCGGTCTTGCCGGCGAGGGCCTCAGCCACCAGTTCCTGGACCTCTTCCGGGCTCTGCTCGCTCTCCAGCACCAATTCGCGATTGGCGTGCTGGACGCCGATCTTGACCTCCACGAAACCCTCCGGGCACGTTCCGACCGGCGGCTCTCGCCGGTAACGCTTTCGAGCCTATCCGCTGCCGCTGCCGAGCTCTCACCCGTCCGCCCAAAGCAGAATGTCAGCGGCAGAACCTCAGCTGTCGGTCCGGGGGAAGCCCCGGATGCCGCGCCAGGCCAGCGACGCGACCAGGTCGGCGGCGTGCTCCTGCGGGATCGACGGGTTGCCCTCGCCGAGCCAGTACCGCGCGCTGACCTGCGCCATGCCGACCAGGCTGACCGCCAGCACCATCGACTGCTCACGGCTCAGGCCGGCGTCGGCGCTGATCACCTCGGACACCGCCTCCGCGCACGCCTGGGTGACGCGGTCGACGCGCTCACGCACGGCCGGCTCGTTGGTCAGGTCGGACTCGAACACCAGCCGGAAGGCGCCCTGCGCGTTCGCCACGTAGTCGTAGAACGCGTGCATGGTCGCCGCGACCCGAAGCTTGTTGTCCTCGGTCGACTTCAGCGCGTCCTGCACCGAGGCGACGATCGCGTCACAGGACGTGTCCAGGAGCGCCAGATACAGCTCCAGCTTGCCCGGGAAGTGCTGGTAGAGGACCGGCTTGGAGACGCCGGCGCGGTCGGCGATGTCGTCCATCGCGGCGGCGTGGTAGCCGTTCGCGACGAACACCTCCTGGGCCGCCTCGAGAAGTTGCGCGCGTCGAGCAAGCCGGGGCAGGCGGCTCCCGCGTTTGGGTGCTGTCTCCGGGGTCGTCGACACGGTGGCGCTCCTTCGGGTGGTGTTCACCGAATCCTACCCAGCAGTCCTCCTCGCCAGTAGCTTCCCCGCCGAACCAGACCGGCACAGTCCGGTGTGTGGCGGCGTCAGCGGTAGTCGTCTTCCTCGTCGTCACCCACCTCGCGGCGCTGTTCCTCCACGTCCGCCGGGTTGGCGTCGGCCGGCAGGTCCGCCTCGGCGGTCTCCTGGAGAGGGTCCTGCTCGGTGTCGTGCTCCGCGTCGAAGGCCGGGTCGTAGTCCGGGCCCTCGAAGTCGGTGTCTGACATGTCGACTCCTTGCTCAGGTCGGTAGCGGCTGCGGATCGTCGTACAGGCCCTCGAGTACGTCGCCGTACTCCTCGATCCGGGCCAGTACGTCGTGCGGGAGGAACCGGAGGTCCTCCGGTGACGTGGCCGACGCCACCTCGTCCCAGTCGATCGGTGTGGAGACCCGTGGCTCGTCGGAGCCGCGGAGCGAGTACGGCGCCAGCGTGGTCTTCGCGCTGGCGTTCTGACTCCAGTCGATGAACACCTTGTTCGGCCGGAGCGCCTTGGTCATGTTGGCGGTCACGTTCTCCGGCAGGGCCTCCGCCAGTTGCTCCGCCAGCTGTTTGGCGAACGCACTGGTCTTCCGGGACGACGCCGGCTCGATCGGCACGTACAGGTGCATGCCCTTGTTCCCGGAGGTCTTCGGCCAGCCCTCCAGCCCGAAATGGCTGAGCAGCTCCCGCAGTGCCAGTGCCACGTCGCAGCACTCGACAATCGTCGCCCCCGGCCCCGGGTCGAGGTCGAACACGATCAGATCGGCCTGCGGGTCCTTGCCGCCGTCGGACAGACCGATCCGCCACTGCGGCACATGCAGCTCGAGCGCGGCCAGGTTCGCCAGCCACACCACGGTCTGTACGTCGTCGCACACCACGAACTCGGCCTCGTCGCGACCGGTCGAGCTACCGGGCGTCGGCAGGACCTCCGTGCGCACCCACGCCGGCGTACCGCGGGGTGCGTTCTTCTCGAAGAAGTACGACGCTTCGGTGCCGTCGGGCCACCGCTTGCGGGTCAGAGGCCGATCGCTCAGGTGGGGGAGCAGGAGCTCGGCCACCTGGTGGTAGTAGTCGATCACTTCGGCCTTGGTGAACCCGGTCTGTGGATACAGCACCTTGCCGAGGTTGGTGAGCTTCATGGTCTGCCCATCCACCTCGGTCGTCAGCTGCTGCTGCGCACCCGCCATGCGTCCCAGTCTCCACCTCGCAGCCGTCTTAAGCGGGGTCTGGGGACCCTGCTTAACATGGGTGTCGTGGAGAGTTACGGACCAGTAACCGGGGACGCCGTACCCCTGGAGCTGAATCAGTGGCCGGAGCGGCGGGTGCCGGTTGCAGGGGTGGATCTGCTGGTCAGAGACCTACCCGGTGCTGCGCGGGATCTCCCGCCCGCCCTGTTCGTCCATGGCCTCGGCGGGTCGTCACTGAACTGGACCGCGCTGGGTCTGATGCTCAACGACACGATCCGCGGCATCGCCCCCGACCTGCCCGGTTTCGGCCGTACGCCGATCTCCGGCGTGATCGGGATATCCGAGCAGGCCGCGGTACTGGTCGAGCTGCTGGAGCGGGAGTTCGACCAGCCGGTGCACGTGTTCGGGAACTCGATGGGCGGCGCGTCGTCGGTCGCGCTGGCCGCACTGCGTCCCGACCTGGTGGCCTCGCTGACGCTGATCTCGCCGGCGCTGCCGCATCCACGCGTGTCGGCGAGCGCGTTGTGGTTCACCGCGCTGGCGACGCCCCGGCTCGGTCCCGCCGTACTCGAGCGGTCGGCGCGCTTGCCGTTCGAGCGGCGGTTCCAGGCCTCGCTGGCGATGGTGTTCGGCGATCCACGGTCGCTGGCGCCGGAGGTGCGGGCGGCGTACGAGGCGGAGTTGCACCGGCGCGACACCGACCCGTGGGGCAAGCAGGCGACGCTGGACGGCGCACGGAGCATTCTGCGCTCGTCGCTGGCCAGACCGCGCCGGTCGCTGTGGGCGGACGCTGCCAAGGTGGAGTGCCCGGTGCAGTTGATCTATGGAGGCAGAGACCGGCTGGTCGACGCCAGGATCCGCACCAAGGCCCAGCGCACGTTCCCGAACGCGCGGCTGCTCTATCTGCCGCACTCCGGACACGTCGCCCAGATGGAGCATCCGGAAGAGGTGGCTCGCGCTTTCCGGCAGTTGATCGAGTCGAATCCGACGTCCGACTGAGACACGACTGAGCGGCGGATCCGGTCAACTTTCCTCTCGCCCGACAAGTACTACAGATGACTTGTCCATCGAAACGAGAGGACCACTGTGCGAGTGATCGGCAGAACCGCCCGAAGTCTGTCGCTGGGGATGGTCGCACTGCTCGGTGTGGGGACACTCACCGCCACCACCGCCGCAACCGCCGCACCGCCACCATCGGTTGCTCAAGGCAACCAATGGGACGTGCGAGCGGTGAGCGGCGGCTACCAGTTGACACTTCGTCTGGACACGCCCGCGCCGATGCGCGCATCGCTTCCGCTGCTGGCGGTCGACGGCAAACCGTTGGGTGTCGCCAAGCAGTCGCCGGACCGCAAGTCGCTGACCCTGGTCAGCGCCGACCCGGCTGTGTTGAACGCCCACGACGTACGCCTGGTCTGGTCCGGCGACCTGGGGAAGCAGTCCGGAATGAGCCGGGGCATCGCCGCGGCCGGCCCGACCGATGCCGACTGGCTGAAGGCGCGGCGCGGGCCGCTGCTGCCGGCGGACCCCGGTGCGCCGGGCAAGTACAAGGTCGACACAGCGGAGTACGACCTCGGCAACGAGGCCGTCTATCTCCCCGGGCTCAAGCACCGCTCCGAGCTGCTGGGGAAGGTGTACTCACCGCATGGTGCGATCGGACCGCGGCCGCTGGTCGTCTTCCTGCACGGCCGGCACGAGGTCTGCTACGGCGAGCCGACCCACCCGTCCGACAGCGACAAGCCGTGGCCGTGTCCGGCCGGGATGAAGGCGATCCCGAGCTACCGCGGGTACGACGGACCAGCGACCGCGCTGGCCAGCAACGGCTACCAGGTCGTGTCGATCAGCGCCAACGCCATCAACGCCTGGGACAGCGACGCGTACGACGCGGGCGCGCAGGCACGCGCCGAGCTGATCCTCGACCACCTGGCCTTGTGGCGGAAGTGGTCGACGATCGGCGGCGGGCCGTTCGGCAACAGGTTCGTCGGCAAGATCGACCTGCAGAACGTGGGCCTGATGGGCCACTCACGAGGCGGTGAGGGCGTCGCGCGTGCTGCGGTCCTCAACGCGGACCGCGGCGGTCAGTACGGGATCCGTGCGGTCCTGCCACTCGCGCCGACCGACTTCGCTCGCGCAACCGTTCCCGGTGTGGCGATGAGCGTCGTACTGCCGTACTGCGACGGCGACGTGTCCGACCTGCAGGGGCAGAAGTTCTACGACGACACGCGGTACTCCGTCGGCGGCGACACCGCACCGCGCTCGACGGTCACGGTCATGGGCGCCAACCACAACTTCTTCAACACCGAGTGGACGCCGGGTCAGTCCGTCGCGCCGTCGAACGACGACTGGTACGGCGACGAGAAGGCCTCGCCGTGCGGTGCGAAGTACCCCGGCCGGTTGACGGCGAAAGAGCAGCAGGCAGTCGGTACGGCGTACGTCGCCGGCTTCTTCCGGTTGCAGCTGGGGCACGAGAAGCAGTTCCTGCCACAGTTCGACGGGTCGGACTCGCGGGCCGCGTCCGCGGGCAAGGCCGTCGTACGGGTGGTGTCGCAGGCTCCGCTGGGGTCGCGGCGGGACCTGAACCACTTCGACAAGGCGCTGCCGGCCGGAGCGGTGACCGGGAAGGTGACTGCGACGGTCTGTGCCGGCGTGACCACCACTGGCCTCCGCGCGGCGACACCGACGTGCATGGCGACGGATGACTGGTCCAACGCACCGCACTGGGGTGCTGCCTGGTTCGCTGCCAAGACGCCGACCACTGCGGTCACCAAGCTCAAGTGGACCGGGACGAACGGGGTAGTGCGCGTCAACGTGCCGGCAGGACAGCGCGACGTACGCCGCTTTGCCGCGCTCACGTTCCGCGCGGCACCGGACCCGGCTGGTGCGCCCAAGACCGACCTGAGCGTCCGCGTGGTCGACGGGCACGGGCGTGCGGCCGTCGTACCGGTATCTGCGGTCAGTGACGCGCTGGTGCGGATGCCGGGCAGCAACGACAGCGGGCTGCCGAAGAACCTGCTCCGGACTGTACGCATCCCAGTGGCGTCGCTGAAGGGCGTGGATCTGCGAGATGTGCGGGCAGTGGAGCTGCGTACGGACAGGGTGGCCAGCGGGTCGGCGTACGTGAGCGATCTGTCGTTCTCGTCGCCAGGGCTCGGGCTGTCGGCCCCTGCGGTCCTGCTGCCGAAGCTGTCCGCGTCGAATGTCACTGTCAAGGAGGGAGACAAGGGCACGCACTCGGTCGACTTCTGGGTGACCATGTCGCGTCCGAGCATCCGGCCGGTCAGCGTGTACGTCGAGACGAACGGCGAGCTCGGTGAGAGCGTCGGCGATGTTGGACGGCAGTTGGTGTTCAAGCCGGGACAGGTACGGCAGAAGGTCAGTGTGCCGATCACCGGGAACACGCGGGACAGCTACGACCTGCCGTTCAGTCTGGTGCTGTCCGCTCCGCACGACGGGCTGCTGAACGAGTCCTTCGGCCACGGTCTGGTGCTGGACGACGACCCGACGCCGACGCTGACCCTCACCAACCTGAAGACGACCGAGAAGACCGGGCTGGTCAACTTCGGCGTCAAACTGTCCGCTCCGAGCGACAAGTACGTGTCGTTCACCGGAGTGCTCGAGGACGGTACGGCGGTGATCCGCAAGGACTACACGTCCGCCAACGACGACGGCACCGGCCCGGTCGACCGCTCCATCGACGGGTACGTCGAGCCGGGGCAGACGACCGGCGAGCTGTCCGTGAAGATCTTGGACGACAAGCTCGAGGAACCGGCGGAAACGTTCGGTGCGGTCATCCAGCAGGTCGACGGCGCCGCGCTGAAGGTCCCGATGACCCTCACAGGGACGATCATCGACAACGACTAGTACCACCGACGTGCCGGGCTCCCTGGGGGCGCCCGGCACGTCTCGTTTCTGAGACGACAGGCCCGGGATGTGGACTCCGCCAGGGGTGGCTTGGCAAGTGCGGGAACATGGGGATGGGAGAGATGGTTGAAAACCTTCAGATCCCGTCCGACGTCTTACTGAGGAGCCGACAACGTGTCGTCACTGCCACCGCTGGTCGAACCGGCCGACGAGCTCACGATCGACGAGGTGCGGCGATATTCGCGGCACCTGATCATCCCCGAGGTCGGGATGGCCGGGCAGAAGCGGCTAAAGAACGCGAAGGTGCTGGTCATCGGCGCCGGCGGCCTCGGCAGCCCTGCCCTGCTCTACCTGGCCGCAGCCGGTGTCGGCACCCTCGGCATCGTCGAGTTCGACACCGTCGACGAGTCCAATCTGCAGCGCCAGATCATCCACGGCCAGTCCGACGTGGGCAAGTCCAAGGCCCAGTCGGCCAAGGAGTCCATTCTCGAGGCCAACCCGTACACGAACGTCGTCCTGCACGAGACCCGGCTGGACAACGACAACGTGTTCGAGATCTTCGAGCAGTACGACCTGATCGTCGACGGCACCGACAACTTCGCCACCCGCTACCTGGTGAACGACGCCGCGGTGCTGCTCGGCAAGCCGTACGTCTGGGGCTCGATCTTCCGCTTCGACGGCCAGGTCAGCGTGTTCTGGGCCGAGCACGGCCCGTGCTACCGCTGCCTCTACCCGGAGCCGCCGCCACCGGGCATGGTCCCGTCCTGCGCCGAAGGTGGCGTGCTCGGCGTGCTCTGCGCGTCCGTCGGCGCGGCCCAGGTGACCGAGGCGATCAAGCTGCTCACCGGTATCGGCGACCCGTCGCTCGGCCGGCTGAACATCTACGAGGCGCTCGACCTCAACTGGCGTTCGCTGAAGGTCCGCAAGGACCCGAACTGCGCGATCTGCGGTGAGAACCCGACCGTCACCGAGCTGATCGACTACGAGGACTTCTGCGGCGCGATCACCGAGGAGGCGGCCGACGCGGCCGTCGGCTCGACGATCTCGGTGAAGCAGCTGAGCGAGTGGATCAAGCTCAAGGACAACGGCGAGAAGGACTTCGTACTGATCGACGTCCGCGAGCCGAACGAGTACGAGATCAACCGGATCCCGGGCTCGGTGCTGATCCCGAAGGCCGACTTCCAGACCGGCGTCGCGCTGGAGAAGCTGCCGCAGGACAAGCAGTTGGTCTTCCACTGCAAGTCGGGCGTCCGCTCGGCCGAGGTCCTCGCCATCGCCAAGGGCGCAGGCTTCTCCGATGCGGTGCACGTCGGCGGCGGTGTGGTGGCCTGGGTCGACCAGATCGACCCAAGCCAACCGTCCTACTAGAACGGCATCCGGCAGGACGCGACCGCCTCGGCGGCCACGGGGTCACCCGTGACCGCCGGGGCGTCGTCGCGTCCGGACAGCGTCCGCATGTAGGCGACGGCGTCCACCGCGGCGCGACCTACCGGCTCACCCCTCCCGAGTTGATAGGTCCCACCTCCCGGCCCGGTGAGTTCCACCTCGACCGCCGGCCGATCTCCCCAGAACGGCCCGTCGATCACGTCGTACATCACCTGCGCGACCATCTCGTCGGCGTACGGGCCGGCGTCGAACGGCCGGCCGAGTGCCTGGCAGACGTCGTCGCGGTGCATCCACAGGTCCCGCGCCAGCAGGATGTCCTGGATGTAGCCGAGGCCGAGCCGCTCGAACCCGGGGATGCCTTCGAGCTTGATCGTCATCCGCCGCATCAGCTCCGGGTTGCTGCTGATGCGCCGGGTCGCCTTCGCCCAGCGCCGGTCGAACAACACCCGCAGCTCGGCCGGCGGCGTACCGCGGTGGTCGTCGGCCTGGACCATCATGTGCGCGTCGAGGAGTACGGCGTCCGGGTACCGCCGCTTCGCCTTGACGTCCCGCAGCGGGAACGACCACAGCCGGAGTACGTCCTCGGCCTGCCCGATCAGGTGGCCGGCGATGTCCGCGACGTCCCACGCGTCGCAGACCGTACGGCGCTGCCACTCGTCCCCTTCGATCGACGCGAGCAACTCGTGCCACGCCCGGAGCTCGGCGTCCCGATGGCCCCGGCATCGCACCCGGTCGGCCCGCCCGATCTTCTCCGCCAGTACTGCAGTCATTTCTTCCCCCTGCTCGGTGCGTAGTGCTCGTAGAACATCTCCAGTACGACGGGGAAGAGCCGCGTGAACCGCCCCGTCTCGAACGTCGCGTCCGGCTCGTTCGCCATCTGTTGCGACAGCACTCCGGCCGTGACCGACGTGAACACTGCGAGACCCTCCTCGCTCGCAGCGTCCGGATGCAGCCGGCCGGCGTCCACTGCCGCCTGCAGCCCTTCCCGCAGAACACCCAGCGCCTCCTGGGCCGGCGCGTACGCCTCCGGGCTCGGCTCGAACCCGGGGATCGTCCGCCAGAACATGAGCTGCGAGTAGACCGGGTTCTGCATGCTCCAGCGCGCGTACGCCGTGGTGCCGATCAGGTGCAGCTCGACGACGTCGTCGGTCGTGGCGGCCGCGATCGCCTCCCGCTGCGCGGCCAGGAACAACTCCGCCCCGCGCTGGAACAGCGCGTCGTAGATCGCCATCTTCGACGGGAAGTACTGGTACAGCGACGGCGGCTGCATGCCCAGCCGGCGGGCCACCGCGGACAGGCTCAGTGCGGCCACACCCTCGACCTCCATCAGCTCGATGGCGACGTCGAGGATCTCTCCGATCGTCTCCTGACGACGGCGGGTACGGCGGTCCGGCGCAGTGGTGCTCATGTCATGAGGAAAACCTAAGACCGTTAGGGAAGTCAATACCTCGTAGATTTCGAGCCTCTTGTCCCACCGGCCACGTACTGTCGACATATGTGCAGAAACATCACCGTGCTCCGGGGACTCGAGCCGTCTGCGACCTCTGACGAGATCTACGCGGCGGCGCTGCAGTACGTGCGAAAGGTGACGGGCGTCGGCTCGCTCAGCGCGACCACACGCGGCCCGATCGAGCGCGCGGCCACCGAGGTCGCGCGGATCACCGAACAACTGCTGGAGGAGATGCCGGCCCGCCGGACCCCGCCGCAGACCGTCCCGCCGTTGCGGCGCCCCGAGGTTCGCGCGCGCCTCGGTCTCGACTAAGAGCCTTCCATGGGGGAGGGGGCTCGTCCGGAGGGCCGGCACCAGGGGGTGGTGTTCGGGCTGATCGTGGTCGGCGTGCTGTTGTCGCTGACCAGCGCCAACGCGGAGGCCGAGTTGTCCCGTCGTCGGCATGCTGCCTGTGACGGCACGCTGCCGCTGCCGACGAGTGCCTTCGTGCTCAGCTTCACCGGCGTCGCCGTGGGTGCAGTGGCGCTGTATCTGCTGCTGCACTGGTTCGGCCGTAGCCGGCAGACGATCGTGCTGATCCTGTTCTGGACTGCGATCGCCGCCGTCGTGTCCGAGGTCTTCACGGTGGTGACGGTCCTCCAACAGAGCCGCCCGATCACCGGTCTGTGCGTCGGCTAGTTGGTAATGTCGCCCCCGGGAAACGGTTCCCCTTTAGGGAGGCGCGGGATGCGGTTCGCGATCAAGACCAGGCCGGAACACACCACCTGGCAGCAGATGCGGGACGTGTGGGTCGCGGCGGACCAGTTCGAGATCTTCGAGTCCGCCTGGCACTGGGATCATTTCTACCCGCTGAGCGGTGACATGCAGGGGCCGAACCTCGAGGCCTGGACGACGCTCGCCGCGCTGGCGCAGGCGACGTCGCGGATCCGCCTCGGCTGCCAGGTGACCGGGATGATCTACCGGCACCCCGCCGTCCTGGCGAACATGGCGGCGACCACGGACATCATCAGCAACGGCCGCCTCGAGCTCGGCATCGGCGCCGGCTGGAACGAGATGGAGACCGCGGCGTACGGCATCGACCTGTATCCGTTGAAGGAGCGCTTCGACCGCTTCGACGAGGGGACGCAGGCGATGATCGCGCTGCTCACCGAGAAGGTCGCGAACTTCGACGGCAAGTACATCAAGCTCACCGAGGCGTACTGCAACCCGAAGCCGGTGCAGACCCCGCACCCGCCGATCACCATCGGCGGCAAGGGCCCGAAGCGGACGCTCCGCGCGGTCGCCCGGTGGGCGCAGCAGTGGAACGTGATCGTCCCGAACCCGGAGGAGTGGAAGCCGCTCAAGGACGTCCTGGTCCAGCGCTGCGAGGAGGTCGGCCGCGACGTCGACGAGATCACCTGCTCGGTGAACGTCCGCGTTGACCCGGACGGCCCGCTCGACAAGGCGGTCGCCGAGGCAGCGGCGTACGGCGAGGCCGGCGTCGACCTGGTGATCATGAACCTGCCGCTGGACGCGCCGCCGTCCGTCCTGGAGCCACTCGCGAAGGCGTTGGCACCGCTCGCTTAGATTGACCCCCGTGGACAGGGAGGAGTACGTCGAGGCCGTGCTGCGGGCCGTCGAGTCGATCCCGGAGGGCAGCGTCGCGACGTACGGCGACATCGCGGAGTACGTCGGACAGGGCGGGCCGCGTCAGGTCGGCGCGATCATGCGCGAGTACGGCGCGAGCGTGCCGTGGTGGCGGGTGATCCGCGCGTCCGGCGTACCGGCCGACGAGGTCGGCGACGAGCAGCTGCACCGCCTGCGGTCGGACGGGGTGCGGATCACCAACGGGCGCGTGAACCTTCGCGACGCCCGTTGGGATCCACTGCAGTAGGGCATGTCTGCCCTGACCCCTACTCGCCGTTCAGCGGCGTGCCCGCCTGCGAGGTGCGCAGGAAGTAGATCGGGTCGTTGTAGGTGCCCGGGACCTTGCCCAGGCTCTGGATGACGGTCGATGTACCGTTGGCGTGACCAACGGCATACAGGTACGCCGAGCCGGTGTCGGTGTCGATCGCGGCGAGCAGCCTGGACTGCGTGCCGCACTTCTCCGCGACGATCGCCTCGAAGCCCTGCCAGGTCGACGAGCGGACGACCTTCACGACCGGTGTCAACGGCGACGTGGCCGGGATGTGGATCGTGTACAGCGCGCCGGCCTTGGTGGTGGCCAGGAAGGTGTCGTACGTCGCCGTCGTGCTGATCAGCGTCATCGTCTTCACGGCCGAGAACCCGGCGTACGTCCCGAGCGGGTGGAACCCTTCGGCGTCACGCTTCCACCGCACCAGCGTGCCGTCGTTGCGCATCGCGTAGAAGTACTGCCGGGTCGGCGAGTCGCCCTTCGGGTACGCCGCCCGCGCGATCGAGGTGTACGCGCTCATATCGTCCATCGCCAGCCCGCGGCCCCACCACGGTCCGTCCGGCACGTTGTTGATGACCGTGCTGTAGAGCGTGTCGCCGTACAGCGCGTACCCGCTGTCGGAGCTGCCACCCTCGGGCTCGGGCTTGAACTCCCAGGTCGCGCTGGCCCGGGTCTCACCCGGCTCGGCGATCTTCGGACCGACCCGGCGTTCGCTCGCAACTGGCGGGCTGGCGGCGGACAGAACCTGGTCGACATAGTGGCCGTCCGCGGTGATCGAGCCGAGGTCCAGTGAACAGATCGACTGGATCTTCGGGTTCGATGTCTTCGCCGCGGAGGCAGTGGCGGTCCCGAGACCTGCCAGCAGAACAGCCGCCCCCAGGAGGGCGGCCGTGCGTCGCATCGTCCTCATTCGGTGCTCCTCATAGTTGGTGTCGCTTCCGAGGTACTCGATGCGTTCCGGGTGCGGAAAGTTATCGCGCGGCTACGACGTCCTGTCCGGTTTCCGGCTATCGGGCCGGGGCGCGGGGTGGCTCGTCGCAGATTGTCGGTGGGGTCTGTTGAGATGGGGCGATGGTCAACAGACAGGGGTCCCGGTATCGACTGGTCCGGGCCGAGCGGCGCAGCGCGGAGGCGCCTGTCCTGGATGCTGATCAGCAGGCGGTCGTGGATCACCCCGGCGGGCCCTTGCTGGTGCTCGCCGGCCCCGGGACCGGGAAGACGACGACGTTGGTGGAGGCCGTCGTCGACCGGGTCCGCAATCGCGGCCTGAGCCCGGACGAGGTGCTCGTGCTGACCTTCGGGCGGAAGGCGGCGACCGAGCTCCGGGATCGCATCACCGGCCGGCTCGGGCGGACGACGCGGGTGATGCCGTCGATGACGTTCCATGCTTTCTGCTACGCGTTGCTTCGCCGGTTCACTCCGGCCGACGCGTTCGACGTGCCGCTGCGACTGCCGTCCGGGCCGGAGCAGTCGTTGCGGTTGAGCGAGGCGTTGTCAGGCAGCCGTGAGGTCGGTGCGGTGCACTGGCCCGGCAGTCTGCATCCGGCGTTGAAGACGCGCGGTTTCACCGACGAGGTGCAGGCCGTCATCGGCAAGGCGCGGCAGCTCGGCCTCGACCCGGAGGACCTTTCGGAGATCGGCCGTTCGGCGGAGCGGGCAGAGTGGGTGGCGGTCGGCGACTTCTTCGAGGAGTATCTGCAGGTCCTCGATGCCGAGCAGGTGCTGGACTACTCCGAGCTCATCCACCGCGCGGTGATCCTCGCGCAGCAGCCGTCGGTGCAGGCCAAGTTGCGAGCCGAGTTCAAGGCCGTGTTCGTCGACGAGTACCAGGACACCGATCCCGGTCAGACCAAGCTGTTGCAGGCGATCGCCGGTGACGGCCGGGACCTGGTCGTCGTCGGTGATCCGGACCAATCGATCTACACCTTCCGCGGAGCCGACGTCCGCGGTCTGCTGCGGTTCGCCGACGAGTTCCGGAACCGTGACGGTTCCGACGCTGCACAGATCGCGTTGGGGACGACGCGCCGCTTCGGTACGACGCTGCAGCGCGTGTCGCGCAATGTCGTGAACCGGCTCGGCGTGCCGGGATCGCTCGACCGGGAGACGTTCGAGCGGTTCCGCAACCCGGACGCGTCGTCGTGTGTTTTCGGCCCGGGGAAGGTCGAGGCGAACCTTTACTCGACCAGCGGCGCCGAGCTAGAGCACATCGCGGATCTGCTGCGGCGTGCGCATGTGCAGGACGGCGTCGGGTGGCACGAGATGGCGGTGCTGGTGCGGTCCGGCAGCCGTTCTATCCCGCCGCTGCGGCGTGCGCTGTCCGCGGCGGGGATCCCGGTGGACGTCGCGGGTGACGAGTTGCCGCTGTCGCGTGAGCCCGCCGTACGGCCGATGTTGCTCGCGTTGCGGGCGGTGGCCGATCCGGAGACGCTGACCGTCGACGTCGTACGGGCGCTGGCGTTGTCGCCGTTGGGGGCGATGGATGCGGGGCAGCTGCGGCGGCTGGCCCGGGTGCTGAGACGGCGGGATCGGGATGCCGCGGGCGGTCAGCGGTTGCCGCGCTCGTCGGACGAGCTGCTGCGGGAAGCGTTGATGAATCCGCTGCTGCTCGACGAAGAGGCGTCGCCGGCCGAGGCGCGGTTCGCGGCCCTGGGAGAGCGGTTGCTGAAGGCAAGGAACATCGTGACCGCGGGTGCCGCGCCGGACGAGGTGATGTGGTCGCTGTGGTCCGAGTCGCCGTGGTTGCGGCGGTTGCGCGGGCAGGCCGGATCGGGTGGCGAGATTGCCCGAACGGCGAACCGGGATCTGGATTCGTTGTGTGCGTTGTTCGACGCGGCGAGCCGGGCCGAGGAGCAGGTCGGGTTCAAGGGTGTGTCGGCGTTCCTGTCGGAGTTGGAGTCGCTGGACATCGCGGCGGACAACCGGTTCGACGGCACGTACCGCGAGGCCGGCGTACAGCTGATGACAGCGCACCGGTCGAAGGGTCTGCAATGGCGACTCGTCGTGGTGGCGTCGGTGCAGGAGGGGCAGTGGCCCGACCTGCGGCGGCGTGGGTCGTTGCTGGAGCCGGACCGGTTGGGGACGGACGGGCTGATCGATCCGTTGTCGGCCGGCGTGTTGCTGGCCGAGGAGAGACGGTTGTTCTACGTCGCGATCACCCGGGCCCGGGAGCGGTTGATCGTGACCGCGGTGCAGGCGCCAGAGGCCGATGGCGATCAACCGTCCCGATTCCTTGCCGAGCTGGACATTCCTTTGAAACTGGTCGCCGGACGGCCGCGGCGGCCGCTGTCGCTGCCCGGTCTGGTTGCCGATCTCCGGTGCGTGCTCGCGGATCCTTCGTCGTCACCTGCCTTGAAGCGGGTGGCGGCGGACCGATTGGCTCAGCTGGCGGACGCTGTCGACGACCGCGAGTACGCATTGGTGCCGACGGCGGATCCTTCGCGCTGGTGGGGTGTGCGGGAGCGGACGGAGTCGGCGCTGCCGATCGCGGACCCGTCGCAGCCGGTGCCGCTGTCCGGGAGTGCGTTGACCACGATCGTGGACTGTCCGTTGCGCTGGTTCCTGACCCGGCGGGCCGGTGGGGAGACGCCGAGCACGTCGGCGCTGGGGTTCGGTTCGGTGCTGCACGCATTGGCCGATGCGGTCGCGACCGGGACGTTGCCGCCGTCGGTCGACGAGCTGAACGGATGGCTGGACAAGGTGTGGACGCAGCTCGAGTTCGAGTCCGCCTGGATCTCGGACCGGGAGCGGGCCGAGGCCGAGCAGGCGCTGCGCCGGTTCGTCGCGTGGCACCAGGGCCGGCCCGACCGGACGCTGGTGGGGACCGAGGTGGAGTTCGACGTACTGCTGCCGGATGAGGAGAAGCCCGCGGTGCGGGTGAAGGGCCGGATGGACCGGGTCGAGAAGGATCCGGAAGGGACCGTCCGGGTGGTCGACCTGAAGACCGGTCGCACGATCCCGACCAAGCCGGCGCTGGAGCGGCATGTTCAGCTGGCGATCTATCAGCGCGCGATCAACTCGCGGCAGATGAAGAAGCTCGGCGAGGACGCGGTAGCCGGTGGCGCCGAGCTGGTCCAGTTGCGGCACGACGACAACGGCGGTTTCCCGAAGGTGCAGCACCAAGGACCGTTGGAAGCCGACGACGAGGGCCGCACGTGGCTCGACGAAGCCGTCGACGACGCCGAGTCGATGATCCGCACCGAGCAGTTCACCGCCCAACGCAACGACGGTTGCAACCGCTGCGAAGCCCGTGCCCTCTGCCCGATCCAGCCAGAAGGCCGGGAGATCGTCTGATGGCCGCCGCCCAACTTCGAACCACCGCTGACCTGTGCGACCTTCTCGGGATCCCGTTCTCCGACCAGCAGTTGGCTGCGATCACGGCGCCGCTCGCGCCCGGCGTGATCGTGGCGGGTGCCGGTTCCGGCAAGACGACGGCGATGGCCGCTCGCGTGGTGTGGCTGATCTGCACCGGCCAGGTGAAGCCGGAGGAAGTGCTCGGGCTGACGTTCACGAAGAAGGCTGCGAACGAGCTCGACGTCCGGATCCGCGACGACCTGACGAAAGCCGGCGTACTCGGATCGACGTTGCCGAAGGATCAGCACCCGCTGCTGGCGGCGCATCTGCGGAGCAACATCCCCAACTGGGAGCCCGAAGAGCCGGGCGAGCCGGTGGTCTCGACGTACCACGCGTTCGCCGGCACGTTGATCGCGGAGCACGGGCTGCGACTCGGCCTCGAGCCGGATTCCCGGGTGCTTGCCGATGCGACGCGTTTTCAGCTCGCCGGTCGGGTCGTACGGCGTTCCGCGGGGCCGATCCGGTTCGCATCGCACCACGTGCCGACGCTGGTGAACAGTCTGCTCGCGCTGGATGGCGAGCTTGCGGATCACCTGCTGAAGGCGGACGACATCCGCGACCACGACGACGCCGTACGGCAAGAGGTCGCGGCTGCTCGCAAGCAGACGGTGGAGGTCCGGAAGCTCGCCGAGACCGCTTTGAAGCGTGGCGAGATCCTGCAGTTGGTCGAGGAGTACCAGGCCTATAAGGCTGAGCGTGGTGTGGTCGACTTCGCCGACCAGATGGCACTCGGTGCGCGGCTGGCGGAGGAGTGCCCGGAGGTCGCCGCGGTCGAGCGAGCGCGGTACAAGGTCGTGCTGTTGGACGAGTATCAGGACACCTCGGTCTCGCAGCGTCGGATGTTGACGGCCTTGTTTGCCGCGGGCGATGGCCGGGGACATCCGGTGACCGCGGTCGGGGATCCCTGTCAGGCGATCTATGGGTGGCGTGGTGCCTCGGTCGCGAACCTCGACGAGTTCCCTGAGCACTTCCCGCAGGCTGACGGACGGCCGGCCGAGCGGTACGTGCTGAGCATCAACCGCCGCTGTGGGAGTCGCATCCTCGCGGCCGCCAACCAGCACGCTGCCGAGCTCTACGAGCAGCACCCCGGCGTCATCCCACTGGAAGCGCCGCAGGATGCTCCGGAGGGCGCGATCACCGTCGGGCTGTTCGAGACGCGCTCGCAGGAGATCGAGTGGGTCGCCGACGCGATCGTCGCCGCGCACCAGACCCGGAACCGCCGGTGGAAGGACATCGGCATCCTGATGCGGACGAACGTCGACCTCAGCGCTGTCCACGAAGCGCTGATCGCCCGGAAGGTGCCGGTCGAGGTCGTCGGCCTCGGCGGACTCCTCGCGCTACCCGAAGTCGTCGACGTCGTCGCCACCCTGCAAGCCGTCAACGACCTCACCGCGAACGCCGCGATGCTGCGCATTCTCACCGGCCCGCGGTACCGGATCGGCCACCGCGACCTCGCCCTGCTCGCCAACCGTGCCCGCGCTCTCGCCGACGCGGGGGAACGACCAGCCGCCGACGACTTGGTCGCCGCGCTGGACGCGGCCGTTGCCGGGATGGATTCGACCGAGGTCATCTCGCTCGCCGAAGCGGTCGACGATCCGGGCCGGGCGGAGTACGCGCCGGAAGCCCTGGTTCGCTTCAAGGAACTCTCCAGCGAGCTCCGCGAACTGCGGGCGCATGCCAGCGAGCCGCTGCTCGATCTGGTCCGGCGAGTGATCAGCACGATCGGCCTCGACGTCGAGCTGACCGCGACACCTGACCACGTCGACGCCGGCAGGCGCGACCACCTCGCCGCGTTCTTGGATGCCGTCGGCAACTTTGTCTCGACCGAGTCGGACGGTTCGCTCGACGGCCTGCTGGCATACCTGGCCGCCGAGGAGGAGTACGCCGCCGGTCTCGACCTCGCCGTACCGAGTGAGGCGGACTCGGTGAAGCTGCTGACCACGCACCGGTCGAAGGGGCTGGAGTGGCCGGTCGTCTTCGTGCCGACGCTGGTTTCGAAGGTGTTCCCGTCGGATCGCGGCCGGGACAAGTGGACGACGAACGCCAAGGTGCTGCCGTGGCCGTTGCGCGGCGACGCGGAGACGCTGCCGGACATCCACGATCTGTCGAACGCGGGGTTGAAAGCGTTCGCGGACGAGTGCAAGGACATGAACGCGCTGGAGGAACGTCGACTCGGGTATGTCGCTTTCACGCGCGCGAAGGAGCTGCTGGTGGCGACCGGGCATTGGTGGGGTCCGACGCAGAAGCGCCCGCGCGGCCCGTCGTCGTACCTCTCGGTGCTGAAGAAGCACGCCGGGGACCGCGTGATCGAGTGGGCCGAGCAGCCGGAGCTGACCGCGGAGAACCCGGAGCTTGCGGAGCAGACGCAGGCGCCGTGGCCGACGGCGTACGACCTGGAGTCGTACCAACGCAGGCTCGATGCGGCGGCTCTCGTGCAGTTGTCGCGGGCCGAGGGTCCGTCGGTCGAGGCCGAGGAGTCGCTGCTGCTCGACGAGCAGGCGACGGTCGCGCGCTGGGACTCGGAGATCGAGAGATTGTTGTCCGAGGCAAGAGAAAGCCGGAGCCGGAAGGCGTACGACGTGACGCTGCCGGCCGCGCTGTCCGCGACCCAGGTGATGCGACTGGCGAAGGACCCGGACGGCCTGGCCGCCGAGCTGGCGCGCCCGATGCCGCGCAAACCCAATCGGGCGGCGCGGTTCGGCTCCCGCTTCCACGCGTGGGTCGAGAGCTATTTCGGGCAACAGCTCCTCCTTGACCCGGACGATCTGCCCGGTGCCGCGGACGAGGACATCGTCGACGACACCGACCTCACCGACCTGATGGACGCGTTCCGCGACGGCCCGTTCGGCGAAACCACGCCGTACGAGATCGAAGCCCCGTTCGCCCTCGCCCTCGACGGCCGCGTCATCCGCGGCCGCATCGACGCCGTCTACCAGGTGGTCCGCGAGGACGGCTCCCGCGGCTACGACGTCATCGACTGGAAAACGACCCGCTCCGAAACCGCCGACCCGCTCCAGTTGGCGATCTACCGAGTCGCCTGGTCCGAACTCATGAACATCCCGCTGAGCCAGATCACCGCCGCCTTCTACTACGTCCGCGCCGGCGACATCATCCGCCCGGAAAACCTTCCGGACAAGGCGGAACTCGTCCGGCTGCTCAACGGATGAGCTCAGACAGTGGCGGCCTCCTCGAGGGCCGTCAGCATGGCCGCGATCGCCGGCGGGTCGGGTGGCTCGCCGTACGTCGCGGCGTACACGTGCCGGCGCGATCCCGGGATCTCGGTGGCGAAGATGCCGTCGACCTGGTGGCTGCGTAGTGCGAGACCGGGGATGGTCGTCACGCCGAGACCGGACCTGACCAGGGCCTGCATGACCACCATGTCGTCGGACGTGTAGCCGATCCTCGGTTCGTAGCCCTCGACCGCGCACAGGGAGATCAGATGACTGCGGCAACGATCGCAGCCCGCGATCCAGGTCGCGTCGCGCAGCTCGGCGAGCGTGGCCGGCCGGTCCTTCGAGAGCAGGTACAGCGGGTCGTCGAGCAGGTGGTGCAGTCGTACGCCGGTCGGCTCCGGCTCGGTCTCGTCGTACCGGAAGACGATCGCGACGTCGATCGTGCCGGCGCGCAGGAGCTCGAGCGCTTCGGGCGGATGCATGTCGGTCAGGCTCACCTCCAGCCCCGGGTGTTTGGCAGCCAGCGCCGCGACGGCCGCCGGTACGAGCGATCCGATCGCCGACGAGAAGCCCGCGAGACGAACCCGTCCGACCCGCAGGCCGACGTGCGCGGCCAGCTCGGCGTCGGCCGCGTCGATCCGGCCGATGATCTCCGCGGCTCGGGCGGCGAGCATCCGGCCGGTTTCGGTCAGGCGGATGCCGCGTCCGGCTCGCTGCAACAACTGCGCTCCGGTCTCGGCCTCGAGGCGGGACAGGTGATGAGTGACGGACGGCTGCGAATAGTGCAGCTCGCGCGCCGCGGCGGTGACCGATCCGAGGCGCGCGACGGCGTCGATGACGCGCAGTTTCGTGACATCGAGCATGTATCAAACCCGTCTATGGGTGAGAACGAATCTTGGCATTAGACGCTATGGGTTGAGGCGGCGCACGCTCAAGACATGACGACGACATCGATCTCCACCAGTGAACTGACCGACCTGGTCGCGGGCGTCCGTACCGCGATCGCTCAACACGCCGACTGGCACGGCACCGCACAGCTGGTGGCCGAGCAGTTGCGCAACCACCTACCGACACCCGACGTCCTGACAGCCGAGCAGCGTCTCGGCTCGGCGGACCGCTACCAGAGCCACACGTTGCACGTCGAACCCGACGGCTCGTTCTCGATCATCGCGCTGGTCTGGCGCCCCGGCCAGCTGACCCGGATCCACGACCACGTGACCTGGTGCGTGTTCGGAGTCATCCAGGGCGTCGAACACGAGGACCTCTACGACGCCGACCTCAACCTGATCGCCCAGAGCGACAACCAAACCGGCGACGTCAGCGGCTTCGCCCCTCCCGGCGACATCCACCGAGTCAACAACACCTCCGACACCACCGCGATCTCCATCCACATCTACGGCACCGACGTAACCCGCATCGGCTCCAGCGCCCGCCGCTTTTACAACTGACGCTGCGCGCTGTTGCTCAGCGCTCTCGGAGGAGCTCGGCCGGGACGATCTGTACGGGGAACGGCAGCGTCGCCTCGAAGACCTTCTCGCCGGCCACGACATCTCGCTCGACGTACAGGCCGTCCACGAGTTCGAGCACGGTCAGGGTCTCTTGCTCCGGATCCAAGATCCAGTAGGACGGCACGCCTGCTTGCTCGTAGACCCCGCGCTTCAGCAGGAGGTCCAGCATCTTGGTGCTGGGCGACAGGATTTCGACGGCGAGGCTGAGTGGCTTTCTCGCGTGCTTCGAGCCATGCTCGTCCGGACTGCACACGAGCACATCGGGCTGGACCGAACGCTTGGAGGTCGGCCGGTAGTCGAACGGCGCGACAAGCACCTCGAAGCCCGCGGGGCAGGCGATGTTGAGTGTGCTGCTGAGCTGGACCACTGCCCTCTGGTGGATCCGTGCAGGTGCAGGCGTCACGAAGAGACCGCCGTCGATGATCTCGCGCCGTCTCCCGTCGTCGGGTGCGGTGTCGAGATAGGCCAAGGTGTAAGGCCCTGACTCAAGTGGTTCCACGGACACAATCGTGCCTCCTCCTCGGTCACTGCACCAGCATGGTGTGGCCCGATGGGTGCTTGGTGCCGTTTGGCGAATCTGCCCCTGGTTGCCCCGACTTGACGCCGATCTGCCCCCGGATGCCCCTGGATGCCCCGGTTATCTCGTGAGTGCAGATGGGGTGAGGGAGACAGGAAACGGTTGGGTGGTGTGGAAGGTTTCTTCGGCCTGGAGGACGGCTTCGCAGGTGTAGCCGGTGGGGGTGAGGGTGAGGAGGGTTAGTTCTTGGGAGGTGGGGTCGAGGAGCCAGTAGGACGGGATTTGGTGGGTTTCGTAGAGGGTGCGTTTGAGGACTACGTCGGTGGTGCGGGTTGAGGGGGAGAGGACCTCTACGGCTAGCAAGGGTGGCTGGGTGGTGGCGTAGTTGCGGGGGCAGACGAGGAGGTCGGGGCGGAGGGTGGTGTGCGGGGTGGGGCGGAAGGCGAGTGAGCCGACCGAGACCAGGAGGTCCGGTGGGCAGGCCTGTTTGAGAAGGACCATGAGCGCGACGACGGCCGCGTGATGGGCGGGCGGTTGGGCGCCGGTGATCAGCAGGCGCCCGTCCACCACCTCGTACCGCCTGCCGTCGCGCGTCGTCTCCAGAGCTGTCACCCGACCAGCCTGACGCATCCGTCACCGCCGCGGCGGGAGTTATCCACAGGACGACGGCAAGGGTCAGACGGCGGCGAAGGACGGGAGCGGCGGGCGGACCGGGGAGAGTGCGATGAAGGACGGTACGTCGGACAGCGCGTCGATCGCGTCCCAGAGGGCGAGGCCTTCGGCAGCTGTTACCGGAGCCGCGAGTACCGCGCCGTGGAACAGGACCGTCCCGTTCTCGATCAGCGTCGGGATCACCGGGGTCGTCGCGGCGTTGGTGGACGACCGGATGGTCTCGTCCCAGTCGGCGTCATCCGCGGCAGCCAGCCACGAATCGTCCAGGCCGGCATCCGCCAGCGCGGCCACCAGCGTCGCCGTGGTCGGCGGCTGGGGCGGACCGGGCGTGAACACCCGGGACCCCCACGCCAGATAGAGGGGCTCGACGGCCCCCGACCGACCGGCCGCCCGCAGCGCCTCGAACACCCGGAGCACCCGCAGAGATTCCTTGCTAGCGGCAACAGCCAGCGCGCGGACGAACTCCGGTACGCCGTCGAGCTGCCGATCCCCGTCCCGGATCCACAGGCTGTACGAGCGGAACTCCAGCCGCAGCTCTCGCTCCGGCGCCACCGCTGTCAGCCACCGCACCGCGAGCCAGCTCCACGGGCACGCCGGATCGGCGGACAAATCCAGTGATCTCATCAGATCTCCCATCTGTTCATCAGAGTATGACTCTGATGAACAGAGTGCTAGGTTGATCGCGTGGCTGTCAAGGACTCGCACCGCGCCCGGCAGGCCCAGGCGACCAAGGAGCAGGTGGCGCGGGCCGCGCGGGTCCTGTTCGCCGAGCACGGATACGTCGCGACGACGATCGCCGCGATCTCCGCGGCCGCCGACATCCCGGCGCAGACGATCTACTCGGCGTTCGGGAACAAGCCCGCCATCCTCCGGGAGATCGCCCGGATCTGGATCGCCGACGCCGATACCCGCCGGCTCGCCGAAGAATCGCTCGCGCTGGCCGATCCGGCCGCCCGGATGCGTGCCGCCGCGCACTGGCACACCCGCCAGTTCGAGACGGGGATCGACGTGATCCGGATCTACCAGGAGGCCGCCCGCGCGGACCCCCGGATGGCCGACGAGCTACGGCGGGTCTGGGGAGCGCGTGAGCGGGAGCTCGAGCTGTATCTCGCGTCCTTCGAGCTGTCCCACCCACCCGACCGCGCGCTCGACATCTTGCTGGCCTGCACTGCGAGCGAGGTGTATTCGCTGCTCGTCCACGACCGCGGTTGGTCGGTCGCGGAGTACGAGCGCTGGCTCGGCGACTGTCTGGTCAGTCAGCTGCTTCCGTGACCAGAGGATTCTCCAAGGTGCCGACGAACTGGAGGGACCCGGCGACGTCGGTGAGGTCGACCATCTGCTGGTTGTTGCGGAGTTGCAGCCGGTTCAGGCAGGACAGCGCGAACTCCGGCGGGAACAGGTCGTACTTCGCGAACGCCTCGGCCAGCTCCGGCGTCGCAGCCTGGTAGTCGCGCACCGCCTCCGCCACCACCGACCAGAACTCGTCAGGCGTCAGCAGACCCTCGCGATCCAGCAACGGTGACAGGAACCGGAAGATGCAGTCGAAGACATCGGTGAAGATCGACAGCAGCTTCTCGTCCTCGGGCACCTCGGCGCGCACCCGCTCGGCCTCCGCCGGGATCGGCGTCGCCGGGCTCAGTACGGCGATCTCCTCCGCGATGTCCTTCATGATGACCCGGATCGGGATCGCGTCCCGCAGTACCAGGATCAGGTTCTCGCCGTGCGGCATGAACACCAGCTCGTACGCGTAGAAGCTGTGCAGCAACGGGATCAGATACGCGTCGACGTACGCCCGCATCCAATCCGCCGGCGCCAACCCCGATGCCCGCACCAAAGCCGCCGCGAGCGAATCGCCATGCCGATCGACATGCAGCAGTGAGGCCATCGTCGCGAGCCGCTCACCCGGCTCCAGCGAAGGCACCGGGCTCTCCCGCCACAGCGCCGACAACATCTTCCGGTACGGCGACGTCTTGTCGGTGGCGTTCTCGTAGTACCGGTTGTGGTACCCGGCCGCCACGATCTCGCGCAGCACGCTGAAGCCGTACCGCTTCAGAACAAGGTCGTTCGAGACCACCGAGTGCACCCAGTCGTTGATCGCGGGCGTCGCGGCCATGTACGACGGCGACAGCCCGCGCATGAACCCCATGTTGAGGACCGACAACGCCGTCTTCACGTAGCACCGCGACGGCACGGACCGGTTGAAGAACGTCCGGATCGACTGCTGCGGCTGATAGACGTCGTCCGTCGTCCCGAGGTAGATGATGTGCCGCTGCGCGATATCCGCGGCGAACGTGATCGACGTCTTGTTCTCCCACTGCCACGGATGCACCGGCAGGTACACGTACTCCGCAGGATCAGCGCCTACGGCAACAATCTCCGCCGCGAACCGCTCCAGGACCTGAGCCCCCAACTCGGCGCGCAACAGCTCGTCATAGGACAGTGTGCTGCTGTGCGCAACCGTGGTCCGGTCCCGCCGCGTAGCGATCCAGGACAGCTGCACCGGCGCACCGGTCTCGGGTGCGTAGGCCAGGTAGTCGCTCACTCCGAACCCGAGCCGCCCGTTGTTCGCCACGAAACACGGATGCCCCTCGGTCATCGCGGCCTCGATCACCTGGAAGTCCGCGGTGACCAGGTCCGCCGCGGTCAGGTCCGGCTTCGACGCCTTGTACGCCGCCGACGCCAGCGTGCTGCTGATCTCCTCGAGGTACACCGGCAGCATCTCCGCGCCGATCCTCAACTGCTCGTGGAACGTCGTGACGAACTCCAACGCATCGATCGGCCCGCCGTCGTCCCGGACGATGCTCGCGGCATCGATATCCCAATGGTTCAAGGGATACAGCCGAGCATCGAATCGATACCCACCCACCGCGAACCCGTTGTCGACCACAACAGGTATCAGGATCCGCTCGTGCGCGAACTCGGCCAGCGCCTTCCGCACCAGGGCGCGGTTGACCACGGCCCAGACGTCCGGGTTCAGATGCGAGATCATCAGCCTGCCTCGTTCATCCGGTGTGCGTCGGCGTACTGGTCGCGGGTGCAGAAGCTCAACCACGCCTGCTTGTCGGCCAGCTGTACGACGCTGTGCTTGCGGAACCCCATCCGCTCGTTCAGCGCCTGGATCTTCACGTTGCGTACGTCGGGCTCGACCACGACCCGGTCGACCAGCGGATCGCTGAACAAGCTGTCCATGATCGTCTCGAACACCGCGGCGGTGAACCCGGAGATCGGCGTGGTCGCCGGCCCGACCAGCACGTGCATGCCGATGTCACCCGGCGCGACGTCGTACACCTGCCCGACCGCGTCGTACGTCGGCTCGTAGCGCTCCATCAGGAACGCCGGCCGCCCGTCGTGCTCACCGAGGAAGGCGCAATGGTGCGCACTCTGCTCGATCCGGAGGTACTCCGCGTGCACGTCGGCGACCGATGCGTCGAGGAGACCCCAGTACCGCGCGTACGGCTGGGTGACCCAGCTGTGCAGTGTTGTCACGTCCTCGGTCAGGTCGAACGGCCGGAGGCTGAAGGTGCCGAGGCCGGCGGCGAAACGCCGGTACGTCGGCTCGGGCAGTGCTCTGGTCATGGGCGGACCCTGCTTTCGAGGTGGCGGACCTGTTAGCTAAGGCTTACCTTACTAGACGCTCGACCTCGCGAAGAACCGGGTCCGTATCCTGGGGGTCACCTCGTCCGTCCACACAGGTATGACCATGTCCGATCTGACCGACGCTCTCGACCTTCCCGAGCTGAAGGCGACCAGGCGGGCCCGGCGGGAGTTCCTCGACCGCCTCGAGCCGCTGCGCTCCGGCCTGTACAAGTACTGCCGCCGGCTGACCGGCAACGCGTTCGACGCCGAGGACCTCGTCCAGGAGTCGCTGGCGCGCGCGTTCACGCAGGCCGCGCAGGCGCACAGCCCGATCGTCAATCCGCGTGCCTGGTTGTTTCGGGTCGCCACCAACGCGTACGTCGACAGCTACCGCCGCCAGTCGCCTGTCCTCGTCGACGCGCCGGAACAAGCCGCACCGGACACCGCCGACCCCGCAGAGGTCCGTGACGCCTGGGCTCAGCTCGTGACCCTCCTCCCGCCGCAGGAGCGCGCAGCACTCGCACTGAAGGACCTCTTCGGCTTCACCCTCACCGAGGTCGCCGACGTACTGCGGACCTCAGTAGGAGCCGTCAAAGCAGCACTCCACCGCGGACGGGGACGCCTGGCCGATCCGGAGCGCTCACTGAAGACCCGTGAGGCCCCGGACCGTCGTCTGCTGGATGCGGTCGCCGACGCGTTCACGGCGTACGACGTACCTCGGCTGACCGCGCTGCTGCTGGCCGACGCGGACAGCGAGATCCTCGGCGTGCTGACGGAGTACGGCGCCGACAACATCCGGCAAGGCTCGATCGAGCACACTCTGGACCTGTCCAAGCCCTACCGCTACACAGCAGACGTCGTGGACCTCTGGGGCGAGCCGGTCCTGGTGATCCATATCGTCCGCGACGGCCACCGGGCTGTGAACGATCTGATGCGTCTGACCACCGAAGACGGCAAGGTCCGATCGATCCGCTGGTACTACTTCTCCCCGGACTTCCTCACCGAAGTAGGAGCTGCCCTCGGCGAGCCAGTGGAGCCGAACGGCCACCACTACTGACTCGGGGAGCGCGTCAGCCAGTAGCTAGCCGGGCCTTGATCTCCGGCTTGACCACCTTGCCGACCTTGGAGCGGGGCAGGTCGTGCCAGACGAGCACCTGCTTCGGTGCCTTCACGCTGCCGATCCGTGCCTTCGCGAACGCGATCAGCTCCTCCGGTCCGACCAGACTGCCCGGCTGCAGCTGGACGACGGCGACGACCCGCTCGCCCCACTTCTCATCAGGTTGTCCGACAACTGCGCAATCCTGGACGTCGGTGTGCGCCATCAGCGCCTGCTCGACCTCGGTCGAGTACACGTTGAAGCCGCCGGTGATGATCATGTCCTTGGCCCGGTCGACGATGTACAGGAAGTTGTCGCCGTCCAGGTAGCCGATGTCACCGGTGTGGTGCCAGCCGTACGCCGACGCCGCCGCGGTCGCATCCGGGTTGCGGTAGTAGCCCCGCATCACCAATGAGCCGCGGACGACGATCTCACCTCGCTCGCCCGAGGGAAGGAGAGCGCCGTCCGCGCCCATGATCGCCACCGTGACCAGCGGTGACGGCCGCCCGGCCGACGACAGCCGGCCCCGCGCAATGTTGCCTGCGGCATCGAAATGCGCGGCGGGCGGCAGGATCGAGATCATCATCGGCGCCTCGGTCTGCCCGAACAGCTGCGCCATCACCGGACCGATCCGCTGCAACGCCTCCTCGAGCCGGGCGACCGACATCGGCGCCGCGCCGTACCAGAAGCACCGCAACGACGACAGGTCCGTGGAGTCCAGCTCCGGCGCCGCCAGCACCATGTAGATCAGCGTCGGCGGCAGGAACGTGTGCGTCACCCCGTGTCGCGGTATCAGCTCCAGGAACGCATGGACGTCGGGAGCTCGCATGATCACGATCTCCCCGCCGGACGCGAGCACCGGGAAGCACAGCACCCCGGCCGCGTGCGTCAACGGCGCCAGCGCCAGGTAGACCGGCCGCTCGCCGAACGGGTACCCCATCAGGGTCAGCGCGGTCATCGTCTCGAGATTGGCGTTGCCGAGCATCACTCCTTTCGGACGGCCCGTCGTACCACCGGTCCCGACGATCATCGCGAGGTCGTCCGGATCGGTCAGATCGGGCGCCGGCTGGGACGCGCCCCCGCTGAACGCGTCCCAACCGACGATTCTCCGACCGCTGGGGTGGGGGTCTGGGTCGGAGTCTGTGGGCTCCCCGTCGAGGCACACGAACGTGTGCACCTTGGGCAGCGAGTCCCGGATGCGGTCCACCAGCGGCGTGAACGCCGACTGGTAGATCAGTACTTCGCAGTCGAACTGGTCGAGCAGCTCACGGTTCTCCGCGGCCTCGTTGCGCGGATTGATCGGGCACCAGATCGCACCGGCCCGGCTGATCCCGAACACGCAGCTGAACGCGATCGGGTCGTTCGCGGACAGGATCGCGACCTTCCCGCCCGGACGTACGCCGGTCGCCTCCAGCGCGCCGGCGATGCGGTACGACAGCTGCTGCACGTCGGCGTACGAGAGGGTCTCGCCGTCCGTAGTGAGGCAGGCCGCATCCGGGCCCAGCGAGGCGCCCTTGTCCAGGTAGTCGACCAGTCGCACGGCAACTCCCTCAATGCTGAACAGTGAGCTGCGGCTCGGACACCAGTCCGAAGCTCCGCAGTACGCCGAGCAGCTCGCGGTGACCGAATGCCTGGCAACCACTCGCGAACCCGACCCGCTTCGGCGGCGTCTGCAGCAGCGAGTACGCCGCGTACGCCTGGAGCAGACCGGTCTGCTGGTAGTTGCTGTTGCCGTGGATGACACAGTGCGCCCGACCGAGCGGTCCGGAAGCGTGCACCGAGTCCAGAGTCTTGTTGACCCGTGGGTTCTCGCGTGGTGGCATCTCGTTCATCACCTGGCGCGCGGTGGCGGTCAGTGCCTCGTTGCGCTCGTCCGGCGCCATGTCCTTGGTCGCCTCGAGCGCCGCGGCGACGATCTGCGGTACGCCGTTCATCAGCGCCGCGTTGAAGACACCGCCCTGCGCCTTGCAGTTGGCGACGCGTGGATCGCGCTTGAACCACACCGGGTGCGACATACCGCCCCACGGCAGCGAGAGTGCCAGCTCGTGCTGTCCGGGAACGACCAGCTGCACCAGACCCTGGGTGGGGAACTCGGCGTACTGGTTGTTCTCCAGGTAGTGCGCCTTCGACGTCGCAGCGTTCACCAGGATCGTGCGCGTCGAGGCGATCGTCGGGCTGCCGCCCCAGAACACAGCGATGTCGAGAGTGTCCAGCCCTGGCTGCTCGAGGCACAGCTGCGCAGCGATCTCGCTGGTCGTGTACATCTGCGCGATGCCGGGCGCCAGCACCAGACCGGCCTCGGCGAACTGCGGACCGTACTTCTCGTCGCAGGTCATCAACCAGTCCTGCTCACCGGTCGTGTCGGTGTAGTGCGCACCCGCGGCCAGCGCTGCTTCGACAGCGGCCGGACCGAGCTCGCTGAAGGGTCCGACGGTGTTCAGGACGACGGATGCGCCTTTGAACAGGTCTGTCAGCGCAGCGGTGTCGTGGTCGACCGTGGCGATCTCGTAGTCGGCGGTCTCGATGCCCGGGACATGGGCATCCATCGAGGCCTTCAGCTTGGCCTCGTCGCGACCGGCGGCGACGAACGGGACGTGGTACTGCCGGAGGTACTCGCAGACCAGACGGCCGGTGTAGCCGGAGGCGCCGTAGACGACGACAGGTTTGGTTGCCATCACATCCCCATTCCGCCGTCGACGGGCAGGCCGATGCCGGTGATGAACCGGGCCTCGTCCGATGCCAGGAAGACGACCGCGTCGGCCATGTCCGCCACCTCGCCGAGCCGGCCTGCCGGGGTCAGTGCGATGACGGCGCCGACCGCTGCCTCGGGGGACTCGAACAGCCCGAGCTGCGCACAGTCGTTGGCCAGGCCCATCCCCATCGCGGTCGGGACCAGCCCGGGGTACAGGCAGTTGACGCGGACGCCGTACCCGAGCTTGCCGGACTCCATCGCGGCGACCTTGGTGAGGCGGTCGACCGCGGACTTGGTCGCGGAGTAGACCGCGATACCGGGGAACGCGATGGTCGCGGCGACCGACGCGACGTTGATGATCGCGCCGCCCTGGCCGGCCAGCCCCTCGGGCCGCATCGTCCGCAGGCCCCACTTGACCCCGAGCGTGGTGCCGAGGACGTTCACCTCGAGCATCTTGCGGATGTCGTCGGCGGTGACCTCGGTGAGCAGGCTGGTGATCTCGATCCCGGCGTTGTTCACCAGGATGTCCAGGCCGCCCATGATGTCGTTGGCCGCGACGACCGCGTTCTCCCACTGGGCGTCGTCGGTGATGTCGTGCGCGACGAAGCCGTTGCCAGCTCCGAACTCGCTGTCCAACGCGTCGGCGACCTTCTCGCCGGCGTCCTTCTGCAGGTCGCTGATCACGACTTTCGCGCCGGCTGCCGCGAGGGCCTTCGCCATACCCTCACCCAGCCCCTGGGCGCCGCCGGTGACGAGGGCCTTGCGGCCGGAGAGATCGAGAGAACCCATCTGTAGCTCCTTTGCTGACAGGACGAGGCTGGCGTTTCACACTCTGGCCAGGTCTTTGACACTCGTCAAGACTTTGTTTGACACTTGTCAAGAAATCTCCCCGCACCGGGACGCGCCTGGCCCGGGGCGGGGTACTCTGACGCAACGACCCGATGAGGAGAGGGCGGTGTGGCAGTGACGTCTGCGAGTGCTGCTGAAGCGGACCGGCCGGCCCGGGTCTCCGGGATCGACAAGATCGAGCGCCGCCGGATCGCGCTGGCCGAGTCCGCGCTGAAGACCCTCGGCGAGCTCGGGTACGCGCGGACCAGCCTGCGGGAGATCGCGAACAACTCCGAGTTCACCCACGGCGTCGTGCACTACTACTTCCGCGACAAGATCGACCTGATCAGCTACTGCGTGCGCTACTACAAGACCAAGTGCGCCCGGCGGTACGACGAAGTGGTCGAGACCGCGACGTCAGGGGAGGAGCTGGTCACCGGGTTCCTGGCGAAGATGACCCAGACCCTGGTCGACGAGACCCCGATGCACAAACTCTGGTACGACCTGCGTGCGCAGAGCATGTTCGAGGAGCAGCTCCGCCCCGACGTCGAGGCGATCGACAAGCTGCTCGAGGAGATGATCTGGCGCATCCTCGGCCGGTACGCCGATCTCACCGCGACCACGCCGACTGTTGACGCGCCGACGGCGTACGCGATGGTGGACGGCCTGTTCGAGCAGGCCGTGGTCGGCTACGCGGCGAACCCGGACAAGACCCCGGACCTGCTGACCGATCGGCTCGTGCAGGTCCTGCCCAAACTGACTGCGTAGCTCAGCTGTTCTGCGGTGGCGGTCCGACAGTGCCGGCGTCGCGAATCGTGCAGGGGAGTGTGACGGTGACCGGTCCTGTGGCACCCGTCAGCCGCTGGAGGATCAGGCGCACGGCTTCCCGGCCCATGTCGCGCCGGGGGATCGAGAGCTCGGTGAGATGCTCAACGCCGGGGACCTCCGGCGTACCGCTCAGGCCGACGAGCGAGAAGTCCTCCGGCGCAGACAGCCCGGCGGTCTCCGCGGCGGTACGCAGCGCAACGGCCACGGCCGAGCTCTCGACGACCACAGCCGTCAGCCGCCGGTCTCGCACCCAGCGCAGCGCCTGAGCTGCGTCGGTCACCGTCGTCGGCACGTCGTTCGACGCCGGCGAGCCGAAGGCTGCGGTGTGGGACTCGACCGTGGGGTTGCGGGACACGCCTAGTTGGAAGCCCGCGCGGCGGCCGGCCACGGCTTCGTTCGCGGTGCCGGCCTGGACGAGTAGGCCGATGCGGCGGTGGCCGAGTCCGGCCAGCCGGTCGACGATCCCGGCCGTGGTGTCGAGGTAGTTCGCGCCGACCCAGGACGCCTCGACGCCCTCGATGTGCCGCTCGCCGACGAACACGAACGGATAGTGCTCCTCCTGCAGCCGGCGGATCTGGTCGTACCTCTCGTCCCACCCGAGCAGCAGCCCGCCGTCCGCGAGTTGCAGGCCGTTGGCTCCCGTCGGGTACAGCGAGCGGGCGCCGGTCTCGTCCTTGGCCGCGCACAGCATCAGCAGGTTGTAGCCGGCCTCTTCGGCGGCCTCCTCGATCCCGACCAGGAACTCGTAGAAGAAGTCCTCCTTGAGCAGCGGGAACAACCGCTGCCAGGAGAACACCCCGAGCAGCCGGTTCGTCCCGCCGGCCAGGTTGCGGGCGGCGATGTTCGGCGAGTAGCCGAGCGTGCGGACGGACTCCAGCACCCGCTGCCGGGTGCGCTCGCTGATCCGGATGTTGCCGTACTGCCGGCGGTTGACGACGGCGGACACGATCGCGGGCGACACCCCGGCGTGCTTGGCGACGTCGGCCTGGGTGGCCCGTCGCCCGCCACCGCCGGCCGTCGCCGGCCTGGCCGTTCCGTCCCCGCGACTCTTCACGGCAGAGAGCTTACCAGGGGATTGGCGCGCAATACGTAATGCGCTACTATCACCGCGTCGTCAACCTGAGGAGAGCGCGAGTGACCGAGTACCAGGCGGATGTGGCAGTGATCGGTGGCGGTCTTGGCGGGATCGCCGCGGCGCTCGCGGTGCTGGCCGCCGGCCGCCGGGTCGTGCTGACCGAGGAGTCGCCCTGGCTCGGCGGCCAGTCGACCAGCCAGCTCGTCCCGCCGGACGAGCACCCGTGGATCGAGTCGGTCGGCCGGACCCGGTCGTACGCCGCCTTCCGGGACCGGGTCCGCGACTACTACCGGCGCAACTACCCGCTGCACGGTGCCGCCCGCGAGGACGTCCGGCTCAACCCGGGCAACGGACAGGTCAGCGGGCTCACCCACGAGCCGCGGGTGGCGCTCGCCGTCCTCGAGGAGATGCTGCACCCCTACGAGGTGGACCGGCAGCTGATCGTGCTCCGGGACTGCGAGCCGGTGGCGGCCGACACCGACGGCGACCGGATCTCGTCGGTCACTGTGCTGGACAAGGCCAGCGGCAACCACGCCACCGTCGTCGCGCCGTACTTCGTCGACGCCACCGAGTTCGGCGACCTGCTCGAGCTGGCCGACGTCGAGCACGTCATCGGCGCCGAGTCGATCCACGACACCGGCGAGCCGCACGCGGTCGACGGTCCGGCGGCGCCGCTCGACCAGCAGGCCGTCACCTGGTGCTTCGCGCTGGACCACCGTCCCGACGAGGACCACACCATCGACCGGCCGGAGAACTACGAGTTCTGGCGCTCCTACACGCCGGACTTCTGGCCGGGACCGCTGCTCGGCTGGACCGATGTGCTGCCGACGACGCTCGAGCCGCGGACCGAGGGACTGTTCGCCGACGAACACTCGGCGCGTGGCGCGATCGCGCGTGACCGGTGGAACTTCCGCCGGATCATGACGGTAGGCCACTACCCCGAGGGCAGGTACGCCTCGGACATCACGGTCGTGAACTGGCCGCAGGCCGACTACTTCCTCGGGCCGTTGCTGGGCGTCGGCGCGGACGAGCGGCGACGGCATGAGCAGGCCGCGAAGGAGCAGTCGCTGGCCTTTCTGTACTGGATGCAGACCGAAGCGCCGCGGTACGACGGCGGCACCGGCTACCCGGGGCTCCGGCTCCGCCCGGACGTCACCGGGACGCCCGACGGCCTCGCGATGCGTCCGTACGTCCGCGAGGCGCGCCGGATCCTGGCCGAGACGCGGGTGCTCGAGCAGCACGTAGGGGTCGAGGCCCGTGCGCTGGCCGGGCTGCCGGACGGCGCGGAGTCGTTCGCGGATTCGGTGGGCGTCGGGTCGTACCGGATCGACCTGCACCCGTCGACCGGGTCCGACGGCAAGCCGCGGACCTACGTCGACATCTCCAGCTACCCGTTCCAGATCCCACTCGGTGCGCTGCTGCCGCGTCGGGTGGACAATTTGCTTGCTGGAGGCAAGAACATCGGCAGTACCCACCTCACCAACGGCTGCTACCGGCTGCACCCGGTCGAGTGGACCATCGGCGAGGCGGCGGGCGCGGCCGCGGCGTACGCGCTCGACCAGGGGGTGCTCCCGCGCGCGATCCGTGCGGACGAGCGCCGGCTCGCCGACTTCCAGCAGCTGCTGACCAGCCGGCTCGGGTTCCACCTGAGCTGGCGCGAGTACGCCCGGACGGTTCGCAACTGAGGTGGCGGCCGGACCAGATCGAGGGAGTGACGATGGTAGTTCCCCGCGCTTTACGCTTCGCGGCCGCAGCGGTCGCGTTCACGCTGCTGGCGGCCTGCTCGTCCGGTGGCGATGACAACGCCACCGGCGCCGGGTCGGGCGCCAAGCACCTGACCGTGTGGTTTCCCGGCACCGACCCGGCCGAGTCCGCCCTGGTGAAGAACTCGTTGGTGCCGGAGTTCGAGAAGAGCACCGGAGCGACGGTCGACGTGACGTACGTCGACTACGCCAATCTCAGCAACAAGCTGGCGGCGGCATTCGCGGCCGGGACCGCGCCGGACGTCTTCGGGCACGGGCCGGCTGCGGTCGCCGACCTGGTCGTCAACGACCGGCTCGAGCCGTTGCCGGTGGACCAGTTGCCCGCGGCGGACCGCGACGACCTGACCAGCGCGCTCCCGGGCGGCCAGGTGGACGGCAAGCAGTACCTGATGCCCCTGCAGATGCAGGGCTGGCTGCTCGCCTACAACAAGGACGACTTCAAGGCCGCGGGTCTCGACCCCGACCAGCCGCCGACGACCTGGGAAGGGTTGCGCGACGCGGCGAAGAAGCTCACGGTCCGGGACGCGTCCGGTCGGATCACTCGCTCGGGGCTGCTGCTGGCCACCGACCCGATCGGCCGGGAGCAGTCGTTCGCGACGCTGATCGCCTCGGCCGGGGGTTCGCTCGTCGACACTGCCGCGCACAAGTCCACCTTCGACAGCCCGCAGGGCAAGCAGGCCCTGGACTACTACGTGAGCCTGTTCAACGGGCCGGACGCGGTCGCGACCGGTCTGGGGACGTCGTTCTCCGCGAACCCGCCGGCCCAGCAGCCGCTGGTCCAGGGCACCGCGTCGATCACCTTGCTCGCGGTCAACGCGATCCAGAAGATCGTGGCGGCCGCTCCGGCGAAGCACTTCGGGGTCATGCAGCCGCCGAAGTTCGAAGGTGCCGACCACGGTGCCGCGTTCGGCGGCGCCGGTCCCGGGCTGATGATCAACGCCGACTCCAAGGCCAAGGACCTCGGCTGGAAGTTCATCCAGTTCATGATCGGCAAGGACGTGAACCAGCGCTACGTCCAGGCGTTCGGGGGACTTCCGGTGCGGGCGTCGGCAAGCGCCTCGCCGTACGTGACCGCGTCGCCGGTGCTCACGGCGGCGGTCAAGGCGGCACCGCAGTTCGTGCCGAACCCGAACGTGGCCGGCTGGGTACAGGCCCGCGACAAGATGGACGCCCGGCTCGAGCAGGCGCTGAACCAGAAGGCCTCGACGGCCGACGCCCTGACGTCGATGGCCGCCGACGTCGACGACGTCCTCAAGAAGAGCCAGTGAGCGCGGCAGGACTCGTGGCGGTGCCGGTTCGCCGGCGCCGCCGCTGGACCCGGCTGCACTGGGCAGGCCTGGCCATGGCCGCGCCGGCCGTGGCGTACGTCGTGGTGTTCAGCCTGTTCCCCGTGCTCTACGGACTGCGGATCAGCTTCACCAGGTACAACCCGTTGCGGCGGGGCGGACCGCAGTGGACCGGCCTGGAGAACTACCGCGACCTGCTGCACTCCGCGGAGTTCGGGCGGTCGCTGCTGGTCACCGGGCAGTTCGTGCTGATGGTGCTACCGGCAACGATCGTGATCGCGACCGGACTGGCCGTGCTGGTGAACCGGCCGTTCCGGGGGATCGGCTTCGTCCGGTCCGCGCTCTACCTGCCGAATATCGTCTCACTGACCGCGGTGTCGATGATCTGGCTCTGGATGTACTCCCAGCACGGCCTGTTCAACGAGGTGCTGGGAGCGATCGGCCTGCCCGCCCAGGATCTGCTGCACAACGAGAACACTGCCCTGGCTGCCGCCGCAGCGATGCGGGTGTGGAAGGCGCTCGGCTCGAACATGGTACTGATCCTGGCCGGTCTGCAGGGCATCCCGAACGAGCGGTACGAGGCGGCGACCGTGGACGGGGCGAGCTCGTGGCAAAGGTTCGTCAACGTGACGCTTCCCGGGCTCCGGCCGACGCTGGTGTTCGTCGTCGCGATGGACATCATCTACCTGGCCCAGAGCTTCGCCGAGATCTACGTGCTGACCCAGGGCGGCCCGCTCGGTTCGACCACGACCGTCAACTACCTCATCTACACGACGGCGTTCCAGTACAACCAGTTCGGCTCGGCGGCGGCGATGGCGTTCGTGCTGTTCGCGTTCGTGGCCGGGTTCTCCCTACTGGCGACCCGCGGGATCTCGGGGAGGCGCGGATGACGACAGTTGCGACCTCGACCGTTGTCCGGAGACGTGCACGGGCGCCGCGGTACCGCCGGGACTGGTCGCGCTACCTGCTCGTCGCGGTGGTTGTCATACTGGTGCTGATCCCGTTCGCCTGGATGGTGTCGATCGCGTTCACACCGGCCGACCGGGCGTTCGGCTCGGTCGCGCTGGTACCGGACAACCCGACGCTGGAGAACTTCCGCTCGGCGATCAACGACGTCGGCCTGGTCCGCGCACTCGGCAACTCGCTGCTGGTCGCGCTGGCGGCTGTAGTCGTCAATTGCGCGGTCGCGCCGCTGGCGGGGTACGCGTTCGCGCGGCTGCCGTTCCCCGGCAGCAGGCTGGTCTTCCTGATGATCATCGCGACCACCGCGATCCCGGTGTCGGTGACACTGATCCCGTTGTTCCTGATGACCAAGTCGTTTCCGCTGGCCGGTGGCAACGATCTGTTCGGGCACGGTGGCAACGGACTGCTCGACACCTTGCCGGCAGTGACGATCCCGCACCTGGTCGGCGCGATGAACGTGTTCCTGTCCCGCCAGTACTTCCTCGGTATGCCCTCGGAGCTGGCCGAGGCGGCCCGGGTGGACGGCGCCGGCGAGCTGCGCATCTTCACCCGGGTGCACCTGCCGCTGGCGCGGCCGCTGATCGCGATCGTGGCGATCTTCTCCTTCACCGGGACCTGGGACGACTTCCTCTGGCCACTGGTGACCACCACGTCGAGCAAGAACTACACGGTCCAGCTGGCCCTGGTGCAGTTCAACTCGACCGGCAACATCCGGTACGGCGCGCTGATGGCAGGCGCCATCCTGATCACGCTGCCGGTGGTCCTCGTCTTCCTGGCCAACCAGCGGTCGTTCATCTCAGGCCTCGCCGAGGGCGGGAGCAAGGGATGAGGCGATGGTGGTGGCCGGCGACCGGGCTGCTGGTCGCCATCCTGACGGCTGTTGTCCTCTTTGTTGTCCGGGGCAACGGCGAGCTGACCGTGAACGGCCAGGTGGTTCCACCGGACGAGCTCCGGACGTACGCCGCCGCGCACTCGCTGGATCTCGATACGCCGGACGGTCACCGGGCCGCGGTCGCCGGAATCACCCGGTTCAAGGTCGTCCAGCAGCAGGCGTACGACCGCGGACTGGTCGGGTACCTGGACTACGCGGGCTTCCTGCGTGACCTGGAGAAAAAGAACAAGCAGCCGGGCTACGGCGTCACCTCGTACCAGCCGGCGTCCTACCTGTCGTACCTGGAGAGCAACCTGAGTCTCGGCCTGCGCAGGGCGCTGGTCGCCGAGCGGCGGATCACGCCGACCGAGGCGCAGCTCCAGGCGTTCTACTCGGCTCACAAGGACGAGTACGCGCGCCGGACCGACACGATCCAGCTCACTCTGCAGGGTGGGGGCCGGATCCAGCGGCTCCGGATCGACGACGCGAACGCGTACACGTACTCGAAGTACCGGACGACTCTCTTCACAGCCGCGCAGGAGCTGGCCGTGGGGGATTCGGTACCGGTGATCGGCGACACCGCTGGTGGGCAGGTGCTGGTCACCTGCACCGCCCGGACCCCCGGCGGGTACAAGACGCTGCCGGAGGTCCGGCAGGAACTCACCGAGCGGTACGTCGACCAGCAGTTTCAGCGATATCTCGATGCACTCACCACCGCTACCCGAGTGGAGGAGAAGTGAACGCACCGCCCAAGTCACGTGTTGTCATCGCACTGCTCGCCGTCGTCGCCGGACTGATCGGGCTGACCGGGCTGCTCGTCCCGGTCCCGGCCCAGGCCGCGCTCGCGCCGCCGGACCTCGCGTCCAACGGCAGCTTCGAGACCGGCGCGCTCGCACCGTGGACGCCGTACCCGGCGGACTCGGTCTTGCTGTCCACCGGCCAGACGACCGACGGGACCCGGTTCGCGCGGTTCCCGGCGAACGCGAGCCTGTCCCAGCTGATCACCGGACTGAACACCAGCCGGGAGTACGTCGTCACCGGATCGATCCGCGCGGATGCGACGGCGAAGTTCTTCGTGGGACTCCGGTACTTCGACGCAGAACACCCGAACGTGGTGGAGAGCGAGAAACGGTACGCCGCCTCGGCGTCGTGGTCCCGCTTCGAGATCCGGTTCAGTACCGATGCGACGCACACGTCGCTCGGCATCCTCGCCCAGAACACCGGTGCCGCCGGCTACGGTGACCTCGACGACGTGCGACTGTACGAGGTCACGGCGGTCCCCGGGATCACGTCGCCCGGCAACACGACGTACTACGTCTCGAGCTCAGGAGGCGACGACAGCGCCGACGGTCGCACTCCGGGCACCGCCTGGAGGTCGTTCGCCAAGGTTAACGCGAGCCGGTTCGCGCCCGGGGACCGGATCCTGCTGAAGGCCGGCGACACCTGGACCGGCACGACCCTGCACCCGCTCGGCAGCGGTGCGCCCGGCGCGCCGATCACGCTCGGCAAGTACGGCGACGCGGCGCTTCGGCCGATTCTCAACGCGGCCGACGACGCGACCAGCCTGAACACGCAGGATCTGGTCAAGGGGACGACCAGCCACCTCACTTACCTGACCCAGACGTTCTACACCTCGGTGTATCTCTACAACCAGCAGTACTGGACCATCCGCGATCTGGATGTCGCGAACCACGCGGCCGGATTCACCGACCCGAACGGCGACACCAACCTGCGCAGCGGCATCCTGGTGATGAACGACAACGCGGGCACGTTGCGGTCGATCTCGGTTCAGAACAACCAGGTGCACGACGTGCTCGGCAGCCGGTCCCAGAAGACCTACTGGGGTGGTGCCGGAATCATCTTCACCGTGATGCTGAAGCGCGCCGACATGGCGTCCGGATCGAAGTACGACGGTGTGCTGATCGAGGGCAACTCGGTCCGGAACACCAACCGGCAGGGGATCGTCACCAACTCCCGGCAGAACCTGCGCGCCGATATCGACAACACCGGTGACCTGGTCGACGCGGTCGCCAAGGGCTGGTCGCCGTGGTACCCGAGCACTGGCGTGGTGATTCGGAACAACTACGTCAAGGACGTCGCTGGTGATGGCATCCTCCCGCAGGTCACCACCGGCGCACTCGTCGAGCACAACACCGTGGACGGGTTCAACGAACGCAGTGGTGGGGCCAGCGCGGGCATCTGGGCGTGGAACGCGGATCGGACAGCGTTCCAGTTCAACGAAGCGTTCGGTGGGAGGACGACCCAGGACGGCCAGGGGTACGACCTGGACTACGGACAGACCGGGACGGTGTTCCAGTACAACTACTCGCACGACAACGAAGGCGGGTTCGTGCTCGTCTGCGCGCCCGGTCAGGGCAGCAACGCGAGCGGTCCAGGCAGCGGCGTCACCAGCGACAACGGAGTGGTCCGCTACAACATCAGCCAGAACGATCGGAACCGCACTTTCATGTTCAGCGGGTACTCGTCCGGCACGCTGATCTACAACAACACCGTCTATCAGGGACCGGGGATCGCGGCGCAGCCGGTGAACTTCTGGGCCTGGAACAAGACCTATCCGACCTCGGCGGCGTTCTACAACAACATCTTCGCGCTGGACAGCGCGGGCACCTGGAACTATTCGGACCAGGGGCTCACCATGCAAGGCCTGACGTTCGACGGCAACACCGTCTACGGCACGCACACTGCTGGTGAGCCGAACGACCCGCACAAGCTGACCACCGACCCACGGCTCACCGCCCCCGGCACCGGAACGACGGCCACGCCGGTCGGCGGGCCGTACCAGCCACCGATGCTGGACGGCTACAAACTGGCCGGCGGTTCACCGGCCCGGGCCTCGGGTGTGGTCGTCGAGACCACCAGCGGCCTGACAATCGACGGCCGCACTCCTAACGGCGGCCACGACTACTGGGGCATGGCAGTGGTTCCGGGTGCGATCCCGAACCGGGGCGCCGACAACACCGCCGCAGGCCGGCGCCGCCCTCACCCGACCCTCTACCCCCACCCGAACTCGCACCTGGTCCCGCCGCACCGCTGACCCCACCCAGAGACTCCGCCTCCTGAGCGACCGTGCAGCTGCCCGCCCGCCGCTCAGGAGGCGGTTGGTTCATTCGGCTCCGCAGTCGACCTTGCAGAGCTTGTCGGTCAGCGTGAGGATCGCTCCCGGCTGATCGGTGTCCGCCTCGGTCGAGAACTCGACCGTCCAGTCGCCGGCGGTGGTCTGCGCGGACGCCTTGCCGTCCTGCTGCTTCAGCCAGTCGGTGATCTGGCCGCGCGGATTCACGTGGGCCAGCTCCAGCGCCTGCGGTGCGAAGTCGGCCAACTTCGTCGTCGCCTCCGCAGCGACGCCGGTTGCCTGCAGCGAGATCACCGGCGGGCGCGGCTGCTTGCCGATCAGCACCTGGATCGAAGTGACGCCCTGCGCGCACGTCTGGTACGCCTCGTCGGTGCTGCACTTGTAGCCCTTACCGGCGAAGGCGGTGACGACCTGTGCGGCCGTGAGGTCCGGCAGCTTCTCCTCCGGACCGGTCGACGACGCACTGCTGCTGGTGGTCGTGCCCGGCGCGCTGGAGGAGCTGGAGCTGCCGGCGGCGTCCGGCTTGTCGTCGGACTTGCTGCCCGAGCACGCCGTCGTGCCGAGTGCGATCACGGCGCACGCCAGTACGGCGGCGCCGTACCGCGGGTTCAGACCGGCACCTCGATCGCCGCGTCGAGGGCGATCGTGATCATCTCCGAGAACGTCGTCTGGCGCTCCTCGGCGGTGGTCTCCTCCTTGGTGATCAGGTGGTCCGACACCGTCATGATGCCGAGCGCCCGGCGGCCGAACTTCGCCGCCAGCGTGTAGAGCGCCGACGCCTCCATCTCGATACCCAGTACGCCGTACTCCGCGGTCCGGGAGACCAGGTCGGCCCGGTCGTTGTAGAACAGGTCGCCGGAGAACACCTGGCCGACGTGCACGTTCAGCCCGGCCGCCTCGGCCGCGTCCACCGCCGCACGGAGCAGCTGGTAGTCGGCGGTCGGCGCGTAGTCGATGCCGTGGAAGCGCAGCCGGTTCATCTGCGAGTCGGTGCTCGCGGACATCGCCACGATCACGTCGCGGACCCGGACCGCCTCGGTCAGCGCACCGCACGTCCCGACCCGGATCAGGGTCTGTACGTCGTACTCCGCGAACAGTTCGTTCGCGTAGATGGACGCGGACGGCTGGCCCATGCCGGAGCCCTGGACAGAGATCCGCTCACCCTTGTAGGTGCCGGTGAACCCGAACATGTTGCGGATCTCGGTGTAGCAGATCACGTCGTCCAGATAGGTCTCCGCGATCCACTTGGCCCGCAGCGGGTCCCCCGGGAACAGCACCCGCGGTGCGATCTGCCCCTTCTCGGCGGCGATGTGAATACTCATGCGGGGATGCTCTCACGCCCCCGGGGTAGGTTGAGGCACGTGGCCTACTCCATTACTCCTGGTTCGCTAGCCCTGTCCCGTTCGGTCCTGGACCGTGCCGCCGACCGCCGCCGTGACAACGACTGGCTGGAGAAGGCGTGGGCCGCTGACGACACGCAGGTGGTCGTCGTCTCGGCCGACAAGATCCAGGTCCGTGACGACCGCTCCGCACTGCGGTTCGTGCCGCCGACCGCGGCGCCCGAGGGCATCCGGATCTTCCTGGGCATCGACCGCGAGTCCGGCGCCGGCATGACCGCCGAAGGCCGGGCTGTCTTCGGCGTGCTGGTCAAGGACGAGGCGGACGAGTCGTACGGCGGCCTGCGCGAGCTCGGCGCCGTACTCGACGACCGTGAGGCCGGTATCGCGGTCAACGTGATCGGACTGTCCAACTGGCACGCAGTGCACACCCACTGCTCCAACTGCGGCGAGCACACCGAGGTGGTGGAGGCGGGCCACGTCCGGCGCTGCCCCAACTGCGGCATGTCGCACTTCCCGCGCAGCGACCCGGCGATCATCGTGCTCGTCACCGACGACCAGGACCGCGCGCTGCTCGGCCGCAACGAGGCGTGGCCCGCGGGGCGGTACTCCACGCTGGCCGGCTTCGTCGAGCCAGGTGAGTCGCTCGAGGCCGCCGTACGGCGTGAGGTCCTCGAAGAGACCGGTGTGATCGTCGGCGAAGAGGTCCTGTACGCCGGGAGCCAGCCGTGGCCGTTGCCCGCGAGCCTGATGCTCGGGTTCTACGCGAAGGCGTCGAGCTTCGACATCGACGTGGACCAGGACGAGATCGCCGAGGCCAAATGGTTCACCCGGGAGGACGTCCGCGCGCTGGTCGAAGCCGGCACGATGGCCCTCCCGGGTGCGATCTCGATCTCCCGCCGCCTGATCGAAGGCTGGTACGGCGAGAGCCTCACCGGAAGCTGGTGACTAGGTCCTGCCCACGTTCGACCGGGCCGCCGCGATCCTGATCAGGACGCCCTCCCAGCGCTCGACCGAACCGGCGTTCTCGAGTTGACGGAGCTTCCGGTCGACGGCGATGACGTAGGCCGCGTGGTTCGGCCAGTCCGCCTTCGCACTCGGCAGTGTGTCGGTCAGCGTGCAGCCGTAGGTCAGGAAGCGGTTCGAGACGTGGCTGTCGATGTTGCCGGTCCACACCGTCGGCCGGACGTCGGACTGTGGGCAGGAGTCGACCGGTGGGGTGTACGACGCCAGGTTGGTCGGGTTGGTGAAGCCGTCCGGGCGCAGCAGCGTGTAGTAGGTGCCGTCCGGGGTCTGCGTGAGCCGGTTGAGGCCGTGGTCGCGCAGGACGGTGGTGTGTCCGCTCAGGCTGTCCAGGACGAACAGCCGCCCGCCGGTCACGCCGTACAAATAGCCGTCCCGCCAGGAGAGTGCGCCGTCCTGCGAGCCGGTGACTGCGCTGAAGACGGGCAGCAGGCGCAGCACCTCACCGGTCGACGGGTTGACGACGAAGACGATGCCGTCCGCCAGACCCCAGATGTTGCCGTCCGGTCCGTAGGTCAGCTCGTTGATGCTGGCCGCGCCCGACACCGGGACGATGTCGGTGAGTACTGCGCCCGTCGCCGGGTCCACCTTGATCAGGTGGGCCTCGGTGGCTCTCGGGTCGGTGCCCTGACCGCCTTCGATGCTGGAGCCGGCCCACACGTTCGCACCCGCGGGCAGGATCGACGCGATCGTCTGGTCGGTCACCAGGTCGCGGTAGACGGTGTGGCTGCCGGTCGGTACGTCGTACACGGTCAGTGCGCCGCCGTACTCGCCGTACGCCGGCGTGGTGCCGACGTACACGTGGTTGCCGTCGGGGACGACCGAGACCGGCCTGTTCTGGTGGTCGCTGTCGACCAGGCTGAACAGTTCCTTCGGGTTGGTCGTGCTGTCCGGTTGGCTCGGGTCCCACAGCGACAGGCGGCCGTACGGGTAGATGCCGACGTACATCTTGCCGGTGCCGTCCCAGGCCCAGCCTTCGACCTGTCCCTGCCGGGTGGTGACGGTGGATTTGCCGGTCGCCGGGTCGTAGACGGCGGTGGAACCGTTCAGGTAGACGTTCACGAACACCTTGCCCGTGACGGGGTCGGCCAGCTCGTGCATCAGCGGCGACGGCACGTACTGGAACGGTGAGCTCCACTGCGCCAGCGTCCCGTCGGCCGGGTTGTAGCGGAACGTCCCACCGGAGTAGTTGCCCGCCAGGCCGTACAGCACGGGTACGCCGTTCTCGGTCACCCAGCCGTAGCCGATGGATGCGCCGCGCGTCAGCGTCCGCGGTGGCGAGACCGGACCGACCGTGTTGGTGTCCAGGTCGTAGTGCGTCAGGGCCAGGGTGTTGTTGGTGAAGTAGACGCCGCCTGGTCCGGCCGCGGAGACGCCGCGGGCAGCGATCGGGTAGTCCATCACCTGCTGGCCGGTGGTCGAGTCGGTGTACTTGATCTGCTCACCGGTGACCGCGTCGACTACCACCAGCCGGCTGCTGGCGTTCGCGAACACCTTGCCGCGGGCGTAGTCCAGGTCGATGAAGTCCTTGGCCGTCGTGCCCGGGGGAGTGATGTCCTCGACCGCCTTGGTGTCGACGTCGATCCGAAGCAGGCGGGCATTCGGAGTGGAGACGCCCACGAACAGCTTGCGGTGGTCGGGGTCGTACACCGTCGAGCGCGCGTACTGCTGCACGGGGTCGAGTGAGCCGTAGTCGGTGACCTGTCCGTTCGACGGGTCGTACTTGAACGCGTGTGCGGTCGGGTACGTCCCGGCGTACACGTTGCCGTCCGCGTCGGAGGTGAGGCCATAGATCTGGGACTCGCCCGGGATGGGCTGGCCCAGGTCCGTCACCTCGCCGGTGCCCGGGCTGTAGCGGTAGAGGTGCGCGTACGGGTATGTGCCGAGGTAGACGTCGCCGTTCGGCGTCACGACGATCGCCCAGCCGCCGGCGGCGCCCGGCAGCGGTACGGCGCGGATCAGTTCGCGGGTGTGCAGGTCCACGACGTTCAGCCGGGCGTTCTCGCCGGCGGGTACGGCGTACACGACGTCGCGCCCGTCCGGAGTGCGGCCGACCGCGCCCTCCATCACGGTGAGCGAGCTGACCGGCGACCCCAGGTCCTTGATGACGTCGTCGGCCGGCGCGAACCCCTTCGCCGGCGGCCCGAGCGGCCAGGTCTCCGACGGGAACGGATCAGGCAGCGGCGGAGCTGCTGTGGCGTGCGGTCCACTCGTGGCGAGCAGACCGATCGAGACGAGCAAGGTCGTCAAGGCAGCGCGAAGGTGACGGCGCGAGAACATGGGCGGACTCCCTGCGACGTAGTTCATCGCAAGGTATAACGGTCATGACCGTAAAGTCCATAACTCAGGCGATATGACCTGAGTCAGGTGGTTCAGGCGGCGAGCTTCTCCGCGACCTGGGCCAGCGACGGGTTGGTCATCGCGGTGCCGTCGGCGAAGACGACCGTCGGGACGGTCTGGTTGCCGTTGTTGATCTGCTCGACCAGCTTCGCGGCGTCCGGGACCTGCTCGATGTCGACCTCGGTGAACTCGATACCGGCTCGCTTGAGCTGGCCCTTGAGCCGGTGGCAGTAGCCGCACCAGGGGGTCGAGTACATCGTGAAAGCCGACATCGGCGGACTCCTTGAGGAGTGGGAGGGGTTTATGTCGGGCCGCCCGTCTAGGGTGGCCTTCGACGTATTCGAACCATGCCGTAGGTGGTGCTGTTCCCGCGTGTCTCAACCCGTGAGCGACCTCACACGATCTGCTTCTGCCGAGGGCCTCCTGGAGGCGCTCGATCCGGAGCAGCGGGCCGTCGCGTCCGCGTTGCACGGGCCGGTCGTGGTGATGGCCGGCGCCGGGACGGGCAAGACCCGGGCGATCACCCACCGGATCGCGTACGGCGTCCGGACCGGGACGTTCGACCCGGTCCGCGTGCTCGCGGTGACGTTCACGCAGCGGGCGGCGGGGGAGATGCGCGGGCGGCTCGCCCAGCTCGGCGTCCAGGGCGTGCAGGCCCGCACGTTCCACTCCGCCGCGCTCCGGCAGGCCCGCTTCTTCTGGCCCAAGGTGTACGGCGGGGAGCTGCCGCCGATCGCGGACCGGAAGTTCCCGCTGCTGACCGAGGCCGCCTCCCGCTGCCGGGTCCGGGTGGACACGCCCGCGCTGCGCGACCTGGCCGGTGAGGTCGAGTGGGCCAAGGTGAGCAACGTCCGGCCCGACGACTACGCCCGCCTGGCGCCGAAGTCGTCCCGCACCCTGGCCGCTTTCGACCCGGCGACGATCGCGCGGATCTTCGCGGCGTACGAGGACGTGAAGCTGGAGCGCGGCCGGATCGACCTGGAGGACGTGCTGCTCTGTGCCGTCGCGTTGCTCGCGGAGGACGAGCGGGTGGCCGCGGAGATCCGCCGGCAGTACCGGACGTTCGTCGTGGACGAGTACCAGGACGTGTCGCCGCTGCAGCAGAGTCTGCTCGACCTGTGGCTGGGCGGCCGCGAGGACGTCTGCGTGGTCGGCGATCCGGCGCAGACGATCTACTCGTGGGCCGGCGCCGAACCGGAGAACCTGGTGCGCTTCGCGTCCCGGCATCCGTCCGCCACGGTGATCAAGCTGGTCCGCGACTACCGGTCGACGCCGCAGATCGTCGACGTGGCGAACAAGATCCTGGACGCCGCCGGCCCGACCGGGCTGCCCGGCCGGGTGACGCTGCGATCCCAGAAGGAGGCCGGTCCGACTCCGGTCTACCGCGAGTACTCCGACGAGGTCGCGGAGGCCGACGCGGTCGCGCGGGCGGTCATGAAGCTGCGGGACGACGGCGTGGCGCTGCGCGACATCGCCGTACTGTTCCGGACCAATGCGCAGTCGGAGAACTTCGAGCAGGCGCTGGCCGAGCGGAAGATCCCGACCGTGCTGAAGGGTGCGGAGCGGTTCTTCGAGCGCGCCGAGATCCGGCAGGCCGCCGTACTGCTGCGGGGGCAGGCCAAGGCTGGGGACCTGTCCGACGACCTTGTGACCACGGTGACCGGCGTACTCGGCGGGGCCGGGTGGACGCCCGAGCCGCCGACCGGGACCGGAGCGGTCCGGGACCGATGGGAGTCGCTGAGCGCGCTGGTGACGATGACATCCGACTTCGCCGCGGCCAACCCGGAGGCGCGGTTGCCCGAGCTGATGGCGGAGCTGGACCGGCGGGCGTCGATCCAGCACGCGCCGCTGGCCGAGGGGGTCACGCTGGCGACGCTGCACGCGGCCAAGGGGCTGGAGTGGGAGTGCGTCTTCATCGTCGGGGCGCACGAGGGGACGCTGCCGATCACCTACGCCCAGACGCCGGCGCAGGTGGAGGAGGAGCGTCGGCTGTTCTATGTCGGCGTGACGCGGGCGAAGCAGCAGCTGTCGATCAGCTGGTCCACGTCCCGCTCACCGGGCGGCCGCGGGACCCGCGGTCCGACCCGCTTCCTCGACCCGATCGGCGTCCGTACGGCGCGGACCGAATGGACGCCGTCGTCGCCGACCAGCTGGGAGCGCCCGTCGAGCGCCGCGCCGCGCTCCAGCCGCCCGATCCCCAAGTGCCGGGTCTGCGGCCGCGGCCTGCTCGACCCGGGCGCCCGCAAGCTCGGCCGCTGCGAGGACTGCCCGTCCAAGATCGACCAGAAGCTGTACGACGCCCTGATCGAGTGGCGCACCGAGCAGGCCGAATCCGAGCGGATGCCGGCGTTCGTCATCCTCACCGATGCCACGCTGACCGCGATCGCCGAGACCCGCCCGGAGGACGCGCAGGCGCTCCGCCAGATCCCCGGCATCGGCCACACCAAGCTGGCCAAGTACGGCGAGCACATCCTGAATCTCTGCACCCGCTGATTGCCCCTTCGGGCAGGTGCTGCGGGAAATGTTCTTGCCAGGCACGGGATCCGGGGCGCACCCTGGAGTACGTGCCGTGTTCTGCTCCTGGCAGACGTGGCAGTTAGGTGACAGAGGCAACGATCCCGCAGCGTGCGGACGGCGTCCCGGAGAGTGCTGGAAACCCTGTCACGGCAACCAGATCCGGTCGCCGTGGCGGCAACTTCCGGCCAACTTCGCGAACTGGCGATAAATAGTTTGCGGGGTCCGACGCGGACGGCGTACTGTTCTTTCTGCGGTCGAAGCCTGGCCGAAAACTTCAAACAACCATAGCGATCGAGCTAACCGCCCGCTTCGCCACAACGAGAGGAGGTGCCCTGGAAATGATCACCAACACGGTCAAGAAGCCGTTCAGCGACGCTGCCGCGCTGCCGTGCGCCCCGATTCAGGGTGCCTCGCCGCGTCTGCACGTCGCGACCGTTGTGCTCATGGCTTCCGGCATCGCCCAGTTCAAGGGCGGAGCTGTCGGCGATGTGAAGTACGGCGGTTCGGGTTCTCGGATATGGAGTCCACCGGTCTGACTAGCGTCAGAGCCGGCACCTCCAAGGCCGCGGAACCCACCAAAGGGTCCCGCGGCCCTTTTGTTTGTCCACAGATTTGGTGATTACCAACCGGTAGTCATCACCGACGACAAGAGACCAGCATCCAAAAGTCACTGGGAGGTGACCGGAATGAGCGTTAGCTTCCTCGATGTCTTCACCGAGGTCGCAACGTCGCAGGACCTGCCCTGTCGGTCCTACGCGCCAGAACTCTTCTTCGCCGAATCGCCGGCGGACGTCGAGTACGCAAAGTCTCTCTGCACGACCTGCCCGCTGAAGGCCGAGTGCCTGGCCGGAGCGCTCGAGCGTTCCGAGCCGTGGGGAGTGTGGGGTGGCGAGCTGTTCGTCCAAGGTGTGGTGGTTCCGCGCAAGCGGCCCCGAGGGCGTCCCCGCAAGAGCGACACCGTTACCGCAGCCTGAACGACACCCAACCATCCGAAACGAGACCGAACGATGACCAACCAGACTTCACACAGGAGCACCGAAATGCATTTACTCAATGAAGATCTCGCTCGTGCTCACTGTCGGGCTTCACTGAAGGCCGCAGAGCAGAACCGGCGCTTCCGCCTCGCTCACCAGATCGAGAAGGCGCAGAAGCAGGCCGAGCGGGCAGGCCGGCGAGCCGAGAGGGCCAGCGCACGCGCGCGCCTCGCACTCGCCCGTCTCGTCTGATCCACCAGTACCACCAGCCTGACCAGCTGAAACAACCGAGGGGCGGCACCCAGGGGGTGCCGCCCCTCCAGCATTCCACCCGCGGCCCCGTTCCACCCGCGGCCCCGGCCCGCCCCGGCAGCAATTTGGTGGGTAGACCCACCAAATTGGGGGTTTGGCACCCTCGTTCAGGGTCACAAACCCCCCACCGCGTGGGTCAACCAGCCAAATGGGGTGGGATGGTTCGGGCCTGGATCAGGAGCTGCTGCAGGCCGAGCAGCGTGATCCCGCTGACGATCTCGTGCCGCGCGATCATCCCGGGTACGTCGGCCACCGGGATCCACTCGATCCGGTCCGACTCGTTCCGCTCCGTCGGCTCCCCGATCCGTACTGCGCTCGTCGCCCGGAACACGTAGTGCCGCGAATCCATGATCCCGGCGGCAGGCTCCGACCGGATCAGCTCGGCGAGCGCGTCGGCCCGCCACCCGGTCTCCTCCTCGAGCTCCCGCGCCGCCGCAGCCTCCGGCGTCTCACCAGCCTCGATGATCCCCATCGGCAGCTCCCAGGCCCAGGTGTCGGTCAGGAAGCGGTGCCGCCACATCAGCAGCACGTGCTCGTCCCGGGTGACGACCGCGGCGGCGATGTCCTTCAGCCGTACGGCGTGGTAGTCGAAGCGCTCGCCGTCGGGTTGCTCGACGTCCAACCGCCGTACGCTCAACCACCGATTACCCCAGACCTCGGCCTCGCCGTGAATCACCCATCGCACGCGGTGCAGACTAGTCCCATGGTGAGAGCTACCTGTGCGTTGTGTGGTCAGCAGGCGGAGTCGGAGGACGTGCCGTTGACCTGGATGACCTCGATCGAGGACGGGCGCAAGCTGCTGTACTGCGACCGGTGTGCCCGGGAGAACGTGCGCAGTATCGAGGGGAAGCTGGACTCGGTCTACTGGTGAATCAGTACTGATCAGGGACCCGCATCGCGGGCCCGCCGACATGCAGGCCGAGCGGCTCGGCGCGTCCCTTCGGCTCCTCCCACACCTCCTGCCGCCCCAGGACCGTGAGATCCAGGTACCGGTAGCAGTTGTGGAAGTCCTCGATGCCCCGCCCGAACGTCGAGTACGTGTGGAACACCTCGTCGCCGACCCGCAGGAACGTGCTGATCCCCGGCAGCTCTTCGCCGTTCATCTCATCGGTCCACGGCCCGCCCGACCACGGCGTACCCTTCTCGTTCGCCAGCTGCTCCTGGGTGCGGAAGTGCAGCAGCACCGGCGCGACCCGGTCGTCCAGCGTGGCGTGGAAGTCGTAGTTGAAGTCGCTCCCGTACGACGAGTACCACGGGAACGTCCACCCGAGCCGCTGCTTGAACCCGGCGATCTTCGGGTACGGCGCCCTCGACACCGCCACGAGCGAGGTGTTGCGCACGTGCAACTGGCGAAGGTTGCCGATCTCGTCGGCGGCGGACGAGCAGCTCGGACACCCCTCGTCCCAGTCCGGTCCGAACATGAAGTGGTGGATGACCAGCTGGTCCCGCCCGTCGAACAGGTCCAGCAGCCCGACCTCCCCGTCCGGTCCGTCGAACACGTACGGCTTGTCGATCCGCACCATCGGTAGCCGGCGGCGCTCGGCGTTGAGGCGGTCACGCGCCCGCGTGACCTCCTTCTCGAGCCTCAGCAGCTCCAGGCGGGCGGCCAGCCACTCCTCCGGTGGCACGACCTCGGGCAGGTTTCCGAACGTCGTCATCGTTCGACGATAGTCCCGGCGGGTGTCGATACCAGACCGGTCCGCTCGACGCACTGAGTGACAACACCCCTGCGGAAGGACCGGATCATGACCCTCGAGGCCGACATGGTGGCGACCAGCAGACGGCAGTGGATCGCGCTGGGCGTCCTGTGCCTCGCCACGCTGCTGGTGTCACTGGACCTGTTCGTCATGCTGCTGGCAGTCCCGGCCGTGACCGAGGCCCTGGGTGCCACCAGCAGCCAGCAGCTGTGGATCCTGGACGTGTACGGGTTCATGGTGGCCGGCCTGATGATCACGATGGGCAACCTCGGTGACCGGCTCGGTCGCCGTCGGTTGCTGCTGATCGCGGCTGCGGTCTTCGGGATCGCCTCGATCGTCGCGGCGTACTCGGTGAACCCCGGCATGCTGATCGGGGCCCGGGCGCTGCTCGGCATCGCCGGCGCGGCGATCGCGCCGTGCACGCTGTCGCTGATCTCCACGCTGTTCCCGGACGAGGGGCAGCGGGCGAAGGCGCTGGGCGTCTGGGCGGGCTGCTTCACGGTCGGCGCGGTGGTCGGCCCGATCGTCGGCGGCGTCCTGCTGAACCACTTCTGGTGGGGTTCGGCGTTCCTGATCGGCGTACCGGCGATGGTCGTGTTGCTCGTCGTCGGGCCGTTCCTGCTCCCGGAGTACCGCAACGAGAAGGCCGGGCGGATCGACGTACCGAGCGTGCTGCTGTCGCTGGCCGCGATCCTGCCGGCGATCCACGGACTCAAGCACCTCGCCTCGCACGGCGTCGGTGTGCAGTCGATCGGCGCGCTGCTGGCCGGCGGCGTGTTCGGCTGGATCTTCGTACGGCGGCAGCGTCGCCTCGACGATCCGCTGGTCGACGTACGGCTGTTCACGCGCCGGACGTTCAGCGTGACGCTCGGGAGCATGCTGGCGTTCTCGATGCTGTCCGGTGGCGTGATGGTGTTCGTCGCGCAGTACTTCCAGCTGGTCCAGGGGATGACCCCGCTGGCCGCCGGCCTCGCGCTGGTGCCGGGCATGCTGACGACGACCGTCGCCTTCCAGGTGGCGCCGCGGCTGGCGCAACGGATCCGGCCGAGCGTGCTGATCCCCGCCGGGATCGCGTTCACGGTCGTCGGGATGGTGATGATGTCGCTGGCGACGTCCACGACGGTTCTGGTGATCGCCTTCGCGATCCAGTGCGTCGGCCCGGCGCCGTTGGTCACGCTCGGCACGAACCTCGTCATCGGCTCGGTCCCGCCGGAGAAGGCCGGCTCGGCCGGTGCGCTGACGCAGACGAGCAACGAGTTCGGCTACTCGCTGGGCATCGCGGTCCTGGGCAGTGTGGTGACCGCGACGTACCGCGGCCATATGGACGGTCGCGGCGGCAACTCACTCGGCGAGGCGATCACCCAGGGCGCCACGGGCGACCTCCTGGACCAGGCGCGGGACGCCTTCACCAGCGGTCTGCACCTCGCCGCAGGCATCACCGCGGTGGCGCTGGCGGCTGTGGCGGTCCTGCTGGCGGTGACGCTGCGCGCGGTCCCGGCGCTCAGCCGTCGGTGAAGCCGGGCAGGAGCTCCTCCAGCACGGTGCGGAACGGGGCCTCGGCCTCGAGCTGCGACAGTACGGCGATGCCGCCGATCCAGACGCGATGGATCAGCAGGTACGACGGGGGCAGGTTGAGCCGCAGAGCGAGCGACGCGTTGGGCGACCGGAAGTCACCGGTCCGGTTCGCCTGCGCGCGCATCCAGGCCCGGCTGAACTGGAACGTCTCCTCCCGGGCCGGCTCCGCGAACGGCGCGAGGTAGTCCATCAGCTGCTCCGGGTCGATCTCCATCCGCGGCTTGATGAACCCCTCGGCCTTGAGCCCGTCCCGGACCGCCTCCCCGTCGCCCTTGAGCGAGATCCGCAGCAGCCGCCCGATCGCCGGCGGCAGGCCGTCCGGGAGCCGGGCGCAGAGGCCGAAATCGACCACGCCGAGCCGTCCGTCGGCCATCACCCGGAAGTTCCCCGGATGCGGGTCCGAGTGCAGCAGACCGGCGTACTTCGGCCCGCTGAACATGAACCGGACGTACTTCAGCCCGATCGCGTCCCGCTCCTGCTTGGTGCCTTCGGTGATGTACGACGACAGTGGGCGGCCCTCGATCCATTCGGACACGATGACCGTGGGGGAGTGCTTGATGACCCGCGGTACGACGAACTCCGGGTGGTCCTTGAATGCGTCGGCGTACTGCTGCTGGGCCTGCGCCTCGCGATCGTAGTCGAGCTCCTCGCCGATCCGCTCCTGGAGCTCCGCGACGAGCGGCTTCACCTCGAGCCCCGGGACCATGGCGCCGATCGTCCGGGCGAACCGGCCCAGCTGCCTGAGGTCCGAGCGGAGCGCCTCCGCGGCGCCCGGGTACTGCAGTTTGACCGCGACCTCACGGCCGTCCTTGAGCCGCCCACGGTGCACCTGGCCGATGGACGCGGCCGCCGCGGGCACGTCGTCGAACTCCTCGAACCGGTCCCGCCAGCGCTTGCCCAGCTCCCGCGACAGGATCGTGTGCACGGTCGAGGCCGGCATCGGCGGGGCGGAGTCCTGCAACTTGGTCAGCGTCGCCCGGTACGGCGCCGCGAGCTCCTCCGGCATCGCGGACTCCATCAGGCTGAGCATCTGCCCGAACTTCATCGCGCCGCCCTTGAGCTCACCCAGGACGGCGAACAGCTGATCGGCCGTGCGGCGCTGGAACTCGGCGAACACGGCCTCGGCGGGAGCGCCGCCGATGCGCTTGCCCAGGCCGACCGTCGCCCGCCCGGCGGCACCGAGCGGCAGGCTGGCTAGTTTCGCGGTCCGGCTCAGCGCCTTGCGAGGGAGGTCCGACACGACTCCATTCTGTCCGGTCGCCCAAGCCGGTACGAACCAGGGGCGGTGCCCGGCACAGACATCGTGCCGGGCACCGCCCCTACGACTTGGTGCGTCAGGCCTTGCCGAGGATCCGGTTCAGGTTCGTACCGCACTCGGGGCACTTGGCCTTCGCCATGCGCGTGCCCTTGTCGTTGACCTTGACCTCGCCGTCGGCGGTGCGCTTGGCCTTGCACTTGACGCAGTAGAACTCGCCGCTCCAGGTCTCTGCCATGAGGGCCCTCTCCTTGCTTGAATTCCAGCCCGGGGTCTCGCCCCGGGCAGTCGTTGGATGCTGAACGGCAGACCGTCCTGCCGTAGGCCGTGCGGCCCAGTCGGGATTCACCCTACGGCCTCCTGGCTCAGGCTCAAGCGCACCTCAGGGCCCGCGCGCCGCCGGAATCCCCCGAGGAAAGCCCTTACCGAAACTTTCGCCGACACAGAACAGGCTCCCGGTGATCCGCCTCCGGAGCAGCTCGGCTTCCCCTCCGAGCGGCCCCGGAGGCGGTCCGGGAGCCTGTTGCAGATGACGCTAAGAGGCGACGGCGGCGCAGGCAAGCCCGCGTTGTCCACCCCTGTGGATAACTCTGTGTGCAACCTGTGGGGCGCGCCGCTCGACGCTGTGGACGGGCGGGGGAACAGGGTGTGAACAACAGGGATCGGCGGGTTCAAAATCTGGCGTCTGACCTGCGGAAACGCCGATGCACAGGATGTGGACCGAAGAAAGTTGTCGGATTCGGGGGGTACATTTTTGAGCCATGGCCGACTCCCCACCGCGCCCGATCCCGTCGTATGTGGATATCCGGCGCAGCAAGCGCCGCAAGCGCACGGTCAGCGCGTACCGCGACGGCGAGCGGGTGGTCGTGCTGATGCCCGACCGGCTGTCCGCCGCCGAGGAGGCGCGCTGGGTCGAGACCATGCTGGCGCGGCTCGAGAAGCAGCGCAGCCGATCGCGCGTGTCGGACGAAAAATTGTTGGCCAGAGCACACGAACTCGCGTGTCGCCACCTCCCAGAAGTGCCCGAACCTGCGTCTGTGAGGTGGGTTTCGAACCAAAACAGACGGTGGGGATCCTGCACCCCGGCGGACAGATCGATCCGTTTGTCCACCCGGTTGCAGTCGATGCCGGGCTGGGTCGTCGACTACGTGCTGGTCCACGAGCTGGCTCATCTGATCGAGCCGACCCACAACGCCACCTTCTGGGACCTGGTCCGTCGCTACCCGAAGGCCGAGCGCGCCGAGGGGTATCTGGAGGGCGTTTCAGCCGCCTCCTCGCTCGACCTCGAGGACTTCTGACCTCCGATCACCCCGGCTCGTAGGGCGTACGGGAAAGGGTGGGGTAGGGCTAGCCCCAGGGTCGACTGGGTGGCTTCCTCCATGGCCGCGACCGGTCCCGGCCGGTCAGGCTTTTGCCCGTAGCCAGCGCCACGCCAGGAGCGCTGGGTGGGGTGCCCGAGGGGGCGCAGAGGGGCAGGGAAGCATGGCCAGGGGACAGATCACGGTACGGGCGGCGCGCTGGAGCGCCACCCATCCGTGGCGGGCGATCGGGATGTGGGTTGTGGTCGTGGCCGCCTGCTTCGCGCTCGGCTCGATCACCGGCACCAAGGAGTCGAAGAACGAGGGCGACATCGGCGAGGTGACCCGGGCGGACAACATCGTCAAGTCCGGCAACTTCGACGACCCGGACGTCGAGAGCGTGCTGATCACGGCGCCGTCCGGACAGCTCGACCGGACCGCGGCGACCAAGGCCGCCGGCGTCGTGATCCAGCGCATGCGCGCCCTCGGTGGGGTCGCGGAAGTCGCGCAGCCGATGCCGTCGCCGAACAAGGAGGCGGTGATCGTCAGGGTCACCCTGAAGGACGCCGCCGAAGGCGCAGACTCCGACGCGCGGGTCCAGCCGCTGCTCGACACGACCGCCCAGGTCCAGCGGCAGTACCCGAACCTGCGGATCGAAGAGGTCGGTGGACTGTCCATCGACAAGGCACTCAACGAGACGCTCGGCAAGGACTTCAAGCGGGCCGAGATGTTCAGCCTGCCGGTGACGCTCGCGATCCTCTTGATCGCGTTCGGCGCACTGATCGCTGCCTCGGTGCCGCTGCTGCTCGCGTTGTCCGCGGTAGCCGCAGCGATCGGCTTAGCGGCTGCGGCATCACAGCTCGTACCCGCGGTCGACGCGGTCAACAGCGTCATCCTGCTGATCGGTATGGCGGTCGGCGTCGACTACTCACTCTTCTACCTCCGCCGTGAACGCGAGGAGCGCGCCAAGGGCCGCGGTCACGTCGACGCGGTCGAGATCGCCGCGGCGACCTCCGGGCACGCGGTCGTGGTGTCGGGTACTGCGGTCATCATCTCGATGGCGGGACTGTTCCTCGCCCGCGATGCGGTCTTCTCGTCGTTCGCGGTCGGTTCGATCCTCGTCGTCGCGGTTGCCGTCGTCGGCTCGCTGACCGTGCTGCCCGCCGTACTCGCGAAGCTCGGTCGGTGGGTCGATCGCCCGCGGATCCCGCTCGTGTGGCGGTTGACGGCATCGAAGGGTCAGCCGCGGTTCTGGCCGACCGTGCTGAAGCCGGCTCTGAAGCACCCGATCGCGACGCTGCTCGTCGCCGTCACTGCGCTGCTCGCGGTTGCGTCGCCGGCGCTCGGGATGCAGTTGAAGTTCCCGGGCACCGAGGATCTGCCCCGGACGACATCGGTGATGAAGGCGTACGACCGGCTGACGGCGGCGTTCCCGAGCACGGGTACCAGCCACGAGGTCGCCGTACGGGCGCCAGCCAACGAGGCGCCTGCGGTCAAGGCTGCGCTGGCCGAGCTGATGCAGCGCACCAAGGACGACAAGCTGTTCGCTGCCGATGGTCTCGAGGAGCCGCGTGCCTCCAAGGACGGCACGGTCACGACGCTCGAGGTCGCCACGCCGTACGAGGGCGGCAGCCAGCAGGCCCGCGACTCGCTGACCAAGCTGCGCAAGGAACTGATGCCGGAGACGGTCGGCAAGGTGCCGGGCGTTGAGTACGCCGTCGGTGGGTTCGTCGCCGCGGACGTCGACTATGCCGCGCACACCCGGGACAAGCTGCCGCTGGTGATCGGGTTCGTCCTGCTGCTGACGATGATCGTGATGATGGTGACGTTCCGCTCGGTGGTCGTCGCGGTCACCGCGATCGGGCTCAACCTGCTGAGCGCGGGAGCGGCGTACGGCGTCGTCACCGCGGTCTTCCAGAACACCTGGGCCGAAGGGCTACTGCACTTCCGGTCGAACGGCGCGGTCGTCAGTTGGCTGCCACTGTTCCTCTTCGTGGTCCTGTTCGGTCTGTCGATGGACTACCACGTGTTCGTCGTCAGCCGGATCCGCGAAGCAGTACTGCGCGGCGTCCCGACCAAGCAGGCCGTCGCCGAGGGCATCACCGGCTCGGCCGGCGTGGTGACCAGCGCGGCGGCAGTCATGATCGGGGTGTTCGCGGTCTTCGCGACGCTGAGCACGCTGGACATGAAGCAACTCGGCGTCGGCCTCGCCGTCGCGATCCTGATCGACGCAACGATCATCCGCGCGGTCATCCTGCCCAGCGCGATGATCCTCCTCGGCGACGCCAACTGGTGGGCACCCAAGTGGCTCCGCCCCAAGCCCGCCAAGCACGCCGCACCTCCCGCCACCCCAGAGGAAGAACGCGAACTAACACCCGTCGGCTGACCGGCAGTGCCCCACCCGAAATCCATTCGGGTGGGGCGCTCGACACGTGGGACTACGTCGCCATCCGCGACCTGGGCCGCAGCAGCCGAGCAACCCGCCCTTGACCTCAGCACGCTTCGTGGCTGGCGTGGCCGGAGAGGGCTTTGCCGATCTGGAGGTTGGCGCCCTCGCCCTCGAGGAACTTGCCGACGGTCCAGCGGGTGCAGGTCTGTCCGTCGGGTCCGTCCTCGGCGTTCTGCCTGCTGACGAAGGAGACCTGGGCCAGTAACCGGCCGTCAGTCGCGGTGCTCAGTCCGAGCAGTGTGATGTCCGAGTCCACGGTAGAGCGAAAGCCGTTCGTGAACTGTTTGCGGGTCTGCGTCGCCAGCGCGGCAGGGGTGAGGAGCACCTGGTAGCTGTCGTAGTCGTGGTTGTTGATAGCGGTGAAGTACGACGTCAGCAGCCGAACGACATCCGGCGCGGTCGGTTCCTGCGCGGCCGCGGGATCAACGGCGATCAACTCGTTCCCCACCTCAGGAGTGGGAGTCGTCTCGATCGGCACGGGCTCGCTCGTCTCGTCCTCCGTTGCCGGAGGCACCCAAGGCTCGCTCGGAGTCTCCTCCGCCGGTTCGACCGGACCCGACGTGATGTACCCGTCGGGCGTGAGCCATTGGTGCTGGACCTGATCGGATGCAGCCGCGGTGGCTCGTCCGATCAGCGCGTCGATACCGAGGATCCCACCGGTCACGATCACCGCGAGAACCATGGTGAGGCCGACGAACCAACTCGCCCCGTGTCCGGGCGGACTGTCGGCCGACCGCGTTTCGTCGACGTCCTTGAAAGCAGCCTCGCAGTGCGAGCAGACCTCGTCCCCCTCCGCTCGACGCGTGCCGCAAGATGTGCAGTAAGCAGGCATTGATGTGTCCCCCCGGACGATCAGAAGATCGCAGCAACCGCCTGCTGGACCACGGTCACCGCGCCGCCGATGGTGGCAATCGACTTGGCGCCGGATGCGATCAGTTCCAGCAGGCGCAGTACCGAATTCTTGTCGGGCTCGTCCTTGGCCAGTTCGTGTTCGGCGAGTTCGGCCATCGCGATGGTGTCGTCAGGCCGTTCCAGCCGCTCCGACTGCGCGTGCAGCAGTTCGAGGAGCTGAGACATCCCGGCCCGCGCGTCGGCGAGCGACCCGGCGGACACCGCGGAGATGTTGGTCGCGGTCGCGCCCTCGCCGGCGGCCATCGCACCGGCGGTGACGCTCCCACCGGAGACCCGGATTCCGTAGTTCTTCTCCATCAGTGCTCAGTTCCTTCCGGCCGCGTCGTTGACGCTCTGCTTGGCTGCGTTGGCGACTCTCATGAGTACGGAGCTCGCGCGGGCACCGGTCCCGACCGCGAGGCTCTCGGCTTTGACGGTGCCGCCGTCGGCGACGTACACGCCATGGTTCTCGATCGTTGTCCGGTGCTGGCTCAGCTCGGCGGTGTCGATGCCCTTGGACTCGAGGAACCGGTTCAACGACTGCAGCAGCCGCCGCTCGATCACCTTGGTGTACAGGTCGTTGTCGAGCTGCTGGAAGTAGCGCTGGTACCGCGTATCGCTGGCCGTCTCTCGCGGGCTGCGCGCTGCGCCGTAGTTGAACCGGAGCGAGCTGAAGATCTCCCGCCGTTGCCTCGACCGCTGGAGAGCGGCCGTGACCGGACTGAGTAGGTGAGCCGCGATCGCGAACGGAGCACGCAGTACATGACCCGGCGTACGCCGCAACGCCCGCCCGCCGATCCGGATCGCCTGGCGCATGGTCGGCTGCGGCAGCAGCCTGTCCACCTCCTGGAACTCGTCGCGTACCGGTGCCAGCAGGCAGTGACTGACCTCCATGAACAGCTCCTGCGGAGTCACGACGAAGCGCAGGAACGTCGAGAGGACGAGCTGGCCGCGCCAGCCGCTCGACTGAATCGTCAGGTACGGGCGTGCCCGGTCCTCAGGCTCCAACGTCAGGCTGCGGACCAGCGAGCGATCGACAGCCGGCCTCGGTACGCCGAGTTGGTCCGGAAGGAACCGGCGGTCACCGCGGATGTCGCGGCCGTCGACGAAGACGCGGTCCGACATCGTGACCTTGCCCGTACGCAGGTCGCGCAACTGCTCCTGGACGAAGTCGTGCACCTCCAGCGCAGTGAACGACTCGGCGACGCGGCCGGCGGCCGCTTCGTGCGTGTCGAGAGCGAACGACCAGGAATCGAGTGTGATCCCGCAGCCGACGAACGGCGTGTAGGCGCTGTAGACGCTGACGTTCCCCTGACCGGCCGCCGCGACCTGCTTGAGGCGTCGACCGAGTTTGCTGTTGCCCGGCGGGGACATCGCGTCCGGCTGGAACCGGCCCGGGCGAAGATCGTGCGCGACCACGCCGTACGTCGCGACCAGGGTCTCGCCGACGACCACCACCCAGCACAGCGCGAGCGCCAGCAGCACACCGACGTACTTCGAGCTGTACAGACCCACACCGCGGTGCACATCAGCAGCGTGAGCAGGAGATCGCGGATCAGCTGGCGTTTCCGGGCTGCGACAGCATGCAGCATGACCGGCACCAGGTCGACGTCCGGCGACGACGGCGGCGCCGTGAACTCCTCGTCCACGATGTCGCGGACGACTTCCTTGGCGAGCCTGCTGTCCAATTGGACGGCCGCACACAAATAGCGCGTGGCGTCCGACGGTGGTGAATCCCCGGGTGGTCTCGCAGTTTCGTCAATCGACGGAAGCGGCACTCCACACGTGCCGCAGTAGGTGGCGCTGGCCCGATTGCCCGCACCACAAGAACGACAGTTTTGCATTGTATTTCCCCCCAACCGGACTGAACGGTACGACGATCGCCAGTTCTGGTCCAGCGGTTGGGCAAAGCCAAGGAAACTTGACGCAAGCGCTCATTGGAAACGCTGCCGGGTTGCGAACTTGGTGGCCGATAGCAACTAGTTTTCGGCGGATCTGCTTGTGTGCGGAGGATTCTGGCGGGCGCGGTGGGCGGCGGCTTTGACGCGGCTTTGGCATTGGGGGGAGCAGAAGCGGCGTTGGCCGTTCTTGGATACGTCGACGAAGACGCGGTCGCAGTGGGGTGCGGCGCAGACGCCGAGGCGGCCGGCCAGGTCGCTGCCGACGGCGAGGGCCAGGCCGGCGGCGCAGCCGGCTGCCCAGCCGTTGGCGAGTTGTTCGTCGGGGCCGTGGAAGTGGAGGCTCCAGGGCCGGTCGCGGCCGCGGTCGAGTTGGGGGCGGGCGTTGGTGTCGACGAGGAGCTTGTTGATCTCGGTGGCGGCGGCGTCGAGGTCGTCGGCCGCCGCGGACTCGAAGACGATGCGCATGCGGCGAGCCAGTGCTACGAGCCGCCGTGCGTCGTCGACCGGGACCGACTTCGGTGGATAGCCGATCGCGGTCAGCGCGTCGGCGACCGCCGCCGTGACGGACTCGGGGTCGTCCGCGGGTGCGGCGTACGCGACACCGCCGGAGTACCCCGGGGTCAGCCGGTTCACGTACTCGACCGACGCCGCCAGCACACTCCGGGCGTGACTATCAAAAGACACTTGACCGGTCATGGGTCCTCTCCGTAGGCTCTCGCGTGACCGATCATATCCGTTTAGACAGTCATGGAGTTGTGATGAGTGCTGTTGTCACGCTGACCGCGCCGTGGCGCGGGCTGTCTCGGACCGTCTGGATCCTGGTCGTCGCCCGCGCGGTCAACCGGATCGGCGCGTTCACGCTCCCGTTCCTCGGTGTGGTGCTCACGGTCGAGTTCGGGGCGTCGCTCGGTCAGACCGGCCTGATCCTCGCGGTCTTCGGCGCCGCGACGATCCCGTCCCGGCTGCTCGGCGGTCAGTTGGCCGACCGCCTCGGCCGGCGCCGGACGATCGTCCTCGGCCTGACCGGCTGCGCGATCGCCCAGCTCTGGATCGCCCTCAGCCACACCTTGTGGTCGGCGGTGTTCGCCACGGTCATGCTCGGCCTCGCGTTCGAGATCTACGAGCCGCCGAGCCAGGCGATGATCGCTGACGTCACCGAGCCCGGCGACCGGCCGGCGGCGTACGGCCTCTACAGCGCCGCGCTTGCCGCCGCGGGTGTGCTGGCGGGATTGCTCGCGGCTGCGATCAGCCATGTCGACCTCCGCTGGCTGTTCGTCGCCGACGCGATCACTTGTCTGTCCTGTGCGGCACTCGTCGCGATAGCTCTCCCAGCCGACGCGCGGCTGGGACGAGAGGCGTCTGGTCCGCAGTTGGTGGAGGCGGCACCGACGGTGTCGGTGTGGCGTGATCGCCGGCTGCTGCTGCTCCTCGCCGGCGGCACGATCTTCGCGACGATCTACATGCAGATCATCATCGGACTGCCGCTGACACTGCTCGAACAAGGGCTCCCGAAGTCCGGCATCGGCATCATCCTCGCCATCTCCGCGATCACCCTGATCGCCGCGCAACGCCTGCTTCGCGTGCGGAACCTCGACGACTTCCGATCCATCGCCATCGGCTACCTTCTGCTCGCGGCCGGACTGGTCGTCTGCGCCTTCGCAGCCAACCTGGCAGTCTTCGTGATCGCCTCGATCCTCTGGAGCCTCGGCGACCTGTTCCTCCTGACCCGCTACCTCACGCAGGCCTCCGGACTCGCACCCGACGAGGGCCGCGGGCGGTACCTGGCCGTGTTCGGCCTGAGCTGGGGGATCGCGACCACGATCGCCCCGCTCACCGTCACCCAACTCCTCGAGAAGGCAGGCCCGGCAGGGCTCTGGCTGACAAGCGCTGCGATTGCGGTCGCACTCGCAGCGCTCCAGCCGTTGTTCAGGAAGCGACTGGCTCCAGCCTGACCGTGAGCCCCTTCGCGACGGGGGTGTTGCTGCCCTTCGCGACGTCGTCCGCCGACATCAGCACGTTCGTCTCCGGGTAGTACGCCGCCACGCAACCGCGCGCCGTCGGGTAGGACACCAGCCGGAAGTTCGAGGCGCGCCGCTCGACACCACGGAACTCGCTGACGATGTCGACGTACGCGCCGTCCTGGAGGCCGAGCTCGGCCAGGTCGTCCGGGTTCACGAAGACCACCTCGCGCGTCCCGTTGACGCCGCGGTACCGGTCCTCGAGGCCGTAGATCGTGGTGTTGAACTGGTCGTGGCTCCGCATCGTCTGCAGCAACAGCCGGCCAGGCTCCGTCGGCAACCAGGTCAGCTCGTTCGCGGTGAACTGCGCCCGTGAGTCCGACGTCTTGAACTCACGCTTGTCCCGCGCCGCATGCGCCAGCAGGAAGCCGCCTTCGTTGGCCCGCAGGCGATCCTCGAAGTCCTCGTACCCGTCGGCCACCCGCCCGATCCGCTGCCGGATCAGGCTGTAGTCATCGGCGAAGTCGGCCCACGGGATCTGGCCCACGGAAGGTACGACGGCCTGCGCCAGCCCGCAGATGATGCCGATCTCCGACTTCATCTCCGGCCCGGGCGGAATCAGGTTGCCGGTCGAGAGGTGTACGGCGCCTTGCGAGTCCTCGACCGTGACCGACTGCGGACCCGCCGGGGTGTGGTCGTGGTCGGTCCGCCCGAGCGTCGGCAGGATCAGCGCCTCGCGGCCGGTGATCGTGTGCGACCGGTTCAGCTTCGTCGACACGTGCACGGTCAGATCGCACTCGCGCAGACCGCGATGCACGACCTCGGTGTCAGGCGTCGCGGACGCGAAGTTGCCGCCCATCGCGACGAACACGCGGACTGCGCCTTCCCGCAGCCGCTTGACCGTCTCCGCCGCGTCGATGCCGTGCTCGCGTGGCGAGGTGAAGGCGAACTCGGAGTCGAGCTTGTCCAGGAACGTGTCCGGCATCTTCTCCCAGATGCCCATGCTGCGGTCGCCCTGCACATTCGAGTGACCGCGGACGGGGCACGGTCCGGCGCCCGGCTTGCCGATGTTGCCCTGCAGGAGCAGGACGTTGACGATCTCGCTGATCGTCGCGACCGCCTCGCGGTGCTGGGTCAGCCCCATCGCCCAGCAGATCACCGTCGCCTTGGACTTGATGAACCGCTGGGTGAGCTCCTCGATCTCGGCGCGCCGCAGCCCGGTCGCCTGCTCGACCGCGGGCCAGTCGAGCTCGGTGTTGTGTTTGGCGTAGAGGTCGAACCCGCTGGTGTGCGAGTCGATGAACGACTTGTCCAGCACAGTGCCCGGGTTGTCCGCCTCGGCCTCGAGCAGAAGGTGGCCGATGGCAAGGAACAGTGCCTGGTCGCCGCCGATCCGGATCTGCAGGTGCTGGTCGGCCAGCTTGGTGCCCTTGCCGATCCAGCCGCGCGCTGCCTGCGGGTTCTTGAAGTTCATCAGCCCGGGCTCGGGCAGCGGGTTGACCGCGACGATGTCGCCGCCGTTGCGCTTGGCGATCTCGAGGTGGCTGAGCATCCGGGGTGCGTTGGTGCCCGGGTTCTGGCCGACGACGACGATCAGCTCGGCCTCTTCCAGCATCTCCAGCGTGACGGCGCCCTTACCGCTGCCGATCACGCGCGACAGCGCCGTACCGGAAGACTCGTGGCACATGTTCGAGCAGTCGGGGAGGTTGTTGGTGCCGTAGGCGCGGACGAAGAGCTGGTAGAGGAAGGCGGCCTCGTTGCTGGTCCGGCCGGACGTGTAGAAGACAGCATCGTTGGGGTCGACCAGGGCTTTGAGGTGCCGCGCGACGACCTGGAACGCCTCGTCCCAGCCGACCGGCTCGTAGTTGGTCGCACCGGCCCGGAGCAGCATCGGCTCGGTGATCCGGCCGAGCTTGCCGAGGTCGAACTCCGAGATCTCGTTCATCGCCTCGACCGGGTGCTCGGCGAAGAACTCCCGCGGCACGCGCTTGCGGGTCGCCTCCCAGGCGACCGCCTTCGCGCCGTTCTCGCAGAACTCGGCCGCGTGTTTGCGCTTGTGGTCAGGGTCCGGCCAGGCGCAGGACGGGCAGTCGAAGCCGCCGTCCTGGTTCATCTTCAGAAAGACCTTGCCGGTCCGTACGGGACCCATCTCCCGGAAACCGAACTTGAACGACGAGAGCACCGCGGGCACGCCGGCGGCCTTCTTCTTCGGATGTTCGATATCGACCATGTTTCAACAATAGATCCAGCTATCGGCACCCGCAGGTTTGATAGGCGCGACTGTGGACAAGTGGCGTGTCGCCCCACACGGCATCGGTGGGTTGTGTGGCCCGATCCCATAGTGCGGCGGAGCGTCGATTTCTACAGTCATCGGCCATGGAGACCCGTCGAGCCCTCGTCACCGGTGCCGCGTCAGGCATCGGCGCGGCCTGTGCCCAACGCCTGGCCGCGGACGGCGTCCACGTGATCGCGGTGGACTTCGACCAGGCCGGTCTGGACGCGCTGGACGGCGTCGAGACGATTCTGGCCGACCTGTCCGATCTGGAGCGGCTGTCCGAGTTGCCGACCGACATCGACATCCTGGTCAACAACGCCGGAGTCCAGCAGGTCGCACCGGTCGAGCAGTTCCCGCCGGAGCGGTTCAGCTACATCATCCGGCTCATGCTCGAGGCGCCGTTCCGGCTGATCCGGCAGACGATCCCACACATGTACGGCGCCGGCTGGGGCCGCGTGGTGAACATCAGCTCGGTCCACGGTCTCCGCGCCAGTCCGTTCAAGGCGGCGTACGTCGCGGCGAAGCACGGGCTGGAGGGCCTCAGCAAGGTCGTCGCACTGGAGGGTGCGGCCCACGGAGTGACCAGCAACTGCGTCAACCCGGCCTACGTCCGTACGCCGCTGGTCACCGCACAGCTGGCGGACCAGGCCGCGACGCACGGCCTGTCCGAGTCAGAGGTGCTCGACAAGGTCCTGCTCGAGCCGGTCGCGGTGAAGCGGCTGATCGAACCGGCCGAAGTGGCGGAGCTGGTGGCCATGCTGTGCGGCCCGGCGTCCGCCTCCATCACGGGGAGCTCGTTCGCACTCGACGGCGGCTGGACCGCCCACTAACTCAGGAGCCCGCCCATGACAGCTACAGAACCGGTCCGCACCCGCACGTCCATCGTCCGAGTGGTGGGCGCGAGTCTCGTCGGTACGACGGTCGAGTGGTACGACTTCTTCCTGTACGGCGTCGCCGCATCGGTGGTGTTCGGCGACCTGTTCTTCCCGAAGGGCGAGGAGCTCAGCGGGACCTTGCTGAGCTTCGCCACATTCGCAGTCGGCTTCTTCGCGCGGCCGATCGGCGGCGTGGTGTTCGGGCACTTCGGTGACCGGCTGGGACGCAAGCAGTTGCTCGTGCTGTCCCTGCTGATGATGGGGCTCGCCACCTTCGCGATCGGCCTGCTGCCGACGTACGCGCAGGTCGGCACGCTCGCACCGATCCTGCTGACGGTACTGCGGCTCATCCAGGGCTTCGCGCTTGGCGGCGAGTGGGGTGGCGCCGTACTGATCGTGTCCGAGCACGGTGACCCGGCCAGGCGTGGCTTCTGGGCGTCCTGGCCGCAGGCTGGTGCACCGGCTGGACAGTTGATCGCGAACGGCGTACTGGCTGGGCTGGCCGCGTTCCAGTCGGACGCTGACTTCAATGCGTGGGGCTGGCGCATTCCGTTCCTGCTGTCCGCAGTACTCGTGCTGGTTGGGTTGTGGGTGCGGCTGCGGATCGAGGAGTCCCCGGTGTTCCAGGAGGCTCGCGCCAAGCAGGAGCCGGCGGACAAGCTGCCGCTGCTGGAGGTCATCACGCGGTACCCACGTGAGGTGCTGACCGCGATGGGTGCACGGATGGCGGAGAACGTCAGCTACTACATCTTCACGATCGTCATCGCGACGTACGCGAAGGAACACCTCGGCATGGGCAAGTCCTTCGCTCTGAACGCGGTACTGATCGGTGCTGCCATCCACTTCTTCGCTATCCCGGCGTGGGGCGCGCTGTCGGACCGCGTCGGTCGTCGGCCGGTCTATCTGATCGGTGCAGTCGGCGTGGGGATCTGGGTGTTCGTCTTCATCGCGCTGATCGACACTCGCAACTTCGCGCTGGCGACTCTTGCTGTGACGGTAGGGCTGATCTTCCACGGTGCGATGTACGGACCGCAGGCGTCCTTCTTCACCGAGCTGTTCGGGACACGCGTGCGGTACTCCGGTGTCTCGGTCGGCTACCAGCTCGCATCGATCATCGCCGGCGGTCTGGCGCCGTTCATCGCGGTGGCGCTGCTCAAGGCGTACGACTCGGGCTATGCGATCGCTGTGTACGTGGCAGCGTGCGCAGTGATCTCGGTGATCGCGGTGACGTCGTACTCCGAAACGCATCGCCGGGATCTCACTACTCTGTAGAACCATGGAGGAGCTTCTGCGGCTGCTGGCCGAGGATGCGCCCGGGAGCGAGTTGGCCCGGGCGGCGGGCGAGGACGCGGTGGCACGCGACCTCGCCCTGCGCATCCGGGCCGGTATGGACGCCAGCAAGAAGCGTGAGGCCGAGCTGTCCGCGCTGGTCGACGTGGCGCGGGAGCTGGCATCGGCCCGCGATCCGGGCGGCGTACTGGACACCATCGTCCACCGCGCCCGCACGCTGATCGGCACGGACGTCGCCTACCTGACGCTGTACGACGAGACCCGTGGTGACACGTACATGCGGGCGACAGACGGCTCGGTGTCCGCCGCCTTCCAACAGCTGCGGCTCCCGCTGGGCGCTGGACTCGGCGGTCTGGTCGCGGAGACGTACAAGCCGTACTGGACCGCGGACTACCCGTCCGACCGACGCTTCCGCCACACCATGCCGATCGACGACGCAGTCGGCGAGGAAGGACTCGTGGCGATCTGCGGTACGCCGCTGGTCGTAGACGGGGCGTTTGTCGGCGTACTGTTCGCGTCCAACCGGACAGCGCGGCCCTTCAGCCGTGACGAGGTGTCGCTGCTCGGTTCACTGGCCACGCTGGCCGCGGTGACGATCGTCCAAGTACGTGCGGCCGCGGAGACAGCTGCCGCGCTGGACCAGCTGTCTGCCGCGCACGCCGGTGTCGAACACGCTGCGGCCGCCCACGACCGATTCGCCGACATCGTCCTGTCCGGCGGCGATGTGGACGCCATCGCTGCTGCACTCGCTGAGTTGCTCGACGTGTGGGTCGTCCTGGTCGATGCTGCTGGCAACGAACTTGCCGTCGCCGGCGCAGTGCCTGAGTCAGTGCCCTGGCAGGAGTCCGAGTCCGGTCGGCTGACCCGCGTCGGTGACTGCTGGGTCGTCGCGGCGACCGCCAAGGGCGAACGGCTCGGTGCGCTCGTGATCGGTGGCGCAGACGACCTGACCGGCGCAGACAGACGCATTGTGGAGCGTGCTGCTGTTGTCACCGCACTGGTTCTGCTCTTCCGTCGCCAGTCCGCTGAGCAATCCCAACGTGCACAGGCCGATCTGCTCGCCGACGTACTCAGTGGAAGCGCCGATCCACGCACACTGACCGATCGGCTCCGGCTGCTCGTGCCCAACCATCGCCACGACCGCCTGGTCGTCGCAGTGTGCCGGGGCGACCACACCGCCGTACGTGCACGGCTGTCTGCACCGCTGGAGGACAGACTGGTGCTGTCCGGTCCGTACGGCGGCGATCTGGTGCTGCTGTTCGCTCGTACGACGCCTGGTGGCGCGGCTCGCGATCTGGCCGAGGTGGCGAAGCGGGGAGACGCCACCATCGCTGTGACGGGTCCTGCGGCCTGGGGTGAGCCTCTGATCGAGGCGCACCGCCAGGCCGCTCGGCTGGTCGCCACCATGGTCCGACTGGGCCGCACGAGCGAGTCCGCGACACCTGACGACCTCGGCGTTGCGGGACTGGTCGGCGCATCCGATGTCGACGTACGGAGTCATGTGCACCATGTGCTCGGCAAGGTCATCGACTACGACACACAGCGCGGGACTGACCTGATCGGCACGCTCCAGGCGTACTTCGCTGCCGGCCAGAGTCCGACCCGCGCGGCGACCTCACTGCATATCCATCCGAACACTGTCCAGCAACGGTTGGACCGTGTCACCGCTCTGCTCGGCGACGGTTGGCAGTCGCCGGACCGCTCGCTCGACCTCCAGGTGGCGCTGCGCCTGCACTCAGCCTTGGGGTAGGAGCACGACTCGACCCCGGACGCCTCCAGCTGCGACGCGCTTGTAGGCAACCGTCGCCTCCTCGAGGCGGTAGGTCTCGGCGACCCGGGTCGAGAGGACACCGGCCTCGACCAGTCGAACGAGCTCCTCCAGGTCCTCCCGGTTGGTGTGGATGAATTGCTGCTCCACGGTGATGTCGCGAAGGTGCGGCGGGCGTGGGCCTGGCTGCAGGTGCACATGTCGGCCGCCGTTGCGTACGGCCTCTTGCGCGCCGATTCCGACCACGGCGGCGTCCACGACCCCATCCACCCCGAGGGGCACGATCCGTCGTACCGCTGCCGCCAGGTCTTCGTTCCGGTCGACGAAATGGTCCGCGCCGAGGCGCCGTACCAGCTCTTCGTCACGGGCTCCGGCGCTGGCGATGACTGTCAGGCCACGGTGCTTGGCCAGCTCCACGGCGTACCCGCCGACGCCTCCTGCTGCGCCGGTCACGAGCACGGTCTGTCCCTCCAACCTGTTGACTGCATGCAGCGCGGTCAGACCATTGAGCCCGAACGTCGCTGCGTTGGCCAGGTCGAGCCCGTCCGGTGCACGCACGACAGCGTCCACGTTCAGCACGACGTACTCAGCGTGCGTCTTCAGGCTCCGCCCCAGCAGGTCGGCCACTCCGACCACCGTCTCCGCCGGTGCCTGCGTGTTGGGTCCGACAGCGTCGACAGTGCCGGCCACGTCCCAGCCGAGACCGAACTGCTCCCGGGCGGCGGTCAGTCCGAACTCCACGGCAGCTCCCGCGCTGACGGCCAGGTCGACCGGGTTGACCGCCGCGGCGGCCACCTTGATCCGGACCTGGCCCTCGGCGGGCTCCGGTACCTCGGTCTCGATCAGCTCGATCGCATCCGGCCCGTCGAGCCTGCGGGCGACCAATGCGCGCATATCGTTTCCCTCCTGTGTGTGGGTTCAGCACCCACTGTGGGAGAGTTACTCTCTATCGGGAAGTACGCACTTCAGGGTGCCTATCGCACGACGAGGAGAGCCATGCCGACCCGCACCGTCGCCCAGCTCCGCGAGGAAGCAGCCCGCGAGTACGACGCGTTCCTGGCGAGCTGTCCGGCCCGGCAGCTCCTCGACCGCATCAGCGACAAGTGGGTGACGCTCATCCTCACCGCACTCGCCGACGGCCCCCAGCGGTACTCCGACCTGTCGCGCCGGATCGCCGGTGTCAGCCAGAAGATGCTGACCCAGACCCTCCGCTCCCTCGAACGCGACGGTCTCCTCACCCGCTCGGTCACCCCGTCGGTACCGGTACGCGTCGACTACGAACTCACGCAACTGGGCCGCACCTTGATGCCACTGATCTCCTCCATCAAGACCTGGGCCGAGACCCACATGCCCGAGGTCAACGCAGCCCGCGAGACCTATGACGACGTGAGCACTCCCGCATGACCGACTCAGCCTCCGACCGGCGCGTTGTGGTTGTCGTCGTGCCGGCCACCGGGACGTGGGCTCCTCCCGGGCGGGACCCCGAGGCGTGGCGGCTGGCGCTGGCCGAGGACACCTACGAAGTACTCGCCGCGCTCGACCACGTCGACGTGGCGGTCGCGGTCGCCGGTGGAGACGATGACGCCGTCGCAGAGGTGAGTGCACTGACCTGGCCAGGCACACCGACGTACTCCGTCGACGCCGCCCGACCGGTCCTGCACGCGGTCGAGCTCGCCGGTCCGGCCGCGGCAGTCGTCGCCGTCTCGTACGACGTACCTGATCTGCCCGGGCTCCTGATCGGCAAGCTGTTCCGCGCACTCAGCAGCGCCGACATCGCTGTCACCCCGGCCGAGGACGGCACGCTCGCGGCGATCGGGACCAAGACCCCGGTCGCGGACTGGGTCGCGGAGCTCGCTCCAACGTTCGACACGTCGCTGTCCGTCCTGGAAGCCCGCAAACCTCGCCGGCACGCTGTCGCGATCGGTCCGGGCTGGCACCGGCTGCGGTCTGCGGCCGACATCGCGCGCCTGGATCCCGGCCTCGAGGGCTGGGACGCGACCAGATCACTGCTGCGTCGCGCCTGACGTCTTGTCGGGCGAACGACCGACACGTGTCGGTCGGGTGGCCAGGGACGTCGGGCGTTCACCCGCTGTGACGCGGGGCTCGCAGAGACGAGTCTTTGACGCGGCAGCAAAGCATCATCCGGGGGGATGTGTGGGGCGGATCCGGCTGGATTTACAGGGGTCGAGCCGAGGTCCTCGTTCGCGCTGCCGCGCCTGGAAGACCCCGTCTCCGTCGCTTGCCGGAGCATCTGTAAAGGAAGCAGCATGAACTACCCGCTTCGGGCCTCCGTCGCCCGAACAGTCCGCCGTGCCCGCAACCAGAGGACCCGCACCAGGAACCAGTCCGGCTTCACCCTGATCGAACTGCTCGTCGTGATCGTCATCCTGGGCGTGCTGTCCGGGGTCGTCGTCTTCGCGGTCTCCGGCATCCAGGACCGCGGCAACGCGGCCGCCTGCAAGACCGACAAGAAGAGCGTGGAAGTCGCCGTCGAGGCGTACTACGCGAAGAACGGCACCTATCCACCCGCCGGTGACCCCGGCTGGCTCGAGCTCACCGTCGGCGTCAACCAGCTGCTGCGCAGCCGCCCGGTCGGTGACGGCTACACCATCACGCTCGGCGTGAACGGCCTGGTCACCGCCTCCGGCGCCTGCACCTGACCCGGTCCTGCACGGACACACCGGTCGGAGGAGGGCCCGGTGCGTCCGAGGGGCGTCGTGTTCGATCATGCCGAAGGGACCCCATGAGAATTCCCGTGCCTGGCAGCCGGGTGGATCTGTTGCTCGAAGAACTCTGGAACGCCGGTGGCACCGACCTGCTCCTCACGGTCGGAATGGCGCCACAGGTGCGTGTCCACGGTGTGCTGCGCCCGGTGGCGGACAGGACGCCGTTGACCAGGCGGGACACCGACTCGATGCTCGCGGAGATCCTCAACCCGCACCGCTCGAACGTCTGGCAGACGACGTACGAGCACGATTTCTCGTTCTCCTGGCGGGAGAACGCGCGGATCCGCGCGAACGCCTTCACCCAGCGCGGCGACACCGCCATCGCGCTGCGGGTCATCCCGCGCAGCATCCCGACGATGTCGGAGCTGGGACTGCCGCCCGTGATCGGCACGTTCGCCCGGCTGCATCAGGGTCTGGTCCTGGTGACCGGGCCGACCGGATCGGGCAAGTCGACCACGCTGGCCTCGGTCATCCACCAGATCAACACCGACCGGGCCTGCCACATCATCACGATCGAGGACCCGATCGAGTACGTGCACGAACATCGCCGTTCGGCCGTGAACCAACGCGAGGTCGGCAGCGACACGGCGTCGTTCCCGGACGCGCTGCGGGCCGCGCTGCGCGAGGACCCCGACGTACTGCTGGTCGGTGAGATGCGGGACCTGGAGTCGATCCGGTTCGCACTGACCATCGCCGAGACCGGGCACCTGGTCTTCGCGACGTTGCACACCAACGACACCGCCCAGTCGCTGGCCCGCATCATCGATGTCTTCCCGCCGGAGCAGCAGTCCCAGGTCCGGGTCCAGCTGGCTGCGGCGCTCAGCGGCGTCGTACACCAGCGGCTGATCCCGCGGGTCGGTGGCGGCCTGGTCGCGGCGTTCGAGGTGATGGTCGCGAACGCCGGGATCCGCAACCTGATCAAGGAAGGCAAGACGCATCAGTTGCGCAACGCGCTGGTCACCGGCCGGCGCGAAGGCATGATCACGCTCGAGCAGTCCCTCTCGGAACTGATCCTCGCCGGCCAGATCTCGCCGGAGGACGCGTACTCCCGCAGCTCCCACCCGAAGGAGATCGAGCTCCGGCCGCGGGTCCGCTCCGGGGCGGTGCAAGCGTGATGCGGCACCGCGGCCGGCCGAAGCAGACGGAACCGCCGACGACTCCGCCCCATCCCGCCGAGCTGTCAGCCGATCTTCCGACGGCACGACGGCGGGCTGCGCGGTTGGCCGAGCGGAACGGCATCCCCTTGGTTGACCTGTGGACCGTGACGCCGGAGGCCGACGCGACGGCCCTGATCGACGAACAGACGGCGCGGCGGCTGACCGCACTGCCGCTGGCGGTTCGCGACGGCGAGGTGCTCGTCGTACTCGCGGACCCGGCGCTCGGCATCCAGGTCCAGGACGCACTGGGTCGCCCTGTGCGGCTTGCTCTCGCGGCCGCGCCCGACATCGTCCGCGCGATCGACAACAGCTTCCGTGCGCTGGCCGGGATCGACGAGTCGGTCAAGCTGTTCCAGGCCAGGGGTACTGCGCTCGAGCCCGACGAGCTTGTGGTGAATGAGGACGCGCCGGTGGTCCAGGTGGTTCAGCTGATCATCACCCAGGGGTTGCGCGACCGTGCCTCCGACATCCACATCGAGCCGCACGACGAGCGGGTGCGAGTGCGGTTCCGGGTGGACGGTGCGTTGCGTGACCAGCTCGACCTGCCCGCCGCGATCGGTCCGGCCGTAGCCAGCCGGATCAAGGTGCTGGCCGACCTGAACATCGTCGAACGGCGGCGCTCGCAGGACGGCCAGATCCGGATGCAGGTCGAGGGCCGTGACGTCGACATCCGGGTCTCGACCGCCGCCGTCGTCGGTGGCGAGAAGGTGGTACTGCGTCTGCTCGACAAGAGCCGGCCCCTGTTCCGCCTCGAGCAGCTGGGGATGCCGCCCGAGCTGGCGGATCGGTACGCCACGCTGCTGCGAACGCCGTACGGGATGGTGATCTGCGCTGGCCCGACCGGGAGCGGCAAGACCACCACGCTGTATGGGTCGCTGGGTGAGATCGACAGTCCCGAGCGGAACATCATGACGATCGAGGACCCGGTCGAGTACAGCTATGCCTCGATCAACCAGATCCAGATCAACGAGGCGGCCGGGATCACGTTCGCGTCGGGGCTGAGGTCGATCCTGCGGCAGGACCCGGACGTGATCCTCGTCGGTGAGATCAGGGACGCGGAGACGGCGCGAATCGCCGTACAGTCCGCGCTGACCGGGCACCTGGTCCTGTCGTCGGTGCACGCGACCGACACTGCGACCGCTCTGCATCGCCTGCTGGACATGGGGATCGAGAACTTCCTGGTCGCGTCCTCGGTGAGTGCGGTGATCTCGCAGCGGCTGATCCGCAAGGTCTGCGAGAACTGCCGCGAGTACTACGAGCCGCCGGCCGCGGAGCAGGCGTTCCTGCGCAGTGCCGGCGCGGAGGCGCCGATCGGCGGCCTGGTGCGCGGCGTGGGGTGCAATTTCTGTGCGCACACGGGCTATCTGGAACGGACCGGCGTCTACGAGCTGCTTCCGGTGACCGATCCGATCCGTGAGCTGGTCATCGATCGCGCACCGCTCGCCGAGATCCGCAAAGTCGCTTCCTACGAGGGCATGCGGACGCTGCACGAGGAGGGCGCCCGGCTGGCGCAGACAGGAGTCACGACAGTCGCCGAAGTACTCCGATCGATCTACACGGTGGGGATGCGATGACGAGGTACGCGTACGTCGCGGCGAGGCCAGACGGGAGTACCAAGCGCGGTACGACGCGGGCCGAGAGTCGCGAGGGGGCCGAGCTGGCGCTCTACGAGCGGGAGCTGCGGAACATCCGGCTGTCCGAGAAGCCCGGCCTGCTGCAGATCGAGATCACCGCGCGCAGGGTGAAGCGGGAAGAGGTGATGCATCTGACCCGGCAACTCGGTGCGTTCGTCGGAGCCGGGCTGCCACTGACCGAGTCGGTGCACAGTCTGGGTCGCGAGGCGGAGAACTCGACGGTCCGCCGGATGATGCTCGAGGTCGAGGACGGCCTCCGAGACGGCGAGCGGCTGTCGGACTGCTTCGACCGGCATCCGCGGATCTTCCCCGAGTTCTACCGCGGCATCCTCCGATCGGCCGAGCTGAGCGGCCGCCTCGACACCGCGCTCGGCCAGCTCGCCCGCTACCTGGAGCGTGATCTCGAAGCCCGCCGGCGGATCAAGCAGGCCACCATCTACCCGGCGGTCGTCGCCGTGATGTCGGTGGTGACGTTGATCGTCCTGGCCGGCTTCGTGCTGCCGCGCTTCAAGGCCTTCTTCGACAGTCTCGGGGCGCGGCTGCCCTTGCCGACCCGGATCCTGCTGGGCATCACCAACTTCCTCACCAGCTGGTGGTGGGCGCTGATGATCGGTTGCGGTTTGCTGGTGCTCTTGCTCGTCTACGTGCTGAGCACGACGCCCGGACGCTATCTGCGCGACCGGCTGGTCCTCGCGCTGCCGGTGATCGGGCCGACCGTCCAGTTCGCGCTGGTCGAGCGTTTCTGCCGGATCCTCTCGTCGATGGTCAGCGCGGGCGTCCAGCTACCGCAGGCGTTGCGGGTCGCGACCGGCTCGCTGCCGAACCGCGTCTATCGCCGGTCGCTGGCCGGCGTGATGGAGGCGATGCTCCAGGGCGAGGGACTGGCCCGGCCGCTGGCGGCCACCAAGCTGTTCCCGGCGACAGCCGCCCAGATGATCCGGGTCGGCGAGGACACCGGGACGATGGACGCCCAGTTGGAGGTCACCGCGCAGTACTACGAGGGCGAGCTGGACTACAAGCTGAAGAAGCTGATCGGCCTGTTCGAGCCGGCCGTGATCGTGCTGATGGGCGGCGTGGTCGGCTTCGTGGCGATCGCGTTGGTGTCCGCGATGTACGGGATCTTCCGGCAGGTGCAGGGCTGATGCGAGAACGCGGCGAGAGTCTGCTCGAACTGGTGGTCGCGATCGCGCTGATGGGCGTTGCCGTCGTCGCGGTGATGGCGGGGCTGACGACGACGGTGCTGATGTCTGACACCCAGCGGAAACAGGCGACGGCGGTGACGACGGTACGCAACTACGCCGAGGCGCTGCAGCAGTACGTTGCCGATGGCCACTATGTCCCGTGTGCCTCGACGTACGCCGTACCGGGCTTCGCGCCGCCGGCCGGGTTCACGGCCCGAGTCGTGAGTGGGTCGGTGCAGTACTGGACCGGGGCGCTGTGGCTGCCGCTCTGCCTGCCCGACCGGGGCCTGCAGCGGTTGCGGGTGTCAGTGGCGAGTACTGACGGGCGTGCGGCCGAGACGCTGGACGTCGTACTGCGGAAGCCCTGCCGGCTCGAGGATCCGCCGTGCGGTTGAGGCGTACCGAGCAAGGCTTCACGTTGGTCGAGCTGCTGATCACCATGACCCTGATGGGGGTGGTGACTGTCGGCCTGGCTGACCTGGTGGTCAACGCGCTGCACCAGATGAGTGCGACGTCGGACCGGCTGGACATGGCGCAAGATGCCCAGCTCGGTGCGACGTACTTCGCCCGCGACGTCGCCGCAGTCGGTGTGCGCGACTACGGGGCCGTCGCTGTGGACGGGTCGCTGCCGTTCCAGCCGTCGGTGCAACTCGATGCGGTGGACTCCGCCGGGGGAGTGGTTTGTGGTCCGCTTCCGGTCGCCGCAGTTCGGTTGTTGTCGGACTACTGGGACACCTCGGTCACACCGGCCGTCCGGCGTACGGCGGTCGTCGCGTACTACGTGAACGAGGCGGGAGAGCTCCACCGGGCACGTTGTCTGGGCCCGAGCACGACGCCGTCATCCGATCTGCGGCTTGCGTCTTATGTGAAGCCGGGGAGTCTCGCGGTCAGCTGCTCGAGTGCGTGTGACTCGGCTCTGCTTCCGGAGGGCGTCACATTGCGTCTGGTTCTGTCGAAGCCGTCCACCGGCGACTATGCGGTCACACTGAGCGGACTGCGGAGGCAGTCGTGAGGCGCCGGGACGAACGTGGGTCGTCGTTGCTGCTGGTCCTCGTGGTCATCACCGTGATCGGACTGGCGCTGTCGGCGCTGCTGTCCCGGACCGACTCGGCCGCGCGGGTGTCTGCGAGTCTGCGGGACCAGACGTCGGCGTCGTACGCCGCCGACGGCGCGATGGAGGCGGCGATCAACAACTTGCGCAACAGCGCGTACAACGGGGAGTCTGGGCAGCGTTGCTTCGGTCTGTCCGACACGCTGTCGCTGATCCTCTTCAACGGGCTCGACTCCGCTGCCGTGACCTGCAAGCCGGATCCGAAGCAGGTAGTCGTGCACTGCCGGGACTCGAGCGAGTGCAACCGGCCGGACAACGCGTTGCTCACCCTCGGACAGATTCCCGGCGAGGCCGGTCTCGCGATCGATCAGCCGGCGGGCTCGACCCTGCAGGTCCATGGCAAGGTCGTGTCGAACTCCTCCGTCGACGTGGTCGCCGGGAAGCTGAGCGCAGGTGCGCTGTCCGCGCGCGGCGGGTGCTCCGGGGATCTGCTGGGGAACCCGCTCTGCAATCTGTCCACGTTGCCGGGCGGCGAGGATCCGGCGTACCCGTCACCGCTGAGCAGTGTTCCTGTTTTGCGAGGTTTGCCTGCGTGTACGACGCCGAACTCGGTCGTGACCTTTCTGCCCGGCTACTACGACGATGCGGTCGGGTTGAGCGCGATGATGAAGAGTGACAGCGCGTGCCGCGGGAGCACCTGGTGGTTCAAGCCGGGCGTGTACTTCTTCGACTTCCACAACGAGTCGAATCCGTTGCTCGGCAGCGGTGACAACGTCTGGACGGTCGACGGCGGCAGCCTGGTCGGCGGCACGCTGTCGGGTGGTTCGTGTGCCAGTCCACTCGATGGCGCGACCGGAGGGGTGCAGTTCGTCTTCGGCGGAGACAGCCGTCTGGTCGTCAAGTCGGGCAAGGCGGAGCTGTGCGGCAGTTATTCGCCGACGCAGCTGCCGATCGCCCTCCGAGGCCTCACCAGCGGGACCGAATCGTCGGTCGACTCAAGCGGGGCGAGCGCGTTGAAGCCGACCGCAGTCTCGCTGGTGAGCAAGTTCGGGCTGACCGCGACGCCGTCCCGTCTGGCCACGGCCGACGGCGTCGCGGCCACCTGGAAGAGCTCCGTGGCCAACGACACCGCTCCGATCACGATCAACGGCTTCGCTCCGCCGACTGCGATTCCGGCCGGCTCGGTACTGGAGTCGGCCGCCTTGAAGATCACTCATCGGCACAGTGACGTGACGTCGACGGACAAGCTGGACGTGTCACTCGACATCGGATCAGGGACGCCGTTGACCGCGTCGGTGACCGGTGCAGCGGGCGGGGCGGCGTACCGGACCGAGACTGTGCCGCTCGACTCGAGTCGGACTGGATCGCTGGCGCAGGCCATCTATGCGGGGACGTTCACCGGAGCGAGCCTGGCGCTCACCGCTGGGCTGGCGGTCAAGGGCGATACCGAGGACGTCGATGCGGTGCGGCTGGAGCTCAGCTACACGCCACCTGCGCTGCGCGCCGCGGACGGATGTGTGGTCGAGGGGCCATATCCCAGTAATACAAGCGCTTGTGCGCTCGTGTCGGGGCGGCTGGTCGTGAAGGGCACGGTGTATGCGCCCGCTGCCGTTCTTGATCTCAATGTCGTGCCCGGCGCGCCAGTTGTGGGGGCCGGTGCGGTGGTTCGGGCGTTGCGGCTCACTGCCTCGGCGACGCTGTCCGGGGTGGTGATCGATCTGCCCAACGATTCGCCCGGATTCACCTTCGGGGTGCAGTTGACGGCGTACATCTGTCCTGGCGGCCTGGTCTGTCCGGCCAGCGGCCGCCCGGCGCTGCAGGCCAGGATCGGGCTCGTGGACGCCGATCCGTCCTCGCCCGTCGCCGGCCGGCGTGCCGTGACCGTGCTCGGATGGTGGCGGCCGGGCTGATGGGGTTGTGTCTGGTGCGACCAGATCTTCACGCGGTAGACGAGACAGTCCCTACCGCAACTGCGTCACGCTGCGTAGTTTGGTCCGCGGGGGGAGCCATGAACGATTTCGTCAGGGTCGTCGTGATCGACGATCACACATTGGTCCGCTACGGCCTGGCCGGCCTCGTCGACCGGGAACCGGATCTGGAGATAGTCGGCGACACCGGCCAGCGCGCCGAAGCGGTCGGCATCGTGCTGTCGACCCGCGCCGACGTCGTCGTACTCGATGTCACGCCGCCGGACCACGACGGTCTGCGGATCGCCCGCGAACTCCGCAACCGGTACGCCGAGCTCGGCATCGTCCTGCTGGCACCGGAGGGGCAGGACGGGGTCCTGTTCGAGGCGCTCGAGTCGGGAGTGTCGGCGTTCGTCGCGAGGACCGCGCCGACCGAGGAAATCCTGGCGGCGATCCGGCACGCGGCCGTCGCACCCACCTCGTTCACGGCGACCGGGCTCGGGCCGGCGATGGCACGTCGCGACCAGTCGTCGGCGCAGGCGCTGCTGAGTCCACGGGAGGCGCAGGTGCTCGAGCTGCTCGGACAGGGGTTGTCGGTGCGGGCGATCGCGGTGGCGTTGTCGGTGAGCGTGTCCACCGCGAAGACGTACGTCGAGCGGCTGTACGAGAAGCTCGAGGTGTCGAACCGGGCTCAGGCGATCATGACCGCGCTCCAGCGCGGGCTCATCGAACCGAAATCATGAAACTTCTTCTGACTGACCCGTCACCTTCTTGCTGAAGGCTCGTTTCATCAGGCAGCGGGGACTTCGGGGGAAGCCCAGCTGATCGCCGATGCCGTTCAGGGGCGGCACCCGACATCAGCCCACTGCCGGCCGCACCCGGGGGGATGCGGCCAGCTTAGGCAGCGGGCAGCAGTACGACGGGGATCGCACGGGGGATGAACACAGCGGGACAGATCACGGGGGAACAGCTGTACCAACGGGGGATTCACGGAGTCGGGGGACACGGGGATCCGGGGGGATCACGGGGACGCAGTACAAGGCGGACGCAACGCAGCTCCGGGGGGAGCAGCAACGCGACGCAGCAACAACGGGGGATCAGTAGCAAGTTGGAGTAGTAACAACGGGAAGCAGTAACCACGGGGACCGCGATGCCAAGGGGGGATCGCAGGACCAAACGGGGGATTGCACGACCAACGGGGACCAGCAATACCAGTGGGGGATTCACGGGGATCGCAGTACCAGCGGGGGATCACGGGGTGTGATACGAGGGACAGCAGGGCTGGGGAACGCTGACGCCCTGCCGTGGGGAGGTGGGCCGACCACTCGGGTCGGCCCACAGATTTGCACACCCAACCGACCTCACGAACCCTGTCGACACCCTCGCCCAGCGCACTTGAGTTGCACCCTCTCGGCACCGAGCTGCGAAGTATCTGGCCCGCGACGGGTGCTGTGAACCGTCGGGCCCGCGGCGGGTGCTCTGAACCGTCGGCCTGCGGCAGGTGCCCGCGACCTTCAGGCTCGGGAGAGTTGTTGGCGGGCTCGGGACGCGAGTTCCTGGACCGACGGATCTGTGTCTGCCGGGAGTCCATCGAGTGGGAACCAGGCGAGGTCGTGTGACTCCTCGCTCACGACGTACTCCGTGCCGGCCGTCGCGGTGACGAGGAACTGGACGTCGAGGTGATACGCCCCGGCGCACCCTCCACCGAGAAGCAGATGCCGCGAGAGCTGCAGCGGCTGAGGACCGATCGTCAGACCGGTCAGCCCTGACTCCTCCGTCGCTTCCCGCAGTGCTGCACCCGACAGCGTCGTGTCGCCGGCCTCGCAGTGCCCGCCGAGCTGAAGCCATCGCCCAACGGTCTTGTGAAGCGTGAGCAGGGTCTGCTCGCCCGCGCCGTCGACCACCAACGCACTAGCCGTCACATGCTCCGGCCGGCAGCTCCGCCACATGCCATCCGGGTGCGCCGCGAGGTGCCGCAGGTAGTGCGCCCGCAGCTTCTCCTGCTCCGCGTCGGGCGCACTCCAGCCTTCCAAGACCTCAACCGCATTCCCAAGAAGCACCCGGCAAGTCTCCCCGTCACCCGGGAAGGACTACTTGGCGGGGTTGTCGCCGTCGTCGTCCGAGGTGGGGTCGGTCGGCTTGTCTTCCTCGGCGAGGAAGTCGGCGATGTCGATGTCGGAGAGCTCGCCCGCGTGCTGCGCGAACCCGATGGGGTCATCGAGGTCAGCAGTGCTCGGCATCAGGTCAGGGTGGGACCACAGGTTGTCGCGACCTTCAACCCCGCGGGCGTCCCGAACGGCTGCCCACAGGTTCGCAGCGTCGCGCAGGCGCCGCGGACGCAACTGAAGACCGACGAGAGTCGCGAACGTCTGCTCGGCCGGACCGCCGGCAGCCCGACGACGCCGTACCGTCTCGGAGAGCTGGATCGCGGCCGGCATCCGGTCCTTGGTGGCCTCGCGTACGACGTCGTCCACCCAACCCTCGACCAACGCGAGCGTCGTCTCGAGCCGGACGAGCGCCGCCTTCTGCTGCTCGGAGTCCTCGGGCTCGAACAGGCCGCCCGCAAGCGCCTCCTGCATGGCCTCCGGGTTCTGCGGGTCGATGTCGGCCATCGCGCGCTCGATCTTGCCGGTGTCGACCTCGATACCCGCTGCGTAGTCGGCGACCGCGGCGAGGAGGTGCTGCTTCAGCCACGGCACACCCGCGTACAGCCGCTGGTGCGCCACCTCGCGCAGCGCCAGATACAGCCGAACGTCCTCGTCGGTCAGCCCGAGCCCTTCGGCGAACTTCGCGACGTTGTCGGGCAGCAGGATCGCCTGGCCGGTCGGCCCGAGCGGCAGCCCGATGTCGGACGAGCTCACGACCTCGCTGGCAAGCTCCCCGAGCCCCTGGCCGACCTGCGCACCGAAGACAGAGCCGCCGAGCTGCCGCAGCATCCCGGCCATCGGGCCCGCGAACTGCTGCGCCTCGGCGGGCAGCGCGTTGCCCATCGCGCCCGCGACGTGCTCAGCAACCGGGTCGACGACCGTCTGCCACACCGGCAGTGTGTTCTCGACCCACTCGGCGCGGCTCCAGGCCGCGGAGGTGGCCGACACCTCGGGCAGCGTGGTCGCCTCGTCCAGCCAGTGCTCGGCGAGCCGGACCGCGTCGGCGACGCGATCGCCGTCGGCGGACGTCATCGACCGGTCGCCGGCCGTGGCGACGGTCTTGCGGGCGATGTCCTTGGCCAGGTCCCAGTTCACCGGCTTGCCGTCGGTCGAACCGCTCAGCAATTGCTGGACCTGGGCGAAGATCGCGTTCAGGTCCGGGGTGCCGCCCGCGCCGGCCGCACCGGAGAACTGCTGGAACATGGCCTCGAACGGCGTTCCCTTGAACGGGTTGTCCGGGTTGTCCGGTTCGTCGCTCATCGGAGGGCCTTCCTGTGCGGGTGGGGCGTACAACTCCAACGTACTGGTTCCGTCCATCAGTTCCTCCACCGGCGAACGCATCACCGCCCGTGTTCGCCGGTAGGTGAGGAAGGCAACAGTCTCTCCCGGTGCCCGGCGAGCCACACACCGCAGCCTCCGGTACGCCGGAACGCGGGAAAGAAGGGGAGGGGATGTGTGGACAGGGGCGGCCGGGAGGGAGAATTGCGCGACGGGGGATGGGATTGTGTGCAGGAGAGCGCGGGGACCGGCGGGAATGAGGAGCGGATGAGCGACGCGATCAGGCTGCTGGACATACGGGAGAGCCCGTTGTCCAGCGACGAGGTGCTGGCTGCTGTCGCTGATCCGACGGCGGGCGGGACCGCGGTTTTCATCGGCACTGTGCGCAACCACGACCACGAGAAGCCGGTCGACAAACTGGCCTACGAGGCGCATCCCGACGCTCTGGAGCACCTGCGGAAGGTTGCGGAGCGTATCTGTGACGACCCGGCGGTGACCGCGTTGGCGGCGGTGCACCGGACCGGCGACCTGAAGATCGGAGACGCGGCCGTCATCGTCGCAGTGGCGGCATCGCACCGGGATGTCGCGTTCGCCGCGTGCCGGCGGCTGATCGACGACCTGAAGGCCGAGGTCCCGATTTGGAAACACCAGCACTTCATCGACGGTGGCAGCGAGTGGGTCGGCGCTCACTGACCCGTACGCTGGGCCCATGAAGGTGGCCGGATGAAGGTTTTGGCGTGGCTGGCGTTCCCGCTGATCGCCACGCTGCTGGCGATGTGCTGGGCCGCCTGGCGCGGCTGGCGCAGCCGTGAGCGGCCCCGGTCCGGCGGCGCCTTCGCCTCGGTCGAGGACTTCCGCCGCTTCAACGCCGCGATCGCCGCGCCCGGACCGCGGGCCACTCCGGAACGTCGCCGGCGCCTGGGTCGTCGTAATCATCAACAGGCCACCACCAAGATCGCAGGGCAGGGTTCGTGACACGTCGTACCGCCACATTGGTCACCTCGATCGTCGTGCTTCTGGTCTCGCTCGGGCTGGTGACCGCGTTCCCGGTGCCGTTCGTCTCGTTCAGCCCCGGTCCGGTCAAGGACACGCTGGGGTCGGCGAAGAACAAGCCCGTCATCGAGATCACCGGGCACGAGACGTTCCCGACCTCCGGCCAGCTGGACCTGACCACGGTGTCCGTGACCTCGCCGGACCGCCAGCTGACCCTGCCGCAGGCGATGCGCAACTGGCTCGACCCGCACCACGACCTGTTCCCGCGCGACATCATCTATCCGCCGGACCAGAGCGCCGACCAGGTCCAGCAGCAGAACACCGCCGAGATGACCGGCTCGCAGGACAGCGCGGTCGCGGCGGCGCTGCAGGCGGCGAAGGTCCCGTTCCACACCAAGGTGTCGACGGTCGCGGACAAGTCCCCGGCCGAGGGCAAGCTGAAGCCCGGCGACATCATCCTCGCTGTCGACGGCCAGACGGTGACGCAGGTCCCGCAGGTCGGTGACTTCGTCCGCAAGCACAAGGTCGGCGAGAACGTCGTCTTCCTGATCCGCCGTGGCACCGAGGAGCAGACGGTCCAGCTGAAGACCGCCGCGACTCCGGGTGACGCGACCCGCCCGATGGTCGGGATCACGATCGGCGTCGAGTCGCAGGTCAAGGTCACGGTCAACCTCGGCCAGGACATCGGCGGCCCGAGCGCCGGTACGGCGTTCGCCCTCGCCATCTACGACAAGTTGACTCCCGGCGCCCTGCTGGACGGCAAGCACGTCGCCGGCACGGGCACGATCGACGCGCTCGGCGAGGTCGGCGCGATCGGCGGCATCCAGCAGAAGATCGCCGGCGCCCGGAACGACGGCGCCACGGTCTTCCTGGTCCCGGCGCCGAACTGCGAAGCCGCTCTGCACGCCGACGTGAAGGACATCCAGCTGGTGAAGATCAGCACCCTGACAGGTGCGATCAGCGCATTGCAGGCTGTCGCCAGCGGCAAGGGAGATGTCCCGTCGTGCAGTTGATGAGCGCCCCGTACGTCCGCGTGACCCGAAGGGAAGACCTGCCGGCATGGAATCCGTAGGCACGCTGCCTCCTGACGCGCTCAACCGCGCGGTGATCGAGATCGAGAAGCACGTGAGCAGCGCGGGCTGGGACCAGCCCGCGCAACTGTTCGCGCTGGTCCCGACCGAGGAACTGCTCCGCGCCGAACCGCAGCTGGCCGCGCAGCTCGGCGCCGATGACGCCTCCCAGCCGCTCACCCCGGTCGCCCAGGGGGAGCTTCCCGGCGGTCTCGAGGACGACAACCTGGCCGACGCGCTCGGCCGGATCGAATGGCCCGACGGAGTCGCCGGCTGTGCGCTGGCGATCGAGCGGATCGTGCTCCCGGCGTCGGCCGAGGCCGGTCTGTCCAACGTCGAGTCCGACTCCCAACTGGCCCAGCTGGCCGGCAGCGATCCGCGCCGGCACGAGGTCCGGATGGTCGCGGCGGTGCTCCGCGACGGCGGGCGGTTCGGCGCCGTCCGGCTCCGTGAGCACGACGAGGACAGTGCGGTGCTTGCCGGCGCCGACTTGGTCCCCACGCTGTGCGAAGTACTGTCTTTGACATTCGAACCTTCGGTCGGCAGCCGGCCGGCCGATGGTCCGGGGGTCGATGGCATGAGCGACGACGAGGAGAAGCGACGATGAGCGACGGCGTCTACGACATGCCGGAGGAGCCGCCGGCCCGCAGATCGCGGCGAACAGGCGGACGTCCTCGGGCCCTGCTGCCGACGATCGCAACCCTGATCGTCCTTCTGATCCTCTTCAGCGTCTTCACCGACGTCTGGACCCAGAGGCTCTGGTACCGCTCGGTCGACCTGGGCTCGGTCTTCAGCACCGTGCTCGGCACCCGGGTGCTGCTGTTCGTGATCGTCGGCCTGCTGATGGCGGCCGCGGTCGTCGCGAACATCATCGTCGCGTTCCGCACCCGTCCCCGCGTCGCGCTGGCGCCCTCGCCGAGCCCCGGCTTCGAGCGGTACGGCGACCTGCTGCAGCAGCACGGGAAGATCGCGGTCGGAGTGGTCGCGACCCTCATGCTGGTCTTCGGCGGCTCGGCCGCGTCGGGGGAGTGGAAGGTCTTCCTCGCCTGGAAGAACCGGACGCCCTTCGGTGTCACCGACAAACACTTCAACAAGGACATCGCGTTCTTCGTCTTCGACTACCCGTGGCTGCGCGTGCTGCTCGGCTTCGGCTACTCGATCGTCCTGCTGTCGCTGGTCGCGGCGATCATCACGCACTACCTGTACGGCGGTTTCCGCCCGTCCGCGAAGGGGCAGAAGGCCTCCGGCGCGGCACAGGTGCAGTTCTCCGTGCTGCTCGGCCTGCTCGTGCTTCTCAAGGCCTTCAGCTACTGGCTGGACCGCTTCGGCCTCACAACGTCGGACAGTCGGCTCTTCACCGGTATCTCCTACACCGGCGACAACGCGGTCCTGCCCAGCAAAGAGATCCTGGCTGTCATCGCAGTCCTGTGTGCCTGTCTGTTCTTCGCCAATGTGGTCCGTCGGACCTGGCTGCTGCCCGGTGTCGGCACCGTCGTGCTGATCCTGTCGGCGATCCTCCTCGGCGCTCTCTGGCCCGCCGCGCTCCAGCAGTTGCGGGTGCGGCCGAGCGAGCCGGTGAAGGAAGGGCCTTACATCACCAAGAACATCGAGGCCACGCGTGACGCCTACGGCCTCGCGGGGACCGAGGTGACCGACTACCAGGCCAAGACGACGGCCACGCCGACCGAACTCCTCCAGGACACCGAGGTGCTGCCCGGCATCCGGCTGATCGACCCGAGCGTGGTCGGGCCGACCTTCGAGCAACTCCAGCAGGTGCGGGGGTTCTACTCGTTCCCGACCGATCTGGATGTCGACCGGTACAAGATCGGCGACAAGGTCAACGACACCGTCATCGCGGTCCGCGAGGTCCAGGTCGACCGGCTGCCGGCCGGCCAGCGCAACTGGAACAACGACCACACGGTCTACACCCACGGATACGGCGTCGTCGCCGCGAACGGCAACCAGCGCGCCGCGGACGGTACGCCGGTCTTTACCGAGAAGGACCTCCCGCCGACCGGTCAGCTGGGTGACTACGAGCCGCGGATCTACTTCGGCGAGCAGTCCCCGGACTACTCGATCGTCGGCGGTCCGGAGGGCGGTCAGCCGGTCGAGCTCGACACACCGGAAGGTAAGACCGGCGGCGACCCCACGCTGAACACCTACCACGGCAAGGGCGGTGTCTCGATCGGGTCGTTCGGCAACCGGTTGCTCTACGCAACCAAGTTCCGGGACGCGAACATCCTGCTGTCGAGCCGGGTGAACCCGGACTCGAAGATCCTCTACGACCGCACCCCGCGCGAGCGGGTCGAGAAGGCGGCCCCGTGGCTGACGCCGGACGGTGACCCGTACCCGGCGATCGTCGACGGCCAGGTGGTGTGGATCGTCGACGGCTACACCACCTCGGACAACTACCCGTACTCCGAGAAGGTCGCCCTGGACGTCAGCACCCGGGACACCACCACCGGCCGCGGGACGATCGCGCAGCAGCCGAGCGAGAAGATCAACTACATCCGCAACTCGGTCAAGGCCGTGGTCAACGCCTACGACGGCTCGGTCGAGCTGTACGCGTGGGACGAGAGCGACCCGGTCCTGAAGACCTGGATGAAGGCCTTCCCCGGCACGGTCAAGCCGAAGTCCGCGATTTCGCCGGACCTGATGGCTCACCTCCGCTACCCGGAGGACATGTTCAAGGTGCAGCGTGACCTGCTGGCGAAGTACCACGTCACCGATGCCGGCACCTGGTACCAGAACAGCGACCTGTGGCGCGTGCCGGACGACCCGACCGCGGTCTCGTCCGGCGGCGACTCCTCGACGCATATCAGCCAGCCTCCGTTCTATCTCTCGTTGCGGATGCCCGATCAGACCGAACCGAAGTTCTCACTGACGTCGGTGTACGTGCCGAACGCCGAACGTGAGAACCTCACTGCCTTCATGGCCGTCGATTCCGAGGCGACATCCCCGGACTACGGCAAGTTCCGAATACTGCGATTGCCCGGCAACCTGCAGATCCCTGGTCCGGGGCAGGTCTACAACAAGTTCCAGACCGACGAAGGCATCAGACAGGCGCTGCTCCCGATCAACCAGCCGAGCAGCGGCGCCAGAGCGCAGTACGGCAACCTGCTGACGCTGCCGCTCGGTGGTGGTCTGCTCTATGTGCAGCCGGTCTATTCGGTGCGGACGAGCGGGCCCGGTAGCTATCCGGTCCTGCGATACGTCCTGGTGTCCTTCGGCGATGGCGTCGCCTACGGCTCGACGCTCCAGGAAGCCCTGAACAAGGTCTTCAACACCAGCGTCGACACAGGCGAGCAACCGCCAGGCACCAAGACGCCACCGGCGAACCAGCCGAACCAGACGGTCAAGCAGGCGCTGGCGGACGCGCAGGAGGCCTACAACCGCGCGCAGGATGCCCTCAAGAAGGGCGATCTCGCGGGCTACCAGGCCAACGTCAACCAGATGAAGACAGCGCTCGACAAGGCTGCGGCAGCTGCCACAGCTGCCGCAGCCGCAACGAGCCCGACACCGACGCCCACCACGAAGCCGTCCGGCAGCCCGTCGACTCCGGCGTCTCCACCGGCGTCGACGCCGACTAGCCCGCCGACTTCGCCGTCAGGCTGAGCCACACGGCTGCTACCCCCGGGGCGGCGACACCGACACCAGTCGGCGTCGCCGCCCCGTTCCGTTGCCGGCAGCCTGTTGCCTAGGGCATCAGGTGGTGGACTCGGGGTGGAAGCCGGCCGCGGTGTCGAGCGCGTCCTCGTCGGTGAAGCGCTCGTGGTCGATCGTCACCTCGGCGGCGACGCCCGGCGCGATGAAGTAGAACACCTCGTCGCCGGAGAAGAGACCGTCGTACCCGCCGACCTTCACCGGGGTCAGCTGCCAGGATCCCGGCTCCCTCTCCTCGTACTCGACCAGGAAGTCCTTCAGGGCCTCCAGATCAGTGAGCTTCTCGCCGCGGATCGTCTTCACGGTGAGGTCGACCTTGTACGCCCCGTCCGGGTCCGGGCCGGTCTCCCAGACCCGGCTGTGGAAGGACACGTCCTCCCACTCGTACTCGAAATCGCTCGGTGTGCCGATGCCGTCGGGAAGGTTCTCGATCACGAAGCCGTCCAAGGTGCCAGCCCTTTGCTCGATCGATGGGGATGCCGCTGAATACGTCGAGGTTGCTGAGGCAGGAACGGTCGCCGAGAGCCCGAGTGAGGCCAGGACGACCGCGCTCCCGATTACGATACGACGGGCGGACGGCACGACTCGGGAGCGAAGCGGTGGACGCGACATGACTGCCTCCTGGGGAAGGGGGCGCCTCGCCTGCTGCGAGACGCCTTACGCCCAAGAAGATGCAGTGATCGGCACGTGTCAGGACACGCGAATTCGATCCTGTGGACAACCGGGGATCAGTGTCCGATCAGCCGGTGCAACCGGTGGAACGTCTGCCGGAACCCGAGCCGCGGCCACGTGCGCGACGACAACAGGTTCGTCACCCGCCAGTCGGTCACGACCGACGTGTAGCCGGTGTCGGCCGACCACTGCAGCACGGTCTCGCCCAGCGCACGTCCGGCGCCGAGCCCACGTGCTGACGGCAGTACGGCGGCGAATCCGAGGAAGCCGGCGTTGTCCGGTTTGGCCAGCCCATTGTGCGCGCTCGATTTGTCCAGCGAACAACCGACCGCGGACCCGATGACCTGACCGTTGTACTCGGCAACGAAGGTCGCATAGTCCTGGTCGTCGATCGACTCCTCCCAGTCGGCCACCGCCTCCTCAAGCGTCGGGATCCCACCGGACGAGAACACCGGCGACAAGCCCTGGTGCTGAGGCAGCACGAGATCGAGCTCGGCGAGTACCGGGATGTCCGCGCGGGCAGCACGACGTACGGCGAGATCGGGGGCCGGGGGCAACGGCGTATCGGGCACCGGGCGGACCGCGTGCGCGTGCTGCGAGCCGAAGGCGAGGCGGAACCAGGCATCGATCAGCTCGGCGTCGTCGGGCACGAGCACGTAGTGCGCGATGCGGCCGTCGTCGACCCATTGCTGGGCGGCAGCGCCGTACAGGTCGCGAATGTGCTCCGGCTCGCGGACGGCATGACCGGCCGCCTCGACCCAGATGTTCGGACCCCAGACGGCCGACGGCTTGGGCGCGGCGAGCAGGTAGCCGGTGACTTCGTCGCCCTCGATCATGACCGAGCCGGACGCGCCCTCGCTCTCCCAGGCCGCGGTCACCTCGACCAGAGCAAGCCGCTCGTCTTCGTAGTCCGCCGGAAGCAAAGGGTGACGCTTGCGGTGCGCCCGATGCCGCTGGGCGAGCAGACTGGCGGCGGCTGCCAGATCCGCCTCCTCGAACGGACGGATGACGTGTCGGGACATATTCGGAAGGTACGCCGATCCGCCCCCGCCGAACACAGGATTTCGGCACACCGGGAACCGATTTGGTTGCTCAGCCCCGATCCTCTAAACTAAAGACACAACGGCGCGGGGTGGAGCAGCTCGGTAGCTCGCTGGGCTCATAACCCAGAGGTCGCAGGTTCAAATCCTGCCCCCGCTACCACAGAAGGCCCGGACCATCAGGTCCGGGCCTTCGCCTTTGTTTGGGGTCACTGCTTGATGATGACCTTGAGGGCTTCTTGTTCGGCGGCGTTGGTGAAGGTGTCGTACGCCTGGTCGAACTGGTCGAAGGTGAAGTGGTGGGTGATGAACTTCTCGGGGGCGATGGCGCCCTTCTTGATGTCTTCGAGGAGTTCGGGGGCCGTGATGGCGTTCACCAGGCCGGTGGTGATGGTGAGGTTGTTGATCCAGTGCCGTTCGATCGGGAACTGCACGCTCTCGCCGTGGACGCCGACATTGGCGACGTGACCGCCGGGGCGGACCGACTCGAGGGCGGTGCCGAAGGTTCCGGGGAGGCCGACTGCCTCGATCGCGACGTCTACGCCGAGTCCGTCGGAACTGAGCTCGCGTAGCGCTGCCGCGACGTCCTGACCGGAGCTGACTTCGAGGGTCTCGGTCGCACCGAAATCGCGCGACTGATCGAGCCGGAACTTGTTGGTGTCGACGGCGATGACGGCCGACGCGCCGGCTGTGCTGGCGGTCATGATCGCGGCGAGCCCGACAGGCCCGGCGCCGATGACCGCGACGACGTCCCCGGCCTTGACGGCGCCGTTGAGGACACCGATCTCGTAGCCGGTGGGAAGGATGTCGCTCAGCATCGTGCCCGCTTCGGCCGAGACTCCCTCAGGCAGCGGGATCAGGCCGTTGTCGGCGTACGGCACGCGTGCGTACTCCGCCTGGGTCCCGTCGATGAGGTGACCGAAGATCCAGCCGATGCCGCCGAGCGTCTTACAGTGCGAGGGCAGGCCGGCCTTGCAGTAGTCACACGTCCCACACTTGCTGATGCAAGAGATGATGACGCGGTCGCCGACCTTCACGTTCTTGCAGCCGGAGCCGACCTCGGTGACGACGCCGACGCCCTCATGGCCGAGGATCCGGCCGTCGGTGACGGCGGGGACATCGCCCTTCAGGATGTGCAGGTCGGTGCCGCAGATGGTGGTGGCCTCGACCTGGACGATCGCGTCGGTCGGGTCCTTGATCGCGGGGTCGGGGACCTCTTCCCATGCCTTCTGGCCAGGTCCGTGGTACACGAGAGCCTTCATCGGTACTCCGTTCTCATCGGCCACGCGGGTGACTCGATCGGCACCAAGGGCGCGCACCGGTACCTAACGGATGGTCACATCGCGGCAGCACGGCGCTGATCTCATCTTGAGACAGCCCCGCTGAGCGGCCTCTCAAATCGAGACATACCGGACGGCAGCGGGTGGTGAGACTGATCACAGCCGGGGACGCACCCCGGAAAGGAGCTCGCCATGACGACTATCGATGCCGATGCCCACAGCCTCCAAGAACAACTACCTGCCGAGGCCGCCCCGGCTGTGACCGGAGACCCGGCTCTGATCGGTCTGCCAAGCTTCATCGTCGGATCGGTCGCGCTCGGTCTCGTGCTTGTCGGCTACGTGACTGCTGCGGGAGTCGGGGCCTCGCTCCCGATCATCGTGGCGGCCACCAGCGTGGGTCTGCTGGTCGCGGCAATCTGGTCGGCGGCTCTCGGGCAGAGCGCCGTGGCGGGAGTGTTCGGCATCTTCGCCGGGTTCTGGCTCAGCTACGCCACGCTCGTACTCGGACTGACGCACAACTGGTTTGCGATCGCCGCCGGGGATGCACTTCATACCCAGGGTCTCTACGTGATCTCCTGGCTGGTCGTGATCGGGATGCTGACCCTGGCCACACTCCGCCTGCCGATGGCGTACACGGTGCTGTTCGCGCTGATCGAACTCGCCTTGGTGCTGGTCCTGATCGGCACGCTGCAGCAATCAACGGGCACGCTGAAGGTCGCCGGCGTGGTGGTGTTCGTGTTCGCCGCGGTCGGTGTCTACCTGTTCTTCAGTTCGGCCTCGCAAGCGACAGGTGGCAAGGCGTTTCCGCTGGGACAGGCGCTGGTCCGCTGACCTCTCCCCGTATGAGTCACCGAGTCGATCACCCATGCGGGGACGGCAGGTTATTTGACGGCGAGTTCGCCGAGCTCGGACCAGTCGTTCTGGGGAAGTTTGAAGTTGACGATGCGCGGCGTCTCGACCAGGTGCGGAGGTAGGTGTTCCTGGGCCGCCTTGAAGTGGGCGGACGTGACGTGGTGGGTGGCGGCGTCGTCGTCGGCGAAGGCCTCGACCAGCACGTACTCGTTGGCGTCGTCGAGCGAGCGGGACCAGTCGAACCACAGGCAGCCGGACTCGGAGCGGGTCGCCGAGGTGAAGTCGGCGGTGATGGACGGCCAGTTGTCGGCGTGTTCAGGCTTCACCCGGAACTTGGCGGTGATGAAGATCATCAGGCTTCCTCCGCTGGATCGATGGGACCGGGACCGATGCTAGCGGTCGCGACCCTGGTGAGCGGTCGCAATCTGAGATGACAAAAGCCGCTGTCCGCCTCTGGTGGAGAGGCAGGCAGCGGCTCGAGCGGCCTGGGACAGGTGGTCAGGCTGCTTGCAGAGCGCGGTTCCGGGCGGCCCAGACGGCTCGCCGCAGCTGCGCTTTGTCCGGATAGCCGGCTTCTCGACCGACCGCGTAGACGTCGTGGTTGCGCATCTTGACCATGCCGGCGACGTACCAGACCGGGCTGCCCTCGGCCAGCATGCTGATGATCATGTTCCGGGTGTCGGTGGTGATGTTCATTCTGACCCTCTCCCTTGGTCGCTCTTACTGATACGTCGGACAAGGTGGGCCGGATTCGACACCGTCGCCAAGAAAAAATCCGGAAAACAAAGCGCCCCGATCAGTGATCGGGGCGCTCGTCCGTGTGGGTCCCGGGGGGAGTGGGACCACCACACGTTGGGGGGGACTTTGACGTTAACGCGACCAAGGGGTCACGCCTGGTCGTTTCACCGCGAAACCTTCGCCGAACGGTCCGAGTCCTGCGCTCAGCGGCTGTTGCGTCTGCGGTACAGCGAGGTCGCCAGCACAACCGAGAACAGGAGCAGACCGGAACACCATGCCAGAGCGAGCCGACCGCTGTCGCCCATCGGTGTCCCGATCAGCAGACTGCGGATCGTTTCGATGACCGGGGTGATCGGTTGGTGCTCGCTGACCGGCTGCAGCCACGACGGCATCGACTCCGGCGGCACGAACGCGCTACTCAGGTACGGCAGGAACAGCATGAAGAAGCTGAGAGTGCTGGCCGACTCCACCGACTTGGCGATCACGCCGAGCCCAGCAGCCAGCCAGGACAGCGCGACGACGTACAGCAGTAGTAGACCGACAGCCGCGAGCCAGTCGACCACTCCGCCACCAGGGCGGAACCCCATGGCCAGTGAGGCGAGGATGACGATCGCCGTCGATGCCGCGTTGCGCGCCACACTCGCGACCACATGTCCGGTGAGCACGGCGAAGCTGTGGATGGGCAGTGACCGCAGCCGGTCGATCATCCCGCTGTTCATGTCGTCGGCGACCACCATCGCCGTCGACGCGGCGCCGTACCCGGTGGTGAGCAGCAGGATCCCTGGTACGACGTAGTTGACGTACTCCGTCCCCGTGTTGATCGCGCCGCCGAACACGTAGACGAACAGCGCCATCATCAGCAACGGCAGCAGGATCGAGGCGAACAACGTGTCGACGTTGCGCCGCGCCAGCCGCACGCTGCGGTCGATCATGGTCGCCGCGTCCGAGCAGGCCGCGACAACTCCCTGGTGTGACATCAGCAAACCCCTCAGGCCGTGAGAGCAAGGAACACGTCGTCGAGCGTCGGCCGGTGCGAGGAGACCCGCTCCGGCTCCAGCCCGTTGTCGCGCAGTACGTCGAGCACGTGGTGCAGGTGGACTGCCGTACCGTCTGACGGCACGTTCAGCACCAGCTCGTCCGCGACCCCGTCCAGTACTCCAGTCGCTTTCAACACCTGTACTTCGTCAGAGAACCGGAGCTCGATCCGCTCCCCACCGATCTGGTTCTTGAGCGCGTCGGCCGTACCACTCGCCACGATCCGACCGTGGTCCAGCAGCACGATCCGGTCGGCCAGCCGGTCCGCTTCTTCCAGGTACTGCGTCGTGAGCAGGATCGTCGTACCGCCGCGGACCAGTTCGACGATCGCGTCCCACATCGCCGAGCGGCTGGCCGGATCGAGTCCGGTCGTCGGCTCGTCCAGGAAGATCACCTGCGGATGAGCGATCAGACTCATCGCGAGGTCGAGCTTCCGTCGCATGCCTCCCGAGTACGTCTTCACGCGCCGGTCCATCGCGTCGGTCAGCCCGAACTGCTCCAGCAGCTCGGCCGTACGACGCTGCGCAGTACGCCGGCCCAGATGCATCAGTCGGCCGACCATCACCAGGTTCTCGCGACCGGTCTGGTTCTCGTCGACCGCGGCGTACTGCCCGGTGAGGCTGATCGCCCCGCGGACCCGGGCCGGCTCGCGGAGTACGTCGTACCCCGCGATCGTCGCCGTACCGGAGTCCGGCTTGGTCAGCGTGGTCAGGATGCGCACCGCCGTGGTCTTGCCGGCGCCGTTCGGCCCGAGCAGGGCGAGCACCGAACCTTCCTCGACGCTCAGGTCGACGCCGGTCAGTACCTCGTTCGCCCCGTACGACTTCCGCAGTCCGGTTGCCTCGATGATCATCGTCCCCTCCTTACTGCGTATTGAATACGCTAAATAGCGTAGCAGGTACGCAGTACTGCGGGGCAAGCCCTAAACTGAGCCGGTGGAGAACGACGAACTGCCGGCCGATGTCGCCGCGATGTGGCGGTTGCGGGAGACGCCGCGGCGCGGGCCGAAGCCGTCGCTGACGCTCGACGACATCGTCGGTGCCGCGATCGAGATCGCCGACGCCGAGGATCTGGCCGCCGTCTCCATGGCTCGCGTCGCGGAGCGCCTCGGTAACTCGACGATGGCGCTCTACCGGCATGTGAAGAGCAAGGACGAGTTGCTCGTGATCATGTCGGACGCCGCGCTCGAGCGTCCGGAGCCGATGCCCGAGGACGTCGACTGGCGGACCGGGCTGACGTTCTGGGCGGACGGCGTACTCACGGCGATCCGGCGGCACCGGTGGTACGCGAAGGTGCCGATCTCGGGTCCGCCGGCCGGCCCGAACAACCTGGCGTGGTTCGACTCCGCGCTCGGCGTACTGAAGGACACCGGTCTGCCGGAGGAGGCGAAGGTCGGTGTCGTGATGGGGCTCATCACGTACGTGCAGGGCGAGATCCGGATGGCGTTCGACCTCGCGGCCGGCTACGCGGACAACCCGGACGCGTTCCAGCGGTTCGGCGCGACGTTGCGGCGGGTTGCGGATCCGCGGGTCTATCCGGCGGTCGCGCGGACGGTCGAGGCCGGTGTGTTCGACGAGGTCGGGAGCTTCGAGGAGGACAACGAGGCCGACTTCGACTTCGGCCTGCAGCTCTACCTGGACGGTGTGGCCGCGTTCATCGAACGGGTGTGCGTCAAGGGTGAATGATCGCGTCGGCTGCCGGTGCGGTGGCGGCGATCAGCTGGGCGTTGCGTTCGTCGGAGCCGTACGTACGCTCGTGTGCTTCCTCGGCTGATCTGCCGAAGGCGCGATGCCGTGCTTCGAGCCGTGCGTGACGCAACCCCTCGGGCACCTCGACGTACCAGCACTGATCGAGCAGAGCGCGGACGGCCGTCCACGGCGACTCGTCGAGGAGCAGGTAATTGCCTTCGGTGAGAACCAAGGTCACCGAAGGTGCGACGCCGATGCTCGCGGCGATCGAGTCCTCGATGCTGCGGTCGAACCGCGGCGCCCAGATCTGCTCGTCCGGCGATTCCTTCAGCCTCTTCAGCAACGCGACGAAGCCGTAGCCGTCGAAGGTGTGCGGCGCGCCCTTCACGTCCGCGAGGCCGAGGTCTTCGAGCACCGACTGCGCGAGGTGGTAGCCGTCCATCGGCACCAATGCGACCTGGTGACCATCCGCGGTCAGCTTCGCGGCGAGTTGCTCGGCGTACGTCGACTTGCCCGCCGCCGGCGCCCCGGTGATCCCCAGGATCTGCCGCCGCCCTCGTGTCGCCAGCTCGACGGCGCGATCGTAGGCAGCGGCCGGATCCTGGGTCTGCATCCGAAAATCCTAAGCGAGGTATCCGTCCGGACGGATCAGGATCTCGTCGCCCGGCTGCGCGTGATAGATCGCCATCGCCTCCGCCGAGGTGATCTCGACAGCGTGCGGGTGGTCCGACGCGGCGGCGGGGGAGAAGCGCAGCAGAGTCTCGTGCGGGCCGCGGAACAGCTCGAAGAGCCGAACTTTGTTGCCTGAGGCATCGATGATCGGTGCGTCCGGAGCGCGGTCGCCGGAGACGAGCGGGCGGGTGTCCGACGGGTCGCGGTACGACACGTCCAGCTGGCGGGTGTTCTCGCCGCGCTCCATCGCCGACTCGTCGCCCTCGACGTGCTTCTGCATCAGCTCCGCACTGATCCCGAGCACCCGCATCGCGTTGGTCCGGCGCTCGGTCTCGTAGGTCGCCAGCACCTCCTCGCGTCCGTCCGCCAGCTTCCAGCCGAGGTTGTACGCGTCCTGGACGCCGGTGTTCAGGCCCTGGCCGCCGGTCGGTGGGTGCACGTGTGCGGCGTCGCCGGCGATGAAGACCCGTCCGACCCGGAACTTCGCGGCCAGGCGTACGTTCGGCCGCCACACGGTCGACCAGGTCAGGTCGCGGAGCTTCGCAGTACCCGCGCCGGCGTACTTGTCGACCAGCGCCTGCAGGCCCTCGATCGAGGTGTCGGCGTCATCGCCGTCGAGCGGTGCGCCGAACTGGAACTGATCGCCGCCACTCAACGGAGTCATCGCGATCCCGGCCATCGGGTTGTCCTTGGTCGCGAACCAGTAGCCGACCTCGTGGTCGAGCCCGTCGGCCGCGACGTCGCCGAGCAGAGTGTGGATCGACTCGTCGGTGGTGCCCTCGAACGCGATCCCCAGTTGCTTGCGGACGAAGCTCCTGCCGCCGTCCGCGCCGACGAGGTAGTCGACCTGGACGGTCTCGCCGGTCGACAGCTCGGCGGTGACCGAGTCGTCGGTCTGGCTGAACCCGACGATCGCGGTGTCCAGTTCGACGCTCACGCCGTACTCCGCGAGCTTGTCGCGCAGGATCTTCTCGGTCCGCGACTGGCCGAGCATCCTGGCGTTCGGGTACGGGATGTCCGGGGTGGGGTCGACCGGCTCGGCCATCCGGCGCTCGCCGACCAGCTCGCCGTCGAGGTAGATCTTCATCAGCGGGATCGCGATGCTCTGTTCGAGCACCTGGTCCAGCACGCCGAGGTCCTCGAACACCTCGAGGGTGCGCGGCTGCAGTCCGTCGCCGCGCGATCCGTTGAAGAACTCGGTCGCCTTGTCGATCACCCGGACCGCGATCCCGCGCTGGGCCAGCTCGATCCCCAGGGTCAGTCCGGTCGGTCCGGCACCCGCGATCAGGGCATTCATAGTGGTCTCCTTGACTGAATCATGATTCACTGAATTCAGATTCAGTGTGACCCTGGCTAAGGTTCGATGTCAAGGAGGTTGTCGTGACGGACACGGTGAGCCGCCGGCAACGGGCGGCCGGGACCGAGGCGGCGCTCAAGCAGGCCGCGCGCGAGGTCTTCGCCGAGCGCGGATACCTGAACACGAAGATCACCGACATCACCGCGGCCGCGGGCCGCGCGACGGGGTCGTTCTACAACCACTTCGCGGGTAAGGAAGAGCTGCTCGAGGCGCTGCTCAAGGACATGCTGCTGGAGGCCGACGAGGCAGTCGTCGATGCGGCCGAGCACGACGCCGACTTCAGCAAAGTGTCAGCGGTGCGGTGGCACGTCGAGGCGTTCTGGCGCTTCTACCAGGCACATCTGCCGGAGATGATCGCGGTCAAGCAGGCCGCGATGGCCGACCCCGAGCTCGGGCAGCGGCTGCAACAGATCATGGCGGACGACGACCAGCACATGATCGAGCACTTCTCGCATCTGCCGCATCCGCCCGCCGAACCGCTCGTCGTGATCTCGGCGATGAACGCGCTGATGGAGGGGTTCGCCTACACCTGGCTGGTGGTCAACCCGGCGAGCGGCCGGACGATCACGGACAAGGCGGCGATCGACACGCTGACGAACCTCATCCACCACGGACTGGTGGGAGGGGAGTAGCCGGGCGTCAGTCCTCCGGCGGTGGCGGTTCCTCGGCGCCGTCGCGCTCGTCCCGCTCCGCCCACTCCATCAGCGTTGCCAGCGAGTAGACGTTGTCGTCGATCGTCGCGTGCAGGTCGCCGAGCTCGGCGTACCGCGCCGGGACGGTCCGGATGGTGAAGTCCTTCGGGTTCACGTCGTCGATCTCGTCCCAGTGGATCGGGGTCGAGACGGTGCCTTCGGGGTTGCCGCGGACGGAGTACGCGCTGGCGATCGTGTGGTCGCGGGCGTTCTGGTTGTAGTCGACGAACAGCTTCTTCGGGTCGCGGTCCTTGCGCCACCAGGTCGTCGTCACGTCGTCCGGAGTACGCCGCTCGACCTCACGCGCGAACGCGAGTGCGGCCCGCCGTACGTCGGAGAAGCCGTACGCCGGCTCGACCCGGACGTAGATGTGGATGCCCTTGCCGCCGGACGTCTTCGGGTAGCCGACCGCGCCGAGCTCGTCGAGCACTTCGTGGACGGTGTGCGCGACCCGACGGACCCGATCGAACGGGCAGTCGGGCATCGGGTCGAGATCGATGCGCCACTCGTCGGGCTTCTCGGTGTCGGCTCGGCGGGAGTTCCACGGGTGGAACTCGACCGTCGACATCTGCACCGCCCAGGCGACGTGCGCGATCTCGGTGACGCACAGCTCGTCGGCGGTCCGGTTGTACCGCGGGAACTTGACGCGGACCGTCTCCATCCAGGGCGGTGCGCCGTGCGGCAGCCGCTTCTGGTGGACCTTCTCGCCGGCGACGCCCTCGGGGAACCGGTGCAGCATGCACGGGCGCTCGCGGAGGGCGTTGACGATGCCGTCGCCGACGGACAGGTAGTACTTGACCAGGTCGAGCTTGGTCTCGCCGCGGGCAGGGAAGTACACGCGGTCCGGGTTCGAGACCCGGACCGTCCGCTCGCCGACCTCCAGCTCGATCGCCGGCGACTTTCCCTTGGACTCGGCCATGACGCCAACTTAACCGGCGCCGGGGACAAACGGCATCAGGCGAGGCGCGTGAGCCAGCCGCGGGTGTCCGGGATGCGGCCGTACTGCAGGTCCAGCAGCGTGGAGCGGATCTTCGCGGTCACCGGGCCGACGCCGTAGTCGACCGAGTGGTCGCCGATGGTCAGGTCCCCCTCGGGCCAGGCGACGCGGCCGATCGGGGTGATGACCGCGGCCGTGCCGGAGGCAAAGACCTCGGTGATGTCGCCGTTCTGTACGCCGTCGCGCCACTCGTCGGCGGAGATCCGGCGCTCCTCGACCGGGTGGCCGAGGTCCGCGGCGAGCTCGATCACGGATGAGCGGGTGACGCCCTCGAGGATGGAGCCGTTCAGCTCGGGTGTCGCGATCCGGCCGTCGGCGTACACGAAGAACATGTTCATGCTGCCGATCTCCTCGAGCCACTTGTGCTCGACCGCATCGACGAACGCGACCTGCTCGCAGCCGTTGGCCACAGCCTCGGCCAGGCCGGCCAGGCTGGACGCGTAGTTGCCGCCGCACTTGGCCGCGCCCGTCCCGCCCGGCGTCGCGCGGATGGTGGAGGTCGTCAGCCAGATCGAGACTGGCTTGGGGCCGGTGTTGAAGTACGGGCCGGCCGGTGACGCGATGACGCCGAACAGCACCTCATGCGACGGCCGGACGCTCAGCGCGGCCTCGGTGGCGATCATGTACGGCCGGAGATACAGACTGGTCTCGCTCGCTTCGGCCGACGGCACCCAGGCCTCGTCGACGGTCACCAGCGCACGCAGGGCCGCGACGAACTCGTCCTCCGGCACCTGCGGCAGGGCCAACCGCTCTGCGCTCGCGGTGAACCGGGCCGCGTTCCGGTCGGGGCGGAAGGCCCACACTGAGCCGTCGGGGTGCCGGTACGCCTTGAGTCCCTCGAAGATCTCCTGCGAGTAGTGGAAAACGGCAGCCGCCGGGCTCAGCTTCAGTGGCGCGTACGCCGTCACCTTGGCGTCGTGCCAGCCCTGATCCAGTGACCAGTTGGCAACCACCATGTGGTCGGTGAACGACTGCCCGAACGCCGGCTCCGCGAGCACTGCTGCCCGAGCCTCTGCGCTGGCCGGGTCACTGCGCAGTTCGACTGCGAAGTCCCACTTGTCTGCCGCTGCCGTTGTCAGCTGTTCACCTGTCACTCACCGCACGCTACCCCTGCCCTCACCTCCAGCTCGACCCACTGCCCACACTCCGGCCGTTGGTGGCCAGCAGCCTCCGTAGCTCCACGGCGCCGCGCTCGCTCTCAGGCACGACACGGAGCAACCGGTCGGCAGCGTCGTACACCCAGAGGTCGCGCCACTCGTCGGGCAGCTCGACCAGCACCCGCAGTGCCATGGCCAGGCCGGCGGGGACCTCGCCGGCAACGGCCAGACTCTCGGCCAGGGCCAGGTCGATCTTGGCGCGTTCGCCGATCCAGCGCTCCGGGCAGAGCTCCCGGGCTCGCTCGAGCAGGATGCAGCCCGGCACGCCGTACCCCAGTCGCGCGCACACTCGTCCCTCGGCCCAATGCAGCTGGTAAGGCATCCAGTCGGTCGGTCGCGCGGCAGTCACTACAGTCTCGTTGCCGACGCCCACCAGCAGTTGCAGCGCCTGCTGTGTCTCCTCTCGGCGCCCGAGGTCGGCCAGGACCAGCGCTCGGGCGGCATGAGCCACCGCGCTTGATGACTGTTGCGCCAAGGCTTTGTCGGCCAGCTCCAGCAATTGCGGCAACGGACGCTGCTCGGCGAGACCGCTGATTGCCTCCTTCGCACACACCAGCGCCTGCCCGGCACCGACTGCGGATGCATGGGCAGCCAACCACCAGCGCCTCGCCGGACGTCGCTCGCCGAGCCCGCTGAGGGTCTCCGCGATCAGGATGCTCAGCTCGACCGCCTGCACGCCGCCAAGGCCCCGGGCCCGCAGCAGTTGCAGCTCGCTCACCAGCTCGGGCAGCAGCACAGCCGGCGGAGTACTACGGACGTCGTCGAGGGCAATGGTCTGGTCGGCAATACCGGTGGCCGCGGCCAGACCTTGCCAGGCCAGCTCCAACGGGTCGGCCGTTCGGCCCGGCCGCTCCGCGCGGGAAGGCCTTCGCTCGAAGGTGCCGGTCAGCTGGTCGCCAGTGCCGAGCTCACGGTCGCAGAGCCGTGCCAGGTCCGCGGAGCCCGGCCGCTGCCCGCGCTCCACCTGCGACAGGTAGCTGTGGTCGTACCCGACGCGGGCTGCCAGTTGCCGCAGGCTCAGGCCGGCCGCCTGCCTGGACTGCCGCAAGTGCGCTCCGAAAGTAGTAGGAGATGTCACAGGACCACCCCGTTCACGCTTCGAGCTCATGTGGTGCGTGTCGTGACGCTACAAGCCCTCGCCGACAAAAACCGTGAAAAACAAGGGCATGTGGGCTGTGGGCTGTTCCCACAGCCCACAGCCCACACCTGTTGTGCACAGTGCGTTCTGGGCGACGCTGAAGTGGTGAACACGCTGCAGCGACAGGCCCGCCTCTTCCGTCTGGTCCGCCACACCAACCCCACCGCGATCCTCGCCGAGGGCGTGGAGTGGTCCGACGGCGCAGCCACCCTCCGCTGGCGCGGCCCACACCCCGGCACGTCCACCTGGGACGCCGGCGTGGACGCCCTCCTGACCGCTCACGGCACTGGCGGCCGCACTCAACTCCACTGGGCCCAGGACCCCCAGCGTTTCTCCCGCACCGGGCGCCCCCTCCGCAACGCCGCATCGGACCCCACCATCGACGCCGCCGACGCGGACCACGCCGGCCAGGCCGGCCACGTCGACCGGGCCGACCGGAGCGGGGTGGCACCCACTGTCTGGCTGCCGGCTCCCGCGCTCGACGGTATGTGCTCCCGCTGCGGCCGGCCCTGGCCCTGTCTCTCCTGTGGCCCGTAGCGCCTCGGCGCGCGGCACGCCCCGGTCTCCCGGCGGCCGGGGCGTGCCGTCGTGTGTGAGACAACGCTGTCAAGAGTTAGTTGACGCGGTTTAGTGTGAGGGCGTTTTGGCGTCGATCGGTGAGGGGTGATGGTGGTGGTTGATCCGCTCGACGAGCTGGATGTGCAGTTGGCGCGGCTGCGGAGTGTGGCCGATGACCTGCGGGGGCGGCGGGGGACGCCGGTCCTGGAGGGGAATCAGGTCGAGCTGATCGAGGACGGGCCGACGCTGTTGCGGGCGTACGAGGAGCTGCAGAAGGGGTCCCGTCGCGAGGTCCGGGTGCTGGACCGGCCGCCGTACGTGACGCCGCCGTCGACGCAGCAGAAGCTCGAGCTGGACCGGCTGGCCGACGGGATCGAGTACCGGGCGATCTACGGGACGGAGGTCTTCGAGTCCGAGGACATCATGGGCGTGCTGCCGGAGTTGCAGGCGGCCGGTGAGGTCAGCCGGGTGCTGGCGCAGGTGCCGATGAAGATGGCGGTGGGGGACGACGACACCGCGTTGATCGGGCTGACCAAGCGGGCGCCGGCCGAGTCGAACCTGTTGATCCGTTCGTCGGGTCTGCTGGACGGGCTGATCGCGACGTTCGAGATGCTGTGGGCGCTGGCGATCCCGATGCCCGCGCTGCTCGCGAGCGGTGAGGTGCCGGCGCTGACAGAGCCCGACCGGGACATCCTGTTGCTGCTGGCCGGCGGTGCGACCGACGACATGATCAGCCGGCGGTTGCGGATCAGTCCCCGGACGACCCAGCGCCGGGTCCGCGCGCTGATGGATGCCCTCGGCGCGCAGACCCGGTTCCAGGCGGGCGTTCAGGCTGCCCGCCGCCGCTGGATCTAGTTGATCGTCACCACCGTCCCGGCCCGGTTCGGGAACTCGACGAAGCCGGTCGAGCGCTTGTCGGTCGGCAGCCCCGACCAGGACGTCGTGACCTGGAACGGCTTGAACGCGGCCGGAGCCACCGGAGGCGACACCTTGAGCGTGCTGCCCGACGAGGCGGTCACCACGTTGGTCTGCATCGTGTACTCCGTCGTGTCCGCGCCAGGCGGGTTCGACAGGGTGATCGCGAGCACGCCCCACACGCCGGCCGCAGGTGCCGGCACGCTGGCGGACGCCTGGTTCGAACCGTCACCGATGAACGACAGGAACTGCTTCTGACCGTTCACGACCTTGTAGAGCACCAGCCAGATGCTGCCGGCCGGATCCACGGTCTTGATGTTCCACTGGATCGCCTTGGTCTGTGCGGTCGCCGTCACCGGGTAGTCCGGCAGATCGGCGTCCGCAGCACCGGCAGGCACCGCACCGGCGACCAGCGGAGCAGACACCACGCCGTACGAGCGGATCGGTGCACCCGCCTTGCCGGAGGTGGCAGTGAACGCCACCGAGCCAGCGGCACCCGAGCCGGACACTGCAGTCGGGGCGAGCACGGACGTCGGTACGGCGACGATCGGGCTGCGTACCGTCTTCCCGGCGCCCTGCCAGGTCAGCCAACCGCTGGTGGTGGCATTGGAGTCACCGGTGTCCAGAGTGAGCTTCACCTTGAACGTCTTGGTCTGACCGGCGGCCGTGAAGTTCAGGATCGACGGCGTCACCTCAGCCTTCATACCCGGCACGGAGACCGTCGCCCGGTACAGGCCCGGGGCCACAGCGGTCACGCGACGGGTGATGGTCTGAGTGCCCAGCAGCTGGCCGACCGCGATCGACGGAGCGTTGTAGTCGCTCGGGTTGATCGCAGGAACTCTGGTGCCGGTGTTGACGCCACTGCCTTCCAGATAACCCAGCCAGTCCACGTCACCCGAGTCGTAGACCAGACCCGGATCCAGCATCTTCGACGGCTGCACCTCACCGGCACCGGCGTCGAACGGGTTGCTGTCGACGGACCCGGTGGAAGTGAGCACGTTCCCTGCAGTGGTCATCAGGGCGGACTTGACTGCCATCGGCGACCAGTCCGGGTGCTTCGACAGGTAGAGCGCTGCCAGTCCCGCAATGTGCGGCGCGGCCATCGACGTACCGGAGAGGAACGCGTAGCTCTGGCCGTTGTTGGTGGGCGGCGCGACGGCAGCCAGCACGTTCACGCCTGGCGCTGCGATATCGGGCTTCAGCAAGTTGCCATTGCTCGCGAGAGACGGGCCACGCGACGAGAAGTCGGCCATCTGCGGGTACGGCGTCTTGGTGCTGGTCGTGTTTCCGGGTACGAGTTCAGCTGTCGCGCCGGACTGCGCGGCGTACGCCTTGATCGACAGGGCATCCGGTGCGTTGACGTGCACAGTCGGTACGGCGTGGGAGTCGCCGACCACGTCCTGCGGGAACAGGTTGAGCAGCACCATCCCGACACCGCCTGCCCGCTTCACCTCAGTGGACTTGTCCACCCGGGCGTTGACGCCCCGCTCGCAGGCGACGATCTTCCCGGCCGTCTTGGTGGGGTCCAGAGTGTTCGCCATACAAAGCAGCGCGTCCGCGTCGCTGGCAGCCGCGTTCTTGACCGCGACCGGGCTGACGAGCGGCTTGCTACCGGTCGCCGTTGCCACCGTCGTACTGAGACCGGCGTACTTCTGGCCGTTGCCCAGCACGACCGTACCTTCGTACGGCGCAACCGTGGTGGCGCCGACTGTGGTCACCCAAGGGGAGGTGTTGTCGAGCGTGGACGCGTCCGGACCGGAGTTGCCACCGGCTGCGGAGACGAAGACACCGGCTGACGCCGCTGACAGGAACGCCAGCTGGATCGGGTCGGTGTGCGCGGACTCGAAGATCGAGCCGACCGAGTAGTTGATGACGTCGACGCCGTCCGCGACCGCCTGGTCGATGGCAGAGAGGATGTCGGAGGTGAGACCGCCGGAGTTCTGGCCGTCCTTGCCGGACCAGAGTGCCTTGTACACAGCGATCTTGGCGGCCGGAGCGACACCGGTGACCGTGCCGAAGCCGACACCGCCGACAGAGACGTCCACGTTGGCCCGGCCGGCCGCAGTCGTCGCGGTGTGGGTTCCGTGGCCCTCACCATCGCGCGGGGAGACGTAGTCGGCCCGCTGGTCCGGTGGGACCAGGCTGAGCCATCCGTCTCCGAAGTACTTCGCACTGATCAGCTTGGTGTTGCACTGGTCGGCGGTGAAGTCCTCACCGGCCTCGCAGCTACCGGTGAAGGTGCCACCGTCCGCCTTCTCCATGACGGTCGTCGAGCCGGACAGGTACGGACGGTACGGGTCGGCTGCGGTCGGCGGCTTCGTACCGAGCTTCGGCCCGGACAGGGACGCGCTCTCCGGCCAGATGCCGGTGTCGACGACGCCGACCACGACACCCTGGCCCGCGGTCGCGGTGCCGCCGAGTGCGTTCCAGACGCCGGTCTTGCCGGACAGTTTGAGGAAGTCGGTCGGCTTGCGGTCGTCCAGCGCGACATGCAGCTGGTCGGGCACGACGGACACCACACCTGGTGTCTTGCTGAGTTCGTTGACCTGCTTGGAGGTCAGTGAGGCAGCAAAACCGTTCAGAGTGGTCGAGTAGTCGTGGTCGACCTTGGCACCCACCTCTGCAGCGACCTGTGCGTGCTTACCGGTCAAGAAAGACCTGTACGCCTTGCCGTTGCTGCTGTTCACCTCGACCTTGCGGCCAGTGGCCGGCTTGGTGGCCTTGAGCCCGGTCACGCCACCCTGGTACGTCGCCAGCGGCTTGTCGGCCAGCGTCACGACGTACCGGCCTGGTGCGAAGCTGGACCGACCGAGCGAGGTAGTGGGAGGAGTTGCTGATCCTGGTGGAGCCACCAAGGCGGTGGTGATCAGCGCGGCGCCGGCCAGCAATGCGGCACGCCTGCGCAGGTTGGGATGGTTCACGTGATGCCTCCACGGCATGTTGTCCTGGCCGTGGGCTGTAGCCCCGGCCGCCCGCCCCCGAGCACGGACGCCGAAGAGCCTGCCAATCCGCGGCTCCGGCTACACGGTTTTGGCTGACACTGGCCGCTGGCGAAAATCTGCCAACGATCAGCGGGTGGCTGTCGCCAACAGGTACTGCGCGGGCAGGCGGACCTGACCGGCTGCGTTGGTCCAGTTGTCGGTCAGCGTCTGGAGGAAACGGGCTCGTACGTCGGCGAGACGGCCCGCTTGTTCCAGCAGAGGGAAGGTCGAGACACCGAGTGGGTGGTTGGCGATGCGGGTGTCCCAGTAACTCTCCGCGGACGGTGTGACCACCTCGAGCTCGAGCGTGGTCGTGGTGACCTGGTAGCCGTGCGGTTCCAAGAGGCTGGACAGGGCCGCGGGGTCGTGCCAGTCGATGCGGCCGGCTGCGGGGTTCTGGCCAGTGACCTCTTGGACCGCGCCGACGACGACGCCGACCAGTTTGCCCATCACCCCGGGCAGCCAGCTGGTCAGCAGGATCCGGCTGGTCGAGGCGGCGACGCGGGACAGTTCGGCGATAGCCGCGGCTGGGTCGGGGGCGAAGATCACGGCGAAGTTGGACAGGATCACGTCGGCCGAGCCGTCGTTCAGCGGGATCGACGCCGCCGTACCGTCGACGACGGTCAGGTCGCGGGCTCCGGCCGTCTCCTGGATGACTTCGCGCAGCCGGGCGGCGGGCTCGACGGCGGTGACCCGGGCGCCGCGGTCAGCGGCGAGCAGGGCGACGTTACCGGTGCCTGCGCCGACGTCGACCACGTGCTCGCCGGGCTCGAGCTGGGCTGCGTCCACCAGTGCCCGGGCCGCCGGCAACAGGTCGGCCGCCGTCGTCTCGTACGTTCCCTGACCCCAGTCGATGTCGCTCACGCGCTCACCCTAGGCCGGTTCCCGACAGCGTCGGATACCCGCCGTCGGTGACGCATTGACGTGGATTTATGGAAGCTCTCTACTAAATCGCATCGTCGAGGAGGTTCCATGCGTGCACGGTGGCTTGCTGTGGTGGTCGGGGTATTGCTGGCGGCCGGTGTCACCGTGCCGGCGCAGGCGGCGAACATTCTGAGCAATCCCGGGTTCGAGTCCGGCTCGTTGAGTGGCTGGAGCTGCTCGGGTGGGTCGGTAGTCAGCAGTCCGACCCGGAGCGGCGGTTTTGCGTTGAACGGCGCGGTCACCAGCTCGGACTACGCCCAGTGCAGTCAGACCGTCTCGGTGCAGCCCAACACGGCGTACACGTTGTCGGGTTGGGTGCGCGGCTCGTACGTGTACCTCGGAGTGACAGGTGGCTCTTCCACCTGGACGCCGTCGGCGGCGGGCTTCACACAGCTGAGTCTGTCCTTCACCACAGGAGCGAGTCAGACGTCCGCGCAGATCTATGTGCACGGCTGGTACGGGCAGCCGGCGTACCAAGCGGACGACTTCAGTCTGGATGGTCCGGGCGGTACTCCTGGTGCTCCGACCGCTCCTGGTACGCCGACCGTCACCAGCGCGACCAATTCCGCTATCTCGTTGAGCTGGCCGGCAGCGTCGGGCACCGTCACCGGCTACCGGGTCTATGAAGGCACGTCGGTTGTCCAGACCGTCGCCACGACAACAGCCACCGTCAGCGGGCTCCCGGCCTGCAGCAGCCACAGCTACTCGGTGTCGGCGTACAACAGCGTTGGTGAGTCGCTCAGGTCAGCAGCCGCCAGCGGTACGACGGGAGGCTGCACGAGTACTGGTCTGGCCAAGCACGCGCTGATCGGATACCTGCACGCGAGCTTTGCGAACGGATCCGGGTACGTGCGGATGGCCGACGTACCGGATCAGTGGGACATCATCGATCTGGCGTTCGGTGAGCCGACGTCTGTGACCTCTGGGGACATCCGGTTCAACCGGTGTCCTGCCAGTGAGTGTCCGAATGTGGAAAGCGACGCGGAGTTCATCGCGGCGATCCGGGCCAAGCAAGCCGCCGGGAAGAAGGTGCTGATCTCGATCGGCGGTGCGAACGGACAGGTGCAACTGACCACCACGGCGGCCCGCGACGCGTTCGTCAGCTCGGTCAGTGCGATCATCGACCGCTACGGGCTGGACGGGCTCGACATCGACTTCGAAGGGCACTCGCTGTACCTGAACGCCGGTGACACCGACTTCCGCAACCCGACCACTCCGGTGATCGTCAACCTGATCTCGGCGCTGAAGACGCTGAAGGCGAAGTACGGTTCGGGTTTCGTGCTGACGATGGCGCCGGAGACGTTCTTCGTGCAGGTCGGCTACCAGTTCTACGGCGGCGCCGGTGGCGGCGACAACCGGACCGGTTCCTATCTGCCGGTCATCCACGCGCTGCGGGACTCGCTGACCGTCCTGCACGTCCAGGACTACAACTCCGGCCCGGTGATGGGGCTGGACAACCAGTACCACACCATGGGCGGCGCCGACTTCCACATCGCCATGACCGACATGGTCAAGGCCGGATTCCCGGTGGCGAACACCGGTCAGACGTTCCCGGGACTGCGCGACGACCAGATCGGTATCGGGCTCCCGGCAGCAGTCAGCGCGGGCAACGGCTACACCGCCCCGGCAGCCGTGCACCAGGCGCTGGACTGCTTGGTGAAGGGCCAGAACTGCGGCGGCTACAGCCTCCGCGGCGGCGCTTCACCGGGCCTCCGGGGGCTGATGACGTGGTCGATCAACTGGGACCACTACTACAACTGGGAGTTCCAGAACAACCACGCGCCGTACCTCGACGCCCTCCCGTAACCGCCCCCCGCGGCCCGGTTCGCGAATCAGCCCCTCGCGAACCGGGCCGCAGCCTGTGGATTACCGATCCCTGTTTGTAGGGATCCGCTGGTATGAAGGAGGCATGACAGCGTCAACGACCCGCGCGGTGATCCTCACCGTGGACGACGATCCCGGCGTTTCCCGGTCAATCGCCCGTGACCTCCGCCGACGGTACGGCGAGGAGAACCGCATCGTCCGGGCGGAGAACCCGGCGCAGGCGCTCGACGCGCTGAAGGAGCTCAAGCTCCGCGGTGAGCCCGTGGCCCTGCTGCTGGCCGACTACCGGATGCCCCAGATGTCCGGCATCGAGTTCCTCGAGGCCGCGATGGACCTGTTCCCGCTGGCCCGCCGCGTGCTGCTGACGGCGTACGCCGACACCGACGCGGCGATCCAGGCCATCAACGTGGTCGACCTCGACCACTACCTGCTCAAGCCGTGGAACCCGCCGGAGGAGAAGCTGTATCCGGTGGTCGACGCGATGCTCGATCTCTGGAAGTCGACCCCGGAGCCGTCCGGCGACGAGACCCGGGTGATCGGTCACCGCTGGTCGGCGCCGTCGTTCGCGGCCCGCGACTTCCTCGCCCGCAACGCCGTGCCGTACCGCTGGCTCAACGTCGACGACGAAGAGGCCAAGCGTCTCCTCGACGCGGCCGAGGTCGACGGCTCGACGCTGCCGGTCGTCATCACGCCGGACGGCACCGTGATGGTCGCGCCGTCCGAGACCGAGCTGGCGAACAAGGTCGGTCTGTCCACGGCGCCGGCCAAGGACTTCTACGACCTCGTTGTGGTCGGCGGCGGTCCGGCCGGGCTCGGAGCCGCGGTGTACGGCGCCAGCGAGGGCCTGCGGACCGTGCTGGTCGAGCAGCTGGCGACCGGTGGTCAGGCCGGGCAGTCCAGCCGGATCGAGAACTACCTGGGCTTCCCGGACGGAGTGTCCGGTGCGCAGCTGACGGACCGGGCCCGGCGTCAGGCTGTCCGGTTCGGGGCGGAGCTCCTGACGACCCGTCAGGTCGTCGGGCTGGAGACGCTCGGCAACGCGCGGCGGCTGCGGTTCGCCGACGGCAGCGAGATCTCGGCGCATTCGGTGATCCTGGCGACCGGCGTCTCGTACCGGACGCTGCAGGCGCCCGGTGTCGACGATCTGTGCGGTCGCGGGATCTACTACGGCTCGGCGACGACCGAGGGTCCGGCGTGTGCCGGCATGGAGGTCTACATCATCGGCGGCGCCAACTCCGCCGGTCAGGCCGCGGTCTATTTCTCCAGGCATGCGAAACGTGTGCATATGCTGGTAAGAGGACCATCGCTCACCGCGACGATGTCGTCGTACCTCATCGACCAGATCGACGGGATCGACAACATCGAGGTGCATACCTGCACGCAGGTCGTTGCCTGCAAGGGCTCGGAGCATCTGGAGTGTCTCACCCTGCTGAACAGCGAGACCGGGGAGAGCCACGACGTGAACACGGAATGGATGTTCGTGTTCATCGGCGCGGCTCCGCGGACGGACTGGCTGCCCGGTGACCTGCTCCGCGACGATCGAGGTTTCGTCCTCACCGGACCTGACCTGCCCGGCAGACCGCCGGGCTGGCCGCTGGAGCGGGAGCCGTACCACCTGGAGACGAGCATGCCTGGCGTGTTCGCCGCGGGTGACGTGCGGGCCGAGTCGGTGAAGCGGGTCGCCTCGGCGGTCGGCGACGGAGCGATGGCCGTGACACTGGTGCACCGATACCTGGAGATGCTCTGATGACTGATCAAGCTGTGGAGCCGCGGCGGCTGACTCCCGACGAGCTGCGCACGCTGTTCCTCTTCGAGAGCCTCACCGACGAGCAGCTGCAGTGGCTGTCCGAGGCCGGGTACGCCGAGACCTGGGACGACGGCATCGTCTTCAACGAGGGCGACGAGGCGACCTGCTGCTACGTCCTGCTCACCGGAGAGATCCGGCTCTGCAAGCTGTCGCACGGTGAGCTGGTAGAGATCAACCGGACCAGCCAGCGCGGGGTCTACTCCGGTGCGTTCAACGCCTTCTTCGGCGCCAACGACCACAAGTCGTACACCGCGACGATGCAGGTGACGCAGCCGTCGGAGTTCTTCGTCATCGGCGCCGACACGATGGCGACGATGATGAACACCTGGTTCCCGATGGCGGTGCACCTGATCGAGGGCTTCGTGATGGGCATGCGCCGGACCAACGAGACGCTCGGGGAGCGGGAGCGGTTGCTCGCCCTCGGTTCGTTGTCCGCCGGCCTGACCCACGAGCTCAACAACCCGGCCGCCGCGGCGGTCCGGGCCGCTGCCACCTTGCGGCAGCGGGTCTCCGGGATGCGGTCGAAGCTGGCGATGCTCGCCGACGGCACGCTGGACGCGACCAAGTTGCACCAGATCGTCGCGCTCCAGGACGACGCGGTCGAGCGGCTCGACAAGAACAAGGACAAAGACGTCCCGCCGATGGAGCTGTCCGACCGCGAGGACGCGCTGACCGACTGGTTGGACGACCACGATGTCCAGGCCAGTTGGGACATCGCTCCGGTGCTGGCAGCGGCCGGGCTGGATGTGCCCTGGATGGAGGAGGTGCTGACGGCCGTCGGCCCGACGTACCTCGAGGGTGCTGTCCGGTGGTTGATGTACACGATCGACACCGAGTCGCTGATGAACGAGATCGACGACTCGGTCACCCGGATCTCGACGCTGGTCGGTGCCGCCAAGCAGTACTCGCAGATCGACCGCGCGCCGTACCAGACCGTCGATCTGCGGGAGCTGCTGAAGTCGACGCTGGTGATGATGTCGGGCAAGCTGCAGGGATACGAGGTGGTGAAGGACTTCGATCCCGAGCTGCCGCCGATCCCGGCGTACGCCGCGGAGCTCAACCAGGTGTGGACGAACATCATCGACAACGCGGTCAGCGCGATGGGTGGATCCGGCACGCTGACGCTGCGGACCCGGAAGGACGGCGCGTACGCCGTCGTCGAGATCGGCGACACCGGTCCCGGTATCCCGGAGGAGATCCGGCGGCGGATCTTCGAGCCGTTCTTCACCACCAAGCCGATCGGCGAGGGCACCGGTCTGGGGCTCGACATCTCCTGGCGGATCGTGGTGAAGAAGCACCACGGCGATCTGCGGGTCGAGTCGGAGCCCGGCCGGACGGTGTTCAAGATCGTTCTTCCGCTCGATCCCGAGAGGGAGCTCGAGTCCGACCCCGCACTGCTTGCTTAAGGCAACCAATCGACGATGGTGCTGATGACTACCGGGTCCACATGCCCGGGGACCTGGTAGTCGGCCATCGTGGATGGACCGCTGCCGGCGAAGAACAGGTGGTTGCCGGCGTCGAGGATCTTGATCGTGGCGCCGGGTAGGCCGTCGCGCCACGCGGGCAGGTCATCGGCCACGGTCACCTGGTAGTCGCGACCGCCTTGCAGGACGAGGATCGGGACGTCGAGCTTCGCGGCGGTGGCAACCGGGTCGTACTCGCGAAGGTCCAGCCAGAACGACGCCGGCATGCCGAACGGGAGATCTGTCGGCGGGGTGTCGAGGGACAGCGCCGGGCTGTCGACCACGGCTGCTTGCCGCTCGAAGACGGCGATGGTTTCCGGCGGGACGGCTTCGGTTTCGGCGAGGTACTTCATCACGCGGACTGCCGAGTGGTGCATGGGCTGGGTGTCGCCGGCCATGATCACCAGGCCGGCTACCAGTGGTTCTTCGGCGGCGATCTTCGGCGCGACCTTTCCGCCCATGCTGTGTCCGACGAGGAAGACCTGGTCGACGTGTTCGGCGAGCGTGCGTACGGCGGCGATCGCGTGCGGCACGTACTCCGCGGTCATCGTGTAGCCGGGGGCTGCCATCGCTTCAGGCCGGTTCGCGGTGAGCTTGTCGAAGCGCAGTACGGCGATGCCCTGCGTGGCCAGGCCCCAGGCGAGGTCCTTCAGCGGCTTGTTCGGTCCGCTGGTCTCGTCGCGGTCGAACGGGCCGCCGCCGGCGAGCAGTACGACGCCGACGGTCGGCCGGTCGGGGAGCGTGAGGGTGCCCGGCACCGTCTGGCCGGCCGCTTCGAGGACGAGGCCCTGCTCGGTGAAGACGGTCGGATCGGCGTACGGCGGCGGAGTCCACGCAGTCATCGGCGTTACCTTTCTCAGTGTTTGAGAAAGGTAACATGACATGAGACCATTTCGCTCATGGGCCCTCTGGAGTTGCTGGGGCATCCGGTGCGGTTGCGGATCGTCCACGCGCTGCGCGGCGGCCGGCAGCTGACGACCGGCGAGCTGGGAGAGCGGATCGCCGACGTGTCGAAGGCGACGCTGTACCGTCATGTCGAGCTGCTCGCCGAGGGCGGCATCCTCGAGGTCGCGGAGGAACGCCGGGTCCGCGGCGCGGTCGAGCGCCGGTTCCGGCTGCGCCAGGAGCGCGCGTCGATCACGCCGGAGCAGCTCGAGCAGTTGACGGTCGACGACCACCGGCGTGCCTTCGCTGTCGCGATGGCCGCGTTGGTGGCCGAGTTCAACACGTACCTCGACCACGAGGACGCGGATCCGCTCACGGATCTCGTGGGCTACCGCCAACACGGCATCTGGCTCAGCGAGGAAGAGCTACACCAGCTGATCGAGGGCATGCGGTCGGCGATCCTCCCGGTCCTGTCGAACGAAGCCGCACCGCGCCGATCGCGGTACCTGCTCAGCCCGATCCTCTTTCCCGTCGAGGACTAGCGAAGAGCGGTGCCCTGGCTGTGAGCCAAGAGCGTCAGGTCGTCGCGGGTGGGGAGGGACTCCCAGTCGCCGTACGCCGTGACGCAGAAGGCGCCGGACGTGGTGGCGCGTTCGAGGCGGGCTTCCAAGGACAGCCTGTCGAGGGTGGCCGAGAGATAGCCGGAGACGAAGGCGTCGCCTGCCCCGATGCTGTCGATGACGGTGACGGGGAGCGCGGGGCGGTGGATGGTGCCATTGGCGGAGTGTGCCCAGGCTCCCTTGCCGCCGGCGGTGACGACGACGTGGTCGACGGACTCGAGCAGGTCGGCGATTGGGTCGGTGGCGTCGGTCAGTAGATCCAGTTCGTCATCTGACGCGAACACGGTGTCGACGTGGGGGAGGAGCTCCCGGATCGCGACGGCTGCGTCGGCGCGGGACCAGAGGCGGCCCCGGTAGTTCACATCCAGAGAGACCTGGACGCCTGCTGCAGACGCGGTGCGTACGGCGGCCAGCGTCGCCGCCCGCGCGGTGTCGGAGAGCGCGGGGGTGATGCCGGTGACGTGGAGCAGAGCCGGTGCCGCCGTAGCAACAGCCGCTATGGCTTCAGCCGGCGTCAGCGTGGATGCGGCCGAGCCGCGGCGGTGGTAGCTGACCCGCGTGATGTCGTGGGACGGCTGGTCGAACGCGATGAAGCCGGTGAACGAGTCGTCCGAGAAGCGCAGGTACGTCGTATCGACGTTCTCGGCGCGCAGCGTCCGCTGGATCAGCCGACCGGGCTCATCGTTGCCCACGGCACTCAACCAGGCCGCGTCGTGGCCGAGCCGGGCCAGCCCGATCGCGACGTTGCTCTCGGAGCCGGCGATCGAGAGGTGCGCGTCCCCGCCCAGCCGCATCGGCCGGGCGGTCCGGACGGAGACCATCGTCTCGCCGAGGGTCAGCACGTCGGTCATGGGTGACTCCCTAGACGCCGAGCTCGGTGCGGAATGTGCTGGCGCGGATCGCGAGCTCCGCCAACGAACCGCCCGTGCCAGCGTCACCCAGCAGCGGCGATCCGACGCCGACCGCAAGCGCTCCGGCGGCGAGGTACTTCGGCGCCGACTGTGCATCGACCCCGCCGACCGCTATCAGCGGCGCGTCCGGCAGCGGCGCGCGAAGCTCGGAGAGGTAGCTCGGCCCATACACCTTGGCCGGGAAGATCTTCACCGCGGTCGCGCCGAGATCCAGCGCAGCGACGACCTCGGTCGGTGTGAGCGCGCCGCAGAGAAGCGGCAGACCGAGCTCAACCGCACGATGAGCGCCGCGCGTGATCGCCGGAGTGACGACAAAGCCGGCCCGAGCCGCGGCGACCTCGTCAGCCTGCGCTGCAGTCACGACGGTCCCGGCGCCGATCAGGATGTGCGGGTCGTACTGCGACCGCGCCTTGGCGATCGCCTCGACGCCGCCCGGCGTGGTGAGCGAGATCTCCAGCGCGGTGACGCCGGCCTCGACGAGCGTCTCGACACAGGCGAGCGCGGTATCCGGCCCGTCCGCCCGGATGATCGCGAGCAGCTTCCGGGCGCGAAGTTCGGCAAGCAGGTCCATGGTCTCCAACCTAAGTGATCGAGTCAGCCATAGGACGTCCTATGAGCCCTGTTCTGGACGGCAGATCTGTGGCTGAATTACTCAGTGAACAACCGCCCCGTTGTTCTCGCGTGACATCACACCGGCCTGGCGGACAACGTGAGCCGCCAGGCCAGCTCACCACTCGCCGGCACGACCGCAGCGTCGTCCGGCCCGGCTTCGGCGAGGTCGAACACCCGGCCGAGCATCGGTTCGACGCCCAGACTCCGGTACGGCGCATCGACCGGGAAGCCACCCTGGTTGCGCCACAGCGCGGTGGAGACTGGTTGCCCCGGGCAACTCAACGTCGTCGTGAGCTCGGCGCCGCGATCGCGCAAGGAGACTGTTGGGCAGTCCGCCAAGACTGCACCGGCCGCAGTTCCGTCCGATTCGCCGTACACCGACAGGTCGAGCGGGGTCGGCCAACCGGACGTCACCCAGGGCGCGCCGTCTGGCCAGGCCCACGGAAGAAGTGCGGCTACCTCCGGATACAACCTGCACTCGGTCCCGGGTGGCGCGGAGACGACTGCTCCGGCGGCACAGTCGAGCAATGCGTGGGCCGCCCAGATGAACCGAAACCCCGGAGCGGCTTCGAGGTGGTAGTCGACGGTCAGCGTGTCGGTGCCGGCGGTGAAGGCGCGGGTGAGGACGACGCCGTCGTACTCCACGGAGCCGTCCCACGGCTGGTTCCAGAGTCCGCCGTGATCCGGGGTGCCGCGCACGGTGGGGAAGCATTCGTCGAGTCCACCGGCGTCGATGAAGGTCGCGAGCCCGGCACGGGAGCCACTGACGAGGCCGGGTCCGGCCCAGAGCCACTCCCGCCCTGCCAGTTGCAGCGACGTCCACCGGCCGCCGTCAGCGGGGTCGACCGCCACCGTGCGGCCGGCGGCGGCCTCGGTCGTCGAGCGGGTCGGTCGCGGGGTCACCATTCGGCGAACGAGCCGTCTTCGTGGGTCCACACCGGGTTGCGCCACGAATGACCGATCTTGTCGGCGGCGCGGACGGCCGCCTCGTCGACGGTGATTCCCAAGCCGGGCAGGGGATTCCACTCGGCGTGCCCGTTGACCCAGGTGAACGGCGCCGGATCCATGACGTACGACGTGAGGTCGCTCGACACGTTGTAGTGGATGCCGCGGCTCTGCTCCTGGATCAGGAAGTTCGGCGTCGCGAACGACACCTGCAACGAGGCCGCCAGCGAGATCGGCCCGAGCGGACAATGCGGTGCGAGCATCGCACCGTGCGCATCCGCGAGTACGGCGATCCGCCGCAGCTCGGAGATCCCGCCCGCATGCGACACATCCGGCTGTACGACGGCCACTCCGGCGTTGAGCGGAGCCATGAACTCGGCCCGGTGGTACAGCCGCTCGCCGAGCGCGACCGGGATGGTCGAGGTCTCAACCACCGAGGACAGATGCGCCATCTGCTCCGGCAGCACCGGCTCCTCGACGAACATCGGCTGCAGGCCCTCGACCGCGTGCAGGATCCGCCGGGCACCGGCGGCGCCGACGCGTCCGTGCAGGTCGATCGCGACGTCACGGGAGTCGCCGAGCACCTCGCGGGCCGCGGCCAGCCGGGTGACGATGTCGTTGACCTCGGCAACCGATGGCGACGTCTGGATCTGCCCACTGGCGTTCATCTTGACGGCGGTCATACCGGCCGCGACCTGCTCCGCGACGGCGTCGCCGATCGCGGACGGCTCGTCCCCGCCGACCCATGCGTACACGCGGACCCGATCACGGACCCGTCCGCCGAGCAGGGCCGCGACGGGAGCGCCGTACACCTTGCCGGCGATGTCCCAGAGGGCGTGGTCGAGACCGGCGACCGCGCTGCTGAGCACCGGCCCGCCGCGGTAGAAGCCGCCCTTGGTCAGGATCTGCCAGTGCCGCTCGATCTGCAGTGGATCCTGGCCGATCAGGTACTCCGCGAGTACGTCGATCGCGGCTCGCACGACTTCCGCGCGCCCCTCGACGACCGGCTCGCCCCAGCCGACGACGCCGTCGCTGGTCTCGACCCGGCAGAACAACCAGCGCGGCGGGACCAGGAACGTCTCGATCTTCTCGATCTTCACCGGCGCCGCCGACGACTCGAACCGCGTACTTCGGTGAGGTCCTCGGCCGCCTTCGCCAGCAGTTCGCGCATCGCGAGCTCTGCGCCCTCGGGATCGTGTGCGCGGATCGCGTCCACGACCAGCCGGTGGCTCGGGATCGGATCGTCCGACGGCTTCACGGTGTGCACCAGCCGGTCGCGATCGGCGAGCCCGGTCTCCATGATCACTTCCATCTTCGTCAGCAGTTCGTTGCCGGTTGCCGCCAGCAGGGCCCGGTGGAACGCGAGGTCCGCGGCCGCCGCGGCGAGGTTGTCGTCCGCCGACTCCATCCCCGCGAGCGCCTCGTCGAGGGCCGCGACGTCCGAGTCCTCGGATCGCAGCGCGGCCAGTCGCGCGGCGGCCGGCTCGACGATCCCGCGCACCTCGTGCAGTTCCTCGAGCAGCTCGGGCCGGGAGTCGGCGTCCTTGAAGTGCCAGCGGATCATGTCCGCGTCGAGCAGGTTCCAGTCCGAACGCGGCCGGACGAACGTACCGCGCTTCTGCCGCGCGTCCACGAGCCCTTTCGCGGTCAGCACCTTCAACGCCTCCCGGACCGCCGTCAGGCTGACGCCGAGGTCGGCCTGCAGTTCGGTCACGTTGATGGTCGCGCCCTCCGGGATCTGCCCCGACAGGATGCGATCCGCCATCACTTCGACGATCTGCCCGTGCAGCCCACGCGACACCCCGCGCTGAATCCCCGTCACACCGCTCTCCCTCACGCCGAGTCCTTCACCGCGGACCATCCGCCGTCGACCACCAGGCTTGCCGCTGTCACGAACGACGCCTCGGACGACAGCAGGAACGCCACCGTCTGAGCCACTTCGTCCGGTTGTCCGAGCCGCTTGAGTGCCGTTGCCTGCGCGCTCTGATCTCGCCCCTCGGCGTCGACGCGGTCCCACATCGCCGTCAGCACCGGGCCCGGGAGCACGGTGTTCACCCGGATCGAGCGACCGTACTCGACGGCCAGTTGCCGTCCGAGCGAGACCAGTGCGCCCTTCGTCGCGGCGTACGCCGGATGCCCGGGTAGCCCCGCGATCGCGTGCACCGAAGAGACCAGGACCACCGAGCCGGCGTTCGCGACGAGGTCGTCGTACAGCGCCTGGAAACCGAGGAAGGCCGCGGTGAGGTTGACGTCGAGTTGGCGTTGCCAGGACGGTGGCGACAGCTCGTGGGCCGGCTTCACGTCGACGACCACCGCGTTGCTGACCAGGCCGTCGATCGGGCCGAGCTCGTCGCGGCCGCGGGACCGGACCTCGGCCCAGGTGTCCGGCGACGCGACGTCGCCGACCACGCTGATCGCCTTGCCCGGCAGCTCCTTGCACGGGTGGATGTCCACCTGCACGACCAGCGCACCCTCGGTCAGCGCGCGGTCGACGCAGGCCGCGCCGATCCCCGACGCGGCCCCGGTCACCACGATCACCCGCCCAGCCAGCCGCACCAGCGCCTCCTCGAGTCACCCCTACCCAAGCACGCAGGCAGGCGCGTTCCAACGATGAACGAGCCATCAGTTGACCGTGATCACGCAGTCTCGTCAAGCGATTTGCTCGTAATTTACGAATTAATATTGACACCTGGGATCGTCCGCCGCAAGATCGTCCGCAACACACCACTTACTCGACTGGCATCGCCGGTCGGGCAGAGCTCAGGAGTTTCGGCATGACGGGTCTGGCAGCAGATCGGCGGACGTTCCTCAAGGGACTCGGACTACTCGGGGCGGCCACTCTGGTCCCCGGATGCGCGACCTCGACGAAGAGTCCGGGCAGCGGCAGCGCGGCGACTGGTGAGCTCTCGCTGCAGTCCAACCTCTCCAGCGAGCAGGCCAAGGCCGCGATGGAGAAACTGGTTGCCGCGTACAACAAGACCGGCGGGTCGCAGGTCAAGCTGAACACGGTCGCCGCGGAGATCTTCCGGACCCAGCTGCCGACGTACCTGACCTCGGCGAACCCGCCGGACGTCTACACCTGGTACGCCGGATCGGTCGCGGACTCGTACGCGAAGAAGGACCTGCTGCTCGACGTCACCAGCGTCTGGGACAGCATGGGCAACTACTCGAAGGCGATGCAGACGCTGTCGACCAGCAGCGCCGGGCAGAAGATCTTCGTGCCGACCAGCTATTACTGGTGGGGCATGTTCTACCGGAAGTCGAACTTCGCCAAGTGGGGCGTGACGCCGCCGAAGACCTGGGACGAGTTCGTTGCCGTCTGCAAGAAGATCCAGGGCAAGGGGATCCCGCCGATCGGCATCGGCCTCGGTGACACGCCGTGGGTCGCGTCGGCCTGGTTCGACTACCTGAACATCCGGATCAACGGTGCGCCGTTCCACCGCCAGCTGCTGGCCGGCGAGGGTGACTTCACCGACCCGAAGGTGAAGGCGGTCTTCACCAAGTGGCGCGAGGTACTGCCGTACTTCGACCCGAAGGGTAAGTCGTTCCCGTTCCAGGAGGCGACGTCGGCGCTGCTCGCGGGCAAGACCGGGATGTTCCTGATCGGCACGTTCTTCGCCGACTCGGCACCGAAGGACGCGCTGGACGACATCGACTTCTTCCAGTTCCCGATCATCGATCCCGCCGTACCGGTGGCCGAAGAGGCGCCGACGGACGGGTACTTCGCGTCGAAGAAGGTGAAGGATCCGGAGGGCACCAAGAAGTTCCTCGCCTGGCTGGCGACGCCGGAGGCGCAGAACATCTACGTGCAGAGCTCTTCCGGTACGGCGATCCCGGCGAACCCGGACGGGAAGTCGGCCGACACCGCGCTGGTGAAGAAGGGCAAGGCGATGATCGAGGGTGCCGCGGAGATCACGCAGTTCTTCAACCGCGACTCGAGCGACGCTCTGCAGCCGACCGCCGATGCCGCGCTCACCAAGTTCCTCGACAAGCCCGACCAGATCGACCAGATCCTGAAGGACTGGCAAGCCGCAGCACAGAAGGTCTTCAAGGCGTGACCGCAACAGCTGTGGAATCTCGGAGCCGGACCGGCAGCGGTTCGGCCTCGAGGTCACGACGACGCGGTGTCTCACCGCTCATCCTGGCGTTCGTGCTGGTGCCGTTCGTCATCGAGGCGATCTGGGTGTTCTGGCCTGCGCTGCAGGGGTTCTGGCTGGCGTTGACCAGCTGGGACGGGCTGTCGGCGCCCCGGTTCATCGGGTTCGGCAACTTCGGGGACATGGTCTCGGACCCGATCTTCCGGACGGCGCTGAAGAACACCGCGATCTGGCTGGTGCTGTTCGGTGGGTTGAGTGTGATCGGCGGCTTCGGGATGGCGTTGCTGTTGCAGCGCGAGCGTCGCGGGGTCGGGATCTACCGGGCCGCGCTGTTCACTCCGGTCGTGTTCTCGCTGGTGGTCACGGCGCTGATCTGGCGCGTGTTCTACCAGCCGGACGGACTTGTCGACACGGTGTTCCGAACCGTTGGCCTGGGCAACTTCGTCCGTCCCTGGCTGGCCGACCCCGACACCGCGCTGTACGCCGTGATCGTGCCGGCGCTGTGGCGGCAGATCGGGTACGTGATGGTGCTGTACCTGGCCGGCCTGAAAGCGGTCGATCCCGCACTGTACGAGGCGGCGAAGGTCGACGGCGCGTCCGCCTGGCAGCGGACGCGGTACGTGACGATCCCGCAGCTCAAGGGGGTGAACTCCGTCGTCCTGTCGGTGATCGTGATCGACTCGCTGCGGTCGTTCGACATCGTCTGGTCGATGACCAAGGGCGGCCCGTACCACTCGTCCGAGCTGCTCAGCACGTACATGTACTCGACCGCGTTCCAGTCCACCCAGCTCGGCTACGCGTCGGCGCTGGCCGTGGTGATCTTCGTGCTCGCCCTGGCCGTGATCCTCGGCTACCTGATCCGCGCCTTCCGGGAGGAATCGTGATTCGCCGTACGGGGTACCACGTGGCGATGTCGATCGTGTCGTTCCTGTGGGTCGCGCCGATCCTCTGGGTGATCGTGATCTCGTTCCGCAGCTTCGACGACGTCGCCGCGAACGGGCTCGGCTCGTTGCCGCATTCGTTCACGTTGTCGACGTACAAGTCGGCGTGGGAGGACGCGGACGAGTTCCGGGCGCTGATCAACAGTCTGCTCGTGACGATCCCGGCGGTGCTGCTGAGCCTCGGGCTGGCGTCGATCGCGGCGTACGGGCTGGCGCGGTACTCGATCCCGTTCCGGCGGACGATCCTGCTGCTGATGTTGATGGGGAACCTGCTGCCGCCGCAGATCCTGCTGATCCCGATCTCCCGGTTCGTGGAGTTGATCGGGTACTACGACACGCTGATCGCACTGATCGCGGTCCACGTCGGGTTCGGGCTCGGGTTCTACACGTTCGTGCTGCACGGGTTCATGCGGGACCTGCCGCGGGAGATCCAGGAGGCGGCGACGATCGACGGCGCCGGACCTGGACGCATCTACTCGAGTGTGATCCTGCCGTTGACCCGTCCGGCGCTGGCAGCGCTCGGCGCGCTGTCGTTCACGTGGATCTTCAACGATCTGTTGTGGTCGATCACCGTCATCCGGTCCGGGGAGAAGATGCCGGTGACGCCGGCGCTGCTCGGTCTGCAGGGTCTGTTCGTGTCATCGTGGAATGTGATCGCAGCCGGAACGGTGATCGCCGCGGTGCCTACCGTGGCGGTGTTCCTTCGTTTCCAGAAGCACTTCGTAGGCGGGCTGGCGATCGGAGCCGTCAAGTGAGGACGTGGACGCTACGCGGTACGACGACGTCGTACGTCGTCGGCGTGCCCGACCACGGCCAGTGGGCCCAGCTGGTTGCCTGGGGCCCGCATCCCGTCGAGATTCTCGGCACCGAGCACTTCGTACCGCGGGCGGACGTCGAGCCGCTGGAGTACGCCGTCCGCGGGGTGCGTTACACCGCGCCGGTCGATCTGGTCGTCAGCGGACCCGACGGATCGGATGAACTCCGTCCCGTCTTCGACGAAGCAGCAACCGGCGAGCCCCGGGACGTCTTCCCCGGGACCGAGCTGCAGTTGGTCTTCCGGGACGGCGGCCGCGGAGTGCGGGTCGAGTTGCACTACCTGGTGGTCGGGGACGTCGTCGAGCGATGGGTCTCCGTCGGCAACGACGGCGTCGACGAGCTGACGTTGCATCGGCACGACTCGGCCGGGTTCGTCGTTCCTGCTGGGAACACCGTCAAGTACTTGTGGGGCGAGTGGAACAGCGAGTTCCAGCAGGCCTCGGTGACGTTGCCGCGCGGCCGCTTCACGATCGGCAGCGCGCAGGGGATCACTGGGCATTCGTACTCGCCGTTCCTCGCCACCGACGGACCGGTCGCGTATGGGGTGCAGCTCGCGTGGTCCGGGTCCTGGGAGATGTCGGCGGACGTCGACACCACCGGGCTGCTGCGGATCCAGGCCGGTCGTAGCTCGTCGAGTCTGGGCCTGCGGCTCGGCCCGGGGGAGACGTGGACTTCGCCCAAGGCCGTGGGGGCTTGTAGTGCCGAGGGGGCGGACGGGCTCGCGCGGGTGTTCCACGAGTATGAGCGGGCGGCGTCGCGTCGGCGTACCGCGCAGGTCTTGTACAACTCGTGGTTCGCGACGGAGTTCGACATTCGGGCGGAGCATCAGCTCGAGTTGGCTCGACGGGCGGCGGGGATCGGCGTCGAGACGTTCGTGGTCGACGACGGGTGGTTCGTCGGGCGGTCCGACGATGCGGGCGGGCTGGGTGACTGGGAGGTTGATCCGGCCAAGTTCCCCGACGGGTTGGACGGATTCATCTCGCAGCTCCGCGATCTGGGACTTGACTTCGGGTTGTGGATCGAGCCGGAGTCGGTCAGCCCGTCGTCACGGCTGGCTTCCGAACACCCGGAATGGATCCTGCGTACGGCGGGGCGCGAGCCGGTCCTGATCCGGAATCAGTTGCTGCTCGATCTCAGCCGCGACGACGTCAGGGAGTTCATCCGGGGCACGCTGGATCGGCTGCTCGCGACGTACGACATCAAGTACCTGAAGTGGGATGCGAATCGGCCGCGGTTGGACAGCGGCGACCAGCGGCGGGATGTCGACGGGCTGGTGGTTTCGAATCTCTACACGATTCTGGATCGGCTGCGGGCTGAGCACCCCGAGGTGTACGTCGAGGGGTGTGCCGGGGGCGGGGCCCGGGTTGATCTGGGGATGGCTTCCCGGGTCGAGACGTTGTGGCCGTCGGACAACACGGCCCCGCTGGATCGGCTCAGGATTCAGCAAGGGTTCCGGACCGGGTTCGCGCCGCACCTGATGAGTTCGTGGGTGACCGACGCGGTGGGTACGCACGACGGTCGCGAGCGGTCGTTCGATTTCCGGTTCCATGTCGCGATGGCCGGCGTACTCGGGATCGGCGCGGACCTGTCCCGTTGGACCGACAAGCAATTGAAGACGGCGACTCGTCATATCGAGCAGTACAAGGGCTTTCGAGAGTTGATTGCCGATAGCAAGGTCTATGGACTCGCGGCCGGCGTGCAGTACGTCGGCGCGGCGCGATCCGTGGTGTTCCTGTGGGAGACCGGCGACGGCAACGTGCGCGGCACGCTGCCGACCCGGCCGCGGCGGGTGCCGCTGGCCGGGCTGGATCCGGCGAAGAACTACCGGGTGGGATCAGAGACCTACCCGGGCAGTTACCTGCTGCAGGTCGGCGTCGCGTTCGACGGCCCGGCCGACTCGCAGTGCCTGATCGTCGAGGCACTGGACTGACCCCGTTCCGCTCAACGGAAGAAGATGACAGATGAGGCGATTCCTAGGTGGGGTGATCGCGGCTGCCCTGGTGGCCGGCGCGATCGCCACCACGACGACCCCGGCGGTGGCAGCTCAGGCCACCGCACCGGTCCTCAGCCCGACGCCGTACATGGGCTGGAACACGTACTACGGTCTCGGCGGCGACTTCACCGAGGACACGATCAAGTCGGTCGCGGACTCGTTGGTGAGCCGCGGGCTGGCGAAGGCCGGTTACGACATCGTCTGGCTGGACGGCGGCTGGCAGGCCGACCAGTCGCGCAGTGACGCCGGCGATCTGGTTCCGAACCCGGCCAAGTTCCCGAACGGTCTCAAGCCGGTCGTCGACTACATCCACAGCAAGGGCCTGAAGGCGGGTATCTACACCGACGCCGGCCCGTACATCCCGGGTAAGTGCGGTCTCGGCAGCGGTGGCCACTACCAGCACGACGCCGACACGTTCGCGGCCTGGGGATTCGACGCGGTGAAGGTCGACTACCTGTGTGGGATCGCGGCCAACCTGGACCCGAAGACGGTCTACACCGAGTTCGCCCAGGCGCTGCGCAACAACGCGAGCCACCGGCCGATGATCTTCAACCTGTGCAACCCGGTCACCTCACCGGACTGGGGCAACTACCCCGAGTCCCAGCAGTCGATCAACTCCTGGTCGTATGCGCCGGGGATCGCGCAGTCGTGGCGTACGTACACCGATGTCGGCTTCCAGGGCGACATCAAGTTCAAGGACGTACTGCGTAACTACGACGCGAACGCGCGACACCCCGAGGTGGTCAAGCCGGGTGCGTTCAGCGACCCGGACTACCTCGCGCCCGAGCTTGGGATGAGCGACGAGGAGTTCCGCACGCAGCTGACGCTGTGGGCTGTTGCGGCTGCTCCGCTGGTGGTCGGCAGCGACGTACGGAAGCTGTCCGCGACGACCGTCGGGATGCTGACGGATCCTGATGTCATCGCGATCAACCAGGACAAGGCCGCGGTGCAGGCCGTCCGAGTCGGTGCCGCGGGTACGACGGAGACGTGGGTCAAGCTGCTCGCTGACGGCGGCCGTGCCGTCGCACTGCTGAACCGGGGTGACAGCGCGAAGACGCTGACCACGACGGCGTCGGCAGTCGGTCTGCAGGGGTCTCGCTTCACCTTGAAGAACGCGTGGAGCAACAAGGTGACCGAGAGCGCCGGCGTGATCAGCGCGGCGGTTCCGGCGCACGGTACGGCGCTGTTCCGGGTCGAGCCGGCTCGCGGCGTACCGGGTGCTCCGCATGTGACTGCGGGCATCCCGCAGGTGACGAAGGTCGGCACCGACCCGCAGCCCGCGGACGTTGCGCCGGTTGTTGCCGGTGGCGACGAGCTGACCGTGCAGGTCAACGTCCGCAACGACGGGCTGACCCCGATCCTGCAGCCGGCGGTGACTGTTGCCGGTGGCACTGGGTGGACGGTGAAGTCGTTGACCAAAGCGCCGATTCTCATTGCCGGAGGCCAGCAGGCGGACTTCGCCTTCACGGTCAAGCTCCCCGCCGGCGCCGCCCCGGGGACTGCGAGCGTGACCGCGCAGACGGCATACCAAACGGTATTGTATGGCGTCCAGAAGCAGACCACCGTGCTGTCGCCGATAGTGATCGCGCCGGCGCCGCCGAGCGGGACCGTGCCGCTGTCGCACCACGACTGGATCACCGCGACCAGCGGCTGGATGTCGCCGACCATCGACGAGAGCGTCGGCGGCGGGAACCCGATCAAGCTCACCGGTACGACGTACCCGACCGGCATCGGCGTCGCATCGCCGTCGCTGATCCGCTACTACCTCGGCAAGTCGTGCTCACGGCTGACCGGTGTGGCCGGCATCGATGACGTGGTCAGCAACGTCGGACCTGAGGGCGGCACGGCGACGTTCCAGGTCGTCGGCGACGGCAAGGTCCTGTTCGACAGCGGCACCGTCGACCGCTTCACCCCGAAGCAGTTCGACGTCGACCTCACCGGCGTACGCGTCCTCGACCTGGTCGTCGGCGATGCGGGCGACGGCGGCTACAACGACCGCGCGGACTGGGCTGCACCTACCGCAACCTGTTGAGACCGGGGGCGGACCGATGGCGGTCCGCCCCTTCGTCTATTTCCAGTCCACCTCGGTCGACTTGAGCCACGTCCAGGTGCGGTTGCGCCAGGCTGGGGACTGCTGCGCGAGGCGTGCGGAGTACTCCGTCCAGTCGGTGACGGTCTCGTGCGACCAGCCCTTCTCCGCGGCGCCGGGGAGACGGGGGAGCAGCATCAGCTCGAGGTCCTCGCTGGTGACGATCGACTCGCACCAGATCGCGGCCTCGACGCCGATCACCTGCTCGACGGAATCGACGCCGCGCAGGCTCTCCACCGGGTCCCAGGAGATCCCGTCCTGGATGGATGCCGGTCCGTAGAACTGGAGGCCGAGGCGCTTGCGGGCCTCCTCCTGAGCCGGATCGCTGGTCGCGTCCTTGTGCGGGCGGTCGAAGTACAGCCAGGTCGTCGGGGAGGCGAGGATCCGGGCTCCGGCAGCGAGGGCCTTCGGCACGTCGTACTGTGCCTTCTGGAGACCCTCGACGAGGATCGGGAGCAGATCGTCCGGCAGATCGGACGGCGCGGAGTCGGCGTCCATGGAGCCGAGGTCGACGTCCATCCAGTACTGGACCACGTCCGCGGGGTCGATCGCGGCGCGGGCGATCTCCTGCCAGCCGATCACCTGCTTGCCCCGCGCGCGAACCAGCGCCGCAGCCCGCTCGACGAACGCGGCGTGATCCTCGTCGGACATCCCCCACGCCTCGTCCCCACCGATGTGCACGAAGGCGGATTGCGGGAACTGCGGAATGACCGCGTCCAGCACGTCTTCCACAAACGCCCACGTCTCGTCGAGCCCGGGCTGCAGCGTGCTCAGCTGCATGCTCGCACCGTTGCCCAGGTCAACGGTCCGGATCTGCGCCGGCGCAAGCTCCGGGTACGCCGTGAAGACCGCGGTGGTATGCCCCGGCATGTCGATCTCCGGCACGACGGTCACGAACCGCTCGGCCGCATACGCGACCAACTCGGCCAGCTCCGACCGCGAGTAATACCCGCCAGGCCGGTCGTCGATCGCCCCCTTTCCAGCAACATCCGTCAGAGCAGGCCGCGACGGCACCTCAACCCGCCAGCCCTGGTCGTCCGTGAGGTGAAGGTGGAGCACGTTCAGCTTGTACAGGCTCAGCATGTCGATGATGCGGCGCACCTCGTCCGGCCCGTGAAACGTCCGCACGACGTCAAGCGACAACCCGCGCCAGGCGAACCGCGGCCCGTCGACGATCCGACCAGCCGGCAGGACCGCGACCCCGTCCTGCAGATGTGCGGAGATCAACTGGCGCAGCGACGTGAGGCCGCGATGGACTGCCTCCGGCGTCGGCCCCCACACCCGAATGCCGCTGTCAGTGATCTCCAGGCCGTGGCGCTCGTCGACATCACCGCCATCAGCGCGCACTCCGACCGCTGTGGGTACGTCGTCAACGGGCTCGAGCGCGAGCGCGAGCGTGATGCCGGCGTCGCCGGTCAACGTGAGACCGGTGTCGAGCGCGATGTCGGCCGCGAAACGCTCGGCAACCCCGGCGAGCTCGGCAGGTGGCGCGGCGATGCCGTGACCCGCGCCGACAGCGAACGAGCCGCCGGATGCCGATGAGGAGGCGGGTGCGGGAATAACAGGAAGGTTCACGGGGCTCCCCAGGTCAGGTGGTGCCAGCAGCCTACGTCCCGGCGCGGAGCGGACAAACGTTCGGCGGAAAGATCGCGCCCGCGAATTCGACAGGATGGTAGAAAACTGCCTGTAACGGCCCGCATCCGCCCCGCGATGTTACAGACTGTAAAGGGGTGGCTGTGCATTTCCGTTAGCTCTGGGGATCGTCGGAATGCAGTTCCACAGAAATCCGATGATCGCGGGGGCGAATGATGGAACCGATCAGTATTGCCGCTGTCACGGCGGTGGCGATGAAGTATGTGATCCCGGCGATCCGGGAATTGGGTGCGCAGGTGCTGGAGAAATCCACCGACACGGCCAGTGACTCGATGGTCGGGTTCGGGCGGCGGGTCCTGCAGCTGCTGCTCGGCGGGCGGACGCGGGGAGACCAGCCGGTGCTCGAAGCGGCGATCGCAAGCCAGGTCGTCGCGGTCGCTGCGGATCCCGCACAGTCGAAGGCCTCCGATCGTTTGAAGGTTGTGATCGAGGACCTGCTGGACGCGGACCCGGCGCTGCTCGAGGCCCTGGTGGAGTTGCTCGATCGGGCTCCGGGCAACGTCGTCGGCGCGAACAGATCGGTACACGTCGGTCGGGACAGCAGCGGACCGATCGTCAACGGCGACGGCAACATCGTCTTCGGTCGCTGACCGCCATGACCGATCAGGCGAACCGACAGGTAAGCATCGGCAGAGACAACTTCGCGCCGATCATCAACGGGGACAACAACACCTACCACGCAGTCGAACCGCGGGACGTGACCGCGGCGAGACACCGAGCCGCCGGGCTGCGGCAGTTACGCCTTGGGTTGCCGTCCGAGGCCGCCGGAGAATTCCGGTCGGCGCGCGCCGCCGAACCGGGGAACCCGGACGACTACTATTTCGGTGCGATTGCCGAACTCGGCGGAAGGAAAGCGTTCCTGGCGCCGCTGCGTTGCGTCCGGGCGGCCGATCTTCTGATTCACAGTGCGCTCGACCTCGAAGATCGGCCGGAGTTCCATTACTTTCTCGCCTATCTGCGTTTCGACTACTACGCGCGCAAACGTCTCCAACCGCCGGCGCCGTGGCAGCTGTCGTTCGCCGAGGCGTGGGCCAAAGGCCTGACCCAGAGTCGGATCGACTCGTTGTTCACCTTGTTGTCGGTGGAAGATCCACTGCCGGCCGTCCGGTGATGGGGGGAGCCGGGTCAGCAGATCCGGTCCGTCACCGTCGGCCGATTTCATTCGAGCTCTGCCCTGGGAGGGGACGGCATGGCTGACATCAACTACGCACAGAACGAGAAGTACTTCAAACCGGTGTCCTACAAACCCGGCATCATCAGCATCGTCATCGGCGTGCTGCTGCTGTTCTTCGCCAGCTTCGGTCCGGTGGTGATCGGGCTGCTGCTGATCGGGCTCGGGTGCTACCTGATCTACCGCCAGACGGCGGACCGGCCCACCGATGCCGACTTCGACCACCAGATCAGCATCGCGCTCGGCGGGCTCCGGAAGCGCGCGCTCGAGAAGCTCGACCTGGACGAGAGCGAGGTCGAACTGATCAAGCCCGTCATCGTCGGCGGCAAGATCTTCGGTGGCACCAGCGACGTGAAGCGGGGCAAGGACGGGATCTACCGGACCAGCGAGTGCGAGGGGATCGTGATCTTCTTCGCCGAGCAGGAGCTGCACGCCTTCAAGTACCAGGTCTCGTTGGTGAACTCCGCCCGGACGAAGGAGTCCACCGACGTGTACTTCTACCGGGACGTCGTCTCGGTGTCGACGCGCTCCGACTCGATCCCGGTCCGGGTCGACCAGGCGCAGGTGCCGGTGCACCTCGACGTGTTCCGGTTGACCACGTCGGGCGGGACGAACATCGAGTGCTCGATGGGCGCGGCCATCACCAGCAGCGACAACGAGATCCGCGCGGCGCGGCAACTGATCCGCGACAAGAAGATCAACGCGTCCTAGCGCTCCGCCAACTCCGCCAGGGCTCGATCCTGGCGGAGTTGGGCGACAGTCATCCCGCGAGCCGGCGGCAGTACAGGGCGTCCGGGGTACCGGTGGAGCCGACTCGGGTCGTGAAGGCGATGCCGGCGGCGTACTCGTTGTCGGCGCATTGGCCTTTGTAGTTGCCGGTGGCGAAGTCGCCGCCGGCGCCGTTGCGGTTGTCGCCGCGGTCGAACCAGATGGTGCGGCCGGTTGAGCCCAGGGACTGGGAGGTCGCTGTGCAGACAGCGGAGGAGACTCGGGCGCCGCGGACGCTGTAGCCGGTCAGGTAGAAGTTCGGGGGACACTGGTACTTCGTGTAGCCGGATGCCCAGTCGGTCGAGACATGACGCTCGTCCTTCACGGCCTCGTAGGAGCTCGACGGGGTCGGGCCGCCTGAGCGGCACAGGCCTCGGTTGGCGGTGTGGCTGAGGCCGATCATGCGTAGGCCGTCGGGGCAGGCGGCCTTGCGGGCGCCGTTGTCCCAGTCGCCGGCGGCGCGCATTCTGAGGGACTCGACGAAGTCGCCGTGGTCGGGGCTGAGCATCTTCCAGACGGTCGTGGCGTCGACCGGTCCGGTTTTGCTCGGGGCGTTCATCAGTCGGGTCCAGGCGGACGCGCGCCAGTCGTCGCCGTCGTACAGGCCGATGCGGTGGCCGGTGGAGTCCCACGCGAGTAGAGCCCAGCCGTTGTCCGGGGTCCCGTTCGTGTTGTGCCAACCGACGATCGGCCAGTAGGCGAAGTCCGCGTCGGTGCGGATCAGTTGGTCGACGAAGTGCTCGAACCAGGCGCGCGGCAACGTCCCCGTCTCCTCACGACCGCCGATGCCGAACTCGCTGATCCAGAGCGGTGCCGTGAAGTGTCCCTCCTCGCCGGTGACGAAGAACGCCTGCCGGTTGAGCTCGCTGATCAGCTCTTCGGGCGACAGGTCGCGGTACCGCGGATCGCTCGTCTCACCCGTTCCGGTCGCGCCGCTGTGGCGAGGCCCGGTGTAGTCGTAGAAGTGTGCCGAGTACACGAGCTTGTCGGAGGCAACCAACGTGTGGGACAGATAGCGCGCCGGGGTCAGCGTCGGCCGGTCGTGCGGGAAGCCGTCGACCGGGATGCCGGTCCAGTTGATGCCCTCGACAACGATCAGTAGGTTCGGGTTCGCCTCGGTGAGGATGCGGTCGCCGAGATGTTGCGAGGCGGCGAACCAGTCGTGGTCGTCGCCGAGGCCCCAGTTCGGGTCGTCGAGGAGGTTGCGCCGTACCTCGTTGTAGAGGTCCGCGCCGACCACGCGCGGGTTGGTCTTGTAGCGGTTGACCATGAACAGCCAGTCGTTCTCCCAGGTCTCGGTCGACTGGCTCGCGTTCCAGCGTTCGTTGCCGTCCACCCCGCAACACCAGCGGGTGGTGTTGGTGTGGTTGTTCAGGATCACGGCGAACCCGGCGGCGGTCAGTTGCTGTACGACGACGTCGTACACCTCGAGCGGTGTCTTGCCGGCCAGGCTCGGGTTCGCGGCGACGGCGGCGGATGGGATGGGGGCCGTGTCGTGGATCAGCTCGTTGGAGAACTGGAGGCGGATGCTGTTCAGCCCGAGTTCGGCGAAGCCGGAGATGATGTCGGCGAACGGTGCTCGATCGAGCCCTAGCGGCATCCGGTTGCTGTTCTCGCCGGCGTGGTGGTTCGCGTTGTCGTTCTGGTCGCCGGACCCGTTCCAGGTGCCGCTGGCGCCATGCCAGTTGCCGGACCTGAGGCGGAAACGGTTGCCGTTGGCGTCGACGATGTAGCGACCGCGAGTGCTCAGCGGGGGAGTCCAGTCGGCCACGAGCTGAGTGGGCGTGTGTGCCTCGGCCGGAGCTGAGGCCGTTGCGGGAACTGTTGGGCTGATGACAGCCAAGACCACGACGATGACTGCAGACGGGGCGATTCTGCGCATGTTCCGATCGTCCGGGCTCCAAGTGGTCGGCGCCCGGAGGCCCGGCGCGTCGCACCGGGCCGACGGTGGTTACTTCACGCTGCCGATGACCTTGAGGGAGATGACGGACAGGTTCGGGACTGTTGTTTCGCCGCCGAGTTGGGTGTCGTAGGACAGGGAACCCAGGACCTGGATGTTGGCCTGGAAGAGGTCGTCCTCGACCAGGTCGGAGACGTCGGCGGAGAGGTTGGTGAGGACGGTGTTGGTCGGGTAGTCGACGAAGCCGTATTCCACCTTGTGTTTCACGCCGTCGATGTCGGCGCGGAAGGCGTCCTCGCCGGTTGCGGCGTCGAACTGGGTGACGCGGCCGTAGACGATGTACGCCTCGCCGATGTGGTCGTCGGGGCTCTTGGCGATCCTCGCCCATTGGCGGGCGGTCAGCTTTTTGTAGGTGGTCTTGCTGGTCTTCGGTGCGGTGGTCGGTTTGGGGTCAGTTGGTGGTTTGGCCGGTGGAGCGGTCACCGTGACGGTTGTCGGCGGGGCGGTGACCTCGACCGTCTGGCCTGGGACCGTCACGGTCGTTGTTGGTGCGGGCGCATCCGCTGAAGCTGTGGACTGCTTGCCGGCGCCCGCGTTGCCGGCCGCGGCGCCGAAGGCGAACAGAATCAGGCCGGACAACACAGCCCACCCGACCTTTGCACCTTTCGACAGCGGCTTCTTCTGCGACCCCGGTGCCGGCGGCTGCGGCGAGTACGGCGCCTGCTGCGGCTGCGGTGGTTGCTGTGGTTGCGGTGGTTGCTGTGGTGAGTGGTATTGCGGGAACTGTGGTTGGTTCGGGTCGTGCGGATGGTGCTGAGACATGATGAGTCCTTCCCCCGGTCCCCGAGCCCCCCTCGAGATCCGCCACTACGGTAACGGTGAGTGATCAATTTGCCTAGACCAGAACGCATTGTGTTGGCGGACGATCGGGTCGTCGAGACGTGGGAAGGCGGCGACCCAGCAGGCTCGCCGGTGATCTTCCAGCACGGGACGCCGTCCAGCCGGCTGCAGGCTTCACTCGGCGACACGGTCGCCGGACAGTGCGGTGTGCGGCTGATCTCGTTCAGCCGGCCCGGGTACGGCGCGTCGACGTACACCTCGCCGAGCTTGGCATCGGTTGCCCACGACACCCTGCAGGTTGCTGATCAGCTGCGCGTCGGCGAGTTCGCCGTACTCGGCGCCTCGGGTGGTGGGCCGTATGCGATCGCCACCGGGCTCGCGGATCCGCAACGGGTGCAGGCGGTTGGGCTCGCGGGCGGGGTCGGGCCGTGGCGGGTGATCGAGCCGGCGGATCCGGACGACCCGGATCTGCCGCTCCTCGCGTTGGCGGATGCGGGCGATGTCAGTGGTGCACTGGACGGCTTCCGCGAGCAAGCGGCGCAGGACTTCGACCGGTTGCTGACACTCGACGACGCGACGATGGTGGACGCGTTGTTCGAGGGAGTGCCGGAGGAGGAGCTCAGCTGGCTGGACGCGGCCGCGCGTGGGGTGTGGGCAGCCGACATGCGTGAGGCGCTCGCGTCGTACGACGGTTATGCGCGGGACAACGTGGCCTGGGGTGGCGCGTGGGATGTGGATCCTGCGCAGCTCACCGTGCCTACCTGGCTGTGGTACGGCGAGGCGGATCGGATGGTGCCGCCCTCACACGGTCGTTGGCTCGCCCAACGGATCCCGGATGCCACGCTGATCGTCCGGCCGGGGGAGGGCCACGGCCGGACGATCTTCGGGCATTGGGAGGAGATGTTCACCGGACTCGGTGCAGGGCGGCCGGCTGTTTGAGGTACGCCGCACTGGCCGTCGGGTTGCATCACTCGGAGTGGATGGATCGACGATCCGTCCGGGGCGGCTCAGGGCTCGTTCATCCAGTGGGGATGAGGCGTCGGCCGTGTCGTCGGCCGAGGCTGCTGATGACGGAGAGACCGAACCGAGGGAGTGCACGATGGCGACACTGACGGTGTGGAAGTTCGACAACCCGACAGGAGCCCAGGACGCGGTCGGAACACTGGAGATACTGGCCAAACAACAGCTCATCCAGGTCCACGACGCGGCCACGGTGTCCTGGGAGCCGGGCAAGAAGAAGCCCAAGACCCGGCAGTTGCACAGCCTCGCGGGCGCCGGGGCGATGGGCGGCATGTTCTGGGGCATGCTGTTCGGGCTGATCTTCCTCGTTCCGCTGCTCGGTGCCGCTATCGGCGCCGCGACCGGCGCGCTGGCGGGATCGCTGACCGACGTCGGCATCGACGACGACTTCATCAAGTCTGCTCGCGACAAGATCACGCCCGGAACCTCGGCACTGTTCCTGATGTCGAGCGATGCTGTAGGCGAAAAGGTGAAGGGGGCCTTCGACGAGCGCGGCCTGCGGCCCGAGCTCATCGAGTCGAACCTCTCCGCCGAGCAGGAGGCCGAACTGCGCGAGATGATCGCCCAGTAACTGGACTCCAAAACCGCATGGCGCCGCCGGCCGCGCGTGACGACGCGCGACCGGCGCTGCCGCGCCTGACCGGCGACGCCGCGCCTGACCGGCGACGCCACGCGTGACCGGCGACGCCCCGCGCAATCGGCGCTGCCAGGCGCGGCCGGGGCCGCCACACGCACCCGGCGCCGCTTCGGACCGTGCGGCTGTTGCCGGTTCGCCGTGGGGCGAGGAAGATGTCCGCCGACCAGCTGCGCCAGGCGCTGCCCGACGACTACCCGTTCGCCGTCGTTGTGGGGTGCGGGCGGTGCCGAAGCGCGGTCCGGGGGCTTCGCCTTGAGTGCGGACGGCGCGGCCTCCTTGGCCTGGAGGAAAGCGGATCGCCGGCTTCCCGGCTGTGGAGCAGGCGGATCCAGTAGTGCGTGCCGAGGGTGCTCGCGCTGAGCTTCTTGCGTGCCGGGGCGACGGGCTCGGATTGACTGAAGGCACCCGACGCTTGGTCGGGTGCCTTCGGGGTGTGTGGCTCAGCCGGCGAGGATCTTTGCCTTCTGGGCCTCGAATTCGGCGTCGGTGAGAACGCCCGACTGCTTCAGTTCGCCCAGGCTCTTGAGCTGCTCCAGGCGGTCGGACGTGGTCGGCGCTGCAGGAGCTGCAGGAGCTGCGGCGGGCGGTGGTGCGGTCTGCTCGGCGTACGCCTGATCGCGGGTGGCCGCCGTCTCCGCGTCGCGTTCGGCGAACTTCCTGTCCTGGCGGCGCTGCACCCGCCCGTGCACCGCCGACGCGGTGCCTGCGACCGCGGCGGTCCTGGCGAGTCCTCGTAACAGTCCTGGCATGTCAGACTCCTCAACTCGTCGGTTCCAGGGTGTCCAGGGCGTCGAGTACCTCCATCACGTCCTGGGCCGGGATCCGTCCGCCGGCGATCAGCTGACCGCCCGATTCCTGCGCCGCCGCGACGAACGGGATCGCCCAGGTGTTCTCGTAGACGATCAGCGCGGCCAAGCTGCCCGGCTCCATCGCCTCGGCCGCCGCGGCCAGGTCGTCGTCGGCCAGGATTCCGGATCGGGCACCACTGAGGTTCTCGAACCCGGCGGCGGCCTCGGCCAGATCGGCCAGGTACGGCGAACCGTCCGCGTCCTTGCCGACCAGCATCACGTCGTACACGTAGATGATGCCGCGATCGACCAGATTCACGAGTTCCTCGGCCGCCCGCCCGGTCAGCTTGTCGCCGGTGAACTCGAGGAGTACGAAGTCGATGGGTCCGTGAACGTCTACATCAGACATGTCTCTCCATCCCTCCCGAGGACGTAGGCCCCGGCGTCCTGTGCGGCCCACAGTGCCGTAGGCCGCCGATGGCGGCATCACCCCCGCGGGATGAACTCGGACCAGCGGGTGCGACGCCGCAAACCTGGCGCTCAGGCCATCGGTGGTACGCGCTGTTCGGTCGCGCTCGGTGGAGTCTCGGTCTCCTGGACGTCCCAGGCGGCGGCGTCGTCGCGCCGGCCGATCCGGTCGCGCGCGTCACTCCAACCGGCAGTCAGCGCGTACAGCACGGCGGTGTCCAGCGCGATCATCAGCAGCGACCAGATCGGGTAGGCGCCGAGCGACAGGATCTGCAGGATGACGTGCAGCCCCACGAGGACGATCGCCGTGATCCTCGCCCATGTCTGCGCCGCCAGCAGACCGCATCCTGCGGCCAGCAGGAGCAGCCCGGAGATCAGCAGCACCCATCCCCAGCCGGTCAGGTCCACGACGACGAAGTGTTCCGGCGTGATCACCAGACGCTCGTCGTTGAACAGAGCAATCAATCCTTCGAACACGTTGACCAGCCCCGTGACCACGAGCATCACACCCGCGAACACGACCAAACCCGTCATGGCCGGCCCGGCCCGTTTCGCAGCCATTCGAGATCCCCTTTCGTGCGTCAGGCACCGCCGGAACCGGCGGCCCCTTACCTGGATGCTGTCTCGGTCGCCGGACCCGCACCTCACCCCACGCGGATGAGTCCGCCCGCCGAGGCGCACCGCCGTACGTCGCAGCCGGGTCCGAGCGGGGTTCGTGGAGCCTGCGGCGGACGGCTCTTGGTGCCATCCACCCCTCAGAGAATGGACACCAAGAGCGACGCCGGGGCTGCGTGCGGATCGATCCCGACGATTCGTCGCACGCTCCACCTATAGGTCGACCGTAGGCGCAGTCGGCCCGTCTCCGCGTCATCCCCGGCGGACGAACTCGCCCCGTTCCGGAACGGGCCAAGGGTTACTCGGTTTTGCGGCGGGTTCCGTCGATGTAGGGGAACGGGTCACCGGAGGCGCGTGCGCCGGAGGCGAACCAGGCCTCGAGTCCGCGCGGCGATCGCCGGTGTAGTTCGTCGAGGTACCGCTGCCGCTGCGCGACCACGGTCAAACGTTCGTCTGCCGTCGGGGCCGCCTCCAGTTCGACGAAGCTCCGGCGCCACGCCAGGCAGAGCGCCTCGTCGTCGAGGTCACCAAGATCCGACTGCGCCTCCGCTGCCGGGTGCGGGTCCGCTGCCGATTGCGCTTCGGCTGCTGATTGCGCCTCTGCTGCCGACTGTGCCTCTGCTGACGGTTGCGCCTCCGTCGGCGGCGGGGTGTCAGTGTGCGGTGGCGTCTGTGTGGGCGACTGCTGCTCGGCGGGCGGGATCGGGGCTGCGGCGTCCGGCTTCTGCGATTGGGACGGACTGTCGCCGGCTCCGAACCATTTTGCTCGCACGAAGGTGATCAGCGCCGGCGTCGTACAGACCAGAATCAGCACGATCAACAGGCCGGCCGAGCCGAACGCTCCGATCAGTCCGGCCACCGCCGGTCCGAGAACAGCGCCGGCAATCGTCGTCAGGGTGATCTTGCGGGTCGCTCCCGGCACGAAGTCGCCCGACCAGATCGATGACGCGACGACGGCCGCGAACAGCGCGCCGAGCCCGACGAAGACGACCGTGGCCGACACGCCCCATTCGGCGAGCACGCACAGTATTCCGACCCCGGCCACCAGACACGCACAACACCACCAGACCAGCCGGCCCACGCCTCGTGGTCCGCGGGCGTCGGATTGTCCGGCACCGGATCGCCGCGGTGTCTCACTCACCCTCAGGAAGTTGTCATTTCCGGGCCGGGCTTGCCTCATCCTCGCCGGATGAGGCAAGCGGGGCCGACTGGGCGAAGTCTGGAGCCCAGGATCCATCGAGGGGACGGGCCATGTCGCATTCCACGTCGAACTCCACGAAATCGACCGCAGCAGCTCACGTGGCTGAACCGGACCGGACACACGGTGTCCCGCCCACCATGATGTCGGCCTGGGTGGGCTGGATCGCGTTTGCCGCCGTGATCATGGTGCTGCTCGGGGTCTTCCATGTGCTCCAGGGACTGGTCGCGCTGTTCGAGGACGGCTACTTCGAGGTCGAGAAGTCGGGGCTCGCCGTGCAGGTCGACTACACGGTCTGGGGTTGGGTCCACATCGTCGGTGGTGTCATCATCACCGCGGCCGGTCTGGCCGTGTTTGCCGGCAAATTGTGGGCCCGGATCGTCGGTGTCCTGGTGGCCATGGCGAGTGCGATCGTGAACGTCGGATTCCTGGCCGCCAGTCCGGTCTGGTCGGTCACGATGATCGCGATGAACCTCCTGATCATCTGGGCGCTGACTGCGCACGGTCGCGAGATCGCGGAGTAGCCGCCGAGGACCTCACGACGTCCCGCGGCCCCGATGCAGGGCGGCGAGCTGTTTGAGGTACGCCGCACTGGCCTTCGGGATGCGCTGCTGCGTCTCGTAGTCGACGCGGACGATCCCGAAGCGTTTGGCGTAGCCGTAGGCCCATTCGAAGTTGTCCATCAGCGACCAGGCGAGGTAGCCGCGGATATCGGCGCCCTGGTGGATGGCGTCGGCTACCGCGCCGAGGTGGGAGGTGAAGTACGCCGTACGGTCGGTGTCGTCGACGAAGCCCTCGGAGTCGGGGACGTCCTCGAAGGCGGAGCCGTTCTCGGTGATGACCATGGGGAGGTCGGGGTAGTCGCGGGCGATGCTGAGCAGGAGGTCGGTGAAGCCTTCGGGGACGATCTCCCAGTCCATCGCGGTGCGCGGTTTGCCGAGCGGTACGTCGCGGCTGACGGGCAACCCGGAAGCGTCGACAGTGCTGCCGTCCTCGGCGTACCCGGTGAACTTCTGGCTGAAGTAGTAGTTGACGCCCAGGACGTCGATCGGAGCCGAGATGATGTCGAGGTCGCCGTCCTCGATCGGCAACTCCACCCCCTCACGGGCCAGATCGGCGACCACGTCCGCCGGGTAGCGACCGAACACCAGTGGATCGAGATAGATCCGCCGGCCCATCCCGTCGGCCCGGCGGGCGGCGTCGACGTCCGGCTCCGCATCCGAGGCGGGGTACGCCGTCGCGACGTTCAACGTGATGCCGATGTCCAACGGACGCGGCGACGCCTCGCGCATGGCGGTAGTCGCAAGTCCGTGGGCGAGGAGCAAGTGGTGGACCGCGGCGATCGCGGCCGGGTACTCGCGCCGTCCCGGAGCGTGCGCGCCGTACGCGTACCCGAGCATCGCCGAGCACCACGGTTCGTTCAGCGTGGTCCAGGTGTCGACCCGGTCCTTCAGCGCGTCGAACACCAGCATCGAGTACTCCGCGAACCGGTACGCCGTGTCGCGCACCGGCCAGCCGCCCGCGTCCTCGAGCTCCTGCGGCAGGTCCCAGTGGTACAGCGTCACCCACGGGTCGATGCCCTGGGCAAGCAGCTCGTCGACCAGCCGGTCGTAGAACCCGATACCCGCGGGGTTCACCGGCCCCTTGCCGTGCGGCTGCACCCGCGGCCACGCCACCGAGAACCGGTACGTGTCCAGACCGAGGTCCTTGATCAGGGCAACATCGGCCGGCATCCGGTGATAGTGGTCGCAGGCAATGTCCCCGGTGTCGCCGTTGTCGATCGCACCGGGCACCCGGCAGTACGTGTCCCAGATCGACGGCGTCCGGCCGTCCGCGGAGATCGCACCCTCGATCTGGTACGCCGACGTCGCGACACCCCAGCGGAATCCGGACGGAAGTCCCGCGACCAGCTCAGAATCGTTGCTCATGTTCGCCTTTCTAAGCCGTGCGGCCGGGGAGCCAGCACGCGACGGAACGGGAGGGATCGTTACGTGCCGCCGGGATACCCAGCACGGGGATCTCGGTCGAGCAGCGCTCGAAGGCCTGCGGACACCGCGGATGGAAGGAACACCCGGACGGCATGCCCCGCAGGTCAGGCGGCGAGCCCGGTATGCCGGACAGCTCGCGCCGTTCGCCACGCAGTGCGGGGAAGGACTTCAGCAGGCCTTCGCTGTAGGGGTGCAGGGAGTCTCTGTACAGGTCGCCGGAGCGCGCCTGCTCGACGATACGGCCGCCGTACATGATCGCGATCCGGTCGGAGAACTCGACCAGCAGCGACAGGTCGTGCGTGATGAAGAGGACCGAGAACCCGAGCCGTTCCCGGAGCTCGACCAGCTGCGCGAGGATCTGCCGCTGCATCACCACGTCGAGCGCGGTGGTCGGCTCGTCCATGATCACGACCTGGGGCTCGAGGACGAGCGCCATCCCGATCATCACCCGCTGCCGCATCCCGCCGGACAGCTGATGCGGGTACGCGTCCATCCGGTCGGCCGAGATCCCGACCAGCTTGAGCATCTCCTGCGCCCGGGCGATCCGGGCCGACGGAGTCAGCTGCGGTTCGTGGGCCCTGATCACGTCGATCATCTGGGTGGAGATCTTGTGCACCGGGTTCAGCGAGTTCATCGCGCCCTGGAACACGATCGACGTCTCGGCCCAGCGGAACTTCCGCAGCTCCGGATCGGTCAGCGCCATCACGTCGTACGGGTCGCCGGTCGGCGGGTGGTAGATCACCGAGCCGCCGCTGATCACGCCGGGCGGCGGCAGCAGCCGCGTCACGCCGTACGCCAGCGTCGACTTCCCGCTGCCGCTCTCGCCGGCCAGGCCGAGTACTTCGCCGCGGTGCAACGTCAGCGTCACGTCACGGACCGCCTGCACCGACTCCTCGCCGAGGCCGTAGTCGACGTGGAAGTTCTTGATCTCTAGCACCGGCGTCTTCATGCGACCTCTTCCTGACGACTGCGCGGTACGACGGGAGTCACGGGCTCGCGCGAGGACGAGAGGACCGGGGTGAAGCCGACCCGCATCCGGACCGAGTGCCCGTCCTTGGTCTTGACCCGGGTGTGGCCGCTCGACCGCAACCGCGGGCTGACGAACTCGTCGATACCGAAGTTGATCAGCGACAACGCGGTACCGAGGACCGCGATCGCCAGGCCGGCCGGGACGAACCACCACCAGGCGCCCTGGGCCAGTGCCTGCTGCGACTGCGCCCAGAACAGGATCGTGCCCCAGTTCCACTCGGAGATCGTCGAGATGCCGATGAAGGCCAGCGTGATCTCGGACATCACCGCGAAGATCACCGTACCGACGAAACCGGACGCGATGATCGCGGTCAGGTTCGGCATGATCTCGAACGTGATCAACCGCCAGGTGCTCTCACCCGTCGCCCGCGCGGCCTCGACGTAATCCCGCCGTCGCAACGACAGTGTCTGCGCGCGGAGCACCCGCGCACCCCAGGCCCACGACGTGAAACCGATGACCAGGGCAACCATCAGGTCGCCGGCCGAAGGGATGGTCGAGGCGACGATGATGATCAGCGGCAGCGCCGGGATCACCAGGAAGACGTTCGACAGAGCGGACAGACCGTCGTCCGCGGCGCCGCCGAGGAAGCCGGCGCTGACGCCGATCAGGATCGACAACGCCGTCGCGACCAGGCCGGCCAGCAGACCGACGAACATCACGCCGCGGGTGCCGACGAGCACCTGGCTGAAGATGTCCTGACCGAGGTGCGTCGTACCGAACCAGTGTTTACCGGACGGCGCCTGGATCAGATCACTGCTGCGGGCCGACGGGTCGTACGGCGCGATCCACGGGCCGATGATCGCGACGATGCAGAAGAACGCCAGGACGACGAGACCCGTCGCCGCCTTCGGGTTCGCGACGAACCGGAGCCGGCGGCGCTTGGCCGGAACAGCCGCGACCTCCGGGCCCTCCGGTGTGACCGCGGTGATGGTGCTGGTTGGTGCGGACACGTCAGCCCTCCTTCCGGGTACGCGGGTCGAGCAGCAGGTACGCGACGTCGGCCAGCAGGTTCGCGACCAGGACCGAGAGCGTGATCACCAGGAAGACGCCCTGCATCAGCGGATAGTCCTTGGCGCCGACGGCCTGGAACAGGTTGTAGCCGATGCCGGGGTAGGAGAAGACGATCTCGACCAGCAGCGTGCCGCCGACGATGAAGCCGAGCGACAGCGCGAAGCCGGAGACGTTCGGCAGCAGGGCGTTGCGGGCGGCGTAGCTGACCATCACCCGCCGCTCGGACAGGCCCTTCGCATGCGCGACCGTGATGTAGTCCTCCGACGCCACCGTCACCATCATGTTCCGCATGGTCAGGATCCAGCCGCTGACCGACGAGATCAGGATCGTCAGCGCGGGCAGCAGACTGTGCTGGATCGCGCTGCCGATGAACGACCCGGTCCAGCCCGGCACCAGACCGGGCTCGTAGCCGCCGGACGACGGGAAGAAGCTGCCCGGACCGGCCAGCAGCGTGATCGCCAGCAGACCGAGCCAGAAGTACGGGATCGAGGACAGAAAGGTTGTCACCGGCAACAGACCGTCCATGATCGAACCGCGCCGCCAGCCGGCGATGACGCCGAGCGACGTGCCGATCATGAAGCTGGCGAACGTCGTGATGCCGACCAGCGCGATCGTCCACGGCAGGCTCTGCTTGAGGATGTCCGCGACCGGCGTCGGGAAGAACGTGAACGACAGCCCGAGGTCGCCGTGGAACACCTGACCCCAGTAGTCGACGTACTGGCTCCAGAGCGAGGCGTTCTTGTCGAGGCCGAACAGCACGTACAGCGAGTTGATCGCCTCGGTGCTCATCTGGCCCTGGAACTTGTTGATCAGCGAAGTGACCGGGTCGCCCGGGATCAGCCGCGGGATGAAGAAGTTGATGGTCAGCGCGGCCCACGCGGTGAAGACGTAGAACGCCAGCCGTTGCAGAAGGAACTTCATCGAGCGGCCCCTTCCTCGTAGAGCCAGCACGCGGCCCAGTGGCCTTGTGCGGGCAGCTCGAAGCGGGGTGGCAGCTCGGTCGAGCACTTCGGCATCGCGTGCACGCAGCGCGGGTGGAACCGGCAGCCGGTGGGCGGCGCGATCAGGCTGGGCGGTTCGCCGCCGGCCTGGTCCTCCGGCGTACTGAGCTCGCCGAGCCGGTCCGGGTCGGGCGCGCTGTCGATCAGCAGTTGCGTGTACGGGTGGGCCGGGTGCTGTGTGACGGTTTCCGATTCGCCGCCCTCGACCAGGCGTCCGGCGTACATCACCAACGTCTCGTCGGCGAAGTAGCGCGCGGACGCGATGTCGTGGGTGATGTAGAGGATGGCGAGGTTGAGCCGTTCCTTGAGGTCACGCAGGAGATTGAGTACGCCGAGGCGGATCGAAACGTCGAGCATCGAGACCGGCTCGTCCGCGAGCAGCGCCTCGGGATCGGCGCCGAGCGCGCGGGCGATCGAGATCCGTTGCCGTTGGCCACCGGACAGCTCGTGCGGGAACTTGTCGAGATAGCGCTCCGGCGGCGTCAGTTGCACCTGCTCCAGCAGGTTGCGGAGGTTCGTCTCGAGATCACCTTCGCGACCGTGGATGCGAAGCGACCGGGTCAGGTGGTACCGGACGGTGTGCGTCGGGTTCAGCGAGGCGAACGGGTCCTGGAAGATCATCTGCACGCGGCGCGCGTACGCCCGGAACCTGCGGCCGCCGCGGACCGTGACCGACTCGCCGTGCAGGCGGATGTCACCGGCCGTCCGCCCGTACAGCTGGGCCATCAGCCGCGCGACCGTCGACTTGCCCGATCCGGACTCGCCGACCAGCGCGGTCACCCGGCCCCGGCGCAGCGTGAGCTTGATGTCGTCGACCGCGTGCACGACCTTGTGCTCGCGGGACAGCAGATCGCGGACACCCCGTCGTACCGGGAAGTGTTTGGTGAGGCCTTCAGCCTCGAGAACGACTTCGGTCTCGGTGACCGTCATAGGTCTCCAATCGTGGGTCCGCGGCGCCAGGAGAGTCCCCTGGCGCCGCGGTCCGAATCACTGGCTGCCGGCGGGCTTCAGGTTGAGGATGATCTGCAGAGCGTTCTGCTGGGTCGGCTGCGCCGGCCCGTACTGGTTCTGCTCATCGGGCCAGCCGACCCAGTTCTTCGTGCTGTAGAGACCGCCGACGTTGGACGCCGAGGTGGGGATGATCGGCATCTGCTCGACCATGATCTTCTGCAGCGTGTTCAGCGCGGTGGTGCGGGTCGCGTCGTCCGCGGCGTTGGCGTACTGGTCCAGCGCCTTGGTCGCCTCCGGGCTGTTGAACCGGCCGTAGTTGCCGCTCACGCCGCCCTTGCCGACCGGCTTCAGGATCTTGCCGTCCATGATGTTCTGGTAGATGTCGAACGGCGTCGCGCCGCCGTTGGTCCAGTGCATCGCCGCATCGAAGTTGCCCTCGTCGATGTTCTTGAACCACGCGTCCTGGTTGGCCTTGTCGACGGTCGCCTTGATGCCGATCGTGGACAGGTTGTCCTTGATGATCTCCAGGTCGGTGATGTAGTCGGACCAGCCGGCCGGGTCGGTCAGCGTGATCGTCACCGGCTTGCCGGTCGGGTCCTTCAGCACGTCGCCCTCGAGCTTGAAGCCCGCGTCGGTGAGCTCCTTCTTCGCGCCGTCGACGTCGACCGCGTGCTTCTTGTCCTTGTACTCCGGGGCGATGAACGAGTCACCGGCCGGGGTCGGGATGCCCGTGATCGACTCGACCTTGGGGTAGAAGTAACCGGCCTCACCCTGGTTGAAGATGTCGTCGCGGTTGATCACCAGGTTCATCGCGCGGCGCAGGGCCGGGTTGTCGAACGGCTTCTTGGTGGTGTTGATCCACAGCCCGTGGATACCGAGGTTCGCCGGGAACCAGAGCTTGTGGTTCTTCGGGTCCTTGTCCTGGTAGACGGCTTTCACGTTCGGGACGAAGACGAAGCTCCACTCCGACGAGCCGTTGGCCAGCGCGGTGGTCTGCGCGTTGTTGTCGTTGTACGACGTGTACCGCAGCTCCTTGACCTTCGGGAGGTCCTGCCAGTACGAGTCCCGCAGCGTCAGCGTGGTGGTCTGCGGGGTGAACGACTTGACCGTGTACGGGCCGGTGCCGATCGGGTTCTTCAGCGTGTCCTGGGTCGGGTCCTTCAGCGTGGACCACTGGTGCTTCGGGACCACGAACACGGTCAGGATCTTGTTCTGGTTGGTGAACTGCGACCGGGTGAAGGTCAGGTCCACCTTGTTGCCGGACGCGGTGATCGTGCCGTACGGGATCGCGTCCTGGTTCAGGCCGTCGTACTTCTTCCGCAGCTCGAACGAGTACGCGACGTCGTCGGCGGTCATCGGCTGGCCGTCGGAGAACTTCACGCCGTCCCGGATGGTCAGCGAGAGCTTGGTGTAGTTGGCGTCCCACTTCCACTCGGTCGCCAGCCACGGCTTGCCCGGCTCGGTCGGCTTGATCCCGTTGATCATCACCAGCGGCTCGAAGATCATCCAGCGGTAGCCCAACGAGGCGCCGGCGGAGGAGCCGAGGAACGGGTTGTGGTTCTCGGTCTGCGGCCCGTTCGGCATACCGATGTTCAGTACGGTCGCGCCACTGCTCGACCCACTGTTCTCGGTCTTCCCGTCCCCGTTACTGCAGGCAGCCAGCGTGGCTGCCGCGAGCAAGCCCGTGAGGGCCAGCGCGACTGTACGTCGTGCTCGCATCGGTTCCTCCTGTGCATCTGTTGGCGGATGGCCCACCCTGAGCCGGTGGGCCAGTGCATCGTGGCGTGAGAACGCTCTCATCGGAAGAGCGAACGCCATATCGGTTCGGTGTCGGGAGGTACGCCGGCGGCGGAACAGGGGCAGCTGTCCCGCCGCCGGAGTTCTTCTAGTGGGACCGGGATTTCGGGGCGGGCCGGGTCCTCGAGGTGACCTTCGGGGCGGTTGAGCTGCGGACGATCAGCGTCGTCGGCAGCACCTGCGGGGTCTCCGGCAGCGGCGTGCCGCCGAAGTACCCCATCAGCATCCGGGCCGCGGCCTGACCCATCTGGCGCATCGGCTGATGCACCGTGGTCAGCGGCGGTTCGGTGTGTTCGGCGTACGGGATGTCGTCGAACCCGACCACCGACACGTCGTTCGGCACGTTGCGCCCGGTCTCCCGGACGGCCTGGATGGCACCGCCGGCGGACAGATCGTTGTGTGCGAAGACCGCGTCGAAGTCGAGTCGTTCGTCGAGCGCGTACTGGACGCCGCGGCGTCCGCTCTCGTGGGTGAAATCGCCTTCGAACACGAGTCTCGGGTCGAGCTCGATACCGGCCTGCGCGTAGGTGTCGCGGAAGCCGTCCAGGCGTTCGTGGGTACAGCCGAAGCGCTCGACGCCGGTGATCACCAGTGGCCGGCGGCGACCGAGCTCCAGCAGGTGCCGGGCAGCGGCCTCGCCGCCGGCGTAGTTCGTGGTGGCGACGGACGGGAACTGCGGGCGGTTGTCGCGGTCGTCGATCAGGACCACCGGCAGACCACGCGCGTGGAGTTGCTCGATGAAGGTGAGCGTGCCCTCGGGCTCGATCACCAGCAGGCCGTCGAACGACTGCGACGAGACCTGGGAGGCGAACTGCTGCATGGATTCCGCACCCCGGTTGAAGGTGAACAGCAGCAGGCCGTACCCCTCGCTCTCGACCACGTCGACCGCGCCCTGCAGCACCTCGCCCATCCAGGGCCAGGTGAGCGACGGGACCAGCATTCCGACGATCCGGGTCCGGCCGCGGGCCAGACCGACCGCGCGGGCACTCGGCACGTACCCGAGCTCCTCGATCACCTGCCGGACGCGCTCCGCCGTACGGAGGTCCAGCTCGCCCTTGCCGTTGAGGACGCGCGACACGGTGGTCTTGCTGACACCGGCGCGGGCCGCGACATCGGCGATGGTGATGGACACGCTGAATCTCCCCTCGGGCGGTCGGGGTGCTGGGCGGATCAACCGGTCGGAACCGGTTTCGGAAGCGGTTCCGTAGATCAAAGCCGAGACCGCAAGTCACCGTCAATCACGGAGCGGTAACGAATCGGGTCTTAGTTCACGACCTGGAAGAAGGGAGCTCTTCCGTGCCGCCGGGCGGCATGATGGACTCGGGTTCGAGTGGCCCGCCCGGGGCCGGGCAGGGTGAGGTAAGGATGGAAGTACGCCGGACCACGGTGCGTGACATGCGCCGGTCCAACCGCTCGGTGATCCTCACCAGCATCTACCGTGAGGGTCCGCTGAGTCGCCAGGAACTGACCGTGCGGACGTCGCTCAGCGCCGCGAGCGTGAGCAACCTGGTCGCGGAGCTGATCGCCGAAGGCGTGGTCGAGGAGGCCGGGTCGGTCGAGTCCGAGGGCGGCCGGCCGCGGGTGCTGCTGCGGGTCGCGCCGACGTTCCGGTACGTCGTGGGCGCCGAGGTCGGTGAGACGCGGGTCCGGGTGGAGCTGTTCGATCTGGCGATGAACGTGCTCGCCCGCGCCGATCATCCGATCAGCACGCCGACGCCGGCGGAGGTCGTGAAGCACGTACTGGAAGGGCTTTCGAGCGTCGTCACGTCGTCCGGCGTGCAGCCCTCGCAGGTTCTCGGACTGGGTGTGGCGGTTGCCGGTGTGGTCGAGGACAACGCGGTCGTCGACGCGCAGACGCTGGGCTGGGAAGCAGTTCCGCTGGCCGAGATGCTTGCTGAGGGCACCGAGATCCCGGTGCACGTCGACAACGGCGCGAACATGCTCGGCCAGGCCGAGATGTACTTCGGCGCGGGCCGCGGCGCGACCGACGCGGTCGTCGCACTCGTCGGCTCCGGTGTCGGATCCGCCCTTGTGGCCGGTGGATCCAGCTACCGCGGCACTCGCAGCAGCGCGGGCGAGTGGGGCCACATGACGATCGTGTACGGCGGCCGCCAGTGCCGCTGCGGCGCGCTCGGCTGCCTCGAGGCGTACGTCGGTGCGGAAGGCGTTCTCGACCGGTATCGCGAGGCCGGCGGGCTGGTCGAGGGCGACGAGGAGACTGCCTTCGTCGAGCTGCTCTCGTCGACGTCGGAGCCGGCGGCAACCATCATTGCCGACACGATCGGCTACCTGGCCGCGGGATTCGCGAACCTGGTCAACCTCGTCAACCCCGAGCGCATCGTCCTCGGCGGCTGGGCCGGCCTGCTGCTCGGGGAGAAACACCTGGACGAGCTACGCGCCGAGGTGGGCAAGCACGCCCTCCGGCGGCCGTATGCCCAGGTGTCCATCGTCCTGTGCGAACTGGGCCGCGACGCCGTAGCTCTCGGCGCCGCGACCCTTCCTGTCGTGCGGTTGTTGCGCGACGGTGGCGCGCTACCTCGTTAGACGGTCCACTTCTGGTTTGCACCGCCGGTGCAGGTCCAGATCTGGGTCGGTGTGGAGTTGGCGGAGTTGTTGCCGGTGACATCCAGGCACTTGTTCGCGCGTGGGTTCACCAGGTCGTGCCCGCCGGTGTAGGTCCATTGCTGGGCTGCGTTGCCGTTGCACGTTGCCAGCTGGACCCTGGTGCCGTCGGTGACGCCGGCGTTCGCGACGTCGAGGCACTTGCCCAGGGCACGGATCGTGCCGTCGCCGGGGCGGCTCCACTGCTGGGCGTTCGTGCCGTTGCAGTCGTACAGCTGGACCGTCGTACCGTCGGCGGAGTTCGCGCCGGCGACGTCGAGGCACTTGCCGGCCAGGCCGGTGATCTGTGAGCCGCCGCCGCCCGAGCTGCCGAGCGTGGAGACGCGGACATAGTCGACGGTCATGGTCTGCGGCATCTGCGTCGTACCGTCGGGGTAGCCCGGCCAGTAGCCGCCGACCGCGAGGTTCAGGATCATGAAGAACGGGTGGTTGAAGACCCAGGTGTTGCCGTTCAGGTCGGCCGGCGTCCGGCGCTGGTACTGCACGCCGTCGACGTACCAGGTGATCGAGTCCGGGACCCAGTCGACCGCGAACGTGTGGAAGTCGTCGGCGAACGACCAGCCGTTCGGATGGTTGTACGCGGCACCGATACCGCCGGCGCCGGAGTAGCCCGGTCCGTGGATCGTGCCGTGCACGGTCGCCGGCTCCCTGCCGATGTTCTCCATGATGTCGATCTCGCCGTCGTTCGGCCAGTTGCCGCCGCCGAGCATCCAGAACGCGGGCCAGATCCCCTGTCCGCGCGGGATCTTGATCCGCGCCTCGAACCGGCCGTACGTCTGGGTGAAGGTCTGTGCGGTCAGCAGCCGGGCCGAGGTGTACTGGCACGGGCCGTAGTGGCACTGGTAGCCGGCGTTCTCCTGCCGGGCCGTGATCACCAGGTTGCCGTTGCCGTCGAGGGCGGAGTTGCGGGTGCTGTTGGTGTAGTACTCGCGTTCGTCGTTGCCCCAGCCGCTGCCGCCGATGTCGTACCGCCATTTGGCGGGGTCGGGGGCCTGGCCGGAGGGGCCGTCGAAGTTGTCCTCCCAGATCGTTGCCGTGGTTGCGGCAGCGGCCTGCTGATGCGCGGTGGCGGCAGGCTGGAGGAGCGCGGTGCCGGCCAGTGCGGCACCGATCGCAAGGAACGCGAGCATGCGGGGACGCTTCATGAGTACCTCATTTCCGGGGGCGTCTGAATGAGGACAGGAATTGGACGGCAGCGTGCCGTGAGAACGCTCTCAGGTCAACCCCGGGACTAAATAAAAGATCTGAAAAAAGTCTCGGCTTCGGCGTTGACACCGGTTTGCACGAATGGTTACCTCTTGCTGACCACCAGTTGCGGCGCGGGCAGACGCGGCAACTACACCGCCCCAAACTCCTTTATACAAAGGGAGAACCGCCCCATGAAACGCTTCCTGCCGCTCGTGGTCGCTGCGCTCTGCGCGGCCGCCGCCGGACTCGGCATCGGCACCGCTCCACCGGCGCAGGCCGCCGGCGAGCAGGTCAACATCTGGCTGACCACCACCAACGACAGCGCCGGCCAGAACGTCACCCGCGGCCTGCAGCAGCAGACCCCGGTCAGCTTCGGCCCGGCCGGCGGATCCGCGAACCAGACGATCACGGTCAACGAGAACACGACGTACCAGTCCTTCGAAGGTGGCGGCGCGTCGTTCGCCGACAGCTCCGCCTGGCTGCTGAACAGCAGCAACACGATCTCGGCCGCGACCCGCAACCAGGTGATGAAGGACCTGTTCGACCCGGTCGACGGGATCGGCCTCGCCTTCATCCGCAACCCGATGGGCGCCTCCGACCTCGCGCGGTTCAACTACTCCTACGACGACACGTGCTGCGACCTGAACGACTTCAGCATCCAGCACGACCTGGCCGACGTCGTACCGCTGACCAAGCAGGCCCGGCAGCTCAACCCCGCCGTCAAGGTGATGGGCTCGCCGTGGAGCGCGCCGGCCTGGATGAAGGACAACAACGACTTCGTCCACCGCGGCTGGCTGAAGGCGCAGTACTATCCGATGTACGCGCAGTACTTCGTCAAGTACCTGCAGCAGAACGAGGCCCAGGGCAACCACATCGACTACATCTCGGTGCAGAACGAGCCGACGTGTTGCGGTAACGACAACACCGGCTACGCGTCGATGAACTGGAACGGCTCCGGGCTGCTGGAGTTCACCAAGAACAACCTGATGCCCGCGCTCCACGCCGCCGGGCTGACGACCAAGGTGCTGATCCTCGACTACAACTGGGGCAACTACAACGACCTCGGTTCGGTCCCGATCGCGGACGCCGCCCTGCGCAACGATCCGAACTTCGGCGGTATCGCCTGGCACGGGTACGGCGGTGACGTGAACCTGCAGACGCAGATCCACAACCAGTACCCGAACGTGAACGCGTACATGACCGAGCACTCGGGCGGCACCTGGATCCCGAACCAGCAGGTCGAGGACATGAACAACCTGATCGACTACACCCGCAACTGGGACAAGTCGTGGGTGAAGTGGGGTATCGCGCTGGACGAGAACCACCTGCCGTTCGTCGGCGCCGGCTGCAACGTCTGCACCGGTCTCGTCACCGTGCACCGCAACGACAGCCAGCGCGGTCAGGTCACCAAGACCGTCGAGTACTACACGATGGGCCACCTGACCAAGTTCGTGAAGCCGGGCGCGCTGCGGATCGACTCGACCGCGAACAGCTCGGTGAAGAACGTGGCCTGGAAGAACCCGGACGGTTCGAAGGCGCTGATCGCGTTCAACACCACCGGCAGCTCGCAGTCGGTGCGGGTGAACTGGGGTTCCCAGTCCTTCACCTACACGTTGCCGACCAAGACCTCGGCGACGTTCACCTGGTCCGGCACCCAGAGCGGCGGCGGTGGCGGTGGCGGTCAGATCACCGGCCTGGCCGGCAAGTGCATGGACGTCGCCGGCGCGAACAGTGCGGACGGTACGGCGGTGCAGCTCTACGACTGCAACGGTACGACGGCCCAGCAGTGGGACCGTCCCGGTGACGGGACGATCCATGCCCTCGGCAAGTGCCTCGACGTGAACGCCGGCTCCGTCGCGAACGGGGCGAAGGTGCAGCTCTATTCGTGCAACGGCAGCGCCGCCCAGCAATGGACCTACACGAGCGGGAGAGATCTGGTGAATCCACAGGCGAACAAGTGTCTCGATGTCACGGGCAACAATTCCGCGAACGGTACGCCGCTGCAGCTGTGGAGCTGCACCGGTGCCGCGAACCAGAAGTGGAGCGTGTCATGAAGCGCGTGGCAGCGGTAGTCGGGGCGCTGGTGCTCGGAGCCGGTCTGTTGATGACGGCAACGCCCGCGCAGGCGGCGACCGGGACGATCACCGGATTGGCCGGGAAGTGTGCGGACGTCGCGGCGGCCAACAGCGCGGACGGGACCCAGGTCCAGCTGTACGACTGCAACGGGACCGGCGCGCAGCAGTGGAGTCGGTCGAGTGATGGCACATTGCGGGCCCTTGGCAAGTGTCTGGATGTTTCGGGCGGCTCCGTGGCGAACGGCGCCAAGGTGCAGCTGTGGACCTGTAACGGCAGTGCCGCGCAGCAGTGGACGTACACCGCCGGACGCGATCTGGTGAACCCGCAGGCGAACAAGTGTCTCGATGTCACCGGCAACAACTCCGCGAACGGTACGCCGCTGCAGCTGTGGAGTTGCACGGGCGCGGCCAACCAGAAGTGGAACGTCCCGGCCGGGGACGACGGGTCTCCGCCGACCGGCGGTGCGCCGATGGCGGCCGCGCCGTACCTGTACGAGGGCTGGGGTGACCCGCCGAACCCGGCGACCGTGATGAACGCGTCCGGGGTGAAGTGGTTCACGATGGCGTTCATCCTGTCCAACGGATACTGCAACCCGCAGTGGGACGGCGGCCGGCCGCTGACCGGCGGCGCGGACCAGCAGGCGATCAACACGATCCGGTCCAACGGCGGCGACGTCGTGGTGTCGTTCGGCGGCTGGTCGGGCAACAAGCTCGGTCAGAGCTGCGGGTCGGCGAGTGAGCTGGCGGCGGCGTACCAGAAGGTGATCAACGCGTTGTCGCTGAAGGCGATCGACATCGACATCGAGGACCAGGAGGTGGCTCAGCCGGCGGTCCGGCAGAAGGTGATCGACGCGCTGAAGATCATCGAGCAGAACAACGCGGGCATCACGACGTACCTGACCTTCGGTACGACGACCTCCGGGCCGGACGGGAACGGGCAGGACCTGATCCGCCGTGGCGCGGCGTCCGGGCTGAACCTGGACGGCTGGGTGATCATGCCGTTCGACTTCGGCGGCGGCTCGAACAACATGGGCACGCTGACCCGGCAGGCGGCCGACGGGCTGAAGAACCAGGTGAAGTCGGCGTACGGGCTGAGTGACGACGCGGCGTACCGCAAGATCGGCATCTCGTCGATGAACGGGAACACCGACAACGCCGGTGAGCGGGTGAACCTGTCCGACTTCGAGTCGATGCTGTCGTACGCGTCCGAGCACCACCTGGCCCGCTTCACGTTCTGGTCGGCCAACCGCGACCGCCCCTGCACCGGCGGCAGCGCCGACAGCTGCTCCGGCATCTCCCAGAACCCTTGGGACTTCAGCAAGGTAATCGGCCGCTACCGCGGCTGATCTGGTCAGACTGACGAACTGCCCGCCTGGAGAAACCTCCAGGCGGGCAGTTCGTTTGACCCTCCGGTTACCGGAGGGTGGAAGCTTGTCGCATGACGGCGACGGTGACGGTGGGGGAGTTCTCCCGCCTGACGCATCTGAGTGTGAAGACGCTGCACCACTACCACGAGATCGGGCTGCTCGCGCCGGTCTCGGTGGACGCTGCGTCCGGCTACCGGCGGTACAGCACCGCGCAGGTCGACACTGCGCAGCTGATCCGCCGGCTGCGCGAGCTGCGGATGCCGCTGGCCGACGTACGGGCGGTGGTCGACGCCGGTGACGGCGCCGCCCGGGAGGAACGTCTGCGGGCCCATCTCGAGCGGATGGAGCAGGAGCTGCAGCACACCCGCGACGTGGTCGTGTCGCTGCGCGAGTTGCTCACCCCCGGACAGCCGGTGCTAGACGTCGAGTACCGGTTCATCCCGCCGTTCCGTGCGTACGGCGTCCGCGGACAAGTACTGCGGGACGAGATCGGCCCCTGGTGCGGATACGCCTTCGGACGACTCGACGAGGTGGGACGCGACATCCGCGCGACCGCGGGAGCGACGTACAGCGACGAGTTCTTCACCGACGACAAGGGCGAGGTGGTCGCCTTCCTCCCGGTCGCGCCCGACCAGGCCCCGGCCGCCGGGGTCGAGCTCGTCGATCTCCCCGGCGGGTACTTCGCGATCGCCGTCCACGCCGGGCCGATGACCGACTTCGACCGCACGTACGGCGCTCTCGGCAGCCACGTCGCGGAGTACTGCGAGGTCGCGCCCGGACCCATCCGTGAGCTGTACCCCATCGGCCCGGGCGACGTGCCCGATCCGGCCGACTACCGAACCGAAGTCTGCTGGCCGATCCAGCAGATCCCTGTCCTGAAAGGCTGAAACGTGTCCATTTCCCTCGAGAACATCGCCTTCGACTGTGCCGACGCGGCCACGCTCGCGACCTTCTGGGCCGGCGTGCTCTCCACCGAAGTCGATGCTGATGGCAACGAGTTCTTCGCGACGGTGAACCGCGCCGCGGACGGGCCGACGCTGATGTTCCTGCAGGTCCCCGAGCCACGCAACGGCAAGAACCGCCTGCACGTCGACCTCGCCGCCACCGACTGGGCCGCCGAGGTCGACCGCATCGTCGGGCTCGGAGCCAAGCGCGTCGACGAGCACACCGAGTACGGCACGCACTGGATCACGCTGGCCGACCCCGAAGGCAACGTCTTCGATGTAGCCGAGCACCGTTAGACCGACAGGTACCGGGTGCCGTCGAAGGTCGCCCGGCCGGTCTCGACGTGTTCCGTCAGGCGGGCTCGCGCCTGCGCCACCGGCCACCGGAAGGCGCGGGCGAGCTCGCCTGCCGTGGTGGCGAGCATCGTGTCCAGGAACTGTCCGGTCGCGAGCGCGTGGTCGACCCGGCCGCCGACGTCGAACCGATGACAGGTCAGCGTGATCAAGGCCGCGGGCCAGCCGGATCCGGTCTCGTGGACACCGGCGGTGGTCACCAGCAAGTTGCGCTGCAGTTCAGTGATCGCCCGCTGGTAGCGGCCCCGATCGCCGATCACCGCCCGCAGGGTCGCACTCGACAGCGGCTCGGCCGCGATGGCATCGGCGATCTCGTGTGCCGTCGGGGACAGGTCGACAAGCAGGTGATCGCCGGCGTCACCCGCCGCCGGGTAGAGGGCCCGCAGGAGCTCCGGTGACAGGAACGAACCCCGGCCGCCGAGATAGGCGCCGTACCAGGCAAGGCCGCGGCGGGGCAGCTCGTCCTTCCACGTCCAGACGCGTTGCTCGTTCAGGCCCATACCGCCGCCGAACGGTTCCTCGTCCTCGCCGGCGACCGCGTCCCACAGCGACGGTACGACGACTCGAGGTGCCGGGAAGAGCAACGCGAAACCGACGTCGTCGACGAACTTCGCGGCGCGCTCGATCGATCCGACCCGTCGCCCGCGGACCCACCAGCGAACGGCGCGAGCCTGGCCGAGTTCCGCGTCGGAGGTGGCCTGCATTCCCACCGGGCCATTCAATCACCGTCCCTTGCGCGGATGGTGCGGCCGGAGGAATGTGGGGAGCGACCGGCGGCGCCGCCGGGGCGCTGCCCTGAGCTAAGGGGGTGGATCGTGTACGCACGTTCCACCATGATCACGGCCGTGCCCGCGTCGATCGATGCCGGTATCGCGCAGTTACGCGACGACGTGATGCCCAGGCTGGTGGAGATGGAGGGCTGCATCGGCCTGTCCATGATGGTCGACCGGGAGACCGGCCGGTGTATCGCCACCAGCGCCTGGCAGTCGGAGGAGGCGATGCGGGCCACCGACGATGCACTCCGTCCGATCCGGGACCGGCTCGCAGAGACCCTGGGCGGGGGAAGCCCGGACGTACAGGAGTGGGAGATCGCCGTACTGCATCGGGACCACCGATCGGCCGTCGGTGCGTGTGTCCGGGCCACCTGGGTGAAGACCGATCCAGCGACCATGGACCAGGCCATCGACGTCTACAAGTTGGCCCTACTGCCCCGGCTCGAGGATCTGGCCGGTTTCTGCAGTGCAAGCCTGCTGGTCGACCGAGCGTCCGGGCGTTCGGTCTCGTCCGTCACGTACGACAGCCGGGAAGCGATGGACCAGAACCGCGAGGCCGCCGCTTCGATGCGGTCCGCGACCTCGAAGGACGCCGGCGCCGAAGTCCTTGACGTCAGCGAGTTCGAGCTCGCCATCGCCCACCTGCGGGTCCCTGAGCTCACCTGACCATCGACTGGAACCAACGCCCCCCGGCCCGGAGGAGGTCCGGGGCGCCGGGTCAGTCCATCTGTTCCAGGTGGGCTTCGAGGGCGTCGAGGCGGTCGCGCCACAGGTCGCGGTACGGCGCCAGCCAGGCGTCGACCTCGGCCAGCGGCGCCGGGCGGAGGCGGTACCAACGGCGCTGGGCGTCGTGACGGACCTCCACCAGCCCGGCGTCGCGCAGTACCTTCAAATGCTTCGACACCGCGGGCTGGCTGAGCGACAGCGCGTCGACAAGCTCGCCGACCGGCCGCTCACCGGCCCGCAACAGATCGAGGATGTCTCGCCGCCGAGGCTCCGCCAACACCTCGAACGTAGTTGCCATACCAGGAATATAACCCGGTTCCTCACTTTCACGCTGTTCAGAGCGTGTGACCGAAGGCGGCCGCGAAGGCCTCGCGGAAGAGGTCGGGCAGGTTGGGTTCGCCGTTGGCGGCGGCCCAGCGGAGCAACGCGACGTGGGTTACGCCGAGGCAGGCGCTGGTGGCTGCTTGGGCGGCGTACTCGAGGGTCGGGTCGTCGGCGCAGATTGCCGTGACGAACGCGTTCTGCAGGCGGAACTGGCTGTCCAGGTGGCGGGCTTGCAGGGCTGGGGTCGAGATCATCAGCTGCAGACGGGCGAGGAGGAGGTCCGTGCTCGCCTGGTCGAGGGTGGCGAGGATGGCGCGGCCGATGCGGTCGGTGAGGGGGCCGGTCGGCGGGAGGTCCGCGATCGAGGTTGCGGCCAGTTGGTCGAAGTCGTCGTACAGGACGAGGTCTTCCTTGGTGGGGAAGTTCCGGTAGACCGTCATCGGCGAGACGCCGGCCGCGTCGGCGACCTGGTTGACCGTGGTCGCGTCGTACCCCTGGTCGCTGAACAGGCGGAGTGCCTGTCGCTGGATGCGTTGCCGCGTGTCGGCACGCTGGCGGTCCCTCAGGCTCATGTGGTAGATACTAACAACATGATAGTTTCTAACATGAACGGCAGGGTCGCGCTGGTGACGGGTGCGTCGCGCGGCATCGGGCGGGCGATCGCGGAGCGGCTGGCCGCGGCGGGGGCCGAGGTCGCGGTGCACTACAACCAGGACAAGGCCGGGGCCGAGGAGACGCTCGAGCGGATCGGCGGGCGTGGGTTCGTGATCGGGGCCGAGCTCGGTGTGCCGGGTGATGCCGACGCGGTGGTCGAGCAACTGACCGCGGGGCTGTCCGGTCGGCGTCTGGACGTATTGGTGAACAACGCCGCGGCGCCGCCGGCCGGTCCGATCGCAACGGACTCGGAGGCGGCGTTCGATCGGCTGATGGCGGTGAACGTGCGCGCGCCGTACTTCCTGATCCAGCGGTTGCTGCCGGTGCTGGCCGATGGCAGCCGGATCGTCACGGTCTCGTCGGTCGCGACCCGGATGGCGAACCCGACGCAGACGTCGTTCGCGATGACCAAGGGTGCGGTCGAGACGATGACGCGCACGCTGGCGCAGGAGCTCGGCCGGCGGAGCATCACCGTGAACGCGGTGGCACCGGGCGCGACCCGGACCGAGGCGAACGGCGCGATCTTCGAGACCCCGGGTCTGTCGGAGCTGATCGTCGGTCACACCGCGCTCGGCCGGCTGGGCACCGGTGAGGATGTTGCCGAGGTGGTCGCGTTCCTGGCCTCGTCCGAAGCGCGGTGGATCACGGGCCAGGTCGTCGATGCCTCGGGCGGTCTACACCTCGGTGTCGGCTGATTCGGTGTCGAGGAAGAGTTGTACGGCGGCGTGGGTGCGCAGCGCCGTACCGGGGTAGTCGGGGCTGATCGGCTGGGTGAGGGTGTCGTGCACGGCCTGTCGTTTGGCTGAACCGGGGACCGAACCGATCAGGGCGTGCGCGTTGAGCAGGCGCGGGATCGTCACGGTGACGGCGTGCGTGGGTACGTCGTCCATCGTGGCGAAATTGCCCTCGTCGACCTGCTGGCGGCGACTGGTTTCGTCCAGGCCGACGATCTTCGCGGCGCGGGGGTCGTCGAAGTCGGCGGGCGGGTCGTTGAAGGCGAGATGGCCGTTGACGCCGAGCCCGAACAGGACGAGATCGAACGGTTCGTGACCCATCAGCTCCGCGTAGCGGTCCGGGCCGGCTTCCGGCGCCAGCGGGTGGAAGGTTGCCTTCGGCACCTGATCGAGGAAGCTCCGGTGCAGCCAGTTGCGGAACGACTGCGGGGCTTGCGGCGACAGGTCGACGTACTCGTCCATGTGGAAGCACTCGACGCGGCTCCAGTCGATGTCCGGCTCGACGGCCAGCGCGGCGAGGGTCGCGCTCTGGCTCGGTGCGGCGGCCAGCATGATCCGCGCGCGCCCGGTCGCCGCGATCGACTTGCGGATCTGCTCGGCCGCCGCGGAGGCCGCGGCCCGGCCGAGCGCCTCGCGCGACGGGTGCGTACTGATCGTGGGAGCGTGCTCGACTGTCATCAAAGCCCTTCCTGTCGTTCGCAAATGCTTGCACAGCCGGGGGTTTTCCCCCGGTCGGTACGGTGGATGGCTCCAGTGTGTGGGGCGCGTCCGCGGACCTAGCGTCGCACCCATGATGACGACGACGAATCAGGTGATGATGACCGCGCTGCAGGGGACGCAGGAGCCGACCGGTGGAGTGGCCGGGTGGGCGATCGAGCTGATGGAGCGCATGGGAGCGGCCGGCGCCGGGCTCGCGGTCGCACTCGAGAACCTGTTCCCGCCGTTGCCCAGCGAGGTGATCCTGCCGCTGGCAGGTTTCGCGGCGGCGCGGGGCGATCTCGGGCTGGTCAGCGCGATCCTGTTCACCACGCTCGGGTCGGTCGTCGGCGCGCTCGCCCTGTACGGCGTGGGCGGGACGCTCGGGCGGGATCGGACCCGCGCGATCGCCGGGAAGCTGCCGCTGGTGAAGGTGGCCGATATCGACAAGGCAGAGGAGTGGTTCCTCCGGCACGGTCCCAAGGCGGTGCTGATCGGGCGGCTGGTCCCGGTCGTGCGCAGCCTGATCTCGGTGCCGGCCGGGGTGGAGCGGATGCGGGTCGCGCTGTTCCTGCCGCTGACCGCGGTCGGGAGCCTGGTGTGGAACTCGCTGCTGATCCTGGCCGGTTACCAGCTCGGTGAGCGGTGGCATCTGGTCGAGTCGTCGGTCGGGGTCTTCCAGAAGGTGGTGATCGCCGGTGCGGTCGCCGCGGTGGTGTGGTTCGTGGTCGTGAAGCTGCACGGGCGTTCAGATCCTGAGAAAGTCAAGTAGCGCGCTCGACTTTGACTACGCTCGAGGTATCACTGCCGATGCCTCAGGAGTTGGGTCAGATGCCCTCAGTCGCGTTCGAGTCGCAGGTCGTGCCCCAGGATGCGCCGGTCTGGCCGCAGTCCGTGGTCACGGTGGTCGGCAATCCACGGGCGGGTTCGCGGACCGCGGCCGCCGCGGCCTCGGTCGCCGAGTTGCTCGCGTCCGAGCTCGGTACGCCGTACCGGATCGACGAGCTGATCGATCTGGTGACGTTCGCGCCGGCGATCTTCCAGGGTGACCGTGCCGGCGAGGAGGACCACGCGGCTCTGGAGAGCGCGGTCGACCTGGTGTCGTCGGCCTCGGTGATCGTGGTCGCCACGCCGGTGTACAAGGGCAGCTACACCGGTCTGCTGAAAAGCTTCCTCGACGTACTGCGGCCTTCGGCGCTGGCGGGATCGGTCGTCGTACCGGTGACCGTCTCCGCGGCCCCGAGCCACAAGCTGCTCGCCGACCAACACCTCCGCCCGGTCCTCGCCGAACTCGGCGCGAGCGTCCCGGTGCCCGGCGTGATCCTCGAGGAACGCGACCTCGAGGACCTGCAGGTCGTCCTCTCCGGCTGGATCCGCGACAACGCCGGCATCGTCCAGGCAACCACAATCGCCCTCCAGCCGGTAGCGGAGCCCACGCCTGCCCGCTGACCCCGCGTCTTGTAGGACGGTGTTGGGTTCTGGCGTGTGGCGGAGGATCCGCTGCCGCTGGTGGTGACTTGTCTTGCTAGTCGTTGAAGGTGGGTTGGGTGGGGGCGTGGCGGAGGGTTGTGGTTGCGGGGAGGAGGGTCGAGCCGAAGGTGAGGATGGTGGCGGCGGCGACGATGACCCCGTAGATCCACAGTGGGCCGGTGGGGAGTGCACTGTCCGAGACCTTGGCGGAGAACGGGAGTAGGCAGGCGAGGGCTACTGCGGTGCCGAGCGTGACTCCCGCGAGGGTGACCAGGGTGCTTTCGGTCCACAGCATGCGGAGGACCTGGAACCGGGTCGAGCCGGTCAGTCGCTGGAGGGCGAACTCGCGGCGGCGGCGCAGGGTCGACGAGACGAGCGTGTTGACGACCGAGACCGCGGTGTACGCGATCAGCATTCCGACGAGCATGTAGTTGACCCACGCCTGCGTCTGCAGATCCTCCGCGTTCGCGGCGACCAACGTACTGCGGTCGGCGACCTGGACAGTCGGATGAGCCGCGGCAAGCTTCGCCAGCCCGGGTCGTACGTCGGCACCCGGCGCGGCGCGGACCAGGATCTGCTTGGTCAGACCGTCCGTCGTGTGAGCTGCCACCAACGACGCCGGCATGATGATCGTCTCGTACCCGCGCTCCGCCGCGAACGTCGCAACCACCCGCAACTTCACCGGTGTCCCGTCGCCCAACGTCATCGTGATCTCCGACCCGACTCCACGGCCCGTCTTCGTGGCCATGTAATCCGGGATGGCCACGGTCGAACCGGTCAGCCCGGCGAGCGATCCGCTCGTCAGCCGAACCGGCGCCGTACCGTTCGCGCCCTGGGCATCCACGCCGATCACCGGCGCACCGTCCTCGTCGAACGGCGCCTTCCGCGGGTCGTCGACCGCGCCCATGCTCCGGACGTACGCCGACGCACTCGCCACGCCCGGCACGCTGCGAACCTGCTGGAGCAAAGCCGGCGACAGACCGGCGTCCGAGACCAGCACTGCGTCCGCGCGCAGATCCCGCGTGAACGCTTCGGAGGACGCGTGTACCTGCGTCGTCTGCATGTAGAGATTGGCGGTCGAGATGCCGACAGCAAGCATGACCGGCATCACCGCGGCCGACATCGCGACCGAACGCGCCGACAGATTGCGGATCGCGAGGCGACCGTTGACCCGGGTCAGCGCCTGCACCGGCCACCGCCAGAACGCGAGCACAGCCTTCGTCCAGAACGGTCCGAGGAGCGCGACACCGATCGCCCAGCAGAGGATCGACGGACCCGCGGTCGAGGCCGCGAGCGGACCGGTCATCACCGTCGCGGTGACGATCAGCAGCGCGAGCCCACCACCCAGGAACAACAGGCCGAACAGCAGCCGGATCCAGCTGAACCACTTCCGCTGCAGCGACGCCTCGACAAGCGCCTCGACCGGGCGGATCTTCGCGGACTTGCGGGCCGCGATCAGGCCTGCCCCGATGGCTGCGAGTACTGCGGCACCGGCACCCGCCGCGAACGGGATCAAGCCCTGCGAGAACTGGATCACCGGCGATGCGACGCCGTGCGTGCTGAGCTGGTCGAAGAGGAACCGTCCGAGGAAGGTGCCCGGGATGACCCCGACCGCGACGGCCGGCAGCGAGACGAGCAGTGCCTCACCGAGGATCATCCGCCGGACCTGACCGGGCGTCGTACCGATGCCGCGGAGGAGGGCGAACTCGCGCTCGCGGTGCTGTGCCGCCAACGCCAGCGTCGAGGCGACGACGAACATCATCGTCATGGTCGCGATGCCGCCGAAGGATCCGGCGACCGCGATCAGTGCGGTCTTGTGGGACTCGGCGTCCGGGTGCTCGGCCAGGCCGCGATCGACGCCTTCGCGAACGGTCAGGTTGCCGTCGAGCTTCTGCAGGCTCTTCTTCACGTTGTCGAGGTTGGTGCCGGGGGCAACCTGTACGCCGACGTCGGCGAACCGGGCCGGGTTGCGGACGAGTTGGGCGGCGTCGTGGTCGGAGAAGAAAGCGTTGCCGCCGGCGGTCGGGGCGATGCCGCTGACGGTGAAGGTCTTCGGCTCGCCGCTGATCATCAGGGTGAGGTGTTCGCCCGGCTTGCCGGACGAAACGACAACTTCACCGGAGCGTGGTGCGTGCCCACTGGTGAGGTGATACGGCGCCAAGGCGGCGCTGGACCAGTTGTGGCCTTCGGCAACCGATGAGCCTACGGCGGGGAACGTGTAGTCGCCGACCGCGGCGGAAACGCCTTGGGTGGAACGGATCTTGGCGAGGGCGTCCACGGGGACGCCGACGCGTTCCGGGAGGGGAGTGGCGTCTTCCTCGCCGGGGCGGAGGTGGGACTGTTTGCCGGTGACAACCAGGGCGGTGCCGGCCAGGCGCTGGGGTTCGACGTTCGAGCGGATGCCGGTCTCCATCAGGCCGCCGCAGGCCATCACGATCGCCGTACCGAAGACGACCGCGACGAATGTGGCGATGAATCCGCTCTTGCGGTGACGCAAGGTGCGGATGGCTTGGCGCATCATCCCGCCACCACCTGCAGGTTGGATCGCGCACCGAGGTGGGTCATCCGGTCGGCGACCTGCTCGGCCGTCGGCGCGGTCAGGCTGCCGGCGAGTACGCCGTCGGCCAGGAAGACGACCTGGTCGGCGTACGACGCCGCGACCGGATCGTGGGTGACCATGACGACGGTCTGGCCCTGCGTGCGGACCGGCTCGCGCAGCAGCTCGAGTACGTCGGCCGCGGTCTGCGTGTCCAGTGCGCCGGTCGGCTCGTCGGCGAAGATGACCGCCGGCCGCGCGACCAGTGCGCGGGCGATCGCGACCCGCTGCTGCTGGCCGCCGGACAGCTCGCCCGGGCGACTCCTCTGCTTGTCTGACAAGCCGACACGTTCGAGGACCTGGCGGACCGCGGCCTTGTTCACCCGCCGGCCGTCGAGCTCCTGCGGCAGGCAGACGTTCTGCCAGACGGTCAGCGCGGGCAGCAGGTTGAACGACTGGAACACGAACCCGATCCGCTCGCGGCGGAGCTCGGTCAGCCGGCGCTCGCTCAGCCCGGCCAGCGGCAGGCCGTCGATCAGCACCGTGCCCGACGTCGGCCGGTCGAGCCCGGCCGCACAGTGCAGGAACGTGCTCTTGCCCGAACCCGACGGACCCATCACCGCGGTGAAGGTGCCGGGGGCGAACTTCATCGAGATCCCGTTGAGGGCGGTGACGGTGTTCCCGCCACGGCCGTAGACCCGTCGTACGTCCTGCAGGACGACCGAGTAACCGGTCCCGTCGACTGCTTCCTGCTTCCGCTTTCTCATGCCGTCGACGCTACGGAGCAACGACGTACCGCCCCATGGTGCTGGACCACCGTACGGGGTGGGTGAAAGTCCACCCTCTACGAGCGCAACAGGGCTCGCAGACCGGCCGTGTAGGTGGCGGGCGTGATGTCGCCGATCAGCAGCCGCTGCAGGACGAAGCCCGGGATCATGCTGAACATCACCTGGGCGACGTGCTCGGGATCGACGTCCGGGTCGAGAGTGCCGTCGGACTGTGCGCGGCGGGCGATCACCACGAAATGGTTGCGGAGCTGGCAGTACTTGCCCTTCGCGACCTCGCGGATCGAGTCGTTGCGCAGCGCCTCGGCCCAGGCCTGCACCGCGACCCGGGTGACGTCCCCGGGCGGGGACTGGGCGACCCGCACCACGTGCTCGATGGTGGCCTCGAGCGCGGCCAGCGGGGTCAGCGGCTGCTCGGAGGCGAGCAGGCCCTCGAAGAGTTCGTCGACCGTGCCGAGCGCGTCCTCGGCGATCGCCGCGACGATCTCCTCCTTGCTCTTGAAGTAGCCGTACACAGCGCCGGCGGACAGGCCGGACTCGCGGATCACATCGGCCATCGTCGTCTTGTGGAAGCCCTCCGCGTTCATGCAGGCACGCGCCGCCGCGACGATCTGCTCGCGGCGGGCCAGGCGGTGCTCCTCGGTGACCTTCGGCACGCTCGCAACATAAAACGAATGTCCGTTCTTGACAAGTCGCCGGACCTGATCCAGGCTCGAAGTGATAAAGAACGATCATTCGGTTTTATTGTCGAAGGAGTCCGCCATGACCACAGAGGCGCACGCGGCCGAACGTCGCCGGCCGCCCCTGATCGCCGTCATCGTGCTGTTGACCGCGGTCCTCACGGTGTTCCTGATCGCCTTCGCCTGGCCGTCGGCCCGCTCCGAACCGCGCAACGTCCCGATAGCGGTGTCCGGTCCGACGCCGGCCGTCGAGCAGGTGAAGGCGCAGCTCGGGCAGGCGATGCCGGGAGGCTTCGACATCACCGCCGTACCGGACCGGCAGGCCGCGGTGCAGCGGATCGAGGACCGGGACGCGTACGGCGCGATCGTGCTCGACTCGGCGCAGCCCGAAGTACTCACGGCGTCCGCGGGTGGCCCGGTTGTCGCACAACTCCTGACCCAGCTGTCTGCACGGATGGACAGCCGGGCGAAGGTCACTGACATCGTCCCGCTGCCGAAGGACGATCCACGCGGCGCCGGCCTCGCTGCGGGCGCGCTGCCGCTCGTACTCGGCGGGATCATCGCCGCCGGCGCGCTGACCCAGTTGGTGCGGTCCGGGCCGAAGCGGATGGTCGGCGCGGTCGCGTTCGCGATCACCGGCGGGCTGGCGCTGGCCGCCGTACTGCAGTACTGGCTCGGCTCGTTCGAGGGCAGCTACCTCGGCAACGCGGGCGTCATCGCGATGTCGATCGGGGCCATCAGCCTCACCTTGCTCGGGCTCGAGTGGCTGATCGGTACGGCAGGGCTCGCGCTCGGCGGCGCGGTGATGATGCTGCTCGGCAACCCGCTCTCCGGGATGACGAGCGCACCGGAGATGCTGCCGGACGGCTGGAGCACTCTCGGGCAGTTGCTGCCGCCGGGAGCCGCGGGTACGGCGCTACGTTCCGTGAGCTTCTTCGACGGTGCCGGCGCCGGCAGACCACTCGTCGTACTGGCGGGCTGGCTGCTCCTCGGACTGGTGCTGTGCGGCCTCGGCGCGATGCGGACCCGGGGACGCGCCGTACACGCTCGGCACGAGGCGTCGGCGGTCGCAGCCTGACAAAGTAGAGGTATGACAGCGCGGTGACCGGATCGTTACACCCCGGTCACCGCGTTCCCGCCTTACTGCTGCGACAACGTTGTCTGTCAAGCATTGACTTCGGCTGTTCAGGACTCCTACGGTCGCGAGAAAGCCCGCAGGGTTTGGGCCGTGGTACCGGCATGACAACGATTGCCCGAAGGTGGACCTGATGGTGACAAGGAAACGTTTCATGGCAGCGGCCGCCGCGGGCGCGCTGCTGCTGGGGGTCTCGGCCTGTAGTCAAGGCTCGACGACCAAGCAGCCCGAGGCCGGAGGCTCGCAGAGCTCCGGTCCGGCGCACATCAAGATCGCGTACCAGCAGTGGGGTCCGGGCGTGGTGATGAAGAACTTCCTCACCGGCGTCAAGACCGAGTACGAAGCCGCGCACCCGGGATCCCAGGTCGAGATCGTTCCGGTCGTTGCCAGCGAGAACGACTACTACACCAAGATCCAGTTGATGATGCGGTCGCCGAACACGGCGCCGGACATCGTCTACGAGGACACCTTCCTGATCAACTCCGACATCACCGCGGGGTACCTGAGGCCGCTCGACGACTACATCAAGAACTGGGACCAGTGGAGCCAGTTCGAGGACACGGCCAAGGGTGCGGCACGGGGCCAGGACGGCAAGACCTACGGCGTACCGGACGGCACGGACACGCGGGCACTTTGGTACAACAAGGAAATCTTCAAGAAGGCCGGTCTGCCGGCCGACTGGCAGCCGAAGACGTGGGACGACGTACTCAGCGCGGCGCGCACCATCAAGCAGAAGGTGCCGGGCGTGATCCCGTTCAACATGTACTCCGGCAAGCCGATGGGTGAGGCCTCGGCCATGCAGGGCTTCGAGATGCTGCTCTACGGCACCAAGGACACCCTGTACAACTACGACCAGAAGAAGTGGGTCGTCGGCAGCCAGGGCTTCAAGGACTCGCTGAACTTCGTCAAGACCGTCTTCTCCGAGGGCCTGGCGCCGTCGCCGAAGGACGCGCTCAGCCCGAACATGGGCAGCAAGGTCGGCACCGAGCTGCTGCCGCAGCAGAAGCTGGCGATCGACCTCGACGGCTCCTGGATCTACGGCAACTGGCTGAAGTCCGGCGCCAAGCCGTGGCCGCAGTGGAGCACGGTGCTCGGCCAGACCGCGATGCCGACGCAGGACGGCGGCGGCAAGGGCAAGGTCAGCCTCTCCGGCGGCTGGACCTGGGCGATCCCGGCCAAGTCGAAGAACCCCGACGCGGCCTGGGACTTCATCAAGACCCTGCAGACCCAGAAGAACGCGGCGAAGTACGCCACCGACGGCGCGCAGATCGCTGTCCGCAAGGACGTCGCCGCCGACGCGGCGTACAAGTCCTCCTCGGCGAGCACGCAGTTCTTCACCGACCTGGTGTCGGTGACCGTGTACCGGCCGGCGCTGCCGGAGTACCCGAAGGTCTCGAACGAGATCATCACCGCGATGGAAGCGGTGATGACCGGTCAGTCCCAGCCCGACGCGGCCGCGAAGAACTACGACCAGGCGGTCGAAGGCATCGTCGGCGGCAAGGACAGTACGACGACACAGAGCACCGGTCAGTAATCTCCCGGCTCGAAGGGATATCTCCCCTGTGACGACGACCGTCGCCCCCACCTCGGCCACCGCTCCCTCCGGTAAGTCCACCGGAGGGGGCGGGAAGCCGAAGGCCGCCAAGCTGGTCCGGATGCTGCCGCTGTCGCCGGCGATCGGACTGATGCTGGTCTTCCTGGCCGGCCCCATCATCTACTGCGTGTACGCCGCGTTCACGAACATGGCGCTCACCGGTACCGGCGCGGCGAACGTGAAGTTCGTCGGGCTGGACAACTTCCGCAAGGCGTTCTCCAGCGGAGCGTTCACGAACTCGATCTGGCTGACGCTGGTGTTCACGCTGATCTCCGCGATCATCGGCCAGAACACGCTGGGCCTCGGCCTGGCGCTGCTGATGCGCAGATCGACGAAGCCGGTCCGCAACTTCGTCGGTACGGCGGTGATCGGCGCGTGGGTGCTGCCCGAAGTCGTCGCGGCGTACCTGCTGAGCGCGTTCTTCAACGACGACGGCACGCTGAACGTGATGCTGCACGCGGTCGGCCTGCCCGGTCAGGACTGGTTGTACGGGGCACCGATCATCGCGGTGTCACTGGCCAACATCTGGCGCGGTACGGCGTTCTCGATGCTGGTGTACTCCGCCGCGCTGAGCGAGATTCCCAAGGAGATCGAGGAGTCCGCCGAGATGGACGGCGCCGGCGGCTGGCGGCGACTGCTGTTCGTCACGCTGCCGATGATCACCCGCGCGGTGATGACCAACCTGATGCTGATCACGCTGCAGACGCTGAGCGTGTTCGGCCTGATCTACGCGATGACCCGGGGCGGCCCGGGGACCAAGAGTCAGACGTTGCCGCTGTACATGTACGAGCAGGCGTTCAGCTTCTCCCAGATCGGCTACGGTACGGCGATCGCGCTGGTGATGCTGGCGATCGGTGCGGTCTTCTCGCTGATCTACCTGCGTGGACTGAACTCGGAGGCAGCATGATTGCCCGCGACCGGATGAGCAAACTCGCGTCGAACCTGGTGCTGCTGGCCATCGGCGTACTGTTCGTCCTGCCGTTGCTGTGGGTGCTGTTCGCATCGATCAACCGGACGGCGGGGCTGCGGGTCGAGTTCCCGACGCATCCCACGCTGGGGAACTTCAAAGCGGTGCTGAACACCGACACGACGTACCGGCCTGTGCTGAACGGGATCGTGCTGTGTGGCGGGGCGGCGTTGCTGACGATGGTGTGCGCGGTGCTGGCGGCCTATCCGTTGTCGCGGTTCCGGACGCGGTTCAACCGGCCGTTCCTGTTGACGGTGCTGTTCTGCACCGGGTTGCCGATCACTGCGGTGATGGTGCCTGTTTACGGGCTCTTCGTGCAGCTGAACCTGGTGGACACGCTGGGCGGCACGATCATGTTCATGGCGACGAGCGCGTTGCCGTTTGCGATCTGGCTGACGAAGACGTTCATGGACGGGGTGCCGCTGTCGTTGGAGGAAGCGGCTTGGGTTGACGGGGCCGGCAACATGCGGGCGCTGTGGGCGATCGTGCTGCCGCTGATGTGGCCGGGGATCGCGGTCGTGCTGATCTTCACGTTCATCGGCATGTGGGGCAACTTCTTCGTGCCCTTCATGCTGCTGCTCTCGCCCGAGCGGTTGCCGGCGTCGGTCAGCATCTTCACCTTCTTCGGCCAGTACGGCGAACCGAACTACGGCCAGCTGGCGGCGTACTCCCTCATCTACACCACGCCCGTCCTGCTGCTGTACCTGCTCCTGTCGAGAAAGCTCGGCGGCGCGTTCGCCCTGGGCGGCGCGATCAAGGGCTGACATCTCGCACACAGCCGCCGCGAGCCGGACACCGGTTCGCGGCGGCTGTTTCCGTTGCCGGCAGCGCACCAGCCCTCGCGCCACCGCCAACTGCCGCGCGAGGCCCCGCGCCATTTGATGGGTTAACCCACGAGGTGGGGGGTTTCCCACCCGGAATCCGGGTGAGGAACCCACCATTTGAAGGGGGAACCCATCAAATGGGTCGGCGTGGGGTGGCTGGGGAGGGGCGGGCGTGGGGGTCAGGTGGTGGTGAGGGTGGTGTGGGTTTGCTTCCAGAAGGTGAGCTTCTGGTCGAAGGTCCAGTTCCGCTGAGGGTCGGGTTCGGAGTTGGCGTAGCGGTCCAGGGCGATCGGCGCGAGGGTGGCGGCTGATTCAGGAGCGTTTTCGGTGACCAGGGCCAGGCGGATGACGAAGGTGACCAGGCGGGTCAGCTTCGAATGGTCCTGGGACTTCTCCAGCTCCTTCAGTTGGGAGCGGAGTTGCTTGATGGTGCGGAGGGCCGCGCGGTGTTCGCCTCGGCCGGGTGACGTGGTGAGCTCGTCGGTCGGGATGCCCAGGATTTCGGCGATGTCGTCGACAGCGTCAGCGGGTGCGGTGGACTTGCCGAACAGGCGTGGCTTGTCGGCCTGGAGGCGGTTGGCTATCTCGTCGAGTAGCTGGTCGAGGCCGCGGACCACGTCGGGGAGTACGCGGTCGGCGGTACGTCGGCGGTTGGTTGTCAGCGCGACGACGCGAGCGTGCTCCGCCTCGATGGCCGTGCGCAGCGACTCTGGCCAGTCGTCCAGGCCGGTCAGCTCTTCCTGCGGTGGCGCCGACGTGTTCAGGTCGCCTGGCTGCAGCGGCTTGGCGCCGGAGCGGGCCGCGTCGATTTCTTGCTCGAGCTTCTTCTGCGGACCTGGAACGATTGAGCTCACGCCTCCACCCTACGCACGTTCAGATGTCCAGACGACGCAGGTTCCAGACGGAGGGGACGATCAGGGTGAGGACGGTGATGAGCACGAAGAGGGCAGCGCCGTACAGTTCGACCGCTTTGACGCTCACCACCGCAGCGACGTACCCGACGGTGAGTTGACCCGCGGGGCCGGCGATGAAGGAGCCGAGCATGTCGTACGACGAGACGCGGGAGAGCTTCTCGATCGGGACGTGCTGGCCGAGGGCGGTCTCCCAGCTGATGCCGAAGATGTCGAAGCCGACGCCGAGGAGGAATGCGGCGACCGCCATCGCCCAGGTGTACGGCAGCAGCGCGAGACACAGCATGACCGGGACCGTCAGCAGCATGCCGAGCATGCCCGTCCGCAACGGGCGGCGGGGTTTGAGGCGCAGCATGATGATGCCGCTGGCAACCAGTCCGGCGCCGAAGCAGGCGCTGACGAGGCCCCAGCCGGTGCGCCCGAACGTACGGTCCGCGATCACCGGGCCGAGCGTCTGGTAGCAGGCGGTGAAGATCAGGTTCAGCAGGCCGAAGGCGAGCACGATCACCCAGATCCATTGCCTGGAGACGAACTCGCTCCAGCCGTCGCGCAGGTCGGTCAGCATCGAGGTGGCGGCGCGTTCGATCCGCGGAATCGTCAGGCGGGACAGCAGTACGGCGGCGATCAGGAACGTCGCGCCGTCGACCGCGAGCCCGACACCCGGACCGGTCAGGCCGACGATCACACCCGCGACCGCGCCACCGCCGATCATCGCGCTCGAACGGGCGAAGCCGGCGATCGCGTTCGCCTGCGGGAGCTCGCTGCGGTCCACGATCGACGGGAGGATGCCGGTCATCGCGGGCATCACGAACGCGGCCGCGATCCCGTTGACCGCCTCGATCGCGGCGAGTTGCCAGATGGTCGCGTGGCCGGAGAGTACGAGCGCCGCGGCGAGACCCTGTGTTAGTCCGCTGACCGTGTTGGCCACGACCAGCACGAGGTGGCGCGGGAGCCGGTCGGAGATGACGCCGCCGATCAGCAGGAAGACGATGTTCGGGATGCTGCGGGCCGCGAGCACGATGCCGACCGCGCTCGCGGAGTCGGAGACATCCAGTACGGCGAACACGAGCGCCACCGGCGCGATCGTCGACCCGAGGATGGAGATGAACCGGGCGGAGATGAACACCCGCACATCCCGATGCCGCAGTACGGCCAGATCCTGCCGGAACCCCACTGCGCCCCCTCCGTCGTGCCGAACCTGGCGATCCTACGGGGTGCGGGTCCCGGCGGGCGCGTTGTTTTCGGAGGGCAGAGCTGTCTAGGCGTCAGCCAGACGGAAGTCGAGCTCGACCATCCATTTGGTCTTCCGCGGCTCGGTCCGCGGATCGGTGCGGAATGCCTCGTACCTGCAGGCAAACAGGTCGCCTTCGGGGACATCCCGCCGGTCGAGGACAAGCCCTTCAGCAGCTACCCAGTCGAGCAGGGCGCGGTTGGCGCGGATCGAGTGGTTGCGGTAGGTGAGCGTCGCATACCGCCCGGCTGGAAGCGTGGACGGCTGCACCCGGTCGTCGCCCGCCACGCGTCCCGGTGTCATCATGCCGACCTCAAGATCCATCGGCCCAGCCATGTCGATCACGTGCAGTCTCAGGAAGAACATCCCTGAGTCGTCGGTGCCACTCTCACGAAGCCAGCCGAACAGCTCGTCGAGCAGCTCATTCCGCTTGGCCAGCATGCCCCGGAAGGGCGTGATGGTCCGAATGCCGAGGTAATGCTGTTCGGGTCGCTCGACAACGCGCGGCGGCTCAAGTAGCTCCATGCCAACCTCCGTTTGGTCGCTCGACTATAGGCCGGTGCGGCGGTGAGCCCCGCAGTCACTCGCGAGCCAAAGCGACCAGCGCACACGGGCCGGGAGCGTGCGGGGCGGGACGCCCTCCACGCGCACGTCTCGGTGGTAACCGGTTGTCCTTCGTTGTCACGGGGTGTAGTGGGGGGTTTGCCGTTACCTTGGGGTATTGGTCCTCGATCTGCAGGAGGCTCCGTGAAGATCAACGACGTACTGCGCGGTAAGGGCAATCAGGTCGTCACCATCTCCCCAGAAGCCACTGTCACCGAGCTGCTCGCACTGCTGGCCGAGAAGAACATCGGCGCGGTGGTGGTCAGTGCGGACGGGTCGACGGTGTCCGGGATCGTGTCGGAGCGTGACATCGTGCGGCTCTGGAACGGTACGCCGGACGCGGGCGACGTACGGGTGAGCGCGATCATGACGTCCGAGGTCCGCACCGCGACACCGGACGACCTGATCGACAATCTGATGCGGCTGATGACCGAGCACCGGATCCGGCACGTCCCGGTCGTTGTCGACGGCAACCTTGCCGGGCTGGTCAGCATCGGCGACGTGGTCAAGTCCCGTATCGGCGAACTCGAGTTCGAGAGGGAACAACTCTCCAACTACATCAGCAGCTGACCCGCAGCCCGATCCCGCAGCCAGATCCCTCACCCCGACGGACGCGGGCTGAGGGACCCGATGCTGCGTGCGCTCAGCCGAGGTCGATCAGGTCGCCGAGGTCGAGGCCTTCGAGTTGGGGCCGGACCTCCTTGGACTCGCCGACGACGACCACCAGCAGCCCGTCGGTCCCGACGTACCGGCGGTAGGCGTCGGTCGCCTCGGCGGCCGTGGTGGCGGCGATCTGGGCGAGATACGTGTCCGCGAAGTCGATCGGTACGCCGTTGGCGATGTTGCTGCCGACCTGCTGCGCGACCGAGTCGGCCTGCTCGTACCGCAGGGGAGCGGTGCGGATCAGGCTGTCCTTCGCCTCCTGGACCTCCTGCTCGGTGAGCCCGTCACGGGCCTCGCGGAGGATGCGCAGCGCGTCGCCGATCGCGGCCCCGGTGACCTCGGTGCGTACGGCGCCGCCGAGGCTGAAGGTGCCGCCCTTGCGGGGCGCCGCGAAGCTGGTCCGCGTGCCGTAGGTGTATCCCTTCTCCTCGCGCAGCACGGTGTCCACACGGGAGGTGATCGTCCCGCCGACGACGTGGTTCGCGACCGCGGCCGAGCCCCACAACGGATCGCGGCGATCGGGACCCTTGCACCCGATCAGCAGCTGGCTCTGCACCGAACCCGGCCGGTTGACGAGCACGACCCGGTTGCCCGGCAGGTACAACGGCTCCGGCGTCTCGCCCGCCGGGCCCGCGCCCGACGTCCAGCCGGCGAAGGCCTCGTCGATGATCGCGGCCGCGTCCACACCGGTCGCGTCGCCGGCGAAGAGGATCTCCGCCCGCTCCGGCCCGATGTTGTTGCGGTAGAACTCGGCCACCTCGACGTTGGTGAGCGGCCGGATCGTGTCCGGCGTCCCCGCGGTCGGGCGGGAGCGACGCGTCGCCGAGTCGAACAGATGCGAAGCGAACGCCTCGCGTGCCCGGTACCCGGCGTTGGCCCGCTCCTGGTTGATCTCGCCGAGCCGGATCGTCACGTGCCGGCCGACATCCGCCTGGTTGAACGCGGGCCGAGTGATCGCCTCCGCGAGCAGCGCGACGGCCGGCGCGAGATGCGATACGGGGACCGAGATCTCGACATGCAGCGCGTCCGAGCTGACGTCCACGCCGTACGCCGCTCCGTGCCGCTCCAACGCGGCCGCGAACTCGTTGGCCGAATGCAGCTCGGTGCCCTCGTCGAGCGTCCGCGACATGATCGTCGCGACGCCCTCGAGCTCACGCGGCTCGGCGATCAACGGCATCGCGATCGTCACGCGCACAGTCGCGACGTACTGCCCGGGGCGGTCGAAGACGTGCACCGGCGTACCGACGCCGGTCCGCGTCGTCACGGCCTCCGGAAACTTCCACGGCCGCGGTGCGCCGACGGCCGGTGGGGTGGTCAGAACCTGGCTCATTCCTGCTCTCCTGCCGTCTCTGCCGCGGACTCCTGACGGCGGTAGGTCACCTGGACCCGTCCCGATGCGCGGATCCACTTCGCTGCCGCCGCCTGTACCTGCTCGACGGTCACGGCCTGCACCTGGTCGATCCGGGTGTTGATCCGCCCAGGGTCTCCGAACAACAAGGCGTGGTGAGAGATCTCGTCGGCCCGGCCCGCGCACGTCGCCAGCTGCTCGAGCCAGTCCCGCTCGGCCTGTGCCTGCACGGTCGCGAGCTCCTCCGAGGTGACCCCCTCGGTGGCCAGCTTCTCGATCTCCTCGAGCAACGCGTCCTCGACCTTCTGCAGATCGATGCCGTCCGACGCGATGCCGGTCAGCGTCCCGAAGGAGACCCCGCCGATCAGCGGCAGCGCACCGCCCGACACCGACTGGGCGATCTGCTCGTCGCGGACCAGCCGCCGGTTCAGCCGGCCGCTCTGCCCGGCCGCGAGGATGTCGAGCGCGAGCCCGGCCGCGTCGAGCTCCGGCGTACCGTCAACGGGCAGCCGGAACATCATCGTGATCAGGTCGGACGGTACGTCGGACTCCACCTCGTCGCGCTGTACGTCGGTCATCGGCCCGATCGTCCCGTCCGGCGCCGGCGGCGGCGTGGGGATCGCGGGCAGGTGGCCGAAGTACCGCTTGGCCGCGTCGAACGCGTCGTCCTCGGACACGTCGCCGACGATCGTCAGGACGGTGTTGTTCGGACCGTAGTACTTGCGGAAGAACGCGTGCACGTCCTCCAGCGAGGCGGCGTCCAGGTCGGCCATCGAGCCGATCGTCATGTGCGCGTACGGGTGGCCCTCGGGGAACGCGAGCCGGACGAGCCGCTCGTACGAATCGCCGTACGGGCGGTTGTCGTAGCTCTGCCGCTTCTCTTCCTTGACCACGTCGCGCTGGTTGTCCAGGTTCTCCTGGTTGACCGCGTCGAGCAGGTAGCCCATCCGGTCCGCCTCGAGCCAGAGCGCGAGGTCGAGACCGCCGCTGGGCAGCGACTCGAAGTAGTTGGTGCGATCGAAGAACGTGCTCGCGTTCAGGCTGGCGCCGGCGGTCTCCAGCAGGCTGAAGTGCTGACCGGAGGCAACGTTGCGCGACCCCTGGAACATCAGGTGCTCGAAGAGGTGCGCGAACCCGGTCAGACCCGGTGGTTCATGGCGCGACCCGACGTCGTACCAGAGGTTGACGGCGACGATCGGGACGGCACGGTCCGAGCTCACGACGACCCGGAGGCCGTTGTCGAGCGTCTGCTCCGCGATGGGGTACGTCAAGGGCATACCGGCCACCATACGTGGTCGCGAAATTCTCGGCAGGTGCTGTCGATTTCGTCCCGAGTCGCGCATCGGAGTGGTAGATGGTGTAACCGACGGTGGACGAGAGAGGTGACCCCGAGTGGGCAAGTACCTGGTGATGATCTACGACGACGAGGCGAAGTGGGCCGCGGACGACGGATCGGTGATGGAGCAGAACCACAAGAACCATCAGGCCTTCGTCGAGGCCAACGGCTCGGCGGTCCGCGGCGGCGGTCAGCTCGACGGGAGTGAGACCGCGACCTCGATCCGTTCCGACGGCAAGGGCGGGTACGTCGTCACCGACGGCGTCTTCGCGGAGACCAAGGAAGTGATGGGCGGCTACTACATCATCGAGGCGGCCGACCTGGACGAGGCGCTCGCGATCGCCAAGCAGGTGCCGTCGCCGATGGGTGGTGTCGAGGTCCGCCCGCTGGTCAACGGCGGCTGAGACGCCGCGTACGAGGGATTCGTCCCGGTTCGCTCATCGCCGGCGTTCCTCACAGGGTCGGCCTTGTGTGGAGCCCGGACCGTGTGCTTCGTCGATGGAGCGAACCGAGACGGATCCCTGGTCGTGCGTCAGTTGGGCTGGGTGCCCGTCACCGTGACCTCGGCCAGGCTGATCACGCCGGCGCTGGTGGCCGGCGACTGCACCTTGACGTAGCGGGCCACGGTGTTGGTCGGCAGACTGGTGACCGCCCCCGGCGTCGCCCCGAGGTTCAGCTTGGTCACCGTGGAGTCGGCCATCAGCTGGGCGTAGGTCCGGCCCGACATGCTGGCGGTGGAGAGGAACACCACCGCGTTGTTCAGCTTGTCGACCGAGGCGTCGGTCCGGTTGTGCACCGTGACGTTGCTGATCCGGGAGTTGGTCAGCAGGTCGACCTGCCACCACGGCTGCGAACTGGACGCCGTCCGGCTCACCGACCCGGCGGCGAAGACGCCGTTGGTGTTCCCGTCCACGGCCCGGGCGGCGGTGCCGACGTCGGTCGACGACTGCGTCGCCGGCCGGTTGGTGGACAGGTTCACGGCGCCGGTGGTGCCGCCGACCTGCACCTCGGCCAGGTTCAGGGTGCCGATGAAGGTCGACAACTGCACCCGCACGTACCGGCCGGTGGCGTTGCCCGCGTTCAGCGTCAGGCTGTTGGTGCTGGACGAGAACGCCGAGAACGACATCTCCTTCACCGAGTCGTCGGCCTGCAGCGAGGACATCGACCGGCCGTTCATGTCGGTCGAGGAGATGAACACCGAGCCGCTCCTCATCCGGTTCGAGTCGGTCCGGCTCCACACCGTGACCGTGGAGACGGCCGCCGCGGAACCGAGGTCGACCTGCCACCACGGCTGGGTGGAGAGGTTGGTCTGGGTCACCGAGCCGCTCGAGAACACGCCGTTGGTGTTGCCGTCCACCGCCCGGGCCGCCACCGCGGTACCGCTGGTGCTCGATTGGGTGGCGGTCTTGCCCCGGGCCAGGTTCGGACCGGTCACGGTCACCGTGGTGGTCGACACCGCGCTGTCCACCTTGCCGTCCCGCACGACCAGGCTGAAGGTCAGCGTGGTCGGTGTGGCCGGGGCGATGAAGGTCGGCTTCTGCACCGTCCGGCTGGACAGCGTCACCGCCGACCCGCCGGTCTGGGTCCAGGTGTAGGTCAGCGGGTCGTTGTCGGCGTCGCGGCTGCCGGAGCCGTCCAGTGTCACGGTGACGCCGGACTCGCTCGACTGCGCGACCCCCGCGTTCGCCACCGGCACCGTGTTGTTGGTGGTGACCGTGGTGGTCGCCGCCGCGCTGTTGGCCTTGCCGTCCCGCACCACCAGGCTGAACGTCAGCGTGGTCTTGGTGGCCGGGGCGGTGAAGGTCGGCTTCTGCACCGTCCGGCTGGACAGCGTCACCGCCGGCCCACCGGTCTGGGTCCAGGTGTAGGTCAGCGGGTCGTTGTCGGCGTCGCGGCTGCCGGAGCCGTCCAGCGTCACCGTAGTGCCCGTGTTGACCGTCTGCGCCGCACCGGCGTTCGCCACCGGCACCTGGTTGACCGGGGCGGTGGTGGTGACCGTGGTGGTCGCCGCCGCGCTGTTGGCCTTGCCGTCCCGCACCACCAGGCTGAACGTCAGCGTGGACGCCGAGGACGGGGCGGTGAAGGTCGGCTTCGCCGCCGTCGTACTGGACAGCGTCACCGCCGGTCCACCGGTCTGGGTCCACGCGTAGGTGAGGGCGTCGCCGTCGGCGTCGGTGCCGGACCCGTTCAGGGTCACGGTCGTACCGGCCGCGACCGACTGCGGCGCACCGGCGTTCGCTACCGGGACGTGGTTGTTCGACTCCGAGAGCGGCCGCGGGGTGCAGTTGCTCAGCGAGACCGTGAAGGGCTCGACGTCGTTGTCCGTCTCGATCATGGCGCCGTCCTCGGAGCCGCTGAGCGAGATGGTGTACGTCTGGCCGGCGTTCAGGCGGGTCTCCCGCCACTCGTCCGTACCGCGCTCCCACTCGACGATCAGGACCCGGCCGGTGACCACGCGGACGGAGCACCCGTCGGCCCAGCGACCCATGTACGGGTAGAGCGGAACGCCGGAGTCCGAGTAGACCGTGCGCGCATTGTCGCCGGAGCGGCCGTTGCCCTGGTAAGCCGTGCCTACCGGCCAGGTGATCACGCCGCCGTACCAGTCACCGGGGTTCTCGCCGGTGCCGGCGTAGCGCCAGCGGGCGTTGACCCAGGAGACCGGGTCGCAGGTGGTGGGGTCTGTGCAGGCGGGCGGCGTCGGCGGGACCGGCGGGCCCGGCACGAAGGCGTACTCGAACGACGAACCGCTCTGCACGCTGACGATACTGCTGGCGCTCAGCGTGGTCGGCACGGTGTAGCTCTGGCCGGCCGACAGGTTGGCCAGCGACGCGTGCGAGTCCCCGACCGGGCCGGAGAACACGGTGGCGCTGCCCGAGGTGACGGTGATCTTCCAGTTCGCCACCTGCGGGGCCGTCGCGTAGATGTCGTGCGAGGCGGTGTAGCCGTAGCGGGCCCGGCTGGGGTCGGTCTCGGCCGGCCAGACGGCGGCGTACCCGCTGTCCGAAGGACCCCACGGGCACGGGCTGCTGGTGCAGGTCCAGGTCACCAGGGCCGACTCGCCGTCGCCGGCCGGCCCGGGCGTGACCGGCTCTCCCGGGGTGAGCGTGTATTCGAACGCGGCGCTGCCTTGCACGCTGACGATGCTGCTGCCGCTCAGGGTGCTCGACACGGTGTAGCTCTCGCCGGCCGACAGCGCGGCCAGCGACGAGTGCGAGTCGTTGGCCGGGCCCGCGAACACGGCGGCGCTGCCGGAAGTGACGGTGATCTTCCAGCCGGCCACCTTTGCCGCGGGGGCGTACACGTCATGGGAGACGGTGTAGCCGTAGCGGGCCCGGGTGGGCTCGGCCGCCGCGGGCCAGACCGCCACGTCGCTGGTGTAGCTCGTACCCGATGGGCAGGGCGTGCCGGTGCAGTTCCAGGTGGCCAGCACCGAACCGTAGCCGGACGCCGGCGGCGTGGTCGGATCGCCCGGCGTGAAGGTGACCCGGAACGCGCCATCGTTCTGCACGCTCACGATGCTGCTGTTGCTGAGCGTGCTGGACACGGTGTAGCTCTCGCCGGCCGACAGCGTGGCCAGCGCCGAGTGCGAGTCGTTGGCCGGGCCCGCGTACACCGTGGCGCTGCCGGAGACGACGGTGATCTTCCAGCCCACCACCTTGGACACCGGCGCGTAGACGTCGGCGGAGACGGTGTAGCCGTAGCGGGCCCGGACCGGCTCGGCCGCGGCCGGCCAGACGCCCGCGTTGCTGGTGTAGCTCTGGCCCGACGGGCAGGGGCTGCTGGTGCAGTTCCAGGTGGCCAGCACCGAGCCGTCGCCGGCAGCCGGCGGCGGGTCGGTCGGGGCGCCGGGGGTGATCGTGTACTCGAACGACCCACCGTCCTGCACGCTCACGATGCTGCTGGCGCTGAGCGTGCTGGGCACGGTGTAGCTGTCGCCGGCCGACAGTGAGGCCAGCGCCGAGTGCGAGTCGTCGGCCGGGCCCGCGTAAACCGTGGCGCTGCCGGACGTGACGGTGATCTTCCAGCCCGCCACCTTGGGCGCCGGGGCGTACACGTCGTGGGAGACGGTATAGCCGTAGCGGGCCCGGACCGGCTCCGCCGCGGCCGGCCAGACCGCCGCGTTGCTGGTGTCCGACGCGCCCCACGGGCAAGGACTGCTGGTACAGGACCACGTCGCCACAACGGAGGACGCAGGATCACCCTCGGCCGCTCGCGCCGGCAAGGCGGTGAGGCCCAGCACCATCACGACCGCAGTAGTCAGAACGAGAAATGCGGTCGCTAAACGTTTCGGCATGCCGGCCCCCCGGATTGTGACTCTCCCCTTGACGGCACACCGTAGCCCAAGTCGCTCTCTGTCACCCGAAAAAGAAGCGAAAAAATGCAACCACGAATCATTTGTTATGGACTTCATCACGCTACGGAAAACCCCCATTACTCATTGATGAGACCCATTACTCATTGATGAGAAATGGGGGATCGCGGGAACCGACCGTCCCGCGCCGGTTCGGTGCCGGTAGGCTGCGGGGATGGGCGAAGCGGCCTTTCGTGGGATGCCGGACGACATCGCCCGGCTTGCGCTGCAGAGGTCGATGACTTGCGACGTCCGGTGGCTGATCCGATAGCGCAGGCGGTGGCTGAGGCTCACGTGACCGAGTGGGCCTCCGTGCTCGCCGCGACCGCACGCATCGCTGCCGACCTCGATCTGGCCGAGGACTGCGTCCAGGACGCGTACGCGAAGGCGCTCGTGCGCTGGCGGGCCGACGGTGTGCCGAAGAAACCGGGCGCATGGTTGACGACGGTCGCGACCCGACGGGCGCTGGAGCACCGGCGGCGGGCGGACGTCGTACGGCGCAAGCTGCCGTTGCTCGTCCCCGACGACGACGTGACCGATCAGCTTTTCCCGGACGACCGGTTGCGGTTGGTGTTCACGTGCTGCCACCCGGCGCTCGCCCAGGAGGCGCAGATCGCGCTGACGCTGCGGCTGGTGTGCGGGTTGTCGTCGACGGAGATCGCGAAGGCGTTCCTGGTGAAGGAAGCCACGATGCAGGCGCGGATCACCCGGGCCAAACAGAAGATCTACCGCTCCGGCATCGCGTACCGAATCCCTCGTACGGCGGACTTCCCGGACCGCATCACTGCAGTCCTGGACGTCATCCACCTCGTCTACACCGCAGGCCACACGGCAGTGGACAGCGACGGACTGACACGACCGGAACTGGCTCGGCGTGGAATCGATCTGGCTCGGATGGTGCGGTTGCTCCTGCCCGACAGCACGGAGGCGGCGGGGCTGCTCGCGCTGCTCCTGCTGACACAGGCGAGGGAGGCAGCACGCGTCGGCGACGACGGGCGCCTGGTGCTGATGGAGGACCAGGACCGGTCGCGGTGGGACACGACGCTGATCGCTGAAGGCCTGGAGTTGGTGCCGAAGGCGCTCGTCGATCGGCGTGGTGCGGGCCGCGCGGCCGTCGGCCGGTTCGGCGTGATGGCGGCGATCGCGGCTGTGCACGCCGAGGCGCCCCGCTGGGAGGACACTGACTGGCCAGAGATCCTCGGCCTGTACGAGGTTCTGCTCGACCGTTGGCCCTCCCCGGTGGTTGCGCTCAACCGCGTCATCGCGCTCGGCTATGTGAGCGGGCCGGCGGAGGCGCTCGGCGAGCTGGACAAGCTCGCCGCCGATCCGGCGTTGGCGACGTACCCGTATCTGTCCTCGACGAGAGGCGAGTTGCTGTGGCGGCTCGGGCGCACCGAAGAGGCGAGCAAGGCGTACGAAGAGGCGTTGGCGTTCACCAGCAATCCGGTGGAGGCGGAGTTCCTCCAGCGGCGGATCACTCGAGGCGCTTGAGTACCTCGTCGTGCAGGCGGCCGTTGGTGGCTACCGCGTTGGGGCCGTTCGGACCCGGGACGCCGTCGATCGAGGTGAACTTGCCGCCGGCCTCGTCGACGATGATCGCCAGCGCGGCCATGTCGTAGAGGTTCAGCTCCGGCTCCGCGGCGATGTCGACCGCGCCCTCGGCGACCAGCATGTACGACCAGAAGTCGCCGTACGCGCGGGTGCGCCAGACCGAGTCCATCAGCTCGGACCACTGGTTCTTCTTGCCGAGCTTCTCCCAGCCCTTGAGCGACGCGTACGACAGCGAGGCGTCCTCGATCTTGCTCACGTCGCTGACCCGGCAGGGCTGCGACGAGTGCAGCGCCCGGCCGGTCCAGGCGCCGTCGCCGTACGACGCCCACCAGCGCTTGCCGAGCGCCGGCGCGGAGACCACGCCGACGACCACCTGGTCCTCGATCATCAGGCTGATCAGCGTCGCCCAGACCGGGACACCGCGGATGTAGTTCTTGGTGCCGTCGATCGGGTCGACCACCCAGCGGCGTACGCCCCAGCCGCTGGTGCCGTCCTCCTCGCCCACGAACGCGTCCCGCGGACGGGCCCGGGCGAGCGTCTTACGCATCACGTCCTCGACCTTCTTGTCCGATTCGCTCACCGGGGTGAGGTCGGGCTTGGTGGCCACGTGCAGGTCGAGCGCCTTGTAGCGGTCCATCGTGGTCGAGTCCGCGTCGTCGGCCAGGATGTGGGCGAGCCGCAGGTCATCCGTGTGCGAAGGCATGCCGGAAGGCTAGCCTGAGCGCCGCTCCAGCGGTTCAGCCGTCCGCGAAGTGTTGCGGATCGGTTGCGGCGGACATTGAACCGAATGCGGTCGTTGAACGTGCCATTAGTGTCTGACCACGTTGTTACGACTGCCATGGAGGCTGTCCATGTTCGAGCGCTTCGGGGACCTGCCGCTGCACGTGCTCGTGATCCATCTGACGGTCGTGCTGCTGCCGGTGGCCGCGCTGACCCTGATCGCCTTCGCGGTGGTGCCGAAATGGCGCCGGGTGCTGCGCTGGCCGGCCCTCGTGCTCGGCGTCGGGGCGCTGGTCTGCGCGTTCGTGGCGAAGGAGAGCGGCCAGGCGTTCGTGAACGCGGTGCCGACGCTGGCGAAGGCAGTCGCACTGCACGAGAAGCGTGGCGACCTGTTGTTCTGGTACTGCCTGATCTTCGCGGTCGTGGCTGTGGCGGCTTTCCTGCTGCTGGCCGGCATCAGGGGTGACACGGCAACGAAGAGCCGCCCGCTGGAGCTCGTGACCCAGGCGGCCGTGGTCGTGATCGCAGTGCTGGTCATCTGGCAGACGGTGCGTACCGGTGACGCCGGCGCGCGGGCGGTCTGGGAAGGCCAGCTTCCGCCTAAGTAGCCTCTTCCGGGGCGTCCCGGAGCTCGCGGCCTTCGCGGCTGGCCAGCAAACGGCGGAACGAGTCGACCCTGGCCGCGTCGGCGCGGCCCTCGGTCACCGCTTCGTCCAGTGCGCAGTCGGGGGCGTCGGCGGTATGGGTGCAGCCGCGGGGGCAGTTCTCGGCGATCTCGGCCAGGTCCGGGAAGGCGTGGATCAGTTGATCCGGCTCGACGTGGGCCAGGCCGAAGGAGCGGATGCCCGGGGTGTCGATCAGCCATCCGCCCTCGGGCAGACGCAGTACGAGCGTGTTCGTCGAGGTATGGCGTCCGCGGCCGGTCACCTCGTTGACGACGCCGATCGCCCGGTCCGCGCCCGGGATGAGGCCGTTGACCAGCGTGGACTTGCCGACCCCGGAGTGGCCGACGAGAACGCTGGTCCGGTCGTCGAGCTGTTCACGGAGTTTGCTGAGATCGCCGTTCTGGTGCGTCGCCACCGACTCGACGCCGAGCGGGCGGTAGATCGACAGCAGCGGATCGGGATCGGCCAGGTCGGTCTTCGTCAGGCAGAGCAGCGGTCGCATGCCGGCGTCGTACGCCGCGACCAGGAAGCGGTCGATCAACCCGGTGCGGGGCTCCGGGTTCGCGACCGCGACGACGATGACGAGCTGGTCCGCGTTCGCGACCAGCGGGCGCTCGACCGGATCGTCGTCGTCCGCGGAGCGGCGCAGCAGCGTCGTCCGGGGGAGGACCTCGACGATCCGGGCCAGTGAGCCCTCGTCACCGGTGGCGTTGCCGTCGAGTTTGACCCGGTCGCCGACGATCACGCCGGTGCGACCGAGCTGGCGGGCCTTCATCGCGGTCACTTCGCGACCGCCGTTCGAATCCTCGACCCAGCAGGCGTACCGCCCGCGGTCGCGGGTGAAGACGAACCCGATCACGGCGTCGTCGTACGAGGGGCGGTCCTTGGTCCGTGGCCGGGTCCGGCGCTTGGGCCGGTCGTACTTGGCCTCCTCGTCGTACCGCGACATCAGCCGGCGAGCTCCGACCACATATCCGGGAATTCTGGCAGGGTCTTCGCCGTGGTTGCGATGTTCTCGATCTGCAGTCCGTCGACGAGCAGGCCGAGTACGGCGGCGGCGTGCGCCATCCGGTGATCGTCGTACGTGTGGAAGAGCCCGCCGTGCAGGGTCGTCGGGCGGATCTCCAGCCCGTCCTGGAGCTGCGTGACGTCGCCGCCGAGCGCGTTGAACTCGGTCTCGAGCGCCGCCAGCCGGTCGGTCTCGTGGTTGCGCAGGTGCGCGATCCCGCGCAGGTACGACGGCCCGTCGGCGAATGCCGCCACCGCCGCGATGACCGGCGACAGTTCGCCGACCTCGCTCAGGTCCAGGTCCACGCCCTGCACCCGGCCGGTGCCGCGCACAGTCAGGCCGCTGTCGGTGAGGGTGGCCGAGGCGCCGAAGCGGGCGAAGAGGTCGGGCAGTTGGCCGCCGGGCTGCGTGGTCTGCGACGGCCAGCCGGTGACGGTCACGGTCCCGCCGGTGATGACGGCCGCGGCCAGGAACGGCGCCGCGTTCGACAGGTCCGGCTCGATCGCGGTGTCCAGTGCCCGAATGGGGCCCGGGGCAACGACCCAGCGGTTCGGCTCGGCGTCGTCGACCTGGACGCCGCGCTCGCGCAGCATCCCGACCGACATGTCCAGGTGCGGCTGGGACGGCACCGGCTTCCCGTCGTGCCGGATGTCGACGCCCTCGTCGTACCGCGCACCGGCGAGCAGCAGCGCGGACACGAACTGGCTCGACCCGGACGCGTCCAGCGTCACCTTCCCGCCACGCACCGAACCGGTGCCCGACACGGTGTACGGCATCCGCCCGGTGCCACCGTCGTCGATCTGTACGCCGAGGGTCCGCAGTGCGCCCAGGATCACGCCCATCGGCCGCTCCCGCGCGTACTCGTCGCCGTCGAAGGCCACGACGCCGTCAGCCAGCGCGGCGAGCGGCGGGACGAACCGCATCACGGTGCCGGCCAGGCCGCAGTCGACGCTCGCCGGACCCTTGAGCGAGCCCGGGGTGACGGTGACCGACGTACTGCCGTCGCTGATGCCGACGCCGAGTGAGACCAGCGCCGACCGCATCAGAGCAGTGTCACGAGCCGCCAGCAGCCCGGTCAGGTGCGACGGGCCGTCGGCGAGGGCAGCGAGGATGAGGGCACGGTTGCTGATCGACTTCGATCCCGGAACCGTCACTGTGCCGCTCACGGCTCCAGTAGCCCGCGGCGCCGCCCAGCCCTGCTGCTCGCTCATCCCACTCCCTCGACTCAGGTGTCTACAGCCCTGAGCCTAGGGCATTCAGCCGAACGGGAGCTCCGCCTTCGCCAGCTTCGCGGCCTGCTTGGCCTCGCGGGCCAGCAGCTTGGCCTCCCGCTTGGCGGCCTTCGCCCCGCGCTTGGTCTCGCGCTTGGCGGCCTTCGCACCGTGCGTGGCACGCCAGGCGACACCCGGCTTGCCCTCGGTGTCGACCGCTGCGAGCAGCAGACCGCCCATGAGGCCCAGGTTCTTCATGAAGTTGATGCGCTGCTGGTTGCGGACGGTCTTGTCCTTCTCCAGCCAGAACGGGTGGCCGGCGAGCGTGGTCGGCACCAGCGAAGCCGCCAGCAGCGACGCCCCGAGCCGACGACCCTTGCCTGTCGCCAGCGCCAGACCGCCGAGCACGTGGACCGCGCCGTTCAGCCGGACCAGGTTGGCGGTCGTGTCAGGGAGCCGGTCGCTCACCTGCGGTGGCGCGACCCGCTTCACCATCGGGACCATCCGGTCCGTGACGGGCTGCGCCTTCGGCACCAGCGGCTCCGGGTTCCGGATCGCGTTCGCGCCCTGCACGACGAAAATGACGGACAGCAACGGCCTGGCCAGTGCGCGCACGACAGTCATGCCTCCTTCATACACCACGGTTTGTATGACTTCCGGTACCCACCGCTGAAGCGGATGCTCAGATCGGGCAGCCGTCCGGGCCGCACGCGGCGTCACCGTCGGTCGTGGCGCCCGGCGCGGTGATCAGCGTCACCGGCTTCCGGTCGGCGTTCGCCCGGCGCAGTGCCTCTTGGAAGACCTCCACGGGCTGCGCACCGCTCACGCCGTACTTCTCGTCGATGACGAAGAACGGTACGCCGTTCGCGCCGTACGCCAGAGCCTGCGCCTGGTCGGCGGCGACCTCGTCGGTGTACGCCGTACCCGCCAGGACCTCACGGGCTCGCTCGGCGGGCAGACCGACCTCGGTGGCCAGTTCGGTCAGCGCGGCGTGATCGCCGACCGGGAGGCCGTCGGTGAAGTACGCCTTGAGCAGCCGCTCCTTGAGCGCGCCCTGCGTACCTGCGGGCACCTCGCCGGCGTCCTCGAGGTCGAGAGCGAGGTGGAGCAGCCGGTGCGCGTCGACGGTGTTCGCCGGCTTCGCCTGGTCGAGGTGGTACTCCAGACCGACCTCTGCGGCGATCCCGGTGACATGGGCGTTGGCCTGCAGCGCCCACTCGCGGCCGCGGCCGTACTTCTCACCCAGTCGGGTGGCCAGGTCCCGCGGGTCGTCGTTCGTGGAGGAGGGGTCGAGCTGGAAGCTGTGCCAGACGACAGTCGCGGTGTCACCGCTGGCGTCGAGGGCCTCCTCGAGCCGACGCTTCCCGATGTAGCACCACGGGCAGACGACGTCGGACCACACATCAATACGCATAACAGTGGGCAACTGACCACTCTGCGGACCTATTCCCAACCAGGTACTCGTGTGACGCGTCTGACGGTCCATGGACGACGAACTCGTGCGGACCCTGCTGAAAGAGCAGCACCCGGATCTGGCCGAGCTGGAACTGAGGGAGGTCGTCGGCGGCTGGGGCAACCAGATGTGGCGCCTCGGTGACGACCTGGCGGTCCGGATGCCCCGTGCCCACGGATCGCCTGAACAGCTCCGCAAGGAGCACCGCTGGATGCCTGACCTCGCCGCTCGTCTTCCGCTGCCTGCTCCCACACCGGTCCGCCTCTGTGAGCCGTCGGATCGCTTCCCCAATCCGTGGCTGATCACTACCTGGGTCCACGGCGTACCCGCGGAACATGCGCCGATCACGGACCCGGCCGCAGCTGACGTACTCGCCGAGTTCCTGCAGGCTCTGCACACCGAGGCGCCTGCGGATGCACCGGTCAGCGACCGGACCGTCCTGCCGCCGGGCCTGGGCTTCCCAGAGGTCCAGGAGTACGTCGGCCGCCGGGACGCGCTCCGTGCGGTCTGGGAGGACGCGGCCGCGGCACCGGCGTGGAGCGGGCCGCCGCTGTGGGTGCACGGTGACCTGCATCCGGCCAACGTGGTTGTTGCCGATGGCACGCTTACCGGCGTCGTGGACTTCGAGGAGCTGGGCTCAGGGGATCCGGCCACCGATCTCGCGTCCGCCTGGATCCTGCTCCCGGACGGTGCTGCCGACCGGTTCTTCGAGCGCTATCAGGTGGACGAGGCAACGGTACGGCGAGCTCGAGGCTGGGCTCTGATGCGTGCGCTGTTCCTGATCGCGATGGGGATCAACGGCGAGAAGGGCATCCCGGGCGGCAAGGCGCACTGGGGACCGGCCGGCCGGGCGGCACTCGACCGCCTGCTGTAACACGGGGAATTGGCCGAGGTCGGTCTGCAGACGCGGATGGCCGGTGACCTGGCCCAGGTGCTGGCTGTCATCGCCGACCGCCTGGGCTGCTGACACGTGTCAGGGCCCGTGTCAGGGCTACGGCGGCTCGGTGTCAGGGCGGTCTTCGAAGCTGGTCCCAGTCGAACAAACTCAACGAATCCGAAAGGCACCACAATGTCTACTTTCAACACCCCCGAGCCGATCTCCGCAGTCCTCGACATCCCCGCCGGCCGCATCGAGTTCGTCGCCGCCGACCGGGCCGACACCACCGTCGAGGTCCGGCCCGCGGACCCGTCCAAGAGCCGCGACGTGAAGGCGGCCGAGGAGGCCCAGGTCGGGTACGCCGACGGGGTCCTGCGGATCGAGATCGCCGCGAAGAAGCAGTACTTCGGACCGTCCGGGTACGTCGCGGTGAAGGTCGAACTGCCCACCGGATCCCAGGTCGACGTGAAGGTCGCCAGCTCCGAGCTCCGGTCCACCGGGCGTCTGGGCGACGTGGCGATCAACAGCGCGCACGGCTCGATCGACCTCGCGGACGTCGCGAGCGCCCGCCTCACCCTGACCGCCGGTGACGTCTCGGTCGGCCGCCTCAACGGCTCGGCGGAGATCCGCACCAGCCAGGGCAACATCCGGATCGCCGAGGCCGCCGCCGGCGCGCTCGAACTGCGCACCGACGTCGGCGAGATCGAGGTCGGCGCCGCCGCCGGTGTCTCGGGCTCGCTGAACGCCGGCACCACCACCGGCCGGATCGACAACGCGCTCAAGAACGCCGAAGGCGCCGGCGCCCAGCTCACCATCCACGCGACCACCACTGTCGGCGACATCGTCGCCCGCAGCCTCTGATCGCCAACTACCCAGCGGCACTCTCGATCGAAGGAGCACGCCACGATGTCCACCACCAACGGCTTCACCGAAGCGGGTCTGCGCCGGCTGCACGACGTACTCGCCCGGCACGTCGACTCCGGGAAGATCCCCGGTGTCGTCGCCCTGGTCAGCCGGGGCGACGGTGAGCCGCACGTCGAGACACTCGGGACCATGCGCCACGACGGCGGCGCCCCGATGCAGCGCGACACCATCTTCCGGATGGCGTCGACGTCGAAGCCGGTCTCGATCTCGGCCGCGATGGTGCTGCTCGACGAGTGCCGGCTGCGGCTCGACGACCCGGTCGAGCCGTGGCTGCCCGAGCTCGCGAACCGCCAGGTGCTCAAGCGGATCGACAGCCCGGTGGACGACACTGTGCCGGCGAAGCGGCCGATCACGGTCCGGGACGTGCTCACCTCGACGTTCGGGCTCGGCATGGACATGACGATGATCGGTACGCCGATCATGGCCGCCCTGTTCGAGCAGGGCATCACGCCGAACGGGCCGGTGCCGATGCCGGAGCCGGACGAGTGGATGCGCCGGCTCGGCACGCTTCCGCTGATGTACCAGCCCGGCGAGCGGTGGCAGTACCAGATCAGCAGCGACCTGGTCGGAGTACTCGTCTCCAGGGTCACCGGTCAGTCGTACGACGCCTTCCTGCGCGAGCGGATCTTCGAGCCGCTGGGGATGAAGGACACCGGCTTCTGGGTGCCCGGCGACCAGATCGACCGTCTGCCTCCGCTGTACGCGCCGGACCCCGCGACCGGCGAGTTCCAGGTGTGGGACGAGGCCGAGGGCGGCCGGCACAGCGCTCCGCCGGCCTTCGAGGGCGGTGGCGGCGGGCTGAACTCCACCGCCGACGACTACCACGCGTACTTCCGGATGATGCTGAACCACGGCGTGCACAACGGCGAGCGGATCCTGTCCAAGCCCGCCGTCGAGCTGATGACCAGCAACAGCCTCACCCCGGAGGTGCTGGCCGCCCGCGAAACGCTGGCCCGGGACAACGTGCACATCTCGTTCGGCCAGGGCCAGCAGGGCGGCTGGGGCTTCGGGATGGCCGTCCGCACCTACCGGGGTGACTACGCGCCGATCGGTCAGTTCGGGTGGGACGGCGGCGCCGGTACGTCGACGTACGCCGACCCGGCCAACCAGATCGTCGGCATCCTGCTCACGCAGGTCGGCACGACGGTGCCGTCCGCGGTGCAGCTCGCAGGCGACTTCTGGACCACGCTCTACCAGGCGATCTGAGTACCAGCCGGCCGGACCGCTGAACCAAGCGGTCCGGCCGACGGCTGTTTCAGCGGGCTGCCTGCTCGATGACGCGGGCGACGGTGCTCGAGTGCGACAGGGCTACCAGGTGCGAGGCGCCCGGCACCTCCACGATCGTGGCGTGCGCACGCTGGGCCATGAAGCGCTCCGCGGCCGGTGCGATCGCGTGGTCAGCGGTAGGGATCACGGCGTACTTCGGGAGCCCGGCAGGCGCCGTCGAGTTGACCTTCTCGTCGAACGCCGCCGCGTTGATCGGACGCTGGGACGCGCCGAGTACTGCGGCCTGTCGAGCAGGCAGGTCGGCGGAGAAGACCTGGTGGAACGCCTCCGGCTTCACGACCAGATCCACACCGCCCGGGTAGGCGATCGTGCTCGTCGTGTCCGGACCGAGCTCACTGCCCGGGTACTGCGCGTTGAGCGCCCCGATCGTCTCACCGGCCTGCGGGATGAACGCGGCGACGTACACCAGCGACTTCACGCCGCTCGTCCCGGCCAGCTCGCTGACCAGCGCACCGCCGTACGAGTGGCCGACGAGCACCTTCGGACCGGGGATCGTGTTCAGGACGCCCTGCAGGTACGTCGTGTCCGAGGCGATCCCACGCAGCGGTACGGCGGGGGCGACGACGGTGTACCCGTCGCGCTGCAACCGTTCGGTCACCTCGGACCAGCTCGCCGCATCGGCGAACGCGCCGTGCAGCAGAACGATCGTCGGCTTCGGCTTGTGCTCGGTCTGAGCGCTGGCGGTTGTCATGCCGGTGATGGTGATGACCGCCGCGGCGGCGACAGCGATCAGCTGACGGACTCTCATTTCGGTGTTCCTCTCGTGGTTGCTTGCCACAAAGGAAACCGCTGAACGACCACCCGCCGGATCGAGCGAACAGGTGAACCTGTCAGCGCCGGAGCACGTGCCCAGCGCCGTCGGTGCACCCGAATCTCATGCGTTCGGGGGAGGGGCGAACCGCTCCAGCACCAGACGGGTCAGCTGGACCCGCGAGTTGACCCCCAGCTTGCCGAACGCGGCCCGCAGGTGCGTCCCGACCGTACTGGCCGACACCACCAGCTCCTCAGCGGCAGACCGGTTGGTGTGCCCCTCGGCCACCAGCAGTGCGACCCGGCGCTCCATCGGAGTGAGCGCCTCCCACCCCTCCTGCGCTCGCGGCGGTACGGCGGCCCATCGTCGTCGACGTACTCCTGCTGCCTGCAGCACCGCCTGGATCCGCCCGGCCGGTGCGGTCGCCCCCAGAGCGGTCAGACTGTCCAGCGCCCGCTCCAGCGCCGTCACCCCAGTCTGGCGGTCACCGGCCTCCAGAGCAGCCCGGCCCAGGCGTTCCTCGGCCAGGGCGAGCAGCAGGGGTCGGTTCGCAGTACGTACCACTTCAACAGCCTCCAGCAATTCAGTGACGTCATTGCCCGCAGCCACGACCGCGAGTGCTCCGCGGCTCGCTGCGGACGGACTGAGCCGTATCAATTCGTCGACGGCATCGGCCTGCAGTAGAACGGTGATCCGGTCGGGGAAGTCCGGCCGGGTGACAGCCAACCGACGGACGGCCTTCACATCGCCGTCCGCGATCGCCAGGAGCGCGGTGATGGTCGGATCGCTCCCCGCGAGCTTGCGGGCCTGAGTCAGGTGACCCCTGGCCAGCGCGATGAGGGCGAGCACCTGGTCCGCAGCCGGGGCGAGCGTGCGGTCGTGCAACTGGTCCATCCACCGGAGACCCGAGATGGCCGCGCTCTCTGCCTCCTGCAGGTTGCCGGCGGCGTACTCGAGCCGTGCTCGCAACACCGCGAGCTGTGGTGCAGACCAGGAATCGCCCGCAGTCATCAGCTCGCGCACTCGGTCCAGAGCAGCCGGCAACTCGTCGGCCTCTGCCCGGCAGTACAGCTCACCCACCTCGAGCAACGCGTCGGGCAAACTGCCCAGACCGGTCTCCGCTTGCCGCGCCTTCGCGTACAGGTCGCGGGCCTCGGCGTACCTGCCCGCAGCGCGCGCCTGCTCGGCCGCAGCAACCTGCAGAACTGCCTCTGCCACTGGATCGTCTGCTGTGGAGGGGACGTCTGCTCCGGCCAGTGCGCGGTACGCCGCCAGCCGTTCGGCGAACTGCGGGTTGGCAATCGTGAGCTCTCGTACGTCGAGACGACCGCTGGCCCACTGGTACGGCGCCAGGTGCAGCCGGAGCATCGCCTGCAGGTGGGGCGTGATCGGACCGAGGTAGAGCGCCGTACCGCTGAGCAGGTCGTCGGCGAAGGCCTTCGCACGGTCGTACTGCCGTGCGGTGAGCAGGATGCTCACTACCTCCACACCGACCTCGGCACGGAGCGGATCGTCCACGCGCGTCAGGCCGAACGCCTCCAGGATGACCTCCGCCGCTGTGGTCGCCATGGTGGCCAGCAGGTCGCGCGCAGCCTCCCGCAGCGTCTCCACAGCAGCTACATCACCAGACTGCGCGACCGCGAGCACATGCGGCGCCGCGGCGGCCGCACCGCGCCCCGCGGACATCAGTTGGCTCGCAATCGCGCCATGCAGAGCCCGCTGAGCAGACGGCGGTACGTCGGCCAGCGCGGCGGACCGCAGTAGCTCATGGCGGAAACGCAGTACCGAACCGGCGTCGGTCAGCAGACCGGCATCGATCGCCTCTTCCAACGGCGCTGCGAGCCTTGCGACCGGCGTGGCCATCAGTGCGGCGACGTCCTCGAGGCGGAACTCGCTACCGAAGACAGCGGCCGTGCGGACGAGATCACGGCTCAGCTCGGACAGACCACTGGTCCGACGGTGCACGCCTTCGACCAGACCGGTGGGCAGCGGACCCGAGGCGTTGGCGTCGCCCAGGTAGAGGCCGGCGACCAACTGCTCGGCGAGGAACGGGATGCCCTGCACACCGGCGAGCTGGACCGCGAGCGCCGGGTCGACCGAGTGGTTCAGCCGATCCGCAGCCAGGTCCTGGATTGCGTCTGCCGTGAGCGGCTCGAGCGGGAGTGTGTGGACCGGCACCTGGCCACGCACCGCGTCGATCAGCTGGTCGATCAGGTCGCCAGGGCGACTGGCGAGCAGCCAGAGCAGGTTGGCGGTCGACAGGCGCGCGATCGAGACCCGCAGTACGAAGGCGCTGAGCGGATCAGACCACTGGGCGTCGTCCAGCACGATGAGCGTGCGACGGTCCGCCAGGCGGCGACCGACGAGATCGGCAACGCGTTCGGCCAGCCAGAGCGGCTGCGCGTTGAGCGCGGCCAACTCGAGGAAGTCCTCGGTGCCGATCAGCGGATCCGGTCCGGCGCGCAGAGCAGGTGCGAGAGATGCGAGCGGGCTGATGTTGTCGTTCTGGTGCGCGGCCGCACTCGCGACCATGAAGCCCTGCCGCTCGGCCTGCTCCACCGCGGCCGCGAGCAGCGCCGACTTGCCGATCCCCGGTTCACCGCTGACGACGGCGAGCGAAGCGCGGCCGTTGCCGGCCGAGCGCAACGCGTCGAGGAGCTGTCCGAGCTCCCGGGACCGTCCCCGCAGCGGCGCCACCGTGGATCAACCGCACCGACGGACGGCGAGGAGGGCGTAGGTGCGGGCGGCGTGCAGTACGTCGGCCAGCGCCACGTGCTCGTCGGCGGCGTGCGCGTAGCGGACGTCGCCGGGTCCGTACTGCAGCGTCGGGATGCCCGCTGCGGCGTACAGCCGGAGGTCCGAGCCATAAGGAGCGCCTCGGACCTCTGGAGCCGGCCTACCGGTGTCGATCACAGCCTGCACGGTATCGGTGAGCAATGGGTCACCATCAGGCAGGACCCCCGACGCGAACGCGCCGCCCGGCCAGCTCACCTTGACCGGGTGATCGCGCAGCCAGTCGTCCTCGATGCCGGCGATCGCGTCCTCGAACGCTTTGCGGGCCGCATCGAGCGGCTCACCGAGGCGTACGCCGTACCTGCCTTCGGCGATCAGGTGGTCGGGCACGGTGCTCGCCCAGTCGCCGGCGGAGATGGTGCCGACGGAGAGTGGGTTCGCGAGGTCGAGGTGAGCGAGTAGCGGATGCGGATCCTGGTTGCGCCTGGCCTCGAGCTCTTGGAGGGCGTGCTGGATCACGGTGAACTTCTCGATCGCGCTGACCCCGCGACTACGGGTCGAACCATGCGTCGCGAGCCCCGGCACTTCCAGCCTGAAGGTCAGTGAGCCGGCGTTTGCGGGGATCGCGGCTCCGGCGGTCGGTTCCGCGATCAGGCAGGCCTCACCGCGATGACCGCGCCGCAGGGTCGCGAACGCGCCGAGCCCGCCGTCCTCCTCGCCGACGACGGTGTGCACGGCCAGCGGCTTGCGCAAACGGATGCCCGAGGCAACAATCGCCGACACCGCGCCGAGGATCGCCGCGACGCCGCCCTTCATGTCACACGTCCCGCGGCCCCACATCACGCCGTCCTCTATCCGGGCGTCGAACGCGTCACCCGGCACCACATCCACGTGCCCGTTGAAGATCAGCCCGGGCGTAGCGTCCCCACCGAGTGCGCCGGCACAGCCCCAGGCCTCGCCCCGCTCGACCTCCGTCCCCGGGAACTCCGGGTCGGCCGTCAACGCCTCCAGATCCAGCCGCCAATGGTCGACCGACGCCCCGAGCGCACTCAGCCGCTCGGCACACCACGCCTGGACGACACTCTCGTCAGCGGTCCCGTCGACGCTCGGGATCTGCACCAGCTCGCGCAGGTCCGCGATGATCCGCTCGTCGTCGATCGCCGCCAGCACGGCCCGCTCGGCCTCACTCGTCATGCGCACATCATGCATCGAGTAGGTCGAGGACCCTCCTGGCGCCGTACTCGATCAGTTCCGGCGACCCCGTCCGGTCATGCACGAACTCGGCGATGCTCACGTACGCCGCTCCCGCGCACATCGCCACCGCCGCCCTTCCGCCGGCCCGGAGCGCTGCCTCGACGAACAGCTCATCCACACCCGGCGCCGCACCGTCCCGCGCCGCCGACGTCGCCAGCGAGATCAGATCGTACGCCCGGGAGCCGGCGCCGGCCGCCTCGATGTCGACGATCCCGGTGACCTGCCCGTCCTCGACGAGCAGGTTGCCGAGATTCAGATCGCCGTGGACGAAGTCGTCGTCGGGCAGGACCTCGCCCCGGTACGGCCGGCACAGCAACTCGTAGCGCCGAAGCAGTTCGTCGGTCTCACCGCCGTACTTGCTGACCCGTTCCCAGACGCCGTCCCAGCCCTCCAGGACCACGCCGCGCGACCACGCCGACCAGCTGATCCCAGGCTCCGGCACGAGACCACGCTGCAGCTCACACACGCCGATCAGCTCGCGGGCGAGCGATTCGTCGACGACCGAGTAGTCGCGCACCGGCGTACCCGACACGAACTCCTGCAACTGGTACGGCGACCCCGCGGCCGTCGTACCCACCGTCAGCCAAGCAGGTGTCGGATAACCGACCGCGCGGGCCCGGCGGACGAGCTCGGCCGCCCGCCGGACCCGTGCTGCCCAGGCCGGATCGTCGGTCCACTTGAGGACGACGCCGCCGGACAGCTCGAACGCACCTGACTGGAACCCACCGGTCAGCTGCCGCACGAGCTGATAATCGGTGCCTAGGGCAACGTTCAGCTCGGCGACAACCGACTCGGTGGTCTCCATCAGGGAGTCAGCCGGTGCAGGTCGCGGGGGAACAGCGTGACCTCACGGACGTTCTCGGCACCCGTCAGCCGCGCGACGAACCGCTCGAGCCCGATCGCGAACCCGCCGTGCGGCGGCATCCCGTGCTTGAACGCCTGCAGATACGAGCTGTACGCCGGGGCGTCCGCCGACTCGCCACGTGCTGCCAGAGCCGCGACGTAGTCGGAGTACCGGTGCAGACGCTGGCCACCCGTGACCAGCTCCACCCCGCGGAACAGCAGGTCGAACGAGTTCGACCACCGCGGGTCCGACGGCTGCGGATGCGTGTAGAACGGCCGCTTCACCATCGGGTAGCCCTCGACCGCGACGAACTCGCTGCCGTGCTCCCGCCGCGCCCACTCGCCGATCGCGCGCTCGTCGGCCGGCGCCAGGTCCGGCTCGTCCGGGTCCGCACCGGCGATCTTCAGCGCTTCACTGAAGTGCACCACCGGTACGTCGACCGGGATCTCCGGCAACTCCACGCCCAGTCGCTCCAACGCGCCGCCGGCCCGCTGACCGACTGCCTCGAGCATCCCGGCAACCGCTGAGCGCAGCATCATCAGCACGTCGCGGTGGTCGGTGATGAAGCCGAATTCCGCGTCCAGCGACACGTACTCCGCCAGGTGCCGGACCGTGTCGTGCGGCTCGGCCCGGAACACCGGACCGACCTCGAAGACCCGCTCGAACACCCCGACCATCTGCTGCTTGTAGAACTGCGGCGACTGCGCCAGGTACGCCGGTCCGCCGAAGTAGTCCAACGCGAAGACGTTGGCCCCAGACTCTGTCGCCGTAGCGACGATCTTCGGCGTCTGGATCTCCGTGAAGTCCTGACTGCTCAGAGCCTCGCGGAACCCGTGCATGGCGGCCGCGGCGATCTCCCACCCGGCCCGGACGACCGGGTGCCGGAGCGCGACCGGCGCGTTGTCCAGTACGACGGGAAGCCCCGCGCCGACCGTCGGCCGCCACAGCTCGATCGGCGGCGTCGCGGCCGGTTCGGTCAACGGCTCGATCACCGGGTCGACGATCTCCGCGCCGCCGGGAGCCTGCGGGTTGGCGGCGACCGTACCGGTCACCTGAACCACAGTCTCCTCACCCAGCTCGTCCAACTGCGCCTGAGAGCCCTTGACGACGATCTGGGCCAGGCCGGACCGGTCGCGCAGGATCAGGAAACTGACGGCTGCGAGCCGTCGTCTTCGATGCACCCAGCCGGCCACCGTGACGGTCTGGCCTACTGCTGAGGGGATCTCATGACTGAGAATGCGCATTGCTGTTTCACCTCCAGGTCTGTCTCGAACCCCGGAGGTGTGGGCGAAGGGGAATCTCGCGGTGCCACCACACCTTCACCGGACCCGACGGGCCCGGCCTCTTGCACAACAGTCGCTCGGGAGTGTCTTCGCCACCGCTCCACGTATCGCCTTCACAGCTGCCGGCGACTCTCTCGAACGTGGTGTACGGCGCTACTCGGTTCCGTCAGCGCGAACAGTTCCAGGATAGGGGACCCGGCAACCGACTTTTACCGCCGGGACGACGTGGGCGGGATCTGGACGCTGTCGGTGTCCTCGCGACCGCCGACCCGGGCGTGGACGGTGAGCGCGTTGTTCGACCCGGTGCCGGGCAGCCACGCGTTCCACTCCGAGTTGAGCGGCTTCTTGTAGTTGTTCGTCCAGCAGGTCGCGCGCCGGATGTCACTGGTCCGGTCACAGGTCCAGCCGTTGGCCCACGACGGCAGGAACACCAGGTTGCGGCCCCACGAGATGTCCAGGGTCACCTTCCGCCCGGTGGCGCCGTTGACCTGCAGGAACCGGTTGTAGACGAACGGGTTCGGATCGGTCTGCGGCGTCGGCGTCAGGATCTGCAGCAGCGACTCGTCCTGCTGGACGGCCGGCAGCACCTCGGAGTCGGTGTCGCTGACCAGGTCGGCCGTCGCGGCCACCGTGAACGTCCGCGCCGCGTTCGACGAGTCGTCGGGTACGTCGAAGTTCGCCGGCAGCGATGCGGGACGGTCGGGGTTCAGCGCCGTACACGTCTTGGTCGACGACGAGCACTTCCAGCCGGCCGGGTTCGCGGCGATCGGCCACTCGAGCTCCGAGCCGTAGCTGAGCTTCAGCGTCACCTTGGTCCGGTCGGTGCGCGGGGCAACGGTGATGATCCGGTGGTGGACGTCCGGGTCGGCCTTGCCGTCGAGGATCTTCAGCAGGTTCTCGTCGGTGCTCGGTTGGGCCTGCACGGTGGCCGAGTCGTCGTCGTACAGCCGGCCGGTCTTGGCCGAGACGGTGAAGGTGCGGTCCGCGGCCGCTCCGCCGGTCGGTGCGTCGAAGGTCGCGGGCAGCGGTGCCGGTGCGGCCGGGTTGCTCGCCGTACACGTGCCGGCCGTCGGGTTGCAGCTCCAGCCCGGCGGGTTGCCGTTGAGGGGCCAGTCCAGCTCCGTGCCGTACTTGAGCCCGACCACCACCGGGTTCGCGTTCGCGGCCGGGGTCTTGATCGTGATCACGAACCGGATCCCGCTGGCCGCGCCGGCGGTCTCGCGGTTGGCCGGGCTGCCGCCGCCGCTGGGCATGCTGATCGTCACCAGTGCCTCGTCGAGCACCGGAGTGGTCGGGGGCGGCGTCGTCGGCGTCGGAGTGGGCGTCGTCGGGACCGGTGTGGTCGCTGTCGGCGTCGCGCTCGGTTGCGTCGGCGCTGTGGTCGGCGCGGTCGTGGGGGCCGTGGTCGGCGCCGTCGTCGGGTTGGACGCGGGCGGTTTGGTCGACGGCGGGCTCACCGACGGTGGCACGACCGGCGGGACGGTCGGCTTCTGTCCCGGCGGCTGGGTCGGTTGCTGCGTCGGCGGCTTGTCGATCGCCGCCTGGGGCGTGTCGTTACCGGTCAGCGCCATGGCCGCGAGTACGGCGGCGATCGCGACGACCACGACCGCGCCGGCGCCGACCGCAGTACGCGTGCTGTTCTCGGTGACCTTCTTCCAGCCGGTGACGACGAAGCCGACCAGGCCGACCTTCGCGCCGGACGCGGCGGCCAGGTAGCCGAGGCCGGCCGTGCCGAGCAGGGCCGGGGCGAGCAGCGCCGGCAGCGCGCTGTTGACCTCGACGAGCTCGAGGTACACCGCGGTGCACTTCGCGCAGTCGTCCAGGTGCTCGCGGACGTTCCGGTTCTCGCGCTTGGTCAGGCCGCCGCGGACGTAGGCGCCGAGGCGCTCGGTCGTCCAACGGCACCGGTCGCCGGCGACGTCGGCGAGGTGCTGCTGCAGGTACGCCTGGCGCAGACCCTCACGGGCCCGGTAGGCCAGCGCGGACACGCCGTTCGCGGTCAGGCCGAGCAGGGGAGCGATCGCGGCCGGCTTCTCACCTTCGACCTCGGTGTGCCAGAGGACGGCCTGCCAACGCTCGGGCAGGCTGGCGAACGCCTTCGCCGCCGCGCCGCTCTCGAAGCCGGTGACGGTCGGGTCGTCGAACGTCTCCGGCTCCCGCTCGTACGACGCGATGTCGTCGGTGGACTGCACCTTCTTGCCGGAGCGGATCCGGTCGACGTGCACCCGCCGTACCGTCGTCAGCAAGTAGGCGCGGAAGGAGATGTCCGGACCGCCGCCGGCCCGGAGCGCGTCCAGGACCTTGGCGAACGCGTCACTGGCCAGATCGTCGGCGTCGTTGGCCGGGACGAGCTGGCGCGCCATCCGCTCGGCGGCGTGGTGGTGCCGCGCGTAGAGCTCGCCGTACGCCTCGAGGTCGCCGTTGCGGACGCGCGCGATCAGTTCGGCGTCGCCGGCGACGTCCGGCTGCCCTGGCGGCGTGTCCATCGATCTCCCCGTGGGTTCTGACTGTCAGTGCAGCAACGTGACGGTCCGTCACTTAGTTGCCGGAGACAAGGCTCCCACGTGAGACGGATTCGCGCACCATTCCTGACGCGGAATGGTGCTCCTTCTCTGACGAGATCGCCAGCACAGAAGTTACGCGAAAAAAGTTCTGGGAATCCGCGTCATGAACCGCGTCACGGTCTGTCTCTTCGGCGTACGACGCTTCCGGCCGACCGGTCGGGAGACTGACGGGGCTGTTTCGAGGAGGGCCATGTCGCTGTTCGCGGACATCCGCAGACGGTTCGACCTGCGTCCGGCCAAGTCCCTGAACCTGGCGGGGTCGCCCGCCCGGACCCGGCCGGAAGCGTCGTCCATCACAAGCTCGGGGGAGCAACCGTGCGGTGGGAGGGATCCGCACGGCACAGCTGGCACCGACCACAGCGCCTATCTCGCGATCGCCGAGGCGCTACAGGACGGGGCCGATGTCGTGCCTGCATCGGACGAGGTCGGTCGCCGATTGGCGACCGACGGAGTCTCGCTGGTGGAGGCACTTGATGGGCTGAGTGCGTTGTACCGCTCGATCGCCGGGGGCGAGCCGGCTTTCGAAGCGGTACGCGCACTCAGTTCCAGCTGGGCCGAGGCATCACTCGTCTACCTGCACTCGCTGTCCTGCGAGGACCCGCTGACCGGGCTGTCCAGCCTGGCGCATCTGCGGTCCCGGCTGGGAGAGCTCTATCGAGAGGCGGAGTTCCGTGGAACTTCCGTACCGCAAACCCATGCACTGGTGGTTGTCGAACCGCTCAATCCCGCGGGTACGTCGCCGTTCGACCGTGAACTCCGCCTCGTCGACGTCGCGGAATGCCTGCGGATCGTCTTCTGCGGCGGTGACGTACTGGGTCGCGTCGGCTCACGCCGCGCGGCGGCGCTCGTCGGCCGCGAGCCGAACCTGCCGGAGCAGGTCGCGACGGTACGAGCCCTGATCACGCAGTGGCGGCTGGACACCGACGTACCCCAGCTCGCCCGGATCTGGATCGAAGGTCTGCCCGGCACCGACGAGATGGCCGGGAGGTTGCTCGACGAGCTCGCCAGACCTTGAGACCTGCGTCCGGGCGCCAACAGGGGGGCGGCCGGGCGCATCAGTCCGACGGTGGATCGCCTAACACGGGGTGGGCGATCCACCGTCGCTCATCCATGTCCGGCGGTGTGTCCCGCCGAGTGGTGGGGGTCAGGCCGAGCGTTGCCTCTCCGGTACCGCGTTGGCGGGTGTTGGGAGGGTGTCTGGTTCGGCGTGGATGTAGCGGGGGCCGCGGAAGACGGACGCGGCCGCGCCCACCAGTGACATCCCGATGGCGACCGCGAACACGATGACCAGACCGTGGTGGAACGGGCCCGAGATCAGTTGCGGGAAGAACTGCTTGCTGGTCAGCGTGCCCAGGTCGGCGCCCTTGATGGCTGATTGGGGGACGGCGTTCAGTGCCGTGCCGATCGGGTTGTAGCCGAGGAAGGCGGCGAACAAACTGCCGACGGGAGGTTGGTTGCCGATGCCCGCGGCAACGGCTTGGGGTACGCCGTGGGCCCGGAGGCCGTCGGTCAGCGCTTGGGGGAGGGTCTGTGCGAGCCCGGCGATCATCATCGTGAAGAAGACGCCGATCGACAGCGACGTACCCGAGTTCAGGAACGTGCCGCTCATCCCCGCCGCGGCGCCGCGGCGGTTGGCCGGGACGCTGCTCATGATGGCGCTGGTGTTCGGCGCGGAGAACAGGCCCGAGCCGATGCCATTCAGGACCAGCAGGCCGGCGAAGGCCCAGTAGCTGAAGTCGGTCGGCAGCACCATGAAGCCGACGAAGCTCAACGTGACCAGGATCAGTCCGCCGGTCGCGAGGCTGCGGGCGCCGAGGCGGTCGGAGAAGTAGCCGGACAGCGGCCCCGCGACCAGGAACGCCACGGTCAGCGGCAACAGATAGATGCCGGCCCACAGCGGCGTACTCGAGAAGCTGTAGCCGTGCAGCGGCAGCCAGATGCCCTGCAGCCAGATGATCAGCATGAACTGCAGTCCGCCCCGGCTGACCGACGACAGCAGGCCGGCCAGGTTCCCCGCGGAGAACGCCTGGATCCGGAACAGCGACATGTCGAACATCGGGTCCGCGATCCGCGACTCGACCACCCCGAACACGACCAGCAGTACGACGCCGCCGATCAGCCCGGACAGCACCCACGGATTGGTCCAGCCCATCGTGTGCCCGCCGTACGGCTGGATCCCGTACGTGATCGCGACCAGCAGCGCGGTCAGCCCGACCGCGAACAGGGCGTTGCCCCACCAGTCGATCCGCGCCGCGGACCGGGTGCTGGTCTCGCGCAGGCTCCGGTACGACCAGACCGTGCCGAGCAGGCCGAACGGGACGGAGACGAAGAAGACGAGCCGCCAGTCGACCGGCGCGAGTACGCCGCCGACGATCAGCCCGATGAACGAGCCGCCGATCGCGGCCACCTGGTTGATGCCGAGCGCGAAACCGCGGCGATCCGCCGGGAACGCGTCGGTCAGGATCGCCGCCGAGTTCGCGAACAGCATCGCGGCGCCGACTCCTTGGACGACTCGCCACAGGATCAGCCAGAGCGCGCCGCCGCTCTGCGTCAGTGGATCGAACACCAGCGCCACCGAGCCCACCGTGAACACGGCGAACCCCAGGTTGTAGATCTTCACCCGGCCGTAGATGTCGCCGAGCCGGCCCAGCGTCACGACGAGGACGGCGGTGACGACCAGGAATCCCATCAGCATCCAGAGCAGATAGCTGACGTTGCCCGGCCGGAGCGGGTCGAGCTTGATACCGCGAAAGATGTCCGGCAGCGAGATGATCACGATCGACGAGTTCACTGTCGCCATCAGTACGCCGAGCGTCGTGTTGGACAGCGCCACCCATTTGTAGTGCGGATGGTCGCTTTCGACCGCGAAGCGGCGTACGGACTTGTCGCCTGAAACCACGGGTCACTTCCCCACAGAGATGAATGCTTAGCAATGCTAAGTATATCTCGTACCCGGAGGCGGCCCTCCGGTGGGCCGGTCAGTGGACGATCGGTGGACGATCAGCGGACGATCAGGGAACGACCACGACGACCGGGGCGTCCTTGCGGCAGGTCAGGCGGTGGCCGAGTGAGCCGGTCAGGCGGTGCCAGCGCTTCGCCGACCGGCCGACCACGATGAGATGGGCGTCGACGGTGCGGGCGATCTCGGTCAGGGTGCCGATGGCGTCGCCGTACTCGCTCACGAAGCTGAGCGGTACGCCGGCCTCGCCGGCTCGGCGTACTGCGTCTGCTCTGATCTCGTCGGCGAGCTCCTGGCGGCTGCTCGCGGCTGCACCGTAGGCGTACGGCGCGGCGAGGATGGCGGTCGGCTCGGCGTACGGCATGACGTAGACCGCGACGAGGTGGCCGTGGGTGCGGACGGCTTCACCGGCGGCCCAGGCGAACGCGTCCCAACTCGTGGCGGACCCGTCGATCCCGACCACGATGGCCGGTGTCCCGGGGGCCTTCTCCTGGCGGAGCTGGATGCGCCGCTCTTCGGCGTCGTGGTTCATCTGGTCACCTCTTCGGCAACGGGGTACGGCTGTCCTGGCTTTCGCCGGCGAGCTCCATCAGGCGGTGGAGTGCGGGCAGGGCGGCGGCAAGCGCCTCGGTGTCCTGGTCGTCGAGCTTGCTGATCAGCTCGGTCAGCGCCGAAGCACCCGCGGAGCGGATCGCGCGGAGCTGCCGGCTCCCGGCCTCGGTGACGGCGACCAGGACCACGCGGGCATCGCCGGGGTAGCGGCGACGCTCGGCGAGGCCGAGGTTCGTCAGCTGGGTCACGAGCGCCGTCATCGACGGCTGCGTGACCTCCTCGCTGACGGCCAGGTCGGTCAGGCGGCGCGGGCCGGTGCGCTCCAGCGTCGACAACACCGAGATGGCGGTCAGGCTCAGGGTGCGGTCCCGCCGCCTGATCGCCACGGCGGCGAGCCCGAAGAGGGCCTCGCCCACGGCGTCGTTGCCTGTGGTCATGCGACAAGTATAGGCACATCTATATAGATCTGGTGATGAAACGCTGGTTTTGTCCGAGGGGGTTACTAGGCTGTCGGTATGTGCGGTAGATACGCGTCCGGCCGGGCCCCGTCCGATCTCGTCGAGGAGTTCGAGATCGAGGCGGGCAACGTGCGTGAGTCGGTCGAGGAGCTCGGGGAGAACTACAACGTCGCGCCGACCAACCAGGTGGTCGCGGTCGTCGAGCGGAAGAACCGCGAGGTCCCGGACCAGACGATCCGCAAGCTGACCACGGTCAAGTGGGGCCTGGTGCCGTCCTGGGCCAAGGACACCTCGATCGGGAACCGGCTGATCAACGCCCGGATGGAGACCGTTGCGGAGAAGCCGGCCTTCAAGAAGGCGTTCCAGACCCGCCGCTGCATCCTGCCCGCCGACGGGTACTACGAGTGGTACACGGCCGAGGAGAAGGTCAACGGCAAGCCGGTCAAGCAGCCGTACTTCATCCACCCGCCGGACGGCAGCATCCTCTCGATGGCCGGGCTGTACGAGATCTGGCGCGACAAGTCGGTCGAGGACCCGGACTCCGACGACGCCTGGCTGTGGACCTGCACCGTCCTGACGACTTCGGCGACCGACGACCTCGGCCGCATCCACGACCGGATGCCGCTCCTGGTCGAGCGCGAGCGGTACGACGCGTGGCTCGACCCGCTGTCGTCCGACCCCGACGATCTGCTCGACCTGCTGGTCCCGGCCGCACCCGGCCGGCTCGAGGCGTACGCCGTCTCGAAGGCGGTCAGCTCGGTCAAGAACAACGGCCCACACCTGCTCGATCCACTACCCCCGGACGGCGTCGACCCGATCGACAAGCCGGCCGCTCCTGAGGAGACCACGCTGTTCTGAGTTTCCTGTCCACCGAATCCGGTCGCTGATGACAGGATGGGGCGGGTGACCGACGAACGCATTGTGGGGACTCCGCACGGGGAGGCCCGGATCGTTGCGTACCGGGCCCGCCGGCCGGTGGCGACGTTGGCCCTCGGTCATGGCGCCGGGGCCGGGATCGAGTCGGGTGACCTGGCCGCACTGGCCGGCCGGCTGCCGAAGCAGGACATGAACGTGTTCCTGATCGAGCAGCCCTGGCGTCGCGCCGGTCGCAAGCTGGCGCCGGCCCCGAAGGTGCTCGACGAGGCCTGGATCGCGATCATCGGGCAGCTGCGGGTGCGCACGCCGCTGGTGATCGGCGGCCGGAGCGCGGGCGCCCGAGTGGCCTGTCGTACCGCGAGCAGCCTGGGGGCTTCCGGCGTACTCGCGATGTCCTTCCCGTTGCACGCGCCGGGGAAGCCGGAGAAGTCACGGGTCGACGAGCTGGAGCAGGCCGGGTTGCCGACGCTCGTCGTCCAGGGGGAGCGGGACCCGTTCGGTACGCCGGAGGAGTTCCCGCCGCTGACCGAGATGGCGGTCGTGCCGGACGCGGACCATTCGTTCAAGGTGCCGAAGCGGGCCGAGCTCGATCAGCAGGAGACGTACGACCTGCTGGTCGAGGCCGTGTTCGAGTGGGTCACCCGCGAAGTGTCCGGATAACGGTCGGCCGCGGCGCGCTCCGCAGTACGGGAATGGCCCCGCGACCGGGCGTGTTGTGACGAACATGATGGCGACGAGAGTGGCTCCGGAGCGGAGTACCGGGAAGACACCGGTATTCTCGATCACGATGCCGACTCCCACCACGACCGAGACACCCGAGCAGCGCACCGCGCGGTTCGAACGCGAAGCGCTGCCTTTCCTGGACCAGATGTACGCCGCGGCGATGCGGATGACCCGTAATCCGTCGGACGCCGAGGACCTGGTGCAGGACACCTTCGCGAAGGCGTACAGCTCGTTCCACCAGTTCACGCCGGGCACCAACCTCAAGGCGTGGCTGTACCGGATCCTGACCAATACCTTCATCAACGGTTACCGGAAGCGGCAGCGTCAGCCGACGCAGTCGCCGACCGAGGAGATCGAGGACTGGCAGCTCACCGCTGCCGAGTCGCACACTCCCGGTGGGCTGAAGTCGGCCGAGGCGGTCGCGCTCGAGCACCTGCCCGATTCCGACATCAAGTCGGCCCTGCAGTCGATCCCGGAGGACTTCCGGCTGGCTGTCTACCTGGCCGATGTCGAGGGCTTTGCCTACAAGGAAATCGCCGAGATCATGGGCACACCGGTCGGCACCGTCATGTCGCGGCTGCACCGCGGCCGGCGCCAGCTGCGTGACCTGCTGGGCGATTACGCACGGGATCGCGGTCTGATCCCGGCGGACGACGAGAGTACGGACGCTTCCGCCCCGGACGACAGCATCGACGCGACCGCGTCGGTGTCCAGCACCGGCGGAGATGCGGAGAAGGAGGAGTCGTGAGCTGCGGCGAGCACCACGACGTCGACTGCGGAGAGATCCTGCAGCGGGTCTACGTCTTCATCGACAACGAACTCGAGGACGCCAGTTCCGACGAGATCCGGCAGCACCTCGAAGAGTGCGCCCCCTGCCTGGACGAATACGACCTGGAACGCTGCGTCAAGAAACTGGTCCACCGCTCCTGCGGCTCCGACCACGCCCCCGACGCCCTCCGCCAGAAAATCCTCCTCCGCCTGACCCAAATCCAGGTGGAAACCACCATCACCACCACGGATTGAATCTCCGAGCCTGTCAGATGGAGTGGGCCGGGAGCTTGTAGCTGTAAGTCCCGCCGCGTTCTAGTTCCTGGAGCAGATTGCGCGCGTCGGCTTCGTGAACTTCCGATGTCTTGTGCAGAAGTGCAATAGCAGCCTCGAGGTGCGCGGTGGCTGCAGAGCGTTCACCTGATGCGGCATCGATCCTGGCGAGTTCGACGTAGAGCCGCCCTTCTCGGACGACATCGCGGGTCGTCCGCGCGAGAATGAGACCTGCCGCGATGTGCTTGGCGCCTGCTTCGAAGTCTCCTGTTGCGGCGTGTGCGATCGCGAGTAGGTGGTGGCTTTCTCCCTGGTAGGTGGCGTCGCTGGCCAGCTCGGCGATCCTCAGCCCTCGGAGCCCCGACAGCACCGCGTCCTGGTAGCGCCGCGCCTGCAGATGTGCAAAGCCCGCGTTGATATACCGTTTGAAGGCCGCGCGGGTGTCGCCGGCCCGCTCGGCCAGCGCGATGCCTTCGGCAAACGAAGCGTCTGCCCGCCGGAAGTCACCAGTGCGGTCGTACAGAGCTCCGACCGCGGTCAGTGCGACACCCTCGAGCGTGGTGTCTCCGATCGCGCGGCTCAGGTCGAGTGCCGTCTCGCCGTACTCCAAGGCTTGGTCGAGCCGTCCGATCATTCCCAGCAGGTACGCGAGTGAGGAACAGCAGCGTGCTTGGCCGAGACGGTCGCCGATCGTCCGGAACTTCGTCAGCGCGATGAGGATCCGGTCGATCGCGATCGCGACGCCACCGTCCTCCGCCTCCGGGATCGCACTGTCGTGCTGGAGCCAGGCCGCGACTTCCCGCAGCCCGTGCCGTTCGGCGAGCTCGACTGCTCCTTCGGCCAGTTCGCGCATCTCGATCCAGCGTCGGCGCGACTCGTGGTAGCCGAACAAGGCTGCGGCGAGCTCCGGAAACAAGGCTGAGCCGGACAAACTCGACTGCCTCGCCTGCCGGACCCGGTCCATGAGATTGCGTTGCTCTGCATCCATCCAGCGCAGGGCTTGTTCACGGTCGCTGAAGGTCGGGACACGGTCGTCGCCGACCGTTGCCCACGCCAGTCGTGGGCTCGTCGAGTGCGTGAGCGACTGGACGGCCCATCCAATGGCCGTGTAAAAGCGGAGGATCCGCTCGAGAGCCTGGTGACGTTCGGCCGGGCGCAGTGTCCGATCGGCGATCTCCCGGCCGTACGCACGGATCAGGTCGTGAAGCCGATAGCGCGCTGGGGCAACGGACTCGAGCAGGTTGAGGTCGACGAGACACTCGAGGATCGCGTCAGCCTGCAGAGTTGGGATGTCAAGCAGTGCTGCGGCAACCGCCGTCACCAGGTCGGAGCCGTCCGGAACGCTCAGCAACGGGAGCGCTCGCGCAGCCTGGCGGTCGAGGTCGCGGTCGCTCGACTCGAGGAACTGTACGGAGCTGGCGATGCTCGCACGGACTCCGCTCCCGTCGGAACCGAGGCTGTCGAGGCGACGCTCCTCGTCGTGCAGCAGATCCACGAAGTGCTGGATCGGCCAGGTCGGCCGGGTGGCCAACCGGCCGCCGATGAGCCGGACGGCCAGCGGCAGACGGCCGGAGTATGCGGCGAGGGCCTTGACCGCATCCGGTTCCGCGGCCACCCGGGTCCGGCCGATGACGGCAGTCAGGAGCTCGACAGACTCCGATTCGGAGAGCGCGTCGAGGTGCACCTGACGCGCGCCCGGCAGCATGGCCAGCGAGCCACGACTGGTGATGATCGCAGACGATCCAGGGCTGCCGGGCAAAAGCGGCAAGACGTGCTGTGCGTCGGCGGCGTTGTCGAGCAACAGGATCACACGTCGTCCGGCCAGCTGCGATCGCAGCAGTGCTGCGGCCTCGTCGACGTGGTCCGGAATCTGCTGGATGTCCACGCCCAGGGACCGTAAGAGTTGGCGCAGTGCGTCGGTGGCGGCCATCGGTGTACCCGGACCGTAACCACGCAGATTCAGATACAGATGACCGTCCGGGTAGCTGTCGACCAGCCGGTGTGCGGCCTGAACGGCCAGTGTCGTCTTACCGATGCCACCCATGCCGGTGACTGCGACCAGACCGACCGCTGCCGTCCCGGTGGGATTGCGTAGCACCGAGAGCATCGCTTCGAGTTGGGCGTCGCGGCCGGTGAAGTCCTGCGCGGCCGGAGGTAGTTGCCATGGCACCGTTGACGTACTGGCGGTGGGGGGCTCGCCGACGCTCCGGGTCGGCGCGCCGGTGCCGGTGCGCTTGCCACGGGCAACGGCAAGGAACTGCTCGGCTTCGTCGGCGTCGAGGTCAAGCGCTTTGGTGAGGGCGCGGACGGTGTCGATCCGGGGTCGACTGCGGGTGCCGCGCTCGAGGACGCTGATCGCCTGCTCGCTGAGACCGGCCTGCTCTGCAAGGGCCGCCTGCGTGAGACCGGCCCGAGTGCGGAAGGCCCGCAGCAGTTCGCTCAGGCTCGTGGACAGCGCGGCCACCTCCCTGTTTCTTCCGACCCGGGCTGGATACGGTCAGTACCGGAAACCTTCCGGTGCCAACTCTAGAGGGCTCCGCCGACGGCGTGCCGACGTTATCCACAGCGCGTGCGGATCGACAGAAGCCGAGCCGTCAAAATGTCCAACGATCGTTTGAAAGATAGCATTCGGTATGCGGCCAGAGACTCTCCGAATACAAGACCTCTGCCAAAGGTGGTCCGCTGTAAAGCTGTGACCAAATCGCAAAGACCCCGGATTTCTCCGGGGTCCTCGCTGTCTGTAGCCGCCTGGGATCAAGCGTTGGGGCGCTTGCCGTGGTTCGCGCCCTTCTTCTTGCGTGCGCGACGCTTCCGGCCGGTCTTACCCATTTCTAAGCCTCCTTGAAACAACTGCAAAGAGTCACAGTCTCTCATACCATGCCGAGTTGCTCATGTCCGCGGGGCGGGTCACGGTTGGGTTTACAGTGTTTCGGCGCGATACCCGTGAGCAGAATTCATACGAGTCAGCAGAGCGCTGTCTGCCCCCCTGAGCCCGCCGAGAAGCGAGTTCAAGACTACGCCGCTGATCGGAGGTGACTTATCATGCATGGAGACAACTGGGAGTGGTGACCCTGACCTGAAGGCGTGGGATGACGAAGACGCTCCATCGTTCGGCGTTGCGCCTTTTGGTGACGGTCGTCGCTGCGGTCGCCCTCGCCGCGTGGATCTACGCAGTGCTTCAACTGAACGATCGGTCAACAGTCGTTCAACTCTGTGTAGTCGTGCTTGCCGCGAGCACTCTTCGCTTTCGTCATGGTCCTGCTCGTGGTGCCACGCTGGCATCCATCGTGACCATGTCTGTTTACGTCATCGCCGGTCCGGCGGCAGCGGTCGTCGTCGCCGGGATCGGCGCTCTGATGCAGCCGCGCGACGTGCCCCTGATGAAGCGCGTCCACAACACGTCGCAGCGGATCCTTTCGGCCGGCGGCGGGGCCCTGACCTACATCCTGCTCGACGCTCCCGTTGGCGACGGCGTCTTCGCGCACCCGTTCCAGGCCATCCTCGGCGTGACGGCAGCCGGGGTGGTGCATCAGGTGGTCAACGCCGTGCTGATGTGCATGGTGCTCAGTCTCGAGCGCGGCGTCACCGTGGTGATCTCCTTCATCCGTGAAGTTGTCGTGCCGACTGCGCTGCCGATGCTCGGGTACGGATTGCTCGGGGTCTTGATGGCCGTGGTCTGGCTCGGTGGCCTGGGCATCCTGGCCGGACTTCTCGTGATGGTGCCCTTGGTCGTTGCACGCTGGGCGCTGACTCAGGACGAGGCCGAGCGAGCTGCGCAGGCCGCCGCGATGCGGGCGTTCATCGAAGTCATCGAGACCAAGGACCTCTATACGCGCGGACATTCGGAGCGGGTCAGTCAGGGTGTGGGTCTGCTCGGCCGCCATCTGCGGCTGTCGGCGGATCGGCAGCAGGCGCTCGAGCATGCCGGGCTGCTGCACGACGTCGGGAAGGTCGGTGTGCCGACGAGGATCATCCGCAAGCCGGGCCGCCTGGACGATTCCGAGATGGACGCGATCCGCCTCCACCCGGCGCGTGGTGTCGAGCTGATCGGGAACATCCCGTTCCTGGAAGAGGTCAAATCCGCGGTTCTGCATCACCACGAGAAGTACGACGGGACCGGCTACCCCGCCGGCCTCAGCGGCACGAGCATTCCCTATTTCGCGAGGATCATCGGGATCGTGGACGCGTTCGACTCGCTGACCTCGACGCGCTCGTACCGACCGGCGAGGAGCGTGGAGGAGACCCTTGCGATTCTCGAGCAGGATCGGCTGACCCACTTCGATCCAGCGCTCGTCAACGCGTTCGTCCATGTCATCAGGACCCGCGGTTGGGTGGCCGCCGCCGAGCAGCAGCCGGCTCCGGACAACAGTGCCGACGCCACGGTCGACCACGACGACATGAGCCTGGGCAGCGGTGGCGGAGCTTCCGGATCCGCGGCGGGTCCGGCATGAGCGCAGCGTCGGGAGTGGGCAACGATGCGCGCGGGCTCGGCAGCGGCGTCGTGATCATCGGAGCGGGCATGGTGCTCGGTGTGGTGGCGCTGCTCATGACGCTTCGCAGTGGCGTGACCAACTGGCCGTTCGTGGCGATGTTCGGACTGCTCATCGCGGTTGGCGAAATGGTGCAGTTCAACGTCGACGGGAGCCGGAACCGGGCTCCGATCGCTACCAGCGCCGCACTCGCCTACGCGATGCTCGGCGGGTCCACCCTCGACACGGCGCCCGACGTCACCCAGGTGATGGCAGTGACCTGGCTGGCGACGTTGGCAGGCTTGGTGCCACGCGCGATCGCCGGCCTGTCCGCGGACCTCGTAGTTGCGAATCGCCGGTTCATCTCCGTTGCCTGTGCCGCTGTGGTCTTTGCGGCCGTCGTTCCGGAGGATCTGAACTGGAACCGCTCCTGGCAGCACGCCGTGCCGTTGCTGCTCGCGATGTTGCTGGCAGTGCTGAGTGCCGGAGTGATCGACGCCCTGGTCGGAGCGGGCCAAGCCACCGAACGGCTCAGCGTGCCGTTTCCGGCTGCGCTTCGCGACGAACTGGTGGTCATGGGCCAGATCGGTATGGCCATGGCTCTCGGAGGTGTCCTGCTGGCCGCAGGCGCTTCGCTGATCGGGCTGTGGGCCGTGCCGCTGGTTGTGGTGCCGCTGCTGCTGACGCAGTTCGCTTTCCGGCGATATGCGTCCGCACAGCGAACTTATCGCACCACCGTTCGGTCGATGGCTCGGAGCACCGAGATCGCTGGGTTCAGCAGTCCTGGGCAGAATGTGCGAACGGCGACGCTTGCTGTTGCACTCGGCAATGACTTGGGGTTGACGCCGGGGCGGATGGAGGCGTTGGAGTATGCGGCGTTGTTGTCCGGGGTGGGGCAGTTGGCGTTGGCGGATCCCAGTCCGGGTGGGGCTTCGTTGCTCCGGACTCGGGAGGAGCGGCAGCGGGCTGCGGAGATCGGGGCTTCGGTGATCGAGCGGTCGGGGGTGCTGGATCACGTTGCGGAGATCGTCCGGCACTCGAATGATCCCTACCGGCAGGGGCGGGCCAACAACGCGGACATCCCGGTCGAGAGCGGGATCGTGAATGTCGCGCTGGCTTATGAGCAGCTTGTGGGGGAAGGGTCGGGGCAGTCGCCGGACAAGGCGATGGAGTCGATCGGGCTGGGCATCGGCGCGGAGTACGACCCGGTTGTGGTCGAGTCACTCAGGCGTGTGATCGGGCGCGGCTTCCGCTTCTGAGCAGGCCTCGGGCGACAGCCTCAGCAGCGCGGGGGTTCCGGCGCAGGGTTCCAGTTCGTCCCAGACCGGGGCGGTGGTCGCGGGCACCCGCCCCGAGGCGCCCATTCCGGCGTACAGCAGGAGGCCGGCGCCGGCGGCGATCAGTACGTCGCCCGGGCTGACGGCCTGACCGAGCCCGGGAAGGGCCACGGGTACGACGTCCCCGAGCCAAGGCAAGCGGGTCGCGGCGTCGGACAACTCGTGCCGTGGATCGCTCGCCACACCCGAGCCCACGCCTGCCCGGGCGAGGGCCGCGACCGACACCGGCATGGCGCCGTTGAGCGCGACGACCAGCGCGTTGCTGAAGAACCCCAACGCCAGCAGACCGACTCCGGGATGGCGCACGTTGAGTCGCAGGAAGACCGCGATGCAGACCGCGGACCCGATCAGCCCGACCGGGTAGACGGTTCCGCCGAAGGCCGAGCCGAGCAGTTGCCCGATCGCTGCCGCGGCCAACCAGTGCACGCCGGTCAACGTGTTGTTCGCCAGCTGCCCGAAGCCGCCGCCGGTCGCGAGCGCCGCCCCGGCAGCGAGCACCATGACGAGGAGGACCAGCAGCACGTGTGCGATTCTGCCGAACCCGCGGCCCGAAACCGGGCAAGCTGACCTCGCAGCGTGTCGACTTAGCTGCAAAAGGTGACGGCGGCCCCGAAGGACCGCCGCCAACCTCCTGAGCTCAGGACTTCGCCGTTGCTGCTCCGCCGTCGTCGAGGATCTCCGGCAGGTCCTTCACACCCGGGTCGCCGCGGTCGGCGAGGTAGTCCGTCGGGTGCGTGGTGTCCTGACCGTCCGGCACCTTCAGTGCCCGGAACACGAACGTCAGCACGATCACGATGAGCACGTTCAGCACGAACGCGGTCAGCGCGATGTACGCCGGGGTGTTGGTGAACGGGATGTTCGCCAGCGATCCGCCGAAGTGCTTCTTGGTCGCCGGGTTCACCACGTTGTACGCCGAGATCGTGCCGAACACCATCGCCACGGCCCAACCGGTCAGCAACGCGTACCGGTGGAACCAGCGCGTGTACAGACCGACCACGATCGCCGGGAACGTCTGCAGGATCCAGATACCGCCCAGGAGTTGCAGGTTCAGCGCGATCGTCTTGTCCATCGCGAGCACGAACACCAGCGCGCCGACCTTCACCAGCAGCGACGCCAGCTTGGAGACCTTGGCCTCCTCGGCCGGTGACGCCGACGGCTTGATGAACGCGCGGTAGATGTTGCGCGTGAACAGGTTCGCCGCCGCGATCGACATGATCGCCGCCGGTACCAGCGCGCCGACCGCGATCGCCGCGAACGCGATCCCGGCGAACCAGGACGGGAACTCCTGGTCGAACAGCCGCGGGATCGCCAGCTGCGGGTTGGCCAGCCCGTCCAGGCCCTTCACGTTCACGTTCGCCTTGATCGCCATGAAGCCGAGCAGGGCGAGCAGGCCCAGCAGCAGCGAGTACGCCGGGAGGATTGCCGCGTTGCGCCGTACGACGTTCCGCGTCTTCGTCGACAGCACCGCGGTCACCGAGTGCGGGTACATGAACAGCGCCATCGCGGAGCCCAGACCCAGCGTCCAGTACGACACGTAGCCCGCGTTGCCGGGGATGAACGACCCGGTCGGCTTGCCGGTGGCCGGGTTCGTCTTCGCCATCTTCTCCTGGGCCGCACCGAAGATCGAGTCCCAGCCGCCGAGCACATGCGGCAGGTAGAAGATCGCGACCAGGATCACCACGTAGATCAGGAAGTCCTTGACGAACGCGATCATCGCCGGCGCCCGCAGGCCGGACGAGTACGTGTACGCCGCCAGCACGGCGAACGCGATCAGCAGCGGCAGGTCCTTGGCCAGCGTGTTGTTGCCGCCGAGACCCATCGTCTCGAAGACCGCCTGCATACCGACCAGCTGCAGCGCGATGTACGGCATCAGGGCGAGGATGCCCGTCACCGCAACCGCCAGCGACAACGCCTTGCTGCCGTACCGGCCGCTGACGAAGTCGGCCGGAGTCACATACCCGTGCCGGTGCGAGACCGACCACAATCGGGCCATGAAGACGAACACGATCGGATAGGCGACGATCGTGTACGGAACGGCGAAGAACCCGCTGATCGCACCGGTCGCGTACATCGCGGCGGGTACGGCGATGAACGTGTACGCCGTGTACAGGTCGCCGCCCAGCAGGAACCAGGTGACGAACGTACCGAAGCTCCGGCCGCCCAGACCCCACTCGTCGAGGTTGTCCAGATGACCGGCGCTGCGCCAGCGCGACGCCATGAAGCCCATCACGGTCACGCCGCCGAAGATGACGACGACGATGATCAGCTGTACCCAGTCGACACTCGTGTTCACCGGCCGGCCTCCTCGGTGTCGGCGTCCGGGGCGTCAGGGTCACCAAGGCCCTGCGCGGCCCGGCGGCGGCGTTCCTCGGCGCGGAGCAGCCGGTAGCTGATGCTGACCAGGATCGCTGACAGGAAGACCCACATCAGCTGGTACCAGTAGAAGAACGGGAATCCCCACAGATGGGGATCGGCCTTGGCGTACGTCGGCACGAGCAGCGGTACGACGACCGCCACAACCAGCAGCACACCGGAGATCCAGTACGCGGGTCTGACCGCGGACAATCGAGACACTGCAAACCTCCTCGGGACACAGGCGCAACGCAGCACGCTACCGTTCGATGACAACCCGTACTAGACCTTCAGGTTGGTGCATGGATAACGAAAAGGCATGGTTCGTACGGCGCGTCGTGCTGTCCGTCCTGTTCCTCGTCATCGTTGCCGTGCCGCTGTATCCGGAACTGTTCGGTCTGGACGAGGTCACCCCGTTCACGCAACTGGCCGCGTTCCGGCCGCAAGGTCTGGTCGTGGTCCTGCTGCTGGCGCTGCTGATGCTGGTACGCCGGGGCTGGCGCATCGCCGCCGTCCTCGTCGCCGCTCTCGCACTGATCGGCGGAGCCCTGATCGCCCCGCGTCAGTTCTCCGACGCCAGGCCCGCTCCGGCCGGCGCGCGGGTGCTGACGATCATGGTCGCGAACGTGCTCGGGGGCGGCGCCCGGGCGGCTGACGTGGCCCAGGTGATCCGGGATCGCAAACCCGACCTGGTTTCGTTGCCGGAGGCACAGGTCGACGTCCGCGAGGAGATCCGGGCGCAGCTGCAGGACCAGCAGTACAAGGGCTTCACGGCCCAGCCGAGCAAAGCGCCGGAGAGTGCGACCAGTGTGCTCGTGTCGTCGTCGCTCGGGAACGTGGCGTTCGCGTCCGAGCCCGGGACAGCTTTCGGCAACATCATCGTCACCGGCGGGAATCTCGGCGCGATCCGGCTGATCGCGTACCACGGCTTCCCGCCGCTGACCGACTCGGTCACGACCTGGAAGAACGACCTCCTGCACGTACGGCGATGGTGTGCCGAGGATGCGCCGACGATAGTTGCAGGGGACTTCAACGCGACCGTCGACCACGCGGACTTCCGGCACGCTTTAGGCGGTTACTGTCGCAGTGTCGCACCGACCGTCGGCGCCGGCCTGCAAGGAACTTGGCCGGCCGACCAGCCCGTCGTACTGCGAACACAGATCGACCACGTGGTGCTGACGCGGCAGTTCGCGCCGGGGCGCTTCACGACGTACCCGATCGAGGGCACGGACCACCGGGCCGTCGTGGCGACGGCCGGCATTTCTACGACGGGTTAGTGGCGGGGCGGTAGATGTAGGGCTGTGAGGCCTGGACCGCCTCGGTGAGCATCAGCAACAGGTCGGCGCGGGCCTCGATCGGACGGCCGAACAGCTCGTCGTCGCCGGGGATCGGGAACCCCTTCACGCCGATCGCCAACTGGCTGAGCAGGACGTGCAGGACGCCGCGGGCGTTGAACACCGCAGGCGTCGGCCACTCCGGCAGCGTCTCGTGCATCAGTGGCTGCTGGCCGGCGGTCGCCGCGATCGGCTTCAGCCAGCGCTCGAGCTCGTCGCTGCTCAGCATGTTCCGGTGCAGGATCGTCATCACCGCGTGCGCGACCCGGTCGTGCTCCTCGTGCACCCAGCGGTACGGCGTGTCCTTGACGATCCGGTCCGCGAGCACGTCGAGCAACGCCCGCAGTACGCCGGCGTCGCAGTGCCGGGAGCGGGCCAGCGCGCCGATCGCGTCGGCGCCGTGGGCAACGGCATGCGCCCAGCCGCAGTCCTTGACGAACCCGCGCAGATCGCGTTCGCGCAGCAGCCAGGTCGCCAGCCGGTCGCCCCAGCGCATCACGACCTCGTCGTGCACGAGGAACTCGGCGTTGTCGCGGTGGATGACCTCCGCGAGCGTCAGCGCGGTGAACGAGCGGCGGAACACGGTGTCGGTGCCGTCCTCGCCGAGCCCGTAGTTCAGTCCGGCGCAGAGGCCGTCGCCGAATCCGGGCAGCAGGTCGTCGTACACCCCGCGCTCCAGCCAGGTGGCGAGCGTCGGGTAGGCGAGCGCGTCACGGACCTGCGGGTTGGTGCTGGCCAGCCCGCGGACAAGCTCCTCGGTGAGCTCGGTCAGCGTACGGTCGTGCGGTACCGCGTAGTCCGCGGCCATCACGTCCTGCCAGTACGTCGACTCCACCCGAGCATCCTTTCATCCGTGCTGAATCAACTAACACCTGTCTACACCAACTTGTCGAGCGGACCACTCCGGCCGGTGGTATAAGACGCTCGGTAGCATCGAACTCGTGCCGTCTCTGACCGACGTGGCCCGAAACCACACCACTCTGGACCAGGCCGACCTGGACCGCCTGCAGCTGCTGATCTCCGACTGGCAGATGCTGGCCGACCTGTCGTTCGCCGATCTCGTGCTCTGGCTGCCGGACACCGAAGGGCTCGGGTTCTGGGCCGGTGCCCAGATGCGGCCGACGACCGGCCCGACGGCGTACCTGGACGACATCGTCGGCAGCTTCATCCCGCGCGGCCGCCGGCACCTGCTCGACCAGGCGTACGACGGCGGCCGGATCTGCCGCGAGGGCGATCCCGAATGGCGCGACGACGTACCCGTGCGGGTCGAGACGATCCCGGTACGACGCGGCACCCGCGTCATCGCGGTGATCGCGCGGAACACCAACCTGCTCGGCGTCCGGACCCCGTCCCGGCTGGAGATCGCCTATCTGCAGAGCGCGACCGATCTGGCCCGGATGATCACCGACGGCATCTTCCCGTACGGCGGGGAGCGGCTGCTCTCCACGACGCCACGCGTCGGCGACGGCTGCATCCGGGTCGATCGGCACGGCATGGTGACGTTCGCGAGCCCGAACGCGTTGTCGGCGTACCGGCGGATGGGCCTCGTCACCGATCTGGTCGGCTCGCGGTTGAAGGATGTGACCGCAGAGTTGCTGCATTCCGGACACAAGGTCGACGACGTGCTCGCTTCCGTCGTCACCGGACGTGCCGCCAAGGAGATCGAGATCGAGAACTCCGACGCGACGCTGTTCCTCCGCGCGATCCCGCTGCGGGCCGACGGTGCGCACGTGGGGGCGCTGATCCTGCTCCGCGACGTCACGGAGCTGCGGAGCCGGGAGCGGGAGCTGGTCACCAAGGAGGCGACCATCCGGGAGATTCATCATCGCGTCAAGAACAACTTGCAGACGGTCGCCGCGTTACTGCGGATGCAGGCCCGAAGAATCGCCGTCCCGGAAGGACAGGCGGCCTTGTCCGAAGCGGTCCGCCGGGTCGGGTCGATCGCGATCGTCCACGAGACGCTGTCGGAGTCGTTCGACGAGCACGTGGACTTCGACGACGTGGCCGACCGGGTCAGCGCGATGGTCGCGGATGTGTCGACGGTCTCGACCGCGGTGGAGACGCGACGGAGCGGGACATTCGGCGTGCTGGACTCCGAAGTCGCGACTCCGCTGGCGATGGTGCTGACCGAACTGATGCAGAACTCGGTCGAGCATGCCTTCGGCGCCCGGGACGGGGGAGAGGCGACCGGACGGATCGAACTCACCGCCGAGCGGTCGGTCGGACGCCTGCACATCAACGTCATCGACGACGGCAAAGGGTTGCCGACGAACTTCGACTCCGAGCTGTCCGGCAACCTGGGCCTGTCCATCGTCCGGACCCTCGTCATCGGGGAGCTGGACGGGACGCTCGAATTCGGCAACCGCCACGACGGGAAGCCCGGCACGCAGGTCACCTTGGACATCCCGGTCAAGGACTGACCTCCCTCCCCTCACCCTCCAGCCACCCCGTCGGCCCCACCCCGTCGGCCCCACCGCATTTGCCTGGCAGACCAGCCAATTTGCCTGGCAGGCCAGGCAAAAGCGGGGTTCTGCACCCTTGTTCATGGTGTGGAACCCCGAACCTCCCTGGTGGGCCAGGCGAATTGGCTGGTCTGCCAGGCAAATGGAGGAGGGACGCGCAGGGGGTGGGAGAGGGGTTGGGGGTGCGAGGGGGCGGGAAATGCAAAGGCCCCGCGGTGAATCCCGCGGGGCCTCGAGAGGACTTACTCAGGCGGTGCGGATGCGCTGGCGGGCGTTGCGGCGCTTGAGAGCGCGGCGCTCGTCCTCGCTCAGGCCGCCCCAGACACCGTGGTCCTGGCCGGCTTCCAGCGCCCATGCCAGGCACTGCTCACGCACGTCGCAGCGTCGGCACACCTGCTTGGCTTCCTCGATCTGCATGATCGCGGGGCCGGTGTTGCCGATGGGGAAGAACAGTTCCGGGTCCTCGTCGAGGCATACGGCCCGGTGGCGCCAATCCATGGCGGATCCCATCTCTCTCAGTAGTTGACGTAAGCTGACGGGTAGGTCTGTGCCCAATCAGCGGTGCTGTACTCGTCGGTTCGTTCGCACTGGGGGGTCTTAGTGCGATGCGTTGTGAACGCATTCACGAACGAGACCATGTTCCCAATCTTGGGGGATCGAAACAAGGGTTATTGAGTTGTCGATCCGATCACAACGCTTCCTTAACACTCGGAACTGGCGCAGGGACGGACGCTCCATCCGGTTATCGGACGAAGCCGCTCTTCCGCAATCACCCGTTCACTGCAGGTAACCGTTCCAACCTTCTTTTGGTTACGCACAACCCTCAAATCCCTGTAGGGCCTCGGGTCCACAAGCCGCCTCAGGACATGGCGGCACTAAGCTGGCGCAGTGCCGACCGACTCCCCAGCTGCCGCCGTCCCGAGACCGCTCAAGCTAGCCGCGGCAGTGGTCGCTTTGGAAGGCCTTGCGCTGATCGTTCTGGGAATTGGCGAAGCCTTGACGATTCATGGCGATCGGTTGGTGCTCGGCCTGACCACGGCCGGCTTCTTCCTCGTGTACGGCGTGGGTCTGGGCTTCGTCGCCCTCGGTCTGTGGAAGGCGGTGCGCTGGAGTCGCGGACCGACGGTGTTCACACAGTTGATCCAGCTGCTGGTGGCCTACAGCTTCTGGGGCGGATCGACCAAGGCCGTCACGATCGCGCTCGCCGTCGCGGCCCTCGCAGTACTGATCTGCGTGTTCCAGAAGGCTTCCACCGACGCCCTGGCCGGTGGCGAGGCCAACGATCACCCGGTGCTGTAGGTAGCTACTCCTTGAGCAGACCGGTGCGGAGCTCGGTCAGCGTCCGGGCCAGCAGCCGGGAGACGTGCATCTGCGAGATGCCGATCTCCTCGGCGATCTGGGACTGCGTCATACCGCGGAAGAACCGGAGTGTCAGGATCCGCTTCTCGCGGGTGTCGAGCTGTGCCAGCAAGGGTTTGAGCGACTCCCGGTACTCGACGCTCTCCAGCGCCTCGTCCTCGCCGCCGAGGCCGTCCAGGACCGTGGTCGCGTCGGTCTCGTTCTGGTCCGGGGCGTCCAGGGACAAGGTGTTGTAGGCGTTCGCGGACTCGAGCCCTTCGATCACCAGGTCCGGTGAGAGCCCGAGCCGGTCGGACAGTTCGGCCACGGTCGGCGCCCGGCCGAGCTCCTGGGTCAGCTCGGCCGTGGCTGCGGTCAGTGACAACCGCAGCTCCTGCAGTCGGCGCGGCACCCGGATGGCCCAGCCCTTGTCCCGGAAGTACCGCTTGATCTCACCGAGGATCGTCGGCGTCGCGTACGTCGAGAACTCGACACCGCGGTCCGAATCGAAACGGTCGATCGCTTTGATCAGCCCGATCGTCGCTACCTGCACGAGGTCGTCGTACGGCTCGCCGCGGTTGCGGAACCGCCGGGCCAGATGCTCGACCAGCGGCATGTGCAGCGCGACCAGACCGTCCCTCGCCGCCGTGTGCGCAGCGTCGGAAGGCCCCGAGGCGGCAGCCATCCTCTGGAAGAGGTCCGCCGTTCGGGTACGCAGATCTGTGGACTCCCGAGGCTCGCTCGGGATCTGCTCCTCGGTCACGCCGTAGCCTCGCTGGCGCTCGGCTCCGGCGCGACCGACAGCGGTGCTGTGCCCATCGTTCGCTCGCTACGCTCGCTCACAGGGTCTCCGACGCGGTGGCCGTAGCAGTTACGGTGATCGTCAGCCTGCCGTCGACGGTCTCCGCGGCGGCCGACTCGACCAGGGCAGTCAGGACCGTCCAGCCGAACGAGTCGGTGTCCGGCATCCAGCCGCCGGGCACGACAGCGCTCGCGTGCACCGTCAGTTGCGGCGGGTCGACCTCGAACACGCACTCCAGCACCCCGTCGGCAGCCTCCGGCAGCAGCAGCGCGCAGGCTTCGTCGACGGCGATCCGCAGATCGTCGATCGCGTCCAGGGTGAAGTCGTTGCGGGCAGCGAGGTTGCCGACCACGGATCGCGGTACGGCGATGTAGGCACTGTCCGCCGGGATACTCAGGCGGACCTCGGCGGCTCGTCCCGTGCTGCTCACATCGTCTCCCTCGGATCGGTCCCAACGCCGTACATCATCCAACCTCACGGACGCTGATGCACGGCGAACGGGGCCGACCGAGGCAATTCCCCCTGAAATCAGGGGTGTTCGTGCTCCGAACGGAGCCGCGCGAGGAAGGTCTTGGTGCGGGAGTGCTGCGGGTTGCCGATCACGTCCTTCGGCGGGCCGGCTTCGACGACCACACCGCCGTCCATGAACACAACCGTGTCCGCGACCTCCCGGGCGAACGACATCTCGTGGGTGACCACGAGCATCGTCATCCCTTCCAGCGCGAGCTCCCGCATCACCGCGAGCACCTCGCCGACCAGCTCCGGGTCGAGCGCCGACGTGGGCTCGTCGAACAGCATCAGCTTCGGCTGCATCGCCAGCGCCCGCGCGATCGCCACCCGCTGCTGCTGACCGCCGGACAGTTGCGCCGGGTAGGCGTTGCAACGGTCCGCGAGGCCGACCCGGTCGAGCAGCTTCATCGCCCGTTCCCGTGCGCTCTTCTTCGACTCACGCTTGACCTGGGTCGGCGCCTCGATGATGTTCTCCAGCGCGGTCATGTGCGGGAACAGGTTGAACCGCTGGAACACCATCCCGATCTCGCGCCGCTGCGCCGCGATCTCCTTGTTCTTCAGGCGGTACAGCTTCCCGTCGCGGTCGGCGTACCCCATCAGTTCGTCGTCGACCCAGATCCGGCCGCCGTCGATCGTCTCGAGTTGGTTGATGCAGCGCAGGAACGTCGTCTTGCCCGAACCCGACGGCCCGAGCAGGCACACGACCTGACCGCGGTCGACGTCGAGGTCGATGCCCTTCAGTACTTCGTTGTGGTGGAAGGACTTGGTCACATTCACCGCATGGACCAATGGCATCAGGCGCCTCCTGCCCCGGCCGGCCGTGCGGCCCGCGGTGCCTTGGTTCCGAACCCGCGGCCGAAGTGCCGCTCGAGGAAGTACTGCCCGACCATCAACACACTCGTCGCGGCCAGGTAGTACAGCGTCGCGGCGACCGCGATCGGGAACGTCTTGTAGTACGTGCTGCCGATCGACTGCAGCTGGTAGAACAGCTCGCCGATCACCGGTACCGCGAGCAGCAGCGAGGTGTCCTTCAGCATCGCGATCGTCTCGTTGCCGGTCGGCGGCACGATCACCCGCATCGCCTGCGGCAGCACGACCCGGCGCATCACCCTGCCGCTGCTCATCCCCAGCGCCTCGGCCGCCTCGGCCTGGCCCGGGTCGACGCTCATGATGCCCGCGCGGGCGATCTCGGCCATGTACGCCGCCTCGGACAGCCCGAGCCCGATCACACCGGCGACGATCCCGGTGAAGACCTGGTTGGCGTCCAGCGTGTAGAACCGCCAGTCACCGGACATCCCGAGCCAGTCGATGATCTTCCAGTCGAACGGGATCCCGAACGAGATGCCCTGCTGGAAGAGGATCCCGAGCGTGCCCATCGTGAACAGCAGGATGTACCGCGGGATGCTCCGGAAGAACCAGGTGAACACCCACGACACCCCGGCCAGGATCGGGTTGTCCGACAGCCGCATCACGGCCAGTACGACGCCGCCCCCGACGCCGATGATCATCGACAGCACGGTGACCAGCAACGTGCCCTTGATGAAGCCGTTGATCACCGGCTGCTGGTTCATCGCCTGGAAGACGAAGCTCCAGTCGAAGGCCTTGTTGGTCAGCAGCAGGTGCACCAGCATCGCGGTCAGGATCACGATCACGGCGATCGCGATCCAGCGGCCGGGATGCCGGACCGGCACGGCGTTGATCGCACCCGGCCGATCGGGGCTCGCGTCCGTCGGCCGGGTCTCGGCGGTATCCGTGCTCATCGAAGCCTCACGGGTTCACAGCGAAGTCGGTGAGCGCACCCGAGTCGTTGTTCCACTTCTGCAGCGTGCTCTTGTACGTGCCGTCGGTGTTCAGCGCCTTCAGCGCCTCGGTGATGGACTGCGCGAACGCGGTCTCCGCCTTCGGGATCACATAGCCGTACGGCGCGGCGTCGTAGATGTCGCCGAGCTGCTCGAGCTGACCGTTGGTCTGCTTGATCGCGTAGAGCACGACGGGGGAGTCGGCCAGCATCGCATCGGCCTTGCCGCCGACCAGGTCCGCGGTGGCCTGGTCCTGCTTCTCCCGGACGACCAGCTTGATCTCCGGCTTGCCGGCGGCCTTGCACGCGGCCTGCCGCTTCGGCATGTCGTCCTCGAGCTGGGTCGTGCCCTTCTGCACCGCGACGGTCTTGCCGCACGCGTCGTCCGGCTTGACGCCCTTCGGGTTGCCCTTCGCGGTCGCCCACAGCGTGCCGGCGTTGAAGTAGCTGACCATGTTGACCTGCTGCTTGCGCTTGTCGTTGATCGTGAACGACGAGACGCCGACGTCGTACTTGCCGCTCTGGACACCGGTGATGATGGTGTCGAATCCGGCCGGCTGCCAGTCGACCGTGACGCCGAACTTCTGCGCGACCGCGTTGAACAGGTCGACGTCCATGCCGACGACGGTCTTGCCGCCCTGCAGGAACTCGTTCGGCGGGTAGCTGGCGTCCACGCCGACGACGATCTTCCCGGCCGACTTGATCTTCGGCGGCAGCGAACCGCTCAGATCCGGTCCGCTGCTGGACGGTCCGCTCGACGGAGCGCTGGAGGGGGCGCTCGACGGAGAGGTGGACGAACCACCTTCGAGAGAGTTCGAACCGCAGCCGGCGGCGGCGAGAACCAGAACACCGGACAACGCCAGTGTCCTACGCAGGACAGACATCTAGGTCCTCCAAACCCGGGCACCGGTCGGCCCCGGTGCCATGTGTCCGCATCTTGACACAGCGACCTGTGGACCGCGCACGGACCAACCCCGAATGGAGACCGATTCGTAGTCTGGCCACCGCCGTACCACCCCCCGTCCCCGCCCCACCACTCACCGTCACCTCACCCCACCGACTTTGAGCACCCACCGACCATCTTTGCGCCGCGAAAGTGGTCGGTGGATGCTCAAAGTGGCGTTACGGGGTGGGTTCCACGTGGGTGGGGTCGAGGACGCGGCGGAGGAAGGTGCGGGTGCGTTCCTGCTTGGGGTCGCCGATCACGTCCGCGGGCGGGCCCTGCTCGACGATGACGCCGCCGTCCATGAACACGACCCGGTCGGCCACCTCGCGGGCGAACGCCATCTCGTGCGTGACGACGAGCATCGTCATCCCGTCGAGTGCGAGTTTGCGCATCACTGTGAGTACGTCGCCGACGAGCTCGGGGTCGAGCGCGGACGTCGGCTCGTCGAACAGCATCAGCGCCGGGTCCATCGACAACGCCCGCGCGATCGCGACCCGTTGCTGCTGACCGCCCGACAGCTGGGCCGGGTACGCGTCGATCTTGTCGCTCAGCCCGACCCGCTCGAGGTTCGCGCGGGCGATCTGGTCCGCGTCCTGCTGTCCGCGCCGCAGAACGGTGCGCTGGGCAACGGTGCAGTTCGCCAGCACCGACAGATGCGGGAACAGGTTGAACTGCTGGAACACCATCCCGATCTGCTGCCGGGCGGCGTCCAGGTGGCAGTCCGGATCGGTGATGTCCTCACCGCGGACGATCACCTGTCCCTCCTGGGGTTTCTCCAGCAGGTTGACGCACCGCAGCAGCGTCGACTTGCCCGAGCCGGACGGCCCGATCACACAGACGACCTCGCCCTGCTCGACGGTGAAGTCGATCCCGCGCAGGACGTGGTTGCTACCGAACGACTTGTGCAGGTTCTTGATCTCTACGACTGCCATTACCGGGTCCTCGCCGTTCGCGCCTCGAGCCGGCGGGCCAGGATGCCCAGTGGCAGAGTGATCACCAGGTAGCAGAAGCCGCAGACCACGATCGGGGTCAGGTTCGAGTAGGTGTTGGCCAGGTCGCGACCGAAGCCGGTGAGCTCGTACCCGTCCGCGGCGACGCCGATCATGAACACCAGCGAGGAGTCCTTCACGAGCAGGATCAGGTCGTTGGTCAGCGGCGGCAGCACGATCCGGAACGCCTGTGGCAGCACGATCTTCCGCATCGCCAGCCCGGCCGGCATGCCCAGCGAGCGGGCAGCCTCGACCTGGCCCTTCGGCACCGCCTGGATGCCGGCCCGGATCACCTCGGCCATGTACGCCGATGCCACGATCCCGAGCGCCAGCCAGACGACACCGTACGGGTCCCAGGGGATCGTCATCCCCGGGAACGCCAGCGGGAGCAGGCTGAACGCGATGAACACCACGATGGCCGGCAGCCCGCGGAAGAACTCGATGTACGCCGTCGCGATCCACCGGTACGGGCCGACCTGGCTGAGCTTCATCAACGCCAGCAGCGTGCCGCCGGCCAGACCGATCACGAACGCGCCGGCCGTGTACTCGAGGGTCTTCACCAGGGCCTGCAGCACACCGTCGGTGAACGTCGACTTGATGAACTCCGGCTTGAAGAACACGCTGCCGATCTGGCCCCAGTTCGCGGTGAACGCCGCGAGCAGGACCAGCACGACGAGTACGGCGTACTGGATCCAGCGGGAGCGCTGGGCCCGCTGCCGCGGGCTCAGCCCCTTCCGCTCAACAGTTGTCGGGGTCGAGGTGCTCACTTCGCCGGCTCAACCCCGAACCACTTCTTGTAGATCTCGTTGTACTTGCCGTCGGACTTGGCCTTGGTCAGCAGCTCGTTGAACTTCGACACCAGCTTCGGGCCGCTGCCGTCCTTGAGCGCCCCGAAGCCGTACTGCTCACCGGTGTTGAACTCGGCGACCACGGCCATGTCCGGGTTGTCCTTGACGAAGTCGTACAGCACGCCGTTGTCGTTGATCGCGGCGGCGACCCGGCCGGACTTCACGTTGTTCTCCTGCAGCGCGAGGTCGTTGAACGGGATCACCGTGTACCCGTTCGCGGCCGCGTTCTCGTCGGCGTACTTCTTGCCGGTGGTGTCGGCCTGCGCGCCGAGCTTCTTGCCCCGCAGGTCCGCCAGCGTCTTGATGCCGGAGTCCTTCTTGGCCATCAGCACCTGGGTGGCGTCCATGTACGGGTCGGTGATGCTGATCGCGGCCTGACGCTCCTTGGTGATCGTCATCGCGCCCATGCCCATGTCGCACTTCTTCGCCTGGAACGCGGCGCCGGAGGTCACCTGGGCCCACTCGATGTTCACCACGTCCTGCTTCAGGCCCAGGTCGTCGGCGACCAGGTTGAGCAGGTCCACGTCGAAGCCGACGACGTCGGTGCCGTCCTTGTACTGGAAGGGCTTGTACGGCAGGTGCGTGCAGACGGTGAGCTTGCCGGGCTTGACCAGCGTGATGCCGGCCGCCTTCGCCTTGTCGTCGGAACCGCCGCTGCCCGAGTCGCTGCCACAGGCGGCCAGGGACAGTCCGAGTACGGCGGCGAGGGCGACGGCCGCTCGAGTCTTGTGGAGAGTGGGGACGAAGTTCATCGCGAGTTCTCCTCGACAGGGGTTGTGGATCCCGCATCTTGGCACACGAGAGGGGATGTGGGACCCCTCACAGCAGACCAGTTGGGCCTGTGGTTTACTCGGACGCACGGGCGATCCCCTGTACTCGAACACTTTCTTCCGCTGATTTCGAAAGGGCTCTCATGGTCGCCCAGCCTCTGGAAACGCCTGTTGCCGACCCGTTCGCGGGTGATGCCGTCTTCGAGCTGCACCGCGGCGGCAAGATCGAGGTCACGTCCTCGGTCCACGTCCGCGACGCGGACGATCTCTCGAAGGCCTACACGCCCGGCGTCGCGCGCGTCTGCACCGCGATCGCCGAAGACCCCTCGCTGGTACGCCGCTACACCTGGAAGTCCAACGTGGTCGCGGTCGTCACCGACGGTACCGCCGTACTCGGGCTGGGTGACATCGGCCCGGCCGCGTCCCTGCCGGTGATGGAGGGCAAGGCGCTGCTGTTCAAGGAGTTCGGCGGCGTCGACTCGGTGCCGATCGCGCTCGACTGCACCGACGTGGACGAGTTCGTCGAGACGGTCGCGCGGATGGCGCCGACGTTCGGCGGGATCAACCTCGAGGACATCTCCGCGCCGCGCTGCTTCGAGATCGAGCGCCGGCTGAAGGAACGCCTCGACATCCCGGTCTTCCACGACGACCAGCACGGTACGGCGGTCGTCGTACTCGCCGCGCTCCGCAACGCGCTGCGGGTCACGGGCAAGAACATCGAAGACATCCGCGTGGTGATCTCCGGAGCGGGTGCGGCCGGGGTGGCCTGTGCGCGGATCCTGCTGCAGGCCGGCGTCGGCGACCTCGCCGTGGTGGACAGCAAGGGCGTGCTGCACGAGGACCGCGCCGACCTCAACCCGGTGAAGCTGTCACTCGCCCGCGATACGAACACCGGTGGTCTGTCCGGCCGGCTGGTCGACGCGCTCGTGGGCGCCGACCTCTTTCTCGGCGTCTCCGGCGGGACCGTGCCGGAAGAGGCGATCGCGCAGATGGCCGACAACGCGATGATCTTCGCGCTGGCGAACCCGACTCCCGAAGTACACCCGGACATCGCGCACCGGCATGCCGCGGTGGTCGCGACCGGCCGCTCGGACTTCCCGAACCAGATCAACAACGTGCTGGCGTTCCCGGGCATCTTCCGCGGCGCCTTCGACGCCGACGCGACCCGCATCACCGAGGGGATGAAGCTGGCCGCGGCCGATGCGCTGGCGGGCCTGATCGCGCCCGAGGACCTCCGTCCCGACTACATCATCCCGTCGCCGTTCGACGAGCGCGTCGCCCCGGCCGTCGCGGCAGCGGTAGCCGAGGCAGCGGTGCGGGACGGCGTCGACCGCGGGTGAATTCGATAACTGACTTGATGCGGACCACCGCCTAAGGTGGTCCGCATGCTTGCTGCTTACGCCGCCAAGTTCGACGCCGACAACCCGATCGCCGCGCTGGAGGTGGGGGAGCGGCCGGAGCCTGAGGTCCCCGAGGGCTGGGTGACCATCGACGTGAAGGCGACGGCGCTCAACCATCACGATCTGTGGTCGTTGAAGGGGGTCGGACTGGCCGAGCAGAACCTGCCGATGATCCTCGGCTGCGACGCGGCCGGTGTGGACCCGGACGGGAACGAGGTCGTCGTACACGCGGTGGTCTCGGATCCGGCCTGGAAGGGCGACGAGACGCTCGACCCGAAGCGGTCGCTGCTGAGCGAGCGGTACCAGGGCACGCTGGCGCAGAAGGTCGCAGTACCGGCGCGGAACGTCGTGCCGAAGCCGGCCGGGTTGACCTTCGAGCAGGCGGCCTGTCTGCCGACGGCGTGGTTGACGGCGTACCGGATGTTGTTCACGCAGTCGGGGCTGAAGCCGGGCGACACCGTGCTCGTCCAGGGTGCGGGCGGTGGCGTCGCGACCTCGCTGATCACGCTCGCACGGGCCGCGGGCATGCGGGTCTGGGCGACGAGCCGGGACGAGGCCAAGCGGGCCAAAGCGGTCACCATCGGCGCGCACGAGGCGTTCGAGTCCGGCGCGCGGTTGCCGGAGCGGGTCGACGCGGTGATGGAGACGGTCGGACAGGCGACCTGGTCGCACTCGCTGAAGTCTCTCAAGCAGGGCGGCACGCTGGTGATCTCCGGCGCGACCAGCGGCCAGGCGCCGAAGTCCGCCGAGCTGAACCGGATCTTCTTCCTCCAGCTACGCGTCCAGGGCTCGACGATGGGCACCCGGACCGAGCTGGCCGAGCTGCTGCAGTTCATGGCGACCGCGGGCATCTCGCCGCACATCGACTCGATCTTGCCGCTCGCCGACGCCCGCGACGGCTTCGCCAAGATGAACGCGGGCGACGTCTTCGGCAAGATCGTCTTTACTGTCTGAGTGCAACCCGAGATCCGCCCCGTCACGCCCGAGGACGCCGAGGCCGCGGCCTGGTGTCACCTGCTCTGCTGGCGGGAGGCGTACGCCGGACTCGTGCCGGCCGACCTGCTCCTGGAGCGTACGTCGAACCTCGAGCGCCGGATCGAACGCTGGACCACGCCCCTGGGCGAGGGCCGGCGGCGCTGGATCGCGCTCAATCCGGACCCGGATGCGCCGGTGCAGGACCGGGTGGCCGGTTTCGTCGGGATCGGCCCGGGCCGCGACGACGACGCCCCGGTGCCGTTCGAGCTGGAGGCGATCTACACCCGGCAGGCGTTCTGGAAGACCGGGCTCGGCACCCGGCTACTGGATGTTGCCGTCGGCAAACAGCCCGCGTTCCTCTGGGTCTTCGAGGGAAACGAGCAGGCGCTCGGCTTCTACCGGCGGCACGGATTCGCCCCGGACGGGGTCGGCAAGCACGATCCGTACTTCGATCTGCGTGAGATACGCCTCGTCCGGCGCTGACGTTTCATGCCGGAAACATTGGCGTCGCACCGGGGCAACGCGACGGGTTCAGTCTGTTCCTACCGATCCGCCCGATCGATGAGGAGCGATGAGCCCATGAGGCCTACTTTGACGGTGATCGTTGACCCGGCCGACCGCTGGATGACGAAGGCCGCGTGCGTCGGACAGGCGCCGTCGTACGACGAGACCGCGACCCAGTGGGAGCAGCGGAAGGCGCAGGCGATCTGCCTGACCTCCTGCCCGGTGATCGAGGAATGCCGGGAATGGGCCCGCCGGACGAAGTTCACCGGCACCGCCGCCGGCGAGAAGTTCCTCTACGGCCGCCGTCGCGGCCGCCCGGGCCCCCAGGAGCGCCGCAACCGGCCTGTCATCGAAGAGCAGCAGGCCAGCTGAGGTCTGCGGAAAGAATTGGCCGCCAGGCGGCCGGAAAGTTCCGCAGATCAGACGTTGATGAGCTCGTCGGCGCGTTCCGCGCCGGCGGGCTTTTCCGTGCGGCGGAACGGTGAGGTGATCGTCCGCAGGACCTGGTCGCGGTTGTGGATCGCCGCGCCGATCGCCAGCACGAGGTAGATCGCGCTGATCAGGTAGCGCCCGCCCTGACCCGGTACGGCGAACTGGATCGCGAACAGACCCAGCAGCGTCCAGGCCGCCCAGCGCGGGAAGCGCAGGTTGAGCAGGATCGCAATCCCGAGCAGCGTCTGCGTGGCGGTGAGGAGGAACTCCTCGATCTGCCGCCCGTCCAGGTGCAGTGCCGGGCCGCCGCCACCGATGCCGTAGGCGATCGGGAGGCTGCCGATCAGCAGGGTCCACTGGTTCACCTTGGCGGAGATCAGCAGGCCTAGTGCCGCCGCGCCCTTGCCACGCCAGGCGAACAGGATCGCGACGATGAACTCCGGCGCCTCCGAAGCCAGCGGCGCCAGCCACTGGACCAGCAGGAACTGGTCGATCCCCAGCGCGTGCCCGCCCTGCACGAGCGAGTCCGCGAACGGCTCCGCGGCCGCCAGGATGATCCCGGCCGAGACCAGGAACATCGCGGTCACGGTGATCCGCCGCTGCAGCCGGGGCAGCGCGCCGATCGTCGCGGCCGGGCCGATCAGATCAGGCTCGTCGTCGTGCTCCGAGGTGGCCGCGCGGTACAGGTAGTAGGCGAAGAACGCGAGCAGCAGGATCCCCAGCACCAGGTGGATCTCGCCGGTCACCGGGATCACGAACGCGACCACACCGGCGACAGCCAGGAACCCCAGCTCCCGCCGGTACCCGGACTCGAGCACCAGCGCCTTGACGGACTGCCCGCTGCGCCGCGAAGCGACGTACAGGCTGATCAGGACGACGCTCGACCAGCCGAGGCCGAGGAGCAGCCGGTTCGACCCGGTCATGTTGGCGGTGGCGAACTGCACGTAGACCGGGTTCGAGCCGGCGGTGTGGGCGAAGTACAGGTCCACCGCGTACTCCGGCAGGACCGCGATGACGGCCAGCAAGGCGATCGCCAGACCGCCCGAGATGTCCATCTCCGCCGCCTCGGCCGCCCACGCCAGCACGAAGGATGCGGCGACGACGGCGAGGCCGAAGATCAGGATCGAAGCCAGTGCCGGCGGGTGGGTGCCGGTGAACCGGAGGGCGACCGCGGGGATCGCCACCAGGAACAGCAACAGCACGGGGCGGAGCGCTCGGAACATGGTTCCAGCCTGCCACCGTTTCGATACTTTCGCAATTGCGAAAGTGTGAGACCGTGGTCACGACGGCCCGGCGAGCTGTCCGCAGACCGGTCTACCGGTCACAATGACTGCGCGATGACCAACCGTGAACCGACGAAGGCGCAGCTCGATTCCGCCGCGGGCACCTTCGCCATGCTCTCCGCACCCGTCCGGCTGCACCTGGTGTCGCTGGCCGCGCAAGGGGAGTACGACGTCGGCACCCTGGCGGACCGCGTCGGCGTGAGTATCGCCACCGCGAGCCAGCACCTCGGCAAGCTCCGGCTGGCCGGGATCATCACCGCGCGCCGCGAGGGCCGGCGGCACATCTACACCGTCGACGACCCGCACGTGCTCAACCTGGTCGACCAGATCTTCGAGCACATCGCCCCCGACGGCTCGCTCGCACCCGACCCACCACGCCGTACCAGACCGCCCCACACGGACTAGCGCCCTGACCGGTCGGGTCACTGCGTCACGGATCCGTAAGGCGCCGAGGGTTCCGGCTGAGACCGCTGCGTCCTACCTTCAGGGCAAGGGGGAGCCGTCGTTACGGAGGTAGCGATGAGGGAAGCATGGGAGCTGCTGACCGCGGGACCCGACGATGCCGAGCGATCGGTACTGCTGCTGCCGGGCGGGGCCAACGCGGCGCGGTCGTTCGACCTGGTGATGGCTGAGCCGGCGCTGGCCGGTGTCCGCCTGGTGGCCACGACGCTCCCGGGGATGGCGGGTGCTCCGCTGGTGGGTGACGTATCCGTTCCCGGCCTGGCCCGTCGCGCCGGCGAACTGGCCGAGTTGCACAGCTGCGATGTGGTCGTCGGTTTCTCCCACGGTGCGACGGTTGCCTTGGAGATGCTGCTGGGCGGTCATTTCCGGGGGCCGGTCGTGCTCTTGGGCATCAGCCTGACGACTGCGGACGAAGCCGCGTTCTTCCGCGGCGTGGTGTCGGCGTCGCAGCGTGTGGGCAGTTGGCCGATGGCCGTTCTGTTCAGGCTCCTGCCGCTGATGGCCAGGTCCGCCAAGACACCGGCGTCGCACAAGCGGGAGCTGATCGAGGACCTGAAGCAGAACCAGGCCGCCGCTGCGATCCGGCTGCTCGGCCCGTACTTGGACTACCTGGCCGCCGACCGGGACTATGCCGCCGAGTTGGCCGCATCCGGCTGTCCGGTGTGGGTGGTCCATGCCGAGAAAGGGGACGGCGGCCTCACCGACACCGAGCGGGACACCCTTCTGGCGGCTGCCGACGTGACCGTGGTGACGATCCCAGGCGCGGTGTTCCTCCTCCCGGACGAGGCGCCGCAACAGACAGCCGCGGTGGTCGCCGACGCCCTCTCGCGGGTGCCTGACAACTAGACGATGTGCCGGAGGTATCGCTGCGGCGCCTCCAGGTATGCCTTCCAGTTCTGCACGAGCTCCAGCTCGTCCCACGTCGTACGCCGCATGCCCCATTCACCCACCTCGAGGATCGTGGCGCCGGGGAGGGCTGAGATGACGGGGGAGTGGGTCGCGCAGAGGACCTGGGAGCCGGACTCGGCCAGGCGGTTGAGTACGCCGACGACGGCCAGGCTGCTGGAGAACGAGAGGGCGGACTCGGGCTCGTCGAGGCAGTAGAACCCCTGGCGGGTGAAGCGGCTGCTGATGAGGTTGAGGAAGCTCTCGCCGTGGCTGAGCTCGTGGAAGACCGGGTCGGGCGGACCCGAGGTCTTCGGGTTCTGTTCGAGGTAGGTGTAGAAGCCGTGCATCGTCTCGGCGCGAAGGAAGTAGCCTGCGCGCTTGGCGCCGACGCCGCGGGTCAGCTGCAGCTCGTCGGCGAGTGAGGACTCACTGGCTCGGGTTGTCAGCCGGGCGCCCGTTGAACCGCCTTCGGCGGACAGGCCGAAGGCCATCGCGACGGCCTCCACGATGGTGGACTTGCCGGCGCCGTTCTCGCCGACGAGGAAGGTGACGCCGGGATCGAGGTCGAGGCCGTCGATGAGGAGCTGGCGGACGGCCGGGATCGTGTGCGGCCAGCGCCCGGACGCGCGAATGCCCTCCGCCGCGGCAACCCGGCGTACGGGCTGCGAGGCGAAGGGCATTCGCTCAGGCTACTAGTCGTCTTCGTCGTCGAGGCGTGCGAGCCAGGTGGCGAAGCGCTCGATCGGCGTCTCGAACTCGGGGTTCAGGTCGACGAACTCGCGTAGCCGTTCGGCCACGAAAGCGAGCGTGACATCCTCCTCGCCACGCCGCTTCTCGAGCTCCTCGATCCCGCGGTCGGTGAAGTACACGTCAGCTGAACGCCTGCTTCAGCAGCGTCGTCTGCTCGGTGCCGTGGACACCGTGCGAGCCGACCGCCGGAGCTGCCATGGCCGGCCGGGACACCCGGTAGAACGGCTTGCCGCCCAGGTGCTCGGTCAGGTTCAGCGCCATGAACGGCCACGGGCCCTGGTTCGCGGGCTCGTCCTGGACCCAGCGGATCTCGGTCGCGTTCGGGTACTTCGCCAGCTCGGCCACGATCTCCTCGGCCGGCAGCGGGTACAGCTGCTCGACCCGCAGTACCGCGGTGCTGATCTTGTCCGGCTCGACCTTCTTCCGCTCGGCCAGCAGGTCGTACACGATCCGGCCGGAGGCGAGGATGACCCGCTCGACGGTCGCCGGGTTGGCCTCGGCCTCCGCGTCGTTGATCACCGGCCGGAAGGTGCCGTGGGTCAGCTCCTCCGGCTGTGACACGGCCTCCTTGCGGCGCAGCAGCTGCTTCGGCGTGAACACGACCATCGGGTTGTGCTCCTCGCCGAGCGTGTGCCGGCGCAGCAGGTGGAAATACGACGCGGGTGTCGACGGCTGGGCGACGGTCATCGCGTTCTCCGCGCACAGCGCGAGGAACCGCTCGATCCGGGCCGAAGTGTGGTCCGGGCCCTGGCCCTCGTAGCCGTGCGGCAGCAGCAGCACGACACCGGACTTCTGTCCCCACTTCGCCTCACCGGACGAGATGTACTCGTCGATGACCGACTGGGCGCCGTTGACGAAGTCGCCGAACTGCGCCTCCCACAGCGTCAGCGCCTCCGGCCGCGCCACGGAGTACCCGTACTCGAAGCCGAGCGCGGCGTACTCGCTGAGCAGCGAGTCGTAGACGTAGAAGTTCGCCTGACCCTCGTCGAGGTTCTGCAGCGGGACGTAGTCCTGGCCGTTGACCCGGTCGATGACCGCGGCGAACCGCTGCACGAACGTCCCGCGGCGGCTGTCCTGACCCGCGAGCCGGACCGGCCGGCCCTCGAGCAGCAGCGAACCGAAGGCGGTGATCTCCGCGCTGGCCCAGTCGATCGGGCCCTCGGTGATCGCGTGCGCCCGGCGCTGCAGCTGCGGCATCACCTTCGGGTGCACGGTGAAGCCGGCCGGCAGCGTGGTGTGCGCGTCGGCGATCTTCTTCAGCACCTCGGGCGTGGTCGCGGTCGCGTCGGGGCCTTCCGGCTTGTCCGGGTAGACCGGGGCGGTGACGTACGGCGCCGGGGTGTCCGGCTGGTTCTTCGCCTCGCGGACCTCCGCGAACACCCGCTCGAGCCGGTGCTGGAAGTCCATCATCGCCTGCTCGGCCTCTTCGATCGTGATGTCGCCACGACCGATCAGGGCCTCGGTGTACAGCTTGCGGACCGAGCGCTTCTGCTCGATCAGGTCGTACATCAGCGGCTGGGTGAAGCTCGGGTCGTCGCCCTCGTTGTGACCGCGGCGGCGGTAGCAGACCAGGTCGATGACGACGTCCTTGTTGAACGCCTGCCGGTACTCGAAGGCCAGGTCGGCGACCCGGATGCACGCCTCGGGGTCGTCGCCGTTCACGTGGAAGATCGGCGCCTGCACCATCCGGGCGACGTCGGTGGAGTACATCGACGAGCGGGACGAGGCCGGCGAGGTGGTGAAGCCGACCTGGTTGTTCACGATCACGTGGATCGTGCCGCCGGTGCGGTAACCCCGCAGCTGGGACAGGTTCAGCGTCTCGGCGACCACGCCCTGGCCGGCGAACGCGGCGTCACCGTGCACGAGCACCGGCAGCACCGGGAACGCGGCGCCGCGGTCCAGGATGTCCTGCTTGGCCCGGACGATGCCCTCGAGCACCGGGTCGACGGTCTCCAGGTGCGACGGGTTGGCCGCCACCGACACCTTGATCTTGTCGCCGAACTCCGAGACGAACTCGCCCTCGGCGCCCAGGTGGTACTTGACGTCACCGGAGCCCTGCACGGTCCGCGGGTCGATGTTGCCCTCGAACTCGCGGAAGATCTGGCCGTACGACTTACCGACGATGTTCGCCAGCACGTTCAGCCGGCCGCGGTGGGCCATGCCGATCGCGACCTCTTCCAGACCGGCGCCGGCCGCCTCCTCGCAGAGCTCGTCGAGCAGCGGGATCGTGGTCTCCCCGCCCTCGAGCGAGAACCGCCGCTGGCCGACGTACTTGGTCTGCAGGAAGGTCTCGAACGCCTCGGCCTCGTTCAGCTTGGCCAGGATCCGCAGCTGCTCCTCGCGCGGCGGCTTGGTGTGCGGCCGCTCGATCCGCTCCTGCAGCCACTTGCGCTGCTCGGGGTCCTGGATGTGCATGTACTCGATACCGGTGGTCCGGCAGTACGAGTCGCGCAGGATGCCGAGGATCTCGCGCAGCTTCATGAACCGCCGGTCGCCGCCGAACGAGCCGGTGGCGAACTCGCGGTCCAGGTCCCACAGCGTCAGGCCGTGGGTGGCCACGTCGAGGTCGGGGTGGCTGCGCTGCTTGTACTCCAGCGGGTCGGTGTCGGCCATGATGTGGCCGCGGACCCGGAACGCGTGGATCAGCTCGAGGATGCGGGCCTGCTTGCTGATGTCCTCCTCGTGGCTGTGCGGGAGGTCGGCGGCCCAGCGGATCGGCTCGTAGGGGATCCGCAGGCTCTGGAAGATCTCGTCGTAGAAACCTTCCTGGCCGAGCAGCAGCTGGTGGATCCGGCGCAGGTACTCACCCGACTGGGCGCCCTGGATGATCCGGTGGTCGTACGTCGAGGTCAGCGTCATCACCTTGCTGACCGCGAGCTTGGCCATCGTCTCCTCGGCCGCACCCTGGTACTCCGGCGGGTACTCCATCGCGCCGACGCCGATGATGCAGCCCTGGCCGGTCATCAGCCGTGGCACCGAGTGCTGGGTGCCGATCGTGCCGGGGTTGGTCAGGCTGATCGTGGTGCCCTGGAAGTCGGGCAGCGCGAGCTTGTTGTCCCGGGCCCGGCGGACGATGTCCTCGTAGGCCATCCAGAAGTCGGCGAACGTCATCGTCTCGGCGGCCTTGATCGACGGCACCAGCAGCTGCCGGGTGCCGTCCGGCTTCTGCATGTCGATGGCCAGGCCGAGGTTGATGTGCGCCGGGTTGACCAGCGTCGGCTTGCCGTCGGTCTCGTCGTACGACGCGTTCATCTCCGGCAGCGTCTTCAGCGCCTTGACCAGCGCCCAGCCGATCAGGTGCGTGAAGGACACCTTGCCGCCGCGGGCGCGCTTCAGGTGGTTGTTGATGACGATGCGGTTGTCGATCAGCAGCTTGACCGGGACCTGGCGGACGCTGGTCGCCGTGGGGACCGTGAGGCTGGTCTCCATGTTCTGCGCCGTCCGGGCCGGGGCGCCGCGCAGGATCTTCCGCTCGCTCTCGTCGGCCGTCACGGACTGGGCCGGCTTGGCCTGAGTCGGCTGCGCAGGGGTCGGCTGTGCGGGTGTCGGCTGAGCGCTGGGCGGCTGGTTCACCGTGCCTCCGGTCGGTGCTGCAGGCTGGGGTACGGCGGCCTGCGCAGGGGCCGGCGTTGCGGGGGACTGTGTTGCGGGGGACTGCTTTGCCGCGGCTGCGGCGGGTGCGTTCGAGGCGGGCACGGTCGGCGCACTGCCGCGGCTCGGTGCCTCGGGGGTCTTGTTGTCGGACACCGCGTCGCGCCGGGGAGCGTCGGCCGGGGGAGTCGTCACCGGCTTCGCGTCGCCATCAGGGTTGTACGTCTTGAAGAAGTCGAGCCACGCCGGATCCACCGAATTCGGGTCCTGCTGGTACTTCTCGTACAGCTCGTCGACCAGCCATTCGTTCGCACCGAAGGCTGCTAGGGGGTTGGTGTCTGATGGCTCGGTGGCCACTTGGCAGTTCGCCTCTTCCGATTTCGGGTCCGGTAGCACGGTTGATTCAGATGTTATGGGTGGTGTCCCAAGCAAAGGCTAATAGCACCGGGACCACTTCCACAGCCCGGGACCACCGGACCAGTGTGTCGAGTGGTCGGGCCTCGGCGAGTCGATCGACCGACGCCTGAAACACTGCTCACAAAGGTGTTTCAGGCCACACCCCTCGCGCTCACCACCTGCCGGTGCGGTCAGCAACGGCAGTGGCTCCGGGACCCCTTGCAGATGTGGCTTTCCGGCGTCCGTTCCGGCTGTCCGGAACCGGGTCGTTGAGCGTGCCTGCCCACTGTATGCAGTTGTCCACTCGCCGCCGGTGATGATCACAACCGCGCAAAAGTGTGGCCAACGTCACGCTCGGAATCAGTCCACCTGGGAATGATTGGCCTTCATCGGCTGGTCAGCCGCCGGACCAGCTTGAGCCCCGACCAGGTCGCGTCGATCGCGCAGACCTTCACGTCGACGACACCCAGCGGGAGGGCGAGGTCGCGGATGCCGTTCTCGTCGAGGTCGGTCGCGACCCCGGACGACCGCTTCGGCCAGGCGGCCCAGATCATCCCGGCCGTCACCGTCTTCTCCAGCAGCACGGGCAGCCGTTTCGCCAGGCGCGCCCGGTCCGGGCAGAACATCAGCACGACGTCGTACGGCGACCGGCCGGCCCGGCGCGCGACCGTCGTACCGGCCGGCAGTCCCTCGATCGTGAAGCCGTCCGGCGCGTTGTCGAGCAGGACCAGGTGCTCGGGCTTGATGCCGAGTTTCGCGGCCAGCGGCTTACCCGAGTAACCGAGGGTGGTCATGAAGGGATGGTAGGGCGGCATACTGACTGGATGGCGTTGACGGATGAGGCGATCGTCAAGATCAAAGGGATGATCACCTCGGGGGAACTGGGTCCGGGGGATCGACTGCCGAAAGAGGCAGATCTGGCCGCACGGCTGGGCCTGTCGCGGAACTCGCTGCGCGAGGCGGTCAAGGCGCTCACGCTTGTCAACGTGCTGGACGTCCGGCACGGCGACGGCACGTATGTCAGCAGTCTCGACTCCGCGCATCTGCTCGACGCGCTCAACTTCATGGTCGACCTGCACCGGGACGACTCGGTCCTGCAGTTCTTCGAGGTACGGCGCCTGCTCGAGCCCGGTGTCGCCGCGCTGGCGGCCACCCGGATCAGCCAGGAGCAGGTGATCGAGCTGCGGCTGCTGACCAGTGATCTCACGCCCGATGCCGGCGTCGAGGACCTGGTCGCGAACGACCTGCGGTTCCATCGCGCGATCGCCGAGGCGACCGGGAACCAGGTCGTCTGCTCACTGCTCGACGGCATCTCCGGCGCGACCCAGCGGGCCCGGATCTGGCGCGGTGTCACCCAGGCCGGCGCGGTCCAACGGACCCTGGCGGAGCATGCCGCGATCCTGGACGCGATCGAGATCGGTGACGCCGAGGCGGCCCGCGCCTGGATGACCGCCCACATCGCCGGCGTCGAGACCTGGCTGCGCAAGGCCCCGTAGGAGTACAAGCCAAGGTATGGCCTTCGAACCACCCCCGCCGCGTAGCGCGTTGACGCTGCGGATCGTGTTGTCGGCGTTCGGGGTGGTGCTGTTCGCGGCGGCTACGGTGCTGGCTGTCGGCTACGACCTGCCGACGGGGTGGGTGATCGCCTTCGGGGCGCTCGGCGTGGTCGCCCTGGTGGACCTGGTGGTTGTTGCCTGGCGCAAGCATTCGGAAAACAGTTGAAGGGTGCCGGCGCCGGCCCGTATCCTGTTGGACGTCCCATTCCCGGCGTCAGGGGTTCGAGTTGTCGAACTGAGGTCTTTCTCCGCAACTGATCGATCGCCACCTGTCTGGTGCGCGGTCTCCGTTCGAGACCTCAGCTGGAGTCGACACTCATGAGTTTTTCCCTGTCCTGTACCGACCTCTTTTTCGCCTGGCCTGATGGCGAGGTGCTGTTCGACGGCCTGACCTTCGTCGCCGGTCCGGTCCGTTCCGGCCTGGTCGGCCGCAACGGCGCCGGCAAGTCGACGCTGCTCCGGCTGATCGCCGGCCGGCTCACCCCGCAGCGCGGGGCGATCCGGGTCAGCGGCGAGCTCGGCTACCTGCCGCAGGACCTGACCCTCGACACGTCGCTGCGCGTCGACCAGGCGCTCGGCATCGAGGACGTCCGGAAGGCGATCACCGCGATCGAGTCCGGTGACGCCTCGGAGGAGAACTTCGCGATCGTCGGCGACGAGTGGGACGTCGACGAACGCGCCGAGGCACTCCTCGGCAAGCTCGGTCTCGGCGCGATCGGCCTCGACCGCAGCGTGGGCGAGCTGTCCGGCGGCGAGACGATCCTGCTCGGTCTCGCGGCCGAGCTGCTCCGGCGTCCCGACGTACTGCTGCTCGACGAGCCGACCAACAACCTCGACCTGCGGGCGCGGCGGCATCTGTACGACGCCGTCGACCAGTTCCGCGGTGCGTTGGTGATCGTCAGCCACGACCGGGAGCTGCTCGACCGGGTCGATCAGATCGGCGACCTGCGCAAGGGCGAGGTCACCTGGTACGGCGGCAACCTGACGGCGTACGAGGAGGCTGTCGCGATCGAGCAGGAGGCGGCCGAGCGGATGCTGCGGGCGGCCGAGGCCGATGTCCGGAAGCAGAAGCGCGATCTGATCGAGGCGCGGATGAAGATGGACCAGCGCCAGGCCCGCGGTCAGCGCGCGTTCGAGAAGGGCGGCATCCCGAAGATCATGGCCGGCAACCTGAAGCGTGGCGCGCAGGTGTCGGCCGGCAAGCACCTCGGGATGCAGTCGGAGCGGCTCGATTCGGCGCAGGAGGCGTTGGCCGACGCGGAGGAGAAGGTCCACGACGACGACACGATCCGCGTCGACCTGCCGAAGACCGCCGTACCGGCCGGTCGCGTCGTACTGCGGCTGGAGGACCACGTACTGCGGACCGGTGCGCACGTCGACCTGGAGATCCGCGGGCCGGAGCGGATCGCGCTCACCGGGCCGAACGGCGCCGGGAAGACGACGCTGTTGCAGTCGGTCGTATCGGGTGAGCTGCCGGTGGTGCCGTTCCGGTACCTGCCCCAGCGGCTCGACCTGTTGCGTGACGACCTGTCGATCGTCGACAACCTGGCATTACTTGCTCCCGGCACCGAAAACCAGGAGCGGCGGTCGCGGCTGGCCCGGTTCCTGTTCCGGGGCCGGGCGGCGGACCAGCTGGTCAGGACGCTGTCGGGCGGCGAACGCTTCCGCGCGACGCTCGCGGCGCTGCTGCTCGCCGAGCCTCCACCTCAGTTGCTGATGCTCGACGAGCCGACGAACAACCTCGACCTGGCGAGCGTGGCGCAGTTGAAGGACGCTCTGGCCTCGTACAGCGGTGCGCTGATCATCGCGAGCCACGATCTCCCGTTCCTGCGGGACATCGGGATCACTCGCTGGGTAGAGCTGACACCTGAGTCGCTGACCGACATCGATCCGTTGTAGGGGTCTGCAGACAGAGACGAGTCAGGTCTCCAGGCAGACGCGGTACTCGTGCCTCCACCCGCACCGTGGAGGCATGAAAACGCTCCAGAGACCCCTCCGCGACATCGTTGCCTACTTGGCGATCACGTACCTGCTCGCCCTGCTGATCGCGTTCGCCCTGCCGCACGCACAGATCAACCTGCTGCTGAGCGTCATGGTGCCGACGGTGGCGGTCGGCATCCTGACCTTCACGATCACGCCGCGCGGCAGCCGCCGCCGGCTGTGGCGGGAGATCGGGCTGAACCGGGCCGGTTTCCGGTCCTGGCCGGCCGCGATCGTCGTACCGCTGCTGTTGTGCGGCGGCGCCTACGGGACCGCGCTGCTGATCGGCGCCGGGCGGTTGCACCTGGGTGAGATCTCGGCCGCGACCGTGCCGGGCTGGGTGATCAACGTCGCGATCGCCTTGGTGGTCCCGACCGTGATCATTCTCGGCGAGGAGATCGGCTGGCGCGGCTACCTGCTGCCACGCTTCCAGCAGCTGACCGGTCGCCGGCGTGCTGCGGTGGCCACCGGGTTCGCCCACGGGCTGTTCCACCTGCCGCTGATCCTGATCGCGACGACGTACGACACCGGCGGTGCGCGCTGGATCGTCGCCCCCGCCGCGGTGCTCACGATCACGGCGGCCGGCGTGCTCTACGCGTGGCTCCGGGACCGGTCGAACAGCGTCTGGCCGGTCGCGATCGCCCACAACGTGGCCAACACCGTGTTCGATCTCGGCGCCTCGGCCGTGGTCGCGACCTCCGGGTCGAGCCTTGCGTACGTCGCCGGTGAGACCGGGTTCGCCACCCTCGGGGCCTGTGTCGTGGTGGCCGTGGTGTTGCTGCGGTGGGCGCGGGTCTGGCGTACTCCGGTTGTTGATCGCGAGTCTGTTGAACAGCAGCCCGTTCCGGCCCTGCACGCGTAGTCTCCGGATATGAGGGGGCAGGTTGGGCCGGCCCTGGGTCGGCAGAGTTGGTGGATCGTCGCGTCGCAGCGTTTGTCGCCGTACTTCGACCCTGTCCTCGGGATCGTCGCCGCGGCGGCAGCGCTCGCCTCGCTGCTCACGACCGACCCGGCTTCGATCGATCCGCGGCTGAAGGATCCGGACGTCGTCGCGGCGATCGCCACGGTGGTGGCCGCCGGCGGGTTGGCCTGGCGGCGGAGCCGGCCGGTGGCGTCGTACGCCGTGATGGTGATCGGCGGACTGGTGGTGAGCCTGTCCGGGCACTACATCGGTTTGTTGTCGGTGCTGATGCTGTTCAGTCTGTACTCGCTCGCTGCGCACGGCCGGCGCCGGGACGGGTTGGTCGGGCTGGGCGTGGGAGTGGCGGTCTTCGGGGGATTGGCGCTGCTCGACGTACCCGACCTTGCGACATCGGACCTGCTGGAGGCCGTCGCGCTCCTGGTGGCCGCGTGGGCGGTCGGCGACGCGATCCGGTCGCGGCGCAGGCAGCAGCAGGATCAGTTGCTGGCCGCGGTCACCGAGGAGCGGTTGCGGATCGCGCGTGAGTTGCACGACGTGGTCGCGCACAGCATGTCGCTGATCGCCGTACAGGCCGGTGTCGGCGCCCATCTGATCCGCAGTGACACGGTCGCCGCCGAGCATTCGCTCGAGGTGATCGCCGAGACCAGTCGCCGGGCCCTCGAGCAGACCCGATCGATGCTGGGCATGTTGCGCGCGGAGAACGAGGACGGAACCCGGCCGCCGGCCCGCGGGCTCGACGACGTCGCCGAGTTGGTCGAGGACATCCGGGCCGCCGGGCTCGACGTCACGCTGGAACAGTCGGGTACGGCGCCCGGTCTCGACGCCGCGATCTCGCTGGCGGCGTACCGGATCGTGCAGGAGTCGCTGACCAACGTGATCAAGCACTCCGCCGCGACGACCGCGACGGTGACGGTGGCGGTCGCCGGTACGACGATCGAGCTGGAGGTCACCGATCCGGGGCCGTCGCGGGCCTCGACGACGGGTTCGGGGCATGGGTTGATCGGGCTCGACGAACGGGTGCGGCTGGTCGGCGGTCGCGCGGAGTACGGCGCTCAGGGTGCGGGTTTTCGCGTTCACGCCACGTTGCCGGTCGGAGTCCGCCGGTGATCCGGGTCGCGGTCGTCGACGACCAGGATCTGGTCCGGGCCGGGTTCGTGTTGCTGCTGCGGTCGGCCGGGGAGATCGAGGTGGTGGGGGAGGCGCGCGACGGGCTCGAGGCGATCGCGCTGTGTCGGCGTACGTCGCCGGACATCGTCCTGATGGACGTGCGGATGCCGCACCTCGACGGCCTGTCGGCGAGTCGCACGATACTTGCCGATCCGGCGTGTCAGCAGACGAAGGTCGTGGTGTTGACGACCTTTGACGACGACGACCTCGTGCTGGAGGCGTTGCGGTCCGGTGCCAGCGGGTTCCTGCTCAAGGAGACGCGGCCGGCGCAACTGCTCGAGGCGATCGAGGTGGTTGCGGCGGGGGAGGCGCTGCTGCATCCGCGGATCACGCGCCGGTTGATCGAACGGTTCGCGGCGCTTCCGGACGCTCGGCCGGGGACGGTCGACGACGGGTTGACCGATCGCGAGCGGGACGTGTTGCGCGCGGTGGCGCAGGGGCTGTCGAACCAGGAGATCGCGGCGCGGCTGCATCTCGGGTACGGCACGGTCAAGACGCATGTGAGTCATCTGCTCACCAAGCTCGGCTGCCGGGATCGGGCGCAGTTGGTGATGTACGCGTACGAGTCGGGGCTGGCCGTGCCTGGCACGCCTTGATTCTTGATACCCCCTAGGGGTATCTTCTCGGGCATGGACGAGCACGGGCAGATGGATCACGGTGGGCATGCCGGGCATGCCGGGCACGACGGGCACAGCGGTCACGACGGGCATGGCGGGCACGGGGATCATGCGGCGCAGTTCAAGGACCGGTTCTGGGTGAGTCTGGGGCTGGCCGTGCCGGTGGTGTTCTTCAGTGCGATGTTCGCGGACCTGCTGGGGTACACGCGGCCGGACTTCCCCGGCTCGGGGCTGATCGCGCCGGTGCTCGGGACGGCGATCTTCGTGTACGGCGGGCAGCCGTTCCTGACCGGTGGTTGGAGCGAGCTGAAGTCTCGGCGTCCCGGGATGATGCTGCTGATCTCGATGGCGATCACGGTGGCGTTCGTCGCCTCGTGGGTGACGACGTTGAAGCTCGGCGGGTTCGACCTGGACTTCTGGTGGGAGCTCGCGCTGCTGATCGTGATCATGCTGCTCGGGCACTGGCTGGAGATGCGGGCGCTCGGCGCTGCATCGGGTGCGCTCGATGCGCTGGCGGCGCTGCTGCCGGATACGGCGGAGAAGGTGACCGGCGACGGTGTCGTCGAGGTGCCGCTGCACGAGTTGCAGGCGGGGGACGTCGTACTCGTGCGGTCCGGAGGCCGGGTGCCGGCGGACGGGACGGTGGTCGACGGGCAGGCCGAGGTCGACGAGTCGATGATCACCGGGGAGTCGAGGCCGGTGTCGCGGGCGGTCGGCGACGCGGTGGTGGCGGGAACTGTTGCCACGGACAACGCTCTGCGGGTCGAGATCACGGCGGTCGGCGACGATACCGCGCTGGCCGGGATCCAGCGGCTGGTGGCCGAGGCGCAGGCGTCGTCGTCGCGCGCGCAGGCATTGGCCGATCGGGCGGCCGCGTTCTTGTTCTACTTCGCGTCGATCGCCGGGCTGATCACGTTCGTGGTGTGGGCGTTGCTCGGCAAGGTCGACGAGGCGGTGACGCGGACGGTGACCGTGCTGGTGATCGCCTGCCCGCACGCGCTCGGGCTCGCTATCCCGCTCGTGATCGCGATCTCCACGGAACGCGCCGCGAAGGCCGGCGTACTCGTGAAGAACCGCCTGGCGTTGGAGCGGATGCGGACCATCGACGCCGTCCTGTTCGACAAGACCGGCACCCTGACCAAGGGCGAACCGGCCGTCACCGGAGTCGCCACCGTCGGCCCCGTCTCACACGACGAATTGCTGGAGCTGGCCGCCGCGGTAGAAGCCGACAGCGAACACCCACTGGCCAAGGCGATCGTCCGCGCTCACGCCGCGCAAGCGACCGGCGTGCGGGTTGCCGACGGAGCTGCGGACGGTGGGTCGGTTGCTAAGGGCAACGGGCCGCTTGTTGCTTCTGAGTTTCGGTCGTTGACCGGGCGGGGAGTGCAGGCAGTTGTTGATGGGGCCGAGGTTGCTGTCGGTGGGCCGGCGTACCTGCGTGAGAGCGGGCTGGTCGAGCCGGATGAGCTGGCGGGGGAGGTTGCCGGGTGGAAGGAGCGCGGGGCTGCCGTCCTGCATGTGGTGCGGGACGGGCAGGTGATGGGGGCTGTTGCGCTCGAGGATGAGGTGCGGGAAGAGTCTCGGCAGGCCGTGGATGCTCTGCATCGGCGTGGGGTGAAGGTGGCGATGATCACCGGGGACGCGCATCAGGTTGCCGACGCGGTGGCGCGCGAGCTGGGGATCGACGAGGTGTTCGCGGAGGTGCTGCCGCAGGACAAGGACGCGAAGGTCGCCGAGCTGCAGGCCCGTGGGTTGAAGGTCGCGATGGTCGGTGACGGGGTGAACGACGCACCGGCCCTGGCGCGCGCCGAGGTCGGTATCGCGATCGGCGCCGGCACCGACGTCGCGATCGAGTCGGCCGGTGTCGTGCTCGCCGCCGACGACCCGCGCGCCGTCCTCTCGGTGATCGAACTGTCCAAGGCCAGCTACCGCAAGATGTGGCAGAACCTGATCTGGGCGACCGGCTACAACGTCATCACAGTCCCGCTCGCCGCCGGCGTACTCGCCTTCGCAGGCATCGTCGTCTCCCCGGCGGTCGGTGCGCTGCTGATGTCGATCTCCACGATCGTCGTTGCCCTCAACGCCCAGCTCCTGCGCCGCCTCGACCTCTCACCCTCCCGCCTCGCCGCGTAGTCCGGTCAGCACGACCGCCACCAGGCGCCGTACCGCGGCCTTCGACGGTACGGCGCCTGCCGCGCCGAGCGCATGCACGCAGTACGTCGCCAACTCCTTCGGCGGAACGTCATCGCGTACGTCGGTCATCAAGTCGGCCAGGAATTCGACGAGGTGCTCCTGGGCTCGCACGACATGCTCCGACCGGTGCAGCGAGGCGGCCGGCTCCGACGACGGATGCTCGTGGCAGATGAACGCATACGCCTCCAGCACCGCCTCGAGCCGCCCGGTGTCCGTCCAGATCCGGCGGAGCAACTGCAGATGGCCGCCGACCTGCCGCTCATGCCACGCCGTCACGATCGACTCGACGTCGGGAAAGTACTTGTAGAGCGTCGCCCGCCCGACCCCGGCCCGCTTCGCGACCTCGGCCATCGTCACCCCGGTCAGCCCACGCTCGGCAACCACCGCGGCGGCCGCATCGAGTGTCGCCGCCCGCACGGCCTCGCGATGCGTCGCGATGCTGTCGTCCCACAACTTCGGCACGCGCTGATCCTACCTGGACATATTGTTAGTATTCGAGACACTATGTATTGAAAAAGGAGATCGGGATGCCGGTTGTCGAGGGGTACGCCGAGACCGCGCGGGCGGCGCGGTACGTAGAGCAGTTGAGTAGTCATTTCGGGCACGAGCCGGGTGGGATGAAGGTGCTGGCGAGCGAACCGGGCCAGTTGGTCGTCGACCTCGGCGGCGCGACCTGGTCCCTCCGCGCCGACCCGGCCGGCCTGACCCTCCGCGTCGAGTCCGCCGACGCGAGCCTGCTCACCCAACTCAGTTCCCGCGTCGCAGAGCGCATCGAGCAAATCGGTCGCCGCGACGGACTCACCGTCCACTGGCAGCCGGCCAGCAGCGCCTAAGGACAGGAGGTAGTCGCTGTGGAGAGCGCTCGGTAGCCGGTCTCCAGCGTGCCGAGCGTCACCGCGGGCCGACACCTCCTGTCCTCAGGACGGTTTCAGCTGCCGAGCAGCCGTTGCATGGTCGCGATCTCGGCGGTCTGGGTGGTCTCGATCTTCTTGGCCAGGGCGATGGCGGCAGGGTCCTTGCCGGTGGTCTGCTCGGTCTTCGCCATCGCGACCGCGCCTTGGTGATGCTTGATCATCATCTGCGTCCACATCCGGTCGAACATCGCGCCGGACGCCCTGGACAGCTCGGCCAGCTCGTCGGCGCCCATCATGCCCGCCATGCCGTGACCGTTGTGCTCACCGGGCGTCGGGACCGGCCTGCCCCACGCGGTCAGCCATCCGGACAGCTGCTTGATCTCCGGGTCCTGGGCGGCCTTGATCGCGGTCGCCAGGTTCTTCACCTCCGCGGTCGTTGCCTTCCGCAACGCCAGGTCGGCCATCTCGACGGCCTGCTGGTGGTGCGGGATCATCTGGCTCGCGAACGTGGCGTCCGCGTCGTCGAACGCGGCGGCTGCCGAGGTCGAAGGCGACGAACTCGGGCTGTCCGCGCCGCAGCCGGTCACGCCGAACACGGCAACAAGAAGAGCGGCCGAGGCCGCGGTCGTACGGTAGACGTGCGTCATCACAATCCTTGGGTGGGTGTCGAAATCGGGTACGGCGAAACAGGCGCACGTCGGCCTATATCCGCAGTACACCCAACAACGAGACATCCACCGGCGGAGGAGACCGCTCACCTGCTGCCGCCCGCTCGAGCGCCGACGGCAGCGCCACTGCTCGCCACACCAGCAGGCTACGAAGCCCCAGCAGCAACGCCAGCAGCAGGACGAGCCCGGTCAGCACTGCCAGGCAGGCGCTGCCCATGTCGTGCATCTCGTCGGCCGGGGCTACGTGCACTCCGGCCGGCTGGGCGTGCTCCATCACCATCTGCGCGTGGGGCTCGGCCATCGCGGCTTCGTGGTGGGAAGTCAGCCCGTGCATCGCGAACACCCCGGCGACTACGGTGAGTACGCCGAGTAGGCGGAGCAGTCGCGCTCCGCGTCCGTGTGTGCGACCGGGCATCGTGACAAGGGTAGCGAGCTGGGCCGGTTGCACAGTCACCGGCTGTCGAGTGTGCACACTGGACGGTGAGACCGCCTGCCATCAGTCGTACTTTCGATGAAATCCCAGGGCTGGAGGTTTCGATGGCCGGTACATCTGTTGGTACGGACGACTACGCGCTTGCCCGTGTCCCGGAGCAGGCGCGGTACTCCTGGTGGTCTGTCGCGACGCAGCGGTTCGGGCAGATCTCGGCGCTCAGTCAGTTCCTGCTCGGTGCGACGCTCGGGTTCGGGATGAGCTTCTGGACCGCGTTCTGGGCGCTCACGCTCGGCGCGGTGATCCTCGAACTCGTCGCGATCCTGATCGGCGTCATCGGCGCCAAGGAAGGCCTGCAGACGTCGGTGATCGCGCGCTGGACCGGGTTCGGTCAGGCGGGCTCGTCGCTGATCGGGCTCGCGATCGGGATCAGCCTGATCGGATGGTTCGGGATCCAGTCCGCGGTGTCCGCGGCCGGTCTCAGCCAGCTGATCGGCGTACTCCCGACCTGGGGCTGGTCGCTCGTCTTCGGTCTCGCGGTGACGCTCGTCGTACTGCGCGGCTTCCATTCGATGGCCTGGGTCGCGTACGTGACCGTCCCGGCCTTCCTGGTCCTGGTCGGCTGGTCGATCATCAGCGAACTGTCCGACCACAGCCTCGGCTCGCTCGTCAACGCCGCGCCGCCGGGCCCGCACCTCAGCCTGCTCGAGGGTACGACGCTGGTCGCGGGCGGATTCATCGTCGGCGCGGTGATCACGCCGGACATGACCCGCTTCAACCGCAGCGTCGGCGACGTCGTCAAGCAGACCGTCCTCGGCATCACGCTCGGCGAGTACGTGATCGGGCTGGTCGGCGTACTGCTCGCCCACGCGGTCGGTTCGGCGAACGTGATCACGATCGTCACCTCGTCGGTCGGCTGGGTCGGCACGCTGGTGATCATCCTCGGCACTATCAAGATCAACGACTGGAACCTCTACAGCTCCGGCCTCGGCATCGTGAACTTCATCGGCACCGTCTTCGGCCGGCACGTCAACCGCGCCGTGGTGACGCTGGTCGTCGGCGTCCTCGGCAGCGTGCTCGCGGCCGGCGGGATCCTGGACAAGTTCACCGAGTTCCTGACCGTGCTCGGCGTCGCGTTCCCGCCGATCGCCGGGATCATGGTCGCGGAGTACTTCGTGGTGAAGCGCTGGCGCCCCGACCTGGACGCGACCAGAGCCGCGGGCACGCTGCCCGCGACCGCGCCGACCTGGGTGCCGGCGACGATCGTGATCTGGGTCGGCGCCGCACTGATCGGCAAGTACGTCGGCTGGGGACTGCCCAGCATCAACTCACTCGTCGTCGGCTTCCTGGCGTACGTCGTGGCGGGCAGGCTCGGCCTGATCCGCGGCGTCGGGACCAGCCGCACCATGGACAGCACGCCGACCGAGATCGGCGTAGTAGCCCAACCCGGGAGGATCTGAATGCGTATCGGCATCGATGTCGGTGGCACCAACACCGACGCCGTGCTGCTCGACGGCGCCGGCGGGGACGTCAGCGTGCTCGCCGCCAACAAGTCGGCGACCAGTGCAGACGTGACAGCCGGCATCATCGACACGCTGGACCGGCTGCAGGCGGAGCGATCCTTCGACCCGGCACAGGTCCAGGCTGTGATGATCGGCACCACGCACTTCATCAACGCACTTGTCGAGGCTCGTCGGCTCGCCCCGACTGCGGCGCTTCGGCTGGGCCTGCCTGCGACGGCCTCCCTGCCGCCGCTGGTCGACTGGCCCGAGCGGCTGGTCGAGGCGATCAGCGGGCGGAGCTACCTGGCGCACGGCGGGCACGAGTTCGACGGCCGGCACATCGCCGAGCTGGACGAGGACGAGCTGCGCCGGCACGCGGGCGACATGGTGAAGCACGGCGTACGGTCGGTCGCGATCTCGTCGGTCTTCTCGCCGGTGAGCAACGAGTTCGAACTGCGCGCGGCCGAGATCCTGCGCTCAGAGCTCGGCGACGACGTGGCGATCTCGCTGTCGCACGAGATCGGCCGGATCGGCCTGCTGGAGCGGGAGAACGCCACCATCATCAACGCCGCGCTCCGCGAGCTGGCCGCCAGCATCGTCGACGGGCTGTCGGGTGCGGTCGCCGGTCACGGCATCTCCGCACCGCTGTACCTGAGCCAGAACGACGGCACCTTGATGGACGTCGACTTCGCCCGCCGGTACCCGGTCGCCACGTTCGCGTCCGGACCGACGAACTCGATGCGCGGCGCCGCGCTGCTGTCCGGGCTCGATACCTGCGCTGTGGTCGACGTCGGCGGTACGACGAGCGACGTCGGTGTACTCACGCATGGTTTCCCGCGTGAGGCGACCACCGAGGTCGACGTCGCCGGGGTGCGGACGAACTTCCGGATGCCCGATGTGCTCAGCATCGGGATCGGCGGCGGCAGTTTGGTGGCCGAGGGCGGTGACTCCGCGACGGATCAGGTGACGGTCGGGCCGCGGTCGGTCGGCTACCGGTTGACCGAGGAGGCGCTGGTCTTCGGCGGTAAGACGCTGACGGCAACCGACATCGCAGTCGCGGCCGGCCGGGCCGAGGTCGGTGACGTCGCCGCGGTCGCGGACCTGGATCCGACGCTGGTGAAGTCGGCTCTGGCGCGGGTGGCGGCCGACATCGCGGACGCGGTGGAGCGGATGCGTACGTCGCCTGACCCGCTGCCGGTGGTGGCCGTCGGCGGTGGTTCGATCCTGCTGCCGGACGATCTGCCCGGCAGTCTCGCCGTACATCGGCCGGATCACTTCGCGGTCGCGAACGCGATCGGCGCGGCGATCGCGCAGGTCGGGGGCGAGGTCGACCGGGTGTACGCGATCGACCCGGGCCGCCGGGACGCGGTGGTGGACGAGGCGCGGCAGGAGGCCGTCGACCGGGCGATCGCCGCCGGCGCCGATCCCGCGGCCGTGCGGATTGTCGACTTCGACGAGGTCCCGATCCCGTACCTGCCCGGCAACGCGACCCGGATCCGCTGCAAGGCCGTCGGCGACCTGCGCCTCGGGGAGGCATCATGAGCGCCGCTATCCCGCCATACCAAACGGTTTGGTATGGCGGCGATGGAGTTCCATACCAAACGGTTTGGTATGGAGCCGGTGGCCTCCGAGCCGGGGTGGAGTGGTGGCGATGAAGTTGCGCGCTGAGGACCTCGGGTCCCTTGCTCGCGGTGCCGCCGTGCTGGGCACCGGGGGCGGTGGGGATCCGCATATCGGGAAGCTGCTCGCGCAGCAGGCGGTCCGGGAGCACGGGCCGGTGGAGATCGTTGCCGTCGGCGACCTTCCGGACGACGCCTGCGTGTTGCCGGTGGCAATGATGGGTGCGCCGACGGTGATGGTGGAGAAGCTGCCGTCCGCGGACCAGATCTCGGTCGCGGTGCAGACGCTGGCGAAGTACGTCGGGAAGACGCCGACCCACCTCGCCTGTATCGAGGCCGGCGGGGTCAACTCGACCGTACCGGTGATCGCCGCCGCGCAGCTCGGACTGCCGCTGGTGGACGGCGACGGGATGGGCCGCGCGTTCCCGGAGTTGCAGATGGTGCTGCCGACGCTCGCCGGGATCGAGGCGACCCCGATGTCGATCGTCGACGAGAAGGGCAACCGCGGCGTCTTCGACACGGTCACCAACGAGTGGGCCGAACGGCTGGCGCGCTCGGCGACCATCGACATGGGCTGCTCGGCGATCGTCTCGCTGTACGCGATGACCGGCGCCGAGATCCGGGGTGCGTTCGTCGCCGGCACGCTCAGCAAGTGCGTGACGATCGGCCGGGCGATCGAGCAGGCGCAGCGTGATCACGCCGATCCGGTCGGGGCCGTGGTCGACGAGCTCGGCGGACGGCTCCTGCATGTCGGCAAGGTCGTCGACGTACAGCGCCGTACGACGACCGGCTTCGCGCGCGGTGATGCGACTGTCGACGGCCTGGACGCATCGCACGGTCAGCTGATGGTGCTGCGGTTCCAGAACGAGCACCTGGTCGCGGAGCTCGAGGGGACCGCAGTCGCCACTACTCCGGACCTGATCATCGTGCTCGACACCGAGACCGGTGAGCCGATCACCACCGAGGCGCTGCGGTACGGGCACCGGGTCAGCGTGCTCGCCGCGCCGGCCGACGAACGCTGGCACTCCCCGGAAGGCATCGAGCTGGTCGGCCCGCGGTACTTCGGCTACGACCTCGACCCGATCCGGGCCTTGGAGACCGTATGACCGAGCGGAGCGAGGGGATCAGAAAGCACAGCGCGATTCGTGCCTCATGTCCGCCCGGAGCGAAGCGAGGACGGGCATGAGCTGGAAGTTGGATATCGAGCACCTGCGGGATCTTGCCCGTGGGGCGGCGATCCTCGGGACCGGTGGTGGTGGGGATCCGCTGATCGGGCGGTTGCTGGTCGAGCAGGCGATCCGTGAACACGGGCCGGTGACGGTCCTGGACCCGGACGAGCTGGACGACGACGCGTTCGTCATCCCGACCGCGCAGATGGGCGCGCCGACCGTGATCGTGGAGAAGATCCCTCGCGGCAGCGAGCCGGTCGGCGCCCTCCGCGCGTTGGAGAAGCACCTCGGCCGGACCGCCGACGCCACGATGCCGATCGAGTGCGGCGGCATCAACTCGATGATCCCGCTACTCGTTGCCGCCCGCACCGGTCTGCCGGTGGTCGACGCCGACGGCATGGGCCGGGCGTTCCCCGAGCTGCAGATGGAGACGTTCTCGGTGTACGGCGTACCCGGGTCGCCGATGGCGATCGCGGGGGAGCACGACGAGACCGTGGTGATCGACACCGGCACGGACAACAAGCAGATGGAGTGGCTCGCGCGCGGGATCACGATCCGGCTCGGCGGGGTCGCGCACATCGCGGAGTACTCGATGACGGGCGCCGAGGTGAAGCGCACCGCCGTACCGCGCACGCTGTCGCTCGGACTGTCGATCGGGCGGGCGGTCCGGGAGGCGCGGGCGGCACACCGGGATCCGGTCGAGGCCGTCCGGGCTGCGCTGGCGCCGACGCTGTACAGCCACCTGCGGGTGCTGTTTCGCGGCAAGGTGGTCGACGTGGAACGCCGTACCCTCGAAGGCTTCGCCCGGGGCCGGGCGCGGTTCACCGGGTACGACGGGACGTCGGAGCTCGAGCTGCGCTTCCAGAACGAGAACCTTGTCGCGGAGGTCGACGGCGAGGTGGTGTGCACGGTGCCGGACCTGATCTGCGTACTGGAGGCGGACACTGCCGAGCCGATCACCACAGAGGGCTTGCGGTACGGCCAGCGGGTCACCGTGGTCGGCATCTCGACGCCTGACCTGATGCGCACGCCGGAGGCCCTGGCCGTCTTCGGACCGGCCTGCTTCGGCCTCGACGTGGAGTTCAGTCCCGTCGAGCGCCGCGGCGACCTCGTCACCACCCCATGACTCTCGGCCCGCTGTGCTGACCCCTCCGCGGCGGGCCGAGATTCCAGGCGGACGTCCGCCACTGACCAACCTCGCGACTTCCGCGATCGGCACGCTCAGGCAGCGGCCGGATCGGCCGGTCTGGCGAGTTTGGTCAGTGCGGCAGGTCCGCACAGTGGCAGGATCGACACCATGACGACGGTCGTCCGGGAGCAGGACCTGGAGGCGCTGGTCGTCGGCGTCACCTTGCTGGGCTCCGGTGGTGGCGGCGACACCGGGTCGTTCGGCCGCATGCTGCGCCGGCGGCTGGGCGACGGCGAGCTGGTACTGCGGGACGCAGCCGACGTACCGGATGCGCTCGTGAGTCCTATCGGCGTGGTCGGGGCGACCAGTGTGCTGATGGAGAAGCTGCCGAGTGGCGGTGAATTCGACACGGCAGTGCGCGCGGTCAGCCGGTGGGCCGGCACGGACGTGACCGGGCTGATGCCGCTCGAGGCCGGTGGGCTCAACGGGCTGACTCCGTTGATCGCTGCGTTGGATCTGGGGCTTCCGGTGGTGGATGCCGACCTGATGGGTCGGGCGTTGCCGCGGCTGGACCAGTTCTCGTGGGCGGTGGCGGGCCGCTCGCTGACACCTTGTGCGCTCAGTGAGCCGAGCGGTCAGGTGATCGTCGTGGACAACGTCGACGCAGCCGGTCTCGAGCGCGCAGTACGCAGCTTTGTCGCCCACACCGGTGGATGGGCGGTGCTGGCTCTGGCGCCTACTCCGGTGGAGGATGCGGCGGCGGACGCGGTGCAGGGGAGTCTGACGCGTGCGCTGGCGTTGGGCCGAGCGCACGCTGGGCTTGAGCCGTGGGCGACACCGTCTGACATCGCCGACGGTCTCGGCGGACGGCTACTGGCGAGCGGTCGGGTCGAACAGGTCGCGCGGCACCTGATCGCGGACGGCGGCGCCGCCTTCGGTCGCGGCAGCGTCTGCGTGGTCGATTCCAGTAGCCGTGCGATCATCCGGATTGAGACCGAGAACGAATACCTCCTCGCGCTGGTCGACGGCACACCTGCGGTCACCACACCGGATCTGCTGTGCCTGCTGGACCGCCGTACCTTGCAGCCCATCGCAGTCGATGCCATCCGCACCGGCGACGAGGTCCTGGTCCTCGCACTGCCCGGACCGGCGTGGTGGCGGCGCAGTGACCGCATCACCCACGTCGGACCGCAGGCGTTCGGGCTCGCGTGCGAACCGCAGTTGCTGGAGGCATCGTGACGCCTCGGGCCGAGCTGGCTCCGTCACTGGCGGCCATGCTCACGTCCCCCGGCTGGCGTGACGTGGTGGTGCTGGCCGGCGGTGGGAATCCTGGGCGGCGGCTGACCGGGTCTGTGGTGGCGCTGGAGGCTTCTGTGCATCCGGAGCCGATGGACGGACAGGTGCTCGTCGTATTGCTGGCGACTGACCACACCGACTGGCGGATCGACGCCCTGATCAGCCGGGCGTCGGCGGCCAGGGCGGGCGCGGTGTTGCTGGCTGGTGTGGAGCCGTTGGGACGTGGGGCTCAGCTACTGGCTGAGCGGTTGCAGTTGCCGGTGCTGGGATGCCCGGATCCGCTGGCCGCACACGAGCAGCTGCGCCGGGTCACAGCCGAGCCGGAGATGGTCCGGTCTGATCTGGTACTCCGGGCGGTCTCGGCGCTGCGTCGGGCGAACGGTGATCTGGCCTCGGTCCTGCGGACGACGGCCCGCGTGCTGGAACGTCCGGTGACGCTTGCGGGCGCGGACGGCGGCACGCTGGACGGGGAACCGCTGGAGCCCGGGGAGCGGACCGCGCTGGTTGCTGCGTTGCCTCGGGTGCCGGTTGGGTGGGCTGCGCCGTACCGGGTTGATCTGGCTGGCGGTGCGGTGCTGATTGCCGTTGCTGTGCTGGGTGTTGGGCCGGTGTGCTGGTTGGTGGCGCGTTTGCCTGCGGTGGTGCCGGCTGAGGTTGCCGCCGTACCCGAGGTGCTGAGTGTGGTCGCACCGGCGGTGGGGGAGCGGTTGGCGTTGCGGCGGTTGGAGTTGGAGCGGGATGCGCGCCAACGTACGTCGTTGCTCGGTGAACTGCTGCATGGTGAGCCGTCGGAGGCTACGCGTCGGCGCGCGGTGGATCTGGGCTGGCAGCTCGACGGGTGGCACACGGGCATCCGGATCGGTGCTGACGGACAGGTGGATGTCGCGGGTCGGCGTACCGATGTGGTGGAGGCGTTCGACGCAGAGGGTCTGCAGGCGGTTGTGGTGGAGCAGGGGGACGGGTGGTCGGCGTGGATCACCGCAGTGAGCGAGCCGACGTCGACGGAGGTGCAGGAGCAGGCGGCGGCGATCCGGCGGGTGCAGCGTCGGCTGGTGCAGACGGTTGACGCGTACGTCGGCGTCGGTCGAGTGCAGGCTGGTCCAAGCGGAATCGCTACCACTCTGGCCGAAGCCGGTGACGCTGCCGGGTTGGCTCGCGGACGTGCGGAGACCGGTCGTTTCCTGCACGTCGACCGTCTGGGCCTGGCTCAACTGCTGCTCGCCTGGACGCGCACCGACACGTTCCAGCCCGCCGCCCAGGCCCTCCTCGCCCCCATCAAGGACCAGCCCGGCGACCTGGTCACCACCCTGGCCGTCTACCTCGACACAGAGTCCTCGGTCGCCGAAACCGCAGCAGTCCTAGGCATCCACCGCAACACCGCCGCCGCCCGCATCCAGAAGATCCAGCACCTACTAGGCGTAGACCTCACCAACCCGGACGAACGCCTCGCCCTACACCTGGCATCCCGCACGACTCCTACAGAGTAGGAGCCGCCCGGGCTACGGGGTTGGTGCGTCGTCGCGGAGTAGGCCGGCGGACTTCAGGTCTGACCAGAGGGCTGTAGGGACCTGCGCGCGGGCTAGTGCTGCGTTTGTGTGGACCTCTTCCGGGGTGCGGCAGCCTACTGCGATGCCCGCGACGGCTGGGTGTGCCAGCGGGAATGCGAGGGCTGCCGCGGGGAGGGTTGTGTTGTGGGACTCGCAGAGGTCCGCGAGTTTGTTGGCCTTGTCGAGGAGGGCCTGGGCAGCCGGCTCGTAGTTGAAGGTGGCGCCGGCCGTCGGGCGCGGCCGGGACAGCAGGCCGGAGTTGAAGATGCCGACGGCAACGACCTGGACGTTGTGCTCCAGGCACGCCGGGAGTACGTCGTCGAGCCCGTCCGGGTCGATCAGCGAGTACCGGCCGGCGAGCATGATCACGTCGATGTCGACCTCTTGGACGAACCGGGTCAGCATCGCCGACTGGTTCATCCCGGATCCGATCGCGCCGATCACGCCCTGCTCGCGGAGCTCGATCAGTGTCGGGAACGCGGTGGCGACCGCCTCCTCGTAGTGATCGTCCGGGTCGTGCACGAACACGACGTCGAGCCGATCCGTCCCGATCCGCTGCAGCGAGTCCTCGATGCTCCGGAGTACGCCGTCCCGGCTGAAGTCCCACCGCCTCCGCCGCGTGGTGTCGACCGCGAACCCCTCGTCGTCGACCGCGGCCTCGTCGGCGTGGTAGATGATTCGCCCGACCTTGCTCGACAGCACGTACGCGTCGCGCGGCTTGCCCCGCAGCCCGGCGCCGAGTCGCTCCTCGGCCAGTCCGAGACCGTAGTGCGGCGCGGTGTCGAAGTACCGCCAGCCCTCGTCCCACGCCGCGTTGACAGTGGCGATTGCTTCGACGTCGCTGACCTCGCCGAGCAGGTTGCCCAGCGGCGCACCGCCGAGCCCGACGCGCTGGTCGTCCGGGAAGAGTTTCATCAGCGCGCCGCCGGGAGCCGCAGGTTCTGCATGCCGCCGTCGACCGCCAGCGCCGTACCCGTGGTCGAACCCGACAGCGGGCTGGCCAGGTAGGCGATCGCGTTCGCGACCTCGTCGGCCGACACCAGTCGGCCCATCGGCTGCCGCGCTTCGAGTGCGGCGCGCTCAGCCTCCGGATCGGCTGCCGCATCGAGCAGTCGGCCGACCCACGGTGTGTCCGCCGTACCAGGGTTCACGCAGTTGACCCGGATCCCTTCGCGGACGTGGTCCGCGGCCATCGCCATCGTCAGTGCGAGGACAGCGCCCTTGCTGGCGGAGTACAGCGCGCGGTTCGGCAGACCCGCGGTCGCGGCGATCGAGCAGGTGTTGACGATCGCGGCCGCCTCCGACTTGCGCAGATGCGGCAGCGCGGCCCGGGTCACGCGGGCGATGCCGACCACGTTCACGTCGAACACCCGGTGCCACTCGTCGTCGTCGTTCGCGGCGACCGTGCCCTGGGCGCCGATCCCGGCGTTGTTCACCACGATGTCGATCCCGCCGAGCTGCAGCGCCGCGGCAGCGACCGCGTCCCGGATCGAGCCGTCGTCGGTGACATCCGCGGCGATCCCGGTCAGCGGCGCGTCGACCTCAGGCTTCAGATCGAACACGACCACCTGGGCACCGCGCGCCGCGAGCAGTTGCGCCGCCGCGAGTCCGATCCCCGAGGCACCACCGGTCACCACGGCCCGTAGGCCGGCGAAATCCGTCACTTCTTCTCCTCTGCCAGGTCAGTCCAGATCTTGCCACCCGGGAACCGGAAGTCGGTCAGCGTCTCGGCATCCATCTCAGCGCCGAACCCGGGCCGCACCGGTGCCACGTAGTGCCCGTCCCGGATCACGACCGGGTCCAGGAAGTGCTCGTGCAAGTGGTCGACGTACTCGATCACCCGGTCCTGCATCGATCCGCTCACCGCCACGTAGTCGAACATCGACAGGTGCTGGACCAGCTCGCACAGTCCTACACCACCCGCGTGCGGACACACCGGTACGCGGAACTTGGCCGCCAGCAGCAGGTTCGCGACGTTCTCGTTCACGCCGGCGACGCGCGCCGAGTCGAGCTGCAGCACCGAGAGCGACCCGGCCTGCAACAGCTGCTTGAAGATCACCCGGTTCTGCACGTGCTCGCCGGTCGCGACCTTGATCGGCGCGATCGCCCGCGCGATCGCCGCGTGCCCGAGGATGTCGTCCGGGCTGGTCGGCTCCTCGACCCAGTACACGTCGTACGGCGCCAGTGCCTTCACCCAGGTGATCGCATCGGAGACGTCCCAGCGCTGGTTGGCGTCGACCGCGATCCGGATGTCCGGTCCGACCGCCTCGCGGGCGAGCTGCATCCGGCGGATGTCGTCGTCCAGGTCGGCGCCGACCTTGAGCTTGATCTGGGTGAACCCGTCGGCGACCGCCTCGTGACAGAGCCGGACCAGCTTCGCGTCGTCGTACCCGAGCCAGCCGGGAGTCGTCGTGTACGCCGGGTAACCGCGCTCCCGCAGTACCGCCTCCCGCTCGGCACGCCCGGGCTTCGCCTGCCGGAGGATCTCCAGCGCCTCGTCCGGCGTGAGCGCGTCGGTCAGGTAGCGGAAGTCGACCAGGTCGACGATCTGCTCCGGGGTGAGGTCGGACAGCAGCTTCCACAGCGGTACGCCGGCCCGCTTGGCGGCCAGGTCCCAGACCGCGTTGACGACCGCGCCGATCGCCATGTGCATGACGCCCTTCTCCGGGCCGAGCCAGCGCAGCTGCGAGTCGTGCACGAGCGACTTCCAGAACCCGCCGAGATCGTCCAGCGTCGCGTCCAGGTCGAGCCCGAGGACGTGGTCGCGGAGCGCCTCGATCGCCGCGGTCTCGACGTCGTTGCCCCGGCCGATCGTGAACGCGAAGCCGTGTCCCTCGAGCCCGTCGCCGGCGTCGGTCCGCAGGATCACGTACGCCGCGGAGTAGTCCGGATCGGTGTTCATCGCGTCGGAGCCGTCCAGGTCCAGCGACGTGGGGAAGCGGACGTCGTACGTCTCGAACTCGGTGAATCGTGGCATCGAGAACCCGATCTGCAGCGGTGGGCGGGACTGTCGAAGGGAATCCTATAGGATATGTGGCGATCGCGGCACCTGATAGGACATGTGCCCGGCGGCCCCCGTTACAGTCGGTGGCGTGACTGGCGAGCGCGACGGGGTACTCCGGCTGGGCAGCCGGTCGTTCGGGCCGGGTGAGTTCGCCCTGATGGCGATCGTCAATCGGACGCCGGACTCGTTCTTCGACCGCGGTGCGACGTACGCGACCGAGGCGGCGTACGAGGCCATCGACAAGGCGGTCGCGGACGGTGCCGATCTGGTCGATATCGGTGGTGTGAAGGCCGGGTACGGCGAACCCGTCAGCGAGGACGAGGAGCTCCGCCGGACCGTGGACTTCGTGGCCGGGATCCGGGCGCGCCACCCGTCGCTGGTGATCAGCGTGGACACGTACCGTAGCGGGGTCGCCCGCCGCGTCGCCGAGGCCGGCGCGGACCTGCTCAACGACACCTGGGCCGGTGCCGATCCGGACCTGGTGTACGCCGCCGCCGAGTCCGGAGCCGGGCTCGTTTGCAGCCACGTCGGCGGGCTCTCGCCGCGCACGGACCCGCACCGGATGGCGTACGACGACGTGGTGGCCGACGTGATCCGTACGACGACCGCGCTGGCGGACCGCGCGGTCGAGGCCGGAGTGCGGCCGGACGGGATCCTGATCGACCCGACACACGACTTCGGCAAGAACACACTGCAGTCGCTTGAGCTGACCCGCCGCCTCGACGAGCTCGCCGCTACCGGCTGGCCGGTCCTGGTCGCGGTGTCGAACAAGGACTTCATCGGCGAGACGCTGGAGCTCCCGCCCGGTCAGCGCGGCAACGGAACACTGGCGGCGCTGACCATCTCCGCCTGGCTCGGTGCGCGGGTCTTCCGGGTGCACGACGTGCCGGCGGCTCGCCAGGCGCTCGATTTCATCGCCGTACTGCGAGGCAGTGCGCAGCCCGCCGGAACCCGAAGGAGCCTGGCCTGATGCGTCGACTCGACGAACTGTCCGACGAGGAACTGATCGCCGTCTACGAGGTCGAGGACCGGTCGACGCCGCATCTGCGGGCGAACTTCGTCAGCAGCCTGGACGGCGCGGTCGAGATCGACGGGAAGTCGAAGGCGCTGTCGAGCGATTCCGACAGCCGGGTGTTCAGCATGGTCCGGCGATTGGCGGATGTGGTGCTGGTCGGCGCCGGGACGATCCGTGACGAGGGGTACAACCCGCTGCGGCTGTCGAAGGCCGCGCGGGAATGGCGTACGGCGGCGGGACTGACCGAGAACCCGACGCTGGCGATCGTGTCGTCGAGGCTCGAACTGAGTCCGGTGAACCCGGTGTTCCAGTCCGCGGTACGGCCGATCGTCGTCACCCACGAGGCTGCCCCGGCGGACCGTCGGGAGGCGCTGGGGGAGGTCGCCGACCTGATCGTCCTGGGTGCCGGCGACGTCGACCTGCAGGCGGTCGTCGACGAGCTCGCCGCCCGCGAGCTGCCACAGATCCTGTGCGAAGGCGGCCCGCATCTGTTGGGCGCACTCACGGAGGCCGATCTGGTCGACGAACTGTGCCTCGCCCTGGCCCCACTCCTGGCCGGCCCTGGCGCCGGTCGCATCACAGCAGGTCTACCGACCACGCTCACCCGCCAGATGAAGCTGAAGTCGACTCTGCAAGCCAACGACGACTACCTCTTCTTCCGCTACACCCGAGAGGCCTGACCCCGTGTCTGTAGTGGCAGCCGCGGTCTGCCCCCACCCGCCCCTACTCGTCCCCGACGTAGCCTCCGGCGCCGCCCCCGACCTGGATGACCTCCGCGCCACCTGCCTAGCCGCAACAGACACGCTCGCCACCGCATCAGCACTCGTGGTCGTCGGCTCCACGCCGACGCCTCCGCATCAGTCCGCCGCAGCACACGCGGCCCGCTCGTCCTCCACCTCTGCCCCCCACCTGGCACCGGCCACCTATCCCGCCGCCGCAGGCGGCTCGTTTGCGGCTTATGGCGCGCCCGGTGTGCGTTTTGGCGAGGGCGACGCCGTCCTCCCGCTCTCCTTGGCGATGGGTGGTTGGCTGCTCGAGCAGTCCAAGGCGGCCGGCCTACCGCGCACGTATCTCGCCGTGCAGACAACCGCAACGCCGGACGACTGCGTCCGCCTCGGTCAGGAAATTGCTGCAGGCAACGATCGTGTCGGCCTGCTGGTGATGGGGGACGGCTCCGCGCGCCGCAGCGAACACTCGCCGGTGCACCTCCACCCGCGCGCGGAGATCTTCGACACGACCGTCGCATCCGCCTTGCAGCACAGCGATCTCGACGTACTCAAAGCGCTGGACCCCGACCTGGCCGCCGAGCTGCAAGCCGCCGGCCGCGCCCCCTGGCAAGTCCTCGCCGGCGCGCTCGAGGGTACGGCGCTGGCAGCCGACCTGACCTACCACGCCGCGCCGTACGGCGTCGGCTACCTCGTCGCATCATTCACCTAGATACTGACCGGGTGACTGAGGAACGTGCGGGGTATCGACGATCGGTGAAATCGCCGCGGGGTGAGGCGCGGCGCCGCGAGTTACTGGACAAGGTCGCGGACGAGCTCGGCACCAACGGCCTGGTCGACTTCTCGCTCCGCCGCGCCGCCCGAGCAGCTGGAACGACGCACAAGGTGCTGCTGTACCACTTCGACGGCGCCGAAGACCTGCTCACCCAAGCCGTCCTCCAGCTCCGCGAACGCCGCATCACGCGCGCCCTCGCGGCCGCCACCGAAGGCCCGGATGAGCGGAGTCTCGCGGACCGAGTGCGCTCGATGTGGCCGACGCTCATCGGCGAGGAGTCGTGGGTCCTCGACCAGGCGATCGGGCTCGCGATGTACGACGCCCCGCGGTACGCCGATCTCGCCCGGACGGCATCACGCCAGTACCTGCCGACGCTGCTGTCGCTGTGCCCGGAGTCGTGGTCCGCGCAGCGCCGGCAGGAGGTCGCCGAACTCATCCTCGCCACTCTGCGCGGGTTCCTGATCGAGTGGCGGACGAGCGGTGACGCGGCCGGGATCGAAGCCGGGCTGGCGGCGCTGACCCGTGCGCTGGAGCGTGAAGAGCAGGCGTAGACAGTTTGCGAACCACGTGGTTCACTTTTCTCATGCGTGAGAAAGTGAGCTTCATCAGCGATGGGGTCGCCTGCGCGGCCTGGCACTACCCGGGGACCAACAGCGGGTGTGTGGTGATGACCGGCGGCTTCGCAGTGACGAAGGAGCCGGGGACGGACCGCTTCGCCGAGCGGTTCAACGCGGCCGGCTTCAGCGTGCTGGCCTTCGACCACCGCAACTTCGGCGAGAGTGCCGGCGAACCGCGTCAGGTCGCCCGGATCCCGGACCAGCTCGACGACTGGCGCGCCGCGATCGCGTACGCCGCCACGCTCCCGGGCGTCGAGCACGTTGCCATCTGGGCGTTCTCTCTCCCCGGCGGCTACATCCTCCAGCTCGCCTCGGAGGACCTGGGTATCTCCGCCGCCATCGCCCAGTCACCGAACGTCGACGGCCCCACCGTCACCCGCAACGCCTCCCGCTACCAAACGCCCGTCGCCGCCCTCCGCCTGGTCGGCCGCGCCATCCTCGACAACCTCGGCGGTCTGCTCGGCCGCAAACCGAGACTGGTAGCGCTGGCCGGCCCTCCCGGCACGGTCGCCCTCCTCAACACCCCCGACGCGCAACAAACCGACGAGGCCCTGGACCCCGACAACCGCTACCGCGACTGGCAACAGGCAGTCGCCGCCCGCTCCGTCTTCCCGGCCGCTTTCTACCGCCCGCTCAAGTACGCCCCGAACGTCCGCTGCCCGCTCCTGTACGTCGTCTGCAAAGACGACCGGTCCGCCCTGGCAGCCCCCGCGATCGCCGCCGCCAAAAGCACTCCGGCCTCAGAACTCGTCCAGCTCCCCGGCGGCCACTACGCCCCGTTCCTGGCCGCCCACGAACAGACCGTCGAAGCCGAGCTGGCCTTCCTCACCCGGCATCTTTCCGGAAAGAAACAGTCGCCCGGCGCCGAAAAGTCACCGCAAACCGCTGGTTAGCCGGCCTCGAGCGGGACGTCCGGCCACCGCGGCGATGTCCATGCGAGGTCCTCGCGGCCGGCGGCGCGCAGTTGCTCGACCAGTTCCGCGCGTGCCGCTTGTACGGCGTCGACCGCGGCCTCGGCGGACTCGTGCGGTCCGGACCAGTTGCAGACCGCGTCGCCGGCGTACCAGTCGCCCGATGAGGCACGCCGTACGTGAGCTGCCGCGAGGCGTGCTGCCGGAAGGTCCATGCCGGCCAGCTCGACAACCGCCTCGACCGCGACCACCTCGGCGTCGAGATCGAGCACCGGACGTAGTTCGACGGCATCCGTCAGGACGAACTCGTAGCCGCTCGGCGCGCGCTCGGCCAGCCATGTGAGGGCTTCTTGAGCGGTCTCGTGAAGTAGCTGGGCATTGGACGCATCGGCCAGGGTGTGTACGCCGACCAGCCGTGTATGCGTCGGCCGTAGCTCGTTCTGCCACAGGCGGACCTGTAGCTCCTCCCGCCCCGACAACCGCCGTCCCAGGATCCGCGCCAGCCCGACCACGTCGAAGTTCAACTCGTCCGGCGTCCGCTTGCGGCCGGGCTCGAGCGGCTCGCCGGGGCGGGTGCCGCGGGTGGTCCAGGGGCCGACGTGCCACCGTGTCAGAGTCACCCCCAGACCCTAACCAAGCCGGACCATCGCCGATTTCGCTCTGAGCGGAACCGGGGCCGTCCGGATCCGGCCGGAATTTGTCGGTGGCCGCGGGGAACATGGCGGGCATGAGTCGATCCGCTGCCCAGGCGTCACCGATCGGTAAGTTTCTGGTCGGTTGTCCAGCCTCTGACCCGGAGCTAGGTTCGCTGACGTGACCTCGCCCGGTGGTTCTCCGGCGACGACTCCGATCGGCTCCCGGGCCGAGGCGGAGGGGTACGTCGCGATGGTCTGTTTCAAGCACGGTCCACCTCGGCTGTTCGGCGTCGAGCTCGAGTGGACGGTGCATCATGCGGATGATCCGCACCGGCCCCTCGACGCCGGCCGGTTGAGCAAAGCCCTGGGGCTGCACGCCCCCGCGACCCTGGTGAGAGGCAGTCCGCAACTGCCGCTGAGCCGGGGCGCTCTGGTCACCGTCGAGCCCGGCGGCCAGGTAGAGATCTCAGGACCCGCGGCGGAATCGATTCCCCGGTTGATCGACGACACCGCCGCCGACGCCGCCGAGCTCACGGCGCTCCTTCTCGACGCGGACCTGGTCCCGGGCGCCTACGGCCTGGACGCCTTCCGCGCACCCCGCCGCATCCTCACCGTCCCGCGGTACGCGGCGATGGAACACGCATTCCAGCGGCTCGGCCCGCACGGCCCACGGATGATGTGCAGTACGGCGGGCCTCCAGATCTGCCTCGACGCCGGCGAGACCGACCAGACCGCACTGCGCTGGCGCGCTCTGCACGATCTCGGTCCCGCCCTCGTCGGCCTCTTCGCCAACTCCCGTCGTCGCGCCGGTTCGGACACCGGGTGGGCCTCTGCCCGGACCGAGGCGACTTTCGGGACCTGCGCCCCGTTCACCGAGCCGCCGCCGCTCGACGGCGACCCGGCCGCGGCCTGGGCGCGGACGGCGATGGATGCGCCGGTCCTCTGCCTGCGGCGCGGTGACAACTGGAACGCACCGACCGGACTGACCTTCGGCGCCTGGGCAGACGGACAGCTGCCCGGCGACAGACCGACGTACGACGACCTGGACTACCACCTGTCCACACTCTTCCCGCCGGTCCGACCGCGCGGGTATCTCGAGGTGCGGTACCTCGACGCCCAGCCGGGGGACGGGTGGATCGCCCCGACCCTGCTGCTCACCGCACTGATGTCCGCACCGATGGACCAGGTGCTGGCCGCGGCCGAGCCCGCAGCCGGCCGCTGGTTCCCGGCGGCCCGGGAAGGGCTGGAGGACAAGCTGGTCCTGCAGGCCGCGCGCAACGTGGTCGACCTGGGCACCGAGGTGCTCGACTGGACCGGTGCGGATCCCGAACTCATCGCTGCTGTCGCAACCCGGCTGCAGCGCATCGTCGACGACACCCACGGAAGGCGAGCTTCGTGAATCACCAACTATCAGATCTGTCACCGGAAGGCCTGCGGACCTTCGTCGGCGAGCAGCTCGAGCGGTCCCGGTCGCGGACCGTGCAGCTGACCGACGCGGTCGACACCGACGACCTGGTCCGGCAGCACTCCAAGCTGATGTCGCCGCTGGTCTGGGACTACGCGCACATCGGCAACCAGGAGGAGCTCTGGCTGGTCCGCGACGTCGGCGGCCGCGAGCCGCTCCGCCAGGACATCGACGAGCTGTACGACGCGTTCCAGCATCCGCGCGCGGAGCGGCCGGCGTTGCCGCTGCTCGGCCCGTCCGAGACCCGCGCGTACGTGACCGAAGTACGCGACAAGGTCATGGACGTGCTGGACCACGTGAAGTTCGACGCCGGGCGTGAGCTGGTCGACAACGCTTTCGCCTTCGGCATGATCACGCAGCACGAGCAGCAGCACGACGAGACGATGCTGGCCACGCACCAGCTCCGTGCCGGTGCGCCGGTGCTCGACGCGCCGCCGCCACCTGCGGGACGTGAGCTGGCGCGCAAGGAGGTGTTCGTCCCGGGCGGCGTGTTCGAGATGGGTACGTCGATCGAGCCGTGGGCGCTGGACAACGAGCGGCCGGCGCACGCCGTACACGTCGCGCCGTATGTGATCGACACGGTCCCGGTGACGAACGGGGACTACCTGGCCTTCGTCCTCGGCGGTGGGTATCAGGATCCGCAGTGGTGGTCCGACGCCGGCTGGGCGCATGTCCAGAAGGCTTCGCTCGTTGCGCCGCGGTTCTGGGAGTCCGTCGACGGCGAGTGGTGGCGGCTGCGGTTCGGGCACCGGGAGCACTTGCCGCTGGACGAGCCGGTGATGCACGTCTGCTTCTACGAGGCCGAGGCCTACGCGAAATGGGCCGGGAAGCGGCTGCCGACCGAGGAGGAGTGGGAGTTCGCGGCGCGGTTCGACCCGGCCAGTGGCCGGACGCGACGATTCCCGTGGGGCGACGAGTCACCCGGGCCGCAGCACGCGAACCTCGGCCAGCGGCACCTCCGGCCGGCTCCGGTCGGGGCGTACCCGGCGGGCGCATCGCCATTGGGTGTCGAGCAGCTGATCGGTGACACCTGGGAGTGGACGTCGAGCGACTTCCACGGGTACCCCGGGTTCCGTGCCTGGCCGTACGACGAGTACTCGCTGGTGTTCTTCGGACCGGATTACAAGGTGCTGCGCGGCGGATCGTTCGGCACCGACGAGATCGTTGCCCGCGGCACCTTCCGGAACTGGGACTACCCGATCCGCCGGCAGATCTTCGCCGGCTTCCGGTGTGCCCGCGACCCGCGGCCCGAGGAGCTGCACAACTGATGTGCCGCCACCTGGCCTACCTCGGGCCGCCGGTCACCCTGGCGTCCCTGGTCCTCGACCCTGACCATTCACTGTACGAACAGAGCTGGGCCCCCGGCGACATGCGCGGCGGCGGCTCGGTCAACGCCGACGGCTTCGGCCTGGGCTGGTACCCCGAAGGTGACGTCGCCGTGTCCGGCGGCCCGGTCCGGTACCGGCGGAACGTGCCGATCTGGACCGACGAGAACCTTCCCGGTCTGGCCGGCTCGATCCGGTCCGGCGCAGTGATCGCCGCCATCCGGAACGGCACCGTCAACATGCCGTACGGGCAGGCGGCGGTCGCGCCGTTCATGCACGGCACCTGGCTGTTCAGCCACAACGGACAGATTCCCGGCTGGCCCGACTCGACGCTGAAGCTGGCCGAGCGGCTCCCGGTCGCCGACCTGCTCCAGCTGGACGCCTCGGTCGATTCAGCCCTGTTGTGGGCGCTGATCAGCAACCGCCTCGCCGAAGGCGTCCCGCCGGCCGACGCGGTCGCGACCGTCGTACAGGACGTGGAAGCGGCCGCGCCGGGCGCTCGTCTGAACGTCCTGCTGACCGATGGCGAGCAACTGATCGCAACCACCTGGACCCACTCGCTGCACGTTCACCGGACCGCCGAGTCGGTGACGGTCAGCTCCGAGCAGTTCGGTCCCCACCCGTGGACCGAAGTACCCGATCGCTCGTTGCTGGTGGCTACCGCCACGACCTTGCACATCACCCCGATGGAAGGACGAGAGTGACCCTCATCGACGTACATCTGACGCCGGACTACGTGGCTCGTGCGCTGCGGGAGGACGTGCGGGCGGGGCTGTCGGCGACGCCGAAATGGCTGCCGCCGAAGTGGTTCTACGACGCGCGGGGGAGTGAGCTGTTCGAGGAGATCACCCGCCTGCCGGAGTACTACCCGACCCGGGCCGAGCGCGAGATCCTGCGCGCGCGGGCCGGTGAGATCGCGGCGATCACCAAGGCGCACACGCTGGTCGAGCTGGGATCCGGATCGTCGGAGAAGACCCGGCTGCTGCTCGACGGGCTGCGCGACCGCGGCACGCTGACCAGCTTCGTGCCGCTCGACGTGTCGGAGTCCGCGCTCCGGGAGGCCTCTGACGCGATCAACGTCGACTACCCGACGCTCGACGTCCACGGCGTCGTCGGCGACTTCACCGCGCACCTGGACAAGCTGCCCGGTGAGCCGCCGCGGATCGTCGCCTTCCTCGGCGGCACGATCGGCAACCTGATCCCGGCCGAGCGCGAGGCGTTCTACACCTCGATCCGCGACGTCCTCGAGGCCGGCGAATGGCTGCTCCTCGGCACCGATCTGGTCAAGGATCCCGCCACCCTGGTCGCGGCGTACGACGACTCGGCCGGCGTCACCGCCGAGTTCAACAAGAACGTGCTGCGGGTGATCAACCGGCAGCTCGGCGCGGACTTCGACGTCGACGCGTTCGAGCACGTCGCGATCTGGGACGCCGACAACGAATGGATCGAGATGCACCTGCGGGCCACCCGCGCGATGCAGGTGCTGATCCCGGAGATCCACCTCGAGGTGAGTTTCGACGAAGGGGAGGAGCTCAGCACCGAGATCTCTGCCAAGTTCCACCGCTCCGGCGTCGAGGCCGAACTCGACAAAGCGGGCTTCACCCCGGCCGCGTGGTGGACCGGCGGTGAAGCCCGCTTCGCACTCTCGCTCTGGCAGGCGGTCTAGGCTCAGCCGCCCTGCTTGATCAATCCGTTGATCTTGTCGATGTACGCCGGGAGGTCGCTGATCGGCTTCTTACCGCTGAGGATGGGCTGGTAGTTGGCCGTGGTCAGGTCACCGACCTGCTGGGCCCACTGGGTGGTGAAGCGGACGCCGACCGTCTTCTCGGCGGCCAGGTCAGCCTTCACGGTGTCGGCGACGGTGGTCTGCTGGGCCTTGGTGAGCGCGTCGAAGTAGCTCGCCTGGGCCGGCTTGTACGCCGGCGGCGCCACCGGGGAGGCCGGCAGTACGGCGTCCCAGACCTTGGTGTTGAGGTATTCGAGCACCTTGAACGTCGCGTCCTGGTCCTTCGTGTACTGCGGCGTGCAGATGCCGACCGAGTCGTACAGCGTGGTCGGTGTCTGCACCTGCGGGAACGGCGCGAACCCGTACTTGATCTTCGGCTTGTCGGTCTGGAACCCGGCCGCCAGCCACTGTCCGCCGAACGTCATCGGCACCTTGCCGGCCGCGAACAACGACTGCACGTTCGAGGCGTCGTACCCGGGCGGCGCGACCGATCCGTTCTTGATCGCGGCGACCAGCTTCTCGACGCCTTCCTTGTACTTGTCGTCGGCCTCCGCCTTGGTCGGGTGGTTGACGTTGTCGGTGAACGGCGCACCGCCGGCGGAGACGGCGTACATGCTCATCGTGAACGGTCCGTCCCCGGACGTGAGCTGGTCGGCGACCAGGCCGTACTTCGCCCCGTTCTTGTTGGCGAGCTTCGCGGCGTCGGCGTACATCTCGTCCCAGGTCCAGCCGGCCTTCGGCAGCGGCAGACCGGCCGCGGTGAACGCGTCGGCGTTGTACCAGACGCCGTACGTGTTCATCAGCGACGGCAGACCGCCCATCTGGCCGTCGGCGGTCTTCCAGTTGTCCATCGCGGACGAGACGAAGTTGTCCGACTTGAAGTCGCCGTTGCCGTCCTTGATCTTGTCAGCCCAGTCGACCAGCAGACCTTGCGAGGTGTACTGCTGCTCGGTGTCGTTACCGCACCAGAACAGGTCCGGCAGCTTCTTCGCCTGGGTCAGCGAGGCGAGCTTGTCGCCGTACTGGCCGCTCGGTGTGTCGAGCAGCTGGACGGTGATGTTGTCGTCCTTGAAATCGGCCAGCGCCTTCTTGATCGCGGCGTTGGTCTCGGCCGACTCCCACGTCATCACGGTGACGGTGACCGGCCCACTGCTGGAGCCGCCGCCGGAGTCCGAGCCGCTGCAGGCGGTTGCCGCCAGCAACCCGGCACAGGCCAGGGCGGTCACACCCAATGTCCTCTTCACAGGAAATCCCCTCTATTTCTGGTTCGTGCTGCCGAGAGCGCCGAGGCCCTGGATGAAGTAGCGCTGCGCGGCGAAGAAGATGATCAGCGGCGGCAGCATGTACAGCAGGTTGGTGGCCATGTAGTAGCTCCAGTCCGGCGTCTTCCCGGCGAACGGGGAGACGAACGACGCCATACCGACCGACAGCGGCCACTTGCCGGACGAGTACAGGTAGACCAGTGGATTCAGGTAGTCGTTCCAGGACGCCTGGAACGCGAGGATCGCCATCGTCAGCCAGGCCGGCCGGGTCAGCGGCAGCATCACGCTGACGAAGATCCGCAGGTGTCCGGCGCCGTCGATCTTGGCCGCTTCATCGATGGAATAGGGGATCGCGAGAAAGTACTGCCGGGCCAGGAAGATGAACAGCGGGTTCCCGCCCAGGAAGGCCGGCACGATCAGCGGCAGCCAGGTGTCGTACCAACCGATGCTCTTGTAGAGCTGGAACAACGGGATCAGCCCGACCACGCCGGGCAGCAGCATGCTGCCGACGAACAGGTAGAACCACACCTTGCGGCCCGGGAACCGCAACCGGGCCAGCGCGTAGCCGGCCATCATCGCGGTCAGCACGCCACCGAGCACGCTGAGCGCGGTGATGATCATCGAGTTGAGGAACAGCCGCGGGAAGCGGATCGCCTTCGGCCCGTTGACGAAGTTGCTCCAGGTCCACTCGTGCGGCAGCAACTTCGGCGGGATGTCGAACACCGCGGTCCGGCTCTTCAGGCCGATCGTGATCATCCACAGCAGCGGCACGATCATCACCGCGCAGATGAAGATCGCGACGACGTACCACGACGTCGTACCGATCAGGCGTGGTTTCTTCGGTGCGGGCCGCGTCACCGGCTCGGTGCCGGCCGTCAACGCGGTCGCTTCAGCGGCATCAGTCGGAAGTGTCACTGTACGTCCAGAGCGATGAGAACTTCGCGGTCAGGGCGATCACGGCGATGATGATCACGAACAGCACCCACACCTGCGCCGAGGCGTACCCGAGCTGCGGGATCCGGCCCAGGGTCGGGAAACCGTTGTTGTAGATCGACAGCATCAGCACGTTGGTGCTGAATCCCGGCCCGCCGTTGGTCAGGATCTTCGGCTGGTTGAACGTCTGCAGCGCGGCCGTGGTCTGCAGGATCACCTGCAGCAGGACGATCGGGCTGATCATCGGCAACGTGATCCGGAAGAACACCGACCACGGGCTGGCGCCGTCCACGCGAGCGGCCTCGTACAGCTCGGTCGGCACCGACTGCAGCGCGGCCAGGAAGATGATCATCGTCCCGCCGACGCCCCACAGCATCACCAGGACGACCGACGGCATCGACGTACCCGAACCCTGCAACCACAGGCTCGTCGGCAGCCCGAGCCGGTCGAGGATCGTGTTCAGCAGCCCGACCTGGGGGTCGAGCATGAACTTCCACAGCGTGATCGTCGCGACCGCGGGCAGCACCACCGGCAGGTACGCCAGCGTCCGGACCACCCGCACCCCGGCGAACCGCTGGTTGCAGAACATCGCCAGCGCCAGTCCGAGGATCAGCGACAGTGGGACATAGAGGACCACCAGGTACCCCGTTGCCCGCAGCGCCGGCCAGAACGCCGGGTCGGTCGTGAACAACCGGCGGAAGTTGCCGAGGCCAACGAAGACCGGATCGGTCAGCCCGTTGTACTTGGTTAGCGCGAGGTAGAACGAGCGGACCAGCGGATACCCCACGAAGACGAAGAACCCGAGCATCGCCGGTGCGATGAACAGGTACGCCGCCTTCACGTCGGACCCGGCGTTCCGGCTCATGCCCCCGCGCGCCGACCGCCGTCCGGCCGAAGTCTTTGCAGGAGAAGAACGATTCACCCGACCTCCTGGACGGTAACGTTTCCAACGTTTTACTGTTGGGTGACGATGCCGTGTCGCGAAAAGGAAGTCAACCCCGTGTCCGAAACGTTTCCAACCAAGCCGGAGGTACCCCGGCCGACGATGATCGACGTCGCCCGGCGGGCCGGTGTCGGGCTCGGCACGGTGTCCCGGGTGGTGAACGGCGGGCACGGCGTCCGGGACGAGACCGCGCAGCGGGTCCGGGCCGCGATCGACGAGCTGGGGTTCCAGCGCAACGAGGTCGCCCGGGCGCTCCGGCCGGGGAAGAAGTCGACCAGCCTGGCTCTGGTGCTGGGTGACCTGACCAACCCGTTCTACGCGACGATCGCGAAGTCGTCGCTGGAGATCGCCGGGCAGTCCGGGTTCGCCGTCGTGCTGGGAAGTGTCGACGAGGACCCGGAAGGCGAGAAGCGTGCGATCCAGGAGCTCGTCAGCCGGCAGGTCGCGGGTCTGATGATCGTGCCCGACCAGGGCGATCACGCGTTCCTCGAAGGCGCCGGGGTGCCGGTGGTGTTCGTCGACCGACCGGCGACCGGTATCGACGCGGACATCGTGATGGTCGACAACGAGGGCGGCGGCCGGCTCGCCACGGAGCACCTGCTGGCGCAGGGGCATGAGCGGATCGCGATCATCCTCGCCCCGTCGTACTACACGATCGGGCGCCGCCTGCGCGGGTACCGCCGGGCGCATCGGGCCGCGGGGCTCGAGGTCGATGAATCGCTGGTGATCCAGCTGCCCGAGGGCAACGCGGAGGCCGCCGAGAAGGCGACACATGAGGTGATGCTGCGGCCGGATCCGCCGACCGCGATCTTCGCCTCGACGAACTTCCTCACCGAAGGTGTACTGCGTGCGCTGGGTGAGCTCGGTCGGGAGCCGGCTGTGGTCGGGTTCGACGACTTCCGGCTGGCCGACATGCTGCCGACGCCGGTCACGGTCGTTGCCTCTGACATCGCCGAGCTCGGTCGCAGCGCGGCGCGGTTGCTGCTCGATCGCGCGTCCGGCGCCGACACCCGCCCACCACAGCGGATCGTGCTGCCGTGCGGGTTGATCGAGCGCGGGTCGGGCGAACGCCCACCGGATTCTGCTGCCAAGAGAAAGGCTCGATGACAGTCTTTCGCGCTGGCTAGGGTCGGTTTGTGTACTACGAGTCTTTCGGTGAAGGCCGTCCGATCTTCTTCCTGCCCAGCTGGGGTGGCGACGGAGGTGAGGGGCGCGACGTCCACGAGCCGGTCTTCGCCGACCGAGAAGGCTGGCGACGTATCTACGTCGACCCACCGGGCACGGGGAAGTCGCCTGCCGTTCCGTCGATCACCGACCAGGACGGGATGCTCGATGCGATCGCGGCGCTGATCGACGACCTGTCCGGCGGCGAGCCGTTCGCGCTGGCCGGTACGTCGGCCGGCGGGCTGCACGCTCGCGGCATCGTCCGACGCGATCCGGACCGTGTCCTCGGATTGTTGCTGAGGGCACCGGGCATCGTCGTCGACCGCGCCCGCCGCACGCTTCCGACCGACGAACACCTCGATCCGTCACCCGATCGTCAACGCCAGCACCAGTACTACGACGCAGCGGAGGCCGCCGCGGACCTGGCGTTCCTCGGTCACATCCAGCGCGACGTCACGACGTACGCCCTGCGTGAAGATCCCCGGTCCCGCTTCGAGCGTCCGACTTTGATCGTGACCGGTCGCCAGGACACCACCGCCGGGTACGCCGACGCCTGGTCGATCCTCGAGGACTATCCACGCGCGACATTCGCCGTACTCGACCAGGAGGACCACCTACTGCCCGGCCCCGGTCTGGCCGCGTATCGCGCACTGGTGGCCGACTGGCTGGACAGGGTCGATGACAGGTTCCGGACACAACCGGCTGGTGGAGGCCTGCGCTCCCTTTAACTGTGGGCATGACGCCCAGATCGACCGTCCCGTGGATCGGTGTGATGCTGGCGATGACGGTCGTTGTGCTGGCTGATCCGCTGATCAGGGAGAACTGGAAGCTGATCCCGCTCGCAGTGGTGATCGCCGGTACTGCTGCCTTCGCCATCTCCAGCGGAGTCAACCGGATCTCCGCGGGATCGCAGCGCGACGCTGCGTGGTTGACGGTCGTCGTGCTCGCGGCGGCGTGCGTCGCCGTCCAGGTTGCGATGGCCTCGAAGGGCGCATCCTCGTTCCAGTCTCTGCTGATGGCGTTCGGGCCGTTCGTCCTGTTCCAGCTCGTGGTGAAATCGATGGATCGGTTCGTCGACGAATTCACCATGCCGCTGCTCGCCGGGATGATCGGGGCGGCGGTGTTCGCCGCCGCGGTTCCGCTGATCGTCAACGGGCATCCAGGGTTGTCGATCTGGACAGGTATGGGGATCGGCGCCGGGCTCGGCTTCGTGGAGGGCGTCGTGTCGGGGGCTCTGCTGTGGCGGATGGTTCCGAGGCTTCTCCGCTGACGTGCCGAGCACCCGGACGCGTGAGGGGCGGGACGCGCGTCCGGGTGCTCGCGATCAGAAGTTGGGCCAGGCCCAGCCGAGGTAGCTGTTGAAGTAGGGCAGTACGCGGGTGCCGATCGCTCCGCTGACACTGGTGGCCCAGAAGGTCCCGTCTCCCTTGGCGACTCCGACGTGGCCGTACGGCGCGGCCAGGTCCCAGAACACCAGGGCGCCCTTCGGCGGGTTCAGATCACCGCGATGCGCGACACCGCGGGCCACGGCGTCGTTCCAGTCGGCCTTGGCGGAGGCCCAGATCGCGGTCTTGCCGTACGAGTTCTCGGCGGCCATCTCGCAGTACCCCTGGTAGGCAGTCGAGCCGCTGCGGGCGGCGTACCAGGCGATCGCGGCGTCGGCGCGTGGGTTGTTGGTGCAGAGCGGCGCGATCAGGCCGCTGCTGCCGGTGTTGACGTACGAGTCCGTGATGAAGCCCTTGCCGGGGATGTGGTCCCAGATCAGGCTGCGGCCGTACTTGCCGGTGACGGGCTCGCCGTAGATCTGGCAGTCGATCTCGACCGGGCCGTTGGGCTGGGTGCCGACCGAGCCGAAGCTGGTCGCGTTCCCGGACCGGATCGCGACGCCTTGGCCGCTGTCGGTGACCACGGTTCCGGTCGCGGCGCTGGCGGTCAGGGTGCCGGTGCCGAGGGCGGCGGCGGTGGCCAGCAGGGTGGTGAGGGTGATGCGCAAGAGGGCGGTACGCATGATGTTGGTCCTTTTCGCTGGGCGACTGGCGAAGTGACACTGATTTACAGAGAATCAGAGGGTTACCGTGTTGTCGCAGTGGGCAACGACCGTCATGCAGGACCGGGGAGTCCGCCGTGAGGCCAGCACAGGCTCGCTTTGTGATCGGCTCCCGGATGCGCGAGCTCCGGGAAGCGGCCGGTATGCCCTTGAGTCGCGCCGCCGCGGAGTCCGGCTGGGACAAGGGGCATCTGTCCCGGGTCGAGCGCGGCCACACCAAGCCCAGCCGCGAACTGACCGAGTGGTACGACGCCTCGTTCGGCGCGGGCCAGTCACTGGTCAACCAGTTGACGGAGCTGGACGCCGCCGTACGCGCCGGCCGTGACGTCTCCCAGCGGGACATGCGCCGGCACGTGCAGCCGGTCTTGCTCGGCGGATCCGTGCCGATCGACCACCACCCCGAGGACCGGGCCGAGCTGGTGGGGGAGACGGTCCCGGACGGCACGCGCGTCTGCCGCGATCAGCACTTCGAGAAGACCTGGGAGATCCACAACAGCGGCGAGCGTCCATGGCGCGACCGCTGGCTCACCCGGCAAGGCGCTCCCGGCGCCCCCGGCTGGCTCCGCTCACCGATCCGCTCGCGAGTCCCCGACGCCGACCCGGGGGAGACCGTGATCGTCACGATGCGCCTCCAGTCCCCGGCGCAGGTCGGCGCGTCAACGGCGTACTTCAAGATCACCGACGAGGCAGGCCGCCTGTACTACCCCGGTCTGGAGTCCCCGCCCATCTATTGCACGATCTTCACCGTCTACGAGCTCTAGCCGAGCTCGGCGTCGATCTCCGCGTCCAGCTCGGCCTTGCGTTTCATCCAGCGCTCGGAGAGGCCTTTGACCTCGCCGCTGATGAAGTCGATGAAGCCCAGCGAGATGCGGATGCGACGGTGGGCGTCGGTGCCCTCGCCGGAGGCGTCGAGGACCTTGCGCAAGGACTCCGACCAGCGCACGAGCGACGCGTCCTCGCTCATCATCGTCTGGTACCAGGCGTCGTCCTGGACGACGTACACATCGCGACGGGTGCCGGGCTCGCGCTCGCGGGTGGCCAGTCGCAGCTGCAGCAGGTAGTTGACCGCGCCGGAGACGGCGGCGGGGCTGGCCTGCAGCTGGTCGGACAGCTCGGCGGCGGTCATCCGGCCCGAAACGCTGGACAGGATCGCGGCGAACACCCGGGCCGCCATCCGCGGCCAGCCTGTCTCGGCGAGCAGGTTGCCGAACTGCTCGGTGTACCGCTTGACGGCATCGTCGTCTCGATGTGCACTCACCGCCCCATCATCCCCTCTGAGCTGTCAGGAAGCTGTTAGCAAGATTCACAATCTTCTGAATGCAGTGTACGTTATGAATCATGACATCAGCCATCGTGGTCTCCGGACTCCACAAGTCGTACGGCGGTACGCACGCCCTCGATGGTCTCGACCTGGAGGTCGCGACCGGTGAGGTGCACGGCTTCCTCGGCCCGAACGGCGCCGGGAAGTCCACCACCATCCGCGTCCTGCTCGGCCTGCTGCGGGGTGACGCCGGCGATGTCTCGCTGCTCGGCGGCGACCCGTGGCGCGACGCTGCCACGCTGCACCGGCGGCTGGCGTATGTCCCCGGCGACGTCAACCTCTGGCCGAACCTGACCGGTGGCGAGGTGATCGACCTGCTCGGCCGGCTCCGCGGCGGGCTGGACGAGAAGAAGCGCGACGACCTGCTGCGCCGGTTCGACCTCGACCCGACCAAGAAGGGCCGGACGTACTCCAAGGGCAACCGGCAGAAGGTCGCGCTGGTCGCGGCGCTGGCGTCGAACGTCGAGCTGCTGATCCTGGACGAGCCGACCTCCGGCCTGGACCCGCTGATGGAGGAGGTGTTCCGGCAGGTCATCGAGGAGGACAAGCGCGAGGACCGCACCGTGTTGCTGTCCAGCCATATCCTCTCCGAGGTCGAGGCCCTGTGCGACCGGGTCAGCATCATCCGCCGCGGCAAGGTGGTCGAGACCGGCACCCTGTCCGACCTCCGCCATCTCACGCGTACGTCGATCCACGCCGAACTGGCCGGATCGCCGAACGGTCTCGCGCAGCTGCCCGGCGTCCACGACCTCGATGTCGAGGGCAACCGCGTCCGCTGCGAGGTCGACACCGCGCAGCTCGACGCAGTCATGCGGCAGCTGTCCGCGAGCGGGATCAAGAGTCTGGTCGCCCAGCCTCCGACGCTGGAGGAACTGTTCCTGCGCCACTACGAGGACGACGTACCGGCCGAGGTTTCCGGGCCTGAGGCGGCCGTGCGATGAACGACTTCGTCGGTACCGGGACGCTGGTGCGGCTCGCGCTGCGCCGAGACCGGCTGCTGATCCCGATCTGGATCGTCGTGTTCGTGATCTCGGCAGCCGGGTCGGCCAAGGCGTCGATCGACCTGTACTCCGACCAGAACGCGCTGGTCGAGGCCGCGCGTACGTCGAACGCCTCGCCGGCGCTGGTGTCGCTGTACGGGCGGATCTTCGACGAGTCCTCGCTCGGGGAGGTCTCGCTGTTCAAGCTGACTGCCTTCGGCGCCCTGCTGGTCGGATTGCTCGCCGGCATCCTCGTCGTACGGCACACCCGCACCGAGGAGGAGAGCGGCCGGCTGGAGCTGCTCAGCGCCGGAGTGCTCGGCCGGTACGCCGCTTTGACCGCAGCGCTGATCGTCTCCGCCGGGACTGTCATCGTGCTCGGTCTGGTGACCGCGCTCGCGTTGATGGGGAGCGGGCTGGACACGAAGGGCTCGTTCGCCTTCGGGCTGATGTGGGCCGGTGCCGGACTGGCGTTCGCGGGTGTGGGCGCTGTGACCGCGCAGATCACCGAGAGCGCCCGGGCCGCGAACGGACTGACCGCGGTCGTCCTCGGCGTCGCGTACGTACTGCGGGCGATCGGAGACTCGTCGGCCGACGGCAGTACCCAGTGGGTGTCGTGGCTGTCGCCGATCGGGTGGTCCCAGCAGGTCCGTGCGTACGCCGGTGACCGATTCGTCGTACTGCTGATTCCAGTGGCGTTCCTGGTTGTGCTGATCGGCGCGGCGACCGCACTGATCCGGCGGCGTGACCTCGGTGCCGGACTGGTTCCTCCGCGTCCCGGTCCGCCGCGGGCGGCCGCATCGCTGCGTTCGCCGCTCGCACTGGCCTGGCGGCTGCACCGGGGTTCGTTCTACGCCTGGGGGTTCGCGTTCCTGCTGCTCGGGTTGCTGGTCGGCAACATCGCCAGCAACGTCGACGGGTTCGTCACCAGCGACAGCGCCAAGGAGATGGTGCAGAAGCTCGGCGGCGTGGAGGGCATCACCGACGCGTTCCTGGCGACGGAGATGGGCGTCATGGGTCTGCTCGCGTCAGCGTTCGGTATCCAGGCGGCGCTCCGGCTTCGCTCCGAGGAGACTGCGCTGCGCGCCGAGCCGTTGCTGGCGACCGGGGTGACCCGATCGCGCTGGCTCGGCAGCCACGTGCTGATGGCGCTGCTCGGGACCGCCGCACTGATCCTGGTCGCAGGACTCGGCTCGGGCATCTCGAGTGGTGCGTCGCTCGGCAACATGGGCCGCCAGGTACCGCGGATGCTCGGTGCGGCCGCCGTACAACTCCCGGCGATCTGGCTGGTGACCGCGCTGGTCGTCATCCTGTTCGGCTTCGCGCCGAAGCTCGTCACCGGCGGCTGGGTTCTGTACGGCGTGTTCCTGCTGATCGGTCAGTTCGGCGAGATCTTCAACCTGCCGCAGTGGATGATCAACCTCAGCCCGTACGGCCACACCCCGCGGCTGCCCGGCGGCGACTTCTCCGTCACACCGGTGATCTGGCTGACCGCGATCGCCGCCGCCCTCACTCTGGCCGGCTTCGCGACCTTCCGCCGCCGCGACATCGGCTAGCTCCGGACCGCGCTGGTCTGAGGGGTCCAGCGCACCACGGCCCGCCCGGCACCTCACCGGGCGGGCCGTCTTGTCTACGATCGCTGGGTGTTGAGTGAGCGACTGGCCGAGTTCTGGACCGAGCGGCATCTGTGTGTGCTGAGCACCGTCCGTGTGGACGGGACCGTGCATGCGACGCCGGTGGGAGCGACGCTGGACGTCGAGGCGGGGCTTGTGCGGGTGATCTGCTCGGGTACGTCGTACAAGGCGCGGGCGATCCGACGGCTGGGGGAGGCGGCGGTCGCGGTGACCCAGGTGGACGGCCGGCGCTGGAGCACGCTGGAGGGGCGGGCGGTGGTGAGCGACGATCCGGAGCGGGTGCGCGACGCTGAGCGGCGTTACGCGAAGCGCTACAAGGAACCGCGCGTCAATCCGCAGCGCGTCGTCATCGAGATCACCATCACCAAGGTCCTCGGCAATGCCTGACCCCATCACGGTGGTGGGCATCGGCGCCGACGGCTGGCATGGCCTGTCACCTGCAGCCCGCGCCGCCATCGAGTCAGCCGACGTCCTGATGGGCAGCACCAGGCAACTCGCGTTGGTGCCGGACGCTCCTCGGGTCGCCTGGTCCTCGCCTCTGTCCGAATCGCTCCCGCGGCTCCTGCAGGAACATCGCGGGCAACGGATCTGCGTGCTGGCCAGCGGCGATCCGACTTTCCACGGCATCGGTACGACGCTCGTGCGGATGCTCGGCGCCGACGCCGTACGCGTCATCCCGCATCCCTCGAGCGTGTCGCTGGCGTGTGCGCGACTCGGCTGGCCGCAGGACCAGGTGCAGGTCGTCAGCCTGGTCAACCAGCCGGTGGAGCGCTTGCACCCACACCTCCAGCCTGGTCGACAACTGCTGATCCTCAGCCGAGGTGCGCAGACGCCGGCTGAAGTCGCGCAGTTGCTGGTCGCCCGTGGGTACGGCTCCAGCTCTTTGACTGTCCTCGAGCAGCTCGGTGGATCTGCCGAGGTGGTACGACGGGCGCCGGCGGCCGAGTGGTCTCACGATGTCGATGCGCTCAACGTCATCGGGGTCGAGTGCGTAGGCCCTGTCCTCTCCACCGCACCCGGTCTGCCCGACGACGCTTACGAGAACGACGGCCAGCTGACCAAGCGCGAAGTACGGGCCGTGACCCTGTCTCGACTTGCTCCGGTCCCTGGCCAGTTGTTGTGGGACGTCGGCGGCGGCGCCGGCAGCATCGCGATCGAGTGGTCCCGTCATCACCCGTCCTGCCGGGCGATCGCCATCGAACGCGACCCCGACCGAGCCAAGCGCCTCGAGCGCAACGCCGCTGCGCTCGGCGCATCAGTCACCGTCGTGGAAGGCGCCGCACCCGCGGCACTCGACGGCCTCGAGTCCCCGGATGCGATCTTCATCGGCGGGGGAGCGACCGCCGCCGGCATGTTCGACACCTGCTGGAATGCGCTCAAACCCGGCGGCCGCTTGGTGACAAACGGCGTCACCCTCGAGACCGAGTCCCTCATCGCTGATTGGTACAAGGCTCACGGTGGCGACCTGGTTCGCCTGTCCGTCCAACGCGCAGGTCCTGTCGGAGGGATGACCGGCTGGCGCCCAGCCATGCCCGTGACGATCTGGAGCATCACCAAATGACCGTGCACTTCATCGGCGCGGGCCCGGGTGCCGCCGATCTGATCACCGTGCGCGGACGCGACCTCATCGCCACGTCGCCGGTCTGTCTGTACGCCGGTGCGCTCGTCCCCGTCGAGCTCCTCGACCACTGCCCACCCGGCGCGCGCAAGATCGACACCGCGAACCTGAACCTCGACGAGATCATCGCCGAACTCTCCGCCGCCCACACCGCCGGCCACGACGTCGCCCGCCTGCACTCCGGCGACCCCTCCGTCTTCAGCGCAATGGCCGAACAGATGCGCCGCCTCGACACCCTCGACATTCCGTACGACGTGACTCCCGGCGTACCCGCTTATGCCGCCGCGGCCGCAACCCTCGCCCGCGAACTGACCGTCCCCGAGGTCGGCCAAACCGTCATCCTGACCCGGATCGCCGGCAGCGCGAGCGCGATGCCCGCCGGCGAAGACCTCGCGACCCTCGGCGCCGCACAGGCAACGATCGTCCTCCATCTCGCCGTCCAGCAGATCGACCGCGTCGTCAACGAACTCGTCCCGAACTACGGCCCCGACTGCCCGGCCGCCGTCGTTGCGCGGGCCTCCCGCGACGACGAGCTGATCCTCCGTGGAACCCTGGCCGACATCGCCGCCCAGGTGAAGGCCGCGGCCATCCGCCGTACCGCGGTGATCATCGTAGGAAAGGTGCTCTCGGCAACAACATTCCGGGACAGCCACCTCTACTCACCCGACCGGACCCGATGAAGGTTCTGCTGCTCGGGGGTACGGGAGAGGCGCGCGAGCTCGCGCGGGTGCTCGTCGGCGCGGGGGTCGACGTGGTCTCGTCGCTCGCGGGTCGAACTACGCAGGCGCGTCTGCCGGTCGGGGAGGTGCGGACGGGTGGATTCGGCGGTGCGGACGGTCTCGCGGGCTGGCTTCGCGATCACCCGGTCGACGCGGTGATCGACGCCACGCATCCGTTCGCCGCCACCATGACGGCGCATGCGGCGACCGCTGTGCGTGGTACCGGCGTACCGCTCCTCGTCCTTCGCCGCCCGGGATGGACTGCCGGTCCCGACGACAACTGGCACTGGGCCGACTCGGCCGCTGAAGCTGCCGAGCTGCTGCCGACCCTCGGATCGCGCGTCTTCCTCACCATCGGCCGCCAAGGGCTCGCCGCCTTCGCGAGCACCGGACTCTGGACGCTGGCCCGCTGCGTCGACGCGCCCGAGCCCCGCCCCTCGTGGTGCACGCTGATCCTGGCGCGCGGTCCGTTCGCGGTGGCCGATGAGATCGGGTTGTTGCGTGAGCACAGCATCGACGTACTCGTGACGAAGGACAGCGGGGGCTCGCAGACTGCTGCCAAGCTGACCGCGGCGCGGGAGTTGGACCTGCCTGTTCTGATCATCCGCCGCCCTCCGCTTCCCGCCGGACTGGAGACCGTCGAGTCTGTCGAGTCGGTCGCCGAAGCTGTCGGGTGGGTGATGCGGATGGGCGGTTCGTCGAGCGACTGATGTTTTCAGTGGGTGATTCGGGTGAGCCACTCGTCGAGCACGTGACGTTCGCCGTCGGTCAGCATCGCGAGATCCGGTAGCTGCGCTCGTAGCGCGTTCGCGGCGGTCGTCGGCCCGGTGTTGCGGGTCTCGACCTGGTTGGTGGTGATTGCCGTGACCACCGCGTCGAACATCGTGTCCGCCAATCGCGGATCGCGGCGTTCCTCCGGTACGGCGAGGAGCGCGAGGACGGCACCGGTCCCGGCCGCGTGCACCAGGTCCGCCGCCAGCGCCTCGTCGACCCGGAGTCGCCCGGCCGCCGCGATGTTCCGGATCCGGGTCCGCAGGATCGCCAGCCCCGCCTCGGCCGCGGCCGGCCGCCGGCCAGGGGACGTACCGGCGTACATCAGCAGGAACAGCGCGGGATTCGCCAACCCGAACCCGATGTGCAGCTCCCACCCGGCCCGCAGGTCAGCGACCGGATCCGCCGTTGGATCCAGCGGCGGCTTGTCCGCGAGGTACTTCGCGAACCCGTACTCCAGCACCGCCGCGAGCAGCCCGTCCTTGTCGCCGAACAGCCGATAGATCGTCGGCGCCTGCGTACCGGCTGCCGCCGCGACCGCCCGCGTCGACACCGCATCGCGCCCGCCGGACGCGAGCAGGCCCGCGGCCACCTCGACGATGTGCGCCCGCATCTGCTCGCGCCCACTGACGGTGTCATCGCCGCTGGTCTCGCCGTCCGGCTGGAGCTCCTTCACTCGGCCAACGGTAACGGTTGGTCGCATCTGTTAACAGTGATAGCGTTCATCTGTAATCATCGATAACAAGGAGTCGCACATGATCGTCGTCACCGGAGCGACCGGCCGCCTCGGCCGCGCTGTCGTCGAACGCCTCGCCGACCGCATGCCCACCGACCAGCTCGGCGTCAGCGTCCGCGACCCTGCGAAGGCCGCCGACCTGGCTGCCCGGGGTATTCGGGTACGCCGCGGAGACTTCGCCGACCCGGACTCCCTCGCGACCGCCTTCGAGGGAGCGAGTCAGGTGCTGATCGTCTCCGGCCCAGCCGACCCCGCGCCTCACCGGGCGGCCATCGACGCGGCCAAGGAGGCCGATGTCGAGCGCATCGTCTACACCAGCCACCAGGCCGCCAACCTGGACTCGCTCTTCTCGGCGACCCGCGGGCACGCCGCCACCGAGCTGGATCTGGTGGACTCCGGCGTTCGGTTCACCGCGCTGCGCAACGGGTTCTACGCGAGCACGACGACGTTCATGCTGAGATCCGCTCTGGAGACCGGGGAGCTGATCCTGCCCGAGGACGGACCGGTCTCCTGGACCGCACACCGGGACCTGGTGGACGCAGCCGTGCTCGCTCTCACCGAACCCGGTCGGCTGGACGGCATCACCCCTGCCCTGACCGGTCCCGAACTCCTCGACTACGCCGACGCCGCCGCGATCGCTACCGACCTGACCGGCCGGAAGATCATCCGAGTCACGGTGCCGGACGAGGAGTGGAAGCAGGCAGCGCTCGCCCGCGGCATGCCCGACCATCTGGCCGAGCTGACCCTGGGCATCTTCGCCGCCGCCAGACACCGCGAGTTCGCCGTCGTCGATCCCGCCCTCCCATCACTCCTGGGCCGCCCCGCAACAACCCTCCACGAGGTCCTCGCCACAGAGCTCACCACCTGAACCGGCCGGCCAGGCCACGATCGGCGACCGAACCTCGCCTGTGGCCGGCACCAGCGCCGCCGTGCTCGATCACGGAGGCCGGCGGCGGCTGGCGGCACCTGAGCGCAGGGGGTCGGTGGGTGGGTCGATAGATTGGCGTCATGGGGATTCAGATCGCGCCCAGCATCCTGACGGCCGACTTTGCTCGGTTGGCCGAGGAGGCTGCGGCGGTGTCGAACGCGGACTGGCTGCACGTCGACGTGATGGACAACCACTTCGTGCCGAATCTGACTCTCGGGATGCCGGTGGTCGAGTCGCTGGCGAAGGCGACCGACATGCCGCTCGACTGTCACCTGATGATCGAGGACCCGGATCGCTGGGCGCCCGGGTACGTCGAGGCCGGCGCATCGAGCGTCACGTTCCACATCGAGGCCTGCCGGGCGCCGATCCGGACCGCGCGGGAGATCCGGGCCAAGGGAGCGCGGGCCGCGATGGCGCTCAGGCCCGCGACGCCGATCGAGCCGTACGAGGACCTGCTCTCCGAGCTCGACATGATCCTGATCATGACCGTCGAGCCCGGCTTCGGCGGACAGAAGTTCCTCGACATCTGCGTCCCGAAGATCCGCCGCACCCGCCAGCTCCTCGACAAGCACGGCCTCGACCTGTGGATCGAGATCGACGGCGGAATCTCGGCCGACACCATCGAACAATGCGCCGAAGCCGGCGCCGACGTGTTCGTAGCCGGCTCAGCCGTCTACGCCGCCGACGACCCCAACGCGATGGTCGAAAACCTACGTACTCTCGCCGAGCAGTCCACCGGCAGCTAGCTCAGGCCCGGCATCAGCCTCGCTCGGCCGCTCCGGTTCGGGCTCCGAGCCCTGCTCCGGCGGCACCCGCAACAAGAGCACCATCGACGCGGCTGCGAGTACGGCAGCTAGTAGCCACACGTAGCGGACGCCGAAGCTCTCGATCACCGCACCCGACACCGCCGCCCCGATCGCCGCACCGCCCATCGCAGCGCTGCCCATCCAGCCGAAGACCTCGGTCCGCGCGACGTCCGGCGTCAACGCACCCAGCCGCTCGTACAGCGCGCCGATCGCCGGCGCCAACGTCAGCCCCGACACCATCAACGCGACCCCCAGGGACACTGGCGACCAGGTAGCAAACACACACAGCAACATCCCAAGAGACACCAGCGCTGCCCGGCGCCAGAGATACGACGTACGTCGACCGGGTAACGCGCCCGCGACCGCACCGCCGACCAGGCTGCCGAAGGCCCAGACGGCCTCGAAGATCCCGGCGATCAGCCGCTGGCCGTGCTCGTCCGCGAAGGCGACGATCCCCAGCGAGATCCCGTTGAACGACATCACCCAGAGGCCGAACGAAAGGATCAACGGCAACCGATACCGATGCCAGAGCAACTGCCGCGCCGTCACCTTCGCGTGCTGATCGTGCGCGACCGGCTCAGGTTGTCGGAGCGCATACCACCAGATGAAGACGGCCGACATCGCCGCCGCGAGGAGGACACCGAGCCGTGGACTGGCGACGCTCACAGCAGTTGCCCCGAGCATCGGCCCGACCATGAACAGCAGCTCCTGCGCCGTCGCATCCACGGAGTACGCCGTCCGCAGCGCCGACCCCTGCACCACCCGGGGCCAGGCTGCCCGCAGCGTTTGCATCACCGGAGGCACCAGCGCACCCGCAATGACAGCCAACACAGGCAGCAGCCGATGCAGCTCCGCAGGCAACAAGGCGATGGCGAGCAGCGCGACACTCCACGCGATCCCGGTCAGCAGCAACACGCCGCGCGGCCCGCGCCGATCCGCGGCCCGCGACCACACCGGCCCGGCAATCGCCGTACCGATCGAGTAAGCACCGGCGACTACCCCGGCCCAGCGGAACGAGCCGCTGGCATCCTTCGCCAGAAAGGCGATCGGCACCATCGTCGCGAGCATCGGCAGCCGCGCGAGCAGCGAGGCAACCAGCAGCGGCATCACGCCGTGTGCTCGCCACAACTCTCGGTACCCGGACAACTCCATGGCCGCATTCTTGCGGTCTCCACCGACAGTTTCCGTTTTCGCGACGGTCGGACCACTACGATGAGCCGCGTGAGCGAGCACAAACCGGTCGAGAGCTGGCTGACGGACATGGACGGCGTGCTGGTGCACGAGGAGCGCGCGATCCCCGGAGCCGGTGAGTTCATCGCCGCGCTGCAGGCGTCCGGCAAGAAGTTCCTCGTCCTCACCAACAACTCGATCTTCACGCCGCGCGACCTCCGCGCCCGCCTGCTTGCCGCGGGCATCGACATCCCGGAGGAAGCGATCTGGACCAGCGCGCTCGCCACCGCGCAGTTCCTCGACGACCAGCGTCCGGGCGGGACGGCGTACGTGATCGGCGAGGCGGGCCTGACCACGGCGCTCCACGAGATCGGCTACGTGCTGACCGAGCGCGACCCGGACTATGTCGTCCTCGGTGAGACCCGGACGTACTCGTTCGAGGCGATCACCAAAGCGATCCGGCTGATCGCCGACGGCGCGCGCTTCCTCGCCACCAACCCGGACCCGACCGGCCCGTCGCAGGAGGGGCCGCTGCCCGCGACCGGTTCGGTGGCCGCGCTGATCACCCGGGCGACCGGGGTCGCGCCGTACTTCGTCGGCAAGCCGAACCCGCTGATGATGCGCAGCGCGCTGAACCGGATCGAGGCGCACTCCGAGACCAGCGTCATGATCGGCGACAGGATGGACACCGACATCATCAGCGGTCTCGAGGCGGGTCTCCGCAGCGTGCTCGTGCTGTCCGGATCCACCGGCGAGCACGAGGTCGAGCGGTTCCCGTACCGCCCGACCCGCATCGTCGAGTCGATCGCCGATGTCGTACCGCTGGTGAGCGCGCTGTCCTAGCAGGTCAGGGTGCGGAAGCCGTACCCCTGCGCCTTGAGCAGCTTGAGGATGGTCGGCAGCGCGGCGACCGTCTGACTGCGGTTCCCGCCGCCGTCATGCATCAGGATCACCGAGCCGCTGTGCACGTTCTTCATCACCCGCTGGACGATCGCCGTCGTACCGGGCTTGGTCCAGTCACGCGAGTCGACCGTCCATACGACCAGGTCCTTACCCAGTGCCTTGGCGCGTTGCCGGACGGTCGCGCTCACTCCGCCGTACGGCGGGCGCAGGCAGCCCGGCGTACTGCCGATCTGCGCGCGGATCGCCTGGTCCGTCGACATGACCTGCTGCCGGAACGCCGTCGCGCTGAGTTTGCGCAGGTCAGCGTGATTCCACGTGTGGTTCTCCACGCTGTGACCGGCGGCGTGGATGCGTTTGGTCAGCTCGGGATGCTTCTGGACGTTCTGGCCGACCTCGAAGAACGTCGCCTTCGCGTCGTACTTCGCCAGGATGTCGAGCACCTTCGGGGTGTACTCGATATCGGGACCGTCGTCGAAGGTCAGCACGACGTACTTCGTAGGCAGTGGTGTCTTGGTCGGCGCGGTCGCTGCCGGCGCCGCGACGGGCGGTTCGGGCGTGACTGGTTTGGCGGGTGACTTCGCGGCCGCGACCACGACCGTGCCGATCACCGCGCTCACCAGCATCATCATCGCCAGACCGATCATCCGGTTCCCGGCGCGGGTCAAGCGAACATCCATGCGTCCCCCAGGGCGGTGGGTGGCTCACTCCTCCCGTCCACCATGGGCATGACGCCGCGGAAAGCCAGCGCCCACGCCGCTGCCGCGTCAAGAAGTAACGGATACCGGACGCCGGCTAGTGACACCACAACGGATAGAAGAGGTAACCCCGTGCCTTGAGCGCCTTGAGGATCTTCGGGAGTGCGGCGACGGTCTGACTGCGGTTGCCGCCGCCGTCGTGCATCAGGACCACCGAGCCACTCCGCACTTTCGCCAGTACGCGGCGCACGATCACCGACGTGCCTGGGCGGCTCCAATCAGCTGGGTCGACGGTCCACAGCGTGAGCTTCTTACCGAGCATTGCGGCTCGTTTCGCGACCACGCGATTCGTCGCGCCGTACGGCGGTCGCAGGCAGCGCGGCGTGTAGCCGGTCTGTGCCTTGAGGTAACGGTCCGTCGTCCGGACCTGGTACTTGAACGTGGCCCAATTGACCTTGGTGAGGTTCGGGTGCGACCAGGAATGGTTCTGCACGCTGTGGCCGAGTTGATCGACCCGACGGGTCAGGGCCGGGTACCGCTTGACGTTCTGGCCGAGTTCGAAGAACGTCGCGCGCACGTGGTACGCCTGAAGGATCTTCAGGATCTGCGCGGTGTAGCGCGCGCTCGGCCCGTCGTCGAAGGTCAGATAGACCCATTTCGGCTTCGCAACCTGCCTGGTCACGGCGACCTGCGCGGGCGCGACGGAAGTCGCGGTGGCGGGTGGCTCGGTGCTCACCGCCAGGCCCAGCGTCGCTGTCAGCCCGACGGTGAGCGCCGTCGAGATCATCAACCGAAGATCTCTCACCATAACCATCCCCCAGCCATGGTCGACCCGGGGTACCGGGCCCGTCTCCATAGTGGCCCTCGGCAACCAAATGCGCCAGGGGTGACTTTCAGAGCACCTGTGAGAGGAACTGCCGCAGCCGCGGCGAATCCGCGTCCGTGAACACCTGCTCCGGTACGCCGGCCTCGACCACCACCCCGTGATCCATGAACGCGACCTGGTCCGCGACCTCGCGCGCGAACCCCATCTCGTGCGTGACCACGACCATCGTCATCCCGGCCTGCGCGAGGTCGGCCATCAGCCCGAGCACGCCCTTGACCAGCTCCGGATCGAGCGCGGACGTCGCCTCGTCGAACAGCATCACCTCGGGTTTCATCGCGAGCGCCCGCGCGATCGCGACCCGCTGCTGCTGACCGCCGGACAGGTTTCCGGGGCGCGCTCCGGCCTTCTCGGCCAGGCCGACGAGCTCGAGCTGCTCCCGGGCCGCTTTCTGGGCGGCGTCGGCGTCGAGCTTCTTGATCTTGCGCAGCGGGAGCGTGATGTTGTCGAGCACGGTCTTGTGCGGGAACAGGTTGAAGTGCTGGAACACCATCCCGATCCGACGACGCAGTACGTCGGGATCGCCGCGTAGCACCGACTCGCCGCCCAGCTTCACATCACCCGCGTCCGGCTCGAGCAGCCGGTTGATCGCGCGGAGCAGCGTGGACTTGCCGGAGCCTGACGGCCCGATCACGCAGGCGGTGTGTCCGGCCGGTACGGCGAGATTCACGCCGCGCAGGACCTTGTTGGTCCCGAACGCGAGTTCGACGCCGTCGACCTCCAGGCTCGCGGCCTCAATGGTTCGCATGCGCGAGCTCCTCCAGCTTCACATCGTCCTTCTCGGTCGGCCGTCCTTCGCGCAGCCGCTTGTCGAAGTGGTTCACCAAGTGGGTCAGCGGCACGGTGATGATCAGGTAGAAGATGCCCGCGAGCAGCAGCGGAGACAGGTTGCCGGTCGTCGCGGCCGCATCCTGACCGATCCGGAACAGCTCGCGCTGACTGGCCAGCAGGCCGAGGAAGTAGACCAGGCTGGACTCCTTCACCAGCGCGATGAACTGGTTCACGAGCGCCGGCAGCACCCGTCGTACACCTTGAGGGATGACGACCAGCCGCATCCCGCTGGTGTAGCTGAACCCGAGCGCGCGGGCGACCTCGAGCTGACCCTTCTCCACGCTCTGGATCCCGGAGCGGAAGATCTCGCCGATGTACGCGGCGGCGATCAACGAGAGGGCGAGGATCCCGAGTGGATACGGGTTCGGGCCCCACCAGTGGCGGGTGATGGGGGAGAGGCCCTGGCCGATCAGCAGGATGGTCAGGATGGCCGGCAGGCCGCGGAAGATGTCGGTGTAGATCTTCGCGGGCCAGCGCAGCCAGGGCTTGGTGGACAGGGCGAGGACCGCCACGATCATGCCGAGCACGGTGCCCAGCACGACCGAGGCGGCCGCCAGGATGAGGGTGTTGACGAGTCCCACCTTGAGCATCTCCGGCAGGACTGCCTTCATCGACTCCCAGTCGAGGAAGGTGTCGTTCAGCGTGGACCAGACGTCCATGCTCAGGCCTTGGGTGCGGTGAACTTCACAGACCCGCTGCCAGGCCTGAAGTTCGCCGGTACGGCGCGACCGGGGTAGTACTGCTCGACCAGCTTGGTCCAGGTGCCGTCGGCGATGACCTCGTCGAGCGCCTTGTTGACCGCGTCGCGGAGCTTGTCGTTGTTCCTGGCCACTGCGAAGGCCATCGGTGCGTCACTCAGCTCCTTGGCGGCCAGGATCACCGTGCCGCCACCTTGCTCCTTGGCCATCTTCTCGCCGATCTCGGCGGGGGAGACCCACGCGTCCGCCGTGCCCGCCTTGAGCTGGCCGAGCGCGGCGTTGTAGTTCGGCACGCGGACCGGGTTGAGGTTCTTGCCGGTTGCGTAGTCGTCCTGGACGGTGCCCTGGACCACGACCACCCGCTTGCCCTGGAGCTGGTCGAACGACGTGATCCCGGAGTTCTTCGTGGTGTTGAGGCCGAGGTAGCCGAAGTCGTATCCGTTGCTGAACGCAACCGTCTTCTTACGCGCCTCGGTGATCGTGATCGACGAGCTGCCGAGGTCGAACTGGCCGCCGTTCACCTGCGAGAGCAGCGCGGAGAAGTCGGTCCCGACGAACTCCGGCTTCAGGTTCAGCTTGGCCGCCACCGCGGTGATCAGGTCGTTGTCGAACCCGGTGAACTTGCCGTCCTTCACATATACGTTGGGCGGCGCGTCGGTCAGCGTGCCGATCCGCAACGTGCCGGCCTTCATCAGACCGAGGTCAGGACCGCTCGCGGCCTTGTCCTGATCGCTGCCGCAGGCAACCATCGACACTGCGAGCGTGACCGCTCCAACCACCGCAACAACCCGCCGAAAAGCGCCGAACGCGCGCACAAGTCTCTCCTCACAACGTCAACGAACGCAGGACGATCCGCCCCGCCGACGCAACCCAACCTCAGACCCGCCGCCGGAATTCCCTGCCGACAAAGGATGAGACGAGCCGGAATGTCTACTCAGCTCGTGCTACATGGGGGTGCGGCCGGCCTGGCTGACGTGGGCCGCGAAGGACCGTCGGCCGAACCCGACGAGCGCGACGGAGCCGGCGACGATCCCGCTTCGAAGCGGAGCACGCGCGCACGTCGACGCGGTCGAGTTGCTCGAGGCGAGAGGGCTCAGCCGTGATGTTGCTCATAGTGTGCCAGGGCGTCGGCGGTCCTACCGGTCCCGTAGGCCAGCAGCAGCTCGGCGAGCGCCGGCGACTCGGCTTCGATCGTGGCTGCTGCTAGCTGGATCTCGTCGGCCGACGCGACCTCGCGGAGGAGATCCTGGATCGCCCGTACGACGGCCCGCGCCGTGGCACCGTCGTCCACCCGCACGCCTACCCCGGCCGGCCAAGCCGTATGGATGCCTGAAGCAACATCCGCCCCAGCCCCACCAGGCACCTGCCCGGCAATCGCCGCCGACACCGTCCCCAAACCATCGGGCAACCCATACGCCGAGCCCGTACCGCCCGGCCCGCTCGCCCCGCCACCCCCGGCCGACCCCGCGCCACCGCTACGCCCGACCGCCTCGCCGCCTCTCGGTAGGTGTCCGGTCGATCCCGAGGTCGTCAATCCTCCGGTGGTCTCCCGGATGCGATCGAGCTCGGCCGGGATCTCGTGGTCCCCGATCTCGCTCGCGATCGCCAGATCGGCCAGCTCGGAAGCTGCTCGAAGCCGTGACATCACCGCGGGGTTGCCGATCTTCACCCGCTGCGCGCTGACCAACTGCGACAGCATCGGCGCGGACATCCCGATGAGCTGCGCGAGCCCGCCCTGCGTCAACCCGAGTGGACCCAGGACGCGTCGTACAGTCTCCCCGAGCGGCTCGCCGTACAGCTCGATCTGCTGCTGGATGTTGTGCGCTGTCTGGTCCATCGGTCTGCCCCTTCCACCGGCCACCGCATCGCGATTGCAAACATCTTCGCACTTGCGAACGCGGATTGCCAGTCGCGAAACAGCTTGACATTTGCAATCGCAAACTGTCAGGGTTTGCGGCAGCGAATCTCACTGGAGGAAACGATGACGACTCAGCAGGGACACCGCCGCCGCCCCGCGGTGTGGGCGCTCCTCGCCATCACACTGACCGCCGTGCTGGCCGGGCTCACCACCGGGAGCGCCGTGGCCGATCCCGCTCCGTCCGGCGGCAAACTGGTCCTGGTGCTCGACTCGTCCGGCTCGATGAAGGAGCCGGCCGGCGACGGGCAGACGAAGATCGCCGCCGCCCGGGCCGCCCTGACCCAGGTGGTCTCCAAGCTCCCGACAGCCGCAGAGGTCGGCCTCCGGGTGTACGGCGCGACCGTGTTCAAACGCACCCAGCCCGGTGCCTGCACCGACACCCAGCTGACCGTCCCGATCGGCACAGACAACCGGCCGCAGCTGCAGGCCGCGATCGCCAAGTACAAGCCGTACGGCGAGACACCGATCGGCTACTCCCTCCAGCAGGCGGCCAAGGATCTCGGTCCGGTCGGCCAGCGCACCATCGTGCTGGTCTCTGATGGCGAAGCCACCTGTGCACCGGATCCCTGCGTGGTGGCCCAGTCGATCGCCAAACAGGGCATCGATCTGAAGATCGACGTGGTCGGGTTCCGCGTCGCCGGGAAGGCGCGCACCCAGCTCCAGTGCGTCGCTCGGGAAGGCCGCGGCGACTACTACGACGCCGACTCGACGATCGACCTCGAGGCCGGCCTGGATCGGCTGTCCACGCGAGCGTTCCGCCCGTTCCGCATCTCCGGTACGCCGGTGCAGGGCGGACCGCAGCAGGAGGGCGCACCGACCCTTGCCCCGGGCCACTACTCGGACACCTTCGGCAATGACCAGACCGCGAAGTACTACGTCATCAAGCGCACGATGGCGAAGTCGACCCTGCGCGCCGGTGTCAGCTTCCGGCGGCCCTCGGGCGGCAGCTTCGTGCTCAAGGCCGAGGTTTTCCTGAAGACCCTCGCCGGTGAGAACTGTGGCTGGAGCTACCCCCTCGCGTTCGACGGTGAGCAAGGCATCGCGACCGGCGCGGCCTCCAGCTGGACCGGCGACTATCCCAAGGGATGCACGACCGACGACCAGTTGGTGCTCACGGTCTCCGCAGGGGACAGGTTCCGCGAGATGAAGGGCGTCCCGTACGAGTTGCGGGTCGACGAAGAGCCGCCCGTCGACTCCACGACCAGCCTGCCGCCCGAGGCGGACGACCCGACCTGGACGCCGATGCCAGGGTCGACCCCGCGTGCGATCGTGCCGGGCTCGAGCTTCCCGGATGCGCCGTTGCTCGGTGTGGGCAGCTACAAGACGACCCTGATGCCTGGCGAGGTGCAGCTCTACAAGGTCAAGGCCGACTGGGGTCAGCGAATCCAGGCGCAGGTCTCGGTGCCGAAGCTCGGTGCGGCGACCGCCAAGGCTCTCGACGGCATCCGGTACCTCGACGTCGATCTGATCTCGCCGATCGGCGAGGACGTCTTCGCCGTCTTCGCCAAGAAGGTCCCGAGCAATGCGGGCAAGCGCGGCGTCCTCACCAAGGCCGGCATCGTCAAGGGCATCACGATGAAGGAGATCCGGTACCTCAACCGCGAGGGTCCGAACAACCAGGACACGGGTACGTCGACGGCGGGCGACTACTACATCGCGGTGTCGCTGACCCGGAAGGACGACGACAGGGCTTTCGCCATCCCGATGACGCTGACGGTCGGCCTGGAAGGCACCGCCGGCACCGGCAAGCCCGAGTACGTCGACGGCGCGACCCCGGTCGATGGCACCTCGACCACGCCAAGCCCGACCGCGGAGCCTTCGACCAGCGAGCCGGCGGACACCGGTAACAGCACCCCGCAGGCCGGCGGCCCGATCCAGGGCAGCAACAACTCCGGCTCGGACACCAACACTCCGGTCGCGTTGATCGCAGGGCTCGGCGGGGGAGGCATCGTCCTGCTCCTGGTTGCGATTCTCGCCGTCCTGCGGCTGCGCAAGAAGCCCGCGATCGTCCAACCCGGCCCAGCCAACTGGCACCAGGGCGGTCAAAACCCACCACAGCCGCCGCCGTACCAGTAACACCAGCCATACCCCCGGAGGCCTGGGCTGTTGATCAGCAGCCCGGGCCGGGCGGTGCGATCGTGACCGTGATCTCTGGTGGGGCGGTGACCTCTGGCTGGCTGCCGGCCTCGGCGCGGACGCGCAGCGGGCCATGCGGCGTCGGTACTGATGCCTGTGCCCACTCGAGACCGCCGAGCTGGGGAGTAACCGTGACCGCCGCCATCCCGGGTGCCGTTGGCCGGACACCGAGCAGTGTCGAGACGTAGTGGTACAGCGGATGCGCGCCCCACGCGTGACAGTCGCTGCGGGTCGGTTCGGGGTGTTCGATCACGGTGCGCAGGCCTTGGTCGAGCAGGCCGTACCAGAGCCCGAGCCGGTCGAGCAGCACGTCGGTGCGACCGATCCGCTGCAGTGCCTCGAACAGATAGTGGTCGAAGTACAGAGTCGTCCGCGCCAGTGCACCGGGCGGCTGTTGGAGCATCGTCCGGACTGCGGTCTCGCCGTACTTCGCTCCCGCGAGCAGGGCCAGCGATTGTGCGTGTTCGCTGAATGCGTTGTGCTCGAGGTCGTCGGCGTACAGCCTGCGGTCGCTGTCGTAGAAGGCCTCGTCGGCGGCGTCGAGGAGATCACCGGCCAGCTGTGAGTGGCCAGCTGCGGCGTGGGACTCGCCCAGCCAGGACTCCAGGTCTGCGGTTTGCCTTGCGACGAGAGCCAGCTGTAGTTGCAGGACTGCGGATACGCCGCGTCCTGGGCCAGGCCAGTCAGGGTGCTCTTCTCCGTCTTGGATGATCCCGGGTGGGGTGCCGGCGTCCCAGCCTGGCACCCAGTCGGTGAAGTTCCAGCCGTGCAGGGCGTGGAAGATACCGTGGTCGTCGACAGTACGGCGGTGCGCGTCGATGGCTGCTCGGACACCTGGCATGAGTTCGGCGACGAAGGCGAGATCGCCGCGCCAGAGCGCGAAGTCGTGCACCATCGCTACCCACCAAAGCGTGAACGGAGGGATGGGGGACGCGTGGCGGGACGGTGTCCGGGATTGGACCAGTCCGTTGTCATCTTGGCTGCGATCGAACGCACGCAGTGCCTGCCGGGCGAGCGCGTCATCGCCGCAGGTGACGTATGCGATCAGGCATTGCAGCCGGGTGTCGCCGGCATACTGAAGCTGCTCGTAGTACGGGCAGTCCATGGTCGTCTCGTGGCTGCACGCCTGCAGGGTCCGGAACGCGAGTGCGCCGACCTGTGCGAGCCGCGGGTCGCTCGCGGTGAAGCCGCTGCGGTCTTCGTACGGGTAGTGGGTTTCACGGAATCGCAGGGCGGTGATCGTCAGCGGTTCGGTCGCGGTGGTGACGAAAACTTCGACGTACCGGCCGGACTGCCACCAGAGAGTGCTGTGTCGCTCCTGGCCGCCACCGGCGATGAAGAGGTCGCCGATGCCGTCTTCCTGGAGTCCCGGCCGCCCGAACAGCTTGCCTTCGACAACATCCCGATGCCCCTTGCCTCTTGCTGGGTCAGTCTCGTACAGAGACTCCTGCCAGTGCACTCGTACTTCGGCATCGCGTCCGCCCTCCAGGTCGAGGACGGGGTACGCGCAGACGTACTCGTCGAGATCGATCACCACCCGGCGACAGGTCCCAGCCGGCAGCGTCAACGCCGTACCGCCGATCAACCGCTGCCACCCGTCGGCCTCATCACGCAGGTGCTCGCCCGAATCCACGACCCGGCCACGCGTCGACTCTCCTACGGCATGCACGGCAACATGCCGAACACGCCCACCCCCAACCCACCCCTCCGCCGCCCCAGGCAACCGCCCCGGCACCAACAACCGCCCACCGCCCCTCACACGGCCGACACCGGCCCCGGCAGCACCATCGGCACCTGCCCCGACACCGGCCCCGACACCGGCCCCGACACCTGCCCCGGCTCCGGCTCCTGCTCCGACCCCGGCCAGGGTGTCGGTCTCGGGTGGGGACCAGTTGAGGGTGTCGGTGCCGGTTTGCCAGCCCCATGGATACGTGCGGCCGTCACTTACGTGTCTGGCTCCGCAGCCGTAGCCGTCGCCTTTTGAGCGGCGGCCGTGGCCGGGGAGGGCGGCTGTTTGCCAGGGTGCTGTGCCGGTGGCGAGTTCAGGTAGTTGGCCGCGGACGGGCTCGGCTGCGAGCAGGAAGGTCGGACCGTCGCCGAGGGAAAGCTGCGCGAGCGGTGCGTCGTCCCCGAGGCTCCACACGCGGGCCGCAACCCAGTGCTCGCCGGCCGGCAACCGCAGACGATAGCTCTCGAACGACCAGTGGCCGAGCTCGCCTCGGGAGGGTCCGCGGCCGACGAGGTCCCCGTCGAGCCAGAGTTCGTACCGCTCGTCGGCCGACACATGGACAACGACCTCGCCCGGCTGCGCGCAGCCGACCCGCAGCCGGAACCCGACTACGTCGCCACTCTCCGCCGCCCGGATCCAGCGCGCCGGCCATTCGGCCTGTCCAGCGAACGGATCGTCCTCGAGTTGCAACTGCTGAACGTCAGCAGGTTCGGGCATCGTCATACTCGGGCCTCTCGGTGTCGGCGACCGCGGATCAGCCATACCCAATCCTGACGAGAGCAGAACCAATCCTCACCAGCAGCGGGGACACGGACTGGGCTGGGCGGACGGTAGTTTCTCCGGGGTGGACGCGTTTGCAGGGCGGTACCGGCTGATCGACCTCGTCGGCACCGGAGGCATGGGCTCGGTCTGGCGGGCGTGGGACCTGCGGCGGTCGGCGTACGTGGCGGCGAAGGTGCTGGGACAGCACGATGCGGCAACGCTGCTGCGGTTCGTCCGGGAGCAGTCGCTGCGGATCGAGCATCCACATGTGGTTGCGCCGCACGGGTGGGCTGCGGACGACGACAAGGTCGTGTTCGCGATGGACCTGGTGGGCGGCGGGTCGGTCGCGACCCTGCTCGGCGATCATGGTCCGCTACCGGCGTCGTACGTCGCGGTGCTGGTTGATCAGTTGCTGCACGGGTTGTCCGCGGTGCATGCGGCGGGCGTCGTACATCGTGATGTGAAGCCGGCCAATCTGCTGCTCGATCCGACGGGCACCGGGCGACCGCACCTGCGGCTGTCCGACTTCGGCGTGGCCGGGCTGGTCGACGAACCGCGGATGACTCGCCACAGCACGATCCTCGGTACGCCGGGCTACCTCGCCCCCGAGCAACTCGCCGGCGCCGATCCGGACCCACGCCAGGACCTGTACGCCGTCGGCGCCGTCGTCGCTGAGCTCCTAACCGGCACCCGCCCCGGAGCAGACGGAAAGGTACGCGTTGTCGACGGTCCACTCGGCGACTTCGTTCGCCACCTCACCGCGACCGATCCATCCGACCGCCCCACCTCCGCGAACGAGTCCGGCCGACTGCTAGCCGAAACCGGCGTACTCCCACCCCCAGACACCGCCCCCTGGTCTGCCACCCCCGACTCCCCAGAAGTCTTCAACCAACTCCCACCCCTCCCACCACCCTGGACCCCCACAGGCCCCACGCCTACACCAGCAACGCCACCGAGAGCCACACCCGATGCGGGACATCAGGCGAGGGATGGAGCCACACCGGGAGCCGCGTCTGGAGCGGGGCCGGCTGGCGGGCCAACTGGCTTGCCGTCGATCGCCGAGCCAACGCCGGTGGCCACAGTCCCACCCGCCGCGGCGTCGGAAGCCGGGCGAGGAGTCGCGCTGGGAGCCGCACCGGGAGCTGCGTCGGCAACCGAACCGGCGGCGGGGCCGGCTGCTGGGTCGACTGGCCTGCCGACGGTCCAGCCGACGGCAGCGCCGGGAGATGCGCCGGGAGCGGGGCATGGAGCATGGCCGGCTGTCGGGCCAACTCGTCCGCCGACGGGCGAGACGACTTCGGCGTCGGCGGCCCATACGGCGGAATTGGTGGTCTCACCTGGCGCGGCGACAGCCGCTCCACCTGCCGGGGCGACGGCGGCTTCGCCTGCCGCGGCGGCGGCTTCACATGCCGCCTCGCGCGGTCCGTCGGTGGGGGTGTGGGTGCTTCGGTGGGTGGCCGGGGTGGGTTTTGTGGGGGCGGCGGGGTTGTTGGGGGCTGCCGTGTGGTTGTTGGTGCGGTGACGAATTTCGGTTGCCTGTGGTGGCTGGAGTGGAAGACTGCAGGTGATGAATTCGACGGCGGTCTCCGCGGCTGTAGGTGGTGATCGGACTCGGGTTCGGCGGCTGGTGGCTGCGTTGGCGATTACGACGACGGTTGGGTACGGCGTTCTCACGTACGCGTTCAGTGCCTTGCTCGGGCCGATGAGTCGCGACTTGGGGATCTCCACCACGACTGCGGTCGGCGCATCGACTACCGCGGTGCTGGTGAGCGGGTTGATCTCGATCCCGGTCGGGCGGTGGCTCGACGTACGTGGTGGTCGGGCGCTGATGACGGCGGGATCGGTCCTGGCGGCGTTCGCCGTACTCGGCTGGTCGCAGGTCCAGGACGCCTTCCAGTTGTACGGCGTCTTCGTCGCGATCGGGGTCGCGTCGGCGATGGTGTTGTATCCGCCGGCGTTCGCGGTTGTCGTCGCGGTCGCGGCGCCGGCGTCTCGGACCAACGCGATCCTCACCGTCACGCTGGTGGGCGGTCTCGCCAGTTCGATCTTTCTACCGCTCACCGGGTATCTGGCGCACGCGCACGGCTGGCGTACGGCGCTGATCATCCTCGCCGGCATCCTCGCCGCGATCACGGTCCCACTCCACTCGCTCGCCGTCCGCTCGACCGCACCCGCACGACCCGTAACCGGGCGCTCGGATGCCGGCGAGAGGCGAGATGCCACCGGCGAGCCGGAGGTCGGTGGGCGCCGTGAGGTCGTCGAGGAATCGGAGGTCGCCGGGCGCGGTGAGGTCAGTGGCACGTCGGATGTCGGTGGGCGCCTTCAGAGCAGCGGGGAGTCGCGCGCCGACGGGCCGCGGAACGTCAACGTGGAGTCGGAGGGCGTTGGGCGGGCTAGTTCGCCGGGGCGGGTGTTGCGGGATCCGGGGTTCTGGGTGTTGGCGGGGGCGTTTGTGGTGCACAGTGCGGCGTTGGCGGTGATCTCTGTGCACCTGGTGCTTTATCTGGTGAGTCTCGGGCACCCGCCGGCTCGGGCGGCTAGCTTGGCGGGGTTGCTCGGGCTGTTGTCGGTTACGGGGCGGCTGGTGACCAGCGTGTCTGCGCGGTGGTTGCCGATGGCGACGATCACCGCGTTGATCCTGTCCGTGCAGGCGGTCGCGATCGCGTTGCTTCCGGTCGTCGGAAGGCACGTTGCGGGGGCGATCGGGTGTCTGGTGTTGTTCGGGCTCGGGTTCGGGGTGTCGTCGATCGCGACGCCGGCGATCCTGCTCGACCGGTACGGCGCGACCGGGTTCGGGACGATCGCCGGGATGTTGGGTACGCCGACCACGATCGCGAAGGCGCTCGGACCGCTCGGTGGGGCCGGGCTGGCTGAGGCGTTCGGGTACAGACCGCTGGTCCTCGGGGTTGCGGTGGCGTGCGCGGTCGCGGCTGTCGCATTGGCCTTCACCCGGCGGATCGCTCCAAGCCGACACCTGGCCCAAGAGCCGAGCCAGCACCACGAGTAGCACCCGAGCCGGCGAGTGGCGCGGACGGCGGGTCGGGTGGTGAGTGGGGTGGTGACGGGGGCAGGAAGCGACCACGATGTGACCTGGGTCGTGGTGTGGGTTGTGGGGGAGGGCATACTTGAAGCACGAGTGAACCCACTCGCGTGCTCCGGGGTCGGTGTAATTCCGAGCCGGCGGTGACAGTCCGCGACCCGGCTGCTGCAGTTCGAGCGGCCGGTTGACCTGGTGGAATTCCGGGACCGACGGTGAAAGTCCGGATGGGAGGCGCACGCGGTCGGCGGGTGTGCTCTGGCGTCCGGTCGAGGCGTGCGCGAGGTGGCGGCGTACGGCGAAGCCCGGGTGGCGGAGCGTGGTCGCCGGTCGTCACGAGACCCCGGTAGTGCGTCCGTGACGACGAGGGACCGAAGAGCAGTGAGCAACGCTTCGCCGATTGACGTCGCCTGGATGCGGCGTGCGGTCGAACTGGCCGCGAAAGGTGTCGGCAGCACCCATCCGAACCCGGTGGTCGGTTGTGTCGTGACCGGCCCGGACGGGCATCCCGTCGGCGAGGGCTTCCACGCCGTTGCCGGTGGCCCGCATGCCGAGGTCGAGGCGCTCCGGATGGCAGGGGCACGCGCGCGCGGCGGTACGGCGTACGTCACGCTCGAGCCCTGCAACCACACCGGCCGGACCGGTCCGTGCGCCGACGCGCTGATCGAGGCGGGGATCACGCGGGTCGTGTACGCGGTACCGGACCCGAACCGTACTGCGGCCGGCGGCGCCGAGAAGCTGTCGAGCAAGAACATCGAGGTCGTCGAGGGCGTACTGCGCGACGAGGCCGAGGCGGTCAACCACGTCTGGCTGCACAGCGTCCGGGTGGGTCGCCCGTTCGTCACCTGGAAGTTCGCGACCACGCTGGACGGACGGTCCGCGGCGCCGGACGGGACGAGCAAGTGGATCACCGGCCCGATCGCGCGCGCCGACGTACACCGGCATCGGGCGGAGTGCGACGCGATTGCCGTCGGCACCCAGACCGTGCTGGACGACGACCCGGAGCTGACGGTCCGCGACGAGAACGACGTACCGGCGGAGCGGCAGCCGTTGCGGGTCGTCGTCGGCGACCGGGAGATCCCGCCGACCGCGCGGGTCCGCAACGACCGCGCGGAGACGTTGCTGCTGCCGACCCATGATCCGGCCGAGGTGCTGCGGCAGTTGGACGACCGGCAGATCCGGCACTTGTGGCTCGAGGGCGGCCCGACGCTGGCCGCCGCGTTCGTACGCGCCGGGCTGGTCGACCAGATCATCGCGTACGTCGCCCCGGCCGTGCTCGGCTCCGGGTTCGCCGCGGTCGGCGATCTCGGCGCGGAATCGATCGACCACCTTCGGCGGTTCAAGCTAGCGGACGTCAGCCGCTTCGGTGACGACGTCCGGTTGACCCTGGTTCCTCTGGGAGGAAAGTAGATGTTCACCGGCATCATCGAAGAACTCGGCACGGTCGAGTCCCTGGACCTGCTCGACGGGGACGCCGCGAGGCTGACGATCCGCGGGCCGAAGGTGACCGAGGACGCCGGCCACGGCGACTCGATCTCCGTCAACGGCTGTTGTCTGACGGTGGTCGAGTACGGCGACGGCCTGTTCACCGCGGACGTGATGCGCGAGACGTTGCAGCGCACCAGTCTCGGCGGCCTCGACAAGGGCTCGTCGGTCAACCTGGAGCGTGCCGTCACGGCGCATGCCCGGCTGGGTGGGCACATCGTGCAGGGGCACGTCGACGGCACCGGCACGATCGCGAGCCGTACGCCGGGGGAGCACTGGGAGGACGTCCGGATCGCGACGACGCCGGAGATCCTGAAGTACATCGCCGAGAAGGGCTCGATCGCGGTCGACGGGGTGTCGCTGACGGTGACCGATGTCGACGACACCTCCGGGACGTTCGGGATCAGCCTGATCCCGACGACGCTCGAGCTGACCGTTCTCGGCCGCAACAAGGTCGGCGACACCGTCAACCTCGAGGTCGACGTGATCGCGAAATATGTTGAGAGACTCATTGCTGGAGGCAACAAGTGAACCCGATCGACTGGCTGTTGCACTCCCAGGTGACGATCGCCGGGTCGCCGGTGCTCGTCCGGGAGATCGTCGGCAACGTGTTCGGTCTGGCCAGTGCCCTGTTCGGGATGCGCCGGCTGGTCGCCGCGTGGCCGGTGGGCATCGTCGGCAACGTGCTGCTGTTCACGGTCTTCGTCGGCGGGATCTTCGACACCCCGCAGGACAAGGACCTCTGGGGCCAGGCCGGCCGCCAGGTGTTCTTCGCGCTGATCAGCCTGTACGGGTGGTACCGCTGGTACCAGACCCGCCACCAGGGTGCCGCGAAGGGCGTGCAGCCGCGGTGGGCCACGACCCGCGAGCGGCTCGAGCTGCTCGGGCTCGCGGTCGTGCTGTACGCGATCTCGTACTTCGTACTCCGTGCGCTCGGCTCGTGGGGTCCGCAGTGGGACGCGTGGATCCTGACCGGTTCGATCCTGGCGACGTACGGGATGGCCCGCGGGTTCGTCGAGTTCTGGCTGATCTGGGTCGCGGTCGACGTGGTCGGCGTACCGCTGCTGGTGCAGGCGAAGTTCTACCCGTCGGCGTCGATGTACGTCGTCTACGGATTGTTCTGCGTGATCGGATTCGCGTCGTGGTGGAAGATCCAGAACCGCGAGCGGGTCGAAACTCCGGAACCAGTGGTGGTGGGTTGATATGGGTACCGTCCTGAAACTCGACACGATCGAGCATGCGATCGACGAGATCCGCGCCGGGCGACCGGTGATCGTGGTCGACGACGAGGACCGCGAGAACGAGGGTGACCTGATCTTCGCGGCGTCCAAGGCGACGCCGGAGTTGCTGGCGTTCCTGATCCGGTACAGCTCCGGGGTGGTGTGCGTGCCGATGGAGGGTTCGGAGCTCGACCGGCTCGGGATCCCGTTGATGACGCCCCACAACCGCGAGCGGATGCGGACGGCGTACACGATCTCGGTCGACGCGCGGGACGGGATCAGCACCGGTATCTCGGCGGCCGACCGGGCCCGGACGATCCGGGTGCTGACGGATTCGGCCTCGGAGTCGTACGACCTCGTGCAGCCCGGACACGTATTCCCGCTGCGCGGCCGCGAGGGCGGCGTACTCGTGCGGCCCGGGCACACCGAGGCCTCGATCGACCTGGCTCGTCTTGCCGGATTGACGCCGGCTGCGGTGATCTCCGAGATGGTCAACGACGACGGGACGATGAAGCGCGGTACGGAGTTGCGGGCGTTCGCCGACGAGCACGGTCTCGTGCTGGTGTCGATCGACGACCTGATCCGGTACCGGCGTCGTACGGAGTCCCAGATCGAGCGGGTCGCGACGACGACGCTGCCGACGCGGTACGGCGATTTTGTTGCCCACGGCTACCGGAACACGGTGGACGGGTCGGAGCAGCTCGCGTTGGTGCGTGGGCCTCTGGGGGATGGGCCGACGTTGGTGCGGTTGCATTCGGAGTGCTTGACGGGCGATGTCTTCGGATCGCTGCGGTGCGACTGCGGTCCGCAGCTGGACGAGGCGATGCGGCAGGTCGCGGCCGAGGGCGGTGTGGTGGTGTACCTGCGCGGTCATGAGGGGCGCGGGATCGGGCTGCTGCACAAGCTGCAGGCGTACGAGCTGCAGGATGCCGGGCGGGACACGGTGGACGCGAATCTTGATCTCGGGTTGCCGGCTGATGCTCGTGACTACGGGACCGGGGCGCAGATCCTGGCCGATCTCGGCGTGACTTCGGTGCGGTTGCTGACCAACAACCCTGACAAGCTCGCGGGCGTTCAGGGATACGGCATCGATGTGGTCGAGCGTCGCGGCATCTCGATCGACCCGACCGAGCACAACCTGCGGTACCTGCGGACGAAGCGCGACCGGATGGGTCACCACCTGCCCGGCGGCGTACTCACGGAAGAGAACGGAGCCGGCTGATGTCGGGCAGTGGAGCACCAACCATCGAAGCCCCGCGAGTGGACGGCGCCCGCGTCGCGATCGTCGCGGCCCAGTGGCACCCGAAGGTCACCGACGCCCTCGTCGCAGGTGCCATCCGCGCTCTCGACGACTCCGGCGTGACGGACTACACCGTGATCCGCGTGCCTGGTTCTTTTGAGCTGCCGGTGGCTTCGTTGCATGCGGCAAAGGCTGGGTACGACGCTGTTGTGGCGCTGGGCGTGGTGATCCGGGGTGATACGCCGCACTTCGAATACGTGTGCCAGGCGGCGACCGAGGGTCTCATGCAGGTCGGCGTGACGACTGGTGTGCCCGTCGGCTTCGGCGTCCTCACCTGCGACAACGACCCGCAGGCCTTGGACCGGGCTGGGCTGCCGGACAGCCGCGAGGACAAGGGCTACGAGGCGACCCAAGCCGCCCTCTCGACGCTCGCCGCGGTCCGGAAACTGGGGTAAGCCCCCCGATTCACGCTGCCTCGCAGGCGACTGCGAGGCAGCGTTTCTCGTCTACGGACCGTGGTGGGGACGACTGCGGACTGCGTTGCTCGTCGGCTCAGCCGGGAGTAGGTCGGAGGCCGTCCATCAGGAGGTTGAGGAGGCGGGCGGACTGGGGTTCGCGTTCGGGGCGCGGGGCCACGGTGAAGATGCCGATGAGGGAGGCGGCGATGTCTTCGGCGGTGATGTCGGTGCGGAGATCGCCTGTTGCGCGGCCTGCGTCGAGAATCGTGGTGATCGCTGTCAGTAGTTCGGTCCGGGTCTGGGCATGGGTGATCTCGCCCGATTCGATCATCGCGAGCAGCGTGTTGAGCATGCCGTTCTTGGTTGCGATCCAGTCCCCGAACAGGTCCATCCAGCGCCGCATCGCAGCGGCTGGGGGCAGTTGGTCGAGTAGCTCGCCGGCGCCGGCCGTGAGCCGTACGACCTGATCCTGGTAGACCGCGTCGACGAGTGACTGACGGGTCGGGAAGTGCCGGTAGAGCGTCGCGATTCCGACCCCGGCCTCGCGGGCGATCGCACGCATCGATGGCTCGGCGTCGGCTGTCATGAAGACGCGGGTCGCCACTGCGAGCAACTGGTCGCGGTTGCGGACCGCATCCGCTCGTGGGGCGCGGGCCTCCATCTCAGCCGAAACGGATCGCGCTCCGTTTATGCTATCGTCAACCATGAAACGGAGCATAGTCCGTTTCGATCCGTTGCGGCGATCCCGAGGAGACAGGTGGATATGAAGACGCAGAACAATCAACTGCCTACGGGTGGGAGCAGGGCGGTCCGGCTCGACTCGTTCGGCGGGCCGGAAGTCCTGGACGTCCGCGAGGTCCCCGCTCCGCAGGCCGGCCCGGGACAGCTCCGTGTGCGGGTTACGGCGGCCGGTCTGAATCCGATGGACTGGGTCATCACGGCCGACGCGGACGCTGCCGCCCGGTTCGGCCTGAGTCTGCCGGCCGGGTTCGGAACCGACTACGCGGGAGTGGTCGACCAGGTCGGTGACGGGGTGCGCAGCTTCGCACCCGGCGACCGGGTGTTCGGAGGCGCCCTGTCCCGCGCGGTCGCCGACTTCGTGGTGATCGAGCCGGCCGGAGGAACGGCGGCGAACGAGGTCCATCACACGCCCGACGGCGTCGACGACCGCACCGCCGCCACCCTCACGATCGCCGGTCGCACAGCATCCGCCGCCCTCGCCACGGTCGTTCCCGGCCCGGACGACACCGTGCTGATCGGTGGCGCGGCGGGCGGGGTCGGGGTGTTCGCCGTCCAGCTGGCTCGGATCGCGGGTGCTCGCGTGATCGGTACGGGTTCGGCGACATCGGCCGACTATCTGCGCGATCTCGGAGCCGAACCGGTCGCGTACGGCGACGGCTTGGCCGACCGGGTCCGAGCCCTCGCTCCCGGCGGTGTAACGGCCGCCATCGACCTGTACGGGGTGGAGACGGTGCACGTCGCAAGGGAGCTCGGCGTCCCGGACGACCGCATCTGCACCGTCGCCGCGCAGGTCGACGGCGTGCCGTCGGCCTACGCCCCGAACGCCGCTCCGGGCGCCCTGGAAGAAATCGCCCGCCTGGTCGAGACGGGCCGGCTCCGGGTACCTGTCGCGGCGAGCTTCCCGGTCGACCAGATCCGCCGCGCCACAGAGCTCCAGGCCGGCCGCCACGTGCAAGGCAAGATCGTCATCGACCTCTAGCCGCATACCGCTCAGTCAACGCGGCCCGCCGGCCGTCAAGCTCACCCGCGGGACAACTCCGGCCCGGATTGCCCGAGCTGGGGAGGATTAACCCCGAATTCGTGCATTTTCCACCGTTCGGCTGGTCGTGGAGCCGGGATGACCCGTGCGTCTGGACAGTACGTATGTGTCCACTAGCCGCCCTGCAACCACAGCTGCCGGCCTGGAACCGAACCCGACCACCAGACACTTCCTGTCCAGATGCACACACTCACCACCACACCAGGCGGTGTCGGCGGGGATGAGCCGGAGGTGGGGCGCCGGGCCTACCCGACGCGGGTGTGGTTCATGTGCCAGTTGGCGGTCCACGTTGTGCCGTTGTCGGTGGAGAAGGACTGTTCCCACGACGCCTTGTCGACGCCGCGGTTCCACAGGAAGCGGACGTCGATCGGTTGGCCGTTCAGTGAGTCGGGGCCTTCGAAGGTTCCTACGTCGCCGGTGAACGATCCGATGACCGGGGTCTCGAGGTGGCCGCGTTCGCTGTTGATCCAGTGGATGGCCCAGGTGCGGGACGTCGGGTCGTACAGCCGGAAGGTGGCGCCGCGGAACCCTTCGGTCGGGTACCAGCCCTCGTCGAAGCTGATCGCGCCGTCGAAGTACGTGGTGGCCTCCAACGAAGCGTCGAACTCGTGCCACTCGAACGGTTCACCCAGCACCGGGCGGCGCCGGAGGTTGTGGAAGGACCAGCGTCCGACCAGGAAGTCGAAGTCGTCAGTCACCTTCGGTACGTCGAGCGCCGGTGGGGGATCGGCGCGCCGGGTGAAGTCCATGATCCAGTTGGTTTCCCACGTCTTGCCGCCGTCGCTGGAGTACGCCTGCTCCCAGTGCGCCGTCTTGTCGGTGATGTCGGACCACTCGTAGCTGCACAGGATCGGGAACCCGTCGAGCGAGTCCTCTCCCACCAACCGGCACGAAGTACCGTCCGCAGACCAGCCGCCGTGCACCGGTGGGTACAGCTTCATCGTCGTGCTGTTGACCCACCAGATGCTCCACTGCTTGGCCACCGGATCGAACACCCGCAGGGACAGCCCGTACGAGCCCTTCGTCGGGAAGCGCATCTCGTCGATGCTGATCTGTCCGTCGAAGTACGTGTGGGCGGTCGTGGTCCCGTCGTACTCGAGCCACTCGTCGCAGCCCGCGAAGGCTTGTTTCAGCGTGCGGTGATGGACGTCGAAGTATCCGTTGAGGAAGTCGAAGTCGCCGGTGACCTTGTTCCATGTCGTCATGCAGCCAAGCGTCCAGGCAATACCTGACAACCGATGGCAGCGATACGCATTAACCTGAACAGCATGCGTTCGAGCCGGCTGTTGTCGATCCTGCTGTTGCTGCAGACGCGCCGGCAGCTGACGGCGCGTGAGCTCGCGGACGAGCTCGAGGTGTCGCTGCGCACGATCTACCGTGACGTCGAGGCGCTCGCCGCGGCCGGGGTTCCGGTGTACGCCGACCAGGGTCGCGCCGGCGGCTATCGGCTCGTCGAGGGATACCGCACCAAGCTCACCGGCCTGACCGAGCAGGAAGCGGCCGCACTGTTCCTCGTCGGTATGCCGGGCGCAGCCGCGGCGCTCGGGCTCACCGCCGAGACCAGCGCGGCCGAACTCAAACTGCTCGCCGCCCTCGCGCCGGATCAACGCGACCGCGCCGGCCGGCTCAAGAACCGCTTCCACCTCGATCTGCCGGCCTGGTACCAGGACGCCGAGGACTCGCCACACCTCTCCGCAGTCGCCGACGCAGTGCTCCACGACCGCCGGATCAAGGTCCTCTACCGTCGCTGGGAAGAACCACGCGAGGTCGAGCGCCTCCTGGAGCCGCACGGCCTGGTCCTGAAGAACGGCGCCTGGTACGTCGTTGCCGCGACGCCCCGCGGACTCCGCACGTACCGCGTCTCGAACATCCTCGAGCTGACGCCGACCGCGAACACCTTCGAGCGCGACCCGGACTTCAACCTGACCCAGTTCTGGCAGAACCACCTCCAAGGCTTCGACCGCGTCCGCTACACGGATCAGGCCGTCCTCCGAGTCTCTGCGGGACTGGCCGCCAGGATGTACGACGTCTCGTTCCCGAGCCTGGTCAAGGCAGTGGCGGCGGCTGAACCTGAGCCGGACGGGAGCGTCGTGGTGACGATCCCGATCGAGTCGGTCGGAAACGCGGCAGCCTCACTCAGCAGATTCGGCGCCGCGGTAGAGGTCCTCGAGCCGCCCGAACTACGAGCCGAGCTCGCCGACCTCGGTCGCGCGCTCCACGACCTCTACTCCTGAGCCAACTCCCCGTTGGCCCGCTCGCCGGCCTCGGTACTGCGGCGCAGGAAGTCGGCGATCAGCTTCAGCTCCGGCTCGGTGTAGTCCGCGAGTACGTCGTCCATCGCGCCGATCATCGGCTGGTACAGCCGGAAGACCTCCATCCCGCGATCCGGCAGCACGCGGATCGTGACGCTGCGGCGGTCGCCCCGCGCGCGATCCCGGGCGATCCAGCCGGCCTTCTCGAGCCGGTCGAGGATGCCCGTCAGCGTCGCCGGGTGCAGGCCCGCCTGCCGGGCCAGCGCGCTCGGCGTCAGCGGTCCGCTACGGGCGAGCACGTCGAGGCAGTCCAGGTCGACGTCCTTCAGCGCCAGCTTGCCGCCGACCTGGTGGTTCAGCAGGGCGAGCTGGATCCGCAGGTCGCGGAGCGCGGCCTTGATCTCGTTGCCGGTACGCCGGTGGTGGCGCGCGTCACGTGGTTCTGTCTGTTCCATATATTATGATTCCCGTACTATATGAGTTACAGATCAGATTCACGATAGCGCAAGGAGACGCGGGATGAGGATCACGGTGTTCGGCGCGACGGGTGGGATCGGCGGTCACGTCGTACGGCAGGCGCTCGATGGTGGGCACAAGGTGACCGCGGTGGTGCGGACGTCGTCGGCGTTCGAGGTGGAGCATCCGTCGCTCGAGGTGGTCCGGGTGGCGGGTCTGGATGATCCGGAGCCGCTGCGCGAGGCTCTGGACGGGAGTACGGCGGTGATCTCCGGCGTGGGGGCCCGCGGACGGAAGGACGGGCCGGTCGCGTCCCGGAGTACGCGATCGATGCTGACGGCAATGGAAGCGGCCGGGGTACGGCGGTTCGTCGCGGTCAGCGCGGCACCGCTCGGGCCGGTCCCGGCGGACGAGAGCTTCCTGAACCGGCGGGTGGTCTATCCGATGATCAACGCGTTCGCCGCCGATGTGTACGCCGACCTGCGGCTGATGGAGGCGGCGATCATGAGCAGCGCCACGGACTGGACGATCGTGCGGCCGCCGAAGCTCAACAACAAGCCGCTCACCGGTAAGTACCGGACTCTTGTCGGCGGGACTGTGACCAGGGGGTATCTGGTCTCGCGTGCCGACGTCGCGCACCTGATGCTCGCCGTACTCGACGCCCCGGCGACCATCGACCAGCCGGTCGGGGTGTCGTACTGATGACGCGGTTCGTGCGTTCGGCGAGCTTGTTGTTCAGTGGGGTGTTCGCCGGATTCCTCGTCTGTGTGCTGGTGCTCGAGAACTCGTTGCGTGGGTTCGATGCGTCGGTCTACACGCAGACGCGGCTGATCGAGCTGGACTCGCTGGACAAGTTGGCCTCGGCAACGTTGATCCCGGCATTGATCACGACAGTGGTGCTGGCGATCCGGGCTCGGGGCAACAGTCGGCGGATCGTGCTGGTGGCGATCGCTTTGCTGGTGGTCGTGTTCGTCACGACGTTCGCGATCAACCTGCCGATCAACTCGGACCAGACCGCATGGTCGGTGCAGAATCCGCCGTCCGATTGGGCGAGTGTCCGCGATCGGTGGCAGGTCGCTCATGCGATCCGCACCGTAGCGGCGGTCCTCGCCTTCGGTCTGCTCATCGTGGCCAGTCAGGTCAGCTCGACGGTCCGAGGTCGCGTGCGACGTGTGACCGCCGCCGTTCGGGTGTGACTACGTCAGCAGGTCGTGGGGTAGGGCGTGGGCGGTGTGGCCTTGGTGGCCGGTGGTGGTTCGGGCCATGGTGAGGGAGTTGAGAAGCGCTTCCTCGACGGACTCGGTGACTGCTTGGAACGGGTCGCGGAGGTCGCGGTCCGGGTAGCCCGGGGTGCGGTTCGTGGTGAAGGCGATCGCGTAGTCGCCGCTCCCGGGCGCGAAGTCCGAGCCGACCCGCCCCATCGCGAACACCGCCCGCCGCGCCAGCCGGCCGAGCTGCCGGGCGTCGAGCGGAAGATCCGTAGCCACCACGATCATGCAACTGTTGCCATCCGCATCAACCGGCGTTGCGGGGATGGGCCGCCCGAGCACGGTCAGCAGGCCGGAGAAGTTCGATTGCACAATCGCTCCGACGGCACCGGAGGACACCAGACGGGACGACGTGCCGATGCCGGCTTTGAAGCCGAGAGCAGCGGTGCCGGTGCCCGCTCCGACGCAGCCTTCGGCGGGGAGATCCGATGAGGCCGTGTCGAGGGCAGCGTGGACGTGGGCGGGTGTGATCGGGCGGCTGCGGATGTCGGACAGGTAGGCGTCGTTGGTTTCGCCGACGATCGGGTTGAGGCTCGTGGCGCGAGGGTCGCGGTCCAGGAGCCAGGTGAGCAGAGCGTCGGCGACGCGGAACGTGCTCAGGGTGCCGGTGAGCAGGATCGGGGTCTCGATCACGCCGAGCTCGTCGACCTGGGTCGTGCCGATCAGCTTGCCGTACCCATTGCCGACAGCAACAGCCGCCGGCAGCGTCCCGGCGTACCCGTCCGGGACGATCGCGGTGACCCCGGTGTTCAGGCCGTCGCCGGTGAGCGTGGTCTGGCCGACGCGGACCCCGGGGACGTCGGTGATCGCGTTGAGCGGACCGGTGGGCAGGGTGCCGACGACGACGCCGAGCTCGCGGACTCTCCGGGGATTCTGCATATGGATATCGTCAGGCACATGCTCCAGCACCTCGCCGGCCGGGTCTGGCTCTACCCGCACGACCCCGACCCGGACGCGATCCGCCCATCGGTCGCCGTGATCGCCGACGACCACGGCTCGGTCCTCGTCGATGCCGGCAACAGCCCCGAGCACGCCCGAGCAATCCGTACGGCGATCACCGCGGCCGGACTGCCCGCTCCGAGGTGGCTCGTCTACACCCACCACCACTGGGACCACATCTGGGGCGCCTCCGCCTGGCCGGACGTCGACGTCATCGCCCACGAGTCAGCCGTGGACCTCCTGACAGCCGAGGCCGGCAGACCGTGGAGCCACCAATTCCTCCACGACGAGGTCGAGGCCAATCCCAAACTCGGTCCCAGCTTCCGCGCCCGCGCGCTCGCCGTACCCGACTGGACCGACTTCCGGATCGTCCTCCCCGACCGGACCTTCGCGGACACCCTCACGCTCCCGACCGGCGTCGTACTGCGTCACGTCGGCGGAAACCATGCCCCGGACTCACTGATCGCGGTCTCCGACGGCGTCGCCCTCCTCGGCGACGCGTTCTACCCGCCGCCGTACCACCTCCGCGCGCCCGACGACACCATCGACTACGCCATGGTCAAGCAGCTCCTGTCCGAGCAGCACGACTGGTACGTCGACGCCCACTCGGCCCCGCGGACGCGATCAGCCGCGCTCGCTGGGTCCTAGCGGCGACCTGTCGCCGACGAACCACAGGTGACCGAACGGATCCAGGAACGATCCCTGCCGATGCGTCCCCCAGGGCACCTCGTGGTCCCGCACCGGGTCGAAGCTCCCGTCCGCGCCCGCCGCCACGGCGCGCTGCACGAACCCGTCCGGATCGTCCACGAACATCTCGACCCGGACCGTCGGTGCACCGGTCTCGGCCGGCGTCTTCCAGATGTTCTCCCCGGGCTCGCCGAGGAACACCGGCGCGCCGTTGACGCTCAGTCCGATCACGCTGCCGAGGTTCCAGAGCTCGACCGCCCCGAGCGCCTCGGCATACCAGGCAGCGGCCGCCGGCGCGTCCGGCACGGCGAGCATCACGGAGATCTGTGCGAATCCAGTCATGAGCCAAGTAACCCACAAGGCACCCCCGGAACTGGTCCGATCGGCGGACCTGGGGGCGGAGGACGGTGGCGGGACCCCGTAGGCTGGGCGCGCGATGAAGAGTTTTGAGGAGCTGTTTGCCGAGCTGGGTGAGAAGGCGGCGACGCGGCCGGAGGGTTCCGGGACCGTGGCGGCGCTGGATGCCGGCGTGCACGCGATCGGCAAGAAGCTGGTCGAAGAGGCCGCCGAGTCATGGATGGCAGCGGAGTACGAGGGCAAGGAGCGGGCCGCGGAGGAGCTGTCACAGCTGCTCTACCACGCTCAGGTGATGATGCATGCCCTCGGCCTGGACCTCGAGGACGTGTACCGACATCTGTAGGAGCAACCTCCACAGATCACCGGTTCACACCCCCAGAAAGGGCAGTCGCCATGCTGCGCGTCGCAGTACCGAACAAGGGCTCGCTGAGCGAAGCCGCCACCGAGATGCTCGTCGAGGCCGGCTACAAACAGCGCCGGACCACCAAGGACCTCACGCTCACCGACTCGGCCAACGAGGTCGAGTTCTACTACCTCCGCCCGCGGGACATCGCGGTGTACGTCGGGGAGGGCACCCTCGACGTCGGCATCTCCGGCCGTGACCTGGTGCTCGACTCGCACGCCGACGCGGACGTGATCATGGGCCTCGGGTTCGGCTCGTCCACGTTCCGGTTCGCCGGGCGGCCCGGGGTCGCGGACTCCGTGAAGGATCTCTCCGGGAAGCGCATCGCCACGTCGTACGCCGGGGTGCTGCAGGACCACCTGGCCGAGAACGGCGTCGACGCCTCCGTCGTCCGCCTCGACGGCGCGGTCGAATCGGCCGTCCAGCTCGGGGTCGCCGACGTGATCGCCGATGTGGTGGAGACCGGTACGACGCTGCGCCAGGCCGGACTCGAGGTGTTCGGCGAGCCGATCCTGAAGTCCGAAGCGGTACTGATCAAGCGGCACGGCGTCGAGACCCCGGCGAACGGCATGCACCAGCTGATCCGCCGGCTCGAGGGCGTTCTGATCGCACGGAACTACGTGATGATGGACTACGACATCCGCGCCGAGGACGTCGACGCGGCGACCTCGGTCGCACCCGGTCTGGAGTCGCCGACGATCTCGCCGCTGCACAAGCAGGGCTGGGTCGCCGTCCGGGTGATGGTACAGCGCGCGGAGGCCCAGCGCCTGATGGACCAGCTGTGGGAGGTGGGCGCCCGTGCCATCCTCACCACAGACATCCACGCCTGCCGGATCTGACATGAGCGACCGGCTCTTCACCTTCCATCCGCGGGTCCTCGCGCTGATGGCGGGGGTGATGGGTCTGTCGCTGCTGGCGGTGTTCGGGGTGATCTGGGTCCGGTTGCCGGCCGAGTCGCGGGAGTCGTTCAGCTGGTTCCAGCGGATCACGTTGCTGGTGTTCTTCGGGGCGATCCTGTGGATCCTGTACCGGATGACGACGCTGCGGGTGACGGCGTACGCCGACGGGCTCCGGGTGCGGAACGTGTTCAAGTCGTACACGTTGACGTGGGCGGAGATCAGCGGCCTGCGATTCCGGCCGGGCGACGCGTGGCTGCAGCTGTTCGATGCCGATGGCAACCGGATCGGCATCCTCGCGGTCCAGGCCGCGGAGGGAGCCCGGGCGAGCCGCGCCGCGAAGGAGCTCGCGGCGGTGGCTCGCGACCACGGCGCCGGCGCTAACCGGCCACCGAAAAGCTAGTCGTATGTGACTCGCCGGGCTTCAGGACGACCAGGTCCTGACCGGTGATGAACGAGTCCGGCGGACAGGTCATCGGCTCGACCGCCAGCGCCGTACGCCCGACCGCTTCGCCGGTGAAGAGCTGCATCCACGGTGTGTCACTGCTGAGCACCGACCGCGCCCCGCTGTCGGGGTCCGTCAACGACACGGACCAGGCGCCGTCCAGCCCGGTGAAGGCATTGTCGATCGAGGTCGCCCCGATGGGCCGTCCACCGCTGAAGTCGAACTCCGACCCGGCCACTGGTGTGAGGCCGACAGGCTGCATGCGCTCCGCCGACACCTCCAGGCGGTCGGAGGCGGTGAACTCGAGCACACATTCGTCGATCGGACGTCCAACGGTCAGATACGGATGCGCTCCGTAGCCGTACGGCGCCGCGGACACACCGATGTTGGTAGCGGTCGCGGTGACGGTCAGGCGGTCGGTGAGGCGGTAGTCGAGGCGGAGGTCCAGCTGGTGGGGGTAGCCGGGCTGGCCATGGAGGCGGTGGCCGACCACAAGAGCGGCGGGGTCCGAGCCGTCGTCGACGCGGAGCCAGTTGGCCCAGCGGGTCAGCCCGTGGATCGCGTTCTGGCGGGCCGGCTCGGTCAGGTACAGCTGCTGGGCGACGCCCTCGAACGTGTACTTCCCGTCGGTGATCCGGTTCGGCCACGGGAACAGGTGCTGCCCGATGCCCGCGTGCGCCGCCTCGTCCTCGCCGTACCCGAGCAGGACCGGGCGCCCGTTGTACGTCAGCCCGCGCAGCCCGCCGCCGACACTGACGACGGTCGCCTCGTACCCGCCGCCGCGGAGGACCCACTGCTCACCAGATGGCAAAACATTCATACTCCAATCCTGACTGACGCTGTCCATCCCGGGCGAACCCGTTCGTGGTGATGCTGTAGACACGCTCTGAGGAGGTACGACGTGAAGTACATGCTGCTGATCAACGCCGGGGAGCTCGACACGGAGAACGTGCCGGTCGGCTGCGAGCCGGAGGACTGGATGCGGTTCGACAAGGAGATCACCGACTCCGGGGTCGTGGTCGCGTCCGAGTCGCTGGCCGATCTGGTCACCGCGACCCGCGTCCAGATGGCCAACGACGGCAAGCGGACGGTGACGGACGGTCCGTTCGCGGAGACGCGTGAGGTACTGGGCGGTTTCTACGTGATCGACGTACCGGATCTGGACGTTGCGCTCGACTGGGCCGCGAAGTGCCCGGGGTCGCGCGCCGGCGGGTCGGTCGTGGTTCGGCCGGTCGCGGAGTTCTGACGATGGACCAGGTCGAGGCAGTCTTCCGGGAGGAGCGTGGCCGGCTGCTGGCCGCGCTCGCCCGGCGGTTCGGGGACCTCGACCTGGCCGAGGAGGTCACCTCGGAGGCGATCGAGGCGGCGCTGGTGCGCTGGCCGGTCGACGGCGTACCGCCGAACCCGGGCGGCTGGCTGATGACGACAGCCCGGCGGAAGGCGGTCGACCGGCTCCGGCGCGATCAGGTGTACGCCGCGAAGCTCGCCGTACTGCAGGTCGACATGGACCGGGCAGCGCCGCAGGCGACCGGTGACGAACTGCCGGACGACCGGTTGCAGCTGTTCTTCACCTGCACGCACCCCGCGCTCGCGGCCGAGGACCGGGGTGCGCTGACGCTGCGATGCCTGGCCGGGCTGACGACGCCTGAGGTCGCGCGGGCGTTCCTGGTCCCGACCGCGACGATGGCGAAACGGATCGTCCGGGCGAAGCAGAAGATCCGCGACGCCCGGATCCCGTTCCGCGTTCCCGGTCCGGACGAGCTGCCGGAGCGGCTGCCCGGCGTACTGCAGGTCGTCTACTCGGTCTTCACCGAGGGGTACGCCGCCAGCTCGGGACCGTACCTGCAGCGCCTCGACCTCGCCGAGGAGGCGATTCGGCTGGCTCGGATCCTGCATCGGCTGCTTCCCGCCGAGCGCGAGGTGACCGGCCTGCTCGCTCTGATGCTGCTCGTCCACGCCCGGCGCGACGCGCGCACCGGGGCAGACGGATCCTTGGTCCTGCTCGAGGATCAGGATCGCGGTCGCTGGGACCACGAGCTGATCGCCGAAGGCCGCGACCTGGTTGTCACCGCGCTCACCGGCGGAGCCGGACCGTACGCCGTCCAGGCCGCGATCGCCGCGCTCCACGACGAGGCGGCCGACTTCGCGGACACCGATTGGGCGCAGATCGTCGCGCTGTACGACGTACTGCTGGAACTCGATCCGTCGCCCGTGGTCGCGCTCAACCGGGCGGCCGCGATCGCGATGCGCGACGGTGCCGAGGCCGGACTCGCCCTGCTCGAAGAGCTGGCCGACGAACCACGGCTGCGCGATTACCACCCGTTCGCTCTCGCCCGCGCCGATCTGCTGCACCGCCTCGGACGCTTGCCCGAGGCAACCGCGGCGTACGAACGCGCCCTCCGGCTGGCCGGGTCCGAACCCGAGCGGGCGCACGCACGTGACCGGATCGCGTCGATGGAGCAGACTTGAGCGCCATGGAGACCGTTTACGAAGCGGCGGGTGGGTCCGAGGGCATGCTGCGGCTGGCGCAGGCCTGGCACGAGCGCGTGATGGCCGATCCGGTCGTCAGCCACGCGTTCCACGGCGAGGTCGAGCCTGATCACATCGAGCGGCTCGCGGCGTACTGGGCCGAGGCGCTCGGCGGGCCGGAGGGCTACACCGGCGTGTACGGCGACGAGGCGTACGTCGAGCGGCGGCACAGCGGCAACGGCGAACACGACGAGATGAACCGGCTCGCGATCGAACGCTTCGACGAGGCGATGACCGACGTCGGGCTGGCCGATCCGAGGCTCCGGCAGGTCCTGCACGACTACTTCGCCTGGGCGACGTTCACCACGATGTACCACCACAACACCGAAGACATCGCCGACGACCTGACCATCCCACGCTGGTCCTGGGACGGCCTCCAGACGTGACGGACCGCCTCTCGAGGCTGGCCCGCAGCTGGGACGAGGCAGCCGAGGGCTACGAGCAGTACTTCGTCCCACGCTTCGCGCCGTGGGTGCAGGCTGCCGTCGACGCTCTGCATACCATACCGTTTGGTACGGTCCTCGTCCCCTGCTGCGGGACGTTCCCCGAGCTCGAGCTGCTTGTTCCGCGGTTCCCGGAGCGGCGGATCGTCGGGATCGACCTTTCTGCCGAGATGGTCCGCCTGGCCGGCCTCCGCGCTGCCGGACATCCGCTGGTCGAGCTGGTTCAGGGCGACGCCGCCACCCTCGATCCGGCCTGGTCCGCGGCCGCGGTCGTCTCCGTCTTCGGACTCCAGCAGCTGCCCGATCCCGCGGCCGCGATCCGCTCCTGGTACGACGTGCTTCGCCCTGGCGGCCGGCTGTGTGTCGTTTACTGGCCCGAGTTCGCCGAGGAGACGGGACCTTTCGCGCTCCTCGACGAGGTGATCGAAGGGCGGCGCGATCGCTCCTGGGAGGACGCGCTGATCCCGGCGCTCGACGGCGCCGTCGTGGAGCGGGACGAGCTGGTGTCGTACCGGATGGTGCATCTCGACGCGGCGGCGTACTTCGATGCGGCCGACCGCTCGGGGCCGTTGCGGGCCACGGCCTTGGCGCGTGGCGACGAGTACATCGCGGAGCTGCGGGCGAGCTACCTGGCGAAGGCTCCCGCGGGCGAGTGGGTCCACCATCCGCGGGCGCGGTTGATCTCCGCTACGAAGCCGCCGAGTCGTGCGGAGGCAGCGCCACCGACTTCGTGACGAGTTCCACCGCGGGGTCGAACGGCACAGCCGGGTCGCCGTCGACGATGACGTGGGCGCGCGAGCGGGTGGCCTGTTCGGCGAAATGGTCGCGCTCCCAGCGCATCCATTCGAGCCAGTGGTCGCGGAGAGCCTCGCCGTCGCGTTCGATGCCGCGCTCGAGGCGGACCTCGTTCGACGTCTCGACCCACAGCCGCAGCGACTGCCAGTGCGCCGCGTCCCGGTCGCAGGCGGTCACGCCTTCGACGATCAGCAGGTCCACGGTGTTCGGTACGACGTGCAGCTCGGCGTACGCGCCGACGTACCAGTCGTAGCGGCGGTAGCGGCCCTCGCGGCCGTCGGCGAGGCGTTGCAGCACGTGGTCGCGGAGCAGACCGAATCCACGCTCGGCTCCGGTCCAGCCGTCGTACAGGTCATCCATGTGGATGACATACGTGTTCAGGTCGCGAGCTTCGGCCCGGGCCTGCAGATGGGCGGCGACAGTCGTCTTGCCGGAGCCGGCGGGGCCGTCGATACCGATCAGCCGGGTGCTGCCGAGGCCTGCCGGTCCGGCCAGAACGTTGTCCAGCAGCAGGTCGATGGTCAGGGGCGAGCCGTGGTCAGCGGCTTTCTCAGTTGATTCCATGGCGCTTCAGAATGTCCTCGATCTCGTCGAACTCCGACGAATCCTGCTGCTTCGCCTTCCCCTTTGACGGCTTGGCAGCTTTGGCGGTGGTGGCCGACGCGGGCGCGGGGCCCGTCGTGGTCAACTCACCCGCAGGCGAGGCGGGCTTCTTCTTCTCGGCCTTCTGGTTCCCTCCACGACCCCGGGCCACACCTGACACGACGTACAGCACCACCGAGACGCCGAACAGCGCGACCCCGGCCCAGACGGTCGGCGAGAAGATCAGGTGGGTGACCCAGCTCACGGCTGAGCGGACCACGTCCCAGACCAGCTCCAGCAGACCGGTCAGGTACAGCGAGACCGGCAGCAGAGACCAGGCCACGCCGCGGGTGCCGGCTGCCACCCCGCGTCGCCGCCAGGCGAACCACGAGCCGATCAGACCGAGCAGCGTGAGGCCTACGCAGAACGGCAGCAGCGTCAAATCGTTGAAGTCAGGCACATACCCAGGCTCGCACAGTCACGCCCGGAACCAAGAGGGGAAGAGCCCTGACGCACCCCTGAATCCGGACCTCCGTCACTGATCAACCTCCAGCTCGGCCGCCGGCCGGTATCGGTGAGCGTGGCACGCGGCGGTCCGGTGGGGTTGGTGAGTGGCGGAAGTCCGGGGCCGGGGAGAATGCAGGCATGCAACCAGAGCGCCGCTTGGCCTTCACCGGGTTCGACAACGACGACGGTACGGCGGACCCCGCGCTCGCGGCCGCGCTCGCTCAGGGTGACGAGGGCGCGGTGCTGGCGGCGCTGGCAGGACCGACCGGGGCGCGGCTGCTGGTGCCGGTGGTGGCGATGCTCGGCGAGGTCGAGTACGACGAGAACGGGCTGGCGCACGACAAGACCTCGGACATGGCCGTCGCGCTGCTCCAGGGCCAGGACGGGCGGAACGCGCTGCTCGCGTTCACCGGCACCGAGAGCCTGGCCCGGTGGAGCCCGGAAGCGCGCCCGATGCCGGCCCAGGCGCAGCTGGTGGCGACCGCGGCGATCCAGGAGGGCGCGGCCGCGATCGTAGTCGACATCGCCGGCCCGGCCACGGGCGTGATCGAGACCGACGACGTGCGCCGGTTGGCCGCCGGCCTCCAGGTGGTTCGCCTGGAAGACGGCGGCTACGGGTGGATCGAATCAGCCGACGGGTGAGCTGAGCGCGTCCATCGGCTTGGCGCGCATCGCGATACGACCGGTGATCGCGGTGGTCGGGAGGACCAGCAGGAGGACGACCGCGATCCACGCGGCCAGCACCCACGCCGGGCCGGACGGGATCGGCCCGCCGCGGGTCGCCAGCGCGATCGGCAGTACGGTGAACGCCGCGGTGATCAGCCCGCTCACCAGCCCGAGCGCCGCGATCAACAGACCTTCGAGGCCGAGCATTCGTGACACCTCGCGGCGGGTGGATCCGGTTAGGCGCTGCAGTCCGAATTCCCGGCGCCGGTCGAGTACGGCGACCGCGATCGTGTTGACCGAGGCGATCGCGGTGTAGGCGACTGCGATCGCGGCCAGTAGGTATCCGATCCAGGCGTCCACGCCGAGACCGGTGTCCAGCCCGTCGGCGAGCAGTTCGCGGCCGCCCATCGTCGTACCGGGCCATTTCGACAGGTCCAGGTGGAGCTTGTCGGTGGTCTTCAGCACCAGCTGACTCGGCAGGCCGGTCGTGGTGTGGGCGGCGAGGAGTTGTGCGGGGAGCAGCAGAGATTGGTAGCCGGACGGGCCTTCTGCCAGTGCTACTACCTTCACCTTGACGAGAGCGTCGTCGCCCAGGCGCAGTCCGATCTCGGATCCGACGTCGACCTTGAGCTTCTTCGCCGTACCCGGTGGCAGCGCGACTGTGTTGCCGGTCAGGTCGTCGAGCGAACCCTTGGTCACCTTGTCCTTGTAGATCGGGCCGCTGAGGCCGAGGAGGGGCCAGGCGTCGCTGGTGTGGGAGGTGTCGTACGGCTCCTCGATCCAGCCCTTGCTGCGGACGAGTTCGGACGACGCTGCGACGCCGGGGAGTTCGCTCGCGGCCTTGGTGAGGGATGCGGGGATGCCGCCGGTGATGACGACGTCGCCGGCAAGGTTGCTGGTGAAGGCTTCCACGGCCGCCTTCTGCTGCGTGGTCTGCGAGTAGATGTTGCCGACGGCAATCGCTGTGGCGATCGTGATCGGGATCAGGATCGCGCCGAACTGCACCGCGCGGACGCGGAGGTTGATCACCGCGAGAACTCCGCTCGTGCCGCGCTTCTCCACGAGTCGGGTGATGCGGGGGACGAGCGCACGCTGGATGACGAGCGGGGCGAGGATCGCGACCGCGATCGAACCGGTCAGACCGGCGGGGCCGCCGATCGCGGCGGCGTTGGCCGGACCCATGAACGGGGTGGACAGGGCGATCGCCACCGTGGCGCCGGCGAAGACCAGGCCGATGATCACGCGGATGCGGCTGAGGGCCACGTTCGGTACGGCAGCCTCCGCGAGGGCCTGGATCGGGCGGATCCGGGCGGCGCGGCCGGCGGCGAATCCGACGGTGAGTCGCAGTACTGGGAACGTCAGGATGGCTGCGCCGGCGAAGGGGAGCGGGCCTTGGTCGTACCGGAGTTGGGGAGGAACGATCCCGCCGTCGGCGAGCATGCCGAAGATCCAGTTGCCCACGAACCGGCCGCACAGGAGGCCGATTGCCAGCCCGATGAGGCCGACCAGCATGGTCTCGGCGATCACCATCTTGCCGACCTGCCGCGGTGTCGCACCACTTGCCCGCAGCAACGCCAGCTCACGACGACGCTGGCGCACCGACAGCCCGATCGTCGCCGACACCACGAGCGCCATCACCACAGCCACCATCCCACCGAAGACGCCGGACATGATGATCAACGGCAGACTCGTAGCAATCCCTTGGTACTCCGCTACACCGCGGTCGTCGCCGGTGTAGGCCTTCACGCCTTGCGGCAGTTGCAGCCGCTTCGTCAGGTCCCGAACCGACGTACCGTCCTCCGGGAACACACCGATCGCGTCCACGCCGGCCGGCACATCTGCATCCGCAAAGAACACCGCCGGCACATCAACCCGGTGCTGAGCCCTCGCAACCCCAGCCAGCACGACCGTCCGAGGCTCCCCACCCACAACCACCGTCACCCGATCCCCAGGCTTGGCAGAACCAACCAGCCGCTCATCCAACACAACCTGCCCACCCAGCGGCGCTCTCCCAGCAGTCAAGTCGTACGGCGTCAGTCCCGCAGAGCTCCACGCGTGGCCCGCAAGCGCTCGGACACCGCCTTCGCCGGGCGCAACTGCTCCGGGGGAGTTGCTCGCACCGGCGGTGCTGCTCGCGCTCGGCGTGCCCGCCTCGGAGGAGTTGCCGGTGGCGTCGGTGACTGCTGCGGGGAATGACCTGTCGGCGATCGCTTTTGACACGCCTGGGGCGCTGGCGAGCTTGGCGACCAGCCCCGCGTCTACGCGGTGGCGTTCTGGGAAGGCGGCGGAGCCGCTGCCGTTGGGGGGATGGTAGGCGGGGTCGCCTGAGACGACGACGGGGGCGGCGGACAGGCGTTGGGGTGGGGCGTTGAGGCGGAGGCCGGTTTCGAGGAGACCGCCGGCCGCGGCCAGGAGTGCCCCGCCGAGGAGGACTGCGACGAAGATCGCGAGGAAGGCGGCGGTGCGGTAGCGCAGGGTGGTGACGGCGAGCCGGAACATGTCAGATCTCCGTGGGTGAGAAGCGGCCGGCGCTCAGCTGGGCGAGTTCCGCGGCGACGGTCTCGGCGGTGGGGTGGGCGGTTTCGGACACGATCCGGCCGTCGACGAGGAAGACCACGCGGTCGGCGTACGACGCGGCGACCGGATCATGGGTGACCATCACGATCGTCTGACCGAGTTCGCGGGACTGATCGCGAAGCAGTGTCAGCACCTCGAGCGCGGTGGTCGTGTCGAGCGCCCCGGTCGGCTCGTCCGCGAACGTGATCGCCGTACGTCCGGCCAACGCCCGCGCGATCGCGACCCGCTGCTGCTGACCACCGGACAACTCACTCGGCCTGTGCTTCATCCGCGCCTCGAGCCCGACCCGCCGGATGACCTCGGTCACCCATGCGTTATCCGGCGACTTCCCGGCGAGCGTCAACGGCAGTACGACGTTCTGCCGCACCGTCAGCGCAGGCATCAGATTGAAAGACTGGAAGACGAAGGCAACGGAGTCCCGCCGCAGTTCCGTCAGCGCGGTCTCGTCCAGACCGTGCAGCGACCGCCCGGCCAGCTCGACCTCACCGGACGTCGGCACATCAAGCCCGGCCGCGCAGTGCAGCAGCGTGCTCTTGCCAGACCCCGACGGCCCCATCACCGCAGTGAAAGTGCCGGTCTCGAAGCCGTAGGTGACACCGGCCAGCGCTTCGACCGCGCCGGGCCCGGTGCCGTACACCTTCCGGACGTCGGTCAGCTGGACGCTCACGGCGCGACCAGCACGTCGGACTTGCGGTGGTAGGACTCGTTCGTCCACCACAGGATCGCGACGACCGCGCCGAGACCGAGGTCCGACCAGAGCCACCACGGTCCGTCGAAGTGACCGAACATCGCCAGCGCCACCCAGATCACGAACTGCACGACGCAAGTCACCAACCACACGCCGGTGAACGCCCGCAGCGCCGTGGTCAGCCCACGAGGCGGAGTCGCGTCGGGGACGCCGGCCATGATCTTGCGGAGCTCGCCGCGCGTCTCGGCGGTGAGCAGTTGCAACTGCCGCTCGCTGGCCTGTGAGGGAGCGAGGGCGGCCTGCCGTACGGCGCTGTCGAGCTTGGCGACCGCAGCGCGGCGGTCGGCGTCGGTCAGCTTGATCTGGTCGGGCGTCAGGAGCGGTTCGAGCAGCGTGTACATGATCTGGGTTCCTTTCCGGAGGTTCGATGTGAAAAAGCGTATGGGTTGAACAGTTTCGTCCGCCCGGTGCTCAGGACCCGTTTCGAGGGTGGTGCTAGCACCCCTGTCACACCCCGGCGGGCGTGCGTCAGGATGGAGACATGACCGAGGACCGCGGGGAGCTGCCGCCGGGGCTCGCCCTGTCCTGGGGTGTGCTGCCGGTGCAGCGGCGCGGGCCGAAGCCGGCGCTGTCGGTCGAGCAGATCGTCGCGACCGGTATCGAGTTCGGTGACCGGGACGGGTTCGAGGCGATCTCGCTGCAGCGGATCGCGGCGCACCTCGGCGTCACCACGAACGCGATGTACCGCTACGTCCGGTCCAAGGAAGAGCTGATCGTGCTCGTGCACGAGAAGGCGGTCGGCCTGCCGCCCGAGCTACCGCAGGGCTGGCGTCCGGCCGCGATCGCGTGGGTCGACGCGCAGTTGAAGATGTACGCCGACCGCCCGTGGCTGCTCGACGTACCGATCCGCGGCGCGCCCGTCACGCCCAACCTGCTCCGCTGGGTCGAGGCGATGCTGCAGGCGCTGGCCGAGACCGGGCTCAGCCAGCACGACAACCTCGGCTGCCTGATGCTGCTGGACGGCTACGCCCGCAACTACGCGAGCCTCGCCCGGCAGCTCGGCTCGAGCGACAACACGCCGGTCCAGGCCGAGCAGGTCGGCCGCTTCCTGGTCCCTCGCCTGATCGAGGGCGACTACCCGATCCTGACCTCGATGTACACGAACCAGGAGTACGAGGACGGCCTCGACGACGACCTCGACTTCGGCCTGGCAAGAATCCTCGACGGCATCGAAGTACTGATCGCCAAGCGGTAGCGCGGTCAGGGCAGGATGATCCGCACCGGGCCGGCCGTGCGGGCCTCGACCCAGTGGAGGTGGAATTCGCTGCCGGGGGCAACTTCCGGGCGACGCTGCGGCTCGGTGCGGAGGTTGACCGGCGCGGTCAGCGTTGTAGCAGCCGGCACGGGCGGTACGCCGTTCGCCTTGACGTCGGCGATCACGTCGGCGAGGGCTTGCGCCGCAGGCTTGCGCTCGTGGTCGACGGTGAACAGACCCAGGTCGTACTCGCGGTCCGGGAAGTCGACGAGGCTGCGGTCGATATCGTGCGACGACCACCACGTCACGCCGTACAGCGCCGGGTTCGGCAGCACGATTTCGACCGTACGGCGGGTGAACTCGGCCTGCAGGTCGGTGGGGATGTCCGGCCCGGGTACGCCGACCTCCTGCAGCCAGACGGGTCGCGCGGGGTCGAGTGCGGTGGCGCGAGCCAGCTCGACCAGGTAGTCGGCGTGGGTGAGCGTGGCCGGTCCGAGGGGACCGTCCACTCGTGAGACCCCGTTGAAAACCCACGAGTGGACAGTGCTCAGGTCACCCAGATCCACGGCGTCAACGGGGTGGAACGGGTGGTCGGCCTTGTACCAGGCGTCGTCGAACACGGAGTGCAAAGCGAGCACCTCCGGCGCCGCCTTCTTCAGTGTGGCCAGCAGATCCTGCGCCCAGCTGGTTGATGCATCCGGTGTGGTCGGGCTGTCCGGCCAGAGGTTGTTGACCTCGTTCCCGATTGTGATTGCGAAGACGTTCGGCTTCGTCGCGACCGCGCGCGCCACGGTGTCGACGTACGCCGTGAGGCCGTCGCGGACCGTCGGATCCTCGAACAGGCTGCTCCTGTGCCAGGTCAGCACCCACGACGGGAGGAAGTCGAAGCTGGACAGGTGTCCCTGGACCAGGTCGACCGCGACGGTCAGCCCGTGCTCCGCGGCGGCGTCGATCGTGTCGAGCAGGTCGGCGATCGCGCGCTTGCGGATGATCGCCCGGTTCGGCTGGATCCACGGCCAGACCGGGAACACCCGGACATGGTCCAGCCCGATCGCGGCCAGGTCGGCGAAGTCCCGCCGTACCGCGGCGCCGTCGTAGTCCAGCCAGCTGTAGAACCAGCCGCTGGAGGGGACGTAGTTGGCACCGAACCGGGGGACCGAAGGCATGATGAGGATGCTAAATCGGTTTAGGCGCGAAGGGCAACATCACGCCGGGGGAGCGGTCGACTCGCGGACCGTCAGGACCGGGTCGGCGGTGCGCCGGTTGATCACCTGGGCGGGGTCGGCGATGGTCTCGAGGAGCACCTCGGCGGCCTGGCGACCGAAGTCGAAGGTGTCGCGGGACAGGGCCGTCAGGGCCGGGTGCATGAGCTGGGTGAGGATCGAGTCGTCGAAGGCGACGATCGAGAGGTCGCCGGGCACCGAGACGCCCATCTCCATCGCGACGCCGAGGCCGGCGACTGCCATCACGTCGCTGTCGTAGACGATCGCCGTCGGCCGCACGGGCTGGGAGAGCAGCTTGCGCGTGATCGCGGCGCCCTCCGCGTCGCTGAAGTCCGTGGTCAGGGACGGCGCATCCACCAGGCCCAGACGGGGAGCCGCGTCACGGACGGCGCGGATCCGGCGCTGGGTGTGCTGGAAGTTCGGCGTACCGGCGACGTGGGCGATCCGGCGGTGGCCGAGCGCGGCCAGGTACTCCACGATCGACAGCATCGCGTCGCGGTCGTCCGCCCAGACCGAGGCCAGCGCGCCTTTGCCGCCGCGGCCTCCGATCACCACGGCGGGCAGCTCGAGCGCCTTCAGCTCGTCGACCCGCGGGTCCTTGACGGTCAGGTCGACCAGGATCACGCCGTCGACGCGGTGCTCCGAGGCCCACCGCCGGTACACCTCGATCTCGGCCGCGGTGTCCTCGACGATCAGCAGCTGCAGCGAGATCGACTCCGCCGACAGGCCGGACTGCACGCCGGACAACAGGTGCGCGAAGAACGGCTCGACACCCAGCGTCCGGGCCGGCCGCGCGATCACCATCCCGACCGAGTCGACCCGCGACGCCCCGAGCGCCCGCGCCGCGCTGTGCGGCCGCCAGCTCATCTGCTCGGCGATCTTCAGGATCCGCTCCCGGGTCGCGTCGCTGACACCGGGCCGCCCGTTCAGCGCGAACGACACCGCGCCCTTGGACACCCCCGCCCTGGTCGCAATATCCGCGATCGTCGGTCTGGCCACGTGATCCTCCCTCACCCTTGACAGCGGATTCTACGATCCCCGATAGTGCAGGAGCTATACCGGTTTATCAAACCCAGGAGATTCCATGCGTAGACGCCGTCTGGCGCCGGTGGCCGCCCTTGCCGCCGCCGCTCTCACTCTCGCAGGTTGCGGCCTCGGATCCGGGGACTCCGGCAGCGGTGGCGCCAAGCCGACCGTCGACGCGAACGCGCAGGTGACCGGTGAGGTCAGCTTCCAGACGTGGGCGCTGAAGCCGAAGTTCACGTCGTACGTCGAGGGTGTGATCAAGGCCTTCGAGGCGAAGTACCCGGGCACGCACGTGACCTGGCTCGACCAGCCCGGCGACGGCTACGACAAGAAGGTGCTGAGCCAGGCGTCGGCCGGTCAGCTGCCCGACGTCACCAACCTGCCGCCGGACTTCGCGCTCAGCCTGGCCAAGCAGAACATGCTGCTCGACGTCGGTGCGGCCGACCCGAAGATCAAGGACGAGTACGTCGAGGGCGGGGTGCAGGCGTACCAGTACCAGGGGATGACCGGCACGTTCGGCTACCCGTGGTACCTGAACACCGACATCGACTACTGGAACGCGACCAAGTTCGCCGCGGCCGGCCTGGACGTGAAGAACCCGCCGAAGACCTTCGACGAGCTGCTCGCGGCCGCGAAGACGATGCACGACAAGACCGGCGGCAAGGAGTACCTGATGTCGCGGCTGCCCGGCATCGGCGACTTCACCAACGCCGGAGTCAAGATCCTGTCCGACGACGGCAAGAAGTTCGTCTTCAACACCCCTGAGGCGGCCGCGCTGCTGGACAAGTACCGCGACGCCTACAAGGCCGGCTACATGCCGCGGGATATCCTGACCAACGAGTACCTGGGCAACTCCAAGCTCTTCACCCAGGGCAAGGTCGCCTGGACCACCGGCGGCGGTAACGCGATCCAGGACTTCCAGAAGGACAACCCGTCGCTGAAGGGCAAGGTCGTCCCGTCGCCCGCGCTCGACACCCCGCCGCTGTACGTGCAGGGGCTGTCGGTGTCGGCCAAGACCAAGAACCAGGCCGCGGCGATCGCGCTCGCGCGGTTCGTCACCAACGCCGAGAACCAGGCCGCGTTCGCGAAGATCGTGAACATCTTCCCGTCCACCAAGGCCTCCGCCCAGGACCCGTACTTCTCGAAGTCCGACGGCACGCCGGAGAGTGACGCGAAGGTGCTCGCGTTCCAGTCGCTGGCCAAGGCAAAGAACCTGCAGCCGCCGGTGATCAGCGGCGCGACCAACGACTTCATCGGGCAGCAGATCTCGCTGGCGATCTCCGGCAAGATCACGTCCCAGGCAGCCCTCGACGCCGCGGTGGCCAAGGCCAACCAGCTGCTCACGCAGTAATGCGGTATCACCGTTGGTTCACCCCGTGGGTGCTGGTGATCCCAGCACTCGCGTGGTTGCTCGTGTTCAACCTGTGGCCGTCGATCAACACCGTCATCCTGTCGTTCACGAACGCCAGGCCGATCGGCGGCGGCCACTTCGTCGGCCTGAAGAACTTCGAGGCCCTGCTGCACGACGAGCAGTTGCGGTGGGCGCTGCTGAACAGCGTCATCTACATGGTCGTCTGCCTCCCGTTCCTCACGGTCCTGCCGCTGCTGCTCGCCGTACTCGTCGAGAAGAAGCTGCCCGGCATCACGTTCTTCCGTACTGCGTTCTACACGCCGGTGGTGGCGTCCGCGGTCGTGGTGGCGCTGATCTGGCAGTGGATCCTCGACGATCGCGGTCTGGTCAACGGGATGGCCGAGAAGCTGGGGTTCATCTCCGGTCCGTTGCCGTTCCTGTCCGACCAGTGGCTGTTGTTGCTGAGTGCAATCAGTCTGACGATCTGGAAGGGGCTCGGGTACTACATGATCATCTACCTGGCCGCCCTCGGGAACGTCGGACGGGAGTTGCACGAGGCGGCCGCGGTCGACGGCGCCGGTCCGTTCCGGCGATTCGTGCACATCACGATCCCCGGCGTACGCGGGACGATGATCCTGATCTCGATCCTGATCTCGGTATCGGCGCTGCGGGTGTTCTCGGAGCTGTTCATCCTCAGCGGCGGCAAGGGCGGTCCGGGTGGGCGGGACAACTCGGTGGTGATGCTGATCCAGCAGTACAGCCAGGGTTTCGAGGGCAACCTCGGGTACGCGTCGGCGTTGTCGATCGTGCTGTTCTTCGTCACCGTCGTACCGATGCTGGTCCTGGCTCGCCTGAACCGCAGAGGAGCTGAAGCATGACGACTGTGACCGATCCGGTGCGTCCGGCCGATGTCTCGGAGGCCCCGCGTCCTGCTGGTCGTCGGCGGGGATCATTCGGCTTCAACACGGTGTCGCCGCGCGAGAAGGTCGTGCGCTACCTGCTGCTGGCGTTCGTGCTGCTGATCACGATCGGGCCGTTCCTGTGGCAGTTGTCGACGTCGCTGAAGGGATCCGGGGAGGACATCTACACCCGGATCCCGCGGCTGCTGCCGTCCCAGCCGACGTTCGCCCACTACAAAGAGGTCACCGACACGATCCCGGTCTGGGACTACGCGCGGAACTCGCTCGTGGTCGCCGTACTGGTTGTCGGTGGCAACGTCATCGGCGCGTCGCTGGCCGGGTTCGCGATCTCGCGGTTGCAGTTCCGCGGGCGGCGCATCGTGCTCGGGTTGTTCCTGGCCACGTTGGTCCTGCCGGGTGAGGTGACGATCATCTCGCAGTACGTGACGGTGCGGGAGTTCGGGCTGGCGAACACGCTGTTCGGCGTCGCGTTGCCCGGCATGATCGGGGCGTTGAACGTTCTTCTCATGTACAACGCTTTTCGCGCCTTGCCGCTCGAGGTCGACCAGGCCGCGATCGTCGACGGCGCGAACGCCTGGCAACGTTTCGTGTACGTCGGTCTGCCGTCGGTCCGCGGGACGATCAGCGTGATCGCGATCTTCGCGTTCATCGGCGCCTGGGACGACTTCCTCTGGCCGCTGATCGTGCTCACCGACCCGAACAAGTACACCCTGACCGTCGGCCTGCAGTACCTGTCCGGCACCTTCAGCAACAACCCCCGCCTGATCGCCGCCGGCACGATGATCGCCTTCATCCCCATCGTCATAGTCTTCGCCACCCTCCAACGGTTCTTCTTCAAAGGCGTCGAAGAAGGAGCCGTCAAGGGTTAGTCCCCGCGGAACAGCAGAGCGCCGGCTCCGATCCTGGCGGGGGAGGAGCCGGCGCGGTTGCTGGTTACTTCACCAGGACGATCGAGTTGATCGGGGTGAAGTCGTGCGGTTCGGACGGGCCCGTCCAGCGGTAGACCGGACCGCAGCCGGTGCCGTTGTAACCCGTGCAGATTTGGAAGCCCGCACCGCCGGTCTGGCTGTTGATCAGCGTCTTGGTGCCGATCACGTTCGACAGGTTGTGCGCGCCGTAGCTGTACCAGATGTTCTTGCTCAGGATGCTGCCGTTCGGCTCCTGAAGACAGACTGCCCCCGACGGGCACGCCGTCGCCGTGCCGGCGGTTGCCGCGTTCGCGGTCGGTGCGAGCGCCACGCCCGTACCGATCACAGCGGCGGCGATCCCGGCGGCAGTCATCGCGATCTTGCGCATGCTTTCGTCCCCTCTTGTCCGGACGGTCCCCGGTCGGAGACCGCACTTCGAAGTTAGGAGACATCCGCCGCGCTGTGGGGCGTCGTGAACCGATTTCGGCCTGCTCCGAAACGGGTTGCGGTCCGGTCTTGCTGCTACTTCACCAGCGCCGTGAAGGCGGTCGTGGATCCGGTTCGACGCGACCGCGGTCAGCCCGTCCGCGTCTCGGCGAAATCGAGCCAGCGCGTGGTGTCGGCCGGGGTGTGGTGGCGGATCGACCAGTCGACGAGGCGCAGGCTCATGTGTGCCCAGTACAACCGCAGTACGGCGGGATCCAGTGCGTCGTCCAGCAGTTCGTCGAACCAGTCGAGGTCCGCGTCGGGCAATCGCGAGTGTGCGTCGAACCGCAACGTGACAAGGCCGAACCGGCGATCGCCGCGCCCGATACCGTCCCAGTCGACGATGCCCGTCAGCTCGCCGGCCTCGTCGACCAGCACGTTGCCGGTATGGAAGTCGAGGTGCACCAGATCGTCGCCGGTCATCCAGCTCGGCTCGTCGCGGCCGACCTCGCGGACCCATTCGAGCAACCGTCGCGTGCGATCGTCGTACCGCTGGAGAGACTCGTGCAGGCAGAAGCCCGGCCCGCTCTCGAGCAGGTACATCGACGGGACCGGCAGATCGTCGGCCAGCCCCGCGAAGCGGTCGGTCAGCGCGATCATCGCTTCGAGCAGCGCGCGGTCGACCACCTCAGGCGGCCGACCCGGCAAACGCTCCTGGACCACGCCGACCCCGTCTGTCACCTCGATCAGCAGCTGATACTGCGGCACCGGCAACCCATCCGACCGCGCCGCGTCGAGAACTCTCGCCGTACGACGTAAGTCGTCGAGCGACCCGAACCCGCGCGTGAGAACGCCGTCTCGCCCGTCAGGCCACCGCACGAACCCAGCGCCGACCTCCCCGGCAGCCGCCCGCCCGACGAAGGTCAGCCCTGCTCCCGACCGCTCGTTCACCTCGATCAGCAACTGCTGCGCGTCAAGCTTGGCCACCGGAGCCGGGATCTCGTCGGACACGATCGCCGACCGTACCCGGCCGCGCCGGCCGCCACCACGCAATTCGGGAGTTGTGGTCCCGCCCGCGCTGAGCCGATCAGCTTGGCGAACTTGTTCGTAACGAACATGTTCGTTAGGCTCGAAGCATGGATGAACCGAGGAGCAGGCGAGAACGCCCGGCCAAGGAGGCGTTGACTCGGCGGGGGATTGTGGCGGCTGCCGTCGACGTGATGCGGGTCGAAGGGCTCGGGCGGGTCACCATGCGGCGGCTGGCCAAGGAGCTCGATACCGGGCCGGCCTCGCTGTACGTCTACTTCCGCAACACGGCCCAGCTGCACGCTGCCGTGCTCGACGAGCTGCTCGGCGCGGTGGATCTCTCGCCGGTCGAGGCGGACGGCGATTGGCGGGATCGGCTCGAGGCGGTGCTCGCGTCGTACACGCTCGTGCTTTTCGAATACCCGAGCCTTGCCCAGTCCGCCGTCAGCGCGCGCCCATCCGGTCAGAACTATCTGCGGCTGGTCGAGTCGATCCTCGCGCTGCTCGACGAAGGTGACGTGCCGCCGCGGCAGGCGTCGTGGGGAGTCGACCTGCTGCTGCAGCTGGCCACCTCGACCGCTGCCGAGCACGCGGGTGGCGACGATCCGGAGGCATGGAACGCAGTGGCCGCCGCCTTGCGGGCGGTCCGACCCGAGACGCATCCGCGGATCGCGGCGCTGGGGGAGGACCTGCTGAGCGGGGCCGGACCGGACCGGACCTCCTGGGGCGTCCGCGTACTGATCAACGGAGTGCTCGCCACTCCACGCACAGAAGGAGAACGAGCATGATCGCGATCATCGGCGCCGGCCTCGGCGGTTTGACCCTGGCCCGCATCCTGCACGTCAACGGCATCGAGGCCGTTGTCTACGAAGCCGAGTCCTCACTGACCGCCCGCACCCAGGGCGGCATGCTCGACATCCACGAGGAGTCCGGCCAGGCAGCTCTGAAAGCAGCCGGTCTGTACGACGACTTCCTGCGCATCATCATGCCCGGCGGCGAATCGATGAAGGTCTACGACCAGCACGGCGTACTGCGGCTGTCGCACGACCACGAAGGCAGCGGCCGGCCGGAGGTGCACCGCCGCGACCTGCGCGGCCTGCTGCTCGGCGGCCTGCCGGACGGCACGATCCGCTGGGGCGCGAAGGTCGTCGAGACCTCCGCCGATCGGAAGGTGCGGCTGGCCGACGGGAGTACGTTCACCGCCGACCTTCTGATCGGTGCGGACGGCGCGTGGTCCAAGGTGCGGCCGTTGGTTTCGGATGCGATCCCGGCGTACCTGGGTCTCTCGTTCGCTGAGCTGAACCTGCTCGACCCCGAGACGCGCCATCAGGACAGCGCCGATCTGATCGGCGGCGGCATGATGATGGCCCTCGGTGCCGGCCGTGGGCTCCTGGCCCACCGGGAGCCTGATCGTCTGCATGTGTACGCCGCCGTACAGGTCGACGAGCCGTGGACCGCGATCACGAAGGACGATCTGCTGGCCGGATTCGACGGCTGGGACGACCGTCTTCTCCGCCTCGTCCGCGAATCCGACACCGAGCCGTTCCCGCGCGCGATCCACGCGCTGCCGATCGGTCATCAGTGGAAGCGGATCCCGGGCGTCACGCTGCTCGGCGACGCCGCGCACCTGATGTCGCCGTTCGCCGGCGAGGGCGCCAACCTGGCCATGCAGGACGCCGCCGAACTCGCCGCCGCCCTGATCGCACAGCCCGACGACGCCGAGGCCGCCCTGGCGACGTACGAGTCGGCGCTCTTCCCGCGCGCCGAGGCTGCGGCCGCCGAATCCGCGGCGAACCTCGAGATCTCCTTCGCGCCCGACGCCCCGGCCGGCATCCTCGCGTTCTTCGCCGCTCTGGGCTGACCGCAGTCAGCGGCCGGAGGCCGCCGGGAAGACGGCGCCGGTGTACTTCTCGCCGGGGCCCTGGCCGGGCTCGTCCTGGATGGTGCTGGCTTCGCGGAAGGCGAGCTGGAGTGAGCGCAGACCGTCCTTCAGGGGCGCGGCGTGGTGGTGGCCGAGAGCGGGCGCGGCCGCGTCGAGGAGGCCGGCCAAGGAGTCGATCAGCGAGCGGGCCTCGTCGAGGTCCTTGTGGTCGGGGAGGTCGGCGGCCAGGCCGAGGTTGACGGCCGCGGCGCTCATCAGGTGGAGTGCCGCAGTTGAGATGATCTCGACGGCAGGTACCTCGGCGATGTCCCGAGAAGCGGTGGAGAGCGGGTCCGGCTGCGAAGTGGCATCTGCGTCGGTCATGCTGTTACTCTTACATGGCGACCGACCCGGTCTGTTGGTGACCCCTGAGTGGAATATTCAGAGGCTGCCGGCGGTTCTGGTCTAAGCGGAGGGCCACCTCCCACCCAGTCGATGAACAGTCGGCGGGTCCCGGTCAACGCTGAGAAATTCTGGAGGACATCCGGAGCATCACAGCGATCGTACGGCGTACCACCCGGAGGGGTTGGGGCGTCGTCGATCTGGGAATTGGGCCTTCGTGTGATCGCACGAGGGCCCTTTGTGTTTTCCAGCGGGGTTCCCGGCGATGACGAGGTGGCACCAGTACTAGTTCAACCCAGGAGGACCCATCACCACTGATTTGCGCGTCAACGAGCGCATCCGCGTTCCCGAGGTGCGACTGGTCGGACCGAACGGTGAGCAGGTTGGCATCGTCCGGATCGAAGACGCACTGCGGCTGGCCCAGGAGGCCGATCTCGACCTGGTCGAGGTCGCGGCAACCGCCCGGCCTCCGGTCTGCAAGCTGATGGATTTCGGCAAGTACAAGTACGAGACCGCGCAGAAGGCGCGCGAGTCACGCCGGAACCAGACCAACACCATCATCAAAGAGATGAAGCTGCGGCCGAAGATCGACCCGCACGACTACGAGACCAAGAAGGGTCACGTGGTCCGGTTCCTGAAGGCCGGGGACAAGGTCAAGATCACCATCATGTTCCGCGGACGTGAGCAGTCCCGGCCCGAGCTCGGGTTCCGGTTGCTGCAGCGGCTGGCCGAAGACGTGAACGAGCTCGGCTTCGTCGAGTCCTCGCCGCGCCAGGACGGCCGGAACATGATCATGGTGCTCGGGCCGCACAAGAAGAAGTCCGAGGCGCGCGTGGACGTGGAAGCCGAGAAGGCGCAGCGCAAGGCCGAGCGGGAGGCCGAGGAGCAGGCGGAGCGCGCGGAGCGCGCCGAGCAGGCCCAGGCCCACGAGGCAGAACGCGCCGCCGGCGTCACGAAGAAGCCGAAGGGTCCGGCCGACAACCTCGACCCGGAGTGACGTAACGCTCCGGCCGCCAGGTCAGTCACAGCAGCCGGAGCCGGTCACACCAGAGTTCGAGTCAACGAAGATAATCAGGAGCACAACAGCCATGCCGAAGATGAAGACCCACTCGGGGATGAAGAAGCGCGTCCGGATCACCGGGACGGGCAAGGTTCGCCGCGAGCAGACCGGTGTCCGCCACCTCGCCGAGGCGAAGACGTCCAAGCGCAAGCGGCGCCTGAGCGGCACCGTCGAGGTTGCACCCGCGTTCGCGAAGAAGGCCAAGAAGCTTCTCGGCATCTGAGCACCACCCTCACCCCCCAACATCCCCGCCGAGTGGGCCTACCTCTCTCCGGCGCAGAAATACAAGGAGTAACACCTCATGGCACGCGTGAAGCGGGCAGTCAACGCCCACAAGAAGCGTCGTACCGTACTTGAGCAGGCCAGCGGCTACCGCGGCCAGCGCTCGCGGCTGTACCGCAAGGCCAAGGAGCAGGTCACCCACTCGCTCGTCTACGCCTACCGTGACCGCAAGGCGCGCAAGGGCGACTTCCGCAAGCTGTGGATCCAGCGGATCAACGCCGCGGTCCGGGCCGAGGACCTGACCTACAACCGGTTCATCCAGGGCCTGCGGCTGGCCGAGGTCGAGGTCGACCGCAAGATCCTGGCCGACCTGGCTGTCAACGACCCGGCGGCGTTCTCCGCGCTCGTGCAGGTGGCCAAGGCCGCCCTGCCGGCCGACGTGAACGCGCCGAAGACCGACGCCGCGGCCTGAGCAACACCCCTACACCACAGTGGCGAGTCCCGGTCTGCTGACCGCGCAATCCGCGCGCATCAAGCAGGCTCGGCGGCTCGCCACTCGTGCGTTCCGGCGCAAGGCCGGCCGCTTCCTGGTCGAAGGCCCGCAGGCCGTCCGGGAAGCCCTCGAGCATCGCGAACTCGTCGTCGAGGTGTACGCCGAACCCGAGGTCGCGACCCGTCATCGTGATCTCCACGACCTGGCCGCGGCGGCCGGCGTCCCGTGGTTCGAGGTCAACCGCGCCGCCGTCGAGGCGTTGAGCGAAACCGTCACCTCGCAGGGCGTCGTCGCCGTCTGCTCGCTGGTCACCGTGCCGTTCGCGCCCACTGGCAAGCTGATCGCGGCCGGCGTCCAGGTCCGCGATCCCGGCAACGTCGGCACCTTGATCCGTACGGCGGACGCGGCCGGCGCGGATGCCGTCGTACTGTCGGCGGAGTCCGTGGACCCGCACAACCCGAAGGCCGTCCGGGCCAGTGTCGGCAGCATCTTCCACGTGCCGATCACCACCGACGTCGACATCGCGACGGCCGTCGGGTCCTGGCGTGACCAGGGTCTGCAGGTGCTCGCCGCCGACGGGTACGGCGCTACCGATCTCGACACGTGCATCGACGACGGGACGCTCGCCAAGCCCACGGTCTGGCTCTTCGGCAACGAGGCCCACGGTCTGCCCGACGACATCAACGCCATCGTCGACCACTCCGTGAAGGTCCCGATCTACGGCCGCGCCGAGTCCCTCAACCTCGCGACCGCCGCCGCGGTCTGCCTCTACGCCTCAGCCCGAGCCCAACGCCGATGACGTTCGATCTCCCTGGGCGGTTCTGGCGCGGGAATCTGCACACCCACTCGAACCTGTCCGACGGAGCGCGATCGCCGCGCGAGACCGCGGACGTGTACCGCGACGCCGGGTACGACTTCGTTGCGATCACCGACCACTTCCGGCCCGAGTACGGATACCCGATCACCGACACCAGGGACCTGCGGGCGGACGGATTCACCACGCTGATCGGCGCCGAACTCCACGCCCCGCGGACGGAAGCCGGTCAGCAGTGGCACATCATCGCTGCCGGTCTGCCACTGGACTTCGCACGCCCGTCGGACGCCGAGACCGGTCCTGAGCTGGCGAGACGAGCGCGGGCCGCAGGTGCGTTCGTCGGCATGGCCCACCCGTCGGCTTCACTCCTGACAGCGGCCGACGCCGAGAGCCTCGACGCAGCGCACTCGATCGAGGTCCAGAACGCCCTGTCCGAGCGCGAGAACCGCGGCGACAGCTGGCACCTCGCCGATGTCCTGCTCAATCGCGGTCACCGCCTCACGACGTACGCCGCCGACGACGCCCACCTGCAACCCCAGGACCCGCCGCCCTGCCAGGCCTGGGTGCACGTCCGCGCCGAAGCCCTCGAACCGGACGCGCTCCTGACCGCCTTGAAGGCCGGCCACTTCTACTCCAGCACCGGCCCCGAGCTGTACGACGTACACCTCGAGGGCGACGCGATCGTCGTCCGCTGCTCACCCGCCACAAAGATCCTCCTCACCGGCGGCCACCCCGGCGCGGAGCTTGCCCAAGGCACCGACCTCACCGAGTGCACCCTGTCCTGGTCGTTGTTCCGCGGTCGCCACTGCCGTATCACCGTCGAGGACGCAACCGGCCATCGAGCCTGGACCAACCCGATCCATCTGCCACGCTGATTGACGGGGTGGGGTATCGCGTGTCAGCGTTGGGCTAGCGCGCGCCAGGGCGCCTCTTCTCCGCGGCAAGCACTGAGTGCACCTGGATGGTGGGAGTAGTACCTGTGTCGACCGGTGAACCCTTCGGGACGGTCTGATTCAGCGGAGCGGGCTGTCTGGAAGGACTGTTGATGTCGACTACACCGCTGCCCGCGAAGGCCAGCCTCAGCCAGTTGCGCGCCCGGGCGAAGGAGCTCCGTAAGGCGGTCGTCAAAGGCCGGCCCGATGCTATCGAGCGGGCTCGCGCGCATCACCCGGCGTTTGACGAGGCGACCTTCACGTTGCGGGACGCGCAGTTGACGATTGCGCGGGAGTACGGGCTGGCGAGCTGGCCGGAGCTGATGGAGAAGGTGGCCACCGAGCTCGTTGAGGGCCGCGAGCTGCACCGGTACTTCGGCGTCGAGCTCAACAACGAGACCTGGGACCTGCTCGAAGAGATCGACGAGACAAGCCCGCTGGAAGACCAGGAGCGCTTGCTGTACGGCGCGTACGCCGCCTGCCTGCACTGGTTGGAGGCAGGCAACGAGGCGAATCACGCCCGCGGCGAGCACCTGATCGCCCGGGTGGCGCTCCGGATCGGACGCCTCGACGTGGGGCTGCAGCACGCGCGCCGCTGTCTCGAGCTCATCGAGACACACCCCGAGCAGATGGCTGACTGGGACGAGCCCTTCGCCCGCGAGGCGCTGGCTCGGGCGCTCGCGGCAACCGGTCAGACGGCTGCCGCGCGCGTGGAGTTGGAGAAAGCTCGTGAGCTGACGAAGCTCGTCGCGAGTGAGGGCGATCGCAAGGTATTGGACGAGGAACTGGCCAAGGAACCGTGGTTCGGCCTTACTTCTTGACGCGGGACTGCAGGCCGTCGAGCAGGGCGTCGAGGCCGAAGACGAAGTTCTCGGTCAGCTCGGAGTCAAGGTTCACCGACGTACGGCGGCGGACCGACTCCTGCATCTGCGGGTAGTCACCGGCGACCGACTGCGCCTGCTCGAGCATCTCGCTCACCCAGCTCTCCTCGGAGCGGCCGGACTTCCGGACCATCTCGCGGGTCGCGACCTCGGCGCTGACCGTGCCGAGCACGTACGACATCACGCTGCCCATCGCCAGGTCGACCTCCCGCGGGGTGAACCCGGCCGCTCCGAACAGCACCAGGCCGCGCTCGCCGAGCGCCATCGCGTTCGGGCCGATGCTCGGCCTGGTGTACATCACCTCGGGCAGCCACGGATGCCGCAGTACGGCGGAGCGCAGGCTGTGCCCGAACAGCAGTGCCCCGCTCCGCCACCCGGCCAGCTCCGGCTCGGGCACGTCGATCTCTCCCCAGACCTGGTCGATCAGCAGGTCGACGAGGTCGTCCTTGGTCGGCACGTGCCAGTAGAGGCTGGTCGCGCCGGCTCCGAGCCGGGCGGCGAGCTTGCGCATGCTCAGCCCGCCGACGCCCTCGCTGTCCAGAATCTCCATTGCGTTCTTCACGATCTGCTCCCGGCTGAGCGTCTCGCGCGCCGGTGCAGCTGTCCGTTGCCGGGTCCAGATCGTTTCCCTCATGCACCCATCCTACAAAGCACTCGCACACTGTACGAGTTTGTCGTACAGTGTGCGAGTGACTAGTACACCGTTCGAGTCGTCCGAGACTTCCGCAGCGGCGGGGCATCCGCGTCGCTGGTGGATCCTGCTGATCCTGTGCCTGAGCCTGATGGTCCTGGTCGTCGACAACACCGTCCTGAACCTGGCGATCCCGTCGCTGATGCGCGATCTGGGCGCGACACCCGCGGACATCCAGTGGGTGATCGACGCCTACATCCTGGCGTTCGCCGGGCTGCTGCTGACCGCCGGAAGCCTGTCCGACCGGTTCGGCCGGCGGAAGATGCTGCTCCTCGGCCTGGTGGTCTTCGGCGCGGCCTCGCTGCTGGCGACCCTGGCCGACAACCCGTGGCAGCTGATCGCCTGCCGCTTCCTGATGGGTGTCGGCGGATCGCTGCTGATGCCGAGCACGCTGTCGCTGCTGTTCACCGTGTTCCCGCCGGAGGAGCAGCGCAAGGCGATGGCCGGCTGGTCGATGGTCGCGATGCTCGGTGTGGTCGCCGGCCCGACCATCGGCGGGGTCCTGCTGAACCACTTCTGGTGGGGCTCGATCTTCCTGCTGAACGTGCCGATCGCCGCGCTCGCGATCATCGGGACCCTCGCGCTGATCCCGGAGTCGAAGGGTCCGGCGCGCGACGTCGACCCGATCGGCGCGGTGCTGACGATCGTCGGGATGGCGTCGATCGTCTGGGCGATCGTGTCGATCCCCGCGGATGGCTGGGGCTCCGCCCGGGTCCTCGGCGGTCTCGCCGTCGGAGTGGTCGCGTTGACCGCGTTCGCGCTGTGGGAGAAGCGCAGTGAGCACCCGATGGTGCCGCTCGCGCTGTTCCGGGATCGCCGCTTCAGCGGTACGAGTTTCTCGATCGTGCTGCTGTCGTTCACCGCGGGCGGGTTGCTGCTGGCGTTGACGCAGTACCTGCAGTTCGTGCTCGGGTACAGCCCGCTGAAGGCCGGGCTGGCGCTGATTCCGTACGCCGTTGCCGCGGCCGCGTTCAACGGGCTGGGCGCCGCACTGGGGAAGAAGGTCGCGGACCGGACGCTGATCTGCCTCGGGTTGCTGATCATCGCGGGCAGCTTCGGGATCCTGACGCAGGTGTCCGATTCGAGCGGCTACGGGCTGTTGATCATCGGCCTGCTGGTGATGGGCATCGGCGGCGGTCTGGCCGGTCCGGCGGCGTACACGCTGTTGATGCAGGCCGTTCCGGCAGAGCACCGCGGTGTGGGCTCGGCGATGAACGACACCGTGCAGCAGACCGGCGCGGCGCTCTCGGTCGCCGTACTGGGCAGTGTGCTCGCGGCGGCGTACTCCTCGGCGCTGCCTGACTCCGTTCCGGAGGCAGCACGGAAGTCGATCGCGGACACCCTCGCGCTCGGTCCGGACTTCTTCGCGTCCGCCAAGCATGCGTTCATCGACGCAATGTCGATCTCGATGACCGTCGGAGCCGGCGGTGCGATCGCGGGTGCTGTGGTCGCGTTGGCGCTCCTGCCGCGCGGACAGGCCAAGGTCGAGGACTCCGCTCCGGCACCGGTGGACGACCCAGTGCACTGACACGATGTGCGCATGCTGCAGGGGAGTGACGCGCAAGGGGTCGTGAATCTGATGCTTTCCTGCACGCTGGTGCTGATCCCGGTGGCTCTCGTGACGTTCACGATCGGCTGGCGGAGATCGCATCGGTTCGTCCTGAAATGGGCGCAGGCCGCCGGTGTCGTGTCCACGATCCTTGCCCTCGGGTACGTCGTGGCCGCGGCGGCCTGCCTCATCCTGGAAGACCGCGCGCCGGGGCCCTCGGCGTACCCGATCTTCCTGCTGCCGGTCGGCGTCGGCGCGCTGCTGGCCGCGCTGGCGGTCCTCGGCGCGATCGTCCGGGGCAGATACAAAATGGGCTGATCCACAGGGTTGTGGACAGCCGATTCACGCTCTTGGGGTTCGGGTTTCTAGACTGCAATTCGCAGAAGTTCCGAATTGAGAGCGAGCCATGTCCGGTCCCAACACTGATTACGACCCGGTCGAAGTGACGCCGCTGCATGCCGAAGAGGTGGAGCGGACCCGCGACGAGGCACTGACGGCGTTTACCGAGGCGGCCGACCTGGCCGCCCTGCAGGAGGCCAAGTCCACCCATCTCGGCGACAAATCGCCGATCGTGCTGGCCAACCGGGAGATCGGCGCGCTGCCGCCGCAGGCCCGCAAGGAGGCCGGTCAGCGGATCGGCGCGGCCCGGAAGGCGATCAACGAGGGCTTCGCATCTCGGCTGGCCGTCCTCGAGGCCGAGCACGAGGAGCGGATGCTGGCCACCGAGCGCGTCGACGTGACGCTGCCGTGGCACACCCCCGAGCTCGGCGCGCGGCACCCGCTCTCGCTGATCTCCGAGCAGGTCGCGGACGTCTTCACCGCGCTCGGCTGGGACGTCGCCGAGGGCCCGGAAGTCGAGGCCGAGTGGCTCAACTTCGACGCGCTGAACTTCCAGCCCGACCACCCGGCGCGGCAGATGCAGGACACGTTCTTCGTCGAGCCGGCCGGCTCCGGCAAGGTTCTGCGGACGCACACGTCGCCCGTCCAGGCGCGGTCGATGCTGAGCCGCAAGCCGCCGATCTACGTGATCTGCCCGGGCCGCGTGTTCCGCACCGACGAGCTCGACGCGACGCACACGCCGGTCTTCTACCAGGTCGAAGGCCTCGTCGTGGACGAAGGGATCACGCTCGCGCACCTGAAGGGCACGCTCGACCACTTCGTCGTCTCGATGTTCGGCGAGGGCCTCGAGGCGCGCCTCCGGCCGAACTTCTTCCCGTTCACCGAGCCGTCGGCCGAGGTCGACCTGAAGTGCTTCGTCTGCCGCGGCGCGTCCGTCGGCAACCCCGACCGCCCGTGCCGCACCTGCGGCAGCGAGGGCTGGATCGAGTGGGGCGGCTGCGGTGTGGTGAACCCGCGGGTCCTGCAGGCCAACGGCATCGACACCGAGCGGTACTCCGGGTTCGCGTTCGGCATGGGCCTGGAGCGGACGCTGATGTTCCGCAACGGGGTCGAGGACATGCGGGACATGGTCGAGGGTGACGTGCGGTTCAGCCGCCAGTTCGGGATGGAGATCTGATGCGGGTCCCACTGTCATGGCTCCGTGAGTACGTCGACCTCCCGGCCGGTGTGACCGGCCGCGACGTCGGCGAGAAGCTGATCCGGGCCGGCCTCGAGGTCGAGACCGTCGAGGAGTCCGACCTGACCGGTCCGCTCGTGGTCGGCCGGGTGCTGACGTTCGAGGACGAGCCGCAGAAGAACGGCAAGACGGTCCGCTGGTGTTCGCTCGACATCGGCAAGGACGAGCCGCAGTGGGTCGTCTGCGGTGCGAACAACTTCGCGGTCGGCGATCTCGTCGTCGTCGTGCTGCCGGGTGCTGTGCTGCCCGGCGGGTTCGCGATCTCGGCGCGGAAGACGTACGGGCATGTCTCCAACGGGATGATCTGCTCGAGCGCGGAGCTCGGTCTGGGCGACGACGGTACGCACGGGATCGTCGTGCTGGAGCCGGGTGAGGCCGCGCCGGGTGATGACGCGATCGAGCTGCTCGCGCTGCGCGACGACGTGCTCGATATCGCGGTGACGCCGGATCGCGGGTACTGCCTGTCGATCCGCGGGGTCGCCCGCGAGGCAGCGACGGCGTACGGCGTTGCGCTGAAGGATCCCGCCGAGCTGACGCTGGACGGGTCCGGGGCGGGTGGTTACCCGGTGCGGGTCGACGATGCCGAGGCGTGCAGCGTGTTCGTCACGCGGACGGTGACCGGGATCGACGCGCAGGCGTTGTCGCCGCGGTGGATGCAGAAGCGGCTGCTCGCGTCCGGGATGCGGCCGATCTCGATCGGGGTCGACGTGGCGAACTACGTGATGCTCGAGCTCGGGCAGCCGATCCACACGTACGACAAGGGCCGGCTGTCCGGTGAGATCGTCGTCCGGCGGGCGAACGCCGGCGAGAAGCTGATGACGCTCGACGACCAGACCCGTGAGCTGGACGTCGAGGACCTGCTGATCACCGACGACTCCGGCGCGATCGGTGTCGCCGGCGTGATGGGCGGTGCGTCGACGGAGATCTCCGACGCGACCACCGACGTGGTGATCGAGGCCGCGCACTTCGACCCGATCGTCATCGCGCGGGCGTCCCGCCGGCACAAGCTGTCGTCGGAGGCATCCCGCCGCTTCGAGCGCGAGGTCGACCCGCTGCTCCCGAGGTACGCCGCCCAACGGGTAGCCGATCTCCTGTCCGAGTACGCCGGCGGCACCACCCTCCCCGACGAAACCGTCGTGGACACCCATGCACTGCCCGAGCCAGTAACCCTCCGAGCCGATCACTCGGCCCGCGTCGCAGGCACCCCGATCACGCTCGAGGAGACGGTTCGTCATCTGGAGTCGGTGGGTTGCACGGTCGAGGCTGCTGCTGCGGGTGCGACGGCCGCTCCGTTGGCTGCCGGCGTACACGCCCCGGTGCTGGCCGGGGTCGGCACCGCAACCGTTGGGGAAGCCAACGTGGAAGGTGACGACCTGCTGACGGTGACTCCGCCGTCGTGGCGGCCGGATTTGCGGGATCCCAATGACTTTGCCGAAGAGGTTATTCGGTTGTTCGGGTTCGACAACGTGCCGTCGATCCTGCCGGCCGCGCCCGGTGGGCAGGGACTGACTGTTTCGCAGCGGCGGCGGCGTCGGGTGGCGACGGCGCTGGTGGGGGCGGGGCTGACCGAGGTCGTGTCCTACCCGTTCACGGGTGAGGCGGACTTCGACGCGATGGGCCTGCCCGCCGACGACCCACGTCGTACGACGGTGAAGCTGGTCAACCCGATCTCCGACGAAGAGCCGTCGATGCAGACCACCCTGCTCGCGACACTGCTCCGGACGGCCGAGCGCAACGTCGGCCGCGGTGCGACCGACCTGGCGATCTTCCAGACCGGCCTCGTCTTCCTCCCGAAGGCGGAGACGAAGCCCGCGCCGCTCCCGTCGGTCGCGCACCGGCCGAGCGACGCCGAGATCCAGTCGCTGTACGACGCACTCCCGGACCAGCCGCTGCACGTCGGCGTAGTGCTGACCGGCTCGCTGATCCCGACCGGTTGGTGGGGCAAGGGCCGCCCGGCCGGTTGGGCCGACGCGGTCCAGATCGCCCGGCTGATCGCGTCCGCGGTCGGCGTCGAGCCGGTCGTGACGAACGTCGAGCTCGCGCCGTGGCACCCCGGCCGCTGCGCGGAGTTCTCCGTCAACGGCAAGGTCGTCGGACATGCGGGCGAGCTGCACCCGAAGGTCTGCCAGGCGTTCGGCCTGCCGACCCGGTCGAGTGCGGTCGAGCTCGACCTCGAGGCGTTGATCGCGGCCGGCCCGGAGTCGATCACGGCGCACCCCTTCTCGTCGTACCCGGTGGCCAAGGAGGACGTGGCGCTGATCGTCGCGGCCGACGTGGCGGCGGCGGACGTGCAGGCAGCGCTGGCCGAGGGAGCGGGCGAGCTGCTGGAGTCGGTGCGGCTGTTCGACGTGTACACCGGCGAGCAGATCGGCGAAGGCAAGAAGTCGCTCGCGTTCGCACTGCGCTTCCGCGCACCGGACCGGACCCTGAAGGAGAACGAGGTCGCCGACGCCCGGCAGGCCGCCGTCCAGGTCACCGTCGACCGGTTCAACGCCGTCCAACGGGTCGGCTAGTTCCATGACCGAGCAGGCGCGATGAGCGGCCGTCACCCGCGGGTGGCGGTCGCGGCGCCCAACGAAGCCGCCGCGGAGGCCGGGGTGCGGGTCGCCGCCGAGGGCGGCAACGCGGTGGACGCTGCCATCGCGGCCACCCTGGTCACGATGGTGAACGAGATCGGCGTGGTCTCACCGGCCTCGGGCGGATTCGTCACGTTGCAGGTCGCGGGTGGTGAGGCGGTCACGATCGACGGCTGGGTCGAGATGCCCGGCCGCGGCCTGCCGAGCGAGCGGTTCGGTCAGGGTGTCTGGGACATCACCACCGACTACGGCGGCGGTACGACGACCACCGTCGGCCACGGCTCCGTCGCCACCCCCGGCGGGATGAAGGCGCTCGACCTCGCCCACCGGCGGGCCGGCAAGGCGGCCTGGCGTGAGGTCGTCCAGCCCGCGATCGAGGTCGCTCGCAACGGCTTCTCCCTGAGCCGTACGTCGGGCTACTACCTCGGCTTCACCCACGAGATCATCTTCGGCTGGCACCAGCCCAGCCACGGTGTCGTCCACGACGAGGACGGCGAGGTGATCAAGGCCGGTAGCACGGTCGTGATCCCCGAGCTCGCCGAAGCGCTCGAGCTGATCGCCCGCGAAGGCGCCGAGACCATGTACACCGGCCGGCTCGCGCAACTCCTGATCCACGACATGGCCGCCAACGACGGCATCCTCACCGCCGAGGACCTCGCGGCGTACGAGGCCGTCGTCCGTCCGGCCCTCGTCGTCAAGCAGAACGGATGGCGCCTGGCGACCAATCCGCCCCCGGCGGTCGGGGGAGTCGCCGCGGCCGCGATGCTCGCGCTGCTCGACGGTGTCCCGGCCGACGGCAGCTGGAACCAGTTCGAGATCGAGCGACTCGTCGAGGTGCAGCACGCCGTGCTCGGACGGCGGCTCGCGGAGCTCGACGAAGAAGACGTCCGCCGCCTCGAAGGCCAGAAGCTGCTCGACCTGGCCGCGGCCGGCGACCTGCGCGCCCTGACCTCACCGAGCACGGCGACGGTCTCGGTCGTGGACGACGAAGGCGATGCCTGCGCGATCACGGTCTCGTCCGGCTACGGCTCCGGCGTACTCACACCAGGCACCGGCATCTGGCTGAACAACGCGCTCGGCGAGCAGGAGCTCCTGCACGGCGGCCCGCACAGCCTCGCGCCGGGCACCCGCCTCACGTCGAACATGGCGCCGAGCGTCGCTCGCCGCGAGAGCGACGGCGCCGTCCTCGCCATCAGCTCACCAGGCTCCGACCGGATCCCGACCGCGCTGGCCCAGGTCTACGCGCTCTACACCCATGGAGGCCTGTCGCTCCGCGAAGCCGTCGAGCATCCGCGCCTGCATGTCCGCGTCCGCGAGGACATCGTCGTCGACTACGAGGACGATCTCGCGGTCTCCGGCTCGACCGCGCTCCCGACCCGTCCGATGCCGCCCCACTCGATGTACTTCGGCGGCGTCGCGGCAGCGTTCTGGGACCCGACCGACGGCCTCCTCGCCGTCGGCGACCCCCGCCGAACCGGCGCGGTGGCCATCTCCCCCTGAGCACACGAGTAAGGTCAACCACCTCAGATCCGAAAGGTGACCCGATGCGGGACCCGCACCCCGAGCTCTCCGTCGTCGTACCGATGTACGACGAGGAGGAGGTGCTGCCGATCTTCTTCGAGCGGATGCACCCGCTGCTCGACGGTCTGGGGATCACCTACGAACTGCTCGTCGTCGACGACGGCAGCCGGGACAAGACCGCGGCCCTGCTGCTCGCGGCCGCCGAGGACTGGCCGCAGCTCCGGGTGGTCCGCCTGCTCCGCAACAGCGGTCACCAGGCCGCCCAGTCGGCCGGCTTCCGGCGCGCCCGCGGTCAGTACGTCGTCACGATCGACGCCGACCTCCAGGATCCACCGGAGGTCATCGCCGAGTTCCTCGAGGCGGTCAACGAACAGGACGTCGACGTCGTGTACGGCGTACGCTCCGACCGCTCCAGCGACTCGTGGGCGAAACGGACCAGCGCCCGGTTGTACTACCGCTTGATGTGCCGCCTGGTCGGCAAGGACATCCCGTTCGACGCGGCCGACTTCCGGTTGGTGACGCGGCGCGTGGTCGATGCCGTGAACGCGCTGCCGGACGACGGGCGGGTCTTCCGCCTGGTGATCCCGTGGCTCGGCTTCCCGAGCGCCGAGGTGCGATATGTCCGGGCGGAACGAGCCGCCGGCACGACGAAGTACAACTTCTCCAAGATGCTGCGGCTCGCGTTCGACAGCGTGACCGCGTTCTCCGCCGCGCCGCTGCGGCTGGCGACCTGGCTGGGTCTGCTCGGTGGTGCGATGTCGGGGTTGTTCGTCGTCGGTGCGCTGGTGATCAAGCTGACCGGCCGGAGCATTCCCGGCTGGACGTCGACCGTCCTCGCGGTCAGCGTGATCGGCGCGATCCAGTTGCTGTGCCTCGGCCTGCTCGGTGAGTACGTCGCGCGCCTGTTCCAGTCGAGTCAGCGCCGACCGCAGTTCCTCGTCGGGTACGACAGCCTCGGCGACCACGGCCATCAGGAACCGATTCATCACAAGGCGCCCTCGGAGAGATGAGAAGGACGCTTCCGTGGCTGCTGCCGATCCTGGTGGCAGCCGGCGGGTTCGTTTCGCTGGGCGATGTCGGACCGGGGCCGCTCGTCAAGTACGCCGCGTACTTCGCGCTGGCGATCGCGCTGCCCGGCACGCTCCTGCTCCGCGCGGCCTGGCGCAGTACCGGCAACTGGGCCGAGGATCTCGGACTCGGGTCGGTCGTCGGCGCGACCTGGCAGCTGATCGGCTGGGCGATCTTCACCGCGCTCGGCTGGCAACGCTGGTTGATCGTCTGGCCGGCGCTCGTCCTGATCGGCTTCGCAATCTTCGGCCGCAGACACTGGCGCATCGCCGACCCGAAGCCGTTGCCCACGGCATGGACCTGGGGACTGGCAGTCTCCGCCGCGGTGATGATGGGCGCAGTGACGCTCGGTGTGATGGCGTACCACCCGATGCCGCCGCACGGCGAGGCGTACTACCCGGACCTCCTCTACCACCTGTCGATGGTGAACGAGCTGACACGGACGGTGCCGCCCGAGATCCCGCAGGTCGTGGGGGAGCGGCTCGAGTACCACTGGTTCGCGAACGCCGATATGGCCGCCGCAGTCGACACCACAAGACTGACTCCGATGGTCGTGCTGTTCCGACTGTGGGTCCTGCCCTGGCTGGTCGTTTCACTACTCGTCTGCGCGACACTGGCCCGGACCGTCAGCCGCACGTGGTGGACCGGCGTACTCGCGGCTCTCGCGCTGGCCGCTCCACAACTGTTCCTGCTCGTCGACACCAGCGTGAACCTCGCACCGCCGGTCAGCCTGCTCAGTCCGTCGCAGACGTTCGGCATGGTCGCCGGCGTCGCGGTTGCAGTGTTCCTGATCGAGCTCCTGTTCAAGGGCGGCACCAGGTGGCTGTGGCTGCTGGCTGTGCCCGTTGCAGTTGTCGGCGGCGGTTCGAAGCCCACTGTGCTTCCTCTGCTGGTCGCAGCAGTCGGCCTGGCCGCCCTGTACCTACTCATCACCACCCGACGCCTACCGTGGCGTCTGATCGGTACGACAGTCGCACTGCTCTTGGTCGGTGCAGTGACCTTCCTGACGGTGGCCGGAAGCACCAGTGGATCGCGGCTGCAGTTCCTCGCCGTACTCAAGTCGCTGCCCGTCTACACGGCGGCGACCGGCGACACCACGCAACCAGGCGACGGCGGTCTGATCCTCCCGGCGCTCGCACATGGCCACGTGCTCGGCACACTCAGCCTCCTGCTCGGTCTGTTGCTGACACTGCAGGCGATGTCCTGGGCCGGGTTCGGCGTCGTCGGCCGCAAGGATCCGGCCGCGTGGTTCCTGCTCGGCGCGATGATCGCGGGCTGGGCCGGCTACCTGCTCATCGACCACCCCTCGGTGAGCGAGTCGTACTTCGTCTACACGGCCGCACCGTTCAGCCTGGCCGGAGCCGGATGGTTCGCGGCGACCAGTGCGCGCGCCGCCCGTCGGCCGATCCCGATCGCGATCGCCGCCTTCGCGCTCTCGATCGTGTACGCCGGCATGCTCGTCTGGGCGCGTGGTGTGCCGGCCGCGTCGACCGGTCGGTCGCTGTGGTTGAGCACGCGGATGTTGCTCGTGGTCCTCGGCATCACGCTTGTCCTGCTCGCGGCGTGGCGGTTGTTCTTCCGGCAAGCAGGCGGCGGCATGTTCGTCGTACTCGTGCTGTTGTCGACGGCGCCGATCAGCTCCTTCCTGCAGAGCGCCGTCCGCGGTGACACCGAGAAGGCGCCGACATATCGGGCCGCGCGCTGGTGGGTCTATCCGGACGAGGCCGAGGCAGCGTTGTGGCTCGGCGAGCACTCGGCGCCGACCGACGTGGTCGCGACCAACACGTGGTGCCGTCCCGCCGGTACGACGGCGCCGGGCTGCGATGCGCGTGGATATCTCGTCAGCGGGATCGCCGGTCGTCGCACGCTGATCGAGGGCTGGGCGTACACGAACCAGGCGATGGCCAAGCAGGGCAACGGCGGCCGCCGCTACACCGAGCAGCCGTCGCCCTGGCCGGACCGCGTCGCCCTCACCAACGAGGCCCTCGCCGCGCCGACCACCGATGTACTGCGTCGGATGCACGACCAGTACGGCGTCCGCTGGCTGTACGCCGATACGCGCAACGGCCCGGTCTCGCCCGCACTCGACCAGCTCGCCGTCCGCCGACACAGCATCGGCAAGGTCGTGATCTACGAACTCGGAGAGTGATTCTCCCGTAACATCGGGTCGGCGCAGACCGTTGTGTCTACGCAGGTCCGCCCGCCCGCGGCCGATGCACTTCGGCACCCTGATTGCTCGGGAGGGCGGGACACATGCGGGCTACCCGACCGGGGGCCATTCTCCTTGCCACCGGCCTGTTGAGCCTCGGCACTGTCACCGCGAACGCGTACCAGGTGCCGGCCACTCCGTTCACCGACCAGGCGACCGCGGTCATGCCGGGTTCGGGGTTGCGGCAGACGATCACGGCGAGCGGGCACACCGAGCTCGGTGATCCGACCACCGCGGGATTCCGCGGCATCGGCCCGACGACCTACCAACCCGCGATCGGCAAGAGCGTCCCGGCGCAGGACATCGTCGTGAACACCGGCGACTGCGCGTCGACCGGCGGTTGCGGCGATCGCGGCGCGGTGACGATCGCGTTCTCGCAGCCCGTCCGCAACCCCGTCCTCCACCTCGGCGGCATCGGCGGCTCCGTCACCCGGACCGAGAGCGGCAAGCCGATCGCGCAGTCCGAGCTCCATTCGATCCTGAAGCTGACCACCGCCGGCCTCAGCCTGACGAAGCTCGGTCAAGGCAACAACCTCGCCGTCACCAGCGACACGATCACCGCCGCCAACCACGACACCGGCCCGAACTGCGTGAACACCAAGTCCCCGTCCGGGCTCGACACCTCAGCGACCGCGGCGTGCGGATCGGTCCGGGTGAACGGCATCGTCAGCAAGCTCACGTTCGCGATCACCGCGCAGTTCACCAAGCACCCGAAGCTCCCGGCGATCAACAACGCCTCCTCCGGCGACGCGTTCTCGATCGTCGCGTCCACCCCCGAGGACTTCGGTGACGCGCCGACGTCGTACGGCGCAGCGTGGTCGGTGCTCAGCGACGTACAGCTCGGGAAGGACGTCACCGAGGACAACGCCGATGTCGCGAACAGCACGACCGGCCCCGCAACACCGGATCAGGCTGATGACGGTGTCGTCTTCAAGCCGCTGCGAACCAACCAGACGATGTACTCGGCCGACCTGCAGCTGGCCGGTACGTCGAAGGCCGGCCGCGCGTGCGCCTGGATCGACCTCAACGGCAACGGCACCTTCGAGCCGGGCGAGCGAGCCTGCGCCGCGTTCGCTGCCAAGCAAACGACCGTCACGCTGAGGTGGTCGGAGATCGCTCCCAAAGCCGGAGCGTCGTACGCGCGTGTGCGGGTCGGCTACAACGACGCTCAGGTCGAGAACCCGACTGGGGCAGCCGACTCCGGCGAGGTCGAGGACTACCCGTTCGCGATCACGCCGCCGCCACCGCCGGTCCTGACCGACGACAGCGCGACGACCGCGTTCAACACCGCGGTCATCGTGCCGGTGCTCTCCAACGACAAGCCGGGCGATCCGTCGGCGCCACTCGCACCGGCGACCCTGTGCCTCGTCGACGGCAGCAAATGCGTCGAGATGGTGAACGTGGTCGGCCAGGCGAAGTACGTCGCCAAGTCCGACGGCACGATCCGCGTCGAGCCGGTGCCCGGGTTCGTCGGTCCCGCCAAGCCGGTCACGTACCGCGTGGCCGACAGCAACGGCATCACGGCGACCGCGGAACTCACCGTCACGGTGTCCCTCCCGGATCGCCCGGTGGCCGTGCCCGACACCGCGACCACCCCGCAGAACGTCAGCGTGTCCGTCAAGCCACTGGCCAACGACCACGCTGCCGCCGGCGTGCAGCTGGACACCGGTTCCGTCGTACTGCGCGATCCGGCCGATGCCACCTTCAAGAAGAAGGTGGTGATCGCCGGCGAGGGTCAGTACGTCGTGAAGCCCGGTGGCGGCGTGGACTTCGTACCGCAGCCGCAGTTCGTCGGGGTCGGCACCTCGATCGGTTACCGCGTCGCCGACACCACCCGCCAGACCGCCGAGTCGACGCTCGTCGTGACAGTCACGCCGGTCACGCCGACGGCCAATGGCGACTCGATCTCGACCGCGTTCGACACCGATGTCGTCGTACCCGTGCTCGACAACGATCTCCCCGGCTCGCCGGACGCACCACTCGTGCCGACGACGCTCCGCCTGGTCGACCCGGTCACCAAGCAGCTCGTCGACAAGGTGACGATAGCCCAGCAGGGCACCTATCTGGTCGCAGCCGGCGAGGTGACCTTCCAGCCGGTGCACGGGTTCAAAGGCGTCGGCACCACGCTGACCTATCAGGTCCTCGACAAGAACGGTACGGCGGCGCGCGCCGAGCTCACCGTCTCAGTCGACGCACCCGGACCGCCGGTCGCGAACCCGGACACGATCACCACGTTGCAGGGACGTTCGGTGGTCATCGCCGTCCTCGACAACGACAAGCCCGGCCCCACCGGTGCCGCGCTGAAGCCGGAGAGCGTGCGATTGCTGGCGCTGTCCGACGGGGATCCGTTGACGAGTCTCGTCGTCACCGGTCAGGGCAAGTACACGGTGAAGTCAGACGGCCAGGTGCTGTTCGAGCCGTTGCCGACGTTCAACGGCACCGCCACCTCGATCCCGTATCAGGTTGCTGATAGCAACGATGCCGTCGGCAGGTCGACGCTGACCGTGCGGGTGACGAAGGTGCAGCCCGACGCGTCCGATGACACCGCGACTACGCCGTACGACACGAACGCGACTGTGCCAGTGCTCGCGAACGATGACGCGGGTGACCCGTCCGTGCCGTTGGTGCCGAGCAGCGTGCGGCTGATCGACCCGACGACGAAGGAGCCGACGGCAACGGTCATGATCGCCGGCCAGGCGACGTACACGGCGACGGCCGAAGGCGAAGTCGTCGTCGACCCGATGCCGAAGTTCACCGGCGCGGCGACGCCGGTCACCTACCGTGTCTCGGACGTGAACGGTACGACGACGACGGCGACGCTGACCGTCACGGTCGCCAAACCACCCGCGCCGACCGCCGCGCCCGACACCGCGACCGGCAAGCAGAACTTCCCGCTGCTGGTGAAGCCGTTGGGCAACGACACCGCCGGGCGTGGATCCGGGCTCGATCCACTCAGCCTCGTGCTCATGGATCCGGCAGATGGGTCGTTGAAGAAAGTCGTGCAGATCCCGGGACAGGCCGCCTATCAGGTCAACCCGGATGGCACGGTGCTCGTCGACCCGCTGCCAGGATTCACCGGTACGACGACCAAGGTGACGTACCGGATCTCCGACTGGTTCGGTCAGACCGCGCGGTCGACGATCACGGTCACGGTCACCCCGATCACGCCGGTCGCGGCCGACGACACCGCGCGGACACCCTACGGGAAGACCGTCGCGGTCACGGTGCTCGCGAACGACAAGCCCGGTGACGCGTCGGCGCCGCTGGTGCCGGGGAGTCTGCGGCTCGTCGACCCGACCGATGGATCGCCGAAGGCAACGGTGCGGATCCCGAACGAAGGCGTGTACACCGCCGTCGGGGGAGTGGTGCAGTTCGATCCTGCCGCGACCTTCCGCGGCCCGGGTACGCCGTTGACCTACCAGGTTGCTGATAGCAACGGGACCACGACGACGGCGCGGTTGACCGTCACGGTCGGCAAACCGCCGGTCGCCGTCGCCGATACCGCCTCCACGCTGCAGAACGTGACCGTGACGGTGAACGTGCTGTCCAACGACGTTCCGGGCACGGACGCGACCCTCGACCGCGGTTCGGTCGACCTGCTCGACGAGACCGGCTACGTGAAGAAGCTGACGGTCGCCAAGCAGGGGACGTACGCCGTACAGCCGAGCGGGTCGATCGAGTTCGATCCGCTGCCGGCGTTCCAGGGTAAGGCGCTCGCGATCCATTACCGGGTCGCGGACTCGGACGGCAACTACGCGGCGACGACGTTGAGCCTGACGGTGACGCCGGTCCGGCCGGTGGCGGTCGGGGACTCGGCGATCACGCCGTACGGACATCCGGTCACCGTGAACGTGCTGGCGAACGACAAGGCAGGTGATCCGTCCGCTCCACTGGTCCCGTCGAGTCTGGTGATGAAGGATGCGGCCGGGCACTACGGCAAGACCATGACACGGGCCGGCGAGGGAACCTACCGCGTCGGCGGTGACGGGGTGGTCACGTTCGCGCCGGCGAAGGGGTTCGAGGGCGTGACGACGCCGGCGACGTACCGGATTGCCGACAGCAACGGGACGACCGCCGAAGGTCTGCTGGTGCTGACCGTCGGCAAGGGTCCGTCGGCGGTGGCGGATGTCGCGACCACCAAGCAGAACGTGAACGTCACCGTCGATCCGCTCGCGAACGACGAACCGGGGACCGGCGCGCAGCTCGATCGGACCAGCGTGCAGGTGTACGGCGGGTCCTGGAGTCAGAAGGTGACGATTCCGGGGCAGGGGGTGTTCACGGTCGCCAACGGGAAGATCGCGTTCGATCCGGAGCCGGCGTACCGCGGGGTCGTATCGGTCGCCTATCAGGTCACCGACACCACCGGGAACAAGGCGAGTGCGGCGGTGACGATCACGGTCGCGCCGGTCACGCCGGTGATCGCGGACGACACGGCGACGACGCCGTACGAGACCCCGGTGACGGTCGACGTACTCGCGAACGACAAGCCGGGTGATGTGAGTGCGCCGTTGGGCGACGTGCGGCTTGTTGATCCCTCGACCGGGAATGCGGTGGCGACGCTGACTGTGCCGGGGGAGGGGACCTTCACGGTGCAGCCGACCGGTGCGATCCAGTTCGCGCCCGTGGATGGGTTCGCCGGGGTGACGGTTCCGGTCGGATACCAGGTTGCCGACCGCAACGGAACCGTCGGCGACGGCACGCTGACGATCACGGTGCAGGATCGTCCGGTGGCGGTGCCGGATGTAACGCGGACCAAGCAGCACGTCGCGGTGACGATCGACCCGCTCGCGAACGACAAGCCAGGTCCAGGTGCGAAGCTCGACCCCGACTCGCTGCTCCTCGTCGGGCCGGACGGCGCGCTCGTCGACCAGCTGGCGGTCGCCGGGCAGGGCACGTATGTCGTTGCTGACGGCAAGGTCACGTTCAGTCCAGTCGCCGCATTCACGGGCACGGCACGACCGACGGCGTACGACGTCAAGGACTCGAACCAGAACTCGGCCCGCGCAACCATCACCGTCACCGTCACGCCGGTGCGACCCGTCATCGTGGACGACGACGCGAACACGGCCTTCGGTACGGCGGTCGTGGTGCCGGTCCTCGACAACGACAAACCCGGCGACCCGTCCGCCCCGCTCCGACCGGCATCCGTCGTACTGCGCGACCCGGCCGACGGCAAGGAGAAGAAGTCCGTCGCCGTCCCACGCGAAGGCACATATGCGGTCAACGCCGACGGCGCCATCAGCTACACGCCCGCGAAGGGCTTCGTCGGTACGACGCGATCGCTGGCCTACCGAGTTGCCGATGCGAACGGCACCTCCGACACCGCGCTCCTCGACGTGACTGTCGCGGGACCGCTGCTGATCAAGGCAGTGCCCGACACAGCAACCGGTACGCCGGGCAACCCGGTCGCCGTCAACCCGCTCCTCAACGACAGCGGCGCGATCAAACCGAGCTCGGTCTGCCTCCGCACAACCACCGGCACCTGCGCCAAGCACATCACCGACGGTGCAGGCACCTGGTCGGTCGCCGGCGACGGCACGGTCACCCTGAAACCGGCCGCTGCCTTCACCGGCACCGCCAAGGCGACCTACCAGATCGGCACGGCCACCGCCCCGGTCAAGTTCACCGTCGGCGCCCAACCCACCGAGGGCCCCCGCCCGCTCAACCGCGCCGAACTCCCACCAACCGGCGGCCCGCCCGCGATCGTCCTCACTCTCGGCAGCCTGGTCGCAGCCCTGGGCGCCACCCTCCTGGCCCGAACCCGCCGCTAGCCTCAGGGAAATCAGCATCTCGACAGGTAGTGCACCCGCGCGACGCTGTACGCGCAGGCTCAGGTGCACCAGCGGACGCCCGACACCTCCTGTCGAGATGCAGGCGATAGGTCCTGCACGAGCATGAGCTCGTCGCGGTAGTCGTCGGGAGCGAGGCGGATCGCGCGCGGGTGGGTGCCGACGACGCGGTAGCCGAGCGGACCGTAGAACTTCTCCAGACCGAGCCCGTCCCGGATCGTCAGCTGGAGCTGCTCGAGGCCGAGGTCGACCGCCGATCCGCGTAACCCCTCCATCAACACGCAGCCGGCGCCGTTGCCCTGGTGCTCCGGATGGACCATCACCCGGAGCACCGTGCGCCAATGCTCCTGCAGCCAACTCCCGCGGCTCACCAGCAGACCCATCCCGACGTACCGCTCACCGTTGTGCAGCACACCGAGCAGGTCCAGCCCGGCCGCGACCCGGCCGAGTGCGGCGTCGAGGGTCTCGGCGATCTGCCCGACCGGCGCGGGCGCCGTGAACCCGACCGCGCCGCCCGCGTTCGTCGCCGCGACCCAGGTATCGAGCAGGTCCGCCCGCAGCCCCGGGTCGAGCACCTCGTCCGGGTCCTTCACCAGGTACTTCACCGCACCTCCATCTGCGACTGAGTTGCAGATAGTCTACGGCTCAGTGGATGTGTTCCAGCTTGTCCGGGTTCCGGATCAGGTACAGCTCGCTGATCAGGCCGTCGTCGCTCTTCAGGAACGCGACCGTGTCCGGCGCGTCCCCGTCGTACGCGATGTAGGCGATCTCGCCGTTCAGCGTGCCCATCCGGATCTCGAAGCCCGGGTTCTCCGCGATCACCGCGAACAGCCAGCGGGCGATCTTGTCCGCGCCGTGGATCGGCCGGAGTGCGGCCTTCTTCTTGCCGCCGCCGTCGCTGATCAGTACGGCGTCCGGCGCGAGCAACGCGACCACCTGGTCGAAGTCGCCCGACCCGGCCGCCTGCATGAACCGCATCGTCACCTCGTCGTGGCGTGCCTTGTCGACGTGGTGCCGCGGCTGACGCGCGTGGACGTGCTCGCGGGCGCGATGGGCGAGCTGCCGTACGGCGGTCTCGGACCGGCCGAGCGTGTCCGCGATCTCGTCGTACGGGAGGTCGAACACCTCACGCAGTACGAACGTCGCGCGCTCGAGCGGAGACAGCGTCTCGAGTACGACGAGCATCGCCATGCTGACCGAATCCGCGAGCTCGACCGCGGCCTCGGGGTCGTCGTCCGTCGCGAGGGGCTCCGGCAACCACGGGCCGACGTACTGCTCCCGTCGGGCCTTCTGCTCCCGCAGCCGGTTGAGCGCCAACCGGGTCGTGATGCGGATCAGATAGGCCCGCGTGTCTCGCACCTCGTCGTGGTCGACCCCGGTCCACCGCAGCCACGCCTCCTGGACCACGTCCTCCGCGTCGCTCACGCTGCCGACGACGCGGTACGCCGCCCCGACCAGCACGGACCGGTGCTCGGCGAACTCGCTCGCCAACTGCTCATCGGTCATTTGACCGGCCTCAGTTCGCAGGTCTCCTTGAAGCCTTGGCTGGTCAACCCGAGGGCGGCGTTGGTGCGGGAGCGGTAGTTCTCCAGCGAGATGACCGACGTGAGCTCGACCAGTTGCTCGTCGGTGAGGTCGGCGCGCAACCGCTCGACCTGCTCGTCGGTGACCTCCGGCGGGGTCGCCGTCATCGCCTCGGCGTAGTCCATCACCGCGCGCTCCAGATCCGAGTAGACGTCGCTGTCCCGCCACCCTGGCACATCGCGCAGCTTGGCCTGGGCGACACCCTGGTGATGGAACTCCCAGTAGCCGAAGTCCATGCACCAGCTGCATCCGATCCGCGCCGACGTCACCATCACCGCGAGCGCCTTCAGCTCCGGGTCCAGCTTGTTCCAGCGAGCCGCAGACCCCTCCAGCAGCAGCATCGACACCAGCACCCGCCGGTTGTGCAGCGCCGCCTGCCCCGGCTCCAGCACCGTCCCGTACTTCCGCCGGCTGCCCCACTCCGCCAGCCGGACAAACCAGCCCCGCCGATGCTCCAACGCGATCCGCGCCATCTCACCCTCCAGAGTTCGTCGTCGACCCCTGGACACGCGGCGGCACGCGCCGTGTGACATGACGCGCGTCACAGCACGTGGTTGGCTGGTGGTCCAGGAGCTGAGAGCTTGTTGGATATTCATCCGCTTCATGGCATACTCATTCACATGAGCGTGAAGGTGGCGGTGGCCGGAGCCAGTGGGTACGCGGGAGGCGAGCTGCTCCGGTTGCTGAGCAGCCACCCCGAGGTGGAGATCGGCGCCCTGACCGCCGGCGGGAACGCCGGTACGGCGCTCGGCGTGCACCACCCGCACCTCGTGCCGCTGGCCGGGCGCATCCTGGTCGAGACCACGGCGGAGAATCTCGCCGGTCACGACGTGGTGTTCCTGGCCCTGCCGCACGGACAGTCCGCCGGAATCGCCGACCAGCTCGGCGAGGACGTCACCGTGATCGACTGCGGCGCGGACTTCCGGCTGACCGAGGCCGAGGCGTGGGTCGAGTTCTACGGCGGCGAGCACGCCGGCTCGTGGCCGTACGGGCTCCCGGAGCTCCCCGGACAGCGGGACAAGCTCCGCGGGTCGAACCGGGTCGCCGTACCGGGTTGTTACCCCACCGTCTCCACCCTCGCCCTCCTTCCCGCCGTACAGCACGGGCTTGTCGATCCCACCCAGCTGGTGGTGGTCGCGGTCAGCGGTACGTCGGGCGCGGGCAAGGCACCGAAGGCGCATCTGCTCGGGGCGGAGGTGATGGGCTCGGCGTCGGCGTACGGCGTCGGCGGCGTGCACCGGCATACCCCGGAGATCGAGCAGAACCTCACGCCGTACGCCGATCAGCCGGTCAGCGTCTCGTTCACGCCGGTGCTCGTCCCGATGGCCCGCGGCATCCTCGCCACCTGCAGCGCACCGATCGCCGACGGCACCGATCTCGCGAAGCTCCGGCAGACGTATGAAGATGCCTACCGCAACGAGCCGTTCGTGCACGTGCTGCCCGAGGGGCAATGGCCGCAGACGCAGGCCACCCTCGGCGCCAACACCGTGCAGCTGCAAGTAGCCCTCGACCAGCGCACCGGCCGCGCCGTCATCGTGGCCGCGATGGACAACCTCACCAAGGGCACCGCCGGCGGAGCCGTGCAGTGCATGAACCTGGCCATCGGTCTCGACGAGACCCAGGCCCTGCCCCTCGTAGGAGTCGCACCGTGACCGTCGCAGTTACCCCAGCCACCCAAGTCGATCGGAGCGCCGGGGTCACCGCGCCGGCCGGCTTCCGTGCGTCCGGGGTGATCGCCGGGATCAAGCCCGCCGGTACGCCGGACCTCACCGTGGTCGTGAACGACGGCCCGTCCGACGTCGCCGCCGGCGTCTTCACCACCAACAAGGTGAAGGCCGCGCCGGTGCTCTGGTCCCAGCAGGTCCTGACCGCCGGAGCGCTGAAGGCCGTCGTCCTGAACTCCGGCGGCGCGAACGCGTGCACCGGCCCGGAGGGTTTCCAGGACACGCACAAGACCGCGGAGAAGCTGGCCGAGGTGCTCGGCGTCGGCGCGGCGCAGATCGGCGTCTGCTCGACCGGCCTGATCGGCGAACGCCTCCCGATGGACCAGCTGATCCCCGGGATCGAGACCGCGGTCGGTGCCCTCGGCGCGACGACCGGTCACGACCTGTCCGCCGCCACCGCGGTGATGACGACCGACAACGTGCCGAAGCTCGGCGTGTTGCGGCACCCGGACGGCTGGAGCATCGGCGGGTTCGCGAAGGGCGCCGGCATGTGCGCGCCGAACATGGCGACGATGCTGAGCGTGCTCACCACCGACGCTGTGCTCGACCAGCCGCATCTCGACCACGCGCTGCGCAACGCGGTCGCGAAGACGTTCAACCGGCTCGACGTCGACGGCGGTACGTCGACCAACGACACCGTGCTCCTGCTCAGCTCGGGCGCATCCGGTGTGCGCGTCACGCCCGAGGCGTTCGAGGCGGCGCTGACCGTGCTGGCTGCTGACCTGGTGAAGCAGTTGCAGGCCGACGCCGAGGGCGTCACCAAGCACGTCAGTATCACCGTTCAGGGTGCCGCGACCGAGGCCGAAGCGCTGGCCGCCGCCAAGGTCGTTGCCGAGGACAACCTCTGCAAGACCGCGTTCTTCGCCTCCGACCCGAACTGGGGCCGGATCGCGATGGCGGTCGGCAACGCACCCACCGCGTTCGACCCGTCGCTGCTCGACATCACGCTGAACGGCGCGGCCATCTGTGTCGCCGGCGGCAAGGGCGTCGACCGCTCCGAGGCGGATCTGAGCGGACTCGAGATCGACGTACTGATCGACCTGCACGCCGGCCCGGCGTCCGCGACGGTGCTCACCACCGACCTGTCCCACGCCTACGTCGAAGAGAACTCGGCCTACTCCTCGTGACTGTGCATTTTGCCTCGCTGCCGCTCGGCGGCTCATGGGGCCGTGACTCCCGGCCTTCCCTCGTCGCTCCAGTCGCTGCGCTCCCTGCGCTCCTCAGTCCAGGCCGGGAGGCCCCATGAACAGTCATGCAGACGCGGTCGAGAAGGCCGCGGTACTGACCGAAGCCCTGCCCTGGCTCAAGGAGTTCCACGGCAAGACGGTCGTCGTGAAGTACGGCGGCAACGCCATGGTCGACGACAAACTCAAGCAGGCCTTCGCCTCCGACATCGTCTTCCTCCGGTACGCCGGGGTGCGGGTCGTCGTCGTGCACGGCGGCGGACCGCAGATCAGCGACATGCTCGGCCGGCTCGGGATCGACAGCGAGTTCCGCGGCGGTCTGCGGGTCACCACGCCCGAGGCGATGGATGTCGTCGGCATGGTCCTCGTCGGCAAGGTCGGCCGCGAACTGGTCGGTCTGCTCAACGCGCACGGCCCGTTCGCGGTCGGCATGTCCGGCGAGGACGCGGGCTTGTTCACCGCGGAGCGCCGTACGGCGGTCGTCGACGGCGAGCAGGTCGACATCGGACTGGTCGGCGACGTGGTCGACGTACGGCCGGAGGCGGTGATCGACCTGATCGACGCCGGCCGGATCCCGGTGGTGTCGACGATCGCGCCGGACGAGGACGGTCAGGCGCACAACGTGAACGCCGACACCGCGGCCGCCGCGCTCGCGGTCGCGCTCGGCGCCGAGAAGCTCGTCGTCCTGACCGACGTCGCCGGGCTCTACCGGAACTGGCCGGACAGCGACGAGATCATCACGCAGATCGACGCGGCCGAACTCGCCGAGCTGCTGCCGTCGCTGGCGTCGGGCATGGTGCCGAAGATGGAAGCCTGCCTGCGCGCGGTCCAGTCGGGCGTGTCCCGGGCGACCGTGATCGACGGCCGCGTGCCGCACTCGCTGCTCCTCGAGATCTTCACCGACGCCGGAAGTGGAACCCAGGTGATCCCGTCATGACCGAACTTGTCACCGTCGACGGCTCCCAGGCCGCACTCACCGAGCGGTACGCGGGTGCGCTGATGAACACGTTCGGTGCGCCGAAGCGTGTGCTGGTGCGCGGCGAGGGCGCGTACCTGTGGGATGCCGACGGCAACAAGTACCTCGACCTGCTCGGCGGACTCGCGGTCAACTGCCTCGGTCACGCGCACCCGTTCGTGGTGTCCGCGGTGACCTCGCAGCTCGCCACGCTCGGCCACGTCTCGAACTTCTTCGCCTCCGCGCCGCAGATCGCGCTGGCCGAGAAACTCCTCGGTCTCTTCGACGCCCCGGGCAAGGTGTTCTTCACCAACTCCGGCACCGAGGCGAACGAGGCGGCCTTCAAGATCACCCGGCGGACCGGCCGCACCAAGATCGTCTCGACGGTCGGCGCGTTCCACGGCCGCTCGATGGGTGCGCTCGCGGTGACCTGGAAACCGGCATACCGCGAGGCGTTCGCGCCGCTGCCCGGCGATGTCGAGTTCGTCCCGTACGGCGACGCCGAGGCGCTCGCCGCGGCCGTCGACGACCAGACGGCGGCCGTCGTACTCGAGCCGATCCAGGGCGAGAACGGGGTCGTCGTACCGCCGGCCGGATACCTGCGGGCCGCTCGGAGCATCACGGCCGAGCACGGTGCGCTGCTGTGGATCGACGAGATCCAGACCGGGATCGGGCGGACCGGTACGTGGTTCGCGTTCGAGCCCGAGGGCATCACGCCGGACATCGTGACGGTGGCCAAGGGCCTCGGCGCGGGCATCCCGATCGGCGCGTGCATCGGGCTGGGCGCGGCGGCAGACCTCCTGCAGCCGGGCAACCACGGTACGACGTTCGGCGGCAACCCGGTCGCATCGATCGCCGGCCTCGCGGTGCTGACCGTGATCGAGCGGGACGGGCTGCTCGCCCAGGTGAATGCCGTCGGCAACCACCTCGCGTCGTCGATCATCGCGCTCGACCACCCGATGATCGCGGGCGTCCGCGGACGCGGGCTGCTGCTGGCGATCGAGCTGACCGAGCCGGTGTCGGACCAGGTGGCGGCGCTGGCGCTGGAGGCCGGCTTCGTGATCAACAATCCGATCCCGAACGCGTTGCGGCTGGCGCCGCCGTACATCCTGAGCAAGGCTGACGTGGACAGTTTCGTCGCGGCCCTTCCGGGGTTGCTCGACAAGGTGGAGGCGTAGATGGTTCGGCACTTCCTTCGTGACGACGATCTGTCGCCGGTCGAGCAGGACGAAGTACTGACGCTGGCCGCGCAGCTCGCGGGGGACCGGCACGGGCACAAACCGTTGAGCGGGCCCAAGACGGTCGCGGTGATCTTCGACAAGACCTCGACGCGGACCCGGATCTCGTTCGCGGTCGGGATCTCCGAGCTCGGCGGCGTACCGCTGGTCATCGACGCGCAGACCTCGCAGCTGGGCCGCGGCGAACCGATCGCGGACACCGCGCGGGTGCTGGACCGGCAGGTCGAGGCGATCGTCTGGCGGACCTTCGGCCAGAGCCGGATCGAGGAGATGGCGGCGGCATCGCGGGTGCCGGTGATCAACGCGCTCACTGACGAGTTCCACCCGTGCCAGATCCTCGCCGATCTCCAGACCGTGCGTCAGCACAAGGGCTCGACCGCCGGGCTGAAGCTGGTCTATCTCGGCGACGGCGCCAACAACATGGCGCACTCGTACCTGCTGGGCGGCGCGACCGCCGGCATGCACGTCGTGGTCGGATCGCCGGCGGAGTACCAGCCGGATCCCGCGATCCTGGCGCGTGCGGCTGAGATCGCGGCGTCGACCGGGGGATCGGTGGCATGGACGGCGGACGCGATCGCGGCGGCCGACGGCGCGGATGTGCTGGCCACCGACACCTGGGTGTCGATGGGGCAGGAGGCCGAGGCCGCTTTGCGCGAGGCGCCGTTCGTCCCGTACGCCGTGACAGAGCAGCTGCTGTCCAAGGCGAATCCAGATGCGATCGTGCTGCACTGCCTGCCCGCGTACCGTGGCAAGGAGATCGACGCGGCCGTGATCGACGGCCCGCAATCGGTCGTCTGGGACGAGGCCGAGAACCGGCTGCACGCGCAGAAGGCGCTGCTGTCGTGGCTGTTGGCGAGGAGTTTCGGGGAATGAGTGTTGCCGTACCGACTACGAAGACCGCGCGTCAGCAACGGATCGTCGATCTGCTCGGTCGGCAGCCGGTGCGGTCGCAGACCGAGTTGGCCGACCTGCTCGCTGCGTCCGGACTGGTCGTCGGGCAGGCGACGCTGTCGCGCGACCTGGTCGAGATCGGTGCGGTGAAGGTCCGCGATTCGTCCGGCCAGCTCGTGTACGCCGTACCGGGTGAAGGCGGTGACCGTACGCCGCGAGCCGGCGAGGCAGCTGCCTTCGAGGCGCGCCTGGCCAGAGTGGCGTCCGAGCTGCTGGTGTCGGCCGAGGGCAGCGCCAATCTGGTCATCCTGCGAACCCCGCCGGGTGCGGCCCAGTACTTCGCGTCGGCGATCGACCACGTGGGCCTGGACGACGTACTCGGCACCATCGCCGGCGACGACACCGTGATGGTCGTGTCCCGCAACCCGGTCGGCGGCGAGGCACTCGCCGCCCGCTTCTTGTCCTTGGCTGCACGTGAACCGAAGTAAGGAATTGTCTTGAGTACTGCTGGACTATGGGGCGGCCGGTTCGCGGGCGGCCCGGCGGATGCGTTGGCGGCGTTGAGCAAGTCGACGGACTTCGACTGGCGACTGGCGCCGTACGACATCGCCGGGTCGAAGGCGCATGCCAAGGTGCTGCACCGCGCGGGACTGCTGACCGACGAGGACCTGGCCGCAATGCTGGCCGGTCTCGACGGACTGCTCGAGGACGTCCTCTCCGGGAAGTTCTTGCCGGCTGATGCTGACGAAGACGTGCACACCGCGCTGGAGAACGGCCTACTCGACCGGCTCGGTGCCGAGCTGGGCGGTCGGCTGCGGGCCGGGCGCTCGCGGAACGACCAGGTCGCGACGCTGTTCAAGAGCTATCTGCGTGAGCACGGCCGGATCATCGGTCGGCTCGTGCTCGAGCAGGTGAACGCGCTCGCGGATCAGGCTGCGCAGCACCTCGGCATCGCCATGCCAGGACGGACGCATCTGCAGCATGCGCAGCCGGTGTTGCTGTCGCACCATCTGCTCGCGCATGCCTGGCCGCTGATCCGGGACCTGGATCGGCTGGCCGACTGGGACGCCCGGGTTGCAGCGGATTCGCCGTACGGCTCGGGTGCGTTGGCCGGTAGTTCGCTGGGGCTCGACCCGGTGTTCGTCGCTCATGAGCTGGGCTTCACGAACTCGTCGGCGAACTCGATCGACGGGACCTCGTCGCGGGACTTCGTGGCGGAGTTCGCGTTCATCACCGCGCAGATCGGCGTGGACCTGTCCCGGCAGGCCGAGGAGGTGATCATCTGGGCGACGAAGGAGTTCGGTTTCGTCGAGCTGGACGACGCGTTCTCGACCGGGTCGAGCATCATGCCGCAGAAGAAGAACCCGGACATCGCCGAGCTCGCCCGCGGCAAGGCGGGCCGCCTGATCGGGAACCTGAGCGGTCTGCTCGCGACGCTGAAGGCGCAGCCGCTCGCGTACAACCGGGACCTGCAGGAGGACAAGGAGCCGGTCTTCGACTCGATCGACACCCTCGAGGTCCTGCTGCCCGCGTTCACCGGGATGATCCGGACGCTGCGGTTCAACACCGCTCGTCTGGAGGAGCTGGCACCGCAGGGCTTCTCGCTGGCAACCGACATCGCCGAGTGGCTGGTCCGCCAGAAGGTCCCGTTCCGGGTTGCGCACGAGCTGGCCGGCGCCTGCGTCCAGGCCTGCGAGAAGCGCGGGATCGAACTGTGGGACCTGTCGGACGAGGACCTGGCTGCCATCTCGCCCCACCTCACCCCCGAGGTCCGCACAGTCCTCACCGTTCAGGGCTCCCTCGCCTCCCGCAACACCCGGGGCGGCACAGCCCAGCCGCAGGTAGAGGCTCAGCTGAGCGAGCTCCGCACCAAAGCCGGGGAATACACCGCCCGCCTCGGCTGACTCTGTGCTTTAGGGTGCTGGGCATGCCTGTGCGCCGCTCGCTTCTTGCCGGTCCTGTGCTGGAAGTGGCGCCTCAGCTGCTCGGCATGTTGATCAGCAGCACCACCGACGAGGGCACTGTCGTCGTACGCCTCACCGAGGTCGAGGCGTACGACGGCCTGAACGACCCGGGCTCGCACGCCTATCGCGGCGAAACCCCGCGCAATGCGATCATGTTCGGCCCGCCCGGCTTCCTGTACGTGTACTTCACGTACGGCATGCACTTCTGCATGAACGTCGTCGTCGGCCCGCCCGGGAAGCCATCGGCCGTCCTGCTGCGCGCGGGCGAGATCGTCGAAGGCGTCGAGCTGGCCCGCGCCCGCCGCGGCCAGCCAGCCGTCGAGAAGGTCGCCTTCAATCAGGTCAGGCAAGGCCCGGTGGTGAAGCGACCGAAGGTCAACCCCGACCGCGATCTCGCGCGCGGCCCTGCCCGCCTGTGTGTTGCCCTCGGCATCAGAGGCGAGGGCAACGGCACCGACCTGCTCGCGAAGGACTCACCGATCCAGCTCCTGCGCGGCCCCGGCTTCGCCGGCGAGCCGTCCACCGGGCCTCGGGTCGGCCTGCGCGAGGCGGCCGACCGCGCGTGGCGTTTCTGGATCCCGGGCGACCCGACGGTCTCGCCGTACCGCCCGCACGTGCCGAAGCGCCGCGCCTAACGCTTGGCCAGCTCCAGCACGTAGTCGAGCTGCGGAAGCCCGTGCTCCACCTCCGGATCCGGGAACAGCCCGATGTGATGCACCCCAGCCGCCTCCAGCGCATCAACGTGCGCGGCGGCGTCGTCGAGCGTCCCGATCGCACCGATCTGCGTCCACCAGTCCGTCGGCATCCCCACCAGCCCGTCGACCCCGGAGTCGTCGAACAGCTTCTTCATGTCGTCGAAGAACGGCAGCGCGGTCACACCCGGGTGGTTGTCGCTGATCCGCCAGCCCAGCCACGGCGCGGTCCACTCGTACGCCGCCTTGCGGTCGTCCCGCACGCACATCGCGGCGAACACCGCGACCACGAATCCATCCGGCGATCCGGCGTACTCCACCGACTGACGCACGTACGCCGGTGTCGCAGGCTCGGCGAGCACGACGCCGCCGGCGACCCGCCCGGCCAGTGCCATCGACTTCGGACCCATCACGCCGAGCAGGATCGGTGGCGGGGTGACCGGCGGCGCGTCCAGCTTCACGTCCTTCAGGTACACCGCCTTGCCCTCGAAGCTGACCTGTTCCCCGGCGAGCAACCGGGTGACCGTTGTGGTGACTTCCTCGAGAGTTGTCAGGGGCGACTTCGGCCGGACACCCATCTGCTCCATCCACGACTGCACGCCGTGACCGATGCCGGGCAGGAACCTCCCGGGCCCGAGCGCGTCGAGCGTCGCGAACTCCATCGCCGTCACCGCCGCCGTCCGCGCCACCGCGGGCGCGATGCCGAGACCGACCGTCAGCCGCTCGGTCGCCGTCAGCGCGGCCGATACCAGCGACGGACCAGCAGTGAAGAAGCAGTCTTCGATGATCCACAGCTCGTCCGCGCCGCCGCGGTCGAGACGCCGCGCCACGTCGGTCACGAGGGCGGCCGGGAAGGTACGCGGGAAGCACATTCCGAGACTGGTCATGGGGAGACCGTAGGAGACGCCGCCGACAGTTCGTGAAGTGCGGGTCAAAGCTTGTCGCCGCGCGCGAGTGAGGACGACTAGGGGACCGTGCTCCGGGTAGGTTTCTGGTATGGCCCGTCCGCACTACGCGTCCCGTCTCGAGGACTGGTTCAACGTCGGGGTGCAGGCTGTGTTGCGGCGTCGTGGCTGGCAGGAGCGGATCATCCCGCAGGTCGGTTACGGCAATACCGAGTTCGTCCGGGTGCTGGCGCGCGTCGTGCTCGGCCGGGACCCGCGCAACCAGCCGCGGTACGACGAGGACCAGATCGTGCGCGGCTGGCGGGTGTTCGTGACCGCGCCGGCGACCAAGGTGCTGGTGTCGGTCACCGTCAACGGGCGGACGTACGACGCCGTCACCGATCGCGGCGGTTTCATCGACCTGACCGTGCCGGAGGTGCTGCCGGCGGGGTGGCACGAGATCATGCTCGGCGTCCACGGCGAACGGCAGGCCCGGGCGCGCATCTTCGTACCGGATCCGGACGCGACGTTCGGACTGGTCAGCGACATCGACGACACAGTCATCCTGACGATGCTGCCGCGTCCGTTCATCGCCGCGTGGAACACGTTCGTCCGCGACGAGCAGGCGCGCCGCGTCGTACCAGGAATGGCAGGGCTGTACGACGAGCTGCTCGCCGATCATCCCGGTGCGCCGATGTTCTACCTGTCGACGGGAGCGTGGAACACCGCGCCGACGCTGACCCGGTTCTTCGCGCGGCACGGGTACCCGCCGGGGCCGTTGCTGATGACGGACTGGGGGCCGACGAACACAGGCTGGTTCCGCAGCGGCCAGGAGCACAAGCGGACCGCACTGCGCCGGCTGGCGCGCGAGTTCCCCAATGTGCGCTGGGTGCTGATCGGCGACGACGGCCAGCACGACCCCCAGCTGTACGGCGACTTCGCGCAGTCCCACCCGGACCACGTGCTCGCCATCGGCATCCGCCAGCTGACTCCGGCCGAGCAGGTCCTGTCCCACGGTCTCCCCGTACCGAACCAGGACCCGGGCGCACACGACCCACACCGCCCCACCGCGGTGACCGTGCAGGGGCCGGACGGACATGCCCTCCGGCCGCAGCTCCGCGCCGTACTGACACGTCCCGAACCCACCTGAGCGTCGGTTGGCCCGCGTACAGGACACTAGGGGTGACCGACGTACTCGAGGAGAGACCAAGTGACCGAACGCCGCACCCAGGTACTGGATGACCTGGAGAGCCGTGGCCTGATTGCCCACTCCACCGACCCGGATGCCCTGCGGGCCGCGATGGCGGAGGGACCGATCACCTCTTATGTCGGCTTCGACCCCACCGCGCCCAGTCTGCACATGGGGAACCTGCTGCAGCTGCTGACGCTGCGCCGGCTCCAGCTGGCCGGTCACAACCCGATCGGCCTCGTCGGTGGTGCCACCGGGTTGATCGGAGACCCCAAGGAGTCGTCGGAGCGGGTGCTGAACCCGAAGGACGTCGTCCAGCAGTGGGTCGAGAAGGTCCGCGCCCAGGTGGAGAAGTTCATCGACTTCGACGAGTCGCTGCCGAACCCGGCGCGGATCGTCAACAACTACGACTGGACCAAGGACCTCAACACCCTCGACTTCCTCCGCGACATCGGGAAGCACTTCCCGGTGAACCGGATGCTCGGCCGCGAGGTGGTGAAGGCGCGGCTGGAGCAGGGGATCAGCTACACGGAGTTCAGCTACGTGCTGCTGCAGTCGCTGGACTATCTGGAGCTCTACCGCCGGCACAACTGCACTCTGCAGACCGGCGGTAGTGACCAGTGGGGGAACCTGACGGCCGGAGTGGAGCTCATCCGGCGTAGCGACGGCGGGAAGGCGCACGCGCTGGCCACGCCGTTGGTGACGAAGGCCGACGGGACCAAGTTCGGGAAGACCGAGTCGGGCTCGGTGTGGCTCGACCGGGAGCTGACCTCGCCGTACGCCTTCTACCAGTTCTGGTTCAACAGCGACGACCGAGACGTCATGCAGCTCGTGCGGTTCTACACCTTCCGCACTGCGGAGGAGATCGCCGCGCTCGAGCAGGCGACCGCGGAACGTCCACAGGCTCGCGAGGCGCAACGCGTACTGGCGGAGGACGTGACCACGCTCGTGCACGGCGCCGAGGAGACGCGGCGCGTGCAGGAGGCTTCGAGGGCGCTGTTCGGCCAGGGGGAGTTGGGGTCGCTCGACGGCTCCACGCTGGTCGCGGCACTGCGCGAAGCACCCCATGTGGAGCTGGGCGCCGGCGAACCAATGCCAACGTACGGCGACCTGCTGGTGAAGTCCGGACTGGTCGCCAGCAAGTCGGCTGCACGGAGGACGGTGGCCGAGGGCGGCGGGTACCTGAACAACGAGAAGGTGAAGGACGCGGAGTACGTGCCCGGTACGGACGACCTGCTGCCCGGCGGCGTGCTCGTACTGCGGCGCGGGAAGCGTTCATTTGCAGGGGTTCTGGCGTCGCCGGCCCAGGGCTGACGGTCCCAGTGTGGCCGCGGTGTGGTCGCCGTGTGGGGGAGGGCTCCACTCCCACATCCGGGTTGCCGAAGGCAAATTACAGGCCTGTGATTCAGCACACCGGGAACCGATTTGACCGGCTACCTGCGAGCCACGTAATGTTCTTCTTGTTGGAGCGAGGCGCGGGACGCGAAAGCGGCCGGTCGCTCCGAACCCCCCAAGGCTAGCTGAGCCGAACCGGGTTGTCTGATCCGGGGCGGTAGCTTGGATGCGGGTGGATGGTCAGAAAATCGGGTCTTGACTCGGTGGATCTGATCCGGTAAGGTAGCGCAGGTTGCCCCGGAAGCGTGGCCGAAAGGTCAAGCTGCGGTGTGCGTCCGATTCTTGAGAACTCAACAGCGTGCCGAAAGTCAATGCCGAAATTTAGCATTATCCCCGTTCACAGGCATTGAACAATCTTCCTGGGCTCTGGGTCTTTTGATCTTGGGTTGGGGTTTGTTGTTGTCTGTGACGGATTCCTTTGAAATTTATACGGATGACAAGCCAGTTGATGGTTTTGTTTCTGATTCAAAGGATCACTCGATGTGTCGACTCACCAGTTTTCTGGTTTGTCATATTTTTCAACGGAGAGTTTGATCCTGGCTCAGGACGAACGCTGGCGGCGTGCTTAACACATGCAAGTCGAGCGGTAAGGCCCCTTCGGGGGTACACGAGCGGCGAACGGGTGAGTAACACGTGAGCAACCTACCCTCAACTTTGGGATAAGCCTCGGAAACGGGGTCTAATACCGGATAATACCAACTGTCTCATGGTGGTTGGTTGAAAGTTCTGGCGGTTGGGGATGGGCTCGCGGCCTATCAGCTTGTTGGTGGGGTAATGGCCTACCAAGGCGTCGACGGGTAGCCGGCCTGAGAGGGCGACCGGCCACACTGGGACTGAGACACGGCCCAGACTCCTACGGGAGGCAGCAGTGGGGAATATTGCGCAATGGACGAAAGTCTGACGCAGCAACGCCGCGTGAGGGATGACGGCCTTCGGGTTGTAAACCTCTTTCAGCAGGGACGAAGCGAGAGTGACGGTACCTGCAGAAGAAGGACCGGCCAACTACGTGCCAGCAGCCGCGGTAATACGTAGGGTCCGAGCGTTGTCCGGAATTATTGGGCGTAAAGGGCTCGTAGGCGGTTCGTCACGTCGGGAGTGAAAACTCGGGGCTTAACCCCGAGCCTGCTTCCGATACGGGCAGACTAGAGGTAGGCAGGGGAGAGCGGAACTCCTGGTGTAGCGGTGGAATGCGCAGATATCAGGAAGAACACCGGTGGCGAAGGCGGCTCTCTGGGCCTTACCTGACGCTGAGGAGCGAAAGCGTGGGTAGCGAACAGGATTAGATACCCTGGTAGTCCACGCCGTAAACGTTGGGCGCTAGGTGTGGGGGACATTCCACGTCCTCCGTGCCGCAGCTAACGCATTAAGCGCCCCGCCTGGGGAGTACGGCCGCAAGGCTAAAACTCAAAGGAATTGACGGGGGCCCGCACAAGCGGCGGAGCATGCGGATTAATTCGATGCAACGCGAAGAACCTTACCTGGGTTTGACATATAGGGAAATCTCGCAGAGATGCGGGGTCCGTAAGGGTCCTATACAGGTGGTGCATGGCTGTCGTCAGCTCGTGTCGTGAGATGTTGGGTTAAGTCCCGCAACGAGCGCAACCCTCGTCCTATGTTGCCAGCACGTCCTTCGGGATGGTGGGGACTCATAGGAGACTGCCGGGGTCAACTCGGAGGAAGGTGGGGATGACGTCAAGTCATCATGCCCCTTATGTCCAGGGCTTCACGCATGCTACAATGGCCGGTACAAAGGGCTGCGAAACTGTAAGGTGGAGCGAATCCCAAAAAGCCGGTCTCAGTTCGGATTGGGGTCTGCAACTCGACCCCATGAAGTCGGAGTCGCTAGTAATCGCAGATCAGCAACGCTGCGGTGAATACGTTCCCGGGCCTTGTACACACCGCCCGTCACGTCATGAAAGTCGGCAACACCCGAAGCCGGTGGCCTAACCCTTGTGGAGGGAGCCGTCGAAGGTGGGGCTGGCGATTAGGACGAAGTCGTAACAAGGTAGCCGTACCGGAAGGTGCGGCTGGATCACCTCCTTTCTAAGGAGCACTTCGGTGGGTTACTCGCGAGAGTGCCTGCCCATTCATCGTTTCCTGGGCGAATGTTCCAGGGCGATGGTGCTTCGGACTGTGGAACATTGACCATTAGGCCAGGATGCTGCTCGAGCGAGCTAGTACTGCAGATGCCCTTCGGGGTGGATGCGTGGAACGTGAGTGAGAGTGTGTGGAATGGCCGAGGCGCGCTGTTGGGTCCTGAGGAATCGGGCTCTGGACTCGTAAGGGTCTTGGGACTGTTTCTTCTGGGTCACGGATCAACCGGGTGACTGGTTGATGTGGTGGCTGGGGCTGGCTCTCACCAAACCGTTGGTGTGGGTGTTCTGGATCGGGTGTGTTGTTTCCCTGGTTTGGGTGCCTGCCTGGTAGGTGGTGGTTTGGGGCTGGTTTTCCTGCCCGTATTTTGAGAACTGTATAGTGGACGCGAGCATCTCTTTGTAGCGTAATTTTGCTTTTTGTTTGTTTGTTTTGTGACAAGCTACTAAGGGCAATCGGTGGATGTCTTGGTACCAAGAGCCGATGAAGGACGTTGGAGCCTGCGATAAGCCCCGGGGAGTTGGCAACCGAGCTGTGATCCGGGGGTGTCCGAATGGGGAAACCCAGCTGGCATTCTAAAGCCAGTTACCAGTGCCTGAACACATAGGGTTCTGGAGGGAACGCGGGGAAGTGAAACATCTCAGTACCCGCAGGAAGAGAAAACAATAGTGATTCCGTGAGTAGTGGCGAGCGAAAGCGGATGAGGCTAAACCATGTGCGTGTGATAGCCGGCGTGCGTTGCGCATGTGGGGTCGTGGGAGCATTCGAGACCTAATGCCGTGGGTCTAAAGAGTTATCAATCACTGTTGAAGTCGAATCTTCTGGAATGTTGAGCCGTAGTGGGTTATAGCCCTGTAGGCGTAAGACAGTGACTCTTGAGTGTTTTCCCAAGTAGCACGGGACTCTTGAAATCTCGTGTGAATCTGGCGGGACCACCCGCTAAGCCTAAATACTTCTTGGTGACCGATAGCGGACTAGTACCGTGAGGGAAAGATGAAAAGTACCCCGGGAGGGGAGTGAAATAGTACCTGAAACCGGTTGCCTACAATCCGTCGGAGCATCTCCTTGTGGGGTGTGACGGCGTGCCTTTTGAAGAATGAGCCTGCGAGTTAGTGGTGTGTGGCGAGGTTAACCCGTGTGGGGTAGCCGTAGCGAAAGCGAGTCTGAATAGGGCGTTTTAGTCGCATGCTCTAGACCCGAAGCGGAGTGATCTATCCATGGGCAGGTTGAAGCGTGGGTAAGACCGCGTGGAGGACCGAACCCACCAGGGTTGAAAACCTGGGGGATGACCTGTGGATAGGGGTGAAAGGCCAATCAAACTCCGTGATAGCTGGTTCTCCCCGAAATGCATATAGGTGCAGCGTCGCGTGTTTCTTACCGGAGGTAGAGCACTGGATGGTCTAGGGGGCTTACCGGCTTACCGAAATCAGCCAAACTCCGAATGCCGGTAAGTGAGAGCGCGGCAGTGAGACTGCGGGGGATAAGCTCCGTAGTCGAGAGGGAAACAGCCCAGATCACCAGCTAAGGCCCCTAAGCGATTGCTAAGTGGAAAAGGATGTGGAGTTGCCCAGACAACCAGGAGGTTGGCTTAGAAGCAGCCACCCTTGAAAGAGTGCGTAATAGCTCACTGGTCAAGTGATTCCGCGCCGACAATGTAGCGGGGCTCAAGCAATCCGCCGAAGCTGTGGCACTCACACAAGTACCCGGCGACCTTCGTGGTCGTCCAGGTGTGTGGGTGGGTAGGGGAGCGTCGTGCAGCGTGTGAAGCAGCCTAGTGATGGAGTTGTGGATGCTGCACGAGTGAGAATGCAGGCATGAGTAGCGAATGACGGGTGAGAAACCCGTCCGCCGGATGATCAAGGGTTCCAGGGTCAAGCTAATCTGCCCTGGGTAAGTCGGGACCTAAGGCGAGGCCGACAGGCGTAGTCGATGGACAACGGGTTGATATTCCCGTACCGGCATTAACACGACCCGACCGAACCCGCTGATGCTAAGAGACGGAAGCGCCAAGACCTTCGGGTTGCGGTGTGGATGTTTTGACCCGAGGTGGTAGTAGGTGCATTGAGGAGTGACGCAGGAGGGTAGTCCAACCGCGGCGATGGTAGGCGCAAGCTGATCCGCGGGCAAGGTGGTAGGGCGAGGCATAGGCAAATCCGTGTCTCATTGAGCCTGAGAGCCGAGGCGGACCCGTTCAGGGGAAGTGGATGATCCCATGCTGCCGAGAAAAACTTCGCAGTGAGTGTTAGAGCCGCCCGTACCCCAAACCGACACAGGTGATCAGGTAGAGAATACCGAGGCGATCGAGTGAACCATGGTTAAGGAACTCGGCAAAATGCCCCCGTAACTTCGGGAGAAGGGGGACCGGATCCGTTACATCATTTACTGGTGGAAGCGGTGATGGTCGCAGAGACCAGGCCCAAGCGACTGTTTACTAAAAACACAGGTCCGTGCGAAGAAGTAATTCGATGTATACGGACTGACGCCTGCCCGGTGCTGGAACGTTAAGGGGACAGGTTAGCTGGCTTTAGGGCCGGCGAAGCTTTGAACTTAAGCGCCAGTAAACGGCGGTGGTAACTATAACCATCCTAAGGTAGCGAAATTCCTTGTCGGGTAAGTTCCGACCTGCACGAATGGCGTAACGACTTGGGCGCTGTCTCAACCGTGGACTCGGCGAAATTGCATTACGAGTAAAGATGCTCGTTACGCGCAGCAGGACGGAAAGACCCCGGGACCTTTACTACAACTTGGTATTGGTGGTCGGTACAATTTGTGTAGGATAGGTGGGAGACTGTGAAGCTCGGACGCCAGTTCGGGTGGAGTCATCGTTGAAATACCACTCTGATTGTTCTGGCTGTCTAACTTTGGTCCGTTATCCGGATCAGGGACAGTGCCTGGTGGGTAGTTTGACTGGGGCGGTCGCCTCCTAAAAGGTAACGGAGGCGCTCAAAGGTTCCCTCAGCCTGGTTGGCAATCAGGTGTCGAGTGTAAGTGCACAAGGGAGCTTGACTGTGAGACAGACATGTCGAGCAGGGACGAAAGTCGGAACTAGTGATCCGGCGGTGGCATGTGGGAGCACCGTCGCTCAACGGATAAAAGGTACCCCGGGGATAACAGGCTGATCTTCCCCAAGAGTCCATATCGACGGGATGGTTTGGCACCTCGATGTCGGCTCGTCGCATCCTGGGGCTGGAGTAGGTCCCAAGGGTTGGGCTGTTCGCCCATTAAAGCGGCACGCGAGCTGGGTTTAGAACGTCGTGAGACAGTTCGGTCCCTATCCGCTGCGCGCGCAGGAGACTTGAGAAGGGCTGCCCCTAGTACGAGAGGACCGGGGTGGACGAACCTCTGGTGTGCCAGTTGTTCCGCCAGGAGCACGGCTGGTTGGCTACGTTCGGGAGTGATAACCGCTGAAAGCATCTAAGCGGGAAGCACGCTTCAAGATGAGGTCTCCCACCGGGTTAACCGGGTAAGGCCCCCAGTAGACCACTGGGTTGATAGGCCAGAAGTGGAAGCGCCGTAAGGTGTGGAGCTGACTGGTACTAATAGGCCGAGGGCTTGTCACACACACAACCCCCTCCATAGAGGACGGGTTGTCAGACGACTTCAAGCTGCGCTATGTAACTGATGTTCGCGTTCACTGTACGGTTCCCGGAATACGGTCACCCCAGCAACCAGACCCCTGCAGGTGGGGGTTTGTGGTCTTGGTTGGTTGATAGTGTTCTCATATTGTTTCGGTGGCCATAGCGTCGGGGAAACACCCAGTCTCCATTCCGAACCTGGAAGTTAAGCCCGCCAGCGCCGATGGTACTGCGACCGGGAGGTCGTGGGAGAGTAGGACGCCGCCGGACATTCACACTGTTAAGGGCCACCCCACACGGGGTGGCCCTTAACATTTGTA